>NZ_FOVG01000011.1 GCF_900115075.1 Candidatus Pantoea varia
ACTTTAACGATGCCGCGCTCAACACGACCGGTAACAACGGTACCACGGCCAGAGATTGAGAATACGTCTTCGATTGGCAGCAGGAACGGCTTATCGATTGCACGGATTGGATCCGGGATATAGGTATCCAGGTGTTCAGCCAGTTCAACGATTTTAGCTTCCCACTCAGGAACGCCTTCCAGCGCTTTCAGCGCAGAACCACGAACGATTGGGGTGTCATCGCCTGGGAAGTCGTACTGTGACAGCAGGTCACGTACTTCCATCTCTACCAGCTCCAGCAGCTCTTCATCATCAACCATGTCGCACTTGTTCAGGAACACGATGATGTAAGGAACGCCAACCTGACGACCCAGCAGGATGTGCTCACGGGTCTGTGGCATAGGGCCATCAGTCGCAGCAACAACCAGGATCGCGCCGTCCATTTGCGCAGCACCGGTGATCATGTTTTTCACATAGTCGGCGTGGCCTGGGCAGTCCACGTGAGCGTAGTGACGTGCAGCAGTCTCATACTCAACGTGTGCAGTGTTGATAGTGATACCGCGGGCTTTTTCTTCAGGCGTGCTGTCGATCTGATCGAATGCACGAGCCTGGCCGCCGTTGGTTTTAGCCAGTACGGTAGTGATAGCTGCAGTCAGGGTGGTTTTACCGTGGTCAACGTGACCGATGGTGCCCACGTTTACGTGCAGTTTGTTACGTTGAAATTGCTCTTTAGCCATCGCTAGTCCCTCTAAGACACGGATATATCAATGATATCATCACATTAACCAGGCAATGCCTGACTGCAAGGAAGTTACAGAGAAAATCAGGAGGGAGATTAAAGGAAGTGGTGCTGATACCCAGAGTCGAACTGGGGACCTCACCCTTACCAAGGGTGCGCTCTACCAACTGAGCCATATCAGCACATCTGGAGCGGGCAGCGGGAATCGAACCCGCATCATCAGCTTGGAAGGCTGAGGTAATAGCCATTATACGATGCCCGCATCCTGGAACTCGGCTACCTGTTCTTTCTGTAGCTTGCAGATAACAGAGAATGTTTCTCTACTATCTACTGCCTGTCAGCGAAGCTGACCGACTTTGACTTCGCTAACGCTCAGTCTGAATTCAGGGTGATAATTGACTCACCTGACAAATAAACAGGTTGTTTATCTGTACTCAACCGTGAAGTTGAGATGGTGGTGGGAGAAGGATTCGAACCTTCGAAGTCTGTGACGGCAGATTTACAGTCTGCTCCCTTTGGCCGCTCGGGAATCCCACCTACTTGATGGTGCCGGCTACCGGAATCGAACTGGTGACCTACTGATTACAAGTCAGTTGCTCTACCAACTGAGCTAAGCCGGCATCAAGTGGTGCGCATTCTAGGAAGGTCGGGCTCTGGATGCAACTAAAAAATCGCTTATTTTTTTCTATCGCTTACTATTTGTGCAAATCGTCGCATTTTGACGTTTTTGTGCAGAATATTTGTGCAATCTGGCCCTGTTTTCACAAGATCAGCGAGACCGCGCTGTCGCCTGATGTCTCTCTGCACACCTCATTTCAGAGGATAAATGATCCGCCAGCCGCTTTTTTATTTTGCGCTTTTGTACTGAGCGATGATTTTTCGACCCGTCCTGCGTCATTTTTATCCTGCGCCGATGAATTTCTATAGAAAGCGGAGCCATTTTTGTCAGGCACACGCTTCAGGTGTAGCGGAGATGCCCCCAAATAAGACCGCTAAAATGGCCTTATCAGGTGTGTTCTTTTCGAAATGACTCTGGTGACGTATTAAATGTGTACCCTATCAGCCTCGCTATACGCCCTTATAGCAGCATTATGTTAATCAGGCGTCTGGCTGAATGTTCAGAGCAGATAAATGCCGCATGTTCGCTGTGATGCGCTGTAACATCATAAACAACGATAAAGCTGCCATAATTGAAGGCATCATGACGTTTTGTGGGTATGCCGACGAAAGCGTGATCACGTTTATCTTTTTACTTCTGTTAAAAGCCATACTGGTGATACCCTCCAGCCCATTGTTCTCACTGATAAACCAGCGATTCGTGATTCATTTCACCTGTGCTGTCCTGCTTATCGGATAACACGCGGTTGATAGCAATGAATTTGCGGTCAGATGCATGCTTATGGATAAAACAACCCCCCTGACAACGCCTTACTTAGAATTCACTCGTGAGCAGTGGGCTGCATTACGTGATTCTGTTCCTATGACGCTTTCAGAGGAAGAGATTGCGCAGCTGGAGGGCATCAACGAGGATCTCTCGCTGGAGGAGGTAGCAGAAATTTATCTGCCACTTTCGCGTCTGCTTAATTTCTATATAAGTTCGAACGTTCGCCGACAGGCTGTACTGGAGCAATTTCTGGGCACTAATGGCCAGAAAATCCCCTATATCATCAGTATTGCGGGTAGCGTAGCCGTTGGTAAAAGCACGACTGCACGCGTATTGCAGGCGTTGCTCAGCCGCTGGCCTGAACACCGCAAAGTGGAGTTAATCACGACGGATGGCTTCCTTCATCCTAATGCCGTGCTGAAAGAACGCGGTTTAATGAAGAAAAAAGGCTTCCCGCAATCCTATGATATGCACCGGCTGGTCAATTTCGTCTCTGATTTGAAATCAGGGGCCAGTCAGGTGACTGCGCCGGTCTATTCGCATCTGATTTATGATGTCATCCCTGATGGCGATAAAGTGATACAACAGCCTGACATTCTTATTCTGGAAGGTCTGAATGTATTACAGAGTGGCATGGACTATCCCCATGACCCACATCATGTCTTTGTTTCAGACTTCGTCGATTTTTCTATCTATGTCGATGCAGAGGAAGATCTGCTGCAAAGCTGGTATATCAATCGATTCCTGAAATTCCGCCAGGGTGCTTTTACCGATCCGGACTCCTACTTCCACCATTATGCCCAGCTCTCAGAGGCGGAAGCGGTTGAGATAGCAGGTAACTTATGGAAAGAGATTAACTGGCTCAACCTGCAGGAAAATATCCTGCCGACGCGCGAAAGGGCCAGCCTGATCATGACCAAAAGTGGCAATCATGCGGTCGATAGGGTTCGCCTGCGCAAATAACTGCTGTAAAAAAAAAGCCTGCACCCGTGCAGGCTTTTTTGCTCAGATAGGGCGCAATGATATTTCCCCGCCCACCCAGGCTTTTATTTCCCCATCCTGCTCCAGTAGTAAGCCACCCTGACTGTCAACGCCCCGCGCAATACCATGCACTTCACGTTCGCCAATGAGCAGCTTAACAGGCCGGTTAATGAAATTATCCAGTGCCGCCCAGCGCGCAATGAAGGGGGTTAATCCCTCCTGTTCAAACAGTGGCAGGGCTTCGCGCAGGCTGTTGATCAGACGCGCTGCCAGCTCATTGCGATTCACCGTGACACCCGCTTCCTGCAGGTTAATCCAGCCCTGATTAATCTGCGATGCATCGGCTGTTCGCATCGCCAGGTTAATCCCGGCACCAATAACGATCTGCGCAGCATCGCCGGTTTTCCCGGTAAGTTCGACCAGAATACCCGCCAGTTTGCGATCATTAAGGTAAATATCGTTGGGCCATTTCACGCGGACGTCATCAGCCCCCAGTGAACGTAATGTCTCCGCCATGATAATACCAATCACCAGGCTAAGGCCCATCGCCGCAGCGGGTCCCTGTTCCAGACGCCAGTACATAGACATGTAGAGGTTAGCGCCAAAGGGGGAGAACCATTGACGCCCGCGCCGGCCACGACCTGCCTGCTGATATTCAGCGATACAGGCGGCACCTGACTGCATGTCATGCATGCGCTCCAGCAGATACTGGTTTGTGGAGTCAATCACCGGGATAACCGAGACATTGCCCTGCGCAACCTGAGAGAGGATTGCCTGCTCATCCAGCAGCTGCATTGGCGCAGACAGGCTGTAGCCCTTCCCTGTCACGGTATAGACGTCAAGTCCCCAGCTTTTTAACGTCTGGATGTGCTTGTTTATGGCAGCACGACTCATGCCCAGTGTTTCACCCAGCTGCTCGCCTGAATGAAACTCACCATCAGATAAAATATCGACCAGCTTTAGCGGGACATTGTGGTCTTTCATGCGATTACTCCGACAGCGTTGCACTCGCCCTGCGCCTGAATAAAGCGGACTTCAGGCTCCAGCCAGACATCAAATTTTTCACCCACCTTCGCGCGCACGGTTTTTGCCAGCGCAACGATATCGTCAGGTGTGGCATTGTCAGCGTTAATCAGCACCAGAGCCTGCTGCTGATGAACTGCGGCGCCTCCGGTGCGATAACCTTTCAGCTGGCACTGATCGATAAGCCATCCTGCTGCCAGCTTAGTTTCACCATTCGGCATCAGATAGTGTGGCATGGCAGGGAAATGCGCCAGCAGGGAGTTGCACTGCGCCTCGGTAACGACAGGATTTTTGAAGAAGCTGCCTACATTACCGGTGACTTTTGGATCCGGTAACTTGCTCTGCCGCATCTGGCACACGGCATGATAGACATCCCAGGCATTGGCCGTCACCGCATTGAGCGTTTTCAGGTCGCCATAGGTTAATACGGGCTGCCACTGCTTAGGTAATATTATCCCCACCGCAACGATGACATAGCCTGACTGATAGCGATGTTTAAAAATACTGTCACGATAGCCAAACTCACAGGCTTCACGATCGAGACGTTCTGTCTCACCACTGTTCAGGTTAAGCACATCCACATATTCGCAGACATCTTTTAACTCCACACCATAGGCACCAATGTTCTGAATCGGTGCCGAGCCAGTCATCCCAGGGATCAACGCCAGGTTTTCGAGGCCGGTGATCCCTTTTTCCAGCGTACTTTTAACCAGCTGATGCCAGTTCTCACCTGCCCCAACATGTAACTTCCAGCACTCAAATTCATCCTGAATTTTGATGCCTTTGATGCGGTTGAGCACCACGGTGCCGGCGAAATCTTCCAGAAAGAGGACATTGCTGCCTTCACCAAGCACCATGAAAGGCGTTTGATCACGCTGGCTGGCCTGCCACGCGGCCAGAATGGCAGCTGGCGTCTCAGCAACGATGCGTTTCTGTGTGTGTACTTCAAGCCCAAGCGTATTGTCGGCTTTTAAGGAGGGATGATGGCTGGACATTTGACGGCCTTTACTGAGTTATCTGGCCGTAGTTTACCGTATCAGAGAGGGGTTCTCAGGCTGTTTTCGGGGATTATGATGAGGTTTTTCACGATCTGCAGACGTAAAAAAGCCCCGCACGTTCGTGCGGGGCTTCTTCACTTATTTAATGCCTGGCAGTTCCCTACTCTCGCATGGGGAGACCCCACACTACCATCGGCGCTACGGCGTTTCACTTCTGAGTTCGGCATGGGGTCAGGTGGG
>NZ_FOVG01000012.1:0-2997 GCF_900115075.1 Candidatus Pantoea varia
CAAAAACGCCTCTGGCGTTGTAAGGTTAAGCCTCACGGGTCATTAGTACCGGTTAGCTCAACGCATCGCTGCGCTTACACACCCGGCCTATCAACGTCGTAGTCTTCAACGTCCCTTCAGGACTCTCAAGGAGTCAGGGAGAACTCATCTCGGGGCAAGTTTCGTGCTTAGATGCTTTCAGCACTTATCTTTTCCGCACTTAGCTACCGGGCAATGCCATTGGCATGACAACCCGAACACCAGTGGTGCGTTCACTCCGGTCCTCTCGTACTAGGAGCAACCCCCCTCAATTCTCCAGCGCCCACGGCAGATAGGGACCGAACTGTCTCACGACGTTCTAAACCCAGCTCGCGTACCACTTTAAACGGCGAACAGCCGTACCCTTGGGACCTACTTCAGCCCCAGGATGTGATGAGCCGACATCGAGGTGCCAAACACCGCCGTCGATATGAACTCTTGGGCGGTATCAGCCTGTTATCCCCGGAGTACCTTTTATCCGTTGAGCGATGGCCCTTCCATTCAGAACCACCGGATCACTATGACCTGCTTTCGCACCTGCTCGAGCCGTCACTCTCGCAGTCAAGCCAGCTTATGCCATTGCACTAACCTCACGATGTCCGACCGTGATTAGCTGACCTTCGTGCTCCTCCGTTACTCTTTAGGAGGAGACCGCCCCAGTCAAACTACCCACCAGACACTGTCCGCAGCCCGGATTACGGGCCTACGTTAGAACATCAAACATTAAAGGGTGGTATTTCAAGGTTGGCTCCACGCGAACTGGCGTCCGCGCTTCAAAGCCTCCCACCTATCCTACACATCAAGGCTCAATGTTCAGTGTCAAGCTGTAGTAAAGGTTCACGGGGTCTTTCCGTCTTGCCGCGGGTACACTGCATCTTCACAGCGAGTTCAATTTCACTGAGTCTCGGGTGGAGACAGCCTGGCCATCATTACGCCATTCGTGCAGGTCGGAACTTACCCGACAAGGAATTTCGCTACCTTAGGACCGTTATAGTTACGGCCGCCGTTTACCGGGGCTTCGATCAAGAGCTTCTCCTTGCGGATAACCCCATCAATTAACCTTCCGGCACCGGGCAGGCGTCACACCGTATACGTCCACTTTCGTGTTTGCACAGTGCTGTGTTTTTAATAAACAGTTGCAGCCAGCTGGTATCTTCGACTGGCTTCGGCTCGGGGAGCAAGTCCCTCCACCTACGCGCCAGCGTGCCTTCTCCCGAAGTTACGGCACCATTTTGCCTAGTTCCTTCACCCGAGTTCTCTCAAGCGCCTTGGTATTCTCTACCTGACCACCTGTGTCGGTTTGGGGTACGATTCTGTGTTACCTGATGCTTAGAGGCTTTTCCTGGAAGCTGGGCATTTATCACTTCAGCACCGTAGTGCCTCGTCGTCACGCCTCAGCGTTGATAAGGGACCGGATTTACCTGGACCCTCCGCCTACACGCTTAAACCGGGACAACCGTCGCCCGGCCGATATAGCCTTCTCCGTCCCCCCTTCGCAGTAACACCGAGTACAGGAATATTAACCTGTTTCCCATCGACTACGCCTTTCGGCCTCGCCTTAGGGGTCGACTCACCCTGCTCCGATTAACGTTGAACAGGAACCCTTGGTCTTCCGGCGAGCGGGCTTTTCACCCGCTTTATCGTTACTTATGTCAGCATTCGCACTTCTGATACCTCCAGCAGCCCTCACAGGCCACCTTCGACGGCTTACAGAACGCTCCCCTACCCAACAACGCATAAGCGTCGCTGCCGCAGCTTCGGTGCATGGTTTAGCCCCGTTACATCTTCCGCGCAGGCCGACTCGACCAGTGAGCTATTACGCTTTCTTTAAATGATGGCTGCTTCTAAGCCAACATCCTGGCTGTCTGTGCCTTCCCACATCGTTTCCCACTTAACCATGACTTTGGGACCTTAGCTGGCGGTCTGGGTTGTTTCCCTCTTCACGACGGACGTTAGCACCCGCCGTGTGTCTCCCGTGATAACATTCTTCGGTATTCGCAGTTTGCATCGGGTTGGTAAGCCGGGATGGCCCCCTAGCCGAAACAGTGCTCTACCCCCGAAGATGAGTTCACGAGGCGCTACCTAAATAGCTTTCGGGGAGAACCAGCTATCTCCCGGTTTGATTGGCCTTTCACCCCCAGCCACAGGTCATCCGCTAATTTTTCAACATTAGTCGGTTCGGTCCTCCAGTTAGTGTTACCCAACCTTCAACCTGCCCATGGCTAGATCACCGGGTTTCGGGTCTATACCCTGCAACTTAACGCCCAGTTAAGACTCGGTTTCCCTGCGGCTCCCCTATACGGTTAACCTTGCTACAGAATATAAGTCGCTGACCCATTATACAAAAGGTACGCAGTCACCCCCATAAAGAAGGCTCCCACTGCTTGTACGTACACGGTTTCAGGTTCTGTTTCACTCCCCTCGCCGGGGTTCTTTTCGCCTTTCCCTCACGGTACTGGTTCACTATCGGTCAGTCAGGAGTATTTAGCCTTGGAGGATGGTCCCCCCATATTCAGACAGGATACCACGTGTCCCGCCTTACTCATCGAGCTCACAGCTTGTGTGCTTTTGTGTACGGGAGTATCACCCTGTACCCTGCGACTTTCCAGACGCTTCCACTAACACACAAACTGATTCAGGCTCTGGGCTGCTCCCCGTTCGCTCGCCGCTACTGGGGGAATCTCGGTTGATTTCTTTTCCTCGGGGTACTTAGATGTTTCAGTTCCCCCGGTTCGCCTTGCAGCACTATGTATTCATGCTGCAATGATGCACAGAGTGCACCGGGTTTCCCCATTCGGACATCGACGGCTGTAGCGGTTCATATCACCTTACCGTCGCTTTACGCAGATTAGCACGTCCTTCATCGCCTCTGACTGCCTGGGCATCCACCGTGTACGCTTAGTCGCTTAACCTCACAACCCACAGGCGTTTTACAACGCTTGTAAGTTACGAGCATTTGAGAGACTCGAACGCATCGCG
>NZ_FOVG01000001.1 GCF_900115075.1 Candidatus Pantoea varia
GTTGATAGGCCGGGTGTGTAAGCGCAGCGATGCGTTGAGCTAACCGGTACTAATGACCCGTGAGGCTTAACCTTACAACGCCAGAGGCGTTTTTGAGAGACACGATTTTCAGCCTGTTACCGGATAATAATTTGCGGAAACGAAAGATTTTGCGGCGTGACAAGGCGCAGAGCGAGGGCATCAGCGGGAGCATACTGACGTATGTGACCGGTGTGGCTGAGCGATGGCAACGCGGTCATGGCGTGAAAGATTCGTTTCGTGCACAAAGAATTTGCCTGGCGGCTTTAGCGCGGTGGTCCCACCTGACCCCATGCCGAACTCAGAAGTGAAACGCCGTAGCGCCGATGGTAGTGTGGGGTCTCCCCATGCGAGAGTAGGGAACTGCCAAGCATTATATAAGTGAAGAAGCCCCGCACGAACGTGCGGGGCTTTTTTACGTCTGGATTTTGCTGTATTTAGCAGAAATATTTATCATTTGCCCGCTTACTGCAGCCTTGTCACCCTCGGATTCTTCCTCATAATCGCCAGCAACCCGCTGATTTTTCGATAATTAGCGACACAGTTCACAATAATAATCTCGGATTACCCCGCCTTTACCTCCAGTAGACTTAAATGCTTTACTCACTCCTTTAAACGCTGTTGATCAGCAAGGAACAGAGGTAAAGCATGACACCCAATAATAAAACTCAGACGGATGATACAAAGAAACGCATCTGGGCTATCGTCGGCGCGTCATCGGGCAACCTGGTTGAGTGGTTCGACTTCTATGTCTATTCATTCTTCTCGCTCTACTTTGCGCACATTTTCTTCCCGCAGGGCGACACCACAACGCAGTTATTACAGACGGCAGGCGTTTTTGCGGCAGGATTTCTGATGCGTCCGATTGGCGGCTGGCTGTTCGGCTATATCGGCGACAAACATGGCCGAAAAAATTCGATGCTGGTTTCGGTCTGTATGATGTGCTTTGGTTCGCTGGTGATCGCCTGCCTGCCCGGTTATGCAACGATCGGCGTGGCGGCTCCCGTTATTCTGCTGCTGGCGCGTATGTTTCAGGGATTATCGGTGGGCGGGGAATATGGGACCAGCGCAACCTACATGAGCGAAGTGGCTCTGGAAGGACGCAAAGGATTCTACGCCTCTTTCCAGTATGTCACGCTGATTGGCGGTCAGTTAGCGGCGGTACTGACCGTGGTAGTCCTGCAATTTCTGCTCACTGATGCAGAGCTGCGCAGCTGGGGCTGGCGCATTCCGTTCTTCCTCGGCGCACTGCTCGCCGTTGTCGCATTATGGTTGCGACGCTCTCTGGAGGAAACGTCAGATAAGGCCAGCCGTGAACATCGCGATGCAGGTAGCGTAATCGGATTACTGCGCAATCATCCCCGTTCCTTCCTGATGGTGCTGGGTTTCACCGCGGGTGGCTCCCTGAGTTTTTACACCTTCACCACCTACATGCAGAAGTATCTGGTTAACACATCAGGCATGGATCCGAAAACGGCCAGCGGGCTGATGACCGGGGCGCTGCTGGTCTTTATGCTGATTCAGCCCATAATCGGTGCGCTGTCAGATAAAATCGGTCGTCGCACTTCGATGATGATCTTTGGTGCGGGTGCGGCGATCTGTACAGTACCCATTCTGACCCTGCTGCAAAACGTGCAAAGTCCCGGCGTAGCTTTCCTGTTAATCATGCTGGCCTTGCTGATTACCAGCTTCTACACCGCCATCAGCGGCATTCTTAAAGCCGAAATGTTTCCGCCGCAGGTGCGTGCTTTGGGTGTAGGGCTATCATACGCAGTAGCGAATGCGCTGTTCGGTGGGTCGGCTGAGTATGTGGCGTTGCTGATGAAGCAGCAGGGGATCGAGACCACCTTCTTCTGGTATGTCTCAGCAATGGGCGCGGTGGCGTTTCTGGTGTCGCTGTTGCTGCACAAGCGCGGTAAGGGGATTAAGCTTTAACAGGGCTATGACTTAGATTCCACAGGGCAATGCTGCTGGCTGCACCGGCGGCATCCCACGTGGAATCTTTCCAGCTCCAGCCGCTGCCATTCGGACGGCTGTCATACCACTCTTTTCCCGCCCCTGGACCTAATGAAAACAGGATGCCGATAGTCTGGCTTTTCCGGCCAGAAAGAGGCTGGCGCTGACCATATTCATTGCTTTCAGCGGCCAGTGCAGCAGAAGCGAAAAGTGTTCCGCGTTATCCCGTCCAGTCCACTAATCTTCCGCCATAGGGACGCATCCACTACACAACAGCACAGCAAGCAGTACAATTCGCCTGGTGGATGCCTTCATCGCCGCAGCGATTAAAGAATACGGCTGATGAGGCGATCGATACGTATCCTGCGCAGCCGGCGAATCAGTTTCCGCACTTTAGCCGGGTAATCGGCAATACTCTCAAGCTCACGGAAATGCGTCACTACTGTCGTATTCTGCCGGATTAACGTCAATTCTTTCTCACACTGAGCCGCTAATTCCTGATGAGGATCGTGGATCAGCACCGCATTTTCCAGATCGAGCCGCCAGGCACGCGGATTAAGGTTATTACCAGTAATCAGCTGCCATTCATCATCAACCCACATCCCTTTAAGGTGATAACTGTTATCGCCATCCTTCCACAGTCTCACAACCAGCTGATCGGTCGTAACGTAGTAGTGCAGACGACTCATGAAGCGACGTAGATTGATTTCATACAGGTAAGGCAGCGCGCCAATGATTTTAAACGGCTGGTCGGGCGCGATGTAGAAATCATTGGCTGTTTTATCACCGACGATGATCTCGACCTTTTTCCCCTGGCGCAGCAGATGAATGATATTACGCACCAGCAGGGCGGGCATGTTGAAGTAGGGGGTACAGATGATCAGCTTCTGTTCCGCACAGGGCATCAGATGGAAAATGGTTTTATTGAGCAGGCTATGCTTGCCCAGACCGACCAGCGGCGTAACCGTCAGTTCATCATTGCCGGCATTCCCTTCAAACTGATAATTGAAGCCTCGCAAATCCTGACGGAACTGGCGCGTCTCATTTTTGATTTCAGGGCTGGAAGGACGCTCAGCAAAATCGAGTCGGTTGACCGCTTCCGCCGACTTCAGATTGAGCGTGATCCAGTCATACATCGTATCGGTCAGCTGGGCATTACGGATAACCTGGTAGCGATCATAGCGATACTTATCATGCTGATGCAGGTAGACATCATTGATGCTGGCTCCGCTGTAGAGCAGCATATCATCAATAATAAACCCTTTTAGATGGAGCACACCCAGCGCTTCACGGGTATTAACCGGGATACCATAAACCGGGATAGCGATATCCGGATAGCGGGTCGCCATCTCGCAATACCAGTCGGCATTAGTTACGCCTCGCGCTGCGCCAATCCGGCCACGCTGCGCACGGTGCCAGTCGACCAGAATCGAGATATCCAGCTCCGGCCGCGCCTGCTTCGCACTATAAAGCGCATCCATGACGGCACGCCCGGCGTCATCATTTTCCAGATAGAGCGCAACAATACAGATGCGTGACTGCGCTGCCGCAATCTTCTCCAGCAACGTCTGGCGGAATTCGGCAGGCGAGTAAAGTGTCGACACATCCGCAACGGATTGTGACAGTTTCGGCAGCTGTGCGAGGTGTTGTTGGTGTTTGTTACGTTTAAATTTAGACAACATCACAGTGCACTTCTTCTCTGTTCATTGCATGGCCTTTTGCCATCAAATCAGGGTTATAACCATAAATAATAACATCAACTCCGTCGATTCGAACGTTTTTTACCTTTCTCTACAAGGCTAGTTGATCTCATTCTGTAAAGGCAATTTCAGGCTGACAATACCGTCATCCAGTTGAATATCAACATGAAAATTGAGTTTTCGGGCCAGTGTAATCATGCCGCGGTTATGGGGCATGGTGATACCGTTCAATTGTTGCAAGCCGTGATGTCGGGTGTAACGGATCATTTTTTCCAGCAGACGACGGCCCATGCCTAACCCTTTCAGGTCGGAACGGACCAGCACCGAAAATTCCGCATCAATGTTATCCGCATCAGAAATAGCGCGGGTGACACCGATGATCTCTGGGCGTCCCTGATGCTGACGTACCGCCACAATTGCCATCTCACGGTCATAATCGATCTGGGTCATATTGGCGAGGTCATCATGCGTAAACTCATTGATTTCACTGAAATAGCGGTAGTAAAGATCCTCTTTGGTGACCTGACTGATGAAATCGCGCAGCAGAGGTTCATCTTCAGGCAGGATAGGGCGGAACAGGCAAAACTGCCCATCCTTTAACTTCACTTCTTCTTCCAGATGCTGTGGATAGGGGCGTATTGCCAGTCGTGCTTCGTTATCGCCGTGGAACGGAGCCAGCGTCAGAGTGACATCCAGCAGAGTAAAATCATTGCCCGCCGCCAGCAGCGGATGAATATCCAGCCGCTGTATCTCCGGGCAATCCACCACGAGGTTTGAGACCTGCACCAGCAGCTGGCTTAGACCGGGTATATCGAGCGGATTCAGGGCGCTGCGGCTGCGGATTTTGCCGCTCTTGATCGCCTGAATGACCAGATAGCGTGCCAGCGTCATATTCAACGGAGGCAGGGCAACGGCAGCCTGTTTATCAGCCTGCCATTCAACACCGCCTTCGCCCAGCATAATGATCGGGCCAAACAGAGCATCCTGTTCGACCACGACCCGCAGTTCCTGCGCGCCCGCACGGCTGGCCATGCTCTGAACCAGCAGCCCTTCGATACGTGCCTGCGGTAGTGTCTGTTTGACACGATCAAAAATAGCCTCGGCGGCATGCTCTACTTCGCTGGCATTGCGCAGGTAGAGCATTACGCCCTGCACCTCCGATTTATGGGCGATATCAGGTGAGCGCAGTTTCAGCGCCACCGGATAGCCAATCTGATCGGCAATCGTCACGGCCGCCGCACTGTCGCTGGCGATCCAGGTGGGCAGCGTCGCCAGCCCGTACGCCTGCAGCACCGGCTGCACTTCGTGGGTATCCAGCGCAGTAATACCATGCGCCAGCGCCTGTGACAGCAACTGGTGAGCATGGGCACTGTCCTGGTTTAGCGTGGCTGGCAGGGCTGGGGTTTCACGCAGCTGCTTCTGGTTACGCCGGTACTCAACCTGATGCATAAAGGCGGTGACAGTACCTTCCGGCGTACGCCAGGTCGGTATACCGGCCTGCGTAAAGGCTCGACGCGCAGCCTGAGAAGAGAACTCGCCGCTCCAGTTGGTCAGCAGCGTCACCCGCTTTCCGCGCGGGTGACGGCCAATGGTGTCGATCAGATGTGTGGCCGTCTCAGTCGCAGGCGCGACCGCGCTTGGCGCATGAATAATCATTAATGCATCAAGTTCATGGCTGTTGAGCAGGATCTCCACACAGGCAGCGTAGCGCTCGGCGGTAGCATCATCTTTTAAATCCAGCGGATTACCGCGACCCGCGCCAGCAGGTAATAGCGCTTCCAGCTGCTGACGCGTTTCTTCGCTGAGCTGCGCCAGTTTGCCGTTACGGGCATAAAGCTCATCCAGCGCCAGCGCGGCAGGTGCGGCACCATTACTGATGATCATCAGCCTGTCGCCACGCAGCGGTCGCATATGGCTTAGCGACTCAACGGCGGAGAACAGCTCATGGGTATCCTGCACCCGCAGCAACCCGGCGCGCTGAATCGCCGCATCCCAGGCGGCGTCGAGCCCGCTGTGAGTCCCAAGCAGCGCCTGTGCTTCACGGCTGCGACCACTCTTGATGATCAATATCGGTTTATTACGCGAGGCACTGCGTGAGGCGGAAACAAAACGACGCGCGTCGCTGAGGTGTTCGAGATAGAGCAGGATGGCGCTGGTTTTCCCGTCGCGAGCCAGAAAGTCGAGCAGGTCATCGACATCGGTATCCAGACTGTCACCCAGCGCGATAAACCAGGAAAAACCGAGATTACGCTGCTGTGCCCAGTCGAGAATGGTATTAGACACGGCGGCGGACTGGGAGATAAACGCGATACGGCCTTTCTCTATGGGTACCGGCGAGAAGCTGGCATTCAGGCCCTGCCAGGGTGCCAGCAGGCCAAGACTGTTCGGTCCCAGCAGACGAATCTGCCACCGGCTGGCGCAGGCTTTAAGTTCAGCCGACTGGCTGGCGGGCGCGGAGAGGATAATGCAGGCTTTGCAGCCTTTCTCGCCGAGCTGTTGCAGCAATCCGAGGTTACGTTTTGAGTGGGTGCAGATTACCGCCAGGTCTGGTGCGAAAGGTAAGCTGTCGATGGTGGGCCAGGCCAGCACGCCGCTGACCGCTTTATATTTTGGCGTCACCGGCAATACCGGCCCGCTAAAACCGCCCGCCAGCAGGTTGCGCATCATAAAGTACCCGGCACGCCCTGGCGTTACCGAGGCACCAATCACCGCAATTGATTTAGGTCGTAACAGCGCTTCCAGTCCGCGTTGGCTCATTTCGCCCTCCAGAGATCGGGATTTGCGTGATTGTAAACGCTTTTTGCTGGCAGTGCTTCCGGGCAGATCGCAGGCTGAAGATCCGAATCCTGGGATCTGTCAGAGCAGGCTTTCGCCTGCCATGAGAAGACGGATGAGGCTAAGCCTGTCCGGGATGATGCGGTTTTCCTGCCAGGTAGGCCGCGCGGAACTGATCGAAATGGTGAGATAGCGCCTCTGCCGCCAGCCGATCGCCCGCCTGCGCCAGCAGCGCCGTAGCGACTTCAGCGGTGCAGTGCTGACCTTCGCCGTGCGCCTCCCGCAGCGTATAGCGCGAAGGCGTGCTGACATCCAGCGACATGACCGGCAGGGCATCGAGCCAGGGGCTTTTGCGGAACATTTTGCGTGCTTCGGTCCAGGTGCCATCGAGCATAATAAACAGCGGCGGCTTGCCGCTGGTGGGGGGCGTTGTCAGCACCTGACGACCGGGATCGGCATAGGAAGCAGGGAAGACGACAAGTGGCTGATAATCGGGATTACGCACGGCCGCCAGCAGCAGCGGATCCGGCTCGGTGCGTGACCAGCCAAAAGCCTGGGTATCTGGCAGAATATCGGCAATCAGACGGCCGGTATTGCTCGGCTTCATCGGCTCAGTATCAAACATCACCAGGCAGAAGCGGCTACGGGCAGACTGAGGCACGATCTGACTGCAGAGACAGTTGGCCTCTGGCAGCAGACAGCCCTGGCAGCGAATGACCCGATTTCCGCGCGCGAGGAAAGGACGGGTGGCGCGGGCCAGGCGTTGGGTGCGCAAGCGCAAAACAGCATTATCAGACATGAGTATTCAGGGCAGGAAAAACGTCAGTGTAATCGAAGCGCAGATGAAAAGGAAAAAGCCAGACTGGCTGGCCTCTGGAGATTAAAGTGATTCATCCAGCCATTCGTTAAACGGCGCTTTGGGCATGGCACCGTTCAGCATGTCCACCCGCTCACCGTTCTTAAACAGCATGATGGTCGGAATACTGCGAATGTTGAAACGGGCGCTCAGGGCGGGTTCCGCTTCGGTGTTCACTTTAATGAATCGAACTTTTCCGCTGCGCTCACTGGCGACATCTTTAAACACCGGCGCAAAATTGACGCAGGGACCGCACCAGGGCGCCCAGAAATCGATCACCACCGGCAGATCGTCCTGCAGATATTTGTCAAAGTTAGCGCTGGTGGCATTGACCACTTCGCCATCAAACAACGCATTTCCGCAGCGGCCACATTTCGCCGCGTCGGCAAGGCGTTCTTCAGGAACGCGATTGGTTGCCTGACAGGAAGCGCATACCGTATTCATAGGAACCTCTGGGGTTGAAAAGTGTCAGTCTGGTAATAGTTGTCCATTATGAAAGGGGGCGGATTTTCGCTCAATCTGGATTGCTCTATAGGTTCAATAGTTGATAGCTAAGCGCCAGCACATCAGGTACTCTGCGCGCTCTAAATGCAGGAGGAAGACATGAACGACGAATTTAAAGGCAAGAGCGGCAAGGTTAAGGTGATGTACGTGCGTGGCGAGGACGATAAAAGCGCGCGCGCGCCGAATCCTCGTACAGGCAAAGGTGGTCACTCTGCTGCCCGCCCGGATGATAATCGTCGTTCGTCTGGCCCCCGTACTGAACGCGGTCAGGAAGGCGGTCGCTCCGCTGGCCGTCGCAGCGACGACACCGGTCGCAGCAGTTCACCACGTCGTGATGAAGGCGGACGTGGCGCACCACGCCGTTCAGACGATGGTGCAGGTCGCCGCAGCGATCGTGGCGATGATAGCCGGGGTGCCTATGGCAACAGCGATTCCCCGTGGCGCACCGTGTCACGCGCGCCATCAGCCGAGCGTGCAGCATCGCCTGAGAGCGATAAGCCCGATCACGGCGGCATCAGCGGCAAGAGCTTTGTCGATCCTGAGCAGATCCGTCGTCAGCGTAACGAAGAAACCCGTGTGTATGGTGAGAACGCCTGTCAGGCGCTGTTCCAGAGCCGCCCGGAAGCGATTGTTCGCGCCTGGTTCATTCAGGAAGTAACCCCGCGTTTCCGCGAATCGCTGCGCTGGCTGGCGGCTAACCGCAAAGCCTATCACGTGGTAGAAGATGCAGAGATCACCAAGGCCTCAGGTACAGAGCATCATGGCGGCGTCTGCTTCCTGATCAAAAAGCGCATGGGTATGGCGGTTTCTGAATGGCTGAGTCAGGCAACGACCAAAGATTGCGTACTGGCGCTGGAAGATGTCAGCAACCCGCACAACCTCGGCGCGATTATGCGCAGCTGCGCGCACTTCGGCGTAAAAGGTTTGCTGGTAAACGATGCCTCACTGCTGGAGTCAGGCGCAGCCGTGCGCACTGCAGAAGGCGGTGCTGAGCATGTGCAGGCTATCAGCGGCGCAACCTTCAGCGAAGGTCTGGAAGCATTCCGTAAAGCGGGTTACACCATCGTGACCACCTCCAGCCATCAGGGCACGCCGCTGGCGCAGGCTCAGCTGCCGGAGAAAATGGTGCTGGTGTTAGGTCAGGAGCGTGAAGGTCTTTCTGACACGGCGTTCAAACAGGGTGACATGAGCCTGTCGATTGGCGGCACCGGTAACGTAGAAAGTCTCAACGTCTCGGTCGCAACCGGCGTACTGCTTGCCGAATGGTGGCGTCAGAACGCATAAAAAAACGGGCCGAAAGGCCCGTTTTGCTGTGTGACATCAGTGCGCGCCACCCCCACCGCCGCCTGCGCTAAACGGCGGACGGGCAAACCAGATCAGCACCAGCAGAATCAAAAAGACCCCCGCCGACGCCCAGAAGATTTCATTCGCTGAAATAATCAGTCCCTGGTTAGTAATCTGCTGCGCGATATAGGCCGACGCCTGCTGCTGCGTCATCCCCATGCTCTCCAGCTGGCTATACATCTGCTGTGAATTGACGTTGTACGGTGTGATCGACTCCGTCAGGTAGCTATGATGCATCGACTCGCGGTTACTCCACATGGTGGTGGTAATCGACGTCCCCACCGAGCCGGCAAAGGTACGCATAAAGTTCGACAGGCTGGAGGCCGCGGCCATACGCTCCGGCGGCAGTCCCGACAGCGTGATGGTGGTCAGCGGCATAAAGAAGCAGGCCACGGCAAAGCCCTGGATAAACTGCGGCCAGGCTGAGGCACCAAAGTCCATCCCCGGTTCAAACGTATATGCGCGCCAGTAGAAGCAGACGGCATACATAATGAAGCTGAACGTGACCAGCCGTCGCATGTCGAGCTTATGGGCAAAGCGACCAATGATCGGCGACAGGATCACCGGCAAAATCCCCACCGGCGCAGACGCCAGACCGGCCCAGGTTGCGGTATAACCGTAGACCTCCTGCAGCAGCTGCGGCAACAGTACTATCGAGCCGAAGTAGAGCATGTAAGCCAGGCTGATAGACAGGCAGCCGATGGTGAAGTTACGCGACTTAAACAGCGACAGGTCTATGATCGGGTGATCGTCCGTCAGCTCCCAGACCAGCAGGACTGATAGGGCAATCACGGCCACTACCCCGAGCACGATAATCTCGGACGAGTTAAACCAGTCGAGCTCCTTTCCGCGATCCAGCATCACCTGCAGACAGCCGATCCCCACTACCAGCAGCACCAGCCCGACCATATCGATCCGCCGGATTTCGGTTTTGGTTTCCCGACCACGCAGGGTTTGCAGCGTCAGTATCACTACCGCCACGCCAATCGGCACGTTGATAAAGAAGATCCAGCCCCAGTGATAGTTATCGCTGATCCAGCCGCCCAGTATCGGGCCACAGATCGGAGCCACAATCACTGTCATCGCCCACAGCGACAGCGCAACACTGCGCTTGGCGGGCGGATAGTTGTTGAGCAGCAGACTTTGCGACAGCGGGATCAAAGGACCCGCGACGATCCCCTGAATGACGCGGAAGAAGATCAGCATCTCCAGGCTATCTGACATGCCACATGCCCAGGAGGCGATGGCAAACAGAATGGTCGACCAGGTAAAGAGCTTCACTTCACCGATGCGTTTTGCCAGCCAGCCGGTCAGCGGGATCGAGATCGCATTCGCCACACCAAACGAGGTGATTACCCAGGTACCCTGAGAGTTCGAGGCCCCCAGGTTCCCGGCAATAGTGGGGATCGCCACGTTGGCGATGGTCGAGTCCAGAACCTGCATGAACGTCGCCAGCGACAGCGCAATGGTCATCAGGACCAGCGGCATCCCTTCAAGCGGTTTTTGTGCCATTACAGCCTCCGCGTCATCATCCGGCGTTGGCGCGGACGATATCGGTGATCAGCTGATTGACCGGCGCTAGGTCAATCGCCAGCGCGTTGCTGCTGTAAGCGGCCTGCTGACGGGCGCTGGTGGCGAGCGCGCTACCTTCTTTGCTGGTGGTATCGATTTTAACCAGCGTGGAGAGGCCGATGCGCAGTGGATGTCTGGCGATATCTTCCTGATTCAGTTCAATACGCACCGGCAGGCGCTGAACCACTTTGATCCAGTTACCGGTGGCATTCTGCGCAGGCAGCAGAGAGAAGGCGCTGCCGGTGCCCATATCCAGTCCTGCGACTTTGCCCTGATAAACCACTTCGTCACCGTAGATATCGGCAACCACGGTGACAGGCTGACCAATGCGAACGCCAGCCAGCTGGGTCTCTTTGAAGTTGGCATCGACCCACAGATTGGTGGCAGGTACGACAGCCAGCAGCGGGGTGCTGGAGGAGATTTGCGAACCGACCTGCACGCTGCGACGGGAGATGAAACCATCCATCGGACTGCGGATTTCGGTGCGTTGCAGCGCCAGCCAGGCGTCACGCAGCTCAGCCGCGCTCTGTTGAACGGCAGGCTGATTCTCCAGCGAGGTATTGAGGATCATCGCCTGATTGGCATTGTATTGCTGAATCGCTACGTCCAGCTGCGCTTTGGCGGTGGCCACGGCGTCACGGGCGTGCTGTAACTCTTCACGGCCAATCAGGTTGGCTGCACCCAACGGCTCGCGGCGTTTCAGGTCGGCTTCTGCCTGTGCCAGCGCGGTCTGCTGCAGGGTAATGCTGGCCTGATACTGTTTGCCATTGATCATCAGCTGATGCGTCTGACGCACGCTGGTGGCCAGGGCCGTCTGCGCTTTTTCAAACGCCTGCTCAGCATCGGTTTTATCGAGTGAAACCAGCACATCGCCTTTTTTGACGAAATCGGTGTCTTCAAACCAGACTTTGTTCACGCTACCGGAGACCTGTGCCATCACCTGCACCTGATTACCCGCAACGTAGGCGTCATCCGTTTCCTGAAAATGGCGCAGGACCAGGAACCAGTAAACTCCCCAGGCAATACCAACCAGCACAAAGAGCAGCGCCAGCACAATGAGCACACTTTTGCGCTTCTTCTTTTTACTGGCTGACGGTTGCGGGCTTTGTGCTTCTGCCGTTGCACTCATGACTTTCTCCACGTTTTCCATTTAGTCGGGCGGCAGAAATCCATTTCCGCCTGCGCCCGAGTCGAAAAAGCCAGCGACTGAGCGCTGGCCAGATAAAAAAGGAAATTAAAATAACGATTTCGACAGGTGATTGTGTCGCACTTATTGCTATTAGCGGGAAAGCGAGGCGATCAGCTGATCTTCATCCATTTTATCAAGACGATTAAGCAGCTTACGGGTGATGCCTTCCAGCTGGGATTTCTCATCGACCGACAGCGACGACCAGAGGTACTGCAGGCTCTGATGCTGAGGTGGCAGAAGCTGGCGCAGGAACTCCATCCCTTTATCGGTCAGATGCAGGTGCAGGCAGCGACGGTCGTGATCGCTTTCACGACGCTCAATCCAGCCGCGTTTTTCCAGTTCATCAGCAATGCGCGTGGCATTGGTGCGTGAAGAGCCAAGGGCAGAGCTGAGCTCAGAGGGCTGAATGCTGTGGTTTTCCTGTGCATCCAGCGTAATCAACGCCATGAACAGGGTTTCATTAATCCCCTGTGCTTTCAGCATCTTATTGCGGTTGTCCAGCAGTTTACCCTGCATATGCATACAGAGACGCGTCAGAATAATTTCCTGCAACGGAAAATCCTTATGGCGATTGGCACGGATGTTTAGCATCTGCTCAATGGGAGTAAACGAACTTTCCATTAAAAAAAACCTCACTAATTGCAACTTGTATAATAACTATGGTGACAGGATAAGCGTAGTCACTTTTTGGCAGGTGATCGCTGACAGAATCACTATTCACCATCAAAGGTCTTCCAGGCCATTCCCTGGCCCTGGGTCTAAAACCCGTACGTCCGGCGGCAGCCGCTGTGCCGGAACGTGATCAAAAAGGGGGCAAATTTAATAATATCGCGGGGAAAAATAACTGAAGTGAATAGGTTTGCTACTAACCATAACAAACCTAACCATTTGTGACCAGACGCAATGCGCTGTCCAGCCAGGCTTCAGTTGATTTTTTCCGCCTCAAAGCGCGATCCGGTTGCCCAAATCAGCAGATTAATCACAGTCAGCAGCACGCCAGCGCCACAGACGCCATACCAGCCCAAAAGATGGTAAGCGGTCGCGGAGAGCAGTGAGCCGGCCGCGCCACCCATAAAGTAGCTGGTCATGTAACCGGCATTAAGACGGTTCCGTGCCTCCGGCATCTGCGCGTAGATCACGCTTTGATTGGTGATATGGACGGCCTGCACCGCCAAATCCAGCAAAAGGATGCCGACGATCAGCGGCGCAAGCTGCTCCGCGCCCCACGCTATGGCGGCCCACGACAGCAGCATAAGCAGCAGGCCCAGTCGGGTGGTCAGCTTCGCTTTACCCATGTCAGCCAGCGTGCCCGCCTGACGTGCGGCCAGCGCACCTGCGGCACCGACCAGCCCCAGCAAGCCAATCTCGCCCTCTGAGAAGTGATAAGGCGCCCCGGCGAGCAGAAAGGCCATTGAGGTCCACAGCAGGCTGAAATTGGCAAAGGAGAGGCAGCCGGTCCAGGCGCGGGTGCGGAGCACCCGATTACCTGCATACAGGCGAAAGATGGAGGCCAGCAGTTGCGGATAGCTCATGGGCACGGACTGTTTTACGCGCGGCAGCGATCGCCACAGCGCCAGGGCCATCACCACCATCAGCAGGCTGGCAGTCCAGTAGACGGTACGCCAGCCGCCAAGCTGCGCCAGGCCGCCTGCCACGGTGCGCGCCAGCAGAATCCCCAGCAGCAAACCGCTCATTACCGTCCCCACAATTTTACCACGCCGCTCTGGCTCTGCCAGCGTGGCGGCCAGCGGCACCAGGATTTGTGCGGCGACCGAGAACAGGCCGGTCATCACCGTGCCCAGCAGTAAAAAAGTAAAGGAGTGCGAAAGGGCGATAATCACCATGCCCGCAGCAGCCAGCAGGATCATCGTCACAATCAGGCTGCGTCGTTCAAAGCGATCGCCCAGCGGCACCAGCAACAACAGACCGCAGGCGTAGCCGAGTTGCGCCGTGGTGACAATAAACCCGGCAAGGCTGACAGAGAGATCAAACTGTTGGGCGATGGTATTGAGCAGTGGCTGAACGTAGTAGTTACTGGCTACACAGAGGCCGGTTGCTACCGACATCAGGACCACTAAAGCAGGCGTCAGAACCTGGCGAGTCGCATTCATAAACAGCATCGGTCGCTAATAATCATTTGAGGTTAATAGTAACTCAAAAAACTATTTCACACGCATGTTTATTAACAGGCCATACCAGTCGGAATAGCAGGCATAAAAAAGGGCAGAAATGCTTCCGCCCTTAGATAACTGTCCGACTTAAGGCTTACGCTCCCTGAGCCAGCATTTTTATTAACTACCCTGGGGCAGACAGGTTTTCATGTTATTGCGCGGCAGCCTGCGCCTCGCTGATCCATTTATCGAACTCAGCCTGATGCGCTTTAATCCAGCCATCTACATGACGGTTAATCGCCTCTTCTGAGTTTTGTCCGGCATGCATTGCTGAGTTTTCAGCATTGATATCGGTAATGGGCAGCTTCATGACCGCAAACAGACGGGCAGCCGCCGGGTTTTTCGCCGCCCAGGCTTTGTTGGCGACGATGTGCATGGTGTTAACCGGGAAACCGTAGTTCGCGCCGTTTGGCAGCTTAGTATCTACATCCTTCTGTTCGCCTGGCAGCGAAGAGAACGGTACCTGCAGCCAGACTACATCGCGACCCGGCTTCAGCACATCGCTCAGCCAGTAGGGCGTCCAGGTGTAATAAAGGATCGGTTTACCCTGTTTGTAGCGTGCCAGCGTATCCGCCACCATCGCCGAATAGTTACCCATATTGGCGGTCACGGTATCACTGAGACCGAAGGCGCTGTTCTGATGATTAATTACCGCTTCACAGCCCCAGCCTGGCGTACAGCCGGTCATATCCGCTTTGCCATCGCCGTTGGCGTCAAACAGGCTGGCGATCTTAGGATCTTTCAACTGCTCAATATTGGTGATGTGATATTTTTCGGCGGTCTTCTTATCAATCAGATAACCCTGGGCGGCACCGGTAACGTAGGTTCCCTGACGATACAGCTTCTGATCGCCACCGGCAGCTTTGTACATGTCGTCATGCAGCGGCTGCCAGTTCACCGCGGTAAAGGTGGCGTCGCCAGCGGCGATAGAGGTGTAGCCAACGTTGTAATCGACTTCACTCGGCTTGCTGACCTGATAGCCAAGTTTCTCCAGTGCGCGGCTGACAATCAGGGTCTGAAAAGTCTCTTCAGCGATAGTGCTCTGTATGGGTTGCACCGTAATACCTTTGCCCGGCAGATCGGCAGCGGAGACGTGTGAAACGGCCAGCGTGGTTACCACGGCGGCGAGCAGAGAGGCTCTGTTGCGCATAGTCATTCCTTATTTCAGATGTCGCGTCAGGATGGGCGGCGCGCAGGCACCGCCCGACAGATTATTTTTTACGCGAAGGAGATAAGATCAGGCCCAGCGGGCCGGTGTGATACCAGTGACGATTACCGCGGCTGCGGCTATCGCGACCAAAAGATTGGGTCAGGCGGTCAAGGATAATGGCAAGAATCACAATCCCCACGCCACCCACCGTCGCCAGCCCCATATCAAGACGGCCAATACCGCGCAGGACCATCTGACCGAGTCCGCCCACGGCGATCATCGAGGCGATCACCACCATTGACAGCGCCAGCATCAGGGTCTGATTGACGCCCGCCATAATGGTGGGCATCGCCAGCGGCAACTGCACTTTGAATAGCAGCTGTCGCGGACTGGCACCAAAGGATTCGCTCGCTTCGATCAGATCGGCGGGCACCTGCTTAATGCCGAGAATAGTCAGACGCACAATTGGTGGCAGGGCGAAGATAATCGTTACCACCACGCCTGGCACGTTGCCGATACCAAACAGCATCACAATCGGCACCAGATAGACAAAGGCGGGTGTCGTCTGCATCGCATCCAGCAAGGGGCGTACGATACGCGCTGCCCGTTCACTGCGGGCCAGCCAGATCCCCAGCGGCAGACCGATGAGAATGCAGAACATCAGCGCGGTAAGCACCAGCGCCAGCGTGACCATCGCCTGCGACCAGGCGCCAATGGCGCCAATCACGATCAGCGATACCAGTGTGGCGATGCCCATGGCGGGCGTTGCGATCTGCCAGGCGATCAGCGCAAATACCAGAATCGCCACTGGCGCTGGCATTCCCAGCAACAACTGCTGAAAGGCGCTGAGAATATAGTCAACCGGCACCCGGATACCCTGAAACAGCGGGCGGAAATGGTTGACCACCCAGTCAATACCGGTGGTCACCCAGTGATCAAGCGGGATCCAGGTTTTATGAAACGGATCCATGATATTGAAATGTTCCGGCGCGGGCGCGGGGGCGCTGTTGAGCCAGTCACTGCTGCTGGCTGCATCGGGTGTCGCGCTGCCATCGGGCGTGCCCCAGGCATCGGCACCGCCGCTGCTGGTGGGCGCAGCCTGACTGCTGGCGGCTGTGCCGCTATCCCACGGATTGGTGGTGTCCTGACTCATGACTGGGCTCCTTCACGATCTAACGCGCGCAATAGCGTGCTTTTGGAAATGATACCGACATACTGATTCTCCTCACCGACCACTGGCACCGCACAGGGCGCCTGAGCGACGTGCGAGAGCAGATCGCTCAGTGAGGTATCGGCGGGCACTGCGGCGGGTGAGTCGAGGAGGGCGCTATCCAGTCCCAGACCCGCTGCCAGTGCGGTTTTCAGCGAGTAGGTGGAGACCACACCAAGAAACTTCTGTTTCTCCAGAACATAGCCGTAGTCGCGGTCTTCATCCTGCAGCAGTTTAATGGCGGAGCGCGGGCCGAAACCTGGCGCTTTGCGGATCAATGCTCCCGCGCTACGACGGGCAATATCTTTGGCGCTGAATACGTGACTGATATCGACGCCACGGAAAAAGGTGCGGACATAGTCGTTGGCTGGGTTATTCAGGATCTCATCCGGCGTACCAACCTGTATCACTTCGCCGCCCTGCATAATGGCAATACGATCGCCAATACGCATCGCTTCATCAAGATCGTGGGAAATAAAGACGATGGTGCGCTGATGCCTGGCTTGTAAATTAACCAGCTCATCCTGCATCTCAGTACGAATCAATGGATCCAGTGCAGAGAAGGCCTCATCCATTAATAAGATGTCGGGATTGATTGCCAGCGCGCGGGCTAATCCGACGCGCTGTCGCATCCCCCCGGAAAGTTCATCCGGGTAAGCGTGCGCATAATTCTCCAGCCCGACCTGACGTAACGCTTCCAGTGCTTTTTCCTGGCGTTCAGCCAGTGCGACGCCCGCTAATTCCATGCCAAATGCCGTGTTATTTAATACATTCATGTGCGGCATCAAAGCAAATGACTGGAATACCATGCTGATTTTATTTCTGCGCACGTCACGCAGTTCGCTGGCAGATATTTTGGCAATATCGACACCGTCAATAATCACCTGGCCGCGCGTCGGTTCTATCAGACGATTGAGAAGGCGAACCATGGTCGATTTTCCTGAACCAGATAACCCCATGATGACGAATATCTCGCCTTCTTCAATAGCCAGACTGGCGTTCTTTACGCCAAGAGAGAGACCGGTCTTCTCCAGAATGACATCTTTGGTCGCACCCTTTTCAATATATTTAAACGCGCGATCCGGATTGTCGCCAAATATTTTATAGAGATTTTTTACTTCGAGCTTAATAGCCATGCAGTCATTAAATCCTGGTTGAAATACCTGATATTACCCTGTCGTTCCCGCTGAAATTTAAGCAGGCCATACCGTAGCACACTGACGTTATCTGACAACCCTGAGTTGGGATATTTACCGGCCGCGGGACATTCAGATGCCGATTATCTTCAGTGCTCACAAGGGATGAACACGGATTAATTTTTTGTGAAATCATCAGGGATTTATTGGCATTTCGGCCGATTTGCTGCGTGAAAGGGAGAAAAACAGACGTCATCAACGTGAAATATTACGGAAATAATAGAGTCCGATGCAGGGAAATAATCACGCCTGAAACGATCATGTTCAGTGAAATAATTGGCCAAAAAAAAAGAAAATGCGGTGCGGGTGAAAATCAATAAACGGTGAAATAGTCAGGCGGTGTGGCAGTAATATTTTTTTCTTATGATGGGTCGGGATAGCGCGGCTGGCACGCCATTGTCAGTGAAAACCGGATGCTGATAAAACAGCACCCGGCAACCATCAGAAATTCCAGTCTTCGTCTTCGGTTTCGACCGCTTTTCCCATCACATAGGAGGAGCCTGAACCGGAGAAGAAGTCGTGGTTTTCGTCGGCGTTGGGCGACAGCGCCGACAGAATGGCCGGATTCACCGCCGTCAGCTCCGCCGGGAACAACGCCTCGTAACCCAGATTCATCAACGCTTTATTGGCGTTGTAGTGCAGGAAGGTTTTCACCTCTTCCACCCAGCCGACATCGGCATAGAGCGCCTCGGTGTAAGCCACTTCATTCTCATACAGCGCCAGCAGCAGATCATAGGCGAACTGCTGCAGCTCTTCGCGACGCAGATCGTCAGCCGTGGCCAGCGCCTGCTGATATTTGTAGCCGATGTAGTAACCGTGCACCGCTTCATCGCGAATAATCAGGCGAATCAGGTCAGCAGTGTTGGTCAGCTTGCCCCGGCTCGACCAGTACATCGGCAGCCAGAAGCCAGAATAGAACAGAAACGACTCCAGGAAGACGCTGGCAATCTTCTTCTTCAGCGGATCGTCGGCGCGGTAATGTTCCAGGATAATGCGCGCCTTGTTCTGCAGCGGCACATTCTCTTCGCTCCACTGATAGGCGGCATCCACATCCTGTGTGTTACACAGGGTGGAAAAGATCGAACTGTAGGAGCGGGCATGCACGGCTTCCATAAAGCTGATATTCGACAGCACCGCCTCTTCGTGCGGGGTAATAGCATCATCCATCAGTCCCGGCGCGCCGATCACGTTCTGGATGGTGTCGAGCAGCGTCAGGCCGGTGAACACCCGGATAGTCAGCTGCTGCTGCTGTTTATCCAGCGTCTGCCAGCCGGGCAGATCGTTGGAGAGCGGCACTTTCTCCGGTAGCCAGAAGTTGCTGGTGAGACGGTTCCACACCTCAAGATCTTTATCATCCTGAATGCGGTTCCAGTTAATTGCCTGAATTTGTTTAAGTTTCATCATTTTCATCACAGGGAGCAAGAGACGCAGCCCTGAACCTCCGTGCCCTGAAGCGCCATCTGACGCAGTCGAATGTAATAGAGCGTTTTGATGCCTTTTTTCCACGCGTAAATCTGCGCTTTGTTGATGTCACGGGTTGTGACGTCATCGCGGAAGAACAGCGTCAGCGACAGGCCCTGATCGACGTGCTGAGTCGCTTCTGCGTAAGTATCAATAATCGCCTCCGGCCCAATCTGATACGCATCCTGATAGAGGTGGAGATTCTCATTAGTCATAAACGGCGCGGGATAGTAGACGCGGCCGGTTTTGCCCTCTTTGCGGATCTCGATAGGAGAGACAATCGGATGGATGCTGGAGGTGGCATGATTGATGTAGGAGATCGAACCAGTCGGCGGGATCGCCTGCAGGTTCTGATTAAACAGTCCGTGCTGCATCACCGCGTCGCGAAGCGCCTGCCAGTCCGCCTGCGTTGGCAGCGTCAGTCCTGCATCGGCAAACAGCGTCGCAACGCGTTCCGTGCGCGGCAGCCATTCCCGCTGCAGATACTTATCAAAGTAGACGCCGCTGGCGTACTGCGAATCCGCAAAGCCGTCGAAGGTCTGCTGATGCTCCTGCGCCAGCTGATTTGAGGTGCGCAGCGCAAAGTAAGTAATGCAATAGAAGTAGAAATTGGTGAAATCCAGCGCCTCCGGCGAACCGTAGGCAATGCCTTCACGCGCCAGATAGCCATGCAAATTCATCTGGCCCAGGCCAATGGCGTGCGAACGGCGATTGCCTTCGGCGACAGAAGGCACTGAGCTGATCTCGCTCATCATCGATACCGACGTCAGAGCGCGGATCGCCACATCCACGGTGCGCGCCAGATCGCGTGAATCCATGGCGTGCGCAATATTCAGTGAGCCGAGATTGCAGGAGATATCTTTGCCGATACGGCGATAGCTCAGGTCGTCATGGTACTCGCTGGCGCTGTTGACCTGCAGGATCTCAGAGCAGAGATTGCTCATGTTGATGCGACCGGCAATTGGGTTACTGCGGTTGACGCTGTCCTCATACATGATATAGGGATAGCCCGATTCAAACTGAATCTCGGCCAGCGTCTGGAAGAAGTCGCGTGGCTGAATCCAGGTTTTACGGATGCGATCGTCCGCCAGCATCTCGTCATACTTCTCGCTAATGCTGATATCACCAAATGCCTGGCCGTAGATCCGCTCAACGTCATAGGGAGAGAACAGCGCCATTTGCCTGTTCTCTTTCGCCAGCTGGAAGGTGATATCAGGAATCACTACGCCCAGCGACAGGGTCTTGATGCGGATCTTCTCGTCGGCGTTTTCGCGTTTGGTATCCAGAAAGCGGAAAATATCAGGATGATGCGCATTGAGCCACACCGCGCCAGCACCCTGACGCGCGCCAAGCTGATTCGCATAGGAAAAAGCATCTTCCAGCATTTTCATTACGGGGATAACGCCCGACGACTGATTTTCAATACGCTTGATCGGCGCGCCTGACTCTCGCAGATTTGATAGCAAAAAGGCGACGCCGCCGCCGCGTTTTGAGAGCTGCAGTGCCGAGTTCACGGCGCGACCAATCGACTCCATATTGTCTTCGATGCGCAGCAGGAAGCAGGAGACCAGCTCACCACGCTGCTGTTTGCCACAGTTCAGAAAAGTCGGCGTGGCGGGCTGGAATCGGCCGCTGAGGATCTCCTCCAGCAGCGCCCGTGCCAGCGTTTCATCGCCCTGAGCCAGCGTGAGTGCCACCATACAGGCGCGCTGCTCAAAGGTTTCCAGGTATCGTTTGCCGTCAAAGGTCTTCAGGGTGTAGCTGGTGTAGTACTTCCAGGCACCCAGAAAGGTTTTGAACTCAAATCCCCAGTTCTCCGCCACCTCATGCAGCTCAAGCAGGAAGTCAAAGTCGTACTGATTCAGCACGTCCGCTTCGTAATAGCTCTCCGCAACCAGATAGCGTAAACGCTCGGCGTTGCTGGAGAAGGGGACGGTATTGGGTTGCACATGCTGCAGATAAAACTGACGTGTCGCTTCGCGATCCTTATCGAACTGGATGCGGCCGTCAGCATCGTAGAGGTTCAGCATGGCATTGAGGGCGTGATAATCGAGCGTCACGCCGTTGAGGGTATCTGTTGTTGCCAAAATTGGGTTACTCCCGCTTTAACTTTCGCAATATCGTCAGGCGTTCCCATCAGCTCGAAGCGGTAGAGACAAGGAACCTGACATTTTTTTGCAATGATGCTGCTCGCCAGACAGTAACCGGCACCGAAGTTACGGTTGCCCGCCGCGATCACGCCACGAATACCGCGTCGGTTCGCCTCATCATTAAGAAACTGAATCACCTGTCCGGGCACGGCACCGCGACTGCTGCCACCGCCATAACTGGGCACCACCAGAATATAGGGCTGGTTGATATGCAGTTGCTCACGGGCATCAAGCGGGATGCGCCGGGCGGGCAGGCCGAGGCGCGTCACAAACCGGTGGGTGTTTTCCGACTGGCTGGAAAAATAGACCAGCGGGAACATGTGCTTAACCCCCGACGGCAGAAAGGGAGCGCAGAGTGGCGATCTTGTCCGGACGGAAACCGCTCCAGTGATCGTTATCTGCCATCACCACCGGCACCTGGCGGTAACCCAGTGATTTCAGGTTATCGATTGCTTCCGGCTGGGTGTCGAGATTGATCAGCTGATAGGCGATACCCTGACGGTCCATCGCATTTTTGGTCGCCGTGCACTGGACACAGTTATCTTTAGTGTAAATAATAATGCGCATGATTCGTATTTCCCTCTGTATGCGGTTCTGATGCCCGGAAACAAAGCAGACGCGGCAGGTTGCGGGCTTTATTGTGGCGAACATCGGGTGTTGTGCTAATGAGGTAAATACTAGATGTAGTGGTTTTGGTGGTCAAGCCCACCAGATATAGGGTTTTATGATTTGCATTTGCGCAACAGAGGAAAAGCCAGCAGGGATGCGCCCTGCAGCCTGAAAAAATCTTTTGTAAAGGTCGCTGGCCGGAAAAAGGGCAAAAAAAAGCCCCGCACAGGGCAGGGCTTAGGGGATTTTTTAGCGCTTAGCTTAGCGGCGTGAAGCCAGCAGCACGCCCACGACGATACCAAACGCGGCACCGATACCTACACCGTGCCATGGCTTGTCATGGACATAGGTATCAACCTGCGCGGAGGCATCACGCGCGACCTGTGAAACACGGTTGCTGCCGCCATTCAGTCTTGAGCGGGTCTGTTTCAGCAGCTTTTCTGCCTGACTGCGGGCAGAATCCACTTCGTCTTTGGCGTCACTGCCGTAAGATTTCAACAGCGCTTCCAGTGAATCGGCCAGTTCGTTAACGTCCTGATTGATATCAATGTCATCGTTTTTTACAGTGCGATTAAACATTTTTTAGCTCCCTTTGATTTAAAAACGTAATACTAGTGTAGACGACCTTTTGATAAACGAGACGCGGGAGTGTTCTTTAGGGAAAATTCCGAATGCCCACTCTGTCATGCTGTTGTAAGGTTGCGAAGCTTTTGAAAGAGGAGAGGATCGAGCATGTATTTACGACCGGATGAGGTAGCGCGCGTACTGGAAAAAGCGGGTTTCGAAGTCGATGAAATTACCCCACGGGCCTATGGCTATCGCCGTGGAGAGAACTACGTTTATGTGAATCGCGAAGCGCGCATGGGGCGCATGGCTTTAGTGATTCATCCGACACTGAAAGAGAAGAGCCAGCCGTTCGCTGAACCTGCTTCAGAAATGAAGACCTGCGATCACTACACCCAATTCCCTCTCTACCTGGCGGGTGATTCACAGGAACATTACGGCATCCCGCACGGATTCAGTTCTCGCATGGCGCTGGAACGTTATATTCAAAGCGTTTTCGGCTAACGCATCAGGCCCCGCCGCGACGGGGCACTGAACCGCCTGACCTTCCTCCCTGACTCCCCCCGTTGCAATTACCGGCTGTGACGCGTATAAAATTGTCCCCTATAGATGTTTAGACGTCCATACGGATAAAAATGATGAGCGAACAGCCAACTCCCTCGCAGGAACAATTTAAACGCACCATGAAAGTGCGCCATCTGGTGATGTTATCGCTGGGCGGCGTGATCGGCACCGGCCTGTTTTTTAACACCGGCTATATCATTTCAACCACCGGAGCAGCGGGTACGCTGCTCGCCTATCTGATTGGCGCGCTGGTGGTCTGGCTGGTGATGGTCTGTCTGGGCGAACTCTCCGTGGCGATGCCGGAAACCGGCGCATTCCACGTCTATGCCGCACGCTATCTTAGCCCGGCAACCGGCTACACCGTGGCCTGGCTCTACTGGCTGACCTGGACGGTAGCCCTCGGCTCCAGCCTGACGGCGGCGGGCTTTTGCATGCAGTACTGGTTCCCGCAAATCCCGGTGTGGATCTGGTGCCTGGTCTTCTGCTGCGCCATCTATCTGCTGAACGTCATCTCAACCCGCTTCTTCGCCGAAGGGGAGTTCTGGTTCTCACTGATTAAGGTGGTGACGATCGTCGCCTTTATCGTGCTGGGCGGCGCAGCGATGTTTGGCTTTATCCCGATGAAAGATGGCACGCCCGCACCGGGCCTGAGCAATCTCACGGCGCACGGCTGGCTGCCCAACGGCGTACTGCCGATTCTGATGACCATGGTGGCGGTGAACTTCGCCTTCTCCGGCACCGAGCTGATCGGGATTGCGGCCGGTGAAACCCAGCAGCCGGAGAAAGTGCTGCCGCTGGCGATCCGTACTACCGTGGCCCGGCTGATTATCTTCTTCATCGGCACTGTATTTGTGCTGGCGGCGCTGATTCCGATGGATCAGGCCGGCATTGTGAAAAGCCCGTTTGTACTGGTGTTTGAAAAGATCGGTATCCCGTATGCCGCTGACATTATTAACTTTGTGATCCTGACCGCTATCCTGTCAGCGGCCAACTCCGGCCTCTATGCATCCGGGCGTATGCTCTGGTCGCTGGCCAATGAGAATACGCTGCCGCGCGCCTTTGCCCGGGTCAATAAGCGCGGCATACCGCTGCTGGCAATCACCGTCAGCATGGTGGGCGGTTTGCTGGCGCTGGTCTCCAGCGTGGTCGCGCCAGACACGGTGTTTGTGGCGCTGTCGGCTATCTCCGGTTTTGCGGTGGTCGCGGTCTGGCTCAGTATCTGCGCCTCGCATTTCGTTTTCCGTCGCCGTCATCTTCAGCAGGGCAAATCGCTGGCCGAGCTGGGATACCGTGCGCCGCTCTATCCGCTGACGCCGATTCTGGGCTTTCTGCTCTGCCTGCTGGCCTGCGTCGGTCTGGCGTTCGATCCAACCCAGCGCATCGCGCTGTGGTGTGGCATCCCGTTTGTCCTGTTTTGCTACGCCGCTTACCATCTGACCCACAAATCATCCCCGAAGCCTGAGGAGGCCAATGATGTCGTATAACCCTGTCGCGCAGGCTTTAACAGAGTCGCCATTGCTGATTCTGGATGGGGCGCTGGCCACCGAACTGGAAGCCCGCGGCTGCCATCTGGCCGATGCGCTCTGGTCAGCAAAGGTGCTGATGGAAAATCCTGAGCTGATCTATCAGGTTCACTACGACTATTTTGTCGCCGGAGCCCGCTGTGCCATCACCGCAAGCTATCAGGCGACGCCACAGGGGTTTGCCACGCGCGGTCTCGATGAAGCGCAGTCACTGGCGTTGATCGCCCAGAGCGTGGAACTGGCGCGACGCGCCCGTCACGACTATCTGGCAGTGCGGCCCGACGCGAAAACGCTGCTGGTGGCGGGTTCGGTGGGTCCGTACGGCGCTTTCCTGGCGGATGGCTCGGAATATCGCGGCGACTATGCGTTGCCGGAAGCGGAGATGATGGCGTTTCACCGCCCGCGCGTGCAGGCGCTGCTGGCGGCGGGAGCCGATCTGCTGGCCTGCGAAACCCTGCCTTCCTTTGCGGAAGCGCAGGCGCTGGTGAAACTGCTGGCAGAATTCCCTGAAGGCCGGGCCTGGTTTACGTTTACCCTGCGTGACGCTGAACACATCAGCGACGGCACGCCGCTGTCAGAGGTGGTGAGCTGGCTGAATCAGCAGCCACAGGTGATAGCGCTGGGAATCAACTGCGTGGCACTTGAGAGCGTGACGCCTGCGCTGCAGCAGCTAAAGAGGCTGACTGACAAGCCGCTGGTGGTCTATCCCAATTCCGGCGAGCAGTATGATGCCAGCAGCAAAACCTGGCACTCCGCGCCGTCGGGCTGCACGCTGCATGACAAGCTGGACGAGTGGCAACAGGCGGGCGCGAAGCTGATTGGCGGCTGCTGTCGTACCTCACCCAACGACATCGCGGCTATTGCCCGCGCTTGTCAACCGCAATAAGCTGGCTGAATCGGGCGATGATAGCCCGATTGAGTCTGAGAGGGCGGTCTACACTCTGATCATTGATCACTCTGTGGACCCCTTCATGAAACAGCGAATTCTGGCTCTGGCCGCCGCGCTGCTGCTTAGCGGCTGCGCCACCATTGTCGGCACTGAAACCCAAATGGTACGCATCGACTCTCTGCCGCAGGGCGCGCGCTTTACCGTGCAGGATGAGCGTGGCTACGCGGTTGCGCAGGGTTTCACGCCGCAGACCGTTGAGCTGGCAAAATCCACCGGCCGCTACTTCGGCAAAAAGCACTACCTGCTGATGCTGGAAAGCCCGGGCTACGTGCCGGTTACGGTGCCGATAGAGGCACGCGCTAACCTCTGGTATCTGCTGGGCAACATTCCGCTGGGTGGATTCCCTGGCTGGCTGCTGGTCGATCCCTTCTATGGCGGCATGTACGACCTCAAGCCGGAACATCCACGTCCCTTTATGAACCCGGTTGGCGCGCGCGGCTGATTACTGCGCGGTCGGCTTCACCATTCCGCCTGGCGTTTTATGGCGTTCCAGATACTGATGCTGGAAAATGCACATGCGGATCGTGTTGCGGTACTCCCCATTGATGAAAAACTCATGTTTAAGCACGCCTTCAATCTCGAAGCCGAGCTTGGTGTAGATGTGGATCGCTTTTTCGTTCTCCTGATCCACGATCAGGTAGAGCTTATAGAGATTCAGCACGGAAAAGCCGTAATCCATCGCCAGCTTTGCCGCCTGGGTTGCCAGCCCTTTGCCCTGATGCGCCGGATCGATAATGATCTGAAACTCGGCGCGGCGGTGCACATGGTTAATCTCGACCAGTTCCACTAATCCCGCTTTCTGCCCGCTGTGCTCCACCACAAAGCGACGTTCGGTCTGATCGTGAATGTGCTTGTTGTAGAGATCGGACAGCTCGACAAATGCCTCATACGGCTCCTCAAACCAGTAGCGCATTACGCTGGCGTTGTTATCCAGCTGATGAACAAAGTGCAGATCTTCCCGCTCCAGCGGACGCAGTTTTACCGTCATAACCTTTTCCTCTCATGAAATAATGGCCGCGAGTATACCGCATCAGCCTGGCACTGCGTTTTGCGCAGTCGCATATGGGCGCTGCTTTAGCGTGCAACCGTCAATAGCGTAGCAATTAAAGAAGGCAGCGAGAGAACCGCACACCGTCCGGCAGGAGAGAAGAGGCGTTAAAGGCCGATAAAGAGGCGAGTTAAGAAATGCGTGACGAGTAAAGCAGCGCCGGACGGCAGGTTAACGCCGTCCGGCCTGGTTCAGGCAGAGATCTGCTCGATGATGCGGCCCTGCGCCATGCGCACCGCGCGATCGCACATGTGATCGATAACATCGGGATCGTGGCTGACCAGCACCATGGTCAGACCATCCTGCTGTTTCAGATCGTTGAGCAGATTAAGGATCTCCGCCTGCACCGACATATCCAGCGCCGACGTCGGCTCATCCAGCAGCAGAATCTTCGGTTGCAGCAGCAGGGCGCGCACGATGGCGACGCGCTGACGCTGACCGCCGGAGAGCTGATGCGGATAACGATCTGCCAGCGCAGGATCGAGTCCGACGTGACGGAAGCCCTGATCGATACGATCGTTGATATTGTCGTGTTTCAGCAGCTTCAGCGGCTCCGACAGCGTGCGACGCAACCGGTGACGCGGATGCAGCGACGCATAAGGATCCTGGAACACCATCTGCACTTCCTGACGCAGCGCGCCAGTAAAGGCTTTGCCCGGCTGAACCTCGTGACCGGCAAGCTGCATCTGGCCCTGCCAGTGTGGGTTTAATCCCGCCAGCACCCACAGCAGCGACGACTTGCCGCAGCCCGATGGACCCACCAGACCAAAACACTCGCCCGCGTTAACATCCAGGTTAACCTCGTGCACCACGGTGCGCAGGTCATAACCCTGTTTGTGGGCGACGCTGAGATTGTGTAACTTAATCATTATTCGCCTCCAGCGCAGCGCGATCCAGCACCGGTAAAGTCTGCCCGTGGGTCGATTTGCCCGGACGACAAGCCCACAGCGTGCGGGTGTAAGGATGGGTCGCGTGAGGCAGATCGGCAGCGGGCAGCGTATCCAGCAGCCGGCCTTTGTACATCACCATCACCCGCTCACAATGTTCCGAGACCTGCTGCAAATCATGGCTGATCAGCAACAGACCCATGTTGCGCGCTTCCACCAGACCGCGGATCAGCGCCAGCACCTGATCGCGCATGGCATGATCCAGCGCTGAGGTCGGTTCATCGGCGATCAGGAAGTCGGGATCGGTGATCAGGGCGATGGCCAGCATCACGCGCTGGCCCATACCGCCAGAGAGCTGATGCGGATACTGCTGTATCAGACGACGCGGATCGGGCAGGCCGACCGCATCCAGCATTTCACACACTTTCTCTTTGCGTTCGGCACGGCTCAGCCGGCGATGCAGGATCAGCGGCTCTTCGACCTGCCAGCCTATGGTGCGCGTCGGGTTAAGGGCATATTTCGGGTCCTGCATCACCATCGCCACGCGGTTACCGCGCAGCTGGTTCCAGTGACGTTCACTCAGCGTCAGCGCATTCTCACCGGCGACCTGAAGCTGGCTGGCCTGCAGATGCAGCGCGGGCGAGAGTAAGCCCATCAGGCTGCGGGCAGTCAGTGACTTGCCTGAACCGGATTCACCGACCAGCGCCACACGCTCGCGGCCCACGGAAAAGCGGATGTTATCGACCAGCAGTGCTTCATCGCTGCGAATGGTCAGCCCTTCGGCATGGAGCAGATTATTTTGCATGACGGGTATCCAGTCGGTCGCGCAGGCCATCGCCTGTCAGGTTAAAGGCCAGGCTGGCAAACAGAATGGCCGCACCCGGCGCAGCAGCAACCCACCACTGATCGAAGATCACTTTACTGCCTTCGGCGACCATCGAACCCCATTCTGCCGTCGGCGGCTGAACGCCCATACCGAGGAAGCCGAGGCCGGCTGCGGCCAGAATAATCCCGCCCAGGCTCAGCGCCGCGCGGACTACCGCCGTCGGCATGCAGAGCGGCAGGATATGACCGAACATCAGGCGAAAGCCGGTAATGCCCTGCATCCTCGCGGCGGCAAGGTAGTCGCTGCGGCGTAGTGCGAGCGTTTCAGCACGCGCCTGGCGGGCAAACGGCGGCCAGCTGGTCAGCGCCAGTGCCAGCGCACCGTTCATCAGGCCAGGGCCGAGAATCGCCACCAGCGCCAGCGCGATCACCAGGTTCGGCAGCGACAGGAAGATATCGGTAATGCGCATCAGCAGGCGTTCGGTCCAGCCGCCGACATAGCCGGCGGTGATGCCGATCAGCAGTCCGGCCGGAATGGTCAGCACCAGGATCAGGGACACCAGCAGCAGAGTCGGACGTGCGCCGTAAATCACGCGCGACAGCAGATCACGACCAAAGCCATCGGTGCCGAACCAGTGCTGTGCCGACGGTGCCAGCAGGCGGCTCGACATGGTCTGCACATTCGGGTCGAACGGCGCAATCAGCGGCGCCAGCAGCGCCATCAGGATAAGAATCGCGACCAGCGTCAGCCCAACAGTTAACGAGGTCACGCGTTGACGGCGACGGCGTGGCCGCAGCGTTTCGAGTTCAGAGAGTTGTTGCGTCATCGGGTTCTCGGATCGGTTAACCAGGTTAAAACATCCGCCAGGGTGTTAATCAGGATAAAGCAGCTGCCGATCAACAGGGTTGAGCCCAGAATTGCCGGTACATCGCCGGAGAACAGCGCATTGGTCATGTAGCGACCCACACCTGGCCAGGCGAAGACGGTTTCGGTCAATACTGAGCCTTCCAGCAGGGTGGCGTAGGAGAGGGCGATCACCGTGACCAGCGTGCCCAGCACGTTGGGGAAGATATGGCGCAGCAGGATGCGCACCCGACCCGCGCCTTTAGCACGCGCCAGCACCACATACTCTTTGCTGCTCTCTTCCAGCAGCGCAGCACGCAGCAGGCGGGTAATGCCCGCCATCGCCAGTAGGCCGAGGATCACCACCGGCAGCCAGAGGTGAGCAATCGCGTTGCGGAACATTTCCGGTTCACCCGACAGCCAGCTGTCGATCAGCACAAAGCCGGTCTTCGGCTCCAGGGTATAGACCCAGATATCATCCAGTCGTCCCGGTCCGGCGGACCAGTGCAGCACCGCATAAAACAGCAGCAGGCCCAGCAGGCCGAGCCAGAATACCGGCACCGAGTAGCCCAGCAGCGAGATAAAGCGGGCGAGGTTGTCGATCCAGCTGCCCGGTTTCCACGCCGCCAGCAGCGCCAGCGAGACGCCGAACACCACCGCGAAGATCATCGCGCAGGTCGCCAGCTCAATGGTGGCGGGGAAGGTGGTCATCAGGTCGCCGCTCACCGATTGATTGGTCAGGCGGGAGACACCCAGATCGCCGTACGCCAGATGTTCGACGTAGCGCCAGAACTGCATCAGCACCGGCTCGTCGAGACCCAGGTCATGACGCACCTGCGCATAAGTCGCTTCACTGGCGTGATCGCCGGCGATCTGCTGCACCGGATCGATCGGCGACAGATGCGACAGCATAAAGGTGAAGGCAAGCAGGCCAAGCAGCGTGACCAGCAGCGACAATACGCTACCGAGCAGCCGTCCGCCACGCTGCCAAAAAAGCCGGGCGAACCCGGCTGAAGGAACAGACTGTGCCATTACTTAGTGACCTGCGAGTAATACACCATGTCAGGGTTAATGCCCTGCACGTAGCCTTTCAGGTTGTCGCGCAGGGCGATCAGGTTCTTCGCCTGCATCCCAATCACATACGGTGAATTCTTCATCACTTCACGCTGCATCGCTTCATACAATGCCACGCGTTTCTTCGGATCGCTTTCAGCCGTCGCCGCAATCACCTGCTTGTTCAGCTCAGGAATGTGCCAGTCTGAACGGAAGGCGATGGTTTTGCTGCCATCTTCCGGGTTGTAAGCAAACGAGGCGGCGTTGGTGTTGGGATCGAAATAGTCAGAGCCCCAGGCGTTCAGCGTCGCTTCATATTTATGCGCTTTCACATTGGTCGAGACTTCTGAGCTCAGGCCCGGCACCACTTCCACTTTGACGCCCGCTTTGGCGAAGCTGCCCTGCAGTGCCTGCGCGATATCAAGATAAGGCGGCTGGTTGCTGGTGGAAAGCTTGAAGGTAACGTTGTTCAGGCCCGCTTTCTTCAGAATCGCTTTGGCTTTTTCCGGATCGTAGCTGTATGGCGTGTCGTTGATTGCACCCAGGAAGCCCTTAGGCAGGAAGCTCTGATGCACGTCGAACTGACCTTTCAGCAGCTCGTTAGCAATGCCTTTGTAATCCCACAGGTAGCGTGCCGCTTCCCAGAAGGCCGGGTTCTTCATCGTCTCGTTCGCGCCGATGTTGAACTGGATGTAGTAGAGGGACGCCATTGGAATCGCTTCCGTTTTCACGCCTTTCTTGCCGTTTAGCGCAGCAATCTGATCGGCACCCAGGTTACGGGCAATATCGGCATCGCCCTGTTCCAGCAGCAGACGACGTGCAGCCGGTTCCGGTACGTTTTTGATCAGGATGTTCTTCATTTTTGGCGCGCCCGCAGGTGAGGTCGGGTTGGCGCTGAGCAGCACGACCTGATGCATCACCACTTTACGGATCTGATACGGACCGCTGCCCGCTGAGTGGGTGGCCAGCCAGGCGTTACCGAAATCGCCGTTCTTCGCGTTCGCCATCGCGGTTTTTTCATCAATGATGGAAGAAACCGGGGCAGAGAGCAGGCTCAGTACGTAGGTCGGGCTGACGTTGGCGGTCCAGCTGATCTGCACGTGATTGTCATCGACCTTCTTCAGGAAGCCGTCAACGTTATCTTTGGTCCAGCCAAGCTGCGTCAGGATGAAAGAGGGATCGAGGTTCAGCTTCACCACGCGGCCCAGTGAGAAGATCACATCTTCCGGACGCAGCGGGTTGCCGGTGGAGAATTTCGCATCTTTGCGCAGTTCAAAGGTCAGGCTGCGGTTGTCGCTGCCGGGCTGCCATGAGGTCGCAAGCGTGGGCTTCAGGTCCACCGGATTCTGCGGATCAGACTGCACCAGACGCTGATAGATGTTAGTAAAAGCCTGAACGCTGGTCAGTTCAAACCCTTTAGCCGGGTCGAAGCTGTCGGCGTCGTCAGTAGATTGTGCAATCACCAGCGTATCTTTCGGTGTTGCGGCCTGGGCTGTGAAGGCGGCAGCCAGCGTCAGAGCCAGCAGTGATGGAATTATAGTTTTCATGAAATTTCCTTGCCTCTAAAAAGTTACGCGAGTTTACGAAAGGGCCGATGCGAAGAATAGTCGAATATGGGCTAATCATATGCCAAAAGGTTATAAGGGTTGCCAGGCGGTTATAAGAAGATCGCCACGCCGTTAACGAAGCGGCAATCTGAGCAGAAACAAATCCTCAACGAAAGCGTTATTCAGGGCGTTATTGCTTTACCGAAGCCGGCCTCTCTTTATAATGGCGGCAGATAACTTCAGGAGAATTCAGTTGGACAGTGATACCCGATTAACTTTAATTCTGGCAAGCTGAATTTCCTATGCTGCTTGCCAACCGGCGAGCAGCGATCCCCGCTTTAATTAACGATCGCGCTCCTTATTTTCAATCCTGCCATCCCCCAGGAGTGCGCGTTATGCTGCTGTTTATATTCGCTCTTTTTCCTCCGCCCCGACTGGCGTAGCTCAGGCTACGCCCAATCGCCGATCTCAGACTTTCAAAACGCTGCGTTTAACCGACGTCGGCTAACCCTGTGCGCGTCATTATTTTGCGCGCAGGCGGAATAACGTGATTATTCCTGAAGGTCACCGAATTAAATAACCCGGCCACGCCAGGTTTTATCCATGCACCTTATTTTGCGTGCAGGACGACTATTGCTTTAAATCAGGGAGATGTCGAAATGAGCGACATGAAACTGGAACAGGTTGCAATCACTTCCACCGGCAACCGTAATGATAAAAAAAGTAAAAAAATGTTTGCTGTGGCGCAGCAGGCAGACCAGCACATTGAGATGACGCTGGCGAACCTGCGCAGTCAGCGTCAGGGGCTGACTCAGGCTGAAGCAGCGAAAAGACTGGCTTTGTATGGCCGCAATGAAGTGGCCCATGAGAAAGCACCACCGGCGCTGATTCAGCTGCTGATGGCGTTTAACAACCCGTTTATCTACGTATTACTGGTCCTGGCGCTGGTGAGTTTTGTCACTGACTACTGGCTGCCGCTCCGCGCGGGTCAGGAGACCGAACTCTCGGGGGTGATCATCATCTGCACCATGGTGATGCTGAGCGGGCTGCTGCGCTTCTGGCAGGAGTTTCGTACCAACCGTGCGGCGCAGGCACTGAAGTCACTGGTTCGCAGCCAGGTCACCGTGCTGCGGCGTGAGCCAGGCAGTGAAACCGCGCAGCGCCAGGATGTGGATATGAGTGAACTGGTGCCAGGCGATATCATTCTGCTCAGTACCGGCGATCAGGTGCCTGCCGATGTGCGCCTGCTCAGTTCACGTAATCTGTTTATCAGTGAAGCGGTGCTGACCGGCGAGTCACTGCCGGTTGAGAAACACAGCAGTGATGTGGGTATCGAAGGCGAAGGTCAGACCGCTAAGGAGCTGCTGGCGTCACCCCATATCTGCCTGATGGGCACCAGCGTGGCTAGCGGCACAGCAAGCGCAGTGGTGGTGGCGACCGGTGGTGAAACCTGGTTTGGCTCGCTGGCCTCATCGCTGACCGGCAACCGTCCGCAGACCGCGTTTGATCGCGGGGTGAATAGCGTCAGTAAGCTTCTAATCCGCTTCATGCTGGTGATGGTGCCGGTGGTGCTGCTGATCAACGGCTTCACCAAAGGTGACTGGATGGATGCCACGCTGTTTGCCCTGGCGGTCGCGGTCGGGCTGACGCCGGAAATGCTGCCGATGATTGTCAGCGCCAACCTGGCTAAAGGCGCGATTGCGATGTCACGTCGTAAAGTGATCGTTAAAAAGCTCAACGCCATTCAGAATCTCGGCGCGATGGATGTGCTCTGCACCGACAAAACCGGCACGCTGACCCAGGACACCATCCTGCTGGCGCATCATCTGGACGCGCGGGGCAACGAAGATGCACAGGTGCTGCTGCTGGCATGGCTTAACAGCGGCAGCCAGAGTGGCGCGAAAAACCTGATGGATCGCGCCGTGCTCTGCGCAGGCGACAAGGTTATTTCACAGTCTCAGCGCAGCCAGTTCCAGCTGATCGATGAGTTGCCGTTTGATTTTACCCGCCGTCGGGTGTCGGTGCTGGTAGAAGATCTGACTCAGCATCGTTCACAACTGATCTGCAAAGGCGCAGTGGAAGAGATGCTGGCGGTGAGCACTGCCGTGCGGCAGGGCGACACGGTGGTTGCACTGGATGCGGCGCAGCGCGCAGCCTTGCTGGCGCAGACCGAACACTATCATCAGCAGGGTTATCGTGTGCTGCTGGTGGCGACCCGTGATGGCGAATTGCGCGCGCCGCTCAGCGACAGTGATGAGCGCGATCTGATTATTCAGGGAATGCTGACCTTCCGCGATCCGCCGAAAGCCAGCGCGGGCAAAGCAATTAAAGCCCTGCGCGACAGCGGTGTGACGGTGAAAGTGCTGACCGGCGACAATCCGCTGGTGACGCTGCGGGTCTGTGCTGATGTCGGGCTGACCAATCCGGCCATGCTGACCGGCGATCAGATTGAGGCGATGAACGATGATGAACTGGCGCAGGAAGCCGAGCGCTGCACCCTGTTTGCCCAGCTGACGCCGCTGCAGAAATCACGGCTGGTGTGCCTGATGCAGCAGAATGGTCACACCGTCGGGTTCCTTGGCGATGGCATTAATGACGCGCCAGCACTGCGCGCGGCCGACACCGGGATTTCCGTGGATAGCGCGGCAGATGTGGCGAAAGCCTCATCGGACATCATCCTGCTGGAGAAAGATCTGCAGGTGCTGAATGAGGGGGTACTCAAAGGACGCGAGACCTTTGGCAACATCATCAAGTATCTCAACATGACCGCCAGCTCGAACTTCGGCAACGTTTTCTCGCTGCTGGTGGCCAGTGCCTTTATTCCGTTTCTGCCGATGCTGTCGATTCATCTGCTGATTCAGAACCTGATGTATGACGTTTCCCAGCTGGCGTTACCGTGGGACAAGGTTGACCGTGAGTTTCTGAATAAGCCGCGCAAATGGGATGCTGGCAACATCAAACGCTTCATGCTGTGGATGGGGCCGACGTCGTCAATTTTTGATGTCACCACTTTTGCGCTGATGTGGTTCGTATTCGGCGCTAACCATGCGGGGGTGCAGTCGCTGTTCCAGTCCGGCTGGTTTATTGAAGGGCTGCTGTCACAGACGCTGGTGGTGCATATGCTGCGTACCCGGAAAATTCCGTTTATCCAGAGTCGCGCCACTTTACCGGTGATGCTGACCACGCTGGCGGTGATGGCGCTGGGCATCCTGATTCCGTTCTCACCGCTGGGTGCGATGGTCGGACTGGTGCCACTGCCATGGCAATACTTCCCATGGCTGGTCCTGACGCTGTTCAGCTACTGCCTGGTGGCGCAGGGCATGAAACGTTTCTACATCCGTCGTTTTGGTCAGTGGTTCTAAGGAGGCGAAGATGAAAAAAAGCAGGCTCGATAAGGTATTTGTCGGCGTGATGATCATCGGCATAACTCTGATTGCGCTGACTGTCATCGTGCGGTGAGGGCGTTGTGATAGTGCGATAGTTAAAAGGCAGCGAGTCTACTCGCTGCCTTTTTATTTATTGATGCAATGACTACTCTTCGTCGCGATCACGGCTGGCACGCTGACGCTCGTAATATTCATCTTCTGCGGTGATGATCTCATCCATCAGAGAATCCATGTCCACCACGCGCTCTTCTTCCACGAACTTGCCGGTAAGCGGGGTTTCCGGGGTCAGCTTGCCATCTTCATACAGCAGCCAGATCTCTTTGGCATAGCGCGTCTTCAGCAGCTGCGGAGCGAACTGGCCGTAGTAGGAGGTGATGTTGTCTACGTCACGTTCGAACATCGACTCGGCATGGTTATTGGCCGCCGCATCAACCGCCTGTGGCAGGTCGATAATCACCGGGCCCTGTTCATCCAGCAGCACGTTGAACTCGGACAGGTCGCCATGAACAATACCGGCACAGAGCATGCGCACGATGTTGCGAATCATGGTGTGGAAATCGGTGACCGCCTGCTCTTCGGAGAGCGTGACATCGCTGAGGCGCGGCGCAACGGAGCCATTGGCGTCGGTCACCAGCTCCATCAGTAACACACCGTCAATGCAGAGATAAGGCTGGGGCACGCGAACACCGGCGTTAGCCAGACGGAACAGGGCATCGACTTCTGCTGTCTGCCAGGACTCTTCCTGCTGCTTGCGGCCAAACTTCGTGCCTTTCTGCATGGCGCGCGCGTTACGGCTGTTACGGGTTTTACGTCCTTCCTGATACTGCACCGCCTGCTTGAAGCTACGCTGGGTCGCTTCTTTATAGACTTTGGCGCACTGCACCTTGCCGCCGCATAGCACGGTATAGACGTCTGCTTCTTTGCCGCTTTTCAGCCGCTGCAGGACATCGTCAATCAGGCCGTCATCGACCAGGGGCTGGATTCTGTTTGGGATTTTCATGCGGCTTTATACCTTATTTCACCCGCTTTTCGTATCACTTTGCGATGATGGAAAACATTGGCAATGACTGAACAAAGTATCCGATTCTACCCTGGAAAGTCGCTTTGTGGGGATGAACCTTGATGACCTGCGCTTTTGACCTTTGTTTTATCATAAACAATGGATTAGGGGGGAGCGCAGGGCAGTTTTATCTGCCAGCGAGACGCTTTGTCGTGTATCAGCCCGGCGGGCGGGGATTTCATGTCAAAAAATGTGCCTGAATACAGGCTGGTGGGCGCTTCAGGGCCGAAATCCTGCAAACAGAAAGTCGGCCTGCCTGCGGGATTACTTCAGGCCTTTAAGCACGTTAACCGTGCTTTCAATGTCGATCTCATCTTCGGAGAAGATCAGTGTCGTTCCCTGGAAGGTGGTGACCGCCAGCTTTTTCAGTGAGCGCATCTCACTGGCGTTCGGGTCAGTTTTTGGCCGGATATTATTCAGCAACAGACCCACTGACAGCACCGCATTCTCTTTGTCGACACCGGCATCGACCGGGACTTCTTCGTTGTAGACCAGGTACGATTTAATCGAGGTGATCTTCAGCCGCTCGCCTGCGATATAGATATATTTGCTGGTTGGCGCGACTTTCACCGCATAGGCGGATAAGCCTTTGTTGTTGGTGGTGGGTTCAAACGTCACCGCTGCATCTTTCTTTATCAGATCAGGATTGGCGACCTTAATCACATGAAAATAGCGGTTATCACCGTTTTCATCTTTGATAAAGCCAAAACCTTTATCTTCAAACCAGGTTGTGATCGTTCCGTTCATCGCCATTTTTGCCTGCTTAATCTACTCAGTTTTTTACAGCGCGCAGTGTAAATCACAATGCCTGCGCAGACTATATAAGTCTGGATGATAATTTTCGACTGCGCCAGAGAGAGGGGCGGGTGCCTGGCGCTGAGGTGAAAGCGATAATCAGTCAGGCAGGTTAACCGGCGGACGGCGCACCGCTCGTCTGCCGGTCAATCGCTTACTCGTTGCCCCAGCGGTTCAGGAACTCAGCAATCTCATCAATACGCTGCGCATCGATACCCGCTTCACGCGCCATATCCTGCTGTGACTCTTCACTGATCTCTTCGTTGTTCATCAGACGGGTGATCAGCAACTGGAAGTAGTGCGCCAGCGGTGTACGTTCTGCCTCGCTCACGGGCTTAGCGGACTCCGTCGCGTACTCATCTGCGACATCATAGTATTTGAGAGAAATTTCGTTATTCATAGGTTGTCCGCAGCGTTGAGGAGTAAGTGGCTGCCAGAGCATTACGGCCCGGCTTGTGAGGGTATTATTTCGTGTTTGGGTTGGGGCTGTAAAGAGGAACAGGGCGACCGATGAGGGAAGGAAAACGTGAAGAGAACACAGGTTACTTCGGTTGCCGTGGCCGGCCCGACGGCCACAACATTGCCTTATCTGACTAGAGAAGGAGCGGCGGTAGCTGTTTGAAGGTGCTGACTAATCCTTCTCCCCAGCCTTTACGGATAGTCGTGAAGTACGGATGGTCTTCGGTAATGCGGTATTGCCGGGCATCGCTGAAGCTATCAGAAGGGTAGATCATGACGTCGAGCGGCAGGCCAACGGACAGATTGCTGCGCAGAGTCGAATCCAGCGAAATCAGTGCGCATTGCATCGCCTGCTCCAGAGACATGTCGTAGTGCAGCACCCGGTCAATGATCGGTTTGCCGTACTTGCTTTCACCAATCTGGAAATAGGGCGTATCGCGGGTTGCTTCAATGAAATTACCCTGTGGGTAAATATGGAACAGACCAATATCATCCCCGTTGATTTGCCCGCCGAGCAACAGGTTGCAACTGAAGTCTGTCGTGCTGCCATTTTGTTGTGCTTCACTGTCTCGCTGGATCACCTCACGAACCGTCTCGCCTATCAGAGAAGCGGCCTCATAGAGGCTGGAGGCATTCAGCAGATTGAGGCAGTCGGCATTCCTGCTGCGGTGTCGCAGCAGACTGATAATACTTTGAGTGGTCGCCAGATTACCGGCAGTCTGAAGCACCAGCGTACGATCGCCGTCCTGATGAAACACATGCAGTTTTCGGAAGGTGGAAATATGATCCACGCCAGCATTGGTCCGTGAATCGGATGCAAAGACCAGCCCGGATGACAGGCGCATGGCCACACAATAGGTCATACCACACTTCCCTCAAAAAAAGATTTGCACGCCATAAGCGTGCATGAAGTTTTCACCATCAGCAAGTCGCTACAGGTCAATTTACATCATTTGTACGGCGGCAATCGCGCACATATCTTCGTATCCCCCGCCAATCCGTAAACCGCGCACCGGACAGGCATCCAGGTAATCAATCCCGACGGCAAGCTTAAGGTGTTGATCAGGCATACGGGTATTGTTGGTGATATCAAAGCAGTGCCAGCGGTCTTCCATCCAGACTTCGGCCCAGGCATGGGTCGCGACATGGAGAGAATCTTTGCTGTGCAGGTAACCGCTGACATAGCGTGCCGGTATATTCAGGCTACGACAGCAGCTCAGAAAGACATGAGTATGGTCCTGGCAGACTCCGCTCCCCGCGGCGAAAGCCTCTGCGGCACTGTCGGTCACAAGGGTAGAACCGGGGGTGTAAGGCATCCTGAGCAGCAGGTCTGCCATCAGATTTTCCAGGGCGGCCAGAATCGCCTGAGGCTGATAATAGCGCAGAGCAAACGCCTGAATCGCCGCATCGGGCTGGGTCAGTGGACTGTGGCGCAGGAAGACCAGCGGTGATAAATGCCCCTGAGCCTGATCTTCAATGCCGTGTTCAATCTCCACCACGCCGTGTGCCTGAATAGTGATGGACTCATGGGGTTCATCAAGTGTCAGCACATGCATGATGTTGCCATAGGCATCGGTGGTGCAAACCGCCTTATCCGGCAAGGTCAGTTCCCAGGAGAGTATGCGTTGATGAGGTGATTCCTGAGGCGTCAGTCGCAGGTACTGGATACTCCGTTGCACTGCCTGGTCGTAGCGATAGTGCGTGTTGTGCTCAATGCTAAGTTTCATTGCGCCTCCAGATACGTGTGATGAATACTTTCGGCGATCTCGTTTACCTGGGCGAGAAAGGTTTCCAGCCAGTTGTTCAGCCCGATTCTGCTCAGGTCTTTCATAGAACTGAAGCGCAGCTCGGCGTGCAGGATATGCGCCAGGCGGCGTGGCTGGTTTGCACGGCCACCAATCAGCTCCAGTTGCTGAACCATATCGTTGATACAGGCCAGCAACGAACGCGGCAGCTCGTTGCGCAGGATCATCAGTTCGGCGATGGTCTCCCGGCTCAGGGGCTGCTTGTAAATACTATGATAGGCTTCGCGCGCGCTCACCGCCTGCAGCAGGGTGTCCATGCGGTAATATTCGCGTACCGGGTCGTCATCAATGTCCATCAGTCTGTTTTTCACCTCCAGCAGACGGGCGGTGCCATCAGCCCGCTCCAGCAGCGTCCCGAGACGGATAAAGTGCATCGCGTCGCTGCGAAGCAGGGTACCGAACATGGCACCGCGGAACAGATGAGAGCGCTCTTTCACCCAGTCAAAGAAGGCGTCGGCACCGTCTGAGCCGATGCCCTTACGGCGTATCGATTTCATCCCGATCCAGGTGGCATTGATACATTCCCAGACTTCGGATGAGAGGCTGCCACGTACCGCATGGGCGTTGTTCCAGCCCATATGCAGGCAACTGAAGATGCTGCTGTCATTCCGGTTATCAAGAGCGAAAAAACTGACCAGATTGGGCATCGTCAGTGTCGGGTAGGTCTCATCATACAGCTCGCTGGTGCTGGTCAGGTTGAGCGGTACCAGCAGATCATGCGTCCCCCCGTTGCGGATGGGCATCATCGACAATTTGTTGGTGACGTCCAGCACCCGGGCGATATTTTCTGCCCGCTCCAGATAACGGGCCATCCAATAGAGTTCACTGGCTGTCCGGCTCAGCATATATCATCCTCCAGTACCCAGGTGTCCTTGGTTCCGCCGCCCTGTGACGAATTGACGACCAGCGATCCTTCCGTCAACGCGACGCGGGTCAGGCCGCCGGGCACCAGTCGAATCTCCGCGCCACTGAGTACAAAGGGTCGGAGGTCGATATGACGTGGTGCCAGGCCGTCGTTGACGAAAGTGGGGCAGGTAGACAACGCCAGTGTGTTTTGCGCGATGTAATTTTGCGGACGCGCCAGCAACAGGTCACGGAAGTGGGCGAGCTCAGCTTTACTGGCGGCGGGGCCGATCAACATGCCGTAACCGCCAGCGCCGTGAACCTCTTTCACGACCATTTTTTCGAGGTTGGCCAGTACATACGACAGCTCATTTTTATGCCTGCATTGCCAGGTTGGCACGTTGTTGAGGATAGGTTCTTCATGCAGATAAAAGCGCACCATATCCGGAACATAGGGATAGATAGATTTGTCATCAGCCACGCCCGTGCCGATGGCATTGGCCAGGACAACATTGCCAGCCCGGTAAACTGACAGCAGTCCCGGTACGCCGAGCATGGAGTCCGGGCGGAACGCCAGCGGATCGAGGAAGGCGTCGTCAACCCGACGATAGATCACATGTATTCTGCATGGCCCGGCAGTCGTGCGCATGAACAACATGCCGTCCTTAACGAACAGATCGGCGCTTTCAACCAGCTCAACGCCCATTTGCTGAGCCAGGAAACTGTGTTCGAAGTAAGCGCTGTTAAAGCGGCCAGGGGTCAATACCACCACAGTGGGATCGTTGATGGGTGAGCTTTCGCGAAGCGTTTGTAGCAGATGCGATGGATAGCGTTCTACAGGGGCAATGCGCTGCTGTGCAAACAGTTCCGGATAGAGCCGCATCATCATCTTACGGTTCTCCAGCATATAGGAGACGCCGGAGGGGGTACGCAGGTTATCTTCCAGAACGTAATAGTCGCCATCACTGTTGCGCACCATATCCACGCCGACAATATGTGCGTAGATATCACGATGGAGATCAACGCCCTGCATACAGGGTTGATACTGTTCGTTAGCCAGAACCTGTTCTGCCGGAATGATTCCCGCCTTCAGAATATGTTGTTCATGGTAGATATCGTAGAGGAAGGCATTGAGCGCCTGTACACGCTGGCGAATACCGGCATCGAGCATGGCCCACTCGGCGGCCGGGATAATGCGTGGCACGCTGTCGAACGGGATCAACCGTTCTGCACCACTATCGTCATCGTAGACATTGAACGTAATCCCTACCCGGTGAAAAAGAAGGGCGGCTTCTTCCCGCTTGCGCTGGACAGCCTGATGATCAGCCTGTTGCAGCCATTGCCAGTAGGCGGCGTAGTGGTCACGGTGTTCACCTTCAGCCAGAAGCATCTCATCAAAAAAGGGTGAAGCGGAGAGATTGATATTCAGCATCGTCACCTCGCAGACGTTAAAGGCTGTCAATCTAGCCAAGCATAAAGTGTGCCAGCATCAAAAGAAGCGAAACGGTGCAAAGCCGTCATGTTGGCAGGTCGGACGCCCCGTTTTGGTGCAGGTTCAGCGCGGGCGTGTCTTAATATGGCGCTTCATGTCGTGGTGAACAGGATAATGGCCACGGCTTAGTGCGCTGTCAGTACAACCGTTTTGATTCATCAGGCGTCGGACCTGTTGCTGTCTGATTGGAAAATTCTCCCGGAGTTTCCCGGCTTTATTTGAAATGTAAATCGAATTGATAATTGTTATCGTTTTCATTATTGTTTTTGCTTCTTCAGGGAAACGTAAAGGAATCGGAAGAAGATGAATTATCAGCAAAGAATATTTAAAGCGCTTTCCGGCACAAAGATGTCTGCCGGATTAGCGGGTCTCGCGTTGGGTTTGATCAGTGTCACGGCACAGGCGGTCACCGTCACAGATGTGGCGGGGCGCACGGTCACCGTGCCGGATGATGTTCAGCGTGTGGTGCTCGGAGAGGGCCGGTTGTTCTTCGCCCTTTCGCTGCTTGAGGGCCAGAAACCGTTTGATCGAATCGTCGGCTGGCAGGGCGATTTCCGTAAGCTTGACCCGCAAACCTACGCCACGTATCGGGCGAAATTCCCGCAAATCGACAACATCCCGCTGATTGGCTCGACCAGTGCTGACACCATCAGCCCGGAAAAAGTGCTGACGCTGAATCCGCAGGTGGCGATTTTCGGTTTATCGGGTCACGGGCCAGGCAAAGGCAGTGAGCTGGTGAAACAACTGCAAAACGCCGGTGTGCCCGTGGTGTTTGTCGATTTCCGGACTTCTCCGCTCAAAAACACCGTGCCGAGTATGGCACTGCTGGGCAAAGTCCTGAACCGCGAGAAGCAGGCGCAGGACTATATCCGCTTCTATCAGGACAATATCAAGCGCGTCACCGACGTAACTAATGAGATTCCTCAGCAGGATAAACCGAAAGTCTTTATCGAACTGCGCGCCTCGACAGCGGATGAATGTTGCCGCTCAGCCGGTAACGGCAATATGGGTGATTTTATCGATCTGGCGGGCGGCGTGAATATCGCCAGACCGCTGCTGCCGGGGGTGCTCGGTCAGGTGAATCTGGAAAAAGTCATCGCCATGCAGCCGGATGTGTATCTGGTCAGCGGGGGAACCAGACCGCCGAAAGCGGGCGATCCGCTACCCGCCGGTTTAGTGCTGGGCGCGCAGACTACACCAGAGCAGGCGAGTGCCAGCCTGAAGCCGCTACTGGGGCGTAGAGGCATCAGCACGCTGAAAGCGGTTGAAGATGGCCGCAGTTTTGGCATCTGGCACAACTATTACAACTCCCCCTATAACGTGCTGGCCGTACAGTTCTTCGCCAAAGCGTTTTATCCGCAGAAGTTTGCCGACCTCGATCTACAGCAAACGCAAAAACAACTCTATAAACAGTTCCTCGCCGTCGAACCGACCGGCACTTACTGGACCGAGTAAAAGGGACTTTGCCCCGGCTGACGGGGCGTTTTACCTCACGGAGAGAAGAGATGGTTAAGATTAAATTTACACCGGCCGTTAAAGCCGGGCTGCTCGCACAACTTATTGCTGCCGCGATGCCGGTGATGGCGGAAGACGCCAGCGAAGTGAAAGAAAATGAAGAGCAGATGGTGGTCACAGCCTCCTCCATTGAACAGAATCTTAAAGATGCACCAGCCAGTATCAGCGTAATAACCCGCGACGATCTGCAAAAGAAACCGGTACAAAACCTTAAAGATGTGCTGAAAGATGTTCCTGGCGTACAGATCACCAATGAAAGCGACAACCGTCAGGGCGTCAGCATCCGCGGACTGGGCAGCGGCTATACGCTGATCCTGGTGGATGGCAAACGCGTGAACTCCCGCAACGCCGTATTCCGCCATAACGATTTCGATCTGAGCTGGATCCCTGCGGAATCGATCGAACGTATTGAAGTGGTGCGCGGGCCGATGTCGTCTCTGTACGGCTCCGATGCGCTGGGCGGCGTGGTCAACATCATCACCCGTAAAGTCGGCACGCAATGGCACGGCACCCTGAGCGCCGATACCACCGTTCAGGAACACCGCGATCGTGGCGACAGCGGCAACGGTAACGTCTTTGCCAGCGGCCCGCTGGTTGACGATTTACTGGGCGTGAAAGTTTACGGTGCGCTGGGTAAACGCGAGAAAGATCAGGCCAGTTCCGCCAGCGGCAGCACCGGACAGCCGCGTATCGAAGGCTATACATCGCGTAACGCCAATGTCGAATTTTCCCTGACGCCGGATAAAGATCAGGACATCACCTTCGGTTACGGGATGGACCGTCAGGATCGTGATTCCGACACGCTGGATAAAAATCGTATTGAGCGCGAAAACTACTCGCTCGGCCACAATGGCCGCTGGGGAGTGGCGAACACCGAACTGCGGTTCTACGGTGAAAAAATCGACAATAAAAACGCCCAAACCATCACCTCGAAAAATAACTCTCTCGACGGCAAAGTCGTGATCCCACTTGGCGATTACACCCAGTTCCTGACATTCGGCGGCGAATACCGCAACGATAAACTGGAAGACGCGGTAAACATGAAAAACGGCGGCAACACGCAGGCGAATCAGTACGCGTTGTTCCTGGAAGATGAGTGGCACATCTTCGAAAACCTGGCGCTGACCGGCGGCGTGCGTATGGATGACCACGAAAACTACGGCGTCAACTGGAGTCCGCGTGCTTATCTGGTTTACAACGCCACCGATACGGTCACGATGAAAGGCGGCTGGGCATCCGCGTTCAAAGCGCCTTCTCTTCTGCAGCTTAGCCCGGACTGGCAAAGTGCCTCCTGCCGCGGCAGTTGTAGTGTTGTGGGCAGTAAGGATCTGAAAGCAGAAACCAGCGAAAGCGTTGAATTCGGTCTGTATTACGCCGGTCAGGAAGGTCTGTTTGAAGATGTGACCGCCAGCGCGACGGTGTTCCAGAACGACATTGATGACATGATTACGGTTATCCGCACCGCTAACCGCAATCTGGCGCAGACCTATCAGAACTTTGCTGGGTTTGATGCCAGTGGCAATCCGATCTTCCGGTATTACAACGTGAATAAAGCACGTATCCGCGGGCTGGAAACCGAACTCGGTCTGCCCGTCACCGACACGCTGAACCTTAAACTGAACTACACCTATAACGACGCCCGCGACCGGAGTAACGGCGGCAACAAACCGTTGTCCGAACTGCCGTTCCACACCAGTAATGCGACGCTCGACTGGAAACCGCTGGAGGACTGGAGCTTCTATCTTTCCGCGAATTACAAAGGCAAAAGCCGCACCGTGACCGACGGCAACGCTACGCCGGGTGGATATACTGTCTGGAATACCGGCGGGTCGTATAAGGTGAATAAAGCAGTGAAGATCCGGGCAGGGGTTCTGAACCTGACCGATAAAGATCTCAACCGCGACGACTACAGTTATAACGAAGATGGGCGCAGGTACTTTGCGGCTGTGGATTATAGTTTCTAGCGTTAAACCGTGGCCGGGACGGTTTATGTCCCGGCTGTTTTAAGACGTCGTGGGATAGTCTGAAGAAACAAAAAAGCCCGCAAGACTTTACCCTTGCGGGCTTTAAGGACTTCGATGATGGTTCTGGTCACCGTCCACCAGTAATTTGGTGGGCTGGTGGAAGTTGAATTCTTTGTTAACTTTATGTTTTTATTTAATTTTTATGAATTCAAATTTGTTTAGTGTACGCTTGCGTCTACCAGTGCAGTATAGTCGTGCAGTTTTATCGCCTGTTCTGGCGATATAGATAAAGGATATAACCTGACTTATCGGCTACCGTCAGCCCTGGCCGGAGCAGGGTTAGCGGAGATATCAATGTATTTCCTTAATCCTGCTCGACGGCTTACGCCGCGAGGATCGGAGAATGGCAATTTAAGCGTGGGAGATTCCGATACTTTTACAGTCCAGGTAGTATCGCCAACAAAGCTGAAGCTTGCGGAGCGGGGCGAAACCTCCAAATCTTTAAAATGACCTGAGGTATAAGCGCCTCCAATAGTCAGTTCTTCTACTATGCCTTGAGAAAGCTCCAATAGCAGGATTGTAAGCATTTCTTCAAAGATGACGTCATCCGTCACGAATAAAAGATAACGACGCGCATCGACTTTTATTGCAGCCTCAAGCACTTTTCCGGGAATAATAATCCCTGTTGCGTTGCCGCCAATCAGCACTTCAGAACGAGCCTGAGTGGTTTCTGTTGCTTCACTGACTTCCGATAGCAATAGTGTAGTGACTTCTTCCATCTTTATTTCCACCAGTTGCCCATTTCCCATGCCGCTAAAGCACCGCCAACAAATCCACCCAACAACACGCATACAGGCGCACCAGGCCCACACATCAGACCAGCAATAGCACCGCCAGCCCAGCCGCCTGCAATACCGGCTCCGTTAATAGCAACCTGCCTGCCGGTTTCTGAAACTTTATTGTCTGACGTATATATTTCATACACTGATACCCCGATAGAAAGTACTATTAAGCCCTTAGCTGCACGGGATAATTTCATCATTCTAAGGTTAACCTGAGGGTTTGATTTGCCCGCTGACTCTACAATCGCGGCATAAACCAGATTTTTTTGCGTTTCAGATAAGCTGTTAAAGTTAGTCTTTGGCCCGAACATAGACGCCGTTTTTTTGGCGACTAACTCATTAAGCGTTACGCCTGAAGTCTTCATTCTTTCTGCCATGGCCCTACCAAGTGGCGTACTCCGGGTTCGTACCATATCCATTATCAGATTTCTGGTTTCCTGAGCCTCCATTGCTGCTCTTTCCCAGCTCATGATGCCACTATTTGCTTTGGCTCTAAGATCCTCGGCCATTTCTTTAATGCGTTTAGAGTACTCAAGGCGTAGTCGGGGATCGACAGAGAGCCTTGCCGTTGCCGCAGATACATCACCTTGTAATGCATTTACCGCGCTTTCGAATTTCGCTTTCCCTTCTGAGTCCAGCGCACTAAGTAAAGTCGTATCCATTTTCAGTCCCTATAAAATGAGTAACCTACCAAACATAACAAATATGCTAATGAAAGTGAAAATAGGCATGTTTAAGGATGTGATGTAAAAATGTTCGATTAACATGCTATTCATGTTGAGCAGATTCTTGTGGCCGTTGGCCTCCATTTAGGGAGTCTGTCGTGATAGAGATAACGCCTTGGATAAGGCGGACTGATGCTGGCATTCACCATATAGAGCGCATTTGGCTCCGGCGTCCTGAATAGGTAACCGCAGAAGTTCCCTGGGACGCGACATCCGCCCGCTGTGGACAGTGAAGTACATCGGGTTGTTATACACCGCCAGATTTAACGCCGGGATATGGGTTCAGAAGGCGTAGTGGTACTTAAGAACCATGGAGACCGCATCGCCGCCAGTGATGGCTTTGATGCGCACCGTCACCGCTCCACAATGACCGAATTGGTTTGGATAACCTCGGTTAATCACAGCCACAAAAAAGCCCGCAAGGTTTTCACTTTGTGGGCTTATCATGACTTCGATAATTGTTCTGATAACCATCAACCGGGTAAATATACTCCTGAAAGCCTCATTTCTCTGACGAGATCTGACGAACAGTCATCAAGAATTCATGAGCCATGGTTTCCCAAAGTTCAGGAGAAAAATCAAACCCATATCGTTTCCTGAACTCCTCTTCGACACCGTCACCATAGGCTGAGATAAAATCATCAACTTCTTCGACGAGATCTTTGAGCATCCAGTCTGGTACTGACTTTTTGAATAGTCGTACAATGCCTTCAATCGTATCCTCGCCATCATTGATGATGTCCGCGTCCTGGTTGAAATAACCGAAAATCAGTTGGTCAAGAAAATGGAATTTTTGCATTTTGTACCTATAGATCCGGGAATGCTGTGAGAATGTAATAGGGTTTGCCGTTATATTGCTGAAACTCAATAACAATTCTCACTTTGTCATGACTATTCGCTGGTTACTCCCTCGCCGGAAACCGTAGCCAATCGCTTTGCCTGATGCATTGCGAATAGTCAGCCTGGCTCCCTGTCTGCCTCCGCCAAGGACGGATTTTATAACGCTCCGGTTAGCAAAAAGCGCTCTCGATATGGCGTCTTCGGCTACCTTCACATTGGTAAAGGTGGTGGAATACTGCAAACGCTTATTCGCTTCAAAGCGGGCTAATAGCTCTTCCTCGCTTTTGCCAACATGTTTGGAAAGCGTATGCCCGCCGGGTTTCAAACCCGAGATTGACTCATGCTCACTGAGTTTGATGCGGCCAGCTCTTACTGCAGCTACCCGGCTTGCGCCGATGCCAAGTGCAAATCCCAATGGAACAGCGATATCGACAGTCAGGCCGATTTTCATCGCCGTATCGTCATCTGCTCCAAAGGATTTTGCAATTGCTGTTGCTGCCTCGTAAGTTGCCGTGCGTGTATCTTTGCCTACAATGAGTTGGTTTGCAGCAGCGTGAATGCTATCTAGACTATGCGCGCCGACAACTACACATCCAGCTTTTGTTAATCCTGTAGGTTCGGGTGCAATGCATAAAGCAGTAGCACCAGCAAGCTCAAGTGACCCCATGACAAGCCCCAGCCCTCCGAAAAGACGATTACTCATCGTTTCCGCATCTGTCACTGTTTTATCAGAAAGCGCGGCAGCAAGCTGAACAGGGGACATCGCGATCTTTATGCCATCATCCATAATGTGACCTCATGTGTTTAAAAGATAAACAGCACGATTGTATCCTTTCGAACAGAACTTACAATTTTAGAGCCAATAATTAGTTGAGAAAAAGCGGTTCAAAATGTTCATGTATCGAAGACTGTTGAATACACTGGTGGGCATGTAATCCGTGCCATGACTGATTTCCATCTATATCAGAGCGTGTACCAATGATCACCGGATTCAGGGAGATCGTCCCGGAAGATCACAGACACAAAAAAGCCCGCAGGGCTTTCACCTTGCGGGCTCTCAGGACTTCGAGGATGGTTCTGGTCCGCTGGCGGAGTCTGAATTCAGAGTTTTTCTTTATGAATATAAAGGAAAATTCTGAATTCAACTTGCGAGCGTATACCAAAGCGTATACCAATTGCTTTTATTAACCCTAGTTATGGATGAGAGCATAATGTAGTTTCTCACATCAAATTCGCTAAAACGATGCGCATTTAATGTTACGTGAAGTAGATTGTAACGCTGAAACTTTGAACATTTGAAAAGTTCATTTTCAACAACTGCTCTCATTGTGCAAAGCAGTTTATTTTATTAAGTCATGTCTGCTATGAGCGAGGATCGGAGGTGGTATTTACGCTCTCAGAAAAAGTGACTATAGAAAAATTTGAAATTCACTTTGAGATATCTTAAGCCTCAAAGCTAAGCCAGCGTTCTAGCAGTCCCGATATATTCAAAGTAACTGAATGAACATTCAGTTTTTTACCTTCTAAGATACTTTTAGCAAAGTATGTGCAGTCAGGTTTGAAATGCACAGTGAGTGAATCAGGATTAATGCCCATCAAACCAGCATCAAAAAGACGATGTAAACAGGCAAGCATCAATAATCCGTTAGAAGTGTTATTGTTTCCTGTGCTTACTGGTTCAATGTGAGCGGCCTCTAAGGCTTCTCCGCTATTCGTTATGGCACAACGATAACCAAAGTTAGCGGCTACACGCTCTTTAAAATCGTTCTGATTGGTACGGGTACGAACAATACGATCAGAGAATAACGCTTGCTCAATAGATTCAGAGAGAGCGGGAATATAAGAAGCATCATTAGAAACTGAGTCAACAAGATTTTCTAAGGGGTTTGTGATGGCATTAGTTTGTTCAGGGAGAATCATCACTTCTTGAGGGCGTACAGGCGTTTCTATGAGATGTTTTGACGGCTTACAGACACTAAGAAATTCATGTGCCTGTTTTACATCCATGCCTTGCTTGGTGGCTTCACGTTTGAAAGCATCGACCATAGCAACGGTGTACCCATTTTCTGCAAACAACCTAATCCACTTATCACTAAAGGTTTCTGGAGTTTCGGCAACACGAACAGAAAAAACCTCCTCTACTGTTTCATTTGATGACAATACAGGCGGATCTATTACATTATCAGCAGCGGCAACTGGTGTTTCGATCTCTATGATTAATTTAGGTGTGCTTAAGCTTGTGCGATGAATATCTCTAGTATGGTCTACAAATCTGCCAAAATATTCAAAATCAATTTTGCATTCGATGCATGAAATTGGGCGCCTTATAAGGACTGTATCTATCTTTTTCTGTTCATTATCAGCTTGATTGGTTTCTTTCTGTTTAACTTTTGCTAGGTGTCGAGAGCTAGGCTTAATTGTTTCCTCATTAAAAATGCCTCTATATATGGCCGGGGATGTTAATTTTTCCGCTGGTTTTCTTTGTTCTTTATTGAATCTATCTAATGTTTCACCCTGAAAAATAGCTTTCGCTTTCTTCGTTGCTTGTTTTTTTGATAAACCGGATGAAATAAGCTCTAGCAATATATTCGAATAAAGTTGAGGGTTATGTTTACGCTGTTGGTTATCTAACTTGCGTTTTTGATTGTAAATCTCCATTTGCTCAGGATTTAAAGCTGCTCCTACACTACGGATAGTAACAGGTGCAGTTAACAGTTTATTGCCGTTCATATTCCTTTTTGCTTGTTCATTGCTAACTCTAACTTTAACTGTGGGAGATTCTATATGGAAATCATGGCGGCTATCATTTTGGGTGCGGAGCAGAACCTCTCTTACTTCTTCGGGAATTGGCTTACCTTCACGGCTTGCTCTTCCCCATGCTTTGATAGCTTCTAAGCGTGTCATCTTCATGTGAGTACCTGAAAAATGTGGAGATATGAAAAAAGTATACAAATTATTCTTATCAACCGTCTATACATCCGACGGCAAGCATTGCAAGAGCTGATGTAAGTATCCATTTAAAACGAACTATAAATTTCTAAAGAGTATCTAGCTCTATAATTCCCGCTTGTGGCACTTAGGGGAACAAATACATTATTCTCTTAATGAGAAGAGAACTGAGCTAAGAAAAAGATTTTACAAAAAACTCTTCACACTGTTCACTCTCCGTTTTTATTTATATATATCAGTAAATTACCTGATGAATGATAGGTGTAGGGTGAAGGGTATCATTCATCACCGGTGAAGTTCATGCATAAAAAAACCGGCTTTCGCTGGTTCTGGATAGTCATGCTACTGCGGGGGCGTCGCATTTTGGCAGCCAGTCGGTGCTGCTTTCTTCCGTCAGGTCAAGGTTTGTCTGCATACCCAGCTTTGTCCGGCGCTTCATGTAGTGCTGTCCGTATTCCCGCATGATGCTCTCCAGCGACAGGCCGAACATCTTCATGCTGAGCGGGTTCCTGTAGCCATTGGCTTCCATATAAGCCAGATAGGCATGGTAGAGATAACGCCTGGGCTGAAGCGGCCTGATGCTGGCGTTCCCCATGTAAAGCGCATTTGGCTCCGGTGTCGTGAACAGGTAGCCGCAGAAGTCCACCATCGGATCTGCGTCGCGCTTGATGCGCATCGCCTCGTCAGAGTTCTGCTGCGACTGAAGCAGCGACCGGGCCTGCTGCGGCTGGCTGAACTGCTGCATCAGCTGGCGCACGATAACGGCCAGCTCACCGCTGATTTTTTCCTTCAGCTGCGGGTCGCGCTCGTCTGCCGGGATGATTTCCGGGAAGTGGAGTATCACCCGGCGGCGCGACACGCCACCGCTGCGGTCGGTAAAGCGCATCGGGTTGTTGTTCACCGCCAGAATCACCGCCGGAATGTGGGCCGAATAGGCGTCGCGGTACTTCGGGTCTACGGAAACAGCATCGCCGCCGGTAATCGCCTTGATGCCCGCGCCGTCGCCGCTCCACTTTTCCTGGTCAGGCAGGATAATCAGCGAATAGCCAATTACCGCCGCGCGTTCACGTGATGATTCCAGCGTTTCGATAGTTGCTGAAGTGGTGTTGTCCGTTCCGGCCAGCATGGTGGCGATTTCCGCCATGATGCTTTTGCCGCTGCCGCCGGGGCCGGTGACCTCCAGAAACAGCTGCCAGTCGTAGCGGTTCGCCAGCACCATAAACAGCGCGGCCAGAATGATGTCACGCTTGGCCGGGTCACGCCCGGCGGCGCGGTCGAGCCACTGCCAGAAGTGCGGTGCGTGGTCCGCCAGCGTTTCACCCTGAACTGGCTTCGTGTAGTCCACCTCGCTGACCGTGCGCAGCCAGAAGTCTTTACTGTGCGGGCTGAAGCCGCCGGTGCGGGTGTCCAGCACGCCGTTACGAAAGCCAATCAGGCGGCGCGCCGGGTCGGCCTGCTGCGGCAGCATCAGCTTCAGCGTGTCCACCACGCCTGAAATCTTGCCCGCCGAAAACGGCGCACGCAGGCGCTGGAACAGCTTCGCCACGTCCCGCTCGAACTGCTTCCCGGAAATCACCTTCCACGCGCCGGAACGGTAGCGGGACAGAATTTCCCCGCTGGCGTCCACGGCCAGCGCGCTGCGGTAGTGCTCCGCCACGCGCTCCGCCTTTTCGCTGGCGCTCATGGCCGAAAATTCCGCCTCACTCATCACGTCGAACGGACTGGCGGTGGGTGGCGTGGCGGCTTCGGCCAGCGCCCGCCGGGTGCTTTCCTCACCGTGCTGCATGAAAGCGTCATTCCAGTCGCCGAACACCGGCGGCAGGGCCACGGCGGCGCGGCTGGCTTCGGCGGCCTGCTTCGCCTTCGCCTGGCCGTCGCCGTTCAGGTCGCGGTCGGCAGCAATGAGCAGCGGCAGCGCGGCGTGCTTTTCACGGGCAAGGCCAGCCAGAGAAAGGAGGTTAACGGACGACAGGGCAATCCACACCTCATCCCCGGTCAGGTTGTGCACGGTCAGGCCGGTGGCGTAACCCTCCGTCAGCCAGATGCGCGCTGCCGGTTTGCCGTTGCTCAGAACGTGGCACGCGCCTTTTACCTGTCCGCCCTTCAGCGTGCGCTTTTCACCTGTGGCGTTAATCAGCTGCACGTTCACCAGCTGGCCGCCCGTATCATGAAGGGGAACGAGCAAATCACCGGCACGATAGGCCGTTAGCGCGACTTTCTGCGGCTTCGCCAGCGTCAGGCAGGACTGCTGCGGCCAGCCCTTGCGGGACAGGTAAGCGTTGCCGGTTGCCTGCTGCGCACTGCTGACCAGCTGCCGGGCCTGCTTTACGGCGGCGGCACGGGCGGCTTCGTTATCTTCGCCCGCGCTGGCGACAGGCGTGCTGTCTATCGGTGGCAGGCTGCCGGTCAGGCCGTTTACCCGCGCGGCGGCTTCGGTCAGGCTCAGTGAGAGGGCCTTTTTCACCAGGTCCATGCCGTCACCGGCACCGCACTGATTACAAATCCACGTGCCTCGTCCCTCCTGGTCGTCAAAGCGGAAGCGGTCGGTTCCGCCGCATACCGGGCAGGAGGTATGGCGGTTCTTTACCACCTTCACGCCCAGCGCGGGCAGGATGCGGGGCCACTGGCCCCGCGCGGCTTTTGTCGCGTCTGATACGGTCATTTTCATTGTTCTTTTCTCCCTCAGTGCAGCACCGGCGCGTCTTTGAGACGCCCGCAGAGTTCATCCATCACCACCTGTCCCAGAAAGCTCAGGCACGGGGCCGACTTGAGCGGCCCGGCGGCCAGCAGGTCGTCGAGCAGCGCGCAGGCAATTTCCTGACCGCGCTGGCGTCCGTGCTGGCGCAGATAGAAGCCTTCCAGCTCGGTTTCAATGGCGTGTTCAAGGCGCGCCAGCGTCAGGCCGGGATAGCGCTTCTGTTCGCGGCAGACGGTCAGCCAGGCGCAGGCCACCGCGCGGCGTGAAAGCGCGGAATGCAGTTCGGGGGAAAGGGTACGTGTGCTCATGGCTCAACCTCCCCGTTCATCCAGCCGTCCTGACAGCGGCTTACCACTCCGTCCAGTTGCTCGGTGAGGAGGAAAATCAGCGAATTCAGCTGCGCCTGCTGTGTGGCCGGTGGCTGTTCGTGGCACTCCTGAAGCAGGGTCATGTCGCTGATAAAGCGCCCGGCGTTGCGCAGGTGTTCAAGGCGTAACAGGTCTGCGTGGGAAATGGTGGCGTTAGTCATGCGCGCACCTCCCGGACCGGCAGGCGGGCGGCAAGGGACAGTACGTAATCGCGGGCCAGCGGCAGGCGGGCGGTGCGTTCGTCAGCGGCAACGGTGCGGAGCATGTGGATACGCAGCTGGCGCTCGGTACGGCGCACGGCGGCAAAGACGAAAACAAACTGAGGGTATGGGGAATTAAGGACCGTAGCCATAGGGGCAAACTCCTTTGTTAGCTTTCTACAGCTACCACCAGAGTTCCTACGCTCAAGGGTGGCAGCCCGGACGGGGGTAGGAATACCGGCAACAAAGGAAACCGGCCAGCCCGAAGGCTGCCCCGCCCGGGCCACCATTACGCAGACGGCACAGCGGAAACAGAACCGCTGCCCGAAAAATGGGTGCACATGGGCACAGACACAAAAAAAGACGCATGGCGCGTCTGGTGTCGCCTTTGTTTCGCTCGGGTTCCTACGCCCGGCTGCCGATTTTGCGACAGCAGAAAGACTGTACCAGGGAATGGCCCCGGCGTGCAAGCCGGGGAATACAGGAAAATGCAGCATGGCGGAAAAACTCAAGAGTTGGTGGAGATCATGCTGCACGTTCCTGACCGCGTGCGGCGATGCGTGCATTCATCCAGGCGCTGACCTCGCTGGCAAGCCACGCGACGTTCTTGCCGCCAAGCGATACCTGCGCCGGAAAAGCACTGCGGCTGATGAGGTCATAGATGGTTGAGCGGGACAGGCCGCAGACGTGGATCACTTCCGGCAGGCGCATAAAGCGCTCCTGGACCGGGAATGATACCGGCATGGCAGGGGCCGCCGGGGCGGATGAATGAGCGTTTAAAGTCGTATGCATGAGCTACCTCTTAGGTATCCGTGAAGCGCCGCACAGGTGTGTACGGCATCGGGTAGCTCTTTATTTTGCGAATATTTTTGCCGGTGACAACAACAGAAATCTGTCTGATCGGACGCACAAAAACCACACAAAAAATGCGTGTACGTGAATAGTACCAGACTGCACCAAAAAGTACTGATAAGGTTTTATCCAATAATTTTAGGTCCAATATAAGGAAGCCTTTAAAACCAATCGTTCTAAAGAATTAATAAGGTCAAAAACCTGCTGATGAACGATGGTGAACAGAGGGTGAAGGATTACTTTTTCACTCTTCACCTCTTAACTTACTGTATTTACTATTTTTTCTCTCTGGTGAAGAATAGTGAAGAATTTATATAAAACTGAAAGCTGATAACAGGCTTCAGTGAGACCTTTTCCTGGCTCGCCAGAAGTAATGCTTTTGTCTGGTCCGTCATACAACGCCCTTCGGTAGAAGCCGCTGTGCCAGACCCGGCACAATTGTCTTACTGAAACCAGCCGACAGGAAACGAGATGGCCCTGAAATGTCCCGAATGTGGTCAGGTAGCCCACACCCGCACCAGCGCTTATGAAGCGCCCTCCGTAAAGCGTACCTGGTACCAGTGCCAGAACCTCGACTGCTCCTGCACCTTCACCGCGCTGGAGAGCGTCGAGAAAATCATCATGAAGCCCCGCAGGCCCGCATTAGTAGAGCCGGAACGGCAGAATGATGTGCCGGTTCGCCAGCCGCAGACGCTGGGCCGCTATGGTTCAGCCAGCGCCCGCAAAGACCGCCACGCACAGCCCTGACAGAGAGGAAAAACAGCATGACACAGCAGCAGATGACCGACGAACATATTCAGGCCGCCGGTAACCGTATCGGTACGGCGCAGGCCAGAGCACAGCGCCCACTTAAGGAAGCCGGATGGCTCCTCCGGTTACCCGAGGCCGACGTTATCATCCACACCACCGAGCTGGTAAAGGGCTTGTCCTCTGAGTGGCGGTTGCGTATTGAAGACCTCAATACAAAGATGCTGGCCTGGCTGGAGGCAAGACAGACTGAAAAGACCGCCACTGAAAATCTCAGCGGGCTGCGCCAGCGTAAGGCCGAAATGGAGCAGGCAAGCCGGGACAACCGGGCACGCTTCCGTGAGCTGCTGGGACAGAATGGCGGAACCGTCACGCCGGAGATGAAGACGCTGCGCGCGGAGTATCTGGAGCAGCAGGAAACGGCATCTGACCTTGCCGGGCTTATTGCCGAAAAGGAAAAGCAGCTGCCAGTGCTGGCCGACGTGACGGGGCGCAAAGCTAATGCTTATGTGTTCAGTCATGAGGGCATCACGGATGAGCGTATTGATACGCTTATTGATGACTTCTTTATCATTCACGGCGCAGAGCTGGGCAGCCTGCTCAGGATGAAGTACAGCCAGTTTGAACGAAATGGCTCAACCCATGCACCGGGCGTTATCGAAGGCGCGAACGATGCCGACACGCTGTACCGCGTATATGTCCAAAACCTGATTAAGCGATGGACGAGCTTAAATCAGCCGCTGATGTTCCGCGATGACGTGCTGAGCGTCAGCGGTGCGCATCCTTTCCGGGGAGCGAAAACCGACCGCCGCAAGCGCAAACTTTTCTGAGCCACAGGCACAGAAACTCACCGAAGCCCGGCCCGTGCCGGGCTTTTTTACGTCCGTTGCGTGAGTGCATGTCTATGCTGCATGAAAACGCATGAGTCTCCGGCACCCCGGAACGGCAGATAAGGCCAGCAGCGGAGCGGCTAAGAGCTAATCATGCAGGTGCATGAAAACCGCTGCATAAAGTGGGCAGGCGTGGCGGGGCTACGAGCGCGCGCAACGCCGCTTAGTTACAGATCTTTCCTTAGGCCAACATTATTTTTTTACTCTAGACTGCATTCGTAAATTTTCTACAGCCTGATTCAAATCTACTTTTCCGTTTGCTGCCGACCATCGTTCCCAAAATGGTACGGTGGCGCTCCTTGGCTCATGTTGTGGCTTATCCATTTTAATTCTAGTAGGCAATAAGGTTGCATCTCCTACTACAACTGCTTCACCTACATCAAGCGTAGGCAATACTTCCATCAGGCTTTCAAGGCTTTCGGGCAATAGTTGTTTAACAACGGATTGATCGGTTTTATTGGATAGCCGCATGCTTATTATATTGCTGCATTGACTTAAGATGGTTGTACTTACATCTGATGGTCTTTGACTTACGACAAATAAACCTACCCCATATTTTCTTCCTTCTTTAGCGATCTTCTCAAAGTTTTCCAAAGCTCTTTTTTCCATTGGCCCAACCAAGGATGAGTGGTTAGGGAGATAAAGATGGGCTTCGTCGCACACCATTACTACCGGGTGTCGCATATCACTGTTTTCACCTGGGTCAGTCCAGAATTGTATTTGATATACAATTCTAGCAACTAGACTAATCACTACCGGTAATATGTCTGACGGAACTTCAGAAAAATCAATTATTTTTATCCCGCTATTGATACTGTCATTTTTTTCGCCAAAGCCTAATAGTTTTTCGGCAATTTGAAACAGTGAGGAGTATTCATCATATGTCGGTGGTGCTTTGTACATAAATGCATACCGGCGATCGTTTATTTTAGTTTTTAACCTAATTAAAAACCGTGAGAGTTTACCGTGCAAGGGACCTTTTTCTGTTTTAGGTTGTCCTTTTTTTGCTCCAGTAGCATAAAAATCTCCTGTCTCTTTTTCATCATTATTTTTGTTTTCTAAAGAATCAAGAAGCTCATTAATGTTAAAAGGTATAGGCGTGTCTACAGTAAAACCATCATAAAGTTCATTTTTTTCAAGTTTAGCTAAAGCATTCTTTTTAGTTTCAATTATTGAATCCATTAATGCAATTGCTTGGTTAGGTGCGTTCTCGCCAGACCGATCGACGAAAATTGATTGCATCTCATCAAAGTTAAGTAACCAGAATGGTAAGTAAATTATTTCATTAAGACCTTCGTTGTTCTCATTAGGTCCTGCTATCTTAAATTTCTTAGCGAAGTTCATTGTTGAGTATTCGCCATGTAAATCAAAAACGATAATGTTCGAATCTTTCAATTTGGCAGCTTGCTCAAGTATTGAAGCAACTGTAAAAGACTTGCCAGATCCAGTGCTACCTAATAAAGCGGCGTGACGCTGGAAAAGTTTATTGCCGTCTATGAATGCATTAGCTTTACCATCGAGCGTATACGTACCAAGTTTCAATGGCGCGTAACTCTGATTTTTAGCTGATGCACTAATTATTCCCATAAAATCTTCTAAGAATTTATCTTCAATAGGGAATACGGGCCTATTTATTTCTGGAAGGCAGAATATAGCTCTTGAAAAAACATTATGATTTTTTCCATCTCTACTACGATAAGTACCAACTAGACTAATAGATATACCATTTTCTTCAATAGGGACGATTTCATCATCTTCGAATTCATCCTCATTTACTATTTCCGTCAATTCTATAGGTTTTCTCCAAACCTTTTCAATCATACCTATGATCCATTCATCGCCTAAGGCTTGAATTGCAACCAGTCTACCTACTCGTGCTTTTTGCAATTTTTGACTATCAGTTACTCTAATTGTTAGGCGAGAGCTTTCTACGCTACGAACCTCACCAATTGAATAGTCTTCATTAAAACTAAAGATGCTCATAGTTACGCCTTATTCAATGAATTCAATAAGAAATGGGTCTAACTCCCATAAGGATTTTTTAGAATAGTACTTTTCTCCGTTAAAGTAACATTCTGACCCATCATCCTTTTTCGAGATGGCTATAATATGCTTATGATCACGTATTAACGATTCTATGCTCGGAGTAAGGCCTCGAGTCAGAATTAACGTGGGCATTCCATCACGCAAACGGTTTTTTATAACCCCTTGCAAATGCACATCGTTAAAACCAAAGCCAAGGCATAGTAAAGAGTTTGTTTTACTTAGTACCGCATTCATCTCTGTTCGTATACTATCGAATAGAGTGTTTGTTAAAGCATCTTCATATTTTGATGGCCCAGGGATAACTATTGCTTTATCTATGCAGCTTGTATCATTTGTTACTTCTACTGGACCATTTTCAGTTTTGTTCCACGTAATTGAACCATGTGGTTTATAAATTCTTACAGTTAAAGATGGTTGATGTTTTTTTATTCTTTTTCGTCCATCTATAACATAGCTCAGTTCGTACTGGGTTAAAAAAAGATTTTCTTTCCTAGGTTTTCTGTACCTGTAGCCGCTAAATCCTGTATCTATAGGAAGAGAAGCAATGTCACAAAAAAGTTCAACTAATGTATCGTAGTTTGTTGTTATAACTGCAATGCTTTCAGCATTTTGTGGAGCACCATGAAATAATTTCCTTAATAATCTAGGTAAGGGTAGTGATTGATGAGATGATTGAGATTGTATAATTTCTTCAGCTATTTTTGTTCTTTCTAAAATTAATCTCGCTGTTTCCTTTCTTAAGCCGTCAATGATTTCATTTCTGCCATCACTCCCTAAAGATATAGTATTTAATCCATTCTCCAAATTATCTCTTATCCTTTCTAAGGAAGTTTCCCATGTTTTCCTAATACTATCATTCGTAAGATAATCAGGAATGGTTTTAATTAGATGACTTCCAAGCTCGCTCATTCCTGGAAGGTTATAACCACATGAGAAACCTGAACCAACTAATACTGTTGGGGTTGCCCTTATAAGAGATTGAATTGCTTGATAGCATTCTTCAGGAAGATCGTTATCCATAAACCCTTCTTGGTTCAATTTAGAGAACTTATTCGGTCTTTTTTGGTAAACAATCTATAAATTATATGATCTTGAATGTTTTTACTAGGATTTTTCTTATAAAATAAATTTATTATTTATCAATGATTTAATTTGATTATTCGTTAACAAACTTACCCCACCAAGCCATCAACTCAACGCGTTTGATAAGGTATGTTGAACGATTATATGCTTTACGCACCTCATTTTTATCGGTATGAGCTAGTGCAGCCTCTATAACATCAGCGTTAAAACCAGCTTCGTTTAAAGCAGTACTTGCAATAGAACGCATTCCATGAGCAACAAGCTTTCCACCGTAGCCAATTCTCTTTAACGCAGCATTAGCTGTTTGACTATTCATCGGTTGTTTAGGGTTATTCCTGCTAGGGAATACATATTCACGATGAGCACTGACTGGCTTCATCACGTCCAAAATCTCCAACGCCTGAAGTGATAAAGGAACAACGTGCTCACGTTTTGCCTTCATCCGTTCAGCTGGAATCGTCCAAAGCTTTGCATTAAGGTCAATCTCTTCCCACCGGGCACCAGAAGCCTCAGATGGCCGTACTAGGGTCAGGAGCTGCCATTCGATCAGGCAGCGAGTCGGAACAGATAAATTAGACATTACTAACGTACGCATCAGATTTGGTAACTCTTCAGGTCGCAGCGTTGGCATATTCTGCTTTTTAGGCTTCTCAAACGCCATACCAACACCAGAAGCAGGATTTGCATCAATCAGCCCGGTATTAACTGCATAAATCATAATTTCGTTAATGCGCTGTACCAGCCGGCGAACAGTTTCAAGAGCACCACGGGCCTTAATCGGTTCCAGTGCCTCTACAAGCTTGCGAGCTTTAATCTCCTGCACGGGAATCTCGCCTATGGCAGGGAAAACATCTTTCTCAAGAGAACGCCAGATATCCTTAGCGTAATCCTGTGTAACGCTAGACTGTTTCAAAATAAACCAGTTAGCGGCCACGGTTGAAAAAATACTGTCTAACGCGATCTGCTGCTGTTCTGAGACTTGTTCAGCCTGTGTCTGTGGGTCAATGCCGTTAGCGAGTAAGGAGAGGTAATCAGCGCGCAGGCGCCTTGCATCTGCTAGTGAAAGGGCAGGGAAGGCACCGAGGCCCATCATGGTACGCTGCTTTGTCGCTGGCCTTTGATAGCGAAAGCGCCAAAGCTTCTTTCCGGTAGTTTTCACAACCATGAAAAGCCCATCACCATCATGTAGAGTCAAATCTTTATCTGTGGCTTTGGATCGAAGAACTTCAGTGTTGGTGAGAGGGCGCGTAGTCCTTGCCATGCGGAGCATTCCTGCGTGAATTGGTATACGTTATTGGCATACATCTTACCGTATACCAATACGTATACCAATTATCGCTGGATTTGGCTGGATCTCTACGGACTACTACAGACGTAAAAAAGCCCGCGAGGCTGGTTCCAAGCGGGCTTTCAGGACTTTCCCGGACGTATCCGGTACATAATGTGGTGGAGCTGGCGGGAGTTGAACCCGCGTCCGAAATTACTACACCGTCGGCACTACATGCTTAGTCAGTTTTTACATTCGCCGGTTAGCTGCGAACAGACACGCCACTAACAGACTAGCCTGATTGGATTTAACGCTTCAACCCCAGGCAAGGTATTCACGCGATCTCTTTTGGGTTTGACTTCTCTTGATCCCCGTCTTAAGAGCGGAAGCTAGGGAGAGAAGGCTCTAAGCAGGTTATTAAGCTGCTAGTGCGTAGTTTTCGTCGTTTGCGACTATTTTTTTGCGGCTTTTTACGAGGCAAACCGCCCCTCGGCATGCTCCTAAGGCTTCACAATCCCGTCGAGTCCAGAATCAGCCCCAGAACTTCAAATACTAGCAACAAATCAAATGAAAATCCAGTGCTTAACGCTTTGAATTCTTCATGATACGTGCTTTGTCTAACTGCCATTCGCGGTCTTTGATGTCGTCACGCTTGTCGTGCTCTTTCTTACCGCGTGCAACACCAATTTTCAGTTTGCACCAGGCGTTCTTCCAGTACAGCGACAGCGCCACGATGGTGTAACCTTCGCGGTTGACGCGGCCATACAGGGAATCGAGTTCACGTTGCTTCAGCAGCAGCTTACGGCTGCGCGTTGGGTCACAGACCACATGGCTGGAGGCAACGGCTAAGGGTTGAAAGGTTGAACCGAACAGAAAGGCTTCGCCATCGCGCAGCAGAATATAGCTGTCGCTGATGTTGGCTTTACCGGCACGAAGTGACTTAACTTCCCATCCTTGTAACGACAATCCCGCTTCATACTCCTCTTCAATGAAGTACTCGTGGCGGGCGCGTTTGTTCATGGCAACAGTGGCAGAACCGGGTTTGTGTGCTTTTTTCTTTGTCATAGTGCGGCGTATTTTACATCACTTAGTCGGTTATCGCATCCCCAGTCCAGCGGGGCGGCAGGAAACGGGATATTCTAGCACACCCTCACTCGGGGACATTTTTGTTTAATCGCTGAAAATGCTATTATTCAGCGGTTTTGTGATGAACAGGAACCATTATGGCTCAGATTAGTCGTTCGGCGCTGGTCCCGTTTAGTGCCGGGCAGATGTACAAACTTGTAAATGATGTGGATGCCTATCCGCAATTCCTGCCGGGTTGTACCGGAAGCCGCGTGCTGGATGCGTCAGATAATCAGATGACGGCGTCCGTGGATGTGTCGAAAGCGGGCATCAGCAAAACGTTTACCACCCGCAATACCCTGACAGATAACCAGAGCATCCATATGCAACTGGTTGATGGGCCATTCCGCAAGCTGACCGGCGGCTGGACGTTTGTCTCGCTGGGTGATGATGCCTGCAAGGTTGAGTTAAGCCTGGAGTTCGAATTTACCAACATGCTGGTAGAAATGGCCTTTGGACGTATCTTTAAAGAGCTGGCCAACAGCATGGTGCAGGCCTTCACCCAGCGGGCCAAAGAGGTTTATCGTGCCTGAGATCTCCGTCGAGGTGGTCTATGCCTTGCCTGAAAAGCAGTATCAGCTTTACGTGAAAGTGGAGCAGTGCAGCACGGTAGAGCAGGCCATCCTGAAATCAGGTTTGCTTGAACTGCGTCGGGAGATTGACCTCGCCAGCAACAAGGTCGGCATCTACAGTCGGCCCGTTAAGCTGGATGATGTGGTGAATGAGGGCGATCGTATTGAGATCTATCGTCCGCTGATTGCCGATCCGAAAGAGTTACGCAGGCAGCGTGCAGAGCGAGCGGCAGAAAGCAAAAAATAAGCTGTTATCCCGTCAGACTTAGCGGATAACAGACATAAAAAAGGCGCTCAGTGCGCCTTTTTTGCTTTCTGACTTTCAGCAGTCTTTCGTGCGTTCAATCAGTCGTTGTTCGGTGACAGATTCTGCTTGTTGTCGATGTTAGTCAGAACACCGTTGCCATCGAAGTTCAGCGTCAGCGTCTGCTGCTTCACTCGCTCATGGCCTGGCTCCTGACGGAAAACGTAATACCAGACGTTGCTGCCAAACGGGTCTTTCATCATCGGCGTACCGAGGGTGTAAGCCACCTGCTGCTGTGTCATACCGGTATGAATCTTGGCCACATCGTTGGCAACCAGATAGTTACCCTGGTTGATATCAGGACGATAGACCACGCGCTCTAAGGTGGAACATCCGGCGGTCATCATCAACATTACTACTGCCGCGGCAGTCAGCGTTTTACAGCGCATCTATACATTCCTTTTCCGGGGCCAAACGCCTTTTACAGGCGGCTTTCTTGCCATCAAAATCTGAACTCTGCCTGCGGCAGGCTTTATTACTCTGGCGACATAAGTGCCGATGATAATAAACCTTTTCGCTGTTGGAAACCTCTACAGAGCAAGCATATGACCACGGAGGGTTAAAAAAGTGCGCTGCTATGCGGCTAAAAGTTCTTTTGCGTTGGCAAGGGTGTTACGTGTGACCTCGCTGCCGCCCAGCAGTCGCGCCAGTTCCTGCAGACGTGCCCGCTTGTCCAGCGGCTGCATATGAGTTTCGGTCATTGCGCCATCAGTCTCTTTGCTGACATAAAAATGCTGATGACCACAACCAGCCACCTGCGGCAGGTGAGTCACGCACATCACCTGGGTCGATTCACCCAGCTGACGCAGCAGTTTGCCGACGACGGCAGCGGTCGGGCCGCTGATCCCGACATCCACTTCATCGAAAATCATCGCCGGTGTTTCCATTTTCTTCGCGGTAATCACCTGAATCGCCAGCGCGATACGTGACAGTTCACCGCCCGAAGCAACTTTGCCTAATGGCTGCAGTGGCTGACCTGGGTTGGTCGTTACCTGGAAATCGACGCGGCTCGCGCCATCTGCCGTCAGCTGATCCGGATTAAAGGTCAGCGCGATTTTAAACTGGCCATGCGGCATTGAGAGCAGATGCATACTCTGGGTAATCAGCTGCTGCAGCTCATCGGCATAATGGCTGCGCTGCTGATGCAGCTGCTCTGCGCTTTGCAGCGCGGCCTGATAGTGTTCACCCACCAGTAACTGCAGGCTCTCCTGATCGCTCTCATGCTGTGATAGCAGCTCTGCTTCCGCCAGCAACTGCTGATGCAGTTCGGGCAGTGCTTCTGGTGTGACGTGATGCTTACGCGCCAGAGCGATCTGGCGTGAAATACGCTGTTCCAGTTCATACAGGCGGTTAGGGTCCAGATCCAGGCTGTCGCAGTAGTGGCGCAGCTCGTCACTGGCTTCGGTCAGCTGAATCGCCGCCTCTTCCAGCAGGTTGTGAACGCCGTTCAGCTTCTCATCCAGAGAAGTCAGTTCTGAAATCATTTCACGCGCCGTGTAGAGCAGGCTGTTGAGATTATTGTCATCGCTGTCGGCTAACAGTTGCAGCGCCTGCTGACTGGTCGACAGCAGCTGTCCGCTGTTGGCCAGACGCTTGTACTCTTCGTCGATCTGCTCATATTCACCCTGTTGCGGCGCAAAGTCGTTCAGCTCTTTCAGCTGATACTGCAACAGCTCGCGACGTGATTCGCGCTCCTGCGCCTGCTGCTGATGCAGCGCCAGGGTGCGGCAACTCTGATGCCAGGTCTGATAGCTGGCGCGCATTTGCTGCAGCAGATCGTCATGACCGGCATAGGCATCCAGCAGATGTTTCTGGTGGTCGGGTTTGAGCAGAAGCTGATGGGCATGCTGACCGTGGATCTGAATCAGCAACTGGCCGAGATCGCGCAGCTGAGAGAGCGGCACTGCTGTGCCATTGATAAAACCGCGCGAACGTCCATCAGCGCTGATCACCCGGCGCAGCAGACACTCGTTGCCCTCATCCAGATGATTATCGGTCAGCCAGCGCTGGGCAGAAGGGGAGGACTTCAGCTGGAAGCGGGCGCAGAGGTCAGCCCGGCTGGCACCCTGACGCACCATGTCGGCATCAGCACGACCGCCCAGACATAATCCCAGCGCATCAATTGCGATAGACTTGCCGGCACCGGTCTCACCAGTGATTGCTGTCATGCCGCGTTGGAAATCAATGTCGAGCTCACGAACGATAGCGAAATTACTGATGGTCAGTTGGGCCAGCATAGGTTCACCTGTATGAATAAACACATATGGTTTTTCATACAGTATAAACTGGTTTTTTATCCAGTAAAGAGGAGAGGCGGGTTTTCAGAACAATTTTTTTGACCAGCCCAGTTTTGAACTCAGCGTGTTGAAATAGCTGTAGTTTTTAGGATGGATCAAATCCAGATGACCGGCACTGCGTCGAATCAGTACGTCTTCGCCTTCCTGGATGGGCAGCGCAATCTGGCTATCACAGCTAATCTCCAGGTCGCTGCGACGTGAAGAAAAGCGCAGACGGATGGTACTGCTGCTGTTGATCACCAGTGGCCGCGCCGACAGCGTATGCGGGAACATCGGCACCAGCACAATCGCTTCGAGTGACGGTGTCAGAATCGGGCCGCCCGCAGAGAGTGAGTAGGCGGTAGAGCCGGTTGGCGTCGAGATAATCAGCCCATCAGAGCGCTGGGAAAAGGCGAACACTTCATCGATGTAGACTTCAAATTCGATCATGTGCGCGACTTTGCCGGGATGCAGCACTACTTCGTTGATGGCGGAGCCAATACGCGGTGAGCAGTCAGATTTACACACCTGCGCTTCCAGCAGAAAGCGACTCTCGACGAAATAGTTTCCCTGCAGCACCTCGTCCAGCTGTTGCTGCGCGTTGTCCGGATCGAGGTCGGTAAGAAAACCGAGATTACCGCGGTTAATGCCAATGACTTTGATGTCGTAACGCGCCAGCACCCGCGCTGCGCCCAGCATATTGCCGTCACCGCCCACCACGACCGCTAAATCAGCCTGCTGACCAATCTCCGCCAGCGTGCCTGTCTGTACGTCGTGAAGGGACAGCTCCTGCGCTATCTGCTTCTCAACGATCACTTGATAACCTTTGGCTGTCAGCCAGCGCCAGAGCATCTCATGCGTGGTTAACGCGGTGGGATGGCGCGGATGACCCACAATACCAATGCAGTTAAAGTGTTTGTTCATCTGGTCGGTGTTCCTTATAAGCCAAAACGGTAAGGCAATGTGATAGGTTCCCTTGAATCCGTCATACCAATCCCCATAATAAGCCAACCAGCGAAATGAATGTGCAAAACGCGGAGAAATTCATGAGTAGTAAAGAACAGAACACCCCAAACGAGCAAGTCTCAGACGAAATTCAGCAGGATCAGCAGCAACCTCAGGAAGCGGAGACAGCGGCAGAGGTGGATCCGCGTGATGAGCGTATTGCTCAGCTCGAAGCTGAATTAGCGCAGTCGCAGACCGGCGTGCGCGATGCCCAGCTGCGTGCGCAGGCAGAGATTGAGAACATTCGTCGTCGTGCCGAGATGGACGTTGAGAAGGCGCATAAATTTGCGCTGGAGAAGTTTGCCAACGAACTGCTGCCGGTGATCGATAGCCTGGAACGTGCGCTGGAAGTGGCGAACAAAGAAGATCCACAGCTGGCATCGATGATTGAAGGGATTGAACTGACCCTGAAAGGCCTGCTGGGTGCCGTGCGTAAATTCGGTGTTGAAGTGGTCGGCGAAACCGGCGTGCCATTTAACCCGGAAGTGCATCAGGCGATGTCGATGATGGAGTCTGAAGAGTATGAACCTAACCATGTCATGCTGGTGATGCAGCGTGGCTATACGCTTAATGGTCGCCTGCTGCGCCCGGCGATGGTTGCGGTTTCTAAAGCGAAAAGCTGATTCAACGCCTGAATCCCGTTACACGGCCGCGCACTGACGCGGCCGTGTGCTTTCTGGCGTCAAGCCGGTAAGACCGGCGTCCAGTCCACCGGTTTTTTACCGGCCGCGCTCAGCAGCTCATTGGTCGTTGAAAAATGTTTACTGCCGAAAAAGCCACGGTGCGCGGAGAGCGGCGAGGGATGCGGCGCCTGCAACACATGATGGCGTTGACGATCGATAATGCTGCCTTTCTTCTGCGCATGTGAACCCCACAGCAGAAAAATTACCCCTTCACAGTGCTGATTAATCGCAGCAATCACGTTATCCGTAAAGGTCTCCCAGCCGAATCGCGCATGGGAATGGGCTTTGCCTGCTTCAACCGTCAACACGGTGTTCAGCAGCATCACACCCTGTTTCGCCCAGCTTTCAAGAAAGCCGTGGTCAGGCTTTTGAAAGCCGGGAATATCCTGCACCAGCTCTTTGTAGATATTCTGCAGTGAGGGCGGCACCTGAACGCCAGGCAGCACTGAGAAGGCCAGTCCGTGCGCCTGATTTGGCCCGTGATAGGGATCCTGACCCAGGATGACAACGTTAACGTCACCCAGCTCCGTCAGGCGAAAAGCGTTGAACACATCTTTCTGCGGCGGATAGACCGTAACCCCCTCAGCGCGCCGATCGGCGACCTGCTTCAGCGTCTCAATAAAATAGGGTTTCTCTTTCTCTTCAGCCAGCACGTCGTGCCAGGTCAGCTTTTCAGCCATGTTTAACTCCCTTAACGTTAGTGCCGTAAGCTTAGCCGTTCCAGCCGCCGACCTGAAGGCAAAAATAATTTGAATAATAAAAATTATTTTTAAAGCGCAGGGATTTTGAGATCAATGGCTTAGCGCAAAAGCCGCTATAACGCCTGATTAATATTGATACAGGTCAAAGCTGGTCGTAATGAAGGGTGGTATACCGGGGGCCTCAAATTTGATTTATTCACGTATTATCCGGGAGACGCAATCATGATTACTGGTATCCAGATCACTCAATCAAACAATTCACAACTACTGAACTCCTTCTGGCTGCTGGACGAAGAGAAAGCCGAAGCGCGTTGCCTGTGTGCAAAAGCGGGCTACGAAGAAGATCAGGTTGTCGCCATCAGCGAACTGGGCGAGTTCGCTTACCGTGAAGTACCGGTTGAAATCAAACCGCAGGTGCGTGTCGAAGGTGGTCAGCATCTGAACGTCAATGTTCTGCGTCGCGAAACGCTGGAAGATGCGGTTAAACATCCTGAAAACTATCCGCAGCTGACCATTCGTGTTTCAGGCTATGCCGTGCGCTTTAACTCACTGACGCCAGAGCAGCAGCGTGACGTGATTACCCGTACCTTTACTGAAAGTCTTTGATCAGCCTGAGTTAGCAGGTGATGAAAATAAGCGCAAAGCGCACACAGCAATTTTTATCAATAGTATTAGAGAGATAAAAAGTTAATAGCCCGGCTATGACAGGCCAGAGTGGCGAAGAAAGCGCGCTGGCAGTAAAAATATTGTGAAAGGGTTGTTACTGATTATCAGATAAAAAAAATCGCCTCCTGTGAGGCGATTTTTTTATGCTTGCGATGATTTATTCCGCATTCTCGTTAGCTGGCGTACTGCCGCTTGCCTTGCGGCGTTTGCCGACATTTTTGGCATCACGATGGCGTTTTTTCACACGCGGTTTTTCAGTTTCGCTGGCTTTCTGCTCGGCACGCTTCGCCAGAACCTTTTTCGACGGTTTACCCGTGGTTTTGGCACTTGGCGCACGCGTCTCTGGGCGCAGCTCATCAATCACACGCGCTTTAATCGGCTCGTTCACATAACGGGTGATTTTGCCCAGCAGGACGAAATCGTGCGCTTCAACCAGTGAGATAGCGATGCCTTTACGGCCCGCACGCCCGGTACGACCGATGCGGTGCAGATAGGTATCAGCGGTGCGCGTCATGTCATAGTTGAAGACGTGACTGACATCCTCAACATCGATGCCGCGCGCGGCGATATCTGTCGCAACCAGCACGTTAACGCGGCCTTCACTCAGACGCTTAATCGCTTCGTTACGCTTGGCCTGCACCATTTCGCCTTCAAGATAGCTGCTACGAATCCCCGCTTCGTGCAACCAGCTTACCAGCTCATGCAGACGTTCACGCTTACGCACGAACACGATGCTGCGCGTCACATCCGGCTGTTTCAGCAGATGGATCAGTAATTTGGTCTTGTGCTGCAGATCATCAGCGCGGTAGTACCACTGCTGGATCTTTTTGCGCTCACGACGGCTTGGATCCGCTTCCAGCTCAACCGGGTCGTTCAGCAGACGCTCGGCGAAGTCACGGATGTTGTCGCCTTCCAGCGTGGCGGAGAACAGCAGAGTTTGCTTGCGCCAGCGTGTTTCAGCCGCGATGGTTTCGATATCCTGGGCAAAGCCCATATCGAGCATACGGTCCGCTTCATCCAGCACCAGGGTTTCTACTGCGCGGCAGTCAAAGTTCTCTTCTTTGATGTACTGCAGCAGACGGCCGGTGGTCGCGACCACGATGTCCTGGTTTTCGCTGAACACTTCGGCATGGTTCATGTAAGCCACGCCGCCAGTGATGGTGGCGATGTCCAGATGGGTATGTTTCGCCAGCTCACGCGCATGGTCGGCAACCTGCATCGCCAGTTCGCGGGTTGGGGTCACAATCAGGATGCGGGGTGGCCCGGATTTCTTACGCGGAAAATCAAGGAGGTGCTGCAACGCCGGTAACAGATACGCGGCGGTTTTCCCGGTCCCTGTAGGTGCCGAACCCAGAACGTCACGGCCCTCCAGCGCGGGCGGAATTGCAGCGGCCTGGATCACTGTTGGGCGCGTAAAGCCTTTTTCCTGCAACGCTTGTAGCAGGCTTTCGTCGAGTTCGAGTTCGGAAAATGTGGTTACTGTCATGGTCTACCTCAGTTTGGGGCGCTGATTATAGACAGATCAGACTGAATCTTCATCTGTTAATCCGTTTCGGCTGCGCCTGGGGTTGTCTGCCGCGTGAATTCCCTATGTCGTCACGTTACACTTATGCGCTGCCGTACGGCAGGAAAAAAACGATGGTAGTGACGAATGATGCAGGATAAGCCGCGTGAACGGCCACAGTTAAACAAGAACGGATTTACCTTTAAACAATTTTTTGTCGCACACGATCGCTGTGCCATGAAAGTAGGTACCGATGCCATCCTGCTGGGGGCCTGGGCGCCGGTTGCCGGGGTAAGACGCGTTCTGGACATTGGCAGCGGCAGCGGGCTGATCGCGCTGATGCTGGCACAGCGCACGCCGTCGCCGGTCCAAATCGATGCGGTTGAGTTAGAACCGGAAGCCGCACTTCAGGCGCAGGAAAATGTGCAGCAGTCGCCGTGGCCTGAACGTATTCAGGTTCATCAGCAGGATATCGCCGACTGGGCTGAGCAGTGCGATAAACGCTACTCGCTGATCGTCAGCAACCCCCCTTATTTTGCGCCGGGCGTGGCCTGCTCTACCGCGGCACGGGACAGCGCTCGCGCAACGGCCTCGCTCGATCATCAGACGCTGTTACGCAGTGCCGCGTTACTGATTGAAGAAGAGGGGATGTTCTGTGTGGTGCTGCCTGCCGCCGCCGGTAAGGAATTTATCGAACTGGCGCAGGCAGATGGCTGGCATCTGCGTTTCCGGCTGGACGTGGCGGAATATGCCCATCGTCCGCCGCACCGTGTTGTGCTGGGCCTGTCGCCGAAGGCCGGTGAGACGTTGCTGGAGCGTCTGGCTATCCGCGCTCCAGACACCCGCTATTCCGATGAGTGGTGCAGCCTGACGCGGGCGTTTTATCTCTTCATGTAGCCTGGCGGCGTCAGAATGGTCGGCAGCGCCTGTGGCAGTAAATCCGGATAGTCGCGGATATAGTGCAGGCCGCGGCTCTCTTTCCGCTCCAGCGCACAGCGCACCATCAGGTCAGCGACCTGCACCAGATTCCGTAGCTCCAGCAGATTATTAGAGAGGCGGAAATGGTGATAATACTCATCGATCTCCTGCTGAAGCAGGTTGATGCGGCGCAACGCCCGTTCAAGCCGCCGGGTGGTGCGCACGATTCCCATGTAATCCCACATGAATAACCGCAGCTCGTGCCAGTTATGCTGGATCACCACACGCTCATCGGCGTCATCGACCTGACTTTCATCCCATGCAGGCAACGCAGTGACGGCTTCGATGGCGGGCAGGGTGCGGATCAGCTCTTCTGCGGCGGACCAGCCATAGACCAGACACTCCAGCAGCGAATTGGATGCCATGCGGTTAGCGCCGTGCAGGCCGGTGTAACTCACCTCACCAATGGCGTAGAGGCCACTGACGTCTGTCTGTCCATGCTGATCCACCACCACGCCGCCACAGGTGTAATGCGCGGCGGGTACAATCGGGATCGGCTCTTTGGTGAGGTCAAAGCCGAAGGTCAGCAATTTCTCATAGATCATCGGGAAGTGTGCGCGAACAAAGTCTTCAGGCTGGTGGCTGATATCCAGATACATACAGTCGACGCCCAGACGCTTCATTTCATGATCGATGGCCCGGGCGACGATATCACGCGGGGCCAGTTCGGCGCGCTCATCAAAATCGGGCATGAAGCGGCTGCCATCGGGACGCAACAGCCAGGCACCTTCTCCACGTAACGCTTCGGTTAACAGGAAATTCTGCGCCTGCGGATGGAACAGGCAGGTCGGATGGAACTGGTTGAATTCCAGATTGGCGACCCGGCAGCCTGCGCGCCACGCCATCGCGATACCATCACCGGAGGCAATGTCGGGGTTGGTGGTATATTGGTAGACTTTGGCGGCACCGCCGGTGGCGACCACGACCGCCCGCGCCCGACAGGTTTCAACCTGCTCGCGATTACGGTTCCAGATCCACGCACCCACCACCCGGCGAGCGCCAGGCAGGCCGATTTTATCTGAAAGAATCAGATCGACCGCGTTGGTGCGCTCCAGAATACGGATGTTGGGATGGCTCAACGCCTGGCTCACCAGCGTGGTTTCCACCGCGTGGCCGGTGGCGTCTGCGCTGTGCAGGATACGGCGATGACTGTGACCGCCTTCGCGGGTCAGGTGATAACGCATATCGCCAGCTGCCTGTGGATCGAGATCAAAGGCGACGCCGTTGTCGATCAGCCACTGCACGCAATGCCGGGCATTGCTGGCAATAAATGAGACCGCTTCACGGTCGCATAATCCTGCCCCAGCAATCAGCGTATCTTCGATGTGCGACTCGATGCTGTCCGTCTCATCAAACACCGCCGCAATACCGCCCTGCGCATACAGAGTTGAACCCTCATTGACCTGCGCTTTACTGAGAACGGTCACCTGATACTGTTTTGCCAGCCGTAAAGCCAGCGACAGGCCGGCGGCGCCGCTGCCAACAATTAATACATCACACTCATAATCCGGAGTCACATTCATCATAATGTTTAATTTACTAAACAAGAATGCGTCTGAGCATAAGCTTAATGGGGGTTGCTGTGAAGTATTTTAAACACCAGTCACCGCTATTCGTCAGGTGATTTCTCAAAGTTACCTATAATCAGGGAGTTAAAATCGGGTCGCATCAGACAGGGTTTTTTATAGCAAACTTATTAAACCTAAAGGATTTAATGATGAAAAAGCTGTTGTCATAGGTTACTCTGCCTGCGATTTACGCTCCTTACACTGAACGAAAACGAACAACCTGTGTAATGTCCACTGGAGCGGTAAATATCAGGGCGAGAAGTGAACTTCGCACCACATCACAACTCTAAGCGCATGCTTGCTCAGAACATGAGATGTGCTGGCAGTTACTTTTGCATATGAAAAATTTGGGGAGACATTACCTCGGATGAGCGAGCAGTTAACGGATCAGGTCCTTGTCGAGCGGGTTCAGAAGGGAGATCAAAAAGCGTTCAACTTACTGGTGATTCGTTACCAGCATAAAGTGGCGAGTTTGGTTTCACGCTATGTCCCCTCGGGCGACGTGCCTGATGTAGTACAGGAATCGTTTATTAAAGCGTATCGCGCACTGGACTCTTTCCGGGGCGATAGCGCGTTTTATACCTGGCTGTACCGCATTGCGGTAAACACAGCGAAAAATTACCTGGTTGCTCAGGGGCGCCGTCCGCCATCCAGCGATGTGGATGCGATTGACGCAGAAAATTTCGAAAGTGCGGGTGCATTAAAAGAAATTTCGAACCCTGAGAACTTAATGTTGTCTGACGAATTGAAACAAATTGTCTTTCGTACCATCGAGGCGCTACCCGAGGACTTGCGTATGGCAATCACCCTCAGGGAACTGGACGGTCTGAGTTATGAAGAGATCGCCGTGATTATGGATTGCCCGGTAGGCACTGTTCGATCACGTATCTTTCGTGCGCGAGAGGCCATTGATAACAAAGTTCAACCGCTTATCCAACGTTAGTGATAACGGCTACTGGAAGGGTACATAGGCATGCAGAAAGAAAAACTTTCCGCTTTAATGGATGGTGAGACCTTAGATAACGAGCTGTTTTCCACCTTGTCTAAGGACGCAGAATTGCAGAAAAGCTGGGCGAGCTATCATCTCATCCGCGACACAATGCGCGGTGATGTGGGCGATGTCCTGCATTTCGATATCTCTGCGCGCGTCGCTGCTGCCATCGAAAAAGAACCGCTGCGTACGGTCACCACGCTGATCCCTGAAGCTCAGCCAGAACCTTCCCGCTGGGAAAAAATGCCGTTCTGGAAAAAAGCGCGCCCGTGGGCTGCGCAACTGACTCAGGTGGGTGTAGCTGCCTGTGTTTCACTGGCAGTCATCGTGGGCGTTCAGCACTACAATCAGCCTGCGGGCAGCGCCACGCAGACCTCTGATTCGCCGGTGTTCAATACCATGCCGATGATGGGCAAAGCCTCACCAGTGAGCCTGGGCGTGCCGTCTGATGCCTTTGACACTAACAGCTCCAATCAGCAGGTTCAGGATCAGCGTCGTCGCGTGAATGCCATGCTGCAGGACTATGAACTGCAACGTCGCCTGCACGCTGACCAGCTGCAGTTCGAAACCGACGCGCCTAAACAGGCACAGGTTGATGTTCCCGGTAACCAGTCATTAGGACAGCAACAGCAGTAATGAAGCCGCTTTGGTATGCTGTTAGCCTGCTGACAGGCAGCCTGTTGTGGTCATCTGCCGCCCCGGCGCAAACCAGTGCGTCCGGGGCGCTATTGCAGCAGATGGAGCAGGCAAGTCAGAACCTCAACTACGAATTCGCCTATATCAACGTCTCGCGCATCGGCATTGAATCGCTGCGTTATCGTCACGCCGTGATTGATAACCGGATATTCGCGCAGTTGTTGCAGATGGACGGGCCACGTCGGGAAGTGATTCAGCGCGACAACGATATCAGCTACTTCGAACCCGGCCTGGATCCTTTCTCGCTCCCCGGCAATCATATTATCGATGCCTTGCCATCGGTGATTTATGCTGACTTCACCAAGCTCGCCACAGCCTACGATTTTATTACCGTGGGGCGTTCGCGCATTGCCGATCAGATGTGTGATGTGTTGCGCATCGTTTCACGAGATGGCACCCGTTACAGCTATGTGGTCTGGCTGGATGTGGACACCAAGCTGCCGCTGCGCATCGACCTGCTCGATCGTGACGGCGAAACGCTGGAGCAGTTCCGCGTCATCAGCTTTGCGGTGGACGAAGGGGTGCGTAACCTGATGCAGGGGCTTGAGAAAGCGAATTTGCCGCCGTCGCTCTCCGTGCCGAAAGGCGATCCGGTTACGCTCACCTGGCAGCCTGGCTGGATACCCGCCGGAATGTCACTGGTGTCGCAAAACCGTCGTACGCTGCCGGGGCTGGACAAAAATATGGAGTCGAAGCTCTACAGCGATGGCCTGTTTAGTTTCGCGATCAACGTGACGCCAGCCGATAAAACCAGCACAACGCAGACATTGCGCACTGGACGTCGTACGGTTCAGACCGTTGTGCGCAATAATAACGAAATTGCGGTGATCGGCGAGTTACCGCCGGCAACCGCAAAACGTATTGCGGACAGCATCGACCTGGGGTCACAAAAATGATGAGAGAATGGGCCACCGTGGTGGCATGGCAGGATGGCATCGCCACGCTGCACACCGAAGCAAAAACATCCTGCAACAGCTGCCAGGCGCGAAAAGGCTGTGGCAGCCATATGCTGAATAAACTCGGTCCGAAGAATGCCCACGTGATGCAAATCGCCAGCAGCAAGCCGCTGCAGCCGGGACAGCGCATCGAATTAGGCATCAAAGAGAGCAGCCTGCTCGGTTCGGCGCTGCTGGTCTACATGACGCCGCTGTTTGGCCTGTTCGTGGTTGCCGGCCTGTTTCAGTCGCTGTTCAATAGCGATCTGGCTGCGGCCTGCGGTGCGCTACTGGGCGGCATCGGCGGTTTTATTGTCGCTAAAGGCGTTTCAATGAAATTCGGCGATCGTGAAGCTTTTCAGCCCGTCATTCTGAGCATTGCTTTGCCCCCTGATGCGCTGCGTGTTGAAAGCGAAGCGTAACGTACGTCCAGGCCGCGCATCCCGCGGCCTTTGTCCTTTCTGCCTTGCGCTGATATCTGTTTCGCTTCCACCACGTTCCATTCTTTTATGCGCGGCGTTAACAGTGTAATATGCGTCGTCATTAATGAGGCTGACAGGATTGTGGGTAAAGAGCGATCTTCCTGAATGTGTCTGTGCTCAGGTTTTCAACTGAATTTTAAGCGAAGATATCCCAATAAATGAAGCACATAAGAAATTTCTCCATCATCGCTCATATCGACCATGGTAAATCTACGCTCTCTGACCGTCTGATTCAGATCTGTGGCGGCCTCACCGCTCGTGAAATGGCTGCACAGGTTCTTGACTCTATGGATCTGGAGCGCGAGCGTGGCATCACTATCAAAGCCCAGAGCGTGACACTCGATTACCACGCGAAAGACGGCCAAACTTACCAGCTCAATTTCATCGATACCCCAGGCCACGTAGACTTCTCTTATGAAGTTTCCCGCTCACTGGCCGCCTGTGAAGGCGCGTTGCTGGTGGTGGATGCCGGTCAGGGTGTTGAAGCGCAGACACTGGCGAACTGCTATACCGCGATGGAGATGGATCTGGAAGTGGTGCCGGTTCTGAATAAAATTGATCTGCCAGCCGCCGATCCCGATCGTGCCGCGCAGGAAATTGAAGATATCGTCGGCATTGATGCAACAGACGCTGTGCGCTGCTCAGCCAAAACCGGCGTTGGCGTACCGGAAGTGCTGGAACGTTTAGTGCGCGATATTCCGCCGCCAGAAGGCGATCCGGAAGGCCCGCTGCAGGCACTGATTATCGACTCCTGGTTTGATAACTACCTGGGCGTTGTCTCTCTGGTGCGTGTGAAAAACGGCACCATGCGCAAAGGCGACAAGATCAAAGTCCTGAGCACCGGCCAGGTTTATAACGCTGACCGTCTGGGTATCTTCACCCCGAAACGTGTCGATCGTAATGAACTGAACTGCGGTGAAGTCGGCTGGCTGGTCTGCGCCATCAAAGATATCCTCGGCGCGCCAGTAGGCGATACCCTGACAACCGCTCGTAACCCGGCAGACAAAGCGCTGCCAGGCTTCAAAAAAGTGAAGCCACAGGTTTACGCCGGTCTGTTCCCAATCAGCTCTGACGACTATGAAGCCTTCCGTGATGCGCTCGGCAAGCTGAGCCTGAACGATGCCTCGCTGTTCTATGAGCCAGAAAGCTCAACGGCACTGGGCTTTGGTTTCCGCTGCGGCTTCCTCGGTCTGCTGCATATGGAGATCATCCAGGAGCGTCTGGAGCGCGAATACGATCTCGATCTGATCACCACCGCTCCGACGGTGGTGTATGAGGTCGTGACCACCAGTGGTGATATCGTTCATGTCGACAGCCCATCCAAGCTGCCCGCCCTGAACAACATCGAAGAGCTGCGTGAACCGATTGCGGAATGTCACATGCTGCTGCCGCAGGAGTATCTGGGCAACGTCATCACGCTTTGTATTGAGAAGCGTGGCGTGCAGACCAACATGGTTTACCACGGCAATCAGGTTGCACTGACTTACGAAATTCCGATGGCAGAAGTGGTCCTCGACTTCTTCGACCGTCTGAAGTCAACCTCGCGCGGTTATGCCTCGCTGGATTACAACTTTAAGCGTTTCCAGCCTTCAGACATGGTGCGCGTCGACGTACTGATTAACTCTGAACGTGTGGATGCGCTGGCGCTGATTACCCACCGCGACAACGCGCCTTACCGCGGACGCGATCTGGTTGAGAAAATGAAAGAGCTCATCCCGCGTCAGCAGTTTGATATTGCGATTCAGGCTGCCATCGGTAACCACATCATCGCGCGTTCAACGGTAAAACAGCTGCGTAAAAACGTTCTCGCCAAGTGTTATGGCGGTGACGTGAGCCGTAAGAAGAAACTGTTGCAGAAACAGAAAGATGGTAAGAAGCGAATGAAGCAGGTTGGTAACGTTGAGCTGCCACAGGAAGCGTTCCTCGCCATTCTGCATGTCGGTAAGGACAGCAAATAAGGATTTCCAATGGCTAATATGTTCGCCCTGATTCTGGCGATAGCGACGCTGATTACTGGCATCGTATGGGTAATTGATCGTTTTAAATGGGCACCCGCGCGTCGCGCGAAACAGGCTGAGGTGCAGGCCCAGACCGGTAACTCGCTCGACAGCAAAACGCTGGCTAAGGTTGCTGCAAAGCCAGGCTGGGTTGAGACCACCGCGTCTGTATTCCCGGTGCTGGCTGTGGTTTTCATCGTGCGTTCGTTTATCTACGAACCGTTCCAGATTCCCTCTGGCTCGATGATGCCTACGCTGCTGATTGGTGACTTTATCCTGGTGGAGAAATTCGCTTACGGTATCAAAGATCCGATTACCCAGACGACTCTGATCCCAACCGGTCAGCCGAAGCGCGGCGACATTGCGGTATTTAAATACCCGAAAGATCCGAGCCTGGATTACATTAAGCGCGTTATCGGCCTGCCGGGCGACAAAGTCATCTATGATCCTTACAGCAAAACGCTGACGGTGAAACCGACCTGTAGCGACGATAAAGCCTGTGACACAGCGTTAGCGGTGACTTACACCGACGTTGAGCCAAGTAACTTTATTCAGACCTTCAGCGGCTTTGATGGCAACGAAACCGGCAACGGGTTCTATCAGGTGCCGCAGGGCGATACCCTGCGCGGTGGTCTGCGCCTGGCCACCCGCAAAGAGACGATTGGTAACGTGACGCATGACATTCTGCTGGTAAATGAAGCGCAGAGTCAGGCAGGCATGTATTATCAGCAGCCGGGTCAGCCGCAGTCGAGCTGGGTCGTGCCGAAAGGGCAATACTTCATGATGGGCGACAACCGTGATAACAGCGCCGACAGCCGCTACTGGGGCTTTGTCCCGGAGCGTAATCTGGTCGGTAAAGCGGTCGCTATCTGGATGAGCTTTGAGAAACAAGAAGGCCAGTGGCCGACCGGCGTGCGATTCAGTCGCATCGGCGGTATCCACTAACAATATTGTCTGATTAACAGGCAAATCGGGTGGCCTCCTCAGGGAGGCCACTGCACACCAAACGGTACGTGTTGGATTGCCAGCCCCGTTTGGTATGCAGAGTCACAGACGCAACAAAGAACTGGAATCGCATGAACCCCATCCTGATTAACAAGCTTCAGCGCAAACTGGGCTACACTTTTACTCATTCGGAACTGTTACAGCAGGCCCTGACGCACCGCAGCGCCAGCAGTAAGCACAACGAACGCCTGGAATTTCTTGGCGATTCAATTCTTAGCTATGTGATTGCGAATGCCCTTTATCACCGCTTCCCGCGGGTGGATGAAGGTGACATGAGCCGCATGCGCGCCACGCTGGTGCGCGGCAATACGCTGGCTGAAATGGCCCGCGAATTTGATATCGGCGAGTGCCTGCGCTTAGGGCCAGGCGAGCTGAAAAGCGGCGGTTTCCGTCGTGAATCGATTCTTGCAGATACGGTGGAAGCGCTGATTGGCGGTATCTTCCTCGACAGCGGTATTGAGCGGGTAGAGCAACTGATCCTCGACTGGTATCAGAGCCGTCTGGACGAAATCAGTCCTGGCGACAAACAAAAAGATCCCAAAACGCGCCTGCAGGAGTATCTGCAGGGACGTCATCTGCCGCTGCCAAGTTATCTGGTGGTGCAGGTGCGTGGCGAAGCCCACGATCAGGAATTCACCATTCACTGTCAGGTAAGTGGTATGGCCGAACCGGTCGTCGGCGTCGGCTCCAGCCGTCGTAAAGCTGAGCAGGCAGCGGCAGAGCAGGCACTGATAAAATTAGGTCTCGAATAGATCTGTCGGGGTGACAGGTGCCTGAACCGGTGCTGAATCAATCACCCTCAGATAGCTCTATCACGGCGTCAGAAGACGCTGAATGACACATGACTCAAATAGCACTCTTTCAGCGCCGCATCAGGCGCTGAACAATTCAGGACTCGAATGAGCGAAAACGTTACTTATTGCGGCTTTGTCGCGATTGTTGGCCGACCAAACGTCGGTAAATCCACCTTACTGAACCAGTTGCTGGGGCAGAAGGTGTCGATCACCTCGCGTAAGCCGCAAACCACGCGCCACCGCATCATGGGCATTCACACCGAGGGCGAATATCAGGCGATCTACGTCGATACCCCGGGTCTGCACATGGAAGAGAAGCGCGCCATTAACCGTCTGATGAACCGCGCAGCCAGCAGTTCGATTGGCGACGTAGAGCTGGTGATCTTCGTGGTTGAAGGCACCCGCTGGACGCCAGATGATGAGATGGTGTTGGGCAAACTGCGCGACAACAAAGTGCCGGTTGTGCTGGCGATCAATAAAGTCGACAACATTCAGGATAAAAGCATTCTGCTGCCGCATCTGCAGTTCCTGAGCCAGCAGATGAATTTCCTCGATATCGTGCCTATCTCTGCTGAGAGCGGCAAAAACGTCGATACCATTGCGGCGATTACCCGCAAGCATCTGCCGCAGGCCGATCATCACTTCCCGGAAGATTACATCACCGACCGCTCACAGCGTTTCATGGCGTCAGAGATGATCCGTGAAAAACTGATGCGTTTCCTGGGGGCTGAACTGCCTTACTCAGTCACAGTTGAGATCGAGCGCTTCGTCACCAACGAACGCGGCGGTTACGACATCCATGGTCTGATCCTGGTTGAACGTGAAGGGCAGAAGAAGATGGTAATTGGCAACAAAGGCGCCAAAATCAAAGTCATCGGAACAGAAGCGCGCAGGGACATGGAAGAGATGTTCGAAGCGAAAGTGCATCTCGAACTGTGGGTGAAAGTGAAATCCGGCTGGGCAGATGACGAACGTGCACTGCGCAGCCTGGGTTATACAGACGATCTCTGATTCAATGGAAGGCTGGCAACGCGCCTTTGTGCTGCATAGTCGTCCCTTCAGCGAAACCAGTCTGCTGCTCGATCTGTTCAGCGAAAGCGAAGGGCGGGTGCGGGTACTGGCTAAGGGCGCACGTTCCCGGCGCTCGCACCTGAAAGGCGCGTTACAACCTTTTACCCCGCTGCTGGTTCGCTGGAGCGGGCGCGGGGAAGTCAAAACCTTGCGTAATGCCGAAGCGGTGTCGCTGGCCTTACCGCTTAGCGGCATCACGCTTTACTGCGGTCTCTACGTCAATGAGCTGGTCTCACGCGTATTGCAGCAGGAATCTCCCTTCCCGGAACTCTTCTTCGACTATCTCAACTGTCTTCAGGCGTTAGCCTCAACGCACGGTAAGCCCGAACCGGCACTGCGACGGTTTGAACTGGCGCTGCTCGGACACCTGGGTTACGGCGTCGACTTCCTGCACTGTGCCGGGAGCGGCGAGCCGGTCAGTGACGACATGACTTACAGCTATCGTGAAGAGCGCGGTTTTATCGCCAGTCTGGTGGTGAATAATCGCAGCTTTACCGGCCGCGAGTTGCAGGCCCTGTGCGAGCGAGAGTTTCCCGATGCCGACACACTGCGCGCCGCGAAGCGCTTTACCCGCATCGCCCTGAAACCCTATCTTGGCGGCAAACCGCTGAAAAGTCAGGAGCTGTTCCGCCAGTTTATCCCGAAGAAAAAGCCCGAACAGGCAGAAGAATAGCGCTGGTCGTACCGCCTGTTTAGATTTGCGCGGTACACTCAACATCACGATGGAAAAGAAGTGAGGATGGTCATGGCTGAGTTGCTGTTAGGCGTCAATATCGATCACATTGCCACGGTGCGTAATGCCCGTGGGACAAACTACCCCGATCCTGTGCAGGCGGCGTTTATCGCCGAGCAGGCGGGCGCAGACGGCATTACCGTGCACCTGCGTGAAGATCGCCGTCACATCACCGATCGCGACGTGCGTATTCTGCGTGACACGATCCAGACGCGCATGAATCTGGAGATGGCGGTCACCGATGAGATGATCGGCATTGCCTGTGATATCCAGCCCCATTTCTGCTGCCTGGTGCCGGAAAAGCGTCAGGAAGTGACGACGGAAGGTGGACTGGATGTGGCGGGTCAGCAGGAGAAGATGAACGCGGCCGTCCGACTGCTGAAAGATGCCGGCATTCTGGTTTCGCTGTTTATCGATGCCGACCACCGCCAGATCGAAGCCGCCGTTGCCACCGGTGCGCCTTATATCGAAATCCACACCGGCGCTTATGCTGAGGCACCAGAGGGCCTGGCACGTGACGCTGAGCTGGCACGCATTCGCCATGCCGCGACCTTTGCCGCCAGCCTGGGGCTGAAGGTCAACGCCGGTCACGGTCTGACCTATCACAACGTGCTGCCGATTGCGGCGCTGCCGGAAATGCATGAGCTGAACATCGGCCATGCAATTATCGGTCGTGCGGTGATGAGTGGCCTGCCGGACGCGGTCAAAGAGATGAAGCAACTGCTGCGTGAAGCACGCCGATAATGGCTATTCTCGGACTGGGTACGGACATCGTTGAGATTGAACGCATCGCTGGGGTAATAGAGCGCTCCGGCGACCGTCTGGCGCGTCGGGTGCTGAGCGAAGCCGAATGGCAGCAGTATCAGGCGCACAAGCAGCCGGTGCGCTTTCTCTCCAAACGCTTTGCGGTTAAAGAGGCGGCAGCAAAAGCCTTTGGCACCGGCATTCGCGGTGGTCTGGCGTTTAATCAGTTTGAAGTTTACAACGATGCGCTGGGAAAACCGGGGTTACGCTTCTTTCAGCATGCCGCTGATGTGGCGGAGAAGCTGGGTGTTAAACATGTTCACGTGACGCTGGCCGATGAGCGTCACTACGCCTGCGCCACGGTGATCATTGAAAGCTAGCCGTGCAGCAGCACGAATTTCTCCCACAGCGCATCGCGTGATTCGGTGTGCTGTGGGTCAATGATGATGGTGTTGTCGATGGGGCAGACCCGCTGACAGGTTGGCACCTCATAATGCCCGACACATTCCGTGCAGCGGCTGACATCAATCTCATAGATCGCATCGCCCAGTGAAATCGCCTGATTTGGGCACTCCGGTTCACACATATCGCAGTTAATGCATCTGGACGTAATCAACAGCGCCATTTTACCCACCTGATAACAACAGAAAAAGCGCGGGTATTATACGCGCTGCCGCTGATCAGACCAGCTTTTTCACCAGCGCTTCGCTGTGACGAATATGGCTCGACGCGCGCTCCGGATCGTTTTGAACCAGCGCCATAAACAGCAGATCGGTCAGCGCCAGCTGTGCCGTGGTTGAGGAGATCGCCGCACTGCGGGTACTTTGCTCCTCCGCTACCGTATAGAGACAGTAACCGGCGCTCTGCTGCAGCGTATTCGGCGTAAAGCCGGTAAACGCCACCACATCCGCGCCCACCTGAACCGCTTCCTGCGCCGCCAGATTAATTTCACGCCGCTCCCCGGTATAAGAGATGGCGAGCAGCACATCGCCTGGCCCCATCGCCTGCACGCTGGCCAGCAGGGCGTGCATATCCTGTTCCGCCACCGCATTAATGCCGATCTTCATCAGCTTCCAGGAGAAGTCCTTCGCCACCAGACCCGAGGCACCGATGCCCACCAGTAAAATACGCCGGGCATTTTTCAGCAGCTGTAACACGTCGTTGAGCTTCTCTTCGCTATTAATATCCAGCGTGGCGCGGATTGCCGAGAGCTTTTCTGTCAGCAGTTTTTCCCCCACCATTTTAAGCGGATCGTCGCTGAGAATATGGTTATGCACGGTAATGGCATCCTTGTCCGCCAGTGACTCACTCAGGGCCAGCTTCAGCGCCGGAAATCCTTTATATCCCAGCTTCTGAGCAAATTTCACCACACTCGACTGGCTGACGCCGGACTCCTCCGCCAGTTTCTGTGAACTCAGATGACGCGCCCGATCGGGTTGCGACAGTAAAAAATCCGCCAGCCGACGCTCGTTCAATGCCAGACGTGGATAAAGCTGGCGAATGCGCAGCAATGAACTCATGCCCAATCCTCGTAATTCAGGGATAATCAGTGAAGAATAAACTATTCATCTGGCATTGTAGTCATCGGAATTAAAAATGACAGTCATCGCCGTACCGCCTGATGATGGCTACACTACTCTTTATCATCCCAGAATCAGCCGTAAAGGAGAGTTGTTTGACCAGGGGAACACAACGTCGCATCGTATTTTTTGACCTGGATGGCACTTTGCATCAGCAGGACATGTTTGGCACCTTTATGCGCTATCTGCTGCGTCGCCGGCCGCTGAATCTGCTGCTGGTGGTACCACTATTGCCGGTGGTGGGCATCGGCCTGCTGTTTAAAGGACGCGCGGCACGCTGGCCCATGAGCCTGCTGCTCTGGTCAATCACCTTTGGCCGCTCTGAGCGGACACTGCTACGACTTGAAGCGGAGTTTGCGCAGTGGTTCCGCCTGCGTGTCAAAGCGTTTCCGGTCGTGCAGCAGCGCCTGACGGATTACCTCGGCAGTGATGATGCCGACGTCTGGCTGATCACCGGATCGCCGCAGTCGCTGGTGGAGCAGGTCTATTACGACTCCGCGTTTCTGCCACGCGTGAAGCTGATTGCCAGCCAGATGGAGCGCGGCTGGGGGGGAAGGGTGCTGGCGATGCGCTGCCTCGGCCATGAGAAAGTGGCGCAGCTGGAAGAGAAAATCGGCACGCCGCTTCAGCTCTACAGCGGCTACAGCGACAGTAAACAGGACAACCCGCTGCTGTTCTTCTGTCAGCATCGCTGGCGCGTGACCCCGGCGGGTGAGCTGCAACAGCTGGAATAAGTTTCTAAAGGATCGGTGAGACCGCTATAATGCGCCGCTTTTCAGTCGCCCGGAGTGGTCAGCGTGAAACAACAAGATGAATACTGGATGCGCCATGCACTTGGCCTGGCGCGCCGGGCGTGGGAGCAGGGCGAAGTGCCCGTCGGTGCGGTGCTGGTCCAGAACGACCGGGTGATTGGTGAAGGCTGGAACCGGCCCATCGGCCAGCATGACCCGACGGCGCATGCCGAGATCATGGCGCTGCGCCAGGGCGGTAAAGTGCTGGAAAATTATCGTCTGCTGGATACCACGCTTTACGTGACGCTGGAGCCGTGCGTCATGTGCGCCGGTGCTATGGTTCACAGCCGCATTACGCGACTGGTTTATGGTGCGCACGATGTTAAAAGTGGAGCGGCGGGATCGCTGCTGGATGTGCTGGGCCATCCCGGCATGAATCATCAGGTTGAACTGCACAGCGGCGTGCTGGCTGAAGCGTGCGCCGCCATGCTGAGCGACTTCTTCCGTATGCGTCGTGAGCAGAAAAAAGCGCTGCGTCAGGCGCAGCGCCAGGGTTAGTTCATCGCAATCTTCGGTTCAACTGCCGGATAGCCCTTCGCCAGTTCGGCCTGGGCTTCGGCCTGCTGCGTCAGACGCTTCTCCTGCTCCTGGAGATACCCCACCAGACTGATCTGATATTTGCGAATATTCTCCACGTAGTTATAGGCTTCATGCCCACGGGCGTAGCCATACGTCGTCTGGGTGTAGTAGCGCTTCTGACTCAGCATTGGCAGACGCAGCTTCACATCCGCCCAGCTGTCCGGATCACCGCCCTGGCGCGCCGTCAGCTTGCGGACGTCGAGCATATGGGCATAGCCCATGTTATAAGCCGCCAGCGCAAACCAGATGCGCTCATCTTCCGGGATGGTCTGCGGCACCTTCGCCATCATATCCTGCAGATACTGACTGCCGCCGCGAATGCTCTGTTCGGGATCGGTCCGATCGCCCACATCCAGGCTCTCAGCGGTGTTACGCGTCAGCATCATCATGCCGCGCACGCCAGTCGGGGAGGTGGCCTGCGGGTTCCAGTGCGACTCCTGATAGGAGATTGCGGCCAGCAGTCGCCAGTCAATGCTGGTGGCGTACTTCTCAAACAGCGGTTTGATGTCGGGCAGCGTATTGTCGATGGCGCGCAGGAAAGTGCGGGTATCGACATAATCAAAGGTGCCGACGTGGCCGAGATATTTCTCCTCCAGCCTCGCCATTGCGCCTTCTTCACCCATCCCGTTAAAGAAGTCGAGCATCGCCGCATTCAGGCTGTCATCATCGCTGTGCCGCACATACCAGGTCACCGGCTCTTCATCGGTGACGTCGAAGGCCACCGCCAGCTGCGGATAGATGCGCTGCAACAGGGCGATGGTCACGGAATCACCAATGGTGTAGTCGAGCTTGCCGTCAGCCACCGCTTCCAGCAGGGCTTTAGGGCTCTGATCGGTGGAGATCGCCCAGTCCAGATCGGGGAACTGATTGGAACGTGCGCTCTTCAGCGTGGACAGATAAGCCGATCCGGACGCAACCGTCAGCCGCCCCTTTAAGTCACCGAGGTTTTTAGGGCGTGGCTTATCCACGCGATAGACCAGCTGCTGCGAAACGTTGTAGTAGCCTGGCCCGGTCTGATAGCGCGTCAGGCGTTCATTGTTGTAGTTCAGGCCAGCGGCCAGCAAATCGGCTTTGCCATCGTCAAGGTCATCAAACAGATCGCTCAGGTTAGGACGAACCGTCACCTTAAGTTTGACGCCCAGATAATCGGCGAAGCGTTTTGCCAGCTCATAATCCATACCGGCCGGAGATTGGTTCACTGTGTAGTAAGTCAATGGGGAGTTGATAGTACTGACGCGCAGCACTCCCCGCGATTTGATCTGTGAAATCTGGTCCTGCCCACCCCCATACCAGGGAATGGAGGGCCACAGTGCTAACGCTAACAGCACGGCAACCAGACCGATAAACAGATAATTAAATTTTAGGCGTTTCAAATAGTTATCTCTCGCTGGCTCTAAGGCCTCTGTCTTTTAAAGGCAGTATTTATCTTCTTTGAACTCCCAGAGCGAGGGGCATTTTGCGCAACTAAATCACGCTGAGCAACTTTTATAGCAGCTTTTGCGCAAATTTCAGGCAAATCCGGGTCGCCAAAAATTGTGCGCAAACGGTTTCGTCAAGAGGTCGCTTTCTCTATAATACGCCCCGTTTTCCCTGTTGCGCCCAATTTGCGTCGCCCGGCGCCCTGACGAGAGACTTATTAATGGAAATTCTGCGTGGTTCGCCCGCCCTGTCGGCATTTCGTGTAAACAAACTGCTGACCCGCTTTCAGGACGCTCATCTGCCGGTGAGTGATATTTACGCTGAGTACATCCATTTTGCTGATGTCAGCGCGCCTTTAAGCGCTGACGAACAGAGCCGTCTGCAACGCCTGCTGAAATATGGTCCCTCTCTCGCTGAACATGCCCCACAGGGGCGTCTGCTGCTGGTGACGCCACGTCCCGGCACCATTTCACCCTGGTCATCCAAAGCGACCGACATCGCCCACAACTGTGGCCTGCCGCAGGTGCGTCGTCTGGAACGTGGCCTGGCCTTCTATGTACAGGCTCCCCAGCTGACCGACGCGCAGTGGCAAACGCTGGGCACACTGCTGCACGATCGGATGATGGAAACGGTCTACAGCGATCTGGCGGAGGCTGAGCAGTTGTTCGCGCACCACACGCCGCAGCCGGTGAAAAGTGTCGATTTGCTGGGTGAGGGCCGTCAGGCGCTGGTTCAGGCCAATATCTCTCTGGGTCTGGCGCTGGCGGACGATGAAATTGACTACCTGGTGGCAGCGTTTACCGCACTGGGCCGTAATCCCAACGACATCGAACTCTATATGTTTGCGCAGGCGAACTCTGAGCACTGTCGTCACAAGATCTTCAACGCCGACTGGATTATCGACGGCGAGAAACAGCCGAAGTCGCTGTTTAAAATGATCAAAAACACCATGGAGCAGACACCGGACTTCGTGCTGTCTGCTTATAAAGATAACGCTGCCGTGATGGAAGGCTCAGAGGTTGGTCGCTTCTTTGCTGATGCCGGAGAGAGCGAATACCGCTGGCATCAGGAAGCGGCGCACATCCTGATGAAGGTGGAAACCCACAACCACCCAACGGCGATTTCGCCGTGGCCAGGTGCCGCGACGGGTTCCGGTGGTGAAATCCGTGATGAAGGCGCAACCGGACGTGGCTCCAAGCCAAAAGCGGGTCTGGTCGGATTCTCGGTCTCAAACCTGCGTATCCCGGGCTTTGAACAGCCGTGGGAAGAGGACTTCGGCAAACCAGCCCGCATCGTCAGCGCGCTGGAGATCATGACCGACGGACCGCTGGGCGGTGCCGCCTTTAACAATGAATTTGGTCGTCCGGCACTGAATGGCTACTTCCGTACCTATGAAGAGCAGGTCACCAGCCACAACGGCACCGAGCTGCGCGGCTACCACAAGCCGATTATGCTGGCGGGCGGCATCGGTAATATCCGTGCCGACCACGTGCAGAAAGGCGAAATCACCGTAGGCGCGAAGCTGGTGGTGCTGGGCGGTCCGGCCATGAACATCGGCCTGGGCGGCGGCGCGGCCTCATCCATGGCTTCGGGTCAGTCTGATGCTGATCTCGACTTCGCCTCAGTACAGCGTGATAACCCGGAGATGGAGCGCCGTTGTCAGGAAGTGATCGACCGCTGCTGGCAGTTGGGCGATGAGAACCCGATTCTGTTTATCCACGACGTGGGCGCGGGCGGCCTCTCCAATGCCATGCCGGAGCTGGTCAGCGATGGCGGCCGTGGTGGCCGATTTAACCTGCGTGACATCCTGAGTGATGAGCCCGGCATGAGCCCGCTGGAAGTCTGGTGTAACGAATCACAGGAACGTTATGTGATGGCCGTGGCACCCGATCAGCTGGCGCAGTTTGAGGCGATTTGCCAGCGCGAACGCGCACCGTTTGCGGTGATTGGCGAAGCGACCGAAGAATTGCACCTGAGCCTGGAAGACAGCCATTTCGATAATAAGCCGATCGACATGCCGCTTGACGTGCTGCTGGGCAAAACGCCGAAGATGACGCGGGATGTGGTGACGCAGCAGGCGCAGGGCACCGCCCTGCAGCGCGACGGCATTACGCTGGTCGATGCGGTGAATCGCGTACTGCATCTGCCAGCCGTGGCGGAAAAAACCTTCCTGATCACCATCGGTGACCGCAGCGTGACCGGCATGGTGGCGCGCGACCAGATGGTCGGTCCATGGCAGATACCGGTGGCCAACTGTGCGGTGACGACCGCCAGCCTCGACAGCTACCATGGTGAAGCCTTTGCCCTGGGCGAACGTTCACCGGTTGCGCTGCTGGATTTCGCAGCGTCGGGTCGTCTGGCTGTGGGTGAAGCACTGACTAACCTGGCCGCAACGCAGATTGGTTCCCTGAAGCGCGTAAAACTCTCGGCTAACTGGATGTCTGCAGCCGGTCATCCTGGTGAAGATGCCGGGTTATATGCGGCGGTGAAAGCGGTCGGCGAAGAGCTTTGCCCTGCGCTGGGGATTACCATCCCGGTCGGTAAAGATTCCATGTCGATGAAAACCCGCTGGCAGGAAGGCACCGAACAGCGCGAAATGACCTCGCCGCTGTCGCTGGTGATTACCGCCTTTGCCCGCGTCGAAGATGTGCGTCGCACCGTCACGCCACAGCTGCAGGCCGATCAGGACAACCTGCTGCTGCTGATTGACCTGGGCAACGGCGCAAATACGCTGGGCGCAACCGCGCTGTCGCAGGTCTATCGTCAGCTCGGCGACAAACCTGCTGACGTGCGGGATGCCACACAGCTGGCTGGCTTCTTCAATGCGATTCAGGCGCTGGTGGCTGAGCAGAAACTGCTGGCTTATCACGATCGCTCCGACGGTGGTCTGCTGGTGACGCTGGCCGAGATGGCCTTTGCCGGTCACTGCGGCATTGACGTTGATATCGCTTCACTGGGTAACGATGCGCTGGCCGCCCTGTTTACCGAAGAGCTGGGCGCGGTGATTCAGATTAATACCGCCGATCGCGGCGCGGTTGAGCAGATCCTGGCGGATCATGGCCTTGCCGCCTCAACGCATCTGCTGGGCAGCGCGCAGCCGGGCGATCGCTTTGTAATCCGTTCCGGTGACAGCGCGGTCTACAGTGAAAGCCGCAACACGCTGCGCACCTGGTGGGCGGAGACCACCTGGCAGATGCAGCGCCTGCGCGACAACCCGGCGTGTGCCGATCAGGAGCATGAAGCGAAGAAAAACGACAGCGATCCTGGTCTGAACGTTAATCTGACCTTTAATCCGCAGGAAGATGTGGCGGCGCCGATGATCGCAACTGGCGCACGTCCACGCGTCGCCGTGCTGCGTGAGCAGGGCGTCAACTCGCATGTGGAGATGGCCGCCGCCTTTGATCGGGCCGGTTTCACCGCCATTGACGTTCACATGAGCGATCTGCTGGCCGGACGTCGCGGTCTGGAAGAATTCCAGGCGCTGGTCGCCTGTGGCGGCTTCTCTTACGGTGATGTGCTGGGTGCCGGTGAAGGCTGGGCGAAATCTATTCTGTTCAACCCGCGCGTGCGTGACGAGTTCGAAACCTTCTTCCACCGCCCGCAAACCCTGGCGCTGGGCGTCTGCAACGGTTGCCAGATGATGTCGAATCTGCGTGAACTGATCCCAGGCAGCGATCTCTGGCCGCGCTTTGTACGTAACCAGTCTGAGCGCTTTGAAGCACGCTTCAGCCTGGTCGAAGTGGCCGCCAGTCCCTCACTGCTGCTGGACGGTATGGCCGGTTCGCATATGCCTATCGCGGTTTCACACGGTGAAGGTTTTGTTGAAGTGCGTGATGCGACGCATCTGGCGGCGCTGGAATCGAAAGGTCTGGTGGCACTGCGCTTTGTCGATAACTTCGGCAAGGTGACAGAAACCTATCCGGCTAACCCGAATGGCTCACCAAACGGCATTACCGCCGTGACCAACGAAAGTGGTCGCGTCACCATCATGATGCCGCATCCGGAGCGGGTGTTCCGCACCGTCAGCAACTCCTGGCATCCGGCAGAGTGGGGCGAAGACAGCCCGTGGATGCGTATTTTCCGCAACGCACGCAGACAGCTGGGTTAATTTAATCCGCTGAATTGAACAGGAGGCCAGTGAGCCTCCTGTTTTTTTACGCCATTGTTGGCAAATGGCGACGATAGGGATGCTGCACTGTCTCTTTATGGCGACATCTATCTCTTTGATTTTAAATGAGCCTGTTTCTGGCGTGGTTTAATGTCGTCTTGCGGAGACAGATTGCGCCTGTTTATATCGGAATTTTCGCAAGCGCAATCGGGCAGGCTGATTCAATCTGCTGAAAAATATAATGATTTATTTTCTGGCATGGAACTTGCTATACTCCTGCAGCTGCTCATTCACCTGTTTATGATTGCCCCGCTTAGCGGTGAGCTCATAAAGCCCGAATGACGCACCAAACGGAGCCTGCCGTCCACCTGACCGATAATCGCTTGCGTTATCAAACACCGGACGTAACGTTGAGTAAGGCTCCACCCATTCTTATGCGATGCACTAAGCGTCGTGCCAGCGGCAGGCCATTGAGCCTGCCGTTTTCTTTTGTTCTCCTTTCTACTCCCGACACCTTTCTTCCGCTGACACCTTTCTTCCACTGACAGAGTCCGCTAGCATCCAGACAGCGATTTTCTTAGGAAGCAGTTGCGTGAAAAAATGGCGTTTATTTCCCCGTTCTCTGCGTCAGCTGGTGCTGATGGCGTTTGTACTGGTGCTGCTGCCCTTGCTGGTGCTGGCCTGGCAGGCGTGGGAAAGTCTCTCAGCGTTAAGCGAACAGGCTGCGGACACCAACCGCAATACCTTCACCGACGTGCGCAGAAGTGAGGCGATGGCGCGAACGGCGGTTGAGCTGGAGCGCAGCTATCGCCAGTACTGCGTGCTGGATGATGCCTCGCTGGCGCGTCTCTATCAGACTCAGCACACCCGCTACAGTCAGATGCTGAGCTCGCACAGTGCCAGCCTGCCCGAACTGCCCGCCTTCCAGACCCTACAGGCGACGTTGCCGCTGCTGACGCCACTGAAATGTGATAACGGCAATCCGGTTCCGCCTGCCGCAGAGGCACTGGATCGTTTTTCTGCCACCAACGCGCAGATGGTGCAGGACACGCGCGAAGTGGTCTTTTCGCGTGGCTTACAACTGCAGCGTGAGATCGCCGATCGCGGCCAGTTTTTTGGCTGGCAGGCGCTGATTCTGTTTATCATCAGTCTGGCGCTGATGACGCTGTTTACCGGCATGATTATCGGGCCGGTCAAGCGCATTGAGCGGATGATCAACCGGCTTGGCGAAGGGCGGGAGCTGGGTAATAGCGTGACCTTTCGCGGCCCGCGCGAGTTACGCTCGCTGGGACAGCGCATCGTCTGGCTCAGCGAACGGCTTGCATGGCTGGAATCGCAGCGTCATGAATTTCTGCGCCACCTCTCGCACGAACTGAAAACACCGCTGGCCAGCCTGCGTGAAGGTACTGAGTTGCTGGCGGATGAAGTCGCCGGATCGCTGAACGCCGATCAAAAAGAGGTGGTGACTATCCTCGACGGCAGCAGTCGTCATCTGCAGCGTCTGATTGAACAGCTGCTCGATTACAACCGTAAACTGGCGGATGGCCCGATTGATCTGAAGCCGGTCAGCGTGGCAGAGATCGTGGAGGGCGTAGTCAATGCACATGCGCTCTCGGCGCGTGCCAAACTGATGCAGACAGTGGTCAATCTTGAGGTCAGTCACTGCCTTGCCGAACCGACGTTACTGATGCGGGTCATCGATAACCTCTATTCGAACGCCGTGAACTACGGCAGCGAATCCGGTACCATCTGGCTTCGCAGTCAGCAGCAGGGCGATCGGATCTGGATTGAGGTCGCGAATAGCGGCACGCCGATTCCGCCGGAAGAGCAGGCGATGATTTTCGAACCGTTCTTCCAGGGCAGCCAGCAGCGCAAAGGGCCGGTAAAAGGCAGCGGACTGGGATTGAGTATTGCCAAAGATTGCCTGCGCCGGATGCACGGCGACCTGACGCTGGTCCCCTGCGAGCAGGCTGACGTCTGTTTTCGAATTGAACTGAACACCACAGCCGGGAAAGTCTGACTGATGAAATATTTACCCGCTTTGCTGTTGAGCACGCTGACTACGCTGCTCCTCAGCGGATGTACGATCTCCCCGGCCACCTCATCTTTGCCGTCAGGCCATCATACGGCGGAACCCGAGGTCAGAATTGCTGATTATCTGGCGACTCGCTGCAGTGATCTGTGGCCGATAGAGAATAGTGCGGCGCTGGATAATACCCTTTACTGGATGCGGGCGATCGACTGTGCTGAACGTCTTTCTCCCGCCGAGGCACGAGCCGAAGCACATCGCTGGCCGGCTGAGAACTGGTCGCGCGCCTTCAAGCAGGGCGTGCTGATGTCCAACGGCAACGTGACGCCCGTGGAGCGTCGTCGCTATGTCGAAACCCTGGATCGCTACAGCAGCGATTTCCCGCAGTCTGTGCGCCCGCTGCTCCAGCTGTGGCGCAGCAACCAGACCGCGCAGCTCGACCTCAGTGAAGCACGCACCCGTTATGTCCATCTGCAGCAGAGCAGCGATACGCAGCTGGAGGCGATACGCCAGCAGATGGTGAAACAGCAGCAGCAGCTCAGCGATACGCAGCATAAACTGGAGCGGCTGACTGACATTGAGCGCCAGCTTTCATCACGTAAAGCCCCGGACGTGTCTGACAGCAGTCATGGCACTGCGCTGCCGCAGGATGAGGAGCAATAATGGTGAGACAAGCGGCAAAATTGCTGCTGGTGGATGACGATCCCAGTCTGCTGAAGCTGCTGGGCATGCGTCTTCGCAGCGAAGGTTATCAGGTCACCACGGCGGGCAGCGGACCCGAAGCGTTGCGTCTGTTACAGAAAGAGAAGATCGAGCTGGTGATCAGCGATCTGCGGATGGATGAGATGGATGGCCTGGCGCTGTTTGGCGAGATCCAGAAACGCCACACCGGTCTGCCGGTGATTATCCTGACGGCGCATGGCTCAATCCCGGACGCCGTTTCCGCCACGCAGCAGGGCGTCTTCAGCTTCCTGACCAAGCCGGTGGATAAAGATGCGCTCTATAAAGCCATTGATGAGGCGCTGGCACAGCAGGCACCTGTCAGCGATGATCGCTGGCGTGAGGCGATTGTTACCCGCAGCCCGCTGATGTTACGGCTGCTGGAGCAGGCGCACATGGTGGCGCAGTCAGACGTCAGCGTTCTGATTAACGGTCAGAGTGGCACCGGTAAGGAGATGCTGGCGCAGGCGATTCACGCCGCCAGCCCGCGTAACGGCAAGCCTTTTGTCGCCATTAACTGTGGCGCATTGCCGGAGCAGTTGCTGGAGTCAGAGCTGTTCGGCCATGCCAAAGGAGCCTTTACCGGCGCGGTCAGTGCCCGTGATGGTCTGTTTAAGACCGCTGGCGGCGGCACGCTGTTTCTGGATGAGATTGGCGATATGCCGCAGCCGTTGCAGGTTAAGTTGTTGCGGGTGTTGCAGGAGCGTAAGGTCAGACCGCTGGGCAGCGATCATGACATTGAGATCGACGTGCGAATCATTTCAGCCACGCATCGCGATTTGCCCAAGGCGATGGAGAAAAAGGAGTTTCGCGAGGATCTCTTCTATCGTCTGAATGTGGTGAATCTGAAGATTCCGGCGCTGCATCAGCGTACGGAAGATATCCCGCTGCTGGCTAATCATCTGTTACGTCAGGCGGCGGAACGGCATAAGCCGCAGATTCGCAGTTTTTCCGTCGATGCGATGAAGCGTCTGATGGCGGCCAGCTGGCCGGGCAACGTGCGTCAGCTGGTTAACGTGATTGAGCAGTGTGTCGCGCTGAGTTCATCGCCGGTGATCAGCGATGCGCTGGTGGAGCAGGCGTTGAGCGGCGAGAACAGCGCGTTGCCGACTTTTGCAGAGGCGCGCAATCAGTTTGAGCTTAACTATCTGCGTAAGCTGTTGCAGATGACTAAAGGCAATGTGACCAACGCAGCACGTCTGGCTGGACGCAACCGCACGGAGTTCTATAAGCTGCTCTCTCGTCATGAACTGGATGCCAGTGATTTCAAAGAGTAGCGAAGGCTGTGAAGTGATACCGGCAGGTTGCCTGCTCAGGCCCAAATCAAAATGGGTGCGGTCAGCATAATCTGACAGCGCTTGCGGCAACCTGAAGAATCCCGGATATTACCGCCCGACAGCGCCAGCAACATTTATACTTGATAAACCCTCTGACCATGGAGGGAGTGAAAAAGGGTCTGACATGAAAAAGATTGATGCGATTATCAAACCATTCAAACTCGATGATGTCCGTGAAGCCTTGGCGGAAGTGGGCATCACCGGCATGACCGTGAGTGAAGTGAAGGGATTTGGTCGCCAGAAAGGGCACACCGAGCTGTACCGCGGTGCAGAGTATATGGTCGACTTTTTACCTAAAGTAAAAATCGAGATGGTGGTGGGCGACGATATCGTTGATACCTGCGTCGAGACCATTATGCGCACCGCGCAGACCGGCAAAATCGGTGACGGTAAGATCTTTGTCTTCGATGTGGCGCGCGTGGTGCGCATCCGTACTGGCGAAGAGGATGAAGAGGCGATCTGATAGTCTTTTTATCAGCTCTTTATCAGCATAAAAAAGCCCGCGCTGCGGGCTTTTTTATGGCTCAATTACATGCCTTTATGCGGGCCAAAGAGTTCGTAATGAATGCGTGCATCTGCCACACCAGCATCACGCAGTTGCGCCACCACATGCTGCATAAAGGGCAGCGGGCCACAGAGGTAGAAGTGGGTGTCGGGTGAGGCGAGACGTGCGGCGAGCACGCTGATATCCATCAGGCCCTGTGCGTCATAGCGACCGGCATCTACAGCGGCGGGATCGCGATACCAGACCTGACTGACGAAATCGGTGAGCTGCGCGCCAGTAGCATTAACTTCATCGCCAAACGCATGCTGCTTGCCATTCTCTGCGGCGTGCAGCCAGCTGACCGGCGCGCGGTGCTGGCGAGCCGCCAGTGCATGCAGCATCGCCAGCATCGGCGTCTGACCCACGCCCGCGGAAATCAGCGCTACTGGTGTGGCAGGATCGACTTCCAGGAAAAAGTCGCCATGCGGTGCGGCGAGCATCAGCTCATCACCCACGTTGCCATTCTGATGCAGCCAGCCGGAGACGGTGCCCTGCGCCTCGCGTTTCACTGCAATCCGATACTCTTTGCCGTTGCTGAGATGCGTCAACGAGTACTGACGAATCTGGTGGTGTTCGAAACTGGCGGGTTGCAGATGTACTGTCAGATACTGACCCGGCTTAAAGGCGGCTACCGGGCCGCCATCTACCGGACTGAAGGTAAAGCTTTTAATCACCTCGCTCTGCTGCTCAATCGCGCTGATGCGAAACGCACGTTTGCCACGCCAGCCGCCGGTTTGCTGTTCAGTCGCCTGATAAATTTCCTCTTCACGATTGATGAAGACATCTGCCAGGACTCCATAGGCCCGGCCCCAGGCAGCCAGTGCCTCTTCGCCTGGATTCAGCAACTCTTTGATGGTTGCCAGCAGATTTTCACCCACGATGGCGTACTGCGCAGGCTGAATATTCAGGCTGGTATGTTTCTGCGCAATCTTTTCCACCGCCGGCAGTAGCACCGCCAGATTTTCCAGATTCGCGCCATAGGCGCAGATGGCGTTGAATAGCGCTTCGCGCTGATCGCCATTGCGCTGGTTGTTCATATTGAAAACATTTTTGAGTTCAGGATGGTGCGACAGCATGCGGTCATAGAAGTGTGCGGTAAGCGCAGGGCCACAGGCGGCGATGGCAGGCAGGGTCGATTTAACCGTGGCGATAGTGTGTGCATCAAGCATAAAAGCGGCCTCTCATTTAAAGTTGTATTTTAAATGCATCTTATAGCCGTCTCGTCTGTGGTGTAAATAACCCGAGGAACTTTCTGGCTGTCTGAGTGGCAACTTTTTAGTGCATCCCGAAAAATCGCCGTCACATCCTGAAGAAAAATCGTGACGTCTGAACAGGGCAAAAAAGTGTAAAAAAGCAGTGCCAGCAGCAAGCCAAACGTTTGCGTAAAAAGAGGTGGTTCACCCTACCTTCACCTGTTAAAACGGTTTACACTGTGGGCCTTCGCCCCTGAAGGGGGGTAAATACCGTCAGAAAGTTAGCTGAGTCAGGAGATCCGGATGTTAAAGCGTGATATGAACATTGCCGATTACGATGCCGAATTGTGGCAGGCGATGGAGCAGGAGACAGTGCGTCAGGAAGAGCACATTGAACTGATTGCTTCTGAAAACTACACCAGCCCGCGTGTTATGCAGGCACAGGGTTCTCAGCTCACCAATAAATACGCTGAAGGGTATCCGGGCAAACGCTACTATGGCGGCTGTGAGTACGTTGATATCGTTGAGCAGCTGGCCATCGACCGTGCAAAAGAGCTGTTTGGTGCCGATTACGCTAACGTGCAGCCACACTCAGGTTCGCAGGCTAACTTCGCGGTTTACACTGCGCTGCTGCAGCCGGGAGATACTATCCTGGGGATGAACCTGGCGCACGGTGGACACCTGACTCACGGCTCACCGGTTAACCTTTCGGGTAAACTCTATAACGTGGTTGCTTACGGTATCGATGAGACCGGCAAAATTGACTACGACGAACTGGCTGAACTGGCGAAAACCCACAAGCCAAAAATGATCGTTGGCGGATTCTCAGCTTACTCCGGCGTCTGCGACTGGGCGAAAATGCGCGAAATCGCAGATAGTGTAGGTGCATGGCTGTTTGTAGACATGGCACATGTAGCCGGCCTGATTGCTGCAGACGTTTACCCAAGTCCAATCCCGCATGCACACGTCGTGACTTCTACCACCCACAAAACGCTGGCAGGTCCGCGCGGTGGTATCATTCTGGCGAAAAACGGCGACGAAGATTTCTATAAGAAACTGAACTCAGCTGTCTTCCCTGGCGGTCAGGGCGGTCCTCTGATGCACGTTATCGCTGGTAAAGCGGTCGCGTTCAAAGAGGCGATGGAGCCGGAATTCAAAACCTACCAGCAGCAGGTGGCAAAAAACGCCAAAGCGATGGTTGAAGTGCTGATCGAGCGCGGCTATGACATCGTTTCTGGCGGCACCCATAATCATCTGTTCCTGATCGATCTGGTGAGCAAAAACCTGACCGGTAAAGAAGCCGATGCGGCGCTGGGCCGTGCCAACATCACGGTTAACAAGAACAGCGTACCTAACGATCCGAAAAGTCCCTTTGTCACTTCCGGTATCCGTATTGGTACACCTGCTGTTACGCGTCGTGGTTTTAACGAAGCGGACGTGCGCGAACTGGCTGGCTGGATCGCCGATGTGCTGGATAACGTCAATGACGAAGCGACCATTGAGCGCACTAAGAAGAAAGTGCTGGAAATCTGCAGCCGTCTGCCGGTCTACGCTTAATCGTTAACCTGGTGTGAGACAGCATACAAAGGATGGCATCAGCCATCCTTTTTTATTGCCTGTCCCGCGGCGCTCTGCCAGAGTAGCGCCCACTCATGCTGCCAGGCAGCACACCTGCTGGAGGGAATATGGCAATCGGCTCCGCCAGATGGCTCGGATTAGGCTACTTCACTTACTTCTTCTGTTACGGCATCTATCTGCCATTCTGGGGCGTGTGGCTGAAAGGTACCGGCCTGGATGCTGAAAAGATTGGCCTGCTTCTTGGCTGTGGCATGGTGGCACGCTTTGCCGGCAGTCTGCTTATCGCTTCTCAGGTCAAAAATCCTTCACGGTTGATTACGGCGCTGCGTCTGCTGGCGCTGATGACCTGCCTGTTCGCCGCCGGTTTCTGGGTGGGTGAGCAGTGGATGTGGCTGCTGACGGTCATGATCGGCTTTAACCTCTTTTTCTCGCCGCTGGTCCCGCTCAGCGATGCGCTGGCCGCGACCTGGACACAGCAGATTGGGCTGGCGTACGGGCCGGTCAGGCTGTGGGGATCGCTGGCCTTTGTGATCAGCTCGGCGTTAACCGGCGTGCTGGTCAGTGCTTACTCCTCTAACGCCATTCTGCTGCTGCTTTCCGTCGGTGTCATTTCTATGCTGGCGGGCATGATGCTGACACCCGCCACTCAGCCGCAGGGCAATGAGCGGCAGGGCGCTGCGGGCGGCGGCTGGCAGGTATGGCGTGCGTTGCTGCGTGAGAATGCAGTATGGCGATTCATGCTCTGCGTGACACTGCTGCAGGGCGCGCATGCCGCCTATTATGGCTTCAGCGCTATCTGGTGGCAGGAAAGCGGATATTCCGCTTCGACGGTGGGCTATCTCTGGTCGCTGGGCGTGGTGGCGGAGATCGTGGTGTTTGCCATGAGCAACCGGCTGTTCCGTCGCTGGAGCGCGCGCGATCTGCTGCTGCTGTCGGGCATCTGCGCACTGATTCGCTGGAGCCTGATGGGGGCCACGACCGCGCTGCCGCTGCTGATTGTGGCGCAAATCCTCCACTGTGGCAGCTTCACCGTCTGTCATCTGGCGGCGATGCGCTTTATCGCGGCGCGTCAGGGCGCGGAAGTGATCCGGCTGCAGTCGCTCTATTCCGCGCTGGCGATGGGCGGCGGTATTGCGATAATGACGATGATTTGTGGCGTGCTGTTCGCCCATCTGCAGGGACATCTGTTCTGGGTGATGGCGCTGGTCGCGCTGCCTGCACTGTTCCTGCGTCCGGGCTACGACTCCAGTAAATAACGAATGCGCTGCTGATGGTGTAGCGTCAGCGGCAGTTCCGCATGCACCAGCGGCGGAGAGAACAAGGGCAGCGAGGTCGGGTAGGGCGAAATGATGATGTCCACATCCCGCGGTGCGCCATCCTGCTGAAACTGCTTAACGTCCTGATAGGTGATATTGATCGGCAGCAGCGTGATCTCACGGATCTGCTGCTCCACTTCCTGCTCCAGATCGGCATCGTCGCCGGTCAGGATCAGCACCTGCTTCTCCTGCAGCGCATTCTCCTGCATCAGCCATGCACCAAAAATAATGGTGACTAAGCTCACCTCTTCCGGCGTAAAAGCGATGTTGTAGTGCTGCTCAAAAGCCTGAAGTGCCTCATGCGTCGTGCGCAGCAGGCGAGGATAGAGGCGGCTGACATCCAGAGCCACACTATTGTCGATACCGATATTGAAGTGAGTGCGATCCAGCGCCTGCGCCAGATGCGGATAGAGCTGGTGCAGCAGTTCGTCGCGGTCAGCAAAGGTGATCCCGGCGCAGGCTTCAAAATCATTAATCAGCTGCTGGGTCGCGTTCATTAACTGCTGCTCAGCAGGATGCGCAATCGCGTCCACAACCGGCGTATGGATCTGGCTGAACAGCAGCGTCCAGAAGTCGGCTTCGCTGACGGGCGGGGCGATGTGGCAACGTTTGCGCCAGTGGTAAATCACATCCTCGGCGGCCTGCCGCTCAGGCTTCTGTTGCAGCCAGAGACACTGCGCCTCGCTGAACAGCACTGGCTGACGCTGGCACAACCCATACTTCATAAAAATCTGCAGAAACAGCCGGTCTCGTTCGCTGAAGTCACGCTTCAGACGCAGGCTGCAGTGCTGTATCAGTGCCTGTAAATTGGTCTCATCCCACAGCGCTTTCTCAATCTTCATGACTTTCAGGCGCTGACGCAGAGGAGCGGCAAAATGCTCGCAGACGAAGTCTTGCGATAAACGCAGACTGCGACGCAGGTTGTGCAGCAGACAGAGGCGCCGATCCAACTCTGTTCCATGAAGACGAAAGCTGCCATCCACCATCTGGTGCAATTCCAGCTGGTGATATCGCTGTATCTCAAGGCCCACATCCGCGATATCCTGTCGGGCAACGGCAGGATCGACGCCATTCAGCTGGCAGACTTTTTCAAGCGTAAGCAAAGGTGTCGGCAGAAACAGCAGCAATAAAAGATGGCACTGACGCTGTGAACGGGAGAAGAGTGGTGCCAAAGGGGTAGCAGAACTCATCAATCAGATTTCCAGCAGGCTATTTTGAGCTAAGAATAGTCAACCCGGTCAGCGCCTGCGCGGTTTACGCGGTTTATTTGCCGGAGGTTTAAGGCGGGTCACATAATTTTGTTACTTATCGATCCTTTTAATCGGAAACGTTACTTTATAACATGATGAAACGCGCACTCTTTGCTCTGTTAATGGTATTAAGTCCGGCTTTGCTGGCACATCCTCACAGCTTCATCGATATGAAAACGGAACTGGTGGTGCAGGGCGATACCTTTACCGGATTAAAGATGACCTGGACCATGGATGAAATTACCTCCGCCGATCTGTTGTATGACGCGGGCGACGCAAAACCCGGCAGCGTGGTGTGGAAAAAACTGGCGGCGGGCGTGATGGCGAACGTGCTGGGCCAGCACTACTTTTCAGAAATCTGGCACAACCAACAGCGGGTAAAGTTTTTGAATCTGCCAACGGAATACAACCTTTCACGTAACGGCCACAAAGCCGTGCTGGAATTTATTCTGCCGCTGGCAGAACCCCCAAAACTGTCTGGCCAGCGCTTTGAAATCCTGACCTTTGATCCCACCTACTTCGTCGACATGTTCTACGACAATCCCGGCGCGTTAACGCTACCATCGGCGCTGCAGACGCGCTGCCAGTTTGCCCTTAATACGCCAAAGCCCAACGACTCCCTGAAGCAATATGCCCTATCGCTGGATAAAGCGGATGCCCCGGCCGAAGAGATGGATCTGGGGCGCCAGTTCGCACAGACGGTGGTGCTGACATGTCAGTGATCTCCACACCCTTACGGGCCACCCGACTCTGGCCACTCTGGCTGATAGCAGGACTCTTCCTCGGCGGCGCGCTGCTGGTCTGGCTTTACTGGTCGCAGATTCTGCTGCAGAGCGTGCTGTGGCAGAAAGATCTGCATCGGCAGATGACCCAGTTATTACAGCAGGTGGCGGAAGAGCCCCACAACGCTGGCATGTCACTGGTGATATTCAGTCTGCTCTATGGCGTGCTGCATGCGCTGGGTCCGGGCCACGGTAAAGTGGTGATCTCAACTTTTCTGGCGACCCACCCGAGCCGCGTAAAAACCAGTATCAGGCTGACGCTACTCGCCTCACTGCTTCAGGGGTCAGTGGCGATTGTGCTGGTGACGCTGATGCTGGTGGTGCTGAAAACGTCGTCGCGGCAGCTGCATCTCAGTAGTTTCTGGCTGGAAAAGGGCAGTTATCTGCTGGTGATCGGGCTGGGTGTGATGATCGGGTATCGGGCGCTGCGTTCACTGTGGCTGACATTGCGTCCACGGCCAGCTCCGGTATTTCGCGCCTTCCAGCCCCATCCTCACCATCAGCATGATGAGCATTGTGGCTGTGGACATGCGCATCTCCCGACGCCGCAGCAGATGAGCGGCAACATCAGCTGGAAAACCCAGCTGCTGGTGGTGGTGTCGATGGGATTACGTCCCTGTTCCGGCGCGATTATGATGCTGCTGTTTGCCAAAGTCATTGGCGTTTATCGCTGGGGGATTCTTTCTGCGGCGGTGATGGCGCTGGGCACGGCACTGACCATTTCGGCGATTGGCCTGCTGGTGCAGCAGGCGCGCGCGGTGGCGCAACGGCTGGCACAGCCTGGTGCTGGCTCAGGCATGACGCGATGGCTGATGCCTGTTCTGGCCTTAACCGGCAGCCTGATTTTAATCGTGGCGGGTATCGCATTATGGCAGTCAGCGCAGCTGACGCTCGGCGGCGGAATTCGACCTTTCTGAAAACAAACGTAGCGGAAATAAAATGGCCGCTGCGTTCTTCTCTTCGTTAATTATCTTTAAATTCACCTCGTTAATTTTTTCTCTTGATTGTTTAGTGGAGAAATAACACTTCCCTGTCTACGCTGTTAATACCAAAACGGCATTCCGCCGTCGGGATGATAAAAGACCTGGACAGCTTTCTTTTTATTGCGAGGAGTATATTTCATGGCTGATACCCGTATTAATAATGGCTACACCGAAACGGTGGCGACCGGGCCCGCTGGATTACCGCTGAAGCGTATTTCCTGGAGCGCCGTGTTTGCCGGTGTCATTTGTGCGTTAATCGTTCACATCATCCTGACGCTGCTGGGAACAGCCATTGGTGCTACTACCATTGATCCGATGAAAGAACAGAATCCTCTTGACGGCCTGGGCACTGGCGCACTGGTCTGGACGGCCATTGAAATGCTGGTCGCGATGGCGGCAGGGAGTTATGTTGCCGGTCGACTGGCTCAGCGAGAAGGCGCACTGCACGGCTTACTGATGTTTGGCCTTAGCACAATTTTCACTATTTACCTGGCTATTACGCTGGCAACCAGTGTATTAGGTGGCGCGATGAATATTGTGGGTTCAGGTTTCCAGGCGCTGGGTAGTGGTATTTCCGCTGCTGCGCCTTCGGTTACTCAAATGGCAAAACAAAAACTGCAGGAGAATAATATTAATTTAGATAACCTGCAGAACGAACTGGAAACGACATTACGTCAGACCGGTAAACCGGAATTACAACCAGAGAATTTGAAGCAGGACGCAAATAAAGAAGCGCAGAGTGCAGAAAACCAGGCTACCAATACAGCGAACCATCCGCAGACAGCTGATACTGATCTGACGAACTGGGTTAAAGGTGTCATGGATCGTCATTCAGATACCCTGCAGGCAGCCGATCGTGATGCGCTGAAAAACATTATCAAAGCGCGTACCGGTAAAAGCGATCAGGAAGTGGATCAGATCGTTGCCAAAACTGAGCAGAGCTATCAGCAGGCCGTTCAGAAGTATCAGGAATTGAAACAGCAGGCTGAACAGAAAGCGCGTGAAGCCGGTGAGAAAGCCGCTGCTGCAACCGCTAAAGCAAGCTGGTATGCCCTGATTCTGCTGATTATCGAAGCCGTACTGGCCGGTGTAATGGGTATGGTAGGTCGTCGTACTCAGCCCCGTCAGGTGCTGACACACGAACGTCGTTAACCATCACTGAATGACAGGTAACAAAAAAGGCGGCTGATAAGCCGCCTTTCTCTGGACTGAACCTTAGCGTTTTAAGGCTTCGCTCAGCTCATCACGCATGTTCGACAGCATCGATTTTACTACGCGTGGGTTACCCGCGACCAGGTTACCTGACAGCAGGTAGCCGTGATTACCGGTAAAGTCAGTGACCAGACCGCCCGCTTCGCGAACCAGCAGTTCACCCGCCGCAAAATCCCACGGCTTCAGGCCAATCTCAAAATAGCCATCTACGCGACCGGCAGCCACATAGGCCAGATCCAGCGCAGCAGAACCGGTGCGACGGAAATCAGCACACTGGGTAAAGAGTTTAGTCATGATATTCATGTAAGCAGGTGCGTGCTGCTTCATTTTGAACGGGAAGCCGGTCGCCAGAACGGTGCCATCCAGATCGCGTGCTGTGCTGCCACGCAGACGATAGCCATTCAGCTGAGCGCCCTGACCACGTGAAGAGGTGAACAGTTCGTTGCGCATGGGATCGTAAACGACAGCGACTTCAGTGCGGCCTTTAATGCGCACAGCGATCGAAACAGCAAAGTGAGGTAGACGTTTGATGAAGTTGGAGGTGCCATCCAGCGGATCGATAACCCATTGTACGTCCTGATCTTCGCCCGCCAGTTCACCGCTTTCTTCAGTGATGATGGTGTGTTTCGGGTAAGATTTATGAATGATTTCGATAATCAGGCGTTCTGCTTCGCGGTCAACATTAGTTACGAAGTCGTTGCTGCCTTTCTGGCTGGCTTCGACAGCGTCCGGGGTTTCATAATATTTGGCAATTAAATTTCCGGCCTTGCGCGCTGCGCGCACGGCAATGTTGAGCATTGGATGCATCGGTATCTCTCGCTGGATGTTAAAGAACGGGGAAAACGGCGCGGAGTATAGCAGCGTGTTCGGTAAATGTCCTGCTTTATGTTAAGATTCTCTCTACTGATTTTTACTGACCCGTTTCTGAGTATCCCTAATCATGTTGCAAAATATTCGTATCGTGCTGGTCGAGACTTCTCATACCGGTAACATGGGCTCCGTTGCGCGCGCCATGAAAACCATGGGCTTAACCAATCTCTTTCTGGTTAATCCGCTGGTCAAGCCTGACTCACAGGCGATCTCCCTGGCCGCCGGCGCCAGTGACGTTATCGGCGACGCAAAAATCGTCGACTCGCTGGATGAGGCGATTGCCGGATGCAGTCTGGTGGTCGGCACCAGTGCTCGTTCCCGTTCGCTGCCCTGGCCGATGCTGGATGCGCGTGAATGCGGCGTGAAAAGCGTGGAAGAGGGCCAGCAGGCTCCGGTCGCGCTGGTCTTTGGTCGTGAACGCGTCGGCCTGACCAACGAAGAGTTGCAGAAGTGTCACTATCACGTCGCGATCCAGGCCAACCCGGAATACAGCTCGCTGAACCTGGCGATGGCGGTTCAGATTATTGCCTATGAAGTGCGCATGGCGTGGTTACAGTCGCAGGAACAGGCCAGCACGGCACCGAAGTATGAAGAGTCCCCTTATCCGCTGGTAGATGACCTTGAGCGCTTCTATCAGCATATGGAGCAGATGATGCTGAACAGCGGCTTTATCCGTGAAGCTAATCCAGGCCAGGTGATGAGCAAACTGCGTCGTCTTTACACCCGCGCGCGTCCGGAACGAGATGAACTCAACATCCTGCGCGGCATGCTTTCGTCGTTTGAAAAGCGTAAAAACGAGAAAAAAGAAGCAGATAATAGTTGAGTGAATTACCAGGTTAAATACCTGACTAATTTACCAGGTTAAATAGTTGACCAAATTACTCGGGAATGGCAGACTTCAAAGCATCTGTTGCTAATCCTCCGATAACCGGACGCTATTGAGGTCGTACGCTATGAGACTGACATCCAAAGGACGTTATGCCGTTACTGCAATGCTGGACGTTGCCCTTCACTCCCATGAAGGTCCGGTCCCGCTGGCGGATATTTCCGAGCGTCAGGGCATTTCGCTCTCCTACCTGGAGCAGTTATTCTCCCGACTGCGTAAAAATGGTCTGGTTTCCAGCGTACGTGGCCCAGGCGGCGGTTATCTGTTGGGTAAAGAGTCAAACACCATCTCTGTCGGTGAAGTGATCACCGCCGTAGATGAGTCGGTTGATGCGACCAAATGCCAGGGCAAAGAAGGCTGCCAGGGCGGCGAGCGTTGTCTGACTCACGTGCTGTGGCGCGATCTGAGCGTGCGCATCAGTGACTTCCTGAACAATATTACGCTGGCTGAGCTGGTGAATAATCAGGAGATCCTGGATGTGGCGGATCGTCAGAATGCGATCGATAATCGTCGCTTCCAGAGCCCGCGTTCGCAGGAAATTAACGTCAACCAACGCGCCTCGTAATCCCCGCTGTTCCGGCCCTTACTGCTAACGCGGACAGGGCCGAATCTGCTATAAAGACGTATGATTTTTTATACGGAGCTGTAGCGCAATGAAATTACCGATTTACCTGGATTACGCCGCCACCACGCCGGCCGATCCGCGTGTGGCCAGCAAAATGATGCAGTTTCTGACGCTGGATGGCACGTTCGGTAATCCGGCCTCGCGATCGCACCGTTTTGGCTGGCAGTCTGAAGAAGCGGTTGATGTTGCGCGTAATCAGATCGCCGAACTGGTCAATGCCGATCCGCGCGAAATCGTTTTTACCTCTGGCGCCACTGAATCCGATAACCTCGCGATTAAAGGTGCAGCTCACGCTCATCAGGCGCGCGGCAAACATCTCATCACCAGCCAGACAGAACACAAAGCGGTGCTTGATAGCTGCCAGCAGCTTGAGCGTGAAGGCTTTGCTGTCACGTATCTTACCCCGGCGGCTAACGGCATTATCTCGCCTGACCAGCTGCGTGCGGCGCTGCGCGACGACACGATTCTGGTCACTCTGATGCACGTGAATAATGAAACCGGGGTGATTCAGGATATCGCCGCCTTTGGTGAAATTTGCCGCGAACGTGAGATTCTGTTCCATGTGGATGCCACCCAGAGCGTCGGCAAGTTACCTATCGATCTCAGCCAGTTGCCGGTCGATTTAATGTCCTTTTCTGCCCACAAACTCTATGGCCCGAAAGGCATCGGCGCACTCTATGTCCGGCGTAAACCGCGTGTGCTGATCGCCGCGCAGATCCACGGCGGCGGACATGAACGCGGAATGCGCTCTGGAACATTGCCGGTGCATCAGATTGTCGGCATGGGTGAAGCCTATCGCATCGCAGCTGAAGAGCGCGAAACCGAGATGGTACGTCTGCAGGCTCTGAGCGATCGTCTGTGGCAGGGTATCAGTACACTGCCTGGCGTCACCCTTAATGGCGATCATAACCTGCGCGCGCCGAACATTCTTAACCTCAGTTTCGCTGACGTTGAGGGCGAATCATTGATTATGGCGCTGAAAGATCTGGCCCTCTCTTCCGGCTCGGCCTGTACGTCCGCCAGCCTGGAACCTTCCTATGTTTTGCGCGCGCTGGGCCTGAGTGAAGAGCTGGCGCACAGTTCGCTGCGCTTCTCGCTGGGACGTTTCACTACCGATGAAGAGATCGACTACGCCATTGCCCTGGTGCAGAAATCGGTGACCCGTCTGCGGGCCTTAATGAAATCCTGATACCCGGCGATAGTCCGGAAACTGCGCCAATATGGGCACTTCGCTGGCAACGCCCGGCGGAATCTGTTATCAGGTCTCTCTGCGAATTACATTTAACATCTTATTAAAGCCGTTATAACAATCAGGCTGGATGAAACAGATAACGATTACGGAGCTTTTCGATGACCACACAACCCATGAATATTACGCTTAGCAGCCAGCCCGCCGATGCGCGCTGGGGCGAGAAAGCGATTCTCAGCAGCAACGACAGCGGCATGACACTGCATCTGACCGGCGCGGATGCGCTGAATACCATTCAGCGTGCGGCGCACAAAATCGACGGCCAGGGTATCCGCCATGTGGCGCTGACCGGCGAAGGCTGGCACCTTGAGCAGTGCTGGGCATTCTGGCAGGGCTTCCGTGGCCCGAAAGGCCAGCGTCAGGTTGAATGGCCAGAGCTGGGCGAACATGAGCAGGCGGAGTTTGATCGCCGTCTGAAAATTATCGACTGGGTTCGCAACGTCATTAACCTGCCTGCAGAAGATCTGGGGCCGGAGCAGCTGGCGCACAATGCCGTCGACCTGATTAGTGAAGTAGGCGGTGACGCCGTCAGCTATCGCATTACCAAAGGCGATGAGCTGCGGGTGCAGGGTTATATGGGTCTGCATACCGTGGGACGCGGTTCAAATCGTCCGCCGGTCTATCTGGCGCTCGACTACAACCCGACCGGCGACGAGAATGCGCCGGTCTATGCCTGCCTGGTCGGTAAAGGCATCACCTTTGATACCGGCGGCTACAGCCTGAAGCAGAGCAGCTTTATGGACTCGATGAAGTCTGACATGGGCGGCGCGGCGACCGTTACTGGTGCACTGGCCATGGCGATTTCGCGCGGTCTTAACAAGCGCGTCAAACTCTACCTCTGCTGTGCCGATAACATGGTCAGCAGCAACGCCTTTAAACTGGGCGACATCATTCGCTATCGCAACGGCAAATCGGTGGAAGTGATGAACACCGACGCGGAAGGCCGCCTGGTTCTGGCTGACGGTTTGATCGACGCCAGCGAGCAGAATCCGACGATGATCATCGACGCCGCAACGCTGACCGGCGCGGCTAAGACAGCGCTAGGCAACGATTACCATGCCCTGTTTACCTTTGATGATGTGATGGCGCAGTCGCTGATGGGTAGCGCGGTGAGTGAGAATGAACCATTCTGGCGTCTGCCGCTGGCTGAGTTTCATCGCAGCCATCTGCCGTCTAACTTTGCCGATCTTAATAATATCGCCAGTCCGTCTCATGCGGCCGGTGCCAGCAGCGCGGCAGCGTTCCTGTCACACTTCGTCAGCAACTATCAGCAGGGCTGGCTGCACATCGACTGCTCCGCGACCTATCGCAAAGGCGCCGTTGATCAGTGGGCGGCGGGCGCAACAGGTCTTGGCGTGCGTACCCTCGCCAATCTGTTACTGAAATAAGCCGATCCCAGCGGTGGCTGATGCTGCCGCTGTTCAGAGGGAAACTATGAACCGTCTTGAAGAGGTGCTGAAGCTGGCGGCCACTGAGCCTGCCCATCGGCCCGAGTTTTTCCAACTGCTGCTGGAATCTGACGTCTTTGTTCCAGGCGAAAGCACCACGCAACAGCTTGATGCCAGCACACCCGTTGATCTGCAGCACTGGGAAAAAGAGGATGGCAGCAGCATCATTCCTTTTTTTACGTCAGAAGAGGCGATGAGTGAAGCGGTGAGTGATGAACAGTCCTGGCTGCGTCTGCCGGTACGGACGCTGTTTGAGATTACGCGCGGCGAGACGCTGTTTCTCAATCCTAAACTGCCTTCCGGCAAAGAGTTTACTGCGGCCGAGATCACCCATCTGCTGGCTGAAGAGGGCAGTGCGCTAACCCAGCAAACCGTGCTCGAAGGCGGACAGTCACTGCTGCTCTCTGAGGTCGCTGAACCGCCTGCGCAGATGATCGATTCGCTGACTCAGCTGTTCAGCAAGCATAAGCAGGTGCGTCGGGCCTTTATCGCCAGCATTCGTGAGCGGGCCGACGAAGCGCCTAATCTGCTGATTGGCATTGAAGCGGACAGCAACATCGAGGCGATCATTCATGCGGCGGGCAGTGTGGCAACGGATACGTTGCCGGACGATGCGCCGGTGGATATCTGTGAAGTGACCCTGAACGATCGCGGCATCAGTCATTTCTTTACCGCACACATCACACCCTTCTACGAACGTCGCTGGGGCAGTTTCCTGCGTGACTTCAAGGGCAGTGAGCGGATTATCTGATTATCTGACGCACTCAAAAAAACAGGCGGCTCATGGGCCGCCTGTTTGTTATTTCGCAATGGGTAAGTCGTCGCGACTGCCCCATTCGCCCCAGGACCCGTCATACAGCGTAGCATCCCGTACGCCCAGCGCGGTCAGCGCCAGAATCAACACCACCGCCGTCACGCCTGAGCCACAGCTGGCGACCACCGGCTGGGTAATATCGACGCCCGCATCGGCAAACAGCCTGCGCAGTTCTGCTTCCGGCTTGAGTTTTCCCTGCTCAACCAGCGTATTCCACGGCACGTTAAGACTGTTGGGAATATGTCCGCGATGCAGTCCGGGACGCGGCTCGTCCACTTCAGCGTTAAAGCGATTAGCGGCACGCGCATCAACAATCTGTGCGCCGCCTTCATGGCTGATCAGCAGCACATCCGTCAGGCGTTTCACCCGGCTTTCATCCGCGTGCGCCTCAAACTCACCTTCCGGCAGATTCACTTCGCCCGTTGCCAGCGCAAAACCGGCTTCTTTCCAGCCCTGCAAACCTCCGCTAAGAATCGACACCTGAGCCACACCAAAGGTCTTCAGCATCCACCAGGCGCGCGGCGCGGAAAAGAGATTGCCCTCATCATAGACGACCAGGTGCTTATCACTGCTGACGCCCAGCTCTCGCATCGCGACGGCAAAGGTCTCGGCGCGCGGCAGCATATGTGGATAAGGGCTGGTGTGATCGGAAAGCGCTTCAATATCGAAGTAAGGGGCGTCGGGTAAATGACCCGCCAGATATTCAGCCTGGATATCGCGAACCGCTTCCATCCCGGGTGGCAACAAACGTGCATCCAGCACCTGAAGCCGCTCATCGTTATAGTGCTCTTGTAACCAGTCGGCGGACACAAACAGTGGCGTCGTCATAACAACCTCATCTCAGCAATCTGTCATACCAGTGTCAGGGAATGTGCGCACCATCTCAAGAGAAGCGTTGATTAAATGCGACCATTGATATGAAATTGCGCGGCGTAATCAAATGACACTCCCTGCGTCCCGGTGAAGGAACTACCATGAAGAAACGCACTACCCAGCTGCTGCTCAGTATGCTGATCGGTGGCTCGCTGCTCTCAGCGACCCTGTTACCTGTTTTGCCTCTCCAGGCGGCAGAGGCACCCGCAACCGCCCAGGTCAGCAAACCGCTGACGATTATCGATCTCTCGGAACTGCAGATCGAGGGTGCCGCTGCGCTGGTCTTAAGCTTCAGTCAGCCGCTGGATGACAAACAGGATATCGCGCAAAAAGTCAGGCTGACCGACGATAAACAGGGGCGGGTGGATGGCGGCTGGGAGCTATCCGCTAACCGCAAAACGTTGCGTTTCCGTCATCCTGAACCATCGCGTCACTTCACCGTCACAGTGGATGCGGGACTGCGCGCGGCCAGCGGTGAGATGCTCGCCGACGATTACAGCCAGAAAATTGCCACCAGTGATATCCAGCCGATGGTGGGGTTTGCCAGTCGCGGATCACTGCTGCCGCTGCGTATCACGCAGGGACTGCCGGTGCTGGCGCTGAATGTTGACCAGGTCGATGTCGATTTCTTCCGCATTAAGAATGCCGGCCTGGCAGAATTTCTCTCGCAGTGGAATTACGGCAACAACCTCTCCAGCTGGCAGTCACAGGATCTGCTGAAAAGCAGCCAGCTGGTCTATTCCGGTCGCTTTGAGCTTAACCCGGCGCGTAACACCCGCGAAAAATTGCAGCTGCCGATGAGTGACATTACCGCTCTGCAGGAGCCGGGCGTCTATCTGGCGGTGATGAAGCAGGCCGGAACTTATCGCTACAGCCAGCCCGCCACGCTTTTCACCCTGAGTGACATTGGCCTCTCTTTGCATCGCTTCCCGACGCAGTTCGAACTGTTCGCCCAGAGCCTGGCAAATGGCCAGCCGCTTTCCGGTGTCAGCGTCAGGTTGCTGGATGCGAAAGGGCAGGTGCTGCAGAGCGGGACCAGTGACAACACCGGTCATCTGCGTCTCAGGGCGGATGAAAAAGGCAAAATCCTGCTGGCTGTGCAGGGTGAACAGACCTCGATGATCGACCTGGCGCGTCCGGCGCTGGATCTCGCTGAGTTTCCGGTTGCCGGACCGCAGGGCTATGACAAACAGCTGTTTGTCTTTGGGCCGCGCGATATTTATCGTCCGGGCGAAATCGTCATCGTCAATGCACTGCTTCGTGATGCCGACGGACACCCGTTGCCCGTCCAGCCGATAAAAGCGGAACTGGTGCAGCCCGATGGCCAGGTAATGCGAACCTTTGTCTGGCAGCCTGAAGCGGGACTCTACCAGCAGCGACTGGCACTGCCAGTGTCCGCCATGACCGGCGACTGGATGCTGCGACTCAATACCGGCGATAACCTCAAACGCGAATGGACGTTTCATGTCGAAGATTTTCTGCCGGAACGCATGGCATTAACCCTGAAAAACGATCCTCAGCCGCAGCCTGCTGATGCCAGCGTTGAGTTCGGTATTGAGGGGCGCTACCTCTATGGCGCACCTGCCGCGGGTAACACGCTACAGGGGCAACTCTATCTGCGACCGGCACGCGAAGCGGTAGCTGCACTGCCGGGCTACCAGTTTGGTGACATCACCGAAGAGGGATTAAAACGCACCCTGGATGAAGTGGACCTCAAGCTCGATGCCAGCGGTAAAGCGCAGCTCTCGGTAGAGAGTCAGTGGGATCAGCTGCATTCTCCGCTCAACCTGATCCTGCAGGCCAGCCTGCTGGAGACCGGTGGTCGACCGGTCATCCGTCGGGCTACCCAGTCAATCTGGCCCGCTGAAGCCCTGCCGGGTATCCGGCCGCTGTTCGGTAACAAGGCCGTTTATGACTACCGCAGTGACAGCTATCACGACGAGCCTACTGTACCGGAAGAGAGCCTGGCCGAATTCGACATTGTCTATGCCAATAGTCAGGGCAAAAAACTGGCGGCAGACAAGCTGGATGTGCGTCTGATCCGTGAACGCCGTGATTACTACTGGAGCTTCTCTGACAGCGAAGGCTGGCAGTCGCAGTATGGCAGTCAGGATCTGCAGGAAGATGAACGCGCCATCTCTGTCCCGGCTGACGGCAGCACCAAAGTCAGCTTCCCGGTCGAGTGGGGCCACTACCGGCTGGAAGTACAGGCGGGCGAGAAGATCGTCAGCAGCGTGCGGTTCCAGGCCGGTTATGACTGGCAGGACAATACCAACGGCACGGGCGCATTGCGCCCCGATCAGGTCAGACTGAAGCTGGACAAAGCGGCTTATCAGCCGGGCGACACCGTGCATCTGCAGGTTGAGTCTCCGGCTGCAGGTAAAGGCTACCTGATGGTGGAGTCGAGCAGCGGCACGCTCTGGTGGCAACCGCTGACCGTACCAAAGGGCGGCACAACGGTGGATGTCCCTGTTGCTGAGAGCTGGCGGCGTCACGATCTCTACTTCAGCGCCATCGTGGTCCGTGACGGCGATAAGGTCAGTGGCGCAACGCCAAAACGCGCGGTGGGGCTGTTGCATCTGCCGATGGCGACAGAGGCGCGCCGCTTAAACCTGACGCTGGATGCACCCGATAAAATCCGTCCTGAGCACGTTTTGACGGTCAAGGTTCACGCCAGTCGTGACGGCGGTCCGCTGCCAGAAAAAGTGAATGTGCTGCTGTCAGCCGTGGATAGCGGCGTACTGAGCGTGACAGATTTTAAAACGCCCGATCCGTGGCAGGCTTTCTTTGGCCGTAAACGCTACAACGTCGATCAGTACGATGTCTTTGGTCAGCTAATCGAAGGCGGGGGCCGGCTGGCGGCACTGCGTTTTGGTGGTGATGGCGAGGATGAATCGATGACGCGGGGCGGTAAAAAGCCGGTGACGCACGTCAATATCGTCGCGCAGCAGTTGCAGGCGGTGACGCTGGATAAAGAGGGCAACGGATCGATTACGCTGCCGATCCCGGCGTTTAACGGCGAACTGCGGCTGATGACTCAGGCCTGGAGCGATGACAGCTTCGGTGCGGCAGAGCGCAAACTGGTGGTCGCGGCGCCGCTGATCAGCGAACTGGCTACGCCGCGTTTCCTTGCCAGCGGCGATTCGGCCTCCCTGGCGCTGGATCTCACTAACCTGACCGACCTGCCGCAAACCCTGAAAGTCGATGTGACCAGCAGTGGCTTAGTGGATCTGGCCGGTGCGGCCAGCCAGAGCGTGACGCTGGCCAAAGGTGCACACACCACACTGCAGATTCCGGTCACGGCGAAAACCGGCTTTGGTGATGGCGAGATTGCGGTGCAGATTTCCGGTCTTAACCTGCCGGGTGAGCAGGTGAAGCCCGGCAAACAGCAGTGGAAAATCGGCGTCAGACCACCTTATCCGGCCCTGACGCTGAACTTTGATGCTGTCATCACTCCCGATCAGCCCTGGCAGGTCGCGGCAGCTTCGCTGACGGGCCTGGATGCGCAGACGCTGAGTGGACAGCTGACGCTGAGCAATCGCCCGCCGCTGAACATCGCCAGCTATATCAGTGCGCTTTACGCCTATCCCTACGGCTGTCTGGAACAGACTACCAGCGGGCTCTGGCCTTCGCTCTACACCAGCCATGCTGAGCTGACCGCCATGGGCATTAAAACCAGCAGCGATGAAGCGCGTCGGGCAGCCGTCGATACCGGCATCGCCCGTCTGGCAGGCATGCAACGGGCCAACGGCAGCTTTGGACTGTGGGATAAACAGAGTGAAGAGGAGTTCTGGCTGACGCCTTACGTGACGGACTTCCTGCTGCGTGCCAGTGAGGCGGGTTATGCGCTGCCGGATAATGTGGTTGATCGCGCTAACGCACGGCTGCTGCGCTACCTGCAGGATCCATCGCAGATTAGCGGCGGCGGCAATGACGACAATGCCGCGCTGCAGTTCAGCGTGCAGGCTTACGCCGGACTGGTGCTGGCGCGTCAGCAGCGCGCGCCACTGGGTGCACTGCGTGCATTGTATGAAAAACGTGAGAAAGCCCGCTCTGGCCTGGCGCTGATGCAGCTGGGTGTTGCGCTGAAGCTGATGGGTGACGGGCAGCGCGCGTCGCTTGCGATCATGCAGGGTGCCACGCTGACGCGTTCAGACAAAGAGTGGTACGGCGACTATGGCAGCACGGTGCGCGATGAGGGAATGATGATTGCCCTGTTAGCCGGGAATAAGCTGCAGCCTGATTTGCAGAATAGTCTGCTGCTGTCGCTGTCCAAAGAGGTCAGGGGCAAACGCTGGTTCTCGACCCAGGAAAATAACGCGCTTTATCTGGCTGCTCATACCCTGCAACATGCGCAGGGCGGAAGCTGGCAGGCGCTGCTTTCGGGCAATCCACAGCCACTGCAGGGCGATGCACCGCTGAATAAAGGGTTGGGGGCTGAGCGACTGTTGCAGGGCTTAGCCATCAGTAATCCGGGCAGTGCGCCGTTGTATGGTCGTCTGGACGTCACCGGTTATCCGCTGGCCGCGCCTCAGCCTGAGAGCAATGTGCTCGGGATAAAACGTGAATACTTCACCCTGGATGGCAAAGCCGCCGATCTCAATAATCTGCGTAGCGGTGAGTTGCTGGTGGTCCGTCTGACCGTCTCCTCGAAACGCAGCATCAGCGATGCGCTGGTGGTGGATCTGCTGCCTGCCGGTCTTGAGCTGGAAAACCAGAATCTGGCCGACAGCAGCGCCAGCCTCGGTGACAGTGCGGATGCGCTGAAGGAAAGCATGGGTGACATGCAACAGGCTGACATCAGGCACATTGAGTTCCGGGACGATCGCTTTGTTGCGGCGCTGGCGGTAGAGACTTATCGTCCCGCCACGCTGATCTATCTGGCGCGGGCGGTCACGCCGGGTCGCTACCTGATGCCGCCGCCGCAGGTGGAGTCGATGTATGTGCCGGAGTGGCGCGCTACCGGCAGTACGCCGCCGCAGCTGCATATCCAGTAAGTGACGCAGGGCGTGGTAAAGATCAGCACCATTAAAAAGCGGTGGCTCGCGCTGCCGCTTTTTTTTCTGGCTTTATGGCTGGCGACGTGGGGACTGGATCGCCTGTTTCCGCTGCCGCTTAAACAGGTGCAGCCTGCGCGGGTGATTGTGGCCAGCGACGGAACGCCGCTGTGGCGCTTTGCTGACAGCAAGGGCATCTGGCGCTATCCCGTCACGCCTGAGGACGTGGCTCCGGCCTATCTGCAGGCGTTGCTGACTTATGAAGATCGCTGGTTCTGGTATCACCCCGGCATCAATCCTCTGGCTCTCGTGCGTGCAGCCTGGCAGGATTTGCGCCATCAGAGCGTCATTTCCGGCGGCAGCACCCTGACCATGCAGGTGGCTCGTCTTATCGACCCGCAACCCCGCACGCTGCGCGGCAAGCTGATTCAGGCATGGCGGGCGCTGCAGCTGGAGTGGCATCTTTCCAAACGTGACATCCTGACGCTTTATCTTAACCGTGCGCCCTTTGGCGGCACGCTGGAAGGGGTGGGCGCAGCAAGCTGGAGCTGGCTGGGAAAAGCCCCGTCGCAGCTGACGCCGGGCGAGGCAGCGCTGCTTGCCGTTTTGCCGCAGGCACCCAGCCGACTGCGGCCCGATCGCTGGCCGGAGCGGGCGGAAGCCGCACGCAATAAAGTGCTGGATCGACTGGCGGAATATCGTATCTGGTCCGCTGAACAGGTGGCGGAAATCCGTCAGGAGCCGGTCTGGCTGCCGCCACGACAGATGCCGCAGATGGCGCCGCTGCTGGCCCGGCGTCTGCTGTCGATCAACGCCCGCGACAAGATTGTCTCCACGCTCGATCCTTCACTGCAGCGCGAGCTGGAAAGCCTGGCGCTGAACGTGAAGAACCAGCTTCCGCCGCGTACTTCGCTGGCGATGCTGGTGGTGGATCACACCACCATGGCAGTTCGGGGGTACGTCGGCTCAGCTGACTTTACCGATGACAGCCGTTTTGGGCATGTGGATATGATCGCCAGCGTGCGCTCGCCAGGCTCGGTGTTAAAACCCTTTATTTACGGCATGGCGCTGGATGAGGGACTGATTCATGCCGAATCGCTGCTGCAGGATGTGCCGCGTCGCTTTGGCGATTACCGGCCAGGCAACTTCGACACCGGCTTTCACGGGCCGGTCAGCGCCAGCGACGCGCTGGTGCGATCCCTGAATCTGCCTGCCGTGCAGGTGCTGGAGGCGCTGGGACCGAAAAACGTTGCGGCGCGTCTGCGTAATGTGGGCCTGAATTTACGTTTCCCGCCCGGCGCAGAACCTAATCTTTCGTTGATTCTTGGTGGTACCGGGGCGCGCATGGATGAAATTGTGGCGGCTTATAGCGCCTTTGCCCGTCACGGTAATGCCGCTCAGTTGCGCTGGACGCCCGATCAACCCTTGCAGCAGCGACCGCTGCTATCAAAGGAATCGGCGTGGATCATCCGGCGTATCCTGGCGGGTGAAGCGCAACCTGCCGGTAATGGCAGCGTACCCGACGTGGTGCCGCTGGCCTGGAAGACCGGCACCAGTTACGGCTATCGCGACGCCTGGTCGGTGGGCATCAATCCCCGTTATCTGATTGGCGTCTGGGTCGGGCGACCCGATGCCACCCCGGTTGCCGGGCAGTTTGGTTTTGCCTCTGCCGTACCGATCATGAATCAGATTAACAGCGTGCTGATGAGCCGCCTCGGCAGGCGTGACGTGCCGGTCGATCCGCGACCGGCCTCGGTGACGGTCGCGACCCTCTGCTGGCCTGGGGGGCAGCCGCTGCCTGCCGGAGATGAAAACTGTCGCCAGCGTCGGCAAAGCTGGGTTGCCTCGGATACGCTGCCGCCAACCCTGCTGGCGCCGGGGCAGGAGAGCCTCAGCGGATTACACCTGGGCTACTGGCAGAATGCGCAGGGACTGCGGGTTGCAGCAGATTGCCCTGGCGCTACCCGTCATGAACGGCTGGTCTGGCCGCTACCGCTGGAGGCCTGGCTGCCGCCTCAGGAGCGGCGGGCGCAGCGCTTACCACCCATTGATGCCCATTGTCCGCCGCTACAGCAGGGCAGTAGCGCACCACTGATCGTCACGGGCCTCATTGAAGGGCAAATCGTTAAGCCGCTGCCGGGCAATAGCGCGCTGACGATCCCGGTCGCGGTGCAGGGTGGGCAGGGCGCACAGCGCTGGTGGTTCCTGAATGGTGAGCCGCTGATGACGCAAAATGCGGCGGATAGTCTGTCGCTGCACCTCAATCATCCGGGAGAGTATCAGTTGGTGGTGATGGATGAAGAGGGGCAGCTTGTCTCGGTCACTTTCAGCCGGGGTTGACGCTTTTCTGCGCTAAATCATAACCGTTGCGCGTCTGCTTCGACTCAGATCAAGAATTTTCAACAAATTAGGGATCTCTGATAGGCAATGCCGGACTCAGCCCCTATAATCGGCGCCGTTTCTTAACCGGGGCGGACGCCACCGGTTTCTTCAGAACGTCAAGACAGAGGTCATCATGGCAATCGAACGTACTTTTTCTATCATCAAGCCAAACGCCGTCGCTAAAAATGTGATTGGTGCTATCTACAACCGTTTTGAAAGCGCAGGCTTCAAAATTGTTGGCGCAAAAATGCTGCAGCTGAGCAAAGAGCAGGCTGAAGGTTTTTATGCTGAGCACCAGGGCAAGCCATTCTTCGATGGTCTGGTTGAATTCATGACCTCTGGCCCGGTTGTTGTTTCCGTGCTGGAAGGTGAAAATGCGGTTCAGCGTCACCGTGACCTGATGGGTGCCACTAACCCGGCAAACGCACTGGCTGGCACACTGCGTGCTGACTACGCTGACAGCTTCACCGAAAACGCGACCCACGGTTCAGATTCTGCTGAATCTGCTGCCCGCGAAATCGCCTATTTCTTCGGCGAAAACGAAATCTGCCCACGTACCCGTTAATCGCCAGGCGATAAACGTTACAGCGGCTTTACAAAAATCTGCGTAGGGGAGGTCACTCCCGCCTGTTATCAGGCCGCAGATGTTGTACAATATTGCGCCTTCATTGACATCGCTTAATGAAGGCGCAATTTTTTCATCTATCCCTGAACAGCGCCATAACGTGTAACAACGAGGCCAGAGAATATTATGTCCGAACAGATTGAGACGTCCGCGTCCGCATCCCCCATCGTCGTTTCCCCTAAAAGTCAGAAAATAAACCTGCTGGATCTCAACCGTCAGCAGATGCGCGAATTCTTCCTGTCGCTGGGCGAAAAGCCGTTCCGCGCCGATCAGGTCATGAAGTGGATTTATCACTACTGCTGCGATGACTTCGAGCAGATGACCGACATCAACAAAAAGCTGCGTAACCGGCTGATGGAGCTGACGGAGATCCGCGCGCCAGAAGTGGCGGAAGAGATGCGCTCCACCGACGGCACCATTAAATGGGCCATTCGCGTGGGCGACCAACTGGTGGAAACGGTCTATATCCCGGAAGGGGACCGCGCCACGCTCTGTGTCTCTTCACAGGTGGGTTGTGCGCTGGAGTGTAAATTCTGTTCTACCGCACAGCAGGGCTTTAACCGTAACCTGCGGGTGTCAGAAATTATTGGTCAGGTGTGGCGTGCGGCGAAAATTGTCGGCGCAGCAAAAATCACCGGCCAGCGTCCTATCACCAACGTAGTGATGATGGGCATGGGCGAGCCACTGCTCAACCTCAATAACGTGGTTCCGGCGATGGAGATCATGCTGGATGACTTCGGTTTTGGTCTGTCGAAGCGTCGCGTGACCCTGTCCACGTCAGGTGTTGTTCCTGCGCTGGATAAACTGGGCGATATGATAGACGTCGCGCTGGCGATCTCCCTGCATGCAGCAAACGACAAGCTGCGTGATGACATCGTGCCGATCAACAAAAAGTACAATATTGAAACCTTCCTGGCGGCGGTGAAACGCTACATTGCGAAATCCAACGCTAATCAGGGACGTGTGACCATCGAGTATGTCCTGCTGGATCACGTCAATGACAGCACCGATGATGCGCATGAACTTGCCGCATTGCTGAAAGAAACGCCGTGTAAAATTAACCTGATTCCGTGGAACCCCTTCCCGGGTGCGCCGTATGGCCGTAGCTCAAACAGCCGTATCGATCGTTTCTCCAAAGTCCTGATGGACTATGGTTTTACTACCATCGTGCGTAAAACCCGTGGTGACGACATTGATGCCGCCTGTGGTCAGTTAGCCGGTGAGGTGATCGACCGTACTAAGCGGACGATGCGTAAAAAAATGGCGGGTGAAGCCATCTCTGTGAAGGCTCTCTAGAAGAGTGACTCAGCGCGTTTCCTGAAGTGATGGCGTGTGGCAGGCTGCAGCCTGTCAACGTCAACCGGATGAAAACGATTATGCGTAACGGATTACCTGCAGTTTTACTGGCGCTGTTTGTTGTAAGCGGGTGTGTCAGTCAGCCACACCACCCTGGCGCTGAAGAGGTGCGTCTGCAGTTAGGGATGCACTATCTGGCGGGGGGCGACTATGCCGCGGCTGAGCGAAACTTTCTGCGGGCACAGGCCGCCGCGCCAGAGGATTACCGGGTCTCACTTGCGCTGGCACGACTGGCGCAGAAGCAGGGTAATCAGACAGCGGCGCAGGCACGGTTTATACTGGCACAGCAGCAGGCCCCGGATAATGGTTTTGTTGCTAACAATTACGGTGCGTTTCTCTGCGCTTTAAGGCAGTATGACGAAGCGCATCAACAGTTTAGTCGGGCAGGCGCAGCACCGCAGTTTGATGCACGCAATGACGCGCTTGAACTGGCAGGATTTTGTTATCTGCAGGCTGGCGATGTTGCTGCTGCACGCAGGACGTTACGTCAGGCTACTGAGGCTGATAGACGCAAAGCTGACTCGCTGCTGTCGGAAGCTGAAAAGCAGATGGCAGATAACCATCTGGCGAAAGCGCAGGTTTTGCTCGACGTTTACCAGCAACTGCTGCCTGAAACGGCACGAAGTCTGGCGTTACACTTACGTTTCGCCGCGCTACAGGGAAATGCCGCTGACGTTTCACGTTATGGCGACCGGTTAGCGCGACGTTTTCCGCAATCGATACAGTACCAGCGTTATGTAGCTAATGAATACTGAAGCCACTCAAGAAAACTCTGCAATACAATCAACAGGCGAACGCCTGCGTCTGGCCCGTGAGCAGATGGGGCTGACGCAGCAGAACGTCGCTGAACGCCTGTGCCTGAAACTCTCTACCGTGCGTGATATCGAGGAAGACAAATCGCCCGCCGATTTAGCGACCACGTTCCTGCGCGGATATATTCGCTCTTACGCGCGTCTGGTGCACATTCCTGAAGAGGAACTGCTGCCGATGATGGAGAAACAGACGCCGATTCGTTCTTCAAAGATCGAGCCGATGCAAAGTTTCTCTCTGGGCAAACGCCGCAAGAAACGTGACGGCTGGCTGATGATTTTCACCTGGCTGGTCGTGTTTGTGGTGGTGGGTCTGACTGGCGCCTGGTGGTGGCAGAATCATAAAGCGTCGCAGGATGATCTGGTGCCGATGACCGATCAGAGTAGCAGCGGCGGTGATAACGGTCAGTCGATTCCGCTGGGTGAGTCCAGTGGTGACAGCGCGGCACCTGCCGCGCCTGACGAAAGCAATACCACCTCCAGCAATAACAGCGCGACCAGTGCGCCAGCGAGTGCGGCTCCGGCCGCCAGTGCCAGCAATAACGCGACCACGGCACAGCCAGATAACACCCGCAATGCCGTGGTTTCGCCGAGTCAGGCGCCAGTAGAGAACTCAGCGGCTGCACCTGCAGCCACGAATTCCAGTACCAGCGCGGCACCACAGATGCCAGTGGGAGCCGCCGCGGTCAGTGAACCGGCTGCTGACCCTAACGCAGTGGTCATGACCTTTAACGCCGACTGCTGGCTGGAAGTGAGCGATGCTACCGGCAAAAAACTGTTCAGCGGCATCCAGCGCAGTGGTGGTAAACTCAGCCTCGCAGGAACGCCTCCGTATCGTCTGAAAATTGGCGCGCCTTCCGCGGTTCAGGTGCAATATCAGAATCAGCCCGTTGATTTAAGTCGTTTTATCCGTAATAACCAGGTTGCTCGCCTGACGTTGGGTGCGCAATAACAGCGTATCGTGTACCGGGCAATTGTGGAGAAGAAATAATATGCATAACGAAGCACCCATTATCCGCCGTAAATCCAAACGCATTTACGTCGGCAAGGTGCCGGTCGGTGACGGCGCCCCAATCGCTGTTCAGTCGATGACCAACACCCGCACCACTGACGTGGAAGCGACGGTAAATCAGATCAGAGCCCTTGAGCGCGTCGGTGTCGACATCGTTCGTATCTCGGTGCCTACCATGGATGCCGCAGAAGCATTCAGACTGATCAAACAGCAGGTGAATGTACCGCTGGTTGCAGATATTCATTTTGACTACCGCATCGCCCTGAAAGTCGCCGAGTATGGCGTCGACTGCCTGCGCATCAATCCCGGTAATATCGGGAACAATGAGCGCATCCGTATGGTGGTTGACTGCGCACGCGACAACAATATTCCGATTCGAATTGGCGTGAACGCCGGTTCGCTTGAAAAAGATCTGCAGGAAAAGTATGGCGAGCCGACGCCTCAGGCGTTGCTGGAATCTGCCATGCGCCATGTCGATCATCTCGACCGTCTTAACTTCGATCAATTCAAAGTCAGCGTAAAAGCCTCTGACGTCTTCCTCGCCGTTGAATCTTATCGCCTGCTGGCGAAACAGATCGAACAGCCTCTGCACCTCGGTATCACCGAAGCGGGCGGCGCGCGCGCAGGCGCAGTGAAATCTGCGATTGGACTGGGTCTGCTGCTGTCAGAAGGGATCGGCGATACGCTGCGCATCTCACTGGCGGCCGATCCGGTTGAAGAAGTCAAAGTCGGTTTCGATATCCTGAAATCACTGCGCATTCGCTCTCGTGGTATTAACTTCATCGCCTGTCCAACCTGCTCACGTCAGGAGTTTGACGTTATCGGCACGGTCAACGCGCTGGAGCAGCGTCTGGAAGACCTGATCACCCCGATGGATGTCTCCATTATCGGCTGTGTGGTTAATGGACCCGGTGAAGCGACCCTCTCTACGCTGGGTGTAACCGGCGGCAGCAAGAAGAGTGGTTTCTACGAAGATGGTGTGCGTCAGCGCGATCGTCTCGACAACAATGACATGATCGATCAGCTGGAAGCGCGCATTCGTGCCAAAGCGTCGATGCTGGATGCCAGCCGCCGTATTGATGTGCAGCATCTGGAAAAATAATGGCGCGCGCGGTCTGCGTGCGTGACTTTTTTGACTGAACCTGTGCGGTTTCATCCTCATAAGGTATGATGCCGGACAGGTTTTTTTGCATTAAGAGATTCTAACGTGGCGAAGAATATTCAGGCGATTCGCGGGATGAACGACTACCTGCCTGCCGATACTGCCCTCTGGCAACGGATTGAAGGCGTTCTCAAGCAGACGCTGGCGAGCTACGGTTACAGCGAAATTCGCTTACCGCTGGTGGAGCAAACCCCACTGTTTAAACGCGCCATCGGTGAAGTCACCGACGTGGTTGAAAAAGAGATGTATACCTTCGAAGACCGCAACGGTGAAAGCCTGACGCTGCGGCCGGAAGGCACGGCAGGCTGCGTGCGAGCCGGTATCGAACACGGTTTACTCTACAATCAGGAACAGCGCCTGTGGTACATGGGACCGATGTTCCGCTATGAGCGTCCGCAGAAAGGCCGCTATCGTCAGTTCTATCAGATTGGCGTGGAAGTGTTTGGTCTGCAGGGACCGGACATCGATGCTGAACTGATCATGCTGAATGCCCGCTGGTGGAAAGCCCTGGGTATCTCTGAGCACGTTCGCCTGGAACTTAACTCTATCGGTTCGCTGGAAGCGCGTGCTCACTACCGCGACGCGCTGGTCGCCTTCCTTGAACAGCACAAAGAAGTGCTGGATGAGGATTGCAAACGCCGCATGTACAGCAACCCGATGCGCGTTCTCGACAGTAAAAATCCCGATGTTCAGCAACTGCTGAATGATGCGCCACAGCTTGGCGACTATCTGGATGACGAATCACGCGAACATTTCAGCGGCCTGTGTGCCCTGCTGGATGATGCCGGAATCAGCTACACCGTCAATCAACGTCTGGTGCGCGGTCTGGATTACTACAATCGCACCGTGATTGAATGGGTCACCGATAGCCTGGGTTCACAGGGCACGGTTTGCGGCGGCGGTCGCTACGATGGCCTGGTTGAGCAGCTCGGTGGTCGCGCAACGCCAGCCGTTGGCTTTGCCATGGGCATGGAGCGTCTGGTGCTGCTGGTTCAGGCGGTTAATCCTGAATTTGAACCGACGAGCAATGTGGATGTCTATGTTATCGCTTCAGGTCAGGGCGTGCAGTCTGCTGCAATGCAGCTGGCTGAGAAATTGCGTGATGAAGCGCCAGAACTGAGGCTGATGACCAACTTTGGCGGCGGTAACTTCAAGAAGCAATTTGCCCGTGCTGACAAGTGGGGCGCTCGTGTGGCCCTGGTGTTAGGCGAGGATGAAGTCAAAGCCGGTCAGGTCGTGATTAAAGATCTGCGCCGTGGCGAGCAGCAAACGCTGGATCAGGCAGAGGCTGCTGCTGTATTGCGCACGCTGCTACAGTAAGCGTGACACAGCACCAACCATAGAAAGGAGAGGGATTGCGTGGAAGTGTATAGCAATGAGAACGAGCAGACCGACGCGCTGCGCAACTTTTTTGCCAACAATGGCAAAGCGTTAGCCATTGGCGTAGTGATCGGCATTGCTGCGCTGGGTGGCTGGCGTTACTGGAGCAGTCATCAGGACGATACGGCGAAGTCAGTTTCTGCGCAGTATCAGCAACTGACCAGCGCCATGCAGGCGGGCAAACCGGAGACGCTGGAAGCGGTAAACCGTTTTGCCAGTGAAAACAGCAATACTTACGGTGCGCTGGCTGCGATGGATCTGGCGAAGCAGTATGTTGATGCTGGCCAGCTCGATAAAGCTGCGACGCTGCTGCAAAACGGACTGAAAGATACCAAAGATGCCAATCTGCAGGCGGTCATTAACCTGCGCCTGGCACGCATTCAACTGCAACAGAATCAAGCGGATGCGGCGCTTAATACCCTTAACGGTGTTAAGGGTGATGGCTGGACAGCCATTGTGGCCGATATTCGCGGCGAAGCGCTGCTGACCAAAGGCGACAAGCAGGGCGCGCGCGATGCCTGGAGTAAAGGGGTTGAATCTGACGCCTCTCCGGCATTGAAGCAAATGATGCAGATGAAGATGAATAACTTAAGCTAAGCCAGTCAAGAGAGAGCGCATGGAATTACGTAAATACCTGCTGCCGGGACTGATTTCAGTCACTTTGCTCAGCGGTTGTTCGCTGTTTAGCGGCGAAGAAGATGTAGTAAAAATGGCCCCGTTGCCGAAGGTGGAAAATCAGTTCACGCCACAGAAAGTGTGGAGCACCTCGGTTGGCGATGGTGTCGGTGATTTCTACTCCAATCTGCATCCTGCCTGGCAGGATAATACGGTTTACGCTGCCGACCGCTTTGGTATTGTCAAAGCGCTGGATGCCGCAGACGGTAAAGAAAAATGGAAAGTCGATCTCTCTGAGAAAACCGGCTTCTTCTCGAAAAACATCTCAGCCCTGTTATCAGGCGGCCTGACGGCGGATGGCGATCGCATTTATGTTGGCAGCGAACGCGGCCAGGTTTATGCCCTGAACAGCAGTGATGGTAGCCTGGCCTGGCAGACGAAAGTCGCCGGTGAAGCGCTGTCACGGCCGGTGGTCAGCGATGGTCTGGTGCTGATTCATACCAGCAACGGCATGTTGCAGGGACTGGATCAGAGCAGCGGTGCGGTGAAGTGGAGCGTCAACCTGGATATGCCAGCGTTGTCACTGCGCGGTGAATCTGCTCCGGCTGTAGCCTTTGGCGGCGCGATTGTCGGCGGCGATAACGGCCGTGTCAGTGCCGTGGTGATGAACCAGGGACAGCTGATCTGGCAGCAGCGTATTTCTCAGGTCAGCGGTGCCACTGAGATCGATCGTCTTAACGATGTCGATACCACACCGGTTATCGTTAACGGCGTCGTTTATGCACTGGCCTACAACGGCAATCTGTCTGCGCTGGATCTGCGTTCAGGTCAGATTTTGTGGAAGCGCGAAATCGGCGGTGTGAAGGATCTGATTGTTGATGCTGGCCATATCTATCTGGTCGATCAGGACGATCGTGTGATTGCGTTGAACGCTGACGGTGGTGTTGCCATCTGGCGTCAGAGCGATCTGCTGCATCGCAACCTGACGTCACCGGTGCTCTACAATGGCTATCTGGTGGTCGGTGACAGCGAAGGTTATCTGCACTGGCTGAACACCACTGATGGTCGTTTTGTCGCGCAGCAGGAACTGGATAGCTCAGGCTTCCAGACCGAGCCAGTGGTCGCCAGCGATAAGCTGCTGATCCAGTCGAAAGATGGTGAGGTTTATGCGATTACCCGCTAACGGGTAAACGTCTGGCAGGTGAAATCCTCCGTTCCGACGGCTCCTGATTTAATCAGGGGCCGTTTCGTTTTTAGTCAGGCATGGTATTCTTTGCGCCTTAAGCCTGAACTTAACGGCCAGAGCCGTTATAATCACGCCATTCGGGCGATTAATTATTTATTGAGGCATTTTGTTATGGTACCTGTGGTCGCGCTGGTTGGGCGTCCCAATGTGGGAAAATCTACGCTATTCAACCGTTTAACACGCACACGTGATGCGCTGGTAGCGGATTTTCCTGGACTGACTCGCGATCGCAAATATGGTCGCGCCGAAGTGGAAGGGCGCGAATTTATTGTTATTGATACCGGGGGTATCGACGGCTCCGAAGAGGGTGTCGAAACGCGGATGGCCGAGCAGTCACTGCTGGCGATTGAAGAAGCCGATGTTGTGCTGTTTATGGTCGATGCACGTGCAGGCCTGATGGCCGCCGATCTGCAAATCGCTAAGCATCTGCGTTCCCGTCAGAAAGCGACCTTCCTGGTGGCTAACAAAACTGACGGGATGGATCCGGATCAGGCGGTTGTCGACTTCTATTCACTGGGCCTGGGCGAGATCCACGCCATTGCGGCATCGCATGGTCGTGGCGTGAGCAGCCTGATAGAAGAGGCACTGCTCCCGTGGATGGACAAAGTTGAAGCGGTCGAGCTCACTGAAGAAGAAGAGAACCAGGCTTACTGGGCTGCGCTTGAAGCTGACGAGATTGCTGAGCAGGAAGCTGCAGAGGAAGAAGAAAACTTCGACCCGACGGGCTTGCCAATTAAACTGGCGATCGTTGGCCGTCCTAACGTAGGTAAGTCAACGCTTACCAACCGCATTCTTGGTGAAGACCGCGTGGTGGTCTACGATATGCCGGGCACCACCCGCGACAGCATCTACATCCCGATGGAGCGTGATGGACGTGAATACGTTCTGATCGACACCGCTGGTGTGCGTAAGCGTGCCAAAATCTCTGACACCGTTGAGAAATTCTCGGTAATCAAGACACTGCAGGCGATTGAAGATGCCAACGTGGTGATGCTGGTGATTGATGCTCACGCCGGTATTTCCGATCAGGATCTCTCGCTGCTTGGCTTCATTCTTAACAGTGGTCGTTCGCTGGTGATTGTGGTTAACAAGTGGGATGGCCTGTCGCAGGAAGTGCGTGATGAAGTGAAAGAGACCCTGGACTACCGTCTGGGCTTTATCGATTTCGCCCGCATCCACTTTATCTCTGCGCTGCATGGCAGCGGCGTTGGTAACCTGTTTGAATCAATCACTGAAGCCTATGACTGCTCGACGAAGCGCGTAAACACTTCGCTGCTGACCCGCATCATGAACATGGCCGCAGACGATCACCAGCCACCGCTGGTGCGCAGTCGTCGCGTTAAACTTAAATACGCGCATGCCGGTGGTTATAACCCGCCGATCGTGGTGATCCACGGTAATCAGGTTAAGGATCTGCCCGATTCTTACAAACGCTACCTGATGAACTATTTCCGTAAATCACTCAACGTGATGGGAACGCCAATCCGCATTCAGTTCAAAGAGGGTGATAACCCTTATGAAGGCAAACGTAACCTGCTGACGCCAACGCAGCAGCGTAAACGTAAGCGTCTGCTGGCGCATATGAAAAAGAATAAGCGTTAAGAAAATGAGGGCCATCTGGCCCTCTTTTTTTTGCTCGGAATTCATCAGGGCAGGGAGAGAATCATGCGTGTGATGTGTGAAAAATGTCAGCAACCGCTGTCGCTCAGCGACGGTGAATTTATCTGCAGTGCCTGTGGTGCGCATTACCCCGCGCAACTCTGCTGTCCCGAGTGTCACCAGCCGCTTGAGGTATTAAAAGCCTGCGGTGCAGTGGACTATTTTTGCCGGAACGGACACGGCCTGATCTCCCGCAAGCGCATCCTTTTCCAGCCGCCGGATCACTGACGCCGCTTTCAGCTACGCTTAATCTGTCTGAGAATCCATAGCGACGCCTGGCTCTTTTTGTAGCAAAAATGCTATTGCGCCGTAACAAACCGGTTGGATATGTTCACTCTGTAACGTACCAGGTGGTACAATCCTGCCGCGTCGTGGGAGGGGTCAGCCACATCTATGCTCTTCCGGCCCACAAATTCTCACGGACGCGGGTTTGTTTATATTCGATTTGAAACCGAGCGATGCTCTGCGCGCACCTTTTATCGCGCCAGAGTCCGGATGACACCTGTCCGGGCGCTCTGTTTATTCAGGAGAGTAAGTGTTATGGCTGAAACATCCTCCCGTTCCGGAAAGGGGCTGGGAATAGCATCCGTGCTGCTCGGACTGGTGCTGCTTGCCACCGGTCTGTTTTTTGCAATTGGCGGCGGTAAACTGGTTGCCCTGGGCGGCAGTTGGTACTTTTTAATTGCGGGTATCGTTACTGTCCTCTCCGCAATTCAGTTCTTCCGTCGCAAATCATCGGCAGTGGTTCTGTTCCTGCTGGTCTTTATCGGCACCCTGATCTGGTCGCTGTTTGACGCGGGTCTGGAGTTCTGGCCACTGGTATCGCGCCTGATGGTGCCAGCCGGACTGACGCTGCTGGCCTTCCTGATCTGGCCTTCACTGCGTAAGCACGAAGGTAAGAACTCACTGGCAAAACCTTCATACGTCTTCTCTGCGCTGCTGGCGGCAGGGATGGTGGTGACGCTGGTGCAGATGTTCCAGCCACATCCTACTGTTGCAGCGACTGGCGAAGAGCTGCCATTGATCCCAGTTGATAAAGCGAAACAGCAGAAAGACTGGGATAACTACGGTAACACTCCGCAGGGCAGTCGTTTTGTGGCGCTGGATCAGATCACCCGCGACAACGTGAAAGATCTGCAGGTCGCCTGGACCTTCCGCACCGGTGATACGCCTGTCAGTCCGACCGGTAACGGCGCAGAAGATCAGCAGACGCCGTTGCAGATTGGCAACACGCTTTACCTCTGTACGCCGCACAACAATGTCATTGCCGTTGAAGCTAACAGCGGTAAGCAGCTCTGGAAGCGTGAAATCAACGCCCAGGCCGAAGTCTGGCCGCGCTGCCGTGGTCTGGCTTACTTCGACGCAACCAAACCGCTGCAACAGCCGGATAAGCCGGGTTCTGTGCCGGTGACGGCGGCTGTGCTGCCAGCCGGTGATAGCTGTCAGCGTCGTATTCTGATGAACACCATCGACGCACGTCTGATTGCAATCAACGCTGACAACGGCGAGTTCTGTGAAGACTTTGGCGATCACGGCATCGTTGATCTTAAAGCGGGCATGGGTCAGGCACCGGATCCACAATATCAGCTGACTTCCGCGCCAACGCTGGCCGGCACCACCGTCGTGGTGGGAGGGCGTGTCGCGGATAACGTGCAGACGGATATGCCTGGTGGGGTGTTGCGTGGCTTTGACGTTATCACCGGTAAGATGCGCTGGGCGTTTGACCCAGGTAATGTTGACCCGAATGCTATTCTGATGCCGGGTAAAGATTATACCCGCAGTACGCCGAACTCCTGGGCACCGATGTCTTACGACCCGTCAATGAACACCGTGTTCATTCCAATGGGCAGTTCGTCAGTTGACCTGTGGGGTGCGAACCGTACCGAACTGGATCACAAATATGGCGCCTCAGTGCTGGCACTGGATGCGACTACAGGTAAAGAGAAGTGGGTCTATCAGACCGTGCATAACGATCTGTGGGACTTTGACCTGCCGATGCAGCCAAGCCTGATCGACTTCCCGCAAAAAGATGGCAGCACCACGCCAGCGGTCGTGATTGGCGGCAAAACTGGCATGATCTTCGTGCTTGACCGTATGACCGGCAAGCCGCTGACCAAAGTCGAAGAACTGCCGATGCCACAGGGTCATATCCCGAACGAGCAGTACACCAAAACGCAGCCTCACTCGACCGGTATGCCGCAGATTGGCAACCAGACGCTGAAAGAGTCCGACATGTGGGGGGCGACGCCGTTTGATCAGCTGGCCTGCCGCATTGGCTTTAAATCGATGCGCTATGATGGCCTGTTTACCGTGCCGGACACCGATAAGTCTCTGAGCTTCCCGGGTTCGCTGGGCGGTATGAACTGGGGCAGCATGTCGACCGATCCGAACAACCACCTGTTGTTCGTCAATGATATGCGTCTGGGTCTGTGGGTGCAGATGATCCCGGCTGATACCAGCAATATTGCGCGCGGCAGCAATGGCGGCGAAGCGATCAACACCGGTATGGGTGCGGTTCCGCTAAAAGGCACGCCATATGCAGTGAATAAAAACCGCTTTATGTCACCGCTGGGCATCCCTTGTCAGAAACCACCATTTGGTACGCTGTCGGCGATTGACATGAAAACGCAGAAAATCGTCTGGCAGGTGCCGGTTGGTACTGTGCAGGATACCGGTCCGTTCGGCATCAAGATGCGCATGAAAATGCCAGTTGGTATGCCAACGCTGGGCGGCACGCTGGCAACGCAGGGTGGCCTGGTGTTCATCGCCGGTACACAGGATTACTACCTGCGCGCCTTTGACTCTTCAACCGGTAAAGAGGTGTGGAAAGCACGTCTGCCGGTGGGCAGTCAGGGCGGCCCGATGAGTTACGTCTCACCGAAGGATGGTAAGCAGTACATCCTGATCTCGGCAGGTGGCGCCCGTCAGTCACCAGACCGCGGTGACTACGTGATTGCTTACGCGCTGCCAGACAGCAAGTAACAACACTGGATGAAAAGGGCCGACATTGTCGGCCCTTTTTTTTTGCTTATTTACCGTCGAGCCATAGCGCCTGCAACTCTGGCGGTGCGACCTGTTCGGGAATCAGCAGTACAATCGTGCCCACCTCGCGGCGGGTAGCATACTGAATCTGGATGCGATAATAGCGCTGGTCGCCACTGCCCACCTGCGCGGCCTTTTCCTCGGGTTCGCCCAGCGGCATCGCCTGCTCCAGCGCATGACAGACGCGCTGTTTTTCCGGCGGTGGCAACTCGCCCAGCATAAAGCGACGTTCGGCGCGTAGCCCGGGAATAAAGGCCATGCCGCCTTCACGCGCAACGATGATGGTAGCATCATCGGTGAGTTCGGGCAGTTCACTCATAGCACGCCAACCTCCTTCCACGCCTGTTCAATAGCACTGCTGACCGAGTCATTGAACCGCTTTTTACCATGCTGAACGGTGAAACGGGCAAAGGTCTTAAAGTCAGCATCCTGCGGCAGTTCGTCGTCACACACGGTATCGTACCAGGCATACCCTGCCTGTTCCCACGCATGACCGCCCAGCGCAGTAGCCGCCAGATAAAAGGCCCGGTTTGGAATGCCGGAGTTGATATGAACCCCGCCGTTATCTTCGCGGGTCTTCACGTAGTGATCCATGTGTGCCGGTTGCGGATCTTTACCCAGCATCGGATCGTCATAGGCGGTGCCGGGTTCAGACATCGATCGCAGGCCCCGTCCGTTAATGCCCTTCGCCAGCAGGCCTTCACCGATGATCCAGTCCGCCTCATCGGCGCGCTGTTTTTTACTGAACTGTTTCACCAGCGAGCCAAAAACGTCCGACAGCGACTCATTCAGCGCACCAGCCTGCTCAAAGTAGATCAACCCGGCTTCGTTTTCTGTGACGCCATGCGCGAGTTCGTGCGCCACAACGTCAATCGCAATGGTGAAGCGATTAAAGATTTCGCCGTCACCGTCACCAAATACCATCTGCTGACCGTTCCAGAAGGCGTTCTGGTATTTCTCACCGTAGTGCACAGTGCCCAGTAATTTCAGCCCCTGATTATCGAGCGAGTTACGCTGGTAAGCCTGCCAGAAGAAATCATAAGTTACCCCCAGATAGTCCCATGCTTCTTCAGCCGCCACGTCGTCATTACCGGGCTGGCCCTCCTGACGAATCAGCTTACCCGGCAACGTCTGCTGACTTTGCGCATCATAAATTTCACGATTCACATGGCCGCCTGCCGCCGTTTTAACGCCGGTTGGCTTTTGCCAGTGCTCCGCCATGAGGTGCTGAACGTGTGTCAGGGTGCGACGTGCCTGCTCCTGCTGGTGGCCGGAACCGTGTGCGATGATCTTGCGAAGGATATAGGGAGGAATAACGCAGTAAGCCATATGAAACTCCTTAGCATCAGGAATGTGCCAAAAAGTATAGACCCGTCAGGCTGGTTAGACCTCATTTATGAGGCCAGCGGTGAGTGGAAAAGTGGGAGCAGAAGGGCTGAGCCAGCGTCAGGAAGCGGTTTTGCGGCGACGCTTTTTCTCAGGCAACAACTGTGTCACCTGGCTTTCAACCCAGCCATCATCAAGGCGGGTGCGCAGAAGATCGCCGCTCTGGAGCTGTGCGGTTTTCTTCACCACCTGTCCGGAAGTATCAGTGGTCACGCTAAAACCACGCGCCAGCGTCGCCAGCGGGCTGACGCCTTCCAGCTGCGCCACCAGCTGACCAAAGTCCTGTTTGTTGCTGTTCAGCTGTCTGGTCATGCTCTGCTGCAGGCGATAGTGCCAGCTTTGCAGCTGCTTTTGCGCCTCGAACAGGCGCTGCTGCGGCTGCTGGGCATTGAGCCGATGCGCCAGGCGATCCTGCTGGCGCGTGGCCTGACGCAGGCGGGTTTCCATCGCTTCACCCAGACGCTGCTGCAGGCGGAACAGGGCGCTCTGCTGACGGGCCAGACGGAGCTGAGGATGCTGCTGCTGCAGACGATGCTCAAGGCGGGTATAAAGCCGCTGCTGGCGCGCCAGGTAGTAATCCATCGCCATCTCCAGCCGCTGTTGCTGTGACTGCAACTGACGCAACAGCTCCAGCTGGTTACGGCTGACGATTTCCGCTGCAGCGGAAGGGGTAGGCGCGCGTAAATCGGCAACGAAGTCGGCAATGGTGACGTCGGTTTCATGCCCGACGGCGCTGACGATGGGAATGCGGCTGGCAAAAATAGCGCGCGCCACGCGTTCGTCGTTAAAGCTCCACAAATCTTCCAGCGAACCGCCGCCGCGCCCGACAATTAATACGTCGCACTCATTGCGCAGGTTGGCGATTTCAATCGCGCGGACAATCGCCGCTGGCGCATCGACGCCCTGAACCACGGTCGGATAGATGACCACGGGCAGGGAGGGATCACGGCGATGCAGCACGCGTAACACATCGTGCAGCGCCGCGCCGGTGGAAGAGGTGATGACCCCGACCTGACGCGCCGGTTCCGGCAGCGGTTGCTTATGCTGCGGATCGAACAGTCCTTCGGTCGCCAGCTTTGCTTTCAGCAGTTCAAACTGCTGCTGCAGCAAACCTTCACCCGCCGGATGCATACTTTCGGCAATCAGCTGATAGTCACCGCGGGGTTCATAGAGCGTGATGTTGGCACGAACCAGCACCTGCTGACCATGCTGAGGTCGGAAGGTGACGCGACGATTGCTGTTGCGGAACATGGCGCAGCGAACCTGAGCGCCATCATCTTTCAGCGTGAAGTACCAATGACCGGAAGCCGGTTGGGTGAAGTTGGAGATCTCGGCGCTGATCCAGACCAGGCCCATCTCTTTCTCCAGCAGCTGACGCACTGTCGTATTGAGACGGCTGACGGTAAAAATATTGGCGATGGGTGGCAGCGACATGTGACGAAGATCAAATTCCAAATCAGCAGGTTAATTCATCGATACTACATTGCTGCTGGTGTGGATCAAGAGTTTTTCTTAAATAATGCTGGAGGCAATCGATTACGGCCTGTATAATGCCGCGGCAATATTTTATCTATTCTCAATCACCCGAGGTGGAGTATTGCCATGTTAAGAATCGCTAAAGAAGCACTCACTTTTGACGACGTTCTGCTCGTCCCTGCACACTCCACCGTCCTGCCTAATACGGCCGATCTCAGCACTCAGCTGACCAAAAATATCCGTTTAAACATTCCTATGCTCTCCGCTGCTATGGACACCGTGACCGAATCGGGTCTGGCGATTGCGCTGGCACAGGAAGGCGGCCTTGGCTTCATCCATAAAAATATGTCGATTGAACGCCAGGCGGACGAAGTGCGCAAGGTGAAGAAACATGAGAGCGGCGTGGTCACTGAACCACAGACCGTCCTGCCAACCACGCCTCTGGCTGACGTTAAAGTGCTGACCGAGCGCAACGGCTTTGCAGGCTACCCGGTCGTGAACCGCGACAACGAACTGGTGGGTATCATCACCGGCCGTGACGTGCGCTTTGTCACCGACCTTTCTCAGCCCGTTTCTGCGGTCATGACCCCGAAAGATCGTCTGGTGACGGTGAAAGAGGGCGAAGCGCGCGACGTCGTGCTGCATAAAATGCACGAAAAGCGCGTTGAGAAAGCGCTGGTGGTGGATGACAGCTTCCATCTGCTGGGCATGATCACCGTTAAAGACTTCCAGAAAGCCGAACGTAAACCTAACGCCTGTAAAGATGCGCAGGGTCGTCTGCGTGTCGGCGCAGCGGTGGGCGCGGGTGCCGGTAACGAAGAGCGTATCGATGCGCTGGTCGCTGCAGGCGTTGATGTGCTGCTGATTGACTCTTCGCACGGCCACTCTGAAGGCGTGCTGACGCGCATCCGTGAAACCCGCGCTAAATACCCGGACCTGGAAATCGTCGGCGGTAACGTCGCCACTGGCGCAGGCGCTCTGGCGCTGGTCGCGGCAGGCGTCAGCGCTGTTAAAGTGGGTATCGGTCCTGGCTCTATCTGTACGACCCGTATTGTTACCGGCGTGGGCGTTCCGCAGATCACTGCCGTCTCTGATGCCGTGACCGCGCTGGAAGGCACCGGTATTCCGGTGATTGCCGATGGCGGTATCCGCTTCTCCGGTGATATCGCGAAAGCGATCGCCGCTGGTGCGTCCTGTGTGATGGTCGGTTCGATGCTGGCGGGGACCGAAGAGTCACCGGGCGAAATCGAACTCTATCAGGGCCGTTCATTCAAATCTTATCGCGGTATGGGTTCACTGGGCGCGATGTCCAAAGGCTCTTCTGACCGTTACTTCCAGACAGATAACGCCGCTGACAAACTGGTTCCGGAAGGGATCGAAGGTCGCGTGGCCTATAAAGGCCGTCTGAAAGAGATCGTGCATCAGCAGATGGGCGGGCTGCGTTCGTGCATGGGCCTGACCGGTTGCCCGACCATTGACGACCTGCGCACCAAAGCGGAGTTTGTTCGCATCAGCGGCGCGGGCATCAATGAGAGCCACGTGCATGACGTGACCATCACCAAAGAGTCACCGAACTACCGCATGGGTTCATAATCCCGATTTCCCGCCCGGCTCAAGCCGGGCGCTTTTATTGATCAAGTCACCGTTCTGGAAACCCCTCAATGACGACGGAAAATATCCATAAGCATCGCATTCTGATTCTCGATTTCGGCTCCCAATATACTCAGCTGGTTGCACGTCGCGTGCGCGAACTCGGCGTTTACTGTGAACTCTGGGCATGGGATGTCACCGAAGAGCAGATTCGCCAGTTCAATCCAAGCGGCATCATCCTTTCCGGTGGCCCGGAAAGCACCACGGAACTGAACAGCCCGCGCGCACCTGAATATGTCTTCAACGCTGGCGTGCCGGTGCTGGGCGTCTGCTACGGTATGCAGACCATGGCGATGCAGCTGGGCGGCACCGTTGCTGGCTCTAACGAGCGTGAGTTTGGTTATGCGCAGGTTGAAGTCACTACGCCAAGCGCGCTGGTTCGCGATATCGAAGATGCGATTAGCGCCGCCGGTAAACCGCTGCTGGATGTCTGGATGAGCCACGGCGACAAAGTCACGGCGATCCCGGCTGACTTTGTGACCGTTGCCAGCACAGAAACCTGTCCGTTCGCCATCATGGCCAACGAAGAGAAGCGTTTCTACGGCGTGCAGTTCCACCCGGAAGTCACCCATACGCGTCAGGGTCTGCGGATGCTTGAGCGCTTCATCATCGACATCTGTGAATGTGAAGCCCTGTGGACGCCAGCCAAAATCATTGAAGATGCCGTTGAGCGCCTGCGTGAGCAGGTGGGTAACGATAAAGTCATCCTTGGCCTGTCTGGCGGCGTGGACTCCTCTGTGACGGCGATGCTGCTGCATCGCGCCATTGGCGACCGTCTGACCTGCGTGTTCGTGGATAACGGCCTGCTACGCCTGAACGAAGCAGAACAGGTGATGGATATGTTTGGCGACCACTTTGGTCTCAACATCATCCATGTCCCGGCTGAGATGCGCTTCCTGGACGCGCTGGCGGGTATTGATGAACCTGAAGCCAAGCGTAAAACCATCGGCCGCGTCTTTGTGGAAGTGTTCGACGAAGAAGCACTGAAGCTGCAGGACGTTAAGTGGCTGGCGCAGGGCACCATCTATCCTGACGTGATTGAGTCGGCGGCGTCTGCCACCGGTAAAGCGCACGTCATCAAGTCGCACCACAACGTCGGTGGCCTGCCGAAAGAGATGAAGATGGGCCTGGTTGAGCCGCTGAAAGAGCTGTTCAAAGATGAAGTGCGTAAGATTGGTCTGGAGCTGGGCCTGCCGTACGACATGCTGTTCCGCCATCCGTTCCCGGGCCCGGGTCTGGGCGTGCGTGTGCTGGGTGAAGTGAAGAAAGAGTATTGCGACCTGCTGCGTCGTGCTGATGCCATCTTCATCGAAGAGTTACATAAAGCGGACCTCTACAACAAAGTCAGCCAGGCGTTCACCGTCTTCCTGCCGGTCCGCTCGGTCGGCGTGATGGGTGATGGTCGTAAATATGACTGGGTTGTCTCGCTGCGTGCGGTGGAAACCATCGACTTTATGACCGCACACTGGGCGCATCTGCCTTATGATTTCCTGGGTCGTGTCTCTAACCGCATCATCAATGAAGTCGACGGTATTTCCCGCGTTGTTTATGACATCAGCGGTAAGCCACCGGCGACCATTGAGTGGGAATGATTTCGCGACTGGCAACACCCTGAACGTGAAAGCAGTAAAACATCTCTAAGCCCGCGTCATAGCGGGCTTTTTTGTGTCTGGTATTTTTGATTTTTTTCAGACTGGCAATGGATATTATGATTGCTCTCAAAATCTTTGCCGGTAGCTCTGATTATATCTTTCCTTCGCGCTACGATTACGATGCGCCAATACGTAGCGCTACCGTAAATCGTTTTTCAACGCTGACGCCTCAGCTGGCATAGAAAGAAGGGGAGCCGTTGCCTGAGTTTGCATAAAAAACGCCTTAATTTAAGGTGTGGCAAATAAATGACTGTTACCTATACTCAATGTTCATAGCCGGTTGATCAATTACGTTATTTCACTCTTGCATTGAGATAATTCGCAAGTGTGAGCCATCCCGCAAAATTAAGGTTATATATTGAATCTTCTTTATCACAGAGAGGAGGCACTACGCGAAATTAAATGCCTGCTTAGTATGGTAGTTCATTTGCTGAAGATATCGTCTATGCGCGGTCAATTTATGCTTCGCATAGGGGGCTTTAAATGACTTTTGTCTCGATGGTCACATAAATAAAAAAACATAATTAATTAATTTAAAAACATAATAGATTCTCCTGGGTTACTTGTGTCAGAAAGTGTTCCACCGACACAGAAGAACCGGAGATCTGATTAGAATGTGTAATAACATAATGCGAGGCCGGTATGATGAATATCATAAATTAACCCGCGGAGAGCGTATTGGTTATGGCATGGGGGACTTTGCGCAAAACCTGGTTTTCGGTACCATTGGCGGTTTTCTGGCGCTTCACATGTTGACTGTGAATACAATAAGTACAGCAACAGCCGGATTTATATTCCTTTTTGTCCGTATTATTAACGTGTTATGGGACCCGATGGTGGGAACTTATGTTGATAAAAAAAGCTCTCTTGCCGGAAAATACCGTCCCTGGCTTTTAAGAGCAGGTGTTCCACTTGTTATCCTTTCCGCTCTACTTTTTGCTCCCATCCCAGGTATCCAGGGTTCCGTCACTTTTGCATTTGTTATTTATTTAGTTTTGGATTTGGTTTATTCAGTAGTGAATATCCCATATGGTTCACTTAATGCTTCTCTGACAAGAGATCCTGAATCTATTGATAAACTGACCAGCACACGTATGATGCTGGCTAATAGTGCAAATCTTCTTGTCTATACACTATTCCCAATGTTCGTACAAATGGCCTCACCAAAAGATCGAAGCCTGAAAGATACCGGTTTTTTTGGCCTTAAACTCAATATGGGCAATTATACCGATCCCTCAGCTAACTACGCGTGGTTTAGTGTTTACTCAATCTATATGCTGATCGGCGCGGTTGCACTTTTCATCTGTTATAAATTTACGAAAGAACGTGTGGTTGCGACGCCCGAACAAACAGCCAATGTAAAAGCGACTGATTTGTTCCATGAACTCAGACACAACCGACCGCTTATCATTCTCGGATTGTTTTTCATGCTGGCCTTTACGTTCATGTTTTTCATGAATACCGTAAATGGCTTTTTCAATCAGTACGTTGTTGACCACTCAGAGTGGATGGGCGCTATCGGCCTGGTCGCCTCAATTCCGGGTATTGTTTTCCCTGTTTTCTGGCCCAGACTGAAGAAAATTTTTGGTAAAAAAGGCTTCTTCCATCTGTTCCTCGGCATGTTTATTGTCGGTGAACTATTAACGTATATTTGGTCACGCGAAGGAATGCATGATGCACTTTGGCTGGCTTATATTTCAACATTCATTAAACAGTGGGGCTTAAGTTCGGCGACTGGCTTCATGTGGGCACTTGTCCCTGAAGTGGTCGCTTATGGCGAATTAAAAAGCGGAAAACGAAATACCGCCATTATTAATGCCATTATGGGACTCTTTTTCAAAGTGGGTTTTACCCTTGGTGGCGCGATCCCACTTTGGTTACTGGCCGCATATGGCTTCAACGAAAAAGGGGGTCAGCAAAGTGCAAATGCTATCGACGGAATAATTATTACAGCGATTTGGGTTCCAATAGTGTTAGCCGCCATTGCGATGATCGTCATTCAGGTCTATCCCATCTCAGACAAACATGTCACAGATATCAATCGTCAGCTTGATGAGGTACGTGTGTAGTTTGAAGAATTAACGATGAAACTAAAAAAATCAGCTTAAAAATTAAAAGGTATGATTATATGTCTCTGATTCAAAACCCTATCTTACCTGGCTTTAATGCCGATCCCAGCATTATTCGTGTAGAAGATACCTACTATATTGCGAACTCTACATTTGAGTGGTTCCCGGGTGTTCGTTTACATGAGTCAAAAGATCTGAAGCACTGGAATCTTCTCCCCGCTCCATTATCAACCACCGCGCTTTTAGATATGAAAGGAAATCCAGCGTCTGGGGGTATTTGGGCACCAGCGCTTTCGTATGCTGATGATAAGTTCTGGTTAGTCTATACGGATGTAAAAATCACCGAAGGCGCCTTTAAAGACATGACGAATTATCTGACTACAGCCACTGATATACGTGGTCCATGGACAGATCCCATTAAACTTAATGGTGTCGGTTTTGACGCTTCACTTTTTCATGATGACGATGGTCGTAAATATGTTATTCAACAAACATGGGATCATCGGGAGTATCATCATCCTTTTAATGGCATCACGTTAACTGAGCTTGATACACACACGCTGAAATTAAAACCAGAAACTGCGCGAACAATTTATCGTGGTACTGCCGTTGCCCTGGTTGAGGGACCACACCTCTACAAACTGAACGGATATTATTATATTTTTGCTGCTCAAGGCGGGACCGTTTTCACCCACCAGGAAGTTGTGGCGCGTTCAAAAACATTAGATGCCAACAGCTTTGAAACACAACCAGGGGACGTGTTCTTAACCAATATGGATACGCCAGACAGCTATATTCAAAAACAGGGGCATGGCTCGTTGGTCTCAACCCCCAAAGGGGAATGGTATTATGCTTCGCTTTGCGCGCGTCCGTGGAATCGTGCCGGTGAGTCCGCCTACGACCCTCGTGGTTGGTCTACCCTGGGAAGAGAAACGTCTATCCAGAAAGTGTATTGGGATAAAGATGACTGGCCACGTATTACAGGAGGTCACGGTGGACGAACGTTTGTCGAAGGGCCAGTGGATGCGATTTATACCGAAAGCGCAAAAGATCATAGCCAGCACGATGAGTTTATAACGCCGACACTTGATCTCAACTGGAATACACTCCGCGTCCCGTTCACCGAAAAAATGGGAACGACGGGCGATGGAAAGTTAACCTTAACAGGCCAGGGATCGCTAGCGAATACCCATGACCTTTCGCTGATTGCCCGACGCTGGCAAGCCTTTTATTTTGACGCGCAAGTTAAAGTTAAATTTGAGCCATTTAATTATCAACAAATGGCAGGGTTAACGAATTATTATAACGATCGCCATTGGAGCTTTGTTTTCATTACCTGGAATGAAATTAATGGAGCAGTTATCGAAGTTGGTGAGAATAATCGTGGGAAATATACCTCCTGTTTGAAAGATGATGCTATTAAGATCCCATGCGATACAAAATATCTCTGGTTCCGTACGAAAGTTCGAAAGGAAACGTATACATATGAATATAGCTTTGACGGGGTCAATTTTACTGAGATACCTGTCAAATTAGATTCCGCTATTCTTTCAGATGATTATGTACTGCAAAGTTATGGGGGGTTCTTTACTGGGGCATTTGTTGGCCTCGCAGTTGTTGACTATTCTGGTTATGCTGCCAGTGCCGAGTTTTATCATTTCAATTATCAGGAATTGGGTGATTTTCTAATTGAAAATAACACATTTAGTTGGGATGCCAGTGAATCACGATTTAATTAAATAGTAACGTGTGAATTCAGCTAATAAGTGCAACGCCAGCCTTAATGCTAAGGATGGCGTTGCGCCTGATAAGCGCATCAGTCTCTGATGTTGGATGGGGCTGTGCACAAAATTATCGTATGGAATCCTTGCTGTAATTTTAATGAGCGAGATGGATTACTCACTATTAACAATGATAATGTTTAATCCCATTTAAGGGAGGAGAGTCCGGACACAGAACAGACCGGAGCCCGGATACATCCCAGGACTCCGTCATCAACCTGATGGCTTCACTTTCATTTCTAAGCCCGCCGCACAGCGGATTTTTTTGCCAGCGGGACAGGCCATTCTGCCCGCGGTTTTAACCTTTCAGCGCATCACTGGCCGACGCTGGCGTTTTATTGTTCACTTTAACGAAAATTGCGCTATTCTGCTCTGCAGTAGGGAGACGCGCGCCACACTTGTCGCCAGCCTTTACCCGCCGCTTTTATTCAATATCCCAAAGCCGTCCCTTGTAAAATCGTCTGTTCAGCAGATGTTGCCATTTATTGTCTTCAGGAATGTTGTCATGCTCTCACTCAAAGTGTTCAGCCTGTTTTTTGTTGCCGTACTGCTGCTGTCGCTGGGTGCCAGCATCGCGCAGGCGACGCGTCACGGCGAAACCGCACAGCCGGGTGGCTGGGCCACTGCCCGGCGGGATTCGGCCGGAATCGCGCCTGATCCGCGTGCGTTATCTAACCTGGCTATTGTGCAGGTTTATGCCGCGCCGACTTACGGCTGGAAAGGGCGGGTGGCGGTCCATCCCTGGATCATCTTCAAGCGCGCAGGTGAAACGCGCTACACGCGCTATGAAGTGATTAGCTGGGGCAGTGGCGATAAGGTCCGGCGCAACACTAACCTGCCGGATGGTTACTGGTATGGCGCCAGACCGCGACTGCTGGTGGAACATCGCGGACCGGAAGCCGAAGCGATGATCCCGCAGATAGAAGCCGCCATTAAATCCTATCCCTGGCCGACAACCTATCGCGCCTGGCCCGGACCGAACAGCAACACTTTCCTGGCACACATTGGCCGCGAAGTTCCGGCTTTAAGACTGGATTTGCCTGCTAACGCGCTGGGCAAAGATTACCGCCCGCTGTGGCGTCCTGTCGGGCTGCCGCCATCCGGGCGCGGTGTGCAGGTGTCAATTCTGGGTGTGGCGGGTGTGACGCTGGGTGCGGAAGAGGGATTTGAAGTGAACCTGCTGGGGCTTAACATGGGTCTCGATTTCACGCCGTTCCGGCTGCGTCTGCCGTTTATCGGTGGCCTGGGCAATGACAACCTTCAGAAGGATAAGCCCTGACTCTCTGGCCCCGCTAGCGGGGCCGTTTCGACTCAGCACACGCCAAAGTCACCCTCTTCATGATAGAGATTGACGCTCTCTGCCTTCACTTCGATCTCTTTCTTCGCCGCATCATCAACGCGTGCGCACCACAGGGTGTCGCCTTCGACGCGCAGCACCTGCATTTTAGGTCCGCCGGTTTTCGATTGAACAAAATCCTCTGCTTTAAACATTTTATCTCCGCTGTTTGCTGTTGCTGCTGCCAGACTACTGCTGGCGATGATGATTTTTTGCGTAACGTTTTCCAGTTTATACCCTGACCGTTTTACTGCGAGAAAAAGTCTGCGCATGCTGAGCCGCATTAAGAAATATTCATCAGGTTGTCAGTTGACAACCCATTAATTCGGCGTCAGAATAGGGACACACATGGCAAGGAAGCGGCATCCCAATAAAGAGATCGAGACGGCGTTACGTTACGCTGAATCCCAGGGCTGGCTGGTCGTCACAGGCGGTCATCACGCCTGGGGCAAGATGTACTGCCCGAAAAATCTGTTGATGTGCCGATGTGTGGAGTTTTGTCTGACCTGCATCTGGAGCACACCAAAAAACGCGCATCAGCATGCCCGTGCGCTGCGGCGTGTGGTTGATCACTGTCACTATCTGAAGTCCTGATGCAGCACAAGGAGAGGCATATGGAATATTGTTTTACACTGCGGTTCAGCCTGCCGGAAGACCATGCGCCGGTGGATGAGATGCTGGAAACGCTGGCAGCAGCAGGCTGTGATGATGCACTGATCGGTCTGGGTATGCCGGGGCGCATTGCACTGGAGTTTACCCGGGAGTCTGATTCTGCAACGGATGTTTTGATGCAGGCGGAACAGGATGTGCTGCGCGCAATACCGGGCGCCGCGCTGGTGGAAGCGGCACCTGATTTTGTGGGATTGACGGATGTGGCGGAGATCATCGGCATGACGCGTCAGAATATGCGTAAGCTGATGCTCAGCCATCGCCCGCCGTTTCCGCTGCCGGTGCATGACGGTAAAACCGCCATCTGGCACTTAGCGGATGTGCTGGAGTGGCTGAGCCAGCGTGGCAACTATACGCTGCCTGCGGCGACCCGTGAGCTGGCACAGGTGACGCGCCAGCGCAATCTTAACGGGTCGCTACAACGTTACGGCCTGCATGCCTGAAGATCAGTGCGGCAGCAGGAAGATCGTCGCCAGTCCCAGGAAGATAAAGAAGCCGCCGGTATCGGTCAGGGCGGTGATCAATACGCTGGAGCCGACGGCCGGATCGCGCTTCATTTTGGTCATGACCAGCGGGACCAGTACGCCCATCAGCGCGGCCAGCAGCAGATTGAGCGCCATGGCCAGCATCATGACCCCGCCGAGCGCCATATTGTCATACATCAGCCAGGTAACGCCGCCCATGATGCCGCCCCAGAACAGGCCATTGATCAGCGCCACGCCAAGTTCACGGACAATCAGAAATGAGAAGTTTCCCGGTTCAACCTGATGTAAGGCCAGCGCCCGCACAATCATGGTGATGGTCTGATTACCGGTGTTACCGCCGATACCCGCAACGATGGGCATCAGAGTCGCGAGGGCCACGATTTGCGAAATGGTTCCCTCAAACAGCCCGATGACCCGCGAGGCGACAAAGGCGGTGCAAAGGTTAATCGCCAGCCAGGCCCAGCGTTTACGCACTGATTTACGCACCGGCGCGAACACATCCTCTTCCTGACTGATACCGCCCATTTTACGAATATTGCTTTCGTTTTCGGCATTCACCAGGTCGATGATGTCTTCAATGGTCACACGACCAATCAGTTTGCCCTTCGCGTCGGTGACGGCAGCAGAAATGAGGTTATAACGCTCAAAGGCGCTGGCGGCGTCTTCGGCCTTATCGTTGAGCTGAAAGGTGGTAGGGCGCGCGTTCATGACGTCGCTCACCAGGGTTTTGGGTTTATTAAGCAGGATATCCGTCAGCAGCAGTTCGCCCAGCAGCTGATTGTCTTTATTGGTGATAAACAGCTTATCGGTCCCGCCCGGCATGCTTTTACGCTTGCGCAGAAAACGCTGCACCGTCGCCAGCGTGACATCGTCGCGCACCGTCAGGATATTGAAATCCATTACCCGGCCCACGCGGTCACGGTCGAGCTGCACCATATCGAGCATGCGGGCGCGCAGGGCTGGCTCTACGGTCGCCAGCAGGCGTCCGGTCAGGTCACGTGGCAGATACCGCGCCAGCCAGACCTGGTCGTCGATATCGAGCGGCTGAATAGCACGCAGGATATCGCGGTCACTCATCTCTTCGGTGAGGCTGGCCCAGACCGTTTCAGAGGCTTCAACCAGCACATGGCCGCGCCGCTCGTTCGGCACCAGCCGCCACAGCGCCTGACGTTCTTCTTCGGGCAGGGCTTCGAGAATATCCGCAAGGTCAGCGGCATGCAGTTGCAGAATGTCCTGTTCCAGCGCATCACGCTGGGCCGCATTTTCACGTTGCTGTTCAGGATTGAGATCGCCGGATTTCTCCAGCAGGGAATCAACCAGATCGTGCTCACTGAGCAGCAGCGTCAGAATGCGATGACGTATTTCACTTAAACGTTGAGATTGAGAAGCAGACACATTGGATCCCTTAGTCTGAAAGCACCAGCACGAAGTGTAGCGTTTCGCCTGAAAAAGGGATGCAAAAAAGAGTCCAGTTATCTGGATAACTTTTACGTTTCAGGTGCGTTTCAGGCGAAAATTACTATTCGTTAGCGCGTATCACCTGATGTAACGGTGACCGGTTCAGGAATAGCTTTCTGTTGCTGATGATGCTCAAAGGCAGCAGGCAGGATAAATATCAGGCGACTAAAGAGAATGATAAAACTAATCAGCAGCACAATGCGGGTCATGGTGCCGGTTTTTTGACGTCTTCGGGGAGAAATAGCGCTGTTCACGCGGGGTGGTTCCTGTAATGAGCCCATCGGGGGGCGACTGCAATATTTAGTCACAGTCGCCTGACGAAATCAATCGCTGTTGAAAAAAACAGCAGATAAAAATCAGTAACTCGCTTTTTGCGCCAGCAGCGTCGCAAAGCGGCAGGTGATGCGGTTGCCATTTTCATCTTTGCGATGCAGCTGACCCGGGTGCTCGTTGTACTTCACGATGTGCCAATTGCGGTAGTAATGGCTCAGCTCGCCCGACTTAAAAGCAAAAGAGAAATCAGCCGGGCAGGGCATATCGTCCGTGTTCATTGCTGCCACGATCAGGTTAAAACCATCCCTGACCGTACAGGCCTGCATGTCGGCAATCAGCTGCGGAATGGTCTGCGGTTGCAGGAACATCATCACCACGGTCGACAGCACAAAGTTAAAGCCGCCATTGAAGCGCGTGTTGTTCAGGTCGCGCTCCCCGGTGTGAATTCCGCTGAGTTTTTCCTGCGCAATAATCTCCTGCAGGCGCGCCAGACTTTGCGGATTATGATCCCATGCCGTGACGTCAAAACCGTGCTGATTCAGAAACAGCGTATTGCGTCCCACGCCACAGCCAAGATCAAGCGCCTTGCCGACGTTGAGCTGGGGCAGAGCCGCAACCACTTCGGAGTGGGGCGGCGTTAAACCATAGGTGTCGGCAAAATAGTTTTCGCCTGAACGTGGTGCGGTTGGTTGTGTCATATTCATCATTTTAGTTAAACGGGCGCCAGGCGCCCGTATTGTCAGACTTCTTCTTCCAGGATCAGTTTCCATCCTGTGACGTCGTTCCAGTAAACCTGCTCGCGTTCAAGATCGAGCTGAACGAGGTTGTTCTGAGCAAAATAGCCCGCCGGGAAAATCAGCGTCCAGTGGCCATCATCGCACTTCAGGGTTAGCGCATCCGGACGCGTGGTAGCCTGGCGCTGATTATTCAGCAGGGTACCCAGGCGCAGCAGGAAAATCAGCGGCACAAACTGCTTTTTCTTAAACAGCGTCACGCGTGGCAACTCATCAAGCTTCACCGCTTTGCGATGGAATCGGACCAGCGCCGCCAGCAGCATCTGCTGATCCTGATTGAAGCCCGGCAGGTTGGTATTTTGCAGGATGTAGGCTGAATGGCGTTGCAGACCGCTGTGATTGATGGTCAGGCCCACTTCGTGCAGCATCGCCCCCCATTTCAGCAGTGCAGCCAGCTGCGGATTCGCCAGTTTCGGGTTCTGTTCGCTCCACTGCAGATAGAGCTGCTCGGTGGTTTCCAGCACGCGTCGCGCCTGATCGCTGTCGATAGCGTAATGGTTAGCCAGGCTTTGCGCCGTCCGGCTGCGAATATCCTGATGGCGGAAACGGCCCTCCATCTCATAGAGCACGCCTTCACGCAGCGCACCGTCGGAAAGACGCAGCTCGCGAATCGCCAGCGCATCAAAGACGCCACAGAGAATGGCCAGTCCTGGCACAAACACGCCTTTGCGCTCTTCTGACAGGCCCGGCAGGCTCAGCGCAGAGAAGGATTTGTGTTTCATCACTTCGTCATAGAGCTTTTCGAGACGCTCAGGCGTAATCAGCTTTTCTTTTTCATCCATCGCCTGCAGCACTTCGCAGGCGGCTTTGATGGTACCGGACGCGCCCAGCGCATATTGCCAGCCATGCAGACGATATTGCCACGCCAGCGTTTCCAGCTTCTGCGCAGCCGCTAAGCGGGCGCGACGGAAGTTTTCACGGCTAATTTCGCCTTTCGGGAAATAGAGCTGGGCGAAACTGACGCAACCCATGCGCCGGCTCTCAACCAGTTGTGGTTCAAAATCTTCGCCAATCACCAGCTCAGTGGAGCCGCCGCCGATGTCGATCACCAGCTTGCGGCCTTTCTCCGGCTGCGTGTGTTCAACGCCCATAAAGATCAGACGCGCCTCTTCATGGCCCGAAATCACCTCGATAGGGTAGGGGATCACCTCGGCAGCGCGCTGCAGGAAGGTTTCGGCGTTAATCGCCTCGCGCAGCGTATGGGTGCCGACAATCGTCACGTTGGCAGGGCTGAAGCCCTGCAGACGCTCTGCAAACAGGGTCAGGCAGGCTAAACCCCGCTCCATCGCCTCTTCACTGAGGTTGTGTTGAGCATCCAGCCCGTCAGCCAGATGGACGCGCTGCTTAAGGCGGCCCAGTACCTGCATCGCACCATCGACAACCCGCGCAATCACCATATGGAAACTGTTCGAGCCCAGGTCAATCGCCGCAAACTCCTGGGGTTTTGGCGTACTTTTATGAGAAATTGGCATAGGATTTATTCAGGTTGTTCCAGTTTCTTGATGTAATCATAGATGGCCAGCTGCGAGCGCACTTTACGGCGATTGCCACGCTGGACGTAATGGTTACTCAACTCTTTATCGACGATGCGGGCTTTCACCGTATCACTCAACTGAATAGCAATAATGTCGAGTATGCGCTGCCGGATGTGGGGATCGAGGATCGCCACTGCCACTTCGATGCGGTAATCAATATTACGTGTCATCCAGTCAGCGGAGGAGAGGAACACCTTCTTATCGCCGCCATTCTCAAAAATATAGACGCGATCGTGTTCCAGATAACGGTCAACAATACTGATGACACGAATATTTTCACTGATCCCGGGCAAGTCTGGGATTAATGAGCACATTCCGCGCACCAGAAGATTGACCTTCACCCCTACGCTGGAGGCTGTATAAAGCCGATCAACCAGTCCTTTGTCCACCAGATTGTTGATTTTCAGAGTAATGCCGCAGGGCTTATTCTGCTGGGCGTTGGCGATTTCGGTGTCGATCAGTTCATACAGCATCCGGCGCGAGTTCTGCGGCGAGACCATCAGATGATCGAACGTCACCGGCCGGTAAGGGTTCTCAATAAAGTTGAATACCCGGCGCACTTCATTGGTGATGCGCGCATCGGCGGTCAGCAACGAGTAGTCGGTATAGAGGCGCGCGGTTTTCTCGTTAAAGTTGCCGGTACCGATATGCGCGTAGCGCACAATCTCTTCGCCTTCGCGGCGTGAGATCAGGAACAGCTTGGCGTGGATCTTCAGGCCCGGTGCAGAGAAAATCACATGCACGCCCGCTTCGGTAAGGCGTTTCGCCCAATAGATGTTGGCTTCTTCATCAAAGCGCGCCTGCAACTCCACCACCACCGTGACTTTTTTACCGTTATAGGCGGCATGGATCATCGCATCCATAATGCGGGAGTGTTTCGCGACGCGGTAGATGTTGATTTTGATCGCCAGCACGCTGGGGTCAAACGACGCCTGACGCAGCAGCTCAAGCACATGTTCAAAGGTGTGGTACGGGTAGTAGAGCAGCACGTCGCGATTGCGAATCGCATCAAAGCCGTTGCGGAAGCCATCAAAGCCGATATGGCGAATCTGCGGCAGCGGGCGGTTCACCAGGTTGTTTTTGCCGACGTTCGGGAAGCCGATAAAATCTTTGAAGTTGTGGTAGCGGCCGCCTGGCAGTATGGAGTCCAGGTTAGAGATGGAAAGCTTGTGGCACAGCAGCGACACCATCGTGTCGGGCATATCGCGCTGGTAGACAAAACGCACCGGTTCCGCGGTCAGTCGCTGCTTCAGGCTGGAGGACATCAGCTCCAGCAGGCTCGACTCCATCTCCGTGACCAGATCGTACTCGGCGTCACGCGTCATTTTCATTGAATAGGCGTTGAGCGCATCGTAGTCGTAGAAGCCTTTAAAAATGTCATCCAGGCAGTAACGCAGAATATTATCCAGCAGGATCATCGGTTTACGGCGGCGCGGTGGCTCTGCCGGTAAATTGATGAAACGCGGTACTTTGTCGGACGGAATTTCCAGCAGCGCATACTGAATATTGTCACCGCGAATTATCTCTACCGCCAGATAGGTGTAGTCATCTTTGAGGAATTCAGTCAGATCTGTCTCATGGGTGATCAGGATCGGCGAGATATGCTGACGCAGCTCATGCTTGAAGTAGTGGCGCAGCCAAGCCTGCTGATTGGATGAGAGCTGACGTTCGTTGATCAGGAAGATCTGATTGCGTGCCATCTCCAGCAGCAGATCGTTATAAAGCGCATCAAATTCCTGATCGGACTTCATCACGCGCTGCTGGATTTTCTTAAACAGATGGCGTGGGGTACTGGCGGAACCCTGTTCTTCACCAATCAGAATGCGGCGCTTGAGGTCGGCAAAACGCACTTTATAGAATTCGTCGAGATTGTTGGAATAGATACCCAGAAAGCGCATCCGCTCAATCAGTGGATTGCTTTTGTCTGCTGCTTCCTGCAAAACCCGTTCATTAAAGGATAACCAGCTTAATTCTTTTTCAATATAAAGCTTTACCTGACCCATTCTCACTCCATTTAGCGGTTGCAGGACTGAAGATCCAGTATCCACCAACATTATGGCGAGAGTATGGCAGCGTTGTCCAACGCCAGGAGTTGTCATATCAATCGGCTACGGGCAACATAGCGGCTTATTTCAGGCTGCCACCGGAACCGCATGAGCGCAAACCACATTCCTGTCCAATTCAGCGATCGCAAGCGTCGTGCCGTTGATCGTCTGACGCGGCGGCTGGTCACCTGCTGTGGCGTGGCGATCCTGCTGTTGATGCTGCTGCTATTCTGCTGGCTGATTGGCGTGGTCCTGCCGCTGTTTAATGCGCCTGGCCTGCAAATTGCGGCCAGCCAGCAACTCTGGGATCGCGCGCCAGCCTTAGCGATTGGCAATCAGGGTCATGTCGGCTGGCGTATCAGCGCGCGCGGTGCGGCCCGTTTTATTCCGCTGGATGGTCAGCCTGCGGAGCCAGCGCTGGCACTGACGCCCGCTCCCGATGAAGCCGTGCTGAGTGCTGATGGGCAGACGCTGCTGCTGAATATGCAGGGCGCGCTGATGCTGATGCAGCCTGCAACTGACCAGCAGTGGCGTTTCCCGCTGGGCGACAAACCCTTTCATCTGCCCGATGGCGCGGTGACGAAGATGGCGCTGGCGTCGCGCCATGCCGGTCAGTGGCGCATTGCCGCACTGACAGAGGCCGGACTCCGGGTGCTGACGCTGGGCACCGATCGTCAGGCCTCGATTATCCCGCTTCCGCAACGTCAGCTGGATTTGCTGGCGCTATCGCCATCCGGCGATCTGCTCTATACCACCGAAGGCAATCTGCTGCGGGTCTGGCAACTTGACGATGACCGGGCACTGCTGCGCGAAACGCACACTTTGCCGCAGCCGCCGACCAGTCTGCATCTGCTGGTGGGTGGCCGAAGCCTGTTGATTCAGGATCACAGCGGCGTCACTCAGTGGTTCGCCATTACCAGCGACCAGGGGCCGCGCCTGCAGCGCATCCGGACCTTTGCCCACAGCGATGGCGAGACGATTCTGGTGACGGAATCACAGCGTCGCGTGTTTGCAACGCTCAGTAAAAAGGGGATGCTGCGGCTGTTCGCCAGTAAGCAGAGTGGCCCGATACTGCAGCGTCAGCTGGAACCTGGCATCGTGCAGGCGCAGTTTTCTCCCCGTGGCGACAGCCTGCTGATTGAGCGGCCAGGAAGCTGGCAGACGCTGCGGCTGGATAATCCATGGCCGGACGTCACCTGGCGCAATTTCTGGCAAAAAATCTGGTATGAAAACTATCCCGGACCGGACTGGGTCTGGCAATCGACCGCGGCCGGTGACAACTATCAGGCCAAGTTCAGCCTGATGCCCATGGTGATGGGAACGCTGAAAGCGGCCAGTCTGGCGCTGCTGTTTGCGACACCACTGGCGCTGGCTGCGGCGATGTACACCGCGTGGTTCATGGCGCCAGGCCTGCGACGCTGGGTTAAACCGGCAATCGAAATGATGGGCGCGCTGCCGAGCGTAGTGGTGGGGCTGATTGCCGGAATCTGGCTCGCGCCGCATATTGGCCGGGCGCTGGTGGGCGTACTGTTGCTGCCGCTGACGCTGGCGGGTTCGCTGCTGCTGTGTGGCGTGTTCAGCGCACGTTTACCGCCGCGCTGGCGTCAGCCGGGCCGTGAGGTTCTGATTCTGCTGCCGCTGTTGCTGCTGGTCACGCTGCTGACGCTGTGGCTGCCCACACTGTTTATACCGGATGCGGGCGACTGGCTGCCGCATTATGAGCAGCGCAATCTGCTGGTGGCGGCGCTGGCGATGGGCTTTGCGCTGGTGCCGCTGATTTTCACCCTCTCTGAAGATGCGCTGTTCAGCGTGCCCGCCGCGTTAGGGCAGGGCTCGCTGGCACTGGGCGCGACCCCATGGCAAACCCTGACCCGCGTGGTGCTGCCGGGGGCTTCCGCCGGTATTTTTGCCGCCCTGATGATTGGTCTGGGACGCGCCGTAGGAGAAACCATGATTTTGCTGATGGCGACCGGCAACACGCCGCAAAGTGAAGGTGGTCTGTTCAGCGGGCTGCGCGCACTGTCCGCCAATATCGCCATTGAGATGCCGGAAGCCGCAGCGGGCAGTGCCCACTATCGCGTGCTGTTTCTCAGCGCCCTGATGCTGCTGCTGTTTACGCTGGTGATTAACACGGTTGCCGAGCTGATCCGGCAGCGACTGCGTCAGCGCTACAGCCAGCACGAGGAGCAGGCATGAAGGCGATGCGACAGAATGACCGCTGGCGCTGGTTAACCGCCGGTGCCGTCGCCGTCTGCCTGCTGGCCTTTACGCTGCTGATTGGGCTACTGGCGTGGCAGGGCGTTCGCGCTTTCTGGCCGCAGCGCGTTGACCTTTATACGTTCAGTCAGCCGGAAGGTGGCGAAACACGTCTGCTGGGCGAAACCCTGGAACATCAGCAGCGTTTTCCGGCTCCGGCCGATGAGCAGGGCAACAGCGGCGGCCAGGTGCATCGTTATCTGATTAAAACCGGTAACCGTGACTGGGACGCACCCGATTTCCGCGTCGTCTATAGCCGCGTGGCCGCGAAGGTCAGCCAGCCAGCGGATGTCATGGTGCTGCAACGCCGCAGCCACGGACAGGCCTATGGCTGGTTTGTCGGCCTGCGTGAAGATAATGAAGAGTTAACTGCCCAGGATCCCGATGCGCTGCTGCATCAGCGGCTCGGACAGGTGCAGATGCTGGTGCGGCAGGTTAATCAGATTCGCCGGGTTGATATGGCGCGCATTAACAGCCAGCGTGAGCAACTTGATGAGCAGGCAGCCACAAACCGTGCTGCCGGGCGCTTTGATCTGCAGGCAGAGTCAGAATATCAGGCCAATCAGGCGGCTTTACAGCGGCGCTTTAATCAGCTGAGTGAGACACTGGCTTCTCTGCAACTGCAGAGTCAGCGCGATCTGTTAATCCTGCGGGATGTGCAGGGCACCGAACATGCGATTCCGCTGACCGAAATTGTTGACAGCTGGAAGCCTAATGCGATGACGCTGACCGGCAAAACCGGACATTTTCTGCATCAGTTGTGGCGTTTCGTCAGTGACACACCCGCCGAGGGTGAAAGTGAATCCGGGGCATTTCCGGCGATCTTTGGCACCGTGCTGATGGTGCTGCTGATGTCGGTGGTGGTAATGCCGCTGGGGGTCATCGCAGCCATCTGGCTGCACGAATATGCCGGACGCAATGCGCTGACCAGGCTGGTGCGCATCGCGGTGGTCAATCTGGCGGGCGTCCCCTCAATCGTTTATGGCGTGTTTGGTCTGGGCTTCTTTGTCTGGCTGGTGGGCGGCACCATTGACCAGCTCTTCTTCGCCAGCGCACTGCCCAATCCCACCTTTGGTACGCCAGGTTTGCTGTGGGCGTCGCTGACGCTGGCATTACTGACGCTGCCGGTGGTGATTGTGGCGACCGAAGAGGGACTATCCCGTATTCCCAACAGCCTGCGGCAGGGCTCGCTGGCGCTGGGCGCGACCCAGGCGGAAACGCTGTGGAACGTGGTGCTGCCGATGGCGGTGCCAGCCATGCTGACCGGCCTGATCCTGGCGGTGGCGCGTGCCGCGGGTGAGACCGCGCCGCTGATGCTGGTTGGGGTAGTAAAAATGGTACCGGAACTGCCGGTCGACGCGGTGTTCCCTTATCTGCATCTGGATCGCAAGTTTATGCATCTGGGCTTCCAGATTTACGATCTGGCGTTTCAGAGTCCGAATATTGAAGCTGACCGGCCACTGGTGTTTGCCACCGCGCTGCTGCTGGTGCTGATCATTCTGTCGCTTAATCTGCTGGCGATGGGCCTGCGTCACCGTCTGCGTGAACGCTATCGCCTCATGACTCAATAACAGGCTATGACTATGACGTCCGACACGGATATCGCGCTGACCATTAACCATCTGTCGCTGTGGTATGGCGAGCGCCAGGCGCTGCAGGATATTTCTCTGCAGGTGCCGAAAAACAGGATTACCGCGCTTATTGGCCCGTCGGGCTGTGGCAAATCGACGCTGCTGCGCTGTTTTAATCGCATGAATGACGTGATTGATCACTGCCGGGTAGAGGGCGACGTGCTGCTGGGTTCGCTGCCGATCCTGCGGCCTGAGCAGGATCTCTCTGCGCTGCGCCGTCGGGTCGGCATGGTGTTTCAGCGACCCAATCCTTTTCCAAAATCAATCTATGAAAATGTGGTCTACGGGCTGCGTTTGCAGGGGGTACGCGATCGGCGTGTGCTTAATGAAGCCTGCGAGCGTGCGTTGCGCGCGGCCGCGCTGTGGAGCGAGGTCAAAGATCAGCTGTCACAGAATGCGCTGACGCTTTCGACCGGACAGCAGCAGCGGCTGGTGATTGCCCGCGCCATTGCGATAGAGCCGGAAGTGCTGCTGCTGGATGAGCCGACCTCCGCACTGGATCCGATCTCCACGCTGGTGATTGAAGAATTGATGACCACACTGAAGCAGCATTTCACGCTGGTACTGGTGACGCACAACATGCAGCAGGCGTCGCGCGTGTCAGATTACACCGCGTTTATGCATCAGGGCGCGTTAGTGGAGTTTGATGAGACCGACCGGATTTTCACCGCGCCGAAACAGCGACGGACTGAAGATTATATTACGGGACGCTACGGCTAAGCCAGCAACGGGAAAGGGGCGGCCTGCAGAGAGCTCACACCGGCTCAGGGGGCCTGTATCCTGCGTAAAGACGCAAAAGACGCCCTCCCTCGCGGGCTCATCGCGGGCGATTACGCACCTCATCCCTGAGGTGCGCCCGTAATCGGGCCAACGCTTTGCGTTGTTCAAAAACGCTCCCGGCGTTTTTGTCCATGGCCCGCGATGCTTTACTCCGGACACAGGCCCCCATCGCTTTACGTTTGTCAGCCGTCTGTGAGAAACCCCTGACGGCTTCCCGTGCATCAATCGTTAGCATAGCCCTGCGGCGGCAGCGGTTCGCCATCCAGCCAGGCTTTGCCGTCACGCATTTCCAGCCGACCCTCGACAAACCAGCCGATCACCAGCGGATAGATCGCATGCTCCTGATGCTGCACCCGCTCCGTAATCTCCGCTTCACTGTCGCCAGGAAAGACCGGCACTTTGGCCTGCAGGATCACCGGACCGCCATCCAGCTCGTCCGTCACGAAATGCACGGAAGTGCCATGTTCGCTGTCGCCATTTTCCAGAGCCTGACGATGCGTATGCAGACCCGGATATTTCGGCAGCAGGGAAGGGTGGATATTCAGCAGGCGATCGTGGAAATGCGCCACGAACGCGCTGCTGAGAATGCGCATATAACCTGCCAGCACGATCAGGTCCGGACTGTATGCTTCGATTTCAGCGATGAGCTGACGATCAAAGGCTTCGCGGTCAGCGAAGTCGCTGGCGGCAAGCGCGTGGGCGGGAATCCCCGCCTCCTGCGCCCGCGTCAGGCCATAAGCGGCGGCACGGTTGCTGAACACGGCAGCGACGCTGCCGTGAATCCGCCCGCTGGCACAGGCGTCAAGGATGGACTGAAGGTTACTTCCGTTGCCGGAAATCAGTACAACCAGCTTCTTCATCCGTTGATGACCACACGCTCTTCGGCATCAGACGCTTTAATCACGCCGAGCTTCCAGGCTTTCTCGCCTGCGGCCTGCATCAGCGCAATGGCTTTGTCCGCATCTGCCGGACTCAGGGCAATGATCATGCCGACGCCGCAGTTAAAGGTACGGTACATCTCGAAACGGCTGACGTTGCCCGCCTGCTGTAACCAGCTGAAGACCGCCGGCCACTGCCAGCTCTTCTCGTCGATTACGGCCTGGGTATTGTCAGGCAGCACGCGCGGAATATTCTCCCAGAAGCCGCCGCCGGTCAGGTGTGCGATAGCGTGCACATCGACCTGCTCGATCAGGCTCAGGATATTTTTCACATAAATGCGGGTGGGTTCCAGCAGATGATCCGCCAGCGGTTTACCTTCCAGCTGTTCAGCCAGCGGATCGGTGTTGCTGACTTCCAGAATCTTGCGCACCAGCGAATAGCCGTTGGAGTGCGGGCCGCTGGAGCCGAGGGCGATCAGTACGTCGCCATCCTGCACCTTGCTGCCATCAATAATTTCTGACTTTTCCACCACGCCGACACAGAAACCGGCCACGTCGTAATCTTCGCCGTGATACATGCCTGGCATCTCAGCGGTTTCACCGCCTACCAGCGCACAACCCGACTGCAGACAACCTTCGGCGATGCCGGTGATCACCGCAGAGGCGGTATCCACATCCAGTTTGCCGGTGGCGTAGTAGTCGAGGAAGAAGAGCGGCTCAGCGCCCTGTACCACCAGGTCGTTAACGCACATCGCGACCAGGTCAACACCAATGGCATCGTGACGTTTAAGATCCATCGCCAGGCGCAGCTTGGTGCCAACGCCATCGGTGCCGGAGACCAGCACCGGTTCACGGTATTTTTGCGGCAGCGCGCAAAGCGCACCAAAACCGCCCAGTCCACCCATCACTTCCGGGCGACGCGTCTTTTTCACTACGCCTTTAATACGGTCAACCAGAGCGTTACCAGCATCAATATCAACACCGGCGTCTTTGTAACTGAGAGAGGTTTTGTCGGTCACTGCGAGGTCCCCACGCGAGTTGCGGTTGGTGGTTTAAAATAAAGCGCGGCAATTCTATCAGTGCAGGCAAACGTTTGCGAGTCCGGCATTGCGCATCGGGCGATTTTCATTAATCCTCTATTTGTCCCGGTAAATCCCGCGGCTTTGCGCAAGAGCAGGTGGCGCAGAGCGTAAAAGGCGGTATAATCCCGCGATTTTTTTTTAGCTCAACTCATTCCGGGAGAACACCAATGAAGATCGTGGAAGTCAGACACCCGCTGGTCAAACATAAACTGGGCTTGATGCGTGAGCATGATATCAGTACAAAGCGTTTTCGCGAGCTGGCCTCTGAAGTGGGCAGCCTGCTGACCTACGAAGCGACCGCCGATCTGGAAACAGAGCGCGTCACCATTGAGGGCTGGAACGGCCCGGTAGAAATCGATCAGATCAAAGGCAAAAAAATCACGGTGGTCCCGATCCTGCGTGCCGGCCTGGGCATGATGGAAGGGGTGCTGGAGCACGTTCCCAGTGCACGTATCAGCGTGGTAGGTGTTTACCGTGATGAAGAGACGCTGGAGCCGGTTCCCTATTTCCAGAAGCTGGTTTCTAACATCGAAGAGCGCCTGGCGCTGGTGGTCGACCCGATGCTGGCGACCGGCGGCTCCATGATTGCGACTATCGACCTGCTGAAGAAAGCGGGCTGCACCAGCATCAAAGTGCTGGTTCTGGTTGCCGCCCCGGAAGGGATTGCCGCGCTGGAGAAAGCGCATCCTGACGTCGAGCTTTACACCGCGTCAGTGGATCAGGGACTGAACGAAAAGGGTTACATCATTCCCGGGCTCGGCGATGCCGGGGACAAGATTTTCGGAACCAAATAAATCGCACAGCCGACCAGAGAGTCGGCTTTTTTTTGGCAAAAAAACGCCCCGAACGGATTCGGTCTGCCGCAAGGCGGCACCGGCGTGCCTGCTGCTGTGCCAGTGGCGCGCACCCTCGGGGATAAAAAAACACAAGGGGATAAATGATGACTCGTCGCGCCATTGGCGTCAGTGAACGACCGCCGTTACTGCAAACCATTCCACTCAGCCTGCAACACCTGTTCGCCATGTTTGGTGCCACGGTACTGGTTCCGATTCTGTTCCACATCAATCCGGCGACAGTGCTGTTGTTTAACGGCGTCGGCACACTGATTTATCTCTTTATCTGTAAAGGCAAAATTCCCGCCTACCTGGGTTCAAGCTTTGCCTTTATCTCGCCGGTGCTGCTGTTGCTGCCGCTGGGTTATGAGGTCGCGCTGGGCGGATTTATCCTGTGCGGCGTGCTGTTCTGTATCGTGGCGCTGATTGTGAAACGCGCAGGCACTGGCTGGCTCGACGTGATGTTCCCTCCTGCGGCGATGGGCGCCATTGTCGCCGTCATTGGTCTGGAGCTGGCGGGTGTCGCGGCGAATATGGCGGGCCTGCTGCCCGCTGAAGGCAGTGCGCCCGACAGCAAAACCGTGCTGATTTCGCTGGTGACGCTGGGCGTAACGGTATTCGGTTCCGTGCTGTTCCGTGGCTTCCTGGCGATCATTCCGATTCTGGTTGGTGTGGTGGTGGGCTATCTGCTCTCTGCGTTTATGGGCATCGTTGACTGGAGTGGCGTGGTTAAAGCCCCGTGGTTTGCACTGCCAACTTTTTATACGCCGCGCTTTGAGTGGGTGGCGATGCTGACGATTCTGCCTGCGGCGCTGGTGGTCATTGCTGAGCATATCGGTCATCTGGTGGTCACTGCCAACATCGTGAAAAAAGATCTGATTCGTGACCCTGGCCTGCATCGTTCGATGTTCGCCAACGGCTTATCGACCGTGATCTCCGGCTTCTTTGGCTCCACGCCCAACACGACCTACGGTGAAAACATCGGTGTCATGGCGATTACCCGCGTTTACAGTACCTGGGTGATTGGCGGCGCGGCGATTCTGGCGATTCTGCTCTCGTGCGTCGGCAAACTGGCGGCGGTGATCCAGGCGATCCCGGTTCCGGTCATGGGCGGCGTGTCGCTGCTGCTGTATGGCGTCATTGGCGCATCCGGTATCCGCGTGTTGATCGAATCCAAAGTGGATTACAACAAAGCGCAGAACCTGATCCTCACCTCGGTGATCCTGATCATCGGCGTCAGCGGTGCGAAGGTGCATATCGGCGCGGCGGAACTGAAAGGCATGGCGCTGGCGACGATCGTGGGTGTCGGACTGGCGCTGATCTTCCGTGTGATCTCGCTGTTGCGTCCGGAAGAAGTGGTGCTGGAGGCTGAGGAAACGCGCGAGCATTGATCGCCGCGAGCCTGAGAGGATCCGGGGCAGGGACGCCCCATTCATCTCTTTCTGAAAACTGTGTTAGACTTCCCCCGATTTTTTGCTTGTTCTCTTGCTGAGGTGCTTCTGAACACGCCGGCACAATTGTCATTGCCACTCTATTTACCCGACGATGAAACCTTCTCCAGCTTCTGGCCGGGGGAAAACCCGTCGCTGATTGCCGCACTAAAAGGCGCTCTCAATCAACAACATGGCAGCTATCTCTACTTCTGGTCACGCGAAGGCGGTGGACGGAGCCATCTGCTGCACGCCGCGTGCGCCGAAATGTCAGCGCGCAGCGAAGCGGTCGGTTACGTTCCGCTGGATAAACGCACCTGGTTTGTACCGGAAGTGCTGGAAGGGATGGAGCAGCTGTCACTGGTCTGCATTGATAACATCGAATGCATTGCAGGCGAGCCGGAGTGGGAAATGGCGATCTTCGATCTCTATAACCGTATTCTGGAAACCGGCAATACGCGCCTGTTTATCACCGGCGATCGTCCGCCACGCCAGCTGAATCTGCAGCTGCCCGATCTTGCCTCGCGGCTGGACTGGGGACAGATCTATCGCCTGCAACCGCTCTCCGACGAAGACAAACTGCAGGCGCTGCAACTGCGTGCCGGATTACGCGGATTTGAGCTGCCGGAAGACGTGGGTCGCTTCCTGCTGAAGCGACTGGATCGTGAAATGCGCACGCTGTTTGATACGCTGGATCGGCTTGATCGCGCCTCGATCAGCGCCCAGCGTAAACTCACTATTCCCTTTGTTAAAGAGACGCTCGGCCTTTAAAGAATGTCGAGCACCCCTTCTGGCGGACGTCCGATCCGCGCCCTGTCGCCATTGATCACAATCGGCCTTTCAATCAGAACCGGATTTTCCACCAGCGCATCCAGCAGTGCACTTTCGCCTTTGTCGCCGAGCGCCAGCTCGCTAAAGATCGCCTCTTTAGTCCGCATTAACTCTCTTGCGCTTTGCATTCCCAGTTTCTGTAACAGGATTTGCAGCGTCTCGCGATCGGGCGGCGTCTGCAGATAGAGCACCACTTCCGGCTCAATTCCGCGGTCGTGCAGCAGCGCCAGCGTCTCGCGGCTCTTGCTGCAGCGTGGGTTGTGATAAATGGTCACCATCTCTGACTCTCCTTTCTTCTCTATTCGCGGCGTGCTGGCGGCGTGGATGCTTAGCCTTTCTGATACTGCTTAAAGCGCTGCTGTAACTGGCGCAGCTGATCGATACGGGCATCGTAGCGCGCCTGTTTAAGGCTGCCGAGCGGCACCTGTGCGCTGGCGCTGCTCAGGGTGGTGATCGCCTGATCAAGCTGGCCATTCAGCGCCAGACTCTCTGCCCGCGCCGATAACTCTTCATCATGCAGTCCCTGTTGCGCAGAGGCCTGTGCCAGTAAATCCCAGCCGTTGGGATCGTCTTTATTATCCCAGGTATAGCGGTTCAGAATACGGCTGGCACTGGCATACTGTTTCGCTTCCACGTAGGCATTCGCCAGGTTGAGCTGCACCACCGGGCTGTTTTTAGCCCCGGTTGCGGCGGTGAGCAGGGCGATGGCCTGTTGTGGCTGATTGAGGCCGATATCGACGTCCGACATGATATCCAGGAACCAGACATTATTGGGCTGTTTCGCCAGCAGCGGCGTGACAATCCGCTTCGCATCGGCATAACTCTTCGCCTGCAAAAACTGTATGGCTTTGCCATATTGTGACGCCAGCTGCTCACGGGAATTGCCGCTGGCATACTGACTCAGCAGTTCATCGGTAAGCTGATTACGCCCGGTGGAGTACATGCCCAGCGACCGTACTTTTGCGAGATAGAAATCCTGAGTCGATTGCACCACCACCGGCCGCATCTGATTGGCGCGGTTACGGGCATCCGCCAGACGGCTGTCGGGCAGGGGGTGCGTCAGCAGAATTTCAGGCGGCTTCGAGGAGAAGCGGCTCTGATCGGCCAGCTTCTGCAGAAAGTTCGGCATCGCCTGAGGATCAAACCCTGAGCGCTGCAGCACCTGAATCCCGATGCGGTCCGCTTCCTGCTCATTACCCTGAGTAAAACTGATAATCCCCTGCTGCGTTCCCGCCAGGGTGCCTGTGAGTGCGGCCATGCCGGCCTGCGGGCTCGCCATCGCCAGCAGAATAGAGCCCAGCGCACCGACCCAGGTCAGCGGCGCATTGCGCTTCTGATCTTCCATGGCGCGCGCCAGATGGCGCTGGGTGACGTGCGAGATTTCATGTGCCATGACGGATGCCAGCTGGCTTTCATTATCGGTAAAGCGGAACAGCGCCGAGTGCAGCACCACGTTGCCACCGAAAAAGGCAAAGGCGTTGAGCTCATCGTTCTGGATCAGAAAAAAGTGGAACGGGGTTTTTACTGAGTCAGCGTGCGACACCAGCCGCTGCCCCAGCTGATTAATATACTGATTGAGCAGTGGATCGTTGATCAGCGGCGCACTGGCGCGCAGCTGGCGCACATAGAAGTCGCCCATCTGCAGTTCCTGATTAATCGACAGCGTCGAACCGGCCGTGGTGCCAATATCGGGAAGTGAATCACTGACATCGGCCCTGGCAGGGGTCAATGTAGTGAAAATGAGCGTCGGAAGGAGCGCGGCGATCAGCGTTTTCTTTAACCGGTTCAACATGCCTTAATCCTGTAGAGAGGCCCTGAAAATGGACAGGTGCGCAGCGGGAATGTTCCATTTTTCGCAGATAACGACGGTTCGTGACTATCTTAACCAGAGCACCAAAAGAAAGAAATGTCGTTTTCAGGCAGAGGCCAGGCGCGATTTGTGCAAGATTGCCGATTATGAAGAAAAAAATTGAACATCCTGCCAGCCTAAACGGCGGTTAAACGAAAAAAAGCGTACGCGGTATCGCCGGGGTCACAGGCCGTTAAGTTGCCGCTTAGCGCTCTATTCCCGTTGTGCTCTGGCGGAGTAAAGCAGAATATTCTGCCAGACACCTGACGCAGTTCACGTTATTTTTATAAAGTTATGTAAATTCGCTCAAAAAAACTGAATGTGGCATGAGTTTTTCCAGGTCTACTCTGAAAAAACGGCGCATGCTAAGCCGCTAAACCTCTCTCCTTCATCGATAACATAAATCGTCTCTCCTGCTTTTATCTTCCTGATTCCAGATTAGCCTGGCTGTTATTTTTTCCGGCTACGTTCATAGCCAAAGAAAACCGATGAAATAGCCAGGTCCATTCCTGGTAAGACTGTTTTTATCGCATGATGAAACTTTTCGATTAATTGCTGCCATGAATAATTCCAGCGGTTATCAGCCGCGCGTTGACCAGAATTTACAGAAGCGAGAATTACACCGGCGCTGTGGTATAGATAGCCGACCTGATTCAGTCCTGAATCTGCCAGACATTATTTTCCGGAGAGAAGTGTTATGCGTTCAGTTGTTTCATACGCGTTAATCGCCATTATTGGCGGAGTCGTTGGCGCGGCTGTCACACAGAGTGGCGATATTTACGACAAAGTGACACGCCATTTTGCAACCGAGCCTCAGGAGGCCCCTGGATTCTGGAGCACACCGGCGATTGAAGGTTACGGAAAAATTCATTACGAGTCTGATGCCGCGTTTAAACCGGTAGCGGGCCTGAGCAACAAAATTGTTTTTCAGATCACCCGAAGTGACGGCGCGATGACCGCACCGAATCTGGGACTGGAGCGTGTGGCGCGCGTGGTGAATTTATATATCGCCTCTGGCGTGCCGGCCGACCAGCTGAAATTCGTGGTTTCGGTCACCGGTGATGCGACGCCAGCCATGCTGGATAACGCCCATTTCAAAAAGTTTTATGGCATCGAAAATCCAAACCTGAAGCTGATTAATGAGCTCAACCAGGCGGGAGTGAAAGTCTCGGTCTGCGATCAGTCCGTGGCATTCCATCACTATCCGAATAACTGGATTGATAAATCAGTCATCCATGCGCTTTCAAGTCCGACCACCGTATCAACCCTGCAAAATCAGGGATACGCGTGGCTGGCAATGTAATTGATGTTTCAAACGACCGGGAGAAGAATTAATGCGTCCAGCAGCTTTAATGGTGATGGCAGCCGTAGCAGGATTTATCGGGGGTAATGTTTTACAGTTGCCGGAATTATTCGATAAGGTCAGCGGCAAAATGACGGAGAATAAATCCGAGCCTGCTGATTTCTGGAGTACGCCAGCAATCGAAGGCTACGGCAAAATACATTATGTCGATACGCCTGCATTTAAACCCGGTACGACAGCGGGTCTGAGTAATAAAATTGTTTTCCAGATTAACCACAATGACGGTGATATTCGTAAGCCGAATCTGGGGCTGGAGCGCGTAGCGCGTGTTACCAACCTCTACTACGCGGCGGGTGTGCCACTCGACCAGCTGAAATTTGTGGTGTCGATTAACGGCGACGCTGTTTCATCAGCCCTGAATAATAATCAGTTCAGCAAAGCCTATGGCGTCGATAACCCGAACCTGAAGCTGATCAGCGAGCTGAAAAAAGCGGGCGTTCAGGTCACTATCTGTGATCAGTCTGTCGCGTTTCATCAGCTTGATCGCAACTGGATCGACCCGATGGTCACCCACACCATCTCCAGCGGCACCACCGTTGCCACCCTGGAAAACAGCGGTTACGCCTTCCTGATGCTTTAATTCCCCCACAGCGGCGTCACTGCCGCTGTCACCTGCCAGTCATTTTCCCGTGATGCCCCTGTCATAAAACGCCGTTAGTTTACGTCGCAATGAGATCGATCTCATTCACGATAAACGAGGCAGTCATGACCGATTTAATCAGCGTAGCCAGACTGGCAGGGGTCTCCCGCGCAACCGCTGCGCGCGCCTTTTCTGATCCTCACCTGCTAAAACCGGGCACGCTGCGGAAGGTGCTTGCCGCCTCCGAACAGATGGGCTTTCGCCCGAATCATATTGCCCGTCAACTCCGTACCCGGCACTCCACCACACTTGGCGTTCTGCTGCCTTCACTGCTCAATCCGGTTTTTGCCATGCAACTGCAGGCGATGGAGCAGCAGGCCCGGCAGGCCGGCTATGCGCTGCTGGTGGCGACCAGTGATTATCAGGCCGAGCGGGAAGCGGCCATTATCGAACATATGCTGCACCAGCGTGTCGCCGGTCTGGTTCTGACGGTGGCGGACGCGGACAGCAGTACGCTACTGCCGACGCTGGCGGCGGCGAAGATGCCCTTTGTACTGACTCACAACGTCCCGCAACGGCACGAATGGCCCGCGCTGTGCGTCGACAATCGCAAAGCGATGGCTGAAGCGACCGCCCATCTCATCTCGCTCGGCCACCGCCATATCGTGATGGCCGCTGGCCCGATGCAGCAATCTGACCGCGCCCGTCTGCGCTATCTCGGCTATTGCCAGGCCATGCAGCAGGCGGGTCTGACGCCGCAGGCGATGATTGAGATGCCCAGCCATATCCACTCCGATTTTAAACCGCTGCTGCCGCTGATGAATGCGCCTTCGCCGCTGACGGCGGTGATTTGCAGTAACGATCTGCTGGCTATCAGCCTGCTGGGCGCTGCTGCGCGCGCTGGCATCAGCGTACCCCATCAGCTCTCCGTCATCGGCTTCGACGGGATCGAGTTGGGTGAACAGCTTTCACCGTCACTGGCCAGCGTGGTTCAGCCGATTGCGTTGATGGGAACGCGCGCCATCGATCTGCTTCTGAATCCGGGCGGCAAAACCCACGTGCTGGCCCATCACTTACGGCCTGGGGAGAGTATCGCCCCGGCATTTAATGGTTCTATTTCAGGGAAACATCATGTCACTCACCGTTAACATCAGACAGATCGCCAGCGCTGCACTGCTGGCCGGATGCACGCTCACCAGTTCATGGGCGCAGGCGGCGGAAAATGCTATCTGCTACAACTGCCCGCCAGAGTGGGCCGACTGGGCCACGCAGCTCCAGGCAATCGAAAAAGCGACCGGCATTCATGTGCCGCAGGACAATAAAAATTCGGGTCAGGCGCTGGCGCAACTGGTCGCTGAGAAAAACAATCCGGTCGCCGACGTGGTCTATTACGGCGTCAGCTTCGGCATTCAGGCCGTTAGCGCCGACGTGGTCAGCGCTTACAAACCGGCTAACTGGGATCAGATCCCGGCAGGTATGAAGGATCCGGCAGGCAAATGGGTGGCGCTGCACTCCGGAACCATGGGCTTTATGGTCAATATTGATGCGCTGGGCGGCGCGCCGGTGCCGCGCTCCTGGGATGATCTGCTGAAGCCGGAATATAAAGGCATGGTGGGCTATCTCGATCCGGCCAGCGCCTTTGTGGGCTATGTCGCGGCGGTGGCGGTGAATCAGGCCAAAGGCGGCAGCCTGCATGACTTCACGCCAGCGATTAACTGGTTCAAGGCGCTGCAACGCAACCAGCCGATTGTGCCTAAGCAGACCGCCTATGCCCGGCTGATTTCGGGCGAAATCCCGATTCTGATCGACTATGACTTCAACGCCTATCGCGCCCGCTACAAAGATCACGCCAATGTCGAATTTGTTATTCCCAGCGAGGGAACGGTCACGGTGCCTTACGTCATCAGCCTGGTGAAAAACGCGCCGCATCCGGCTAATGGTAAGAAAGTCATTGATTTCGTGCTGTCAGATGCCGGTCAGGCGATCTGGGCCAATGCCTGGCTGCGTCCGGTCCGGGCGGGGGCGATGTCACCCGAAGCGAAGAAATATTTCCTGCCTGACAGTGATTATGCGCGTGCCCATACGGTGGATTATCAGCAGATGGCGGATGCACAGAAGGGCTTCTCGGCGCGCTATCTGAGTGAGATTCGCTGATGACACGCTCAGCAATCAATCCGTTTGCTGCTGGCGGTTCGGTTCGTCACCGGCGCCGCCCGCTGGGGGCAAACTGGCCGTGGATGCTGCTGCCTGCGCTGCTCTTCTTTGCGGCCTTCTGGCTGCTGCCGTTTGCCCGCCTGTTGCAGATGGGTATGACGGAGGATCGTACCACGCACCACAGCGGCTACTGGACGGTGATCAGCCAGCCGCAGTATCTGCAAAGCCTGCTGAATACGGTGCTGCTCTCGGCGGCGGTGACGCTGGTGACGCTGCTGATTGCTACGGTAGTGGGCTGCTTTCTGGCGCGGCAGCGCTTTTCCGGGCGAGGCACGCTGCTGGCGCTGCTGACCTTTCCGCTGGCCTTTCCGGGGGTAGTGGTGGGATTTCTGATGGTGATGCTGGCGGGGCGTCAGGGTGTACTGGCGCAACTCAGCCTCAGCCTGTTTCATGAACGCTGGGTCTTCGCCTATTCACTCAGCGGCTTATTTGTTGGCTATCTCTACTTTTCGCTGCCGCGCGCCATCGTGACGCTGGTGGCGGCCAGTGAGAAGCTGGATCGATCGCTGGAAGAAGCGGCCCGTTCGCTGGGTGCCAGTCAGTGGCGCATCATCATTGACGTCATTATACCGGGGCTGAAACCGGCGCTGCTCTCCTGCGGCGCGCTTTGTTTCGCCACCAGCATGGGCGCGTTTGGCACCGCCTTTACGCTTGGCACTGAGCTCGCTGTGCTGCCGCTGACCATTTATGGCGAATTCACCAATTACGCCAACTTTGCCACTGCGGCGGCACTCTCGGTGGTGATGGGGGCGGTGGCCTGGCTGGCGCTGATGCTGGCTAATGGGCTTTCGCGCCGCAAGGAGCATGCATCATGAAGCGCCGGGGCCTGTTCTGGCTGCAGGTGGCGATCACCAGCCTCACCGTGCTGTTTATGATCGTGCCGGTTGTGCTCTCAATGCTGGCGGGCGTTACGCAGAACTACTTCGCTGGTCTGCGCAGCGGCCTGACGCTGAAGTGGGTGGAACAGGTGTGGCAGATGTATGCCGACACCTTCTGGCTGTCGCTGCTGATTGCCCTGAGTTGTCTGGCGGTAACCGTTATTGCTGGCGTGCCAGCGGCCTGGGGCTTACTGAAGTCACCGTCACGCTGGGCCTCACGCATTGAGGAGTGCCTGATGCTGCCGGTGGCGTTGCCTGGCCTCGCTACCGCGCTGGGCATCATTCTGCTTTATGGTCAGTTCAGCGCGTTGCGCGACAGCTGGCTCTTCATCCTGATCGGCCATGTGCTCTTTACGCTGCCGTTTATGATCCGGCCGGTACTGTCGGTGATGCAGGCGATTGATCTGCCGCGCCTTGAAGAGGCCGCTGCCAGCCTGGGCGCGGGCTTCTGGCATCGCTTCTTTACTGTGGTCGTCCCCAACTGTCGCAACGGCATTCTGGCGGGCGCATTTATGGTGATCACCCTGTCGGTGGGGGAGTTCAACATCACCTGGATGTTGCATACGCCACTGACCAAAACCCTGCCGGTCGGGCTGGCCGACAGCTACACCTCGATGCGGCTGGAAGTCGGATCCGCCTACACCCTGATCTTCATTATGATGATTTTACCGCTGCTGCTGTTGCTCAACGCCTGTAATCACTGGCTGGAACAGCAAACTTCGCGGCAGCAGAGAGAGGAAACCGTATGAAAGAGGCCGTCAATGTGACGCTGCGCCACTGCTCGCGTCGCTTCAATCAGCAGGTCGCGCTACATCCGCTCGATCTGCGGGTCCATGCCGGAGAAACGCTGGTTCTGCTGGGACCGTCGGGCTGCGGCAAAACCACGCTGCTGCGTATCATCAGCGGCCTGGAAAGCAGCGATCCGCCGGGCGAGATCTGGTTTGATCAGCGTAACGTTACCGCGCTGCCGATTGAGAAACGCAATGTCGGCATGGTGTTCCAGAACTACGCCCTGTTCCCGACGCTCAATGTGGCGCAGAACATCGCCTATGGCCTGAAGGTGCAGGGCGTGCCGCGTGCCGAGCGTGAGGCGCGGGTCGCAGAGATGCTGGCGCTGGTTGATCTGACACCTCTGGCACATCGCGCGATTGATCAGTTGTCCGGCGGGCAGAAGCAGCGTGTGGCGCTGGCACGTGCGCTGGCCGCCCGGCCTAAAGTCCTGCTGTTTGATGAGCCGCTGGCGGCGCTCGACGCCAGGCTGCGCGATCGTCTGCGGCTGGAGATCGGCGCGCTGCTCAAGCGGCTGGCGATCACCGCCGTTTACGTCACTCACGATCAGCAGGAGGCGATGGCGCTGGGCGATCGCATCGCGGTGATGGAGCAGGGCCGTCTGGTTCAGCTCGATACGCCGCAGGGCATCTATCAACGCCCGGCTTCGCGCTTTGTGGCTGATTTTGTGGGGGCCATTAACTGCATCGCGCACGATCCCGACGGTCAGCCGCTGCGTTTTTGCCGCCCGGAAGATGTGCTGCTGGCCGACGACACCCGCTATCCCCAGCGCGGCGTGGTAGTGGGCAGCACGTTTCTCGGTGCCTCGCAGCGCTTACTGATCGATATCGGGCTGGATAGCCCCATTCAGGTAGAACGTCATGCCCGCGAAATCTGGCAGCCAGGGCAGCGCATCAGCTGGTCGCTGACAAGCCACGCCGCGCTGGAATTCAGTTGCTAAGGAGTCTGTAGTGTCTGTTCAACCCACAGTGATCGCGCAAATCAGCGATCTGCATATCAAGGCCAATGGCCGCCTCTCGTACAAGCAGGTCGATACTCATGCGGCGTTACTGCAGGTTATCGATACCCTTAACGCGCTGCAGCCGCAACCCGATGTGGTGGTGATTACCGGCGACCTGGTCGATTTTGGCAGGCCGGAAGAGTATCAGACGCTGCGCGAAACCCTGCAGCGCCTGCAGCTGCCGTTTTATCTGATGGCGGGCAATCACGACGACCGCGAGGCGCTGCGTGCTGCCTTCCCGGATCATGCCTATCTGCAGACAGGGCCGACACTGAACTGGCAGCTCAGCGTGGGAGGCGTCAGGCTGCTGGCGCTGGACTCCAGCGTGCCGCAACAGCCGTGGGGGGAACTGGACGAGCAACAACTGCAATGGCTGGATCAGGCACTGAGCGCGGCCGCCGATCAGCCCACGCTGGTCATGCTGCATCATCCTCCTTTTGCCTGCGGCATTGCCCATATGGATCGGCAACGGCTACGTCATCCGGAGGACCTGGAGGTGATTATCGCCCGTCATCCGCAGGTTGAGCGGGTGCTGTGCGGTCATCTGCATCGCAGCCTCCATAGCCGCTTTGCAGGCACCCTGGCCTGCGTCGCACCGGGCGTGTCGCATCAGGTGGCGCTGGATCTGCATCCTGAGGGACCCGCTCACTTTATTCTGGAGCCGCCCGGCTTTTTGCTGCACTGCTGGCAACCCGGGCAGGGAATGGTCACGCATCAGTGTGCGATTGGTCACTTTTCTGGTCCCTGGCCTTTTTACGACAGCCAGGGATTAATCGATTAGTGCCAGCCAAATCTGTATTAAGCGGGGTGAAATTTGTCTTAGTGCTGCTCAAAAATGCCGACACAGTGTAGACTTAAGCCCGGATATCAGGGCCTCTGGCACACATAAAAATATAATCAGGCATTTACGACATGACATTCATCTCCGGGGCGGCGACGCCATGCTAAAGCTCTTTCGGCCCAAGGCCGATTTGCGCAATCTGATCGCCCTGCTGGTGATTGTCAGCATTGTTATCACGCTCGCGAACACGCTCTACGCGACCTGGCGGGTTCAGCGCCAGGTGCTGATCGATTCCACACTGGAGGCGAACCGGGCCTATGCCGCCAAACTTGCCTCAACCAGTGAAATCTTCTTCCAGCTGGCGCAGTCGCAACTGCACTACAGCGCCAATCAGCTCAGCCGTGACTTTGGTAATGAGCGTCTGCTGGAAAGTGAAGTTAACCGCCTGCGTGAGCAGACCACCAGTTTCAACTCAGTCGCGATAGTGGATGCGCAGGGCGTGATCAAAGCGATCTCCCCTGAATCACTGACGCTGAAAGGGATGCATCTCACCAGCGACACCACGCGGGAGGCGCTGACCCTGCGACAGCCGAGCATCAGTAAGCCCACGCTTTCTGCTGCCAATAATCTGCTGGTGTTTGTCTCCTGGCCAGTCTGGAGCCCCGAGGGTGACTATCTGGGCTATATCGGCGGCACTATCTATCTGAAGAAAAAAAGCATTCTGAATGCGCTGCTGGGTGAGCAGTTCTACCGGGATGGCACCACGGTCTACGTGCTCGACAGTAATAATGAGGTGCTGTACCACCAGAATCGTCAGTTGATTGGCAAAACGCTGCCCGCCATCGTCAGTCCGCGTGATGACCAGACTAATGGCTCGCTGATGATGGCCGGTCCGGGCAATACGACTCAGCTGGCAGGCTTTGCGGTCGTGCCGACCACCGGCTGGACCGTGGTGGCGCTCAAGCCGATTAACGTCACGCTGGATCCGCTGTCGGGTCTGTTAATGAAAGTCCTGAAAAACTCAGTGCCGTTTGCGCTGCTGACCTTGCTGGTGGCTGTGGTGCTGGCGCGTCTGATTGCCCGGCCACTTTTCCAGCTGGCCCGCAAAGCCAGCCGGATGGATGCGCAGGGCGTCTCAAAAGAGATTGGCGGCATCACCGCCTGGTATTTTGAGGCGGCACAGGTTAAGCGTGCGCTGCTCACCGGGATTGGTCTGGTGCAGGACAAAATCGGTCGGCTGAACTCGGAAGCGCAGACGGATCCGCTGACCCAGTTGCTGAACCGCCGCGGTCTGAATGCCGTGCTGGAGTATTACCGTACGGTGCGCCAGCCTTTCTCGGTGCTGGCGCTGGATATCGATCACTTCAAAAACGTCAACGACAGCTGGGGCCACGACGTGGGCGACCGGGTGATTCAGCAGGTGGCGAGTACGCTGCGTGCCAGTGCCCGTCAGTCTGATGTGGTCTGTCGCAACGGTGGAGAGGAGTTTCTGATGCTGTTGCCGGGAACGGCACTGGATGAGGCGCAGATCATCGCGGAGCGCGTGCGGCTGGGCATTGCCGAAGCCTGGCTCACCGACGTGGGGCGAATTACCCTCTCTATCGGCGTGGCGGTCTGGAACGGATCGCAGGATGCCGGACTGGAAAGCAGCTTAAAACAGGCCGATGCGGCACTCTATGAGGCAAAAAATGCCGGGCGTAACTGCGTTATTATTGCTGCATCTTAATCGCCAGAACTCCGGGTGTTTCGCAACTGCACGATAAAGATGTGTGGGGAAGGGGAGTTAAGCAGGGCGCGGCGATCAGGCTAACGCGCCCCTCAACATCAGGCTGACTTAATGTAATCCAGCACCATGTCGTGGTGATTCGAGGTCTTAAAGTTATCAAACACTTTTTCGATCTTGCCCTCAGCATCCACCAGGAAGCTGATGCGATGAATGCCGTCATAGGTTTTCCCCATAAACGTTTTTTCACCCCAGACGCCAAACGCCTGGCAGACCTCATGATTTTCATCTGACAGCAGCGTAAAGTTCAGCAGCTCTTTTTCGACAAACTTTGACAGCTTTTCTGGTTTGTCGGTGCTGATACCCAGCACTTCCACACCCGCTTTCTTCAACTCATCCATGTTGTCACGCAGACCGCACGCCTGCACGGTGCAGCCTGGTGTCATCGCCTTCGGGTAGAAGTACACCAGAACGCGCTGTCCCTGGAAGTCGGTCAGATTCACGTGTTCGCCGTCCTGGTCAGGCAGGCTAAATGCGGGTGCAGTATCTCCGGCTTTCAGTGGATTCATCACATCTCTCCATTTTCTTATTCAGGCTGTGGGTAATACACCATTCGGCCAGAAACGGCCAGAGGCAAAATTACCATCAGGGGGTATTTCACCACATAGCCGCGCACGCGTCAGTTATGTGGAGAAATAACTCCGGTTTATGGACCAAAGCTTAGCGTACTGCGCTGACAGATTCGCTGCTGTCGACGTCTGACACACTATAGAGACGCAGCGTCCCCTGCGCATTCAGCTCCTGACACAGCGTATTAAACGCCTGTTCAAACGTCGTACCACCGGTTCGCGTCGGACTGTGTGCGGTCATTTGAATATAGAGCGTTGGCGGCAAATCGTGTTGCGCAGGTGTAATACGCGACACCAGTTCGGCCACATTCATCTGATGCTTATCGATGAGATCGGTGAAGCGCTCAATAATATGCGGCGAATCGGCGACTTCAACCTGAATAAACGCGGTGTCCGGCATCGGCGGACGGAGCCGTGCGTTGGTGCGCTTCATCACGATCAGCAGTTCCAGCTCTGCCCCTTTCAGTGGCAGGGTCGATTCAATCAGTGTGATGGCGTTCCAGCTGCCCGACAGCAGCATAATAAAGGTGAACTCATCCCCAAGCATGGCAAGACGGCTATCTTCAATATTGCAACCGCAGCTGCTGACGTGTCGGGTAATGGTGTTGACGATACCCGGACGGTCAACACCGAGCGCGGTGATCACCAGATGATGGGGCTGAGATTGCGGCAAAATGGCTTTTCCTCTGCTTTCGCTAATAACCATAAGGTAAACATAAAAAAAACTGCTGACAAGCGCGGGAATGGCGTGGCTTGCTTGCTTTTCCCTAAGTGTAAAACGTACCATGAAGCACTTGTTTGTCGAGGGGATCGCCAATGTTTACGGGAAGTATTGTTGCACTCGTTACGCCAATGGATGACAGCGGTAATGTCTGCCGGTCGAGTCTGAAAAAACTGATTGATTATCACGTCGCCAGCGGCACCGCGGCGATAGTTTCCGTCGGCACCACAGGCGAATCTGCAACCCTGAGCCATGAAGAACATGGTGATGTGGTGATGCTGACCCTGGAACTGGCCGATGGCCGAATTCCGGTGATTGCCGGAACCGGTGCAAACGCCACCGCTGAAGGCATCTCTCTGACGAAGCGTTTTGAAAATTCCGGCGTGGTGGGTTGCCTGACCGTGACGCCTTATTACAATCGTCCGACGCAGGAAGGGCTGTTCCAGCACTTTAAAGCGATCGCGAATAGCACCAGCCTGCCCCAGATGCTGTATAACGTTCCCTCGCGTACCGGTTGTGACATGCTGCCGGAAACCGTTGCCCGCCTGGCCGAAATCAAAAATATTATCGGAATCAAAGAGGCAACCGGGAACTTATCGCGGGTTAGTCAGATCCAAGAGCTGGTTAATGAAGATTTCATTCTGGTGAGTGGCGATGACGCGACTGCGCTGGACTTTATGCAACTGGGCGGTAAAGGCGTCATTTCGGTGACCGCAAACGTCGCTGCGCGCGAAATGGTCGAACTGTGTCAACTTGCACAGCAGGGCAATTTCGTCGAGGCACGCCGCCTGAATCAGCGTCTGATGCACCTGCACCAGACGCTTTTCTGTGAACCCAATCCTATCCCGGTGAAATGGGCTGCGAAACAGCTAGGATTAATCGCTAACGACACGCTGCGTCTGCCAATGACGCCACTGACTGCAGCCGGCCAGCCGAAAGTGGAGCAGGCGCTGGTGAAAGCGGGTTTGCGATAATTTAGGGAGTTTGAATGAATTACTCAGTAAAGCGGTCAACAGTAGCCACAGTGGTGGGGCTTTCTACCCTGATGCTGTTGTCGGCCTGTTCAAGCGATCAGCGTTACAAGCGCCAGGTCAGCGGTGACGAATCTTATCTTGAAGCCAGTCAGTTAAGTGAACTGAAAGCGCCTGCCGGAATGATCCTGCCGGTTCAGCGTGGTGATTACGACGTGCCGCGCATCACCAGCCAGGCACCGACCGGCAAGCAGCTCGACATCCGTCCGCCAGCCCAGCCGCTGGCGCTGATGAACGGCACCCGCGCGCAGTTCAGCAACAATACTGGCGCACTGATGATTGATAGCAACCGCGGTTCAGTCTGGCCACGCGTGGTCAACGTCGTGCAGTCAAACAAATTCCCGATTGCTTCACGTAATGACGCTGGCCAGCAGCTGACAACCGACTGGGTGCAGTGGAACCGTGCTGATGAAGATCAGCAGTACCGTGGCCGCTACCAGATCAGCGTGCAGTCGCAGAGCTATCAGCAGCAGCTCACCGTGCGTCTGCTGGAGCTGCAGCAGGATGGTAAAACCATTACTTCACCTGTACAGATCCAGCGTTATACCGCGCAGATGCTGAATGAACTCAGCACCGGTCTGGACAAGATTGATACCGCCAGTGAAAACGCGGCGGCGGGTCGGGTGAGTGGTGCCATTGATGTGCAGAGCGGTGCAGATGATACCGGCCTGCCAATGCTGATCCTGCGTACGCCATACAACGTGGCATGGCAGCGTCTGCCAGATGCGATGAAACGCGTCGGGATGGAAGTGACCGATACCACCCGCTCCACCGGTAGCATGAAGGTGACCTACAAGGCACTGAGCAGCAGCGACTGGGATTCAGTGGGTGCGAAAGATCCGGAATTAGAAAACGGTGATTACAAAGTGCAGGTCGGTGATCTCGACAACCGCACCAGTCTGCAATTCATCGACCCGAAAGGGCATGTGCTGACCCAGTCGCAGAACGATGCGCTGGTGGCCGTGTTCCAGGCGGCGCTGAACAAATAAAGTTGCCTCAGGCCGGAGATTCTCCGGCCTTTTTATTTTGTTTTTGGCATAATAGCGCGCGGCGAAGTAAACGATTGCGTCAAGGCAATCGCCGCAGCGGCACTGGCCGCTGAACACCCGTTATTTCAAGTCTGGAGTGAACAAGATGCAAAAGCGAGCTGAGTTGTATCGCGGTAAAGCGAAAACCGTATACAGCACCGATAACCCGGATCTGCTGATACTCGAATTCCGCAACGATACGTCAGCAGGTGATGGCGCCCGAATTGAGCAGTTTGATCGCAAGGGAATGGTTAACAACAAGTTTAACCACTTCATCATGACCAAATTGCAGGAAGCGGGTATCCCGACCCAGATGGAAGCGCTGCTGTCCGATACCGAAGCGCTGGTGAAGAAGCTGGAGATGGTGCCGGTAGAGTGCGTGGTTCGTAACCGCGCCGCAGGCTCGCTGGTAAAACGTCTGGGCGTGGAAGAGGGCATTGTGCTCAACCCGCCGCTATTTGATCTTTTCCTCAAAGATGATGCAAAGCATGACCCGATGGTCAACGAATCGTACTGCGAAACCTTTGGCTGGGTCAGCAAACAGAACCTGGCGCGGATGCAGGAACTGACCTTTAAAGCCAACGAGGTGCTGAGCAAACTGTTTGACGATGCAGGTCTGATTCTGGTCGACTTCAAACTGGAGTTTGGTCTGTTTAATGGCGAAGTCACGCTGGGCGATGAGTTTTCGCCAGACGGTGCACGCCTGTGGGACAAAGAGACGCTGGATAAAATGGACAAAGACCGCTTCCGCCAGAGCCTCGGCGGCGTGGTCGAAGCCTATGAAGCAGTGGCACAGCGACTGGGCGTGAAACTCGACTGAGTTTGTCTTTAGCGCACAAAGAAAGCAGAAAGAAAATGGAGAGCCCCGGCTCTCCTTTTTTCATTTTGGTGTAAAGCTGGTGATTGCTCCCTCACACAACTAAAATCATGCCATCTGAAAAAATGACTGAGGGAATACAGCATGCGCTGGCAAGGGCGTCGCGAAAGCGACAATGTAGAGGACCGTCGCGATCAATCGTCCGGTTTAGGCGGCGGAGGCCGTCAGATTCGTCTGCCGCGCGGTAAAGGCGGTATTGTGCTGCTGATCGTGGTCGCTGTCGCGGGTTATTACGGTTACGACCTGACCGCACTGCTGACGGGTGGCGAAGTCGCACCGACCAGCCAGCAGCAACAGCGCAGCGTCAGCGCCAATGATGACGAGGCCGCCAAATTCACTAAGGTGATTCTGGCGACCACGGAAGATACCTGGGGCAAACTGTTCAAACAGATGAACAAACAGTATGTCGCACCGAAGCTGGTGATGTATCGCGGCGCAACGCGCACCGGCTGCGGTACCGGACAGTCTGTGATGGGACCGTTCTACTGTCCTGCCGACCAGACCGTCTACATCGACCTCTCTTTCTATGACGAGATGAAAACCAAACTCGGCGCAGGCGGTGACTTCGCCCAGGGCTACGTTGTCGCGCATGAAGTGGGCCACCATGTTCAGAAACTGCTGGGCATTGAGCCGAAAGTGCGTGAAATGCAGCAGGGCGCGAGCCAGACGCAGGTCAATCAGCTTTCCGTGAAAATGGAACTGCAGGCAGACTGTTTTGCCGGTGTCTGGGGACACTATATGCAGCAGGAGAACATCCTTGAAGCGGGCGATCTGCAGGAAGCGCTGAATGCCGCTGAGGCGATTGGCGATGACCGTCTGCAGCAGAAAGGTCAGGGCCGCGTGGTGCCGGACAGCTTTACCCACGGCACCTCTGAGCAACGCTACACCTGGTTCAAGCGCGGGTTTGATGGTGGCGATCCAGGACAGTGCAACACCTTCGCCAGCAACTGATGCTCTCAGAGCAGTTTATGCAACAGGCCGGTGTGCGTCGTCTGGCAGTCATCAGCGGCGACCCGGCCTGGTGCTTAGAACGGGCTACGGAGTGGCGTCAAACGCTTATGGGCGACTGGCTTGAGCTGAGCCCGGAGCCGCTATTCTCTGCTTCTTCTGAAGCGCCACTCATGCACAAACAGCCAGGCGCGGTTCGCACGCTGCTTGGCCGTGAATTTCGTCATGCGATATTCGATGCCCGTCAGGGCTTTCATGCCGAGGCTTTCGCTGCGCTGGCTGGCACGCTGACCGCCGGTAGCTGGCTGTTACTGCTGGTGCCGCCCTGGGAACAGTGGGCGCAGCAGCCTGACAGTGACAGCCTGCGCTGGGCAGACGTCGCTGAACCCATCGCCACCCCTTATTTTGTTCACCACCTGCAACAGCTGATATTAGCGGATGACCAGGTGCTGCTGGAGCGGCAGCATCAGCCATGCCGAATTCCCGCCCAGCCGGACTGGCCGCCATGGCACTGTCAGGCACCGCAGCAGCAACAGGCGATACTCGATCAGCTGATGACGCTGCCATCGGGTGTTGCCGTGCTGACCGCGCCCCGGGGACGTGGTAAATCCGCGCTGGCGGGTATGCTGGCTCGATTGAACGGACATTGCCTGGTGACGGCTCCGGCCAAAGCCTCAACGGAGGTGCTGGCCACCTTTGCCGCTGAGCATTTTCACTTTATGGCACCCGATGCGCTGCTGGCGCTGGAGACGCCGCCGCAGGCGGAATGGCTGATTGTGGATGAATCGGCGGCGATCCCGGCACCGTTGTTGCAGGCGCTGGTCAGCCGGTATCCCCGTGTGTTGCTGACGACCACCGTGCAGGGCTACGAAGGCAGCGGGCGTGGGTTTATCCTTAAATTCTGCGCCGGGCTTCCTGATGCACACTTTTTTACGCTGGATGAGCCGCTGCGCTGGTCGCGTTTTGATCCGCTGGAGCAGTGGCTGAACCAGGCGTTGCTGTTTGACGATGCCAGCGCGACTGCCCCCGATTCCCCGGTAACGCCGCATCGGGTTGAACGCCACGATTTCAGCACGCTGGAGGCCGCCTACCGTCTGCTGACCAGCGCGCACTACCGCACTTCGCCGCTTGATCTGCGCCGCCTGATGGATGCGCCGGGTATGGAGGTATGGCGGGCGGGCGAGGCACCGGCGTTACAGGGCGCGCTCTGGCTGGTGGAGGAGGGCGGTCTTGAACCTGACCTGGCACAGGCGGTCTGGGCGGGCACCCGGCGACCGCGCGGAAATCTGGTGGCACAGTCATTGGCAGCCCATGCCGGTCTGGCTGAGGCGGCGACACTACGCTCGCTGCGCATCAGCCGTATTGCCGTGGCAGCAGAGCGACGTCGCCGGGGAACCGGCCAGCAGCTGGTTGCGGCGGCGGCCAGTGCGGCTGCCGATCACGACTATCTCTCCGTCAGCTTCGGCTACACTGAATCACTCTGGACGTTCTGGCGCGCCTGTGGGTTTATCCTGGTGCGGATTGGCAGCCAGCGCGAAGCCAGTAGCGGCTGTTACGCGGCGATGGCGATCCTGCCCTGTTCGGCTGCGGGCAGGGCATTAGCGCGCCGGGCGGCAGCACAGCTGGCGCGTGACTGGCCACTGTTGCGGCAGCACATTGCGCTGGCGCTGCAGTTTGAAGAGGCCACGGATGACGGATTGACCGCATGGGATATCCACCTGGCGGCGGGGTTTGCCTGGGCGCAGCGGCCACTGGAGGCGAGTCTGCCGGTGTTGCAGCGTCTGGTTGAGGCCAGCGCCACGCCCGACCCGTTGCTGGCCGCCGCAGTTGCTGCACCTCAGGCGCTAAGCGACCTTGCCCGGCAGGCAGGCGTGAACGGGCGCAAAGCGCTGATAGCTAAGCTGCGTCAGCAGGCGGCTTCAGCCCTGGAAAGGATGGGGGTCACCGCAGACTCGCTGCACCGTCCGTTGAAATAATTCGACCATCTGCCTCAAATTATCCTCATATCATTTTGTTTCACGTGGCGTAGAGTGAACACAGGAGGTCAACATGACACTGAAATATGTAATCGTTCAACAGCCTGCCACCACAGCACAGCTGTTTCTGCTCTACCATGGCGTGGGCGATAACCCGGATTCAATGGGAGAGATTGGCAACTGGTTTGCCCGAACGTTTCCCGATGCGCTGGTGGTGTCCGTCGGCTCGCCTGGTGCGGGGCGTCAGTGGTTTGGCGAAACGGACCTGCACGATCAGACCGTCCAGCATCGGGTTGATGCGGCCATGCCGCAGTTTGTTGAGTCTGTGCGCCACTGGCAAAAAAAGAGCGGCGTGCGGCCCGAAGCGACAGCGCTAATCGGCTTTTCGCAGGGCGGCAGTATGGTGCTGGAAGGTGTCAAAGCGCATCCGAATCTGGCGGGCCGCGCAGTGGTGTTTAATGGCCGGTTCATTACGCTGCCTGAGAAGGCCACGACCCGCACTACGATTCACCTGATTCACGGTGATTATGATGAGCAGATCCCGATGCACCATGCCCGACAGGCGGAGCAGCGGCTGATCGCCTGCGGTGGCGACGTCACGCTGGATATCGTTGACGATCTGGCGCACGCCATCGATCACCGCAGCATGGAGCTGGCGCTGAATCATCTGCGTTATACGGTGCCGAAGCGTTACTTTGATGAGGCGTTAAGCGGCGCAAAACCCGGTGACGATGATGTTATCGTGATGATGTAAAAATGCCCCTGCTGAGCGGAAATCCGGAGTCAGCCCCCTGACTCCGGATTTTTTATGTCTGAACACAGTATGGATTTCGTTGTTGATACTTTCTCTTCTGAGCCCGATGCTTTTTACCGCTCGCATGACCCTGCATGGATCCACCTACCCGTTCTGTTTCAAGTCACAAAAGGCTTAAGTGAACGGCATTAGCCATTAGCGGCTGCTTTTTTATTGCCTGCAATATGCGGCGAGGCGATGTAAGGCCAGGCACGTCATCCCCCCCTGCGCGACCTTGATGCCTTCAGCGGGTTCCCAGGCATTCCACATTTCCCAAAACACGCCTGAAACGGCATCCTTCAGCATGTCAGGGCGGAACTGTACTCCGCGATACACATCGCCGATCTTCGCATCTATGCGCGCGTCGCGCTCATTCGTGCCCATGTTCATCGCGAAGAAATCGCAGTGCGTGGATAGCCAGACGATGCGCCCGCAGGTGCAGGATGAGGGGTTGTGAAGGGGGGTTTTCGACTCGGCTAAGGTATCAATAGCGTTCATGGCTGGTTTACCTCTGAAGACAGAAAAGGAATTCAGGCCAGCGGTGAACTGACCTGTTTGTATCTGGGCTAATGTGCTGCGGGCAGTCTGATATCTTTCAGCATCGGGAAAGCCATTTTCATATGCTCTTCGCTAACCACGAAGGCGCGAAGCTCGCCCGTATCATCACAGCCTTTCGCTATGACACCAGCTGGAGAAAAAACCATATTCCAGGTTAGCGACGGGTTAGCAGGATCACCCGCCAGGTGCAGTGGCATATCCGGAGTTTTCACCTTGACCAGCATCGTCGGCATCATGAGTTTCGCGGCGCCGCCGGTGAGGTTTTTAGCCAGCGTCATAGCAGCCAGCGTAGCGGGCTGAAGGTACGGCATTAATTTCCCCTGAATTTCGGCGCAATCGCCCAGCGCGTAAACGTCTTCGGCAGAGGTTGCGAGCGTGTCGTTTACGACGATACCGCGCCGAATCCCGATACCCGCATCGCGCGCCAGTCCCACGGCAGGGCGCAGGCCAATCGCGCACACGATCGCATCAAAGCTTTGCCGGTGGCCATCGCTGAACGTCGCTATCAGCGAATCGTGATGCCGGACAACTTCGGTAATCTCTTTTTTGAACATGAAGTTAACGCCGTTATCCATCAGTCGTCGCTGTAGCCGCGCGCTAATCTCGGGTGGCAGCAGCGAGGCGAGTAATCCCACACTGCGGTCTGTTACCGTCACATCTTTACCCGCGCGGTTAAAGTCCATCGCGATTTCTGTACCGATTAACCCACCGCCGATCAGCAGTACGCGTTTAGCGTTCGCAAGTTCGGCTTCGCAGCGTCTGTACTCCTGCTGACTGTTCAGTGTGTACAGGAGTTCGCTACCCGGTACGGGCGGCAGGATGGCCTCCGCTCCCGTTGCCAGTACCAGTTTTGCGTAGCCGAAATCACCCGCGGTCGTGCGGACGATGTGCGCCGATGTATCTATGTTTTCGACCCGCGTATGCGGATGCAGCACAACGTTATTACTGTCCGCCCACGCTGCGGCAGTCTGGCGCGTCAAATCATCCGCACGTTGCCCGAGGCTGAAAACGTGACTGAGTTCCGGCTTGTTGTATTCGTCGCAGCTATCCGCCGCTATGAGCCGCACAGGCACGTTTTTATCCTGGTGGCGAATGTTCTTCACCAGCTGGCGGGCAGCGAAGCCCGAACCAATGATTACGATTTCAGATGCCATAGTGTTAGCCCTCGAACAGATCGAATACATCCTTACCTAATGCGCAGCCTGGGCAAAGGAAGTCATCCGGTACATCTTCCCATTTGGTGCCCGGCGCGACGTCCTGATCCGGCTCGCCGACAGCAGGATCGTACACCCACTGGCATACTGTGCAGATCATCTTCTGCGAGACCTCTTCGCCCGCTTCCACGACGCCCACACCATCCGCGTTTACGGGCGCGGCAGGCTCGATAGTGGCGGCGGTACTGACGACGGGCGCAGCCGCAGGGATAGGGGAAAGCGCCCATTCACGCGCAATTTTACGCCCGTGCTCGCGGCATTCTTCCAGCGCGGACAGATCGGGACGCCATTTAGCTTTAAGCGCGATAGTCATATCAAAACCGGCATCCTGAAGACGTGTAGCAACCCGGTCAACCGCGCCACCTGTCCAGCCGTAGGAACCGAACGCCGACGCGCGCTTATTGCGGAACTTCAGCCCGGTGATCTCTTCCAGCATCCCCGCAACTTTCGGCATCATCACATTATTCATGGTTGAGGAACCGACCAGAATGCCTTTTGAGCGGAAACAGGAAGTGATGATTTCGTTTTTGTCGTGTCTGGATACGTTGTAAACCTTCACGGCCACACGCGGATCGGTTTCGCGGATACCTTCGGCGATGGCGTCTGCCATCATGCGCGTATTGTTGGACATGGCATCGTAGAAGAGGGTGATTCGGTCTTCCTGGTAATCCGCCGCCCATTTCAGATACAGCTCTACAATCTGAGTAGGGTTATCACGCCAGACCACACCGTGCGAGGTGGCGATCATGCTAACCGGGAGGTTGAAGCCCAGGATTTCATTAATTTTCGGCGTCACCAGGCGGGCGAAAGGTGTAAGAATGTTTGAAAAGTAGCGCTGGCACTGGTCGAAGAGTTCGTGCTGATCGACTTCATCGTTAAACAGATGTTCATCGCAATAATGCTGACCGAACGCGTCGTTGCTGAACAGCACAGCATCTTCGGTCATGTAGGTCATCATGCTATCAGGCCAGTGAAGCATAGGTGTTTCAACAAAGATCAGTTTTTTGCCGTTGCCGATATCCAGTGAATCACCGGTTTTCACGACGTTGAAATTCCATTCGGGGTGGTGGTGATGCCCGTTGATGGAGTCCACGCCGTTCGCAGTACAGTAAATCGGGGTACCGGGGATGAGGGCCAGCAGTTCAGCGAGCGCACCGCTGTGATCTTCTTCTGCGTGGTTGATGATAATGGCATCAATCTTTTTCAGGTCGATCTCTTCCGCCAGGTTTTTCACAAAATCACTGCGGAATTTCAGATCGACGGTATCGATCAGAATGTTCTTTTCTTCGCGGATCAGATAGCTGTTGTAGCTGGTGCCGCGTTGCATTTTGTATTCCTTACCGTGGAAGTGTTCTACCTCCCAGTCGCGTTTACCTACCCAAAAAATATTATTCTTAACGTGGATATTCATGTATCGCCCCTTAGCGTTCGTTAAATTCTGTCTTTGTTATTGCACGGGGCGTGCCAGTTATTAACTATTTGATTTAAAAGTATTTATTTACAGTCGATGTTAAATATACAATGCTTTATCATTGTGCTTATTACACTAGAATGTTTAAATGACAATGGCAGCAGCATTAAAAAACCCGCCGAAGCGGGTTTGTTAGCGCGAGCAGGTTACCTGGCTGCGGGTACGTGAACGACCTGCCCCATGCCGCTGCCTTTCAGTTTTTCATTCGGATTGGCGAAGAAGTCGATATTAAAATAGGTGTCGTCGGTAAGTAGCTCGATGTGGTGCCAGTATTGCGGCGGACTGATGCCGAACTGTCCGGCATTAATGACGACTTCAGCCTCCGGCGTTTTGTCTGTCTCGCTGGCGAAGCCATAATACTTAACCGCGCCGCGCATGACGGAGAGACGACCGAACACGCCTTTTTTGGTGTTGTGGTGATTGAGCAGCGCTTTTGGCACGCTGTCTTTATCCCAAAACGGGGTAGAGCGGGTATGAACAAAGTTTGCGGGGATGGTATGGGCCATTGTGGGCCTCCTGTTAGCAGATGATGCCGCCTTGTGTAAGCCATTTGCGGCGTTGTTCAGCGAGTTCTTTTTTCTCGGTGCTATGGCGAAAAACCGCCAGGCGTAAACGATGCTGCTGTTCAAACCGGAATTCCCGCGTCAGGTTCGCGTCTTCGCTGAGTTCGTAAAGAAGAATATTCATTTCGCGGATGATGTTGCGCGCGAGGGCGTTCTCTACCGCTTCGATCACTTCATCTGTGTGCGTCATAACATCACCTGTGATTATGAAAAAGAGTTCAGCTGTTGCAGAAGCAGCGCACCGGCAAGTATTAACTCAACCGGTGTGTAGGGGATATTGAGGTCAACCCAGGCTTTACGTCCGTTGTACTCGGTTTCGAAGTGGACACGATCAGCGGAAACCTGTTTGTAAGTAACGCCCGGGCCGCGTCGTGCGCCACCGAATGCCGCCCAGCAAAGAGCATCGGCGGCGGCATTCATCTGGCCGGGGGATAAAGCATCGGCAGATTTATATGTGTCTGACATGATTTTGCACCTTTGCAAGAGTATGTAACTAACAACGCATAATCTGTGCCACTTTGTAGGTTGTTAATTTAATTAATATTGTCCTTTTGTGGTTGTGATTAAAACAATTGCTTGCATTGTGATTCAGACAATGATTGTGGAAATGACTATATGACAATTTCAGTTGAATCTTTAGCAGCGCTCGCTGTGGATATTCAGAACGGGCTAAGAGGGCGAGACCGATTTACTCGCCTGATTAAATCGATTCACAGCGTGCTTAAGTGCGACGCAACCGCGCTGCTGCGGTATGAAAATCAGCAGTTCCGTCCGCTGGCGACCGCAGGGCTTGCGCCTGATGTGATGGGACGCCGTTTCAGCCTGGACGCGCACCCCCGCCTTGAGGCCATCGCGCGCGCGGGAGACGTAGTGCGCTTTCCCGCAGACAGCGATTTGCCTGATCCTTATGACGGGTTGATCCCGGATCAGAAAGAACTTCATGTGCACGCTTGCGTCGGAATGCCGCTGTTCTCCGGGCAGACGCTCATCGGCGCGCTGACACTGGACGGCATGAACGCGACACAGTTCGATGAATACAGTGATGAAGAGCTGCGCTTGCTGGCAAGCCTTACGGGCGGAGCGCTGACTAATGCGCTGCTGCTTGAACAGCTGGAAAAACCCGCTGCCACATTTACGCCACCAGCGCGCCGTCCGGATGAAAACGAAGAGGTCGAAATAATCGGCGAGTCTGCGCCAATGCAACACCTGAAAAAAGAAATCGGCATGGTGGCCTCGTCCGACCTCAGTGTGCTGATTATGGGCGAAACCGGTACGGGCAAAGAGCTGGTCGCACAGGCGCTTCATCGCCAGTCGGCGCGCGCGGCAAAAGCGCTTATCTATCTGAACTGCGCGGCGCTGCCGGAAGCCGTAGCGGAAAGCGAGCTATTCGGACACGTTAAAGGTGCGTTCACGGGTGCTATCCATGATCGTCCCGGTAAGTTTGAACTTGCGGATAAAGGTACGCTGTTTCTTGATGAGATCGGCGAGCTGCCGCTATCGCTTCAGGCAAAGTTGTTGCGCGTCCTGCAATACGGTGATCTTCAGCGCGTGGGCGAAGATAAGGCGCTTACCGTTGACGTGCGGATAATCGCCGCGACTAATCTGGATATGCGGCAGGCGGTTACTGAAGGGAAGTTCAGAGCAGATCTGTATCACCGGCTAAGCGTGTTTCCGCTCTTTGTTCCGGCGCTGCGTGAACGGGGCGATGACATCGTGCTGCTGGCCGGGTACTTCTGCGAAAAATGCCGTGTTAAGTTTAACCTGCAAAGCGTGGCGCTTAGCCCCGCGGCCGGAGCATTACTTGAAGCGGCTACCTGGCCGGGCAACGTTCGCGAGCTGGAGCACGCGATCCACCGGGCGGCAATCGTTGCCCAGGCGGATAACCGTTCCGGCGATGTGCTGCTGTTACCGCAGCATTTCAGCTTTGACGGTATGCAGGCGGTTAAGAGCGAACCACCGTCTGTGGCGGCGGCAGATATCCCGTATATGAGTCTGCACAATGCGACCCGCCAGTTTCAGCGAGAATACATCCAGCGGATGTATGAGGCGAGCGGCAGGGTTTGGGCGGAGACCGCGCGGCGGCTTGGAGTCGATCCCGGCAACCTGCATCGCCAGGCGCAGAAACTCAGGCTAAAGTGATCACGCGGAAAAAGAAAACCCCCGCCGAATTGGCAATGCCGATCGTTTAAGAGTACCTGAACGATCACTGCCAGTGAGAGACAATCCGGAGTCAGTTCCCTGGTTCCGGTTTTTTATGTCTGAACACGATATGGATTCCGTTGTTGATGCTTTCTCCTCTGAGCGATCAGCGGCAAAGGTGCACCTGGAAACATACCTAAAGCTCTGAGAGGAATGAGAGGGCTTTTATTCTGTCGTAAAAAAGAAAGCACCGAAGATATGATCGTTCGGTGCTTTATATCCCGCCTGAATATCCGTTCTGTTTAAAGTCACAAAAGGCTTAAGTGAACGGCATTACCCGCATAGCAGGTTTTTTTCGTTTACTTCTTCTTCGGCCAGTTGTCGTCGTCATCCCATTTATCGTTGAAATCACGATGCGGCGGCAGGTCAGGTTTGTTATCCATAAATTTTTTGTGATCGATGCGTTTCAGATCTTTATAAACGTTCATCAGTACGCCAACCATCAGCAGGATCACCAGGATCCACCAGTAATCTTTAATAAATTCCATTTGCTGCTCCTTAAAACCGCCCTCAGGCGATCAGTTGTTCCATGATGCGTTGGTACATCCGGCTCAGCATCTGCAGGTCGGAGGCTTTTACACACTCATTGATTTTATGAATGGTGGCATTCACCGGCCCCAGTTCCACCACCTGCGCTCCCATCCGTGCAATAAAGCGGCCATCGGAGGTTCCGCCCGTGGTCAGCAGCTGCGGCTTAATTTCATTATAGTGCGCTACAGCTTTCACGACGGCATCAACCAGCTTACCGCGCGTAGTCAGGAAGGGCTGACCGGAGAGTTTCCACTCGATGGTGTAACGCAGCTGGTGACGATCCAGCAGTTCTGCAACCCGCTGACGAATCATTTCATCGGTGAGTTCGGTGCTGAAGCGGAAGTTAAACTGCACAAACAGCTCGCCGGGGATCACGTTATTACTGCCGGTGCCCGCCTGGACGTTGGCAATCTGCATGCTGGTGGCCGGGAAGAACTCATTCCCCTGATCCCATTCTGTCGCGACCAGTTCAGTCAGCGCTGGCATTGCCCGGTGAACCGGGTTATCTGCCAGATGCGGATAGGCGACGTGGCCCTGCACACCATGCACCGTCAGATTGGCGGTGATTGAGCCACGGCGGCCATTCTTCACCACATCACCCACCACTTCGGTGCTGGACGGCTCGCCGACCAGGCAATAGTCGAGCCGTTCGCGGCGCGCCATCAGCCGTTCAACGACTTTAACTGTGCCGTTGGCCCCGCTGGCCTCTTCATCAGAGGTGATCATAAAGGCCAGTCGCCCTCTGTGATTGGGACGCACCGCCACAAAACGTTCGGCCGCTACCACCATGGCCGCCAGCGAGCCTTTCATGTCGGCCGCACCACGGCCAAACAGCATGCCATCGCGGATCGTCGGTTCAAATGGCGGATTAATCCAGCGACTGGCATCGCCAGGCGGCACGACATCGGTGTGACCGGCAAACGCCAGTGTTTCACCTTCACCACGGGTGGCCCAGAAATTCAGAGTGTCGTCGATGTTCATCGTTTCAATCTTAAAGCCAATGGCTTCAAGACGGGCGATCAGCAGAGCCTGACATCCGGCATCATCGGGGCTGAGAGAGGGGCGACGAATAAGCTGCTGTGTCAGCTCAATGACCGGGCAAAACATATTATGACTTCTCCTGGATAGCATTCTGATAGGTGGCTTCGCTGAAACCGGCGAGCAGGGAGCCATCCGGGGTGCGCAACAGCGGGCGCTTAATCATGGCGGGATGTGCCAGCATCAGCGCTTTGGCACTGCTGGCATCGGTCACCGCTTCTCGATCAGCTTCGGGCAGTTTACGCCATGTGGTGCCGCGGGTGTTAAGCAGGGCTTCGTAGCCTAGCGCATCGATAAACCCCTGCAGCAGGGCATCGCTCAGGCCATCGGCACGGTAGTCGTGAAAGTGATACTCAACGCCTGCGTCTGTTAAAAAGCGCCGGGCTTTTTTTATGGTGTCGCAATTTTTAATCCCGAACATCACCCACTGCGTGCTCATTGCCCGATCCTTATTGTCCTGTGAGAAGTGAAAGCTGAAAAAGCAGCCAAAGCGCGAGTTTAGCATAGTGTGATCCGTTGCGGCATCCGCCTGGGCGCGGTAACCGGACCAAATATCATGTCGTAATGATGCCCGTTTTGCCTTGGGTAACCGCTATCAATTTCGCAGGCAATCATTACCCTGCTCATCATTGAGTGGTTAAGAATTTCGCCATGAAGATAAAATAGTCTACCGCTGGGCTTAAAAAAAATTATTCTTAATCAGGTTAAGGGGTTGCTGAAGTGTGCGTCAGCTTCCAGAATCGGCAACATTCATGTTTTTGTGCGTCTTGCCGATAGAGTTAACAGGTGTAAACGTATTCACCTGATTAAAAAAAGAGCGTAGTATTGCCAGCACAATAAGAGAGGGCATTATGATTGACACCGAAATGGGAACCTGGAAAGAATTTATCGAAGCGATGTTACGCAACAAGTAACATGCAAAGAGAAAGCAGGGTTACTCCGCTTGCTGGAATTCTTAACACACATATAAATAAGGCGGTCACTGAAATCAGTGACCGCTTTTTATTTGGCTCTAGTCGTGCGGCTTCTCTTTGAGCGGGAAGCGACGGCGGACCAGCACAAAGAACAGCGGGACAAAAAAGATCGCCAGCAGCGTGGCGGAGATCATTCCGCCCATCACACCGGTGCCCACCGCGTGCTGACTGCCGGAGCCTGCGCCGCTGCTGATTGCCATCGGCAGCACCCCAAAGATAAAGGCCAGCGAGGTCATCAGAATCGGCCGCAGACGCTGACGCGACGCTTCCAGCGTGGACTCCACCAGCTCGCGTCCACGGCTGTTAATCTCGTTAGCAAATTCCACAATCAGGATGGCGTTTTTGGCGGATAGCCCGACCACCGTCAAGAGGCCAACCTGAAAGTAGACATCATTCTCCAGCCCGCGCATCCAGGTGGCGATCAGCGCCCCCACCACGCCCAGCGGCACCACCAGCATCACCGAGAAGGGAATCGACCAGCTCTCATACAGCGCGGCCAGGCAGAGGAACACCACCAGCAGCGAAATGGCATAAAGAGCCGGTGCCTGCGAACCGGAGAGCCGCTCCTGATAAGAGGCTCCGGTCCACTGGAACCCAACGCCCAGCGGCAGGGCATTCACCAGCTTTTCCATCTCATCCATCGCCGTGCCGCTGCTGACGCCATTGGCCGCTTCGCCGACAATCTCCAGCGATGAATAGCCGTTGTAGCGTTCAAGACGGGGCGAACCGGTCTCCCAGCGGCTGGTGGCAAATGCGGAGAAGGGCACCATCTTGCCGCTGCTGTTACGCACATACCATTTGTTGACGTCGTCCGGCAACATGCGGAATTCGGCGGCGGCCTGCACATAGACCTTTTTCACCCGCCCACGATCCAGGAAGTCGTTCACATAGGTGGAGCCCCAGGCCGTGGTCAGGGTGTCGTTGATGGTGTCCAGCGACACGCCCAGCGCCTGCGCTTTGCGGGCATCCACATCGATCTGCAGTTGCGGGCTGTCATCCAGGCCATTGTGCCGGACCCGTGATAGTGACTTATCGTTGCCCGCCATCTCCAGCAGCCTGTCACGCATTGCCATCAGTTGGGTATGACCGATACCGGCGTGATCCTGCAGTTCCATGTCAAAGCCGGAGCTGCTGCCCATGCCGGTGATAGCAGGCGGACTGCTGGCTATCACCCGGCCCTCTTTAATCTTCTGAAATGCTTTCGTTGCGCGATCGATAATCGCGAACGAGGTGCGATCGGCACCGGGCCGTGCTTCCCAGTCTTTCAGCCGTACAAACAAACGCGCCACGTTCTGTCCATTGCCGCCCGGACCTGCGCCGATGGTGGAGAAGACCGACAGTACGTTGGCCTTCTCCTCGGTGAGATAATAGTTTTCGACTTTGGCGACTACGCTGGCCGTCTGCTCAAGCGTCGCGCCTGCCGGAAGCTGAACCTGAGTCAGGAATACGCCGCGATCTTCCAACGGCAGAAACGACGTCGGCAGACGCAGAAACAGAAACGCCATCAGACCGATAATGCCGAGATAGAGCAGCAGCCAGCGACCGCCCTTGCGCAGGATGCCCGCTACGCCACGCTCGTAGCGGTCAGCGTTGTGATTAAAGTGACGGTTGAACCAGCCGAAGAAGCCGCGACGCTCATGCTGCTCGCCCTGTGGCGCCGGTTTTAACAGCGTGGCACACAGTGCCGGCGTCAGGATCATCGCCACCAGCACCGACAGCACCATCGCCGAGACGATGGTGATGGAGAACTGACGATAAATGGCGCCGACGGTGCCGCCAAAAAAGGCCATCGGCACAAACACCGCAGAGAGCACCAGCGCAATACCCACCAGCGCGCCCTGAATCTGGCCCATCGATTTTCGCGTGGCGGCACGCGGCGAGAGTCCCTCTTCATGCATGATACGTTCGACGTTTTCCACCACCACGATGGCATCATCCACCAGCAGCCCGATTGCCAGAACCATGGCAAACATGGTCAGGGTATTGATGCTGAATCCGAAGGCATAGAGCACGCTGAAGGTGCCAAACAGCACCACCGGCACCGCGATAGTCGGAATCAGGGTGGCGCGGAAGTTCTGCATAAACAGATACATCACGCCAAACACCAGCACGATCGCCTCCAGCAGCGTCTTCACCACATCGGTGATCGATGCTTTAACGAACGGTGAAGTTTCATAGGCGATTTTTGCTTCCAGTCCGTGCGGGAAGTAGTGCGACAGCTCCTCAATGCGCGCCCGCACCAGCTTGTCGGTGTTCATCTCGTTGGCACCGGAGGCGAGTTTCACGCCCAGGCCTGACGCGGGCTGGCCGTTGTAGCGGCTCAGATAATCATACTTCTCTGCCCCCAGCGCTACGGTAGCGACATCGCCCAATGTCACAACAGAACCGTCGGGATTGTTCTTCAGGGTAATGGCCCGGAACTGCTCGGGAGTCTGCAGCATCGACTGGGCGTTGACCGTGGCGTTCAGCGCCTGCTTCTGCACCGATGGCAGGCCACCGACCTGACCCACGGCAACCTGGGTGTTCTGCGACTGAATCGCACTGACCACATCGTCGGTGGTCAGCGCGTAGGCAATCAGTTTGTTAGGATCGAGCCAGATGCGCATCGCATATTGCGAGCCGTAAGCGTCAACCTGGCCGACGCCATCAATACGGCTCAGCGGGTCCTGAATATTACTGGCGACATAGTCTGAAATATCCTGCTTATCCATGCTGCCGTCAGTCGAGACGAACGCCACCATCAGAATATTGCTGTCACCGGTTTTATTGACCGTCACGCCCTGCGACTGCACCGCCTGCGGTAATTTGCGCAGGGCGGACTGCAACTGGTTCTGAACCTGCTGACGGGCTTCGTCAGGATTGGTCCCGGCTGTAAAGGTGAGGGTGATCTGCGCCTGACCGGTGTTACTGCTGTTCGAGGACATGTACATCAGATTATCGATGCCGGTCATGTTCTGCTCAATCACCTGGGTAACGGTGTTTTCCAGCGTCTCGGCGGATGCGCCAGGATAATTAGCGGTGATACGCACATTGGGCGGTGCCAGATCGGGATACTGTTCAACAGGCAACGAAATAATCGAAAGCGTGCCACACAGGCACAGCAGAATCGCCAGCACCCAGGCAAAGATGGGGCGGTCGATAAAGAAATTCGACATTAAATCGATACTCCTCAGGACTTATTATTATCGGTCAGGCCCACCGGCAACGGGCGCACAGGCAGAAAGATCGGAGGGTCTTTGCCACGATTCTCCGCCGCCTTCACTTTACGTGCGGCAGCGGGGGAAATCGTGGAGAAAATGAGGAGAAAATGTAAATTCGTTGGCTATTTGCGGCTTTCAAGCCACATCACCGTGGCGGCGACGCGCGAGCGGACATCCAGCTTGCGCAGCAGATTGCGGATATGCACTTTTACTGTCTCTTCAGAGATATGCAGAATAGCGGCGATCTCTTTGTTCGACAGGCCGCGCGCCACCTCCTGCAGCACATCCCGCTCGCGCTCGGTGAGCTGACGCAGAGGATCGGCGCTATGCTGACGATTATCCAGATAGCTGGCGACGCCCTCACTGAAGACTTTCTCGCCCTGCGATGCCTGCAGGATATGTCCCAGCAGAATCTCCGGCTCGCTGTCTTTGAGCAGATAGCCATCGGCACCGGCATCTACCATGGCGAAAATATCACTGCGGGCGTCGGAGACGGTCAGCACCAGAATGCGCGAGCTGATCCCTTCGTGGCGCAGCGCTTTCAGCGTATCCAGCCCGGACATTCCTTTCATATTCAGGTCGAGCAGAATGATGTCAGGTTCCTGACGGCGGGCTTCCGCCAGCGCTTCGGTGCCGTTGTTGGCCTCGGCGATGACTTCCAGCCGGGGATCCAGCGCCAGCAGCTGACGCACGCCGCGCCGCATCAGCGGGTGATCATCCACTATCATCAAGGTTAATGCCGACTGTTGCATATCTTCTCCGTTTTATCGATTCAGACTGCGGCGGGGCAGAGCCTGCGCTCACGGTCACATCCCCGTGCCTGGAATAGCCTGCTGTCTGCAGCCGATAGGTTGTTTTAATGAATTGAAGGGTAAATTACGCCAGCTGCCGTACCGGTTGCGGTGGAAAGCGCAGCTCCACCCGCGTACCCCGTGGCTGTGCGTGAATGGTCAGATTGCCACTCAGGCGCTGGGCACGTTCAGCCATAATGTTCAGGCCATAATGGCCCGGCGGTTCGTCGGTGCTGTTAATGCCCACACCGTCGTCCGTAATCGTCAGTAAGTGCTCACCTTGCTCACTGTGCTGATAGTCCACGCGGATAACCTGCGCGCTGGCGTGACGAATCGCATTCAGCAGCGCCTCTCGGGCGATCTGCAACACGTGCACCTGCTGTTGCGCCTCCAGACTCTGCAGACCGGTCTGATAGTTAAACTGTATCTCTGCGCCGCTCTTTTCCTGCAGCGAGGCGATCATCGCCTGCATCGCTGCCACCAGATCCGCCTGTTCGATGGTCAGGCGGAAGGTGGTCAGCAGTTCGCGCAGCTGGCGGTAGGCATCGGCCAGCGCCTGATCGAAGTCCGCGATAATGGTATGGGCGGCGCGGTCCTCTTTATCCACGGTGCGGCGCAACAGGGTCAGCTGTATGCGTAAAAACGAGAGCGACTGCGCCAGCGAGTCATGTAATTCCCGGGCAATGGTCGCGCGCTCTTCCATCACCAGCATCTGTTGATACTGCTGCTGCGCCTGCCAGATCCAGATCGCGCGTCCCAGCATCGCCGCCAGGCTGCGCATCATCTCATCAGGCGGAGAGGCGCCCGCTTTCTGCCAGCGTAGCTCGCCAATCTGCTGATCATCCTGCTGTAACGGCTGACGTTGCCACTCTGCGTTAGCCTTTTCATCACCGGCGCGGAACCGGAACTGGTCGGTGTCGAGCCGGATCGCCGTGAGTTTCTCGCGCGTCAATACATTGGTCAGCACCGCTTCAAATAGCGCCGGATGCAGCGGACTGGCGGTCAGCATCTGTGAGCTGTCATAGAGCAGCGACAGCGTGCGGTTCGCCTGGGTTAAATCTTCTGTTTTCTCACGAACCGTGCTTTCCAGCAGTTGGTAGTGGGAGTGCAGACGGGCCGCCATGCCGCTAAAGGCGTGCGACAGCACCCACAGCTCATTCTGCTGCTCAACGTGCAACCGCGGAAAAGCAAAGTTGCCACTCTCGACGTAGCGACTGGCCGTGACCAGCGCATTCAGTGGTCGCACGACCTTCAGTCGGGTAAAGCGAATCGTCATCAATGCCAGCGCTACAATCGCAATGACGCCCACCAGGCTGCTGGCGGCCACCAGATGCATTTTCAGTTCGGTATAGCGTTGCAGGCCCAGCACAAAGCGATCGATTTCACCGACGTAAATCGGCACCTGCTGCTGGTACGCCACGCTATCGCCCTGTTGAAACTGCTGCTGCAGGGCAGGCCAGGCGGCGCGCAGCCGCTGGTAGCGAATGCTCACTTCACGGGGCACCCAGGGCCGATCCAGTTTTTGCAGCACCGGCGCATCCAGCGTTTGCTGATAGAGCGCGAAATGATGCGCCAGGTTTTGTGGCTGACGGCTCGCATCCCAGGCCATGCGATAGCTCTGCATACGCAGTGAACCCGCCAGATTGATCGCCTCTGCGTCGCGCTGACTGCTGAGGAGCGTGACTAAGGCCAGGCCAGTAGTAAGTAGCGACAGCAGGACAATGGCGCTGAGCGCCTGAGCGATGCTTTGAGTGACGGAACGTTTTACGATCACATGAATGGCCCTGTTCAGAGTGGGGAATTATAAGAGCGGAGTAACGTAACGCAAATGATCCATCTCCTGTTTATCGCACAGGACGTAACACATCGCACACAAAATGACCGCGGCTGACAGTTCCCAGGATGCGCTACGGTTTTACGGTTAAAAAAGGGACAGTTTTACATCGGCCCGATGTTGCTTTTCATTGCAGCGTTAATAATCCCTTCAGTCATCAGTTCAACCCCGAACACAGATTTAAGGAGCATCCAATGAAAAAGCTGAATGCTGTACTGGCGGGTGCATTACTGGCTACCGCCTCATTTGCCACTTTCGCCGCCGCGCCCGTCGATCAGTCGCAGGCGCAGGGTATGCAGAGCATCGGCAGCGTGTCGGTCTCCGGCGTTCGCGGCTCACTGGACGATGCAAATCGTCAGTTGTCGCAAAAAGCGGAAGAGATGGGCGCCAGCCATTACCGCGTTATCGGTGTCGATAATCCCGGCGATTCCAGCCTGTGGAGCGGTACCGCAGAGATTTATCTCTAACCCAACCCTCCTGTTTCCATCCCTGTAGCTTTTACCGGCCTGAAAATGGCCGGTTTTTTTGTTTTTGTGCATCAGGATGGATTCTTACAAATCAGCCTGTGCATCTGCCCGGTATATTTTGCTTCGTTCTTGCAGAACGGGTAGGATTCATCGCCGTAAATTCCCGCGTTGCCCGGCACTCACTCACGGGCAAAGGCACAGAGGAAAATCCCCCATTTTGCAGGACGTTACGTTCGCACTGGGGAGACGACGACTGATGGTCCGGACAAACAGGAATGCTATGAAATCTAAAAAGAAAACCCCAAGTGAGATGCGCGCTGCGAAACGGCGCTGGCTGAACTCTCATGATGCTGGCTACCAGAAAGCGATGGGTAACCGTCATGTACAGATGATTGCGATTGGCGGTGCTATCGGCACCGGTTTGTTCCTGGGCGCAGGTGGCCGTCTGCAGGCTGCTGGCCCCGCCTTAGCCATCATCTATCTGGTGTGTGGCATCTTCTCCTTCTTCATTCTGCGTGCACTGGGCGAACTGGTTTTACATCGTCCCAGCAGCGGCAGTTTCGTCTCCTACGCCCGTGAGTTCCTGGGTGAGAAAGCCTCCTACGTGGCGGGCTGGATGTACTTCGTTAACTGGGCAATGACCGGTATCGTCGATATCACAGCCGTCGCGCTCTACATGCACTACTGGGGCGCGTTTGGTGATGTGCCACAGTGGGTGTTTGCCCTGGGCGCGCTGGCGATAGTCGGCACCATGAATATGATCGGCGTTAAGTGGTTTGCCGAAATGGAGTTCTGGTTTGCGCTGGTGAAAGTGCTGGCGATTGTGATCTTCCTGGTGGTGGGCGTGGTGTTCCTTGGCACCGGCAAACCGCTGGATGGCAACAGCACTGGCTTCCATCTGATTACTGATAACGGCGGCATGTTCCCGCACGGCTTACTGCCTGCGCTGGTGCTGATTCAGGGTGTGGTGTTCGCCTTTGCCTCTATCGAACTGGTGGGTACGGCGGCAGGCGAATGTAAAGACCCGAAAACCATGCTGCCGAAAGCGATCAACAGTGTGATCTGGCGTATCGGTCTGTTCTACGTTGGCTCGGTGGTCCTGCTGGTGCTGCTGCTGCCATGGAACGCCTATCAGGCGGGTCAGAGTCCGTTTGTGACCTTCTTCTCGAAGCTGGGCGTGCCATACGTGGGCAGCATCATGAATATCGTGGTCCTGAGTGCGGCGCTCTCCAGCCTTAACTCCGGTCTCTACTCGACCGGGCGTATTCTGCGCTCTATGTCGATGGGGGGCTCTGCACCGAAATTCATGTCGAAGATGAACGGTCAGCAGGTGCCTTATGCCGGTATTCTGGTAACCATCGCCGTCTATGTGATTGGTGTGGTGCTCAACTACTATGTGCCTTCTCAGGTGTTTGAGATCGTCCTGAACGTCGCCTCGCTGGGCATCATCTCCTCCTGGGCCTTTATCGTGGTTTGCCAGTTGCGTCTGCGCAAAGCAATTAAAGAGGGCAAGGCGGATGATGTCAGCTTCAAGCTGCCAGGTGCCCCGTTTACCTCATGGCTGACGCTGCTGTTCCTGTTCAGCGTGCTGGTGCTGATGGCGTTTGATTACCCGAACGGGACTTACACCATAGCCTCTATTCCGCTGATCGCGGTGTTGCTGGTGCTGGGATGGTTTGGCGTGCGTAAGCGTGTCCATGCCGTCGCGCAGACCGAACAGGATCATCACGAAGAGGAACCTCAGCCGACCCGTCTGGCTGACGACACCTCACGCTGATAAGTTCTGCAACAATAAGGCCAGCCCTCGGGCTGGCTTTTTTTTGGCCCGAAATCGACACGTTGCGACGCGAATTAGGATAGTTTTCCCGCCGGCTTGCCCCTATGATGAACGACTCCCTTTATGCGGTAGCGGAGTCTCCATGTCGTTTAAGATCAATATCATCAAAGATAAGCTCCTGTCTGAAAACTGGTTTGTGCTGCGTAACTACACCTATGACATCACCGATCGCCGTGGCGAGGTTATCCGCCATAAACGCGAAGTCTACGATCGCGGAAACGGGGCGACCATCCTGCTTTATAACCGTGAAAAGAACAGCGTGGTCCTGACGCGCCAGTTCCGCATTGCCACTTACGTCAACGGCAACGACGGCGGCATGCTAATCGAAGCCTGCGCGGGCTTGCTGGACGACGACTCCCCGGAAGATTGCATCCGCAAAGAGGCGATAGAAGAGACCGGGTATGCGGTGGGCGAGGTGACGAAACTCTATGCCTGCTATATGTCGCCAGGCGGCGTGACTGAACTGATCCACTTTTTCGCAGCAGAATATAATGAATCGCTGCGCGATAACGCAGGTGGTGGCGTCGAAGATGAGTCAATCGACGTGCTGGAACTGCGTTTCCCTGATGCGCTGGCGATGGTCGCCGATGGCCGTATTCGCGATGGAAAAACCATTATGCTGTTGCAGCATGCGCAGATTGCGGGCTGGCTGAAGCCATAGGAAACCCTGCTGTAAAGCCTGTTGCCGCGCGACAGCGTTGAAAGTGGAAGGGCGAAGCTTTATCCACTTTGTGCACGCTTTTTAAGCAGTTAACTGCGCTTTTTGCACAGGTTCACAGAATGCGAACCCTGCCAGGCCCGTTGATGCGCTATCCTCTCCACTCTGGGTATTCGGGGATCGATCTTCTTAATGTCGTATTGGATGAAATCGCTGTGGCTGTTGCCGTCTCTATGGGTTGCCTGTGTTCAGGCGGAACCGTTGCAAAAGTCATTCAACGACTGGCAAATCACCTGCAACAATGAAGCCTTTTGCGTGGCGCGCAATATTCCGGGCGACAAAGGGCTGGTGATGACGATTTCGCGTCATGCTGGCGTCAACGATCGCCCTTTGCTGCGAATCGATTATGGCAGTGCCTACAGCGGCGCTCTGCCAGGCGGTCCGCTTCAGGATAACCTGCTGCTCGACCAGCGCCGCCTGAAACCCGACCTCAAACACTGGACGGTAGAACCCCATCATCTCGCCACCAGCAATGCCATCGCCATTGATGAGTTTCTTGATCTGGTGATGGAGGCGAAAACCCTGCAGCTTACTTTTGATCCCAATGCGCTGATCTCTTTGCGCGGTATGAAAGCCGCGCTGCTGCTGATGGATGACACCCAGGGGCGCGTCAACAGCATGAGCGCGTGGATCAAGCGTGGCGATCGTGCCAGCTGGGATGTTCCCCCGCCGCCTGCGCTGCCGCCATTGCCGCCTGCTCTCGAGCCGCCGGCGGCATTGACGCGTGATGAGACCAGCGGACTCATTGATTACGGCACCTGGCGGGTCAATACCGACTCCTGCTCACTCGATCCGCTACGCCGTGAAGTCAGCGTTGCCCCCCTCACCAACCAGCGCGCGCTGCTGCTGGTGAGTTGTGAAATGGGGGCCTATAACGTCATCGATCTGGCGTTTGAAGTGACGCGTACCCAGCCTTACGTGGCGCGCGGCATCACCTTAACGCTGCCGTTTACGCCGCCGGGAGCCAGCGATCGACAGCTTGAGCTGATTAATGCGGAATACGATGCGGCCAGCGGCCAGCTCTACACCTTTGGTAAAGGACGTGGATTAGGTGACTGTGGCAGGGCCACGCGCTGGCAGTTTGATGGCAAGCGTTTTGTGTTAGCAGAGTATGCGGAAGAGTCGACCTGTGACGCCTGGCACAGCAGTGATGACTGGCCAACCCTGTGGGTCAGCCAGTCTGACGGTGGCGTACAGCAGCGTTAAGGAATAGCCTGGACCATCATGGGTGAGCCAAGCTGGTTACCGACCAGTTCAGCCAGCATATTGTTCACGCCGTCGCTCATTGGCGTGAAGCGGGTCAGCGGCGATCGCGTCACCACCACAAAGACCCCCACGTTATGCTGCGGCACCATCGCCATATAGGTGATGAAACCGCCGCCGCCACCGGTTTTCTGAATAATGCCTGGGCGGCCATTTTTCGGCCCCATAAAGACCCAGCCCATACCCAGCGCATCCGCTTTACCTGGCACATCCATGCCTTCGACTTTGTTTAGCTGATCGCGACGATAAATCAGCGTCTGCAGCCGGTCGATCTGTGGCGTGCGATGGTTAACCGAAGAGTTCAGGAACTGCTGCATCCAGCGGCCCATATCATCCGGCGTCGAGTACACACCGCCGCTGCCAATCGCTGCCAGCGTGTTATTGCACGGACTGGCCCCTTTCTCAGCGACCATCAGGCGTCCACACTGCTCAGGCGACGGCGTAAAGGTGGTGTCTTTCATGCCGAGCGGCCGGGTAATCAGCTGCTGAAACAGCGCCGGATAGGGTGTGCCAGCGGCGCGCGACAGCGCATCGCTCAGCAGATCGTAGCCCAGGTTGGAGTAGGCGGCACTGCTGCCCGGAGCCGCTTTAAGGTTAGCGCGCGCCAGCCACGCCCAGCGTTCACTTTTCGTTGGCCAGACGAACACCGGACGCTGCGCTTTGCCGCCTGGCTGTTCGCGCGGCAGTCCGCTGGTGTGGGTCGAGAGATTAATCAGGCGAATCGCCTGACCATTGTAAGTCGGCACGCGTGCTCCCGGCGGCGCATATTTACTCAGGGGATCGTCGAGGCGAATCTGTCCGCGCTCAGCCATCTTCACCATCACTTCACTGGTCATCAGCTTACTCAATGAGGCGATGCGAATCAGCGAATCTTTCTGCGGACGGACATTGTTGCCGGGACGTGTTTCACCGAAGCTGGCGAACACACGCTGATTGCCATCAATCGCCACCAGCGCCATGCCGGTTGCACCACTGCCATAAAAGATATGTTCCGCATAGCGATCAACAATCTGAGAGGCCAGCAGGGGATCGGGCGCGACCTGCGCCATGCTTTTTAAAGGAAGCAGTGAAACCATCAGGGCCAGTAAATAGGGTGTGCGCATGTTCAACGGAAGTGGCTTCGCTATAAATATCGGAGAAAATCTGCCTTCACTCATCAGGATGCACCTGGTCGGCGAGCCGCGTTATCCCGGCAGGAACATCAGCAGGAACGGACGGACAGCCAGTGCACAGACAGCATTAAGTATGACGGCTCTATAGTAATCAGTTTGCGCAGGGCGGGAAGAGGGGAATAGAGATATTTTTCTGTTTCAGACTATAAAATGAAATGGCCCTTCCCGGGGAGCCGGGAAGGGCAGAGACATTAAACTGGCTTGAGTAATGCTTCAGCGTGGCTGACGATATTCTCGACAGTGAAGCCAAACTCGGCGAACAGCTGACTGGCCGGTGCTGACTCACCAAAGGTGGTCATACCGACAATCGCGCCATCAAGTCCGACATACTTGAACCAGTAGTCAGCAATACCCGCTTCTACCGCCACACGCGCTTTCACGCCGCTCGGCAGTACGGACTCGCGGTAAGCGGCATCCTGCGCATCGAACAGGTCCGTTGACGGCAGTGAAACCACCCGCACCTTGTGACCGCCGGTGGTCAGCTTCTCTGCTGCACCCAGGGTGATCTCAATTTCTGAACCGGTCGCGATCAGAATCACTTCTGGTGTGCCGTCGCAATCTTTCAGCACATAGCCGCCGCGTTTGATGTTTTCGATCTGCTCCGGGGTACGCTCCGGCTGCAGCAGATTCTGACGGGAGAGGATCAGCGCAGTCGGGCCGTGATGGCGTTCGACGGCGGCTTTCCACGCCACGGCCGTTTCCACCTGATCGCACGGACGCCAGACGCTCATGTTTGGCGTCAGACGCAGGCTGGCGATCTGCTCAACCGGCTGGTGCGTCGGGCCATCTTCGCCCAGACCGATGGAGTCATGGGTGTAGACCAGAATCTGGCGTGCCTTCATCAGCGCCGCCATACGGGCGGCGTTACGCGCATATTCGACAAACATCAGGAAAGTCGCGGTGTAGGGGACGAAACCGCCATGGTGCGCGATACCGTTACCAATCGCCGTCATACCGAACTCACGCACGCCGTAGTGAATATAGTTACCGGCGGGATCGTCTTTGATCGATTTGGAGCCTGACCAGATAGTGAGGTTACTCGGTGCCAGGTCAGCAGAACCGCCCAGGAATTCCGGCAGCATTTTACCGTACGCTTCCAGCGAGTTTTGTGACGCTTTACGGCTGGCGATTTTCTGCGGGTTAGCCTGCAACTCCTGAATGAAACGGGTCGCTTCGGTTTCCCAGTTGGCAGGCATTTCGCCATTCATGCGGCGCTCATACTCTTTTGCCAGCTCAGGATGGGCTTCCTTATAAGCGGCAAATTTTGCATCCCAGGCTTTTTCACGTTCAGCACCCGCCGCTTTGGCATCCCATTGCTGATAGATCTCAGCTGGAATTTCAAATGCCGGATAGTTCCAGCCGAGCTGCTTACGGGTCAGGGCAACTTCCGCCTCACCCAGCGCTGCGCCGTGCGACTCTTCTTTACCGGCTTTGTTCGGGGAACCGAAACCGATAATGGTGCGGCAGATAATCAGTGAAGGCTTATCGGTAACGCTCTGCGCTTCTTTGATGGCTTCACGAATCGCATTGGCGTCATGTCCGTCGATGTCGCCAATCACATGCCAGTTATAGGACTCAAAGCGTTTGTGAGTGTCGTCGGTAAACCAGCCTTCGGTCTCGCCATCGATTGAAATACCGTTATGGTCGTAGAAGCCGATCAGTTTGCCGAGACCCAGGGTGCCCGCCAGTGAACAGACTTCGTGCGAGATCCCTTCCATCAGACAGCCATCGCCCATAAACACATAGGTGTGGTGATCGACGATTTCATGGTCCGGACGGTTAAACTGTGCGGCCAGCGTGCGTTCTGCAATCGCTAAACCCACGGCGTTTGCCAGTCCCTGACCCAGCGGGCCGGTGGTGGTTTCAACGCCAGGTGTGTAGCCGATTTCAGGGTGACCCGGCGTTTTAGAGTGCAGCTGACGGAAATTTTTCAGCTCTTCAATCGGCAGATCATAACCGCTGAGGTGCAGCAGGCTATAAAGCAGCATCGAGCCGTGGCCGTTGGAGAGGATAAAGCGGTCGCGATCAAGCCAGGCGGGATTGGTCGGATTGTGCTGGAGGAAGTCGCGCCACAACACTTCGGCGATATCGGCCATACCCATCGGCGCACCGGGGTGGCCTGAGTTTGCCTTCTGGACCGCATCCATGCTCAGTGCACGAATCGCGTTTGCCAACTCTCTGCGTGAGGACATAAAGTTCTCCCTTAATTATGCATCAGGGCGGGAAAGTCCCGCCCGACTAAAATGAACACTACAGGCGTGCGGCGAGCACATCTTCCAGCTTCTGCTGGTCAACCGCGAACTGGCGGATGCCGTCTGAGAGTTTTTCAACTGCCATCGGATCCTGGTTATGTTCCCAGCGGAATTCCGCTTCAGAAAGCGGAGACGGCTGATGGAAGCCTTCGGTGGATGGCTCCAGCTTACGCTCCAGCGGCGCATCGCTGTTCTGTAACTCTTCCAGCAGGTTCGGCGACAGCGTCAGGCGATCGCAGCCTGCCAGCGCCACAATCTGCTCCACTTTACGGAAGCTGGCGCCCATGATAACGGTGCTGTAACGGTGCTTTTTGTAGTAATCGTAAATGCGACGCACAGATTTCACGCCCGGATCTTCATCCGCCACATAGGGTTCCATTGGCTTGCGTGAGTTGTACCAGTCGTAGATGCGGCCAACGAACGGGGAGATCAGGAACACACCCGCTTCGGCACAGGCACGCGCCTGGGCAAAGGAGAACAGCAGTGTCAGGTTGCACTTGATGCCGTTTTTTTCCAGCTCTTCCGCTGCGCGGATGCCTTCCCAGGTCGAGGCCAGCTTGATCAGCACACGTGAGCGATCGATGCCGTGCTCTTCGTACATGCGAATCAGTTTTTCTGCTTTGGTGACACACATGCCACGATCGAAGGAGAGGCGCGCATCCACTTCGGTCGAAACACGGCCCGGTATGCTCTTCAGGATCTCCATACCGAGGTTGATCGCCACTTTGTCGCTGGCATTAATAATCTGCGTCTCTTTGCTGCCGCCCTGTTTTTTGGCGTACTCAATCGCGTCATCCATCAGGTGTTTATACCCTTCGAGACCGGACGCTTTCAGAATGAGTGAGGGGTTGGTGGTGGCGTCTTCCGGGTGGTAATTACGAATCGATTCGATATCGCCACTGTCCGCCACCACGGTGGTGAACTGTTTTAGGGCTTCTAGCTGGTTCATCTCTAAACTCCTTGAAAAGAAAAATGAAAGCGAACAGGGGGCACCTCAGGCCTCGCAGCCGGTCTGTGGCATGTTCTGCTACCGGTAACGCGAACCCATAACATTGCAACAGAGACTTTATGATGGAAATGCGGTTTCTCTGATTGTTGCGCTGCGAGGCGGTGCGAAGGAGCCGTCATGCGGTATTTACCGTGGGGTGCGCCATATTCCATCCATAAGCATAGCAGTCAGGAGGAATGACGCAGGCCACACTGTGGCAATCTGTGCCCTGTAAAAAAGAAGAGGCCGATCAGGCGAGAGGGAAGCGCAGCGCGGGTTGCGGCCCGCGCTGCAGTCGCAGAAGCAATCAGAGAGGCAGGTTCAGCCAGTTCTTCACCGGCAGGAAATCGCGATAGAGGGCGGCTTCCGGCGAGTCGGGCTCAGGTTGATAATCATATTCCCAGCGCACCAGCGGCGGCATCGACATCAAAATTGATTCTGTGCGGCCACCGGTCTGCAGACCAAACAGCGTGCCGCGGTCCCACACCAGATTAAACTCCACATAGCGACCACGGCGGTAGAGCTGGAACTGGCGCTCACGATCGCCCCACGGATGATCTTTACGGCGCGCCACAATCGGCCGATAGGCATCAATAAAGCCACGGCCAACCGCCTGCATAAAACTGAAGCTCTGCTCAAAGTCGGGCGTGTTGAGATCGTCAAAAAACAGGCCACCAATACCGCGCTGCTCATCCCGATGCTTCAGATAGAAGTAGTCATCACACCATTTTTTATAGCGCGGATAGACATCCTCGCCAAAGGGCTGACAGATATTAGCTGCGGTCTGATGCCAGTGCAGCGCATCTTCTTCGAAGCCATAAAAAGGGGTCATGTCAAACCCGCCACCAAACCACCACACCGGATCGGCACCGGGTTTCTCGGCGATAAAGAAGCGCACGTTGGCGTGGCTGGTGGGCACATAGGGGTTGTTCGGGTGGATTACCAGCGACACGCCCATCGCCTCAAAACTGCGACCCGCCAGTTCTGGCCGGTGCGCGGTAGCCGATGCCGGCATCTGATCGCCATGCACATGCGAAAAGTTGACGCCCGCCTGCTCAAACACCGCGCCATTGCGCAGGACGCGGCTCTGACCGCCGCCGCCGCCAGGGCGCTGCCAGCTATCTTCGGCAAACTGTGCGCCGCCATCTTCAGCTGCCAGCTGGTTACAAATCTCATCCTGCAAGGCGAGCAGGAATGCTTTTACGCGTGAAATATCAGCCATCTTTTCGCTTATCGGTTGTCAAAGTCTGACGCGATTATACGCAAAACCGCGCCGCTTGCATGGGTACGGCGCGTCGCACGGCGGAAACCCGTTTCCCGCATCAGGCGTTGCGGCGGTCAAACTCATCAAAGTAATTGACGATGCCGCTGGCAATTGCAGAGGCAATTTTCTGGCGAAACGCGGTGGTGCCAAGCAGCTGCTCTTCGCGTGGATTGGTAATAAAGGAGGTTTCGACCAGCACCGAAGGGATCGACGGTGACTTGAGCACCGCGAAGGCCGCCTGCTCGGTGTGCTGGCTGTGCAGATGATGTACCGGGCGGATCTGGTCCAGCACGTGCTTGCCCAGCGTCAGGCTGTTTTTGATGGTGTCGGTCTGCACCAGGTCAAAGAGGATCTGCTGCAGATAGTGATCCTGCTGCTGCGCTTTTACGCCGCCCAGTTTATCTGCATCATTCTCGCGCTGTGACAGGTAACGCGCCATCGAGCTGCTGGCACCACGATTAGAGAGCGCAAATACCGAAGCTCCGCTGGCATCGGGACTGGTAAAGCCGTCGGCATGGATCGACATAAAGAGATCGGCACCGTGCTGATGAGCGATCTCCACCCGCTGGTAGAGTGGAATAAAGTGGTCGCTGTCGCGGGTCAGGCGCACTTCAATGCGCGGATGGCTCTGCAACTGGCGCTGCACGTTGCCCGCGATTTCCAGCACGATGTGTTTCTCTTCAGAACCCTCTTCGCCAACGGCACCGGAGTCGATGCCACCGTGGCCGGGATCGATCATCACGATACGTTTGCCGTTTTTCGCTGGCGGAGCAGGGCGGGTATGAGGATTTGCCCCGGTAAGGGCCTTTTCTTTAGCCTGAACCGCGCGCGGCGATAAAATGGCCAGCGCCAGCCCGGAAAGCAGTAACTGGCGACGATGAATCAAACGTTTAAGCAGGTGCATGTGCGGGTCCGGTAACAGGAATCTTGCCGGTGTTATAGCCTAAGCCTCTGCTGCCTGCGATCACAGAAACATTTCAGGGCATTACTTTGTATTGCAGGTCGCGAACAGAAAATTTGCGCTTTTTTATTTGTCGCCCGTCATGGAGGGTTGCGTGCAGCAGAGAATGCGTGATAATCAGCAAATTGTGCTTATTTGCAGGTAAAGACGATGGAAATCCGCGCCTTCCGCCAGGAAGATTTTGAAGAAGTGATCACCCTATGGGAACGTTGCGATTTGTTACGGCCATGGAACGATCCGGAGCTGGATATCGAACGCAAAATGAATCACGACCCCGATCTCTTTCTGGTCGCTGAAGTGGGCGGCGTGGTCGTCGGTACGCTGATGGGCGGTTATGATGGTCATCGCGGCGCGGCTTATTATCTGGCGGTGCATCCTGACTATCAGGGACGCGGCTTTGCTAATGCGCTGATGAATCGTCTGGAGAAAAAGCTGATCGCGCGGGGTTGTCCGAAACTGCATCTGATGATCCGTGAAGAGAACGATCAGGTGGTGGCGTTCTATGAGAAGCTCGATTATGAGCCAGTCGATGTGCTGCTGTTTGGTAAGCGTCTGATCGAAGATCGTGAATACTAATCCGTTGCCTGGCTATCAGCCGGATGAGTATGACGCCAGAGGGCAGCTACGGCTGCCGTTTCTTTTTTGGCTGATCCTGTTACTTCAGGCGCGGACCTGGCTGTTGCTGGTTATGGCCGGGGCGTCACGGCAGCAGGGCAACGATCTGCTGGCGCTGTTCTATCCGGATCGGCAGGCGTTCTGGGTTGGCCTGGCGCTGGGTTTACCGGCGCTGGCGGGCCTGCTGCTGACCGGGTATCGCACGCGTCTGCCGCGACTCTGGCAAGCCTGGCGTAGCGTACTGGCGCTGTCGCTGCTGATCAACCTGCTATGGCAGGGCTGGCAGTTTGTGCAGGGCGATCTGCTCAGTTCACCGTTGCCCTTGCTGCTGACGCTGTTCGACCTGCTGGCGCTGATCTGGCTGCAGTTCAATCGCCGCTGTCGCGACTGCTTTCTGCCCGAACATCATCTCAACTAAACTTTTTGTCGCTTTGCGACTCCAATCAGTTCCGCCTTTCCGGCATCGCATTTACAGGAGTTCTCATGAAAGCTGTTCGTTCCACGCTACTGATCGCCGCAGTTGTACTGAGCGGCTGTGCCAGTTCGGGTTCCGGCGCTGACAGCAGCCAGCAGGCAAGCTGGTGGAATCCGCTGACTTATCACTGGTCTTCGGCGCTGCCGTGGAACTGGTTCGGTTCCACGCTGACCGCGACTGAACAGGGTGTGGGTGGGTTAACCGCCTCGACTGCCATGAAAGAGGACGCGATTAAGGACGGACTGAACGGTGACTATACCTTACGTCAGGGCATGCGCAGTCAGAACGGCCAGGTGATCGCTTTCTGGCAGGCGCTGAATGACGGCAAGGTTAAGCTGGTGGTGTACGGGCAGTCGCAGGTCGACCGTATTGAGGTCATGGACAGCGCGATTGCCAGCACTGACGGCAGCAAAGTGGGTGATGCCTTTAGTAATAAGTTCAGCAAAGCCTTCGACAATTGCACCTTAGCCAGCGGCACCGATGCACGTGACGTGGCGTGCCGTGCGCCTGGCAGTCAGCATCTGACTTATGTCTATCATGGCGACTGGCACGGGCCGGAAGGATTGATGCCTTCTGACGATACCCTGAAAAACTGGAAAATCAGCAAGATTGTCTGGCAGCGTTAAGCCTGCCTTATCAGCGCGCCGCCCGTCTGGCGGCCGCTGATCCTCCCAAACCCCTGCCAGCCCACGCGGCACGCGGCTTCATCTCCCCATCGGCTTTTGCTGATTTCTGCATAAAGTCTGCCGCCGTCTTATGCTTTTTTCGACTTTGAAATCATCAAACGATATATAAAACCGTTACTGGTTTTCACTGAGTTATAAATAAACTGGTGCCTCAGCGGGTGAGATCCGCATCAAACTTTTTCAGGGTGCTAAATGACATTACAAGCGATGAAAAAAATCGTGAGCGGTATCGCGTTGTCGCTGAGCCTGGCCGGCGCAGCCAATGCCACTGAACTGCTTAATAGCTCTTACGATGTGTCGCGGGAGTTGTTTGTTGCCCTGAATGCTCCATTTGTTAAACAGTGGGATGCCAGCCATCCTGGCGATCCCCTGACCATCAGGATGTCGCACGCCGGTTCATCGAAGCAGGCGCTGGCTATTCTGCAGGGGCTGCGCGCGGATGTGGTTACCTACAATCAGGTTACGGATGTGCAGGTGCTGCACGATAAAGGCAACCTGATTGCCGCAGACTGGAAAAGCCGCCTGCCGAACAACAGCTCGCCTTTCTACTCCACCATGGCCTTTCTGGTGCGCAAAGGAAATCCAAAGCAGATTCACGACTGGTCAGATCTGACCCGCAGCGATGTGAAGCTGATTTTCCCGAACCCGAAAACGTCCGGTAATGGCCGCTACACCTATCTGGCCGCCTGGGGCGCAGCGGACAAAGCCGATGGCGGCGATCAGGCCAAAACTCAGGCCTTTATGACTCAGTTCCTGAAAAACGTGGAAGTGTTTGATACCGGTGGTCGTGGCGCGACGACGACCTTTGCTGAGCGCGGTCTGGGCGATGTACTGATTAGCTTTGAGTCGGAAGTGAATAACATCCGCAATCAGTACGGCAAAGATGAATATGAAGTCGTGGTGCCGAAAACCAATATTCTGGCGGAGTTTCCGGTGGCGTGGGTGGATAAGAACGTCGCCACCAACAAAACCGCAGAGGCGGCCAGCGCATACCTGAACTATCTCTACAGCCCTGAAGCGCAGAATATTATTACGCACTACTACTATCGCGTGAATAATCCACAGCTGATGGCCGCGCAGAAAGATCGCTTCCCGCAGACCAGCCTGTTCCGGGTGGAAGATGCCTTTGGCGGCTGGGACAAGGTGATGAAGACGCACTTTGTCAGCGGCGGTGAGCTTGATAAATTGTTAGCGGCGGGGCGCGGATAATGTTTGCAGCCAGCCAGAAACGTGTGTTGCCCGGCTTTGGTCTCAGCCTCGGCACCAGCCTGCTCTTTACCTGCCTGATTCTGCTGCTGCCGATCAGCGCGGTGATCATGCAGCTTTCCCAGATGACGCTGCAGCAGTACTGGGATGTGGTGACCAATCCGCAGCTGATTGCCGCTTATAAAGTGACGCTGCTCTCTGCCGGTGTCGCATCTCTTTTTAATGCGGTGTTCGGCATGTTGATGGCATGGATTCTGACCCGATATCGCTTTCCGGGCCGGGCACTGCTGGATGGTCTGATGGATCTGCCGTTTGCCCTGCCAACGGCGGTAGCGGGTCTGACCCTGGCCGGACTCTTTTCGGTCAACGGCTGGTACGGACAGTGGTTCGCTCATTTCGACATTAAAATCTCCTACACATGGATAGGTATCGCCATTGCTATGGCCTTCACCAGCATTCCGTTTGTGGTGCGTACCGTGCAGCCGGTGCTGGAAGAGTTAGGCCCGGAATATGAAGAGGCGGCCGAAACGCTGGGAGCCACGCCATGGCAGAGCTTCCGCCGTGTTGTGCTGCCGGAAGTGGCACCTGCGCTGCTGGCTGGCACCGCGCTCTCGTTTACCCGCAGCCTGGGTGAGTTTGGTGCGGTGATCTTTATTGCCGGTAATATCGCCTGGAAAACCGAAGTCACCTCGCTGATGATTTTTGTCCGACTGCAGGAGTTCGACTATCCGGCGGCCAGCGCTATCGCCTCGGTAATCCTGGCGGCCTCGCTGATTCTGTTATTCGCGATTAACACATTACAGAGCCGCTTTGGCCGTCGTCTGGGAGGTCACTAATGGCTGAGGTTTCACAGCTTAATCACGCAGCGCGTCAGCCTGTGAACTGGGGCAAGTGGCTGCTGATTGGCATCGGCACACTCATCTCGATTCTGCTGCTGGTGGTGCCGATGGCCTCCATCTTCTGGGAAGCGTTGAATCAGGGGCTGATTGTTGCGCTCAGCAATCTGGCCGATCCGGACATGCTGCACGCCATCTGGCTGACGGTGATGGTGGCGCTAATTACTGTTCCGGTGAACCTGGTGTTCGGCACGCTGCTCGCCTGGCTGGTGACGCGCTTTACCTTCCCCGGTCGTCAGCTGCTGCTGACGCTGTTCGATATTCCTTTTGCCGTGTCACCAGTCGTGGCCGGTCTGATGTATCTGCTGTTCTGGGGCGTTAATGGCCCGGCGGGCGGCTGGCTTGATGCGCATAACATCCAGATTATGTTTGCCTGGCCCGGCATGGTGCTGGCGACAGTGTTTGTGACCTGTCCGTTTGTGGTGCGCGAACTGGTCCCGGTCATGCTGAGTCAGGGCAGTCACGAAGATGAAGCGGCGGTGCTGTTAGGCGCTTCCGGCTGGCAGATGTTCCGTCGTGTGACGCTGCCGAACATTCGCTGGGCGCTGCTCTATGGCATCGTCCTGACCAACGCCCGTGCGATTGGTGAATTTGGTGCGGTTTCGGTGGTATCGGGATCGATTCGCGGTGAGACCTATACGCTCCCGCTTCAGGTTGAATTATTGCATCAGGACTACAACACCGTTGGCGCGTTCACCGCAGCGGCTCTGTTAACCCTGATGGCAATCGTCACGCTGTTTCTGAAAAGCATTGTGCAGTGGCGTTTAGAGCAACAGCACAAACGCCTGCAACAGGAGGGAAATCATGAGCATTGAGATTAACAAGATCAACAAGTCCTTTGGTCGCACCTCGGTGCTGAACGATATCTCTCTGGATATTGCCTCAGGTGAAATGGTGGCACTGCTTGGCCCATCAGGCTCGGGTAAAACCACGCTGCTACGCATTATTGCCGGGCTGGAGCATCAGAACAGCGGTCAGATCCGTTTTCATGGCAACGACGTCAGCCGCCTGCATGCGCGCGATCGTCAGGTCGGTTTTGTCTTCCAGCACTACGCGCTGTTCCGTCACATGACGGTGTTCGACAACATCGCCTTTGGCCTGACCGTGCTGCCGCGTCGTGAGCGTCCTTCAACGGCGGAGATCAAACAGCGTGTGACCCGCCTGCTGGAGATGGTGCAGCTGGCCCATCTGGCAAATCGTTTCCCGGCACAGCTGTCGGGCGGCCAGAAACAGCGTGTCGCGCTGGCGCGTGCGTTAGCGGTTGAGCCGCAGATTCTGCTGCTGGATGAACCCTTTGGTGCGCTGGATGCTCAGGTACGTAAAGAGCTGCGCCGCTGGCTGCGTCAGCTGCATGAAGAGATTAAATTCACCAGCGTGTTTGTGACACACGACCAGGAAGAGGCGATGGAAGTCGCGGATCGCGTGGTGGTGATGAGCCAGGGCAACATCGAACAGGTCGGCACGCCAGATGATGTATGGCGCGATCCGGCGACCCGCTTTGTGCTGGAGTTCCTGGGTGAAGTGAATCGCTTTGATGGTGAAATTCAGGGGTCGCAGTTCCACGTTGGCGCGCATCACTGGCCGCTGGGGTATACCTCGGCACATCAGGGCGCGGTTGAGCTGTTCCTGCGTCCCTGGGAAATCGACGTTTCACGCCGCAGCAGCCTCGAAACCCCACTGCCGGTGCAGGTGCTGGAAGTCAGCCCGCGTGGCCACTTCTGGCAGCTGGTGGTTCAGCCTGCTGGCTGGCAGAGCGAGCCATTCTCGCTGGTGTTTGAAGGTGAGCAGACGGCCCCGCTTCGCGGCGAACGCCTGTTCGTTGGCCTGCAGCAGGCGCGCCTCTATAAAGGCGATACGCCGCTGCGCGCAGTTGCCTTTGCACAGAGCGCCTGATATTTTCTCATCAACAGCGGGCGGGAGTGTGACTCCCGCCTTTTTTTCGCATCTGGTTTGTAAGATGCCAGGAACTGCACCGTGACGACTCTTGAAAATACCATCGGCAATACCCCGCTGATTAAATTGCAGCGCCTGACGCCTGCCAACGGCAGTGAGGTCTGGCTCAAACTGGAAGGCAATAATCCGGCGGGCTCGGTAAAAGATCGCGCGGCCTGGTCGATGATTAATCAGGCGGAGCTGCGCGGTGAGATTTCACCCGGCGATCAGCTGATTGAAGCCACCAGCGGAAATACCGGCATTGCGCTGGCGATGATCGCGGCGATGAAAGGTTATCGTCTTCGCCTGCTGATGCCGGACAACATGAGTCAGGAGCGGCAGGACGCGATGCGTGCCTACGGCGCAGAGCTGATTCTGGTGCCGCGAGAGCAGGGCATGGAAGGGGCGCGCGATCTGGCGCAGGCGATGGCGGCGCGCGGTGAAGGCCGGGTGCTGGATCAGTTCAATAATCCCGATAACCCGCTGGGTCACTATCAGACCACCGGGCCGGAGTTGTGGCAGCAGTCGAACCAGCGCATGACCCATTTCATTTCCAGCATGGGCACGACCGGCACCATTACCGGCGTCGGTCGTTACCTGAAAGAGCACAATACGGGCGTGCAGGTCATCGGTTTACAGCCGAGTGAAGGCAGCAGCATTCCGGGCATTCGCCGCTGGCCGCTGGCTTATCTGCCGGGGATCTACCGACCTGATCTGGTCGATGATGTAATGGATATGACGCAGAAAGAAGCGGAAGAGACCATGCGGGCGCTGGCACGCCGTGAAGGCATTTTCTGTGGCGTCAGCTCAGGCGGCTCGGTGGCGGGTGCGCTGCGCATTGCGCAGGCCAATCCGGGTAGCGTGGTGGTGGCGATCGCCTGCGATCGCGGCGATCGTTATCTCTCGACCGGGCTTTATCATCAGTAACCTCTGCTGATGCGGAAATCAGGCCTGTGCGCGCGTTTGCTGCCCACAGGCCTTTTTTTCAGCCAGGATTTCACGCGCCGGATAGACTGAATCTGTAAGGATCGCGTAAATCAGGCTGCGCGAATGCCCGGCACAGGACAAAATAGCGCCAATTCTGTTGAGAGATAACCATGAAAATTTTGCTTGTTGATGATGATGTCGAATTAGGCACGATGTTAAGCCAGTACCTGATCACCGAAGGGTTTGATGCGCAACTGGTCCTGACCGGCAGCGCCGGGATTCAGGGCGCGCTGTCGGGAGAGTTCACTGCCATGATTCTGGACATCATGTTGCCCGACATGAGCGGCATTGATGTGTTGCGTCAGGTGCGCCAGAACAGCCGGATACCGGTGATTATGCTGACGGCTAAAGGCGATAACATCGATCGCGTAATCGGTCTGGAGATGGGCGCGGATGACTATATGCCCAAGCCCTGTTATCCCCGCGAACTGGTGGCCCGCCTGCGCGCGGTATTGCGTCGTTTTGAAGAGCAGGTGCCGCAGCCAGACGCCAAAGAGCCGCTGCGCTGGGGGGAGCTGACGCTTAATCCCGCCACCCGCATGAGCGAATGGCAGGGCCGAACCTTCGATCTGACTGCGTCGGAATTTAATCTGCTGGATTTGCTGCTGCGCGCGCCGGACAGAGTGGTCTCGAAAGATGAGCTTTCTGAAAAGGGGCTGGGTCGCCCGCGTGAAGCCTATGACCGCAGTGTCGATGTGCATATCAGCAACATCCGTCAAAAGCTCAGCGCGTTAACCGCTGACAGCATCAACATCGAAACCGTTCGCAGCATCGGTTACCGCATTCGATGAGGCAGAGTTACCGTGGACGCATGTTCTGGAAGATCTTTATCGGCTTCTGGATCGTTTTTGTCATTATGAGCCAGCTTATCTGGCTCGGCTTTACGCTCTCCGGTAAACGGCATGAACCGCCTGAACTCGTCGCTATCCGCCGTATTGTGGATCTGCAGATGACCTCCGCCGCGTCAGTGCTGCAGCGGGGCGGGCCTGATGCGCTGAATGTAATGCTGTCGGACTGGGATAACAGCGACCGGCAATTCTTCCACGTCATCCAACAGACAAAACCGTCACAATCAGAAAACAGCGGCAACCTGGATATGAGAGGGCGCTTTCCTGAAGAAGTGGTGCGCTGGGTACGCGGTGCGGATGGCAAAACCTATCAGCTGCGCTACGACCTGGATGGCATGCGTAAAGACAGCACGTTGAACAGGATGCCGCGCAAATTTCTGAATATTCCTGAGCCGATGTTTGTCTTTGCCGGCTCGGTGGGATTGCTGTTCAGTCTGCTGCTGGCCTGGAATCTGACGCGCCCCATGCGTCAACTGCGGGAAGGATTTTCCCGCGTGGCTGAGGGCGATTTAAGCGTGCGGCTGTTCCCGATCATGCGAAAGCGCCACGACGAGATCTCAAACGTGGCAGAAGCCTTTGATGCCATGGTCGAGCGGCTTGATACGCTGGTGCGCGCCCGTGAAGAGCTGCTGCACGATATCTCACATGAGCTTCGTTCACCGCTGGCACGACTGCAGCTGGCGACCGGACTGGCCAGACAGACGCCAGAAAGCGTGAACAGTTCGCTTGATCGTATTGATGAAGAGGCGCGGCGGCTGGACAAGATGATTGGCGAACTGCTGACCCTGTCGCGGGCTGAGCATGAAAGTATCCCGGATGAGCAATATTTTGACCTGACCGGTTTACTGCAGGCGGTCATCACCGATGTCCGCTATGAAGCGCAGATCCCAGGTGTGCAGGTCGAGTTTCAGGTCGGGGAGCAGGGCGATTACACCGTGCGTGGCAACGCAGAGCTGATACGGCGCGGCGTCGAGAACGTGCTACGCAACGCGCTGCGCTTCTCCCTGCCAGGCCAGCGGATTGAGGTCGATTTGCGTGCAGAGCAGCAGTGGCTGGCGATTCAGGTGCGCGATCAGGGGCCAGGCGTCGATGAGGAGAAACTCTCCAGCATCTTTGATCCGTTTGTACGGGTGAATTCGCCGCTGATGGGCAAAGGTTATGGTCTGGGACTGGCGATCGTGCGCAAAGTGGTGCTGGCACATCATGGTGAAGTCGAGGCCCGGAACCGGCCTGAAGGTGGACTTGAGCTGACGCTGCGTCTGCCACACTGGCAGCCCTGAAAACGTATACTGCAGAAACGATAACGGCACCCGAGGGTGCCGTTATGTTATAAACGAATGCTTACTTTCTGATGCGAATCACCGGCGTTTCGCCGACGGTGACCTGGCCAGACAGCTTAACTAATTCCTTGATTTCATCCATGTTGGAGATGACAACCGGTGTCAGGGTTGATTTCGCTTTCTCTTCCAGCAACGGCAGATCGAACTCGATAACCACGTCGCCTTTTTTGACCTTCTGGCCTTCTTCAGCGATGCGTTTGAAGCCTTCACCTTTCAGTTCAACCGTATCGATACCGAAATGGACGAACAGCTCAATGCCATTGTCTGATTCGATCGAAAAAGCGTGATTAGTTTCAAAAATCTTGCCGATAGTGCCATCCACAGGCGCAACCATTTTGTTGCCGCTGGGTTTGATCGCAATACCGTCGCCCACGATTTTTTCTGCAAACACCACATCTGGTACGTCTTCAATGTTCACGATTTCGCCTGACAGAGGCGCTACGATGTCGATTGTCCCAGCGCTATCCGTTTTTTCGCCAAAAAGTTTAGAAAACAAACCCATGATCTTCTCCTAAGCAGTAATTTGGGGCCAGCATCATGCAGATTAGCAGAGCGTCTTTTCCTTAATGAACTTGTTAACCAGGTTCATTAATTCATCCGCAGTCGGTTGAGCCAGTGCCTGCTCTGCCAATGCCTTCGCATCTTCAAAATTAGTATTACGAATGATTTTCTTGATGCCAGGGATAGAAATGGCACTCATGCTGAACTCGTCCAGCCCCATTCCCAGTAACAGTAGTGTAGCACGTTCATCACCTGCCAGCTCACCACACATGCCGGTCCATTTACCTTCAGCGTGAGATGCATCAATGACTTGCTTGATTAAGTTAAGCACAGATGGCGACATTGGGTTGTACAGGTGCGAGATCAAATCATTACCACGATCGACCGCCAGAGTATACTGCGTCAGATCGTTTGTCCCAATACTGAAGAAGTCGACTTCTTTCGCCAGATGATGCGCAATCACGGCTGAAGCCGGGGTTTCCACCATGATGCCGACTTCGATGCTTTCATCAAAGGCTTTACCTTCTTCGCGCAACTGCGCTTTCAGCAGTTCCAGTTCCGCTTTCAGGCTGCGAACTTCTTCAACCGAAATGATCATCGGGAACATGATGCGCAGTTTACCGAAGGAGGAGGCGCGCAGGATGGCACGTAACTGTGCATGCAGAATCTCTTTGCGATCCATGGCGATACGGATCGCGCGCCAGCCAAGGAACGGGTTCTCTTCTTTCGGCAGGTTCATGTAAGGCAGATCTTTGTCACCGCCGATGTCCATGGTACGGACGATAACGGCCTGTGAACCCATCGCTTCAGCAACGGCTTTATACGCCTGGAACTGCTCTTCTTCGCTTGGCAGAGAGTCACGGTCCATGAACAAAAATTCGGTACGGTAGAGGCCAACGCCTTCCGCACCGTTACGCTCAGCACCGGCGATATCGCGCACGGTACCGATGTTGGCGCAGACTTCAACCTGATGACCATCCAGCGTGACGGCTGGCAGATCTTTCAGCTTGGCTAATTCGTGTTTTTCCGACAGATACTGGTTCTGTACGGCTTTCAGCTCTTCCTGAATCGCTTCTGAAGGATTGACGTGAATCGCGTTGTTAACGCCATCCAGGATCAGGAAATCGCCGTTTTTAACCGTGACGGTCACATTGCCGGTTCCGACAATGGCTGGAATCTCCAGTGAGCGCGCCATGATTGAAGTATGTGAGGTACGGCCACCCAGATCGGTGATAAAGCCCAGCACCTTTTTCAGGTTCAGCTGTGCAGTTTCTGACGGCGTTAAATCTTTTGCCACCAGAATGGATTCGTCCGGAATAGCGCTCAGGTCAACGATGTGCAGACCGAGGATGTTTTGCAGCAGACGCTTTCCGATGTCACGGACGTCAGCCGCACGCTCTTTCAGATATTCGTCATCTAACTCTTCCAGGGCTTTCGCCTGGCCATCAATGACAGAGTAGGCAGCAGCATCGGCAGAAGCGTGATCTTTTTTGATCAGATCGATGATTTCCTGCTCCAGCTCTTCATCTTCCAGCAACATAATGTGGCCTTCGAAGATTGCTGCTTTCTCTTCACCGAGGGTTTCACCCGCTTTGACGCGAATCGCTTCCAGTTGTAATGCCGCTTTGCTACGGCCATCGAGGAAGCGCTGTACTTCCTGCTCAACCTGGTCATCAGAAATTTTCTTACGGTTGATGACGATCTCGTCTTCTTTCAGCAGCAGTGCTTTGCCGAAAGCGATACCTGGTGATGCTAAAATGCCTGAAATCATAACGCTACCTTTTAATCACGATGGCTGATGGGACTCTATGCAGTGCCATTGTCGCGGGACACGTACTCTACGAAAGCAATAACGCGGACAGATTGTCCGCGATCAAGATGTTTGCACTCAATGGCGCAGAGGAGTCGATTGGCTGGCGAGCTGAGCGGAGATTACTCCAGTTCAGCCATCAGTTTGACCAGATGCTCAACTGCTTTCTGCTCGTCTTCACCTTCCGCGGAAAGGGTCACAACAGTTCCCTGGGTTAATCCCAGTGTCTGCAGCTTGAACAGGCTTTTCGCGCTCGCTGATTTACCGTTAGAGGTCACGGTAATTTCTGACTGGAAAGCTTTGGCTTCTTTTACGAATTGCGCAGCTGGGCGAGTATGCAGACCGTTTGGTGCAGTAATGGTAACTTCTTGCTGGAACATTCTATTTCCCCAACGTTATCAGGATGAGTGTTATGGATCTAAAGTCTAGCCTGGAGCCTTCACTTTAGCCTGTGTAGGTGCGCGGGTATAGCTTCATGCTGACCAAAGACGCGCATGCGTCAAATCTACAATCCGTTGCGTCTCAAAACCGATTCTACACGTCACCGGTTAATTATGCCGTGATTCGCCGTTTCACTGAATCTGTAAATCGATTCAGCTTGATCCACTTCAAGCGCGGATTAATTTCAGGCATCGAAATAATTGGCAGTCTGAATACCAGATCGGCGTCACTGAAATCAATCTGCCGCTTGGTGAAAGTGAGATCTGCGCCACAAAAAAGCACCCAGTCGGGTGCTTTTTTCTCCATTTTCAGACTATCCGCCTCTGCTACTGCAGCTCTTTTTCAGTGAAGAGATCGGCGAAGAGCGCGGTACTCAGATAGCGTTCGCCAGAGGAGGGCAGAATCACCACAATGTTTTTGTTGGCGAAGGTTTCGTCTTCCTGCAGTTTCAGCGCTGCGGCTACTGCAGCACCGGAAGAGATACCGGCCAGAATACCTTCTTCTTCCATCAGCCTGCGCGCCGTGCTGATCGCTTCTTCGTTGGTAATAGCCACCACGCGGTCAACCAGATTCAGCTCCAGGTTGCCCGGAATAAAGCCTGCACCGATACCCTGAATTTTGTGAGGGCCGGGTTTGATCTCTTCACCGGCCAGCGCCTGACCAATCACCGGTGAATCGGTCGGCTCAACCGCGACCGTAATCAGATCTTTCTTGCCTTTGGTGTTCTTGATGTAACGGCTCACGCCGGTCAATGTACCGCCGGTGCCGACACCGGCAATAAACACATCCACTTCACCATCGGTATCTTCCCAGATTTCCGGGCCAGTCGTCTTTTCGTGGATTTCCGGGTTAGCCGGGTTACTGAACTGCTGAAGCAGCACATATTTATCCGGATCGCTGGCGACAATCTCTTCCGCTTTGCCAATGGCGCCTTTCATGCCTTTGGCACCTTCAGTCAGAACCAGCTTCGCGCCCAGCGCTTTCAGCAATTTACGACGCTCCACTGACATGGTTTCCGGCATGGTCAGCGTGAGTTTATAACCGCGCGCAGCGGCGACGTAGGCCAGGGCGATACCGGTGTTACCGCTGGTGGGTTCTACCAGTTCAATGCCTGGTTTCAGAATACCGCGTTTCTCTGCGTCCCAAATCATATTGGCACCGATACGGCATTTAACGCTGAAGCTCGGGTTACGGGATTCAACTTTCGCAAGAATGCGGCCGTTACCGATGCGGTTCAGTCGAACCAGCGGCGTATGACCAATTGTCAAAGAGTTGTCTTCATAGATCTTACTCATAGCCTGCCCTTAACTGTATGAATTATTGGGAACCCTATGAGCATACCTGTTCTGCCTGGGGGGGGAAGGAAAGAAATCGTATATCTATATGTCCCCCGGCAATAAGCCCTGCAAAAAAGAGCATAAGGCGCGCTGATCAGTCTAACGCACCTCACCGCGGGCCAGCTGTGACCGGTAGCGATCGACCCACATGGCGGTAGCGCCGCAGACGGCAACGGGCATAATCACCAGGTTGAGAATCGGAATCATGGTAAACAGGCTGGTCAGTGCGCCAAATTGCATATTGGCCGTTTTGTGCCGACGCAGGGCGTTACGCATCTGCTGAAACGGCACTTTGTGGTTGTCGAAAGGGTAGTCGCAATACTGGATGGATAACATCCAGGCACTGAACAGGAACCAGAGGACCGGGGCAACCGTCTGACCAAATCCTGGAATAAAGTAGAGCAGCAACAGTCCCAGCGCGCGGGGCAGGTAATAGCCCAGTTTTTGCATCTCGCGCTTCATAATGCGCGGCACATCTTTAATCATTCCCGCCCAGCCGCTGTCGGGCAGGGGCTTACCGGTCAGGCGGCCTTCGAGCTGTTCGGCCAGCAGGCCGCAAAAAGGGGCGGCAATCAGGTTTGCCAGCGTCGAGAAGAAGTAACTAAACACCAGCACAATCGCAATCACCGACAGCGGCCACAACAGATAGCTCAGCCATTGCAGCCAGTCCGGAATATGGGCCATCAGACGCGGTATCCAGTCACCAAGACGATAGAACAGCCAGACGAACGCGCCGCCCAGGATAATGATGTTGATCAGCAGTGGCATCACCACAAAGCGGCGAATGCCAGGCAGACGGACCAGTTTCCAGCCCTGGCTAAAGTAGTGCATGCCGTTAAAATTTGAGACGGAATTCTCAAGGGCCATAAAGCCAATTCTCCTGAAGGTGTTAAGGCGCGCTCACTATAACCTGGCTTTTTCTCCAGGCCAGGTGCCGTTTGGGTAAAAAAACAGCGAAAAAGCGTGGGTTGCCTATCTTATTTGTCAGAAAATACTGCACAGACTTGCACTTGTGTAGCAGGGCAAATACAGTTAGAGGATAAAGTTTGCCGCGGTGGCAAGGTATTGGAACAACAGAGAATACAATGATGCAGGATTTGCGTCTGATATTAATCGTTGTTGGCGCGATCGCCATTATAGCGCTCCTTCTTCACGGGCTGTGGACCAGCCGTAAAGAGCGTTCGTCAGTGTTCCGCGATCGCCCGCACAAACGTCTAAAACAACGTGATGAACATGATGAGCAGGACCTGATCGACGACGAAGATGACGGCGTCGGCGAGGTTCGTGTTCGTTCTGAGCGCAACGTCCATCAGGAACCGCGTTTCGATGAGATCCGCGAGCCACAGCCAGAAGCGCCGCGTAAGCAAGCGCCTGCTGAGCCTGTGCGTCAGCCTGCGCCACGACCCGCACCGCAGCCCGAAACTGAAAGCGATCCGCTTTTCAACACGGCACCGAAGTCTGCTCCGCAGCCGCGCCCTGAACCGGCTCGTCAGCAGCCCGCACCGACTTTTGTTGCGCCACCCGTTCAGGCCGACCCGCTGCTGGATCTCGATCCACTGGAATCTGTACAGCCCGCACCGCAGTACCAGGCCGAACCTGAGCCGCAGCCACAGCCTGACGTGACATCGGCTCCTGCGCCGGAACAGCCTGCTGCTAAAGCACCTGCGGAAAAACCGAAAGAAGCGGTACTGGTGTTACATGTTGCTGCACATTCGGGCGGTGAGCTGAACGGTGAGGCATTACTGCAGGGTATTCTGCAGGCGGGATTCCAGTTTGGTGAAATGAACATTTTCCATCGTCATCTCAGTCCGGCTGGCAGCGGTCCGGTTCTGTTCAGTCTGGCGAACATGGTTAAGCCTGGCTCGTTCAACCCTGACCTGATGACGGATTTCAGCACGCCTGGCATCTCTATCTTTATGATGGTGCCTTCGTATGGCGATGCGAATCAGAACTTCAAACTGATGCTGCAGTCGGCACAGCGTATCGCTGATGATGTTGGCGGTGTGGTGCTGGATGATGAGCGTCGCATGATGACGCCACAGAAGCTGGAAACATACAAAGCGCGTATCCGCGATGTGGTTGGCGTCTGAGACCTGCGCTAACCGCTAACTGAATTGTTAAAACAAACCCCCGCCTGTCGGGGGTTTTTTATCTGATGGGGCTTTATGAAATCCGTCCAGGATCACATCACCGAACTGCGCACCACGTTGCGACATCACGAATATCTCTATCACGTTATGGATGCGCCGGAAGTGCCGGATGCTGAATACGATCGCCTGATGCGTGAACTGCGCCAGCTGGAAGAGGAACATCCCGAGCTCATTACGCCGGACTCGCCGACACAACGCGTGGGTGCTGCACCGCTGACGGTGTTTGAGCAGGTGCGCCATGAAGTCCCGATGCTGTCGCTGGATAATGCTTTTGATGAAGCCACGTTTATGGCCTTCAACAAGCGGGTGCAGGATCGACTGAAAAGCAGTGACGACATTACCTACTGCTGTGAACTCAAGCTCGATGGCGCTGCGGTCAGCCTGATGTATGAAAATGGCCTGCTTGTCCGGGCAGCGACGCGAGGTGACGGTACCACCGGCGAAAACATTACCGCCAACGTCCGTACCATTCGCGCTATTCCGCTGCGGCTTAAAGGCGACAACATCCCGGCCCGGCTGGAAGTGCGCGGCGAAGTATTTATGACGCAGCGCGGCTTCGAAAAGCTGAATGAAGAAGCGCGCCGCACTGACGGCAAAGTCTTTGCTAACCCGCGTAATGCAGCGGCAGGCTCTCTGCGCCAGCTTGATCCGCGCATTACCGCCAAACGTCCGCTGACCTTCTTCTGCTACGGTTTTGGCCTGCTGGAAGGCGGTGAGATGCCGCACAGTCATATGGGGCGTCTGCAACAGTTTAAAGCCTGGGGCTTACCGGTCAGTGACCGCATTAAGCTGGTGCACAATGCAGAAGAAGCCCTGGCCTTCTACCGTGATATTGAGCAACAGCGTCCGAACCTGGGTTTTGATATTGATGGCGTGGTGATCAAAGTTGATTCACAGGCATTGCAGGAGCAACTGGGCTTTGTAGCACGAGCGCCGCGCTGGGCGATTGCCTTTAAATTCCCGGCACAGGAACAGCTAACCTGGGTACGGGACGTCGAATTTCAGGTTGGGCGCACGGGCGCTATCACGCCGGTGGCTCGCCTTGAGCCGGTGCAGGTTGCCGGCGTTATCGTCAGCAATGCCACACTGCATAACGCGGATGAAATCGAGCGGCTGGGATTACGCATCGGAGATCGGGTGGTCATTCGCCGCGCCGGTGATGTGATCCCGCAGGTGGTCAATGTGGTGATCGCTGAGCGCCCTGAAGAGACGCGTGAAGTGGTCTTCCCTGCACACTGTCCGGTCTGCGGTTCCGAGGTTGAACGGGTCGAAGGGGAATCGGTCACGCGCTGTACCGGCGGTCTGATCTGTGGCGCACAACGCAAAGAGGCCCTGAAGCATTTTGTCTCGCGTCGGGCGCTGGATGTCGATGGCATGGGCGATAAAATTATCGACCAGCTGGTGGAGAAAGAGTACGTCAATACACCCGCCGACCTGTTCCGTCTCACGGCGGGCAAGCTGACCGGGCTGGATCGCATGGGGCCGAAGTCGGCGCAAAACGTCGTCGATGCGCTGGAGAAAGCGAAGTCGACCACGCTGGCGCGTTTCCTCTATGCGCTGGGCATCCGCGAAGTGGGTGAAGCTACCGCCGCCAATCTGGCAAACCATTTTGGTGAGCTGCAAAAGGTGATGGATGCCGATCTTGATGCGCTGATTGCGGTGCCGGATGTCGGTAAAGTCGTTGCCGCACACGTGCGCAACTTCATGGAAGAGGAGAGCAACCGTGAGGTTATCCGTCAGCTGACAGACGACATCGGTATTCACTGGCCGCAGGTGGTGGTGGTGAAAGCCGAAGAGATCGACAGTCCGTTCGCTGGAAAAACCGTGGTGCTGACCGGCTCGCTGTCGCAGATGAACCGCGATGATGCCAAAGCGCAGCTGATCGCGCTGGGTGCGAAAGTCAGCGGCAGCGTATCAAAGAAAACCGATCTGCTGATTGCCGGTGAAGCGGCCGGTTCTAAGCTGGCAAAAGCACAGGAACTGGGGATAGAAGTGATTGATGAAGCGGAAATGATCCGTCTGCTGGGTGCCTGAAATGGATGAACATCAGCTGGTGGCGATAGCCAATACGCCTATGCCGTTTGGCAAATATAAAGGGCGGATGCTGATCGATCTGCCTGAGCCTTATCTGCTGTGGTTTGCCCGCAGCGGCGACTTCCCGTCTGGTCTGTTGGGGGATTTGATGCAGCTGACCCTGACCATAAAAATAGAGGGTCTGGAGGGATTAGTTAAACCGCTCCAGACCCGCAAGTAAAAATGCCCGCGCAGGCGGGCAACTCATTTACTTCTGTGACTCCATCACTGAATCTTTAACCTTCAGAGTCTGCTGCTTCTCATTGGTTTTCTTGTAACGACCGGCAATAAACGAGCAGACCATCAACTGAACCTGATGGAAAATCATCAGCGGCAGTACAATGATCCCCACGGTACTGGCCGGGAACAGAATGTTTGCCATCGGCACCCCATTTGCCAGACTCTTCTTCGAGCCACAAAACAGCACCACAATCTCATCGGCGCGTTTAAAGCGGAACAGGCGCGAGGCCAGCAGGTTGATAATCAGCACGGCGGTCAGCAGGATTATAGAACCCGCCACAATCCACAGCAGCGTAATCAGGCCAACGCGATGCCAGATGCCGTTCACCACGGCTTCACTGAAGGCGGAATAGACCACCAGCAGAATCGAGGTCTGGTCAGTTTTGCCAATCAGGCTGCGATGTTTCTCAATCCAGCCACCGATCCAGCGACGTGACAGGTGACCCAGAATGAAAGGCACCATCAGTTGCAGCATAATCTTACCAATCTGCTCCAGACCATCACTCGGCGCACTGCTGTGAATATCCATCACCAGGTTCACCAGCAACGGCGAAATAAACACACCCAGCAAGCTCGACGCCGAAGCACTGCACACCGCTGCTGCGACGTTACCGCCCGCCATTGAGGTAAACGCGATGGCGGACTGCACGGTAGCAGGCAGGATACAGAGGTAGATAAAGCCGGTATAAATTTCCGGGCTGACATCGACCGGGTGCCACCAGACCAGCAGCAGACCCAGCGCCGGAAACAGCACAAAGGTGCTGAACATAATCCACAGATGCAGTTGCCAGTGACTGCTGCCTGCGATGATCTTTTCACGCGAGAGTTTGGCACCGTGCATAAAGAACAACAGCGCTATCGCTGCTGTCGCGAGGTAACTGAAGATATCGACGTAGATCCCTTTCGCTGGAAGGAAGGAGGCCAGCAGCACGGTGATGATAAGTTTAACCATCATCGGATCGAGTTTTAAAAAGCCCATTGTTAAAATCCGGTAAATTTTTCAATAGCGCGATTGTGCGACAAGTAGTTTTAGAAATAAAATTGATTTATTGAATTAATCTATGAGCGCAATCGATGAATTACACTCTGCGTCAACTCCGTACCTTCATTGCAGTGGCCCACTATGGTGGTTTCAGTCAGGCGGGGCAGGCGATAGGGTTGAGTCAGTCCGCGGTCAGCCACAGTATTAAAGAGCTGGAGGCGGAAACCGGCGTGCGGTTGCTGGATCGCACCACGCGTGAGGTGATGCTGACCGAGGCAGGCAAACAGCTGGCGTCACGCATGGAGCGCCTGCTGGAGGAGATTCATACCACGTTGCTGGATATCCGCAGTTTCGGCGAGCAGCGAAGTGGCACCGTCAGAGTCGCCGCCAGCCAGACCATTTCCGCGCATCTGATGCCGCAATGCCTGGCCGCCAGTCAGCACCATTACCCCGATATCAAAGTGATACTGCACGATCGCGCCCAGCAGTGGGTGCTGCAAAGCGTGCGTAACGCCGAGGTCGACTTCGGGATAGTGATTGGGCCGCTCAGCGACAGCGATTTCGACAGTATCGCGATTCTGGATGAGCCTTTCCTGCTGTTATGCCGCGATGATGATCCACTGGCAAAGGTGGAAAGGGCAGAATGGTCGATGCTGGATGGTCGCACCATGGTATTGCAGGATTACGCGTCCGGCAGTCGGGTACTGATTGATGCGGCAATGCAGCAGCAGAATATCAGGGCTGAAGTGGTGCAGGAGATTGGTCATCCGGCCACGCTGTTTCCGATGGTACAGGTCGGGATTGGCATCAGTATTTTACCCGCGCTGGCCTTACCGCTACCGGCGGACCGCGCCCTCACGGTGCGGCGTCTCTATCCGGAAATCAATCGCAGCCTGACACTCATCAAACGCAAAAACCGCTCGCTGACACCTGCTGCCGAAGCCATCTGGCAGGAGGTGCGCCAGCAGGCAACGCTGCTGGCGCAACAACGCGAAGACAGGCCCGCGTTTTAGATATAGACGTCAACTTTGTGGGTGTCGGTAGGACGGTTAATGCCGTCCGCTTTGTTCTCACTGACAGGCGTGCTGTCAGTTTTTGGCTGATCCTGCTCGGCCTGTTTCTGTTCCAGCTGAGCAATCTGCGCCTGTAGCATGGTGAGCTGTGACTGATACATCTGCTGCATTTCAGCTTTCTGTTCGTCAGTCAGTTCTTTGTTGTCGGCCAGTTCTTTTACTTGCGTTAAGACATTCTGAATCTGTTTATTCAGCGCTGCGACCTGCGAGGCAACACTTCCACCGCCGCTATCACCGCTACTGACCGCACTGCTTAAAATTCCGGAAATTGAAGACATCATTTTCTCCCTGTAAGTCGTCACATACGTTATCGGCACGCTGCGAAACGACTTGAGAGCGGAAATGGTTAAGGTTGCGAAAAGACGGAGAGGTTACATCTGCGCAGCAGAAACGAAAAAAGCGCCATAAAGGCGCTTTGTTCTGAATTGGTGGGTCGTGCAGGATAGCCTCGGCCCGTCGTGGGCCTCGCCCTGCGGGTGAAGCTGTCGCATCAGCCAGAATCGCTCCTGGCGATTCAGTCGAACCTGCAGCAGGTTCTCATCCTGCACGGTTAAGTTCGTGCAGCAGAAACGAAAAAAGCGCCTAAAAGGCGCTTTGTTCTGAATTGGTGGGTCGTGCAGGATAGCCTCGGCCCGTCGTGGGCCTCGCCCTGCGGGTGATGCTGTCGCATCAGCCTGAATCGCTCCTTGCGATTCAGTCGAACCTGCAGCAGGTTCTCATCCTGCACGGTTAAGTTTGTGCAGCAGAAACGAAAAAAGCGCCATAAAGGCGCTTCATTCTGAATTGGTGGGTCGTGCAGGATAGCCTCGGCCCGTCGTGGGCCTCGCCCTGCGGGTGATGCTGTCGCATCAGCCTGAATCGCTCCTGGCGATTCAGTCGAACCTGCAGCAGGTTCTCATCCTGCACGGTTAAGTTCGTGCAGCAGAAACGAAAAAAGCGCCTAAAAGGCGCTTTGTTCTGAATTGGTGGGTCGTGCAGGATTCGAACCTGCGACCAATTGATTAAAAGTCAACTGCTCTACCAACTGAGCTAACGACCCGAAGTGGTGGGTGATGACGGGTTCGAACCGCCGACCCCCTCCTTGTAAGGGAGATGCTCTACCAACTGAGCTAATCACCCACTTCGTACTTCAGTACTACTTTAACAGGCTGGATATGGTGGGTGATGACGGGTTCGAACCGCCGACCCCCTCCTTGTAAGGGAGATGCTCTACCAACTGAGCTAATCACCCATATCTTCATACCTGTTCACTGCGGGCAACACTCTTAAGAGTGGTGGGTGATGACGGGTTCGAACCGCCGACCCCCTCCTTGTAAGGGAGATGCTCTACCAACTGAGCTAATCACCCCCGCTGTGTGGAGTCGCATTATAGGGATAGTTGATTTTGAGTCAACGCTTTTTAAAACATAAATGTGCGTTCGGTTTATTTTTAAACACCCTGTCGCGCTTTTAGCCAATGTGCTGGTTTTACTGGCAGAAAAGCCGCTTTTCCCAGAGGCCAGGCGGCGGGCATGCATTGAGGATTCACCGTCAGATGCTAGAATGTGCCCACTGTTTTTTCGCGTCTAACCTGTTTTTTGTCATCCAGACAGAGAACCCGCGCATCTAAGGCAATACTCAATGAAAATCAAAACACGCTTCGCGCCCAGCCCGACCGGCTATCTGCATGTCGGTGGCGCCCGTACCGCACTTTACTCCTGGCTCTTTGCCCGTCACAACCAGGGCGAGTTCGTGCTGCGCATTGAAGATACCGATCTGGAGCGCTCCACGCCGGAAGCTATCGAAGCCATCATGGATGGCATGAACTGGCTCAGCCTCGACTGGAACGAAGGTCCTTACTACCAGACTAAACGTTTTGATCGCTACAACGCGGTCATTGATGAAATGCTGGAAGCGGGCACCGCCTATAAATGCTACTGCTCTAAAGAGCGTCTGGAAACTCTGCGTGAAGAGCAGATGGCTAACAATGAAAAGCCGCGTTACGACGGCCGCTGCCGTGACAGCCATGAACATCATGCCGATGATGAGCCGTGCGTCGTGCGTTTCCGCAATCCGCAGGAAGGTTCGGTCATCTTTGACGACCAGATCCGTGGCCCGATTGAGTTCAGCAACCAGGAACTGGATGATCTGATCATCCGCCGCACCGACGGTTCGCCAACCTACAACTTCTGCGTCGTCGTCGATGACTGGGATATGGGCATCACCCATGTTATCCGCGGTGAAGACCACATCAACAACACGCCACGTCAGATCAACATCCTCAAAGCGATTGGCGCTGAGGTGCCGGTCTACGCCCACGTCTCAATGATCCTGGGCGATGATGGTAAAAAACTATCCAAGCGTCATGGCGCGGTAGGGGTGATGCAGTATCGTGATGATGGCTACCTGCCGGAAGCGCTGCTCAACTACCTGGTTCGTCTGGGCTGGTCACATGGCGATCAGGAAATTTTCAGCGTGGCTGAAATGGCTGAGCTGTTTACCCTGGATGCTGTCAGTAAGTCTGCCAGTGCGTTCAACACCGAGAAACTGCAGTGGCTGAACCATCACTATATCAATACGCTGCCGCCAGAATATGTGGCGACACATCTGCAGTGGCATATTGAAGAGCAGAGAATTGATACCCGCACCGGGCCGGAACTGGCGAAGCTGGTGGGTCTGCTGGGCGAACGCTGCAAAACGCTGAAAGAGATGGCTGCATCCTGCCGCTACTTCTATGAAGACTTTGCTGAGTTTGATGCGGATGCGGCAAAGAAACATCTTCGTCCGGTCGCGCGCCAGCCGCTGGAAGTGGTACGCGATAAGCTGGCCGCGATCACTGAGTGGACCGCTGAAAACGTGCATCAGGCTATCCAGAGCACCGCAGATGAGCTGGAAGTCGGAATGGGCAAAGTGGGCATGCCGCTGCGTGTGGCCGTGACCGGTGCCGGTCAGTCACCGGGCCTGGATGTCACCGTGGAAGCGATTGGCCGCAGCCGCAGCGTGGCGCGTATTGAACAGGCCCTGGTCTTTATCAGTGAGCGCGAAGCACAGGCTTAATAAACACAGCCGGAAGCGTCATGCTTCCGGTTTCTTTACTCTTCACCGATTCCCAGCCGCTCCAGCACGCCTTTAATCCCTTCGCGTAAGATTAATGCGGTGAACTGATCCTGTTCATCCTGACTCATTTGCTGGATGGAACTTATCAATAACGCAGGTAACGAATTCGCCACTGTGCCATAGGTTGCTGAGGGTTCGTTGAGATTGCGGGTCGACTGAATAAAGCTTTTTACGCGCTCATCAATATGAATCAGACGCGCCTTTCCGCCCTGTACACCGGGCTTTGGCGTGGTGGTCCAGTTCTCCCGCTTGATCCATTTATTCACCGTTTGCCGACTGTAACCCGTTTCTGCAGCCAGTTCTTCGGGGGTAAGCCATTCCTTTTTCACGATACTGTCCCTGTTAAATACATTAGCGGTACATATTACAGCAAAAAGTAACGGTGAAAAGTAACTGAGGCTGAAATTGCCCTTTGTCTGATGACAAAAGGCAACACAGGATTACTGCGGATTGCTGACGGGTTCAGCGGCAGGACGGTAGGCCAGGAAATAAGCCAGGCCAACGAAGACGGCACCGCCGACGGCATTACCTAAGAAGACGGCAACGAAGTTAGGGAAGTATTCTGCCCAGCTCATCTGACCGGCAAAAATGGCGGCCGGAATAATAAACATGTTGGCGACGACGTGCTGGAAGCCGATAGCAACGAACGCCATCACCGGGAACCACATGCCGAAGATCTTACCGACCATATCTTTACTGGCAAAGGCCAGCCACACCGCCAGACAAACCAGCCAGTTACAGCCAACGCCTGAAATAAAGGCGTGCAGGAAATCGGCGTGGACTTTTGCAGAGGCGATAGCCACGGTCTTCTTCAGGTAATCGCCTTCGGTCATACCTAGCATGTGGCCAAAGAACCACGCAACAGCCACGCTGCCGATGAAGTTCGCCAGGGTTACCCAGAACCAGTTACGCGCTACGCTCATAAAGCTGATGCGACGGGCGAACCAGGCCACCGGTAAGGTCATCATATTGCCGGTCAGCAGCTCGCCACCCGCCAGCACGGTCATAATGATACCCACCGGGAAGACCGCAGCACCTAACAGGCCACTGAATGAGCCCCATTCAGCGGGCAGGGAGTTAATAACATGAAGATCCAGCAGGAAGCCGGTCGCAATAAATGCGCCCGCCATAAAGCCGAGAATCAAGAGGATGCTGACAGGCGAACGGCTTTTAGCCACGCCTGACTGGATCGCCAGTTGTGCGATTTCTTTAGGTGTATGCAGCGACATAGTATCTCAATAGTTTTTTTATGATTAATGGGGACGATTACGCCTGGTGGACGCGCGGCGCGCGGGAAGAGGGTTCCGGCGGCCACTAAATTAGCGGGCTAAGTTTTGCATGCGAAAAAGACGAAGACAAGAAAATTCCTATAACATATTTAACCGTGAATTAACCTGATGGTAGCCTGAATAACAGTTAAAAAACGGTCCTGCCTGACCAGACACGATTTTCACCTGCAGCATGCTGCTGAAACTTCGCAGGTTGCCGCCTTTTTCAGCGATCAAACAGAGAATGTCATTTTGCCGTTGACACCCTGGAGGGGGTTTCATATTATGCCGTCCGTCGCTTAACGCGACAGTTTTTCGGTTCGGGGCTATAGCTCAGCTGGGAGAGCGCCTGCATGGCATGCAGGAGGTCAGCGGTTCGATCCCGCTTAGCTCCACCAAACTTCTTCCCAAAAGTTTGGCACTGAAAAACGATTCCAGATGTGGGGGTATAGCTCAGCTGGGAGAGCGCTTGCATGGCATGCAAGAGGTCAGCGGTTCGATCCCGCTTATCTCCACCAATCATCTTTTTCTCTTCAAAATCAAGCATTTATAAGATTCTGAACGAGTGCCTTTACTCCGAAACTGCCACAGTGTTGTTAGTGGCGATTTGTGAGAGTAACATCCCTGTGGCCTGTAGTTAAGTAGCTCGAACAGGTATCGGTTCCTAACTCGAAAGCTAATGACGCGCCACCGTCTTTAAGCACCTCTCTCAAAACTTTCATTCGTTCCACACTTAGCGCGGTGTTCCGTAATGCCATGTCGTGAGACAGCACAGGGAATAAACAGGCGATAGATGGGAATCCTAACCAGATCGGGAAAGCATCTGGCTCTGCCACGGTTTCAGCCACCGGACTATAACGGCTACCTGATAAGAGAATGAGTGAAAGCAGAACATAGATGACGCCTACGGCGCTGATCGGTTAATACCCCATCACGGCGCTAATGATACCTATGCGCCAAAAACAGGCTAGACAAAATCTACCCATACTTATGCGCCGGTTGCGCCAGACGACACTGGACGTTTCTGGCCTAGCCACTCATCGTGCCAGTCGTTGTAATTATATGAATCATCGTAACCAATAAGCGCTATCACCAAGTCCACAATCATGTGCTCAAGATCGTTAGCCACAGCAGCGCCTTGTATAGTTCGGACTATTGTGCCCCCTGTATTTGGCCCCTCAGGCTCTAGTCTTAGGCGGTGCCATTGGTAGCGAGTTGATATTACATCGCTTAAGAACTCATGTGGGCTTTGCGACTCGAAGCACTTATTTTGGTAGTAGTCGAGTAGCCCGATTAGTATTCCTTGTAGGCCAATTATGTACGCCTCGTTTGCCTCAACCATAGAGAAAGTTGAACCGCTATCCCACCCTTCTCTAGAGTTTGATAGCAGTACTTTTTTAACCAGCGGTAACGAGTCAATGTAGTCGTATAATCCATCTCGGTTTGATGGCACCCGTAAGCTTTGTTCCGTGTAATGCTTGGTGGTGCGGTAAGTATGATTGTTGCCAGACATCATGCTCACTGCTAGCTCGTCTGCACTATCGCGTCGCGCTTTAACGCGATTTAGCCAGTCATCACGGTATTGCCTTACGACTGTCTCTGTAAGTTGTTTGCTAAAGCCGCCCCGCACCTGAGTGTCGTTATGGCAGATGAGGCAAAGCACCGAGAGATTGTCCGGGGCATTGTTGCTTGGATTTTCATCAATATGATGAATCTGGATGGGTTTGCCTGGTTCTCTACAAACGCAACACGTTTTATCTGACTCGAAAAGAATAGATGCTGATAAGTCGGCGGGTATAGCTATGCGTACCTTCTTTTGCATGTGGTTAATCCTTGAATCAACTGGTCTGGTGACGCTCTTTTTTTACAGGGGTACGCCTCTTGCAGCGCATTAACTATTAGTATGCTTACGTCATTCTACAAGCTCAACGTCATTCAGGTAAATTGCATTACTGACGCTTTAGTAGCTACCAGCCACGCTCACAAAAAGGTACACGGTTATCCTGATAAGGTGTGATCACTCAGACAGATGACGTCGCTATGCTCCGCTTATTGGCAGTACTACCAACGGGGCTTTATGGCTACTATTGTCCTGAAACAGGTAGCGCACTGAATTAGAGTGAAATTTAAACACTGGTAATGTTTGCTTAAGAAAATACTGAATGTAGAGGAAGAGCGATTGTTGGCAAAAAGCCTTAACAAAACATGCTTACTATTAAATTGAGCAGAAAAAAAAGACATGTGCCAGCAGAAATGGGATGATTGCCGTTTAATGCCAAATCTCTAAAAAATTTAAAATTTTTGTAGTCTGAGTAAAATAAGCTCAAGTCCTACGGGAATTCGTAAGTTAAAACTGATTTGCACATTGATGATTTTTTATTTGATTTGAATACCTATTGTTTTATTAGAGGGGTTTTATGAACAATGAAATGATATCAGGATTAATCGGCGCCATAGTGGGAGGTTTATTTACGTTATGGGGAACTCTCATTGAAGGTAAAAGGCAGGAGCGTAACAATGAAGCAGACTCCAAGGAAAAAAAGAAAAATGTTTTGATTGGAGTAAAAACTGAAATTACTACTCTTCTGGAATTGTATCAAAGCAGGATGATGAATCACATGGGAGAGTATAATGGGGATGCTCCTTTTAATCTTATATTCCCAATTACCCAAAATAACTTTTCCTTCTATGAGAGCAATGCATTTTATCTTTCTTCTACCAATGAAATTACATTAAAGGCCATAGTGGCATTCTATAGTAGTGCTCGAAGTTTGGTTGACTCTTTTAAATATAACAATTTAATTATTGAAGATTTGATTAAGAAGAATACATTGTATCATGAATCCCAGCTTGAAATACATTTGCAAGATTTACGAGATACAATAGCAATGGCTACAGATTATGGGAAAGGATTAAAATCAATACATTCAGATACCATGATAAAGTTGGATGTATGTATATGTAAGATTAATGAGGAAATTTTAGAGTTGGAGAGTAAGCCCTTAAGAACTTTGGGGTACAAAGTCAGCCGTATCTTAGCATTTAGACGTTGAGTGATTTTTAGCCATGTTAAGCGTATGCTATGCATGATAACCCCTATAAATCTAAGGTGTAATATGAAGGATGGACTTTACGTTGTTAGCTTTGAAAGCAATAATAAAGGCATAGGCTCAGGGACTGTTTTGGTTAGTAATGATGCTATCAACGGCGGAGATTATGCATATTACTATCAAGGTCGAGTCTTAGAGGCTGAATTACGATTAAGAGTCAAACAGTTCAATCGAAGTGCTCAGACCGTTTTCGGCCCATTAACCGATTTTCATCTTATTCTTTCAATCAATGAGCATGAGGATAATGGTTATTTTCTTGAAGGCTATGTTGAGGAGTACCCATCGTTTCACCTTCAAGTTATAGCTAAAAAAGTTTCAGAGCTAATTGTATGAATTTAGTTAGGGAATAATTATCCCAACTAGTTTGTTTTTTTATTTTTTCTCTTCTTATACTCTTCTTTTGCAATGTTATATTGCTCTTCTCGTGTTTTTGCTTCGAGATCACGATCTTGTGAGTTATATGTATCGGTCTTTAGCTTTTTTTGACCTTGAGTCACTGGTCTCCAATCCTCACGAATCTTCTTAATCTGATCTGCAATCTGTGTTACTGGACTCCTTGCACCTAAATAAGAAATTCCATCGAAGGATGCCATATCATAAATGTATTCATTTTCGTCACGAATTCTAGAGTTAGGTCTTTTAGACCAGCTTATTTTAATATTGTACTTGATACCCTTAATTTTTTCGTACTCACAAATGTTGCTTGTGAGAGATTGACCGTTTTTTAATACACTTATATTGCTGAATGGTATGTTATGGTTGTTTCTTTCTCTGTGATCCGCATTGATTAATGGTGGGTCGAAATCCACATTTATATTATAAGCTGGAGAGTTGCCGGTATTAGTAATACAGATATCAAAATGAAATGCAGCCCACATATTTGGTTCAAGAGTGACCACAACATGAGGTTGCTCAGCAGCATCAACCATGCGTTTAGTCTCTTTTGCCAATAGATTAGTGACTCGCCATAGAAAAAAAGTGGCTATTGCTGTAAAAATTGCTGCTAAAGCAGCAATGAAAGCATTAATGTTTGTAAAGTTTTGAGCAATAAACTCTAACATTATATTTCCTTTTTGGTTTTGATACTTTTAATATTTTTTAGTGGGAATGTGATTTATTGTATGTACGGGTGCGATCAGGATCTAACCTTAGCAGAGTATTTTGATATGAACTTGACGATTTAACAAGCTCGCTCGATGTAATGTGCAGTTCTCCGATTATCCACACACTCAACATGAGTCAGTGTTACTTGCACGGCTGAAACCTTCGACACGACGCACAATAAAAGGTCGGTTATTAGCATCTTCATGTTCATACCTCATTTAGAAAATCTTGCTTGCAGATCAAGAGGATCGTTTTAAAGCTGCGTTTCTGATTTTACCTGTGAATACCAGTTACCTAAATCCAAATTAACGCGCTGTGTATCGTGCGGTGCGGCTATGGCTAAAAACTCATCACGCTTACCCCACCATTCGTTAATGATAAATTGTTTTTGGTTGAGTGATAACCAGTATCCGTCTTTGGTATTCAAATTAATATTTACTGGAGCAAGTACGGCAATTGCAAGTAAGCCAAAGATCACCCTGTCAGAAATCTGCACCCTACCTGGTGCGGCTATCAAACTTGTTTTGTTCGAATCACCGTGAAGTACGTCAGGCATTAATTCGAAACCCGCAGGTAATTCGTCACCATGACCATGGGCACAGCGATGCACACCATAGATTACCTCGGCTGTGTCAGGCCATTCTTCAGGCTTTTGTTCCGCCGAGATCTTAACAGGCCACTTTATTTGCTCGATGTCTAAACCTGGAAAAGACATTGGACGAAGGATTGAGTAATTTTCTCGCAACGTAGTTATAAATCTCGTGCGGTGTCGGTACATTTCCGGGTGTGATTTTTTCGAAGTACCATCAACGGCCATACATGCGTGCAACATCGCACCGTTCAAGTCACCGAGCAGAAAGTCGTCAATAGACTTACCTACCGAATAGCCAATGCCAGCCATAATTATCCTCTTGAGAACTATTTGATAAAATATAATTCCAAAACTTTCATACATTAAAGATAAAGCTTTTAAGATTTCCCCTCTGCCGTGGGCAACTACAAAAGGCCATGCCTACACTCTACAATTGATTGAAGAAAATATCCCATCTCAATGACTGCTTTGCTAAGCGCCGTGCATCCTGCCGTCATCCTCACTCCGCAAAATCCCAAAATATCAGGGCTGCTGATCCTGCCAATTTCCTCAACTCCGTACTAAAACTTATTCAGAAGCACCTATTTTAAGCTCAAAAATGGCATTTTTTAACATAATGACCACTTCGTGCAAGCTTTTGCACTCGTGCTGATAATGTAATCCGCTATTCGGTTACGATAAACAAATAACCTGATACCAGATAACACTCATTCACCAATCAGGATAAACCTTCTTGGATTCGTGTTTGAGACTTTAGGTAATGATGATCAGTTACACCTTTTCTTCATCTCACCTTTTACTTTGTGCTGACTCTGGCTCAAGCCAGTTAATGGGTGTAGACCATGTTATCTCCACCATTTTCTGACAATATCGTTGTCAAAATCCTTTCTGATTTATCCTTTATTCGCCTGTTCCTGCGACTCTGTATTCTTTGCGATTTACATTACGCTACTGCGCACGCTATTCACTGGCACGACCTTCTATGACGGCTCCAGCGCTTCTGGCGAGACGTTTTGCTGCCTGTCGCGCAGAGGTTAACTGCAGAAGTGTACCAGGGTTGTGCAATGGAATCAGAGATGTAAAAGAAGAGACAAAGCGGAAAGGGCGAATCAGCGGGAGCAGAGCAGGGATGGCGCAAAATGAGAAGGGCGAGCCAGGCTCGCCCTTTACTGTTCAGAACGATGCTTAGAACGCCAGAACCAGACCAGCGATAGCGGCGGAAAGCACGCTGACCAGCGTAGAGCCGTACAGCAGCTTCAGGCCAAAGCGGGAAACCACGTTACCCTGTTCTTCGTTCAGACCCTTAATCGCACCGGCTACGATGCCGATTGAAGAGAAGTTGGCGAACGACACCAGGAAGACAGACAGAATACCTTCTGAATTTGGCGACAACTGACCCGCGATTTTCTGCAGATCCATCATGGCAACAAACTCATTCGATACCAGCTTGGTCGCCATGATACTGCCGACCTGCAACGCTTCACCAGCCGGCACGCCCATCACCCAGGCAAACGGATAGAAGACAAAGCCGAGCACGCCCTGGAAGCTGATACCGAAGATCAGTTCAAACAGCGCATTCAGACCTGAAATCAGCGCGATAAAACCAATCAGCATGGCGGCAACGATAATCGCGACGCGGAAACCAGCCAGGATATATTCACCCAGCATCTCGAAGAAGCTCTGACCTTTATGCAGATCCTGCAACTGCAGATCTTCTTCATTCTCAACGCGGTAAGGGTTGATCAGCGACAGCACGATAAAGGTGCTGAACATGTTGAGCACCAGGGCTGCAACCACATACTTCGGCTGCAGCATCGTCATGTAGGCACCGACGATAGACATTGAAACGGTCGACATCGCTGTCGCAGCCATGGTGTACATGCGGCGCTGTGACATCTTGCCCAGGATATCTTTATAGGCGATGAAGTTTTCTGACTGTCCCAGTATCAGAGAACTCACGGCGTTGAAAGATTCCAGTTTTCCCATGCCATTCACTTTCGACAGCACGGTACCGATACCGCGGATAACCCACGGCAGGATACGGAAATGCTGCAGAATACCGATCAGGGCAGAGATAAAGACGATTGGGCACAACACGTTAAGGAAGAAAAAGGCCAGGCCTTTATCGCTCATGTTGCCGAAGACAAAGTTGGTTCCCTGGGCCGCATACTTCAGCAGATGGTCGAAGAAGCCCGCGAAACCTTTGACGAAACCGAGTCCCGCTTCTGAGTTCAGGAAGAACCAGGCGAGCACAATTTCAATCACCAGTAGCTGGATAATGTAGCGAATGCGAATGCTTTTACGATCGTGACTGACCAGCAAGGAGAGTATCCCGACCACCACCAGTGCTAAAAGAAATTGCAAAATATGGGACATGGTTGCTCCAAATTTGAGGAGGGTTGTATTTTGTTGCGTATTCTATGTAACGCGTTACTTAAAAACGAGATCTGAACCACAATATAAGTATTCGCTATCGCTATATTTTCCAGAAAAGTTCCAGAGATCACGTCCTGTTTACAAATTGTTCACTCCAGATAACCACATAATTATTGTCTGAATTTTACACTGAGCGTAGAGTGACATCGTTGCTCACATTTTTAGCAATCACTTCCTTTACTGTAATGTATAGCAATGGCTATACTTTATAGCAGCATCTATCACACCGATAACAATAAACGAATTTCACTTGCACATGCCATCCCCTAAGCTGCCGGGGCAGGCAAATGTTCAGACAGGGTACCGGATATGTTTGAAAGTCGTACCGCCGAGCGCGCCGCTCGCGGAGTCAGAAAAGTCAAACTCGCACTGCTGGGGCCCGCCTTTATCGCCGCTATCGGCTATATCGATCCGGGCAACTTTGCGACCAACATCCAGGCGGGCGCTGCTTACGGCTACAAGTTGCTGTGGGTGGTGGTGTGGGCCAACATTATGGCCATGCTGATCCAGCTGATGTCCGCCAAGCTGGGTATCGCTACCGGCAAGAACCTCGCCGAACACATCCGCGATCGCTTTCCGCGGCCCGCCGTCTGGTTTTACTGGGTGCAGGCGGAAATTATCGCGATGGCCACCGATCTGGCGGAGTTTATCGGTGCCGCACTGGGGTTCAAACTGCTGCTCGGCATTTCCCTGATGCAGGGCGCGGTGCTGACCGGCATCGCCACCTTCCTGATACTGATGTTACAGAGTCGCGGACAAAAGCCGCTGGAGCTGGTGATTGGCGGACTGCTGCTGTTTGTCGCGGCGGCCTATATCGTCGAACTCTTCTTCTCCCAGCCCAATATTAAGGAGCTGGTGGTCGGCATGGCGCTGCCCGCGTTACCGACGTCGGATGCCGTGTTCCTGGCCGCCGGCGTGCTGGGGGCGACCATCATGCCGCACGTGATTTATCTGCACTCTGCGCTGACGCAGGGCAAAAGTGAGGACAGCAAAGGTCAGCGTTACTCCTCAACCAAACTGGACGTGGCAATTGCCATGACCATCGCCGGATTCGTTAACCTGGCGATGATGGCGACCGCGGCAGCAGCCTTTCACTTCAGCGGGCACAGTAAAATTGCTGAACTCGATCAGGCCTATCTGACACTGCAACCCCTGTTAGGTCAGGCTGCGGCAACGGTGTTTGGTCTGAGTCTGGTGGCGGCCGGATTATCCTCAACGGTGGTCGGTACGCTGGCGGGGCAGGTGGTGATGCAGGGCTTTATCCGTTTCCATATTCCGCTCTGGGTGCGTCGTACGGTCACCATGCTGCCCTCCTTTATTGTCATCTGGGCAGGCTGGGATCCAACAAAGGTGCTGGTGATGAGTCAGGTGCTGCTGAGTTTCGGTATCGCGCTGGCGCTGATTCCGCTGCTCTCCTTTACCGGCAACCGCGAGCTGATGGGCGACGATATGGTTAACTCGCGTCTGATGCAGAACACCGGGCGACTAATTGTGCTGCTGGTGATTGCGCTGAATCTTTATCTGCTGGTAGGTGAAGCGCTGGGGCTGTAAGGGTTCGTGGAAACAAAAAACGCCCGGTTCTGCCGGGCGTTTTTTATTAGTGACGATCATGACCATGAGGACCGGGTCCACCGGGTCCGTGAGGTCCAAAACCACGCGGGCCAGGACCTGGACCTCGACGGTCATGATGATCCCAGCCACGATCACGATCGCGTCGATACTGATGTTCCCAGCGGCGCTCGCGGTCGCGCTCGTGCCAGCGGCGTTCACGCTCCCACTGCTGCTGACGACGCCACTCTTCATGTCGCCACCAGCGGCGTTCGTTGTATGAATAGCGGTCATTCCACCAGCGTGGTTCACGCCAGCGACCACCATCCCAGTAATAACCTCGATTATCGCGATCGCCCAGATTCAGGGTGACGCCGGGGGCCAGAGAAATTGAGGCGCTGGAGGCCTCGGCTGTGTGATAGGCCAGCGGCGAAAACAGAGCCAGCAGGGCAGCAAAAATAAGAGCTCTTTTCATTATATTCTCCTCATCAACAGGCTGATGCTGTTGCGGCGCAGTGATTATGCCTGCGTATTGCTGTTGTTACCGCATCATTGTGTCGGAAGATTGTGAGGAAATTGGGGAGAGAAAGGGGATTGAGACTATTCTGGCGAAAAAAACGCCCGACCTGCGCCGGGCGGTGAACCGTTACATCAGAGCCGCGTCAATGGCCGCTAATTCGGTGTCGCTGAACTGACGACGGGCGAGCATCGCCACTGCGTCATCTATCTGGGCCGTTTTACTGGCACCAATAAGCACCGAGGTGACGCGATCATCGCGCAGTACCCACGCCAGCGCCATCTGCGCCAGCTTCTGTTCGCGCTGCTGCGCAATCACATTCAGCTTGCGGACCTTTTCCATCTTCTCTTCGGTCAGCTGGCTCTCACTGAGGAACTTGCTGCCGCTGGCTGCACGCGAATCTTCCGGGATACCCTGCAGATAGCGATCGGTGAGCACGCCACCCGCCAGCGGAGAGAAGGCGATGCAGCCAACACCCGCATCGCCCAGCGTCTGAATCAATCCCTGTTCTGGCGTGCGTTCAAACATTGAATAGCGCGGCTGGTGGATCAGACACGGCGTGCCGAGATCGCGCAGGATAGCGATCGCCTGGGCAGCAAGGTCGGCTGGATAGTTAGAGAGGGCCACATAAAGCGCTTTGCCCTGGCGCACGACATGATCCAGCGCGCGCATCGTCTCTTCCAGCGGGGTTTCAGGATCGGGACGGTGATGATAGAAAATATCCACATACTCTACTCCCATACGCTTCAGGCTCTGATCCAGGCTGGCAACCAGATACTTACGCGACCCCCAATCCCCATAAGGCCCTTGCCACATGGTATAGCCTGCTTTGGTGGAGATAATCAGCTCATCACGATGGGCACGAAAATCTTCCCGCAGGATACGCCCGAAATTTTCTTCCGCTGAGCCAGGAGGCGGGCCGTAGTTATTCGCTAAGTCGAAATGGGTGATGCCAAGATCAAACGCATGACGCAGCAGCTCACGGCTGTTATCAACCCGGGTGCTGTCACCAAAGTTGTGCCACAGTCCCAGCGAAATGGCGGGCAGTTTGATGCCGCTGCGGCCGCTGCGACGATATTCCATCTGTTGATAGCGATCGGGATTGGGGAAAGAGGACATTCAGCGCTCCTGAGTAAAAACGGGGATATGTGCCAAAAGTCTATCAGTGTATACGGTTACACTCAGTGACAGCGCGCAGCAGTTCGCATTTTTACAGAATAATCTGCCAGCGTAACGACGACTTGCCAGGCATTGCGGCTGGCGAAAATAGCCACTTTCCTCGCTAATTTCACCCTCTGTCAGATACTTAACCCGACTCTTCCCTGAAAGGAATGCGCAATGTCCACATTTACTGTTGGAGATTACCTGCTGACCCGTCTGCAGGAGATCGGTGTAAAGCATCTGTTTGGCGTGCCGGGCGACTATAACCTGCAGTTTCTTGATCGGGTCATCGACCATCCGGAAATCAGCTGGGTTGGCTGCGCCAATGAACTCAACGCAGCCTATGCGGCGGACGGTTATGCGCGCTGCAACGGCGTGGGCGCGCTATTAACCACGTTTGGCGTTGGCGAGCTTAGCGCGATTAATGGCATCGCGGGCAGTTATGCCGAGTATCTGCCGGTGATTCACATCGTCGGTGCACCCGCGACGCAGGCGCAGTTGAAGGGTGACTGTGTTCATCATTCGCTGGGCGATGGCGATTTCCAGCATTTCATTCGCATGGCCGCAGAGGTCAGTGCCGCAACAGCACAGCTTACTGCCGACCACGCTACCGGCGAGATTGATCGGGTGATCATCAGTGCGCTGCAGGCCCGTCGTCCCGGCTATCTCTCACTGGCCGTCGACGTGGCGGCTATAGCGGTGCAGCCACCTGCGCAGCCGCTGAACATCCATCAATCCTCTTCGCCCGCTGCGCGCCGGGCTTTCAGGGCCGCGGCAGAACGTTTACTGGCACCGGCACAGCGCGTTTCACTGCTGGCAGACTTTCTGGCGTTGCGCTGGCAGCAGCAGTCCGCTCTGGCCGCGCTGCGCGAACAGAGCGCGATTCCCTGCGCCAGTCTGCTGATGGGCAAAGGAGTACTGGATGAGCAGCAGCCGGGTTATGTCGGAACGTATGCCGGTGAGGCCAGTGCAGGGCAGGTGTGCGAACAGATCGAGCAGGTGGATGTGGCGATCTGCGTCGGAGTGCGTTTCACCGACACGATTACCGCAGGCTTCACGCAGCAGTTCGATCCTGAACGATTAATCGATCTGCAGCCCTTCAGTGCCAGCGCAGGCGGTGAAAATTTTGCGCCGTTGTCGATGGCGGATGCGCTCAGTGAACTGCAACTGCTGTTTGAACGCTATGGCCGGCAGTGGCAGCCTGCCGCTGCGATCCCCGCCGCGCAGCCAGCAGAACCCACGGCGGTGATCAGCCAGCACGCCTTCTGGCAGGCGATGCAGACATTCCTGCAACCCGGCGACCTGATTCTGGCCGAGCAGGGGACGGCGGCTTTTGGTGCTGCCGCATTGCGACTGCCTACGCAGGCACAGCTGGTGGTCCAGCCATTATGGGGATCAATCGGCTATACTCTTCCGGCAGCGTTTGGCGCGCAGACTGCCGACCCTGAGCGCCGGGTTATCCTGATCATCGGAGACGGTTCGGCGCAACTGACGATTCAGGAACTGGGTTCGATGCTGCGCGATCGGCAGCGACTGATAATCTTTTTGCTGAATAATGAAGGCTATACCGTCGAACGGGCGATTCATGGCGCAACACAACGTTACAATGATATTGCCCCGTGGAACTGGACGGCTTTACCGCACGCCCTTAGCCTGCAAGGCCAGGCGCAGAGCTGGCGCATTAGTGAAACCGTGCAGTTAGACGAGGTGATGGCGCGACTTTCAGCGCCTCAATGGCTGTCGCTGGTTGAGGTGGTTATGCCGAAAGAAGATTTGCCGCCACTGCTAAGAAAAGTCACCGCCTGCCTGAATCAACGCAACGGCGGCTAAGATTCAGATAGTTGCCGCTGTGCAGGGTGGACTAACGCGGTTAGGCTGTAGCACAACTGAGTAAGACGCTCACCAATCGCACCGGTGAGCGTTGTTGTTTTATGGGCAGAAATTTATAGTGTCCTCCAACTCTTAAGACCCCAAGCGGAGCAACAGAAGAATGACAACCTATGCCTTGGTCGGCGATGTCGGCGGTACTAACGCGCGCCTCGCCCTATGTGAGGTGGAAAGCGGCAGCATCACCCAGGCCAAAACATTCTCAACATCAGAATACGACAGCCTCGAAGCTGTCATCCGCCACTATCTTGATGAACAACAGCAGGACGTTAAAGATGGCTGTATTGCTATCGCCTGCCCGATTACCGATGACTGGGTTGAAATGACCAACCATGACTGGGCGTTTTCAACGCGCAAGCTCAAAGAGAACATCGGTTTTGAACACCTGGAAATCATTAACGACTTCACCGCGGTATCCATGGCGATCCCGATGCTGACCGCCGAAAACGTGATTCAGTTTGGCGGTACAGAGCCGGTTAAAGATAAACCTATCGCGATTTATGGTGCCGGTACCGGCTTAGGCGTCAGCCATCTGGTGCATGTGGACAAGCGCTGGGTCAGCCTGCCGGGCGAGGGGGGGCATGTCGATTTCGCGGCCAACAGCGAAGAAGAAGATCAGATCCTGGAAGTACTACGCGAAGAGCTGGGCCATGTTTCAGCTGAACGTGTGCTGTCGGGAGCCGGTCTGGTTAACCTTTATCGTGCGATCGTGAAAGTGGACAATCGCGTGCCGGAAAACCTGAAGCCGAAAGATGTCAGCCAGCGTGCGCTGGATGACAGCTGCACCGACTGCCGTCGTGCGTTGTCGATGTTCTGCGTCATCATGGGCCGTTTTGGCGGCAACCTGGCGCTGAATCTGGGTACCTTTGGTGGCGTCTACATTGCGGGTGGCATCGTGCCACGCTTCCTGGAATTCTTTAAGGCGTCCGGTTTCCGTGCGGCCTTTGAAGATAAAGGGCGCTTCCGCGACTATGTTGCCAGTATCCCGGTCTATATGATTACGCACGATCAGCCAGGCCTGCTGGGCGCGGGTGCGCATCTGCGCCAGACGCTGGGTCGCGAAATCTGATTCTGCTTCACCTCGCGCGCTGACACGCTGTGCGCGTTCGATTTTCCCGACCTGGCTGCTTTAACGGGTCAGGATCGGGAAATCATCGCCTGCTTTATCCCTGCCTCGTTTACCCTTCCTGAAGCGTTCCGCAGCGCGCCTGCGCTACAGACGCATCAGCTGTCGAAACTGCTTCACCTTGCTTCGGCTCACCGGCACCTGAAACTCCAGATCGCGCAGTTTCAGCAGATAGGTGTTATTAAACCACGGCTCGATTTCGCGGATCTTGCTGAGGCTGACGCAGTAAGAGCGGTGGCAGCGGAAGAACTGCTGCTCCGGCAGGCGTGAACAGAACTCGGTGATATTCATCGACATCACGTAGGATTCTCGCCGGGTATACACAAACGTCAGCTTCTCGTGCGCCTCAACATAGTAAATATCATTCACGTCAGTGACGATAATGCGCTCATCTTTGCTCAGGTTGACCGTCTGCGGCGCAGGCGTGGCACTGAGATGACTCACTGCCTGCTGTGACTGCGCGGTGGCTTCCAGCTTGTTTAGCATGGTGACAATCCGCGACTCCTGATAGGGCTTGAGAATGTAGTCAAACGCCTCCAGCTCAAACGCCTCTACCGCATGCTCTTTCCACGCGGTGATAAAGACGATCAGCGGCTTGTGGGCAAACTGATGGATATTCTGTGCCAGCAGCATGCCATCCAGCGAGGGGATATTGATGTCGAGAAAAATCACATCAACCCGATGGTTTTGCAGATACTTCAGCACGTCCAGACCATCGTCAAAGCAGGCTTCAACCTCGATTTTGCTGTGATGCTGAATCATCCAGCTCAGCTCCTGCCGCGCCAGGAATTCATCTTCCACAATAATGGCTTTCATAACAGATTCTCCGCCAGGCGCTGGCCATTCTTACTTAGCGTAAAAGAAATCTCGGTGCCCGGCTGATGCCGCTCGATGTTCAGTCCCTGACCCGACAGGAGTTTTACCCGATGATGCACATTGAGCAGGCCGATTTTATTACCGGGCATCTCGTTACGCGCCACCCGCTCCATCACTTCGTCACTGATGCCCTGTCCGGTATCCCGCACTGAAACCTGCACCCGATCGCCCCGATCCCGGACGCTCAGCGTCACTACGCCTTTGCCTTTACAGGGCTGGATGCCATGCACGATGGCGTTCTCCACCAGGGGCTGGATCAGCAGACTCGGCAGCAGAAAATGCAGATCTTCATCGACGTCATAAATCATCGTCAGTTTATCGCCAAACCGCGCCTGCTCGATGGCGATGTAATCTTTCACCTGCCACAGCTCTTTGCGGATGTCGATCAGCTCATCGTCATTCAGTTCCAGGTTATAGCGCAGGTAGCGTGACAGGTTGATCACCAGCTGGCGGGCGGTATCGGGATTGAGCCGGATAGAAGAGGAGATAGCATTCAGGGCGTTGAACAGAAAATGAGGATTTATTTTACTTTGCAGTGCGCGCAGTTCCGCTTTATTGGCCATCTCGCGCAGCTGCTCAGCTCGCGACACTTCAAGCTGAGTTGAGATGATTTGTGACAGGCCGATCGCCATCTCCTTCAGCGAGCCGGTAATGCGGTGCGCACGGCGATAATAGATTTTCAGCGTGCCGGTAACGTTGCCCTTTTCCCACAGCGGGATGACGATCATCGAATGGATATCTTTGGTGCGGTGCGCTTCATCGTTGTTCTTAATAATAATTTTACCGCTGGCGATCGACTGCGCCGTGGTGGGGCTGATGCCATCATCCCCATGCTTATAGTTATGTTCGCCATAGCCAACGTAGGCCAGAATCTGCTTTTTATCGGTCATCGCCACCGCATCGGCTTTGATCTCGCGCCGGATAATGTCACAGATGTTGCGCAGCGAGTCGCTGTTTACCTGACGAAACAGCGGCAGGGTTTTGTTGGCTATCTCCAGCGCCAGCTTGGCCTGACGGGCGGCAATCGCCTCTTTCTCTCCCTCGACACTCTGTACCAGCAACACAATGATGCCGATGCTGGACGCGCCAAGGATCATCGGCAGGGCAATCTCCGACACAATCGCCAGCCCGAGCGAAGCAGGGCGCGCCCACAGGACGATCAGCACCATTGTCAGGGCTTCACACAGCATGCCGCCGATAATACCGGCACGCCAGCGGTGCTCTTTCAGCACCCGGCGATTAATCCCGCCCGCGACGACACCGGCAATGATGCTGGTAATCAGGCAGGGCACGGAGGTGACGCCGTGAATATCGATCAGAAAGCGGTGCAGACCCGCAATCACACCGGTGGCGATGCCGACCCAGGGACCAAACAGAATCCCACCCGCCATCACGGCGATCACCCGCACATTCAGCAGTGAGCCGTCGACATTGACGCCCGACCAGGTACTGAACAGCGCAAACAGGGAAAAGATGGCCGTCACCGCCACTTTCTCGGCGCGGGTATGTTCATCTTTTTGCAGCAACTGACGAAACGGACGGGTCCGCGTCAGGAAGAACAGACAGATCAACATCAGGGCGGCGCGGTCAAATACTGCCAGTAACATCGTGAAGTGGGAGGACACAGGCGACTCATCGGCAATGGAAAGTGTCTCTATGATAAAAAATGTGATCGCGAACCGCTAGCGTCCCGATCAATCACGCCAGGAGTTCGTGTTTTAGATCAATTTTTACGGCCAATCCGTAAAAAGGGGAAAGGTTGAGTGCAATAAAGGGGAACAGTTTTTCAGCCTGCGAACGCTGGTCGCTGTGGTGCCGTTTTGCTATGTTGCGCGATGACGCGCGCCAGCGACCGCTGGGAAACCGCGCCCATCGGGAGCAGCAGATGCAACTTGTCACCGCCAGATTAACCCTGAGTAAATTACAGCCAGAAGACTGGCAACTGTTTCGTGCCGTTCATGAAGATCGCGACACCATGACCTGGGTGAGCGAAATCCCGGACGAAGCGGATATCCGTCAGCGCTTCACCACGCGTCTGGCACCCTGGCAGCCGCGCAGTTTCCATATGCTCTGCCTGGTAGCACGACGTCGCGACAACGGTGAGCCGATTGGCCTGTTTGGCTGTAGCCCCGAATGGGAGCCACATCGTCAGGCGGAAGTGGGCTATATGCTGCTGCATCGCTACTGCGGTCAGGGCTATGGCAGCGAAGCGCTGGCGGCGCTGTGTCAGTTTTTGCTGGAAGCAGATTTCCACAAACTCAAGGCGATGGTGATTGAAGGTAACTGGGCGTCACGCCGTATTCTGGAGAAAAACGGTTTCCAGCTGGAGGGCACGCTGCGGGATAATTATCTGCTGAACGGCCGCTGGGTGAACGATTGGCTGCTGGGACGGCTGAATCCGCAAAAATAAAAAAACGTTCTGCCACCCTCGACAAAATGATCCTCGCCACGTTATGTTCGTAACGGGTCACCGCAGTGACCCGCGTCGCTCGGACGGTCCGGGCGCTTACGTAATCCAGAGGACATCATGGCTGATAACAGCACACCCCGTCGTTTCTCGCGTATTGAACGTTTACCCCCTTACGTTTTCAACATCACCGCTGAACTGAAGATGGCTGCGCGTCGGCGCGGCGAAGATATCATCGACTTTTCAATGGGCAACCCTGATGGCCCGACTCCGCCTCATATCGTCGAAAAGTTATGTCAGGTGGCGCAGCGTGACGATACCCACGGTTATTCCACCTCGCGCGGCATTCCGCGTCTGCGCAGAGCGATCTCGCGCTGGTACGCCGATCGCTATCAGGTGGATATCGATCCCGAATCTGAGGCGATTGTTACCATCGGTTCCAAAGAGGGACTGGCGCACCTGATGCTGGCGACGCTGGATCATGGTGATACCGTGCTGGTGCCCAATCCCAGCTATCCGATTCATATCTACGGTGCGGTGATTGCCGGTGCGCAGGTGCGTTCGGTACCGCTGGTGGCGGGTGTCGACTTCTTCAATGAGCTGGAACGCGCCATTCGGGAGAGCTACCCCAAGCCAAAAATGATGATCCTTGGCTTCCCGTCCAACCCCACCGCACAGTGTGTGGAGCTCGACTTTTTCGAGCGGGTGATTGCGCTGGCGAAGCAGTACAACGTCCTGGTCATCCACGATCTTGCCTATGCCGACATCGTTTACGACGGCTGGAAAGCACCCTCAATTATGCAGGTGCCGGGCGCACGAGATGTCGCCGTAGAATTCTTCACCCTGTCAAAAAGCTACAACATGGCGGGCTGGCGCATCGGTTTCATGGTGGGCAATAAAGAGTTGGTCGCCGCGCTGGCGCGCATCAAAAGTTACCATGACTACGGCACCTTTACGCCGTTACAGGTGGCAGCGATTGCGGCGCTGGAAGGGGATCAGCAGTGCGTGCGCGACATCGCTGAGCAGTACAAACGCCGCCGTGATGTGCTGGTCAAAGGGTTGCATGAAGCGGGCTGGATGGTGGATAACCCGAAAGCCTCGATGTACGTCTGGGCAAAAATTCCTGACCATTATGCGCATCTGGGGTCGCTGGAGTTTGCCAAACATATGCTGCAGGAGGCGAAAGTCTGTGTCTCACCCGGTATCGGGTTTGGTGACTATGGCGACACGCACGTGCGATTTGCGCTGATTGAAAACAGCGATCGTATTCGTCAGGCGGTAAGGGGAATTAAAGCGATGTTTCGTGCCGATGGCGTATTGCCGGGTAGCATGAAAACAGAAGAAGAGAGCTGACAGCCAGCAGGGGCGACGCAATGGTCGCCCCGTGGCGGCACTGTCACGCCATTACTTCAGCAGCAGAACAAACGTGCCGAACCAAAGTAACGCGAAAAAAGATATTCCCATCAAGGCATATTTCACAAAGCAACTCCTCTGAGCGGTTACGATGATGGCGATCCCAAACCAGTGCAACGCGAACACATGTGGAAAAGAGATCGCCATTTCAGTAATGGTCTGCTCTCTTCCGGGTCGATCTGAATAACTCTCAGAACAGGATCAGGCGCTAATTTACGCGTAATCCCGCCCAAATGAAATAGGTCCGTTCTGAGATATTGCTCACAATTTTACGGCACCTCAATTTCGGGAATCGCCGACATGCCGACACGTAACTGAGCCAGATGCTGTTGGTCACCATCCAGCACAATTTTGACCGGCAGACGTTGAACGACTTTAGTGTAGTTGCCGGTGGCGTTATCGGGAGCGATCGCCGAAAAAGTTGCGCCGGTGGCCGGTGCGATGCTGTCCACATGGCCGGTAAAGGTCTCGCCGGGCAGGGCATCCACACTGATTCGCACACGCTGGCCTGGACGCACATCGCTTAACTGCGTCTCAAGGTAGTTAGCCGTAATGTAGGTTTGCTGCAGGGGCACCACGGCCAGCAGACGGGTTCCGGCTGAAACATAGGCACCGATCCGCGCCGAGCGCTGACCGACCATGCCATCAACGGGGGCCGTAATCCGCGTGTAGGAGAGATTCAGCCTGGCCTGATCGACGCTGGCCTTCGCCGCTGCGACATCCGCTTCCGCTGAACGCACCGCCGCCTGTAACACGCCGACCTGTTTCACTGCCGATGCCAGCGCAGCCTGACTCTGATGCACGGCTGCCAGCGCCGAGCGCTGGTTAGCGCTGGATTTCTGCTGATCGTCAGCTGCCACGGTGCCGCTTTTATAGAGGCGGTTGTAGCGATCGGCGCTCTGGCCGGCATACTGCGCGGAAGCCTGACTGGCCGCGACGCTGGCTTTCTGCTGATCAATCACCGACTGCTGCTGCTCAAGCTGGGCCTGGCTGCTCAGCAGTTTCGCCTGACTCACCTGCAGGTCAGCCTCGGCACTCTCCAGTGCCACACGATAGTCACGATCGTCCAGCGTTGCCAGCAGCTGGCCCGCTTTAACCTGCTGATTATCCTGTACCTGCACATGGCTGATGTAGCCGGAGACTTTCGGCGCCACCAGGGTGTAGTCCGCATTAACGTAAGCGTCGTTGGTGCGGTGATCGTTGCCGGTCATCATTGACCAGACGACAAAGGCAATGGCCAGTAAAACCAGCAGCAGCAGACTCAGCAGCAGGGTTCTTCTCATTTCGAAAGTACGCATATTCAGTTATTCCGGGAGGGGTTTTGAATCAAAGTTTGAGGCGGCCAGACCCGTTTTGGCAGGATGGCGGTAAGCAATAACAGGCAGGCGGCAAAGCCGGTCAGCATCAGCCAGCTATCGCTCAGACTCAGCACCGTGGCCTGATGCCGGATCAGCGTGGCGAATCCGCTGAGGTTATCGCTGGCGCTGATGCTGCCATCCGGCAATAGCGGCAAACTGCGGCTGGCCTGATCGGCTGTCGGCGCGGTCATCAGCCAGCTGCGGCTGGCCGCCTGATTAATCAGGACACTGGAATGAAATTGTTCACGATGGGAGAGGAATACCTCAACCAGCGTGGAGGCAGCGATGCTGGAGAAGCCGCGCACCGTATTAAACATCGCCGAGGCAAACGGGCCTTCTGGTGGGGCCACAACGCTGGTAGCGCTCATCAGTATCGGCAAAATGATCATCGGTTGTCCGAACGCCTGCAGGACCTGTAGCAGCCAGAAATTCTGTCGCGCCCAGTCGCTGGTGATCTGCGTGCCCAGCAGACAGGAGGTCACCAGCAGGCCAGCGCCCGCCGTCAGCATCCAGCGGCAGTCAATCCAGCGGATATTGAGCAGTGCCGCAATCAGCGGCGCGATCAGCAGTTGCGGCAGGCCCACCGTCAGTGCCAGCGGGGCAAACTCAAGGGTGCGGAAGCCGCTAACCTGAGCAAAATAGGCCGACGGCAGCGCGGAACCTGAAAGCCCCAGGATGAGCACGCAGGCCAGCCCCAGCAGGCCGTGCGCCAGATTAGGTCGCCGGAGCATCTGCAATTTAAACAGCGGCAGCGGGTGAAACCACTCGTTGATCAGGAAAACCAGCATCAGCGGCAGCGCGGCAAGCAGCATACCGGCAATCAGCGGCGAGTTTAGCCAGTCGAGGCGTTCACCCTGGGTCAGCACCAGAACCAGCAGCGCGACAGCACTGCAGCCGGTCACCATGCCAAACAGATCGATCTGCTGAAAGCGTTCCGGACGCAGCGGGTCCTGCGGTATGCCCCAGCTGATCAGTGTCATGGCAATCAGCATGCCGGGCACCACCTGCCAGAACACCATCATCCAGCTCACATGGTCGGTCCACAATGAGGCCAGCGAAGCGGCCATATTAGGGCCAAATGTCGCGGTCAGGGCATAGCCCGCCAGGCCAAACAGTTTAAAGGGCGGCGGCAGAAAGCGCAGGGCGACGGTCATCAGCATCGGCGGCAGTGCGCCACCAAACAGGCCTTGTAGCACGCGCAGGGTGATAAACAGCGTCGGATCCGGTACCAGCGGCAGCAGAATGCCGGTCAGCATAAATCCCGCCGACACGCCGAGCGTAAAACGCCGCAGCGACAGGGTGACGGCGAACCAGGGCGCTATCATCATGGCCGCCACTTCTGCTGCCTGATAACCAGAAATGATCCAGCTACCCTGATCGAAACCGATGCCGATCGCGGCACGGATATCGGCCAGCGCGATATCACTGACGCGATCGTTCAGCCCGGAGGTCAGCGCAGCAATGAGCACGCCGACCAGGCCGAGAGCCAGTCGCAGTGTAAAAGGATGAGGGGCCGGCGCGGCGGCTGGCTTAGCGTTCATTGCAGGCGATCTCGTTATTATGATGCAGTGTACTGCGATGTGATACAGGGCGTAATATTACATCCCGGTATGCTGTATTGCAATGTGGTACAGGCTGTAAAAAGTGCGGCATTCGCGCTACAGTAAGGCAGCTCAAACAGGACGACGCTATGGCACATCAACCCTCCAGCCGCGAGGAGGAAAAAACGGGCGGTATTCAGGTCATCGCCCGTGCGGCAAAAATTCTTAATGCGCTGGGCGAACAGCCTGGCGGCATGAGCCTCGGCGAGATCGCTCAGGCGGTGGAACTGCCCCGTTCAACGGTGCAGCGCATTGTCGCCGCCCTCGACAGTGCGGAACTGGTGCGCAGCAGTGGGGCGGGTGGACTGCGGTTAGGGCCTGCACTGTTAAAACTGATCTCCAGCGTCCATACCGACGTGGTCGATCTCGTTAGTCCGCTGCTGGAAAAACTCTCTTCCGACACCAATGAAACGGTCTCGCTGGCGCGCGCCAGTGGCAGCCAACTGGCGATTATCCATCATGTGGTGGCGTCGCGTGAGCTTCGGGTGGTTCCGCACATGGGGCTCAATCTGCCGCTCTACAGCACCTCCGGTGGACGAGCGCTGCTGGCGCTGGAGTGTGAAAAGGATGTGCGGACGATCGTCGGCGACGCCTGGCAGGAGTTAACCGATATGACGGTGAAAACACTGCCGCAGTTGCTGCAACTTATCAGGGAAGTGCGCGAAACCGGTATCGCCGTGGATCGCGGTGAAACGCTGGAAGGGATCTCTACCATGGCGTTTGCGCTGGATACGCTGTTTGGTCGCTTTTCTGTCTCTTTACTGGTGCCCTCTGCTCGTTTTCTGCGACACGAAGCCCGTTTTCGTGACGAGATGCTGAAGTGCAAAGAGGCGCTGATGCGTGAAATTGGCAAAGTCGCCGCGATAGAAGGATAAGCATCTGATGAAAACCCTACTGATGGCCATTGATCACTCTCCGGTCGCGGAGAAAGTGGTTGCCTTAACCATTGAAGAAGCGCTGGCGCATCGTGCCGATGTGGTCGTGCTCTGCTGTGTCGATCCTGCCTACTCCTCCTGTAATCAGCCGATGGAAATCGACGCGGGTGAAGACCCGGCCGATTTTGTGGCGGCGCAGGATGAGCAGAATACGGCGGAAATGGTGGTGCGCCATGCCCTGGCACCGTTACTGCGTGCGGGCATTAATGCGCGCGGCATGATTCTGGCGGGGGACGCGGCAGATACCATCGTTGCCCAGTCGCAGCAGCTCAAGGCCAGCATGATTATCATGGGACGCCGCCATCTCTCCTCTTTTAACCGGCTGTTAAAAGGCTCGGTCAGCGCATCGGTTATCGAACGTGCTCACTGTCCTGTGCTGATCGATGTACGTAAGGATTAATCCCGCAGCATGAATTCTCTGCTTTTTATTACGCTGGCCGCGTTTGCGCTGCTGGCGATGATCGTTATTGTGCTGATCAAAACTACCCGGCTGCGTTTGTGGCAGGGGCTGATCCTCTTTCTGCTGCCACTGATACTGGCGAATCTGCTCTGGTTCAGCTGGGTCGCGCCGCATCAGGTACAGGCGACTCAGCGTGAGCAGGCGGTGAATCAACTGGCAAAGATGCCAGGCTATCGGGTGCTGCAAACTCAGGAACCGTCGTTATGGCTATTACTGACCCAGGAGCTGACCCGTCGAATCCGCGAGGGGGAACCAGCAGACAAAGCAACGGGCGAGCTGCGGGGCTGGCTGATTGAGGTTATTAATCAGCGGCTGATGCGTGGAACGGATGCAGCGGTCGTTGACTATATCAGCGTCTCGGTTGAAGAGATGCGGGCGCTGAACCAGATCGATCCGGGCCTCTGCTTCCGTTATCTCTATCCGCAGGTAAGTGGTGGCATCAATTTGCAGACTACGCTGCCACCGTCGCTGAATCGCAAAGAGGCGGATGCCATGGAGCAGCTGCTGCTCAACAGCCCTCCACCTGAACAGCCACTGGATAAGACGCAGGCCCAGGATGATCTGCAACAGATCGTCGAGCGGCTCTCTCTGAAATGGGGCGACAAGCTGCAGCAGCTGAATATGCCTGCCGACACGGCGGTTGATCGCTCTTCGCTGTGTGCCATGTCGATTGATCTCTATAGTGCCATTCTGGCATTACCTGACAAGCGCGCCGCGAACCTGTTACGTAGAATGATTGCTCTGACGGGTCAGTGAGCGGCAGTGAAAAGCGGGCAAAAAAAAGCCCGCTTAGCGCGGGCAGGGAAGAGAGGAACAGATTTATTATTTTTGGCATTTCCTGGTGTGGTGCAGTCTTCGTTTGGTCTGACTGCATCCTGACACGTCCGTCACGATAGCGATAGCCATTTAATCGTATTACATTAATCGGTAAAAGCTTCTCAAGTTCTGATTTTTCGCGCATTAATCCTATGGATGCGTGACTGACTGCGTCATAAACTGCGCGGCAACGTGAGGATAACTAAATGAAAAAAATAATTACCGGCGCAGTTGCGCTGATTCTGCTGAGTGGATGTACTGCCAGCAAACCCGGGGCATTTGAACGCGTTGATGAAGACCCGGATTCAAATACCGTGCAGTACCGTTTTGATCCGGCAAAGGTCAATCGTGACGCAATGGATATTGATCTGGCGAATTACTGTAGCAATAAAGGATTTGATAAAGTCGAGGCGTTGCCTGCGCAGGAGAGTAATATTCCAGGATTGAAGAAAGCGTGGTTCCAGTGTAATTACGCACTGAAAAGCTAAATAAAACGGGCGGGATAATTATCCCGCCCTTAAAGTGTAAAGCCTTTATTTTATGCTGTGTGACATCTTTGCCCATTAGTGGCGATGGTGACCGCCATGATACCCACCGTGATAACCTCCATAGTAGCCTCCATGATATCCGCCGCCACCTCCGCGGTGCCAGCCATTGTCGTGTCTGGGGCTGATGATACAACCGCTTAATAACATCATCAGCGCAACCACCGAAGCGACTTTAATTAATCTCTTCATCGGAAGCGTCTCCTCTTTTCCAATGACTACGACACTACGCTGGGAAAATGGAGTGAAGATGCAGGCTTTGTAGAGTTATTTAAAAAGATATGAATAAATATTTCAGGATGCTGCGTTTTGCAGCGGAGGGAATTAAAGAAATCGGAATGAACTGAATAATAAATACTATCAAAGAGAATAGTCTTAAAATCAAGCTAAAATAATTCTCATTTGAAAGTTTTTACCACTACATTATTAGCATGTCAGTTCAATGGGAGAGAAACATGCCGCATGTCGTTAAAAATATTCTGGCTTTACAGGCTGAATTGGGCGAATGCCCGCTCTGGTCTGTCAAAGAACAGGTGCTCTACTGTGTCGATATCCTGGCACCCGCCATTCACCGTTTTGATCCGGTCAGCGGCGAGTTGCAGACCTTCCCCCAGGCGGAAGAGGTGGGATGTATCGGTCTGCGTGAGCAGGAAGGGCTGATCGCCGCATTACGTGGCGGTGTCTGGCTGTTGGATGCGCAGGGTAAACCAGAGAAAAAGATCGCAGAAAACCCCGGTGTGGCGGCGCAAAGTCGCTTTAATGATGGCCGTGTCGATCCCTGGGGTAACTTCTGGTGCGGCAGCCTGTGGGAACCGCAGGACAAAAACGGCGGGCTGCTGTGCCGCGTGACCCCGGACCTGAAGCTGGAGGTCAAAGCGCGTGATATTAAGATTTCCAACGGGCTGGCATTTTCTCCCGACCGCCGCTGGATGTATCACAGTGACACGCCGAATGAGGCACTCTATCGCTACCCGTTAAACGAGCAAGGCGAACCGGGCGAACGGACCCTGTTTCGTCGTTTCGACGCGAAAGGCGGATTACCCGATGGTGCCGCTGTGGATAGCGAAGGTTTTTACTGGTCAGCACAGTTTGATGGCGGACGCGTGGTGCGTATCGATCCGCAGAGCAGCGAAATCGTCGATGAGATCCTGCTTCCGGTGAAGTGGCCAACGATGGTGGCCTTTGGCGGAGCCGATCTTAAAACGCTGTTCATCACCAGTTCGCGGGAAGACCGCACTGAAGAGGAACTGGCACGCTATCCGCAGTCCGGCGATATCTTTGCCGTGGACGTTGCGGTGGCGGGAATGGCAGAGCCGCGATTCCGCGGCTAAACATTATCGGGCCGCTCTATCGCGGCCCGTGGTGGTTGCCCGTGAGAGTTAATGCCGTTGCAACACCGGTTCTGCTGTGACGGAACTCTGCGGCAGGCGGATAGTGAGTGACAGGAACAGGGAGATGACCAGCAGTGTCATAATCAGGCTGAAGGTGACAGTGAAACCACCGAACAGCGAGGCGACCAGCGAGCCCAGCACGCTACCAATACCAAAGCCAAGATAGAGCAGGCCATAGTTTTTTGTCAGGTTGTTGAGGCCAAAGAAGTCACTGACCAGCGACGGGAAAACCGTGATGGTCCCGCCAAAGCTGAAGGCCACGCAGGCGAGTGACAGGAAGAAGGTCATCTCATTCATTTGGGTAAACAGCAGCACGCTCATGCCGATCAGCGACACGATTTGCGCCAGCGAAATGACTCTGATGCGCATCATCTTGTCAGAGAGCACGCCCAGCACCAGACGACCACTCAGGTTGGCAATCGCGATCACCGTTACCGCGCTGGCGGCGGTCTGTGTGGAGAGGTGCACCAGCCCTTCGCCGATATCTTTGGCAACGCCTATTACATAGAGGCCGCTCATGCAGGCGGTCAGGAACATCAGCGCCAGCATCCAGTACTGTGGCAGTCGTACCGACTGTGCCAGCGTGTAATCCCGTGCATATTGCTGACCTTTGGTAGCCGGCCCGTTCTGCTGTAACGGCGCTTCACGCATCATCAGCGCCCCGAGGATGATCATCGACATTGCCAGCACGCCCCAGATCATAAAGGTCTGCTCCAGACCGACCGTCGCCAGCAATGCCCCGCAGATAAATTTGAATCCCAGACTGCCCAGACCGTATGCGCCAATCGCACAGGCAGAGATCATCCCTTTGCGCTCCGGAAACCATTTCACGCAGTTTGACAGCGTCATCAGGTAACCCGCACCATCGGCCAGACCCACCAGCAGTCCGGCACTGAAATAGAGCATCATCAGGTTATTCGCGTGTGCGGTGAGCCAGAAACCCAGCGCCATCAGTACACCCGCACCCATAGTGACACGGCGTACACCAAAACGTTCCTGTAATTTCCCGGCCAGCGAAGAGGCGATAGCCAGACCTAAACTCAGCAGACCGAAGGAAAAAGCGACCTGGCTGATGGGGGCATCCAGCTTCTGTGACAGCTGGCCGTTAAACAAACTCCATGTATAGACTGACCCCAGTGCGAACTGAGTGATGACTGTGCCGAACAAAGTAAGCCAGCGGGAACGCTGGTAAGAAGCCTGTTGAGTCTGGTTCATTTTTTTCTCTCCCGTCCGGGAATCTGGACACTGCGGTCAGAATAAAGCAGTGATTCGCGCGCGTGAGCAGTAAAGGCATGAACGGAACGGATCAGGGAATGAAATGCCATTCAGGCGGTATGAATGGCATCGGCAAAGGTTGACGACGCTGGGTTAAAGTAAGCAAAGCGGCAACTGAATGAGCAAACGTAATTAGCCGTAAGATAATGTTTCATTCAGCTCTTTATGTGAGCAGGTTTCCAGATTATTTGCCAGGCTTACAGCTCACTTAACAGGAGGAAATATGAAAGACCGGACATATGAATCCAGCACCAGTGAGGATGACGTTTGCTGCATCATCGGTCAGGCGGTGATTGAACTCAGTACAGAACAACAGCCTGTGACCAAATCGACGCTGGCACTGAAACTCTTGTCGATGGCCGATCGTGACAGTGACGATGAGCGTGTTCTGCTCTACTGGATTGCGCGTAAAGCGATTAATCAACCACAGAAACTTCTTCAGCAGCAGTGGGCGTAACGCCCAACCGGATGCGGGCCTAAGCCCGCTCCGAGTCAGAGAGTGATGCGGCAACGGCTTGCCGGCCAGCGGGCAAACATCACGATATTGCCCAGCAAAATCATGACAAGGCCAGGGATGGCGCTGACATGCCACTCATACCCCTCAAAGCGGGTTGAGAGAGCCAGCGCGACCAGCGGAAACAACACCGTCGTATACGCAGCCCGACTGGCTCCGATACGCCCCACCAGTGTAAAGTAAGCCCCAAAGCCCATCACCGACCCTACAATAGCCAGATAAGACAAAGCCCCTAACCACTGTGCATTCCATGTCGGCTGCAGCGAAACACCCTGTAGCAGTGAGACCAGTGCCATCATCAGCGCACCGTATAGCATGCCGTAACTGTTGGTTGTCAGCACGTCGCGTTGCAGACGCTGATGCCGCTGACTGATCATGTTGCCGAATGAAAATCCCAGCGTGCCCAGTGCACTTAAGCCAATGCCCCACATCAATCCGGCCGAGGCCTGCGTACTGCGCAGATCGTGCCAGAACAACGCCACAATGCCTGCCATGCCCAGCACTATTGCCGGAATCAGACGCGCAGAGGGACGCTGACGGAAAAATATCCAGCTGTTGATGGCGTTATACATCACGGCCATAGAGAAAATGACCGACTCCAGTCCGCTGCTGATAAAGCCGGAAGCGTAATAGAAGCAGACAAAGTTGAAGCCAAAGACGCAGCAGCCCTGCAGCATACAGAAGAGATGGTCCTGCAGCGTCAGCCTGTGCAGCCGTTTTATCAGCTTTAGCAGCAAAAGCATAACCAGCGAAGCCAGTAAAAAACGCCAGAAGACAGCGACGGTCACGGCACTGATGCCCGCAGACTGTTGCGCATAAATCGCAATCCAGGTCGTGCCCCAGATGAGGACAACTGAGAAATACAAAAACAGATTCATTAACCGATTCTCCACTGCAAAACGCCGAGTCTGCGCCAGTAATGCGATCGGTTCTTGCAGAGGCTTGCGCAGGATTTGCAAAATCTTGCGCATTTTTGCCGTCCGTCCCAATGTGACCTGTTCTCTGTCCCGCGCAATCCGTAAACTGGCACTCTGTTTATCTGATTTGATACCCCCGATGCGTCGTTACCAGACCTTTGACATGCTGCAACGCCACAAAGCACAACTGCGTGGTCAGGTACAACTTAACAACGGCATTCAGCTGGCGGCCTGGTTTAACAGTGGCGATCGCGTTACCAATCTCAGCGATCATCACACGCTGAGCCTTTATGTGGCGGGCGGCTACGATACCTGGCATAAAACAGCGCACGGCTGGCGTAACGGTGGTGCGCCGGACCGCTTCTGTTTGATGCCGGCGGGTACGGAATCGACCTGGGATCTGCGTGCCGATCTCGCCTTTGTTCATCTTTATTGCAGCGAGAACCAGCTGCGACAGCTAGCCGAACAGGTCTGGGACCGCAGTCCGGCACAGTTAAATCTGCATGAGAAAGTCTTTTCCACTGATGACCGCATTACCCAGCTCTATCGACACTTTCTGCTGAGCAGCGACTGGCAACAGCCCGCCAGCCAGCTGACATTGAGCAGCGCATCAACGTTGCTGCTGACCCATCTGTTGCAGCACTACAGTGAAGTAAAGTGGCAACTGCCCCAGGTGCGCGGCGGACTGGCTCCGGTGGTATTACGGCGGGTTCTGGAATTTATTGAAACGCATCTCGACCAGCCTATAACCCTGGCGGTGCTGGCGCAGGAAGCGACATTGAGTGAGTTTCACTTTGCCCGCATGTTCCGTCACACCACGGGCGAAGCGCCGCACCAGTTTGTCATGCGCCGTCGTATGGATCGTGCGCGGACGTTGCTTGCGCGGCCCGATCTGACGCTGACCGATATTGCCTTGCAGTGTGGTTTTCACTCTTCGGCGCACTTCAGCCATCGTTTTCGTCAGGTCTATGGCATGACGCCTTCGGCGTGTCGGCGGGGGAGTAGATAAACTTCTTAGCGGCAAAAGACGCTATGTGCAGCGCATAATAGCGCCACAAATCATTAACATAACTTATCATGCGGGCTAACCTGTTTGGGTTAAGTCGCGTCATCAATTTCTGATCCAATTCGCTAAAATAATCATTAACCGCACTTTTTAGCCGTCAGGCATTTTTATGCTCATTACTTAACTGAACAGCTGACTGAAACATCTGGTAACCCCAGTTATCATGCACGTGTTAACGATAATCTTAAGAAAATTCTTATATATCAAGTTGCTAGATTTTCATGTCTGGCGGGTATTCTTCGTTACATTTTGTTTCATCTTATCATTTCCTTTAGCTAACCCACTATTTCTAAACTCGCGCCATGGGTGTTTGTCTGAAAAATTAATTTCGCAATTACGCTCTTTCATCGCGTCATATCGCCAGTAAATGGAATGTACTCGCTTCTGACCGCAGGTTCTGCTTTTCACTGAATGTTTAATGGCAGAAATGTTTTATGGCAGGGTAAGCCGTTCTTAATATTTGTCACTGGCTGTGGCGATTTCTATCACTCCATAGAACAGGGACAGCCATGTCTAACTCTTCCTTTCAGTCCGAAATACCCAAGGCACGTATCAATTTAAAACTCGATTTGCATACGGGCGGGGCGAGCAAGAAAACCGAACTTCCCCTGAAATTACTGGTGGCGGGTGACTTCAGTAATGGTCAGGAGTCTGCGCCACTCTCTGAACGCAAAAAAGTTAATCTGAACAAAAATAACTTTGACTCAGTACTTTCCGAATACTCCCCAAAAGTCAATCTGACCGTTAAAAACACGCTTGCCGGTGACGGTAGCGAAGACAATATCAATCTGACATTCCAGAGCATGAAGGATTTCACCCCTGAGCAGGTTTCCCGGCAGATACCTCAGCTGAAGGCGATGCTTTCCATGCGCAATCTGCTCCGCGATTTAAAAGCTAACCTGCTGGATAACCAGGCTTTCCGGAAAGAGCTTGAAAAAATTCTGCTCGACCCGGCATTAAGCGCAGAACTCAGATCTGAGTTGTCTGCTCTGGCCCCTAAACAGCCGTAACGGTCAGGATGTTTTAACGGATTAATAAGGAGGATGTTGATGTCTGTAAAAATTGAGAATGCCGTGGGTGGCGAGAGTGTGGTGCTGGAACGTCCGGCCGCGGGTGGGGTTTATGCGTCTCTGTTTAAAAAAATCAATCTGAACCCGGTCTCCGAACTCAGTGCACTGGACATCTGGCAGGATGCGCAAGCGATGTCGGATGCGACTGCGGATGAACGTTTAACGGCTGGGATGCAGGTGTTTCTGGAATGCCTGACAAAAGCGGGCTCAAAAGTTGAAAAACTCGACAAAAACCTGATTGACCATCATATCGCTGAGCTGGATTACCAGATTAGTCGTCAGCTTGATGCTGTCATGCACCATGAGGACTTTCAGGCGGTAGAAAGTCTGTGGCGTGGCGTGAAATCGCTTGTCGACAAAACAGATTTCCGCCAGAACGTGAAGGTTGAACTACTGGATATGTCTAAAGAAGACCTGCGTCAGGACTTCGAAGACTGCCCGGAAATCATCCAGAGCGGACTGTATAAACATACCTATATTGATGAGTATGACACCCCTGGCGGTGAGCCAATTGCCGCGCTGATTTCCGCCTACGAATTTGATGCCTCTACCCAGGATATCGCGCTGCTGCGCAACATCTCTAAAGTCTCTGCCGCAGCCCATATGCCGTTTATCGGCTCCGCGGGCCCGAAATTCTTCCTCAAGGATTCGATGGAGGATGTGGCCGCCATCAAGGATATCGGTAACTACTTTGACCGTGCGGAGTACATTAAGTGGAAATCCTTGCGTGAGACGGATGACTCCCGCTATATCGGTCTGGTGATGCCGCGTGTCCTGGGCCGCCTGCCGTATGGCCCGGACACTGTACCTGTTCGTAGCTTCAACTACGTGGAAGAAGTGAAAGGCCCGGATCACGATAAATACCTCTGGGCCAACGCATCCTTCGCCTTTGCATCCAACATGGTGCGCAGCTTTATCAATAACGGCTGGTGTGTGCAAATCCGTGGCCCGCAGGCTGGTGGTGCCGTTCAGGATCTGCCTATACACCTGTATGACCTCGGCACTGGCAATCAGGTGAAGATCCCATCTGAAGTGATGATCCCGGAAACCCGCGAATTTGAGTTCGCCAATCTCGGCTTCATTCCGCTCTCCTATTACAAGAACCGCGACTACGCGTGCTTCTTCTCGGCGAACTCGACCCAGAAACCAGCCCTGTATGACACCGCGGATGCGACAGCCAACAGCCGCATCAATGCGCGTCTGCCGTACATCTTCCTGCTGTCGCGTATTGCCCACTACCTGAAGCTGATTCAGCGCGAAAACATCGGCACCACCAAGGATCGCCGTCTGCTGGAACTTGAGCTCAACACCTGGGTTCGCAGTCTGGTAACGGAAATGACCGATCCTGGCGATGAGCTACAGGCCTCTCACCCGCTTCGAGACGCTAAGGTGACGGTGGAAGATATCGAAGATAACCCGGGCTTCTTCCGCGTGAAACTCTACGCTGTGCCGCACTTCCAGGTGGAAGGGATGGACGTCAACCTGTCACTGGTTTCCCAGATGCCGAAGGCGAAATAATAAGTTAAGGCAGGAAGCCAATGAAAACGGAACAACCGTTATGGGGCAGGGGCCAGATGGTCTCTCCCCAGCACTTCCAGCAACAGGCCGCGTATGCGGCCTGGTCTGCGGAATGCATCGCCCGGCTGGGCCTCTCCCATCCCTGGGGAATGATTAATGCCACTTTCGAACCGGATACACTGAAGCTGGGCCGCCTGCAGGCCCGTCATCTGCACATCCGTTTTCCTGACGGCACGCTTATCGACACGGATAATGCCGATGACCTGCCGCCAGTGCTGGCGCTTGAAGGAGAATCACAGGACGTGTTGGTGGTTCTGGCGCTTCCGCTGCTGCGGGCGAATGGTGGCAACTGTCTTAAACCCGATGAGGTGGCCGAGCGCCCTGTTCGCTATCGCCAGCGCTGGCGGGATGTCCGCAACACCTTTGGGGACGATACCCGACAGATTGCGGTGATGCAGCCAGAGTTGACGCTGCGTTTCGCTCATCAGAACAACAGCGATTACCTGACCTGTCCGGTCGCCCGTCTGCAGCAGGATTCACAGGGGCTCTGGACACTCGATGAAACCTATCTTCCACCACTGATGGCTCTGCAGGGCAGCCGCTGGCTGGTGACCCAGCTTGAACAGCTGATGACGCAACTGCGTGCCCGTCTGAGTCGCCTTATGGACATGCGTCGTGAAAGTAACGAGCGGATGGCCGATTTTGCCGTGGCGGATGTCTCTCTGTTCTGGTTGCTGAACGCACTGAACAGCGCAGAACCCGTGCTCGGACAATTCCAGCGCCACCCGCAAAGTCCACCGGAGCGTCTGTATCCTGAACTGGCACGCCTTGCGGGCAGCCTGCTGACCTTCTCGCTGGAACACCAGGTGAGTGCTATTCCTGTCTGGCAGCATGAGCAACTGAATAACGTCTTCCCGCCGCTCTTTGACTTACTGGGCGACCTGTTGGAAGCCAGCCTGCCGTCGCGGGTGGTAGCGATTGAGCTTGAGCATGATGCCCGGCTTCACTTCTGGCAGGCCCGTCTGCATGACCCACGCCTGCGCGAAGGGGCGGATTACTACCTCTCCGTGCGTTCACCGATGCCGGTGGCACAGTTGCAGGAACAGTTTCCGCGCCAGTGCAAGGTCGGTAGTCCCGATCATGTCAGGGGTATCGTCAATTCTTCACGGGTGGGTGTGCCGCTGACGCCGCTGCGTCATGTGCCGGCCGCCATTCCACTGCGTCTGGAAAACCAGTATTTCAGCCTCGATGTCTCTCATCCTCTGGCCACCGACATGCTCCAGGGTGGGACCTGTATGTTTTACGTTCCGGGCATGCTCGGCGAGCCTGAACTTGAACTCTTTGCGGTACTGAGAACATGAGTGAGCGCAAACGCGGCGCGACCGCGTCCATTGATATTGATGCCCTGCTGCAGGACACCTGGCTGCAGGTGATCAGCCTGCGTCACGGTCCGAAGTTTCAGGATGGAGAAGGGCGCACGTTGTGGGAGCGATGTATTGCTGATGTTGAGCGTGTGCAGCGTGAGCTGAAAGCGAGCGAACTCGATGACGCCAGCTGCCAGCATATTCTCACTGCACAGTGTGCGCTGCTTGATGAAGCCGTCAAAGGTCGCGGTGTGGAGGATGATGCCTGCGTGCAGTGGTATGACATTCCCCTGCAGGGACACTTCCTCGGCACCATGGATGCCGGTGATACGCTGTGCGATCGGATGCGCGATGTGCTGCGTGAACCGGCGCCTGAACACGCTGTTGTGACCTGCTTCCAGCGGGTCATGATGCTGGGGTTCCTCGGCAGTTTCCGCTCGCTGTACGATCCGGAGCGCCAGAAGCTCGTCAACGCGCTGAGTGAACATGTTACGCCGTTCAGCTATCCGCAGACTCACCCGGTACTGGCAGAAAGTCGTACCGGACGAGGAATGGGCGGCTGGCTGGCGTCATGGCCCGTGCGAATTGGCCTGAGCGTGGTGGTGGTTGCCGCGCTGTGGTGGGGACTGAGCCACTGGCTGGATCAGACACTGCTGACCCTGCTACCAGGAGCCGTGAAATGAGTCCTGCACAACAGCGCGGGCTTGCGCTGTGGGCAGCCTTGCTGAGTGCTGTGATCTGTCTCGGTTTCCTGCCGGTCACCCGACTGGTTTCTGTGCTTATTCTGCTTACCGTTCTGGGGCTTATCCTGGCGTTCTGGACTGTCGCCCGTCGTCGTGCAGAGCATGACGTCACCCTGCGTCTGGATGACCTGCCGGAAGCCACCTACCGTCAGCCCGTGGTGCTGGTCTGTGGCGATCTGCCGCTGGCATGTATGCAGCAGCCACCGGTGCTTACGGTCATACAGGGATGCTGGATCCGCGTGGAGGATCATCAGGATCTGGAGCAGGCTGCCCGCCAGGTACTGTGGTTGCGACCTGACTGGGGTCGCCAGCTGTCAGTGATGGTCAGTGTTTGTCCGCAGAAACACGCCGACAGCGAAGCACTTACCAGTCGTCTGCTGGCCCTGCGCTGGCAAATCAGCCAGCTGCGTAAAGAAACGGGTCATTCTGTGCCGTTGGTAATGAATGGTCAGATTGGCAGTGCGATGACGGATGACATGCTGTGGCAGGCGGCTATTTCGGGGGAAGGGGTGAGGGTCTGGCGTGAGTCTTTAGCACCCGGTTCAATCGCGGCATGGGTCACCACCGGTGGGACGCCTGGGATGCAGCAACAGGTGCTGATGAACAGCCTGATGAGCTGGTTCCATCAGCACGTCCGGGCTGTCTTTATGGATGAGAACCCCGACGTTCCCGTCATTGCTCCTGTCGCAGTGCTGTGGGGAATGGGACCGATCCATGCCGGAAGTCTGGCCACATCGGCCTGGACGGCGTGGCTTTCCCGTCACACTGCGATGCAGCAGGTTGCGGGCTGGCAACCTGCAGGAACGGACAGTACGGTTATCCCCCCCTTCCCGGATTTTATTCTGCCGCTGCTGCCAGAAGGACGAGGACTGACGCCACGTGGGCGTACCTGGCGTTGTGCGCTCGGGATTTTCACGCTGGCGGCCATGGCTGCCCTACTTAGCAGTGGCTGGAACAATCACCAGCTGCTGCAGCGTGTGAGCTTCGATATTGCCCGCTATGACCGTATCCCGATGCATGATTTCGGACCAAAAGCCGATGCCGTTGCCGTCCTGCGTGATGATGCGTCACAGCTGGATAGCTGGGCACGCAATGGCGTACCGGCGCGGATGGGCCTTGGTCTGTATCAGGGGGAGCGTCTGCGAATGCCTGTGCTGGATGCGATCCGTTCGTATGTGCCACCACCACCACCACAGCCTGAACCACCGCCGAAACCCAAACCGGAGCCGAAAATTATTCGTCTCGACAGCATGTCACTGTTCGATTCGGGCAAATCGGTGCTGAAAGCCGGGTCTACCAAAATGCTGGTGAATTCGCTGGTCGGGATTAAGGCGAAGCCGGGCTGGCTGATTGTCGTGTCCGGTCATACCGATAACACCGGTAATCCAGCGTTGAACCAGATGTTATCCCTCAAACGTGCCGAAGCGGTGCGTGACTGGATGCGGGATACCGGCGATGTGCCGGAAAGCTGCTTTGCCGTGCAGGGTTATGGCGAAAGCCGCCCAATCGCAACCAACGATACGCCGGATGGGCGTGCGCTTAACCGCCGTGTCGAAATCAGTCTGGTACCGCAGGCGAATGCCTGTCAGCTACCGGGCCAACCCCCAGCGTTGTCGCAGGATGATGACGCTTCACAACACAATGGAGAGTAATTCCATGGCAATTCCTGTTTATCTCTGGCTGAAAGACGACGGCGGCGCGGACATTAAAGGGTCTGTGGACGTTCAGGATCGTGAAGGCAGCATCGAAGTTGTCGCTCAGGAGCACAACCTCTACATCCCGACCGATAACAACACCGGCAAGCTGACCGGTACCCGTATCCACACCCCGTTCCTGTTCACCAAGGAAATCGACTCGTCCAGCCCGTACCTGTACAAGGCTGTGACCACCGGTCAGACCCTCAAGTCTGCAGAATTCAAGTGGTACAAAATCAACGATGCGGGCCAGGAAGTGGAGTACTTCAACACCAAACTGGAAAACGTGAAAGTGGTGAAAGTGAATCCTGAAATGTATGACATCAAGGATCTTTCTAAAGAGAAGCACAACCACCTTGAGCGCATTGAACTGCGTTACGAAAAAATCACCTGGACCTACAAAGACGGCAACATCATTCATTCCGACTCGTGGAACGAACGCGCCACCGCCTAAGCCTGATGCGGACGGGGTTTCCTGTCCGCAGTTTTTTGCTGAGTGTCTGTCTGAAACGGGCTTTCAGCAAAGAAAACCACAAACTGCCCGCCTGACCGTATGCGCTTTGGTCCCCTTCACGGGAAACAGCGATGGGCGGTAGCGTGTCCAGAAACCGACAAAGAGAGAGAGTCATGGAAAATCCAGCCATTCTGTTGCGACGTCTGAATCCTTATTGTGCACGAGCGATGGACGGCGCGGCTTCGCTCTGTGAGACCCGTGCCCATGCGGAAATTTTGCCGGAGCACTGGCTGCTGAAGCTGCTCGAACAGGGGGAAGGTGACCTGACGGTGCTGGCACGCCGATACGAATGGAATATGGATGCACTGTGGCAGGCGTTACTCGGCTGGCTGGATAATCAACCGCGTTCGGTACGAAGCCGCCCGCAGTTGTCCGCCGATATTCAGAAACTGATGCAGGAAGCCTGGATGCAGGCCTCACTTGCCGGAGAGGAAAGTATTCGTAGCGTGCACCTGCTGATGGCGCTGACGGAAAACCCACGACTTGCTCACTGCGACGGTCTGTGGCCACTGCTGACGCCTGGGATGAGTCAGCTTTCCCGACTACGCCCTCTGCTGAATGCACAATCTGATGAACGTCCTGAGCTGCAGTTTGAGGCCGAACTGGCTCAGAAGCATGGCAGTGATGTGGAGTTTGTTGGCCGCCCGGTCGCTGCAGAGCTGAAAGAGGGCGAACTGAACCCGGCGCTACAGAACGCGCTGGATAAATTCACTCTTGATGTCACCGCCAAAGCGAAAGAGGGCAAGATTGACCCGGTGTTCGGCCGTGACACCGAAATCCGCCAGATGGTCGACATTCTTTCCCGCCGACGCAAGAACAACCCGATCCTGGTGGGTGAACCGGGCGTCGGTAAAACGGCGCTGGTCGAAGGCCTGGCGCTGCGTATCGCCGAGGGTAATGTGCCGGAAAGCCTGAAAACCGTCGTTCTGCGCACACTCGACCTCGGTCTGTTGCAGGCGGGCGCAGGCGTTAAAGGTGAGTTCGAACAGCGGCTGAAAAACGTCATCGATGCGGTGCAGCAGTCACCGGCACCGGTTTTACTGTTTATCGACGAAGCCCACACCATTATCGGAGCAGGTAACCAGGCGGGCGGCGCGGATGCGGCCAACCTGCTGAAGCCCGCACTAGCGCGCGGCGAACTGCGCACCATTGCCGCGACCACCTGGTCCGAATACAAACAATATTTCGAGCGCGATGCCGCGCTGGAGCGCCGCTTCCAGCGGGTATTGGTGGACGAGCCGGACGATGACACCGCCTGCCTGATGCTGCGCGGCCTCAAATCCCGCTATGCCGAACACCACGGGGTACACATCACCGACGCCGCCGTTCGCGCCGCAGTCACTCTGTCACGCCGCTACCTCACCGGCCGTCAACTGCCGGATAAAGCGATTGACCTGCTCGATACCGCCGCTGCGCGCGTGCGTATGAGCCTTGATACAGTACCTGAACAAATTGTGCGCCTGAAAGCCCAGCTGACTGCACTGGGACTGGAAGAACAGGCGCTGCGGGAAGACATCGCCGCTGGCGGCCATACCCACGGTGAACGGCTGCCTGCGATTGAAAAACTGCGTCTCGCGCTGGCGGCGGATATCGAAACACAGCAGCAGCGTTTCGCAAAAGAAAAAGCCGTGGCAGAACAGCTGATGGCCTGTCGTCAGGACGTTAGCCGTCAGGCCGACATCCACACTCTGCAACAATGTTTGAGCCAGCTGCAACAGGACAGCGCGTTAATTCAGATTGATGTCGATATCCGCACTGTCGCCAACGTGATTGCCGACTGGACTGGCGTGCCGCTGTCCTCATTAATGAAAGACGAACAGACCGAATTGCTGACGCTGGAAAACCAGCTTGAAAAACGCGTGGTCGGGCAAAGTGCTTCCCTGAGTGCCCTTGCCCAACGCCTGCGTGCGGCCAAAACCGGCCTCACCTCGGAGAATGGCCCGCAGGGCGTATTCCTGCTGGTGGGGCCGAGCGGGGTGGGGAAAACAGAAACTGCGCTGGCGTTGAGCGACGTATTGTACGGCGGGGAAAAATCCCTCATTACCATCAACCTCAGCGAGTATCAGGAAGCCCACACCGTTTCCCAGCTGAAAGGCTCACCGCCGGGCTACGTCGGTTACGGCCAGGGCGGTATTCTCACCGAAGCGGTGCGCAAGCGTCCGTACAGCGTGGTACTGCTGGATGAAGTGGAGAAGGCGCACCGCGACGTCATGAACCTGTTTTATCAGGTCTTTGACCGCGGCTTTATGCGCGACGGCGAAGGGCGTGAAATCGACTTCCGCAATACCGTGATCCTGATGACCTCGAATCTCGGCAGCGACCACCTGATGCAGCTGCTAGACGAACAGCCGGAAGCCACCGAAGCCGAGCTGCACGAACTGCTGCGCCCGATTTTACGCGACCACTTCCAGCCGGCACTGCTGGCCCGCTTCCAGACTGTGATTTACCGTCCGCTAAATGAGTCGGCGATGCGCACCATCGTTGAAATGAAGCTTAATCAGGTGAGCCAGCGCCTGAAGCGCCACTACGGCCTGACCACCCACATCGGTGAAAGCCTGTATGACGCCCTGGCTGCTGCCTGCCTGCTGCCGGACACCGGAGCGCGCAACGTCGACAGCCTGCTGAACCAGCAAATTCTGCCGGTGCTGAGTCAGCAACTGCTGACCCATATGGCCGACAGACAGAAACCACAGTCGTTACGCCTTAGCTGGAGTGAGGAAGAGGGTATCGGGCTGGAGTTTGACCCTACTCAGGGAGTGCACGCATGAGCAGTAATCCCCTAATCAGATTCAGCCACAACCATCACCAGTTGTCGGTGAAGGGATGTGAAGCAGAGCTCGATGTGCTGGCGTTTGAAGGTGATGAAGCCCTGAGCAGACCGTTCAGCTACCGTATTGAATTCACCAGCGGTGACCATGCCATCAGCAAAGAAATGATGCTGATGAAGGCCGCTTCCCTGACGCTGCAGGCCCCGGTTGACCAGGGTTACGGCATCAAAGTGCAACAGGCCGTGCGCACCCTTCAGGGCGTGGTGAGCGGCTTTGAACGCCTCAGCACTTCCAGGGATGAAACCCATTATGCCCTGACGCTCCAGCCACGCCTGGCGCTGCTCGACCGTTCGCACCAGAACGCCATTTATCAGGACATGTCGGTCCCACAAATCGTGGAAAAAATCCTGCGCGAGCGTCACAACATGCGCGGTCAGGATTTTCTGTTCTCGCTTTCAAAAGAGTACCCGCGCCGTGAGCAGGTGATGCAGTACGGCGAGGACGACCTGCGCTTTATTACCCGTCTTCTGGGTGAGGTCGGTATCTGGTTCCGTTTTACCACCGACACGCGTCTGAACATTGACGTGGTGGAGTTTTACGACGGTCAGCAGGGTTATGAAAAAGGTCTGACGCTGCCATCGGTTCCGCCATCAGGGCAGCATTCGGAAGGTGTGGACTCGGTCTGGGGGCTGGAGAGCCATCATAACGTGGTGCAGAAGCAGGTCAGCACCCGTGATTGCAACTACCGCCTGGCCACGGATGACATGAACACCCTGGTCGATGCGACCCGCGGGGATGCCACCACGTGTGGGGAGGCATACCACTGGGGAGATAACTATCTGACAGCGGGCAGTAGCTACGACCGCAATCCGTCCCCGGAGTCCGGGGCATTTTACGCCCGCATTCGTCATGAGCGCTACCTGAATGGCCAGACGCAGACCCATGCCATCACCAGCTGCCCGACCCTCTCTCCGGGTCAGGTACTGAAAGTTACCGGCGGTTACGAAGTGGCCGACGTGTTTGCTCATGGTGTGGTCATCACGGCGATGCACAGCCATGCGCGGCGTGATGAGGATTTTGGCGTCAGTTTTGACGGTATCCCGGACAGCACTGATTTTTGCTTCCGCCCGGAACCTGGCTCACGCCCGGTGATGGCCGGCACATTACCGGCCCGCATCACCAGTACCACCGAAAACGACACCTACGGCCATATTGATAAAGACGGCCGCTATCGCGTCAACATGCTGTTTGACCGGGATAGCCGGGAGGCCGGATTCGAAAGCCTGTGGGTGCGTCAGTCCCGTCCCTATGCCGGTGACACCTGCGGTCTGCACCTGCCGCTGCTGGCGGGCACTGAAGTGGCGATTGGTTTTGAGGACGGTAACCCGGACCGGCCGTACATTTCCGGCGTGCTGCATGACTCGGCGCACGGCGACCATGTCACTATCCGAAACTACAAACGTAACGTCCTGCGCACCCCGGCGAACAACAAAATCCGCCTCGATGACAGCCGTGACCAGGAGCATATCAAGGTCAGCACCGAGTACGGCGGCAAGAGTCAGCTGAATCTCGGCCACCTCGTCGACAGTGAAAAGCAGAAGCGTGGGGAGGGGTTTGAGCTGCGCTCGGACAGCTGGGGCGCGATACGTGCGCAAAAAGGGATATTCATTACTGCGGACGAACAGCCGAAGGCGCAGGGGCAGCAACTGGAGATGCAACCGACCCTCGCCCGCCTCTCTGCTGCGCTGGTTGAAATGCAGTCTCTGGCGGCCAGCGCACAGCAGGCTCAGGCACTGGCGGCAGACGTTGGCCGTCAGCAGGCGCTATTGCAAAAGAAAATTGAACAGCTGAAAGGGGAGATTCTGCTGGGAAGTGCACCGCAGGGCGTAGTGCTGGTCAGTGGGGAAGATATGCAATTGTCTGCTCAGGACAATCTGACGCTGACTGCAGGGAAACAGCTGGATGTTGGAGCCCAGAAAGATTTCACCCTGGCGGCCGGTGAGCAACTGAGCCTTTACAGCCGGAAAGGGGCGAAGCTCTTCAGTGCGCACAACGATATCGATATCCAGGCCCAGGGCGGGAATGTGACCACCTGGTCGACGCAGGATACGCATATATCCAGCGGCAAGAAACTGGTGGTGACGGCGCAGGATGAACTGACGCTGATATGTGGCGGCGGGTATATCAAGCTGAAGGGGGGCAATGTTGAAATTGGTGGTCCGGGAAAACTTCTTATTAAGAATTCCGGCATAAAAAAATCGGGTTCAGCCAGCATGCAGGGTGTGATGAAGTCATTTGAGTCTGACAGTTTTGATGAAAAATTTGTCGTAACCAACGCGCTGACTGGTCACCCCATCGGTAATTTACCCTACAAAATATCCATGCCCGACGGGAAAATTATCCAGGGAATGACCTCCGCCAGCGGTGAGACGGAATTATCCCATTCAGAGGTTGTTGACCATATGATCCTGTCATTCCTTCCTGTGACTAAAAAATAACGGAATATTATTATGTGCAATGAAGATAAAAACAGCGTAGGAACTGGCTGGAAAATAGCTCTGGTTGCAGTTGTATTGTTAGTAGTATTCATGGTGGGAGGCGTGGTTTTGTTGCCGATGCTGCAAACCGTGGGGGGCAGTTTTGGCTATGGTTTCCCCAGCGGTTCCGGTGGTCGGGCAATCAGGGATGTTGAGATAGAGGTAGACCCCCAGGTCGTTTATCGTATCGATGATCATCGCTTCTTTACGCTTGAAAAATACATTAGCTGTACCAGCGGGGGGTTTGTTTATTACAACGACACCAATAAAAAAATCAAGGTATTTGCTGGACTCGAGGGGTTAGACGAAAAACCTCAAAACGAATTTACAATCACTCGACAAAATGATGTTTTGTCTTTTAACGGTAAATTTGTCTATGCGGCCAGCGAAAATATAATTGCATATCCGGGTCGTAATGTAAATTACAAATACGGAGGTTCCACATATTTTGTTGTTTACAAAAATATTAATGATCCGTCAAGAAATACAGGGTTAGAAGTCTCGTCAGATATTTATAATATAACTACAATTTCAGATGATGCTATTTATATACAAGCTTCAAGTAATAAGAATAAATATGAGAGATATCCAATTCCTAAGAAGTCAGACCGGTCCGAGTGGGTTGATGTCTCTAATATCAATTTTGGTATCTTGTCACAAGATGATCACTTTCACTGCAACAATGATATTAAGCCAAAACGTGTAAAGTTCATTAAAAGCTGACAGGGAGTTATCAAAATGGCAACATCAAACGAACCGACCCGCGAAGCGCCCTGCGTCTTTGATGACAATGGAAAACCGCAGTACCGCAGCAGCCTGTCACCTAAGAGTGTCAAAGTCAGGGCAGAATGCAAACACCCACCACATCTTCCCGGTATTATTATTTTTGTGCACGGCGTTAACTCCACCGGAGAGTGGTTTGCAGATGCCGAAAAGAATATCTGCAAAGGGCTTAATACCAGACTGGGGTTAAATGACACACCCTTTACGTTGAAACCTAACAAATATAATTGTGATGATACTTTTGATAACTATAAAAAAGACCGGAAACTGCTGAATGCGGGCGAAGCGAATTCACCCGTTGTCCGCTTCTACTGGGGATACCGTGCACCGAACGGTGAAGAAGATAAATATCAAATCCCGCTGGTAAACCGTCAGAACGAGGATTATCACCAATTAAAAGAACAGGGTGCTACAGCAGAAGCACTCCAGGCAAAAGGCCCGTGGTTCTGGGGCGGAGGCCCGTTCCAGAACGGGACCAACAATCTGCTTTCTCTCTGGGGAGAAACCGGTTTTAACGAAAACCTCCGTTATTTGGATTTCAAGGTACAGACCTTTGCACCTGATTTTGATCGACTGCTGACAAGTGCCCCTCCGCGTAAATACTACGCGCACACGGCGAAGCGCCTCGCTGACTTGCTGGATACGGTAAGGGAAAAATACCCAAGAGATACCGTGAGCATTATTTCGCACAGTCAGGGAACCATGATAGCCCTTGCTGCCAGTGCTATCGCCAAAACAGCCCCTGACAGTTTATTCATCCTCAACTCACCTTATGCGATGGAAACAAAGGCGTCCGACTATTTCTCACTCCCAGATCAGGAAATACTGTCTGATCAGGCTAGGGAAGAAACTTTGGAAGTCATTATCAAAAAGATAGCTGAGCGGGCCACCGTTCTGACGCCGGATAAATACAGTGATTTGTTTGTCGGAAAATCCGAAGACAATAAACCCTGGACGCCGGAGATACAGCATAAATCAGCCATCCCACTGGTGACGACGACCTATACCCCGGATGGGCTGGAAGCTTCCGGTGTGGATTACCCGGCAGTCAGAACCAAACAGCGTAAAGAAACCCGCACGACTGACCGATGGATTTCTGAACGAGACAATCACGGGCGATTTTATATTTACTGCAACCCGCATGACCGCGTGATGGGCTCATCCCCCCTGTTAAGCCTCGGCTGGCAGGGATTGCCCAATACTTGGGGAGATCAAAAGCCACATAAGCTAATCAGACGTCATAAAGGGCATCTGTTTCAGCGGATGATGGCGCGTGCCACCTCGTGTGGCAGCGAACCTAACCCGAAAACTCCTTTTTGGCCGTTACCGGATGGTAAGTCATTCTGGGATGATGGCGGTGATCTATTGACTTACAGTCCCCCTGAGTATCAGACCCTTGATATTAATGCCGAAGAGGTTCCGAAACCCATTCAGGCATCAGAGATGGCAGGCTTTGACGAAAAGCGTCCGGGGGGCGGGGAGCATTGGAATACAAATCCCAAGTCATCTCAGGGAACCGGATGGGGGCAATCCTCAGAACAATCCAATGCTGATGGAAGCAAAAAAGCTATTGCGCCTAACGACGATACCTTTAACAACTTTGTTGTACTGTATCCGAAAATTCAGGTGCCAACCGGTGACTATCGTCCATCTGGTCACGATTATCCCAAAGCTGAACCCGTGATGCGTCTGGAAACCAACGAGGAACGGCGTATCCGCGTTGGCGCGTTTATTTCCCAACCGACCGATCACAGCACCTTACCTAAAAGTCAGCAATTTATGGAGAGGGTTGTCGCGTTCGATTTACCCGTCGGTTTCTGTGATGCCACCTGGGACAAAGCCTTTATGGCCCAACTGCGTGATATGGCTGATTGGACAAAAGGCTACGACGCCTATTTCAACAAGGGTGAATTATCGATCCCTCCGATCCCGTCCATTATTTCCAGAGAAACCGTTTCAGCCGAGAAAAAAGCTGAATGGGACGCGATAAATAAACCCCTTAATGCCCAGGGCAGACCCTCCACGTCAACTTACTAAGGGATTAAAAGACCATGGGAAAATTCGCAGTGGTACTGGGAAACTCAACTTCACATGGAGGTAAGGTTTCCTCTGCATCATCCAGCTTTGACATTGGCGGGAAAATGGCAGCATTACTCAATGATACAGTTTCCTGTCCTGAGCATGGGACAAATAAAATTATTGAGTGCGATATTTCTGCCTACGAAGAAAATGAACGTGGAATCGTGCTGCATGGCTGTAAAACGCAGTGCGGTGCCACCGTTATTGCCAGTTTACAGGATATGGAGGTTGACTGATGGGGTGGTCACAACCGAATGTTCCGGTGAAAGATGATGCACGTTCCTGGTCACCCTGGATCTGCTTGTTCATTATCTTTGCGGGTATTTTCTTCGCGTTAATTTGGGTCGTTTTGCACTCTTCAGTGGGGGGTGTACCTTCTCTGGCCAGTGGATACTGGTTACCGTTGACGATGAAAACCCTGGCGGGGATCTCTGTTGCGATCGCCGCGTATTTACTCTGGTGGGAAATTCAGGCTGTCAGTGTCTGGAACTGGAATGTGTGGCGGCGGAATATGAATATCCTGTGGCGCAAGAGAGCACACCAACATATTTTCGTTGCCCATTACGTCACCCTGACTGCCGATCCCCAGTTACTACCCCGACTTGCAGGCGTAGCCACTGAAAACGGTGATGATGCCCCGGCCCTGACCCTCCTACCGGACGAGCCACTCATTCCAGGTATTTCTCGCTTTGAGCAACTCTGTCGTTTGCTGATTAACCAGATTAAAAGCTCACTTTTTCAACGGCATTCAACAGGTCCGTTAACTGTGCTGGTACAGACATCGGCATCGGATAACGAGCAGGAGTTGCGGTCATTCACCCGACTCTGGGCCGATGAAAAGCTTCCCTGGACACCCGATATTCAGATCCTGCCCAATGAGTATCCTTTCAGTCGCTGGGATAACGTTGTTTCATCCACGCGAGTGCCTGTTTTGGTTGTCGCGCTGCATTATCGCCAGCCAGGTGAATCGTTGGCTGAGTTTGCCTGTGCATTACTACTGACGCCTGGCTCTATGCTGGCATCGGCTGATCGTAAAATAGCGACTCGATTATTTCGTGCCATGCCCCTCAACAGCGTTGCACTTATTCATGAATTAAAAGAATTGCGCGATATGGGGCAACAACCTGCGAATCAAAAACACCTGGTCTGGCACGCTGGGCTTGCTGCAGGCCCTCGTCAGAGCCTGGGACGGATGCTAAATGAACTCTCACTCCCGCTTTATGATGATGTTTGCGCCGGTGGCGTGGTGGATTTTGATAAGAAATGTGGCATTTATGGCGGTCTGGTGGGATGGCTGATGGTGGCGGCAGCAACAGAAATGGCCAGCTATGGCCCGCGAAGTCAGTGGCTGCTTTGCGAAAGTGAAAAAGAAGCATGGGCGGTCGTGTTGGGTCAGGGGGCTCCGGTAACTGAGGGTGAATCGGGTATCTCTTCACCGCCTCCTTATCCTGCGGGCTCTATGCTGCTGGCCCTGCTGTTCAATGTGGGTTTATTCAGCGTAATACAACATTATCCTTCACTGGCATTTTCCTGGGCGGGAGTCGTGATCCTGTTCGTGTCTCTGGTGGTGACGTTACCCTGCACCGCATTTTTGCTGCGCAATATGATTGCGCGTCTGCAACACCCCCTCTTTGTTAAGGCTGCCGGACAGTCCGGAAAGGAATAACCGGCATGAGAAATTTTTTGCGCTTTTTGGGAACAGGACTCCTTATTTTTGTTGTTCTGGTACTTGTTCTCTTTTTCTTCACACAGACAAAGCAATTGTCGCTGGCAGAGAGTGAACATTCATTTTGGTATTTTGTGTCAGGTGCGATCCTCTTGACCTGCCTGCTTTGTACGATGATTTTTTTTGCTTTGCTGGTACATAAAACTGAAACACCTGTAACTCCCGACGATACGCACCACATCAGAGAAGAAAATACTGCAGAAACTGAAAACTATTCTCAGCTGAAAAACCATCTATTGCGTCGCCATAACCTCTTCTGGCGCCGTAAGGTACGCCTGTTATTGGTTACCGGCGATGAAACAGCAATTGATCAACTGATCCCAGGTCTTCAGGAAAACCAGTGGCTTGAAGGTAACCGTACCGTTCTGATTTACGGCGGAAGCCTGACCACTGAACCGGACAAGGAAAAATTCACCGCGCTGCGTAAACTCCGCCGTGGTCGCCCGCTGGACGGCATTATCCGCGTTATGGGTCATACACAAAATCTGACACCGCAGATGAGTGATACCGACCTGCGTGGCCTTGAGAAAATCAGTGAACTGCTGCGTTATTCCGCCCCGGTGTGGCTGTGGCAGCTGTGCGACAGTAAGTGGTCGCAGGCCGGACGGACAGAACAGGCGGTAGGTGCATTTTTCCCCGCGCGCGCAACCTCCGACGACATAACCCTCCAACTGGAAAACCTGCTGCCAGAGCTGAATGCTCAGGGCGTGAGTCAGGTCGCTGAGAACAACAGCCACGACTTCCTGCTGCGTCTGGGCCAGCACCTTAAAGACGGCGGTATCGCCCGCTGGGCTCAGCAACTGGTGTCATGGCTTTCTGCCTCACAGCAGCGCGTTCCGCTGCGTGGCCTGATGTTCAGCCTGCCGGAGAATAAACCCGCCGCTATCGCAGGAGAAACAGCCGGTGCTGCACCTGCCGAGGCTGAGAAATATATCCCGGAATCACAACGCCATGCCCTGACGTTACCTGTCACCTGGCAGGGTGTTGTTGACGACTGCACCCGCATACGTGGCCGCAGTGTCGGTATGGCGTGGGAACAGACGCTGGCCTGGACACTGATGGCCATTATTGGTGTCTTGGGGGCGGGGACGCTGCTGTCGTTTGTGGTTAACCGGTCGCAGATAGTTTCTGTCGCCGAACAGGCTCACGCTCTGGTGGAGCACCCTTCCGTATCGGATTACCAGCTGACAGCCCTGCATACCCTGCGTAACCATGCGGGCCGCCTGAAGCATAACATCAGCGAGGGTTCGCCGTGGTACCAGCGTTTTGGCCTCGACCATAATCAGCCATTACTCAGTGCCATGCTGCCCTGGTACGGCGTGGCGAACAATCGCCTGATACGCGACCCGGCGAATCAGGCGCTGAGACAGAAACTCAGTGCATTGGCGAACTCTGCCCCCAACAGCGAGCAGCGGGCACAGCTGGCGAAACCGGGTTACGACCAGCTCAAAGCCTGGCTGATGATGGCCCGTCCGGATAAAGCCGATGGTGCGTTTTACGCGCAGACCCTGAAAACCGTGCAGCCAACGCGGATGGGGATGTCCACCGGCCTGTGGCAGAGCCTGTCGCCGGATTTATGGGCGTTTTATATCTCAGAACTGCCTTCTCAGCCGCAGTGGAAAATATCACCGGAGGCCGGACTGGTGACGCAGGCGCGTCAGGTCTTGCTGGAGCAGATTGGCCGCCGCAATGCGGAAAGCACGCTATATGAGAACATGCTTGAAGCCGTACGTCGTAACTTTGCCGACGTCTCTCTGGAAGACATGACCAGCGGTACCGATACGCGGCGACTGTTCACCACCGAAGAAGTGGTGCCGGGCATGTTTACCCGACAGGCGTGGGAAGGGGGCATTCAGCAGGCTATCGAAAAGGCCGCAAATTCCCGCCGGGATGAAATTGACTGGGTGCTGAGCGACAGCCGAAAATCGGTTTCCTCAGACCTGTCGCCGGAAGCACTGAAAGCACGTCTGACTCAACGTTACTTCACCGACTTTGCCGGCAGCTGGCTGAGCTTCCTCAACAGCCTTCGACTTAACCCGGCGAACAACATTTCGGACGTTACCGACCAGTTGACGCTGATGAGTGATGTCCGCCAGTCGCCACTGATTGCCCTGATGAATACCCTCTCCTGGCAGGGTCAGACCGGCCAGCAAAGCGAAGGCCTTTCGGATTCCATCATCAAATCGGCTAAGGATCTCGTAGGCGGAAAAGACAAACCTGCGATTGACCAGTCTGCGTCAGGCCTGCAGGGACCGCTCGATGAAACCTTTGGCCCGCTGCTTCAGCTTCTGGGTAAAAACAAAGGCAGCAACGTCATGTCGGCTGACACTTCACTGAGCCTGCAGACGTATCTGACCCGCATCACCCGCGTGCGTCTGCGTCTGCAACAGGTGGCCAGCGCCTCTGATCCGCAGGGGATGATGCAGACCCTGGCGCAGACCGTATTCCAGGGTAAAAGCGTGGACCTCACCGACACCCAGCAGTACGGCAGCCTGATTTCGGCAAGCCTTGGCGAGGAGTGGAGCGGATTTGGCAGCACGATGTTTGTTCAGCCACTGACCCAGGCCTGGGAGACCGTGCTTCAGCCGTCGGCCGCCAGTCTGAATGATAAATGGAGCCGCTCGGTAGTCGCGAACTGGCAAACTGCCTTTGACGGACGTTTCCCGTTTGTAGCGAGTAAAAGTGATGCCTCCCTGCCGATGCTGGCTGAGTTTGTGCGTAAGGACAGCGGACGTATAGAACGCTTCCTGACCACAGAGCTCAGCGGTGTGCTGCACAAAGAGGGCAGCCAGTGGGTACCGGATAAGGTCAACAGCCAGGGGCTGAACTTTAACCCCGCCTTCCTGCGGGCCATTAACCAACTGAGCCAGCTGTCAGACATTCTGTTTACCGACGGTACCCAGGGCATCAGCTTTGAACTGCAAGCCCGGCCGGCGCAGCAGGTGGTGGAAACCCAGCTGACCGTTGATGGACAAAAGCTGCAGTACTTTAACCAGATGGCCGACTGGCAGTCCTTCCGTTGGCCGGGCGACACCTACAGGCCGGGAACCATGCTGACCTGGACCACGGTCAACGCCGGTGCGCGGCTGTTCGGGGATTACAGCGGGACCTGGGGCTTTATTCGCTGGCTGGACCAGGGTAAGCGCCAGCAGCTTGACCGCAGCCAGTGGATGATGAGCTTCACTGCGTCGGACGGTCGCACCCTGCAGTGGGTACTGCGCTCACAACTCGGAAAAGGTCCGCTGGCGCTGCTGGATCTGCGCGGTTTCACGCTGCCGGAGCAGATATTCAGTGTCGACAGCGCGGCCTCCGCGCAGGCGCTGATGGCTAACACAGGAAACAGTGACATGGACGGTGTCGAATAATGAGCACACTGCAGAATCTGGTTGCCGCCTGTCAGGTTGACGAAACTCAGTTGCGGCAACAGGCGCAGGCACGCACGGAAAACTGGCAGCCCTGGCTTGCCCCGGTAAGCGTTGCCAGTCCGACCGGGGAAGACCCGGTATATGACGATGATTTTCAGCGTATCCGCGAGGAGGTCAATAAGCTCTCCGGCATTGATACCGGGCTGATATGCACGCTTGCCGAAAAGTTACTGAACACGGGGGCCAAAGATATCCGGGTTGCGACTTATTACTGCTGGGCGCGCCTGCACCAGGACGGGGAAACCGGATTTGCCATAGGGCTTGAACTGCTGGCGGGATTGATACAGCGCTATGGAACGCAACTTCATCCTCAGCGTGAGCGGAGCCGTAAACCAGCGCTGGAGTGGCTCGCAGGCTCCCGTGTTCTCGACAGTCTGTCACTCTGGCCTGAAGTGGTACGCGATGATGCACTGCGCACTGCCGGTGCGCTGCTGCTGATCAGCGACAGCCAGGAGACAGAGCCGGAAGCGTCACGACCAGAGCTGAATGCCCTGTTCAGTGCTCTGGAGTCCCGCCTGATGAAAGGTGGGGGCGTGGATGCCGTGGTACCGCAAAATGCAGGTAATAAGGTACAGTCACCGACCTCCACGCATATGACCGGGTCTGACGCACCGCGCATGAGCCGCATTACCTCCGGCCAGGACTTGCTGGCCCAGGCGCGCACCCTGACGGGGTATCTGCGTGAACAACCCGGTGGCTGGCTTGCCGCACACCGGCTGATGAAAAGTCTGCGTCATGACACCCTGAGTGCTATTCCGGCACCGGATGCCGAAGGGAAAACGCGCATCGAACCGCCGCGGGCTGATCAGAGAGCCATGCTCAAACGCCTGTACCTGCAGCAGAGCTGGCTGGAAATACTGGAGCAGGCGGACAGCACTTTCTCGCGTGGCGCTAATCACCTCTGGCTGGATTTGCAGTGGTATATCCATCAGGCCCTGGTGAAGTCGGGACAGGAAGTGCTGGCCGATATCATCACTGCCGACCTGAAAGGGCTGCTGCGCCGCCTTACCGGACTTGAAACCCTGGCCTTTAACGACGGTACACCATTTGCTGATGAGGTCACGCTGAACTGGATAAACCAGAGCGTACTGGACGATACCTCAGGCTGGCGCGATGAGCCGATCAGTGCCGTCAGTGAGACGGATAACGATATCCTGGCCCTCGAGCCGGAAGCGCTGGAGAAAGCGGACACTGACGGCCTGGATGCCACACTCCACTGGCTCCAGACGCGCCCGGGTGCGGATTCCACGAAAGACAAATGGCTGCTGCGTTTGCTGATGGCCCGTGTGGCCGAGCAGAAAGGTAAGAATGAACTGGCGCTGCATCTGCTGGGTGAGCTAGATGGTGCAGCACAGTCAATCACCCTCACACAGTGGACTCCTGCACTGCTGTTTGAAGTGAAATCGCGTCGCCTCAGACTGCTGCGCATGAAAGCCACGCGCAGTGAAACCGATAAATCACGGCTTCAGCCTGAGATGGATTTGCTTCTGTCCGGTCTGATTGCGCTCGATCCGGCAAACAGTGCGGTGCTTTGCGGGTAATAACGCCAGGCATACCTTTAAAACACTCATATTCAGGTTTTTATGGACGACTTAACCCTGCGTTATTATGACGCTGAAATGCGCTACCTGCTGGAAGCCGGTGAAGAGTTTGCCCGTGCTCACCCCGAGCAGGCTGCAATGCTCAATCTTGATAAAGCGGGCGCGCGCGACCCGTACGTGGAACGCCTCTTCGAGGGCTTTGCCTTCCTGATGGGCCGGCTGCGTGAGAAGCTTGATGACGACCTGCCTGAACTGACCGAAGGACTGGTCAGCCTGCTGTGGCCGCATTACCTGCGCACCATTCCGTCGATGTCGGTGGTGGAGTTCACCCCTGACTGGCGTGAGATGAAGGAGCAGATGCGCATCGTCAAAGGCTTTGAGGTGAACTCAAGGCCGATCGGTGAGAAAGGCACGCGCTGCCGGTACACCACCACCAAAGAAATCACCCTTCAGCCGCTGTCGCTGGAAAGTGCCCGTCTGGCAACCGATCCGGATGGTCGCTCGGTCATCACGCTGCGCTTTAACTGCAGCCTTCTTGCCGACTGGAGCCGTGTTGATCTCAGCCAGCTCCCGTTCTACTTCAACGCTGACTCACCGCTGGCCTGCGCCATGCATGAAGCCTTTACCATGAACACTTCGCGCCTCTGGCTGCGGATGCCGGGTGACATGGACAGAAGACCACTGGACGGGTATTTCACCGCGCTGGGATTTGGCGATAACGACGCCCTGTGGCCGAAGGGAAGCAGCAGCTTTAGCGGCTATCAGCTGCTGCTGGAGTACTTCACCTTCCGTGAGAAATTCATGTTCACGGGGCTACGCGGGCTGGAGGCCGTGGCCTTTCCGGCAGAGCTTTCGTGGTTTGAAATCGATGTGGTGCTGGCGGAACGCTGGGAGCATGACTTCAGCTTTACCGAAAAACACCTGCGTCTGAACTGCGTGTCGGTGATTAACCTGTTCCCGCTGGAATCCGATCCGCTGACGCTCAACTCCCTGCAGACCGAATACATGCTGCGTCCGATGCGCGTGCAGGATGGCCATACCGAGATATACGCGGTGGATTCGGTGATGTCATCGAGCCAGCATACCTATGTGCCGTTTTCGAGCTTTCGCCATAAAGGCGGAATGATGCGCCATGCGGCGCCGGAATATTACTACCACACCCGCGTGCGCCGCGGTCCGTCCGGGCTGCATAACACCTGGCTTATCCTTGGTGGCGAAGCCTTTGATAACCACACGGTGCCGGAAGACGAAAGCCTGTCGCTGACGCTCACCGGTACAAACGGACAGCTGCCTCGCCGTGCGCTGCAGAGCACCGTGCTCGATACGGTGATGAAAACCACCTCGACCAGTATTGCCGTCCGTAACCTGTGTGCGCCGACGTTACCCTGTTATCCCCCGGCCCAGGATCGTTTTCACTGGCGTGTGCTGAGTCATCTTGGCAGCGGCTTCCTGTCGATGATGGATAATGCCGACGTGCTGCGTGGCACCCTGGCGCTGTACGAGTGGACTGACAGCGAGATGAACCGCCGTCGTCTGGAAGCCATCATTGACGTTAAGCACAGTGAAACCGAGCGCTTTGAGCAGGGATACCTGGTGCGCGGCGTGCAGATTGAAGTGACGCTGGACAGCCACGGCTTTGCCGGGCGCGGCGATATCTGCCTGTTCGGTGAGATGCTGAGCCGTTTCTTTGCGCTTTACACCGACATCTATCTGTTTAACCGCCTGATTATCATCCTGCAACCGACCGGAGAGCGCCTGGAATGGGAAGAGAAGCACAACCGACGCATTCCCGGCTGACCCCGCGGCTGGAAGCCGACCTTCACCGCATCAACTTTTATCGCTTATGCCAGCTGCTGGAGAAACTGAATCCGGATAAACCGTTGATGGGCTCGACCAGCCACCCTGCGGATGATCCGGTGCGGTTTGCGCCACATCCGGGGATGGGGTTTCCAGCGAGCGAACTGAAAGCCGTTGAGTATGACGAAGAGGATGACAGTAAACCACCGATCATCCGCGCCACGTTTATGGGGATGTACGGCGTGGATTCGCCGCTGCCGACCGCCTATCTCGACGACATCACCCAGCGCCGGGAAGGGCATGAGGCGCTGCAGGGTTTTCTGGATATCTTCAGCCATCGCATCCTGACGCAGTTTTACCGTATCTGGCGGAAATACTCCTACCCGGCCACATTCGAGCCCGGCGGAACTGACAGCATTTCACAGTCGTTGCTGGGCCTGGTGGGGCTGGGGATTCCCGGTACGGCAGAACATATTGCCACACCGGTATCCCGATTTCTGGCGCTGCTGGGTGTGTTGCGCCAGCCCGGTAAAACTCAGGAGGGGATGCAGGCGCTGGTGACCCTGCTTGCCCCGGAAACCACCGTCAGAGTGAGTCCTTACTGTCTGCGTCCGGTGGAGATCCGTCGGCCTCTGGGCTTTTATGACGATGATGATTTTCTGCTGGACGGCAATACGCCGCTCGGTGACGAAGCAATGGATGCTAACAGCCAGCTGCTGATTGCACTCAAGACGGATAACGAACAGGAAGCGCAGGGCTGGAAGCCGGACGGTTTGTTGTATCAGGACTTTCTGGTGATGCTGCGGGTGTATCTGGGCTGGCGCTTTAAGGCAAAAATCCGCCTGACGGTCAGCACTCGTCTGCTGACGCCTCCGCCGCTCGGCGAGGGGGCATTCTGGCTCGGGATGAATGGCGTGTTGGGCGCCGGAGAGGGTGAACTTTCTGATGATATTCCTGAGAGCTTTACGACCGAGCTGGGTTATTACAGCGGCCTGCAGTCCACAACACCACAACAAGGAAACCGACGTGTTACGTACAAGTTTGATTAAACCCGCTCTTTGGCTGCTGCCGCTGCTGGCATTCAGTCTGGCGGGCTGCGGAGTGACGCAGGGTATCACCGATGGCACCAAATCAGCATTTAACGCCGTGTTCTACAAAAAGATTAAGGTGCTACACCTGGATTTCACCGCCCGTGAAGCGCTGAACACCGATTCCCGCGAGAGTAACTCGCTGTCTGAGCCGGTGATTATTCGTGTCTACCAACTAAAAGACCACAAAACCTTCGATAAAACGGTCTACCAGCAGTTGCTGAAAGACGGGGAAACCATTCTGAAAACCGACCTGCTGGCCAGTCGTGACGTGGTGGTGAAGCCGGGCGGCGATGTGAGCCTCGATATGCCAATGGAAGAAGATGCGCAGTTTGTGGCGGTGGTGGGGCTGTTCCGTTACCCGGATATGTTCAAAAATACCTGGAAGCGGGTGATAGCACGAGAAGACCTTGACCCGGATAAGCCGCGCATTCTGGAAGCCGGTAGCAATCATCTGATTCTGCAACCTCTCAAGGATGAATGATGCCCCAGGGACACAACACACCTTCACTGTATGAAATGCTGACCGGCAACTTCACCGGCGGCCTCGATCTTCATCAGGTCAGTGAACAAAATCAGGTGATTTTGTCCGTGCTCGATAACATGCAACGCATCCTCAACTGCCGTGCCGGCACGCTGGCGCATCTGCCGGACTATGGTCTGCCGGATATGACGAAAGTCCTGCAGGGGATGCCGGGAACGGCCCATGAGCTCATGGGCACATTGTCTGCCGTCCTGCTCAAATATGAACCACGCCTGAAAAAAATAGCCGTTGTCCTGCTGGAGCAGAGTATCCCTGGCCAATTGCGCTATGCCATTGATGCTGAGCTGAAGGGCATTGGCCTCGTGCGTTACGGAACCGAGTTTATGCCTGAGGGACGAGTGATGCTGAGACATCTGAAGCAACAACAGTATCTCGATACAGCAACCCGTCCGTAAGGCCAGGCAACATCATGTCAGTAAAATCCCCTGCGCTTGAAAAGACACTGCATGCCCATCTGGAAAACTACCGGAATAACCGAATTAACCTGCGTAAGGAGTTTTTCCGGGGCGAGCTCAGTCGAATTATCGATGAGGTGGAGCGTCACCATGGACAGGTTGAATATCTTGCTGATCCAGTCGCTGCAGAGTCCCCAATATGCAGAAAGCGAAGCCGCATAAGCGTTAATCCTCCCTATTTTCGGACGCATCAAAATGGACAACTGGTCATGAATGACATCCCCCCACGTAAAATTAAAACCGGTGGTGACCCGCGCACATTGCCGGATTATGCCATCCTGCGCGATGAACTGAATAAGCTGACACATCCGGCTCGTCCGGATGTGAACTGGCGATATGTCGAAAAACTCTGCCTCTCACTGTTTGAGCAGAACGGAGTGGAGCTGCAGACAGCGGCCTGGTTTACGCTGGCTCGCACGCAACGTGCCGGGTTGCCTGGTCTGAATGAAGGCTTATCCATACTGGAGGCCCTGATAAGTCATCAGTGGGGCGCGCTCTGGCCGCAGCCGGTGCAGGCTCGCATGAAAATCCTCAGTGGTCTGTGCCAGCGGCTGCAGCAGCTGATGCGTACGCTCCCGCTGGACTACAGCGACCTCAGCCAGCTTTACCTTGCAGAACAGCATGTTGCCAGCCTAGGGGCGGTGTTACAGCGCCGGGAACTTAACCCTCTCAGTCAGCTCGATACGCTGCGTACCCTGATGCATAACAGTGCTGCCCGGCTGGAAAACAGTGACGGAGCATCCAGCCCTGGTGCCGTCATTCAGCCCGGTATTTTACTGCCATCAACAGTGACAACTAGTCCGGGAGCATCCGTTGATGCTTTGTCCGGCATTCCGGATACAGAGAAAAACGCCGTGAAGCGGGTGTATGTGGAACAGCCGGAGCGTCAGCCGAATGTAGAAGTGTTGACGGCGATACCGGCACCGGCAAAAAAGTGGAAATTTTTCACTGCCGGGATGTGTACCATGCTGGTGGTAAGCGCGGTAACAGTGTGGGGCTGGCAGTATCTGCAACGACCTGACCCGTTACAGACTCAGCTTGCTGCATCCCTTGCACCGTTACCTGCAATATTTCCCTCCGCCCAACCGGATGCCTTGCCGCAACCCTCACCTTTATCGGAAGCCTTGATGACACAGACACAGCAGCAGCTTGCCCGTCTGGATAAGCTTCCCCCAGACTGGAATATTGACTACGGTCGGCAGCTCGTCGAACAGGCTCAGGTGTTGTGGCCGGAGCAGGCTAAAGCTTTGGCGCAAAACTGGCAGCAGCAACTCAATGCGATTGCATTACCGACAGAGCATCTGAACGACTGGTATCAGGGAATGACAACGCTACAAAAACTCAGCGACAGACTTAACGGGCTTGATGAGCAGAAGGGTAAATACATGACGGTCAGTGAGCTGAAGTCAGTCGTTTTTTCCGCCATCCAGTCTTTTAACCAATCTATACCGGCTGAGGAGCAGCTAAGGGCATTGTCACAAAACCCAGTCGGCGAACCTTTACCTGCAGCGGCCAGCGCCCAGCTGGAAATGCACCTGAAGCAATTGATTGCCCGGTATGCAGAAATAAAACAGAGAGCATTTAAATAAAAATATCTGAAGCATACGATGCCGCCGATAACCCAGACCTGGCAGGTTATGATTACACCTCATTCGCGGGTGTTCATTCATTTGTCTGAAGAACCTGGCCATGGCCGTTGAATAATTATTGGTAATTGAGTAGAGAAAAGGCGAAGGGATGTAGCCGTCATTAATGGCTTGCTGTTGATTATAAGGAGTTTTAATTGATGCGAAGATCTTCAATAGAGTGCAGGTCTGGTGTCCCCTGCAGGAATCGAACCTGCAACTAGCCCTTAGGAGGGGCTCGTTATATCCATTTAACTAAGAGGACAGCGGGGCGCAGTATAGCGCAAACAGGCCATGAGATTCACTACGTCGCAGTGCGTTTGCTCATTCCGCCAGCGATCCTGCTTTTTTGCACTGACTGCTGTTTGCTGTTGTCCGCAGATTTCTCAAAACCGTTCACGCTGAAAACGACACTCTTCCTCAGCCTGCAGGAGTGATATCAATGTTATCCGTTCAGTCAGGATGCCTCAAAGGCAGACAGAGCGGTTAGATCTGCTCTGCCTGCCCAGGATTTACTCCGCCTTTTCATGCTCTTCACGCTGACGACGTTTCTCCTGCTTCTTCTTCTCAGCTTTCGCTTTAGCCACGGCCGCTTCACTCATGTCGTTGCGGATCTGCGCGTGGCTGATCAGGGCGAAAATCAGCGTGCCGCCGGTAATGTTGCCGAGCAGAGTCGGCAGGGCAAACGGCCAGAAGAATTCATGCCAGCTGATGCTGCCATTAAAGACCAGATAGAGCACTTCCACCGATCCCACTACGATATGCGCCAGATCGCCCAGCGCGACCAGCCAGGTCATCATCACAATCACCAGCAGTTTGGCGCCGCCCGCCGAGGGAAACATCCAGACCATGGTGGCGATAATCCAGCCGGAAATCACTGCATTGGCAAACATCTCGCCAGGGGTGTTTTCCATTACCTTCATACTGATTTTGGTAAATGCCTGACGGGTGGCTTCGTCAAATATCGGCATCTCATTGAATGCCAGCGCACCCAGCGCCGTCCCGATCAGGTTACCCAGCAGCACGATGCCCCATAAACGTAACAGCAGACCCGCGTTACCCCAGGTGGGTTTGTGCATCACCGGTAACACGGCGGTAACAGTGTTTTCCGTAAACAGCTGCTGGCGCGCCATAATGACGATAACAAAACCAAAGGTATAACCGAGGTTTTCCAGCAGGAATGCGCCCGGTACGCCATCCAGATGCACCTGAAATATCCCCTTCGCCATCAGCGAGGCGCCCATGGATAAGCCTGCAGCAATAGCTGACCAGAGCAGCGCCATACCGTCGCGCTCCAGCTCCTTTTCGCCATCCTGGCGAATCTCTTCATGAATTGCAGCAGCGCGGGAGGGTAAAGCCTCCTCATCGACTTCGATATCAGTGCCCTTGTCCTTCTCTTCGCTCTCTACGTCGTTAGGACCCTGTTCATTACCTGATGAAGGCTTCATATTTTCTCCTGGTGATAGTGCTGTAGCGTAATAAGCGTAGCCGTTTTTTATTTGCCGGAAATGTAACGACCGATGCGAATAAGCGTAACAACGTTTTTCGGAACTGCATTTTTATTCAGACTGCTGGCGATACCGCACGAATAATCCCCTTGCAGCGAATCTGAGCGCTGGGTCACACTTCGGCCCACAGCAACATTGTGGTAATATCCCGGCCACTTTTAGCTGGTGCGATTCCCCCCTCGATGCTGGAAATCATTACGCTCACTTGTGCATACGACGAACGGTCGCTGTTTCGGCGGCTCTCATTTCGCGTGTCCGCAGGTGACATTGTGCAGATTGAAGGCCCCAATGGTGCCGGTAAGACCTCGTTATTGCGCCTGCTGGCTGGCCTGAGCCGTCCTGAAGAGGGTGAAATACGCTGGCAGCAACAGTCAATCCTGCGACAGCGCGAGACCTGGCATCAGGCGATGCTCTATCTGGGCCATCAGCCTGGCGTCAAAGGCGTGCTGTCGCCGCTGGAAAACCTGCGTTTCTACCATCCCGATTGCAGTGATGTGCAGATCTTTGCTGCGCTGGAAAGTGTCGATCTCACCGGCGATGAAGAAGTGCCGGTCAGCCGGTTGTCGGCGGGTCAGCAGCGTCGTGTGGCGCTGGCGCGTCTGTGGCTCAGTCAGGCTCGTGTATGGATTCTTGACGAGCCACTGACCGCCATCGACAAAAGGGGAATTGAAAAATTAATGGCGCAATTCACCCGCCATGCCGATAACGGCGGTGCAGTGATCCTGACAACCCATCAGGATTTGCCTGCGGATGCAGCGCGGGTGCGTAAAATTCGCCTCGGCGAGGAGGAGGCAGACTGATGCTGTTTCGCCTCATCCAGCGTGAACTGCGCATCGCTTTTCGCGGCGGTGCGGATGTGGTTAATCCGCTCTGGTTCTTCCTGATTGTCATTACCCTGTTTCCGCTGGGCATCGGACCGGACCCGCAACAGCTGGCGCGCATTGCACCGGGCATTGCCTGGGTTGCCGCGCTGCTGGCGTCGCTGCTGGCGCTGGAGCGGCTGTTTCGTGATGACTTCAGCGATGGCTCACTTGAGCAGCTGGTGCTGCTGCCGACACCGCTGCCGGTGACGGTCATCGGTAAAGTGGTGGCGCACTGGCTGGTCACCGGCGTGCCGCTGATTATCCTGTCGCCGCTGGCCGCGCTGCTCTTGTCGCTGGATTTTAACGGCTGGCGGGCCATGGCCCTGACGCTGCTGCTGGGCACACCAACGCTGAGTTTTCTCGGAGCCATTGGCGTGGGTCTGACGGTAGGTTTACGGCGGGGCGGCGTGTTACTTAGCCTGCTGGTATTGCCGCTGGCTATTCCGGTTTTGATCTTCGCCAGTGCGGCGATGGACGCGGCCAGTCAGGGATTGCCCATCGGTGGCTATCTGGCGATTCTTGGCGCGATGCTGCTAGGCAGTGCAACACTCGCGCCGTTTGCTGCAGCGGCGGCGCTACGCATTACGTTGCAATAGCCGCCTTGCAATAACCGCGCGTAAAAGACGCGGCATGACTCTTTTATCGTTAATGTGAGCATTTGATATGTGGAAAGCGTTACATCAGCTGGCCAGACCCGAACGGCTCTATCAGTTTTCGGGGCGACTGGTTCCGTGGTTCGCCATCGCCGGGCTGGCGGCGTTGCTGCTGGGCTGGGTCTGGGGATTTGGCTTTGCTCCCGCTGACTATCAGCAGGGCGACAGTTTCCGCATCATGTACATTCATGTGCCCGCCGCGATGTGGTCGATGGGCATTTATGCTTCGATGGCCATCGCTGCCTTTATCGGCCTGGTGTGGCAGATGAAAATGGCCGATCTGGTCTCTGCCGCCATGGCACCCGTAGGCGCGGTTTTTACCTTTATTGCGCTGGTCACGGGGTCCGCCTGGGGCAAGCCGATGTGGGGCACCTGGTGGATCTGGGATGCGCGTCTGACCTCGGAGCTGGTGCTGCTGTTCCTCTATATGGGCGTTATTGCGCTTTATCACGCTTTTGATGACCGCCGCACCGCAGGCCGGGCCGCCGGAATTCTGATTCTGGTCGGCGTGGTCAATCTGCCGATTATTCACTTCTCGGTGCAGTGGTGGAACACCCTCCATCAGGGCTCATCAGGCATTCTCCAGCAGGCGATTGCACCGGTAATGCGCACGCCGCTGCGCTGGTCGATCCTCGGTTATCTGCTGGTCTTTATCACGCTGACTCTGATGCGACTGCGTAACCTGATTCTGTTAACCGAACGTCATCGTCCCTGGGCGATTGATGTGGCGAAGCGGGGGGAACAGTCATGACCTCCGCTTTTTCCTCCTGGCATGCCTTCTTTGCGATGGGAGGCTACGCCTTCTACGTCTGGCTGGCGGTTGCCTGCACACTGCTTCCGCTCATCGGCCTGACGCTGCATACCCTGTTGCTGCGGCGTCGCCTGCTGGCTGAGATTCGCCAGCGCGATGCGCGGGAACGCCGCATCCGGGCGGCAAAATCTAAAAAAGCCGCGGCTGAAGCGGCAGGAGAGACACTGTGAATACCCGTCGACGCAACCGCCTCTATGCGGCAGTGGCGATTCTGCTCGGCCTCGGCCTGGCCACCGCGCTGGTGATGTATGCACTGCGCTCAAACATCGATCTGTTCTACACCCCAGGCGAAATCCTCTACGGCAAAGGCGAGGTGCACGAAAAGCCGGAAGCGGGTCAGCGGCTGCGTGTCGGAGGCATGGTCATGCCCGGCAGTGTCCGGCGCGATCCGAAAACGCTGGCAGTCTCGTTCAAGCTTTATGATGCGCGCGGTGTGGTCAGCGTCAGTTTTGAAGGCATCCTGCCGGATCTGTTCCGTGAAGGGCAGGGCGTCGTGGCGCAGGGCGTGCTGGCGGCGGGCAACCAGGTGATCGCCAAAGAAGTCCTGGCGAAACATGATGAGAAATATACCCCGCCGGAGATTGAAGACGCGATGAAGAGTAATCATACCGGCCCGCAGTCACTGTATCAGGCGGGAAATAAATCATCATGATGCCCGAGATTGGTACTTTTCTGCTCTGCCTGGCGCTGGGCCTCTCCCTGCTGCTGAGCAGCTATCCGCTGTGGGGCGCCGTGCGCCAGGATGCCCGCCTGATGGCGATGGCACGTCCGCTGGCCTGCGGTCTGTTTGTCTGTATCGCGGCGGCTTTTGCGCTGCTGGTCTGGGCCTTTATCAGCAACGATTTTACCGTTGCCTATGTCGTCACAAACTCCAATAGCCTGCTGCCGGTTTACTATCGCATCGCTGCCACCTGGGGCGCGCATGAAGGATCGCTGCTGCTGTGGGTGTTGCTGCTCAGCACCTGGACACTGGCGGTGGCAATATTCAGTCGCGGTATGCCGCAGGATGCGCTGGCCCGCGTGCTGGCGGTGATGGGGATGATCAATCTCGGCTTCCTGCTGTTTATCCTGCTGACCTCGAATCCATTTGGTCGCACGCTGCCGGACTTCCCGATAGACGGGCACGACCTGAATCCGATGCTGCAGGATATTGGCCTGATCTTCCATCCGCCGCTGCTCTATATGGGTTACGTCGGTTTTTCAGTGGCGTTTGCCTTCGCTATCGCCTCACTGATGACCGGACGACTGGATACCGCATGGGCGCGCTGGTCACGACCCTGGACGACTGCGGCCTGGGTCTTTCTGACCATCGGTATCGTACTTGGCTCTGCGTGGGCCTATTACGAGCTGGGCTGGGGCGGCTGGTGGTTCTGGGACCCGGTTGAAAATGCGTCGTTTATGCCGTGGCTGGCAGGCACCGCCCTGATGCACTCGCTGGCGGTCACCGAAAAGCGAGGCACCTTTAAGGCCTGGACCGTGCTGCTGGCGATTACCGCGTTTTCGCTGAGCCTGCTGGGAACGTTCCTGGTGCGCTCCGGGGTGCTGGTGTCGGTGCATTCCTTCGCCTCCGATCCGGCGCGCGGGATGTTTATCCTCGCGTTTCTGGTAATTGTCATCGGCAGTTCGCTGCTGCTCTATGCGATCAAAGGCGGGCAGGTGCGTGGCCGGGTGCAGAATGAAACCTGGTCGCGCGAATCGTTTCTGCTGGGCAATAACGTGCTGCTGATTGCGGCGATGCTGGTCGTTCTGCTCGGCACGCTGTTGCCGCTGATTCACAAGCAACTGGGACTGGGCAGCATTTCGGTCGGCGAGCCGTTCTTCAACACCATGTTCAGCTGGCTGATGGCGCCGTTTGCGCTGCTGATGGGGATCGGACCGCTGGTGCGCTGGCGTCGCGATGAACCGCAGAAGCTGGCTAAACGGCTGGCGCTGGCGCTGATAGTGACCCTGGCCTGTTCCGTCATCATTCCCTGGTGGTTGCAGGATCGCATTGAGGCGATGACCGTGGTTGGCCTGCTGATGTCACTCTGGATTATCGTGCTGACACTGCTGGAGCTGCATGAGCGCGCCACTCATCGTCATCCATTCTTTGCCGGTTTACGTCACCTGTCACGCAGCCACTGGGGCATGGTGCTGGGCCATCTTGGCGTGGGTGTGACGGTGATTGGAATTGCATTCAGCACGCAGTATAGCGTGGAACGGGATGTGCGGATGAAGGCGGGTGATAGCGTCGATATTCATCATTATCACTTTGTCTTCCGCGGCGTGCAGAATTTGCAGGGGCCAAACTACAGTGGCGGCATGGGCATCATCGATGTCACGCGCAACGGCAAACACGAAGCAACGCTGCAGGCGGAAAAACGCTTTTATACCGCAGCCCGCACCATGATGACTGAAGCGGCGATCGATGGCGGTTTCAGCCGCGATCTCTACGCCGCGCTGGGTGAAGAGCTGGAGGATGGCGGCTGGGCTGTGCGCATTTACTACAAACCCTTTGTCCGCTGGATCTGGTTCGGTGGCGCGCTGATGGCGCTGGGAGGGCTGTTCTGCCTGTTTGATCCCCGTTACCGTTCACGCAAAAAAGCGGGACCGGAGGCGCGGACATGAACAAGAGAGTCCTGTTTATCCCTCTGATGCTGTTTCTGCTGCTGGCGGCAGCGTTACTGTGGCAGCTGACACGCAATGCCGATGGCGACGATCCGACCCGTCTCGAATCCGCGCTGATCGGCAAACCGGTGCCGCTGTTCCGGCTGGAAGCTCTGGATCAGCCGGGCAAAACCTACGACCAGCGCGTTCTGACCGATGGCAAACCGATACTACTGAACGTCTGGGCGACCTGGTGTCCGACCTGTCGCGCCGAGCATCAGTATCTGAATACGCTGGCGGAACAGGGCATTCGCGTGGTCGGGCTGAACTATAAAGACGATCGTCAAAAAGCAGTGAACTGGCTGAACACTCTGGGCAATCCGTACGCGCTGAGCCTTTATGATGGCAGCGGCATGCTGGGACTGGATCTCGGCGTCTATGGCGCACCGGAAACGTTCCTGATCGACGGTCACGGGATCATCCGTTATCGCCACGCGGGCGATCTGAATGCGCGCGTCTGGGATCAGGAAGTGAAACCCTTATGGATCAAATACAGTGCGGAGGCGGGATCATGAGAACGCTGTTACTGCTCTGCGGTCTGCTGTTCAGCATCAATCTCTGGGCGACCATCGACACGCTGCAATTTGAATCGGTGGCGCAGGAAGAACAGTACCGTGACCTGACCGCTTCCCTGCGCTGTCCGAAATGTCAGAACAACAGCATCGCCGACTCAAACGCGATGATTGCCGCCGACATGCGGCTGAAAGTCTATCAGCTGATGAAGCAGGGTCAGAGTCGCCAGCAGATCATCGACTACATGGTGGCGCGCTACGGCAACTTCGTCAGCTATTCACCGCCGGTTACGCCCTCAACCGTGATTCTGTGGGCTGGCCCGGCGCTGTTTGTGCTGCTGGGTGGTGCGGTGATCATCCTGCGTAGCCGTCAGCGCAAAACCCGCAGTGAGCTGGATGAAGATGAGCAACAGCGTCTTAATGCGCTACTGAAGTCAGACAGGAAGCCGTAATGAGTGCATTTTGGATCACCCTTGTTATTTTACTGCTGGTGGCCTGCACGCTGTTCCTGGCGGCAGGCTGGCGGCAACGTCAGGCCAGCGCAGGCGATCGCGATCGCCTGAATCAGCGCTTCTACCATCAGCGGATAGATGAGCTGGCGCAGGATGAAGAGCAGGGCGTCGTCGCTGAGCGTCCGCTGATGGAGCGGGAATTACAGCAGACACTGCTGGCGGATATTCCGCCGGCACAGACGATGCAGTCACACAGCAGCAGCCGCTGGATTTTGCTGCCAGGCCTGATTGTACTGATTGCGGTCTCGCTGGGGACTTATCTGAAAACCGGCGGCCTGGCACAATTCACTGGCTGGATGCAGGTGCAGCAGGCGTATCCTGAGCTGCGAGCCCGACTGATGGAGCCCGGCGCTAAACCGCTGAGCATGGAAGAGCTGGCGCGTTTACAGCTCGGATTGCGTACCGCGTTGCAAACTGAACCGGATAATCTGGCCGACTGGACCATGCTGGGGCGGCTCGGCATGGTGCTGAACAATGTGGAGATCGCCAGCCAGGCGTTTGAGCATGCATTACAGCTGGCTCCCAACGATCTGGCGCTCAAGCAGGATTATGCGGAAGTCCTGACGCGATCCCCCGATCCGCAGGATAACCGTCAGGCGTCACTGCTGCTGCAGGCATTGCTTAAAGCGGATCCGAAAAACCTGCGTACGCTTAGCCTGCTGGCATTTAATGCTTACGGACAGCAGCAATATGATCAGGCTATCGACGCATGGCAGACCCTTTTAGCTCTGTTGCCGGCCGGTGATTCACGACATGCAATGATCGCCCGCAGCATCGAAAAGGCCAGAAGTGAGGCAGGGCAGCAGAGTCGTCAGCTGGCGCTGACCGTGACGCTGGCACCTAAGGCAGAAAAAATGTTACCGCCGGACGGAGTGTTGTATATTTCGGTTTCTGACGGGGATTCACCGGTACCGGTGGCGGTTAAGCGGATGCCGCTTAGCCACTTCCCGCTGTCGCTGACGCTGGATGACAGCAACGCCATGATGCCGGATCGTTTGCTTTCGGTGCAGCATCAGGTAGAGGTTCGGGTGCGAATCTCCCGCGATGGCAGCGCCAATCCGCAGCCGGGTGACTGGCTGGGGCTGAGCGCCGTAACGCCCTGGGATGGGCATCAGCCAATCGCGGTAGAGATCAATAAGCAGCTTCCCTGAACGTAAAAATTGATAACGTTAATAATGATGCGTGCCATTGCCTGCTGCCTCTGGCACAAACTCAGCTATGCTCATCGGGTAAGCCGATTCGACACCGGGCTGTGACCTGAACGATGGGTAGACCTTTTTCATCCGCACAGGGAGATTGGAATGAATTATCGCCTGACCAGCCTGGCTATGGCCAGCGTCCTTCTGGTAGGTTGTGCCAGTTCAAAGCCGGCGAATAGCGATCCTGCTCAGCGCAGCGATCCCTTCGAAAGCTTTAACCGCACGATGTTTAACTTTAACTACAACGTGCTGGATCCGTATGTATTGCGTCCGGTCGCTGTGGCCTGGCGTGATTATGTGCCGGTCCCGGCACGTACCGGCCTGAGCAACTTCCTTGGCAACCTGGAAGAGCCGGCCAGCATGGTCAACGCCATCCTGGTGGGTAACGGGCGTGACGCGGGTATTCACTTCACCCGTTTCTTCCTGAATAGCGTGCTGGGCCTGGGCGGTTTCATTGACGTTGCTGGTAAAGCGAACCCGGAACTGGCGCGTGAAGAACCGCACCGTTTCGGTACTACGCTGGGTCACTATGGCGTCGGCTACGGGCCTTACGTTGAGTTGCCTGCTTACGGTAGCTTCACGGTTCGTCAGGATGGCGGCGACTACGTCGATACGCTTTATCCGATCCTTGGCTGGCTGACCTGGCCAATGTCGATTGGTAAATGGACGCTTGAAGGGATCGAGACCCGCGCGCAGCTGCTGGATTCCGATGCGATCCTGAAACAGCAGAGCGATCCGTATGCCTTTATCCGTAACGCCTACTTCCAGCGTCACGACTTCCTGGCGCGTGGCGGTAAGCTCAAGCCGGAAGATAATCCTAACGCCGCCGCGATTCAGGATGATTTGAAGGATATCGACGCGCAGTAAGTGCAGAACACCAGACACGCGGCTTGCTGTGTTTTTCTGCAAACCGCATAGACGCTGAAGCGATGGGAGCATACGTTCCGCGCTGAGCAGCAAGGAATGGCGGTTTTGCGTCTTTGCGCAGGGCGTATGTTTCCTGAGCCATTAAGCGATCCGCAGCCACAAAAAAGGGCGACTCACCAGAGTCGCCCTTTTTGATCCCGCTCGCCAGTCAGAACTTATAGTTAAAGTTCGCGCCGTAGAGCCAGGCCTTCCCTTCAGAGGTAAAGGTATACGGACCTTCTTTCACCGTCACTTTCTGTCCATGCATATAAGAGATGCCTAAATCAACCGAGGCATCATCGTTAAAGGCATAAGACGTACCGGCACTCAGCCATAAACGATCCTGGTCAGGAATAGAGATTGAACGCTTATCAGCCGGAACCGGACTATCATCAAACGCAATACCGGTACGGAACGTCCAGTTTTTGTCGTAGGAATAGGTGGTGCCCAGCGCAATGCGGTACGCATCGTGGAAGCTTTCATCTTTATAGAACAGCGTCTGGCCGTTTGAACCGGTAGCTTTCAGCTCCTGGAACTGACTCCAGCTGGTGTATGCCATGCTGTAGTGAACCGCCCACTGCGGTGCCACTTTATGCCAGCCCGACACTTCCCACATCTCCGGCAGATTCAGGGTTAATGCGCCCGGAACAGTGGTGCCGTTGGTGCCAAAAGGGACACCTGACACTTCCGGATTATTCACCGCATTCAGACGGGAGGAGAGGCTGCTTTTGTAATCGCCATCAAAGTCGACTTTCACTTCTGAACGGTAGGTAAAGCCGAAGCGGTTATTTTCATCCACTTCATACAGGATGCCGGCATTCCAGCCGTAGCCCCACTCATCGCCTTTCAGATGGGCAACCTGGGTATCAGCCGGAACCCCCAGTCTCGCGCCTGATTCACCGGCATAACGCTCAATTTTGGCTTTGGCGTAAACCGCATCAAAACCGATGCCAGCACTGAAATGCTCATTGAAGCGATAAGCAGTGCTGAGATTTAAATTGCCGGTCATCAGGTCAGTTTTACCGCCGTAACCGCCTGCGGTGTAGCCATTATTAAACTCTGTTGCTAAGCCATAATTTGACGTTGCAGAGGCGCCAATCCACCACTGATCGTTAATGGGCTGGACATAATGAATATTGGGGACCCACTGATTCGGGGCAATATTATTGGCATCCAGGCTGCGGCCGCTGGGACTGCGACCACTGATATTCACATCCGGCGCAATATAAACGGCACCGATTGAAAATTCCGGACGATCTATTAACGCCATCGTCGCCGGGTTACGACTGGCTGACGCCGCGGTATCACCCATCGCCCCTTCGCCTGAATATGCGCGACCTAAACCAATCGTAGAGAATTCATTTAACTGAAACCCAGCAGCGTAAACGTGGGAAGAGACAAGCGCCACTGCAGCCGCCACGGCTGACTTTGCAAACAGGTTTTTATGGTTCATGACCACAACCTCATGTGAATTATTATTTAACGCTAGAACGTCGCGTAACAAAGGACGGCGGATTGTAGGGACTGATGTAAAGCGCACATATCAGACCAGTGCGGAGAGTATAGGTCCGACCTGTGTGCATGTTGCAATATTGTTTTTAAAATATTTCAGAGTTGATCGCTTAAAATTCGATCTGCATAACAAAACTGCCCTGATTCTGCACAGCATACCGATTCCAGTTTGTTCTGGATCAATTTTTATTGTGATATTCGTCACTTAGCAATAGGTGCGTGGCGCATCTTTCGGCGAGCAGGTAAGATTTCGTCCATAAAATCGCTCAACCTATGCAATTGCTGGTCTGGAGAATGAAATGACTGATGCCATTAAAAAATGCAGTGCGACTGAAACCGCAGCCTGTTGTTGTGTGGATGTCGGCACGGTAATGGATAACACCGATTGCACCGCCAGCTGGTCAGAATGGTTTGCTCAGCGTGCCGATGCGGAAGCGAAACTAGCACAACTGACCGAACGGGCCCGTCAGGTTGAATCGGAACCCTGTGCGATTGAATCGCGCTTCAGCGACGTGAATCAGGGTGTGCAGCTGGATATCGATTTCACCTTCAGCTGCCAGGCTGAAACCATGATTTTTCAGCTCGGTTTGCGTTAAGTCCCAAAGCGCCGCGTCAATGCGGCGTTTTTCATTTTCGTGTTTCCCTTCGCACTTTTTCCTTTCCGATATTGGCGGCTCACCCGCTTGTGGTTAACACTGATCAGGTCAGACCTCTTCAGGCAATGATGCCACAGTCCCATTCACAGGTGAGAACAATGAGCAAAGCGCAGCCGCTGCTGACGCGTGATGGTGAACGCATCGCAATAACCCACGGGTTACGCACCCCTTTTTTGCGCCAGGCGACCGGCTTTCATGGCATTCCGGCCATTGAGTTAGGACGCATGGTGGTCAGCGAATTAATGGCGCGCAGTGAACTGCCAGCTGAGGTGATCGAACAACTGGTCTTTGGTCAGGTCGTGCAGATGCCTGAAGCGCCGAACATTGCGCGTGAAATTGTATTAAGCAGCGGGCTGAATGTGAATACCGACGCCTACAGCGTCAGCCGTGCCTGCGCCACCAGTTTCCAGGCGGTAGCGAATGTGGCAGAAAGTCTGATGGCGGGCACTATTTCTGCGGGCATTGCCGGCGGCGCAGACTCCTCTTCGGTGCTGCCAATCGGCGTCAGTAAAACGCTGGCCCGCGCGCTGGTGGATCTCAACAAAGCCCGCAGCTTTGGGCAAAAACTGCACATCCTGCGACGGCTGCGTCCGCGCGATCTGCTGCCGGTGCCGCCCGCGGTGGCAGAGTATTCAACCGGCCTGCGTATGGGCGATACGGCCGAACAGATGGCCAAGAGTCACGGCATCACCCGTGAGGCACAGGATGCGCTGGCGCTGCGCTCCCATCAGCATGCCGCCAGAGCCTGGCAATCCGGCGTACTGAATCAGGAAGTGATGGCAGCTTTTGTGCCGCCGTGGAAAACCGCTATTGATCAGGATAACAACGTCCGTATGAACGCCAAAGCGGAGGATTACGCCCGGTTGCGGCCAGCGTTTGATCGCCAGCACGGCAGCGTCACTGCGGCCAACAGCACGCCACTCACCGATGGCGCGGCCGCCGTGATTCTGATGCGCGAAGGCCGCGCCCGCGAACTGGGCATCAGGCCGCTGGGCTATCTGCGCAGCTACGCTTTCACCGCCATTGGTGTGCAGCAGGACATGCTGCTGGGCCCGGCGTACGCTTCACCGCTGGCCCTGGATCGCGCTGGCGTGACCCTGGCCGATCTGACGCTAATCGATATGCATGAAGCGTTTGCCGCCCAGACGCTGAGCAATCTGCAGATGTTTCGCGATGAGCGCTTTGCCCGTGAGGTGCTGAATCGTCCCCATGCGCTGGGCGAAGTGAATGAAGAGCGCTTTAACGTGCTGGGGGGATCAATCGCCTATGGTCATCCTTTTGCCGCCACGGGCGCGCGCATGATCACTCAGACGCTGAATGAATTACGCCGCCGGGGCGGCGGGTTAGGACTGGTCACCGCCTGTGCGGCAGGTGGTCTGGGTGCGGCGATGGTTCTGGAGGCCGAATAATGGAGCAGAATGCGTTTCATCTGAAGATGCGACTGGATCACGTCGGCATCATCACGATCGATGTCCCTGGCGAGAAGATGAACACCCTGAAAGCGGAGTTTGCCGGACAGATCACCTCGATTATTGCGGAGGCGCGGCGCGATCCGCAGCTGGCGGGCCTGGTGCTGATCTCCGGCAAGTCGGACAACTTCATCGCTGGCGCGGACATCAGCATGATCGATCGCTGTAAGAGTGCGCAGGAAGCCGAAGCGCTGGCAAAGCAGGGTCAGGAAGTGATGGCTGCGATCAATGCGCTGCCTTTTCCGGTGGTCGCAGCCATCCACGGTGCCTGCCTCGGCGGCGGACTGGAGCTGGCACTGGCCTGCGATGCGCGTATCTGCTCGCTGGATGATAAAACCCGTCTTGGCTTGCCGGAAGTGCAACTCGGTTTATTACCGGGCTCCGGCGGCACTCAGCGGCTGCCACGCTTAATCGGTGTGCAGCAGGCGCTGCCGCTGATTCTGACCGGCAAAACGCTGCGGGCTAAACAGGCACGTAAGCTGGGTGTGGTCGATGACGCGGTGCCGCAGGCGATTCTGCTGGAGACGGCTATCGCGCGGGTGAAAAAGGGCAAGGTCAGTGGACGAACGCTGCCGCTGAGCGACCGTCTGCTACACGGTCCGGTGGGCCGTCAGGCACTGTTTGCGCTGGCGACCCGCCAGACAGCAGCCAAAACCCAGGGTAACTATCCGGCAGCAAATCGCATTATTGAGGTGGTGCGCATCGGGCTGGAGCAGGGCAGCCGGGCCGGACATGACGCTGAAGCGCGTGCCTTTGGTGAACTGGCGATGACGCCAGAATCCGTTGCGCTGCGCACGATCTTTTTCGCTACCACGGCCATGAAAAAGGAGCGGGGCGGTGAAGCTGAACCCGCCACAATGAAGAGCGTCGCTATTCTCGGCGGTGGCCTGATGGGCGGCGGCATCGCCAGCGTCACTGCAATCAACGCGGGCTTGCCGGTGCGCATCAAAGATATCAGCCTGGAAGGGGTAAACCATGCGCTGAAAAGCAGCTGGGAACTGCTGAGCAAAAAGGTCAAACGACGTCAGCTGACGCCGGCACAGCGGCGGCAGCAGATGGCACGTATCACGGGCGGCACTGATTATCAGGGCTTCTCACAGCGCGATGTGGTGATTGAAGCCGTATTCGAAGACTTAGCGCTGAAGCAGCAGATGGTCAACGAAGTGGAAGCACACTGTCAGCCGCACACGCTGTTTGCCTCGAACACCTCTTCATTGCCGATTGAGGCGATCGCCGCCAAAGCGCAGCGTCCGGAAAACGTCATCGGGCTGCACTATTTCAGTCCGGTCGATAAAATGCCGCTGGTGGAAGTGATTCCCCATATGAACACCTCCACCGCAACGGTGGTGACGATTGTGGCGCTGGCGCGCAGCCAGGGCAAAACCCCGATTGTGGTGGCGGACAAGCCGGGTTTCTATGTTAACCGCATTCTGACGCCCTATATAAATGAAGCGATGCGATGCCTGCTGGAAGGCGAGCCAATTGACCATATTGATCGGGCGCTGGTGAAGTTTGGTTTTCCGGTCGGCCCGATTCAACTGCTGGATGAGGTCGGCATCGACGTCGGCAGCAAAATCAGTCCCATCCTGCATCAGGCCTATGGCGAACGCTTTGCCGCCCCCGCTGCTTTTGATGCGGTGCTGAAAGATGGCCGCAAGGGACGTAAAAACAGCAAAGGCTTTTATCGCTATGACCAGCCGCGCTGGCAGCGTAAAAAACCGGACGCTTCGCTGTATACGTTGCTGAAAGTCTCGCCGCAGGCCAGGCAGAGTGAAACACAGATTGCTGAACGCTGCGTAATGATGATGCTGAATGAGGCGGCCCGTTGTCTTGATGAGCAGGTGATTCGCTGCGCGCGCGATGGCGATATCGGTGCGGTATTTGGCATCGGCTTTCCGCCATTTTTGGGTGGCCCGTTCCACTACATGGACAAACTGGGCGCGGCGGAAGTGGTCAACAGATTAACCCGGCTTGCGCAGCAACATGGGGAACGTTTTACCCCCTGTGAAGCGCTGATTGATGCGGCTACAAAATAGACGAAATTTTACATTTCTGTTGAAAGTGGAATAACCAATCCGATTCAGCGGCTTAGAAAAGCGCCGCCAGAGTGTGCGGCGCAGCATGATTCTGAGAAGTGCTTATTTAATAAACAACCGGTTGACTATACTAAAGCCATTAGGGTAAAACACAGCGTTCATTCGCAGAGTGAAGAGTCAGACGCTACGCGTCGGGCGATGTCGACAAACAACAGCGGTGCTTTATGCAAGTTTTTATCATGCGTCACGGCGATGCGGCTCTGGAAGCAGCCAGTGATTCAGTCAGGCCTTTGACCTTATGTGGCTGTAATGAATCACGTCAGATGGCCAACTGGCTTAACAGCCAGACGCCGGACATTGAGCGAGTTCTGGTGAGTCCCTATTTACGCGCGCAGCAAACGCTCGCAACCGTGCGTGAAGCTTTTCCCCTGCCGGAAGGCCAGGACGTTCTGCCTGAGTTAACGCCGGGCGGCGATCCTGAGATGGTCGGGTGCTATCTGCAGGCCCTGGCGAATGAAGGCGTGAAATCGGCGCTGGTGATCTCACATTTACCGTTGGTGGGGTATTTAGTCTCTGAACTGTGCCCGCAGGAAGCACCGCCAATGTTTGCCACATCCGCTATTGCCTGCGTGGAATTCGATCCCGCGGCGAGTGCCGGTATACTGCTGTGGCAGGTCAGTCCCAAAAAGCTGGCTAAAGCGATCTGACGTCTGTGGGCCGATTATTCCGGCCCCTCTCCTAAGGCAATTCAGGCGGTTGCCACTCCTCAATCTCAATCAAAACCAGCAGCGCGGCGTCACCGCCGAACATTTTGGGTGCCTGATGAAAAGCCATCACCCACGGGTGCTGGGCCAGCCACAGCGGCGTCTGCTGCTTCAGAATATGCTTTCCATGACCGGTCATGACGCTGGCGCAGAACAGATGTTCACGGCGGCAGGCGGCGATCAGCGCGCCCAGTTCCTGCTTGGCCTGCTGTTGCGTTAAGCCGTGCAGATCGAGAAAAATCTCGGGCGTATAGTCGCCACGACGCAATTTTTTCAGCTCAAAATGGCTGACATCGGCACGCACGTAACGGGTGGCACCTTCCGTTGAGAGCAACGGCTGAAACTCATCCGAAAAGTAATGACTGTTGTCCGCCTGCTCTGAAAGCAGACGCTTTACCGGAATCTGGCGGGTTTTCACCGGCGCTTTGTGGACAAAGGTGTCCTGTTTCAACTGGCGTGTCCCCGTCATTAACTGGCGAAATAGCGCCTGGTCATCCGGGCTTAGTGGCGTTTTTTTACTCATGGCAGGTCAGTCATATCAGAAAAGGCTGTCACACAGCAGAGCCGCTACCTTACCGCTAAGTGTCATTAAATGTCAGCTTTTTCACCTTGCTGCGCTGAATTCTCCCCGGCTTCATGGCACACTACTGGCCGATTCAGCAAAAGGCCTGCGGAGGGCTACGTGGACAAAATTTTCGTCGATGAGGCAGTGAACGAACTGCACACCATTCAGGACATGCTGCGCTGGGCGGTAAGCCGCTTTTCCGCTGCCGGAATCTGGTACGGACATGGCACAGACAATCCCTGGGACGAAGCCGTTCAACTGGTCCTGCCGTCACTCTGGCTGCCGCTGGATATTCCGGAAGATATGCGCAGTGCGCGTCTGACCGCCAGCGAACGTCTGCTGATCGTTGAGCGCGTTATCCGTCGCGTCAACGAGCGTATCCCGGTCGCCTATCTGACCAATAAAGCCTGGTTCTGCGGTCACGAATTCTTTGTTGATGAGCGCGTGCTGGTGCCGCGTTCACCGATTGGCGAACTGATTGAGAACCGCTTTGCCGGTCTGGTCAGCACGCCGCCCCGTCATATTCTGGATATGTGTACCGGCAGCGGCTGCATCGCGATTGCCTGCGCCTATGCTTTCCCGGAAGCGGAAGTGGATGCTGTTGATATCTCCACCGGCGCGCTGGCCGTCGCCGAGCAGAACATTGAAGAGCATGGCCTGATTCATCAGGTGACGCCGATTCGTGCCGACCTGTTCCGCGAACTGCCGCAGCTAAAATATGATCTGATCGTTACCAATCCGCCGTATGTTGATGCGGAAGATATGGATGACCTGCCGAACGAATATCGTCACGAACCTGAGCTGGGTCTGGCGGCAGGCAGTGATGGTCTGAAACTGGTACGCCGCATTCTGGCCTGTGCACCGGACTATCTCAGCGAGCAGGGCGTGCTTGTCTGCGAAGTGGGTAACAGCATGGTGCACATGATCGAGCAGTATCCCGATGTGCCCTTTACCTGGCTGGAATTCGACAACGGCGGTGACGGCGTCTTTACGCTGACGCGCCAGCAGATTGTCGACGCACAACACCATTTCTCTTTTTACAAAGACTAAAAGTGGGGGCGAAGCATCGCCCGCCGAACTCTGAGAAGGAAACAGCATGGCCGGAAACAGCATCGGGCAATTTTTTCGAGTAACAACCTTTGGCGAGTCCCATGGTCTTGCGCTGGGCTGTATCGTTGACGGCGTGCCGCCTGGCATCCCGCTGACCGAAGCCGATATTCAGCACGACCTCGATCGCCGTCGTCCAGGCACATCGCGCTATACCACGCAGCGCCGCGAGCCGGATCAGGTGAAAATTTTGTCCGGTGTGTTTGACGGTGTGACCACCGGCACCTCGATTGGCCTGCTGATTGAGAACACCGATCAGCGTTCGCAGGATTACGGCGCGATTAAAGATCTGTTCCGTCCGGGCCATGCTGATTACACCTACGAGCAGAAATATGGTCAGCGCGACTACCGTGGCGGTGGTCGCTCGTCGGCGCGCGAAACCGCGATGCGCGTGGCGGCGGGTGCCATCGCCAAGAAATACCTGCAGATGAAACACGGTGTGGTGGTGCGCGGCTATCTGTCACAGATTGGTGATATCGCCTGTGAGCTGAAAGACTGGAGCATTGTGGAAGAGAACCCGTTCTTCTGCCCGGATGCCGACAAACTGGAAGCGTTGGATGAACTGATGCGTGGCCTGAAAAAAGAGGGCGACTCTATTGGCGCTAAAGTCACGGTCATGGCAGAGAACGTGCCGCCGGGCCTGGGCGAGCCGGTCTTCGACCGACTGGATGCCGATCTGGCGCACGCGCTGATGAGTATCAACGCCGTTAAAGGCGTCGAAATCGGTGACGGCTTTGCGGTGGTGAACCAGCGCGGCAGTCAGCATCGCGACGAGATCCGCCACGATGGTTTCCAGAGCAACCACGCGGGCGGCATTCTGGGCGGCATCAGCAGCGGTCAGATTATCAGCGCCAATGTGGCGATGAAACCGACCTCCAGCATCACGGTGCCGGGTAAAACCATTACCCGCGACGGCGAAGAAGTGGAGATGATCACCAAAGGTCGTCACGATCCCTGCGTTGGGATCCGTGCCGTGCCGATCGCTGAGGCGATGATGGCGATCGTTCTGATGGATCATCTGCTGCGCCAGCGGGCGCAGAACGGTGATGTTAACAGCTCCGTGCCGCGCTGGTAATGCCATGAAGGCTCTCCTGCTAACCCTGAGTGCGCTCCTGATCAGCGCCTCCAGCCTGGCGGCGACGCCGTGGCAAAGCATTCAGCATCCGATCAGCGGCGCACCGCAGTCCATCGGTGGCTTTGCCAACGGCTGTATTGTTGGCGCGCAGTCGCTGCCGCTGAATTCACCTGACTATCAGGTGATGCGTCAGGATCAGCGGCGTTACTTTGGTCATCCCGATCTGATTCAGTTTATTCAGCGGCTCAGCACCCAGGTGCATAATCTGCAACTGGGTAACGTGCTGATTGGCGATATGGGCATGGCAGCAGGCGGGCGTTTCAGCAGCGGTCACGCCAGTCATCAGACCGGACTGGATGTGGATATCTGGCTGCAACTGCCAAAAACCCGCTGGAGTGCGCAGCAATTGTTGAAGCCGCAGCCGCTGGATCTGGTCGGGCCGGGCGATAAAAATGTGATTGCGCGCCACTGGCAGCCGGAAATCGACAGCCTGATCAAACTGGCGGCGAAAGATGACGATGTGACGCGCATCTTCGTCAATCCGGCGATTAAAAAACAGCTTTGTGCCGATGCGGGTAACGATCGTGACTGGCTGCGTAAAGTCCGCCCGTGGTTTGCTCATCGTGCCCATATGCATGTGAGGCTGCGCTGCCCGGCCGGCAGTATCGGTTGTGAAGATCAGCCCGCACCGCCTCCGGGCGATGGCTGTGGCGCAGAGCTGCAGAGCTGGTTCCTGCCGAAACAGCCGGGTTCTGGCGCGCCGGTGAAACGTGAGCCACCGCCGTTACCGCCTGCCTGTCAGGCCCTGCTGGATAAACATTTACTGTAAGGGATTCCATGGATTGGTTTGTGGTCAGCCCGCTGCTGGTCGGGCTGCTGTTTTTAATCGCCATGCTCGCCGGTTTTATTGATTCAATCGCAGGTGGCGGGGGATTACTTACGGTACCTTCGTTGCTGGCTGCGGGTCTCTCTCCGGCTCAGGCGCTGGCGACCAATAAACTGCAATCGGTCGGCGGATCGTTTTCCGCCAGTCTCTACTTTGTCCGGCGTGGTGCGGTCAACCTGAATGAACAGTGGCTGAACATCGCCATGACGCTGCTGGGGTCCGTGCTGGGCGCGATACTGATTCAGCGCCTGCAGGCGGATTTCCTGCGCCAGATGCTGCCGCTGTTTTTAATCGCTATTGGCTTGTGGTTCCTGCTGATGCCGCGCCTGGGTGAAGTCGATCAGGCGCGACGCCTGCACGGCCTGGCCTATGCGCTGGTCGGCGGCGGGGCAGTGGGATTCTACGACGGATTTTTCGGACCGGGCGCAGGCTCCTTTTATGCGCTGGCTTTCGTCACGCTCTGCGGCTACAACCTGGCCAAAGCGACCGCCCACGCCAAGGTGCTCAACTTCACCTCGAACCTCGGCAGCCTGCTGTTCTTTATCTTTGGCGGCAAAGTGGTGTGGGGCACCGGCCTGATCATGATGCTTGGCGCTTTCTGTGGCGCGCGTCTGGGCGCGCGGCTGGTGCTGAGCCGCGGACAGAAACTGATCCGCCCGATGGTGGTGATTGTCTCTGCCGTCATGAGCATTAAATTACTGTGGGATAGCCACGGCAGCGAAGTTCTGGCCTGGCTGGCCACGCTGCATTCGTAACCTATTACGTGATACCGTCATGAACCCGACTCATCATTATGAACAGCTGATCACGCTGTTTGATCGCTGTTTCAGCGATGAATTTCAGACCCGTCTAATTAAAGGCGATGATGAACCGATCTATCTTCCTGCTGATGCCGGGTCGCCGTGGAACCGCGTGGTCTTTGCCCACGGTTTTTACGCCAGCGCCCTGCATGAGATCTCACACTGGTGCATCGCCGGTGAAGCCCGCCGCAAACTGGTCGATTTTGGCTACTGGTACTGTCCGGATGGCCGCGATGCGCTGACCCAGAGCCAGTTCGAAGCGGTGGAAGTAAAGCCTCAGGCGCTGGAGTGGATGTTTTGTACGGCGGCAGGCTTTCCCTTCAACGTGAGTTGTGACAATCTCGACGGAGATTGTGAGCCGGATCGCATTGCGTTCCAGCGTAAAGTGCATGCTCAGGTCATGAGCTATCTGACGTCGGGCATTCCCGACCGTCCCGCGCGTTTTATTACCGCCCTGGCGGAATTTTATGGCAGGCCTTCTTTAACCGCGTCGCAGTTTCCCTGGCCGGACGATCTGTGATGCAGGAAGGCATTATTAAAAGAGGAATTGAGATGATCGCAGAATTTGAAGCGCGTATTCTGGCCCTGATTGACGACATGGTCGAGCATGCCAGTGACGATGAGCTGTTCGCCAGCGGTTATCTGCGCGGACATCTGACCCTGGCGGTCGCTGAAGTGGAGCAACTGGGCGAACATACGCCAGAAGCGCTTCAGATCCAGGTGTCCCGTAGCCTGCAGAATGCCATTGCTGCCGGAGAACTCTCGCCGCGCGATCAGGCATTGGTGGTCGGGATGTGGGATAACCTGTTTGTTCAGGCACGCCAGCTCTCCGCATAACGGGACAGGGCGGCGTGCCGCCCTTAGCGTCTGCTAAACCGCTTTCCCCTTCAGTAATTTCCTCACCCAGTAACGATTCGGATTGAGTGCTGCCAGGGTACTGGCATCCAGAGGCTGCGGTTCGCGCGCGAGCTGAGCAGCCAGCACTTCGGCCGCCAGCGGCGCACTGCACAGGCCGCGTGAACCCAGCGCCCCAAACAGATACAAGCCCGCAAGATCGGGTGCGTCAGCGATGTCATGACCTGCCGCCAGCTGAGCCGGTAAATCGGCGTACTGCCTGAGCGTAGCGTTATAATCCGGCACGCCGCCCACCATCGGCAGGTGATCCCGCGTGGCACAGCGCACCCCCATTCTTGCCTCTCCTTCACTGACATCCACTGTGGCTGCCCAGCCGCTGTCAGGCAGACATTGCACCAGGCGGCTGCGGTTCTCCTGCTGGTCCTCTTCCCGGTAATCTGGAGCGGTATCACCACGGTGATAGCTGGCCCCGATGCAATGGGTGCCAAACTGCGGGCTGACGGGCGTCAGATAGCCGTCGTAACAGAGTACGGTTTGCAGTGCGTTAAGGCCCGGCGTTGAGGGAACATGGCTCACCTGACCGGCCACCGGATAGGTCGGCAGCGGGGCGCTCTGCGCAAAGTCGGCAATGGCATGACCATTCGCCAGCACTACTGTTGCATGACGGACCGCCGGACGATCGCTGAACGTCAGCGTCCAGTGTTCTTCCCCGCGTGACAGCTCGCTTACGCGGTGCAGCCAGTGAATACGCAATCCCTGGGTTTCGCCATGCGCCAGCATCGCGGTGGTCAGCTCTGCCGGTGAGAGCCAGCCACCCTGCGGGTAGAAAATACCGCGACAGCCGTGTTCGACATTCGCCAGCGTCTCCGCTTCTGCTACATCGACGCCATGGGCGATGGATTCAGGCAGGCCCATCGCCAGCATCTGATCAATCTTCTTACGGCTTTTCTCATCCCAGCCCAGCTGCAGCACACCGCTCCAGTGATGCTCATAGGCCAGGGTTAACTGATCGTAGAGTCGTCGGGCAAAGCTGAAAGCCGCCGGGAAAAAGGTGGCAAGCGCCGGATCATGCTGGTTGAGCAGCGGATAGAGCGCCCCCTGACGATTGCCGGACGCGCCCAGGGCGGGCGCTTCATCGGCGCAGTAAAGCGTGACCCGCCAGCCGCGGCGCAGCAATGCCAGCGCCAGCGTGGCACTGGCGACGCCGCCGCCAATCAGGGCAACGTCGCGCTGCTCCGCAGATTGGCGATGATACCAGGGTTGCGCGGCGGGCAGCGGAGGCGCATCCTGTAACGGCCCGCATAGCATTTCGCGCTTCGGGCCAAATCCTTTGCGGCGAGTCACCGCAAAGCCCGCCTGCTGCAGACCGCGCCGGACAATACCTGCGGCAGTAAAGGTCGCGAAAGTTCCCTGCGGGCGCGCCAGTTTTGCCATCATGCCGAACAGTTCCGGTGTCCACATATCCGGGTTCTTCGAGGGCGCGAAACCATCCAGGAACCAGGCATCCACCTGACGATTCAGGCTGTCATCCAGCTGTCCCATCAGCTGGTTAATATCGCCCAGCCACAGGTCGAGCGTGATGCGTCCGTCGTCAAACAGCAGTCGCTGACAGCCGGGCAGGGCAGCAGGCCACTGCGCCTGTAAGGCCTCCGCCCAGGGAGCCAGTTCAGGCCAGTGCTGCTGGGCCGCAGCCAGGTCATCACGGGTTAACGGAAATTTCTCAAAGCTGATGAAATGCAGACGTTTTAAAGTGGCATCAGGCTGCTCGCGCTGAAACGTATCGAACGCCTGCCACAGCGTCAGGAAATTGAGGCCGGTGCCAAAACCGCTTTCCGCCACAACCAGCAGATCGCGCGGATGCTCCGCAAAACGCTGTGGGAAACCGTTGCCGCCAAGGAACACATAGCGTGTCTCTTCCAGACCATTGTCGTTAGAGAAATAGACATCGCCAAACGCTCGGGAAACAGGTGTACCCTGTTCATTCCAGTTTAGCTGCGCATGTTCAACCGGTGTTAATTTCACGGTAAAGGCTCGTTTTTCAGGCAGTGGCGCGATTCTAGCGACCCGCGTGACATGACGCAAATTTACAAAAGGAAATAGCTGATCGGACTTGTTCGGCGTACAAGTGTACGCTAGAGTGCATGCCAATTAAGAAGAAGTGGATGAGGAAGATTGAATGAAACGTGCTGTGATTACTGGCTTAGGGATCGTTTCCAGTATTGGTAATAACCAGCAGGAGGTGCTGTCATCTCTGCGTGAAGGACGCTCTGGCATCACCTTTTCTGAAGAGATGAAAGATTCCGGCATGCGTAGTCACGTCTGGGGTAACGTTAAATTAGATACCACCGGCCTCATCGATCGCAAAGTTGTGCGTTTTATGAGTGATGCGTCCATCTATGCTTATCTTTCCATGGAAGAAGCGATTAAAGATTCCGGCCTCACCACTGAAGCGTATCAGAGCAACCCACGTGTGGGTCTGATTGCCGGTTCAGGCGGCGGTTCTCCGCGTTTCCAGGTGTTTGGTGCTGATGCAATGCGCAGCCCACGTGGCCTGAAAGCGGTTGGCCCTTACGTGGTCACCAAAGCGATGGCCTCGGGTGTTTCTGCCTGCCTCGCCACGCCATTCAAGATTCATGGCGTAAACTACTCGATTAGCTCTGCCTGTGCCACCTCGGCGCACTGTATTGGTAACGCCGTTGAGCAGATTCAGCTTGGCAAGCAGGATATCGTTTTTGCGGGCGGCGGCGAAGAGCTGTGCTGGGAAATGGCCTGTGAGTTCGACGCCATGGGCGCCCTCTCTACCCGCTACAACGACACGCCAGAAAAAGCGTCACGCACTTATGACAATGAGCGCGATGGCTTTGTTATCGCCGGTGGCGGTGGCATGGTGGTGGTTGAAGAGCTGGAGCATGCGCTGGCACGTGGTGCGCACATTTATGCCGAAATCGTCGGTTACGGTGCCACTTCAGACGGTGCAGACATGGTCGCTCCATCAGGCGAAGGCGCAGTGCGTTGCATGAAGATGGCGATGCACGGTGTTGATACACCCATCGACTATCTGAACAGCCACGGAACCTCTACCCCGGTGGGTGATGTTAAAGAGCTGGGTGCGATTCGTGAAGTGTTTGGCGATAACACGCCATACATCTCAGCCACCAAAGCGATGACCGGCCACTCGCTGGGTGCCGCTGGCGTGCAGGAAGCGATTTACTCGCTGCTGATGCTGGAGCATGGCTTTATCGCGCCAAGCATCAACATCACCTCGCTGGACGCTGCCGCAACCGGTATGAACATCGTCACTGCGCCGATGGAAAAAGAGCTGACCACCGTGATGTCTAACAGCTTTGGTTTTGGCGGCACCAACGCCACATTGACCATGCGTAAATATCAGGCGTAATCGTTACGTCAGCACTCTGAAGGGCCGGCTTGCCGGTCCTTTTTGTTTTTACAGCCCCTTTGCGTTACCTCATTTACTCCTTGGTATTAACCTTCCCGCTGCAGTAGCCGCAGCAACTTATTGCATCCCGCCTCAATCTCGTCAGGTGTCAGCGCGGCAAAGCCCAGCATCCAGCCTTGCTGAGACTCAGGTCCGGCATAGAGCGGGCTGAGACGTGGCAAGAGCAGACCCTCTTGTGCCGCCAGCGCGGTTAAGCGTGCTTCATCCTTCTGCAATTTCACCGTCAGCTGCAATCCGCCGCCGCTGGCTATCGGCGTGATCCATGGCGAGAGCCGCTGCTCAATCTGCTCAAGCAACCGATCGCGACGGCTATGATAGAGCTGACGCATCAGCCGCAGATGGCTGGCGAAATGTCCCTGTTGCAGAAAGGCGGCAGTGACAGCCTGCGGCAGCAGGGCGCTGTGCCCATCCAGCACGCTGCGTGCCTGGCCGATGGGCGTAATGAGTGCGGATGGCACCACCATCCAGGCCAGCCGCAGGGAGGGAAACAGCGACTTTGAGAAAGTGCCGAGCGTAATGACCCGCTGGTGGCGATCCAGCCCCTGCAGCGCTGGAATCGGACGCTCGTCGTAGTGAAATTCGCTATCGTAATCGTCCTCGATCAGCCAGCTCTGGTTGCGCTGCGCCCAGTCGAGCCATGCCAGACGCCTCGGCAGGCTCAGCGTGACACCGGTAGGATAATGATGCGAGGGCGTCAGATACATGAGCTTTGCACTGCCGCTGGCAGGACGCGCACCTTCGGCATCGACCGCAATCCCGCGCACCTCTGCGCCTGCAGTCAGAAAGGCATTACGCGCACCGGGATAGCCCGGCTCCTCCATCCACACTTCATCACCCGGATCGACGAACATCATGGCAAGTAACTGCAGCGCCTGTTGCGAACTGGTCAGAATAATGACCTGCTCCGGTTGACATACGACGCCCCGGGAGAGCGCCAGATAATCAGCGAGTGCGCTGCGTAACGGCAGGTAGCCGCCGGGATCGCCATAGCCCATTGCAGCGCTGCCCAGTGCGCGCTGCACACTGCTGCTCAGACGCCGCCAGATGTCATGGGGAAAAGCGCGTAACTCTGGTGAACCGGCGGCGAACGCGTGAGGAAAAGGGGGATCCTGACAGCCACCGGTTGCCAGCACCTGCTGACCCCGCACCGAAAAGCGGGCGGGCTGAGGCCGGGCCGGTAAGGTTGAGCGGCTGGCGGGAATGCTGATGCCGACAAAGGTACCGCGACCGGTCTCGCGTCGCAGATAACCTTCACTCTCCAGCTGGCCGTAGGCTGCTTCCACCGTAACGCGTGACAGATGCAGATCCTGCGCCAGCTGTCGGCTGGACGGTAACTGTTGACCCGCGTGCAGATGGTGACGGTTGATCGCCAGCCGCAGGGTAGAACAGAGTCGCTCACGCACGCCGCCGCTGGTCTGATGCTGGAAAAGCTTTAACAACGGTGAAGCCATAAGGGTCTTATACCTGGTGGAAAATGGGTATCAATCAGCAGTCCACTTTGCCGTAAACTGCGAACTCACCACAACAGGAGAATCGTTATGTCATCGGTTTTACGCATTCCAGCCGCCACACCGCAGCAAAGCCTCGACTATCTGCAGGAAAAACTCGCTTATTACACCGACGCCTGGGATCTGGCGGAAGACCTGGTGCAGCAGCTCGCGGCTATTGTGGTGATCGATGCGCGCGCGCCGGAGGTTTATCGCGCGGGGCATATCTGCGGCGCAATAAACTTCCCGCATCGTGAGATGGATGCCAGCACCACGGCCCCGCTTGACCGCAGCAAAGTGTATGTCACGTATTGTGACGGCATTGGCTGCAACGGCTCGACGAAAGCGGCCCTGAAGCTGGCATCGCTGGGGTTTCAGGTGAAGGAATTAATTGGCGGGCTGGATTTCTGGAAGCGTGATGGTCATCCGCTGACCTGGGGTGATGCACCGGGCGAATGGCCAGTCGCCACGCCCGTAGCATCCTGTGGCTGTTAACTCAGAGTACCAGCCAGAGTATAAGAGTGATGGCAACCAGTACGATAAAGAAGCCCAGCAGGGGACGCTGTGCCAGAGGCTGAATCGCGGGGGGCAGTGACGTCACAAATGGCGACCAGATCGGCTGCGGTTTGATCTCGCTGGGTGACAGCGGCTGTTCGAGAATTTTTTCTGCCCGGTCAGCGCGACGGCTGAACAGGAAGTTCAGCAGATCCTGGGTCTGAGTCGCAGTAAGCACCGTCTGCGGCGTAGCCTGGAAACGCTGCTGGCTGTAATCCTCCAGTTGCTGCCGCTCCTGCTGATCAAGCGGCTGTTTCAGCGACGCTTCCAGCAAGTGCAGCGTCGGTGCGCTGTGCTGACTGAGCGTCTGGCGCACCTGCAGATACTGGGTCAACAGCGGGAAGTGGCGTGACGGGATCGGATCGCCGCTGGTCAGATTCACCAGCTTCAGCGCCGCCGTCCACAGCTTACCGGTGGATTCGCCAGTCGCCGCGGCAAGACGGACCACCTGCTGATTCAGCGTATGGTGTTCGGCTGGCAGCAGCGTGCGATCGCTGACGCGGATCTGCTGAGGCTGGGGAATCGTCATCTGCCCGTTCTGCAGCATTGTCAGCACCTGATGCAGCTGATCCTGGCTCAGCGCGCTCAGGACTGTCTGACCAAACTGCTGACGGATAAAATCGCTGACAGCCTGACGGTTATTGCCTTTCGGCAGCAGCTCGGTGAGCTGGGTCATCAGCTGACGCGTAGCATGCCCATTCTGTGTCTGTGTGAGGCGGTTATTCAGATACTGTTCCGCTGCCGGAAAATGGCGCGACTGCAACTCCGCTTCACTCTTTACGCCCACTTCATGGCGGACGCCCGCCCACAGCTCAGGTGCTTTAAGATTGCTGAGCGATGAGATGCGCACGATCAGGCGTTCTAACGTCGTGCGCTGCGCAGGGGAAAGCGGCTGTTCACCGGCCACTGAACCGTGACGCGTGACGCCGGTTTGCGGATTGACAGATGAACGATCGACCGGCGCACCGGGGCCGCTGAGTGGTTGCATGGCGGATTCCTTGGGAAAACAGAACAGCGTGGGGTGCGCCGGAAAATGAATAGGCCATGATAGCAAAAGCCCCCGGGAAATCCCACGGGGGCGCACGCGTTTCGGCAGGAGATTTACGCTTCAGTGGCTAACGCCGCCCGCCCTTCTTCACTGCCCCTCCGCAACAGCATGATCATTTTCTACTGCCACTGCCACTGCCACTGCCACAATCCACGGGGACCGCTGTTCAGGGCTGTGATTGGCTGACCGCTTTACGCCGGGTTAAAGGCGTCCGTAGCCGCTGCGCCAGAATAACCCCGAACAGTGTCAGACCGCCGCCAATCCAGTGGTAACTGTGTAGTTGCTCATGCAGGAAAATCACCGCGATCACCGCGGTAAATACCGGGATCAGATTCATAAAGATACTGGTGGTGCTGGCACCCAGACGCTGCACACCGTGGATCCACAGGAACGGCGCGATGATCGAAGCAAACAGACCGGCAAAGGCCACCAGCGGCAGGTTGTGCCGGTTAAGCGCCACCTCGGGGGCCAGCAGAAAACCAGGCAACAGCAGCACGACACCGAATAAAATCTGCACATACAGGCTTTGCCAGATCGGCAGCGGCAGTGCCCAGCGCCGTGTCAGCACGCCATACAGCGCATAGGCGGCGGAGGCGGCCAGCATCAGCAGTTCACCTTTGCCCAGGCCATGATTCAGCAGTTGCATCACGTTGCCCTCACTGACCAGCCACACCAGACCGGTAAAGGAGATGATGCTGCCGAGCAGGATGCCGAGCGTCGGCGCAATCCGCAGGATCACCACGCTCAGCAGCACGGTAAGCAGCGGGATCAGGGCACCGATAATGCCCATAAAGAGTGCGCTGACACTTTGTGCTGCGTAGTAGGCGAGACTCTGATAGAGCACCATGCCGAGCAGGCCAAGGATCGCCAGCCGCCAGAGGTGCGGTTTAATAACCTGACGCGCGCGCCACACGCCGGGCAGCACAAAGGGGGTCAGCACCAGCAGCGCCAGCAGCCAGCGATAGAACGAGATCGCAGCCGGATCGATCGCACCCGCCGAGAGTTTGCTGACAATTGAGTTGATCGACCAGATTATTACCGCAAAGAGCGGGTACAGGAAAAACATGCTGACTCTCCACACGCCATAATGAGGCGCAGTGTACGCTTGTCCGGATTTATTCAGATAGTTAATATCGGACAAAATTAATGGTGGAGCGGACAGAATGACCCTGAAAGTGATCTACCAGCCGCCCCTTGATGCGCCGCAACTGCACTACTTTATGCGTTACGAGCAGGCCAATGCCCGTACCGAATATCTGCCGCATGCGCATGCCTGGGGCCAGCTGATTATGGTCAAAAGCCACGTACTGGAGATGCAGGTCGGGGGCGAGCGATTGCTGACACCGGCAGATATTCCGGTCTGGATCCCGCCAGGTCAGCTTCACAGCAGCTATAACCATCGTCAGGCGCAGTTCCGGACCTTTAATCTGGCGGCCTCGCTATGTGACGACTTACCCCGGCGCGCCTGCCTGCTGCTGGTCGATCCGATTGCTCACGCCATCATGGATGAGTTTGCTGAGCAGCAGCTTGAGCAACCCGAAACGGATGCGCAGTGGCGGCTGTGCGAGGTGCTGCGCGATCGCCTGCAGCAGGCGCAGGTGCAGGAAAGTTATCTGCCCAACTCGGAGGATAAATTTCTCGCGCCAGTGTTACATGCCCTGGAGGCGAATCCGGGCGATAACACTACGCTGGCGGGCTGGGCCGCGCGGGTCTTTACCACCGAACGGACGCTGGCGCGGCGCTGCCAGCAGCAGCTTCATATGACCTTTGGCGAGTGGCGGCAGCGGCTGCGGTTTCTGCGCGCCATTGTGCTGCTGGAACAGGGAGAAAGCGTGCAGAGTATCGCCCATGAGCTGGGATACAGTTCCGCCTCGGCGCTGATAGTGATGTTCCAGCAACAGGCAGGAACCACGCCCGATCGCTACCGTGCACGGTTAGGCTAACGCGTCGCTTTGTGCCAGAATAATTGCCTGATAGGTAACTGACAGGAAAGCCGTAGTGAAAATTCTGGTCGATGAAAATATGCCTTATGCCCGTGAGCTCTTCAGCCGTACCGGCGACGTGGTCGCGGTGCCGGGGCGTCCGCTGCCGGTGGCTGAACTGGCCGATGCCGATGGCCTGATGGTGCGTTCAGTCACCCAGGTGAATGAGGCCCTGCTGGCAGGAAAGCCAGTGAAATTTGTTGGAACCGCCACGGCGGGCACCGATCATATCGACGAGAACTGGCTGCAACAGGCGGGCATTGCGTTCTCTGCCGCACCGGGCTGTAACGCCATTGCGGTGGTGGAATATGTTTTCTCTGCGCTGCTGTTGCTGGCGGAACGCGATGGTTTTGAGCTGCGTGACCGCACTGTCGGCATCGTCGGCGTTGGTAACGTCGGCGGGCGACTGCAAAAGCGGCTGGAGGCCTGGGGCATTAAAACCCTGCTGTGCGATCCGCCGCGCGCCGATCGCGGTGACGAGGGGGATTTCCTGTCGCTGGACGCCGTGGCCCAGCAGGCTGATATTCTGACGTTCCATACCCCGCTGTTTAAAGATGGCCCCTATAAAAGCTGGCATCTGGCGGATGCGTCGCTGCTGATGGCGCTGAAGCCCAACACCATTCTGATTAACGCCTGTCGCGGCCCGGTGGTGGACAACAGCGCGCTGCTTGAAGTGCTGAAAATGCGCCACGATCTCAGCGTCGTGCTGGATGTCTGGGAGCCTGAGCCGGATCTCTCGCTGGCGCTGCTGGATAAAGTCGACATCGCCACGCCGCACATCGCGGGCTACACCCTGGAAGGTAAAGCACGCGGCACCACTCAGGTATTTGAAGCCTGGTGCGACTTTATTGGTCAGCCGCAGCAGGTGCCGCTCAACACCTTACTGCCGGAGCCGGAATTCAGTGAAATCACCCTGAATGGCCCGCTGGATCAGCCAACGCTGAAACGCCTGGCGCATCTGGTGTATGATGTGCGCCGCGATGATGCCCCCCTGCGTAAAGTGGCGGCGAAACCCGGCGAATTTGATCGCCTGCGTAAGCAGTATCTGGAGCGCCGCGAATGGTCGTCGCTGCAGGTGAACTGTGATGACGCCACAACGGCTGAGATGCTGAACCAGCTGGGCTTTAACGCAACAACCTCCCCGAAATAACGGGCGCTGCAGGTCAGTCGTCCCGGCGCGGTTTGCCGCACTGAATCAGTCAGTGAACGGAAGGCACGCGCTGCTGGCATGTCTGCATGACGGCGGGTTCTGGGGGGATATACCCAATGGATTTCGGGTTGCATTGAGGCGGCAAGAGAACGCATCCCGATGAGCTTACTCAGGTAAGGGATTCGGGTGAGTGAACGCAGCCAACAAAGATGCAACGTGAAAGACGACGGGGATAAATCTGAATCCCTGGGCGGTGAATATCACCGCCTTCTGTTTTTATGTCATTGTCTGGAGTAAACCAACATGTCTGACGGCTGGAATATTGCGCTACTTGGCGCGACAGGCGCAGTAGGGAACGCTGTACTGGAACTGCTGGCGGAACGCCAGTTCCCGGTTGGTGAATTATATTTGCTGGCCAGCGAAAACAGCGCGGGTGAAATTAAGCGTTATGAGGGCCGCTCAGTGCGGGTCGAAAACGCAGAGACGTTCGACTGGTCACAGGCGCAGCTGGCCTTTTTCGTGGCGGGACGTGAGGCTTCGGCGCGCTTTGCCGATGAAGCGGCCAACGCCGGTTGTCTGGTGATCGACAGCAGCGAGCTGTTTGCGCTGGAACCTGATGTGCCGCTGGTCGTGCCGGATGTGAATCCGCAGGTGCTGGCTGATTATCGTAATCGCAACATCATCAGCGTGGCAGATAATCTGGTGAGCCAGCTGCTGACCGCGATTAAACCGCTGGTAGATGCAGCCGGACTGAGCCGTTTACATGTGACTAACCTGATCTCGGTCTCCAGCTACGGCAAAGTGGCGGTAGATGCACTGGCCGGGGAAAGTGCCCGTCTGCTGAATGGTATCCCGGCCGATGAATATCACTTTGGTCGTCAGCTGGCGTTTAACCTGATGCCCCAACAGGCTGATGCAGAAGGCAGCGTGGAAAGCGAACGCCGTCTGATTGATCAGGTGCGTAAGGTATTGCAGGACGAAGGCTTACCGATTGCGGTCAGCAGCGTACAGGCGCCGGTGTTCTACGGAAATGCGCAGATTGTGCATATCGAAAACCTGCGCCCGCTCTCTGCAGAAGAAGCACGTGCCGAGCTGGCGCTGGCGTCAGATATTCGTCTGAGCGAAGAGGATGAAGTGCCGACGCCGGTTACGGATGCCTCAGGCAACGGCGAACTGAGCATCGGTGCGGTACGCAACGACTACGGTATTCCGGAGTTGCTGCAGTTCTGGTCAGTGGCGGACAACATTCGTTTTGGCGGCGCGCTGATGGCGGTGAAAACCGCTGAGAAACTGGTTCAGGAGTATCTGTAACCATGTCCGATGGTCAGACGCAAAAACTGGCGCTCGGCATCGAGTATGACGGCAGCCGTTACTACGGCTGGCAGCGTCAGAACGACGTCCGCAGCGTGCAGGAGAAGGTAGAGCGCGCGCTGTCGAAAGTCGCCGATCACCCGGTCAGCATCTTTTGTGCCGGCCGTACCGATGCGGGCGTTCACGGGACGGGGCAGGTGGTCCATTTCGAGACCACCTCGCAGCGGCCTGATGGGGCCTGGACGCTGGGCGTCAACGCCAATCTGCCGCCGGATATTGCGGTGCGCTGGGTGAAAGCGGTGCCGGATGAATTTCATGCCCGCTTCAGCGCCACGGCCCGACGCTATCGCTACCTGATCTACAATCAGCGTCTGCGTCCGGCGGTGCTGGCGCAGGGCGTCACGCACTTCTACCATCCTCTGGATGCGGAGAAGATGCAGCGCGCCGGACAATGTTTGTTAGGCGAGAATGATTTCACCTCATTCCGCGCGGTGCAGTGCCAGTCACGTACACCGTGGCGCAACGTGATTCACCTCAACGTGACGCGTCAGGGCTCTTACGTGATTGTGGATATCAAGGCCAACGCCTTTGTGCATCATATGGTGCGCAATATCGTGGGCAGCCTGATGGAGATAGGCTGCGGCAATAAGCCGGAGTCATGGATGGCAACGCTGCTGGCGGCGAAGGATCGGACATTAGCCGCAGCCACAGCCCGGGCAGAGGGGTTGTATCTGGTGGCGGTGGATTACCCATCCCACTTTGCGTTACCACAGCCGTCGATGGGACCGTTGTTCCTCGCGGATTAATTCACTTTCAGGACTTAAAAGGGCGCGCTATGGAGTTTCTCCATTTTCTGGTCGATTTTATTCTGCACATCGATGTGCATCTGGCCGAACTGGTTGCACAGTACGGTATCTGGATTTACGCTATTTTGTTCCTGATTTTGTTCTGTGAAACCGGACTGGTGGTGACGCCATTCCTGCCGGGTGATTCGCTGCTGTTTGTGGCAGGCGCGCTGGCCGCGCTGCCGGGTAACGATCTCAATGTGCACATTATGGCGGCATTGTTAGTGGTAGCGGCGGTTCTGGGCGATGCAGTGAACTACACCATTGGCCGCTTGTTTGGCGAACGGTTGTTCAGTAACCCGAACTCGAAGATTTTCCGTCGCAGCCATCTGGATAAAACCCATGCGTTTTATGCCCGTCACGGCGGAAAAACCATTATTCTGGCGCGCTTTGTGCCGATCGTCCGTACGTTCGCGCCGTTTGTGGCCGGTATGGGCCATATGTCCTATCGCCACTTTGCGCTGTTCAACGTGACGGGTGCGCTGTTGTGGGTTCTGCTGTTCTCCTATGCCGGCTACCTGTTTGGCGATCTGCCGGTGGTGCAGGAAAACCTGAAGCTGCTGATTGTTGGCATTATCCTGGTCTCGATTCTGCCAGGTGTGATTGAAGTCTGGCGTCATCGCCGACAGGCTAAGCAGCAGAAGCTGCCGTAAGACTTCGCTCAGGGGTAAGACCAGATTTTTATCCACAGTCTGAACAGGTTGTGGTTTAATGAGCGACATTTACCGTCTGCTGAAGCGGTTTTCAGCAGTATCAAGACGACTGGACCAGGTCAGTTTTAAACAGAAAGGTCATCAATGAGCTGGATTGAACGCATTCTTAATAAAAGCACCGGAACGCCTGTGCGCAAAGCCAGTATCCCTGAAGGGGTCTGGACCAAGTGTGACAGCTGTGGCCAGGTTCTCTACCGCGCCGAGCTGGAGCGTAACCTTGAGGTCTGCCCGAAGTGTGACCATCACATGCGTATGCACGCCCGTGAGCGCCTCGGCAGTGTCATGGATCAGGGCACCATGGTTGAGCTGGGCAGTGAACTTGAACCTAAAGATCTGCTCAAGTTCCGTGACTCCAAAAAGTATAAAGACCGTCTGGTAGCGGCCCAGAAAGATACCGGCGAGAAAGATGCGCTGGTCGTCATGAAAGGTCATCTGCACGGCATGCCGGTTGTTGCGGCCGCCTTTGAATTTGCCTTTATGGGCGGTTCAATGGGGTCTGTGGTCGGTGCGCGCTTTGTGCGTGCAGTTGAGCAGGCGTTAGAAGATAACTGCCCGCTGATCTGCTTCTCCGCCAGTGGTGGTGCCCGTATGCAGGAAGCGCTGCAGTCGCTGATGCAGATGGCGAAAACCAGTGCGGCTCTGGCCAAAATGCGCGAGCGCGGTCTTCCGTATATTTCCGTGCTGACTGACCCGACCATGGGTGGCGTTTCGGCCAGTTTTGCGATGCTGGGTGACCTCAACATTGCGGAACCTAAAGCGCTGATCGGCTTTGCCGGCCCCCGCGTGATTGAGCAGACCGTGCGTGAAAAACTGCCGCCGGGCTTCCAGCGCAGTGAGTTCCTGATTGAGAAGGGCGCGATTGATATGATCATTCGTCGTCCGGAAATGCGCTACAAACTGGCAAGCCTGCTGGCAAAAATGATGAACCTGCCGGCACCGCTGCATGACGGTGAACAGTCCGCTCCTGCGACGACTGAATCGGAAAGCAACGAGGCCTGACAGGAGATAGAGAGGCGCGCCCGCCGCGCCTCTTACCAATGCACCGTATACCGCAGCACCAGTCTGCCAGGTATAAATAAGCAAAACGGGACATATGGACAATCTTCACCTTCCTCAAGCCACGTCGCCTTTGGCCACGTGGCTTTATTATCTTGAGCACCTGCATACTCAGGCCATCGAACTGGGTATGGACCGTATTCGTCAGGTAGCGCTTCGTCTCGACCTGCTGAAACCCGCTCCCTTTGTCTTTACCGTGGCTGGTACCAACGGCAAAGGCACGACCTGTCGCACTCTGGAAACGCTGCTGATCGCGGCGGGTTACCGCGTTGGCGTCTACAGTTCGCCACATCTGGTGCGCTACACCGAGCGCGTTCGGGTTCAGGGAGAGGAGCTGAGTGAGGCGCAGCACTGCGCCAGCTTTGCGGAGATTGAAGCGGGACGTGCCGAAATTTCGCTGACCTATTTTGAATTTGGTACGCTCTCCGCGCTCAATCTGTTCCGCCAGGCGCAGCTGGATGTCGTGATCCTGGAAGTTGGCCTCGGCGGACGACTGGATGCCACCAACATTGTGGATGCCGATGTCGCCGTAGTCACCAGCATTGCACTGGATCACACCGACTGGCTGGGTCCGGATCGCGAAAGCATCGGGCGTGAGAAAGCGGGTGTCTTTCGGGCGGGGAAACCGGCGGTAGTCGGTGAACCCGATATGCCACACAGCATCGCTGTGGTCGCGCAGGAAAAAGGCGCTCAGCTGTTACAGCGCAACCGCGACTGGTCCTGGCATGCGCAGGCTGAAAGCTGGTCGCTGCGTGATGCGCAGGGCGAGCTGAACGATCTGCCGCTGCCACAGGTGCCGCTGCCTAACGCGGCGACCGCGCTGGTGGCGCTGCGTGTCTCAGGGCTTGAGGTCAGTGAGGCGCAGATTCGCGCGAGCCTGCCGCTGGCGATGCTGCCAGGGCGTTTTCAGACTATCAGCGAGTCACCGCGCGTGATTCTGGATGTCGCCCATAATCCGCATGCGGCAACCTATCTGGCGTCGCGGCTGGCGGCTCTGCCGAAACACGGCAAAGTGCATGCCGTCGTGGGCATGCTGCATGATAAAGATATTCCCGGTACGCTGGCGGCGCTGGCACCCATGGTTGATGCCTGGTACTGTGCTCCGCTTGACGGTCCGCGCGGGGCCAGTGCTGAGCAACTGCTGGACTGCCTGTCGCAGGGCGAAGCCTTTAGCTCGGTCGGGCTCGCCTGGCAGCAGGCACGCCAGCGGGCCGCGCCGCAGGACACTGTGCTGGTCTGTGGTTCATTCCACACCGTTGCACAGGTCATGGAATCGATTGAAACGGAGAAAGGACGTGGCAAGTAAGTTTCAGAACCGTTTAGTCGGCACCGTTATTCTGGTCGCCGTTGGCGTGATTGTGCTGCCAGGGCTGCTGGATGGTCAGAAAAAGCATTACAAAGAGGAGTTCGCCGCCATTCCGCTGGTGCCGAAACCTGACGATCAGCAGGACAGCGAAATGGTGCCACCGGTAACCCAGTCGCTGCCGGCTCAGCCGCCGGAAGGCGCGGGCAATGCGGTCAGCAGCAGTACTGGCAATGGCAAAACCAACGCCACGGCAGAGCAGGGGCGGACTCAGCCGGACGAAGAGAGCGATCCGGTGGTCGTCTCGCCGCCGCCGGTTCATCAATCTGCGCCTGCACAGACGGTGACGAAGCCGAAAGCGGCAGAGCAGCCGAAACCTAAAGTCACTGAGCAGCCTAAGCAGAAGCCGGTCGAACAGCAGAAGCCAAAAGCCGTGGAACAGCCTAAACCGAAGCCGGTTGAACCGCCTAAAGCGGTCGAACAACCGAAGCAGGAAGAGGCGCCGAAAGCAGCAGAGACGACAGCACCGGCAGGTCAGGCTTATGTGGTGCAGTTAGGCGCGCTGAAAAACGCCAGCAAAGTGAATGAGATTGTCGCGCAGTTGCGACTGTCGGGCTATCGCGCCTTTACCGTGCCTTCAACGCCGGTACAGGGTCAGATCACCCGCATTTACGTCGGGCCGGATGCGTCGAAAGCCAAAATGCAGAGCGCAGTTGGCGAGCTGAAAAACATCTCAGGATTGGGCGGTGTTGTAAAACCGTACAGCGCCCGTTAAAGCCGGCGATTGGCGCTGCCGATAGCAGTAACAGGCAGCGTCTTTTGCCCGGCGTACAGCGCGCTCAGGGCGTGCTGTAGCGTAAAATAGTGACGATTTTCAACGGCCTGTCCGGCTGAGGATCACCCGGGCGATTGAGGTTTTTTTCATCGCCTTTTTTATGGATGCAGAAAAAGAAAACCGCTACGCAAACGTTTTCTTTTTCTGTTAGAATGCGCCCCGAACTGGATGCAGGGGTGCAATTGCACTGGCGCTGGAAGAGTTCATGATCTGGATTGATTACGTCATTATTGCGGTAGTTGGTTTTTCGGCTCTGGTCAGCCTCGTCCGTGGGTTTGTCCGGGAAGCCTTATCTCTCGTTACCTGGGGATGCGCGTTTTTTGTCGCCAGTCATTACTACGCCTACCTTGCAGTCTGGTTTACAGGTTTTGATGACGAACTGGTTCGTAACGGTATCGCCATTGGTGTGCTGTTTGTGGCTACTCTGATTGTGGGGGCCATCGTGAACTACGTGATCGGCACGCTGGTTGAGAAAACCGGCCTGTCGGGAACCGACCGGGTGTTGGGAGTCTGTTTCGGGGCGTTGCGTGGGGTGCTGATTGTAGCCGCCTTGCTGTTTTTCCTTGATACATTCACTGGCTTTTCCAAAAGTCCGGACTGGCAACAGTCTCAACTCATTCCCGAGTTCAGTTATATCATCAGGTGGTTTTTTGATTACCTGAAAAGCACGTCGAGTTTTTTACCCCGGTGATGTGACCGGGAGTGCGGCTTAATGAGGAAATGACAACATGTGCGGTATTGTCGGTATCACCGGTTTCATGCCGGTCAACCAGTCGATCTATGACGCGTTAACGGTGCTCCAGCACCGCGGGCAGGATGCCGCAGGCATTTGTACAATCGATGCGCTGAAATGTTTTCGCCTGCGAAAGGCAAACGGCCTGGTCAGCGACGTTTTCGAAGCACGCCACATGCAGCGTCTGCAGGGCAATATGGGGATTGGTCATGCGCGTTATCCAACCGCAGGAAGCTCCAGTGCCTCTGAAGCGCAGCCTTTCTATGTAAACTCCCCGTACGGCATCACCCTGGCGCACAACGGTAACCTGACCAACGCCCATGTGCTGCGTAAGCACCTGTTTGAAAAGGGCCGCCGTCACGTTAACACCACCTCAGATTCTGAAATCCTGCTGAACATCTTTGCGCAGGAGCTTGATCGTTTTCAAAACGATCCGCTGGAAGCCGACAACATTTTTGCTGCGGTGGCTGCGGTACATCAGCAGGTACGCGGTGCTTACGCCGTAGTGGCGATGATTATCGGTCACGGCATGGTGGCCTTCCGCGATCCCAACGGTATCCGTCCGCTGGTGCTGGGCAAGCGCGTTATCGCTGATGGTCGCACCGAATATATGGTCGCCTCTGAGAGCGTGGCGCTGGATACGCTGGGCTTTGAGTTCATCCGTGACGTCGCACCGGGTGAAGCGGTTTATGTTACTGAAGCGGGCCAGCTGTCTACCCGCCAGTGTGCTGAAAACCCGAAAAGCAATCCGTGCCTGTTCGAGTATGTCTATTTTGCTCGTCCTGACTCCTTCCTGGACAAAATCTCCGTCTACAGCGCCCGTGTCCGTATGGGGACCAAGCTGGGCGCGAAAATTGCCCGCGAGTGGGAAGATCTGGAAATCGACGTCGTGATTCCGATTCCGGAAACCTCAACCGATATCGCGCTGGAAATTGCCCGTATTCTCGATAAGCCTTATCGTCAGGGCTTCGTGAAAAATCGTTACGTCGGCCGTACTTTTATCATGCCGGGACAGCAGTTACGTCGCAGCGCAGTACGCCGCAAGCTCAACGCTAACCGCGCTGAATTCCGTGATAAAAACGTCCTGCTGGTGGATGACTCCATCGTGCGTGGCACCACCTCAGAGCAGATCATTGAGATGGCGCGTGAAGCGGGTGCAAAACGGGTTTATCTGGCGTCTGCTGCACCGGAAATTCGTTTCCCGAACGTTTACGGCATCGATATGCCGAGCGCCACGGAACTGATTGCGCACGGCCGCGAAGTGGAAGAAATTCGCCAGCTGATTAAAGCCGATGCGTTGATTTTCCAGGACCTGGACGATCTGATCGAAGCGGTGCGTGAAGAAAATCCGGACATTGCCCAGTTCGAATGTTCGGTATTCAACGGTATTTACGTGACGAAGGATGTCGATCAGCAGTATCTGGAGTATCTGGAGTCGCTGCGTAATGATGACGCCAAAGCGCTTCAGCGCCAGAACGAGGTCGAAAACCTTGAGCTGCACAACGAGGGCTGATAACCCTGACAGGCGGGCAGCATAAAGCAGGGCGGGAGCAATCCCGCCCTGTTTGTTTTCAGAAACCCGCGGGCCGCGTATGATGGCGCATTGGCGGACATAAGGTTGGAATATGAAACGACTCATCATTGGCATCTCTGGCGCAAGCGGGGTGATCTATGGCGTGCGCATGCTGCAGGTGTTGCAGCAGGTGGAAGAGGTAGAAACGCATCTGGTCATGAGCCAGGCAGCGCGTCAGACGCTGGGTCTGGAGAGCGATTATTCGCTGCGTGGCGTGCAGGCGCTGGCCGATGTGGTGCATGACGTGCGCGATATTGCAGCAAATATCTCGTCGGGTTCGTTTAAAACGCTGGGCATGGCGATTTTACCCTGCTCAATGAAAACGCTTTCAGGCATCGTCCACAGTTACAGTGACTCGTTGCTGACCCGTGCGGCTGACGTCGTGCTAAAAGAGCAGCGTAAGCTGGTGTTGTGCGTACGTGAAACCCCGCTGCACGTTGGCCACCTGCGAATGATGACTACCGCCGCCGAACTGGGTGCGATTATCATGCCGCCTGTGCCGGCTTTTTATCATCGGCCTGAAACAATCGATCAGCTAATCGACCAGACCGTCAACCGGGTTATCGACCAGTTTGATATCGAATTACCGGAAGATCTCTTCGCGCGCTGGCAGGGTGCATAAAGTTCCGCGGGCGCACTTATTTAGTGCATAAGCGCGCCTCGGATCACTCTTCGTGCATTTGGTGCACCAAAAGTTAACAACGTCGCTTTTTCTCTTTCACCACACTGCTATATTCCCCTCACAAACACAGCGTTTTCGCCTGTCTGACATCACGCTAACTGCGTGGATAACTTGCAGATCTGGCATGAAACATGCAAATTACTTTGCGCAAACACATCACGAACCACATAACAAAAAGCACTTCACTTGAGGGTAATCTATGAAAAAGCGTGTTCTGGCTCTTTCCCTGATGCTGGGCTTATCCAGTGCTGCCAGCGTCTTCGCGGCAGTTCCGGGTTCAATCCGCATCGGCACAGATCCAACTTACCCACCGTTTGAGTCGAAAGACGCGCAAGGCAAGTTAGTGGGCTTCGATATCGACCTCGCTAACGAAATCTGTAAACGTATTCATACCCAATGTACCTATGTTGAAAGCGACTTTGATGCGCTGATCCCCTCGCTGAAAGCGAAGAAAATTGATGCCATCATCTCCTCACTTTCCATCACAGCAAAACGTCAGGAAGAGATCGCCTTCTCGGAAAAACTCTACGCCGCTAACGCGCGTTTAGTCGCACCGAAGGGATCGAAAATTCAGCCGACTATCGAGTCACTGAAAGGTAAAAATATCGGTCTGCTGCAGGGCACCACGCAGGAAACTTATGCCAATCAGAACTGGCGGCCAAAAGGGGTCAACGTTACGCCTTATGCCAACCAGGATCTGGTTTATCAGGATCTGAATGCCGGTCGTATTGATGCGGCCTTCCAGGATGAAGTCCAGGCCAGCGAAGGTTTTCTCAAGCAGCCGGTCGGTAAAAACTACGCTTTCGCAGGTCCTTCTGTGAAAGATGATAAGATCTTTGGCGTCGGCACCGGTATGGGACTGCGTAAAGATGACAGCGAACTGAAAGCCGCCATCGACAAAGCCTTTGCTGACATGCGTAAAGATGGCACCTACGACAAGATTGCGAAGAAATACTTCGATTTCAATGTGTACGGCGACTAACTATCCTGTCGCTTTACCCTCTTTGCATCCTGCCATTATGCCGGGACTGAACCAGGTCCTGGCCCGCTGATGGCGGATGGCATCTGTAACGGAGAGGTAAAGCTAAACTGCCCGTCTCGCTTGCGGGCAGCGTTTCGTTTTCACCCCACGACAGGACCCTTTCGATGCTGTATGGCTATTCTGATGTAATTCTGCGGGGCACGCTGGTGACGCTGGAGCTGGCGCTTACCTCCGTCGTGCTGGCAGTCCTGCTGGGCCTGATTGGCGCAGGCGCGAAACTGTCGCGCAGCCGGCCGCTGGCGATGATTTTTGAAGGCTACACCACGCTGATTCGTGGCGTGCCAGACCTCGTACTGATGCTGCTGATCTTCTACGGTCTGCAGATTGTCCTCAACCAGATAACCGATGCGCTGGGCATGGCGCAGTTTGATATCGACCCGATGGTTGCCGGTATCATCACGCTCGGCTTTATCTATGGTGCCTACTTCACCGAAACCTTCCGCGGCGCTTTTATGGCCGTCCCTCAGGGGCAGATTGAAGCGGCCACCGCATTTGGTTTTACCGGCGCGCAGGTGTTCCGCCGCATTCTGTTTCCGGCCATGATGCGCTATGCGCTGCCGGGCATTGGCAACAACTGGCAGGTGATTCTGAAAGCCACCGCACTGGTCTCGCTGCTGGGGCTGGAAGATGTAGTGAAGGCAACGCAACTGGCCGGGAAAAGTACCTGGCAGCCGTTCTACTTCGCCATCGTGGCGGGTGTGATTTATCTGGTGTTCACCACGCTGTCGAACGGTGTGCTGTGGTGGCTGAACCGTCGCTATACGGTCGGTGTGAAGAGGGCGAGTTATGATTGAGATTATTCAGGAATACTGGAAATCGCTGCTCTGGACTGACGGTTATCGTTTTACCGGTGTGGCTATCACCCTGTGGTTGCTGATCCTCTCGGTGACCGTTGGCGGCTGCCTGGCCATCCTGCTGGCGATAGCGCGGGTTTCGCCTAACCGGTTTATCAGTTTTCCGGTCTGGCTCTTTACCTACGTGTTTCGCGGCACGCCGCTCTATGTACAGCTGCTGGTGTTTTACTCCGGCATGTACACGCTGGAAATTGTCAAAGGCACAGAACTGCTGAACGCGTTTTTCCGCAGTGGCCTGAACTGTACGCTGCTCGCCTTCACCCTCAACACCTGTGCCTACACCACCGAAATCTTTGCGGGTGCGATTCGCTCGGTGCCACACGGTGAGATTGAGGCGGCACGGGCTTATGGCTTCTCAACCTTTAAACTCTATCGCTGCATTATTCTGCCTTCTGCGCTGCGGACGGCACTGCCGGCCTACAGTAACGAAGTGATTCTGATGCTGCACTCCACGGCGCTGGCTTTCACCGCCACGGTGCCGGATCTGCTGAAAATCGCGCGGGATATTAACTCGGCGACCTATCAGCCATTCACCGCCTTTGGCCTGGCGGCTGTGTTATACCTGATTATCTCTTACGTGTTGATCAGCCTGTTCCGCCTGGCGGAACGCCGCTGGCTGGCCCACGTGAAACCCTCTTCATCGCATTGAGTAGAACTATGGCTGACAATAAATTAAGCGTCACCGAATTGCATAAACGTTACGGTGAACATGAAGTGCTGAAAGGGGTCTCGTTAACTGCTAAAGCGGGCGATGTGATCAGTATCATTGGATCGTCCGGTTCAGGGAAAAGTACCTTTTTACGCTGCATCAACTTCCTCGAAAAACCGAGTGAAGGCAGCATCATGGTGAATAACCAACAAATCACCTTAGTTCGTGACAAAGATGGCCAGCTCAAAGTGGCTGACAAAGAGCAACTGCGCGCGTTACGTACCAGCCTCACCATGGTGTTCCAGCACTTTAATCTCTGGAGTCACATGACGGTGCTGGAAAATGTGATGGAAGCGCCGATTCAGGTGCTGGGGCTGAGTAAAGCGGAAGCACGCGAGCGCGCCATCCGCTATCTCGATAAAGTCGGCATCGACGCGCGGGCGCAGGCAAAATATCCGGTTCACCTCTCCGGCGGTCAGCAACAGCGTGTGTCGATTGCGCGCGCGCTGGCGATGGAGCCAGAAGTGTTGTTGTTTGACGAGCCGACTTCAGCGCTGGATCCGGAGCTGGTCGGGGAAGTACTGCGCATCATGCAGAAGCTGGCGGAGGAGGGCAAAACCATGGTGGTCGTGACACACGAGATGGAGTTTGCCCGTCACGTCTCCAGCCATGTGATTTTCCTGCATCAGGGCAAAATCGAAGAGCAGGGGCCGCCTGCGGAACTGTTCGGCAGCCCGAAAAGCCCGCGTTTACAGCAGTTCCTCAAGGGATCGCTGAAGTAAGGGTTACAGGTTAGTTAAGGCGAGGGAATCAGGGCACCGGCGTCACGTGCCCTGCGCAGAATAAGTGCGAGCCGCGTTTGAGATTTTGCGTCATCGTTGCGTTCTGCCCTCGCACTCTGCCTCGATGCTGAGAGATCACTTTTGCAGTAGCTTCAGCGCCGTATCCTCGTCGGTCACCAGTCCCGATACCCAGCCGCCCTGTAATGCGGCACGGATTGCCGGATACTTGCGCTCGCTACCTGCAAAGCCAATAATTTTACGCTGAGTCCGACTTTCCAGTCGCACGCTGGTCAGTAACTCATCCGTTTCCCCCCAGACCCGTTCACCCTGCTGATTGAAAAAGTGACCGAGCATTTCGCCCACCACGCCGCGCCCATTTAGCGCCTCGACCTGCGCATCTGTGATGAATCCCTCGGCGTTCAAAGGACAGCCCGGCATCACTTCGCCAATACCCACAAAGGCCACGTCCGCCTCTAATGCGCGATTAATGACGCGCTGGTAAACCTTATGCTGAACCCACATCGCTTTATCCTCTGGGGTGTCGGCGTATAAGGGCGCAGGGATAAAGAAATACTTACCTTGCATCTTTTCGGCCATCTTCAACGGTACGTCATAGCGTGTACCGGAATCATCCCGCGCGATGGCACCAATCATCGAAACGCAATGATGCTGGGGGCGATCAACCCAGGGTAGCGCATCGATCATGGAGCGCAGGGTTTTACCGGAACCAATACCGAACACCTGAGGCGTTTCCTCATTGATGAATTGTGTCATCACCGTCGCGCCTTCTACTGCCAGCATTTGTTGAATAGCCTCATCATTCAGACTGGCCGATGGCACAACGCGGCACAAATTCAGACCAAACTTCGCCTGTACCTCACGCGCCAGCTGCAGGCAGTGTGTGACGGGGTGATCAATTTTTACGTTCACCATGCCCATTTCACGTGCACTGGATACCAGACGCTGTGCTACCTGTCGTGACAATCCCAATGCCTGCGCAATCTCCTGCTGTGTCACCCCTGCGACGTAGTACATCCATGCGGCACGTGCGGCCAGCTCCTGCTTTTTCTCTTCTCTGCTCATCACGATGTTCCGTCGAATTCGAGGGGACATCTTAACGCCGTGCGGGTCGAAAAGCACTAACTGAGCAAAAGCCCGATATAAGAGCAAAAGTATTATTTGTGACTCAGCTCTCAGAAGGATCGTCGTAATGGGAACTATGCTAAACGCCATCGGGCAAATGCCCTTTAGTGTGGCAAATGTTTAAATGAGGCGATTATGAACAACCAATCAGTGTGGATGCACATCGGCGCGGGATCTTTTCATCGGGCACATCAGGCGTGGTATCTGCATAAACTGCGTGAGCAGGGTGATGAAAGCTGGAGCATCGCGCTCGGCAATATCCGTAATGACGCAGTGCCGCTGCTCAATCAGCTCGCGGCGCAGCAGGGAGAATATGTGCTGGAAACCGTGACGCCTGAAGGTAAGCGCGACTACGAAACCATCACCTCGCTGCGCAAAATTTTGCCGTGGGACAGTGATATCAGTGCGTTGATTGAGCAAGGGGCCAGCGCGGAAACGCGTGTAATTAGCTTTACCGTGACCGAAGCAGGTTACTACCTGACACCCGCGTTTACCCTGGATCTCAATCAGGCAGATGTGAAGGCCGATCTGGGTGGCGATATCCGCACCCTCTACGGCGCACTCAGCCGTATTCTGACACAGCGTGTTGCGCAAGGCGGTGCGCCGGTGACGCTGCTGAACTGCGACAATCTGCGCCACAATGGTGAGCGTTTCCGTGACGCCTTCCTGGCGTTTCTGACGGCCAAAGGCGATACCGCGCTGGCCGACTGGGTGCGCACGCAAACCCGTTCACCGAATACCATGGTCGATCGCATTACACCGCGTCCTACTCCGGAGGTGGCAGAACGCGTGCAGGCGGCGACCGGCAAACAGGATGGCGCAGCAGTAATGGCCGAATCTTTTATTCAGTGGGTCATTGAGGATGATTTTATTGCCGGGCGCCCGGCGCTGGAAAAGGTCGGTGTTGAACTGGTGGAGTCGGTACTGCCGTGGGAAGAGGCGAAAATTCGCATCCTCAATGCGACACATGCTGCGATTGCCTGGGCGGGCACACTGATTGGTCTGAACTATATCGATGAGAGCACCTGCCATCCGGCGATTTATCAACTGGCTCACGACTACGTAACCCAGGATGTCATTCCCTCTTTGTCTCCCAGCCCGCTTGATTTAGCGGATTATCGTGACGTGGTGCTGGCCCGCTTTAGTAATCCTTACATTAAAGATACCCATCAGCGCGTCGGTGCCGATGGTTTATCCAAAATTCCCGGCATGGTGACGCCAACCCTGCAACAGTGCTATCAGCGCGGTGTGCAGCCCACCGCAACGGCGGTAATTCCGGCACTGTTCTTCTTGTTTATGCAGCGATGGGCTAATGACGATTTACCCTATCGCTATCAGGACGGTGCACTACAGGCCGATACGCTACGTGAGCAGTTCGCCAGCGCCGATCCTCTCCATGCATACCTGAGTGATAGCACGCTGTTTGCGGAACTGGCGTCTGATAAGGCGTTTCATGAGTTAGTCACTCGCCGTGTTGCGAGTGTGCAGCAGTGGCTCAAACAGCCTGAACGGGTGGCGGTGTAATTATGTATCTCGGCATTGATATCGGCACCTCAGAGCTTAAAGCGCTGATCATTAATACGCACGGTGAGATTGTGGCGTCTCAGCACGCCACGCTGAGCGTGCAGCGTCCCCATCCTCACTGGGCTGAACAGGATCCTGAATGCTGGTGGCAAGCCTGCAGCGAGGTTCTGGCGGGATTACGTCATCAGTTTCCTCTGGCATGGGCCGCAATTCGCGCTATTGGATTATCGGGACAGATGCACGGGGCCGTGTTGCTGGATGCCGGAGGGAAGGTGCTGCGTCCGTGTATCCTCTGGAACGACACGCGCAGTGCACCGCAGTGTGAAAGGCTACGGAAGCGCTATCCCCGGATAGGGGAAATTAGCGGCAATATGATTATGCCCGGCTTCACTTTGCCGAAACTACACTGGGTCGCGGAAAATGAGCCAGACGTTTTTAGCCGCATCGATAAGGTCCTGCTGCCGAAAGATTACCTGCGCTGGCGTCTTACCGGGCGCTTTGTCAGTGAGCCTTCGGATGCTGCCGGAACGCTGTGGCTCGATGTGTCCCGGCGTGACTGGTCGGACGAACTGCTGGCCATCACGGGACTTAAGCGTGCCCAAATGCCTGAACTGGTAGAAGGCAGTGCAATAAGTGGACGCCTGCAGCCGACACTGGCGAGCGAGTGGGGCTTATCTGTTGCGGTTACTGTCGCGGGAGGCGGCGGTGACAATGCCGCATCGGCAGTCGGTGTGGGGGCGGTGAATCCCGGTGATGCGTTTATCTCATTGGGTACCTCCGGTGTGATTTTTGTCGTAAACGACCGCTTACGGGCTGACCCTCAATTCGGGGTGCACGCCTTTTGCCATGCGTTACCGGGCCGCTGGCACCAGATGAGTGTGATGCTTAGCGCCGCCAGTTGTCTGCGCTGGCTGTGCAATCTGTTGTCGGTCAGTGAAAGCCAGCTGATGGAGGAGATGGCACAGCTCAGTGATGAGCAAGTGCGTAGCGCCCCGGTTTTCCTGCCTTATCTGTCTGGTGAACGCACTCCACATAACGATCCTGACGCCTCCGGTTCTTTCTTCAATTTACGCCATGAAACGCCGCGCGCCTTGCTGGGCTATGCGGTGGTTGAAGGCGTGGCATTTGGGCTGGCTGATGGGTTTAAGGTGCTCGGCGATGCCCGGCATCTCATTCAGCAGTGCAGCCTGACCGGTGGTGGCGCACGCAGCACATTGTGGGCTCAATTGATTGCCGATGTGCTGCAACTGCCCATTGTTACCCATCCGGCCAGCGCATCTGGCGCGCTGGGTGCGGCACGTTTAGCGTGGCTGGCTGATGGCGGCCTTGAGCAGGAGGTGTGTCTGAAGCCGGCTGTGCAGGCGCGCTATCAACCGGACGAGGCACGCGGTGCCGTGCTGCAAAAGCGGCTATGTCTGTTCCGGGAACTCTACATCCAGCAACAACAGGTGCGCAGCTTGCTGCCTGCATAACGACTAACCAGACAGAAGGTAATTGTGATGCAATCGAACGAATACTGGTTTGGCTTACCGAAAAAGATGTTCTGGGGCTTCCTCGCTATCGCAATCTTTATGGCGGGTGATGGCTTTGAAATGGCGTTTCTGTCGCGCCATATCACCGATATGGGCTTTACGCCTGCGCAGTCTGCAGTCGTATTCACCTTCTATGGCTTAGCGGCAGCCCTGGCGGCCTGGGCATCTGGCGTGGTAGCCGAATTGATCACACCGCTGCGCGCGATGATGATTGGTTTTGTGTTATGGATCCTGATGCATGCGCTGTTTATGTCGCTAGGGCTTGGCCTGCGCAACTATCCGCTGATGGTGCTGTTCTACGGCATTCGCGGGCTGGCTTATCCGCTGTTTATCTACTCTTTCATGATGATGCTGGTGCAGGTCTTACCGCGCGAAAAACTGGCGGCGGCGACCGGCTGGTTCTGGGCGATGTATTCTGTCGGCATCGGGGTGATTGGCAGTTATCTGCCCAGTCTGACCATCCCGATGCTGGGGGAAACCGGGACGCTGTGGCTGGCTATTATCTGGGTGGCCTGTGGTGGGATCCTCGCATACTTCAGCCTGCGCAAGGTACCGGTGGATCGCTCTCGTGTGAATTTGCCGATGCGTGACAAGATGACAGAGATGTCGCGTGCCGTGACCATCCTGTTCACCAATCAGCATGTTTTTTATGCCTGCCTGATTCGCATCATCAACACGCTGTCGCTGTTTGGTTTCGCCATTATCATGCCACTGCTGTTTGTCGATCGTCTCGGCTTTACCCTCTCTGAATGGCTACAAATCTGGGCGGTGTTCTTCTTTGTCACTATATTTACGAATATCTTCTGGGGCCTCACGGGTGAGAAGCTGGGCTGGATCCGTCAGGTGCGCTGGTTTGGTTGCCTGGGGATGGCCATCTCCAGCCTGACCTTTTATTATCTGCCGCTGTATGCGGGTCATAACTTCTGGATCGCATTAATCCCTGCGGTAATGCTGGGAATTTTTGTCGCCGCGTTTGTACCGATGACGGCTGTATTTCCGACGCTGGAACCGCATCATAAAGGCGCTGCGGTCTCGATTTACAACCTCTCCGCAGGACTCAGTAACTTTGTGGCACCGGCTATCGCCTCAGTCATGTTGCCGTTCTTCGACATTGTCGGTGTGGTATGGGCCTATACCGGCCTGTACGTGTTCGCTGGCGTGCTGACCTTTATTATTCGTGTGCCACAACCGGGGCATACGCGTGAAGAGAAGGTCGTGAAGTCGCGTGTAGCAGAGCAGCGTAACTAACGAAACCTACGGCGGCCCAGGGCCGCCGCAGGTTTATCCTGCGACATCCTGCAGAGCTTCCTGCAAATCGTACCAGCGGAAACCAAAACCTGACGCTTCCAGCCGTTTTGGCAGCACATGCTGTCCTCCCAGCACCAGTACCGACGATTCGCCCATCATCAGTTTAATGGCGCTGGCAGGTGTGCGCATAAAGGCCGGACGATGCATAACCCGGCCCAGGGTGGCGGCAAACTGCTCGTTACGCACCGCGTAGGGAGCGACCATATTGAACGGACCCCGCAGATCGTCATGATCCAGCAGCCAGATAATGGCGTTCAGCATGTCATCAATGTGAATCCACGGCATGTACTGTTTGCCACTGCCGATCGGGCCGCCAATACCGAGCTTAAAGGGCAGCTTCATTTTGCTGAGTGCGCCGCCCTCGGACGCCAGTACCACGCCGGTTCGCAGCAGGCAGACGCGGGTGCGTTCGCTTTCAGCCGTGAGCGCCAGCTGCTCCCAACGGGCGCAGAGCTGATGAGTAAACTCATCCTGACCCTGATCCTCCTCCGTCAGCACCAGATCGCCGGTATTACCATAAAAGCCGGTTGCCGAACCTGAGATGAGTACGGAGGGTGGCGTGGTACTGGCGTTGATCAGGGAGGCGATCTGCTCGGTAATCTGCCAGCGGCTTTCACACAGCTGCTGTTTATGCGGCTCCGTCCAGCGTTTGTCGGCAATGGGTTCTCCCGCCAGATTAATCACCGCATCAATGTTATCCAGGTTCGACTGTTGCGCCAGTCCTGACCAGAACGCGACGTTGTCGCCCAGTTTTTCACGCGCGCTGACCACGTCACGCGTCACCACGCTGATCTGATGCCCCAACTGTTGCAGGCGCGGAATCAGGTGACGGCCAATCAGTCCCGTGCCACCGGTAATAAGAATGTGCATGTTGCGGCTCCCTTGATGTTTTTGTTATTTGCACCTTTCAGCATAGAAGAGTGGAGCCACTCTATCGTGAGTCGCGTCGCGCTTTCTTCTTCCGGAGGCAGAGATCGGATCAGCTCAGCGTTGCCTTCGCAAAAAAAATCGGTAAACATGATGCAACCCTGACAGCCAATTGAGGTAACCGATGAATTATCCGTCCATCACCCTGTGGTCAGATTCATCATTTTTCAGTCCTTACGCCATGTCGGCCTACGTTGCTCTGACCGAAAAAGGGATCCCCTTTCACCTGAAACGCGTCGATTTGTCGCAGAATCAGCAATACGCTGCGGCGTACCGTGAGCTGTCGCTGACCTGCCGGGTTCCGACCCTGCAGATTGATGACTTCCTGTTAAGCGAATCCTCGGCGATTACTGAATATCTCGAAGAGCGTTTTCCGGCACCTGAGTTCGAGAGACTCTATCCCCGAGACCGCGAGAAGCGCGCCCGCGCCAGAGAGATTCAGGCCTGGCTGCGCAGCGATTTTCTGTGGGTCCGTCAGGAGCGTCCGACAGAAGTGCTGTTTGCCGGTGAACGCTTTGCGCCGCTGACCGCGTCAGCGCAGCAGGCGGTGGATAAACTCGTTGTGGCTGTCGATCGCCTCCTGCCGGACGGGCAACAGAACCTGTTTGGCGAGTGGTCAATTGCGGATACCGATCTGGCGGTGATGCTTAACCGGCTGGTATTGCATGGCGATCCTTTGCCTGCCCGCTTACAGCATTATGCTGAGTTTCAGTGGCAGCGAGCCTCGGTACAGCTGTGGTTAGCAGAAAGTGGTAAAAATCGGTAACAGCCAGGGCTTGCTCAGGCTGGCGGAAGTGATTACCTTACGCCACATAAAAATAACGACGTGGCAAACTGCGTACGCAACTGTACGCCAAACAGGAAAGGGTTACGGATGGTGGATCAAACTGCGGGTGACGGCATCGAGTGGGTCGATATCGTAAACGAAGAGAATGAAGTCGTTGCTCAGGCGACACGTGCGCAGATGCGTGCTCAGTGCCTGCGTCACCGCGCCACCTATATCGTGGTTCATGACGGTATGGGCAAGATTCTGGTACAGCGTCGCACCGAGATAAAAGATTTTATGCCGGGCAAACTGGACGCAACTGCGGGCGGCGTGGTGCAGAGCGGTGAAGATATGCTGGAATCTGCGCGACGTGAAGCGGAAGAGGAGTTAGGGATTGCTGCGGTGCCGTTTGCTGAGCATGGCAAATTCTACTTCGAAGATCAGCACTGTCGTGTCTGGGGTGGCCTGTTCAGTTGCGTGTCACACGGCCCATTCGCCATGCAGGAATCGGAAGTTGATGAGATTATCTGGATGACGCCCGATGAGATCACCGCACGCTGTGATGAATTTACGGACGATTCGCTGAAAGCGCTCTCCCTGTGGATGAGCCGCAACGGTGATAACCGGGCCTGATAACGGCCGTTTTAATGCACCTGGCTGACCCGCATTAAAGCGAACAGCGGTGTTACCGGCGAAAAAAAGGCATGCTCTGGGGCATGCCTTTTTCGTTCCTGCCAGACGCTTAGCCTTCAGCCTGCTGAGACTGAATGGCGGTCAGGGCGATGGTATAGACGATATCATCAACCAGCGCACCACGAGACAGGTCGTTGACCGGCTTGCGCATACCCTGCAGCATCGGTCCGATTGAGATCAGATCGGCTGAACGCTGCACCGCTTTGTACGTGGTGTTACCGGTGTTCAGATCCGGGAAGATAAACACGGTAGCGCGACCCGCAACCTGTGAATCTGGCGCTTTCGATTTCGCCACATCTTCCATGATCGCGGCGTCATACTGCAGCGGACCATCGATCACCAGATCAGGACGTTTCTCCTGTGCAATACGCGTTGCTTCACGCACTTTCTCAACGTCGCTACCCGCACCTGACGTGCCAGTAGAGTAGGAGATCATCGCAACACGCGGATCGATACCAAAGGCGCTGGCAGAATCAGCTGACTGGATAGCGATCTCAGCCAGTTGCTCAGCGGTGGGATCCGGGTTAATGGCACAGTCACCGTAAACCAGCACCTGCTCCGGCAGCAGCATAAAGAACACCGATGAAACCAGTGAGCTGTTAGGCGCGGTTTTGATCAGCTGCAGTGGCGGACGAATGGTGTTGGCGGTGGTGTGAACCGCACCTGAAACCAGACCATCCACTTCGCCGCTTTCCAGCATCATGGTGCCCAGCACCACGTTGTCTTCCAGCTGCTCCTGAGCAACCACTTCGGTCATGCCTTTGCTCTTACGCAGCTCAACCAGACGTGGCACATAGTTTTCACGCACCTGCTCCGGGTCAACAATCTCGACGCCTTTGCCCAGTACGACACCCTGAGCCGCAGCGACACGCTGGATCTCATCCGGATTGCCTAACAGTACGCAGGTGGCGATACCGCGTTCAGCACAGATCGAGGCCGCTTTAACCGTACGCGGCTCGTCACCCTCTGGCAGAACGACGCGTTTGCCCGCTTTACGCGCCAGCTCAGTCAGCTGGTAGCGGAAGGCTGGAGGTGACAGGCGACGGCTGCGCTCTGAAGTGGCGGTCAGTGACTCAATCCACTCAGCATTAATGTAGCTGGCGACATATTCCTGCACTTTCTCGATGCGCTGAGTATCGTCAGCAGGCACTTCCAGATTAAAGCTCTGCAGGCTCAGAGAGGTCTGCCAGGTATTGGTTTTCACCATAAATACCGGCAGGCCGGTCTGGAAGGCGCGGTCGCAGAGACGGGCGATGCGATCGTCAATCTCGTAGTTACCGGTCAGCAGGATTGCGCCAATTTCAATGCCGTTCATTGCAGCCAGACAGGCGGCGACCAGTACATCAGGGCGGTCTGCGGAAGTCACCAGCAGGGAGCCCGGACGGAAATGCTCCAGCATGTGCGGAATACTGCGGGCGCAGAAGGTGACGGATTTAACCCGGCGGGTCTGAATCTCACCTTCGTTGATGATACGCGCATCCAGGTGGCGGCACATATCGATCGCGCGGGTGGCGATCAGATCAAAGCTCCACGGCACGCAGCCCAGCACCGGCAGCGGGCTATCTGAGAACAGCTGCTTAGGATCGATATTGGCGATGCTGGCTTTTGACGAGTCATCAAAGATTTCTGACAGGTCAGGGCGGGTACGTCCCTGATCATCGACCGGCGCGTTGAGTTTATTGATAATCACGCCAGTGATATTTTTGTTCTTCTGCCCACCGAAGCTGCTCTGAGTCAGTTCAATGCGCTCTTTCAGCTGTGCCGGAGAGTCATTGCCCAGCGCCATCACGAAGACGATTTCCGCGTTCAGGGTCTTGGCGATTTCGTAGTTCAGTGCATTGGCGAACTGATGCTTACGGGTCGGGACCAGACCTTCAACCAGCACGACTTCCGCATCCTGGGTGTTGGCATGGTAACGGGAGATGATCTCTTCCATCAGCACATCCTGCTGGTTCGATCCCAGCAGTGACTCAACACGTGACATCTGCAGCGGTTCAGCGGCAGGAATTGAGGAGTTCTTACGGATGATGGTGGTGGTTTGATCCGGCGTATCGCCGCCGCTACGCGGCTGAGCAATCGGCTTAAAGACGCTGAGACGAACGCCTTTGCGCTCCATGGCGCGGATAACGCCGAGGCTGACGCTGGTCAGGCCGACGCTGGTGCCGGTCGGAATGAGCATAATTGTACGTGACACGTTTGAACCTCTCAGTAATGGCAGGGTGTCAAAAACAACTCCGTCAGCCTGAGCTGACGGAGAGAAGTGTTTTACGCTGTCAGACGCGCGGCGTCCTGCGCAATGACCAGCTCTTCGTTGGTTGGGATCACCAGCGCCGGGCGGGTGCCTTCTTTATTGATGTAGCCAGACTTGCCGAAACGGGCCGCCAGGTTGCGATCGTGGTCGACTTCAAAGCCCAGCAGCGCCAGTTTTTTCAGTGAGATCTCACGCACCATCGCGGCGTTTTCACCGATGCCACCAGTGAAGACGACTGCGTCAAGGCGGCCATCCATCAGTGCGGTGTAGCTGCCGATATATTTCGCCAGGCGATGACAGAAGACATCCATTGCACGCTTCGCATCTTCTTTGGTGGTGTAGTTATCTTCTACGTAGCGGCAGTCGCTGGTGACTTCGGTCAGACCTAACAGGCCAGACTCTTTGGTCAGCAGTTTATTGATGGCGTCAACGCTCATACCCAGCGTATCGTGCAGGAAGAAGATAATCGCCGGGTCGATGTCGCCGCTGCGGGTCCCCATCACCAGGCCTTCCAGTGGGGTCAGGCCCATCGAGGTGTCCACGCACTCGCCGTTGCGAATCGCAGAGACCGAACCGCCGTTGCCAAGGTGACAGGTGATGATGTTCAGTGACGCCAGTGGCTTGTTGAGCATCTTGGCCGCTTCGTGAGTGACATAGAAGTGGCTGGTGCCATGCGCGCCATAGCGACGAACGCCATGCTCTTTATACAGTTTGTACGGCAGCGCATAGAGATAGGACTCTTCCGGCATTGTCTGATGGAAAGCGGTGTCAAATACCGCGACATTCTTATCCGACAGGTGAGGGAAGTTTTTCATCGCTTCATCAATACCGATCAGATGAGCCGGATTGTGCAGCGGTGCGAAAGAGGAGGCGTCTTTGATGCCCTGTACCACTTCTTCAGTGATGATGACTGACTGAGTCAGCTTCTCGCCGCCATGAACAATACGATGGCCGATTGCAGCAATTTGTGCCGAAAGCTCAGGTTTTTGTGCCAGAATGGATTTAACGATAAAGTTCAGCGCTTCGCTGTGCGCTGCGCCAGCCCCCAAAGGCGCTTCCTGTTTTTCGCCTTCCAGCTTCCATTTGATGCGGGCTTCAGGAAGATGGAAACATTCCGCCAGGCCTGACAGGAACTCTTCACCGCTGGCAGGGTTAAGGATGGCAAACTTAAGGGAAGAGCTGCCACAGTTCAGAACCAGAACTAACTTACTCGACATGGAATTACCTATTTTTTGAGAGTGGCTAAATAAAACGCAATCAGACTATCAGCGTAGCCCATGAAAGCTGGTAGATTAATGACAAACATCATGCGGTAGACAGAAATGTTCGATTCCGCAAAAAATTTCAGCAATCTTACGCGAAAATTTTAAGATTGCCTTGTCGAAATATGGCTCAGGCCGCTTCCCAGGGGCGCATTCCGCGTCCGGAGAGGGGTTAAAACGGCGTCAGGATAGCCGGAGTCATCTTTAAAGACAAAAATAATTGAAGGTTGTTACGTAAAGTTGTGTCTTTATAACTATTTTTTAATCTTTGCAGTATTAGTTGAGGTGAGCCATGGCAAATGAATCTGGCAGTACCAATTGGTTTCGGATGTTTCAGCGCGGCCAACACTATATGAAGACCTGGCCTGCTGATAAGCGCCTGGCCCCCGTATTCCCGGAAAACCGGGTTTCATCGGCAACGCGTTTTGCCATTCGTTTTATGCCACCGCTGGCAATTTTTACGCTGACCTGGCAGATCGCGATGGGCGGTCAGTTAGGCCCGGCTGTGGCGACCGCACTGTTTGCCTGCAGCCTGCCGATGCAGGGACTGTGGTGGCTGGGCAAGCGTTCAGTGACGCCATTGCCACCCACGCTGCTTAACTGGTTTCATGAGGTGCGTACCCGGCTGGAAGAGGCGGGGCAGGCGATAGCGCCGGTTGAAGGCAAGCCGACTTATCAGGCACTGGCCGATCTGCTAAAGCGGGCGTTTAAACAGCTCGACCGCACTTTCCTCGACGATCTCTGACCCATCCCAGGCTGGCGGTAAAATAATTACCGCTAACCTGCGGCTAAATCAAAGAAAGGCGATACGGCGATTTCCGTGTCGCTAACGCTGTGCAATCATTTCTCCATTGTCGATTAACTGAGCGGTCTCTGACCGGGAGTGAATGATGGAAATGACCCATGCACAGCGTTTGATTCTCACCAACCAGTACAAAATGATGGCCATGCTTGAGCCAGAAAATGCTGAACGCTTTCGCCGTTACCAGACCATCATCGAACGCGGCTATGCGCTGCAGATGCGTGAGCTGGACAAAGAGTTTGGCGAACTCAGTGAGGCGATCTGCCGGACGGTGATCGACATCATGGAGATGCATCACGCTCTCCACGTCTCCTGGTCGAACCTGAAAGAGAAAGGTCAGCTGGAAGAGCGCCGTCTCGCCTTTCTGGGCTTTGATGCGGCAACCGAAGCGCGCCTGCTGGGCTACGTCCGTTTTATGGTCAATACCGAAGGGCGTTATACTCACTTCGATTCCGGCACCCATGGTTTTAACGCACAGACCCCGATGTGGGAAAAGTATCAACGCATGTTAGCTTTGTGGCAGACTTGTCCACGCCAGTACCATTTAAGTGCAAACGAAATTGCGCAAGTGATTAATGCCTGATGAGGAGGAGTGCGTGACCTACAGAGGTTTTCTATTTGATTTAGACGGCACGCTGGTGGATTCACTGCCAGCGGTTGAACGAGCCTGGAGCCAGTGGGGTGCCCGTCATGGCATCGCCGCGGATGAGATCCTGGATTTCATCCATGGCAAACAGGCGATTACCTCTCTGCGTCATTTCATGGCAGGCCAGTCAGAAGAGGCTATTCAGGCGGAGTTTGTCGCGCTGGAGCAGGCTGAAGCGGCGGACACCGACGGTGTGCAGGCGCTGCCAGGTGCCCACGCGCTGCTGAACCGGCTGAACGAACTGCAGATTCCCTGGGCGATTGTCACCTCAGGTTCGGTGCCGGTGGCACATGCACGTCATAAAGCCGCAGGATTACCGAAGCCTGCCGTGTTTATTACTGCTGAGCAGGTGGCGAAAGGCAAACCTGAGCCCGATCCCTATTTGCTTGGCGCGGAGAAGCTGGGGTTAGCGCCGACGTCGTGCGTGGTGGCAGAAGATGCCCCCGCCGGAATTTTATCTGGCCTGAACGCGGGCTGTACGGTGATTGCTATCAATCCCCCAGCGGAGACGCCACGGCTGGATGACGTGTCGCTTAAGCTCGAATCACTGGCGTCGCTGGTGATTACCCGGGAATCTGACGGCAGCTTTACCTTTAGTCAGCAGGCTTAAGGGTCGGCCCGGCGGCCAGACCGTCGGGCTTACAGTGGCGTATCCTGCGAGATTTCATCCAGCGACAGGCTGAAGCTCGGAATAAACACCTCAACGAAGTAATCCATCTCCGGCGAGCGTCGCTGCGCCAGGGTCTTTTCCAGCCGCGCTTTGGCCAGTAAAAATTCGTTATTCCCGGCAGACAACTCTTCAAGACATTTTACATAAGCACAGAGCGCATCCGCCTGTTTAACAACGGCCTGCTCCTCTTCGCTATGCAGATGCTCATCAATCAACGGGCGATAGATTGCCTGAAATTCTTCCGGCAGCATCTCAATCAGCTTCTGCTGGGCAATCTTCTCGATTTTTTTATATTCGTGGGCTATCTGCGCGTTGTAATACTTAACGGGCGTGGGTAAATCGCCGGTGAGCACTTCGCTGGCATCGTGATAAAGCGCCAGCATGGCAATGCGATCGGCGTTAAGCGACCCGTTGAACTTAAGGTTTTTAATCACCGCCAGAGCGTGCGCCACCATGGCGACCTGCAGGCTGTGTTCAGAGACATTTTCTGTGCGCACATTGCGCATCAGCGGCCAGCGATTGATCAGCTTAAGACGGGAGAGGTGAGCAAAGAAGTGGCTTTGTGTCATGAGCGTTCCTGTTGGCAGGCAGGGGAGAGACAGGCTCTCCCCAAATAGCGTCAGTATACGCGGGCAGGATTACTGACGATAGCCTTGCAGGAAACGACCAAATTTATTAATCGCCATCTCCAGATCATCGACGCGCGGCAGCGTAACGATGCGCAGGTGATCGGGCCACGGCCAGTTAAAAGCACTGCCCTGAACCAGCAACACTTTTTCCTGTAAAAGGAAATCCAGCACCATTTTCTGATCATCGAAAATGTTAAATTTTTTGGCATCAATTTTCGGGAACATGTAGAGCGCGCCCTGCGGCTTCACACAGCTTACGCCAGGAATATCGTTGATTAACTCCCAGGCGCGCTGGCGCTGTTCGTAGAGACGACCGCCAGGCATAATAAATTCGCTGATGCTCTGATAGCCGCCCAGTGCCGTCTGAATCGCATGCTGCGCCGGTACGTTGGCACACAGGCGCATGGAAGCGAGCATTTCCAGCCCTTCGATATAGCCTTTTGCATGTTTCTTCGGCCCGTTCAGTACCATCCAGCCCTGACGGAAACCGGCCACGCGGTAGGTTTTGGAGAGGCCATTGAACGTCACGGTCAGCAGATCGGGTGCCAGTGCGGCAATACAGTGATGCTGTGCGTCGTCGTAGAGGATCTTGTCGTAAATCTCATCGGCGAAGATGATCAGATTATGCTGACGCGCAATTTCAACCACCTCTAACAGCAACTCTTTGCTGTAAACCGCACCGGTAGGGTTATTCGGGTTGATAATCACGATGCCGCGGGTACGGGGCGTTATTTTGCTGCGAATATCATCCAGGTCCGGGAACCAGCCTGCTGACTCGTCACACAGATAGTGCACCGCTTTACCGCTGGAGAGGGAAACCGCAGCCGTCCATAATGGATAGTCGGGTGCCGGCACCAGCATTTCATCGCCGCTGTTCAGTAGCGCCTGCATCGCCTGCACGATGAGCTCTGAAACACCATTGCCAATGTAGATATCTTCTACCGTGACATCGCGCATATCGCGAGCCTGGTAGTGCTGCATGATCGCCTTACGGGCGGAATAGAGACCCTTAGAGTCACAATAGCCCTGAGAGCTGGGAAGATTACGAATGACATCGACCAGGATCTCATCCGGCGCTTCGAAACCAAACGGCGCCGGGTTGCCGATGTTCAGCTTCAGAACTTTATTACCTTCTTCTTCGAGGCGTTTAGCCTCTTTTAATACCGGGCCACGGATGTCATAGCAGACGTTATCGAGTTTTCCGGATTTATCAATTTGAAAAGTCATTGTTACCGCCTTATGGGCAGAATCCTTTTGGCTGCCACAGAAATCGAACCAGCACAATGTACTCTCCTCACGGCCACAAAAGAAGGGTGCCGCCCCGTTTTGGCGGGTTCAACAACTTTTTGCACAGTGCGCAGCGTAAAAAATAATGCTTATAGCCTTAAGTGGTCATTGATGCCATAAATAAGGTTTGTGGCAGGATTTTAATTTGCGCAAAGCGCTGCTAGACCAACATCTTGCTCTGGCATTATGAACGCTATCTGGAAGTTATCGAAATGGAACTTTTCTTTGCACCTGAAATATACCCTTAGAGAAATAGTTAAAGGATATTTTATAAATGTTCATTTATTGGACAATTTTATAACGTGCGTAATGATTACGCCTTAACGCTGCTTAAGAGTGCCGCGTTTAAGGCCTTGTGATCGCCGGAAAAGTGTCAAAAGCAGAGTTTCATATGGCACCTTAATCACAGGATTATGAGCACTACTTAACACTTCCTCCCTAAATTTCAGAACGCTGAAGACTTAAAAAGTGATCAATAATGTGGCATAAGGGTTCGGAAATGCCTTTAGCACAAAATTTACAGCGCTTTTCACAAAATCATTTCCATTTTGAAGTCAAAAATGATTAAGTATAATTTATTATTTAGTGCACTTAGCCGCTTCGTCTAAGTCGCCTTTAAAGTGCGATTTTTATCCAGCCCGTTTCTTTCTGACGGGAATAAGACAACTACGCAGCTTCCTGCATTCGCGCGCACCCAGCGCCATCGGTTAAGAAGTTGTATCTGTCTTGATAGCACTTTGACCCTTACAGGTGAGTCAACAGTGCAGGTTCAACATAAAATTTTTTTGTGTCAGTCTTCACACAGGACTGTCATTGAGCACCATTACTGCTTATCACTTTGATAAGCTTGTAATAACACCAGGGTAGTAGTTCGTAAAAATCTTATAAGTGAAGAAAAAAACATGACTAATGCAAATCGTCCGATACTGAATCTCGACCTCGATCTGCTGAGAACCTTCGTTGCCGTTGCGGATTTGAATACCTTTGCAGCTGCCGCTGCAGCGGTCTGCAGAACCCAGTCAGCAGTCAGTCAGCAGATGCAGCGTCTGGAGCAATTGGTAGGTAAAGAGCTGTTTGCCAGACATGGACGTAATAAGCTGTTAACAGAGCACGGGATCCAGCTTTTAGGCTATGCCAGAAAAATTCTTCGTTTCAACGACGAAGCCTGCACGTCTCTGATGTACAGTAACATTCAGGGCGTTCTGACCATTGGTGCCTCTGATGACACCTCTGACACTATTTTGCCGTTCCTGCTCAACCGGGTGACCTCGGTTTATCCGAAACTGGCAATCGATGTGCGGGTTAAACGTAATCCATTTATGATGGAAATGCTCAATCAGGGTGAAGTGGACCTGGTTGTGACCACGTCCAGTCCGGGCAATTTCACCTATCAGGTCCTGCGGACCTCACCAACGTTGTGGTACTGCGCAGCGGACTACATTTTCCAGCGCGGCGAAGCCATTCCATTGGTGCTGTTGGATGAGCCAAGTCCTTATCGTGATATGGCCATTGATCATCTCAATGAAGCCGGCATTCCGTGGCGTATCTCCTACGTCGCTTCCACACTGGCTGCAGTGCGCGCCGCGGTGAAGGCGGGACTGGGCGTCACTGCTCGTCCGGTAGAGATGATGAGCCCGGAACTACGTGTGATGGGTGCGGCTGAAGGCCTGCCGGTTCTGCCGGATACTCAGTATCTCCTGTGCCGTAATCCTGACAGCGATAATGAGCTGGCACTGGCTATCTTCAATGCCATGCAGTCTACCAATGATCCGTATAACCTGAGCAACAATCCAGACGGTACATTGCTGCTGGATGATGAAGAGTAATTTCGCTAACGTGTTGTACTCAACACCTGCGTCATTGTCTTAACAAACGCTTATAAATAAGCCTCTCATTCCCTGAACAGAACGAGAGGCTTTTTTATCTCTGACCCTCTACAGTCTCTTCCCGCCTCCCACTCTCCCTGATGTAAAACCCTCACTGCATTTCACTCGTTCCCAAACTGAAATCTGCCATCCGAATGAATGAACCTTCTGTTCCGGATTGCGGTTTGATGTGGAGAAATTTAACGCAAAAAGGGCAAAAGTGTGTTCTGGATCAAGAAAATACCCCTGGTAAGGGGAAGGAAAACAGAGTCATACCTGTCAAAATATGTTTGTTAAATGCACGATCCATGCGTGTGAATACCCGCTACACTAAAATTAACCCTACAGACTGAAGCGATTTAGCTGGAAAGCGGGGCATCATTTGTTAATAATATGATGCAGGTGTGAAATAATGTTTGGATACTTTTGTCAAAGTTGACAAAAGGTTATAGAAAGGAGTAAAAAACCCCATTAAATTGCTGTTTATTCCGTAATAACAGCGACATTTAAAAGGTTTTTACCCTTCCCTTGAATCGATGTGGTCAGTTTGCTGCGGGAAACGCGTGCAGGATGCCAGCGCCACTTTTGATGAGTAAGCAATGAGTATGTCAACTACCACCGAAATCATCGCTCAGCACTGGGCGTTTATCGTATTTATCGTTATTGCCTTTGGCCTGTGTGCTTTCATGCTAACCGGAGGATGGCTGCTTGGCGGCAGAGCGCGCGCCCGCTACAAAGACACGCCATTCGAATCGGGCATTGAATCCGTTGGTGATACCCATATCCGCCTGTCGGCGAAATTTTATCTGGTTGCGATGTTTTTCGTCATCTTCGACGTCGAAGCCCTCTTTTTATACGCATGGGCGACTTCAATCCGTGAAAGCGGTTGGGTCGGCTTTGTGGAAGCCGCAATTTTCATTTTGGTGCTCCTGGCGGGTCTGGTCTATCTGGTACGCATTGGCGCACTGGACTGGGCTCCAGCTCGCCGTCGCGTAGTCGTGAAAACGACTACGGTCAGCCACACCAATCCTCATAAGCAGTAAAAGAGAGGCAATAAGATGGACTATACGCTCACCCGCATAGACCCGAACGGTGGTGAGAACGACCGTTATCCTCTGCAAAAGCAGGAAATCGTCAGCGATCCGCTGGAGCAGCACGTTCATCGCAGCGTTTACATGGGCAAACTCGAAAATGCCCTGCATGACATGGTGAACTGGGGACGTAAAAACTCCCTCTGGCCTTATAACTTTGGCCTGTCCTGTTGTTACGTTGAGATGACAACATCGTTTACTGCGGTCCACGATGTGGCACGTTTTGGTGCTGAAGTCATGCGCGCCTCGCCACGTCAGGCGGATTTCATGGTTATCGCCGGTACGCCGTTTACCAAAATGGCCCCGGTTATTCAGCGTTTGTACGATCAGATGCTGGAACCAAAATGGGTGATCTCCATGGGTGCCTGCGCCAACTCGGGCGGCATGTATGACATCTATTCGGTGGTGCAGGGCGTCGATAAATTCCTGCCAGTAGATGTCTATATTCCTGGCTGCCCGCCACGTCCTGAAGCCTACATGCAGGCACTGCTGCTGTTGCAGGAGTCGATCGGCAAAGAGCGCCGTCCGCTTTCATGGGTTGTCGGCGATCAGGGCGTTTACCGCGCCAACATGCCTTCAGAGCGTGAAAGAAAACGCGGCGAGCGCATCGCAGTCACAAACCTGCGCAGCCCGGACGAAGTTTAAAACCGTATGGATGGAAAACAGCGCCTGCAGCAGAACATCACAATTTAATGCATGGCCCCATCCTGACGCCTTCATTTGAGTGCCTGAGACCAGGCCGGAATGGTGAGTAACGTATGACAGATTTGACCACGCAAGATCTCGCTCAGCCTTCATGGCAAACCCGTGATCACCTTGATGACCCGGTGATCGGCGAGTTGCGTAACCGTTTTGGGCCGGATGCCTTCACTGTACAGCCCACCCGCACCGGCATTCCGGTAGTCTGGGTTAAGCGTGAACAGATACTGGAAATTACCGAGTTCCTGCGTAAATTACCTAAGCCTTACGTCATGCTGTATGACCTGCATGGCGTGGATGAGCGTTTACGTACCCACCGTGCAGGCCTGCCTGCGGCGGATTTTTCCGTTTTCTACCACCTGCTGTCGATTGAACGCAACCGCGACATCATGCTCAAGGTGGCACTCTCTGAAAACGATATGCATCTGCCGACCCTCACCCGTCTTTTCCCGAATGCCAACTGGTATGAGCGTGAAACCTGGGAGATGTTTGGTATCACCTTTGATGGTCACCCGCACCTGACGCGCATCATGATGCCGTCGACCTGGGAAGGCCATCCGCTGCGTAAAGATTACCCGGCGCGCGCCACCGAATTCGATCCGTTTACGCTGACCAAGCAGAAAGAAGATCTGGAGATGGAGGCGCTGACCTTTAAGCCTGAAGACTGGGGCATGAAGCGCAGCACCACCAACGAAGACTTCATGTTCCTGAACCTCGGGCCTAACCACCCGTCGGCGCACGGTGCGTTCCGCATCATTCTGCAGTTGGATGGTGAAGAGATTGTCGACTGCGTGCCTGACATCGGTTATCACCATCGTGGTGCCGAAAAGATGGGCGAGCGTCAGTCGTGGCACAGCTACATTCCTTACACTGACCGCATCGAGTACCTCGGCGGCTGCGTAAACGAAATGCCTTACGTGCTGGCGGTGGAAAAACTGGCCGGTATCGTCGTGCCCGATCGCGTCAACGTGATCCGCGTGATGCTCTCTGAGCTGTTCCGAATCAACAGCCATCTGCTCTATATCTCGACCTTTATCCAGGACGTCGGTGCCATGACACCGGTGTTCTTTGCCTTTACCGATCGCCAGAAAATCTATGATGTGGTTGAAGCCATTACTGGTTTCCGTATGCATCCGGCCTGGTTCCGCATCGGCGGCGTGGCGCATGATCTGCCGCGTGGCTGGGAACGTCTGCTGCGTGACTTCCTGGACTGGATGCCGAAGCGCCTGAAGGAATATGACAAAGCCGCACTGCGTAACACCGTGCTGATTGGTCGTTCTAAAGGTGTTGCTGCGTACAACATGGAAGAGGCGCTGGCGTGGGGCACCACCGGTGCCGGCCTGCGTGCCACAGGTCTCGACTTTGATGTGCGTAAATGGCGTCCCTATTCAGGCTACGAAAACTTCGATTTCGAAATCCCGGTCGGCGATGGCATCAGCGATGCTTACAGCCGCGTTCAGCTGAAGATGGAAGAGATGTGGCAGTCGCTGCGTATTCTTGAGCAGTGTCTCAACAATATGCCAGAGGGACCGTTCAAAGCGGATCACCCGCTGACCACGCCGCCACCGAAAGAGCGTACGCTGCAGCACATTGAAACGCTGATCACCCACTTCCTGCAGGTTTCGTGGGGACCGGTGATGCCAGCCAATGAATCGTTCCAGATGATTGAAGCGACGAAAGGGATCAACAGCTACTACCTGACCAGCGATGGCAGCACCATGAGCTACCGCACCCGTGTGCGTACGCCGAGCTTCCCGCATCTGCAGCAGATTCCTTCAGTAATCCGTGGCAGCCTGGTATCCGACCTGATCGTATATCTGGGTAGTATCGATTTTGTTATGTCAGACGTGGACCGCTAATTATGCACGATCAACACATTGCCATTAAAACGATCGACCCTAACGAGGTCTTCGTGCTGAGCGCGGAAGAGCATCACGCCATTGAGCACGAAAAACACCACTACGAAGATGCGCGTGCAGCCTCGATTGAAGCGCTGAAGATCGTGCAGAAACAGCGCGGCTGGGTACCAGACGGCGCGATTAACGCGATTGCCGAAGTACTGGGTATTCCGGCGAGTGATGTTGAAGGTGTGGCGACGTTTTACAGCCAGATCTTCCGTCAGCCGGTTGGCCGTCATGTGATCCGTTACTGTGACAGCGTGGTCTGTCACATCACCGGTTATCAGGGCATCCAGTCCGCACTGGAGCAGCAGCTGAATATCAAACCGGGTCAGACGACTGCCGATGGCCGCTTTACGCTGCTGCCGACCTGCTGTCTGGGCAACTGCGACAAGGGCCCAACGATGATGGTGGATGAAGACACGCATGTGCATCTGACGCCGGAAGGCATCCCTTCTTTGCTGGAGCAGTATCAATGACAATTAAACAGATCATTCGTACTGCTGAAACCCATCCGCTGACCTGGCGGATGCGTGACGACAAGCAACCTGTCTGGCTTGATGAATACCGCAGTAAAAACGGCTATGCCGGTGCGGAAAAAGCGCTGAAAAGCATGTCACAGGATGAAATCGTCGCAGCAGTAAAAGATTCCGGCCTGAAAGGGCGCGGCGGCGCAGGCTTCTCTACGGGTTTAAAGTGGAGCCTGATGCCGAAAGATGAGTCCATGAACATCCGTTACCTGCTGTGTAACGCCGATGAAATGGAGCCAGGCACCTATAAAGACCGCCTGCTGATGGAGCAGATGCCTCACCAGCTGGTGGAAGGCATGCTGATCAGCGCCTTTGCGCTGAAGGCCTACCGTGGCTATATCTTCTTACGTGGCGAATACATTGAAGCGGCGGTGCATCTGCGCCGTGCGATAGCTGAAGCGACGGAAGCGGGCTATCTCGGTAAAAATATTCTCGGTACCGGCTTCGACTTTGAGCTGATCGTCCACACCGGCGCAGGTCGTTATATCTGCGGCGAAGAGACGGCACTGATTAACTCACTGGAAGGCCGTCGTGCTAACCCGCGTTCCAAGCCGCCATTCCCGGCGAGTGCAGGCGCGTGGGGCAAACCGACCTGCGTGAACAACGTGGAGACCCTCTCCAACGTTCCGGCGATTCTGGCCAACGGCGTGGAGTGGTACAAAAACATCTCTAAAAGCGAAGATGCCGGTACCAAAATGATGGGCTTCTCCGGCCGGGTTAAAAATCCCGGCGTCTGGGAGCTGCCATTCGGCATCACCGCACGTGAAATCCTGGAAGATTATGCGGGCGGCATGCGTGACGGACTGAAGTTCAAAGCCTGGCAGCCCGGCGGCGCAGGGACCGACTTCCTGACCGACCAGCACCTGGATCTGCCGATGGAGTTTGCCAGCATCGGCAAAGCAGGCAGCCGTCTGGGTACGGCGCTGGCGATGGCCGTCGATCACGAGATCAACATGGTCTCGCTGGTACGTAACCTGGAAGAGTTCTTTGCCCGTGAGTCGTGTGGCTGGTGTACACCGTGTCGCGACGGCCTGCCGTGGAGCGTAAAAATTCTGCGTGCGCTGGAGCAGAAGCAGGGTCAGCCAGGCGATATCGAAACCTTACTGCAACTCTGCCGTCAGCTTGGCCCGGGTAAAACCTTCTGTGCGCATGCGCCAGGTGCGGTTGAGCCGCTGCAGAGTGCGATTAAATATTTCCGTGAAGAGTTTGAAGCTGGCATGGCACCGCAGGTGTTTGGCAATACCCGCGCTATTGGCGGGATCCAGCCAAACCTGCTGAAAGCGCGCTGGTAATTCACCAAAGAATACGGAACAGGCCTGGTGCCGCCGCCCCGACAATGTCGTGCGTCGGGGCAAGAATATGATTAACGCTCGTCTCTGACGAGCCTTACGGAAGCATGTCACTATGGCTACAATTCATGTAGACGGTAAAGAGTATGATGTGAACGGAGCGGACAACCTGCTACAGGCATGTCTCTCTCTGGGCCTTGATATTCCTTACTTTTGCTGGCATCCGGCGCTGGGAAGCGTTGGGGCCTGCCGCCAGTGTGCGGTAAAGCAATTCCAGAATGCCGAAGATACCCGCGGCCGTCTTGTCATGTCCTGCATGACACCGGCCTCTGACGGCACATTCATCTCCATCGATGATGGCGAAGCGAAAGAGTTCCGCGAAAGCGTGGTGGAGTGGCTGATGACCAACCACCCACACGACTGTCCGGTGTGTGAAGAGGGCGGTAACTGTCACCTGCAGGATATGACAGTGATGACCGGCCACAGCTTCCGCCGCTATCGCTTCACCAAACGTACTCACCGTAATCAGGATCTCGGTCCGTTCATCTCCCACGAGATGAACCGCTGTATCGCCTGTTACCGCTGTGTGCGTTACTACAAAGATTATGCCGATGGCAAAGATCTGGGTGTCTACGGCGCGCACGACAACGTCTACTTCGGTCGCCCGGAAGATGGCACGCTGGAGAGTGAATTCTCCGGCAACCTTGTTGAAATCTGCCCGACCGGCGTCTTCACCGACAAAACCCACTCCGAACGCTATAACCGTAAATGGGATATGCAGTTTGCACCGAGCATCTGCCAGCAGTGCAGTGTCGGCTGTAACACCAGCCCGGGTGAACGTTATGGTGAGTTGCGCCGTATCGAAAACCGCTACAACGGCACCGTAAACCACTACTTCCTGTGTGACCGTGGCCGCTTTGGTTATGGCTACGTGAACCGCAAAGACCGTCCACGTCAGCCGATGCTGCTGCGCGGCAACGACTGGGTCACGCTGAACGCGGAGCAGGCGGTCAATGCCGGCGCAGATTTGCTGCGTCAGGCGAAGAAAGTGATCGGTATCGGCTCGCCGCGTGCCAGCATTGAAAGTAACTTCGCCCTGCGTGAACTGGTGGGTGCAGAGAACTTCTCAACCGGCATGCCAGCGGACGAGCAGGCCCGTCTTGAACTGATGCTCAAAGTGCTGCGCGAGGGCGGAATCTATACGCCATCGCTGCGTGAAATTGAAAGCTACGATGCGGTGCTGGTGCTGGGTGAAGACCTGACACAGGTTGGCGCACGTGTGGCACTCTCTGTTCGCCAGGCCGTGAAAGGCAAAGCGCGTGATATGGCCGCTGCGCAGAAAGTCGCAGACTGGCAGATCGCCGCGATCATGAACATTGGTCAGAACGCGAAACATCCGCTGTTTGTTACCCACGTTGATGAAACCCGTCTGGATGATATCGCGGCATGGAGCTATCGTGCGCCGGTTGAAGATCAGGCGCGCCTTGGCTTCGCTATCGCCAGTGCGCTGGATGAATCGGCGCCAGCGGTCACCGATTTCGACAGCAAGCTCAATGGAAAAATGGATGTCGTCGTTCAGGCGCTGGCCGGCGCGAAAAAGCCATTAATCATCTCCGGTACTCACTCAGGCAGCAGCGCAGTCATTGAAGCAGCGGCTAACGTGGCGAAAGCCCTGAAAGCACGCGGCGCGGATGTCGGCATTACTTTGCTGGCCGGTCACGCTAACAGCATCGGTCTGGGCATGATCGGCGGTAATCCGCTGGAGCATGCGCTGGAGCAACTGAGCAACGGTGAAGCCGATGCGCTGGTGGTTCTGGAAAATGACCTCTATCGTCATGCACCGAAAGCCGTGGTGGATGCGGCGCTGGCTCAGACCACTAACGTCATTGTGGTTGATCATCAGCGTACTGCGACGCTTGAGAAAGCGGGTCTGGTGTTATCTACCGCCAGCTTCGCTGAAAGTGATGGCACCTCGATTAACCATGAAGGCCGCGCACAGCGTTTCTTCCAGGTTTACGATCCTGCCTATTACGACAACAACATTGTGATGCTGGAAAGCTGGCGCTGGCTGCACTCGCTGCACAGCACGCTGGAAAGCCGTCATGTGGACTGGACGCAACTCGATCACGTGATCGATGCCGTGGTTACCCGCCTGCCACAGCTGGCGGGTATCAAGGAAGCGGCACCTGATGCCAGCTTCCGCATTCGTGGTCAGAAACTGGCGCGTTCGCCGAACCGTAACAGTGGACGAACTGCGATGCGCGCGAATATCAGCGTTCACGAACCGCGTCAGCCACAGGATCAGGACACCATGTTCGCCTTCTCCATGGAAGGGAACAACCAGCCTTCGGCTCCGCGTTCGCAGATTCCATTCGCCTGGGCACCAGGCTGGAACTCACCGCAGGCGTGGAATAAGTTCCAGGTTGAAGTGGGCGGCGCACTGCGTCATGGCGATCCAGGCGTGCGCCTGTTTGAAGCAAGCGCCAGTGAGTTGCCGTGGTTCACGACCGTTCCTGCCGCCTTTGTCAGTGATGCGCAGTGGCGTGTGGCACCTCTCCACCGGTTGTTCGGTAGCGAAGAGATGTCACAGCGTTCACCGGTCTTCCAGCAGCGTATGGCGGAGCCGGCTCTGGTGATTAATCCGGAGGATGCCGCGAAACTGGGCGTCAACAATGGCGCGGCGGTTGAGTTCAGCTGTGCCGGTGAGACAGTCCGTCTGCCGGTCCGTTTCTCGGCGTCACTGCAGGCGGGACAGATTGGTCTGCCGCTGGGTATGCCGGGCGTTCCGCCATTCCTGGCGAACGGTAAAATCGACACTCTGCAGGAGGCGGCGCAATGAGCTGGTTAACACCGGACGTTATCGACATTCTGATGGCCATTGTTAAAGCCATTGTGATTCTGCTGGTGGTTGTGGCCTGCGGCGCGTTCATGAGCTTCGCCGAGCGTCGTCTGCTCGGCCTGTTCCAGAACCGTTACGGACCTAACCGCGTAGGCTGGGGCGGCTCGCTCCAGCTGGTCGCGGACATGATCAAAATGTTCTTTAAAGAGGACTGGGTCCCGCCGTTTACCGACCGCTTTATCTTTACCCTTGCGCCGGTTATCGCCTTTGTTTCTCTGCTGCTGGCCTTTGCTATCGTGCCGGTTTCGCCAACCTGGATGGTGACAGACCTGAATATCGGTCTGCTGTTCTTCCTGATGATGGCGGGCCTTGCGGTCTACGCGGTGCTGTTTGCTGGCTGGTCCAGTAACAACAAATACTCGCTGCTGGGCGCAATGCGCGCCTCGGCGCAGACCCTGAGCTACGAAGTGTTCCTGGGTCTGTCGCTGATGGGTGTGGTGGCGCAGGCGGGCTCGTTCAACATGAACGACATCGTCAACAGCCAGACGCATCTGTGGAACATCATTCCGCAGTTCTTCGGTTTCGTGACCTTCTGTATTGCTGGCGTGGCGGTGTGTCACCGTCATCCGTTTGACCAGCCAGAAGCGGAGCAGGAACTGGCGGACGGTTATCACATTGAATATGCCGGTATGAAGTTTGGCCTGTTCTTTGTCGGCGAATATGTGGCGATTACCACCGTTTCAGCGCTAATCGTAACGCTGTTCTTTGGTGGCTGGCACGGACCTTTCCTGCCGCCGTTCATCTGGTTCGCCCTGAAAACGGCGTTCTTTATGATGATGTTCATCCTGATTCGTGCTGCGCTTCCGCGTCCACGCTACGACCAGGTGCTGTCATTCGGCTGGAAAGTGTGTCTGCCGTTGACGCTGTTGAACCTGCTGGCGACTGCCGCAGTGATTCTCTACACAGCGCCGTAAGGGGTTAACAAATGACTTTGAAAGATATTGTCGTAGGCTTTGGCACGACAGTTCGCAGTATCTGGCTGATCGGGCTACACGCCTTCGCCAAACGTGAAACGCAGATGTACCCGGAAGAGCCGGTTTATCTGCCACCACGCTATCGTGGCCGTATCGTGTTAACCCGCGATCCGGATGGTCAGGAGCGTTGCGTCGCCTGTAACCTGTGTGCGGTTGCCTGTCCGGTTGGCTGTATTTCACTGCAGAAAGCCGAAACCAAAGATGGCCGCTGGTACCCGGAGTTCTTCCGTATCAACTTCTCACGCTGCATCTTCTGCGGCATGTGTGAAGAAGCCTGTCCGACCACGGCGATTCAGCTGACGCCCGATTTCGAACTGGGTGAGTTTAAGCGTCAGGATCTGGTGTATGAAAAGGACGATCTGCTGATTTCGGGACCGGGTAAATATCCGGAGTACAACTTCTACCGCATGGCAGGTATGGCGATTGACGGTAAAGATAAGGGTGAAGCGGAAAACGAAGCTAAGCCTATCGACGTCAAAGGCTTATTACCTTAAGGAGCAAGGCATGGAATTTGCGTTTTATCTTTGCGGACTGGTGGCGGTGCTGACGACGTTGCGCGTCATTACCCACACTAATCCGGTACATGCGTTGCTGTACCTGATCGTTTCGCTGCTATCGATCGCGGGCGTCTTCTTCTCGATGGGTGCCTATTTTGCCGGCGCGCTGGAGATTATCGTTTACGCCGGTGCCATCATGGTGCTGTTCGTCTTCGTGGTCATGATGCTGAACCTGGGCAAACAGACAGAGAAGCAGGAGCGTGAGTGGCTCAGCCCGTCACTGTGGATTGGTCCGGGCATCGTTTCATTGCTGCTGCTGGTCGTGATGATCTACGCCATCCTGACGGCGAATGACCAGGGCATTGATGGCACCATCATCGACGCCAAAGCGGTCGGCATCAGCCTGTTTGGTCCTTATGTACTGGCGGTTGAACTGGCCTCTATGCTGCTGCTGGCAGGTCTGGTCGTGGCGTTCCATATCGGTCGTGAAGAGCGTCAGGGCGAAGTCCTGAGTAACCGTAATGCTGACGCCGCTCAGGTGAAAAAGGAGAACGCATGATCCCGTTACAACATGGATTGATTCTTGCTGCCGTGCTGTTTGTCCTTGGACTGACGTCGCTGGTGATACGCCGCAATCTGCTGTTTATGCTGATCGGCCTTGAAATCATGATCAACGCCGCCGCCTTAGCTCTGGTGGTTGCCGGGAGCTATTGGGGTCAGGCCGATGGACAGGTGATGTATATCCTGGCGATCAGCCTGGCGGCAGCGGAAGCCAGTATTGGTCTGGCACTGCTGCTTCAGCTCTATCGTCGTCGTCAGACGCTGAACATTGATACTGTGAGCGAGATGCGCGGATGAATCTTCTCTATTTAACTGTCTTGTTTCCGCTGATCGGCTTTTTGCTGTTAGCGTTTTCCCGCGGTCGCTGGTCAGAGAACCTGTCTGCCACGGTAGGTATGGGATCGGTGGGTCTGGCGGCCCTGACCACATTGATGCTCGGTTTCGAGTTCTTCGCCAATGGTCAGCAAGCCTACACCCAGTCACTCTGGACATGGATGCATGTCGGCAACTTCGACATGAAGGTGAACCTGACGCTGGATGGTCTGTCACTGACCATGCTGTCGGTCGTAACCGGTGTCGGCTTCTTCATTCACATGTTCGCCTCCTGGTATATGCGTGGAGAAGAGGGCTACTCCCGCTTCTTCGCCTACACCAACCTGTTTATCGCCAGCATGGTTGTTCTGGTGCTGGCCGATAACCTGATGCTGATGTATCTGGGCTGGGAAGGGGTAGGGCTTTGCTCTTATCTGCTGATCGGCTTCTACTACAGCAATCCGGAAAACGGCAAAGCGGCGATGAAAGCCTTCATCATCACCCGCGTGGGCGACGTCTTCCTGGCATTCGGCCTGTTCATCCTCTACAACGAACTGGGCACGCTCAACTTCCGCGAAATGATGGAACTGGCTCCGGCGCACTTTGCCGCAGATAACCATATGCTGCAGTGGGCAACGCTGATGCTGCTGGGTGGCGCGGTCGGTAAATCGGCACAGCTGCCGTTACAGACCTGGCTGGCAGATGCGATGGCGGGTCCGACACCGGTTTCAGCACTGATACACGCTGCGACCATGGTGACGGCGGGTGTTTACCTGATTGCCCGCAGCCACGGTCTCTTCCTGCTGACGCCGGAAGTGCTGCATCTGGTCGGCATCATCGGGGCAATTACCCTGGTACTGGCAGGCTTTGCCGCGCTGGTACAGACCGACATCAAACGTGTTCTCGCTTACTCCACCATGAGCCAGATTGGCTATATGTTCCTGGCGCTGGGTGTTCAGGCGTGGGATGCGGCGATTTTCCATCTGATGACGCACGCCTTCTTCAAAGCATTACTGTTCCTCTCTTCGGGTTCAGTGATTCTGGCCTGCCATCACGAGCAGAACATCTTCAAAATGGGTGGCCTGCGTAAGAGCATTCCGCTGGTCTACACCTGCTTCCTGGTAGGCGGCGCGGCGCTGGCAGCACTGCCGCTGATTACGGCGGGCTTCTACAGTAAAGATGAGATTCTGTTTGGCGCACTGGCTAATGGCCACATCAACCTGATGGTTGCGGGTCTGGTGGGGGCGTTCCTGACCTCAATCTATACCTTCCGCATGATCTTCATCGTGTTCCATGGCGAAGAAAAAATTCATGCGCACGCCGGTAAAGGCATTACCCATCATCTGCCGCTGATTGTGCTGCTGCTGCTCTCCACCTTTATTGGTGCGCTGATTACGCCACCGCTGGCGGGTGTACTGCCCGCCAATGAGTTTGGCGAAGCGGGTAAAGTGGGACTGGAAATCACCTCGGGCGTGGTAGCGATTGTCGGCATTCTGATTGCTGCCGCGCTGTGGCTGGGCAAACGTGAGCTGGTGACCCGTATCGCAAACAGTGCGCCAGGCCGTTTCTTCGGCACCTGGTGGTTTGCGGCCTGGGGCTTCGACTGGCTCTACGATAAAGTGTTCGTCAAACCTTACCTGGGTATTGCGTGGCTGCTGAAGCGCGACCCACTCAATGGCCTGATGAACCTGCCTGCGCTGCTGTCGCGCATTGCCAACAAAGGCCTGGTGGTCAGTGAGAATGGCTACCTGCGCTGGTACGTTGCGTCAATGAGCCTGGGTGCCGTGCTGGTGCTGGCTCTGCTGCTGGTGATTTAAAGATTGATGAGCGGGGTGAGTTCGCTCACCCCAATGAAGAATGTCAAAATAACCTGAGTAATGAGCGTTATCGTCGCAGCCAGTTTCATCACCGCCAGCGCACAGCAACCGCAGCATACCGAGGTATGTGAGGATTGCGAGCACTGCCGGGGTTGAAAATGGCAAGTAAGATAGCTCAGAAAAGGAAATATAAGGGAAGTGTGCCGTGTTATTACCTTGGCTAATTATCATACCCTTCGTCGGCGGTCTGATCTGCTGGCTCACTGAGCGCCTTGGCGCGAAGGTGCCACGCTGGATCGCGCTGATTACCATGGGGCTGACGTTGGCGCTTTCGCTGCAACTCTGGTTGCAGGGAGGCTATTCACTGACGCAGGCAGCGGGCATTCCGCAGTGGCAGTCAAGTTTCTCCGTTCCGTGGATCCCACGCTTCGGCATCAGCTTCCATTTAGCCATTGATGGCCTGTCGCTGCTGATGGTGGTGCTGACCGGCCTGCTCGGTCTGATGGCGGTGCTCTGTTCCTGGAATGAGATTTCAAAGTATCAGGGCTTCTTCCATCTGAACCTGATGTGGATCCTGGGCGGCGTGATCGGTGTGTTCCTCTCCATCGACCTGTTCCTGTTCTTCTTCTTCTGGGAAATGATGCTGGTGCCGATGTACTTCCTCATCGCGCTCTGGGGTCATAAAGCCTCAGACGGTAAAACCCGTATCTCCGCCGCGACCAAATTCTTCATCTACACCCAGGCTTCAGGTCTGGTGATGCTGATTGCGATTCTGGGCCTGGTGTTTGTCCACTACAACGCGACCGGCGTCTGGACATTCAGCTACGAGCAGCTTCTGAAGACGCCAATGTCGAGCGGGGTTGAATATCTGCTGATGCTGGGCTTCTTTATCGCCTTTGCGGTGAAGATGCCAGTGGTGCCGCTGCACGGCTGGCTGCCGGATGCGCACAGTCAGGCGCCAACGGCCGGTTCTGTCGACCTGGCGGGTATCCTGCTAAAAACAGCAGCTTACGGCTTACTGCGTTTCAGCCTGCCACTGTTCCCGAACGCGTCAGCCGAGTTTGCGCCGATCGCCATGTGGTTAGGTATCATCGGTATCTTCTACGGTGCCTGGATGGCTTTCTCGCAGACCGATATCAAACGTCTGATTGCTTATACCTCCATTTCGCACATGGGCTTTGTGCTGATTGCCATCTACACCGGCAGCCAGCTGGCGCTGCAGGGTGCGGTGATTCAGATGATAGCGCACGGTCTGTCCGCTGCGGCACTCTTCATTCTGTGTGGTCAGCTGTATGAGCGTCTGCATACCCGTGATATGCGTCAGATGGGTGGCCTGTGGTCGCGCATCAAATGGATTCCGGGTCTGTCGCTGTTCTTTGCTGTCGCCAACCTCGGTATGCCGGGCACCGGTAACTTTGTCGGCGAATTTATGATTCTGACCGGCAGCTTCCAGGTGGTGCCGATGATTATCATCATCGCGACCTTTGGTCTGGTGTTCGCTTCGATTTACTCGCTGGTGATGATGCAGCGCGCTTACTACGGCGAAGCGAAATCGAAAGATCCGCTGCCAGGCATGTCACCGCGTGAGTTTATGACCATCGGTGTTCTGGTGGTGCTGCTGGTGCTGCTGGGCGTCTATCCACAGCCGATTCTGGATACTTCGCACGCTGCCATGAGCAATATTCAGCAGTGGTTTACCGCTTCAATTTCAACTACAAGGCCGTAATTCGCCATGACAATAACTCCTCACCAATTGATTGCGTTGCTACCGCTGTTAATCGTCGGATTGACGGTGGTGGTTGTGATGCTGTCCATTGCCTGGCGACGCAACCACTTCGTTAACGCCACGCTAACGGTAGTTGGCCTGAACCTGGCGCTGCTCTCGCTTTACTTTGTCGGTCAGGTCGGGGCGATGGATGTCACGCCGCTGCTGCGCGTCGATGGCTATTCGATGTTTTATACCGCGCTGGTGATGCTGGCGAGTCTGGCGACCTGTACCTTTGCCTATCCATGGCTGGCGGGTTACCCGGACAACAAAGATGAGTTCTACCTGCTGGTGCTGATTGCGGCGCTGGGTGGCATCGTGCTGGCCAGTGCTAACCATCTGGCTTCGCTGTTCATCGGCATTGAGCTGTTGTCGCTGCCACTGTTTGGTCTGATTGGCTACGCTTTCCGCCAGAAACGTTCGCTGGAAGCGGCGCTGAAGTACACCATCCTTTCAGCTGCGGCCTCCTCGTTCCTGCTGTTTGGTATTGCGCTGATCTACGCCGACTCGGGTAATCTGAGCTTCGTGGCGCTGGGTCAGAGCCTGACGGACAGCATGATTCACGAGCCACTGTTGCTGGTGGGTCTGGGCATGATGATCATCGGTCTGGGCTTCAAGCTCTCACTGGTTCCGTTCCACCTCTGGACTCCCGATGTTTATCAGGGTGCGCCTGCGCCGGTTTCAACCTTCCTGGCGACTGCCAGCAAGATTGCGATCTTCGGTGTCGTCATGCGTCTGTTTATGTATGCGCCGGTGACCGACAGCGAAGCGGTGCGCACAGTGCTGGCCATGATCGCCTTCGTGTCGATTCTGTTCGGTAACCTGATGGCGATTTCGCAGAGCAATATCAAGCGTCTGCTGGGTTACTCCTCTATCGCCCACCTTGGTTATCTGCTGGTGGCGCTGATTGCGGTGAAAGATCATCAGCTGTCGCTGGAAACCTCAGGTGTTTACCTGGCCGGTTATCTGTTCAGCAGCCTGGGTGCCTTTGGTGTGGTGAGCCTGATGTCCAGCCCGTATCGTGGCCCGGATGCCGACTCACTCTACTCTTATCGTGGTCTGTTCTGGCATCGTCCTATCCTGTCAGCGGTGATGACAGTGATGATGCTGTCGCTGGCGGGTATCCCGATGACGCTGGGCTTTATCGGTAAATTCTACGTGATCGCTTCAGGTGTGAGTGCACACCTGTGGTGGCTCACCGGTGCTGTGGTAGCGGGTAGTGCGATTGGCCTCTACTACTATCTGCGCGTGACGGTAAGTCTGTACCTTAGCCCGCCGGAACTGCATACCCGTGATACCCCGGCTAACTGGGCATTTACGGCCGGTGGTGTCGTGGTCCTGATCTCTGCCATTCTGGTGCTGCTGTTAGGTGTCTACCCGCAGCCGCTCATCAGACTGGTGCAGATGGCTCAGCCATTGATGTAAGCAGATGACTGCAACTGATGAATCAGGCCTTCGGGCCTGATTTTTTTTGCCGGTCAGATGAGGTCACCAGCAGGTGCTGGCAACACCGCGCTGATGTAGAGTGTGTGGTTTAAAGGAGAGACCATGAACATTGACTGGCAGGATAAACACCATAGCGAACTTACCGCCCCGGAACTCTATGCGCTGCTGGCGTTACGCAGTGCGGTGTTTGTGGTGGAACAGCAGTGTGCTTACCTTGATGTGGATGGCAAAGATTTGCAGGCGGACAACCGGCATCTGCTGGGTATGGTGGATGACCAGCTGGTGGCCTATGCGCGACTTATCACGCCAGAGGAGGGGACAAGTCCGGTGAAAATCGGACGGGTGATCGTTTCAGATCGGGTTCGCGGTGCGCGTCTGGGCAATCGTCTGATGGAGCAGGCGATCAGCAGTTGTCAGCAGCACTGGCCAGGCCGTGACATGTTTCTCTCCGCTCAGGCGCATCTGGAAAACTTCTATGGGCAGCATGGCTTTGTAGCGGTGGGGGAGAACTATCTGGAAGAGGGTATTCCGCACGTCGATATGCTGAAGAACGCGCCATAAAAAAAGCGAGGCCTGAGCCTCGCCTTATTCCATCAACCTACCGTCATCTGGCGGTCATCGACATATTTGCGCTGATCCGGCGCAGGCGGGAAATACTGATAAAGCCAGGTTTCACTCAGTGTCTCATCCTTGCTGCGCAGGAACAGACGCATCTCTACCGGCTGAGTAGAATCGCTGTTCGGATACCAGTCAAACAGGATGCGGTATCCCTTGAGCGGATCGACATACAGAATCTCAACCTGCTTCACGCTTCCGGATGAAACGGTAATCACCGGTTCAATGCCTTTCGGCGCAGCAGCCTGCAAATCCCCACCAATAAAATCGATGGCGAAGCGGCGGCACCAGGTTTCCGGGAAGTGTTCGCCAGGCGCCCAGCCTTCCGGGAAACCACCGATACCGGTACGGGTCGCATCCACGCGCGCCAGACCGCTACGCACGGGCGGCAGACCACTCCAGTAGAGCTTGTAGGAGAAGTTCAGCTCGCTGCCCGCTTTGACCGGTTCAGCCGGTTGCCAGAAGCAGACCACGTTATCCAGCGTTTCACCGGTGGTCGGGATCTCCATCAGGTTAATCGCGCCTTTGCCCCACTTGCCGACCGGCTCAACCCACAGGCTCGGACGTTTGTCATACCAGCCAATCACATCCTGATAATCTTTGAAGTCGTGATTTAACTGCAGCAGGCCAAAGCCTCGCGGATTCTCATCTTCATAGGCATTGAACTGCAGACGCTGCGGATTATTCAGTGGGCGGGCAATCCATTCGCCTTTACCGGTCCACATCGCCAGACGATCGGAGTCGTGGATCTGCGGATGGTAGGTGTTGCACATGCGGCGTTCGTTGGTGCCGCAGCTGAACATGCTGGTCATTGGCGAGATGCCAATCTGACGAATCTCTTTGCGGGCGAACAGGTGGTTCTCCACCTCCATCACCACGCGTTTCTCTTCGCAGTGGATGATGAACTTATAGGCACCGGTGACACTCGCACCATCCAGCAGGGCATAGCAGGTAAAGGTGGTATCTTCCGCTTTCGGCGTTTCAAACCAGAAGGCGGTGAAATCGGGGAACTCTTCCTGGCCATTGCTGAAGGTGTTGATCGCGACACCACGCGCCGAGAGGCCGTACTGGTAAGTATCGTCAACGGCACGGAAGTAGCTTGCGCCCAGGAACGAGACGATATCGCGACGGGCCAGTTCCGGTTTTTTAAAAGCGCGGAAACCTGCGAAGCCGAGGTCAGTTTTGCCCTCCAGTTGCCGGGTATCAACCTTCGCGTTGTTGTAGTTGAACAGCTCAGGGCGGAAGTGAATTTCGCGCGCCTGGCGGCTTTCGCCATCAACAGAGAACATGCGGATGCGCCGCTTGAAGCCCATACCGACATGGAAGAACTGCACGTCCAGTTGACGATCGGGCAGGTTGTTCCAGAGTGAGTGGTTGGCGTCATACTGAATTTCGTTGTACGCCTGCGGAGTGAGTGTGGCCAGCGTCTCCGGCAGCGCGCCTGGTGCGCCGCCCCAGGGTTTTTTCGCCAGCGCTGCCGCGTTTTTCTTCAATACGTCGAAATCGAAGCGTACGGCGGTTCCGTCAGCAATGCCATCTTCTGCCCATGCGGATTGCGCAAACAGCGTTGACAGGCCGGTCATGCCGCTGACGGCAGAGAAGGCCATTGACGCTTTCATAAACATTCTTCGATTCATGCCAGAGATCATTCCTTAGCTGTTCGAGGGTGTCGTGACTGTTGTGCAACATGCACTTTCATGGCCCGATAATCACAGGCAACAGAGGGGTACGACAGTGGGGTTACTGGAAAATTCAGTCACGACAAAATTTATCAGATTAATCAAAGAAGCGAAGCGAAATTCGGCGGTTGCCGCTGCGTCTTACACTTCTTTGCGCAGCGAAACGGCGCACCGCCTGCAGTGAGTCAGATTAACGGATGAAAAATCAGGTGATTCCTGGAGCCGGAAATCAGCAGAGCGTCAGATTATGTCTATAGTTAATGGACTGCTTTGCAATTCACACGGAGGAAATGATGGTAAATCAGACAAATCAATTCGAATCGGGCCTCGATGACGATATTGCGTTACTGACCGAAACCCTGGAAGAAGTGCTTAAGGCATCAGGCGATCCGGCCGATCAGAAGTACATTGAGCTTAAAAGCAAAGCCGAACAGGCGCTGAACGATGTGAAATCCCGTGTCAGCCAGGCGTCCGATAGTTACTACTATCGCGCTAAACAGGCTGCGTACCGTGCAGATGATTACGTGCACGAAAAACCGTGGCAGGGTGTGGGTATCGGCGCAACCGCCGGTCTGGTACTGGGTCTGCTGCTGGCGCGTCGTTAATCGCGACTCGCTGTTTAAGTTTTAGCAGACATCAGCAGTAAAAAAGCGGCGGGGAAATCCCGCCGTTTTTATTGGTTTCTTAACGCGCTTATTCTCCCCTCCCTTTCATCCTGCTTCGTCCCGCTATCTTTTATGCGTAACGTGCTGCCCCAGGCGCAACGGTCACAATCACTGGTAATGCCGATTGTGTTTCGCGTGTGGACTTCCTACAGTTAAGCAAACGTGAAAAGGAGAATTCGATGTGATTAGAGTAGAGATGCTGTCGACCGGGGATGAGGTGCTGCATGGCCAAATCGTCGATACCAACGCAGCCTGGCTGGCGGACGTATTGTTCCAGCAGGGTTTACCGATGACCAGCCGCACCACGGTAGGGGATTCACTGGAATCGCTCATCGCCACGCTGCAGGCACGCAGTCATGAAGCCGATGTGCTGATAGTTAATGGCGGGCTGGGGCCAACCAGTGACGATCTCAGTGCGCTGGCAGCGGCCCGCGCCTGTGGGGTTGAACTGGAGATGCAGCAGGACTGGCTGGAACAGATGGAAGCCTGGTTCGTCAGTCGTGGACGGGTGATGGCCGCCAGCAATCGCAAGCAGGCTGAAATCCCGGCCAATGCGGAGCTGATTGATAATCCGGTCGGAACCGCCTGTGGCTTTGCCTTGCAACTCAACCGCTGCTGGATGTTCTTCACGCCTGGCGTGCCGTCTGAATTTAAAGTGATGGTTGAGCAGCAGATCATTCCCCGCCTGAAAGCAAAATTCTCGCCCCCCGAGCCGCCGATTTGTCTGCGACTGACAACCTTTGGTCGCGGTGAAAGTGATATTGCCGCGGAACTGGAGCCACTGGCGTTGCCGGAAGGCGTGGTGATGGGGTATCGCTCGTCGATGCCGATTATTGAGATCAAACTCACTGGCCCGGCCAGCCAGCGGGTGGCGATGGAGCAGGTGTGGCAGCAGGTGCGCCTGCTTCTGGCAGAGTGCACCATTTTTGAAGGCACGGAAGGCTTACCGGCGCTGCTGGCACGTGAGCTGCAGCAGCGCGGTGAGCAGCTGGCGGTCAGCGAGCAATACACCGCCGGACTGCTTTACTGGCAACTGGCCGCCGCCAGCGTACCGTTGCGTGGCGCTGACATCCTGCCTGCCCGGCAGGAGACGCTGGAGCAGCAGGTGACGCGCACCCGCGATCTTGCCGCGCAGCAGCAGGCAGCGCTGGCGCTCTCTGTTGGCAGCCTTGATCAGGAAGAGATTTCGGTGGCGCTGCATACGCCGGATGGCAGTTTTGGTCAGCGCGTGAAGTTCAGCACCGGTCGCCATAATCTGGAGACGCGGCAGAAGGTGGTGGCGATGATGGCGATGAACATGCTGCGCCGCTGGCTTCACGGCAGTGAAGTCAGCACCGGTCACGGCTGGATTGATGTGGTTGAAACTGTCAGACAGTAATTTCAGTGAAAACAAAACGGGCGCCTCAGGCGCCCGTTTTGTTTGTGACTGCGGATCAACTCCCTGCAGGGCCATTCTGGCAACAATAAATAAGCTGACTCGATCTCGCAGCAAATCAAGCCAGACTTGTTCCACCTCAGTTACAACTCAAGCTCAATCTCGCCTTTGGCTTTGCAGCAGCAGGGCAGGATCTCATCCTGCTGCACAAAGGCCAGCGGCCGCTGTGGGTAATGCACTTCGCCTTTCAGCAGTCGCATCCGGCAGGAGCCGCAGTAACCTTCGCGGCACTGAAACTCCACGCAGAGATTATTGGCTTCCAGCAGGGAAAGCAGATTGGGGTGATCTTCTGCGCATTCCAGTCGGGTGCCGGAACTGCGCAGAATAACAACGTCGCGGCTCATGATTAAAGCTGGAAGTCGTCGAAGTCGTTAGCGCCCACTTCAGAATCGATCTGACCCACCAGATAGGAGCTCACTTCCACTTCCTGTGGCGCAACCTGCACGTTGTCAGACACCAGCCAGGAGTTGATCCAGGGAATCGGGTTAGAGCGCGTCTGGAAGGGCAGATCAAGGCCAACCGCCTGCATACGGATATTGGTGATGTACTCAATGTACTGGCAGAGAATGTCTTTGTTCAGGCCGATCATTGAACCGCCGCTGAACAGATATTCCGCCCACTCTTTCTCCTGCAGCGCTGCCTTCTTAAACAGCTCGAAGCACTCTTCACGGCACTCTGCCGCAATCTCTTTCATCTCTGGATCGTCTTCCCCGCTGCGCAGCAGGTTCAGCATGTGCTGAGTGCCTGTCAGATGCAGCGCTTCATCACGGGCGATCAGTTTGATGATTTTGGCGTTTCCTTCCATCAGTTCACGCTCGGCGAAAGCGAATGAACAGGCGAAGCTGACATAGAAACGGATGGCTTCCAGCGCATTGACGCTCATCAGACAGATATAGAGCTGCTTCTTCAGGGCGCGCAGGCTGACTACAACCTGTTTGTCGTTGACCTTATGAGTGCCTTCGCCCAGCTGATGCCAGTAGTTAGTCATCTCAATCAGATCGTCGTAATAGCGTGAGATATCCTGGGCACGCGCCAGAATCTGCTCATTAGTGACAATATCGTCAAACACGACCGCCGGATCGTTAACGATATTACGGATGATATGGGTGTAAGAACGCGAGTGGATCGTCTCAGAGAACGCCCAGGTTTCAATCCAGGTTTCCAGCTCAGGAATCGAGATCAACGGCAGCAGGGCAACGTTCGGGCTACGACCCTGAATTGAATCCAGCAGCGTCTGATACTTCAGGTTGCTGATAAAGATGTGTTTTTCGTGGTCCGGCAGCGCCTGGTAGTCGATACGGTCGCGGGAGACATCAACCTCTTCCGGACGCCAGAAGAACGAGAGCTGCTTTTCGATCAGCTTTTCGAAGATGTCATATTTTTGCTGGTCGAAGCGCGCCACGTTGACGGACTGACCGAAAAACATCGGCTCTTTCAGCTGATCATTTTTGTTCTGTGAGAAAGTGGAGTAAGCCATAAAAGTTGTCCAAAAGTAGACGAAGCCAGGCCTCGTGAAATGAATGAGGCGGGAGAATCTCCCGCCTGGCCATTAGATCTTACAGGCGCCGCTCTCGCAGCCATCATCCTGGATAGAAGGTGCCAGGTCATCCTGCGCATCTTCCGCACCGTCACGGGTGTTCTGATAATAGAGCGTTTTCACACCGAACTTGTACGCCGTCAGCAGATCTTTCAGCAGCTGTTTCATCGGCACTTTACCGTTGGCAAAGCGTGATGGATCGTAGTTGGTGTTGGACGAAATCGCCTGATCGATGAACTTCTGCATCAGACCCACCAGTTGCAGATAGCCATCGTTGTTCGGCATTTCCCACAACAGTTCATACTGATCTTTCAGACGCTCATACTCCGGTACCACCTGACGCAGGATGCCATCTTTCGATGCTTTGATGCTGATGTGGCCGCGTGGTGGTTCGATGCCATTGGTGGCATTGGAGATCTGCGACGAGGTCTCAGACGGCATCAGCGCAGAGAGGGTCGAGTTGCGCAGACCGTGCGTTTTGATCTCTTCACGCAGGCTGTCCCAGTCGAGATGCAGCGGTTCGTCGCTGATCGCGTCCAGATCTTTCTTGTAGGTGTCGATCGGCATGATGCCCTGCGCATAGGTGGTTTCATTGAACCATGGGCAGGCACCTTGCTCTTTCGCCAGTTCGTTTGAAGCTTTCAGCAGGTAATACTGAATTGCTTCAAAGGTTTTGTGGGTCAGGCCATTGGCGCTGCCATCGGAGTAGCGCACACCATGCTTCGCCAGATAGTAGGCATAGTTGATGACGCCGATACCCAGGGTACGACGACCCATTGCGCCACGCTGGGCCGCCGGAATCGGGTAATCCTGATAATCAAGCAGCGCATCCAGCGCACGAACGGCCAGGGTAGCCAGCTCTTCCAGATCGTCCAGGCTTTCGATAGCACCGAGGTTGAACGCCGAGAGCGTACACAGGGCGATCTCACCGTTTTCGTCGTTAACATCTTCCAGCGGTTTGGTCGGCAGGGCGATTTCCAGGCAGAGGTTAGACTGGCGAACCGGCGCGATGCGCGGATCAAACGGGCTATGGGTGTTGCAGTGATCGACGTTCTGAATGTAGATACGGCCGGTTGAAGCGCGTTCCTGCATCATCAGCGAGAAGAGATCGACCGCTTTAACACGCTGCTTGCGGATGCTCTGATCCTGCTCATATTTGGTGTAGAGGCGTTCGAACTCATCCTGATCGGCGAAGAACGCATCATACAGGCCAGGCACGTCAGACGGGCTGAACAGGGTGATATCTTCGCCTTTCAGCAGGCGCTGATACATCAGCTTGTTAAGCTGTACGCCGTAGTCCATGTGACGCACGCGGTTGCCTTCAACACCACGGTTGTTCTTCAGCACCAGCAGGCTTTCGATTTCCAGATGCCACATCGGGTAGAACAGCGTCGCTGCGCCGCCACGCACGCCGCCCTGAGAACAGGACTTCACCGCAGTCTGGAAATGTTTGTAGAACGGGATACAGCCGGTGTGGAACGCTTCGCCGCCGCGAATCGGGCTGCCCAGCGCACGGATACGACCGGCGTTGATGCCGATACCAGCACGCTGAGAGACATATTTCACAATCGCGCTGGAGGTGGCGTTGATGGAGTCCAGACTGTCGCCGCACTCGATCAGCACACAGGAGCTGAACTGACGCGTCGGGGTACGCACGCCTGACATGATTGGCGTCGGCAGCGAGATTTTGAACGTTGAGATCGCATCATAGAAACGCTTGATGTAATCCATACGCGTGTCGCGCGGGTAGCCCGAGAACAGGCAGGCAGCGACCAGAATGTAGAGGAACTGCGCGCTCTCGTAGATTTCACCTGAGACGCGGTTCTGCACCAGATATTTGCCTTCCAGCTGCTTCACAGCGGCATAGGAGAAGTTCATGTCACGCCAGTGGTCGAGGAACTCGTCCATCTGCGCGAACTCTTCCTGGCTGTAATCTTCCAGCAGGTGGCGATCATATTTGCCCATGTCGACCATCTTAACGACCTGGTCATAAAGCTTCGGCGGCTCAAACTGACCATACGCTTTTTTGCGCAGGTGGAAGATCGCCAGGCGGGCAGCCAGGTACTGATAGTCAGGGGCATCGCGCGAGATGAGGTCTGCTGCGGCCTTGATGATGGTCTCATGAATGTCAGACGTTCTGATTCCATCATAGAACTGAATGTGAGAGCGCAGTTCGACCTGTGAAACTGAGACGTTGTTCAGCCCTTCAGCTGCCCAGTCCAGCACACGGTGAATTTTGTCGAGATCAATGCGCTCCTGGCGGCCATCGCGTTTAGTAACGAGCAGACTCTGGTTCATGTCGCGTATTTACCTTTGCGTGAGTATCCAAAAATTAAAAGAAATCCCGGTTTATACACAGCCTATTCATTGTGAATAATGTGTGGATAAACACTACATCTAGGGGGTGATGAGAAAAGTCATAACTACATGGGGGCATATTTTAGTATTTTACGGCCGCTTAACAAGAGCAAAAAATGATGGCTGGAGGGGTTGTAATTCTTGCGAAATTTCTTAGCCCACGCCTTGTAAGGCCTGGCAACATGTCAACCGGATCACACTTTTTTTTCTTATTATGATCGGGCGCGTGTTTCTTATTCAATCCTCACGATTCAGCGAAAAAACAGATGAAAAATGCGTAAAAGCCGCTAGCGCGAGGCGGCAGGCGGGCCAGGCCGCTGTCCCCGTTTCTGACACCTCACTGACATCGCCGCGTAACTCTCTGGCACATAACAGAATGCACTCAAGTGCTGTCCCCTGCGGCGTTGTCTCTGGGCAGGGGCTCTCAGCGGAACAGCATCGCCTCTGCCATAAATCTTTAAGGCAGAGGCGGAAGAATCAGATGAACTGGCTGACCAGGATGACCATACCCAGACCGACAACTGAATTTATTAACTCCAGCAGCCCCCAGGTTTTGAAGGTGTCCTTCATGGAGATACCAAAGGTCTCTTTGAAGAGTAAGAAGCCGCCGTCATACATCAGTGTAATGGTGTTACTGCCGCAGGCGACGGCGAGCACCATCAGCGCCGGATTAAGATGAAAGGCCCCAATCATCGGAGCCACAATGCCCGCCGAGGTAATGGCAGCCACCGCGCCCTGGCCGGTCAGAATGCGGATTACGGCAGTGATTAACCAGGCGATAATAAAGGGAGAGAAGGGTACATGACTCATGAGCTGGACAATGCTGTCGCCCACATCAGAGTCAATGATCACCTGCTTGAGGATACCGCCGGCACTGATGACAAACAGCACGTTAGAAATCTGTGAAATCGAGTTGGTGACGTTATGCGTGATGCCTTCGGCGGTCATCCCCCGCTTAACACCCAGAAACCACATCGCAGCCAGCGTAGCGAACAGCATACTGACTTCAGCACTGCCCAGCAGTATAAAGACGCGGGTCAGCTCAGAGCCATCACCGGCCAGCGGCTTGACGACCGAAGCCAGAATCATCAGTACCGCAGGGATCAGCGGGATCAGAATACTGATTCTGAACGAAGGGAGATCTTCCGGGGCCAGCTCTTTGATCGGTTTAATCATGGAGTTCAGCGGAATACGGCTGATTCCCGGCAGGAAGCGGGGCAGTAAAACACCCGCGCAGAACAGCGCAGGGATAATCACCACGACGCCGTAAAGATAGACCTGCACGATATCCGCGTTGAATGCACTGATCAGAGCAACCGGTCCCGGCTGGGGTGGAAACAGGCTGTGTCCCATTGTTGCACCGACCACCGTAGGGATGACCAGCTTCATGTAGGGGATATCTGCTTTCTTAGCGATGTTCATGACCAGCGGCATCGCAATCAGGAAGGCGACCTCGTAAAACATCGCGATACCGAAGATGACGCCGATAAACATCAGTCCGGTGGAGAGGAAGCGGGTGCCGCAATGGCGGATGACGGTGTCCGCTATCTGCTGGCTGGCACCGGATTCGGTCATGAACTTACCAATAATCGCGCCGAATATAATGATCAGCGCCAGGTGGCCCATGATGCTGCCGATACCCTGCTGGACGACGCCGACAATTTTATCTGCCGGGATACCAACCATGATGGCGACAAACATGCCTGCAATCAGCAGAGAGAAGACGTTGTGAAATTTATACTTCAGATTGAGTACGACTAATATCGCGATACCGGCTAATACCCAGAAGAGAGATAAAAAGGGCGTCATGGTTATCCTTAACATTGATGAAGTTGATCTAATGCGGGCAGAAACAATCTATGGGTCTACCATTCTAGTATATTGAATTTTGAGAGGAGGTTTTTTGAAGCCTGTCACAGCGTGTTTAATCCACGGCTCTGGTCCGCTGTGAAGTATTTTCGTTCGCGCTTTTTGTCTGAGTAATAATTAATTCCGAATGGATTGCTGGTATTTTTTGTTATTGAAATTAATGGATTTTTTTAATATTAACCTGCGTGTTATTAAATTAACTCAATCGCATCCTGAAGTTTAAAGTTGATTATACTCAGGTGAGTAAACGCGGTTTTATTCTGTTTTAGGGAGGGGGGTTAACCTGATGTGCCGGTGAATGTTATCAGGCAGGGAGGTGATGTGAACCGCTTGCCTGTATTTGACGTAATTCCTGAATGAAGGCAGCAATCATTACGCTTAATGAGGGGATGCTTTTACCTGCTTTGTTAACGCTTCTCAGGCTTAATAATCCCCGCCTGCGTTCAGGCGGGCATTTTTACTCAGACGGCGCGGTGGGTATGCACCATATAATTCACGTCAGTCCCCGGGGCCAGTTTGAAGCGATTAGTCAACGGATTGTAGTGCAGGCCGATGATGTTACGTTCACGCAGCGTCGTTTCATCGACCCAGCCCAGCAGTTCGGAAGGACGGATAAATTTCTTCACGTCATGGGTGCCGCGCGGCAGCATGCGGAGTACATATTCCGCGCCAAAGATTGCCAGCAGCCAGGCTTTGGGATTGCGGTTCAGCGTTGAGAAAAAGACTTCGCCGCCGGGTTTGACCAGCTTCGCACAGGCGTGAATCACCGAGCGTGGATCCGGCACGTGCTCCAGCATCTCCATGCAGGTCACGACATCATATTTTCCGGCGTTCTGCTCTGCATGCTCTTCAACGGTCTGCTGCACGTAGTCCAGCGTCACGCCGCTCTCCAGGGCATGCAGGCGCGCCACGGCCAGCGGTTCCGCACCCATATCCAGGCCGGTCACGACTGCGCCTTCACGCGCCATGCTTTCGGATAAAATGCCGCCGCCGCATCCGACGTCGAGCACGGTTTTACCGAACAGACCATTGCTGTGCTGCGCGATGTAGCCCAGGCGCAGCGGGTTGATACGGTGCAACGGTTTAAATTCACCCTCCAGATCCCACCAGCGCGAGGCAACGGCCTCAAACTTGGCAATTTCCTGCGCATCGACGTTATGCTGATGATTCTGCGGTTGTGCATTCATTGAATCGTAACTCCTGACAAAATGTGCCCACAGTATAAACGCTTAACCGCCGTTGGCACACCTTTCAGGGGCAATGAAAAGCGGGGGAAATCGGTGGTTAACGTTCACCAGAGCATTGCAGTGTGATATACTTTCGCACCTTTAAAATCCGGGATTAAGTAGAGGGATAGCGGCTCCATGAGCGACCTTGCGAGAGAAATTACACCGGTCAATATCGAAGAAGAATTAAAAAATTCTTACCTCGGTTACGCCATGTCGGTCATCGTTGGCCGAGCTTTACCCGATGTGCGTGATGGCCTGAAGCCGGTTCACCGTCGCGTTCTTTTTGCGATGAGCGTACTGGGTAACGACTGGAACAAACCCTATAAAAAATCTGCCCGCGTCGTCGGTGACGTTATCGGTAAATATCACCCGCATGGTGATTCCGCCGTTTACGACACCATTGTACGTATGGCCCAGCCTTTCTCCCTGCGTTACATGCTGGTGGACGGACAAGGCAACTTCGGTTCCATCGACGGCGACTCCGCTGCGGCGATGCGTTATACCGAAATTCGCATGTCGAAAATCGCCCACGACCTGTTAGCTGACCTGGAAAAAGAGACCGTCGATTTCGTCCCGAACTACGACGGTACTGAGCAGATCCCTGAAGTTCTGCCGACCAAAATCCCTAACCTGCTGGTGAACGGTTCTTCCGGTATCGCCGTGGGTATGGCAACTAACATTCCACCGCACAACCTGCGTGAAGTGATTAACGGCTGCCTGGCATATATTGAAAATGAAGACATCAGCATCGAAGAGCTGATGGAGCACATTCCGGGGCCAGATTTCCCGACCGCCGCCATCATCAATGGTCGCCGTGGTATTGAAGAAGCGTACCGCACCGGACGCGGCAAGATTTATATTCGTGCGCGTGGCGAAGTGGAAGCTGATGCTAAAACGGGCCGCGAGACCATCATTATTCACGAGCTGCCGTATCAGGTTAACAAAGCACGCCTGATTGAGAAGATTGCGGAGCTGGTGAAAGAGAAGCGTGTCGAAGGCATCAGCGCACTGCGCGATGAGTCTGATAAAGACGGCATGCGTATCGTGATTGAGATCAAGCGCGATGCAGTCGGCGAAGTGGTTCTGAATAATCTCTATTCACTGACCCAGTTGCAGACCTCGTTTGGTATCAACATGGTGGCTCTGCATCAGGGCCAGCCGAAGATCATGGCACTGAAGGATATTCTTGACGCCTTCGTTCGCCATCGTCGTGAAGTCGTTACGCGTCGTACCATTTTCGAACTGCGTAAAGCCCGTGACCGTGCGCATATCCTGGAAGGTCTGGCGATTGCGCTGGCGAATATCGATCCGATTATCGAACTGATTCGTCGTGCACCCAACCCGGCAGAAGCGAAAGCGGGTTTAATTGCTCAGGCCTGGGATCTCGGTAATGTGTCAGCGATGCTGGAACGTGCAGGCGATGACGCTGCCCGTCCGGAGTGGCTGGATCCGCAGTACGGCATCCGTGAAGGTCAGTACTATCTGACCGAGCAGCAGGCTCAGGCGATTCTGGATCTGCGTCTACAGAAACTGACCGGCCTTGAGCACGAGAAGCTGCTGGATGAGTATAAAGGTCTGCTGGAGCAGATCGCGGAGCTGTTGCGCATTCTGTCTGACGCCGATCGTCTGATGGAAGTGATCCGCGAAGAGCTGGAGCTGATGCGTGATCAGTTCGGTGATGAGCGTCGCACAGAGATTACGGCTAACACGGCTGATATTAATATCGAAGACCTGATTAATCAGGAAGATGTTGTGGTGACATTGTCGCATCAGGGCTATGTGAAGTATCAGCCGCTGACCGACTATGAAGCGCAGCGTCGCGGTGGTAAAGGCAAGTCAGCCGCACGTATCAAAGAAGAGGACTTCATTGATCGTCTGCTGGTGGCCAATACCCATGACACGATTCTTTGCTTCTCAAGCCGTGGCCGTCTCTACTGGATGAAGGTTTATCAGCTGCCGGAAGCGAGCCGTGGTGCGCGTGGACGTCCAATCGTCAACCTGCTGCCGCTGGAAGCCAACGAGCGTATTACGGCGATCCTGCCGGTACGTGAGTATACGGAAGGCTTCAATATCTTTATGGCGACCGCCTTGGGTACCGTGAAGAAGACCGCGCTGAAAGAGTTCAGCCGTCCGCGCAGCGCCGGCATTATTGCCGTGAATCTGCGTGATGACGATGAGCTGATTGGTGTGGCGCTGACCAACGGTAATGACGAAGCGATGCTGTTCTCAGCGGCCGGTAAAGTGGTGCGCTTCGCAGAAACCGCAGTCCGTGCGATGGGTCGTACCGCCTCTGGCGTACGCGGCATCAGGCTGGCTGAAGGCGATCGCGTTGTCTCTCTGATTGTGCCGCGTGAAGAGGGTGCCATCATGACCGTGACGCAGAATGGTTACGGTAAGCGAACTGCCAACAGCGAATACCCGACCAAGTCGCGTGCGACGCAGGGTGTTATTTCAATCAAAGTGACCGAGCGTAACGGTCCGGTGATTGGCGCTGTTCAGGTAGTCGATGGCGATCAGATTATGATGATCACCGATGCCGGTACGCTGGTGCGTACCCGCGTGTCAGAAGTGAGCGTCGTGGGTCGTAATACCCAGGGTGTGATTCTGATTCGTACCGCAGAGGATGAGAACGTAGTCGGTCTGCAGCGTGTTGCCGAGCCGGTTGAAGAAGAAGAGCTGGATTCAATCGACGGTAGCGTGGCGGAAGGCGAGGATGATATCGCGCCGGAAGCAGAGATCGACGATGAAGAGATTGCACCGGAAGCGGATGCAGAAGACGAAGACGACGCGGCTGAAGACGAAGAGTAATGTGTCTGACGTGAGCTGAGGTTCGTTGCAAAAACGGCAGGTCAGGGGAAACCCGGCCTGCCGTTTTTTTTGGTGCCTGTGGACAAGGGCTGGATACACGGGGCCGGGGGCCGGGGCCGGGCGGCTGCGAGAGGGGCGCCGCCGAAAGGCCTGCTATGCCCGATCGCAAAGAATTCCCGCATCCCTGCGGATCGGCCACGCCGTCCCTGGCGTGGACGCTTTGCTCTTCGGGCATAGCACGCCTTTCTTGTTTAAGCAGCATTCTCGCTTTTAGTTGTTACAGGCGGGTCTGTAAGCAAGCCATCTTGTTCACTGACAGCTAGCGCTTTCTCTGTCTTAAAAGATTCCCAAACCTTCCGCTAAGCCTGCGGCTGGCTGGCTTTTTACGCCCGATAAAGCTAGTGTATGGGCATTAAAAATCGATGATGCGACTAACCTTGCCAACTGCGAGTTACCTTTGAAATATCCTGTCTCTTTCCGCACTACGCTTCGCATCTCGCGCTATCTTTTCCGCGCGCTGGCGCTGCTAATCTGGACGCTGGGTGCTGTCCTTACGGCGTTTTACATCATCAGCGTGCTGCACAATAAAGAGACGCAGGTCCGGCAGGAGTTTGCCAGCAACTACGGCACCATTCAGTGGTATGTACGCCATTCGGCAGACATGATGCGTGAGCTGAAATACATCACCGAGAACCGCTTGACCAACGCCAGCAGTGGTCTGGATGTATTGACCGGCATGATGCCGGGTAAAGCCACCCAGCCGCAGTTTACGCCACTCTTTTCAGATGGCGACTGCACTTCAATGAGTAACACCTGGCGCAACTCGCTCGATTCACTCAGCTACTACATCAATTACTGGAAAAGTAACTTCGCCTCATCGTATGAACTGAATCGGGTGTTCTTTATCGGTGGCGAGAGTCAGTGTCTGGCCGACTTCACGATTGGCAGCAACAATGCAGATCGGGACCGCAGCCTGAAATCGTTGCGTGAGAATGTGCTGCGCTATCGCAATAGCAGCGAAGAAGAGCGTCGTAATCCGATGTACTGGATCAACAGCAGTACTCAGCCTGGCGTCGGCACCTTCTACATGGTAGTGCCGGTTTACGTTGCGAATAAATTACAGGCGCTGCTGGGTGTTGAGCAGAATATCCGCCTGGATGAGTTTATTCAGCCGGGCAGCCTGCCGATTATCGCGTCTATTACCGATGAAAATTATCGCCCACTGCTTAACTCGCGGCGCGGCGGGCTGGGCTTCTCACTCGACAATCTGCCGGATGATAAAACCTGGTTCGGTTATCTGAATGGTTATCGTCAGCTGGTCCTGAAAAAGCCATTGCCGCCTTCCGATCTTAACGTGGTATGGGCGATACCCACCGACGTGATGGTAGACCAGCTCAAGCTGATGATCATTAATGCGCTGCTGCTCAATATTTTCAGCGCCGTGCTCCTCTTTACGCTCGCCTGGGTGTTTGAGCGGCGGATGTTCCTGCCCGCAGAGGAGAATGCGCACCGGCTGGAAGAGCATGAGCAGTTTAACCGTAAGATTGTCGCCTCTGCGCCGGTCGGGATCTGTATTTTACGCACCAGCGATGGCACCAATATTCTGAGTAACGAGCTGGCGCACAATTATCTGACGTTGCTGACGCAGGAAGATCGCCTGCGGCTGAATGAGATAATCGGCGGACAGCAGGTCAACTTTGTGGATGTGCTGACCGGCAGCAATACCAACCTGCAAATAAGCTTTGTGCATTCGCGCTATCGTAATGAGAACGTAGCAATTTGCGTGCTGGTCGATGTCTCGGCGCGTGTGCGGATGGAGCAGTCTCTGCAGGAGATGGCTCACGCGGCAGAGCAGGCGAGCCAGTCGAAATCGATGTTCCTTGCTACCGTCAGTCACGAACTGCGCACGCCGCTGTATGGCATCATCGGTAACCTCGATCTGCTGCAGACCAAAGAACTGCCCAGCGGTATCGACTCGCTGGTGACGGCGATGAACAACTCCTCCAGTCTGCTGCTGAAGATCATCAGCGATATTCTCGACTTCTCGAAAATTGAGTCTGAACAGCTCAAAATCGAGCCGCGTCCGTTTGCCCCGCGTGAAATCGTCACTCACATTGTGGGCAACTATCTGTCGCTGGTGGTGAAGAAACGCCTGACGCTCTACTGCTTTATCGAACATGACGTTCCGCAGGTGCTGGACGGCGATCCGCTGCGTCTGCAGCAGGTGATCTCTAATCTGCTGAACAACGCGATTAAGTTCACGCACACCGGCTGTATCATCCTCCACGCCTATGTCGCGCAGGGCTATCTGGCCTTCCGCGTCCGTGATACCGGTGTCGGCATTCCAGCCAAAGAGCTGCCCCGCCTGTTTGATCCCTTCTTCCAGGTGGGAAATGGCGTGCAGCGTAATTTCCAGGGGACCGGGCTGGGTCTGGCGATCTGTGAAAAGCTGATCAACATGATGGACGGTGACATCGAGGTCGACTCCGAGCCGGGCATGGGTAGCCAGTTCATTGTGAGAATCCCGATTTATAAAGGGCAGAAGCTATCACTGATGCTGCTGGAGGATTTGCAGGACAGGAAAATCTGGCTGGCGATGCGCAACGAGTATCTTGCGGAGTTCATTACGCGCCAGATTCAGCAGCAGGGTATTCAGGTCGCGGAGTATAACGGTAAGCCAGGCCACGATGATGTGGTGATGACCGATTACGAACTGGATATTGATGCACCGCTGCGCGCGCTGGTCACGTTTGATGGATCGCATGTGGATATGCCGCGTGAACGTCAGCCGGGGCGCTGGATCCACTCGACCGCCACGCTGCACGAGGTGCCGGCATTGCTGGCGCGCATCTATCGTATTGCACTGGGTAATGACGCGGCAGAGGCCTTGTTGCTGGCGGCACCGGTAGAAGAGAAAGTGCATAACGACGATATCATGGTGCTGATTGTCGATGACCATCCGATTAACCGTATGCTGCTGTCTGAACAGCTCGGCACGCTGGGCTATCAGGTGAAAACCGCGCAGGATGGCGTTGATGCGCTTAACGTCCTGAGCCGTAATGAGATCGATATCGTGCTCACCGATGTGAACATGCCGAACATGGATGGTTATCGCCTGACACAACGTTTACGTCAGCTGGGGCATCTCTTCCCGGTTGTCGGCGTGACAGCGAATGCGCTGGCGGAAGAGAAACAGCGTTGTATGGATGCGGGCATGGATAACTGTCTGTCGAAACCGGTGACGCTGGATGTACTGAAAGTGACGCTGGCAATCTATGCTGATCGGGTGCGCAAAACGCGGATAGGATAAGGCAGGAAAGGGCAGAGGCGAGGCGGTGCAGTGGCTGCACCGCCTCCGGTTACTTAGTCTCTTTCGACCTGACTCTGGCTGACAGAAGACAGGTAGTTCAGCAGTGCGATATCGTTATCCACGCCCAGTTTCATCATCGCTGATTTCTTCTGGCTACTGATGGTTTTAATACTGCGGTTCAGTTTCTTGGCGATTTCGGTCACCAGGAAGCCTTCAGCAAACAGACGCAGTACTTCACTCTCTTTCGGTGACAGGCGTTTGTCGCCATAACCACCCGCGCTGATCTTCTCCAGCAGTTTCGCAACGCTTTCCGGCGTATATTTCTTGCCTTTCTGCAGTGCTGCCAGTGCTTTTGGTAAATCGGTAGGCGCGCCCTGTTTCAGGACAATCCCTTCGATATCGAGATCAAGCACGGAACTCAGAATCGCCGGGTTATTGTTCATGGTCAGAACAATGATCGAGAGATCCGGATAGTGGCGTTTAATATATTTAATCAGCGTAATACCATCGCCATACTTCTCACCTGGCATCGAGAGGTCGGTGATCAGGACGTTGGCGTCAAGCTTGGACAGATTATTGATCAGTGCTGTTGAGTCTTCGAACTCACCTACAACGTTGACCCATTCAATTTGTTCCAGAGACTTTCGGATACCGAAAAGGACAATTGGATGGTCATCGGCAATAATTACGTTTAAGTTATTCATCTTATTGGTTACCTTGCTGCAGCAGTTGATTGACGTAAGCGTCAATATCACTGGTGGTATTTGTAATGTTTGAATCGTCACACGCTTTAATGTGGTGTTCTAACTCTTCACAAAGCTGTTTGCCAGGAGTCAGATTGAGCATGGCAAACACGCCCTTGAGGCGATGCGCTGTCTGAGCAAGCGAGGCGTAGTCCTTTTCCGCCGACTCAGTATACAGTCTCTTCACATCAACCGGTACTGTCTCCGTAAACAGCTGGAAATAGCCGCCGCTCATCAATGGCGTGGCCGCGTCGTCTTCCATGTCGTTATCCATCACATCATGCGACAGTTGTTTCTCAATCAGTGCCAGCAATGCATCGAGCATCGCATTACTGAGATTGAAATTGACACGATACTGCTGGTCGTTCAGTGCATGATGACCCAGTTCATCTTCCGCCAGCAGCAGTGCCCAGCCGCTTAGCTTTGATGGATCGTCGGTCACCATAACATCGTGATCCTGACCGGAGATGCGCTCATCAGGCGTCAGACAACGTGCTCCCCAGTTCTCCAGATGGCGGCAGACGATTTTATGCACGTCTTCCACAGTGATCTCCACCAGTGCGGTCACACCATCCAGAATTTTTTCCTCTTCTTCTTCGCGCTTCTCTTCCAGCACCAGTGGCAGCTGCATGTTGTAGCGCGTGCCGATATCCGCTTTTGCCACGATATCGAGACTGCCGCCCATCTGCTTGCAGAGCTGCTTACACAGGAAGAACGCCATGCCGGAAGCCTGTCCGTAGCGATCCTGACTGGTATCACCCAGGAACGGGAAGTCGACATTCGCCAGTTCATCCACCGTCAGGCCCGCACCGGTATCTACCAGTTCGATGATCACTCTATCGGCCTGCTTTTCGGCAGCCTTAACTTCCAGGGTGATTTTGCCCCAGCGGGTGGTGGTCAGGGCGTAGTGCATCAGCGTGGTCAGCACTTTGCGCAGGGCGCGACGGTCGCCAAAGCGTGTCTCGTCATTCGCCAGGTGATTATTCACTACCAGCGACAGCCCCTTGCGGCGCATCAGCGGCAGGCTTTCCAGCGCGATCTCATCCAGCAGTTCCTGCAGATTAAAGACGGTCGCATCCGGTGACCAGTCATGCGCCTCCAGCCGGTTCAGCAGCACGATATCATCCACCAGCCGCGCCAGTCCCTGACTCTCATCGAGCAGGTCCAGTACGGTTTCATCAGCATCACGCTGGCTGAGTTGCACCAGCTGGGTCACCATCTTCTCAAGGGGCTGATTCAGTGCATGACCCAGATTATGCAGCAACTGCTGGCGCATCTGATGGTTGCGATCCAGCACCTGCTGCGCTTTCTGCAGCTTTTTGTTCACCAGCAGCTCGCGATCCTGGTCACGCATCATAAACAGCTGCGTATGCGGCGACAGCACGCTGCGGGCGTGGCGGATCTCATACACTTCGTTATTAATGGTGGCCTGCAGCACGCCCTGATGCTGGTCGGACATATTAATAATTTTCTGCAGATTGAGGTGAGGCAAAAGGTGTTCCGCAATCTTATTGCTCAGCAGGGTACGGTTGCTGGCAAAGTCATACACCAGCAGGCCGACCGGCAGGCTGGCCACAATCTCTTCATTCAGAACCCGCAGCGAATCGAGTTCAGCACTCTGGTTCTCGCTGGGACGCAGTGACTGCTGGCGCAGCAGCACGATGCCGGCCAGCGACAGCAGAAACAGCAGCAGGTTAATCAGCAGCGGCCAGAGCAGGTTGTGCAGGCTGTCGATAATCAGGCGGGTAATCGGCACCTGATAGACCAGCTGCAGCGACGTACTCGGCAGGGTAGCCGTAATCTCGATATTGGGATTAACCAGTGAAACGCGGGTGTTTTCCACCTCCTGCTGTTCACTGCTGCTGGCCGGCATCGAGCTGTCCTGGCGCAGCTGGAAGTTTTCCAGCGGCATGTTCTGCGGAACGATATCGTTAACCGGCAGATCAAAGGCGACAACCGTGGCCAGATGGCCCGGCTGATTAAAGGTGGTGCGCAGCGTGAAATAGTGATCGTTCTGGAAGGCGAGGTGGCGAAGCGGCGAGAAGCTCTCGCGCTCATCCAGCGCATTAGCCTGTTGCAGCATCTCAGCGCGACGGCCATCCACCATGGAACTGATGGCGCTCTCTTTATAGCGCGTCGCCATATCTTTCAACGGCAGGGTCGAGATCATAATCAGGCTGTTGTCCTGACCATTTAAAAAGTACATCGACCAGGTCGGATTTTCCGCGCCCCACAGGGTGTCGAGATAGTTCGACATCCGCATGGTCATGTCCAGCGTGCTGCTGTCATGGGAGCCGAAAATAAGCGCTTCGGTTTTACGGCGGGTTTTTTCCAGATAATAGACGTCAGGGCGCAGCCGCGTCTCCTGCAGGTTACTGCCGGGTGTCGCACCGGCTGCACTGGTAGAGAGGTTTTCATAGATCTGCCAGGTGGCAAAGCGATAGGCGTCAATACGCTTCTGCACGTCACGCGCCAGATCGTCCATGGCATAGCGTTTCCCGGTCAGCCAGGCGTTGACCGAGTTATGCACCATAAAGCCCAGCGCCAGCAGGAGCACCAGATTGAAAACCACAAAAAAGCGGGTGACATTACCGGAGGTCAGTGGAAACTTATACAACATAGCGTGTCGGGTACCTGAATTATCGCGCAACTTTTCGCGCACTGGCGGCTACCGCTAACAGCAGCAGGGCGATCATTAAAAATGCGCCGCTGAGGCTGATCCATTGCGAAATGAATCCGATTAAAGCCGGACCTGAGAGAATACCCGCATATCCCAGCGTTGTCATGGCAGAAATCGCCAGGTTCGCAGGCATATCCTGTTGATTCCCGGCAGCATTGAACAACATCGGCACCGTGTTGGATAAACCAAAGCCGACCAGCAGGAAAGCGAGCAGGGCGATCTCCGGCCACGGCAGCAAGACGGCCAGACTCATGCCCGCCGCAGCGGTCAGCGCGCCGGTGAGCATCACCGGGTAGCGGCCAAAACGCTGGATGATCTTATCGCCGCTAAAACGACCCAGCGTCATCGCCACGGAAAAGACCGCATAGCCGAGTCCGGCCCAGGCGGGTGTCATTTCCGGGTTCTGCAGCAGCAGTAGTGCGCCCCAGTCCAGCACGGCCCCTTCCGCCAGGAAGAGGATAAAGCAAAGCAGGCCAAGAAACGCGACCCAGCCGCGTGGGATCACCAGCCAGGGTTGATCGGGCTGGTGCAGACGTTCATTCATCAACACCGGAAGTCGCCACAGCAGCAGCAACAACATCACGGCCATTACCACCAGCGTGGCGGTCAGCGGGGTAAAAGAGCGGCTCAGCAACAGGCTGACCGTGCCCGCGCCCAGAATCCCGCCCAGACTGAAGAATCCATGAAAGCCGGACATCATCGGTTTATCCGCAGCCTGCTCAACCTGAACCGCCTGATAATTCATCGCCACATCCAGCATGCCCAGTCCGGCACCAAAAAGCATCAGTGCAGCTGCCATCACCAGATGAGAGTCTGCCGTCGCCAGCAGCGGCATCATGACCAACACTAACAGCGTAGAGAAGCACATCACCCGACGGCAGCCAAACTTCGCCACCAGCGTGCCGGTCACCGGCATCGCAGCCAGCGAACCTATCCCCAGACAGAGCAGTAATGCACCCAGTGATGCACCGCTGAGTTGCAGACGATCTCGTGCAAAGGGCACCAGCGGTGCCCAGGCTGACATCCCTAAGCCATTGATTAAAAAGATGGTGCGGGTGCCCCAGTTCAGGCGGCTCTGATGTTTATGTTGTTGTGCAGCGTCCAGTGCGGTCATAGGTCAGATTCATCAATGGTAAAGCGGAAAAGTGTAGCACTGGCCGCGAGTCAGTGGCCGTTGCGCCTCTTATCTGAAGGGGGGCAGCAACATCGTATAAATGACAAAACCGGGAGTTTACCGACTTTTGCTGCGCCGCGAATTTTTTCCAGAACTTTCCTGGTATGACCACCCCCCATCCGGATCGACTTAACTCAAATTTCACTTTCACTTTTCAACGACTTGCCGCCTGAAAATCGGATCAGGACCACGCATAAATGATGGCTGAATCGCAAAATGAACAAATTTTTTCTGCAGCCCTAAGGTTTATAAAATGGGGAGTTTTTAACCTCTTTGCATCATTTATGGAAACAGTCAGCAATAAATTGACATGAAAAAACAACGACAAGGCGCATTTTCTGAAAACCTTATTTCGGCAATGGCTAATGTAATTAATATTAAATCATAATGAAATCTGTAGATTGAAATTGATTTTTAACGCGGTTACGCTAAAAATTAATTTGTCAGAACCGTTACGTTTCACGTGAGTCTGTACAACTAAAACTAACAATAATGCCGTCATCCACCGCTTTCCTTTGGGTTTCTGACGCGGGTTTTCTTTGTCATTTCTGCATACACCAGTTTGAGACACTTTCTGCATTTCAGAAGGTGAAACTATGAGTGAACACCGTAAGCATAAAATAATTTTAAGTTTATGGATTCAGTATATTAGCTAATCTGGTGGAATAGAGGTTACAAATGGCAGAACTCACGCAAGGCCGTGTAGACATCATCTCGCGCGAAAACGGCACCCTCATCTCGCAGTCTGTTGGCAGTTCGTCACAAACCATTAACCTCACCGAGCCCAGCGTTGTCCGCATCAGCGGCACCCGCGACATAGTGACGCAGTATGAGCGTCAGGGTAACGATCTGGTGCTGCACATGCGTGACGGCCAGACTGTCCGCTATCAGAAATTCTTCCTCGACGACGCCGAAGGCCAGCATAGCGAACTGGTATTCGATGATGGCGTTAATCCACCGGAACATGCGCTCTTTCCGCAGACTGCAGAAGGGGCTGAACTCGCTTCAAACTCAATTACACCAACCTATGAATCACTCGACAGCGTAGAGCCGCTGCTGCTGGCGGATAACGCCAATACGTCAATGGGCGTGATTACAGCGGGCGGTCTGGGTGTGCTCGGCTTAGCGGGACTGGCGGTTGGCATCGGCGGTGGCGGCGGTGGAGGTGGAGGTAACGGCGGCGGCAATGCGGGTGGCACCGATCCGGGAACACCGGTCACGCCGGGGACGCCTGCCATCACCCTGAATGCCTTCGCGGGCGATGACGTACTGGATAACGCGGAGAAAACCACCGATCAGGTGCTCAGCGGCACCACCAGCAATGTCGAAGCCGGTCAGATTGTCACTGTCACGCTGGGCGGGCAGACCTACAACACCACCGTCGGGGCGGATGGCAGCTGGAGTGTCACGATCTCAGCCGCCGCGCTGGCGGGGCTGCCGGCTGGCACAACCACGATCGACGTCAGCGTGACTAACGCGGCGGGCACAGCAGCCACCGGCAGCCTGCCGGTTACCGTCGTTGCTGCCGATCCCGGCACGCCCGCTGGGCCGACAATTAGCCTCAATCCGTTTGCTGGCGATAACCTGCTGGATAACAGCGAAAAAACCTCGCCACAAACGGTCTCCGGCAGCACCAGCAATGTCGAAGCGGGCCAGCAGGTCAGCGTGACGCTGGGCGGCCAGACCTACAACACCACTGTGGGCGCAGATGGCAGCTGGAGTGTCGCCATTCCGGCCACCGCACTCTTAGCGCTGGCTGCAGGCAGCATCACGCTTTCAGTCAGCGTGACCAGCGCAGCAGGCTCGGCGGCGACCGCCAGCCTCGGCATTCAGGTTCAGGCACCTGACACTACTCCAGGCACGCCAGCTCTGACTATCGCCCCGTTTACCGGCGATGACGAGCTGAGCAACGCAGAGAAAACCAGCGACCAGGTACTTAGCGGCACCACCCGCAATGTCGAAGCCGGGCAGATCGTCACCGTGACCCTGGGCGGCCAGAGCTACAGCGGCAGCGTCGCCAGCGATGGGAGCTGGAGCATCACCGTGCCTGCGGATGCGCTGATTTCGCTGGCCTCTGGCACCACCACGGCCACGGCAACCGTCACTAATCAGGCGGGAACCGCTGCCAGCGGCAGCCTGACGTTTAACGTCGAGCCGCCACTGACCGAGCCGGGTACGCCTGTTATCACCATCAATCAGTTTGCGGGTGATGACGTTCTCAGCAATGCGGAAAAAAGCAGCGACCAGCTGCTAAGCGGTTCTACTAGCAACGTGGAAGCGGGTCAGGTTGTCACCATCACGTTGGGCGATCAGACTTTCAGCGCAGTGGTGGATGCGCAGGGCAACTGGAGCGTCACGCTCTCGCCTGCGGCGCTGAATGCACTGAATGCCGGTTCAGTTGCGATTTCTGCGGTCGTCACCAATCAGGCTGGCACTGAAGCCAGTGAAAACCGTGCGATCAGTATTGAGACGCCCGTTGTTCCGGGCGCACCTGCGGTCACGGTGGATGAGTTTACCGGTGACAACCAACTGAGCAATGCGGAGAAAGCCGCCGATCAGACGGTGACCGGCAGCACCAGCAATATCGAACCAGGTCAGGTTGTGACGGTCACGCTGGGTGGTCAGACTTACAGCGGCAGCGTGGACGCACAGGGCAACTGGAGCGTGACGTTGCCATCAGCGGCCCTGAGTGCCCTGGCGGCAGGGGAAACGACGTTGACGGTTTCGGTCAGCAATCTGGCGGGTGATACCGTGACCAGCAGCCTGCCCATCAGCGTGGAAGCACCGGTGACAATCCCGGGCGAACCGACCGTCACCATCAATCAGTTTGCCGGGGATGACATCCTCAGCAACGACGAAAAAGGCACCACTCAGACACTCTCCGGCACCACCACTAATGTCGAAACGGGCCAGACGGTCACTGTCACCTTAGGGGGCCAGACTTACGTGGGCACCGTGGATGGCAGTGGCAACTGGAACGTAACGGTCCCGGCCAATGCGCTGGGCAACCTGCCAGCGGGATCCAATGCCATCAGCGCCACCGTCAGCAACGTCGATGGGGTGAGCGCCAGCGAAACCCGCGATATCTCGGTTGAGACGCCCGTAACGGAACCCGGCGTGCCAGCCCTGACCCTGAATGAATTTGCCGGCGATAACGCCCTGAGCAACGATGAGAAAGCGTCCGAACAGGTTGTCAGTGGCACTGCCACCAACGTTGAAGCCGGACAGATCGTCACCGTGACCCTCGGCGGTCAGACTTATAGCGCCAGTGTGCAAAGTGACGGCAGCTGGAGCGTCGCCGTGCCATCCGCCGCGCTGAACGCACTGGCAGCAGGCACCACCACCCTGACCGCCTCGGTCAGCAATGCGGCAGGCGACGCCGTGACGACCTCAGAGTCGATCACCGTTGAAGCCCCGGCGACGCAGCCAGGTGAAGCCACCGTAACCATCAACGCGTTTGCCGGGGATGACATCCTCAGCAACAGCGAGAAAGCCAGCGACCAGCTGCTGAGCGGCACCACCACCAATATCGCTGAGGGCCAGCAGGTCACTATCACCCTGAACGGCGAGACCTTTTCCGCCACGGTTGGCGCGGATGGCAGCTGGAGCGTCTCGATCCCAGCCAGTTCGCTGGCAGCGCTGGCAGCCGGAAGCGCGACCCTGAACGCTACAGTCACCGATACGCTCGGCGCGCCTGTCAGTGAAACCCGTGACTTCCTGGTGGAGTCAGCGGGCACATCACCGAATGCCCCAACGTTAACCGTCAATGTCTTCGCTGAAGACAACATCCTGAGCAACGATGAGAAGCTGGAGGCGCAGGCGGTCTCCGGCAGCACCACCAACGTCGAAGCGGGCCAGATTGTGACCGTGACGCTGGGCGGAGAGAGCTACAGCGGCACGGTCAATCCTGACGGCAGCTGGAACATCGCAATTCCGGCCGATGCACTGAGTGCGCTGGCTGCGGGGGCTGCCTCGCTGGTGGTGACGGTCAGCAACGCGACAGGCACCAGCGTCAGCGACACGCTGTCGATCACCGTCGAGCCACCGGTCACAGAGCCGGGCCAGCCCACCATCACCATCAATCAGTTCGCCGGTGATGACGTTCTGAGCAACGATGAGAAAACCAGCGAACAGCTGCTGAGCGGCACCACCACCAATGTCGAGGCCGGTCAGATCGTCACAGTCACGCTGGGCGACCAGACATACAGCGCCACGGTCGGCGCGGATGGCAGCTGGAGCCTGAGCGTTCCAGCCAGCGCGCTGGCGGCCCTGGCGGCGGGCAGCGCCACCATCGCGGCCACGGTCAGCAATCAGGCGAGCGTAACGGTAAGCGAAGATCGGGCGATTGTGGTGGATACCCCAGCTGAACCGGGCACGCCGACAGTGACCATCGCCCTGTTTGCCGGTGACGATCTGGTGGATAACAGCGAGAAGGCCGTCGATCAGACGCTCTCCGGCAGCACCAGCAACGTAGAGGCGGGCCAGACGGTCACCATCACCCTGGGCGGTCAGAATTACAGCGCCATGGTCAATCCTGACGGCAGCTGGAGCACGCAGATACCATCTGCGGCGCTCAGCGCACTGGCGGCGGGCAGCACCGCCATTGCGGTCAGCGTTACCACGGTCGCCGGTGCCTCAGCCGCCGATACCCGTGACATCAACGTCGCTCCGGCGGCAGGTGAACCTGGCGTAGTCTCGATTAATGAACCGGTCAGCGTGGATGGCTTCCTTAACCAGCTGGAGCTGAACAGTGATCTCATTATCAGCGGTTCTGCGGTAGGCGTTAACCCCGGCCAGGCCGTGCAGCTTAACTTTAACGGCATTAATTACAGCGCGGTGGTCGGCGACAATGGCTTCTGGAGCGTCACTGTTCCGGCAGCCGATCTCAACGGCATCACCGACGGTGTGAAACAGATTTCAGTGACCACCATCGACACCACGGGAGCACTGCTGACGGACTCAGCCCCGCTGAATGTGGTCGCGACTACGCTGCCGCAAATCACGCTGAACGAGAGTGCGATCACCGATGGTATTCTCAACCGGACGGAAGCGGGCACCGACCTGCTGATTACCGGCAGCACCGGCAAAGCCGTGGCGGGCCAGCGGGTCGAAGTCGAACTCAACGGTAAAACCTACAGCACCACCGTCAATACCGACGGCAGCTGGAGCCTGCCGTTGCCTGCCAGCGATCTCGCTTTACTGACGCAGGGCACTAACAGCCTGACCGTCACCGCCATTGACGAGGCGGGCAACCGCGTTGACCAGACGGTGAACTTCAGCGTCGACACGCTGCCACCGAGTCTGATTGTGGCAGAGGTCGCAGGCGGCGATGGCATTCTCAACAGCAGCGAAGTGGCGGCAGGCGTGCCGGTCAGTGGTTCAGGTGCATTGCCGGGCGAGCTGGTGACGGTCACCCTGAACAATGAAGCTTATAGCGCGACCGTGGATGGACAGGGCAACTGGACGGTGCCACTGCCGCCAGCCGCGCTGCAGACGCTGGCGGATGGCAGCAGTTATGCGCTGACCGTCACGCTGACCGACGCCAGCGGTAACATCGCCACCCAGACGCAGACGCTGTTAGTCAACACGCAGCCTCCGGTTGCGGCCGTGACCGCACCGGGCGGTGATGGGGTCCTGACCAACAACGAACTGACCCAGCCGCTGCTGATCAACGGCACCGGCACCACGGGCGACACCGTGACGGTGGAGTTAAATGGCAAGTCTTACACCGCGATTGTGGGTGAAAACGGAACCTGGAGTGCCTCCGTTCCGGTTGCCGATCTGGGCTCGCTGACCAATCAGACCTACCCGGTAACGGTCACCGTGACCGATCCGGCAGGTAACAGCAGTACGCAGGATACGTCTTTGCGGGTAGCTACAGCGTTACCGGCTCTGACACTGAACGATCTCAGCACTGATGGCGCGATCAACAACAGCGACGCGCAGCAGCCACTGATCGTCAGCGGCACCGGTGATGACGGCGACATTATTCGCGTCACGCTGAATGGTGTGCCTTACACCGCCGTGGTGACGCCGGATGGCAACTGGAGCGTCAATATTCCTGCCTCTGATCTGGCGAATGTGCCCAATGGCAGCCAGACGGTAACGGTGGTGGCGACTGACGCCGATGGCAACATCACACAGACCGGCAGTTCATTGATTTTCGCCACCACGCCGCCACTGCTGGAAGTCTCGACGCCGGGCAGCGATGGTTATATCAATATCGCTGAGCACACCCAGGATCTCATTCTTGATGGGCGCGGCGGTGCACAGGGTGATACGGTCACGGTAACGTTCAATAATGAAACCTACACCGCCACCGTAGATACCAATGGTGCCTGGCGTGTGACGGTGCCTGCCGCGACTGTCAGCCAGCTGGGCGACGAGATCTATCTGATCAACGTGGCGATCAGCGATGCGTATGGCAACACCACCACGCAATTGACCAGCGTCACCGTGCTGGCGGCCACGTCGCCAGCGCTGACCATTGATCCCGTGACCAGCGACAACCAGGTCGACAGCGCGGAACAGCTCACCGACATTCTGGTCACCGGTAATGTCAGCGGCGTACCGGCCGGTACGCCGGTATTACTGACCATTAACGGACAGTCTTACGACGGCGAGGTGCTGGCGAACGGTCGCTGGAGTGTGACGCTGCCTGCCGGATCGCTGGGTGGCTTGGGTGATAAAACCTTCACCGTGGCGATTACTGATCAGGCCGGTAACCCGGCGCTGCCTGCGGAAGGGCAGTTTAGCGTGGTTATCTCACCCGAACCGTCGCTGTCGATTGCCCCGATCAGTGAAAACAATGCGCTGAATGCACTGGAAGCCCAGAGCGATCTCACTATAAGCGGCGGTTCCGCAAACCTGCCGGCTAACAGCCCAATCAGCGTGACGCTGGAACCCAACGGCACTGTTTACACCACGACAACCGATATAAACGGCAGCTGGACCCTGACGGTGCCCGCTGCCGACCTGGCGAATCTCACACAGGGCAACACCACCGTGACTGTGATCTCCGGTGATGTGCAGAGCACCCAGACGCTGCTGGTGGCGACCGCGCCGCTGGCAGCCCCGGAAATCAATACGCCGTTCACTGACGGCATACTCAACACTGATGAAGCGAGTGTGGCGCAGACGCTGACCGGCACAGTCCTGCCAGGCCAGAGCGTCAGCGTGACCCTGGGCGGTACCAGCTATCCGGCTACGGTCGAAGCCAATGGTCAATGGAGCGTGACACTGCCACCGGCTGCACTCCAGGCGCTTGCGCAGGGCAGTAACCCGATTACCGTGACGGTGAGGGATGAAGCAGGTAACAGCACCAGCATCAGCGAACCACTGACTGTGGATACCGGCATACCGGCGCTGACCGTTAATCCGATTGCCACCGATGGCACGATTAATGAGGCTGAAACCGCCACCGATCTCACCCTCAGCGGCACCGTTACGCCGGGCAGCAGCGTCAGCGTTGCGTTGAATGGCCAGACCTATGACGCAGTGGTTGCAGCCGATGGCAGCTGGACCGCCACCGTGCCTGCTGCGAATCTGCAACAGCTGCCAGATGGCCGTTACGATCTCAACGTGACCGTGACTACCGTGAGTGGCAACGCGGCCACCACGCCATTCCCGATTACCGTGGATACCACAGCACCCGACTTCAGCATTGATACCCCGGCGGGCGATGGCGTGCTGAACATTGCTGAACAGAATGCGGGCTTCAGTTTCAGCGGCGCAGGCACTGAAGGCGATCGCGTCAGTGTGACGCTGAATGGCGTGACCTACACCGGCACTGTTGATGGTGAGGGAAACTGGACGCTGGCCGTGCCGCCAGCGGCACTGGCCGGTCTGACTAATGGCACGAGCTATCCGGTGGTGGTCACCGTCACCGACGAGGCCGGTAACAGTAGCAGCCAGAACAGTGCACTGACAGTGGCTACCACGCCGCCTCCGCTGGTGGTCGCACCGATCAGCGGGGATAACGCGCTGAACGTTGGCGAACTGGCGGAACCGCTGGTCGTCAGTGGCAGCGGTCAGAATGGCGATGTGGTCACTGTCCAGCTTAACGACCAGTTCTACAGCACCACCGTCGGCGTTAATGGTCTGTGGACACTGGAGATCGCCCCTGAAGCACTGGCGGCACTGCCTCCAGGCAGTAATCTGGTGACGGTGACGGAAACCAGTGTGAACGGCAATCAGACCAGCCAGGTGGTGGATCTGAATGTGGCAACCTCGCCGGCCGTGCAGCCTGTACTGACCCTCGACAGCAGCACCTTTGCCGGTGACGGCATTGTTACGGCGGCTGAGCAACTGCAGCCGATTACGGTGCGTGGCAGCAGCAACAATGTCGAAGCGGGCCAGCAGGTGATCATCTCCCTGAACGGCACCGAATACAGCGGTGTGGTCGAAGCCAGCGGCAGCTGGAGCATTATTCTGCCTGCGGGCGCCCTGGCTGAGCTGGGAGAGGGCAATCAGACGCTCAACGTCAGCGTGATCAACCTCGTCGGGAATACCGCCAGCAGCCCGCTGAACTTCAGCGTGGACAACACCCTGCCGTCGATCGCGATGGCACCGATCAGCGGCGACAACTATCTCAATGCGCTGGAGCGGGGTAACACCGTTGTGGTCAACGGCAGCACCAGTGGCCTGCCTGACGGCAGCATCGTCACGGTGGTCGCCAACGGCATCACGGCCAGCACTACCGTTAATGCAAATGGAAGCTGGAGCCTGACCTTACCGCTAGAGACCTTCAACACGGCTGCGGATGGCCCGCAGACCCTCACCGCCACTGCCAGCGATGTTAACGGCGTACAGCTTGCGACCAGCGACGCCACTTTGACCGTCGTCGCCAGCACACTGCCGGTGACGACACCCGGCGTGGCCTTTGATGATGGCATTCTTAACGGCGAAGAGGCAGCAGCGGGTGGCGTGATCACCGGCAGCACTGGCGTCACTGGTGACGGGCAGACCGTCGTCGTGACGCTGGGCGGTACGAACTACAGCGGCACGGTCGATGCGCAGGGCAACTGGCAGGTCGCCGTTCCGGCCGAGGTTCTGGCTGCGCTGCCACAGGGCAACGCACCTTACACCGTGGTCGTCAGTGACGTAGCAGGCAACACCAGCCAGGCGAATGGCAACATTGTGGTGGATACCGTGCCACCGGTGCTGAACTTCATCACGCCATCCGATGGCATTATCAATGCGGCCGAGAGCCAGCAGCCGCTGACGCTGACCGGCAGCAGCGAAGCGAACGCGCTGATTGTTGCCAGCTTCAACGGCACCACTCTGAGCACCACCGCTGATGTCAACGGTGCCTGGTCGCTGGAACTGCCTGCCACGGTTTACACCGGGCTGGGCAATGGCAGCTATCCACTGACCGTCACCGCCAGCGATGCGGCAGGCAATGCCACCACCACCAGCCGCGATCTGGCGTTGAAAGTGGATCCCGGCACGCTGCCAACCCTGACGCTGGATGCCTTTGCCGGTAACAATGTGGTCGATGGTGCGGAACTCCTCACCGATCAACGTCTCTCCGGCACCACCACCAACGTCGAGGCTGGCCAGCTGGTCACCGTGACCATTGATGGTACGGTCTACAGCGCCGCCGTGCAGGCGAGCGGGGCATGGAGCCTGACCGTACCCGCCGGTGCGCTGGCGGCGATCAATGATGGCAGCGCCAGTTATACCGTAGCGGTCAGCGACGTGGCGGGCAATACCGCCATCAGTAACCTCAACGTTGACGTCAACAGCACGGCCTCGGGTCTGGCGATGGATGCGATCAGTCAGGATAACTATCTGAATGCGCAGGAGCTGGGTCAGTCGCTGATTGTCACCGGCACCTCGGTGAATGTGCCTGAGGGCGGTACGGTTACGCTGCTGTTTAACAATGTCAGCTACACCGCGCAGGTCTCGGCCACTGGCCGCTGGAGTGCAATCGTTCCGGCTGAGGCACTGACGGCGCTCGCTGACGGGCCTTACACGTTGACGGTTACTGCCACGGACAGCGGCGGAGCGACCCTGAGCAGCGAGGCCACGCTCAGCGTGCTGGCGACCAGTCTGCCGGAGCCGCAGATCGTCTCTGCGTTTGGTGATGGTCTGCTCAACAACAGCGAGATCGCCATAGCGCAAACCCTGAGCGGTACCACGGGTGTTGCCGGTGATGGCCAGAGCGTCAGTGTGCTGCTGAATGGCGTCACCTATAACGGCACGGTCGACAGCAACGGCAACTGGCAGATCAGCGTGCCAGCAACGGCGTTGGCCACCCTGCCGGAAGATGTCCTGAACTACACCGTCACGGTACGGGATGCCGCGGGTAACACCGGCAGCATTCCGGGCAGCGTGACGGTAGATCTGACACCACCCACCCTGACCCTGAACGCCGTTGCGGGCGATAACAGCGTCAATATTGCCGAAAGCACTGCACCGATTGTGCTCAGTGGCAGCAGCACTGCCGAAGCCGGGCAGCAGGTCACGATTACCCTTAACAATCAGCTCTGGACCACCACGGTTACCCAGGATGGCGACTGGAGCCTGACCCTGCCTGCGGGTTCGCTGGCCGGTATTCCGGCCGGAGCCTACATCCTGACTGTGACGGTCAGCGATGCGGCAGGCAACCCGGTTACGGAAACGCGTGAAATCACCGTATCGACGGCGGCGCTGGCCGTCAGCATTGACACGCCGTTTGGCGATGGTTATCTGAACCTGGCTGAACAGGGGGCGGGTCAGACGCTGACCGGCAGCACCGGTGTGGCAGGCGACGGCCAGACTGTCACCGTGACGCTGGGCGGAAATGATTATCCCGCCACGGTGGATGCGCAGGGCAACTGGACGCTGAACTTAACGCCGGCGCAGGTGCAGACGCTGGGCGAGGGAATCAATACCCTGGTCGTCAATGCCAGCGATGCGGCCGGTAACAGCGGTTCGCTGACCAGCGCCGTTACCGTCGATACCACCCTGCCTGTACTGACGGTCAATGCTATCGGCGGCGACAATATCATCAACTCAGTGGAGGTGCTGGAAGCGGTCGCCATCAGCGGCACGGCGACGGTGGCAGATGCCGGACAGACGGTTACCGTCAGCTTCCAGAGTGTCGATTACACCACGCTGGTGCTCTCTGACGGCACCTGGCAGGTCACACTGCCTGCCAGCGTTGTGCAGGGGCTGACAGACGGCAGCTATCCGGTTGTTGTTTCAATGATCGATGCGGCAGGCAACCCGGCGGCTCCTGTTCAGACCACGCTGACGCGCGATGCTGACAGCCTGAACCTGCCGACCCTGACCCTCGGGACACTCAGTGGCGATAACTTCCTTAGCCAGACAGAGTCGCAGCAGGATCTGAGCATCGGCGGCACCAGTACCAATCTGGCTGAAGGCCAGCTGGTGACGGTGACGCTGAACGGCGTTCAGTACAGCGGCACTGTAGCGGCGAATGGCAACTGGGCGGTAACCGTTCCGGCCGCTGCGCTGGGGAATCTGCCGGATGGCGATCAGCTGGTGCAGGTGGTGGCGACGGATGCCTCTGGCAACCCGGCCAGCGCCAGTGGCAGTCTGGTCGTGCTGGCCAGCGCCCAGGTTCAGCCGACGCTGACCATGAACGTGGTCGCTGGCGATGATGTGATCAATGCCACTGAGGCTACGGCAGATGTTGTAGTCAGCGGCAGCAGCACTCAACTGGCTGCGGGCACTGTGGTGACGGTGACATTAAGCGGGACGGATTACACCACCACGACCCCACTCGACGCTAATGGCAACTGGACGGTGACTGTGCCGTCTGCGGCCTTTGCCGACGTGGCGCCAGGAAGCACACAATCCTTTACCGTCACCGCCACGGATGTCGCGGGTAACCCGGCGACGGCCACTCAGGCGATCAGTTTCAGTACTACACCGCCTGTGCTGACGGATATCACGGTCAGCGCGGGTGACACCCTTAACCTGGCGGAGTCGCTGCAGGATCTCACCATCAGCGGCACCACTACGGGCGCATTGCCCGTGACGGTGACGCTGAATAACGTTAATTACACCACCACGGCAGATGCTGAAGGGAACTGGACGCTCACCATTCCGACGGCAGACGTGCAGCAGCTGGCGGATGGCCCGAATGCGATCACTATTTCGGTCACCGATGCAGCAGGCAACATCACCACAGATACCACTACCTCACTGGATGTGGCGTTTAACACGCTGCCAGCGCTGACACTGGATACGCCGTTTGGTGATTCGCTGCTCAATCTGGCAGAGACTGCAGGTTCGATAACGCTGAGTGGTGACAGTACCAATCTGCCGGAAGGCAGCGTAGTGAATATCGCTGTCGGCGGACTGACTTTCAGCACCACGACTGATGCCAGCGGCAACTGGACGCTGAGCCTGGCACCGGGTGCGCTAACGGGCCTGGACGATGGACTGACACAGGTGGTGGTTACCGCCGCAGATGCGGCCGGTAATCCGGCGCAGGCCACCGCAGGCGTTGAGATTCTGCAGACCCCACCGGTTTCCGCTGACTTCGCTGTCACGCAGTTCGGCGATAACGTCATTAACATCACCGAAGCCGCCTCGGTTCAGCTGGTGACCGGCACCTCCACCGTCGTGGCGGGCCAGACCCTGAGCGTCACGGTGGGCGATGACAATATCCCGCTGTCGGTGACGGTTGATGCCAATGGCAACTGGACGGCAAGCCTGACTCCCGCGGTGATCGCCACGCTGGGGGCCGGGGAACACACCCTGACTCTCACGACCACGGATCGGGCCGGTAACAGCATCGAAGCGACCCAGACGTTTGTCTCGGCGATTACGCCGATTGCGTTGCCGACGCTGGATACGCCATTTACTGATGGCCGTCTTAACGCGGCGGAAGCGGCAGCGAACGGCACCCTGACCGGTGCAGTCAACAGTGATGACCCGGCCTCGGTTGCGGTGACTGTCAATGGCACCGTCTATGCCGCGACGCTCACAAATGGTGGTTTGAACTGGTCACTGGAATTGCCGTCTGCCGTATTGCAGTCACTGCCGGACGGTAACCTGCCGATTAACGTGACCGTCACTGACGTGAACGGCAACACCGGCAGCACCAGCGGGACACTGCTGGTGGCGGTCAACACGCTGCCGGATGTCACCCTGAATCTGCCGTTTGGTGACGGTGCGCTGAATGCCACCGAGGCGGCCGGTGAACAGATCCTCACTGGCACCACCGGCATTACCGGTGCCGGACAGACGGTCTCGGTGCTGATCTCCGGCTTTAACAACGGTGCTCCACTGGCCGCCACGGTGCAGCCCGATGGCAGCTGGTCTCTGGCCCTGTCGCCAGCGCAGTTAGCCACCTTCACCAGTGGCACGCACACGATTACCGTCACAGCGACCGATATCGCGGGTAACAGCGACGCGACGGCGCTGAGCGTGGTCACCGAAGTGGCTGTGCCTGTGCCAACCTTTAACCCTGGCGCCTTTGGCGGCGACAACCTGCTGAACATCAGTGAAGCCGCTGCAGGCGTGACCCTGACTGGCACCACCGGCAGTGTGGGGGCGAATCAGGCGGTCAGCATTACCGTGGATGTCAACGGCAGCCTCTATTCTGGCACCGTGGCCAGCAACGGTAACTGGACCGTGGATATTCCGCCGAATGCCCTGAGTTCACTGGCGAGCGGTGCGCAGTCACTGACGGTTAACGTGGTGGATGCGGCGGGCAATAGCGCGTCGGCACAGCTGCCGTTCACGGCTGATCTCATCGCGCCGCTGCCTGCGGTCAATCCGGAATTCCTGGGCGGCTATGTGAATAGCGGCGATGTTGCCACAGGCATTACGCTGAGCGGCACCACCGGTGAGGTGGGCGCGAATCAGACGATGCAGTTCACGCTGGGCGGCACCGCTTACACCGCAACCGTCGATGCCAATGGCAACTGGACGGTACCGCTGGCCACGGCGCAGCTTTCAGCGCTGCCGGATGCCACCTATCCGGTTACCGTTACGGTCACCGATGCGGCGGGCAACAGCACCACGATTAACAGTTCGCTGGTGCTCGACAAAACCCCGCCGGCACTTAGCTTCACAGCCTTTACTGGCGACAATGCACTGAACTACGCCGAGAGCATTCAGCCGCAGATCCTCAGCGGCACCGCGACAGGCGCAGAGACTGGCGCCGTCGTCACGGTTTCGCTGAATACCACGACCCTCGGCACCGCCGTGGTTGACGGTAACGGCAACTGGAGCGTGACGCTGACGCCAGAGCAGATGGCCACCTTTACGGCATCGACAACTCTGACGCTGGCAGTGACCGATCTGGCGGGCAACACCGCAACCGTGCCGGTCCCGCTGACGGTGGATCTGACGCCACCGCCAGGCCCGCTGGTGACGCTGGGCACAGTCTCGGGCGACAACATCATCAGCACCCAGGATGTCGCGGGTGGGGTGGTGGTAAGCGGAACCTCGGCTAACCTCGGTGCGGGTGGGGTAGTGACGGTGTCGATCAATGGTCAGGAGTATGCGACTACGCTGGATGCGTCGGGCAACTGGTCAACGGCCGCATTGCCAGTCACCGCCTTTGGCAATTCGGACGGCAGCGTCGGCATAACAGTGACGGCCACTGATGGCACGACGCCGGTGACCACCAACGGTAACGTCCTGATCGACCTTACGCCACCTGTGTTGACGATCAATGCCTTTACAGGTGACAACCAGGTTAATGGCAATGAAAGCGCCACCAGTCAGGCGATTACCGGCACCGCCGATGTCGCTGAGGCTGGCCGCACGGTCGTCGTGACCTTCAATAGCCAGACCTACAGCGCCGTGGTGCAGAGCAACGGCACCTGGTCCACAACCGTTCCTGCCAGCGCGATGCAGGCACTGCCCGATGGCAGCGCGCCGGTGATCACCGCTCAGCTGGCGGATGTGGCTGGTAATGTGGGGACAGCCACCCAGACAGTGACGGTGGATACCGCTGCGCCACTGGTGCAGGTGGACGCATTCCTTGGCGACAACCTGATCAACGCCGCTGACCTGGTGGTCAGTCAGGTGCTGACCGGTAGCGCACTGGGAGCCGAAGGCCAGACCATCGGCCTCTATCTGGGCGATGCCGCGCCGATCGCCACGGCGACGGTGGGGGCTGACGGGCGCTGGAGCATCGATCTTGCGCCGAACGTCCTGTCGAGCCTGAATGACGGTGCGCTGGTGTTTGGCGTGCGGGTGAATGACGCAGTCGGCAACCAGACTGACGCCACGCTGACGGTCAATAAAGTGGTCAACAGTGCCCTGACGCTGGTGGTCGATTCCGTGTTCGGCGACGGCACGCTCAGCGCGCTGGATACCACCGTCGCGCAGACGATCTCCGGGACCGCGCTCTCGGCGGGCGTCGGTGCCACGGTCTCCGTGGTGCTGGGCGGCACGACACTCTCTGCCTCAGTAGGCCAGGATGGTAAATGGGCCATCGTGGTGCCACCAGCGGTGCTGGATCTGGTCACTGACGGCCAGTTGGCGTTAAGCGTCACCCTGACGGATGCCGCAGGCAATACCCGCACCGTGGGTGAAACCGTGACGGCGATTGTCGATGCGGTGCCGGTAGTGGGGCCGCTTACCGGGCTGTTTGGCGGCGATGACCTGCTGAACATCGCAGAAGCCGCGGCCGGACAGCTGGTGGGTGGCGTGATCAGTAATGCGGCTGAGGGTTCACAGGTCACGGTGACCTTTGGCAGCAAGACTTACAGCACCACGGTGCAGGCGGGCGGAGTATGGAGCGTTAACCTGCCGGGCAGCGATCTCACCTCACTGCTGGATGGCAATCTGACACTGGGCGTCAGCGTCCGGGATGCGGCGGGTAACGTCGCCTCGAATAGCGCCTCGATTGGTATCTTTACCCAGACGCCATCCATCTCGCTGACCTCACTGTTTGGCGATGGTGTGCTGAATCTGGCCGATATCGCCACCGGACAGGTGATTAGCGGGGTCGTGAACAACGTTGCGCAGGGCAGTGTGGTAACGCTCTCGGTTGGCAACAGCCAGGTGAGCGCCACCGTGGGTGCGGGCGGGGCGTTCAGCGCCACGGTGACGCCGGATATTCTGGGCACGCTGGCGCAGGGCAACCTGACGGTGGGCGCGTCGGTCACCGATGCGGCGGGCAATACCGCCAGCACCAGCGCCGGTGTCCGCGTCGATACGCTGCTGCCGACCATCACGGTGAATCCGCTGTTCGGCGATGGTCTGCTGAACGTGGCAGATGCGCTGGTGACCCAGGTGATTGGCGGCGTCGTGGGCGGAGCGGAAACGGGATCGCGCGTGGTGGTGTCGGTGGGCGCACAGCAGTTTGTGACGGCGACCGATGCGAATGGCAACTTTAACGTCTCGCTGACGCCAACGCTGCTGCAGGGGATCGCCGATGGCAACCTGACGGTTGGCGTCAGCGTCACCGACAGCGCCGGCAACACCACCAGCACCACAGCGGGCGCGCTGGTGGGCATTCACAATCTGCCGAAGGTCACGCTCAATCCGCTGTTTGGTGACGGCGTGCTGAACCTGGCGGAATCGCTGGTCACTCAGACCATCAGCGGCACGGTCTCCGGGCTGGCCGCAGGCAGCAACGTCCGGCTGGCGATTGGCAATATCACCGTCAGCGCGCAGGTCAACGCCGACGGTACCTTCTCAACCACCGTCACGCCAGCCGTGCTTTCGACGCTGCTGAACGGTAACTTCACCGTCAGCGCGGCGGTCACCGACCCGGTTGGCAACGTCAGCAGCACCAGCGCAGGCGTGTCACTGGGACTGATCCAGCCAACGCTTTCAGTGAATACGGTGTTTGGCGATGGTGTCCTGAGCGCTGCAGATCTGGCCTCTAACCAGACCCTGAGCGGCACATCCAGCCTCTCTGCCGGGTCAACCGTCAGCGCCACGCTGAATGGCCTGACCTATACCACCAAAGTGGTCAGCGGTGGCAACTGGAGTATTACCGTCCCGAAAGCGGATCTTATTGCCATCACTGACGGTAGTAAAACCGTCGCGGTTACCGGCACCGATACTTACGGCAACACGGTGAACAGCAGCGGCACGCTGAGCGTGATCAGTCAGTCGACGCCGGTGGTTGCCATTACCTCGCTGTTTGGTGACAATGCGCTGAGCGCGGTGGATGTGAAAACGGCACAGACTATTTCAGGCACCGCCAGCAACGCCGAGGGATCGGTGGTACGTGTCACGCTGGGCGGCCAGACTTACAGCACCACCGTGAGCAGCAACGGCAACTGGAGCCTTTCTGTTCCGGCGGCTAACCTCGCTGCGATTGCAGATGGACTGCAGACTGTCACCGCCAGCGTTATTAATGGCGCAGGCACCAGCGGCTCCACTTCGGCGTCGCTAGGTGTGGTCAGTCACACCACGCCGACGGTCAGCGTCAACAGCTTCTTTGGTGGCGATGGTTACCTCAACATTTCAGAAGCCAATGCCCCTGAGACTATCAGAGGAACCAGCACTAACGCGGCGGGCGGCACGGTAACGGTTAACGTCGCGGGCAATATCCTCACCACCACCATCGGTGCGAACGGCGCATGGAGCATCAGCGTGCCGTCAGCGACGCTGAAAGGGATCCCGGATGGCAGCCATCCGCTGACCGTGACGGTGGCGGATATTGGCGGCAACACCACAACCAGCACCAGCAGCTTTACCGCGCTGTCGCATAATCAGCCGCTGGTGGGGGTCGATCCAGTGCTGAGCATCGTCGGTTCTCTGCTCGCCGGTCTGGTGGTGCAGGGTGGATCGCTGAATGCCGCACAGGGATCGAAAGTCAGCGTCACGCTGCTGCTGGCCAACGGCAACAACGGCCCGACGCTGAACACCACAACCGATGCGCTGGGGCGTTATGCCGTTAACTTCTCACCGTCACTGCTGTCGGTGGGGGGGCTGCTGCTGTCGCTGGGGACACTGGCGAAAGTCTCGATCACCGACGCAGCCGGTAACAGCTATACCACCACCAACACCCTGTTACTGGGTGCCGTGCTGCCGGTCACGCTGGCCGCATCCGAGTCGCTTGCGCTGTTCTCAGTGGCGGATGACAGCGCCACGGTTGCCAGTGCCAGCGCGGAGCCGCAGCACAACAGCAGCACCAGCAGCGACGAAAGCAGCGCCCATGTAGCCGTAGCCTCGACGCTGATCACCGAAGCGGATACCGTGACGCCGGTCGGCAGCAGTGAAACTGCGGTGGCTAATGACACCGCGGTGGCGGTGACACCGGCAGAGGCGGTGGGTTACACCATCGGCGGCGTCGTGATTACGCTGGCTGATGGCACCACGGCAGAAGGGGCCTCGGTCACCGGCAGCAGCGGTGCGGATACCGTGACGGTCAGTGACCTTAACTTTACTCATATTGATGGCGGCGCAGGCACTGATACCCTCGTGCTGAATGGTGAGCATCTCAATCTGGATCTCAGCGCGCTCGGCCTGAAAGTCGAACACATTGAAGTGCTCGATTTGGGTAAAACCGGGACCAACTCCGTGAAGCTCGATCTCAATGAAGCACTCAATATCACGGATAAACAGAGTGACGATTTGCTGATCAAAGGCGCAGATGGCAGTCAGGTTACACTGGCTAACAGTAACGGCGGAATCTGGGAAGTGACCGGCGAGCGTACCGTTGAGGGCAGAGTCTTTGAGATCTACCACAACTCGGCGCTGACCAGTGATAACACTCTGGGCGATGTGCTGGTGCAGCAGAATCTGCAGGTCCACGTCGTGTAATTAATATCACGTCCTTCAGGCCGATATGAGAAGCGGGTGCGAAAGCACCCGCTTTTTTGTTTTAGTCACGTAATAATTTCACTTTCCAGACTTTCGCCAATATTCATTAGCGGAATGAAAGATTAGGGTAGGCGCAGCAAACGGCGTCACGCCGTAAATCAACGATTCTGGCTCCATTTGTCGCTTTTACTGGCGTCCTCTTTCTTCATCCTTGTTACCTGCGGGTAATCAGTTCCGACCAGCGGAAACGGGCAGCATCGACTGACCCATTATCATGTCAGACTTAATAATCTGTTTATCGGATGGTTTTGCTCTGCGTTTCTGTTAAGAACTGAGGTTACCCATGTCATCACGCGATACGCTTCGTCATATCCGGCTTGAATCCATTTTCCAGACGGCAGTCAGCGACTTTGCCGTTGCCGATAGTGCTGTGCCCGCCATTGCGCCACTTCCCTTGCAAAGCCTGAGCCTTCCTGTGGCTTCGCAGAGCCTCAACCTGCCGATCACCCCATTCTCCACGGAGTCACTGCATAGCAGCCCGCTTAACGACAACACACTGGCCACGGTGAAAAGTTCATCTCCCGCAGTGCTCCGGCCCTACGAAGCGATTGCTGGTGATGGCGTAATCGCCAGCTGGGAAGCGCAAAAGCCGGTGCATCTGCGCGGCCGTGCTGAAGGCGAAGCGGGCTCCACGGTCACGCTCACCTTCAACGATCAGAGCTGGCACAGCACCGTTAATCATTGGGGCTACTGGAACGCCTCGATGCCCGCCGACGCGCTAAAGGGCGTGCCGGATGGCAATCACAGTCTGGGGCTGACCATTACCAACAAAGCGGGCCACAGCACCGACACCACCGTTGATTTTGGCCTCTATGTCGATCGCAACATCAAACCGACACTGACCGTGGACACGGTCAGTGGTGACAACGCGGTGAGTATTGCTGAGAGCATTTATGGCGTTGAGTTCAGCGGCAGCGCAACGCATCTGCCGGTGGGGTCGGTGCTGAAACTGTCCCTGGGCACGCAAACCACCACCGCCCACATGGGAAATGACGGTAAGTGGTATGGCACATTTCAGGAAAGCGATATGCAGGCGCTGAAAGACGGCGTCTACAGCCTGAAAGTCACGGCGACCGATCCCAATGGGAAAACCGCGACCGAGTATCACGATCTGACGCTGATCACTCACCAGAGCAGCCTGCCCACTATTACCTTTGATAATGTGACTGCGGACGATGTGATTAACCTCGCCGAAAGCCAGCAGGATCTGCTGCTGAGCGGCACGCTCAGCACTGTCATGCCGGGTCATCAGCTGGTTCTTAGTGGCGCCAACGGAAAAGATTATAACGCCACGATAGGGCAGGATGGACACTGGAATGTGGTGATCCCGGCGGCGGATGTGAACGCATTTATCAGCGTTGGGGAGATCCGTGCCTGGTCCATTGATGGGGCAAAAAACTACACCAATGTCACGCATGAGCTGAATATCCACACGGACTTACAGCAGGTCTACACCGAAATGGATCTCGGTGATGACATGATCCTCAACTACCAGGAAGCGCAGCATGATCTGAGCTTCTATGTTGAGGGCTGCAGAACGCTGGAGATCAATGGGATCACCTACCAGCCCGATGCGAAAGGCATGGTTACGCTGACCTCCAGCGAGCTTATGGCGCTGCCGGATGGACCGGTCGCCGCCACCTTCCATCGCCAGGATGACTATGGCAACAGCGACACGCAGAGCTGGGACACACTCTTTACCGTCGCCGTGCATCAGCGGCCAACCCTGACGCTGGACACCGCCTTTGGTGACAACAAAATTGATGCTGCCGATGTGAACAGCTGGCATCTGATTCAGGGCAGCTCCAGCCATCTGCAACCGGGCAGCCAGGTGGAATTAACCCTGGGCGATCAGCACTACAGCGCCAGCGTAAAAGCGGATGGTGGCTGGGCGCTGACCATTCTGGCCGGGCAACTGGCTCCGCTGGATGATGGTGAATACCCGATGACGGTCAGCGCCAAAGACAGCGCCGGTAATGTGGCCACAGCCAGCCAGACAGTGCTGGTGGCATCGCATACCGAAACGGCCAGCCTGATGGAGGGTCAGACGGTGGATCAACTGCTGGAAACGGTCAGTCTGACCCAGCAGGCAGAGACCGCGCACGTGACGCAGGCCGCCACCGCTGCGGTCGTCCCACAGGAGAGCCATCTCTTCTCTGATGTTGCTTACACCCTTGCCGATCACCTGCTGCTGCATCCTGCGGCACAGCCGATAGTCTGACGCCCATACATTAGTGAACTCACTACCTTTCGGACAGGTCTGTTAAGCCTGTCTGGATTGGAGTGGGAGCACCAGGTGGTCATTTTTCATCCTGTCAGAAGAAATATTAACGTTTTCATCTGTTTTTAACAGGAATAAGCACGGGATATGATCTAATAATGTTAGAGGTCGTTGAGCGTCTTGCTTGCGAACCATAAATAAAATAACGCAATAAATCTGTCAGGCTCTGTGCCGCACGCCTTTTTGCTCGCTTTGTTCACTAGGAATAACACCATGATGATAAAACCCCCTTTTGGTATGGATAATGAACAAAGCGCGATTAACTTTTTTGTTGTGCGCCCTGAGTGGCGTGGCAGTGCATGCGGCCTTTGCCGCACCCTTACCTAAAGCAGAATTTAACTGGCGCGCCGCGCCCACCGAAGAACAGATTGCCAGCTTAACGCTGCGCGACGCCATTCTCCGGGCCTTCGCCCGCAATCCGAAAATCTCGGAAGCGGCAGCACAAATCCACGTCGGTCAGGGCGATCTTGATGCCGCCCGCAGCGCCTGGTATCCGCAGATCTCACTGCAGGGTGCGGCGGGCCGTTCTCATCAGACCGACTCCGCGGGCAGCCTGAATAACAATGGCTCCGGCGGTATCATGCTCAGCCAGCTGCTCTACGACTTTGGCCGTACCGGCAGCGCCATTGATGAACAGCATGCCCTGTCGGATGCCTATCGATTCGGACTGTTCGAATCCATGACTACCGTGGCGGAAGATACGCTGCAGGCCTACCTCGAAGTCAAACGCTACCAGGCACTGGCAGACATCGCGCACACCAATATTGCCTCACTGCAGCGGGTGCGGGATATCGCGAAACTGCGCGCCGATGCCGGACTCAATTCTCAGTCAGACGTGCTGCAGGCAGAAACCCGTATCGCCGCGATGCAGGCTACGCTGGAGCAATATCGCGCCCAGCTGCGTTCCGCTACCGCCCAACTGACCGTACTGACCGGCGTGGTGCCCGCTACGTTGCCAGAACTGCCCCAGGCACTGCTGAAACAGCAGATCACCCTCGACAAAATCGCCTATGAAAGCAGCGCGTCGGTGCGCAGCGCGCAGTCTAAACAGGAGGCCGCCCGTGAACGGGTGCGTCAGGCTCAGTCCGGTCACTGGCCGACCATCAAGGTGCAGGCGGGCCGGACTCGCTATGAGAACGATCGTCAGTCTTACTGGGATGATGAAGTGCAGCTGCAGGTTGAAGCGCCGCTCTACCAGGGCGGCATGGTCAATGCCAAAACCGAGTCAGCGGAAGGCGATCGGGAAGCAGCGCAGGCCGCAGTTCAGCAGGCCAAACTCGCCATCAATCAGAACGCCTCAACCGCCTATGCCGACATGATTGGCGCACAGCAACGGCAGGCTGCCGGGGAAGTGCAGCTGGCCAGCGCCGACCATACCCGTAATGTCTACGCCGATGAATATCGCCTGAGCAAGCGCAGCCTGAACGATCTGCTGAGCGTGGAACAGGATGTGTTTCAGGCTGACAGCTCACGCATCACCGCGCTCTATGACGGCTGGGACGCCACCGTGCGTTATGCCGCCGCGGTAGACAATCTGCTCGATATCATGGGTATCGATCGCCAGCAAAGCAGCGGCGATCTCCTTCCTTCGCTGCAATAGCGATAAGGCATAAATAATGAGTACTTCAACCCTGAATACCGATAACTGGATTGCCGCCATGCTGCGCGTCGCCGCGCGATTCGGTAAACCTGCCGATGGCAAAACCCTGCGTCAGCAGATGCGCTGGTTTGAACATCTGCCCGTCTCACAGCAGCTGGAGCGGCTCTCCGGCCTGCTGGGACTGCATCTGACTATGGTGCCGCAGAACAAACTGCGCTGGCGTCAGGAGATCACCCCGGTGGTGCTGGTGCTGGAAAATGCCAGCGTAGCGGTGCTGGAGAACATCGATTCTGACGGCAGCGCACGCTACTGGCTCAGTGAAGGCGGCGATGTGGTGCGTGAAAGCGCCTTATCGGAACTGCTGACGCGCGCTCAGGGCGATGTCGGGGTGATCGGCGTGGCGGCGCGTGGCCGTGATGCGCGCATCGACGAATTCGTTCAGCCCTATGAGCCGCACTGGTTCTGGAAAAACTTTCGCGGTATGGGTCGCCGTATCACCGAGATCTCGCTGGCCTCGGTGATCGGCAATGTGCTGGCGCTGGCCGGTATTCTCTTTTCGATGCAGGTTTACGATCGGGTTATTCCGGCCCAGTCGCAGTCCACGTTGTGGGTGCTGTTTGTCGGGGTGCTGATCGCCGCAGCGATTGAGTATCTGATCCGGCTGATGCGAACCCAGGTGTCAGACTTAATGGGCAAACGCATCGACCTGAAAGTCTCCGCCATGCTGTTTGCCCGGGCGATGAGCATCCGTAATGAGGCTCGGCCGAAATCGACCGGTTCATTTATCTCGCAGCTGCGTGAGATCGACCAGGTGCGCGAGCTGCTGACCTCGACCACGGTCGGCGCAGCGGCCGATCTGCCGTTCGTCATCCTGTTCCTGTTTATCATGTCGTTTGTGGGGGGCTGGCTGGTGCTGATTCCGCTGGCGGCGATCCCGCTGATTGTCATTCCCGGTATGCTGGTACAAATCCCGATGGCGCGGCTGGCTAAAGAGGGGCTGCGCGAGGGGGCGCTGCGCAATGCGGTGCTGGTGGAGACCATCGAAGGCATTGAGGATATCAAGGCGCTGCAGGCGGAACCCTATTTCCAGCGTCAGTGGGAGCAGACGCACGAAGTCAGCGCCGCTATCAGTAATCAGCAACGTTTATGGGGCGCGCGCCTTACCGGCTGGGCATCGACAGTGCAGCAGCTTACCTATGCAGGGATGCTGGTGTTTGGGGTCTATCTGGTGCTCGATTCGCAAATCACCACCGGTACGCTGGTTGCCTGTAGCCTGCTCTCATCCCGCACCATCGCCCCGCTTATGCAGCTGACCATGGTCTTCTCGCGCTGGCAGCACGCCAAAATGGCGATGAAAGGGCTGGATGAGTTGCTGAAAAAACCGCTCGATCAGCCTGAAGCCGCCACGCTGGCGCACTGTCCGACGCTCACCGGCCAGTATGATCTGCGCAATGTGCATTACAGCTATGACGAAGAGAATGAAAAGAATGTGCTTAACGTCCAGCAGTTGCAGATTAAGCCCGGCGAGAAGATTGCCATTCTGGGCAAAGTCGGGGCAGGGAAGTCGACGCTGCTGAAGATCCTCGCCGGTCAGGCACAGGCCAGCCAGGGCAAGGTGATTGTCGATGGCGTCGATATTGAGCGTATCGATCCTACCGATTTACGCCGTCAGCTCGGCTGGCTGTCACACGACTCCCGCCTTTTCTTTGGCACGCTGCGGCAGAACCTGATGCTGGGCAACCCGCATGCCAGCGAACAGGAGATGCTGCAGGCGCTACGCATCAGCGGCGCGCTGTCGCTGGTGCAGCAGGATGCCGCCAGCCTGGACCGCATTATCAATGAAGGCGGGCGCGGGCTGTCGGGCGGGCAGCGTCAGATGGTAATGCTGAGCCGGTTGATCCTGCGCCAGCCGCAGGTGGTGCTGCTGGATGAACCTACCGCGGCGATGGATGAACAGCTGGAGGAGCATGTGATTCGTCAGCTGCAGGGCTGGATCAGCGGCCGGACGCTGGTACTGGTGACGCACCGTCCGGCACTGCTGAAGATGGTCGATCGTATTGTGGTGATGGACAACGGCCGCATCGTGGCCGATGGCCCGCGCGACGAGATCCTGCGCCGCGCGACCCCGCCCACGACGCCAGGTAAAGGAGATGCCGCATGAGTCTGGTTATTGTTGATAAAGATCTTGCCCGTCATGAGCGCCGGACATCGGCGATTATCTGGCTCTGCACCGCCGCGCTGGCGATATTTCTGATCTGGGCGCACTTCGCCATTCTGGATGAGGTCACCGTCGGCACCGGCAAAGTCACCCCTTCCAGCCGCGCACAGGTGATCGACAGCCTGGATGGCGGCATTGTCAAACAGCTTAACGTGCATGAGGGCGATATCGTCGAGAAAGGGCAGGTGCTGGCGACCCTCGATCCGACGCGCTTCCAGTCGAACTTTGGTGAAGCGCAGGCCAAAGTGCGCACGCTGCGTGCCTCATCCGAAAGGCTGGAGGCTGAGCTTTCGGGTACGCCGCTGGCGTTCAGCGCAGAAACGCTGAAGGAACCGAACCTGGTCACGCGCGAACGGCAGCTCTATGAGTCGCGACGTCGTAATCTCACCGAAACCATCAGTAACCTGCAGCAGTCGCTGAAACTGGTGCAGGATGAGCTGCGTCTGACCGAACCGCTGGTGGCTAAAGGCGCGGCAGGGCAGGTTGAGGTCATTCGTCTGCGTCGTCAGGTCAGCGATCTGCGTGGCAAAATCGACGAGGCGCGCAATGACTATCTGGTGCGCGCCCATGAAGAGCAGGTGAAAAACAATGCTGAACTGGATGCGCAGCTGCAGGTTGCCGCAGGCAAAGAGGATCAGCTGACGCGGGCCACGCTCTACTCACCGGTGCGCGGTATCGTTAAAGATATTCAGGTCACGACGGTGGGTGGCGTGCTGGAGCCGGGCGGCAAACTGATGGAAATCGTGCCGCTGGAGGATCAGCTGCTGATTGAGACGCGTATCAATCCACGTGATATCGCCTGGATCCGGCCCGGGCTGGCCGCCACCGTGAAAGTCACCGCCTATGACTCCTCTATTTATGGCGATCTGCACGGCGAAGTGGAAACGGTCTCGCCAGACACCCTGCAGGATGAGGTAAAACGTGATCAATATTACTATCGTGTCTACGTTCGTACCCAGAAAGCTGAGCTGACCAACCGCGCCGGCCGAAAATTCCCGATTGTGCCCGGAATGGTGGCCAACGTGGAGATTAAAACCGGTCAGAAATCAGTCATGGATTATCTGATTAAACCGCTGAACAAAGTCAAAGAATCGCTGCGCGAGCGCTGATTATCCGTGCCAGCTCAACTTTCTGCCTGCTTAATTACGGTGATAAATTAACGTGGCGGATAGTTGGGCAATTACGGGGCAAAGCGTGCGCAATTTAACAATCTGTGCGCAAACAGAGTGAGGTTAATTTAACGCGATTAAGAAAGTTTACAGAGATATAGCGGAACGGCAAATCGCAGGCAAAAAAATGCCGGACAATTTGTCCGGCGGGAAATAATAAGTTGTACATCTCATTCGGGGAGAATGAAGGTAATAATGGAATAAATGATGATAGCGGGGTCTATTCTATTACCTGATGCCATAAAAGTTTTATCATTCAGTGCTTCAGAATACTCTGATGTAACTTGTTGATAACAATAAAAACAAAATGAGTTTATCAATTTGTGCGCCGTTTTTTACCGATCTGTGCTGCTTATTAGTTCCCCACTTTTTACATTATGAAATAACTGTTTCGAAGTATGAAACACTTTTGGAAATTTAGTAGCATTTTCCTGGTGGATTATTACCCGTTATAAAACAACAATGGCCTGCCGGCTGAATTTTTAATCGTTCAGTTAGCAGTGGCAAATAATAAAGGCACATAACAGAGGGTAATAAAATGAAACGTCGCGTTCTCTCCCTGATGATCCCTGCGTTGCTGGTTGCAGCAGGATCAGCAAACGCAGCTGAAATCTATAACAAAGACGGCAACAAATTAGATCTCTTCGGTAAAGTTGACGGTCTGCACTACTTCTCTGACAACAGCAGTTCCGATGGCGACCAGTCATACGTTCGCTTCGGCTTCAAAGGCGAAACTGAAATCAGCAATCAGCTGACCGGTTACGGCCAGTGGGAATATCAGGCAGCACTGAACAACTCTGAAGATGAAGGGACAGCGGACAGCTTCACCCGTGTTGGTTTTGCGGGTGTGAAATTTGGTGATGCGGGCTCGTTCGACTACGGTCGTAACTACGGTGTCGCCTACGACATCGGCGCATGGACCGACGTGCTGCCAGAGTTCGGCGGCGATACCTATGGCGCGGATAACTTCATGTATCAGCGCGGTAACGGCATGGCGACCTACCGTAACACTAACTTCTTTGGTCTGGTGGATGGCTGGAACTTCGCAGTTCAGTATCAGGGCAAGAATGGCAACAGCAGTGAGTCACCGAATGGCCGTGACGTACTGGGTCAGAACGGCGACGGCTGGGGTCTGAGCACCACCTATGATCTGGGTTCAGGCTTCGGCATTGGTGCGGCAACCTTCCAGTCTGACCGTACCAACGATCAGAACAGCACCACCTCAGGTATTCTCGGCCGTGGCGATAAAGCGGAAGTGTATACTGGCGGTCTGAAATATGACGCGAACAACGTCTATCTGGCAGCGATGTACTCACGCTCCTTCAACGCAACCCGCTTCGGCGACAGCAGCGACTCCTCTTCAGCCTATGGTTATGCGGATAAAGCGGACAACTGGGAACTGGTTGCGCAGTATCAGTTCGACTTTGGCCTGCGTCCATCCCTGGCGTATGTCACCTCACGCGGCACCGATGTTCAGAACTGGGGCAAACAGAATCTGAAAAAATATATCGATGTTGGCGCGACCTACTACTTCAACAAAAACATGTCCACCTATGTTGATTACCAGATCAACCTGCTGGACGACAACGCATTCACCGACGCGGCCGGTATCAATACCGACGACGTGGTGGGTGTAGGCCTGGTTTACCAGTTCTGAGTTGTCAGGGAGCGCAGTTACGGCTGCGCTCCTGCGTTCTCTTCCGGGCTGAATGCTTCAGCCTTTGGCCACTTCGTGGCTTCCGGGGCGGTTGTCACTGACGACATCACGCTGCCGAATCGTGCCCCTTCAAACGCCACGCCTGCCAGGGTGAAGGCTGAAAAGCTCAGCCAGTGATGCCATGCTGACTGCCACGTCTGTGAATTCTTCATTCTGCACCTCTCAGAGATAAACACTGTTTCAACAGTGCAGAATTCATGCCAGCTTTACCGCTCTCACAGCCACAGGCATTACGCCCATTTTGGTACACTTGGCCGCGCACGTCCGGGCGCGGTTGCCCCAAACAGGTGCAGCGAAGCCTGTTACTGGCGCGGCCGCGAAGGCGTCATGTGACGGTGACGGCGCTGTTCGACAACTTTATAGCTGCCGTAAACGAACAGACCCAGGGCAACGACGAGAATCATATAGATCATCTGTAGCTCCTTACTTTCATTAATGGTAATCGCCTGCTGAAAGGCGGAATCAGGATAGATGACCGGTGAATGATCTCGTGATTCAGGAAAATATTCAACTCTATTTAAGCTAATTTACCCAAACTTTATGCTTTGTAGTGGCTCTTAATAAAGTGTTACAAGCGAGGAATGATGCGTTATAAGATTAATCTGCTGTTTATGTCACTTTTAATTCTGATGGTCTCGGGCTGTGATCAATCTGCATCGACATCCCCGATGGTGCTGGAAGGAAAAACCATGGGGACTGTCTGGCGGGTAAGCCTCGCGGGTGTGGAGAGCGAGCGCACAGCGGAACTGCAGCAGCGGATTCAGCAGCAACTGGACGCGGATGATGCCGAGCTTTCTACCTGGAAGCCGGACTCCGCGTTATCGCGCTTTAACCAAAGCCGTGACCTGGCACCGCAGCCGGTAAGTGAAAACATGGCGGACATTGTCACGACCTCATTGCGGATTGGCCGTAAAACCGGAGGGGCGATGGATATCACCGTCGGGCCGCTGGTCAACTTATGGGGCTTTGGTCCTGTGAAACAGCCGGGTCATACACCGGATGCGGCACAGATCGCTGCCGCCCGTGCGCAGACCGGATTGCAGCATTTGAGGGTAGTGCAGGATGCAGGCGGCCAGTGGCTGCAGAAAGATCTGCCGGACCTCTATGTCGATCTCTCGACGGTGGGCGAAGGCTTTGCCACCGACCATCTGGCAAGACTGATGGAGCAGCTCGGCATCAACAACTATCTGGTGTCGGTGGGGGGCGCCGTGCTGAGCCGTGGCCTTAATGCACAGCAGCAGCCGTGGCGCGTCGCAATCCAGAAACCGACCGATCGTGAGAATGCCGTTCAGGCGCGCGTCAGTCTGCAGGGACACGGTATCAGTACGTCCGGCAGCTATCGCAACTATTATGAACTGGACGGCAAGCGCATTTCTCATGTGATCGATCCCGTTACCGGGCGGCCTATTGAGCATAAACTGGTTTCTGCCACGGTGATCGCCACTACGGCGCTGGAAGCCGATGGCTGGGACACCGGACTGATGGTACTTGGCACCGAAAAAGCCAAAGCGCTGGCAATAGAACAGCATCTGGCGGTCTATCTGATCAGTAAGCAGGGCGATAAATTTGTCAGCTGGATGTCGCCGCAGTTTGCTGCTTTCCTGATCCCCGCTGAATCCGGAGAACCCTGATGTTAGATCTTTTTAGTGAAGAGCAACCCTGGCAGGAGCCGCTGGCTGAAGGTGCCGTGATCCTGCGGCGTCGCGCGCGTGAGGATGCAGAGGCGCTGTACCAGCAGATACTGGCGATTGCGGAGCAGAACCCATTTGCCCATCGCATTACGCCCGGCGGTCATCGCATGTCGGTGGCGATGACCAATTGCGGCGACTTTGGCTGGTCGGTGGATTCCCGTGGCTACAATTATCAGCAGCAGGATAACCTCAACGGTCGCAAATGGCCGCCTATGCCGCCGCTGTTTCGCACCCTGGCGCAGCAGGCCGCGGCTGAAGCGGGATTCCCTGACTTTAATCCTGACGCCTGCCTGCTTAATCGCTATGAGCCGGGCGCGAAGCTGACGCTGCATCAGGATAAAGATGAGAAAGACCTGCACCAGCCTATCGTTTCGGTGTCGCTGGGGTTACCGGCCGTGTTTCAGTTTGGCGGTTTTGAGCGCGGCGACAGCACCCAGCGAGTGCTGCTGGAACATGGCGATATTGTGGTGTGGGGCGGGCCGTCGCGCCTTCGTTACCACGGCATCCTGCCGCTTAAGCCAGGCGTTCATCCGCTGGCTGGCCCCTGGCGTTATAACCTGACCTTTCGTCGCGCGTTTTAACCCGCCACGCCAGCGACGGCGTGGTGAGAATAACTATTGCTATCATTTTGCAGGCCATTACACTGCAGGCTGTTTTTTAGCTGATGGATAGCCTGCATGACGTTGTTAAGCGTTGTTTTTCGCCAGTTCCGCTGGCCTTTTATCGGGGTGATTGCCCTGACGTTGTTAAGCGCCGTGCTGGGTATCGGCATGATCGCCTTTATCAACCGCGAAATGATTGTCGCCATCAACACCTCATTCGCGGTGCTGCCGCAGTTCCTGTTGCAGCTGGTGCTGCTGATGGCAGTAACGCTGGCTTCGCAGCTGGCACTGACGATGCTCGGGCATCAGTTTGTCTGGCGACTGCGTGGCGAGTTTATTAAGCGAATCCTTGATAGCCGGGTTGAACGCATCGAGCAACTCGGCAGTGCGCAACTGCTGGCGGGACTGACCAGCGACGTGCGGGCAATTACGCTGGCTTTTGTGCGCCTGCCGGAGCTGTTTCAGGGCGTCATCATTACGATCGGCTCAGCCCTCTATCTCGCCTGGCTATCGCCAAAAATGTTGCTGGTGACCAGTGTCTGGCTGGGTGTCACGCTGGTGGGCGGCTGGCTGCTGGTCTCGCGGGTTTACCAGCACATGGCAAAGCTGCGGGAAATCGAAGATAACCTCTACCGCGATTACCAGACGGTGATTGAAGGGCGCAAAGAGCTGCAGCTTAACCGCTCTCGCGCGCAGCAGGTCTACGACACGGTTTATCAGGAAGATGCCCGTGCCTGGCGTCACCATATTGTGCGTGCCGATACTTATCATCTTAGTGCGGTCAACTGGTCGAATATCATGACCTTAGGCGCTATTGGCATGGTCTTTTTCATGGCTAACAGCCTGGGATGGGCCAATACCGCTGTCGCCGCGACCTTCTCCCTGACGCTGCTGTTCTTACGCACGCCGCTGCTCTCTGCGGTGGGCGCACTCCCCACGTTACTCAGCGCCCAGGTTGCATTTCGTAAGCTCAATGCCTTTGACCTCGCGCCTTATCAGGCCGGATTCCACGCGCCATCGGCGTCCTCAGACTGGCAAACGCTGGAGTTGCGCGACGTCTCTTTTCACTATGGTGATAACGGCTTCCAGGTCGGGCCGATTAACCTGACGCTGCGCCGGGGGGAACTGGTGTTTCTGATTGGCGGCAACGGCAGCGGGAAATCGACGCTGGCGATGCTGCTGACCGGGCTGTATCAGCCGCAGTCCGGCACGCTGCTGCTGGATGGCAAACCGATCACGGCTGACGAGCTTGATGTCTGGCGCAGTCAGTTCTCGGCGGTCTTTACCGACCTGCATCTGTTTGACCGGTTAATCGGGCGGGCAGGCGTTGCAGCCAATCCGGCATTGGTGCAGCAGTGGCTGGAGAGGCTGAAGATGCAGGATAAGCTGAAGATTGAAGGCAACAAAGTGCTCAATCTGCGGCTCTCCAAAGGACAGAGTAAGCGACTGGCGCTGCTGCTGGCGGTGGCGGAAGAGCGCGATGTGCTGTTACTGGATGAGTGGGCGGCGGATCAGGATCCCCATTTCCGCCGCATCTTTTATCGCGAACTGCTGCCGTGGTTACAGCAGGCGGGTAAAACGGTGTTTGCTATCAGCCATGACGATCACTACTTCATTCATGCCGATCGGCTGCTGGAGATGCGCGAAGGCCAGTTAACCGAGCTGACCGGTAATGAGCGCGATCTCGCCACGCTCGACTCGGTTAAACGCACCGATACCGGGCTTTAATAGCAGATGGCAAAGCTTAGCCGCTACCGTGTTAAGTTCTGTGCATGTCGCTGAACGTTGTGTTTAACATTTCCCTGAGCATCAGCAGCACGCCGCCGCGTTCACTGAAAAATCTATTGCCGGGTAGGCTTCATGCGCAGTACGTCACTAATAACAGCAATGTAGGGCAGGTCATCTACCGTTCGATCGATGAGTAAAAATGTGCCTCCTGCCAACGCAGGAGGCATCAGATTAGTGGGCGAAATGTTGATCAAGCGGTGCACTGAACCAGCGATTGTTCAGCACGTTTTTGATAACACTATTTTTGTCTGCAGCTGACAGGGAGTTGTCCTGTTCAATACGGGTGAGAATATCTTTATAGCTATAAGTCTTATTGCTCATGTAGATAATGGCTTTCTGCTTGTTAGCATCCATCACCAGCAGTGATTCCCCCGCAGCGGCATTTTCCGGCGTCCATTTCTTCCATTCCGGAAGGGTCTGATCGTTGGGTGACCCTGTTGCCAGGAAGTTTTTAATGTAGGTATTAAAAGATTCACCTAATGCCTGAGAGCCTTTCAGCTTCAGCGCATCCTGCGTAAATTCAGCATACTTATTTTTATCCCAAAAAGGCATAAACACGCCGTGGAAAGAACCGATGGCGGATAATTTATCACCCGTGACAAACGCATCCGTGCCATATCGGAACTCCATGCCATACAGCGGCGCGTTATAATTTTTATACATCATCTCAGCAGACTGATTCACATTAAACAGGCTGTATAGCAGCCCGCCATAGTGATTCGCAAAGGTGTATTTATTCAGCAACGAGGTGTTGTTTACAAGCGTTCCGTCTTTCACTTGTGCTGCAAACATAGGGTCGTTACGGGCGAAGAAAGAAAACTCCTGTTGTCCTGTGGCCATGATGGCGGGGACGGCATTATATTTTGTGGTCTCAAAGCCATCCTTCGGGATCACCACACCATCGCGGTAGAGATGCGGAAATTGATTCATGCGGATCCCCGCATCACCAAAAAGCATTGCCAGTTCTGCTGCCGGGAGTTGATAGAGAAATTGACGCACTTCTGGGGAACCTGACAGCAGCCAGGTTTTCGCCGCGCTGGCATCGGGCTTAATGCCCTGTTTGACGACCAGAGGTGCCAGTCTTTGTGCGAAAATGCTTTCCGCTTCATCTTTGTCAGAGGTGGTCATGCCACCACTGAAAACAATGGCTTTGTTGAAAGTATTTTTAAAATAAGGTGATATAAGCATCGCCATCACGTCCCTGCCGCCAGCAGAAAATCCGGAAACGGTAATATTATTTTTGTCACCGCCAAAAGCCTCAATATTGGCTTTGAGCCAATCCAGCGATTTTTTGATGTCGAGTAAGCTGTAATTACCGGAATCATTCAGCGGGTTGCCATCGTTCAGGGCTTTCAATGGATTAAAGCCAAGTGCGCCCAGACGATAATTTACGGTGACAATCACTGCATTGTATTTTTCAGCGATAAATGCCGGAGCAAATTCACTGGAGCTGCCCAGCTGATTATTGCCACCGTGGATATAAACCAACACCGGAAGCGGGGAGCGGGTCCCTCTCGGGCGGTAGATATTCAGATTCAGGCAATCCTCGTTACCTGTGGCCCCGTCCGGAGAAACCTGGATGCAGTTGGTCGCCGGCCGGGTCGCATCAAAGACGGTTTGCCATGCGTCAGGAGAAACCGGTTTTTTCCAGCGCAGTTCTCCGGCCGGAGCTTTTGCATAAGGAATACCGGTCCAGGACAGCGTATTGTGATGCTCTGCGCCTTTTACCTTGCCAGATTGCGTCGTAATGTCAGGGGAGATATTTTGAGCGGTGGCTGAAGAGGCAACCAAAAAGAGTAAAAATGTCTTGGAAAATCTAAGTATAGACTTTTTCATGCGTACCTTGTTCCAGGGAAATATTCCTTATACCTGAAAGGTCGCAGTGCCCCGTAATGTCTGGCTCACAAAACAAGAAAAACCAGAAATTATCGCGTGTTACTGTTTTTTGGTGGTGAAATAGGCCTATCGCTGGCAGAACGCATCGTATCTGTTTTGCATCTGCTTATTGTGAATTCTGCTTCAGTGATGGTCGCTAATCACCCTGTAATGTCAGATCCAGGAAAAGAATACTGGTCTATTTCGCGTTAGCCAGGCGACGTTAGCGATCAGCATAAAGCCGGGTTTCTGCCAGCCTGAAACGTCTTCGCTCGTCTGTGTTTATCCTGACTTACGCGTCCTGTTTAGCCGATTTTTAAAGCCGATGGGTGATCTGCGTTATCACCTGATTATCCCGCCACATAAACCCCGCATTCAGTAAGGTTCCCATCGCAAAACGTCCGCTGAAGTCCTGGGTCAGTCGCAGCGTCACGCGCTGCTGCGCGAAGTCTGCCGACACCAGTTCCGCATCCAGAAAGTCCATCGGCTGAAGGAGTTGCGGCCACAGCGCTTTATAAAGGCTCTCTTTGAGTGAGAAGAGCAGGGTAGCGGCAGCGCTGAAGGAGACGGGCAGCGCCCGTAACAGGTGCTGTTCCTGCTCGTTCATCAATAACTCTGCCGTTTCCTGCGCCGTCGTCTCCGACATGAACCGCTCGACATCCACCCCGACAGCGCAGGGCTGACGGGTTGCCGCGACCACGACGACGCCAGCACTGTGCGACAGCGACGCCTGAATGCCAGCGGGCCAGCAGGGGGATCGATCGGCTGCATTGGTCAGAATGAAATCGGCAATACCCAGTTCTGCCATCACTGACCGGACCAGCAGACGGCTGGCGAGGTATTCGGCACGCCGTTTACGGACAGCCTGCTGCAGTCGGGCGGGCAATGGAATACCCCATTCCACAGCCAGTGCGTCATGGTACTTTTGCTGGTCAAATTGACTCACCGCCAGCAAAGGATCGCTGCGGCTCAGGTGGCCGGAAAGGATAAAGCCGCCTGTGAGAGGCGGCAGCGGCAGGTCGGGATAGCGCATGCGAAACCATTTAAGCCAAAAAGGCATTAAATCAGGCGCAATGGATCAGGGCAAGCAGCCCGCCGGAATCAGTCGTTGGGAGGAATGGCAAAACTCTTCAGAGAAACAACGAAATGGTGGTGACCCCTGCTGATGCGTGCACCCCGGTCGCACCAGTGGCTTGCCAGACGAAAGAAGTCGTCGCTGCCAATGTCATACGCCAGTTCCACTTTGCTAATGCCTGAATGCAGTAACGCTTCCGCATCTTTCAGGCTTTTCGCTTTGATCGCCATAAAAATTATCCGTCAATTTCTGGGGATTTCAGGGTAGGCATTTTCTGTGACATTTTTGTTTCAGTTTGATGAATAAGCGCAGCCGGTTGCCAATTTTGTGAGGCAGATCAGATTATGATGCAAGAGTTAACCTGCTGATTGTAAGAGGAATGTTAACTGACACAAGGGACTATTCTGAATGTAAAACGGACGGGGTAAGCTGACATAGAAAGGCCGCGTCAGACGCGGCCCCGTGGGTTACTTCTGGTCTGGCGGGGAAGGTTGCTTATCGCCTGACTCGGGTGCTTCTGTTGGATCGTCTTTTTCGATTAATGTCATGAACTCTCCTCTTGTTACCCACACATTTTCAAGTATAGATCGGATTGCAGAGGGTGCGAGGAAAGTTAAGGTTTGATGACAGAAACGAAAAAAGCAGCCTTTGAAGGCTGCTTTTCAGGGAATTTGGTCGGCACGAGAGGATTTGAAAAGTTAAAATAAAATTATGAATTTAAAAGTATTTTAAACTGATATATATGTTAAATATGCCTATGCATATGCCTAAAACATGTGCTTATGAAAATTACTTACTTTTCCATTGTCGACGTAAGAGGGCTATGAAATCTTCGACATATAAAAGCTTATCTAAGGTAAATGCCTGTCTTCCAACATGAGCTGGGTTCAAGAAGACCGGAGCTTTATCTTGTCCCATTGAGAATGATGAATACATAGTATTGGAGCTAGCCAGGTACTCAGCCTGAGTTTTCCATGAGGCTGAGGAGCCACCTGATATGCTTAACGCAGGCACGAGATGAGTTAATCGTTGTGTAGGATCGATGTCAGAGTAGATCCATAAAGCATAATCTATAGCTTTTGAGAGCTGCTCAGTTACCTGTTCTTCGATGATGGCGGGAAGGCCTCCTGAAGGTGAAGCCAAAGGTAATGAGATCAGTAGATCGCCATTAGAATGTAGCTTTACAAGATTCTTAAGATCCCGGCTTAGCGTCTGACATATACACAGCGCTCCATTTTCAAGCGATACATTTGTGCCAAATTGCTTGTCGAAGATAGCATGCCTGCCGAAAAGAGCTTCTTTTGATAACTTATCCTCAAGCTCTTTAGAGTCCATTTGAGCAGGACGGATAATGGTTGAATCAGGGCCGGCAGCAATTGAGATATCCAGATTGATTGCGCTTTGTGAAAAAGTTTGGTTACTGCGCGGCAGATTCTCAACTGCTCTAGTTTTAAGGCCCACAGGATCAAGAGGTGCTACTGCACGGGCAAGAACAAGGTCATGAATTGCTTTAAGAGCTTTAGCTTTTAGATCTTCAGCTGAAGAAAATTCCCCTCTAAAAAAGCCTTTTTCCCAAGTACTTACTTCCTTTATCAGTTTATCCTGTTCAGGTTCTGCTTCGCTGATTTCACTTTCAATGAAGATAATCAATGGCTTGGTATTACGAGCTTCGATGACTTCCTCGTGGGTTGCTGACAAGCCTGACTGTTGTATCGCTCCATATCGAGAGCCTAAAATCAAAATTACAGCGTCAGATTCACGAACACCGTTAAGACAAGTGATTTGTGGCGAATTTGCTCTAGCCCCAAAATCCTCTGCCATAAGTGGTTTATGCCCAAGAACACAAACGGCATCCTTGACAGCTTTTCTTTTATCTTCAAAACCCGATATCAACGAACTTATGAAAATATTCATATGAATTCTCAGCAGACAGGTTATTAATAAGTATAGGCATTAATCGTGAGTCGACCTTTGTTACCAAATAGGAAAATTATGAAAAATTGGTCTGCTGAGGATACAAGAGCAGTTAAAGCTTGGCTGAAAATAGAAAACTATAAAAGTTTTGAAGATACAACGCTCAATGCGCTATACCACGAGTTATGGGCAAGAGCCCTTCTTTTTAAGCCATGGCCGACTGAAGAGGAAAAGGTCGGTCTTGGTGGATACATGAGACAGATCTTCAATGGGAAGCCTTTCCTCTTCGAGCCCGAACAGCTTAACTACATGCAAGATGATCAAACTCTTCAAAGCCCACCGCATATCTTCATTACAGACATAAGCCGCCTTGCTCAACTTAGTGTAACTGGTCTCCGGGTCAATCTGTTCTCCTGGGAGCAAGGTAGTGACGAGTACTGCGTAAACCTTCCCCACCATGAAGCATATGTATCTACGGTTATGTCAGCGATATGTGAAAGCACCGTCCTTTTAGAAATCGACCTTGCCAGTGGTACAGACGATGAAATTGCAGAGTCTATCAAATCAGCTCTTCCGCAATGGAGACGCGTGAAGGGGATTGAAGCTGACGAGTCAAGAGCTGTGCGCTTCGGCTACGGGACGATAAAGAAGATTATCACCTATAGGCTAATCGCTATGCTCGACGTGCTTCTGTGGGCAAAAATGAATGACCTACGCCTTTCAGACGACAGGCTATCGAGACTTTTGTACACAGACGAAGATGATGAGGCAGTTATTCGTCTGCACTACCATATCAAAGACGCAGACAGACCCCTTGCGATGAAAGCCGCGACCATAGATTTCATTAGGCAGTTCAACTTCTTCATAAATCGAAACCTACACCTGAAAAACATGAGAGTTTCGGAGGTTATGAAACTCTCGGATTCTAACTGACCTATCCTTCAGCGGTTCTGTTGTCTTGAGTCGCACTAACCCTCCTCTCCATATCTCCCTTACATTTGCTCTCGTCGAAACTGCACCGAGGAGAGCAACATGAAAACACAAAATACGAAACTAATGCGTTTACCTGCTGTGATTGAGAGGACTGGTTTTAGCCGTTCTTGGATCTACGAGTTGATCAATCAAAAGCAGTTTCCTCAACCTATCAAGATTGGCTCTCGTGCGGTGGCATTTATTGAGGGTGAAATTGATGAATGGATTGAAATGTTAATTTCTAAATCACGCAGCGAAACCATTTAAGAGGGCTTTATTATGAAACTGAACGATTTTATCAGCACTAATAAATATTTCGCGGAAATGAATAAACTAGCATTTGATGAAAAATTCGAACATGACGAAGTTGTAGCCATGTGTAATGATGAATTTTCTAAAAGCATTGCTTTCTGGTTAGGAGAATATCTCTCAGGGAATATAAAGGGGGCAGTATCTGCTATTTTTGAACTTGAGTTTAAAATACAGTACGCGGTCTTTTCAATATGGATGACTTTATTTAAACAGAAAGTAGATGTTGAAAATTTGGCCAAAATGATCCTTTTGTTTAAATCTGAACATGAATTTAAGAATTTTAAGTTGTAAAATTTTTATTAAAAAGACCTTATTGGCATAGGGTTAATATGGCAGTAATAGGAATGGGCTATGTATCATATGCATGGCCCTTCATATATATGAATTACAATCTATCTGGCTTTTTTATGGTTTCTGATAATGGTTCAATCTTCGAATCCAACACTTCCTGTTCATTTTTAATTCTTTGAGTTAAATGTTCGCTTCTAAGATCGGCAACACGTGATTGAATAGACTGAAAGCTTTCGAATTGTGGTTCTCTGTCGAGAGTAGAGTTCTGACCAAAGCCATAACTAATGAGTTGAGATATTGAATTTTTATCATCAAGATTATTATCGATTTTGTAGTCTGATAAATATTGGAAGAAATCAAGGAACTCACTTGCTGATAACTCTAACAGGTAGCGATCGTAGAACTCGAAGGCAGATGTTTCATTTAATTCTTGCAGGATCTCGTTTTCATTCTCAGGAAAATATACCCACATAATTTCTAAGTTATTTTTAATATCAATCATAGGCTCTCCCTGGTTTTTATTTATATTTAACAGATGATAAAGTAAAAGCAAGTATTGACTAGTTAAATAGTTGTGTTATTAAAAATTAATGCTGTGAAAGTTGTCGATAAAATGGAAAGAATTAAAAGCCAAAATAGCTTGAATTTTGCAAAATTCTTTACGGGAATAAAGCGAAGTTAGTTATATCAAGCTGTGCAGAGTGTTTTTAAAGTATCAGGTAAATAGAACAGACCTAATATATACCTTATTAACATTTGGAAAGAATATTTAGTACCATCCTTTATTGACAGTTATTAAGCGGTATATTAATAAAATATTCTTGCAAAATTATTGTAGGTCATTGTTTTTGAATATTTAACCTATACCTGTTTTGCAAAGAATTTAACTGAAAAAAAGGAGAGTTTATGGAAAGATTTGGTATTAAAACGTTTAAAATGAAAAATGGTGAGCGCTATTGCATTATAAAAAACAAGAAAACAGGCATCCCGTTATTTTATCCATGTTTATTTATTACAACACAACTTAGAAATAGCAATGAATCGATAAAAACAATTGAGACTCAGGCAGGGTGTATTGCACTTTTTTATCGGTTTCTTTTTATACGCAATATAGACATTGAAGAGCGAATTCAAACAGCCAGATTCCTGGATAACAACGAAATTGATCTTCTGCGCGATTTTGTCGGGAAGAGGATGAGAACTGCGAAAGTGACTAATATCAAAGATCATCATCCTGGAGTATGCAGTGCGACAAAGTACATACGGCTTACAACAATAGCAAAATATCTCGAATGGTTGTGTCAGCTAACTATCAAAAATATTGGCGACGGCTACAGGAAAATTTTCTACTTTGTGAACAAGATAAAAGCCAGAAGGCCGAAGATAAAATACAGAAATTCAGAAGGCAACGTTTATAAAACAATTGAAGAAGAAGACCTGGAAATCCTTCTTTCTGTTATTGATCCGCAATGTGAATTCAATCCATTCGACAAAAAGGTTCGGCAGAGAAATCAGCTTATAGTCACGATATTACATTCATTAGGGATAAGGTGTGGAGAGTTATTGAACCTGAGAGTAGAAGATATTGATTTTGCGGCGCAAATGCTTTTCATAAGACGAAGGGCTGACAGTATTGAGGACACAAGAGTCAATCAGCCCCTCGTAAAAACGCTTGAAAGAAATTTACCCATGTCTGACGAACTTACCAGACTTCTCCATTCATATATTACAGGCGAAAGAAAAGCCAATATCAGAAAGAAAAAGCACGGATACCTTTTCATTACTCACAAAGAAGGAGAGACACGTGGCGATCCTCTGTCCGTTCCTTCCTACCATAAGATCATTTACAGACTGAGAAGCATTGACTCAGGTTTAAGCCAGTTGACTGGACATAAGTTCAGACATACCTGGAACTATCTATTTTCGAAACTGATGGATGAAAGCACCGAGCATGTGAGTGAGGAGATGCAAGAGAAAATGCGTTCAAACCATATGGGGTGGGAGCCGGGTTCTGGAACAGCACAAACCTACAACAGACGATTTATTGTTAAGGAATCAGTAAAAGCAGCATTGCAACTCCAGGATAATATTTTTAAAAAGCGCAGTGGGGTGTCTTATGAATAAATTAAAGGTTCTGAACGCGCATAGAGATATCTTATATGCAAAAAACGAAAGTTACACATTCGGGTTGGATGATGAATTCTGGGAGCTAAGTAGAAATATAAAATTGAATGTAGGTGAGGCCACTGAGAAGTTATCAGAAAATCTCAGGTACGGTTATGTGAATACACTAAAATATTTCGCAGAAGAAATCAGCCCCGGCTCTGTTAAGCAAATTAACCGGGTTTTTATGAAGTTAATTTCAGTTATGAGCTTTGATACATTAGATGAAGCCGTAATGTTAACAACAAAATCAAATGATAAGTTCTCAAACCAGGATATCATTTGTTTAAGGATCCTGATTAAAAAATGGTATGAATTAGGTTTTAAGGGGGTTACCAAAAGCTGTGTAGACCTCGTTGATAACTGGACGATTAAAGACAATAAAAAAGGTGAGGTTGTTAAAAGACGAGACCCTTACCAGGGGCCTCTGACAGACATGGAGTTTGATAACTTTTACGATGCCGTCTCACGTGCATACCAGAAGGGTACAATATCCTATTCTGATCTGGCAATGGCTTTAATCACTATTCACACGGGCAGAAGAAGTTTACAAATCACACAGATAAAAACGAAAGATATCATAAAAGAAAGAGCCATAAACGAATGCTATATAAATATCCCCAGAATAAAGCAAGGTGAGAAGTATAGAGCTTCATTCAGGCGATTCAGAATTACAGATGAATTATTCAACATATTTAAAGAGCAGGCACGTATTGTTTCTGAGAGTTTTAGCAAGCAGCTCGGTAGAAAACTATCTGAGAAGGAGATATTAGAATTACCTTTGTTTGTCTGTCAGGAAAGACTTGAGGGGGTTGTTGAGGGTGAGAATTTACATGAGATTCTTTCTTCAGACAGACTTCATGCCTATGCGATGAAGTGTACTCAAACGCTCAAAAGAATAGCTATAACAGAGGACGTGATTTCGGAAAGGACGGGTGAAGTAATAAATATGAATGCCAGGCGGTTTCGCTATACGTTAGGTACCCGGCTTGCCAGAGAAGGTTATGGAGAAGTCGTTATAGGAGAATTACTGGATCATTCCACTTTAATGTATACAGGTGTTTATGTTCAGTCAGGCCCAGATAGTTTAAATAAAATCGAAGATGCCGTTTCCGTTGAGCTTAGCTACTACGCAAAGATGTTTCAGGGAGTACTGATTAACAAAAGTGAGGATAAATATCCCGGCGGCAACATCAGAATCAATACTGGTGAAAAGTCAGGGCAATGCGCCAGTTGCAAATCCTGCACAGCATGTGTCCCCATACCTTGTTACACCTGCATGCATTTCAGACCTTTTGTTGAAGGACCGCATGAAAAACTACTTGAATACTTACTTAATGAGCGTAACAGGATTCAGTGCATAGTGGCTGATCCCATGACTACACAAATACTGGACAGGACAATTATTGCAGTTTCAGAGGTGATAAATAAGTGCAAAGAATTTAAATCAAACCCGGAGGTGTTAAATGGATAATATTAAAAATGACAAGATTAGAGTACTCGAAACGCGCAGGGAAAAATATTGCGCGCAGAAAATAGATGATTTTGTGAGCTACTGTCGGTTCACTCTTAATAAAAACGACCTTGTGAGCTGGGAGGAGGTTAACTGGGCAAAAGTTTTCCTTTTTACTAAAACCCCTGTCAAAGGCGTTAAAAAAAGCTCTGTTATTGTAAATGAGCCATTAGACAAGAATTTCATTGAGTTCGCTAAAAGCTATGTCCTTTACCAGTACATGAATGGAGGCAGGAAAATCAATCAGCGTCTGAATATCGTTTTCAGAACACTTGAGGCAGCCCTCTTGCAGGTCAATGGGCGGAGTCATATTCAGTACGTTAATCTCACTGTTCTGGACCAGTGCGTTGTCACCTTAAGAAGCGCATACAACAAAGCAGTAGCGCATGCCTGCGGTAAAGTACTGGAGGGACTGGTTTCATTTCTCAGAGAAAAAGAATTCCTGATCATGCAGTCACTGCTCTGGAAGAGTCCACTCAGAGCGCAGGAAGCAAGCAACAGGCTTACTAAAACTGCACAAGAGGCTCGTGAGGCGAAGTTACCTGACGAAGAATCGTTGAATGCTATCGCTGAAATCTTCGCACTTCCAGACGATCAGCTTTCAGAAATGGATGTGTTCGTAAGCTCTGTCTTTGCGTTGCTTATGTGTGCACCTTCCAGAGTAACAGAAATCCTGACGCTCCCTGCGGATTGTGAAATCCGTGAGGCGGACAGAGAAGGAAAGCTGAGATATGGGCTAAGATTCTATTCCGAAAAAGGCTTTGGTGGAAATGTGAAATGGATACCAGAAGTCATGGTCCCGGTTGCTGAGATAGCGATCAGGAGGTTGAGGACTCTTTCAGAAAACGCCCGGACATATGCCAGAGAGATTGAGATTTCTGGTGAGGACCGTGAGCTTCACCCAGACTTCCCCTGGTACGATAAAGAAAAGAACATTCGATACAGCAACGCACTATGTCTTCTGTTCCGGTATCAGCTCAGTGCAAGTTTAACGACGCAAAGATCTCTTTTCAGACCAACTGCCACTATGGTTAGCACCAGTCTGGGAAGCACTGAATATCGTCGGAGTCACTCAATTACAACGATTTTTGACAGGCACGGCTACAAAGGGTCAATGGGGAATAACCTTTCACTCAGAAGTCATCAGGCAAGACACTTACTTAATACGATTGCACAACGTGGTGGGCTTGGAGATTTTGAACTAGCCAAGTGGTCAGGACGAGTGAGGGAGACACAAAACAGGACCTATAACCACGTCAGCCAGGAAGAGAAGGTCCAAGAGTCAGTTAAGCATGGTGTTCAGAATATTGGCATTAAACCAGAAAACACCACCCCAAGAGCTATAGCAAACCCTTCATGGCGTATTGATGTCAAAGATACAGGCCACGCAGCCATTCACGTGACAGAGTTCGGCTACTGCACTCATGACTACGTAATCTCTCCGTGTACGAAGTTCAGGGACTGTATCAATTGCAGCAATCATGTGTGCGTGAAAGGGGACAAAGACTCGCTAGGCAGGCTGGAAGCTACTGCGGCATACACAGAGCAGCTTATTGAAAAGGCAAAGGTTGACATGGAAGACGAGGAGTACGGGGCTGACAAGTGGGCGGCCTATCACGAAAAAACGCAAGCTAGACTTCTGGATTTGATAGCGCTACTCAAAAGCAAAAATCTTGAGGATGGGGCGTTGGTAAGACTGGAGGGTGATGATTTTACACATATGAAAAATCTCACTGGCGTGAGCAGGAATGAACTGATTGGAAATGAAAGGACAAATCATAATTAAAAGGAGAGTCATATGGCTAAACATTTAGATAATAAAGATATCAGCATAATTAAAAACACAATAGCAGGTTGGGACAGTGAGAAGTCAGGTAAGCTTTCATGGGAATATCTTTGTGACAGGCTTGAACCTCTGATTGGTAAGCGACCAACCCGTCAGTCACTGGGGCTTCACAAAGATATTGTCATGGCTTTCAATATTAAGAAGAAAAATATTAAGTCTGGAAACGATGAAGAAAAACGGCCAGCTAATTTGAAAATGGCCTCACAGCGTATCAGTAATCTCGAATTCAAAAATAAAGTACTGGCAGAAGAGATCAGGAGTCTGGAAGAGAGGTTTGTTGTATGGCAGTTCAATGCTACAAATCACGGAATCAGTTTTGAACAACTTAATAATGGGTTGCCCAAGATAGACAGGGAAACCAATGCTGATTAAATATTTAGTTGCGCAGATATTGCGCAATTAAAATTATATGTTATCTTGTATATACAACCAAGGAGTGGTTGATCATTTTGCAAGGATGCAATCTATGAAAAATACAGACGCGCTTTCAAAGGATGAAAAGCTACTTTTGCTTTTGCAAATGTTCATTGAAAGATTAAAAAAATCAGGTTTTGCACAGGACAAGATAATTAGATATATCTGGCTATTCTGTGTCGGCTACTACATTAAGTACTACCTTCCTCAATCTAAAACAGATCTTGCAGATCGTTTTACAATTATATCTATGCTTTCAAACGCTCTAAAATCGAGTTCTCCAAGAATCATTCAGCACCTTGGCTATGAACATGAGATCACGTTTTTTTTTCGCTTTATGATTCATTATACAATTGATAATGAGGAAGAGGCTGAGAGTATATATCGTGAAGAACGTGTTAAATATGAAAAAGCAATACTTTTAGCGAAAGTAGCAGAAATGAGAAGAAGGCGTAAGAGGTGAATAGTTTGATGGCGTTATAAAAATTTTTTCCTTGAGTTTATACTGAATAAATAGTGCTTTTTATCGATTTTATTTATAAAATTACCCCCCCCTTGTGGAGGGGGGTAAGGTGCATCTATTAGATTCTTATTTTTTTCTTAGAAAAGCATCTCCATATACAGTCATAGCAAGTGCATATTGAGGACTTCTCCCTAAATTTACGCCTATTATATCATTTGCCTTTTTTGTTGCTTCAAACAATGATGCGCCTGCATCCCATTCTGTTAAGAAAGGTTCTAGCCAATTATAAGAAACCTTAACATCTAATGGCCATGGTGATGCAATAACAGCTCTTACTCCTTTTTTCAGTAATAATTTTGGGAGCCCTACTGTAGTGTTACTCCAAGGATTTTTATCGATTCGGCCTCCACTACATACAAATAGAATAACAACGTCAGAATCTGCTAGCGCGTTTGCCACAGAGTTAGGTGATTCAACTAACGTATCCTCATCGCTAATACGATGGATGTAACGGCCTCCGGTCATTAAATCACCGTGGGCAACAATTATAGAAATTTCTGCATTTCGGAGATCGGGTAATTTCTGAACCGTGTCTAAAGAGAAACCAAAGTCCTTAAATGTTCCTTCTAGTCTTTGCAACGCGGCACCCATTGTGCCTCCTTCGGTTCCCTCCTGGTATGAGATCCATGCTTTTCTAAGATGTTTATTCAGGTGGCGATTTTCATGTATTATTGCTAACCATGACAACGATGGAGCCATTGCAATTTCAGAATGATAACCAATAAAATCTTGCATGCCGTCAGTTTCAATTTTAACTAATGAAAGATTGAATGTTAACTGCTGCAATTCAGGCTCCGCAATAACGAGCAATTTTCTAGCTAATGGCAAACGGATGTCCAAAGATTCCATTGCCGCAAAGAACTCATTGTTACCATCGGCTGTGTCAATAATTCCGTATCGATGAGGATAAGTTTCGAGCCATGTCAACATCCGATCTTTGAAAGTGGTTAGATATCCTGGTTGTTTAACACGATAAATATTCTTTTCAGATACATGCACTACAACGAGTTCCCCAGTTGTATCAAGTCCTAAAAAAACCACATCTGCGCCTAAGGCATTTAATGAGTAAGCATATTGTTCAGGCCAGTCATGCTCAAGTGGAACACTGCGAGGGACCATTGAAACAGCATGATCAGCGAGAATTTCAATAGCTAGAGCATTTTCAGAAGCTTTACGAGGGGCATCAGTTGGCGAATTCAGTAAGCGGCGTGCAGCTACAGATATAACAGCATAATCATTTGGAACATCAGAACTATAAGAGGATCTTTCAATAAGATTGAATTGCCGAGTGATTGCAACCGCTGTAGGTTCATTCTCTGCTACGGTAGAAATAAATTCTGCAACATTTTCACCTAATAATTCAAGGCCTCGATTCAATATATTTTGTGTTTGAGTAGGTATAATAATTTGAAAATGTAAAGCTTGCTGGACAGCTTGGCTTAAAAGGACGATCAGAGGCATCAAAGCGCTTCTGTCATCTAAGGCGTTTTCGCAACTATAAGTTAAACGATCCATCATCTTAGTAATTATTACAGGGTCTTGACTTTCAGAAGCACTGAAATTTATACTTTCTTCTAGTGAAATAATTCTTGGATCATACTCTGGATCTATACCAAGGCTAGTCATTAGTTTACTCAATAAGGGTAGTAAATTACGTGCCTGATCCAGCAAACCAAGATCTCGCAAAATTCGACTTGCAGTAAATATTTCTTGCCATAAATCCGATGGAGTAGTTGGACCTTTTGTAGCAAAAGCGCATGCGAGAGCATAAAGTGCTTGGAGAGGATCTTTACAGCGCTGATAAATATCCGCATATGCCAACCATGACAAACGTTTGCGCTCAGTATTTCTTAGCCCTAATAGTAAAGCCTGCTCGGCTAAATTTCTCGCTTGCTGATATCGGAATGATATTGCCTGATGCCCACCTAAAAGGCGTAATACTTTAAGATCCGTATTTATTTCATTTTTAGCGTGGGGAGCTAATGCACAAACTAACGATACAAGTTTCTCCATAAATTTGAGGTCTACATCCTCTTTCTTGGGAGCGCTAAAGTTAATCAATCTACAAACGAGTCGGATTAAATTATCTGGATCTTCAACCATTCCACTGGGTAATATCGTAACTCCATATTCAATTACATGCTGCTCGTCAAGCCAAGTTAATGCTTTTTGTAAATCATCTTCTAATTTTGTACCACCAAAATTTTCATCCTCATAACTTTCAATGTTATTTTCATGTTGATTTTCGCTTAAATTTGAAATTTCATGTATTTGTCTATTTGCTATATCCAATAGGGTGAGTGTAATTGCAGGTATGCCTATTTTTCCACAGGATTCAACCGATAAAAATTCAATAATCCGTGTGCGAGTTAGATCATCATTCGGATAATGAGCAAGATAATGGATTATAGATTTGAGTAATGTACTATAATAATCGTATTCTTCAGGTGGGATTATATCATTTAGGACCATCTTTCGCATTGATGTCAATAAAATTTGAGTGGCTTGACGACCATATAAATATGAGTTAGTTAAAAGCTTGGCTACATCAGCGGCATCTCGAGGTTTTCCAACTAGATTTGCATGAGTGCAGCAACATATAGCAGCAAGCTCTGCCCATTCTCTTCCCCAAGAGTTTGCAGTCCCAACTATCTCTGAATAGTTAGGATAGTCAGAGAAAATTTCAGTTTGAATAGTTAAATGATAATCTCTAAAACCAACTGTAGTAAAAAGTTTATCTCTTTGTTTTAAATATAATTGGCAATTCATTAATAAGCGGCGATCACGGTTCTCTCTGAGTGATTCGGAATTTGGAAAAAGCCTCTCCATAGCTATATCGTAAACTTCAATCAGAGAATTGTTGCAAATATCCATTGCTAGATCTAATGCCTTTTCGAGCCAGTTTTGTGCCGCAAGTCCTGCGACATCTTTAGGTAAGAAAAGGTTTGTTAATTTTTCATTATCTGCTTGATATGCTATTGACGCAAGCTGAACCAATGTTTCTTTATTCCAGTCGTCATAATGGTCAATACAAATATTAAGAATTCTATTAGTTTCTTCATCATTTTTTGCTCTGGAATTAAGTTGAGCGAGCAAGTGTAAACGATTTGTTTCAGGTAAGTTTAAACTTTCAAGCTCTGATTCAACCTCTCTGACCATCCCCCCCATTATTTGAGTGACCCAACGCTGTGCATACTGATCAACGATAGATTTTTTGTCATTTTTAAAGGATAAACATGTGACATAGCATTCGTCGATACTACATATAGCTTCATTATTTTTGATACTTAAGACACAACTATCATCAACGTGTACTACCGCATAACTATTGTGATTTTTTATTTCAGACATTATTTGTTGGCATATTGAAACTACATGCTGTATCCAAATATCTTGCGAGGTAAACACCAGCGAAAGGCCTGTTATAGGTCGAGCTGGAATATTGTTATCACGATATTTATTAATTTCAGGGATGGCAATAATTTTCTTAAATCCATTGTTTTTAACAAGATCAATAAGACTTTGTGCATCTAATGATGAGCAATTAATAATAGTTATGGCATTCTCCATTGAAGAAATCTGCGATTCAGTGGGATCCATACTTGTATGCATTTTAATGCCGTATTTTAGTGCATCAATTACTGATTGATGCACTAATTCAGTTGCTATTGGTGGTGGTAAAATAACCAAAATGCCATCGAAAACTCCTTTTGGCAAGCCAGACCAGAGTGCAATTGGTATCCAGCCAATTACATCTTCAAAATTACCTCCTTGCACGACATCCATACTGCCTAGATTGAATCCAGATTCAAACAAAATCTTGGGATGGAATTCACGGGACTCTGAATTTGATGTATTAGTGAACGTACTCATATAAACCTCTGTTTAAAGTTGATTTATCAAATAAATTATAAATTTATAATGCTGCGTACACGTTATAAATTCAAATAGTGGGTTAATAAAAAAATCAATGTCATTTTATACTTTTTCATTGTATTAAAAATGGCACCTATGATGTGGTTTGATCCTCCTAAAGGAAAGTTTTTAAATTTCAATGTGTGCATTTAATTTTAATTAAAATCTATGAATAAATTAAATAACCTATAAGGAAAATGCAATGAAGTAGTAATGGCGTAATTAGTATTGTTTAGTGATAAATGTGTAAATAACTTATGTACTATCATACTTTTAAGTCTTCTTTAAGAGGTTTTAACATCCAAATTATTTATGCATTGAAATCGTGAAAATTACACTTTTTACATTTAACTCTCTTTATTGCTTTTAATGTCCCATCCTGACTGTGTTTCTGCGCCTTTACCACCGCTTGCTGACTGTTCCCAATACTGTGTTTTAACTTTTGATGCCTGGAATTGATAAGAGACCCCTATCAGGTCACGACTTGTAGTGCCATTAAAAATTACATTGGTAATAAGAACGTCTTCAAGTGTAATGCGGCAGTACTCGATTTGACTCCCACCGGCCTTACACACCGAAAGCTCTACCTTGCCAATATGCTTGCCATTAGATACATAGCGCATTATTGCTGGAGTAGCTTTGTCTATGTGTGTCTGAACAGAGAGATCACGATACTGAACCTTTCCTGCACCACCTCCGCCTCCAACTGTCATGTTCCCTGGCTGGTTCGCGCCCCATGTGAAAGATTCAATAGCAATCCAGTCTTTATGGTTACTGTCCTGTGATTCACCTGTAATGCCATCAATTTTTAAGAAGAGATCTGTACTCATAGCTGGTCCTTTTGCTTTCCCTGTGATGGGTAATCTGATTAAATAAACTTAACGATACTTATAATGACATAAAGGCACAGTCATGGACTACTGGAAAGCAGACCGATTCAAGGATTACTTTCTGACTATGGCTCATGCTGAGGCAAATCAGCTGCTTAGCAATGCTAATCACCTTTCTCACATCTATCTTAAAGACGGATTTAATAGGTTACAGTTCCAGGATAACGTTAAAGCTTTCGTTAACGCTCAGCTTAACGTTATCCGTTCAGACTCCACTGATGATCAATGCCAGGAGTGCATCCAAAATCTCAAAAAGGAAAATGAATACCTTACGATTCAGGACAGAATGCTCAGAGCTGGAACAGCTGCGGTTCATGCTTCGGTACAATTAGTCAGGAATGGAGATTTTTGGGGCTATGTGATCAATGGTGTTGGGGTAGTGCTAAGCGGCATGCAGGTAATAGCCGGTGTATCAGTGATAGGTGCTTCCCTTGCGTCAGGGACAATCATAGGTTCTGCCTTTGGGGGAATGTTGGTTCTGCATGGACTCAACGGGTTTCAGGAGTCTGTTGAGAACCTGGTGTATGGCAAAACTGATAGTGTGGGATTACTCAAACAGGGTTATGTAGCAACAGCTGAGTTTTTAGGATTCGATCAGAGGGTTGGGCAGTTAGCATACAGTTCAATGGACCTGGCACTGTCTCTCTATGGCATCGTGCGTCTGGTACAAAAACCTGAGGCCTGGCGTCTCTACTATTTTCTTAATACCGACTACGTTCGCGGGATTAAGGAAATGAGCAGAAAAGAGCTGTTCATTGAAGTCTATAATGACGCTTCAGCCATTAAATCAATCTCTGATACTTACAAAGAGTGACCATGTTTTTTCATGAATCTGTAAGCTTTAAATGCAGGTTTCAAAGGTACAAATATATATAAAATAACGAAACCTGCTAAAAGCGTGATTGAATACGAAACAAGGTTTTCTTGTGTACCACTGCGAATGGTATAGATGAGCCCTGCGAGAAGGATTGCTATTAATATCATCGCAACTATGAATCTTTTCTTTAACTGTGAAAGGAGCCAGGGATAAGGATAACCGTCTTTCTCAGCATGCTGACGTATCACAGAGACTTCTTTTGGAGTAAAGCCTTCTTTTACAAGCATTTCTTCGATTTGCATTTTGTTCATAATGATCGTCATTCATTTGTCTTACGATATTCTGATTGTAACTCATTACTTAAGCCTCATACAAACCTGACAGGCCTTTGAAAGGCCCCTGGTTTTTTAGAAATGGTTCCCTGGCGCTAACATTTGCGCATAAAATATGTGTTTTGAAATTCCGGTAGAAAATGAGCTTGTTAATTATTGAATTCAGTTAAGGTGATACTTTCCAGTTCCCACCATTTTTCGTGAATTTGAATTCAGCTACGGTTTGCTTCTCGCCCATCATTGGCAGAGTAATGTCTGTATCAACTTTGCATAGGTATGTACCTTTTGCCTCTGACGCCTTGCAGGAAACCTTTTCAGCTTTGTTCAGAGTTGTGAGCATGTCTTTGCTGTTCTCACCGAACCGTTGTCTGGCTTGCTGGTTTGTGTGGTCAATGTTTTCCTGCATAGCTTTTTGAATCTCTGAAGAGGAAGGCTCGCTGTCGCAGCCGGTAAGCAAAACTGCCAAAGTCAGGACTGCAACTGTTGAAATTTTATTCATTTCTTAATCCCTTATTTGATATTGATGATTATTGTGTTGCTGTGGTTTTGTTGAGTGTCTGGTCAAAAATTTCACACCACCGTTTTAACTGCATTTCCGTATCGCGGATCCCGCGTTCATGGTGGAACCGGCCTTTACGGGGGTGAAATTTGATCTGCCACTCCGGGAATTCAATGTCTCTAACCTGGATAAAGAATCCTGAATTCTCAAAGTTCTTTAAGCGGGTAGTGTTGTTATGGCCCTTTGCGCCTAGCATACCGGGAATATCAAATGCAACGATTTCACCTCCAGCGGCTAAGTGATACCGCCAGCCTTTAACGTCACTGAACTTGTAAGCTTTCTTGCGCTTACCAGCTTCCAGGGTCAGCAGCTCTCGGTTGGTATCAATGGTCATTTTGCTGTCCTGGAATTCATGGCTCCACAATCCGTTGTCATTAACGTTCAGCAGGTCAATAGTGGAGGCGTTTGCCCTTTTATGCGTGTATGACACATATGCCGTGAGGAGTAAGAAAAAGGCAGGTAGTGTCCACATGAACAGTAACCCTGCAGTGTCTTTTGGATTTGAATCAGTCAGAATCCAAAAAATCACTACCACAACAATCCAGAACCTAATCGAACGAAAGAACGATGGTTTACGCACTTTCTGTCCGCTCAAAGCCGCTGTGTCCATTTTCTGCACCTTTAATTTAAAGTCGCTCATAACTAGCTGATTGGTAACTGCTTTTACGACGCATTTTTGAACGAGTTCAAAACTTAAGCAAATCACTTGTACCGATCGATGATCCCCTTTTGATAGGTATTGACTATCATATGCAGTTTATCGATCTGTAAAAACGATCAATTGTTTGTGCAAATAAGAACTTAGGCTGAAAAATTGCTTTGAGGCAGTAGGTTAACGAAAGGCCTTTTTATGCGCTCAGCCAGTATTTCGCTGTTATCTGGTAGTTCAGATAACGCAGGTTCAGCTGAGAGGACTGCATGAACTGTCGAAAATGAAGATTTTCTGTGGACAAGTGTTTTGCCTGTCTTCTTCAGCATGTCTATGAAAGCGGACAAGTAAGGAATGCTCAGCAGCCATCTCAATACCCTTGTCATGAAGAAGTCAGCGCTTCTGGTTTGCTCGCTTGGCATACGCGTCATGTCGAGCAGTGTCTGCGCTTCGGTTGTCTCTGACGCTTCAACTCCATGTTCATACATAGGAGGAGACGTAAGTTCGGATTCTAAAGCAGATGGTAATGACGGTGTAATTACTACATTAGTAGCTTCTATCTTTGGATCACTCGTCTCATTATTTCCCATAGCCGTAGCTTTCAAATCAAAGAGCAGAGGATTGTCACGTTCAGGTTCGTAGCGGAGCTTCGCTTGCAGGTTGGCCCACGAGTAAGACTTTCCCAGTTGGGAAGCTTTGAACGCAATTCCTGCATATTCAAATGAGAAACCATTCATGCGCCCAGAGGTAGCAATATTAGGCACGGGCGTTATGCCGTGCTCGCGAAGTACTTCAATGAAGCGAGGAATATTGTTGGCAGTTATAAGAAGCTCATCGATAGTGTTCTGCAGGAACGTCTTGGGGCTTGGCTGACCTTCGCGTTTCTCTTTCTGTTCCTCGTTGCGAGACAGCTTCTTGCGCATTCTGGTAGGGGAAGAGCTATGCGAAGGAGAGGGGCCTTTAGTTCTTGTCAGGCAATAATCTTTTTCAAGTTCATGGATTAGACGTGTACTGGTCAAGTTTTCATTCCTACCCAGATAAAGCTTTCCACCAATGAGGTCTACTCTGCTGGCAATGATATGAATGTGCTGGCCGGCCTCGTCGTCATGTAGGACATAACAACGTAGGTGAGTGTCACTGAATCCCATATGCTTCATGTAGTCGTCAGCAAATGAAACCCATTGTTTAGTAGCAAGTGATTCACCGTGGGGTAGACGAAGTGAGTTATGCCATACAGGTTTCAGTACGTCTGTACGAAGTGAAGCTGAGGCGTCGAACTCAGCTATCAACTCAGTTGCTGAAGCGCCAAGCATGTTCCCCCCTAAAACCACCGGGTCAGTTTTATGGTGCTTTCCAGGCTTCAACGCGTATAGAACAACTCCTGCGAAGCTCTTACCGCGTTTGATCTTCTGCATGCCCTTCATGAGAGGGGATACTCCATAGATCAGCGGTAAGTAAACGTGAGCGAAGATCAGTGATTTGACGCTTCACAGCAAAGAGTTCTGTCTTGGTCAGAGGGCTACATGATTGTTTTGCGTTGAGGTGATTAACAATTACGTTTAGGCTGCGGTTTATTTCGCCAAACGTTTTCCATGCTGCTTTGTTGATCTCAGGAACGATAACAGGTTGGTTTTTCATGAAGCACATGCGAAGCCACTCGCCTTTGGCGTATTGTTGACGCTCTTGATCCAAAATATTTAGCTCTGAGTTATTGAGTCTGACGCTGACGCAATGAATACGTAGATTCTCTGCGAGGGGAGGGTGATATATTTTATTCATAGGAACTCCTTTTCTAAATATAAGCATAATCCTTATGCCTAATTCATTTATATCCGATAGCTGAATTATGTCAACGGTTTAGATGTTGATCTACCTTTTACAACCGAAGAGCAGAAAAAGCAAGGCTACTCAGCTTCGCTGAGTTAGCTCTTGCTTTAGAATAGAAATAATTTTTATAGCAATGTAAGTTTCTTATTTTAATTGGCGATTGTCAGTGGTCTCAGCCTGCTTTGTTGTTGTACTTTTTGGAGCAAGGAAACGCTTTTTAGAATACTTCAGACCTGAACTGAACTTCTCAGACTCCTTCAACTCCCATTCTCGCTGTCGGTAGCATAACGTGAGCCGCAAGCTCTCCCTTCGAACTCTTTACTCAGCTGTGTATTACTGTGTATGTATAAAGTGAAAATATAATAGAGATCACAATACCTGACAGAGACATGAACAGATTTTCGCTACCCGCTGGGTCAAATGAGTGATATAGTATCACTATTGTTATCCATAGGGGGTTTTATGTCTGAATTAGTAATTGCACGTGATCTCTTTGAGAAATCCGCGGGTGAAACAAAAAAAAAGAAAAACAGTGATCGGCAACTGGTTGAAAAAATTTTGGAAGTTTATAGTCAAAAGCATGTTGCTGAATCACTCAGGAAAGTTGGTGATAACGATTGGAGTAGGGAAACGCTTAACCGCTGGATTAATGATAAATGTGAAGCAAAGCTGTTAACTGAAGGTGAGGTTTTTTTACTCAAAAACATGCTTCCAGAACCACCAGAAAACCATCCGAACTATGCTTTCCGGTTCATTGATCTCTTTGCAGGAATTGGCGGAATTCGTAAAGGCTTTGAAGCTATAGGAGGACAGTGCCTATTTACAAGCGAATGGAATAAAGAGGCTGTGCGTACATACAAAGCGAATTGGTATAACGATGAAAAATCACACCAGTTTAACTCCGATATTCGTGAAATTACTTTGAGTAATAGAGATGATATTTCAGAAAGTGAAGCTTATGAATATATAAATGAAAACATCCCTGACCATGATGTGCTTTTAGCTGGTTTCCCTTGTCAGCCTTTCAGTCTTGCGGGTGTGAGTAAAAAGAACTCATTAGGAAGAGCTCATGGATTTGAATGTGATGCTCAGGGAACTCTATTTTTTGATGTTGCACGAATTATAAAATCAAAAAAACCATCAATATTTGTTCTTGAAAATGTAAAAAATCTTAAGAGTCATGATAAAGGAAAAACATTCAGAGTAATTATGAATACCCTTGACGAGCTTGGGTATGAAGTTGCTGATTCTGCAGTTTCTGGTTCTTCAGATCCTAAGATCATTGATGGTAAAAATTTCCTTCCTCAACACAGGGAGAGAATTATATTGGTTGGATTTCGCCGTGATTTGAAAATAGATAAAGGATTTACATTACGAAATATAAGTAAATTTTTCCCATCTAAAAGAGTTTCTTTTAAAGAACTACTTGATCACGATAATGATGTAGATAGTAAATATATCCTTTCTCCTAGACTGTGGGATTATCTCTATAAATATGCTAAAAAGCATGCGGAGAAAGGTAACGGTTTTGGTTTCGGTTTAGTGAAACCTAATAACGTTGATACGGTCACTCGTACATTATCTGCGAGATATTATAAAGATGGTTCTGAGATATTGATTGACCGTGGGTGGGATCATGAACTAGGTGAAATAGATTTCTATAATGCGGAAAACATGTCAAATAGGCCAAGAAGGTTAACTCCGCATGAATGTGCCCGCCTAATGGGATTTGAGACGCATGATAGCAAGCCCTTCAACATTCCGGTTTCAGATATGCAGTCTTACAAGCAGTTTGGAAATTCAGTGGTCGTTCCTGTATTTGAAGCGGTTGCAAAACTGCTTGAACCTTATATTCATAAAGCTGTATCTATACAAAAAATTAAAACCATACAAAAATAAATATCCCCCCAGCAATGTCTTGCTGGGGCATGTCTTATTTAATTTCATTTGTATTTATGAGTTATTCTATATTAAATAATCATTAACGCCAGCTAGGTATATTACCTACATAGTCAGAGTTGCTCTGCTTAATTAAAATAATATGAATTTTATCACTTTTGTCGATGCCTACAATAATATTGTCCCCTTCTTCTGCCTGCTCCATGACATAATTATCGCGGAAATAAAGGCGAAACTCGCTTCTATCAGGTGAGTTTTCTCTGGCATCATACCAAGTGATTGTATCATTGCAGAATATATCCGTTCCTCTAATTGAGAATACTACGTTTTGGGTAACTCTAGCGCTGCCAAATATCTGTTTTAGCTGAGCAACACCGTTAAACTCGTGTTGATTTGAGGCATCTCTATTGGCTTCAACTGCGGTTAAAGTTTTAATACAGGATTGTTTGAGGAAAATCGGGGATGTAGCCATTATCAACCTCTTATTAATAAATAATAACTTAAGGAAAATCAGTGTGTATAAAAACCCGTTAAAAAGCTGTGAGAAAAATAAATAAGAAAGTTAATACATACTAAACAACAGAGTTTTTCAGTCAAGTCAGTAATGATACATTTTGCAATATTTTTAGTAAGTATCTGATAGAATTGATTTTATATAGTTCGTGAACAGTAGGTATTCCGTTGCTACAAGTTGTGGACAAGATTAGGGTATGCCTGATTTTGATCAAATACCTAATAAAAATTAAAAGGATTAAAGCAGCAAAAATTGTAGTTATTATAAATTATTTTTCAATTTGATAATATAAAAAGGAAGGCAAATCAGAGAGACTGAGTTGCCTTCTTTAAAGATTTCAAAGTTCCAGCGAAAGATGAATATTTAAAAATTTTGAAGGAGTGTAATATTGATTGTCTTAATAATTTCATCAGGAAATGAAAGGAAAACTTCATTTGTAGCTGGATTGTTTTTTTTTCGAATGAACCCTTCGAAATGTGGTGACATACTATCATGAATACTTTGTAAATCTCTAGCAAGTTGAAAGTGACTGAACTGAGCATTATAAATGCGATCAAAAACTTCAAGATGATTCTCACTAATCTCGCGTAAAATTACATTTTGTTTTAATTCACCTTCAATAAGATGGGGGAGAATGTTTTTATTTTCTCTATTTGCAGCGCCAAAATATTTATATTCTAGTGCTGCATCGGAATTATAAGCATACCAATTTCCAATCGTTTTCTTATCTATTTCGTGCCAATTAAGTCGATAAAGAATTGTTCCTTTTTTAAGTTCAATAATAGGCTTTTTTTCGAAATAAATCGTAAAGTCTTTTAAAGTCTGAATCTGGTTTTTTTTCATGGCTAAAAACTCATTCCACTGTAAAAGTCAGACATTAGTATAAATTTTACTATGCTTCAACCCGAAAATTAAAATGGTTAGAGTCTAAAGTTGTTTGCATATGATTTATCGATCTTTTTTTGTTTTTTAAGTAATGTTTTTTTCTCTTTTTTGATATTCAGAACATCAATAATTTCTCTTACTTGTTCTGGAAGTATACTAAATCTCGTACACTCCCAACCGTTTACATTTACTGTTTGCATAAATGATTCGTCAACTAGGAAGCTGATAACACCTTTCAAATACTTGAACTTTCTTGCCTCACTGATAAATGCATAAAACTCCCACTCATTAACTTTTGTAATGTGTTTAAAGCAAAACTCATCAACCCCGATAGAATTTAGCTCAGAAAGAATATTGGCTTCATTGTCCTTTAACAAAAGCCACATTTCTTTTAAGTCTAAATGTATTGTTAGATTACTTTTCATTAGCCCTTCTAAAAAATATGCTCGAGATAAATTATTCATAAGTATTAATCTTTAATTGAATATTTTCTGAAGTCAATCTTTTATTTGTGGGGTTTTAAATTAATTTTCTTTTTTTAAATTAAAACATTGGCTCAAAAAAATACACATCATTTTTGAACACTATGGAAACAAACATGAGTGCTATTGAAACTTTAAGTGAGATGTCAGAAGTCTGGCGTTTGTTCAATGACATGCCGGATGATGCCACAATTGGAATAGATTTAGCTGCGCTTTATCTGGGAGTCAATGTTAGAAATATAGCTCGTTATCGTCAGAAGGGTGATGATCCCCATTATTTCAGCACTACTCTTCTGGAAGCAAAGCCTGCAACCAACGAGTCAATTATCTTCTTGGTGACTTTCGTGCCTGGTAAAATGGTCATAGGATAAAAAGCTCAATGCATGCCATACTGGTCAGCATGGTGATTAGTCTTTACAATACTTCATGCTTTAACTTTTGCTGAGCACTTTATCATATGGTAACAGAACGATTTCTGACATGTTATGCGAGTTACAGATGTTCTCTTCAATTATTTACTTAATGATAGTCTTTATTCTGGATATGCTTCTAGATACTCTCCTACTATTAAATATTAATTGAGGCTTAAAGATATAATAATTCATTATTCAGACCGATGTATTTTTTCTAGGAGAACTCTTTTTTTCGCTGTTTTGCCAGTGCTAGAATGTTTTTTAAGTATTCAAAATGGTTGATGATATTTTTCATTACAATGGCTCCAAGGGAAATGCCAAGAAGAAAAAACAAACCTAATATCGAAATTATATTGGCAACGTTAGTGTCGAATAATCCTTTAAATAAAATATTGCCTATTTTTTCAAATCCACCTAGAGATTGTACAGCAGAGTATGATAATCCTAAAATAGATATAATGGCAGTTTTAGTACCAAAGAAATCTGATATACGTGCTTTAAATCGTTCAATTTTAAGATTTAACCAATATGTTGCATATTCCAACTCGGGGATAGAATAGTGGTCGAGTTGTTCAACATTCTTCTCATCGTGATTTATTTCTATTTGAAAGTCGTTTAATACTTCCTTTCGCATATTAAAGAAGAAATTCATATCAGCGACTATAGGTGTTGATAAGCATATAATTCCAAAGATATGATTCATTATAAGTAGCAATATAGCGTAAATTTCTACGCTCTTTTTATCAATATTAAAAGTTAAGCATAGAATAATTAGTGCCCCCAACAGCAGAAGACATAGAAGGCATCCAAACAAAGAGTAATTTTGTATTTTTATTGAGGTTTTTTTCTTGGATTTTACCAACGCAAATGGAGTATGTGATTCCATTTTACTAAGAATGCTAACTATCTGATTGACTCTATTCATTTTGTTCTCGCACGTCTAAATTTAAATGTTTTTGATCTAGGCAATCTATCTTCAGTGATTTAAATCAGAACAAAATACATAATTAATAGTAACGATTTTTTAAAATTTTAATATTTAGAATTATTTGAATTCTTCTATTATTTTTTGATTATAGTCTTCTAAATATTTTTGTAATTCATTTCTGTCAATCAAACGTACTTTTGCTGATTCAGCAAGTTCTTTAGCCGAATTAGTGAAATATGAATTTGTAATAACCATTGCTTCGTCACATGAGTAAAATGCTTTAGCGGAGATAGCTTGTTGTACTGCTGAATTACCAACTGAGCCAGAATAGTTTTTTGCTTGGATAACAATGTTTTTATCGAAGCGAGTGACAAATAGATCTGCACCTTGATCTTGGGTTCTTTTGGTTTCTTTAACATCATACCCAAGAGTTTGGAATATCTTGACTAAGAAGTCTTCAAATTCAAAACCATTCATTGAATCAACTGAGTACATATTAACATATTTATCGGGATTGAAATGTTCAAGGCGTATAGCCAATCTTTCGACTAAAATGTCAAAGTATATAGTTTCACAAATTGATATATATTTTCTTACATTATCAATCGATATTAATGGTGTGCCTGGAATATTTTGAGCTTTCTCATTGAAATCTAATGCAGGGAAGGTTATTTTATTGTTCCAGACAAAATATAGAAATAAAGATAGATCCGCTCTAAAGGTTGTTCCCGCTTCTTCAATCCATGATTTTAAAGATTCCGTTAATGTAGGTTTGATATGTCTTTTGATCTCTTTCGCAAACCCGTTATATACAGCGTTGAAAGATGTAGTAAGTAAAAGCTTGTCCAAAAGCATTGGCAGCTCTTCTAATTCATTAAAGCCCTTTCGAACAAGGACCTCACGGAATAATACAAAATCAGAATAAGTGCTTTTGTCTTCCGATAAATCACTTTCTGACCGCTTATCATGTGAAAATTTTGTCGTGTAGATGAAATTGGTGAAGTAAGGATCCTTAAATGTTGCATATTTATCTAGGACATTTTGCAGGAGACTATTGAGTTGGGATTGCTCTTTCTTTTTTCCGAATAAGTCTTTTATGATTCCTTTTGACTGATATTGAAACTCTGGATAAAAAGAGGGATTTAGAGGAATCATTTGTTCTGAGGTTACAGGGAGAGGCGTTTTTGTGCCCCATGAATTCGTTGCAGTTGGTACTCCGCCAGAACACCAGGGACAAATAATTTCGAAAGATGTCTTGCTGCATGAGTAACACTGATAAATCATTAGGCTATTTCCTTTTGAAATTATTAGGCTTAGTCACGGTCTTTGGATCTTAAGGTTTAGTTGCTACTCTTTTAGTTGAGTATAATAGTAGATGCAAATACTTTTCATACTTTCACGTCATGGTAATGATTTACTGAATCATTTTCCAATCCTGATGAAAAGCTATAGTTGCCACTTGCTGATTGTTCAACATGCCTACCCCACCACGCCATCATATCTCTTCGTTGCTCCAGATATTGAGAACGGTTGTAAGCTCTCCTGACCTCATTAGTATCAATGTGTGCCAGTGCTGCTTCAATCACGTCAGGCTGAAACCCTTTCTCATTGAGAACAGTTGAGGCAATCGATCTCATACCATGCGCAACAAGGATATCTTTGAAGCCCATACGTTTCAGCGCCATGTTTGCCGTCTGACTGTTCATTGGTTCCTGCGGATTGCGGTATCCGGGAAAAACGTGCGGTCTGTGTTTGCTGATAGGTTTCATAACTTCCAATACGGCAAGTGCCTGCTCAGATAATGGAACAATGTGCATACGTTTCATTTTCATGCGCCCGGCAGGAATGCGCCATTCCTTTGTCTCGAAGTTGATCTCATCCCAGCGTGTCATCGCCGCTTCTGCCGGTCGTGTCATTGTAAGGAGCTGCCATTCGATAAGACAGCGCGTCTGTCTGCTAATACTCGCAAATGCGAGATTCTTCATAAGCAGAGGTAGCTGTTCAGGTAAAAGGGCAGGGCGGTGTTTTACTTTTGGCTTATGGAATGTCTTACCGATTTTTGCCGCTGGGTTTGAAGTGACTAAACCAGAGTTCAAAGCATAATCCATAACCTCATTAATACGCTGACTTAGCCTTTTAACAGTTTCGAGTCTTCCTGCTGCATGAGTCGGGCTAAGAGATCCGATGAACTGTTGGGCTGTAATGCTGGAAATGGGCATAGAGCCAATATGTGGGAACACATATTTACTCATTGAACGCCAGATATCGTTAAGAGTGTGAGTTGTTAATCCTGCTGCCTCTTTGGTCTTAAACCACTCAGCTGCAACTTTTTCAAACGTACTTTCACTCACACTCTTCTGACGAAGTTGCTCTGCCTTTTTGTGCTCTTGAGGGTCAACGTCTTTGCTGAGAAGAGCGCGGGCTGATTCACGATTTTGGCGGGCTTCGGAAAGCGAAACAGAAGGGTATGAACCAAAGCTGATCATGGCCCGTTTACGAGTGAAGGGTTTGTAATAACGAAACCGCCAGAGTTTTGAGCCTCCGGGAGTTACCTGCAGTTCCAGACCATCCCCGTCATAAAGAACCAATGCTCGTCCAGCAGCTTTGGCGTTCTTCACTTCGGTATTGTTTAAGGGCTTGGTCTGTCTTGCCATGAGCAGTCTCCGCTCTGTTCCTCGGAAGGCTTAGGCATATCAAAAGGCAGTCTTAAAAACGTATGCCCATGAGTATGCCTAAATCAGGTGGATTCCACTGTATCAATCAGGATTTCACTAGACAACAGAAAAACAGCAGGTTTCAACAACCTACTGTTTAAACTGTTTTTTATGGTTCTCTCTGGACTTCACCAGACAAAACGTTGGGAGAATTTGGTCGGCACGAGAGGATTTGAACCTCCGACCCCGGACACCCCATGACCGTGCGCTACCAGGCTGCGCTACGTGCCGAACACTGGAGGATTAGTCTACTGGTTATCGTTATTAATGCAAGATACCAGCCGGTTATTTGCCTGATAATTAATCAGTTAGCAATAAACCGCTTCTCTTCAGTGAGAACCTGTAACAGCAGCGCCAGCTCTGGCTTATGATCCTTCAGCGCGTTGCCCTGCGCATCATAAGCGCGATAGCTGCCGTTGTTGTTGAGCACCAGCGTCACCTGCGGCGTGGTAATCACCAGCTTGTTCTCTTCGCTGCTCGCGACCCAGTCATGGCGACGACGTGCAGCAAACAAATCTTCACCCTGCGAGTAGTTCACCGGATTGGTCCGCACATGCAGCAGTCGCTGCATCAGCGTTGCCATGACATCCTGATGATCAGAGAGACGATCAACAGTCTGCGCCGGGGTATCTGGCCAGTGAATCACTAACGGCACCTGCAGCGTCTGGCGGTTTCCGGCGCTGTCAGGATCGCCATCCAGTGCCAGTCCACGCTGCGCGGTGATCACTACCACGGTGTTCTTCAGTAAATCACGCGCCTGCAGGCTGTTGAGCACCGCATGGATCTGCTCATCAATGGCCGGAGCCTGGCGCAGATAGCTGCGCTGACGGGCTTTGGCACTGTCGCCGGTGACATCAGGACCGTTCAGGGCAATCCATGAGAACCAGGGGGCCTGCGAACCCTTCTGTTTCTCCAGCCAGTTCTGCCATTGCGCTACGGTGCTGGCATTGGGCTGACTGTTTGTCGCAGGCAGCGAATAATCAGTCAGCAACGCCTGGCGGTAGAGCGGCGGATTAAAGCCTTCCGAGGAGAACAGGCCAAACTGATAGCCCTGGGTGCTCAGCGCGCCCAGCAGCGCCGACGGCGTTCGGGAGGCCAGAATACCGTTCATGTAGCTGGAGGAGATGCCATAGAACAGGCCAAACAAGCCTTTCTCTGGCGTATCACCCGCGCTGTAGTGCTGGGTGAAACGCACGTTCTCGCTGGCGAACTGGTTCAGTTCCGGCAGCGCTTTAGCGAGCGTGGCGTTGTTGAGACCATCCACTGTCAGCACCAGCAGGTTGTTACGCGTGCCGGCATCACGGAACGTAATGTCGCTCAGCGGATACTCAACGGCCACCGCTTCCGGATCGCCCTGCTGAATCAGCCGACGCTGATACTCCTGCGCATCCAGCAGACCGTGACGCTCAAGGAAACGGCGGGCGGTCATCGGGTAGGAGAGCGGCAGGTTGGCGCGCTGCATGGTAATCGGGCGATAGAAGTTGGCATCGGCCCAGATATACATCAGGTGGCTGGCAAAGAAGGCGCTGATAAAGAGGGCGGCAACGGGCTTACCAAACGAGCGGCGATTCAGGCTGCGAAGCTTCTGCCAGCTCCAGGTTGCAAACAGCATCTCGACCAGGAAAATCAGCGGCACGCTGATAAACATGAGCTGCCAGTCGCGCGCCATCTCGCTCTGATCGGGGTTGATGACCAGCTCCCACACCACCGGATTAAGGTGCAGGTGGAAGCGGCTGAACACCGCACTGTCGACCATCACCAGCGTCAGCCCGGAGGTCGCAATCACGGCGGATAACACCCGCATCAGCCGTTGCGACATCACCACAAAGGTCAGCGGGAAGATAATCAGCAGATAGGCGGCGAAAACGACAAAACTGAAATGGCCAACCCAGCTGGTATAGGCGTAAATGCGCCCCGCCAGCGAAGAAGGCCAGTCGGCGACCAACAGGTAGCGACTGCCTAAAATCAGCGCGAATAAGATGTTAAACAGAGCAAACCAGTGCCCCCAACTGATCATCTGGGAGACTTTTTCGCGGTAGCGCTGCCGGTTGGTTACCATATTATTAAGTCAAATCAGCCAATTAATGGGCGTTATCGTCACGCACTGACGCCTGAAGGGCATCGGCGAAAGAACGTGCCAGAGAACGACGTTGCGCCGGGGCGACATCGCTGTTAATTAAGTTGGTCACCATATTTCCCAGAACCATCAGGGAGAGATCGGTGGGGGCTTTGTCCTTGTGCAGGATTTGGGCCATTTCCGCGAGGAGTTGTTCCACGCGTTCGTCACTGTAACGGGATGATTGTGCCATATCGTCGTCTAAGCTCATTTCAAAAGGCGATATATTACCGGAACAGCACACTTTTTACCGCAATTTTATCGAAAGCAGCACGTTCGCTTCATGCATAGAGTTGAAAGCCGATGCTGGCGGTGTTTGAATACGCGCCTGTGCTAAAAGGAGAGTCTACCATGAGTCTGGATATCGACCAGATTGCCCTGCATCAGTTAATCAAACGCGATGAAAACCAGCTTGAACTGGCGCTGCGCGATTCGCTGCTGCCTGCCACCAACACCGTCAACGCGATGGTGGAGGAGTTACACCGGGTTTACAGCGCAAAAAGCAAAGCTTATGGCCTGTTCAATGCAGAGAGTGAACTGGCAGAAGCGCTGCGTAATTGTCGTAAGGGTAACGATGATTTTCTCGCTTTTAGCCGTGCCGCGACCGGTCGTCTGCGCGACGAGCTGGCAAAATATCCGTTTGCTGAAGGCGGCGTGGTGCTGTTTATTCACTACCGCTATCTGGCGGTGGAGTATCTGCTGATTGCGGTGCTGAACAGCCAGTCCAGTATGCGTGTCAACGAGCAGATGGATATCAGCAGCACCCACTATCTCGACATCAATCATGCGGACATCGTGGCGCGTATCGATTTGACCGAGTGGGAAACTAACCCGGAATCGACCCGTTACCTGACCTTCCTGCGCGGCCGCGTTGGGCGTAAAGTGGCTGACTTCTTCATGGACTTCCTCGGTGCTGAAGTGGGATTAGATACCAAGGCGCAGAACCGCGGTCTGTTGCAGGCAGTAGATGATTACTGCAACGAATCGGAACTGGATAAGCAGGAGCGGCAGAACTATCGCCAGCAGGTCTACAGCTACTGCAACGAGCAGTTGCAGGCGGGCGAGGAGATTGCGCTGGAAGATCTGTCGAGCGAGCTGCCACCGCTGGGCGAAAAAACCTTCCAGGCTTTTACTCAGGAGCAGGGCTACGAGCTGGAAGAGAGCTTCCCGGCAGATCGCAGTACGCTGCGCCAGCTGACGAAGTTTGCCGGAAGCGGCGGGGGACTGACCCTGAATTTCGATGCAATGTTGCTGGGCGAACGCATTTTCTGGGATCCGGCCACGGACACCCTGACAATTAAGGGCACCCCACCCAATCTGCGTGACCAGCTTCAGCGCCGTACCAGCAGCAAATAAAAAAGCCGGGCTCAGCCCGGCTTCTGTTCCCTGACACGTCGACTAACTTCGACTATCAGCGACAAAATAAAAGGGCCGGTTTCTCAACCGGCCCTTCTACATTTCAACGTAATTCGCGATTAAGCGCGAACGAAGTCGATGTGGAACAGTTTTGGCTTGAACGGGTGACGCTGAACAGCCTGAACTTTCACTTTAGTTTCTTTACCGTCAACTGACAGGGTCAGAACTTCGTCGTAGAAACCTGGCTTAGTCTGCAGGTTCATTACTGAGTCGTGATCCAGGTCGATAGCAACAGCCGCTTCAGAACCACCGTAGATGATGGCCGGGAAACGGTTTGCTAAACGCAGGCGGCGGCTCGCACCCTTACCCTGCTCTTTACGTTCTACTGCATTGATAGTGAGCATTAATATCTCTCTTTATATAAATCCTGCTACAGGCGACCCAGTAACAGGCAGGTTATTCAATACCGCTGATGCACATGCAAAAGCGGGCGGCAGTATAGCCGTTATGCCGGGTGGTAGCAAACGATATACCCGCCAGCCGGGATTACCGCAGCTCATTGGCGCGGCGATAGCGCCCCTGATAATCGAACATTTTCTCGCGGATCTGCCAGAACTGCCCTTTAGCCCGCGCGACGACAAAGTCGGGATGACGCAGCAGCGGCTGCAGTGCCAGGACGTCAGCAGCGGTCTGCCAGCCCAGCGGCACGCCGGGCGCGCGCTGATGCGGACGCATAAAGAGCTGTTCGAACGCCTTACGCTGAGCCGGTGTCTGCAGACGAAACCGTTCGCTGACGCTGGTGCCTTCCTCGTCGTAGTAGGTCGCCTTCAGCCATTCGCCTTTGGCGTCATGGCCCTGTTCCAGCGTCATGCCACCACAGCGCAGCACCAGCGCATCTTTCAGTTTCAGCGCCGCTTTCAGCATATCGTCCGGATCGACCAGAATTTTGTCGCACTGGTGACAACGCCGGGCGGCAATATCATTCTCTGCGCCGCAGTCGGGGCAGCTTTTAAACCGGAAGCGGAAATCACACTGTTCGCGCTCACCCTCATCATCTTCCAGCACGCCCTGACAGCGTCGGCCAAAATGCTCGATCACCATGCCATCTTCGGTCGCCTTGCCCCAGAAAGTGTTGGCGAAACCGCAGGCGGGACAAAAAACCTGTACCGGCTGATTGTCGCTGGCCCCTTTGGGTGCGCCAACTTCGGGCGTAAAGAGATCGTGCGGATTACCGGCATAATCAAGAATCAGACAGTCGGTTTTACCGGGCGAGAGCCGCAGGCCGCGTCCGACGATTTGCTGATAGAGGCTGACCGATTCGGTCGGGCGCAGGATCGCAATCAGATCCACATGCGGGGCATCAAACCCGGTGGTCAGTACCGCCACGTTCACCAGGTATTTAAGCTGCTGCGCTTTAAACGCCAGAATCAGGGCATCGCGCTCTCTGGCTGGCGTTTCGGCGGAGACCAGCGCGCTGTTTTCGGGCAGCAGCCGCAGAATTTCCCGTGCGTGCTCCACCGTCGACGCGAAAATCATCACCCCCAGCCGATCTTCGGCGAACTCCACAATCTGGCGGATGATATGGGGCGTGACGCGCTGCTGCTGTTTCAGTTCACGATTAAGATCGGCTTCGCTGAACAAACCGTTGCTTTGTGCCGTCAGTCGGCTGAAATCATACTGCACCACCGGCATATCCAGCCGCTCCGGCGGCACCAGGAACTGATGCTTGATCATGTAGCGCAGCGGCAGTTCATAGATACAGTCGCGGAACAGCGATTTTTCATCGCCACGCACCATGCCGTGATAGTGGAACTGATAAATCCAGCCTTTACCCAGCCGGAACGGCGTGGCGGTCAGGCCCAGTAAACGCAGCTGAGGATTGTGCTGACGCAGATGATTAAAGATCTGCTGATACTGACTCTCTTTATCATCGCCGATGCGGTGACACTCATCGACAATCACCAGAGAAAAGGCGCTGTCGAACAGGTCGAGATTTCGCGCCACCGACTGCACACTGCCAAACACCACTTTGCGCTGACTCTCTTTGCGCTGCAGTCCGGCGGCAAAGATATCTGCTTCCAGCCCGTAGGCCTGATATTTACTGTGGTTCTGCGCCACCAGCTCTTTGACGTGCGCCAGCACCAGCACCCGGCCACGGGCCAGCCGTGCCAGCTCGGCAATCACCAGACTCTTTCCGGCACCGGTCGGCAGCACAATGACGGCAGGTTCCTGATGGCGACGGAAATGGGCGACGGTGGCATTCACCGCATCCTGTTGATAGGGGCGTAAGGTAAAAGACATGTGGCTCACTTTTGTATAACTGGTGGCAATTATGCCATGAAAGTGCGGTAAACGCGCTGTCAGGCTGGCGCGGATCACGTTATACTTCCCGCACATTTTCAACGGTTAACCAGGCCGTTTCAGATTCCCTCCGCAGTAACAGGCAAAACGAATTCATGCGACTCGACAAATTCATCTCTCAGCAACTGGAAATCAGCCGCGCCATCGCTCATCGCGAGATCCGTGGCCAGCGTGTCACCGTCAACGGGGAAATTGTTCGCGATACCGCGTTCAAACTGCTGCCCGATCACGAAGTCGTCTATGACGGCAACGTACTGCAGATGCAGACCGGTCCACGCTACTTTATGCTGAACAAACCGCAGGGTTACGTCTGCTCAACCGACGATCCCGATCATCCGACCATCATCTATTTCATCGAAGAGCCGATGTCATTCAAACTGCACGCGGCAGGGCGTCTGGATATCGACACCACCGGACTGGTGCTGCTGACAGATGATGGCCAGTGGTCACACCGCATCACCTCGCCACGTCATCACTGCGAGAAAACCTACCGGGTTACTCTGGAATCGCCAATCAGTGACGATACGGCCGCGCAGTTTACAGCGGGCGTGCAGTTGCATAACGAGAAGAGCCTGACGAAACCGGCACAGCTGGAGGTGATGACTCCCACAGACGTGCGGCTCACACTGAGCGAAGGCCGTTATCACCAGGTGAAACGGATGTTTGCCGCCGTCGGCAATCGGGTCATTGAGCTGCATCGCGAACGCATCGGTGACATCGTGCTGGACGAGGATCTGGAACCGGGCGAATACCGCGCGCTGACAGAAGAAGAGATCGCCAGCATCGGTGTGCCCAAAGAGCTGCAGACCAAATAATCGGGCGGGCCGGGCGGCCCGAACCAGACTCATTCGTGCAGGAGAAGGTGTGCGTAAGGAAAAGAACTCGCCAACAGGACTGGTGGTTATCCTCGGTCTGTTAGCCATGCTGATGCCGTTATCGATCGATATGTATCTGCCCGCCATGCCGCAGATTGCACGCGAGTTCGGCGTGTCAGCCGGTAGCGTGCAGATGTCGCTTAACCTCTACATCCTTGGCTTCGCGATTGGCCAGCTTATCTATGGTCCGCTGGCGGACAGCTATGGGCGTAAGCCGGTGATTGCGCTCGGCACCCTGATCTTTGCCTGCGCCGCTGCTGCCTGTGCACTGTCACAGACCATCGATCAGCTGATTCTGATGCGCTTCCTGCATGGACTGTCGGCAGCCGCTGCCAGTGTGGTGATCAATGCGCTAATGCGTGACAGTTACTCGAAAGAGGACTTCTCGCGCATGATGTCCTTTGTGATGCTGATTACTACCATCGCGCCGCTGCTGGCACCGATCATCGGTGGCTGGCTGCTGGTGCTCTGGAGCTGGCATGCGATCTTCTGGGCGCTCGCGGGAGCGGCACTGGTGACCACCGTGCTGGTGACCACGCAGATCCGCGAAACCCTGAAGCCGGAGCAGCGACAACGCTTTCATCTGCGTACTACGCTCGGCAATTTCGTGACGCTGTTCCGCCACAAACGGGCGTTCAGTTACATGCTGTCGAGCGGCTTCTCCTTTGCCGGACTCTTTACCTTTCTCAATGCGGGTCCCTTTGTCTACATCGAGCTGAATCACGTCTCACCGCAAAACTTTGGCTACTACTTTGGCCTCAACGTGGTGTTTCTTTTTGTGCTGACGCTGATTAACAGCCGCGCGGTGCGCCGCTTTGGTCCGGTGGCGATGTTCCGGCTGGGCCTGCTGATACAGTTCTGCATGGGGATCTGGTTGCTGATTGTCAGCGCCTTCAGCCTTGGCTTCCTGCCGCTGGTGATGGGAATTGCGATGTTTATCGGTTGCGTGTCGATGGTCTCATCGAATGCGATGGCGGTGATTCTGGATGAGTTTCCGCACATGGCCGGAACGGCATCCTCTCTGGCGGGCACGCTGCGATTTGGCGTCGGCGCTTTTGTCGGTGCACTGCTGTCGCTGGTGAGTTTCAACAGCGCCTGGCCGATGGTCGGCACGATTGCACTGTGCGCGACAATTTCCCTGCTGCTCTTCTTCTACGCTTCACGTCCCCGCACTGCGACCCGTTAACCGGGCGCAGTGGTTTCTCCCCGATTGCCCGCAGCGATACACATCTCGCCGGTTTTGTTTCGTTATTGTGAAAATTTTTAGTTAAAAAAGTAATCACAATGCGTCTAAAATGATTGTTAACGGCGTGTGAACGCGGTACATATAGGCTGAAGTGCGATGTAAGTCGCAAAAAATGCGCTTCTGCCCGCCGCACGGAGGGGCCATTAATGCCTGTCCGGTCTCAGCGGTGAGCAATCCGTTTTTAGCCGGGCTGCTGTGTTGCGACATAAACTCATCCGGGGAAAGTAAACTATGCTGCAACTTTCAATTGTGCATCGTCTGCCACAGCATTTTCGCTGGGCCAGCGATCACCACAGCGCCATCGAATCCGATGACACGACGCTGGATGAGCAGGATTTCGTTGCGCTGCGACTGATCAGCCATGACGGTATTCCGGCGTGGGAGATTCTTCAGCAGTTGAAAGAAGTGCTGGCCGATATTCAGGTTGACTGCAAAGTGGCCGAGTGCGAAGGGCAACCCTGCCTGTTCATTCGACGTCGTGACGAGAGCGCCACCAACTGCTGCCTGAAAAATCAAGGCGTGGCGATTGCTGAAACCTTTATCGCAGGTTGAGTTGCGCCGACTGCAGTAACTCGCGGGTATATTCTGCCACGGGTGAAGCAAACAACCTTTCACACTCTCCCTGTTCCACCACTTCGCCCTGACGCAGCACGATAAGCTGGTGACACAGCGCGCGGACCACATCCAGATCGTGACTGATGAACAGATAACTGAGCTGCCGCTGCTGCTGTAAACGGCGTAACAGTGTCAGAATCTGCTTTTGCACCGTGCGATCCAGCGATGAAGTCGGCTCATCCAGTACCAGCAACTCTGGTTCCAGAATCAGTGCCCGCGCAATAGCGATACGCTGTCGCTGACCGCCAGAAAATTCGGCCGGATAACGATGGCGACTTTCCGCTTCAAGCCCCACTTCCGCCATCACCGCGATGACCCGCTGCGCCTGCTGCACACTGTTCAGTTCAGGCTGATGCACCGCCAGACCTTCAGCGATAATCTGCTGTACTGTCATGCGCGGATTGAGTGAAGAGTTCGGGTCCTGGAACACCACCTGAATGCGCTGACGCAGCGGCAACAGTTGGCCGCGCGACAGCTGATGCAGCGGCTGGCCGTCAAACCAGATCTCGCCGCGCGAGGCAATCAGCCGCAGCAGCGCCAGTCCGGTGGTACTTTTACCCGATCCGGACTCACCTACCAGTCCCAGACTTTCGCCGCGCCGCAGGCTGAAACTCAGCCCGGAGAGCATCTGTTTTTCACGGGTCTGCCGCCGGAACAGCCCGCGCCGTAGCGGAAAACTGACCTGAAGTTGATCGACTCTGAGAATGACCGGGGCGTCCTTGGGCAGCGGCAGCGCTTTTCCCTCCGGCTCGGCGGCCAGCAACTGCTGGCTGTAAGGATGTTGTGGCTGGTTCATCAAGGTGTGGCAGCGGTTCTGCTCGATGATGTGACCATTGCGCATCACGCTGACGTTATCCGCCAGCTGACGCACGATATTCAGGTTATGCGTGATAAACAGCATGCCCATGTTCAGCTCCCGCTGCAGTTCGCGCAGCAGCGTCAGGATCTGCGCCTGTACTGTCACATCCAGCGCCGTTGTCGGCTCATCGGCAATCAGCAACTGCGGCTCGGTCAGCAACGCCATGGCGATCATCACCCGCTGGCGTTCCCCGCCTGAAAGCTGGTGGGGGAAATCATTGATCCGGGCGGCGGCCTGACGGATACCGACCCGATCGAGCACGCTGAGAATCTCACCGCGTGCGGCCGGACGACGCATCCCGCGATGCAGCGACAGCACTTCATACAGCTGCTTCTCGACGGTGTGCAGCGGATTCAGCGACACCATCGGCTCCTGAAAAATCATCGCGATCTGATTGCCGCGAATACCCCGCAGACGCTGTTCGCGGGCGCGCAGCAGATCTTCACCGTTAAACAGAATCTCGCCGCTGGGATAAACCACTGCAGCCTCATGCAGCAGTCGCATCACCGACAGCGCCGTGACGCTCTTGCCGGAACCTGATTCGCCCACCAGCGCCAGCGTTTCACCCGCGTCGATGCGCAGTGACACGTCATTCACGACCTGGCGAAGCTGTTCGCCCTGACGAAAGGCGACTGAGAGATGATTGATGGCAAGCAATGGTGTCGTCATTCAGGCTCCTTTGCCCGGATCAAAGGCGTCGCGCACCGCTTCGCCGATAAAAATCAGCAGCGAAAGCAGGATCGCCAGAGTGAAAAAGCCCGCCAGACCTAACCAGGGAGCCTGCAGGTTATTTTTGCCCTGCAGCAGTAACTCGCCCAGCGAGGGCGAACCCAGCGGCAGACCGAAGCCGAGAAAGTCGAGTGAGGTCAGTGTGGTGATCGATCCGCACAAAATAAACGGCAGAAAGGTCAGGGTAGCCACCATCGCGTTAGGCAGCATGTGGCGCAGCATAATCCGTCCGTCGCTGACGCCCAGCGCCTGCGCCGCACGGATGTAATCAAAGTTTCGGGTGCGCAGAAACTCGGCCCGGACCACGCTCACCAGGCTCATCCAGCCGAAAGCCACCGTAACCAGCAGCAGCCACCAGAAGCCTGGCTGGATCACACTGGAGAGGAGGATCAGCAGAAACAACGACGGCATACCGGACCAGACTTCAATCATTCGCTGCCCAATCAGGTCAATTCTGCCGCCGAAATAACCCTGCACCGCGCCGACCACAATCCCGATGACGCTGGAGAGGAGCGTCAGCAGCACGCCGAACAGCAGGGAGATGCGTGTGCCATAGAGCAACCGAGCCAGTACGTCGCCGCCGTTGGCGTCCGTGCCGAGCCAGTTCTGCGCAGAGGGCGGAGAGGGAAAGGGCACCTGAGTAGCAAAGTTGATGGTGCTGTCGCTGAAGCGAATCGGTGCCCAGAGAGCCCAGCCGTTCTGCTCAATGCGCTGCCGCAGCCAGGGATCCTGATAATCTGCCGCTGTCGCCAGTTCGCCGCCATAGTCGGTTTCGCTATAGTCAAACAGCAGCGGCACGGTCCAGCGCTGCTGGTAATGCACCAGCAGCGGCTTGTCATTGGCAATCAGCTCGGCACAAAGTGACAGCAGAAAAAGGATCAGAAAGATCCACAGCGACCAGTAGCCGCGCCGGTTATGACGAAAGCGCTGCCAGCGTTGTTGATTCAGTGGCGAGAGCGTCATGAGCGTCTCCCGAAATCAATGCGGGGATCGACCAGCGTATAGGTCAGATCGCTGAGGATATTCATCAGTAAACCGATCAGCGTGAAAATATAGAGCGTGCCGAACATCACCGGGTAGTCACGTTGCAGCGTCGCGTCATAGCCGAGCAGTCCAAGCCCGTTGAGTGAGAACATCACTTCGATCAGCACCGAACTGGTAAAGAACATGCTGATAAACGTGGCGGGGAAGCTGGCAATCACCAGTAGCATCGCATTGCGAAACACATGGTGATAGAGAATGCGGCGCTCCGGCACCCCTTTAGCGCGCGCGGTCACCACATAGAGTTTGCGGATCTCATCCAGAAAGGCATTTTTCGTCAGCATAGTCAGCGTGGCGAAGCCGCCGATCACCGTCGCCAGTACCGGCAGGGCGATATGCCAGAAGTAGTCCAGCACTTTGCCATACCAGGGCAGCGTGTCGTGCTGCGCAGAGGTAAGCCCGCGCAGCGGGAACCAGTCCAGGTAGCTGCCACCGGCAAACAGCACGATCAGCATGACGCCGAACAGAAAAGCCGGAATGGAGTAGCCGATGATAATAAAGGCGCTGCTCCAGACATCAAAGGCGCTGCCATTGCGCACCGCTTTGCGGATCCCCAGTGGAATCGACACCAGATAGATAATCAGCGTGCTCCATAGTCCCAGGCTGATCGAGACCGGCAGGCTCTCCTTGATTAGGCCGATCACCGAGGCGCTGCGAAACAGGCTGTCGCCAAAATCCAGACGAAGGTAATTCCACAGCATCTCGCCGTAGCGCTGCCAGAGAGGTTTATCGAAGCCGTAACGCTTTTTGATCTCAGCAATCACTTCAGGATCCAGCCCGCGTGCGCCACGGTACTGATTATCGGCAGGATTGAGATGACTGACGCTGGCGCGTGAACCGGCGCTGTCCGCGCCGCTGCCGGGCAGACCGGTTGTCTGACCAAACTGAATGTTAGCCAGCGCCTGATCGACCGGTCCACCGGGCGCGATTTGCACGATAAAAAAATTAAGCGTGATGATCGCCCATAAAGTCGGGATGATCAGCAGCAGTCTGCGCAGAAAATAAGCGGCCAACGGTGATCTCCTTAGCGTTTGCTGGCCGGCAGGCGTCCGGCTTTGTTTGTGTCGTACCACCAGTTTTCCAGTCCGACGCTGTAGGCTGGCTTGCGGGCAGGGTGAGAAAACTTATCCCAGTACGCCAGCCGCTGCTCTGCGTTGTACCACATCGGGATCATATACGCATTCCAGAGCAGCACCCGATCCAGCGCCTGTGCCAGCGGCCGCAGCGCGGCGGGATCATCCTGATGCGCCACAATCTGTTTCACGAAGTGATCGACCAGCGGATCTTTGACCCGCGCGGTGTTCCACGACGAAGCGATATAGTCGGACTGCCACAAGATCTGCAGACTGGAAGTCGGGATTGGCATCGCCCCATAGACGTTGGCAATCATGTCGTAGTCGCCTTCACGCAGTCGGCGCAGATACTGCGAGCTGTCGATCTGCCGCAGGTTCAGCGTAATGCCAAGTCGGGAAAGATTGTGCTGCAGCGGGAGTGCCCAGTCGATGTTAGAACCGCTACGCAACAACAGCTCGACGGTGAACGGCTGACCGGTTTTATCATTGACCAGGCGGCGATTTTTAATCTGCCAGCCCGCCTGTTTCAGAAGTTCAAAAGCGGTTAACAGACTGGCGCGGTCGTAACCGCTGCCATCGGTTTTAGGTGGCTGATAAGGCTGTCTGAACAGCTCAGGCGGCAGTTGCGCGCGCCAGGGTTCAAGCAGCGCCCGTTGCTGTGCATCCGGCACGCCGCTGGCAGCATACTCCGTGTTCTGAAAATAGCTGCTGGCGCGGTGCCAGGCACCGTAATAGAGCGCTTTGTTCATCCACTCGAAATCGAACATCAGAGAGAAGGCCTGGCGTACGCGTCGATCCTGGAACAGGGGTTTTTCATTGTTGAATGCCAGCCAGCGGGTATCAATAGCGGCCTGATTGGGCGTAGTCTCTTTGACGATGCTGCCATCGTCGAAATTGCGACCGCGATACTGGGTAGCCCATTTCTTTGCCGAGGTCTCTTCACGCCAGTCGTACGCACCCGCTTTAAAGGCTTCGAACGCCACATTGTCATCCAGATAATAGTCATAGCGCATGCGATCAAAATTAAAACGTCCGCGATTCACCGGCAGGTCGGCGGCCCAGTAATCTTTTACCCGGCTGAACTCAATAAACTGGCCCAGCTTCCAGCGGGTAATGCGATAGGGTCCGCTCGACAACGGCGGTGCACTTAGCGGCTCGTTAAATTTCTTATCGTGCCAGAACTTCCCGGCGATCACCGGCAGCGTCAGTAACCCAAGCAGCAGATCTTTATCCGGCTTCTGTGCCTCAATGCGAACCGTGAGATTGTTCAGCGCTTTTACGGTAACGCCGCGATAAGCGACGCGGAACTGGGGCACGCCCTCAGTCATGAATTTCTGAAAGGTGAATGCCACGTCGCGGGCGGTGATCGGTGTACCATCCTGGAAACGAGCGCGGGGATTCAGCTGGATTTCAATCCACGAAAAATCGCTGGCGTAGCGCGCTGATTCGGCAATCAGCGGATAAAAACTACCCGGTTCATCATCTGAGCTGGTGTAAAGCCCGTCATAAAGCGTGCCGGTGTTAATGCCTGGATTGCCGCGTGAGGCGTAACGGTTGAAGTTGTCGTAAGTGCCGACCACCGCCTGAGTAATGCTGCCGCCCTTGGGCGCATCGGGATTGGCGTAGTCGTAATGACTGAAGCCAGGCGGATATTTTGCTTCACCGGCCTGAGTGAAGGCGAAGCTTTGCAGGACCGTAGCAGCCAGCAGCGGGCTGCTGAGCAGGCTGCACAGCAACAGAAGTCCGGAACGAAACAACATGCTCTCTCCTGTTAAATGTCCGGCGTCTACCGGGCAGGCCGTGTCAGGCTTTATGACGCCGGAAATAGTCTATCAGCGTTTCCGGCCGCAGCGGACGGCTAAAAATGTAACCCTGCAGATGAGTTACACCGCGACTAATCAGCCAGGCCGCCTGCTCGGCAGTCTCTACGCCTTCGGCCACACTTTTAAGATTCAGCTTCTTCGCCAGTTGCAGCACGGTGTCCAGTACGGGCGAGGTCTGGGTATCGCTACCGATGCTCTGAACAAAGCCGCGATCGATTTTCAGGTAATCAAAGTCATACCGTTCCAGATAGATCAGCGCGCTGTGACCGGTGCCAAAATCATCAATGGCGATATGGATCTGCTGCTGATGCAGCCAGTCGAACAGTTCTCTAACGTTTTCGCCGCGCACCATAGCGCGCTCGGTAATCTCAAACACATAATTAAAGTGGTCCGCAGGCATGGTATCAAGCCAGTACAGCACATCCTGACGAAAGCCGTGGTCAGTGAGGTGCAGAGGCGAAATATTGAGGCTCAGGCAGGCATGTTGGGGAATGGTATGGCACAGCAGGTGCGCATCCCGTGAAACCAGCTGAAACAGATGCCGCGTCAGCGGAATAATCAGGTTTTGCGACTCGGCGTACGGAATAAACACATCGGGCGGGATCGGGCCTTTGGTTGGGTGAGTCCAGCGTAATAATGCTTCCATGCCATAAGGATGACCATCATGAGAGGTAACCAGCGGCTGATATTCAACGTGAAACTCGCCGCGCTTCATGCCCTGAATCAGCTCTTTACCCGGACGCTGATAAACCGACAGCAACAACCAGCAACCGCCAGCAACCAGCAGTGAAAGCAGAAGGCCGCACAGCAGGATATTCTGGTAGTCGCTGAATGCCAGCGTGGAGCCGTACAACACAAATTGCAGCGGATACCCTGTCAGCGCCTGCCGGACCAGTGGCTGCGGCAGATTTGTGTTTTCAATGATGCCAGACTGCCAGCTGGTTAAGGCGCTGCGCTGGGCCATCAGTGCCATACCGATAATTTCCGGATGCCGTGACGCCAGCAGCTCATACGGCGCCAGGGTAATATTCAGCGTCGCGAACACGCCTGACTGCAGGTTGCCGGGATTTTTAACCCACAATGCCAGCGCCGGTTTATTCGGCTGTAATGGCGTGCCTGGCATCAGTTGTAAATCGAAATCGTGCGAAATATCGCTAAGAGGCGCAATGACATTAATCGGCAGACTAAAACTGCCGGTGGCCGATGAGCAAAAGGCATTCCCGTCATTAACCAGCAGGATGGCGCGAAGGTTACCAGCAAAGGCGGCGCGTGAGGTGAGTTCACGACTAATGGTATGACATGCAGTGTGGGTAAAGGGAAGCAGGGGACTGAGGGTGCTGTTGAGCAGGCTGGAGAGCGTTTGCTGTAAGGCTGTGCGGCTGTTCTCCAGCAATTGCTGATGTTGTCGTTCGCGCTTCTGCCAGGTCTGGTGAAGCGACAGTGCGGTAAATAAAAGAAAGAATATGCCGCCAGCCATCGCGCTACTCCATGCGATGCGGCGAGGATAGGTTGCATGGCGCCGTAGCGCCCCCGACAGTGGCATGAGGAACTTCCCCTGATCAAATTATTATTATGTTATTGCGCACGACTGCTTCGGTTTAAGCGACCGAGAATATAACGAGATTGTCTGAAAAGTCTCGTTATTAATCTGAATGACAATGCATTTATCTTATCTATCTGCTGCAAGTAAAGAGAAGGGACGAAAAAAAACGCTGCATAAGCAGCGTTTCATATTCTCTGGCTGAGAGAAGATCGAAGGTGATAATCAGGTCGGGTTACGACTTAATACACGGCGTCCTTCACGATAACGTTTTTTCCAGTAGTCATCATTGAGACTGGAGATCATGACACCACTACTGGTGGACGCATGAACGAAGTTATCGTTACCCAGATAGATACCTACGTGACGGCCCGTTGAACCGGCACGGAACATCACCAGATCGCCAGGACGCAGTTTACCGCGGGTAATCTCTTTGCCTGTGTCCTGCTGCTCAGAGGTAGAACGGGGTAATTCTAAGCCAAACTGATCGCGGAAGGTGCGTTGTACAAAGGCGGAACAATCGATCCCGCGTTTGGTATCGCCACCGAGGCGATAGCGCACACCTTTCCAGACGGCGTATTGTTCCATGATGCGCGACTTAACGTCGACATTACGCACCATTTCTTCAAACTCATCCTGAGACGCCTGAAGTAAAAAACCATTGTGGTTGTTAACTTCATGATTCTCGTTATTCGCGTTTTGACTGCTATGGGTACTGCTACAAGCTGAGAGGAGTGTTGCCAGCGCCAGGGCGGGCACGATCCGCAAGATATATCTCAGTATTGGTTGAGACTTGACCATTATTCGGGTTTTCCTTCGATTTCCTTACGACAAAATTGTCGCCAGCCAGATGACAAAACAGGGAGATTAATAAGCGCGACAGACTAAGACAAATCCTTAATTACTAAAATGTGTTAATGGACACACTTTAACGGTAAAAAATCCGAATTTTCTGCCGCTGTAGCCTCACTGCGACTGAGGTTAACTGATTACAGACGCCGTGGCGAGTGCTTTTAATCAATTTCATATAGGTTTTTTTGATGAGAATCAAACCGTAACACACTGACTACTTTAGCTACAATTGTGGTCAAATGATGAAGAGAACAGGCGGTAAAAGGGGCGTTAATTCAGGGCATAGACCCTGTTTTTAGATTTTTCTTTATTGACAGAGGAAGTTGGTGACTATTTAGCCTGCCAGCAGGGTCATAACCTTTTCTTTTCGTGATTTTAATTAGCAGGCTAATAGTGATGGACTGTTTTTTATAAGCGCGGAGGGTTAAGAGCAGGGCGATTTAACCGACCGCGCTTAACATTTACATCACGGGCTTATATTTACCCGGTAATTTGCGATAAAACCAGTTAACCAGCACATCACTGGCTGGCGTTAATAGCCACCAGCTCAGCCCCACTAATATTACCGACAGCGAACCGACAGCAATATCGGTAAACCAGTGTGCACCCGCCATGACGCGCGGCAGTGAAAATACAATCACAATAGCGGCGGCAATTAAAAAACGGCTGAAGCCAAAATAACGCCACATAAAGCAGGCGAAAATAATCAGCATCATACCGTGGTCGCCAGGGAAACTGTCTTTCGAGGCATCTTTCGCGGGAATGCCGGTCAGTTCACTGACGCGATGCACGTTCTCGAAGAACAGGGTAGGACTGGAGTGTTTCACCGGTAGCAAATGACCCAGCTGATTGAGCACGACAGCGGTAAGCAGCATGGTGATGCCGATACTCAGCATCCGGCGCTGCGCCTGTGGCGTTTCGCGCCGCCATATCGACAGATAAAGCAGACCCATCGCCAGCAGTGACACCGCATCAAAACCACGGAAATTAGTGATAGCGACGATCAGCGCGAACAGCGGATGGGTCACCATCTGATTATTGAAGCCAAAGAAAACAGATTTATCGATGCCAAACCAGAAACCATGTTCAGGCGGCAGATACCACGAAAGAAATAGCACTACGCCCAGTGCATTAAGCAGCAGGATAGTAATGAGGCGGGTTGCGCGCATAATCAAAAAACTCATTTAAAAAAAATAACCGCCGAGAATACCTGTCTTAGCGTAAACGGCACTTCAACAACGCCGATTGTAGCCGATTCCAGTCAGTCTGCTGAGAATGGATGAGCTCAATGCGGCTATCGGGTGGCGGTGAGATGAGCGTCTCACTTTGCAGATCTTTTGCCTGGCAGTTAATACGCATTGTGCCTTCTGCTGTGCGCATTACGCCTTTAATGCGATCTACCTGTGCCTGCCGGACCCATTCCAGCAGCGCGTTACTATCAAAAAGCGTGTCAGCATCAAACAACCAGCCGCAGGCGCTATAGCCCTGACCATGGTTCAGCGCCCGACGCCAGCGCGCCTCGCCATCCAGTCTTAACGCTGCCAGACCGCTGGTGGGATTGGCCGGATGATGGTGATGTGGCACGGGAAGTTCACGGGGCTGAAAATGCATATCCAGCACTGAAAGCGGGATCTGGCCAAATTCTGTTTCTATTAATGGGCGCGGAGGCTGCATCTGCTGCTGCCAGTCAGCCAGGCGCTGACGATCTGTTTCATCCCAGCAGTCGCGCTTATTCGCGATAATGATATCGGCGGCAGCCAGCTGATCGCGGAAGTTTTCATTGGCAACGATACGGGAATCGGCGAGCTGGCGAGCATCCAGCAGCGTAAGGGTGGCCTTCAGTTGCAGCCACGCCTGATAAACCGGTGCACTTAACATCTCTAACACCTGACGGGGATGGCCCAGGCCGGTGGGCTCGATCAGCAGCCGATCGGGTTTGCTCTTCAGCAGCATATTCAGCCCGACCTGCATTGGCAGACCATTCACGCAACACAGGCAGCCGCCGGGGATCTCTTTGAGTGTGGCACCGCGATCGGCCAGCAGGGCGCCGTCGATCCCGATCTCGCCAAATTCATTGACCAGCACTGCCCACTTTTCCCCGGCAGGCCGGGCTGCCAGCAGATGGCAGAGCAGCGTGGTTTTGCCGCTGCCCAGAAAACCGGTAATCAGATTAACACGTGTCATGGGACCGACTCCTGCCCGGGAAGAGCGTGATAATGTAATACTATAACACTATCACGATTAGCAGCAGGTTAATGGTTAGTCTGCACGGCCCATGTAACGGCGTTCAGCAACATGGATACGGATGCGGTCGCCGTTGCTGAGGTATTCCGGAACCTGGATAGAGAGGCCTGTGCTCATCCCGGCTGGTTTGGTGCGGGCGCTGGCGGAAGCGCCTTTGATGCCTGGTGAGGTATCCACGATCTCCATATCCACAGTTTGTGGCAGTTCCAGCGCCAGCACCTGACCTTCCATCGTCAGCACGTGAATGCCGGGGATGCCGCCTTCAGGGATAAACAGCAGCTCTTCTTCAATCTGCTCCTGTTTAAAGGAGTAGGGGGTGTAATCCTCATCATCCATGAAGATATATTCGTCACCATCTATATAAGAGAAGGTCACGCTGCGACGGCTGAGCGAAATCGCATCAATAATCTCGTCGCCTTTAAAACGTTCTTCGACTTTTAGACCGGTGCGCACATCGGTAAAGCGCATTTTATACAGGGTGGCGGCACCGCGTGCGCTGGGGCTCTGGACATCAATGTCTTTAACCAGCAGCAGTTTACCGTTGTGTGTGACGGCCATCCCTTTTTTGATTTCATTGGCTTTTGGCATTGCTGTTCTCGCTATCTTGAGAGTGAAGTGCGCGCAACGTTACTCGCGCCGGTGAAAACTGGCAATATGGCGGATGCGAAATTTTGTGTCAGGCCGCGGCTTTCATGGTAATCAGTGCGGTGGACTGCTATTGTCGCCGCGACTTTCTTTGCCGGAGCACAGCATGCAATGCCGAAGCCAATGCGGTGCCTGTTGCACAGCGCCCTCTATTTCTTCACCCATTCCTGGCATGCCTGACGGTAAGCCCGCCAACACGCCCTGCGTCCAGCTTGATGACACATTGCGCTGCAAATTGTTTGGCTCACCGCTACGTCCTGCCGTCTGTGCAGGCCTGCAACCAGCACATAGCATGTGCGGCGATTCTCGCCATCAGGCGATGACCTATCTATTGCAGCTCGAAGCGGATACCGCGCCCTGATGGGCTGACGCTGCTGAAGTTTCTGGTCCACTCATCGCTGGTTTACAGCAACCGCGTCAGCCTGTTCACTTTTTATTCCCCTTAACCACCTCGAAATGTGCGTAACGTCAAAAATCTGTTACGCCGTTTGCGCATTTTCTTGCCTGTAGAAAGTTGCTGTACCACAATCCCTGAAACGTTTCAGCGGTGACTGCGCCACCTGTTTTAAACAGTATGGCGTAAAAAAATCCCCACCGGCTGAAACGATTCAATCTCAGCAAGCGAGGAGAATTATGTTCCAGCTCGAATTGCAGGCCATCCATACCGGAGCCAGCGCCCAGAACAAAGAAGAGGCCATTCGTCAGGTTGCTGCCGCGTTAACCGCTGCGGGCAACGTGACGGAAGGCTATGTCAACGGCATGCTGGCGCGCGAACAGCAGACCTCAACCTTCCTCGGCAACGGCATCGCAATCCCTCATGGCACCACCGATACCCGCGATATGGTGCTGAAAACCGGTGTTCAGGTGTTTCAGTTTCCACAGGGCATTGCCTGGGGTGACGATCAGACCGCCTACGTCGCTATCGGGATTGCCGCTAAGTCGGATGAACATCTGGCGTTGCTGCGTCAGCTGACGCATGTTCTGAGCGATGACACCATTGCCGAACAGCTTAAAACCGCCTCTGCTGAAGACCTTCGTGCGTTGCTGATGGGCGAGAAACAAGCCGCCGAGTTCAGCTTCGACACCTCATTAATTACGCTCAACGTCGCAGCCAGCGATCTGATCACCCTGCAGGCGATGAACGCCGGTCGGCTGCAGTCCGCAGGCGTGGTGGATTCCAGCTACGTCGCAGATGTGGTCTCAACGGCTCCGCTGAATCTGGGTCAGGGCATCTGGCTCAGCGACAGCAGCCTCGGTAACCTGCGCAGCGGCGTGGCCATCAGCCGCGCTGAACATGCCTTCGACCATCAGGGCGAATCAGCGGCGCTGTTAATCAGCGTTTCAGCGACCGATGAACGTCCGCTGGAAGTGCTGGGTTACCTCAGCGCATTGCTGCAGCAGGGCAAAGCGGATCGTCTGCTGAAAGCCGATGCGGCAGGCGTCTACGCACTGCTGACCAGTGAAGTTGATGAGCAGGCTGACGTGCTGACCGCTGAATACACTATTCGCAACGAACATGGCCTGCATGCCCGTCCGGGCACCGCGCTGGTCAGCGTGATCAAGCAGTTCAACAGCGACGTCACCGTGACCAATCTCGACGGCAGCGGCAAACCTGCCAATGGCCGCAGCCTGATGAAAGTCGTTGCGCTGGGCGTGAAGAAAGGCCATCGCCTGCGCTTCACCGCCAGTGGTGACGATGCCCAGCAGGCGCTGAACGCCATTGAAGAAGCGATCACCAGCGGTCTGGGTGAGGGGGCATCATGAGCAGACGCGTCGCCACCATCACGCTGAATCCGGCGTATGACCTGGTGGGATATACCCCTGAAATTGAACGCGGCGAAGTCAACCTGGTGAAAACCACCGGGCTGCACGCGGCGGGCAAGGGCATCAACGTTGCTAAAGTCCTGAAAGATCTGGGTATCGATGTCACCGTGGGTGGCTTCCTGGGTAAAGAGAATCAGGACGGTTTCCAGCAGCTGTTCAGCGAACTGGGCATTGCCAACCGTTTCCAGGTAGTGCCTGGCCGTACCCGTATCAACGTTAAACTGACGGAACAGACCGGCGATGTCACCGATCTGAACTTCTCCGGTTTTCAGGTCACCGCGCAGGACTGGGATCGTTTTACGACCGATTCTCTGACCTGGCTGGGCCAGTTCGATATGGTCTGCGTCAGCGGCAGCCTGCCAGAAGGCGTCGATCACGATGCCTTTACCCGCTGGATGACCGAACTGCGTACCCACTGCCCATGCATCATCTTTGACAGCAGCCGTGAGGCGTTGGTGGCAGGGCTGAAAGCCGCTCCGTGGCTGGTTAAACCTAACCGCCGTGAGCTGGAAATCTGGGCCGGTCGCAAACTGCCGACGCTGCAGGATGTGATTGGTGCTGCGCACGAACTGCGCGAGCAGGGCATCGCCCATGTGGTGATTTCGCTGGGCGCTGAAGGCGCGCTGTGGGTCAACGCTTCAGGCGAATGGATTGCTAAACCGCCGGTGTGTGAAGTCGTCAGCACCGTGGGTGCAGGTGATTCGATGGTTGGCGGCCTGATTTATGGCCTGCTGATGCGTGAATCCAGCGAACACACGCTGCGTCTTGCGACTGCCGTGGCGGCGATGGCCGTCAGCCAGAGCAATGTTGGCGTTTCCGATCGTACTCAGTTGGCCGCCATGATGGCGCGCGTCGACTTACAACCCGTTAACTGACAGCAGGAGAGCGATAATGAAAACGCTGCTGATTAAAGACCCTACACTGGGACTGGCTTCCGCATACATGGCGCAACAACGTCTGGCTGCTGCCGCAGCTGCTGCGGGCCTGACCCTGACTGATAATCCTGCCGACGCTGAACTGGCGATTGTGCTGGGCAAAAACGTGCCGGACGATGCGGCGCTGAACGGCAAAGCGGTCTGGCTGGGTGATATCCAGCTGGCAGTCCGCGAGCCAGAAACCTTCCTGAACCGCGCCAAAGCGGAAGCCAAAACCTGGCAGGCACCTGCTGCAGTGGCAACACCTGCAGGCGCACCTGCTGCGGCACCGGCTCAGTCTGGCGCGCAGAAACGTGTCGTTGCCGTTACCGCCTGTCCGACCGGCGTGGCGCACACCTTTATGGCTGCCGAAGCTATTCAGGCTGAAGCGACCCGTCGCGGCTGGTGGGTGAAAGTTGAAACCCGCGGTTCAGTGGGTGCCGGTAACGCGATCACCCCGGAAGAAGTCGCTGCCGCCGATCTGGTGATCGTCGCAGCAGATATCGAAGTCGATCTGGCGAAATTTGCCGGTAAGCCGATGTACCGCACCTCAACCGGTCTGGCCCTGAAGAAAACCGCGCAGGAACTGGATAAAGCAGTCGCAGAAGCGAAGCCCTACAAAGCGGCGGCTGGCGGACAGAGTAATGAGAGTCAAGAAGAGAAGAAAGGCGGAGCAGGGGCTTATCGTCATCTGCTGACCGGTGTTTCTTACATGCTGCCGATGGTGGTCGCGGGGGGTCTGAGCATCGCTCTGTCGTTCGCTTTTGGTATCACAGCCTTTAAAGAGCAGGGCACACTGGCCGCTGCACTGATGCAAATCGGTGGTGGCAGCGCCTTTGCCCTGATGGTGCCGGTGCTGGCGGGCTTTATCGCCTTCTCCATCGCTGACCGTCCGGGTCTGACGCCAGGTCTGATTGGCGGTATGATCGCCACCAGCATCAACGCAGGCTTCCTGGGGGGTATCATCGCGGGCTTCATCGCCGGTTATGCGGCGAAGCTGATCAGCGGCAAAGTGAAACTGCCGCAGAGTATGGAAGCGCTGAAACCGATACTGATTATCCCGCTGTTCGCGAGCCTGATCACCGGCCTGCTGATGATCTACGTGGTGGGCAAACCGGTTGCGGGCATCATGAGTGGCCTGACGCACTGGCTGGCCAACATGGGCACGGCGAATGCGGTCCTGCTGGGCGCGATTCTGGGCGGCATGATGTGTACCGATATGGGGGGTCCGGTGAACAAAGTGGCTTACGCATTTGGCGTTGGCTTACTGAGTTCGCAGACGTATGCACCGATGGCCGCCATCATGGCAGCCGGTATGGTGCCACCGCTGGCGATGGGTCTGGCTACGCTGGTTGCCCGTCGTAAATTCAACAAAGGTCAGCAGGAAGGCGGTAAAGCGGCACTGGTTCTGGGTCTCTGCTTTATCTCTGAAGGTGCGATTCCCTTCGCGGCCCGTGACCCGATGCGCGTTCTGCCTTGCTGTATCGTAGGCGGTGCAACGACTGGCGCGATTTCCATGGCGATTGGCGCGAAACTGATGGCACCGCACGGTGGACTGTTTGTACTGCTGATCCCTGGCGCGATTACCCCGGTTATCGGCTATCTGATGGCGATTATCATCGGCACCGCGATTGCAGGTCTGAGCTATGCCGTACTGAAACGTCCGGAAGAGCAGCTGGCGAAAGCCTGATTTGCAGAAATGCATAATCTGCTGAAGTAAAAATAACAGGGAGCCGGATGGCTCCCTGTTTGCTTTTACAGACGGTTCCCGAAGTCAAAGCGACGGGAGCATACGCCTGGAGTAAAGCATCGCGGGCGAGGGAGCCAGCTGGCTCCCTTTTACTATCCCTGCTGTTCGGCTTTCAGCCAGGCTATCTCATCTTTCCAGATATCAGGATTAATGGTTTCCAGAATCAACGGGATGCCATCAAACCGCGGATCTTTCATCAGCCAGCTAAACGCCGTTTTGCCGATATTCCCTTCACCCAGGCTGTGATGACGGTCAACCCGACTGTCGAAGGCGCTTTTGGCATCGTTAAGGTGCATGCCGCGCAGATAGGTAAAGCCGACAATGCGCTCAAACTCGGCAAAGGTCGCTTCGCAATCGGCTTCGGTGCGCAGATCATAACCGCCAGCAAACGCATGACAGGTATCGATGCAGACGCCGACGCGCGACTTATCTTCGACATGCTCAATAATGGTGGCGAGATGCTCGAAGCGGAACCCCAGGTTACTGCCCTGACCGGCGGTATTCTCAATCACGGCGGTGACGTTCTGACTCTGGTCGAGGGCGATGTTGATCGACTCCGCAATCCGCCTGAGACAGGCCTCTTCTTCAATCTGATGCAGATGGCTGCCGGGATGAAAGTTCAGCAGCGTCAGGCCCAACTGGTCACAACGTTGCAATTCATCAATAAAGGCCGCGCGGGATTTCTCCAGCGCCTCTTCAACCGGATGACCGAGGTTAATCAAAAAACTGTCGTGCGGCAGGATTTGCTGCGGACTGTATTTGTACGTCTCGCAGGCGGCGCGAAAAGCATCAATCACCTCAGTAGAGAGCGGGGCGGCCTTCCACTGACGCTGATTTTTGGTAAAGAGGGCGAAGGCGGTGGCTTCTATTTCATGGGCGCGGATCACGGCCTGATCCACGCCACCTGCCGCACTCACGTGTGCGCCAATATATTTCATGCCTTTCTCCTGGGGCTATGCACGGATGAAACGGCATGATACCTGATGCCGCTAGCCCATGAAATGTTGCACCAGCAGATTGATGGTGCCGCCGCCCGCGATTAACCAGCCAAATACCAGCGCGCCCAGCAGCAGCGGTTTAACGCCCGCCTCACGCAATGCTCCGAAACGGGTGGTTAATCCCAGGGCCGCCATCGCCATCGCCAGTAGCAGACCCGCCAGCTCATTCAGCGTAGCAACCACTGTGGCAGGCAGCAGCTGCAGCGAGTTAAACAGCGCAACCGCGATAAACATCAGGGCAAACCAGGGAAACGTCACCGGCTGACGCGCTTTGCTCGTTTTGCGATTACCGTGTAACACCGCACTCAGACAGAGCAGGAACGGGGCCAGCATCATCACCCGCAGCATTTTGGCAATCACGGCGCTGCTCTCGGCTTCCGGGCTGATGCTGTGTCCGGCAGCCACTACCTGTGCGACTTCATGGATGGTAGAACCCGTGAAGACCCCAAACTGCGCGGCACTCAGGCCCGGAAACAGGTGATGCGCCAGCGGCCACAGTAGCGGATAGACAAAAATCGCCAGCGTACCGAACAACACCACGGTCGCGATAGCCACCGCGACTTTCGACGGCGCGGCTTTCACCACCGGCTCGGTCGCCAGGACAGCCGCAGCCCCGCAGATACTGCTGCCTGCACCAATCAGCCAGACGGTATCGCGATCCAGCTTCAGCAGCCGGATGCCCAGCAGGCAGGTCACCAGGAAAGTGCTGCTCAGCGTCAGCGCATCAATCAGGATGCCGCTGAAACCGACGTCGGCGATCTGTTGTAAGGTGATGCGAAAGCCAAACAGGATGATCCCCAGTCGAAGCAGCTTCTGTTTAGCCAGCACCACGCCGCTGTCGCAGCGCGATGCCAGCGGCGTATAGACGCTGTTGCCGACCAGAATGCCCAGCATAATCGCCAGGGTCAGTGAACCCAGCCCCAGCGCTGCAATCGCCGGTTGCTGCGCCAGCCAGCTGGCAGCCGCGGCAATCGCGGCAGTCAGCAGCAGACCGGGGAACCAGAGCGTAACAGGATGATGCGTTTTAGCGATGCTCAGTTCGGTCATGATGGTCACTCCTCGTGGTTGAGTCCTGATCATGACGGCGACTGGCTTAAAAGTGAAATTGATAATATATTTATAATTGACCAGAATAAACGATAAGGCAGTGATCATGATATTTTCGCGTCTGCGCCGCTGGGCGACGCTGATCAAAAGAGATGTGTTTGTGCTGTGGTTCGCTTTTCGCGATCCGCGCACGCCCTGGTGGAACAAGCTGGCGATGATGGGGCTGGTCGCCTATGGTGTCAGCCCGATCGATCTTATCCCGGATGTTATCCCCTTTGTCGGTCTGCTGGATGACGCGGTGATCATTCCCACGGGTGTCATGGTGCTATTGCGGTTACTGCCGCGAGAGGTGCGCATCAGCAGCAGCGAGCGGGCACAGGCTCAGCATTCCCGCGGCAAAAAAATGGCAGGCTGGCTGGGCGTGGTTGGACTGATCTGGCTGGCGTTAATCATTTATCTTGTCAGGCATTCACTGAGTTAAGAGGCGACGATGCACATTACGCTGCGGCAAATCGAAGTGTTCACCGAAGTGCTTAAGAGCGGTTCCACTACCCAGGCTTCGCAACTGCTGGCCCTGTCGCAGTCGGCGGTCAGCGCGGCGCTGGCCGATCTGGAGAGTCAGCTGGGCGTACAATTGTTTGATCGGGTCGGCAAACGGCTGGTGCTGAATGAGCATGGGCGGCTGCTCTATCCGCGTGCGGTCGGACTGCTGGAGCAGGCAGGTGAAATTGAGCAGCTGTTCAAAGAGGATAACGGCGCGATCCGCATCTTTGCCAGCAGCACCATTGGTAACTACCTGCTGCCGGGGATGATGGCCGCCTATCGTCGCGATTTTCCTGGTCTGCCGCTGGAGCTAAGCGTTGGCAACAGTCAGGATGTGATTCAGGCCGTTTCCGATTTCCGCGTGGATGTCGGTCTGATTGAAGGGCCGTGCCATATGACCGAACTGGTCAGCGAACCCTGGCTGGAAGATGAGCTGGTGGTGTTTGCGGCGCCTGATGCCGCCATTCTGCAACAGCCGGTGACGCTGAAAACCCTGGCGGAAGCGCCGTGGATCCTGCGTGAACGCGGCTCCGGTACCCGGGAAATCGTCGATTATCTGCTGCTGTCACACCTGCCGAGTTTTCAGCTGGGCATGGAACTGGGCAATTCCGAAGCGATCAAGCATGCGGTGCGGCACGGCATGGGCATCAGCTGTCTTTCGCGCCGGGTGATTGCCGATCTGCTGGAGGCGGGCACGCTGACAGAACTGACGATTCCGCTGCCGCGTCTGACCCGAACTCTCTACCGCATTCATCACCGGCAGAAGCATATTTCAAAGGCACTGACGCGCTTTTTGTCCTATTGCCGTGAGTGACTGCTAATAATTCCGGCGCGATCATGAACTTAACTTATAACAGCATGGCATCGCTATACAGAGTCGGTCTGGCTGCTACAATCGCGCCTCATTTTTACCCAGCGTAGCGTTAACACATGCATAATGACTCAAAAACAACACAACAACCTGCATTACGACGTGCGTTAAAAGCCCGTCATCTGACGATGATCGCCATCGGCGGTTCCATCGGTACCGGCCTGTTTGTCGCCTCTGGCGCAACCATTGCTCAGGCTGGCCCCGGCGGGGCACTCATCTCCTACATGCTCATCGGCCTGATGGTCTACTTCCTGATGACCAGTCTCGGTGAGCTGGCCGCCTTCATGCCCGTATCGGGTTCTTTCGCCACCTACGGCGCAAAATATGTCGAAGAGGGCTTTGGCTTCGCGCTCGGCTGGAACTACTGGTACAACTGGGCAGTAACCATCGCGGTTGACCTGGTGGCGTCCCAGCTGGTGATGACCTACTGGTTCCCCGACACGCCTGGCTGGATCTGGAGCGCGCTGTTCCTGGGGCTGATATTCCTGCTTAACTACATCTCGGTGAAAGGCTTTGGCGAGGCGGAATACTGGTTCTCGCTGATAAAAGTGGCCACCGTGATTATCTTTATCATTGTTGGCGTGCTGATGATTACCGGCATTATGCGCGGTGCGGAGCATGCGGGCTGGCAGAACTGGCAGGTGGGCGATGCGCCGTTTGCGGGTGGCTTTGCCGCGATGATTGGCGTGGCAATGATTGTGGGATTCTCCTTCCAGGGCACCGAACTGATCGGTATCGCGGCGGGCGAATCTGAAGACCCGGCGAAAAACATCCCGCGCGCGGTGCGGCAGATTTTCTGGCGCATCCTGCTGTTCTATGTGTTCGCCATCCTGATTATCAGTCTGATCCTGCCTTATACCGATCCGCAGTTGCTGCATAACGACATTGACGATATCAGCGTCAGCCCGTTCACCCTGGTGTTCCAGAACGCCGGTCTGCTCTCTGCGGCAGCAGTGATGAATGCGGTGATCCTGACGGCGGTGCTGTCAGCGGGTAACTCCGGTATGTACGCCTCAACGCGTATGCTTTACAACCTGGCGAGCGAAGGCAAAGCGCCGCGCATTTTCGCGAAGCTCTCTAAAGGCGGCGTTCCGCGCAATGCCTTATGGGCGACGACCGTCGTGGCCGGGCTGTGCTTCCTGACCTCTAAGTTTGGTAATCAGGAAGTTTATCTGTGGCTGCTGAATACCTCAGGCATGACCGGTTTTATCGCCTGGCTGGGTATTGCCATCAGTCACTATCGCTTCCGTCGCGGCTATGTCGCCCAGGGACATGACCTGAACGATCTGCCTTACCGTTCCGGCTTCTTCCCGCTGGGGCCGATTTTCGCCTTTGTGCTTTGTCTGATCATTACGCTGGGTCAGAACTATCAGGCATTTCTCAACGACAGCATTGACTGGTACAGCGTCGCGGCAACCTACATCGGTCTTCCGCTGTTCCTGATTATCTGGTTCGGCTACAAACTGACGCGCGGCAGCCGTTTCGTGAAGTACAGCGAGATGGAGTTCCCGATCCACAAAGATTAGCGCTGTGCGCAGACACCCTCACGCAAAACCTGCCAGGGATGGCGGGTTTTGCGTCGTTGCGAAAGGCGCAGGCTCCCTGAGCTATCCTCCCGCCTGTAACACCCTTTTTTACTGTTTTTTCACGTCTCGCTTATGTTCTCGAATTGATAATTATTATCACCTGCACTATTGTGGCTGCGTTTTCTGACGTGATAGCCACACAGGGTTCAAACATGACTACCGAAACTTCGCTGCTGGCGGGGGAAGAGACGCTTCACCACACCATGCAAAACTACCATCAGGTGCTGCGCCGCCGCCTGATCTGGATTGGCGTATTACTGGTGGCAATTGTTGCCTCGCTGATCCTCGACTTCACGCTGGGTCCGGCCGGACTCTCACTTGAAACGCTGTGGAATACGCTGCTTAACCCCGACAGCGTTGATGCCGGCACCCGCGTTATTGTCTGGGACATTCGTCTGCCTTATGCGCTGATGGCGCTGGTGGTGGGGTTGTCGCTGGGCCTTGCAGGTGCAGAGATGCAGACCATCCTGAATAACCCGCTGGCCAGCCCGTTTACACTCGGTGTCTCATCGGCGGCGGCGTTTGGTGCCGCGCTGGCGATCATCCTCGGTGTCGGTATTCCCGGCATTCCGGATCAGTGGTTAATCTCTGCCAACGCCTTTGTCTTTGCACTGTTTGCCGCGCTGATGCTGGATGCCGTGACCCGCTGGACTCAGGTCTCCTCAGCGGGCGTGGTGCTGTTCGGTATTGCGCTGGTTTTCACCTTTAACGCGCTGGTCTCAATGATGCAGTTCATCGCCAGCGAAGACACGCTACAGGGCCTGGTGTTCTGGACCATGGGCAGCCTGGCCCGCGCCTCCTGGGAGAAGCTGGGCGTGCTGACCGTCGCGCTGGCCATCCTGGTGCCGTTCTCGATGTTGAGCAGCTGGAAGCTGACGGCGCTGCGTCTGGGTGAAGATCGTGCGGTGAGTTTTGGCATTGACGTGCGGCGTCTGCGCCTGACTACCCTGCTGCGTATCAGTATTCTTTCGGCGCTGGCCGTGGCGTTTGTCGGCCCCATCGGCTTCATCGGCCTGGTCGCTCCCCACATTGCCCGCATGATGTTTGGCGAAGATCACCGCTTTTACCTGCCAGCCAGTGCGCTGGTCGGCGCGCTGGTGCTGTCGCTGGCGTCGGTCGCCTCGAAAAATCTGCTTCCCGGCGTGATCATCCCCGTCGGCATCGTCACCTCACTGATTGGTGTACCATTCTTCCTGAGTATCATTCTGCGTCATCGGGGGACGGTATAATGGAACAGGGTCTGACGTTACGCGGCTTCAGTGCCGGTTACCCAAAAAATAAAGTCATTGATAATCTCAATATCGCGCCGCTGCCGCGCGGCGAGATCACCGTGCTGCTGGGGCCAAATGGTTGTGGTAAATCGACGCTGCTGCGCGCGCTGGCCGGGCTGAATAAAGGCCAGGGTGAGATGTGGCTCAACGGTGAAGATCTTATGACCCAGCCGTTTGCCCGTCGTGCGAAGAACGTAGTCTATCTGCCGCAGTCACTGCCAGCGGGCGTGCATCTGCATGTGCTGGAGTCGATCATTGTGGCACAGCGTGCCTCTGGTGGTCTGCACAGCGCCAGCAGCGAAGCGGAAATCATGCATCTGCTGGAGCAGCTTGGCATTGCCCATCTGGCGATGCGCTACCTTGATCAGCTCTCTGGTGGACAGAAGCAGCTGGTCGGGCTGGCGCAGTCCCTGATCCGTCGTCCTAAGCTGCTGTTGCTGGATGAACCGCTAAGCGCGCTGGATCTTAACTACCAGTTCCACGTCATGGATCTGGTACGCCGCGAAACAGCCCAGCGCAACATCGTGACGGTGGTGGTGGTGCATGACATCAACATCGCACTGCGTCATGCGCAGCATGCGCTGATGCTGAAGCAGGGCGCACTGGTGGCGGAAGGACAGCCTGATAAGGTGATTACGCCGGCTACGCTGGCAAAAGTGTATGGCGTAGATGGACGTATCGAGCACTGCTCGCGCGGCATTCCGCAGGTGATGATCGACGGTCTGACCGGTCCGGCACTGGTCTGAGAATCGGTCAAGGCCTGGCTTTGAGCCAGCGTTTGCGGCAGTACAGCATGCAGAAAAGTTCAGGGCCGCAATCGCGGCCCTGATTATTTACGCCAGCAGATGCTGCGCATGGAAGCGCAGATGATCTTCCACAAAACTGGCTATAAAGAAGTAGCTATGGTCATAACCCGGCTGAATACGCAGCGTCAGCGGGAAGCCCACCTCTTTAGCGATCTCTTCCAGCCGCTCCGGTTGCAGCTGATCGGCCAGGAACTGATCGCTGTCGCCCTGATCGATCAGCATCGGCAGCCGATGCGACACTTCCGCCATCAGCTGGCAGCTGTCATATTCCCGCCACGCCGCACGATCGTCGCCCAGATAGGCCTGAAACGCTTTCTGGCCCCACGGCACCTGCATCGGGTTCACAATCGGCGCAAAGGCAGAAGCCGAGGCAAAGCGATTACCCAGACGCAGCGCCAGCATCAGCGCGCCGTGTCCGCCCATAGAATGACCCATGATCGACTGACGTTCACTGACCTTGAAGTTATCCGCAATCAGTGCCGGCAACTCGCTGCTCAGATAATCGAACATGCGGAAATGGCTGGCCCAGGGCTGCTGGGTGGCATTGAGATAAAATCCCGCGCCCTGGCCCAGATTGTATCCCTCATCGTTCGCCACGCCGTCACCGCGCGGACTGGTGTCCGGCATAATCAGCACCAGACCCAGTTCCGCCGCAACGCGCTGCGCGCCCGCTTTGGCAGTGAAGTTCTCATCGTTGCAGGTCAGCCCGGCCAGAAACCAGACCACCGGCGGCGGTGCATCACCGTGCGGGGTCGGCAGATAGATGCTGAAGGTCATCGGGCAGTTCAGCACCGCTGACTGATGACGCCAGCGCTGCTGCCAGCCGCCAAAAATACGGTGTTCTTCCAGTAGCTCCAGAGTGGATGCCATAACGCCTCCTGATTACTTGTTAAAGTGCACTACCGAGCGAATCGATTTTCCGTCGTGCATCAAATCAAAGGCGTCGTTGATCTCTTCCAGCGGCATGGTGTGGGTGATGAAGTCGTTCAGGGCAAATTTACCGTCGAGGTAATCCTGCACAATGCCCGGCAGCTGTGAACGGCCTTTCACACCGCCAAACGCGGAACCGCGCCAGACGCGACCAGTCACCAGCTGGAACGGACGGGTAGAGATCTCTTCACCGGCACCCGCGACGCCGATAATGACAGACTCGCCCCAGCCTTTGTGGCAGCACTCCAGCGCGGAACGCATGACGTTGACGTTGCCGATACACTCAAACGAGAAGTCCACGCCGCCGTCGGTCAGCTCGACAATCACATCCTGAATTGGCTTATCGTAATCTTTCGGGTTAATCAGATCGGTGGCACCCAGTTTGCGAGCCAGATCGAATTTGCTGGTATTGAGGTCAATCGCGATGATGCGGCCGGCTTTCGCCATTTTCGCGCCGATGACCGCAGAAAGACCGATGCCGCCGAGACCAAATATTGCGACGGTGTCGCCTTCTTTCACTTTGGCGGTGTTCATTACCGCGCCCATGCCGGTAGTGACGCCACAACCCAGCAGACAAACCTCTTCCAGCGGCGCTTCTTTACTGATTTTCGCCAGCGAGATTTCCGGAATAACGGTGTACTCAGAGAAAGTCGAGGTACCCATATAGTGGAAAATCGGTTTGCCATCTTTGAAGAAGCGGGTGGTGCCGTCCGGCATCAGGCCCTTACCCTGGGTGGCGCGAATGGCCTGGCAGAGGTTAGTTTTGCCCGACAGACAATACTTACATTTGCCGCACTCCGGGGTGTATAGCGGAATGACATGGTCACCCACTTCCACGCTGGTCACGCCTTCGCCCACGGCTTCCACGATGCCGCCGCCTTCATGGCCGAGAATCGCCGGGAAAACGCCTTCCGGGTCAGTGCCGGAGAGGGTATAGGCGTCGGTATGGCAGACACCGGTCGCGACAATACGCACCAGCACTTCGCCTTTCTGCGGTGGCATCAAATCCACTTCTTCGATTTTCAGCGGTTCGCCAGCAGCCCAGGCAACGGCGGCACGGGTTTTGATCATGTTCATGCAATCCCTCTTCCAGTCAGATTGTGACGCGTAATCGCGCCAGTTTGTCGTGATGTAAACATAGCGTGGAACACTTATTCCGCCGCCTGCAATGGGTAGATCAGCTCGTCATTGAGCGGACGATCGTCAAACTGCTCAATAATCAGGTACTTCAGCGCTTCAACATTCGGGGTAAAGGCGTCGCGTCGCCACATCAGCCAGGTGGCGGTGTCGCGATAAGCTGCGGGTAAGGTATGGGCCTGCACCCGTGACCGATCCGCCATCTGCTTCAGTACCGAGGCCGGGATCATCGCAACGCCTGCGCCGCCCGCTACGCAGGCCAGCATCGCGTGATAGGACTGAATCTCCATCACATTATCGGGTGCGGTCTGGCTGTCGCGATACCAGCTCTCCAGCTTCACCCGGTAAGAGCAGCTGTTGCGGAACGCAAACAGGGTATCGTCCTGCACGTCGCGCGCCGAGGTGATTGGCCCATGATCCAGCCCGGTGATGAGCACCATCTCTTCGCGAAAGGCGATGCAGCCATTCAGATCGTCATGGGAAACCGGGCCATCCACCAGCGCGGCGGCCAGGGTGCCTTCGCGCACCCGATCGATAATTTCGCCCGAGGTGCCGGTAATCAGCGACAGCGCGACTTTGGGAAAGCGCTGGTGATAGGCGGCGAGCAGACCAGGCAGGCGGGTCGCGGCAGTGCTCTCCATGGAGCCCAGCGCAAAGTTTCCCGCCGGTTCGCCGGTTCGGGTCATGCTCATCGCTTCTTCACTTAACGCCAGGATACGCTGCGCATAATTCAGGAAATTATGGCCCATCGGCGACAGGCGAATGCGCTGCTTCTCACGAATAAAGAGATCCACACCCAATTCTTCTTCCAGCTGGCGCAGCCGCGTGGTGAGATTAGAGGGGACGCGATGCAGCTGTTCTGCTGCGCGTGCCAGAGAACCTGTTTCGGCGACGGAACAGAACATACGCAGCTGAACTAAATCCATATCTTCTCTTCCTGTAAACAAGTTGGTTAATATTATTCACTTTCCGTGAGTTTAATCATCCTGCATGCTGTTAGCAAGTCAGAAGAGATCTCAGGGCAGAACAACAGGAGTTCAGCAATGGCGTTACGGGTCGCGCTCAGCGCGTTTTTAACTTTATTCGTGGCGATGGGCATTGGGCGATTCGCCTTTACGCCTCAGGTGCCACTGATGATTCAGGCACATCAGCTGACACTCACCAGTGCCAGCCTGGTTGCAGCCTTCAACTATCTTGGCTACCTGTGTGGATCGTTTGATGCAATGCGCGCGCATCGGCGGGTCGAGCTGCGGCTGCAGGCGGGTGTGTGGGGCGCGGTAATCCTGACGCTGCTCTCGGCACTGGCAACCGGCCCCTTGCTGCATGGCGCAATCCGCTTTCTGATTGGCTGGGCCAGCGGCTGGGCGATGGTGCTGGTGGCGGCCTGGAGCAATGAACAATTGCATCGGCATGGCCGGGCAGGGTTGTCGGCGGCCGTGTTTGCCGGGCCGGGCTGCGGCATTTTTGTCAGCGGTCTGCTGGGGGTAGCGCTGCACACATTTCAGGTCTCCGCCGGTCTGGCATGGGCCGCTTACGGTGCGCTGGCGCTGGTGCTGATTGCGCTCATTACCCGTAACCTACCGCGTCGCGGCGAACTGCACCGTCCGGATCAGGCACCTGAGCCGCTGGTGCTGAATCGCAACCTTAAACGTCTGGTGCTGAGTTACAGTCTGGCAGGCTTTGGCTACATCCTGCCCGCCACCTTTTTGTCGCAGATGGCCGCTACGCGTTTCCCTGATGGCATCTTCGCGCAGTTTGTCTGGCCGATATTTGGCGGTGCGGCGATGATCGGCATCCTGCTGGGTATCCTGACGCGGCGCTGGGGACACAGCCACGTCCGTCTGGCGGTGGTGCTCTGGGCACAGGCGCTGGGCGTGTTTGCTGCGGCCCTGCTGCCCGGCTTTAGTGGCCTGCTGGCCGGTGCGCTGCTGGTGGGCGGCGGATTTCTCAGCGTGGTCCAGCTGTCGATGCTCTGCGCGCGTGAACTGGCTCCCAATCATCTGCGTTACATGGCTGGCCTGCTGACCACCGGCTACGCGATCGGACAGCTGGTTGGCCCGCTGCTCTCTTTTCTTTCAACGGCCCTGTTGCATCGGCTGGAGCCTGCGCTGTGGGTGGCTGGGGTCAGTCTGGTCTGGGCGGGCCTGCTGGTCTGGCGAAGAATTGAGTGAAAAGCTTTCATCACCAATCTGATTGATTGCTGGATTCCCTGCAAAGAAAGTTTCACAATACGCGCCTGATTACAGGGCCCGCTGGCATTAGCTCGCGGGCGCAACACCAGCCGGAGAAGAGTAGATGAGCACCCTAAGTCAGGAAGCTGCCCTGGTTCACGAAGCGTTGCTTGCGCGTGGACTTGAAACGCCGTTACGTGCACCGACGCGCGACATAGATGACGAAACACGTAAGAACCTGATTGCCGGGCACATGACCGAGATTATGCAGCTGCTGAATCTGGATCTTGAAGATGACAGCCTGATGGAAACGCCGCATCGCATCGCCAAAATGTATGTGGATGAGGTCTTTTCCGGTCTCGACTACGCAAACTTCCCGAAAATCACCGTCATTGAGAACAAAATGAAGGTCGATGAGATGGTGACCGTGCGTGATATCACCCTGACCAGCACCTGTGAACACCACTTTGTGATCATCGATGGCAAAGCGACCGTCGCCTATATTCCCAAAGAAAAGGTCATTGGCCTGTCGAAAATCAACCGCATCGTGCAGTTCTTTGCCCAGCGTCCGCAGGTACAGGAGCGTCTGACGCAGCAGGTTCTGGTTGCACTGCAGACGCTGCTGGGCACCAATAATGTGGCCGTTTCTATTGATGCGGTGCACTATTGTGTCAAAGCGCGTGGCGTAAAAGATGCCACCAGCGCGACCACCACGACTTCGCTGGGTGGCCTGTTCAAGTCCAGTCAAAATACCCGTCAGGAATTTTTGCGCGCGGTGCGCCATAGTTGAGTCTACGGCGGGCGCATAACGTTGCCCGCCTCAATGGTGCAGGTGCCGCATGCAACGCTATCACGCGCTGGATTTCATTCGTGGATGTGCCATTCTCGGCATTCTGCTGCTCAATATTGTCGGCTTCGGTCTGCCTTCAGCCGCCTACCTTAATCCGGCCTGGCAGGGCAGCGTCAGCCTCTCCGATGCCTGGACCTGGGCGCTCTCTGACGCTTTTGCTCAGCTCAAATTCCTCACCCTCTTTGCGCTGCTGTTTGGCGCGGGTTTACAAATGCAACTGCCGCGCGGCAGTCGCTGGCTGACGGCCCGGCTTTCCATTCTGGTTCTGATCGGTTTTGTGCACGGGATTTTCTTCTGGGAAGGCGACATCCTGCTGGACTACGGCATTATCGGGCTGGTGGTGTGGCGGGTGCTGCGCGATGTCCCCTCCACCCGCAGCCTGATGAATACCGGCATTCTGCTCTACCTGGTGGGCTGCGGCGTGCTGCTGGTGTTTGGGTCGATCTCCTCTCCTGAGCCAACTAATTCCTGGCTGCCGGGCGCAGCCGATCTGCAATATGAACAGTACTGGAAAATGACCGGCGGGTGGGAGGCGATACAGAACCGGCTGGATCATCTCTCGTCAGGGCTAATGGCGCTGGCAGCGCAGTATGGCTGGCAACTGGCAGGTCTGATGATGATTGGTGGCGCACTGCTGCGCAGCGGCTGGCTGATTGGTGAATTCCCTGCACGGCATTACCGTCAGGCGGCGGCGCTGCTGTTGATGATGGGGTTCTCCATTGCGGTGGCCGGTGTGGCAGCGCAATGGCTGTTACATTGGGAATTTCGCTGGACCGCGTTTTACCTGCAGGCCCCGCGCGATCTCGCCAGCCCGTTGATTAGCCTGGGTTATGCCGCGCTCTGTCTGGCCTGGTGGCCGCAGATCGCGCGCTGGCGGATCAGCTACGCCATCCAGTGCGTAGGCCGCATGGCGCTGACCAACTATCTGCTTCAAACGCTTATCTGCACCACACTGTTCTATCGCTTTGGCTTCTATATGCACTTCACCCGGCTGGAACTGGTGCTGATGGTGCCTGCGGTGTGGCTCATCAATATCCTGTTTTCACTCATCTGGTTACATTTCTTCGCACAGGGTCCGCTGGAATGGCTGTGGCGGCGGTTTACGCTGCTCTCAGCTGGTAAATCACGCATCACTGACAACGCAGGATAATGACCGCCATCACAAAGGTTACAGAATTGTATGTAACCGTTTTCATTGATGTGACGCAATTCACGCTGCTCGCCTCCCGCCCCTGACAGAATAGCGCCGGTGTACAACCCGGCGTGATGCCCTATTTTTGCTTTCTGGAACTGCTGCATGATAACTATTCGTGATGTTGCCCGTCAGGCTGGCGTGTCAGTAGCGACCGTGTCGCGCGTCCTCAATCAGAGCAACGCCGTGACCTCTGACACCCGCGACGCCGTGTTACAGGCGGTTGAAGCGCTGGGCTATCGCCCTAACGCCAATGCCCAGGCGCTGGCGACGCAGGTCAGCGACACGATTGGTGTGGTGGTGATGGATGTCTCCGATCCCTTCTTCGGGGCGCTGGTTAAAGCGGTGGATACCGTGGCGCAGCGCGTGCACAAACATGTGTTAATCAGCAACTCCTGGCATCAGGAAGAGAAAGAGCGTCATGCCATTGAAGTGCTGATCCGTCAGCGCTGCAGCGCCTTGGTGGTGCACGCGAAAACGCTGCCGGACGCGGAACTGGCGGACTTTATGCAGCACGTGCCCGGCATGGTGGTGATTAACCGCATTGTCCCCGGATTCGAACACCGCAGCGTCAGTCTGGATAACGTCACTGGCGCGCTGATGGCCTCAAGAACTCTGTTACAACAGGGGCATAGCCGCATTGGCTACCTCTGCTCCAGTCATCCCATCGAGGATGTGGCACAGCGCCGGGAAGGGTGGATGCAGGCGATGGCAGAGCAGGGCATCCGGCCGCAGGAGAGCTGGATAGCCAGCGCAGAGCCAGACATGCAGGGCGGCGAAGCGGCGATGGTGGAGCTGCTGGGGCGCAATCTCAACCTTACTGCGGTGTTTGCCTATAACGACGGCATGGCGGCGGGCGCACTCACTGCGCTGAAGGACAACGGCATCAAGGTGCCACAGCATTTTTCTGTCATTGGCTTTGATGACATCCCAATTTCCCGTTACACCGACCCGCAGTTAACCACGGTTCGCTATCCCATTGTTTCCATGGCAAAAATAGCCACGGAACTGGCGCTGCAGGGCGCTGCAGGGCTGCTGGACGACACCGCAACCCACATCTTTATGCCAACTCTGGTGCGGCGTCATTCAGTGGCGCAGCGGCAAAATGTGGAGTCCATCACTAATTCGGGCGATTCAGGCATGTAACCGTTTTCAATCTGTGATTACATTCACAGTTAATTAACATTGCTCTCACTATGATGGCAGCGTCTTACCGGACTGAAACATTATGTAACGCCAGTGTAACGGCAGCAGTTGTGGTCTCAGTAGCCGGTTAAAGGGTTCAACCCCTCTTCATGGAAGCATTTTGGTACAGGGAAGTCAGGTTTTAGACGGCGTTCAATGGCTTAACATCCTCATTACGTTAGCCAACGCGTCGCTCTGTTTTACCGATTGCTCTCCCGCATGTTGCGCGGTAGCGCTAAAAAGACCCTGCATAATAAAACCGGAGATACCATGAATAAGAAGGTTTTCACGCTTACAGCACTGGTTGCCAGCATGATGTTTGGTGCAACCGCTCACGCAGCTGACACCCGTATCGGCGTGACCATTTACAAATATGATGACAACTTCATGTCAATGGTGCGCAAAGACATCGAGAAAGAAGCGAAAGCGATCGGCGGCGTGCAGTTGCTGATGAATGACTCCCAGAACGACCAGTCCAAACAGAACGATCAGGTTGACGTGCTGATGGCAAAAGGCGTGAAAGCGCTGGCGATTAACCTGGTTGACCCGGCTGCTGCTGCAGTCATCGTCGACAAAGCACGTGCCAACGACGTGCCAGTTGTCTTCTTCAACAAAGAACCGAACGCTAAAGTGCTGGCCGGTTATGACAAAGCTTACTACGTCGGTACCGACTCTAAAGAGTCCGGCATCATTCAGGGTCAGCTGATCGAAAAACACTGGAAAGCCACCCCAGCCTGGGATCTCAATAAAGATGGCGTGATTCAGTTCGTGCTGCTGAAAGGCGAGCCGGGCCATCCTGATGCAGAAGCCCGTACCAAATATGTGATCGATACCCTGAACAAAGATGGCCTGAAAACCCAGCAGTTAGCGATGGATACGGCAATGTGGGATACCGCGCAGGCTAAAGATAAAATGGATGCGTGGCTGTCAGGCCCGAATGCCAAAAAAATCGAAGTCGTGATTGCGAACAACGATGCGATGGCGATGGGCGCGGTTGAAGCGCTGAAATCGCATAACATGACTACAATCCCGGTCTTCGGCGTCGATGCACTGCCAGAAGCGCTGGCGCTGGTGAAATCCGGTGCGCTGGCGGGTACCGTGCTGAACGATGCAGAAAACCAGGCGAAAGCGACGCTGGACATTGCCAACAATCTGGCGAACGGCAAAGCGGCTACCGACGGAACGAACTTCAAGATGGTTGATAAAATCGTCCGCGTTCCTTACGTGCCGGTTGATAAAGAAAATCTGTCTCAGTTCGTGAAATAAGATCGATTACGGGCGCGACCGCTGTCGCGCCTTTTTTATGTCACCACCGTTTTTTAGCCAGGTAAAATATGGCCAGTGATAACACGACCGCGCAGCGAGAATATTTGCTGGAAATGACGAATGTCTCAAAATCATTTCCCGGCGTTAAAGCGTTAGATAATGTTAATTTGAAAGTGCGGCCTCACTCTGTTCATGCATTAATGGGCGAGAACGGTGCCGGGAAATCCACCTTATTAAAATGCCTGTTTGGTATTTATAAAAAAGATACCGGCAGTATCCTGTTTCAGGGTAACGAGATCGACTATAAAAGCTCCAAAGAGGCGCTGGAAAATGGCGTGTCGATGGTGCACCAGGAATTAAACCTGGTTCTGCAGCGTACCGTGATGGACAACATGTGGCTGGGGCGTTATCCGCGCAAAGGCTTCTTTGTCGATCAGAATAAAATGTACCAGGACACCAAAGCGATTTTTGACGAGCTGGATATCGATATCGATCCGCGCGACAAAGTTGCCAATCTGTCTGTGTCGCAGATGCAGATGATTGAAATTGCCAAAGCGTTCTCTTATGACGCGAAAATTGTGATTATGGATGAACCGACCTCCTCGTTAACCGAGAAAGAGGTTAATCACCTGTTCACGATTATTCGTAAGCTGAAAGATCGCGGCTGTGGCATCGTTTATATTTCGCACAAGATGGAAGAGATTTTCCAGCTGTGTGATGAGATCACGATTCTGCGTGATGGTCAGTGGATTACGTCTCAGTCTCTGGAAGGGCTGGACATGGATAAGATCATCTCGATGATGGTCGGCCGTTCACTGAACCAGCGTTTCCCTGACCGTACCAACGTGCCAGGCGAGACGATTCTTGAGGTGCGTAATCTGACGTCGCTGCGTCAGCCATCGATTCGCGACATCTCATTTGACTTGCGTAAAGGGGAGATACTCGGCATTGCCGGGCTGGTGGGCGCCAAACGTACCGATATCGTCGAAACGCTATTTGGCATTCGCGAAAAATCGGGCGGCACCATTAAACTGCATGGCAAACCGATTAATAATCACAGCGCTAATGAAGCCATTAACCACGGCTTTGCGCTGGTGACTGAAGAGCGCCGCTCTACCGGTATTTATGCGTTCCTCGACATTGGTTTTAACTCGCTTATTTCCAATATCAAAAAATATAAAAACAGTATGGGACTGCTGGATAATAAACGCATGAAGAGTGATACCCAATGGGTGATCGATTCAATGCGCGTTAAAACCCCAGGCCACCATACTCAAATTGGTTCGCTTTCGGGCGGTAACCAGCAAAAAGTGATTATTGGCCGCTGGTTATTGACCCAGCCTGAAATCCTGATGCTTGATGAACCAACACGCGGTATTGATGTTGGTGCGAAATTCGAAATTTACCAGCTGATTGCTGAGCTGGCGAAAAAAGAAAAGGGCATCATTATTATCTCATCCGAAATGCCGGAGCTGTTAGGCATTACCGATCGTATTCTGGTAATGAGTAATGGTCTGGTAGCAGGCATAGTTGATACCAAAACGACCACGCAGAACGAAATATTGCGTTTAGCGTCATTACACCTTTAATGAAGCAAGGGCTGTTAACATGAAAGCGACTACAAAAAAGAATGCGCTAACCTGGTTAAAAGAGGGCGGCATTTATGTCGTTCTGCTGGTATTGCTGGCTATTATTATTTTCCAGGACCCATCGTTCTTAAGTTTAATGAACCTGAGTAATATTCTGACCCAATCTTCGGTGCGCATTATTATTGCACTGGGTGTGGCGGGTCTGATTGTGACCCAGGGTACTGACCTGTCAGCCGGACGTCAGGTTGGTCTGGCAGCGGTTGTTGCCGCAACGCTGCTGCAGGCGATGGATAACGCGAACAAAGTCTTCCCGACGCTGGATACAGTGCCGATTCCACTGGTTATTCTGACTGTGTGCATCATCGGCGGTGTGATTGGTCTGGTCAACGGTGTGATTATTGCTTACCTGAAGGTAACGCCCTTTATCACCACACTGGGCACCATGATCATCGTTTACGGGATCAACTCACTCTATTATGACTTTGTGGGTGCATCACCGATTGCTGGTTTTGACGCAGGGTTCTCGAAATTTACTCAGGGCTTCTTACGCTTTGGAGATTTCAAACTTTCGTTCATCACCTTCTACGCTGTGATTGCGATTATTTTCGTCTGGGTGCTGTGGAACAAAACCCGCTTCGGCAAAAACATTTTTGCTATCGGCGGTAACCCGGAAGCGGCGAAAGTGTCAGGCGTCAATGTGAACCTGAACCTGATCCTGATTTATGCCCTGTCTGGTGTGTTCTACGCCTTTGGCGGGATGCTGGAAGCGGGTCGTATCGGTTCGGCCACCAATAACCTCGGCTTTATGTATGAGCTGGATGCGATTGCGGCCTGTGTGGTCGGCGGCGTCTCCTTCGCCGGGGGTGTCGGTAGTGTGGCGGGCGTCGTGACCGGTGTTTTAATCTTCACCGTGATCAACTACGGTCTGACCTATATCGGCGTCAACCCTTACTGGCAGTACATCATCAAAGGCGGCATCATTATCTTCGCCGTGGCGCTGGATTCACTGAAATATTCGCGTAAGAAGTAAGTCCAACTCCACGCTAAAGAAGCGACCTTCGGGTCGCTTTTTTTATGGGGAGTCAAGGGGGAGCGGCTATGAGGTCGAGGCTGCGAAGGGAACACGGTCAGATCGGAAAGACGCTAAGGCCTAACGAGGGGCTATCGCTGAGCTATTTCCGCAGCTTTTGTTCCAGCTCCAGCAGCTGCTCCGGCGTCACCGCAGGGTAACTCTGCGCATCTTCAGGCACTTCGCGTACGGCGGGAATCGGCACCAGCGGGCCTAAGAAACGGGGTTCGCGCTTCAGCAGGAACAGATCCGCCAGCGCGCCCAGCCGGGCACCCACCTCTCGGAAACGCACGCTCAGCATATTTTTAGGTGAGGGCACCGCGTAACACTGCGCCTGAATGCCCAGCTGTAAGGCAATAAACAGCGCACGCTCACAATGAAAACGCTGCGTGATAATAATGAAGTCGTTGGTATCAAACACTTTGCGGGTGCGCACGATCGAATCCAGCGTGCGGAACCCCGCATAATCGAGAACGATATCGGCCGGATCGACGCCGGCTTTGATCAGATCGCGGCGCATCGTCATTGGCTCGTTATAGCTTTGCAGCGCGTTATCACCACTCAGCAGCAGATAATTAACCTTGCCACTGTTGTAGGCATTCAGCGCGCCCTGCATACGATAGAGGTAATACTGATTGATGACGCCGGTACGATAATATTTAGCAGTACCCAATACCACACCGACCTGACGATGCGGCAAAGAAGCGACATTTTCGTAAATAAAAGGCGCAGTTTTCCAGCTGATCCAACGATCAAGGCCGAGCGCCGTTGCCATCATCAGTAAGATGATGAAAAGCAGACCAATGAGAACGCGTTTCAGCATGCGCCTGGAGACTCGATGTCAGAATTTTGAGATGGGACAAGGCTACTTGAGCTGTCGCAGCGAAGCAAGTTACTGCCGGCTGGCTGTGCTCTTTTTGAACACTGCCGGATCAAAGGCGATCCGGCAGTCTGACGATTAAATCGAGGTACGACGATAATGACGATACTGCGGTAGCCAGAAGTTATTAGCGATAGCCTGTGACAACACATCTTCTGAGGTCACGACGGCGACACCCGCCAGCTGAGCGGCTTTACCCACTTCCATCGCGATGATTTTCGACACGCCCTGAATATCTTTGATCTCAGGCAGCACCGGACCTTCGCCTTCATTCACCAGCGGTGAGCAGTCAGCGAGCGCGCGGCTGGCGGTCATCAGCATGGTATCGGTGACGCGACTGGCTCCCGATGCAATCACACCCAGGCCAATGCCCGGGAAGATGTAAGAGTTGTTGCACTGTGCAATCGGATAGGTTTTACCGTTCCAGCTCACCGGCGAGAATGGGCTACCGGTTGCGACCAGCGCGGCTCCGTCAGTCCAGGCGATAATATCAGCCGGTGTCGCTTCCACGCGTGATGTCGGGTTCGACAGTGGCATCACGATAGGGCGTTTACAGTGCTTGTGCATCTCGCGGATAATTTCCTCGGTGAACAGACCCGGCTGGCCAGAAACACCAATCAGAATATCGGGCTTCGCATTGCGCACGACATCCAGCAGCGAAATGGAATCATTGGTGATATCCCACTGCTGCAGATTTTCGCTTTTCTGCACCAGCTTGCTCTGGAAATCGAGCAGGTTAGGCAGTTTGTCCGTCAACAGACCAAAGCGATCTACCATCATCACCCGGCCACGGGCTTCCTCATCACTAAGACCTTCTGATTTCATCTGCGCGATGATCTGTTCAGCGATACCACAACCGGCAGAACCAGCACCCAGGAAGACCACTTTCTGCTCGCACAGACGGCTTCCGGCTGCGCGGCTGGCAGCAATCAGCGTGCCTACGGTTACGGCGGCGGTGCCCTGAATATCATCGTTAAAGCAGCAGACTTCATCGCGGTAGCGGTTCAGCAGCGGCATGGCGTTCTTCTGGGCGAAATCTTCAAACTGCAACAGCACTTTCGGCCAGCGGCGCTTAACAGCCTGAATAAATTCGTTCACGAACGCATCATACTCTTCGCCGGTAATGCGCGGATGACGCCAGCCCATATAGAGCGGATCGTTCAGCAACTGCTGGTTGTTGGTGCCGACATCCAGCACCACCGGCAGGGTATACGCCGGACTGATGCCGCCACAGGCGGTGTAGAGTGAAAGCTTACCGATCGGGATACCCATGCCGCCAATGCCCTGATCGCCAAGACCCAGGATACGCTCGCCATCGGTCACCACAATCACCTTCACATTCTGCTTGGTGGCGTTTTGCAGCATATCTTCGATGTGAGCACGGTTAGGGTAGGAGATGAAGACGCCACGTGCACGACGATAGATTTCAGAGAAGTGTTCGCAGGCTGCGCCGACGGTCGGAGTGTAGATGATGGGCATCATCTCTTCGAGATGGTTATCCAGCAGGCGGTAAAACAGCGTTTCGTTAGTGTCCTGGATGTTGCGCAGGTAGACATGCTTATCGTTATTGTTCTTGAAGTCCTGGAACTGACGCCATGCACGCTGCGCCTGCTCTTCAATCGATTCCACCGCTTCTGGCAGCAGACCGTTGAGGTTGAATTCGTTACGTTCTTCGATGCTAAAGGCGCTGCCTTTATTCAGCAGGGGAAATTCCAGCAAAATCGGGCCAGCATAAGGGATATACAGCGGGCGTTTACTTTCGTAGTCGAGTTCCATGCAGTGATGCTCCGGTTGCAGTGTTGTCTGGCGTCACGCCGGAAAGGTAGCGCCAGTTTTCTTACCCGTTATAGCTCAGACTGCAGGCCCGGCAGCGGCAGAGTCACCGCTGCGGAAACATTCACGACCGTGCTGCCATCCTGCAACCTGAATTATTCAGAGTAATTTGTGATGACGTGAATTCTGGCGCCAGATCCTATGAAATTTCCCACAGAAGTACAGCGTTTGTTCATAAAAGCTCACAAAACTGTGGCCTCTCTGACAGCGGGTTATGCTTTGTACAGCGTCACCTGCAGCAGCTCACCGCAACCAAATGTTGCAAGCGTCGCCTGCGTGGCGGCGAACTGGCTTAACGTGGCATTTTCCACTTCCGTTAATACTGCTTTTTTTATCTGACGAACATCGCCGCCCTGCATGTTCAGCAGGACCAGCGCCGCCTGAAGGGGCGGGAAGCTCGGGTTAAACGCGGCGTTTTCCGCATAGCGACCGGCGACAATCTTGCCATCCGTGGTCAGCAGCGCGACACCGGCGTGGGACTGGCTATAGGGCGCATGGCTGGCATTGGCGGCGGCAACAGCGGCCTGGACCAGTTCATCGCCCTCGGCCACATAACCGTGATCGACTTTGTCCATCAGGAAGGTCGTGATGTCGAGATCGCGGGGGCCAAAGGCATCCGGCAGATAATCGGCCAGGGTGCTGATCGCACGTTGTGGCAGGCTGATACGAATGCGGGTGCCGCTGTTCAGCTCGTTCATAAACTGACGGCAGTGACCGCATGGCGTGTAGTTAACGGTGATGCTCTCAAGCTGGCGTTCGCCACGCAGCCACGCATGGGTAATGGCGCTCTGCTCGGCGTGAACCGTCTGCTGCATCGGCGTGCCGACAAATTCCATGTTAGCGCCGAAGTACCAGTTACCGCTGACGCCGCGGGCAATTGCCCCGACGTTAAAATGCGATACGGTCGCAACGGCACAGGACGCCGCCAGGGGCAGCAGCGCCAGCGCCAGCGCATTGGCATCCATTTGGGTCTGTTGTTGCAGTGAGGCGACCTGGTCGGCGCTCAGCACCGCATGGAAGTCAGGATCGTTCAGCAGGGGAGCAAGTGCAGTTTGCAGCGTTGACGGCAATGCCTCAAAAGCAGAGAGGAAACGGGATTGCATGTGAGCCTCATTAAATTCAGCAGGGCGATGTGCCAGTCACCGGTTTATATGTGATCCACATCGCTCTGACAATGTAACCTGTGTTGCATGTTTCAACTTTGCGAGATCTCTCGCAAACTTTCAGCCAAACCAGTGCATCAGCAGCGGAAAAATAAACGGCGCCAGCAGTGAGGTGATGATGCCGCAGATCACCAGCGCCAGTGAGCTGAATGCCCCTTCCTGGTAATCGAGTTCGGCAGCGCGCGCCGTGCCGAGGGCATGTGACGCATTACCAATCGCCAGTCCACGCGCCGCTTTTGATTTCACGCCCAGCAGATTCAGTACCGTGTGTCCGAACACCGCACCCAGTACCCCGGCAATCAGCACACAGATGGCGCTGATGGCGGGAATGCCGTGCAGCGAACCGGATACGGCCATCGCGATGGGCGTGGTAACGGATTTAGGCACAATGGTGGCGGCAATTTCAGGTGTAGCACCCATCCACAGGGCAATGGCGGTGCCTGACGTCATGGCGGTCAGGCTGCCGATAAAGCAGACGCCAATAATCGACTTCCAGCGGGCGCGGATCTGATGCATCTGCTCATACAGCGGCAGTGCCAGCGCGACCACGGCCGGTTGCAGCAGCTGATTGAGAATCTCACTGCCCGCGAAATAGCGCGAGTAGGGGAGCTGTAACAGCAGCAGTATCGGAATAATAATCGCCATCGCGACCAGCAGCGGATTAAGCAGCGAGATTTTGAGCCGTATTGCCAGCTTGCGCGCCAGAAAAAAGGCCGCCAGCGTCAGTGGCAGTGACCACCACATTTCACTCATCGGCAGACTCTCCGGCCGGACGGCGGCTGTGAAGCTGGTGGGCGCTTACGCCAACAATGGAGAGGACCAGCAGGGTGCTGACGACACAGGAGACAACGATTGGGCCAAACTGCGCGGTCAGAATATCGGTGTAGCTCATCACCCCGACGCTGATCGGCACAAACAGTAGCGCCATATAGCGAATCAGCAGATGGCAGCCCGGTTTCACCCAGCTGATCGGCAGAATCTGCGAGGCGAGCAGGGCAAACAGAATTAACATCCCCAGGATGCTGCCGGGCAGTTTAATGGGCAGCAGCGAAGCGATGCCGATTCCGGCGTATAAGCAGAGATAAATGATGATAAAGGCGCGAAGATAACGTCCGCAGACAGACAGCACGGTGAGCATGGCAGGCTCCTGTTTTCACTGAGCTTCATCATACGCATTAACCGCTTAGCGTGCTAGCGATCACATTTATGGGGTGATGTGGCAGGAGCAGGCAAACAATTCCGGGAAACGCAGTGAGAGGGATGTGGTGGACATCCAGAAGAGGAGAGATAACCCTTCGCGCCAGGGGTAAGACGCGAAGGGGGTCAGAATGGCACTGCGCTAAGCCGTTTAAGCCGCTAAGTGCAGACGATTACTTAACCGGCATACCCGGTACAGCACCGCTGTCGACGGACAACACGAACAGATCTTTTCCGCCCGGACCCGCTGACAGCACCATGCCTTCAGAGATACCAAAACGCATTTTACGCGGCGCGAGGTTAGCCACGATAATGGTCATTTTTCCGACCAGCACAGAGGGATCAGGATAGGCGGCGCGGATACCCGAGAAGATCTGACGCTTTTCACCGCCCAGGTCGAGCTGCAGGCGCAGCAGCTTGTCCGAACCCTCAACCAGTTCCGCCTGCTCAATCAGCGCGACGCGCATATCGACTTTGGCGAAATCGTCGATGGTGATGGTCTCACCGACCGGCGAATCTGCCAGCGGGCCGGTTGCGGCGGGTGCACTCGCTGCGGCAGCATCCTCTTTCGAGGCCTCAATCAGCCCCTCAACCTTCGCCATTTCAATACGGCTGTAGAGCGCTTTGAACGGCGCAACCTGATGATCCAGCAGCGGCTGCGCAATGGCATCCCAGCTCAGTTCACAGTTCAGGAAGCCTTCTGCACGGGCGCTCAGGGACGGCAGCACCGGCTTCAGCCAGGTCATCAGAATGCGGAACAGGTTAATGCCCATCGAGCAGATCGCCTGCAGATCGGCATCACGGCCTTCCTGCTTCGCCACCACCCACGGAGCCTGTTCATCGACATAACGGTTCGCCAGGTCGGCCAGTGCCATGATCTCGCGGATAGCACGGCTGTATTCGCGCGCTGCCCAGGCGTCACCAATCTTCTCTGATGCATCCACAAAGGTCTGATAGAGCGCCGGATCGGCCAGTTCTGCCGCCAGTTTGCCGTCAAAGCGTTTGGTGATGAAGCCCGCGTTACGTGACGCCAGATTTACCACTTTGTTGACGATATCGGCATTCACACGCTGGACGAAATCTTCCAGATTCAGGTCGATATCGTCGATACGTGACGAGAGTTTCGCCGCGTAGTAGTAACGCAGGCTGTCGGCGTCCAGATGTTGCAGCCAGGTGCTGGCTTTAATAAAGGTGCCGCGCGACTTCGACATCTTGGCACCGTTAACGGTGACATAGCCGTGTACAAACAGGTTGTTTGGCTTGCGGAAGTTGCTGCCTTCCAGCATCGCTGGCCAGAACAGGCTGTGGAAATAGACGATATCTTTACCAATGAAGTGATACAGCTCGGTCGTGGAGTCTTTACGCCAGAATTCGTCGAAGTCGATGTCGCCGCGCTTGTCACACAGGTTCTTGAACGAGCCCATGTAGCCGATAGGCGCATCCAGCCAGACGTAGAAGTATTTGCCTGGCGCGTCCGGAATTTCAAAGCCGAAGTAAGGCGCATCGCGGGAGATATCCCACTGCTGCAGGCCCGATTCAAACCACTCCTGCATTTTGTTCGCGACCTGATCCTGCAGCGCACCGGAGCGGGTCCAGGCCTGCAGCATGGCGCTGAAGGACGGCAGATCAAAGAAGAAGTGCTCAGAGTCGCGCAGTACGGGTGTCGCGCCAGAAACCACGGATTTTGGCTCAATCAGCTCGGTCGGGCTGTAGGTCGCACCACACACTTCGCAGTTGTCGCCATACTGATCGGCAGATTTACATTTGGGGCAGGTGCCTTTCACAAAACGGTCCGGCAGGAACATTCCTTTTTCCGGATCGTAAAGCTGGGAAATAGTGCGGTTCTTAATAAAACCGTTCTCTTTCAGGCGGCCGTAAATCATCGCAGAAAGCTCGCGGTTTTCGTCGCCGTGAGTCGAGTGATAGTTGTCATAGCTCACGTTGAAACCAGCAAAGTCGGCTTCATGCTCGCTTTTCATTTCTGCAATCATCTGCTCCGGCGCAATACCCAGTTGCTGAGCTTTCAGCATGATAGGCGTGCCGTGCGCATCATCGGCGCAGATGAAATAAACCTGATTGCCACGCATTCGTTGATAACGCACCCAAATGTCTGCCTGGATATGCTCGAGCATGTGGCCGAGATGGATTGATCCGTTCGCGTAAGGCAGTGCGCACGTTACCAGAATTTTTTTAGCGACTTGAGTCATAGTTTGCGTAGCTTTCTGTTGATTGAAAAAACGGGCTTAGATGGTAACTGAAGGCTTCACCTGCGTAAACACAAGGGATTCACCCCGCCAGTCGCCGCAGATCCACGAGCATCTGATATCATTGACAATACATCGCTGAAACACAGCGTAAGCACAGCAGAAATAAGGAGCAGGGGATGACAGCACAATCCCGGGAACCGCATACGCCAGAGGGGCTGCGCGCCATCGTGGCGGGCGTATTGAGAAGCTTTGAGCATCCGACCCTTAAACAGAATCTCACCGCGCTGAAGGCGTTGCATCATGTGGCGCAGCTTGACGGTACGCTGCACGTGGAATTGCTGATGCCGTTTGCGTGGGCCAGCGGATTCGATGTCCTGAAAGAGCAGGTGAGTGCCGAACTGCTGCGTCAGACCGGCGCACGCGCTATTGACTGGCGACTCAGCCATGACATTGCGACCCTGAAGCGGGTGAAAAACCAGCCGGGCGTTAACGGCGTTAAAAACATTATTGCGGTCAGTTCCGGTAAAGGCGGAGTGGGTAAATCCAGTACCGCCGTGAACATGGCGCTGGCGCTGGCAGCTGAGGGCGCGAGGGTCGGCATTCTTGACGCGGATATCTATGGCCCGTCAGTGCCGAACATGCTTGGCACCCAGGATCAACGGCCAACCTCGCCGGATGGTACCCATATGGCGCCAATCATGGCACACGGGCTGGCCACCAACTCCATTGGATATCTGGTCACGGATGACAATGCGATGGTGTGGCGCGGGCCGATGGCCAGCAAAGCGCTGATGCAGCTGCTGAATGAAACCCTGTGGCCGGAGCTGGATTATCTGGTGCTGGATATGCCGCCCGGCACCGGCGACATTCAGCTGACGCTGGCGCAGAACGTGCCGGTAACCGGCGCGCTGGTGGTCACGACGCCGCAGGATATCGCCCTGATTGATGCCCGCAAAGGGCTGGTGATGTTTGAAAAGGTCAATGTGCCGGTGCTGGGCGTGGTGGAGAATATGAGCCTGCATATCTGCAGTCAGTGTGGCTTCCATGAGCCGATTTTCGGCACCGGCGGCGCACAGAAACTGGTCGAGGATTACCAGACGCAACTGCTGGCCCAGCTGCCTCTGCACATTGATCTGCGCGAAGATCTTGATGAGGGCGAACCGACGGTGATTCGTCGGCCCGATAGCGAGTTTACCGCGCTTTATCGCCAGCTGGCCGGGCGCGTTGCGGCCCAGCTTTACTGGCAGGGAGAAGTTATCCCCGGCGACATCGCCTTCCGCGCGCTTTAAGCCCGACCCGACCCGCTGGCATAGTCCGGGGCCAGCGGGTAGTGCATTAATACGTAGCCGCCGTGCTCGCCTTCGCCCTGTGAAATCATCTTCCAGCCATGTTTCAGGTAGAAGGCCTGTGCCGCTTTGTTCTTCTGCAAGCACTTCAGCGCGCCGGTTGAAGTAAAGCGCGTCTCTACCGCTTCCAGCAACGCGCTGCCCACGCCGCGACCCTGCCAGTCAGGATCAACATAGAGGCTGTGCAGGAAGTTATCGTTCTCCAGCAGGCCCGCAAATCCGACGCGCTGGCCGTCAGCTTCCGCGACCAGCACGGTTTCCCCCAGAATGACGCTATCAAAATCTTCCAGTTGCCACTCGCTGCCGTCCAGCCAGCGCCAGTTGTGTCGTCGCGCCGCCAGAAATAGCGTACGCAGAAAAGGACGGTCGGCTTCCGTAAACGGACGAATCTCCACAGGTCAGCTCCCTTTTAATCCGGTCTTACAAAACTAGCAGCGATTTGCGGAGACGCGCGAAAAGAGAAAGGGGTTAAATGTCACGTAAATCGCTGTACACTGCCTGCCGGGCCAGAGAGCATCAGGCTCTCAGCGTTTGATAGCTTTCGTTAATCAGATTGATAACGTCTGCATATTAGATGTTGGCCCGAAAATTATGTAACCTGCATCACATATTTTAACGGAGGCCACCAGATGTCTATTATCAATACCAAAATCAAGCCGTTCAAAAACGCAGCATTCAAAAACGGCGAATTCATCGACGTAACCGAGAAAGACGTTGAAGGTAAATGGAGTGTGTTCTTCTTCTATCCAGCTGACTTCACCTTCGTCTGCCCGACCGAGCTGGGCGACGTGGCTGATCATTACGAAGAGTTCCAGAAACTGGGCGTAGATATCTACTCCGTTTCAACCGACACCCACTTTACCCACAAAGCCTGGCACGGTTCTTCAGACACCATCGCGAAGATCAAATACACGATGATCGGTGACCCGACTGGCGCGCTGACCCGTAACTTCGAAATCATGCGTGAAGACGAAGGCCTGGCTGACCGTGGTACGTTCATCGTTGACCCGGAAGGCGTAATCCAGGCAATCGAAATCACTGCTGAAGGCATTGGCCGTGACGCCTCTGACCTGCTGCGTAAAGTGAAAGCGGCTCAGTACGTGGCATCTCACCCAGGTGAAGTGTGCCCGGCTAAATGGAAAGAAGGTGATGCAACACTGGCTCCGTCTCTGGACCTGGTTGGCAAAATCTAATCCCGCTTCGCCCTTTCGATCATTCTCCAATCGGGTGCTGCGGCACCCGATTTTTTGACCAGGATATCACTATGCTCGACACAAATTTGAAAACCCAGCTCAAGGCCTACCTTGAGAAATTAACCAAACCTGTTGAGTTGATTGCCACCCTGGATGAGGGTGCAAAATCAACCGAGATCCGTGAACTGTTGGTTGATATCGCCGGCTTGTCTGACAAAGTCAGCTTCCGCGAAGAGAACGATCGTCAGGTGCGTAAGCCCTCATTTCTGATCACCAACCCAGGTTCGAACAGCGGCCCGCGTTTTGCCGGTTCACCTCTGGGTCACGAATTTACCTCACTGGTGCTGGCACTGTTACAGACTGGTGGACATCCGTCGAAAGAAGCACAGAGCCTGCTGGATCAGATCGCCGCGCTGGACAGTGACTTCCATTTCGAAACTTACTACTCACTCTCATGCCATAACTGCCCAGACGTCGTCCAGGCGCTGAACCTGATGGCGGTGATTAACCCGCGCATCAGTCACACCGCTATCGACGGTGGCCTGTTCCAGAACGAGATTCAGGAACGCAACGTAATGGGCGTGCCAGCGGTTTACCTGAATGGTAAAGAGTTTGGTCAGGGCCGCATGAGCCTGGCGGAAATCGTCAGCAAAGTAGACACCAACGCAGATAAACGTGCAGCGGAAGAGCTGAACAAGCGTGACGCCTATGAAGTCCTGATTATCGGCAGTGGCCCGGCGGGCGCAGCGGCAGCCATCTACTCAGCGCGTAAGGGTATCCGTACTGGCCTGATGGGCGAACGTTTTGGTGGCCAGGTGCTGGACACGGTGGATATCGAAAACTATATCTCCGTCCCAAAAACCGAAGGAGCAAAACTGGCGGGTTCACTGCGCGCACACGTTGATGATTACAACGTGGATGTCATTGAAAGCCAGAGTGCCATCAAACTGATCCCGGCGGCGAAAGAGGGCGGACTGCACGCCATCGAAACCGCCTCCGGCGCAGTGCTGAAATCACGCAGTATCATCCTGGCCACTGGCGCACGCTGGCGCAACATGGGTGTACCGGGTGAAGAAGAGTATCGCACCAAAGGCGTCACCTACTGCCCGCACTGTGATGGCCCGCTGTTTAAAGGCAAGCGCACGGCAGTGATCGGCGGCGGTAACTCCGGCGTTGAAGCGGCCATTGACCTGGCCGGTATCGTTGAACACGTTACGCTGCTGGAATTTGCCGGTGAGATGCGTGCCGACCAGGTGCTGCAGGATAAACTGCGCAGCCTGAAGAACGTTGATGTGATCCTGAATGCGCAGACCACCGAAGTGAAAGGCGACGGCACCAAAGTGACCGGCCTGCACTATATCGACCGTACTACGCAGACCACCCATGAGCTGCCGCTTTCCGGTATCTTCGTTCAGATCGGTCTGCTGCCAAACACCCCATGGCTGGAAGGCGCAGTTGAGCGCAACAAAATGGGTGAGATCATCATTGATGGTAAATGCGAAACCAGCCTGAAAGGCGTGTTCGCAGCGGGCGACTGCACCACCGTGCCGTACAAACAGATCATCATCGCCAGCGGTGAAGGGGCAAAAGCCTCACTGAGTGCTTTTGACTATCTGATTCGTACTAAATCGGCTGAATAACATTGAGTTAGCCGGACAATAGCCCTTCAGCATTCGTGCTGAGGGGCTTTTTTTATCAGCCTGTTAATAGCCTGCCAGCGTCATCAGCATCATCCAGACGGGTGTCGTGATCGCCGCAAACACTGTAGAAAAGAGCATACTTGCCGCCGCCGGGCCGGTAATGACATTAAACTTCTGCGACATCAGATAGACGTTAACCCCGACCGCCATCGACCCCAGCAGCACCACCACTTTACTCTCCAGCGGCGGCAGACCGGTCAGCCACGCGATAGCCCATACCGTCATCGGTTGCAGCACCAGCTTCAGCAGACAAATGGTATAGCTCTCTTTTAAGCCATCCCGAACCCGATAGTGCGCCAGGCTCATGCCCAGTGTGACCAGCGACAGAGGCGCGGCCAGCGAGGCCAGCATCTTTAACGGTTCCGCGGCCAGCACCGGCAGCGGACGTTGCAGAAAACTCCAGGCCGTGCCGCTGAGAATGCCGATGATCAGCGGATTCTTCAGCACGCCGATCAATGTGCGCCAGAGACCTTCCAGCGAGAAGTTGCCCTGCTTTGCCCACTCGACCGAAACGGTCAGTAAGGTCCAGAGGATCAGGCTGTTAAACACCAGCACCAGCGCCACCGGGGGCAGGGCTTCTGGCCCAAGCAGTACCGTCGCCACCGGGATCCCCAGCATCACGTTGTTGGAAAAGATGCCGCCCAGCGCAAAGACTGAAGCCGCCACGCCATCCAGATTAAACAGCCTTGTTGCCAGCAACCGTCCCACGATAAACACCAGCAGGCAACTGCCGAAGAAGGCCAGCAACAGGCGCGCATCCACCGGTGGGCTTTGCGAGAAGGTGCTCATCACCCGAAACAGCATGCAGGGCAGGGCGACGTTAAACACAAAGCGGTTCATCCCTTCGCTGATGCTGGCAGGCCATTTTCCGAGGCGCGTCAGGCAGTACCCTAGCAGAATCAGGATAAACAGCGGGGCTGACAGGTAAATTTGATGGCTTAAGCTTTCAAACAGCAGTGACATAGAGAGAGTCTGGTCAGACGATGATTAGTTACCAGACTAACAAATTGCTAACTAACTGTTAACTGTAACGGTGTCTGGAATAAGCGGTGGCGGGGCGCTAACCCAGCCAGCGGCGCGCCTGCTGATCGCTGATGTCGCGATAATAGACCCGGTGAATCATTTCGCCACAGCCTTTGCAGCGGGCGGAAATATAGGTGGAGAGGTACTGTCTGCCATTGGGTGCGATGGCACCCTGACGTTCAATCATAATGTCCTGCCATCGATGGCGGTGTGGAATAAGCGCTAAAAATCGCATCATACATCCCGGATAGTATGAAGTTCCGCTTCAGGAGTTTTCTAACTCCATGAAATAAAGTGTTTTTTACGATGATGCTGCAAGCAGGTTAATTATTATGGGGTAACCAGAGTAACGGCGGGAAATATTACCCATCCGGGTAATAAGCGGAGCTACCTAGAAAGAGGTATCTCGTTAACCCGCAGCATTAAGCCTTTTTTTGCACCCTCAGGCGTTGATCGGGATCATGTGAATTGTTCCAGTTTTGATTATTTTTCGGGCGGGCGTCGCTTACTTTCGCCGCATGGCGTCCTTATGTTGCAAACACTGACATGACTCAGGGTGCCGCTTTCTACACGGAAAGGAGTGAGAAATAGCCGTATTACCTGAACGGGATAAACGATGTACTGGCCCCCCGACAGAGTAAGAGGCACTGGAGGCGCTTGCGGGTCTCTGGGATAACAGGTATGCGCCGTTCAGCAAAAGCGGGTGTGCGCTCTGGGAAAGTTTTTATACGCTCTTCGGCTATCATCGGTGTCTGATTTATTCGTCTATGGATAGATGATAAAACAAAAAAATCAGATAAATAATTCATACATCAATAAATATTATAATTTTCCAGATGGTGTTAATTATCGATAAAGGTTTTGATGTGTTTAGATCTCAACCTATAATATGTCATATTATAATCAGATTGCGCACTGTAAAGTGGCAGAGCCTTGTGCGAACGGTATCTATCCATCGGCTGGGAGGTATTATAATCAGAGACTGGAGTCTGGATAATCAAAGTATCGTGCCAACAGGATTGTGAGGGTTTCGTTATGAAACATGGTATATCAATCTGTATAAAAAAGGCTTAATTCGAAGTGTCTTCCGTTTTACAGACGGATCTCTTTTATGTTGGAGTATATTTAAAAGTAGTATGAGTCATCGAAAAATTTATCATGATTATGCAGTGGCAGTACCTATGAAAATCAACGAAATAACATACAAAAAAGGGGCCTGTTACAAGCCCCCATCCGTGCATAAAAGGTTAAAATTAACCCGTTAACCCACGTTCGCTAAAATGTTGTTAAAGAAATTTTCGGACTGCTCTGAAGTATGTGTTGCACCATAAAGAGCACCGCCTACTCCACCAACAAGCAGACCCAGAGCTACGCCTACAGCCTGTCCGATACCAAAGTTAAGAATACTTAATCCACCCCATTTACCAGCGCTAAGAGCATAGCTCGTTGCACCAATGACAGCTCCATCAAAGGCGGTTGCGAGACTGGCACCGCTTACATGTTGAATTTCATACGTTGTTATTTCTCTCATATTAATTTCCTTATTAAATTATAATGTATAAAATAAACTGCATGCCAATATTAGCACCTGCGATAAAAGTGAGGATATAGTATAAATACTAAAAATGAGATCTTGTATTCGATAAATAACTCAGCACACAAAAGAGGGGCGGAAATTCTCTCAGAGTGAAATCGTTAATAGTGCGAGATTATTTGTAAGCATTAAGGTGGGGAAGTTTCCAGTTCCCCAATAATCTAGTGTAAAAAGTCCTGTAATACATGCCATTCACTTTTAAAGATCGTCCGACAGACTGAATAAATAATTTAAGGAGATCACCATGCCAACAGCCCGATTTACCGGGTACCAGATTATTATTTTTCTGAACTCCCTATAAACAGTCCGAACTGTTAAGGATGTCTGCCACGAGGCCGCTATTTCTGACGCCAGACACTGTAACTGAAACGCTAAATATGGCGGAATGGAAGCGGCTGAAATTAAAAAAATCAAAGATATTAACGTGAGCGCGTCAGCTATCTGACCGCGCAATCTATGATGAGAATACGTCAGACATGCAGAACGATGTTTCGTTATCAACCAGATACGCGACGTGATGAAACGGTGATCCAGCTTCTGACTGAGACTGCTGAACGCTATCCCCGTTCGGCCTTTGGTATGTCCTTCACTTGTCTGAGGGATATCCCCTGGGATACGTGCATTTTTGCAACGGTAAAGTCAATTTTAAAGGGGGTTGTGTCCTGGACTTCTCGCTGGCATGCTCCTGATCTGGGATTAATGAGGAGCATTAATTCCTGATTTTTTGATTTTGCTTTACATGACTCGGGGTGCCCTTCTTTGTGAAGGCTGAGAAATACCCGTATTACCTGATCTGGATAATGCCAGCGTAGGGAAGTCTGATGCCTGACCGCATTCGCCTTCTTGTTCGCCGGTTGGGAGCTACGATGACACATCAATCTCAACACCTTTCTGCCGCGCACTTCGCGCCCATTCTGCACACTTTCCGACGCCAGTCACCGCTGGTGCACTGTATGACCAATGACGTGGTTCAGAACTTCACCGCCAACGTGTTGCTGGCACTCCATGCCTCACCGGCGATGGTGATTGATGCTGAGGAAGCCGCCCAGTTCAGTAGCCTGGCCGATGCGTTATTGATTAACGTGGGCACCTTAACCCGCGAGCGTCAGCAGGCGATGCAGGCTGCCGTTACTGCCGCCAGAGAGGCGGGCACCCCCTGGACACTCGATCCGGTCGCTGTCGGCGCACTGACGCTGCGCAGTGACTTCTGCCAGCAATTATTAAGCCAGCAACCGGCGGTGATCCGTGGGAATGCGTCAGAGATTCTGGCCCTGGCGCAGCAGGCCAGCGGCGGGCGCGGTGTCGATACGCTGCATCAGGCGGATGCGGCACTCGATGCGGCACAGCAACTCGCTGAGAGCTGGGACACGCTGGTGATCGTCTCTGGAGACGTGGACTACGCCACGGATGGTCAGCGAATCCTCGCTATAAGCGGTGGAAGTCCATTAATGACGCGGGTGGTCGGGACCGGCTGCGCGCTCTCGGCTGTGGTGGCGGGTTTCAGCAGTCTGCCAGGGGATCAGTTATTGAACGTCGCTACGGCCTGCCAGGTCATGGCCCTGGCAGGGGAAAAGGCAGCGGCGCAGGCCACCGGGCCGGGCAGCTTTACCACCGCCTTTATTGATTCACTCTGGACGCTGGAGGGGAAATCATGAAGCGCATTAACGCCCTGACGATTGCCGGTACCGATCCCAGCGGCGGCGCAGGCATTCAGGCCGATCTGAAAACCTTTTCTGCTCTGGGAGCCTATGGCACCAGCGTTATTACCGCGCTGGTGGCACAAAATACACAGGGCGTGCAGTCGGTTTATCGCATTGAACCGAACTTTGTTGCCGCCCAGCTCGATTCGGTGCTGGACGACGTGCGCATCGACAGCGCAAAAATTGGCATGCTGTCCGAAACGGCCATCGTGGAGCAGGTTGCGGCCCGGCTGAGGCGTGCTGAGATCCCCTTTGTGGTGCTGGATACGGTCATGGTCGCGAAAAGTGGCGATGCGCTGCTCTCGCCAGACGCCGTGGCCAGCGTACGGGAGCTGTTGTTGCCGCAGGTTTCGCTGATTACCCCTAATCTGCCGGAAGCGGCGGCATTGCTGAATTGCGGCATTGCCACCGATGAGGCGGAGATGCGCGAGCAGGGACGGGCCTTGCTGGCACTGGGCTGTCAGGCTGTGCTGATGAAAGGCGGGCATCTTACGGCGGAGGAAAGTCCGGACTGGCTGATCACGCACTCAGCAGAGCAGCGGTTCAGCACACCACGTGTGAATACCCGTCATACGCATGGCACCGGCTGCACGTTGTCGGCCGCCTTAGCCGCGTTGCGGCCGCGCCATGCTGACTGGGCAGAGACGATTGGGGAAGCCAAAAGCTGGTTACAGCAGGCGCTGCTGCAGGCGGATTCGCTGGAGGTCGGGAAGGGTATCGGGCCAGTTCACCATTTTCATCAATGGTGGTAACGACAAAGGCCCGCATCGGCCTGGTAATCAGGCGGTGCGGGCGATGAGTGATTAGGGTGCTTCAAACCAGGCGCTGTTACGCTCGGCAATGGGGGTGATTGAGAAGATCATCTCCTGCAGGTGACGACGCATCGCCGCTTCGGCGGCATCAGCATCGTGATGTTTCAGCGCGGCAAAAATCTCTTCATGCTGGTCAATCAGCTTTTCCGGCGGAGAGACTTCACTTAGCGTCAGGAACCGCACCCGATCCATGGCGGCTTTGATGTTCTCCACCGTCTCCCAGGCCAGCTTGCAGTCAATGCTTTCAGCGATCAGGCGATGAAACTCATCGTCGAGAGTCAGAAAGCCCTGGCTGTCATGCCGCTCAGCCGCCATGCGCTGCAGTTGCAGATTATGTTCCAGCGCCATCAGGGCCGGATCGGTAATTTCCATCGCCGCGCGACGAACCACCGACACTTCCACCGCTTCACGGATAAAGCGGCCATCCGCCACCCGCTTAGCGGAGATTTTTCGCACGAAAGTGCCGCGCTGTGGCAATACCTGTACCAGTCCGGCTTCGGCCAGCTTGATGAACGCTTCGCGCACGGGCTGGCGTGAGACGTTGAAGCGCGCGGACACCTCTTTTTCAGAGAGCAGCGAGCCCGGCTGAATTGCGCAGGTGACGATATCTTTGCGCAGATAACGGTAAATCTGCTGATTCACCGGTTCGCTGGTAGTAATGGTATAGGCGATCGACATGCAGCAATATCCATATTACGGCTGGCAGAGGCCAGCACGATGGGAAAGTGTCAGTCTAATCAGGGCGCTGCGTCTGCGCCAGCGCTTTGTTACAGCGCCTTTAGCCGCGGTTGAGACACTGATGCACTGTGGCGCGAGCGCCCTGCGTGGTCAGCTGCTGATACCAGGCCGTCAGTCGGGCAACCACGTCTCCATTTTGCAGCAGGTCCTCGCCGAAAACCTCACGAATGGAGAGTAACGCCCGCACGCGAGCCTCACCATCGTCGCTGGCGGCAACGCACTCAGCCAGTTGCTTCTGCATCGGGTCGCGGATCTCAATCGGCTGACCCTTTTCATCAATGCCGCCGACATAACGCATCCAGCCCGCCACGCCCAGCAGCAGCAGGTCGCAGTCGCTGCCACGCTGCAGGTGCCAGCGCAGGCTGTCGAGCATACGCTGTGGCAATTTCTGTGTGCCGTCAGTGGCAATCTGGCCGGTGCGATGCTTAATGGCGCGGTTTTCATAACGGGCAATCAGTGAATCGGCATAGGCGTTGAGATCCACGCCCTGAGTGCGCAACGTCGGTGCCTGCTCATCGATCATCAGTGAACGGGCGGCGGCGCGGAAATGGGGATCGGCCACACAGTCGCTGATGTACTCATAACCTGCCAGGAAACCGAGATAGGCCAGAAAAGAGTGGCTGCCATTCAGCATGCGCAGTTTCATCTCTTCATAGGGCAGGACATCGCTGACCAGTTCTGCGCCCGCTTTTTCCCACGCCGGACGGCCATTAACGAAGTTATCTTCAATCACCCACTGGAAGAACGGTTCCGCTTCAACTGCAACCGGGTCATCGGACCCCAGACGCGCGCTTAGAGCCGCAAACGCTGCATCGGTCATAGCCGGAACGATACGATCCACCATGGTTGAGGGGAAGGTAATGTGTTGCTGAATATAGTCTGCCAGCGCCGGATCCTGATGCTGTGCCAGTTGCACAACAACGTTGCGGGTCACGTGGCCATTTTCCGGCATGTTGTCACAGGACATTACGCTAAAGGCAGGTAAACCCTGATCCCGTCGGCGGCGAATCGCGGCCAGAATCAGGCCGGGTAGCGATCGCGGCGAATGCGGATTGTGCAGGTCATGCACGATATCGGGATGATCGGGATTTAAATTGCCACTGGCAGGCTGGTGGCAATAGCCTTTCTCGGTGACGGTCATGGAGACAATCGCCACCTCAGGCTGGCTCATGGCATTGATGACTGCCTCAATACCGTCACTTTTACCGTGTAGTGCCTCAGTAATGATGCCAATCACCCGGGTATGCAATGAATCATCGGCCATCTCGGTGAGGGTATAAAGCAGATGCTGCTCTCGCAGGGCCTCAATCAACGCGCCGCTGTTGAGATTAACTTCACAATACCCCCAGTCGCTGCCCTTTTCAGCCAGCTTATCGCTGCAGAGCGCCTGATGGGCGCGGTGAAAAGCACCAAAACCGATGTGTACCATGCGGGTTTTTAATTTGCTGCGGTCGTAAGTGGGGCGCTGTACTTCAGCGGGCAGGCGATCAAGCTGTAACATAATCCGTCCTTAATGGAAAACGGGGCGCGTAACGCCCCAAAATCATCGTTCTGTTAGTGGAGCAACACTCAGACCGAAACCGTTTTGTCCCCGGTTTTTGGACTGCGAATCACAAACAGCACCAGGAAGGCACCCAGCGCGGCGACACAGCCCGCAAGGATAAAGGCGCTATCGAATTTACCGGTGTGCTGAACAATAAAGCCGGTGACGATTGGCCCGATGATGCCGGAGAGGCTACCCACCAGATGGATAAAGCCGCTGATACTGCCGATACGGCTCTTGTGCACCACATCCTGAATAATTGCCCAGTAGATTGCGCCGGTGATGTAGAGAAAGAAAATCGACACCGACATCATAATTACCGCAGGCACCACATCTTTTATCGTACCCGCCAGCGCCACACAAATTGCGGCGGCCAGCAGTGAGACCACCAGCACAATTTTACGGGACAACAACAGTTTGCCGGTGATATTGAAGATTTTATCGGAGATCCAGCCACCCAGCGCCAGGCCGACGAAGCCGACGATCCACGGAATCATGGTGGTGATGCTCATTGATTTGATATCCAGGCCGTGCGCCTGCACCAGATAGGCCGGGAACCAGCTCAGGAAGAAGAACAGGATGTAGTTGTAGCAGAAGAAGGCAAAAGCCGTGACCAGGATTATCGGCTGGCGCAGGTAGTAGCCAAACGGATGCGGCGTCTCGGCCAGATCGACCTCATCATTGGGGTTGGTGGCTTTCAGTCGATCAATCAGCAGACGTTCCTCTTCACTCACACGTTTGCTTTTTGCCGGATTATCCGCGGCGAAGAACAGCCAGAACGCCATCCATACCAGACCGATACAGCAGACAATCACAAACGCCGGACGCCAGCCATAGGCCAGGGCCAGGTAACCAATGATCGGACCGGCGACCGCGCCACCCAGCGGGGAACCGGCACTCAGCAGGCCCATCGCCGTCGCAGCCTGTTTTTTCGGGAACCAGCCATTAATCGCCTTGTTGGCCGAGGAGCAGATTGGGCCTTCAGCCATGCCGAACAGCACACGCAGGATCAGCAGCGACCAGAAGCCCGTCGCCAGTGCGGTCATACCGCAGAAAATGGACCAGGCACCCACCGCCACGGCCAGCACGATTTTGGGGCCAAAGCGGTCGGTGGCGAGGCCGCCGACAAAGTTAAACAGGGCATAGCCGAAAAAGAAGCTGCCGAAAATCATGCCGAACTGCTCAGCATTGATCGCCAGATCTTTCTCTACCAGCGGTACCGTCAGAGACAGGGCGACACGATCGAGGTAGTTGATCATGTAAACCAGGAACAGCAGCAAAACGAGGGTCCAGCGCAGATTCTTGAACATAAAAACTCCGTGATCTGTTTTATCTTTATCGTTATGCCGGCGCGAACGCCGGCTCAGGAGACCTGGTGTTGAGCAGAGACTTAACTCATCTGAAGAATGACTTTGCAGCAGGTGCGGGGATCTTTTTCGAACAGGGTCATTGCTCGTTCAATCTCCTGCAGCGGGAAGTAGTGGGTGACCAGTTTCTCTGGCTGGATTAACCCTTTTTCCATCCACCCGATGACCTGTGGGAAGCGGTTGCTGTTAAGACGTGAGGTAAACAGCGACAGCTCTTTGCTGGTCAGGCTTTGCTGAGTAATGCTGCACGGTTCGCCGGAAAAGCCCAGCAGGCCGATGCGCGCGGCTGGTGAGGCGAGAGCAGCCGCTTCAGCCAGAATGGCGGGATGGCAGGCCGCATCAATAATCAGCGTCGGCTGCACGCCCTCAAGCTGTGCCGCCAAAAGGATTTCGCTGTTATCGAACAGTTGATCGGCACCGCTCTGCTCTGCAAGTGCCAGACGTTCCGGCAGGCGGTCCACTACCATCACCTTTTTCACCTTATAGACGCCTTTCAGCACCTGAATGGCGGTGAGTCCCATCGGACCGGCACCATAAATCAGTGCCACATCGTCAGGCTGCGGCTTGAGAAACGCCGTGATGTTAGCCGCGATAGTGAAAGGCTCAACCAGACTGGCGAGGTTGTCGGGAATCGAGTCCGGCAGGTGCCAGGCATTTTTTGCCGGGGCCAGCGCAAATTCACTGAAGCCGCCGTCGCGGTGCACGCCAATCACCTGCAGTGTGGCACAGACATTGGGGCGGCCCACCGAGCAGGGATAGCACTTGCCGCAGCTCACCACCGGATCGACCGCCACGCGCTGACCCAGTCGGGCTGCGTCGACACCGTCGCCTACCGCATCGATCACACCAAAAAACTCATGACCAATCACTCGCGGATATTTCGCGAACGGGTTATGACCGTGCCAGATATGCACATCAGAACCGCAGATGCTGGCATAAGCCACTTTGACCCGGACTTCGCCCGCTGCCGGTTGTGGCAGTGGACGTTCAGCAATAACCAGCTGGCCTGGCTGTTCAATAACAACACTTTTCATCAGCTTCTCCTTACCAGTTCCACAGGGTGCCATCTTCAAGGCGGGCGACCGGCAGATAAGCAGGTTCATAGGGATATTTCGCTGCCAGTTTCTCGTTGAATTCAATGCCGAGGCCCGGCTTGTCGCCTGGATGCATAAAGCCCTGGTCAAAGGTCCAGTTAGCCTCAAACAGTTCCATCATCTGTTCAGAGAAGCCCATGTACTCCTGCACACCGAAGTTCGGCACCCAGAGGTCAAAGTGAAGCGCCGCCGCCATGCAAATCGGGGAGAGATCGGATGGACCGTGCGAGCCAGTACGGACCTGATAAAGTGAGGCAAAATCAGCGATACGACGCATACCGGTAATGCCGCCCGCATGCGTGATGGTAGTGCGTATGTAGTCGATCAGCTGCTCTTCAATCAGCTGCTTACAATCCCAGATGCTGTTGAACACTTCGCCCACCGCAATTGGCGTAACGGTGTGCTGACGGATCAGACGGAAGCACTCCTGATTCTCAGCAGGCGTCGGGTCTTCCATCCAGAACAGGCGATAATCTTCCACACTCTTACCAAAACGCGCCGCTTCAATTGGCGTCAGGCGATGATGCATGTCATGCAGCAGATGTTCATCGAAACCAAACTTGTCGCGGATCGCGGCAAAGAGTTTTGGGGTGAAATCGAGGTATTTCTCGGTTGACCAGAGCTGCTCTTCCGGCCAGTTCCCTTTGGTTGCAGGCTCGTAAGCCAGACCTTTGCCTTTCGCCATCCCATAGGTGGTCTTCATGCCCGGCACGCCGCACTGCGCGCGAATCGCTTTGAAGCCCATTTCTTTGTGCTTCGCGTAGTCATCCATCACTTCATCGATGGAGTGGCCGGTGGTGTGGCAATAAACCATCACGCCAGTACGCGAGGCACCGCCCAGCAGCTGGTAAACCGGCATATTGGCGGCTTTACCTTTGATATCCCACAGTGCCATATCGACCGCAGAGATAGCGGACATGGTCACCGGACCGCGACGCCAGTAAGCGCCCTTGTAGAAGTATTGCCAGATATCTTCTATCTGATGGGCATCGCGGCCAATCAGCTGCGGACAGACATGATCTTTCAGGTAGGAGGCGACCGGTAATTCCCGGCCATTCAGCGTGGCATCGCCAATGCCGGTCAGTCCCTGATCGGTGGTGATCTTCACGGTGACAAAGTTTCTGCCTGCGCAGGTTACAAATACTTCCGCCTTAACAATTTTCATCCTGTTTGCCTTGAGTCAGCTGTCAATGACGAAAAAGTACGCGTTTTAATACTACCATACAAGTTGATCTGGCAGAGTTGTGAACCCAATCACAGAGTGTTTTCCGGGGCAAAAAAGCGGGATGAGCAGATGCAAACGGTGTTAATAAAATCTGAGGAGTTGTCAGAAAAAGACGGGATTAGCGGACATAAAAAAGGGGCTTTCGCCCCTTTAATAATCAGGAAAGCAGGTCACACTGCGGCGGCAGGCGACAGCTCAGCGCGCCCGCCATCACCTCTATCACGAATTCGCGTCCGGAGAGCGGCTCGCCATCAAGGTTAAAGGTCATCTCATGAGGAGAACGGATGGTCAGTGACTCCAGCTGCGTGGTGACGATGCCGGGATTGTCATCGTCGCCAGTCAGCGAGTGCAGCAGAGTCGGCAGCAGCTCCTGCGCGGTGACAATGCTGACGTCCAGTCGGCCATCATTGATCAACGCAGAAGGGCATAAGCGCTGACCGCCGCCCGCCTGACGCCCATTACCGATACCGATCACCAGCGCATCACCCTGCCATGCGAAATCGGGACCGCTGATCTCGCAGGTATCCGGTTTAAGGGTATCCATACGCATCAGGCCGTGAATAAAGTAAGAAACGCCGCCCAGCGCTGACTTCAGCTTTTCCGGGGTTTCGGTGGTGATGCGTGTGCCAAACCCGCCGGTCGCCATGTTGATGAAGTAGTGATCCTGGTTCACTCTGGCCAGATCGATGGCGCTGGCTTTGCCCTGAATCGCCAGACGCAGTGCCGGTTCCATCTCTTCCGGAATGCCGACGCTGGTGGCAAAGTCGTTGGCCGTGCCCAGCGGCAGGATGCCCAGCACCGGACGATGATCGGCACTGGATGCCGCCAGCGCCGTTGCGATCTCGTTGATCGTGCCATCGCCACCGCCCGCCACCACGGTCTCGGCCTTTAGCGCAATTGCCTCTTTGACGTACCTGTCGCCATCACCTTTTTCAAAAGTGACACGCACCGCAATATCAAAACCATCTTCACGCAGGGTGGTAATAGCTTCGCGCAGATCGTCATTACCTGCGCCTTTCCCATTCAGGATGAGCAGCGTAAGCGGTTTGTTATCCATTTTGCGTTCCTTGAAGATCTACAGAGTAAGAAGGGAATTTATAACATAGCTGCCAGCAGTAAATAATTGGCGAAAGAGAGAAAAAAGAAAACCCGCACGGGGGAGCCGGGCGGGTAAATGAGGTGGTTCCAGGTAAATCTGCCGTTTGTTGTTACTCATTAGCAGCAGGCGGGACTATAAAGCAGCCCTGTACAGGGGTCTGTGATCCTGTTCTGATTTCCTCAAAATGTTTCCGTTAGTAAACGATTATGTGGATCCCGGGTATCTTCGCCGTGATCGAAGTTGCGCAGCAGCAGCGCAAACCGCAGATCGACCTCTTCTGGCACCCGCAGCCAGACGCGATGGCCGTCGCCCGGCGCAACCTCTGTGGGTTCACCGCGCGCATTATGCAACGCATCCAGCTGGCAATTCAGGTTTCCTTCGGGCGTCATGATCTCCACGCTGTCGTTCAGCATAAACTTGTTTTTCACCGCCACTTCAGCCCATTCGCCCCGGCGCTCGCCGGTAAATTCGCCGACAAACTGCTGGCGATCGGACACGGAAAAGCCCTGCTGATAATTCTGGTAGCTGTCGTGAGTGTGGCGGCGCAGGAAACCTTCGGTGTAGCCGCGATGTGCCAGGCCTTCCAGCGTTAACAGCAGTGACGGGTCAAACGGCTTCCCGGCAGCGGCATCATCAATCGCCCGGCGATACACCTGGGCGGTGCGGGCACAGTAGTAATAGGACTTGGTGCGTCCCTCGATTTTCAGCGAATGAACGCCCATCTCGCTGAGCCGCTCCACATGCGCGACCGCGCGCAGATCCCGTGAGTTCATGATGTAGGTGCCGTGTTCATCTTCGAACGCGCTCATCACCTCGCCGGGTTTCATCTTCTCTTCCAGCAGAAACACCTTGTCGGTGGGCTGACCGATGCCCAGCGTCGGCGTGACATCCTGCACTGCGACAGGCTCGTGAATACCGACGATATTTCCCACCTCATCCTGCTGGCCTTCCTGCACTTTATATTCCCAGCGGCAGGCGTTGGTACAGGTGCCCTGATTCGGGTCGCGCTTGTTCATATAGCCCGACAGCAGGCAGCGGCCGGAATAGGCCATGCAGAGTGCGCCATGAACGAAGACTTCCAGCTCCATCTCCGGCACCTGCTGACGGATCTCAGCGATCTCTTCCAGCGACAGCTCGCGAGACAGAATCACCCGGCTCAGTCCCATCTGCTGCCAGAATTTTACCGTGGCCCAGTTGACCGCATTGGCCTGCACCGACAGATGAATCGGCATCGCCGGAAAGGCATCGCGCACCAGCATAATCAGGCCGGGATCGGACATGATCAGCGCGTCGGGCTGCATCGCCACCACCGGCGTCAGGTCGCGAATAAAGGTTTTCAGCTTGGCATTGTGCGGCGCTATGTTGACCACCACGTAGAATTTTTTGCCCAGCGCGTGCGCTTCATTGATGCCCAGCGCGAGGTTTTCGTGGGTGAATTCGTTGTTGCGCACCCGCAGGCTGTAGCGCGGCTGGCCGGCATAAACGGCATCGGCACCATAAGCAAAGGCGTAACGCATATTCTTTAGCGTGCCGGCGGGGGAAAGCAGTTCGGGTTTCATGATGTTCTCACTGATGTCAGGTCAGTATGCCGCCTTAAGCGGCAGGTGCAGGGCCATTAAGAGCCTATCCCATTCGGCTATTTTATTTGTCAGTCTGAACCTGGGCAGTGCTCATACAGGCTGCTTTTAGCAACCTGAACGCCCGTCAGGGCGGCCCTGAAGGGGCGAGCGCAGCGAGTAATCCTCACGTACTACGTGTACTTCGGATTGTTCCGCGCTGTCCGTGTCCAGACTGCCTGCAACAATTACGCCTACTGGGATAGGCTCTAAGCCCTGCAAAGGGTGCGGAATTGTAGGCAGTGAGAAAAGGGAAGTAAATTGATCGGGATCAAACTAGATCAAATTACAGGCATCGGCTTCCCAGCGATAGCCCATGCCGTAAACGGCGCGGATAAAAGGTTGCTCGCTGTCGAGGTTCTCCAGCTTGCGCCGCAGATTCTTGATATGGCTGTCGATGGTGCGGTCCGTGACCACCCGGTAGTCATCATAGAGATGATTGAGCAACTGTTCGCGTGAAAAGACTTTGCCCGGTTCCAGCGACAGCGTTTTCAGCAGGCGAAACTCCGCCGGGGTGAGATCCAGCGGCTTTTCGCGCCAGCTGGCGAAGAAGCGGCTCTCATCGACCCGGAGTAACGAGGCGCTTTGCGGCTCTTCCGCCGAACGTCTGACCCGGCGCAGAATCGTTTTGACCCTCGCTACCACTTCACGCGGGCTGAAGGGTTTGCAGATGTAGTCATCTGCGCCCAGTTCCAGCCCCAGCAACCGATCGATCTCCTCGGTGCGGGCGGTGACCATAATAATCGGCAGCTCGGAATGACGGCGGATTTCGCGGCACAGCGTTAAGCCATCGGTGCCCGGCAGCATCAAATCCAGCAGCATCAGATCGGGCGGCGTCTGGCGTACATACTCCAGCACCGCGTTGCCGTCAGCGATGTGATGGGTGCGGTAGTTCGAGGCGTGCAGATAATCGATCATCAGCTGCGCCAGTTTCGGCTCATCTTCGACCACCAGAATCAGCGGGTCGTGGTTTTCCATGTTCATAAGCGTCTATACAAGGGGAACATAGCGCAAGTGTAGCGCGATTTTCAGTCCACCTAAATCAGAGTGCGTTGCATGAATGTCGCCGCCGTGGGCGTCCGCGATATTTTTACAGATGGCCAGGCCGAGGCCCGAGCCGCCGCTGGCGCGATTGCGCGAGCCTTCGGTGCGGAAGAAGCGCTCGAAAATCTGCGCCTGATGTTCCCCGTCGACGCCGGGTGCGCTGTCATCAAAATCGATGCACCAGTTGGGCGCCTCATACTTCAGCGTCACTTCAACCCGGCCACCGCTGTCGGTGTAGCGCAGGCTGTTCTCCAGCAGGTTAGTGAACAATTGCATCAGGCGGTCGGGATCGCCAAAGAACGGGGCGTGATCGGGCAGATTCAGCTTCAGCGTCAGGCCATGCGCGCGATAGCGTTCGGCAAAGCTGCCTGCGGTCACCTCCAGCAACAGAACCAGATCGGTCGCCTGTTTGCGGTAGGCGAGGGCGCCCTCATCTGACAACGACAACTGGTGCAGATCGTCGACCAGCTTGGTCAGCACCACCACCTCGCTCTGCAGCGAGGCGATCGCTTCCGGCGTCAGTTTGCGCACCCCATCCTGCATCGCTTCCAGTTCACCGCGCAGGATCGCCAGCGGCGTGCGCAGCTCATGGGAGATGTCGGCCATAAAGGCGCGGCGCATGCTTTCATTTTTCTCCAGCGAGCTGGCAAGAAGGTTGAAGTCACCGGCCAGCTGGCCCAGTTCATCGCGGCTGCTGACCTCGACGCGGGTAGCAAAATTACCGGCTGCCAGATGATGCGTGCCGTCCACCAGCCGTTTGACCGGGGCCAGCAGGCCACGCGCCATCAGCCAGGTCGCCAGCGCCGCCAGCAGGGTCGACAGCCCCACGATAATCCAGCTGGTACGCCGCTGCTGTTGATCAAAGTTAATGTCGGTGCTGCGCGTCAGCCGCTCCGGCGGCGAGCCAATCACCCAGCCGACCACTTTATTGTTGCTGGTGGTGATGTTGCGTCGCGTGCCTTCGGGTGGCACCGGCGATTTTGGTCCGGCCAGTACTTTATACTGCTGGTCGAGGATCCAGAACTGCGTGCGCCAGCCGTGCGGCGGTAGCTGACTGCTGCTGTCAGGATTCTGCTCCAGCGAACGCAGCATGGTGAAGACCAGCCGATCGTTGTGGCGCAAAAAATCCCAGTTGCCGTGCTGTTCATACTGATCGGCCAGCGCATCGCTGAGCAGATTTAACCGCTGCTCGTTGCCGCGCTTGATGTAGTCGACAAAGCCGTGCTCGAAACTGAGGCGAACGCCCCAGTGCATGGTGATCAACACCAGCATGCAGGTGGCGAAAATCGCCATAAACAGTTTGGCACCGATGCCCAGGCGCAGGTTGAGTCTCATTTTTTTCTCCGGCGTCGCAGATCGACATGGGTATTCACCTGAGGCGGAACGCGCCAGAACACCAGCGCGGGCAGGATGATAATCAGCGACATGCACAGGTAGGTATAAATAAACATCTGATGTTCCGCCGCGCTGTTCGCCGCGCTCTCGTGAGCAAAGGCGCCCAGCAGCAGCCCGGCGACGGTGACGCCGATACTCATCGACAGCTGCATAATCATCGACAGCAGGCTGTTGCCGCTGGATGCCAGCTCATCTGGCAACTCCTTCAGCGTCAGGGTATTCATTGAAGAGAAGCGAATGGCGTTGACCATACCCTGCAGAAACAGCACCAGCGGCAGCAGCCAGACCCAGCCCATCAGCGCCACCAGCGGAAACAGCAGAACCACCAGCGCCAGCGCCACGGTCGACATCACCAGCACGTTGCGGTAGCCGTAAAGATTGACGATGCGAACCACAATGCGCTTCATCCCCATATTGCCCAGTACCATCGGAATCATCATCAGACCGGCGTGAAACGGGCTGTAGCCCATGCCGAGCTGCAGAAAGATAGGCGTCATAAAGGGCAGCATGCCGCTGCCGATGCGGCCGGTAAAACTGCCGAGCAGGCCAATAGAGTAAACGCGATTATCAAACAGCTTCAGGCTGAACAGCGCATTATCATTGCCGCGCGCATGCATCAGGTAGAACAGCAGAGAGAATATGCCGATGAGGATCATCGCACCCAGCAGCAGCGGAGAACCGCCACTGCTGCGCTGACCATCCAGTGCCAGTGTCAGGGTTGCCATACCGGCGGCCAGCAGGATAAAACCACCGAAATCAAAGCGCCGCGTCTGCATGCTGTAGTTGGGCATCAGCATCAGGGTAGCGATAGCGCCTGCGATGCCGACCGGGATGTTGATCAGAAAGATCCAGTGCCAGCTGGCGTACTCCACCAGGACACCGCCCAGCGCCGGACCCAGCAGCGGGCCGATCTGGCCGGGCAGAGTCACAAAGGTCATGGCAGACATATATTGCTCACGCGGCACAATTTTCATCACCGTCAGGCGACCCACCGGCACCATCATGGCCCCGCCAATCCCCTGAACCACGCGTGACAGCACCAGCTGATCCAGCGTGCCGGAAAGGGCGCACAGCAGCGAGCCGAGGCTGAACAGCAGAATCGCGCAGAAGAAGATGTTACGCACGCCAAAACGATCCGCCAGCCAACCGCTGACCGGCAGCATCACCGCCACCGTCAGCACGTAATAGACGATCACCGAGTGCATGTGCAGTGGGCTGACACCCAGATCGTGCGCCATCGACGGGATCGCGGTATTCACGATGGTGGTATCCAGCGTCTGCATAAAGAAGCCGATGGCAACTATCCACAGTTGCCAGCGGACGTTAGTGCTCTGTGTCGTCATCGATCCTCCGGTAAAGGCGTCACGCCCGGAGCCTGCCGCTGCACCCTTTACGGCTGCTGCGCGGCGACCCGCGGGCGTTTTTTGCGCCGCAGTTTGTCCATCATTAAATAGACCACCGGCGTAGTGTAGAGCGTCAGAAGCTGACTCATCACCAGGCCACCCGCGATGGTAATCCCCAGCGGCTGACGCAGTTCGGCACCGTCGCCGCTGCTCAGCACCAGCGGCAGCGCGCCAAACAGCGCCGCCAGCGTGGTCATCATAATCGGCCGGAAGCGCAGCAGGCATGCCTGGAAAATCGCCTCCCGCGCGCTGAGCTGGCCGTTGCGCTCGGCCTCCAGCGCAAAATCGACCATCATGATGGCGTTCTTTTTCACAATACCGATCAGCAGCAGAATACCGATCAGCGCAATCAGGCTAAAGGGCGTATCGAACAGTTCCAGCGCCAGCAGCGCCCCGACACCCGCCGAGGGGAGGGTAGAGAGAATTGTCAGCGGGTGAACATAGCTCTCGTAAAGGATGCCCAGCACGATATAGACCGCCGCAATCGCCGCCAGCATCAGCCACAGCTGGCTGCTTTGCGACTGCTGAAATACCTGCGCCGTACCGGCAAAGCTGCCGCGCACGCTGGACGGCACGCCAATTGCGGTCATGGTGCGTTCAATGGCTTCCGACGCCTGCGACAGCGACACCCCCTCTGGCAGGTTAAAGGAGAGGGTCGAGGCGGCCGACAGCCCTTCGTGATTCACCGACAGCGGGGCATTCGCGGGCTGCCAGTGGGCAAACCACGACAGCGGAATCGCTTTACCGTCGGCGTTTATCACAAACATCTGCGACAGGGCGCTGATATCCTGGGTGTAGCGCGGATCGACCTCCATCACAACTTTGTACTGGTTAAGCGGCTGGTAGATAGTGGAGATCTGACGCTGACCAAAGGCGTTATTCAGCAGGGCATTGGCCTGTGAGACATCAATGCCAAGCCGCGCCATGCTTTCACGATCGTAGGTCAGCGCCATCTCGCTGCCTTTATCCTGCTGATCGGAGTTCACATCCGCCAGCTGCGGCAGGGCAGAGAACGCCTCGCGGATTTTCGGCTCCCACGTCCGCAGTGCGCCGAGATCGTCCGACAGCAGTGAATATTGATAAGCGGCATTCGATTCCCGGCCGCCTGCGCGCAGATCCTGCACCGCATTCAGATAGAGACTGGCACCCGGCTCTTTTGCCAGTTTAGTGCGCAGCCGGGCGATTATCTCAAGGGCACTCTCTTTGCGCTCCGACAGCGGTTTCAGCGAGATAAACATCGAGCCGCTGTTGGTCCGCATCCCGCCGGTAAAGCCCACCACGCTGTCTACTGCCGGATCGGCTCCGACAATCTCCATGAAATCCTGCAGCTTGCTGCGCATCGCCTGAAACGAAATGCTCTGGTCAGCAGAGATAAAGCCGGAGAGACGCCCGGTATCCTGTTCCGGCATAAAGGTTTTCGGGATATGAACAAACAGCCAGCCGGTCAGGGCGATGGTGGCGAAAAACAGCAGTAGCACCCAGCGCGCATGGTTCAGCACCACGTTAAGCGACCGGCCATAGCCCTGCTGAATCGCCATCAGCAGCCGACCCACGCCGCGCTGACGCGGCTGGCTGCGCGGCGCGTGCGGCTTCAGCAGATAAGCGCACATTACCGGCGTCAGGGTGACCGAGATAAACAGCGAGATAAGAATCGACACCGACAGCGTAATGGAAAATTCAGAGAAGAAGCGGCCAATCAGCCCGCCAATCATCAGCAGCGGCAGGAACACCGCAATCAGCGACAGGCTCATCGACAGCACGGTAAAGCCGACCTCCCGCACCCCTTTCAGCGCGGCGGCCAGCGGTTTCATGCCGGCTTCCACGTGGCGGGCAATATTCTCCAGCACCACAATCGCATCATCCACGACAAAGCCAGTGGCGATGGTCAGTGCCATCAGCGACAGGTTATTCAGGCTGAAGCCGCACAGGTACATCGCGGCGAAGGTGCCGATCAGCGAAACCGGTACGGCGACGGCGGGGATCAGCGTGGCGCGGCCCGAGCGCAGGAACACAAACACCACCAGAATCACCAGCGCCACGGCGATGATCAGCGACTGTTCCACTTCATGCAGCGAGGCGCGAATAGTGGGGGAGCGATCCTGAGCAATCTCGAGATCGATGGCGGCGGGGATCACCTCATGCAGCAGCGGCATTTCGGCGCGAATGCGGTCCACCGTGTCGATGACGTTAGCTTCAGGGGTTTTACGGATCAGCAGCAGCACCGCGGGTTTACCGCGCGACATCCCGGCGTTGCGCACGTCCTGAACCGAATCCTCGACGGTCGCCACATCCGACAGCCTGACCGCCGCGCCGTTGTTGTAGTGCACCACCAGCGGCTGATATTCATGGGCGGTCTGCAGCGCGTCATTGGTGCGTAACTGCCAGCGCTGTTGCGGATCATCCAGCGCGCCCTGTGGCCGTCGCTGATTGGCGTTGGAGATGGCGGTGCGCACCGCATCCAGCGAGACGCCCTGATTAAACAGCGCCTGGGGATTCAGCGCCACGCGCACCGCTGGCAGTGAGCTGCCGCCCACGGTGACGTCGCCCACGCCCTCAATCTGTGACAGCTTCTGCGCCAGCTGGGTCGAGGCGTAGTCGTAGAGCTGACCGGGATTGTAGGTATCCGAGGTCAGCGTCATGATCATAATCGGCGCATCGGAAGGGTTTACTTTGCGATAGGTCGGACGCGACGGCATGCCGGTCGGCAGCAGGCTTTGCGCCGCATTAATCGCGGCCTGCACATCGCGCGCTGCGCCGTTGATGTCGCGGTCAAAATCAAACACCAGAATGATGCGGGTGCTGCCCAGCGAACTGGTGGAGGTCATTTCACTGACACCCGCGATGCGTCCCAGTGAGCGTTCCAGCGGCGTGGCTACCGACGACGCCATGATCTCAGGTGAGGCACCCGGCAGTGACGCCGAGATAACGATCACCGGGAAATCGACCTGCGGCAGCGGCGCCACCGGCAGCAGGCGAAAACCCAGTATCCCGGCCAGGGCGATGGCCAGCGTCAGCAGGGTGGTGGCGACGGGCCGATGGATGAACAGGGCAAAGAACTTCACTCTGCGGCCTCCGTGCGGCCAAAGCGGCGGCGGGTGGCGTGCGCCAGGCGGTCAAACAGCAGGTAGATCACCGGTGTGGTGAACAGCGTCAGCACCTGGCTCAGAATCAGGCCGCCGACCATCGCAATCCCCAGCGGATGACGCAGTTCGGCACCGACGCCGGAACTGAGCATCAGCGGCAGCGCCCCGAGCAGGGCCGCCAGCGTGGTCATCAGAATCGGCCGGAAGCGCAGCAGGCAGGCCTGATAGATGGCATCAACAGGCTTCATGCCCTGTTCGCGCTCAGCCGCCAGCGCAAAGTCGATCATCATGATGGCGTTCTTTTTCACGATGCCGATCAGCAGGATGATGCCGATGATCGCCACGATATCCAGCTCATTACCGCTGAGTATCAGCGCCAGCAGCGCGCCGACGCCCGCCGTGGGCAGCGTCGAGAGAATGGTGATCGGGTGGATAAAGCTCTCATAGAGCACGCCCAGCACGATGTACATCGCCACAATGGCCGCCACAATCAGCCAGACGGTGCTGCTCAGCGCCGCCTCAAACGCCAGTGTGCTGCCCTGGAACTGGGTCATCAGCTCAGCGGGCATGCCAAGCTGCGCTTCCGCCTGCGACACCGCTTTCACCGCATCTTCCAGCGAATAGCCGTCAGCCACGTTAAAGGAGAAGGTCGCCGACGGGAACTGATCGAGATGATTAATGCTCAGCGGCGTGTGACGCTGTTCAATGCGGGCGATGGCGCTCAGCGGCACACTGCCGCCCTCGCTGCTGTTAAGGCGAATCGCATCCAGACTCGCCAGCCCCGGTGTGGCGTTACTGTCCTGCTCCAGCACTACACGATACTGATTCGCCTGGGTGTAGATGGTGGAGATGAGCCGCTGACCAAACGCGTTGTAAAGCGCGTTATCGACGTCAGCCATACTGATGCCGAGGCGGCTGGCGCTGTCGCGGTCAACGTTGACATAGGCTTCCAGCCCCTGATCCTGCCAGTCACTGCTGACATCGCGCAGCTGTGGCAGGGTGTTGAGTTGGGTCAGCAACGCTGGAACCCAGGTGCTGAGCGACGACAGTGATCCCGACTGGAGCGTGAACTGGTAGGGCGTGCGGCTCGCCTGGGTATCAATGGTGAGATCCTGCACCGCCTGCAGCCACAGCTGCACGCCCGGCAACTGGCTGACCTGCTGCTGAAGGCGCTGCTGAATAGCCGGAATGCGGTCGTCACGCTGATCCAGCGGCTTGAGGTTGATCTGCAGCCGCGCACTGTTCAGCGAGGCATTGGTGCCATCCACGCCGACAAACGAGGTCATGCTCTCCACCGCCGGATCTTTCATGATGATGGAGGCAACGTCGCGGGTGCGCTGCGCCATGCTGGCGTAGGAGACCGACTGCGGTGCCTGCAGCGTACCCTGAATGATGCTGTTGTCCTGCTGCGGGAAAAAGCCTTTCGGGATTATCATCCACAGCAGCAGCGTCAGCACCAGGGTACCGAGCGCCACCGACAGCGTCAGCCAGGGATGATTCAGCACCCGTTTCAGGCCACGGCCATAGGCGGCCACGATACGATCAAACATCGCCTCGCTGGCCCGGGAAAAGCGATTCTGTTTACGCAGCGACTCCGCGCTCAGCATTCTGGCGCACATCATCGGCGTCAGAGTCAGCGACACCACCGCGGAAATCAGAATCGCCACCGCCAGCGTCACAGCAAATTCGCGGAACAGGCGGCCAATCACGTCGCCCATAAACAGCAGCGGGATCAGCACCGCAATCAGTGAGAAGGTGAGGGAGATGATGGTAAAGCCGATTTCGCCGGCACCTTTCAGCGCGGCGGTCAGCGGCTTTTCCCCTTTTTCGATGTAGCGCGAGATGTTCTCAATCACCACGATGGCATCATCGACCACAAAGCCGGTGGCAATGGTCAGCGCCATCAGCGTCAGGTTATTAATGGAAAAGCCCAGGAAGTACATCGCCGCAAAGGTACCGATCAGCGACAGGGGCACTGCCACCGCCGGGATCAGCGTGGCGGGCACGTTGCGCAGGAACAGATAGATAATCATCACCACCAGCGCCATCGCCAGTATCAGCTCAAACTGCGTGTCGTTGACCGATGCGCGAATATTGGTGGTGCGATCGGTGAGCAGTTTAACGTCTACCGATTTTGGCAGAGCAGCGGTCAGAGCGGGTAACATGGCACGGATGTTATCTGCCGTGGCGATGATATTGGCGCCAGGTTGACGCTGAACATTGAGCACAATCGCCGCATCGCGGTTAGCCCAGGCACCGAGCCAGCTGTTTTCGGCACCCTGTTCGATGGTCGCCACGTCACCAAGACGTACCGGTGCGCCGTTTTTGTAGCTGATAATCAGCTGGCGATAATCTTCCGCGGATTTCATCTGGTCATTGGCTGACAGGGTGATGGAGCGGGTCGGGCCATCCAGGCTGCCTTTGGCCGAGTTGACGTTGGCATTGGTGATGGCGGTCCGCACCGTTTCGCTGGTCAGACCCAACGCCGCCAGCGCCTGCGCATTCATTTTCACCCGCACCGCAGGACGCTGACCGCCTGACAGTGTGACCAGGCCGACGCCGCTGACCTGAGAAATTTTCTGGGCGACCCGCGTTTCCACCATGTCCTGAACCTGCGTCAGCGGCATGCTGCGCGTAGTCACAGCCAGCGTCATGATCGGCGGATCGGCAGGGTTTACTTTGCTGTAGACCGGCGGATTAGGCAGGTCGTTGGGCAGCAGGTTAGTGGCGGAGTTAATCGCCGCCTGAACCTCCTGTTCGGCGACATCCAGCGGCAGCGTCAACTGGAACTGTAGCGTCACCACCGAGGCACCGCCGGAGCTTTGCGACGCCATCTGTTTCAGGCCTGACATCTGACCAAACTGACGCTCAAGCGGGGCGGTGATGGAGGAGGTGACCACATCCGGGCTGGCACCCGGGTAGAGCGTCACCACCTGAATGGTCGGATAATCGACTTCCGGCAGCGCCGAGACCGGCAGGAAGCGGTAGCCCAGCACCCCGGCCAGCAGAATCGCAATCATCAACAACGTGGTGGCGACCGGGCGCAGAATAAACTGGCGTGACGGCCCGCCACTGTGATCGGGAGGCATGACCTGCATTACTCACGCTCTCCTTTTGATGGCAGGGCGGCGCGGGTGGCGTGCGTTGCGTTGCTCTGCGGCGCGACGACCTCGACTTTCGCGCCTTCTGTCAGGCGATCCAGACCATCGGTCACCACGCGTTCACCCGCCTCGAGACCGGCGCTGACCACTACTTTCTCACTATCCTGCAAGCCGGCAACCACACTTTTCTTGCTGACCTTGTTGTCACTGTTCACCACCCAGACAAAGTGGCCTTCGTTGCCCATCTGCAGCGCGGCAGGCGGGATCACCACCGCATCCTGCAGGGTGTTGACCTTGAGCCGCACATTCACAAACTGATTGGGGAACAGCGTGTCGTCCTGATTATCAAACCGCGCTTTAATTTTGATGGTGCCGGTGGTGACATCAATCTGGTTATCGAGGCTCAGCAGTTTGCCACTGGCGATCAGGTTCTGATTGCTGCGATCCCAGGCCTCCACCTGCAGCGGCTGGCCGCTTTTCTGCGCCTTGAGAATGGAACTGATGCTGTTCTCCGCCAGGGTAAAGACCACATCAATCGGGTGCGTCTGGGTGATCACCACGATACCGGTGGTGTCGCCACTGGTGACGTAGTTGCCGACATCCACCTGTTTCAGGCCGACACGACCGGCAATCGGGGCAGTGATGCGGCTGTAAGTCAGATTGAGCTGCGCACTGGCGACGCCGCCCTCATCCGCTTTCAGGGTGCCGAGCGTTTCACTCACCAGTGAGCGCTGGGTATCCAGCTCCTGCTGCGACACCAGCGACGTTTTTGCCAGCTTCTCGAAGCGCGCCAGGTCACGACGGGCGTTGGCCAGCGTCGCCTGATCTTTCGCCAGCTGGCCCTGCGCCTGGGTTAACGCCACCTGATAAGGGCGTGGATCGACTTCTGCCAGCAGATCGCCTGCGTTGACCTGCTGGCCTTCAGTGAAGTGGATTGCCAGCAAATCACCATTCACCCGGCTCCGCACCGTGGCCGTGTTCGCGGCCGTTACCGTACCCAGTCCGCTGAGATATTGCGGCACGCTCTGGCTGGTGGCTGTTGCCGCCTGAACTGGCGCGAGTGGCCGATGAGCACCATCACGGCCACCTTTGCCGCCTCGTGGCGCGGACGAATCAGACTGGCTGCTGCTCTGCGGCTGGGCATTGCGCTGCCAGGCATAGTAGCCGCCTGCAGCCACAGCAATCAGGGCCAGTACGATCAGGGTTTTCTTCATAACAGGATGTCGGGTGCTCATGATTGTTGATGCTCTCCAGCGGTGACGTAGTCCCAGGCGCAGGCATCAAATGGGTAGCCTGCAAACGACAGAGTGTAGTCGCCACTGACAGGCAAAAGTTGAAGGAAATAAGGATATCTGTCAGGGCGGGGTAATTATGCCTGTTCTTACATTAATCGCAGCACAATCGTCATAAAGCCGTGAAAACACTTTGCTATGCTCAGAGATTGGCAGTTTGTCAGGCAAATCAGGAGCAGATAATGAGTCAGAATCAAACAAGGCAGTTGGGTGACAGTGGTATTACGGTGCCGTTACTGACGTTTGGCGGCAATGTGTTTGGCTGGACGGTGGATCAGTCCACCTCTTTTTCTCTGCTGGATGCGCTGGTGGAACGTGGGCTGTGGTTCATCGATACCGCCGACGTCTATTCCCGCTGGGCACCGGGCAATAAAGGCGGTGAATCGGAAACCATTATTGGAGAGTGGCTGAAAAAAAGTGGCAAACGTGACCAGATCGTACTGGCAACCAAAGTCGGCATGGAAATGTCACCGGAGAAAACCGGGCTGAAGCCACAATATATCCGTCAGGCCGTCGAAGATTCGCTGCGCCGGTTACAGACTGACTATATCGATCTCTATCAGGCCCACCGCGACGATCAGGATACGCCGCTGGCGGAAACCCTGAGCGCGTTTGACAGCCTGATCCGTGAAGGCAAAGTGCGCGCTATTGGTGCATCGAATTACAGCGCAGCGCGTCTGCAGGAAGCGTTACAGGTCAGTGAAGCGCAGGGCCTGGCGCATTACGAAACCCTGCAACCGCAATATAATCTCTATGACCGCCAGCCTTATGAGTCTGAGCTGGAACCGGTGGTGATGGCGCATGGCTTAGGCGTTATCAACTACTACTCTCTCGCCAGCGGTTTTCTCAGTGGCAAATATCGTGATGCAGCGGATGCCGGTAAAAGCGCACGCGGTGAGGGCGTGGTGGAGAAGTACCTTAACCCGCGCGGTTTGCGGATTCTGGATGCGCTGGATGTGATCAGCGAAGCGCATCAGGTGACACCGACTCAGGTGGCGCTGGCCTGGCTGATTGCCCGTCCTGGCATCACCGCCCCGATTGTCAGCGCCACGTCGCTTGAACAGCTCGACGATCTGGCTGGCGCAATGCAACTGACGCTGACCCCGGCGCAGATTGAGCAGCTGGACCAGGCAAGCCGTTAATGTCAGGGGGCGCTAGCGCCCCTTTTGACCCCGCGTCTGTTAGAAAATGCGCATCCCGCCCAAAGAATAACCATTCAGAGATCCCGATCACACTTGCATTAATAAACTGATGTTACGGGTAATAGTGCGCACATTTTTATAAAAAACAGAGACTATCCAGCACTATTCTCTGCGCGTCACTTTCCGTAACTCACATAAGAATAAGCAAGATGAAAAACAGAAAAGCACACGCCTTTTCCGCTGCCAGTGTGGCAACCGGCACCCTGATTGTGGCCATGTTTTCCTCACAGGCCCTGGCCGCTGATGCCCTGAGTCCGGACTCCGAATGGATGTTTGGTGACTGGGGCGGCTACCGAACGCAGTTACAGGACGACGGCATTAAGTTTGACGTTAACTACACCATGGAGAGTGCCGCAAATTTAGGCGGCGGCGCTAATACCAATACCACCATGCGCTACAGCGATCAGTGGGCGTTTGGCACCAATTTCGATTTGCAAAAGCTGCTTGACTGGCAGGATGCCGAGTTCCAGATGACCGTGACCAGTCGTAACGGACAGAACCTTTCTGATCAGGTCGCCGATCAACGCACCGGGATGCTCTCTTCGGTGCAGGAAGTTTACGGACGCGGCCAGACCTGGCGTCTGACGCAGTTCTGGTTACGCAAAGGGTTGTTCAACGATGTGGTCGATCTGAAAGCCGGACGCGTGACGGTGGGTGAAGATTTCGATAACTTCGACGGCAATCTGTTCCAGAACCTGGCGCTGGGCAGCGGCCAGGCGGGCAACTGGCGCGGCGACCGCTGGTTCAACTGGCCGGTGTCGCAGTGGGGCGGTCGGGTTAAGTTTACGATCACCCCGGACGTCTTCTTCCAGGTCGGTTTCTATAATCAGAACAGCGCTAACTACGATCGCGGTGATGGTTTCCGTCTGGATACCAGTCATTCCGAGGGGAATCTGGTGCCGGTCGAACTGGGCTGGAAACCCACCTTCGGGCCGGAGAAATTACCGGGTAATTACCGCATCGGTTATTACTATTCGTCGGTGGATGGCGATGTCTATGGCAGCTGGCGCAACGGCGGCTATCAGGATCAGGCGCATTCCTATGGCGGCTATCTGCTGTTACAGCAACAGCTGACCGCGCAGGATGGTGATGTGAATCGCGGTCTGGGCGTGCGTGTTCAGGCGGTGATGAACGATCACAAGACCTCGAAAACCGACAACTACCAGTCTATCGCCTTTACCTGGACTGGACCGTTTGATGCCCGTCCTCAGGATGAGATCGGCGTGGGCGCATCGCGTATTCATGTGAACAGTGACTACACCCGCTCACTGCGTCAGCAGAATCAGGCTAATGGTGAGAGCCGCTTTGACAGCCCGACCTATCTGCCGATTCAGGAAGGTTCAGAGTACAACTATGAGGTTTACTACAACGCCAAAGTGACGAACTGGATGTCACTGCGACCTAACCTGCAATATGTGGTGGCACCAGGCGCGGTGAGTGAAGTGAAAGATGCGTTTATCGGCGGTATCAGCGCCAATATTGCCTTCTGATGGCGGTTTAAAAAGGCATTCTTAAAACCGTCAGGGCGAGATCGTGCACAGGCTCAGGGAGCATGCGCCTTTCGCAAAGACGCAAAAGACGCCATCCCTGGCATGCTCAGCGCGGGCCATCCCTGGCCCGCTATGCTTTGCTACAGGCGTATGCTCCCATCGCTTTAAGATTCTGAGCTGTCTGTCCGAAAAAGCGCCGAACCATTTTTACATCTCTGTGCCACGTTAACGGAACATCACTTCCGCCCAGCGGGCCAGCCCTGCGGTGACGGAGGCGAAATCATCGCCGCCGGCAATCGGCGTATCAGGCAGGGTCTGCTGCAGGGCCGCACGCAGCAACGGAGAACGCGCACTGCCGCCGGTCAGGTAGATGACATCAGGTTTGATCTGGCTGGTGGCCAATGCCAGTTGCACCTGCTCCAGAATTTTCTCCAGCGGCTGACTGATGGCATCCTGCAATTGATCCACGCCAATCTCTGTCTCTAAGGCCGCGGCAATAAAGTCGAGGGAGGCGGTATGCGCCGGGCTGGCTGACAGCGCAATCTTGCTCTCTTCTGCGGCACGCACCAGGCGATAACTCAGCTTCTGCTGCCACACTTTCAGCAGGCGAGCAACCACATCACCCTGTTCAGCATCCCGGACTAAATCACGCAGCCACTTGCCACAGGCCGGGCTGTAGAAGTCGCTTTGTGCCGGAACATCATTTATAGCGATAGCGTTCCACCACGGCAGGGCAGGCAGGGCGGTGCCTTTCAGGGTGTTACCGCCCAGACCGAGTAACGGCATCAGGGTTTTAAACGTCAGCATGATATCCAGGTCATTACCGCCCACGCGGCAACCGCTGTGGCCTAGCAGGCTCTCACGGCGGTCCGCCTTATCACGCCACTTTGGTCCCATCAGCAACATCGAGCAGTCGGTGGTACCCCCGCCGATGTCCACCACCAGCACCGTCGTTTCCTGCTTCAGCGTCGCTTCGAAATCAAGTCCGGCGGCTACCGGCTCAAACTGAAACTCCACATCACGGAAACCGGCACGATGGGCGGCGCGCAGCAGAATGCCTTCAGCCTGCTGGTTAGACTCTTCACTGCCTAAACCCTGGAAGTTAACCGGACGGCCGATCACGGCCTGATCGATAGTGTGATCAAGCTGGCTTTCGCCCTGCTTGCGGATGTGCAGCATCATGGCGCAGACCAGATCTTCAAACAGAGCAATCTGTTGTGGCTTCAGGCCCGTGGCACCCAGGAACGATTTGGGGGATTTAACGAACCAGACATCTTCGGGATCGACCATATAGTGCTGCAGCGCAGTAAGGCCAAACTGCACGCTATCAGGCTGGACGTTGATATCTTCTTCGCGGTTGTAACGCAGCGCACGCTGTAGCAGCGCCGTGGTTTCGCTGTCCGGTGTTGCCACCTGATGATGACGATAAAGCCATTCGCTGATCGACTCGCGGGTCGGCGCACAGATCATCGACGGCAGCAGGCGCTGATCATTTTCCAGCGTTAACAGACGTGGCGTGCCATTTTCGCTGACTGCAATAGAACAGTTAGCCGTGCCGTAATCGAATCCTATGAACATTTTCGCCCCCATGCCGGAAAAAAGGGGGCGACTTTAGCGCAGCTTCAGCAGTGTAGCAAGCGGGCAGCGAGGGAATTAACGGATGGCGAAGATGCGATCTTCAGCCAGTGAGCGCAACGGCTGACGTTCGGCCACGGCACTGCCCCAGACGCCATCGACATCAAGGGCAGCCAGCGTATTCAGCAAAGCGGGCACCGAAACCGGACCGGCGAGCACCGAAATATTGCGCTGGGTTGCCTGGCCCTGAATGATGGTCAGCAGCATCTCATCCATCAGATTATTGTGAACGTTGGCGACCAGCTCCGGTGCCAGCACCAGATAATCGACCACCTCGTCACTCAGCAGATTAAAGGCCTCCAGGTTACGGCCAAAATTCTGCAATACGATGCGGCAGCCACACTGACGCAGTTGCAGCAGCGCGGCATGGAACTGATCACCCTTGCTCAGCACACTGGCGGCAGGGAAAGCGAAACCACAGTGGCTTTCGGAAAGACCGGCGGCGACAAAACGCTGACAGAGCTGCTGCACAAAGGCGGCATCAGCGAGTCGCTGAGCATTGAGCGGCAGAATCACCGGAATGCCTTTTTGATTTAGCTTTTCCACGTCGTGGCGGAAAAAAGCCTCAAGAATATTGTTATCCAGACGGCGTCGCAGCGTCTCATCGGGCAGGTTATTGCGCAGCAGCGTCTCATCCACCAGCAACCCGTCTGCGGTTAACAGCTGCACATCAAGCAGCCAGATAAAAGCTGACTTCGACGTTTTGGGCGGCGCAACGGCCCAGGCGGGCAGTTCGATCTGCAACGCATCAATCATCGCGGCATCCATATCCTGATGATTGCCTGGCAGCGGTAAGCGATGCTGTTCGTAAACCATCAGCCGCCCGCGTCCGCTGCGTTTGGCGTTATAACAGGCGATATCCGCCTGTGAAAGCACGTCGCTGCTCTGACAGTTTTCTGGTGAAATCTGCGTCACACCTGCGCTGGCGCCCACATGATAGAGGCGACCCAGCCACTGAAAGCGGTAATCGTTTACTGCGGCGACAATGCGCTGCACCACGTCATGCGCCTGATCGACATCGCAATCGGGCATCAGCAGCGCAAACTCATCGCCGCCCAGTCGGGCCAGGAAATCGCTGCTGCGCAGATGATGCTGCATCAGATCGGAGAGTTCACGCAGTAGCGCATCGCCCGCGGCATGACCCGCGCTGTCGTTGACCGCTTTAAACTTGTCGAGGTCGATAAACACCAGCACATGCTGATGCTGATGTTCAGCCGCATCAAACAGCAGACGCTTAAGCTGAAGCTCAAAGCTGGCGCGGTTAGGCAGACGCGTCAGGGTGTCATGCAGCGCGCTGTAGCTCAGGCGCTTCATCAGTTTGCGTGACTCACTCACATCCTGAATAACCATGACTGCACCCTGTTCCAGACCGGCTTCTGAACGCAGTGGCGTGATGCTGTAGTGAATGTCGATATGACCGCCATCCGGCGTATGAAGCACCAGATCATCCGCCAGGCTGGGGGTGATTTTTTCCGGCGGCAGCTGGCATAACAGCAGGTTCTCTACCTCGGGTCCGTTACGTCCCTGAGTAATGTGCAGCAGCTCACTCAGCGGCTGACCGGCGGCCTGCTCCTGTGACAGGCCACTCATCTTCTCCGCTACCGGGTTCATAAAGGCCACGCGCATCTCTTTGTCGGTGCTGATCACCGCTTCGCCAATCGAATCCAAAGTGATCGCCATGCGCTCTTTCTCCTGAAACAGCGCTTCATTCAGATTGCGGAGCGGCGTGATGTCCTGGCAGATGCCCAGCATGCGCTCAATCCGACCTTCTTTACTCAGCAGCCGGTTAGCCTGAGTACGCACCCAGCGCTGTCCCTCGGCATTGACCACGCGATACTCCATGTGGAAAGCGCTGCGCAGCTCAATCGCCTGCTGCACGGTCAGCGCGGCATATTCGCGATCGGTGGGATGCAGCAGATGGATCCAGAGGTCATAGCTGGGCGACTCATGAGGAGCAAGGCCAAACAGGGCGTACATGCGTTTGTCCCATAACATCTCGCCGGTCAGCAGATTCCATTCCCAGACACCGATGCCGCCCGCCTCGTTGGCCAGCGTAATACGCTCCATCAGCCGGCGATTCACCTGCTCGCTCTGCTTCAGTTCAGAGATATCGATAATCTGTGCAATAAAGTAAAGCGGCTCCTGACTGCCATCGCGGACCAGCGACACAGTCAGTCGTGCCCAGACAATCTCACCATCTTTACGAAAATAGCGCTTCTCAAAAGTGTAGGTATCTATCTCACCCTCCAGCAATCGATTCGCATGTTGCAGGTCAAGGCTGAGATCGTCGGGATGGGTAATCTGCTGAAAAGTCAGTCGCTTGAGCTCCTCGTCGGGGTAGCCCAGAATCTCGCACAGCGAGCGATTGACCTGTAACCACTTGCCCTGAGGCGCGACCAGCGCCATCCCGATCGCCGAGTACTCCATGGCGTGACGGAAGCGGGTTTCGCTGTCGGTGATGTGGAGCTTTTCGCGCCGGAACGCATCCATCACCAGGGACATAATGTGACTGGGAATCAACACCAGCAGAAACGGCAGCCAGCTGGAGACCGGACCCAGCGCGCCGTTGTTGTTAACCACGCTGACCAGGTCAAAGGCGAGTAGAACCGAGATAAAACTGGCGTTAATAAAGAACAGGACAAATGCCTGCAGTTTGGGCAGGCGGACCGCGCACCAGAAAAGGATCACCACAATAAAGGTAAACGGCCACGGCAAAAAGCGCAGCGCCAGATAACTGGCCCCGAGGGTGAGCAGCAGCGTCAGCAGGGATTCGGCCAGACGCAGATCGCTGAACTGCGAGCGACGAAGCGGCCAGGGCAGCAGCAGCAACATCGGGCCTAATACCAGCATGCCGATGATTTCGGAGATCACCCAGGTATAAAAGAAGGGAAACGAGGCGTGGCCGCTGACCTGCAGCGTCCAGAGCGCCAGCAGGCCGCCGAGCAGTGGCGTCACAATGCCTACTGACAGCACCATCTTTGCCCAGTCATGTATCGAACTCAATGGCGCGCGCCGATCCAGCAGGGCGCGCAGTAGCATGCCGCCCACACCGGCCTGGATAAGATTGAGCAGGGCGAATTTAATGTTCGAGAGGGCAGGCCCGATGACGATGGCATTAGCCAGAGCGGTGCCCAGCACGCAGGCGGTCAGCAGCAGCGGTAATTGCCGTGACGGATAGCGAAAAACGACCACGGTCATTAAGGTGGTCGGGAACCAGAGCGGGGAGATTTTCCCGCTGACGACGATCAGTTCAAGGCAGAACAGGGTCAGGACAAACACGACGCAGCCAAGGATCAGCGCCGAGAGCCAGCGGTTTGGCGTGCTATTTTGCGGGGACAGGATCTCTATCGTCATGCGGACTTCCGGCAGGGTGCGACGCTCCGCAACGGCGAATCAGGCACCAGTCATTCTCTGATTGCATGCTAGCACATCCGGCAAAGAAAAAAGGGGGGATATCAATATTGCCCGTTATTCGGCGAATTGACGGGCAGGGTGAGATTGATTGCCAGTATGTTGATTACTGGCGGAAAAGATCGGCGCGGGTATAGGGCTTCTCCATCCCGGCGAGGCTGGCAGAGAAACGTTCCAGGAACTGCTGCGTGGTGGCAACACGACCATGACTCATCAATACAAACGGCACTAACAGCGCCGCGCCGACCTGCGGCCAGCTGAAGCCCTTGAGCGAGGTGCGGCGCTGAGAGATCAGAAATGCGGTGCTCAGCGTGAAGCCCAGCAGCAGACCGGTAACGACTTCACTTTTTGAGTGAGCGTGGATCACCAGGCGCGAGAAACCGACCATCAGCGGAATCAGATAGCCAATCCCAATCGCCGCAATACGCCATACGGCTTTCCAGCGCCCGGAAATCAGCCACAGCATCACCGGCCAAAGCGTGGCGGACATGGCGCTATGACCGCTGAAACCGGTAAAATTAAAGCGTGCACTGCCGATGCCAAACCCCAGAAACAGAATTTTAGAGATGCTGACGGTCAGGCCAGCCAGGCCAAAGGCCAGAATCCAGTAAAAGACCGTATGACGGTTATCACTCTTCCACGGCAAAACCAGCGCAATAATCACGGCTGTCGGAATCAACAGCATGCTGTCGCCAAAATAGGTCAAAGTCTTCCAGTGCATACCACTCCTGATGCATCATTCGGTCGGAACGTTTGCGACACGCGTTGTCTGAACAGCGCGCCGCGCAGGCCATTTTTTTTATAGTATGGTGTGCCGCTAGTTTATCGGTGAAATGAGTGGCGTCCAAAGGAGAAAGTCTGAAAAGACACCCGCGCCATTTTTCTGGCATCAAAAGGCCGAAATCCCTATACTTAGCGCGAACACACCCTCTCCATTTCGGCCCGTCCGCTGCCCGCGTAAAGTGTGAACAGTGGCAGGCTCCAGTTATCAGGTCTTAAAAAAGTATGACTGACAAGTCTCATCAGTGCGTGATTGTAGGCATTGCCGGCGCTTCCGCATCCGGTAAAAGTTTAATTGCCAGCACGCTCTATCGTGAAATCCGTGATCAGGTAGGTGACGAGCACATCGGGGTTATCCCGGAAGATGCTTATTACAAAGATCAAAGTCACCTCACCATGGAAGAGAGGGTTAAAACCAATTATGACCATCCAAGTGCGATGGATCATGATTTGCTGTTGCAGCACCTGCAGGCGGTGAAAGCCGGTCAGGATATTGAGCTGCCGGTCTACAGCTATGTGGAGCACACCCGCACCGAGCAAACGCACCACCTGAAGGCCAAAAAGGTCATTATTCTTGAAGGCATTCTACTGTTAACCGATGCCCGTCTGCGTCAGGAACTCAACTTCTCTATCTTCGTGGACACGCCGCTCGACATCTGTCTGATGCGACGTATGAAACGAGACGTTAATGAGCGTGGCCGCTCAATGGATTCGGTGATGAGTCAGTATCAGAAGACCGTGCGTCCGATGTTCCTGCAGTTTATTGAGCCATCCAAACAGTACGCCGATATCATTGTGCCGCGCGGCGGAAAAAACCGTATCGCCATCGATATCCTCAAGGCGAAAATCAACCAGTTTTTTGAATAACGCACGTCCGTCCGGACGTGATGCAGACCGGCGGCCGTCACGCTGTCGCCGGTTCGCTACACTTATGTCATGGAGTTCCCGCAATGAGATTATGCGATCGCGATATTGAAGCCTGGCTGGACAATAGCAAACTGGCCATCGAGCCACGCCCGCCGGTCGAGCGCATTAATGGGGCCACCGTCGATGTGCGCCTGGGTAATCAGTTCCGCACCTTCAGCGGCCACACCGCGGCCTTTATCGATCTGAGTGGCCCGAAACAGGAAGTGAGCGCGGCACTGGATCGCGTCATGAGCGATGAGATCGTGCTGCCTGATGGCGAAGCCTTTTTCCTCCATCCGGGTGAACTGGCGCTGGCGGTAACGCTGGAGTCCGTGACGCTGCCTGACGACCTGGTAGGCTGGCTGGATGGACGTTCATCGCTGGCACGCCTGGGGCTGATGGTTCACGTGACGGCGCACCGCATTGATCCGGGCTGGCAGGGCCGAATCGTGCTGGAGTTCTACAATTCAGGTAAACTGCCGCTGGCTCTGCGTCCCGGCATGTTAATCGGTGCGCTGAGTTTTGAACCCCTTTCCGGCCCGGCTGCGCGCCCCTACAACCGGCGTGAAGATGCGAAATATCGCGGTCAGCAGGGCGCTGATGCCAGCCGTATTGATAAAGACTGATCTGAGGATGTAATGAAAAGAGTGATAACCACGCTGGCCATCCTTTTAGTGGTGGTCGTATCGGGAATGAGCGCGCTGGTGCTGCTGGTCAATCCCAACGACTTTCGTGCCTATATGGTGCAACAGGTCGAACAACGCAGTGGTTATCGCCTTGAGGTCAGCAGCGATTTGCGCTGGCACGTCTGGCCACAGCTCAGCATTCTGGCTGGCAGGATGAGTCTCACTGCACCGGGTGCCAGTCAGCCGCTGGTTTCTGCGGAAAACATGCGACTCGATGTTGATCTCTGGCCACTGTTGTCCCATCAGCTCAGCGTCAGCCAGGTGTTGCTGAAAAACGCGATAGTGCGGGTGACGCCCGACAGCAGCGCACAGCGCGCAAAAAATGCCCCTCAGGGTCCGCGTGATGCGGAGCCAGCCACGCCGTCTACCGGCTGGTCATTTGATATCGCTAAACTGCGCGTAGCCGACAGTCTGCTGATCTGGCAACAACCCGGCGGCGATGAATATAATTTCCGCGACCTCAACATTAATATGGAACAGGACGCGAACAAGCTGGCGACACTCTCGCTGAGCACCACCCTGATGCGCAACCAGCGCAACGCCACACTGAATCTCAAAGGTCAGCTCGATGCCGCGCAATATCCGCATCGCCTTAGCGGGCAGTTGCAGCAGCTTGATTACACGTTATCCGGCGCCGATATTCCGGCTCAGGGGATTAAAGGTTCGCTGAGCCTGCAGGGTGAATGGAATGGCGACCGTCAGCAGTTCTCCTTCAGTAATCTGCAGCTCACCGCCAATGACAGCACGCTGACCGGACAGGGCAGTGGTCATGTTACACCGCCACAGCAGCTGGCGCTGGATCTGAAAGCCAGCAATCTGAACCTCGATAATTTACTCAACAGTCCGCCTGTTTCTGAAGCACCTGGCGCGCAGCACGCCACCGTGGCCCGCTCGCCGGTAATTGCCGCGCCGCGCGAACACACCAATGCGGACTCTCCGCTCAACGATATGGATCTGGCCCTGAAACTTCAGGCGGACAATGCGGTATGGCGTGGACTCTCTCTCTCCAGTCTTGCCGTAAACGCCAGCAACCAGCAGGGAGTGATGACGCTAAATACCCTCAGCGGCAAGCTGGGCAATGGCACCTTCTCGGTTCCCGGCAGCATCGATATTCGTCAGCCAGAGACGCGGGTCAGCCTGAAACCGCAACTCCGGTTAATTGCGATTCAGCCACTGCTAAAAGCGTTTGAATTGCCGGAAAGTCTGCAGGGCAATCTGAGTCTCGACGGCGAACTGTCGGGCGATACGCTGACGGTTGAGGCGGCGAAGCGCAGCTGGCAGGGCAGGGCGACCATCAGCGCCAGCAACCTGAAGCTGGCACAGCTCAATCTGCAGCAGATGGTGCAGCGTGCTGTGGCGCGGGTCAGCGATAAGGTCAGCAACCAGGAAGCCGTCGATGAAGGCATTGAGTCGATCAGCGGCCAGGTCGCGCTGAATAAAGGCGTCCTCAGCTTCAGCGATATTAAGGGTAACGGCCAGAATCTGGGCCTGCAGGGTGCGGGCAACGTCGACATGGTGCAGCAGCAGCTGGATGTGACGCTGGGTCTGAAAATCAGCGGCTGGAAGGGTGATGATGCGCTGGTGAAAGCGCTCTCCGATCAGCCTATCCCGCTGCGCATGTATGGCGACTGGAACAGTCTGCAATATTCCCTGCCAGTGGATGACGTTCTGCGTAACCGTCTGCAGAGTGAGGCGAAGTCACGGCTGAATCAGTGGATCGATCGCCAGAAAGAGGGCGAGAACAAAGAGAACCTGAAGAAAATTATGCGCCCGTAGCGGGCGCATTCCTTTATCAGGGGGAATCATTTAAACCTCGTAATCACCCTCGGGCTGCAGCAGGATTTCCACCTTCTGTACCCGATGATTCTCGACCTGCAGGGTTCGCAGCAGATAATCACCCAGTTGCAACACTTCGCCTTCCTGCGGGATATGTTGCAGTTTATCCATCAGTAATCCCGCCAGCGTATGGTAGTCACGCTGCTCCTGCGGCAATTTCACATGAAGGGCCAGATCGTCCAGTGGCATATGGCCGTTGGCAATCCAGTGGCCTTCACCCTGAATCTGGATATCGTAACGGGCATCAATTTCACCCGCCTCATTCGGCAGATTACCGGCGATGGTTTCCATTACGTCGCTCAGCGTCACCACGCCTTCCACTGAACCAAACTCATCCACCACAAAAGCAAAGTGAGTGTGAGCCTGACGGAACTGTTCCAGCGCCTGCAGCAGCGTCAGCCGCTCTGGAAAGACCAGCGGCTGACGAATCAGGGCGCGTAAATCGAGAGAATTATGGTGCAGCGACTGGTGCAGCAGATCAATCACGTGCACCACGCCCAGCGGTTCGCTGGAGTGATCGGTTATCAGGATGCGCGTGTGCTGATTGCGGTCAAGGCGCGACATGATCTCTGCCGGGTCATCACTGAGGTCGATATGGTCGACGTCGTGGCGCGAGGTCATGATGCTGTTAACGTGACGCTGACCCATGCCCAGCACACGGGCAATCATGATGCGCTCCTGGCGGTTAAACAGCATGCTGGCATCGCTGTCCGCAATCAGTGACGAGGTTTTCGCATCCAGTTCCGCCGGTTCTGCCGCGCCGCGCAACAGCCGTAACACCGCTTCAGCCGTGCGCTGACGCAGAGGCCGTCCTGCTGAAAGTACGCGACGACGATTAAAGTGCGCCAGCTGATTCAGCGCTTCAATGACTACCGAGAAGCCGATGGCCGCGTAGAGATAGCCTTTGGGTATCACAAAGCCAAAGCCTTCCGCCACCAGACTGAAACCAATCATCAGCAGGAAGCTTAAGCAGAGGATCACAATGGTAGGGTGTTGGTTTACAAAGCGCGTTAACGGCTTGCTGGCGAGCAGCATCAACAGAATGGCGATGGTGACCGCAATCATCATGACCGGTAAATCATTCACCATGCCGACAGCGGTAATCACCGCATCGAGCGAGAAAATGGCATCCAGAACCACAATTTGCGCCACCACGGGCCAGAATTTAGCGCCGCCTTTTTGTTGACCGGACTCCTCATCATGCCCTTCAAGTCGCGCATTCAGCTCTGTGGTGGCTTTAAATAGCAGGAAAATCCCGCCTGACAGCAGCAGTAAATCGCGCGCACTGAAGGGGTGTCCCCCCAGTGTTACCCACGGTTCTTTCAGCGTAACCAGCCAGGAAAGCGATGCCAGCAGCAATAACCGGCACAATAACGCCAGCAGCAGTCCAATCACGCGCGCGCGATCGCGAAGTGGCCCTGGAAGCTTCTCAACCAGGATGGCAATGAAGATGAGATTGTCGATGCCTAAAACCAGCTCCAGAACGATTAGCGTGACTAATCCCGCCCATAGCGAGGGATCTGCAATTACCTCCAGCATGTCTTGTTCACCTGAATATCTTAAATTGAGTTTTCTCTGATGATAGTGGAGTGCGAAGCCACGTACAAATGGCAGGGCAGGGGCGTTGCGAACCGATCAGGCCGATATATCGTGCAAAATGTGAACATACCAGTGTGACGCTTTGATTAACTTCAGAGGGTAAAGGCGAGAGTATTCTGAGTCATTTTCTACCGTGAATGAGATATTCGCCTGCCGGGCTTATGCGATTTATCTCATCGGGAGTATGGCATTAATCCTAATTTTGAAGAAAGCATTGCACTGCCTGTCAGGCATCAATACTAATTGCTGGTAGTCTTTTTCCTAAAATAGTCCAGGGATAGCGGGACCTGCTTGTAAACAAGCCAGTAATAACTAGTATAGCAACAAGTTAGCAAACTCTGCCCCAGAGTCGTAATTCGCGTACCTATTCGACATTAATCGCAATGTGACGAATGCGTAATTCGCCGATGAACGTCTGTATGATGCAATGCGGTAACGTCATTGCATTTTGGGGAGCACGATGAATGATGACAGCGATATTGGCAGCGACAGCCAAGGGCGGTAGCGTGCCCGAATCGCGTTTTTGTTGATAAAATGAGCAGCGCTGGCGGTGTTTAAGTCAGAGTAATCTGTTGGTATTTATAACGATATTACTGGTTTCATGGTTAAGATCATTGGCGTAAACGCCGCAGGAGCTCCCCTTAGAAACGGCTCAGTCTGGAGAGGTTTCGTCGCTTAATGATTTAACAGGCGATAGCCGTTGCGGGTTTAAGGAAATAAAATAAAAGAGTTAAATATGCGCGATACAGAATTTACGTTTAAAAGTCTTATTACCAAATTAATGCTGGCATGTTCAGACTTAATTTGTTTCAACGCAGCGTTATTTGTGGCGATGATGCTAATTAATCTTCACTCGGGTTCGCCGCTGGCAGATATTTCTGAAAAAGAAATGAATTTAAAAATTGCCACGCACATTTGTCTGTCGATAATTTGTATTGGCTGGTTCTGGGTAAGGCTTCGTCACTATACTTACCGGAAACCGTTCTGGTTCGAATTAAAAGAAGTTTTTCGTACCATTCTTATATTTTCTGTCATCGACCTGTCGATTACCGCGCTGTCACAGTGGCAGATGTCGCGTTTTGTCTGGTTACTGACCTGGATTCTGGCGCTCATCTTAATTCCAACCTGCCGCGCGCTGTCTAAGCGTCTGCTGAATAAAAAAGGACTGTGGAAGAAACAGACCATTATTATCGGCAGCAGCAAAAATGCGCACGAAGCCTGGCAGGCACTGCAAAGCGAAGAGGTCATGGGTTTTGACGTTATCGCTTTCTACGACGTTGATGGCACCTGTCCGCAGGAGATCATGAACGGTGTGCCGGTGCTGCGCGACGAGCAGGAGCTCTGGAGCCTGACCAACAGCGAAACCCAGTTTATCGTGGCAGTAGAATATGAGCAGAGCCAGTACCGTGATATCTGGCTTAAATCGCTGGCGATGCACAACTGCCGTTCAGTTTCAGTCATCCCGACCCTGCGTGGTGTACCGCTTTACGGTACCGATATGGCTTATATCTTCAGCCACGAAGTGATGATTCTGCGTGTTCAGAACAACCTGGCTAAACGCACTTCGCGTTTCCTGAAGCGGGCATTTGATATCGTGGGTGCGCTCTCGATTATCCTGATGCTGATGCCGGCGCTGCTGGTGCTGGGCTTCCTGGTTGGCCGTGATGGTGGACCGCCGATTTATGGTCACGAGCGTGTCGGCATGAATGGACGTAAATTCAAATGCCTGAAATTCCGCTCCATGGTCATTAATTCAAAAGAAGTGCTGGAAGAGGTACTTCGTACTGATCCGATTGCCCGTGCGGAATGGGATAAAGATTTCAAACTCAAAAATGATCCACGTATTACTAAAGTGGGCCACTTCATCCGTAAAACAAGCCTCGATGAGCTTCCTCAGCTCTGGAACGTGGTGCGCGGAGATATGAGTCTGGTTGGACCTCGTCCGGTCATTGAAGATGAACTCTGTCGTTATGCTGGTGATGTTGATTATTACCTCATGGCTAAGCCAGGCATGACGGGATTGTGGCAGGTCAGCGGTCGTAATGACGTTGACTATGAAACCCGCGTCTATTTCGACTCGTGGTACGTGAAAAACTGGTCACTGTGGAATGACATCGCCATTCTGTTTAAAACAGTGGGCGTAGTGTTAAAACGCGACGGTGCCTATTAATCGTGAGTCGAAATGAGCGTGCTAACGTGCGCTCAGAGGTGTTTTGCCGTTGTCAGGCGTGTCGTTGAGAGTGGCCATCATCAGGGATATCGCAGTGCACCCATAGTCCGCTATGATGCCAGGCGTTCCAGGTAGACCCTGATAGATGGCCACGATTTATAACAAGTGGAGCAAGGATAATGAACGACAGGTTCAGAGCTTAAGGCTGAAGTCAGCCAGGATTTACTTTTTGTTGGACGCTTACACAGCGGCGGTTTCGCCTCTATCAATAAATAACTGATAGCGAAGATCTAAATGATTACAATCAAAATGAAATTGATACCCTTGCTGGTATCCGCCACATTCCTTGTCGGGTGTACGATCGAACCCGGTTCTCGCCTTTCTACATCAGGAAAAGATGTTGTCGAGCAGCAGGATAGCAACTTTGACATCGACAAATATGTCAACGTCTTCCCGTTAACGCCTTCACTGGTTGAGAAGATGCGTCCTAAGCCACTGGTGGCTCAGACCAATCCTTCACTGCAGAACGAAATTCAGAACTACGAATACCGTATCGGTGTGGGCGATGTCCTGACCGTGACGGTCTGGGATCACCCGGAACTGACGACCCCAGCGGGTCAATACCGTAGCGCCAGCGACACCGGTAACTGGGTGCATTCTGACGGCACCATCTTCTATCCTTACATTGGTCGCGTCCGTGTCGCGGGCCGTACCGTGGGCGAAGTGCGTGATGAAGTTTCGCGTCGTCTGGCTCAGTACATTGAAAGCCCACAGGTTGATGTCAGCATCGCCTCGTTCAAATCGCAGAAAACCTATGTTACGGGTTCTGTGACCACCTCAGGTCAGCAGGCGATCACCAACGTACCGTTGACGGTTCTGGATGCCATCAACGCCGCTGGCGGCCTGGCACCTGATGCTGACTGGCGTAACGTCGTGCTGACGCACAACGGTCGTGAGCAGCGCGTCTCTCTGCAGGCACTGATGCAGAATGGCGACCTGAGCCAGAACCACCTCCTCTATCCAGGCGATATTCTTTACGTTCCGCGTAATGACGATCTGAAAATCTTCGTGATGGGTGAAGTGAAGCAGCAAACCACACTGAAAATGGACCGTAGCGGCATGACGCTGGCGGAAGCGCTGGGCAATGCGGCGGGGATGGATCAAACTACCTCTGACGCCACCGGTGTCTTCGTTATTCGTCCACTGCACGGCACCGATCGCAGCAAGATTGCCAACATCTATCAGTTGAACACCAAAGATGCCGCATCCATGGTGATGGGAACCGATTTCCAGCTTCAGCCTTACGACATTGTTTATGTCACCTCTACGCCGCTGACGCGCTGGAACCGTGTGATTTCGCAACTGATACCAACCATTGCAGGTATCAACGATGCGACTCAGGCCGCACAGCGTATCCGCAACTGGTCGAACTAAGGTCTGACCATGATTACGTCCGTGTTAGTCGTTTGCATTGGCAACATCTGTCGCTCTCCCACCGGAGAGCGCCTGTTTAAACGTGCGTTGCCCGATTTAGATGTTCGCTCTGCTGGCCTGGGGGCACTGGTGGGCCACCCGGCCGACAGGATGGCATCAGAAGTCGCTGCTGCACAGGGTCTGTCGCTGGAAGGGCATCAGGCGCAGCAACTGACGGCCGACATGTGTCGTCGTGCTGACCTGATCCTGGTCATGGAAAAGCGACATATTGAACAGGTCAACCGCATCGACCCGGCCGCACGTGGCAAAACCATGTTGCTTGGGCACTGGCTCAATCAGAAAGAAATTGCGGATCCGTATAGAAAAAGCCGTGAGGCCTTTGAAGAGATTTACGGGTTACTGGAAAACGCTACTCAGAAATGGGTCAACGTATTAAGCCGATAGTTGGGATTATCCATGAATATAAAAAATAAGGTCAGAACCGCGCCGGGAGAGGATTCCAATGGATGGGATCTGGCGCATCTTGTGGGACAGCTAATTGATCATCGCTGGATCATTGTTGCCGTTACCGCATTTTTCATGCTGGCGGGAACACTCTACACACTGTTTGCAACACCGATTTATAGCGCAGATGCGTTAGTTCAGGTTGAGCAGAAGAATGTCAGTACCGTTCTGAACGAAATGGACAGCATTCTGCCACAGATGCCAGCTTCTGATACGGAGATCGAGATTCTGGAATCCCGTATGGTCATCGGCAAAACCGTTGACGATCTGGGTCTGGATACTGTGGTTGAGCAGAACTACTTCCCGGTTATCGGCAAGGGCCTGTCGCGCCTGATGGGCAACAAACCTGCTGATATCGCGATTTCGCGTCTGGAAATCCCACGCACTGTCGAAAAACGTAATGTCGAGCTGGAAGTCACCGGTCCGGATAGCTATACCGTTTCTAAAGATGGCGATGAGTTGTTTAAAGGTAAAGTCGGCCAGCTGGAGTCGCACGGCGACATCAGCATGCTGGTGAGCGAGATTCATGCCGATGAAGGCACCAGCTTTACCGTGACTAAGCTGAATGACCTGCAGGCAATCCGTTCAGTGCTCTCTAACCTGACCGTAGCAGACAAAGGTAAAGATACCGGCGTGCTGGGTCTGGAGTATCTGGGTGAAGATCCAGATCAGATCAGCAAAGTCCTGAACCAGATTGTGAACAACTATCTGTTACAGAACGTTGAGCGCAAGTCAGAGCAGGCAGAGAAAAGCCTGGAGTTCTTACGCACTCAGTTGCCTGCCGTTCGCGCCAAGCTGGATGAAGCAGAAAACAAATTGAACACATTCCGTCGTCAGAACGAATCGGTTGACCTGTCACTGGAAGCGAAATCCGCCCTGGACTCTTCTGTCAGCGTGCAGAGCCAGTTGAACGAACTGACCTTCCGTGAAGCTGAAGTGTCTCAGCTGTTTACCAAAGATCACCCGACGTACCGCGCGCTGCTTGAAAAACGCAAAACGCTGGAAGGTGAACAGGCTCAGCTGAACAAGAAAATTTCTGGCATGCCACAGACTCAGCAGGAAATCCTGCGTCTGACCCGTGACGTTCAGTCAGGTCAGGAGATCTACATGCAGCTGCTGAACCGTCAGCAGGAGCTGAGCATCAGCAAAGCCAGCACCGTGGGTGATGTCCGCATCATCGATAACGCGCAGACCGCTAACGCGCCGGTTGCACCGAAGAAGCTGCTGATCATCGCCGCGAGCCTGATTTTAGGTCTGTTTGTGTCAGTGGGTCTGGTTCTGCTGAAAGCCATGCTGCATCACGGCATCGAGAACCCGGATCAGCTGGAAGAGCTGGGCATGAATGTCTATGCCAGCGTTCCACTGTCTGACTGGCAGCGTAAGAAGGATACCGAAGCACTGGCGCGTCGCGGCAGCAAGGTGAAAACCGATCCGCACGAAACGCTGCTGGCGCTGGGTAACCCGACTGACCTCTCCATCGAAGCGATTCGTAGTCTGCGTACCAGCCTGCACTTCGCCATGATGGAAGCGAAAAACAACATCCTGATGATCACCGGCGCCAGCCCGGGTATTGGTAAAACCTTTATCTGTGCCAACCTGGCGACTCTGGTCGCGAAAGCGGGTCAGCGTGTTCTGTTTATCGATGGTGACATGCGTCGTGGTTACACCCACGAACTGCTGGGCGCGGATAACAAATCAGGCCTGTCAAACGTGCTGTCCGGTAAAACTGAGTTCAGCCCGGCGCTGATTCAGCAGGGCGTGTACGGTTTCGACTTCCTGCCACGTGGTCAGGTTCCACCAAACCCGTCTGAGCTGCTGATGCATCGTCGCATGGGTGAGCTGCTGGAGTGGGCGAGCAAGAACTACGACCTGGTGTTAATCGATACGCCGCCAATCCTGGCCGTCACCGATGCATCAATTATCGGTAAGCTGGCCGGCACCTCACTGATGGTGGCGCGTTTCGAAGCCAATACCACCAAAGAAGTGGACGTCAGCTTCAAACGCTTTGCCCAGAACGGTATTGAGATTAAAGGTGTGATCCTCAACGCCGTGGTGCGTAAAGCCGCCAATGCTTACGGACATGGTTATGACTACTACGCCTATGACTACAGCAAGCCCAATAAAAGCTGATCATTGAGTAATAACCAGGGGGCGGTCTGACCGCCCCTTTTTATCGTCCTTTTGAATGACGACACGCATCAATTTACACAGGTTATTCTGTCCAAACCCACAAAAGCGATACCTCTATAAATCGCATGGCGAGCGTCACTCAACAGAATTCATCACCAGCATGGCATTGCCTGCACGCATTTTGTGAACGTCCTTTCAGGCTCACTGAAAAGCCAGTCGGGAAGGCGAAGCGTGATTATTGCTGGCATGAGAACTTGTGGAATTAAGGAATCACACCATGGCTCCATATTGGTATGTATCAGGCTTTTTACTGCTGCTTTCGCTGTTTGAAATAGCGTTAAAAAAAGACGAACGCACAAACTATATTCTGACCTGGCTGCTCTGTTTTGCCGCCGTGACGTTGATTATTTTCGGGGGAATTCGCGGCCTCGGCACCGGCATGGATGACTTTCAGTACCGGAGTTTCTTTGAGGACTTTGTAAGACGTATCGAGATCAACGGCTTCTTTAATACCGTTGCGTTTTTCCGTTACGAACCGCTGATTTTTGCGATGGCCTGGCTGACCAGCCTGTTTTCGCACAATGCCAGCATCTTCCTGTTTGTCTTCTGCGCCATTGCTGTTTCTATCAATACTTACTTTTTCCGGAAGATGTCACCCTATCCGGTGCTGGCGCTGGTGCTCTATTCGGCGCACATCTTTATCAACAAAGATATTAACCAGATTCGCTTTGGCCTGAGTTCTGCGCTGTTCCTTGGCGTCCTGTGGTCGATCTATCTCAAGCGCTACTGGTGGGCATTCGCCTTCTTCATTCTGTCGTTCACGAGCCACAATACCGGTGTGATGGTGGTGACGCTGGTGCCGTTCCTGTTTATTCGCGACTGGCGCTGGTGGCCGGTAATTATCATCGTTGCCAGCTTACCGCTGTCAGTAGTGGGTGGTTCCAGCTTTATTGCCCTGATTGCCGGTCATCTGGGATCGCTCGGGGAGAGGGCATCGGGCTATAACAATGACCCGTCCTACGCCATGGGTGGCAGCATCCTGGCCGTATCGAACCTGAAGAACATCATGCTGGTGTTTGTCTTCTTCTATTTCATGCTGACCGATGAGCTGAAGCGCGAAAATTACGCCCAGTATCGCCTTAACTACCTGCTGATTCTGAGCTTTGCTATCGGCGGTGCGATCAGGATCTTCCTGTACAACTTCCCGTCAGGTTCGCGCCTGTCCAACTATTTGCAACAGGTCGAGCCGATCATCCTGACCTCACTGATTTATCAGGCCAGGCGATCGTGGAAGCCAGCACTGTACGCCATGCTGGTGTTCTTCCTGCTCTATTACCTCTACTACAACACCATTTCGACCAAGCAGGCGGTTACCGGCTATGAAGTGGCACGGGAGTTTTGGCTGGTCCACTAATTAACCCGGTGTCCGGCCCCTCGTGAAAAGCTTCGCGCGGGGCCGGTTGTCGGTAAGAACACAGGTTTTTCATCGACCGTTGTCGAATGAACTGTTTATTTTTGAACAATTTTAATGAGGTGCTGGCAATGAAGGACATTCGTTTCTCCATCGTAATTCCGGCTTATAACGCGTCAGAATCGATTGTCACGACGCTGGATTGCGTTAAAGCACAAACGTATCGCAATTTTGAAGTCATCATCGTGGATGACAAATCGGCGGATGCCGCGGCGCTGGCGGACGTGGTTCGCAGCGAACGCTACCAGGATCTCGACATCAATCTGGTGCTCTCTGAGGTCAAACTCAACGGGGCCGGCGCGCGTAACAAAGGCATTGAGCTGGCGACCGGTGATTATGTCAGCTTCCTTGACGCCGACGATGAGTGGGCCGCCGACAAACTGCAGCAGGTGAGTGAAAAAATTGCTCAGCTGGACGCCCAGGGCAAAAAGAACTTCGTCATTTTCAGCCAGGTGAATATCTATCAGGACGGCACGTTCCTGAAAGTGATGCCAATGCAGCCACCGGGCAAAAATGAAACCGTGGCCGAGTATCTGTTCGGCTGTTACGGCTTTATCCAGACCAGCACCATCGTGCTGAAGCGGGAAGACGCGGCGAAAATTCAGTTCGATACCCGCTATATCCGTCATCAGGATTATGATTTCTGCATACGTGCCGACCGCATGGGCTATGATTTTGTGATGATCGCCGCACCGCTGGCGAACTATCATCTGGTCACAAAATTTGGCTCGAAACACAAAGGCGAATCGGTGAACTACTCGATGTTCTGGCTCGATAGCATGAAGCCGCATCTTACCCCGCGTGATATCCACACCTACAAAGCTTTTAAGCTGCCGCTGCGCTACAAGATGGATGGAAAGTCGATGATGGCGAGCCTGAGCTTTGCTCGCTACTTCTTCCTCACCAACAAAGATAACCGTGCTTATTTTATGAACCGGGTTAAAGACAAGGTCAAAGCACGTTTCGGTGGTGAGAAAGCGATCTCCTGACGCGCGCTGCGCCTCGCTCTGCTCCTGATGCCGGGAGCACCTCTCTTTTCGATTAATTCAGGGTTGAAGATGAATACTTCTGTTGGAACCGTTGGCATTGTCATGCCTATGTATAATGCCCGTCAAACGGTGTTACGCGCTGTGCAATCGGTTATCAATCAGCACTATACCGACTGGCACCTCTATCTGGTCAATGACAAATCCACCGACGACTCGCTTGAGTTTGTACGCGAGCACTGTCAGGATCCGCGCATTACTATTCTGGATAACGCAGTCAATATGGGCGCAGCAGAGACACGCAACGTGGGACTGCGTGCAGCCACTGAAGAGATTATTGCGTTTCTCGATAGCGACGATGAGTGGCATGCGGATAAGCTGACTCAGCAGGTTGCCGCCATTGCGGCCGGTGATGATTTCGTGATTACCGAATATCACTATAAAACCCGCAAAGCTGAGCACGACATTACCTACGGCAAGCCTTACCTGCAGCAGGAAAACTTTGTGAAGAAGCAGTATCGTGTCTGTTTCTCCTCTGTCTGTTTCCGTCGTCCGCCGCAGGGTCTTTTCTTCCAGCGTAAAGGCCACGAAGATTTCCTGTTTTTGTATGAATTATTCACTCGCTATAAGCAGGCACGCGTAATTCAGACGATTCTGGTCAACTATTACGAATTAGGCGATTCCCTTTCGCGTAATAAGAACAAAGCAGCCCAGTGGCACCTTGAATTATTAAGAATTATCTATAAAAACAATCCGTTAAAAATCTATTACTATTACGCCTGGTATATGGTGAATGGTGTGCTATTTACCCTTAAGCATCGTTAAGCCTGTCGGCAGGATTGTCTTTAAAATTTGAGGTGGATAGCGTTTCATGAAAAAAATTGTCCTGGTGATCAAAGATGCTTATTCGTATGCGGGCACCGAGAACATCTGTAACTTCATGTCAGAGTGTCTTGGCGAAACACATGAAGTCACCATCTACTCGCTGGAAGGCAGCGGTAAAACCTTTTATCCGTTTGAGCATGTCAAACAGATCGTCAGCTTCGAAGGGCAGAGCAACCCGATTAAAAGCGCGGTAGCCCGGATTAATGAAGAGGGTTTCGATACCGTCTTCCTGATCAGCATGGGGCGCCTGAGCGTGATGTTCGCCTTCTGGAATCTGCTGGCAATGAAGAAGAAGCGGGGCAAAGCCTACGCCTGCGAACATATTGCTATTAACTCCTTCAGCAAACCGATTAAGTTCCTCAAGTTTCTGCTGCTGCGCTACTACGACCGCGTGATTGTTCTGACCGAAAAAGATCATCAGGTGTTCAGCCGCTGGCGCATTCCCAGCAAGCCAATCCCAAACCCGGTGGTTTACAAAAACTATCTGCGTCAGACCCGTCATCGTCAGGCGCTGGCGGTGGGACGTCTGGATAACCAGAAGGGCTTTGATTTGCTGCTGGATATCTGGCGCGACTTCGCTCGCAACCATGCAGACTGGACGCTGGTGATTGCCGGTGACGGTGAATTGCGTCAGCAACTGCACGATCAGGCGGCCGTGCTGGGCATCACCGACAGCGTGAAGTTTGTCGGTAAGGTCAGCAATATCAATGACTACTATCGCGACAGCGATATGGCCCTGATGACCTCGCGCTATGAAGGCTTGCCACTGGTGCTGCTGGAAGCAAAATCCTGGTCACTGCCGGTGGTGGCGTATGACTGCCCGACCGGACCCCAGGAGATCATTAACCACGGTGAAGATGGTTTCCTGGTTCCGATGAACGATAAAGCTACGTTCCTGGCGCGCATGGAACAGCTCGCCAGTGATGACGCGCTGTTCTATGCCATGAGCGAAAAAACCAAACAAACCGCGCTGAAATTCGACGGTAACCAGATTAAGCAAAGCTGGCTGTCATTGGTTTAAACGGAGCTGGAAAAGCTCACTTGCGACGTGCCTCAGGGACACCGCCATGGCCAATGGCCTTATTGACTACGGGAATTGATGCATGAAAAGAAGAGAAGTTTTACAGACCGCCGCCTCCGCTCTGGTGGGGGCTCTCTCCGTGAGCACCTTTTCCAGCTACGCTGCAAAAAGTAACGGTATTGCCCTGAAGCCGGTTGATGCCACTGACATTCCTAAAGGCGACGTGCCTATCCTGACGCCGGAAAATGTCTACGCCATGCCACCGCAGTTCTGGCAGGGCTTTGAGGGCAAACTCTGGATTGGTAAAGCGGGTGTAGATGCCAGCAAGCCAGGCAACCAGATCCCGGTTTTCCTGCGCGACGCCAGCGGCAAAGTGTCAGAAATTACGCAGCCTATCGCGCTGAATAAAGGCAATTTTGCACAGTTTATTCAGGATAATGCTGCGCTGATCGCCGATCCTTCGCATTCGATGACGGTCGAGGACAGTAACGGTCAGACGCTGTTCAACATCGCCGATGTCAGTCGTCCAGGCCCTGCAGATTTCAGTCAGCGTCTGGCGCAGCCAGCGGGTTATCAGCTGATTGGTGAGATTCCGTCTGTAGCGGAGTTACGCAAAACCCGTCCGCTGTTTGAAGGGGCTAAGGTTAAGCTGAAAAGCTGGCATGAAGGACGGGAAGTCGGCGGCGGCGAGTTTGTTGGCAGCTTCCAGACCGCTCAGAATGATGGCGGCGTAAACTTTTCCGGCGAGGGCTTCTCCTGGCGTCGCGTCGTAGATGATTTTAACCGCCTGACGCTGTTTGATTTCGGTGCGATTGCCGATGGCAAAACCGATACGGCACCCGCCATTATGGCGATGTTCGAGTGGTCTCAGCAGGCTAACCAGCAGATCTGTGTCCAGTTCCCGGCCGGTACCTTCATGGTCTCCGCCTGTAACCTTGGCAATAAGTATCTCAACTTCTTCCGCATGTCCGGTGCGATGGTGAACTTCGGCTACTTCCCGGCGACCACCATTGTCTCTGATGGTAAGTCAGAATTCGTCTTTGAGATGAATGCCCGTCGTGTCGAGCTTTCCAACCTGAATTTCGACGGTAACAGCGATAAGCATCCCAACCAGCAGGGCTTTTTCCATAACAACTGCCCTGGTGGACAATATTTCCGTGGTGCCTGCCTGCGCTTTAACGCCGTCGGCGGCACCGCCATCAGCCTGCAGGATACCCTCGATTGTAAAATCGACCAGTGGTACGCCTCACGCTGCACCGGCGATGTGATCAAATCGGGCTGGTCAGGCCAGAAGCAGGGCAAATGGGACCACAGCACCGCAATCGAACTGTCGAACTTCAATGCGCAGTACTGCCGTGGCGGCAAAGTACTTAACCTGCCGCGCTGCGGTCAGTCGATTATTCATAACGGCTGGATTGAGCACTGTGACAACCCGGGCGATCTCTCCAACGGACAGTGGATCGTCGATGCGCTGAGCCTGGAGGATTGTAAGAATCCACTGATCGCGCACAACACCCGTCTGAATATGCGTCAGACCAGCCTGCAGTCAGGCAGCTGGATCGACAACTCTATGCAGGGCGATCGTCTGCTCAGCATCTGGGAGATGGGCTCGACCCGCGTCGAGTCCTATGGCGTCGCGCTGGATGGGAGCCTGAAGTACAACTACATCACCTCGCGCTGGCGTTTAGAGAACAACACTAACCAGGAAACCTGGTTTGATCTCGGCAGCCTCTACTCACCGACGGTGGGAGATTCGTGGGAGATCGAAATCTTTGGTCAGTCGCAGTTCAGCAACGGGAGTGGCGACAAGCCGCTGATGAACCTGATCGGTGACAAGACCACCGGCGGCCGCGCGGTAATCCATGTGCAGCGTAAGAAAGACCGCTCAGAAGCGAGCTGGTCGGCCGAAGGCAGCAGCCCGATTGTCGATGTTCGCTATGTGGCAGAGCATGACACCGATGTGCATATCTACGTCAAACTGGCGGGCTGGACGCCGTCAGTCGCGGTGCTGGTGAAAACTACCGGTAAGGATCGCTTTGTGACCGGCCGCTGTGCGCGGGTCAATGCGGTCATGGAGAAGGGCAATCCCCCATCGGGCGACGCGACGAAACGTGCGCCGCAGCGCTTCAGTCTGCACAACGGCAAAGCGGGTGTGGGTGCTAACGAGCAGGGCGATCTGCTGATGGCGTCCCGTCCGCTCTCCGCCGATCAGGTCGATACCAGTAAGCCGGAAGGCTTTGTTTCCGTGGTCATCAACGGCAAACAGGTCGCACTGCCTTACTTCGCGATTAAGTCGTAACACCTTGCATCACGGTCGCCACAATGGAGGCGGCCGGTTTTAACAGGAGCTGTACCTTTGGGTGCGTTATCCCGTAAAGCATTACTTTAATCAGAGTTCATTTTGCCCATTTCGGATCTGGGCGGCTTTCAGAATTAAAAAAATTCATTCGGAGTTGTTATGAAAATTTTATTGGTGGGTAACCATACGTGTGGGAATCGCGGGGATGGCGCGATTCTTCGTGGACTGATTGATTCAATGCGGTCTGCACGCAGTGATTTAGATATTGACGTTATAAGCCGTTATCCAACCAGCTCCGGTTATCTGCTTCAGCAGGATATTCAGCAGGATGCGCTGTATCTGCACAACAGCAAGTCAGGCAAAGGTCTGGTCGGTTCGTTTAAGCGTAAAGTCGCGAACCGCCTGATGCCCGATATCATGATGGCGCATCTGGGCAAGGGCGGGATCTTTAAATCTTTCTCTGTACCGCCGCACCTGAAAGCGTTTACTGACAGCCTGGCAAAATATGATGCAATTATTCAGGTTGGCGGATCGTTCTTCGTTGACCTCTATGGCGTGACCCAGTTTGACCATGCGCTCTGTGCGCTGATGGCGAAAAAGCCGATCTACCTGATCGGTCACTCGGTAGGGCCCTTCCAGAACCCGCGCGTTAATGCGCTGGCGAACTTTGTCTTTGATCGGGTCGACAGTCTGGTGCTGCGCGAGTCGGTCAGTCTTGACCTGATGAAGCGCGATGGCGTGACCAGCTCTAAAGTGGCGTCTGGTGTGGATACCGCTTTCCTGGTGCGTGCGCGTGAAGTCGAAAATCCGAGCCATAACCTGCTCTACTGGCAGGGTATTATCGATGGCCGTAAAACCATTGCGATTACGGTGCGTGAACTGGCACCGTTTGATAAACGTCTGGGTGTCACACAGAAAGAGTATGAAGCGGCATTTGGCCGGGTGATCAATGCCATGATTGCTGAAGGCTATCAGGTCGTGGCGTTTTCTACCTGTACCGGCATCGACAGCTATGCCAAAGATGACCGCATGGTCGCACTGACCCTGCGTGACCACGTGACGCAGCCTGAACATTACCATGTCATCATGGATGAGTTTAATGACCTGGAACTGGGCATCCTGCTGAATCACTGCCATCTGACCATTGGTACCCGCCTGCACTCGGCGATTATCTCCATGAACTTTGGCACCCCGGCTGTGGCGATCAACTACGAGCACAAGTCGATGGGTGTGATGAACCAGCTTGGTCTGCCGCAGATGGCAACCGATGTGAAAAGCCTGATGGATGGCTCGCTGATCGACAAGGTCAAAACGGTCCTTGCCGATTACGACAACATCAAGCTTAAGGTCGATACGGCCGTTGCGAATGAAAGGGAAATTGGCAATCGGATCACTGAAGAGATTCTCAAAGTATTAGGGTAATGTGATGAAACTGACTTTTTTCACCATGCGTTTCCCGGTTGCCTCTGAGACATTCGTACTAAATCAGGTGACCCATTTTATTGATGCCGGTTACGAGGTGGAGATCATTTCAGTCTTTCCCGGCGATTTAGTGAACCGGCATGCGGCGTTTGATGAGTATGGTCTGGCGGCGAAGACGCACTATCTGCTGCCGGAAGAGAAAGTCTCGATTGTCGATAAGCTGAACCAGCGTATCAAGCTGGTGCTGCCCAAAGTGACCAAGCCGTCGCTGCTGCGTTCGCTGAATGTGCGCCGTTATGGCGCGCAGTCCAGCAAACTGCTGCTGCCGTCGATTGTGGCGAATGCAAAGCAGACCTTCACCGCAGATGTGTTCCTGGTGCATTTCGGCTATGCCGGTGCGCTGGCGAACAAGCTGCGTGAACTGGGCGTGCTCAAGGGTAAACAGGCGACCGTGTTTCATGGCGCCGACATTTCCCGTCGTCACATTCTGGAAGAGCACAAACTCGATTACGTCAATCTGTTCCGCCAGAGTGAGCTGATGCTGCCTATCAGCCATCTGTGGGAGAACAAGCTGATTGAGATGGGCTGCCCGCCGGAAAAAATTCACGTTACGCGAATGGGCATTGAGCCGGAGAAGTTTAACTTCCAGCCACGCCAGGCGTTCCAGACGCCGCTGCGTATCGTTTCGGTCGCGCGTCTGACCGAGAAGAAAGGGCTGGATGTGGCAGTTAAAGCCAGCGCCATCCTGAAGCAGCGTGGCGGACAGTTCCAGTACACCATCATCGGTAATGGCGACCAGGACGAGATGATGCGTGATTTCATCGCCCGCGAGGGGATGGAAGATTGCGTCAGCATGCCGGGCTTTAAACCGCAGGAGGAGATCCGTCGTGCGCTGAGCGAGGCTGACATCTTCCTGCTGCCGTCCAAAACCGCCGCAGATGGCGACATGGAAGGTATTCCGGTCGCGCTGATGGAAGCGATGGCGGTGGGTCTGCCGGTGGTCTCAACGTTCCACAGCGGTATTCCGGAGCTGATTGAGAACAACGTTTCTGGCTGGCTGGTGGAAGAGGACGATCCTGAGGCGCTGGCGGAGACGCTGCTGAAGCTCTCTCAGGGCGAAGTGGATGTGGCGCCCGTGGTTGCCGCGGCACGCCACAAAGTCGAGACTGAATTTAATCAGCACATCGCCTACGGCGAACTGGCACAGATTCTGGAGCGACTGGTGTGAGTGGATTTAAGTCACAGGCGATTTGGCTGTTCGGCAGCACCTGCTTTTCTGCAGTGCTGCAGGTTGCACAGCTGAGCTTTCTCGCCCGCAAACTGGAAACCCACGAGCTGGGACTGTTAGCCATCATCAACGCCATCCTGGCGGTGGCGGGGGTGCTGCAGGATATGGGGATGAGCAGTTATCTGGTGCATCGCCAGAACATCACCCGTCGTGAGCAGAGCACCATCTACTGGGTGAACGTCTCACTCAGTTTATGCACCGGTCTGATCATGCTGCTGATCGCCTTCCCGGTCTCCTGGTTCTATCATCTGCCGGAGCTGGTGGGTCTGATCATGCTGACCAGCCTGAACTTCCTGGTACTGGGGCATCTGTCGCAGTATCAGGCGCACTACATCAAAACCAAGCGGATGGTCTCGCTGGCGAAGATTGAGATGGGCACCAAGCTGTTTGCCTTCCTCTGTGTGGTGGCGATGCTGGAGTTCACCTCGCTCACCGTAGCAGCGGCGATTCTCGGTCTGTTCATCAACGCCTTTACCCGCATCCTCTGCATGATTGCGCTGGGTGAGAAGTCATGGCGTCCGACCTGGGAGTTCGACAAAGCGACCTTCATCGGCGCGATTCGTTACGGCAGCTATCAGCTCGGCTCGCAGACCATTAATCAGCTGCGTACCCAGGCGGATGCGCTGGTGGTGGGTAAAGTGATGGGCGCAGAGATGCTGGGTGTTTACTCGCTGGCGAAAGAGCTGGTGCTGCAACCGCTTAAACTGGTGACGCCGGTGATTAACCGTCTGGCACTGCCACGTTTTGCTGAGAAGCAGCACGATGCTGAGCAACTGAAGAAGCTGTTCCTGAAAGGCACGCTGGGGATCATGCTCTTCAGCAGCGCGATGTATCTGGCGATTGGCATCCTGTCCCCCGTCATTGTGCGGGTACTTTATGGCGCGTCGCATGAGCAGGTCTATCACCTCATCCCGCTGATGCTGCTGTTTGGTATGCTGCGGCCGATGGGCGGGCTGACCGGGGCGATTTCGCAGGCCAACGGACGGACCAACGTTGAGTTCTACTGGAACATCGTGGCGAGTATTGTGGTGCTGGCGGTGCTGGCGACTACCTTTATCTGGCCGAACGTGCTCTATGTGGCGCTGACGCTCTCTATCTCGCAGATCCTGATCTCGGCACTGGCTCATCCGTTCTTCATCAAACCGGTCATTGGCATTCGGTTTATTCCTTATGCCCGGCAATGGGTGGCGGTGTCGGTGGTATTTGTCGGCATCATGTTGCTGGTGAATCACTTTAATCTGTTTGTGATGCCAGAGTGGTTTGAAGGCTGGCTCTGATTACAGCGCAGATATATCAACGGGCGACCTCAGGGTCGCCCGTTTTCATTTATGGCTGGTCTCAGCGCTACGGCGACCAGAGATGAAAATAGCCGGGACAATATTCGATTACTGATTGTCTTTATTCAGTTTATGCCGTGGCTGGCAATGGGCAAAATGCCGAATTTCCATGTTATGACAGAGAGTTACTGTCCGCTTTTCAGATAAAGATTATACTTGGACTTCCGGCCGATCCTGCATAATCGACCCACATCTTCATTTTATTAAACGGAATAAATATGACCAAGCTTAAAGCAGTAATCCCGGTTGCGGGCCTCGGTATGCATATGCTCCCTGCGACTAAAGCCATTCCGAAAGAGATGCTGCCTGTCGTCGACAAACCGATGATCCAGTACATCATTGACGAGTGTGTTGCCGCGGGTATTAAAGAGATTGTGCTGGTCACGCATGCCTCTAAAAATGCGGTAGAAAACCACTTCGACACCACCTATGAGCTGGAAGCGCTGCTCGAAGCACGCGTGAAGCGCCAGCTGTTGAGCGAAGTGCAGTCTATCTGCCCGCCAGGCGTAACGATCATGAACGTGCGTCAGGCACAGCCGCTGGGCCTGGGCCACTCGATTCTCTGCGCCCGTCCGATGATCGGTGATAACCCGTTCGTGGTTGTGCTGCCAGACATCCTGCTGGATGATTCTACCGCTGACCACATGCGCTACAACCTTGCGGCGATGGTTGCCCGTTTCGAAGAGACCGGCCACAGCCAGGTCCTGGCGCAGCATATGCCAGCGTCCGATCTCTCTGAGTACTCGGTGATTACCACCGAAGAGCCGATTGATCACCCAGGTGACGTGAGTACCATTACCGATTTCGTTGAGAAGCCTGAAGATACTGCCGGACTGGGCTCTGACCTGGCTGCGGTAGGCCGCTATGTTCTTTCTGCTGATATCTGGGCAGAACTGGAGCGCACTGAGCCAGGCGCGTGGGGCCGTATCCAGCTGACCGATGCGATTGCCAGCCTGAGCAAACATAAAACCGTTGATGTTTCGCTGCTGACCGGTCACAGTTTCGACTGCGGTCGTAAACTCGGATACATGCAGGCGTTTGTCTCTTACGGCTTGCGCAGCAACGCGCAGGGTCGTGATTTCCGCGAAGCTATCCAGACCATCCTCGCAAAACAAAAGTAATTTATTTGCCGCGTTCTGCGCGGCAGATTGAAAGGAGCTCACATGGCAATTTTAGTCACGGGCGGAGCAGGGTACATCGGCTCCCATACGGTACTGGCGCTGTTGCAGCGCGGTGATGATGTTGTGGTTCTGGATAACCTCTGCAATGCCTCACGTGAAGCGATTAACCGCGTTGAGAAACTGGCGGGTAAAAAAGCGACCTTCGTTGAAGGTGATATCCGTGACCGCGCCTGTCTGCGTGATCTGTTCGCCTCAAACAGCATTTCAGCCGTAATCCACTTCGCAGCGCTTAAAGCAGTCGGTGAATCAACCCGTATGCCGCTGGAGTACTACGAGAACAACGTCGCGGGCACCGTGGTGCTGCTGGAAGAGATGCGTGATGCCGGCGTCTGGAACTTCCTCTTCAGCTCCTCAGCGACCGTCTACGGCGCAGATGCCCCGGTTCCTTACGTTGAGACCACTCCGATTGGTGGCACCACCAGTCCTTACGGCACCTCTAAGCTGATGACCGAATTCGTGATGCGCGACTTCGCCAAAGCAGAGCCTAAGTTTAAATCGATTGCCCTGCGTTACTTCAACCCGGTTGGCGCACATGAGTCAGGCGAAATCGGTGAAGATCCGGCCGGCATCCCGAACAACCTGCTGCCGTACATCGCGCAGGTTGCGATTGGTCGTCTGGAGAAGCTGGGCGTGTTTGGTGGCGATTACGATACGCCAGACGGCACCTGCCTGCGTGACTACATCCACGTGGTTGACCTAGCGGAAGGGCACCTGAAAGCGCTGGACCACCTCAGCAAAGTGGAAGGCTACACTGCCTTTAACCTGGGCGGCGGCAAAGGCATCTCCGTGCTGGAGATGATCAAAGCGTTTGAGAAGGCGTCTGGTAAGGCGATTCCCTTTGAGATTAAGCCACGTCGTGACGGCGACCTGCCTGCGTTCTGGGCCGATGCTTCACTGGCTAACACGACGCTCGACTGGCGCGTGACGCGCGGCATTGATGAGATGATGCGCGATACGTGGAACTGGCAGAGCAAGAACCCGGATGGGTTTCGGTAGTTGAAAAAATCTGCAATCACCCGGCTTTGGCCGGGTTTTTTTTTGCCTGCGATAAGAGGAATTGTATATTCCTGACTCTCATCCTCACCTCAATGCCAGTTTGTGACCGGATAATGACTGAATACGGAATTATCCTGGTCTGGCTTCAGTAGCGATTAATCACAATAACAGGTAATCCGACTCTGTGAAGAGGCGCAAAGCGTGATTCTTCATACGCTACTATGCTGTTTAGTGATTGATTACATTTACCAATGCAGTGTGGGATCAATGTTTAGTCACTCTTAAGTTTTGTCAGTGGCAATCAAAGATTAGGCATATTATTTTTGCCGCACAAAATGTACTATTTGTAGTTATCCCGGAACCCGTATGCGATTGAATAAAATATAATCAGCGCATCGACAAGCTAACCTGTGAGGGGAGGATTCCCGTCACACAGCGCATTGGTTGCTGCAAGCCAGGGGCGGTAGCGTGGCTATTTATTCGTAGTGAATAAAATTTGACCCGCTTATATGCATAGCATGTTTAAATTTGTTAGAGGATGTGGAATGTTACTTCCCGTAATCATGGCCGGAGGAACCGGCAGCCGTTTATGGCCCCTTTCCCGCGAACTTTACCCTAAGCAGTTTATCTGTCTGCATGGTGAGCACTCTATGCTGCAGGAGACGGTTAATCGTCTGAGCGGCGTCGAAGCACGCGCACCAATGGTAATCTGCAACGAGGAGCATCGTTTCCTGGTTGCCGAGCAGTTGCGACAAATTAACAAGCTATCTCATAACATTATTCTCGAACCGGTAGGACGCAACACCGCACCAGCGATTGCACTGGCAGCGCTGAATGCGGTAGAGCAGGGCGATGATCCGGTTCTGCTGGTGCTGGCCGCCGATCACGTGATTGAAGACCGTGCTGCGTTTCATCAGGCTATCAAAGTCGCTACCGCTTATGCCAAACAGGGCAAGCTGGTGACTTTCGGTATCGTGCCAACCGGTCCGGAAACGGGCTACGGTTACATTCAGCGTGGCGAAGCGCTGCCTGGCGCAGAAAATGGTCCTTATCAGGTTCAGAGGTTTGTCGAAAAACCCAATCAGAGCACTGCTGAGCAGTACCTGGAATCCGGTGAATATTACTGGAACAGTGGCATGTTCATGTTCCGGGCTAAACGCTATCTGCAGGAGCTGGAGAAATTCCGACCGGATATTCTGGAAGCCTGCCGTCGCGCCATGGCTAACGTCAAAGAAGGCAACGACTTCATCAGCATCGATAAAGATGATTTTATCGCCTGTCCGGACGAGTCAGTAGACTACGCAGTCATGGAACAGACCGATGCCGCAGTGGTGGTTCCACTGGCGGCTGGCTGGAGTGATGTGGGTTCCTGGTCTGCACTGTGGGAAGTCAACGATAAAGATGCCCATGGTAACTCCCTGAAGGGTGACACCTTCCTGCATAACACCAAAAACTGCTACATCAACAGTGAAGATCAACTGGTTGCTGCCATTGGCGTTGAAAACCTGGTCATCGTGAATACAAAAGATGCTGTTCTGGTTGCGCGTAAAGATCAGGTTCAGGATGTTAAGCGTGTCGTTGAGTTCCTGAAAAACGAGTGCCGCAGCGAATACCGCCGCCACCGTGAAACTTACTGGCCATGGGGACGTTGTGATCTGGTAGTCAACACGGGTCGCTTCAACGTTAATCGCATCACCGTTAAGCCTGGTGAGGCCTTTGAGCTGCAGATGCACTATCACCGCACCGAACACTGGGTGATCCTCTCAGGCACAGCGAAAGTCACTATTCAGGATAAAACGCTGTTGCTGACAGAAAACCAGTCAACCTTTATTCCCATCGGCCACCCGCATACGTTAGAAAATCCAGGCAAAATTCCACTGGAACTGCTGGAAATTCAGTCGGGCTCTTACCTTGGTGACGACGACCTCATTTTGATTAAACAACAGTTTGCAAGTAAGTAAGGACTGACAAGATCATGGCAGCACTGACCTGTTTTAAAGCTTATGACATCCGTGGTGAGTTAGGCACTGAACTGAATGAAGACATCGCCTACCGCATTGGCCGTGCCTATGGCGAATTTATCCGCCCGAAAACGATCGTAGTGGGCGGCGATGTCCGCCTGACCAGCGAGTCGTTAAAGCTGGCACTGGCCAATGGACTGCGGGATGCGGGCACTGACGTGCTCGATATCGGTATGAGCGGAACAGAAGAGATCTACTTCGCGACTTTTCATTTAGGCATTGATGGCGGCATTGAAGTGACTGCCAGCCATAACCCGATGAACTACAACGGCATGAAACTGGTACGGGAAGGTGCTCGCCCGGTCAGCGGCGACACCGGTCTGCGCGACGTTCAGCGACTGGCTGAAGCCAATGATTTTGCTCCGGTAGAAGAGAGCAAACGCGGCAGTTACAAACAGATTTCTGTACTGGATGCCTATGTTGATCATCTGATGGGTTACATCGACCTGAATAATTTCACTAAACCAATGAAGCTGGTGATCAATTCAGGTAATGGTGCTGCGGGTCATATCATCGATGAGATTGAAAAACGCTTTGAGCAGGCCAAAGCGCCTGTGTCGTTTATCAAAGTACATCATGAAGCTGACGGCAACTTCCCGAATGGTATCCCGAACCCGCTGCTGCCTGAATGTCGTAAAGACACTTCTGATGCGGTGCGTGAGCACCAGGCGGATATGGGTATCGCCTTCGACGGTGATTTTGACCGCTGTTTCCTGTTCGATGAGAATGCTGAGTTCATTGAAGGCTATTACATTGTTGGGCTGTTGGCCGAAGCATTCCTGAAAAAAGAAGCGGGTGCGAAAATCATTCACGATCCTCGCCTGACCTGGAACACCATTGATGTGGTGACCAAAGCCGGGGGTGTTCCTGTGATGTCTAAAACCGGTCATGCCTTCATCAAAGAGCGTATGCGTGAAGAAGATGCGGTTTATGGTGGTGAGATGAGTGCGCACCATTATTTCCGGGACTTTGCTTACTGCGACAGCGGCATGATTCCATGGCTGCTGGTGGCTGAATTGCTGGCAGTGAAAGGGGAGACGCTTTCCGGACTGGTGTCTGAAAGAATGAAAGCGTTCCCTTGCAGCGGTGAGATTAATTACAAAGTATCTAATGCAAAGTCGGTTATTGCAGCGTTGAAAGCTCAGTATCTTAGTTCTGCGATAGCCGAAGATAACACCGACGGTATAAGCCTTGATTGCCAGGGCTGGAGATTCAACGTAAGGACTTCCAATACGGAACCTTTACTGCGACTCAACGTCGAAACTGAAGGCAATATTGAAGCCTTGAGTAAAATATTGAAAGAAATCGACTCCGTTATTAAAGCTACAACAGTTTAATTACACATAGAGTTGATAATATTCATTTCCTAAAAGATGGGTTTACGAATGACGAACAAAATTGCAATTATTACAGGAATTACCGGGCAAGATGGCGCGTATCTTGCTGAGTTACTTTTAAATAAGGGCTATACGGTTTATGGCACTTATCGTCGTACAAGTTCAGTCAACTTCTGGCGTATTGAAGAATTAGGAATTAAACAGAATCCTAATCTTCACCTGGTCGAATATGATCTGACAGACCTGTCATCAAGCATTCGTTTACTTCAGGAAAGCAAAGCGACCGAAGTCTACAACCTTGCGGCTCAGAGCTTTGTTGGTGTTTCTTTTGACCAGCCGCTGACCACTGCTGAAATCACAGGTATTGGTCCGGTAAACCTGTTAGAAGCGATTCGCATCGTTAACCCTAAAATTCGTTTCTATCAGGCGTCTACTTCTGAGATGTTTGGTAAAGTACAGGCTATTCCGCAGAAAGAAGATACCCCTTTCTATCCGCGTAGCCCGTATGGCGTTGCAAAGTTGTATGCCCACTGGATGACCATTAACTACCGTGAGAGCTACAACATCTTCGCATCAAGCGGCATTCTGTTTAACCACGAATCACCACTGCGTGGACAGGAGTTCGTGACCCGTAAAATCACCGATTCAGTAGCGAAAATTAAGCTCGGTAAACTGGATGTGCTTGAGTTAGGTAACATGGATGCCAAGCGTGACTGGGGCTTTGCTAAGGAATATGTGGAAGGCATGTGGCGTATGCTGCAGGCTGATGAGCCAGATACATTTGTCCTGGCAACCAACCGCACAGAAACAGTCCGTGACTTCGTTTCAATGGCGTTCAAAGCTGCTGGCATTGAGTTGCGCTTCGAAGGCAAAGATGATCAGGAAGTTGCAATTGATGTCGCCACTAACAAAGTAGTGGTCAAGGTCAATCCTAAGTTCTACCGTCCTGCTGAAGTAGAATTACTGATTGGTAATCCACAGCGCGCGAAAGACATTCTGGGCTGGGAACCAAAAACTACGCTCGAAGAGTTGTGTGCGATGATGGTTGAAGAAGATCTACGCCGCAATAAACAAGGGTTCTCCTTCTGATATGACTAATGGCAAAAAAGCATTGATCACTGGGATCAAGGGCTTTACCGGCCAATATATGGCAGCGGATTTATCCGCTGCCGGATATGAAGTTTATGGTTTCGGTTCAACTCCCGCCCAGAATTCATCACGCTATTTTCAGGTTGATCTGACTAACTCAGCTCAGGTAAAAAATGCTGTAGACAGTATTCAGCCAGACGTCGTTGTTCATCTTGCTGCCATCGCTTTTGTTGGGCATGCTGATCCGAACGCATTCTATAATGTGAACCTTTGCGGTACGCGTAACCTGTTACAGGCGCTTAGCGAATCAGTAAAACTTCCAGACGCAGTTTTAATTGCAAGTAGTGCGAATGTTTACGGTAATAATACGCCGGGGAAATTAGCGGAGACAGTTCCTGCCAGACCCGCCAATGATTATGCGGTAAGCAAGCTGGCTATGGAGTATATGGCCAGCCTGTTTTATGAAAAATTGCCAATTATTATTACCCGGCCATTCAATTACACCGGCGCCGGTCAGGCAGAAAATTTCCTGATCCCAAAAATCGTCAAACATTTTCGTGAGAGAAAAGAAGTCATTGAGCTGGGCAACATAGATGTATGGCGTGATTTTTCCGATGTGCGTGACGTTGTTAAAAGCTATTCAGAATTGCTTCATTCCCGCTCATTTGGTCAGACGGTCAATGTCGCTTCAGGTAAAATGCACTCATTGAGGGAAGTCGTTGATCTCTGCCGATCCCTGACAGGCCATGATATTAAGATTGAAGTTAATCCTGATTTTGTCAGGCCTAATGAAATTAAAGAACTTTGTGGCGATATCACTTTGCTCAGTAGCTTAGTCGGTGAGACTTCGTCTAAAATTCCTCTTAGAGATACCCTGAAATGGATGCTGGAAGCAAAGCAATAAACGTCGTTTATTCTACGGACTGTATTAAATATCCTTTAACCGGTATTGGCCGTTATGCGTTTGAGCTTGCTAAACAGCTTCAGGAAAGAGAAAATGTCGCGCTGACGTTTCTTCATGGTACCCGGACTCGTGAATCACTGGCAGTCGCGAGTGAGTCTGCCCAATCGGTACAATCTTTTAAACGCAAATTGCAAAAAAGTAAAACAGTAAGTGAAATTTACCGCCTGACTTTTCCGGTAATGAAAATGATGGCGTTGAGGAACTTCAAGAGCCATATATTTCACAGTCCAAACTACTATTTACCTCCTCGCGTGAAACACTGTGTCGCAACTTTTCATGACCTGTCAGTATTCCACTGGCCGCAGTTTCACCCAGCTGGTCGTGTTCACTTGATGCAAAAAGAGTTAAGAAATACCGTTTCACGTGCGTCGATGTTGATTACAGATTCATGTTACACAAAGAATGAGTTAATTGATTTCTTTGGTATTGAAGATAATAAAATTACCGTAGCCCCTCTTGCCTGTAATGAGCAGTTTCATCCTCGAAATGAAGCAGAGACACAACAGGTGCTTGAAAAGTATAATCTGAAGTGGCGACGTTTCTTTCTTTATACCGGTACGATTGAACCAAGAAAGAACATTCTGACGCTATTGCAGGCCTATGACCGTCTGCCGGCTCATGAAAAGTCTGCTTTTCCTTTAGTCATTAGTGGGTATAAGGGTTGGGAAAATGAGCAACTCTTTAAACTCTTTGATAAAGGCGAGAGAGAAGGCTGGTTAAAATATTTAGGTTTTGTGCCTGGTAACGATCTGCCGCATTTATTCAGTGCTGCGACGAGTTTTGTATTCCCTTCTATCTATGAAGGTTTCGGCTTGCCGGTACTTGAAGCAATGGCATCAGGAACGCCTGTGATTTGCTCAAATGCAACTTCACTTCCCGAAGTCGCTGGTGATGCTGCGCTAATGCATGAACCAGAGGATATCCATGCTTTAACGACATACATTCAGATGATGATTGAAAACGCTGATGAAAAGCGCCGTATGATTGATGCTGGATTAGTGCGTGCCCGCGAATTTTCATGGTCACTGTGTGCCGATAAAACCGTTGAAGCTTATGAGCAGGTCGCGAAATATATATGATTAAAGTTTTACACTGTTATAAAACCTATTACCCTGACACTTTCGGTGGTATTGAACAGGTTATTTATCAGCTCGCAGAAGGTGGTTTTAAATCAGGTATCGAATCTGTTGTTTTTACTCATAGTCCCCAATTTGAAATCAAAAAAAACAGACTCGATAACCACCAGATTCATCGGGTCAAAACGCAGTGTGAGTTTGCCTCAACACCATTTTCCTATTCAGCGATAAAAGAATTCAGAGAGTTGGCTCAGAAGGCAGATATCATTCATTATCACTTTCCATACCCCTTTATGGACTTTATGCATTTTGCTGCTGGCATTAAAAAGCCATCGGTGGTGAGTTACCACTCTGATATTGTTAAGCAGAAAATGCTGCTTAAACTTTACACTCCGTTGATGAATCGCTTTCTTTCCAGTGTAAACAGAATTGTTGCGGCGTCGCCAAACTATGTTGAAAGCAGCCCGGTTTTGCAGCAGTTCAAAGATAAAGTTGAAGTTATTCCTTACGGTCTTGATAAACAGTTTTATCAAAATAACGATCCAGCCGTTCTGCAAAAGTGGCAGGTAAGATTTCCGGATGGCTTCTTTCTCTTTATTGGAACGTTTCGTTATTACAAAGGCCTGCATATTTTAATCGAGGCGGCAAAAAAAAGCCGTTACCCAATCGTCGTGGTTGGTGCAGGTCCGATTGAGGCTGAGCTTAAAGCGCAGGCGCAGCAGTTAGGCGTGAACAATATCCATTTCCTGGGTGCGCTGGAAGATAGTGAAAAATCTGCCTTGCTGCAGTTATGTACCTGTCTGGTTTTCCCGTCTCATCTACGTTCTGAAGCTTTCGGCATCTCTCTACTGGAAGGTGCCCTCTATTCAAAACCGCTGATCTCGAGCGAGATTGGAACCGGGACGACCTTCATCAATATTGATCGGGTCACCGGATTAGTCGTCCCTCCATCCGATCCTGTAGCGTTGCGACAGGCGATGGATGAAATATGGCAGGACCCCAAACTGGCCATGACCTATGGTGCCGCAGCGCTGGCGCGCTTTGAATCGCTTTTCACGGCAGATAAAATGATTCAAAGCTATACAAAGCTTTATAAATCCTTGTTAAGTGTGTGAATTTTTTTCAGATAATTTCATCTGCGCGACCGCACCATTCATTACCTTTAATCCGCTATCCTGAGTTAACATACTGATCACTTACAAAGTGGTGTTACGGGTAACACCATGCGAGACCATAGACAGGAGTATGTAATGTCCAAGCAACAGATCGGCGTTGTAGGTATGGCAGTGATGGGCCGCAACCTGGCTCTTAACATTGAGAGCCGCGGTTACACTGTTTCTATCTTCAACCGTTCACGCGAAAAGACTGATGAAGTCATCGCCGAGAACCAGGGCAAGAAACTTGCTCCTTTTTATACCGTTGAAGAGTTTGTCGAATCGCTGGAAAAACCTCGTCGTATCCTGCTGATGGTTCAGGCGGGTGAAGCGACTGACAAGACTATCGCCTCACTGACCCCACACCTGGATAAAGGCGACATCCTGATCGATGGCGGTAACACCTTCTACAAAGACACCATCCGTCGTAACAAAGAGCTGTCTGACCAGGGCTTTAACTTCATCGGTACCGGTGTTTCCGGTGGTGAAGAGGGCGCACTGAAAGGCCCATCAATCATGCCCGGCGGCCAGAAAGAAGCGTACGAGCTGGTTGCTCCGATTCTGGATAAGATTGCGGCACGTGCGGAAGATGGTGAAGCCTGTGTGGCTTACATCGGTCCGGACGGTGCGGGTCACTATGTGAAGATGGTTCACAACGGCATCGAGTACGGCGACATGCAGCTTATCGCAGAAGCTTATGCTCTGCTAAAAGGCGCACTGGGCCTGAACAACGAAGAGCTGGCTGAAACCTTCACCGAGTGGAACAACGGCGAGCTGAGCAGCTACCTGATCGACATCACCAAAGATATCTTCACCAAGAAAGACGAAGAAGGTAAATACCTGGTTGATGTGATCCTGGATGAAGCCGCTAACAAGGGCACCGGTAAATGGACCAGCCAGAGCTCGCTGGATCTTGGTGAACCTCTGTCACTGATCACCGAGTCTGTCTTTGCCCGTTACCTCTCCTCACTGAAAACTCAGCGTGTTGCGGCCTCTAAAGTACTGAGCGGTCCACAGGCGAAAGCGTTCACTGGAGATAAAGCGGAGTTCATTGAGAAAGTTCGTCGTGCACTTTATCTGGGTAAAATCGTCTCTTATGCGCAGGGCTTCTCACAGCTGCGTGCAGCGTCAGAAGAGAACAACTGGGATCTGCACTACGGCGAAATTGCTAAGATCTTCCGCGCTGGTTGCATCATTCGTGCCCAGTTCCTGCAGAAGATCACCGATGCTTACGCAGAAGATGCAGGCATCGCTAACCTGCTGCTGGCACCGTACTTCAAAGATATTGCCGATCAGTATCAGCAGGCGCTGCGTGATGTGGTTTCTTATGCGATTCAGAACGGCATCCCGACGCCAACCTTCTCTGCGGCCATCGCTTACTACGACAGCTACCGTTCAGAAGTGCTGCCTGCGAACCTGATTCAGGCGCAGCGCGACTACTTCGGTGCGCATACTTACAAACGTATTGATAAAGACGGTGTGTTCCACACCGAGTGGTTAGATTAATTTCTGACATTATATTGTGATATACAAAAAAGCACATCTTAGGGTGTGCTTTCGTTTATTGAGGATTAGATTGATGGTTGGTATGGCTCGCACTATATGGCGATATAGAGGCTTTATACTAGGGAATGTCAAAAGAGAGTTTCAGGTAAAATATCAAAACTCAATTCTTGGCGCCGCGTGGAACGTTTTAAACCCACTTGCAATGATCACCGTCTATACAGTGATATTTTCACAGGTAATGAAAGCCAAGTTGCCAGGCGTCTCCGATACTTTTGCCTACAGTATTTATTTGTGCGCAGGAATACTTACATGGGGGCTTTTCTCTGAAATCATTGCCCGAGGGCAGAATGTATTTATTGAGCAAGCAAACCTGATAAAGAAAATAAGTTTTCCCAGAATATGCCTACCTATAATAGTAATAATTAATGGGCTTTTGAATTTTCTTATTGTATTTACGTTGTTTACTCTATTTTTAATACTGACGAATGAATTCCCTGGCGTGGTTTTTCTATCGATAATACCATTAACTTTAGTCCTTGTGATTTTTGCGATCGGTCTGGGGATTACATTAGGTGTTATGAATGTTTTTTTCCGCGATGTCGGGATGTTATTTTCAATCATCTTGCAGTTCTGGTTTTGGCTAACGCCGATTGTTTACTCACCAGCAATTCTGCCAGCACAGTTTCAAAATATTATCAGATTCAATCCAATGCTGGGAATCATTACTTCTTTTCAGAAAGTATTAGTCCAGCATCAATGGCCGCATTGGCCTGATTTAATTTACCCTTTAGCTCTCGGCTTAGTGCTTTGTATGCTTGGCATGCGACTTTTTGTTAAACATTCGGGCGACATGGTGGATGAATTATAATGTCTCGATTAGTTATTGAAAATTTAAGCAAGGCTTATAAACGCTATAACAGTAAACTTGGCAGATTAATTGAATGGATGATCCCATTCTCTGGTCCAAGACACAGTGTAAAATGGATTATTCAGGATATTAATTTTACGGTTGAACCTGGAGAGTCCCTGGGGATAATCGGTGTAAATGGTGCTGGTAAAAGTACCTTGTTGAAAATGATTACCGGCACAACAAAACCTACTACTGGCTCAGTGAAAGTAAATGGTCGTGTAGCCGCAATGCTCGAACTGGGGATGGGGTTTCATCCGGAGTTTACGGGCAGACAAAACGCATATATGGCTGGTCAGCTATTAGGTATAACCGTTGAAGAAATATCAAGGTTAATGCCCGAAATTGAAGAGTTTGCTGAGATAGGTCCTTATATTGATCAGCCAGTCAGGGTCTATTCAAGCGGGATGCAGGTCAGATTGGCATTCAGTGTGGCGACAATTATCAGGCCTGACCTGCTAATCATTGATGAAGCTTTGTCTGTTGGCGATATTTACTTCCAGCAAAAATGTATCGAAAGAATAGAAAAATTCAAAAATCAGGGTACAAGTATTCTATTTGTTACACATGACTTTTCTGCACTGCATAAAATCTGTGATAAGGCTGTACTGCTAGCTTCTGGCCGCTGCCAGTACATTGGTAAAACAGTTGAAGTTGTCGAAAGATATTATGGTTATTTGAACAACAGTAAAGCAGTGGTAAAAGAAGAAAGCCATGTACAGCAACGATTTGTTAAAATCAACAAGTTCGTTAAAGATGTTATCATATTGAATGATTTGAATGAGCCAGTAAATTGCATGGAAGTAGGAAAAAATTACTCCTTTGAAATTTCCTGCTCAGGGCTGGGTGAATATTCTGACCCTCATGTTGGTTTCCGCATGCAAGACAGGTTAGGGCAGGTACTCTACGAAACAAATACATTTTGTCAGAAAACTGATCTTGAAAATAAGAAACTTGACCGCATAAGATTCTCATTTAAAAACAATCTCACACCTGGTGAATACACGTTAGCTATGGGGATTGAGTCAGGCGGGCATGGAGATGGACTGTTTGATACAGTAATATCATTAACCGAAAGGATAATCTCATTTCAGGTAATAGATAACCCAGATATTAATAAATGGGCTGGGATTTTTAATATTGAACCAACAATTTCTGTTAATTAAGGATAGATTATGATTTATTATGATATTACTGACATTATCAATCACTCTAAATTTTCCACGAAAGTCAGTGGTATTCAGCGCGTTGTTCTTGAAGGGCTGCGTGGTTTAGATGGTGACTATACAATATTTTTCATGAGTCCTATTACCGGCAGAACTTATAAAATTAGTGGGTTAGAAAATATAAAAATTAATGACCTCACTCCTTTTGTAAACCTGTGGATCTACGCTGATATTTATATCTCAAAAAGTAGTGGTAATCTCGATAAATATTTTGAAAAATTGCGCACGCTTGGCAGAAAAAAGAAAGCAGTCAGTGATTCCTATTTTATTTTCTCAAAAATACCTAGTGTAAAAAAAATCAGCCATGCTGCTGTTATCAAATACTTAAGAAATAAAATTAGCTTATATCCTGGTTTGTCAATCTCTGAAATTGAGAACTTCACAGAAGGTGCCTCTGTTGCCTTATTCGGTGGTGTCTGGAATTTCCAGGACAAATACCAGTCGCTCATGGAAACAAAATGGCACGGCCTTCGTAAAGTCTTCATGGTTTACGATATGATTCCAATTGTGTCACCTTATGTTCCTGACGAACTTAAGGCGATGTTTAAAAAATACATTCCATTTGTTCTCGAGCATGCTGATAAAATTGTTGTTAACTCTAACAGTTGTAAAATGGATCTGGTAACGTACTGTTCAGGCCACGGTATTACCGCTCCGGACATCGATGTTGTACATTTGTCTCATAAATTACCTTCTGCTTCAGCTAAAATAAAAACAGATCCTGACTTTGAATATCCATTACGTGTCAGAAAATTACAGAATGAACAATATGCTTTTTGTGTGGGTTCCATTGAATCGCGTAAAAACCACGTAAATCTTATTCTTACCTGGATTAAGTTCTTTAATAGTCCAGAATATGCTAACCAGAAGTTAGTTATTGCGGGCAAATGGCTTTGGGATACTGAGGAATTAGCGAAACAACTCACTTATTCTGGTCATGTCTATGGCAGCGTTATCGTTATGCATGACGCATCTGATGCTGAAATCGCAGAGTTATACAAGAATTGTCGATTCACTGTCTTCCCTTCACATTATGAAGGGTGGGGCTTACCACTAGGTGAATCGCTTGCACTTGGCAAACCTTGCCTGCACTTTGATACCTCATCCCTTAAAGAAGCGGGATATGGTATGACTGTAGCCGTTGAATATCCAAATTATAAAGAATATTACAATGAATTTAAGAAACTTATGATTGATGATGAATATTATCAGCAGAGGTTAAATATCATTGAAGAGAACAAACATAAGTTAAGAAGTTGGCAGGATTTCTCATTGGATATTAAACATGTGTTTAGCGATGAGGAAAAAATACAGTGATCGATAAATACAATGCAATATGGCTTGGGCCTGACTCTCCTGCTAACTATGTTAATGTCAGTCTCGATTTCATTAACACTGCTGATACGCGTTTATCAGCAGAACATTATCATAAATACAAAGTAGTAAATTTCACAGAAGCTTGTATTTCAGATTTTCCAAAGTGGCCTTTTGTTCTCGATGAGTTATTCAAACTGAGCGACGGAGAATCTGAGTTCGTTATAAAGTTTAATACCCTTTCAGGTACTTTCTCGATACCGAAGTTTTATAAGCAAATTCAGCACCTTTCTGATGGTACTGTTGAATTACTTTCGCTTATAGCTACTGATGTTGCAGGCATCTACATACTTAACTTCAAAGCATCGAGAAGAGCCTATACCAGTGAACGTTCCTGGAGTTTTGGCATTGTCTGGGATGGTAAAAATGAAAACCATCTTGAATCTTATGTTCGAAGTGTTGAAAAGCAATTAAAATACAATTCAGAAGTTGAACTTATTATTTGCGGGCCTGCACCTTCATTTGATATTAAGTTTGATCACTCTGTAATTACCAGTGATGAGCATACCGAGAAATATGCAAATATTTCGAGAAAGAAAAATAAAATAATCAAAAAGGCTAAATACGATAATATCTGTATTGCTCATAACAGATACCAGCTAGATGATAATTTTATTAAGAGCTTTGACCGAATCAAACATGATTTTGACGTCTGTGTTGTCAAACAGGTGCTTACTGAAACAGGTGAGCGGGTGCCTGATTGGGTGTCACAAGCATCTGATCAAAAGTTAACCGCTAACTATCTGCTGACTTACGGTGAGTATTCTCCTTATATGTATGTTCCAGGAGGTTTGGTTATCGCAAAAAGACACATTTTACTTGATAACTTGTTTAATGACCTCGGTACATGGAATATGGCTGAAGACGTGGAGTTATCTCAGCGACTCATGTCGAAAGATTATATACCCCGTCTTAACAGCAGGTGTATAACCAAAGTTTTGCAGCTTAGAAAAGAAATCATCGCAGACTTTATTACTCCTGACCTGAATAATTTCTATCGTAATATAGATCAATTCTCGTCTGGATCGATAAATCAATACAATCATAAGAGTTTCATCTACCGAAATCTGCAGCAATTGTATAGAGATCCAGTTGCATTTTTAAGAAAAATCAAACGGAAGTTAAAGGGTTAGTATAATGAAGCAAAATGATATTATCATTGATGTTGGTGCGAACTTTGGTGGTTTCTCTTTGGAAATAGCTAAAAGAAACCCAACTTATAATGTCTATGCTATTGAAGCTGAACCAAACTTAGCTACTCAGTTAGATGAAAATGCTACGAATACGGGTTTAGAAAATCATCAGGTTATCAATTGTGCGGTAAACGAAGAAGAAGGAGATTTTCAATTTTATGTCTCCGAACTGGGAGATCATGGTACTTCCAGTTTGCTTCCATTTTCTCAGGACAATATAACGCACGATGAGTATTGGAAAGACCGTAGTGACTTGCATCATTCTAAGAGTGTTGTCGTTCACGCTAAGCCACTCGAAAAGATTCTAGATGAAATTAGTTTTGATAATGTCGCATTTATTAAAATTGATGTTCAGGGTCTTGATCTCGCCGTATTAAAATCATCGGGTTCATATCTGAACAGGATTCAGGCGGGTATGTTAGAAGTGCCCTCTGTGCTTTCAAAGTCCCTCTATGACAATACCAGTGAAGACTTAATGTCCGCGTTAGCGTTCCTGAAAGAGAGCGGCTTCAGTGTTTATGCGGTAAAACCAAACGATCCAGCAGCAAATGAATTCAATGTATTTTTCGTAAAAAATGGTTTGGATTACAAAGAAATTGAGGAAAAGCTAAACCTGCTTGATTTTCATTTCTATGACGGGAAGCATTTCTGGCATGCTCCATCTCATAAACTGGAAAATCCTGAACAACATATTTTAAACTTAAATGAAGTTATTTCTTCGCAAACCCAGGAAGTTGAGTCGTTGAAGTTAAAAATAGACGCTGTACTTTCTGAGAATAAAGAATTGAAGCATGCTTTAAACGTAATTGAAAGTAATAAAGCTGTGCGATTCTTAAAGTTGATCAAATTAATTAAGTGAGAATGTTATGCTCAATATTGTAATTCCTATGGCTGGTGCTGGAAGTCGTTTTGCTAAAGCTGGTTACCTGGATCCAAAACCATTAATTAAGGTACATGGTGTACCAATGGTTAATATTGTTATCAATAACCTTAAGCCTGAACAACCGCATAAATTTATATTTATTATTCAAAAAGAACACGAGCAACGCTACCAACTCTCTGCACTTCTGAAAAGCTGGGAACCGACTTGTGAAATCGTCACAACAGATGGCCTCACTGAAGGCGCTGCCTGTACTGTTTTGTTAGCAAAAGAACATATCAACTCAGATGATCCGCTAATGATAGCCAATAGTGATCAATATGTTGACTGCTCGATTGATGAATATTTAAATTTCATGACATCGAATAATTACGATGGTTTGATAATGACGATGAAAGCTGATGATGCAAAATGGTCTTTTGTTGGATTTGATGCTGATGGTAAAGTTAATAAAGTCGTTGAGAAAGAAGTTATTTCTGACGAAGCAACAGTCGGTATTTATAATTTCAAAAAGGGTAGTGAATTCGTTAAATCCGCTGAAGAAATGATTAATAAAAATGAGCGTGTAAATAACGAGTTTTATGTCGCCCCAGTCTACAACTATTTGATTGAAAGTGGAGCGACAATCGGTGTATTCAATGTGGGCTCTGAAGCTGATGGTATGTATGGTTTAGGGATTCCAGCGGATTTAGATCTCTTTAAATCTCTTGAATTGTCTAAAAAAGCGACTGCGGGGATATAAAATGGAGATTATTAGCCATCGTGGATACTGGAAATCTCCCAGTGAAAAAAATGCGCTGCAAGCCTTCAATCGTTCTTTTGAACTCGGTTTAGGTACCGAAACCGATGTGAGAGACTTCAATGGTGAGTTGGTAATATCACATGATATTCCAACCGGTAATGAAATGACGGTTGAAGATTTTTTTAAGCTGGTAGATGATAAAAAATTTTCGCTTGCTCTGAATATTAAATCTGATGGTTTAGTTGATAAGCTCAGTCAACTTATCGAAACATATAGTATTCGTAATGCCTTTGTTTTCGATATGTCAGTTCCAGATCAAATTTCCTACGCCAAAAATGGTAAAATTTCATTCTTTTCCCGTGCCAGTGAATATGAACCAGTCATTTCTTTATATGATACATGTCACGGTGTATGGCTGGATGCCTTCAAATCTGTCTGGTATGATGAGAAATACATACAAAATATTCTGAATGACGGTAAGAAAGTTTGCATTGTCAGTCCTGAGTTACATAAACGAGATGATTATAAAGACCTCTGGAATATGCTTTTAGTTTCTGGTCTGAAAGATTCCGATAACGTCATTCTTTGTACTGATTTTCCAGAAGAAGCTATTGCTTTTTTAAAGGAGTCAAAATGATCAAGGCTGTTATTTTCGACATGGATGGTGTATTGATTGAAGCCAAAGAATGGCATTACGAGGCCCTCAATAAGGCCCTAAATCTCTTTGGCTACAATATCAATAGATATGACCATTTAACTAAATTCGATGGTCTGCCGACTAAAGATAAGTTGAATATTCTTTCTGCTGAATATTCCCTGCCACGCGAATTACATGCTTTCATTAATGAGATGAAGCAGCATTATACAATGGAAATTGTACACACGAAGTGTAAACCTCTTTTCATTCACGAATATGCCTTGTCACGATTAAAGTCTGAAGGACTCCTCTTAGCGGTCGCATCAAACTCCATAAAAAATACCGTTACAACAATGATGGAAAAGGCTTCTTTGAGTCAGTATCTGGAAGTTATGCTTTCTAATGAAGATGTAAAAAAAGGGAAGCCGGATCCGGAAATTTACACGAAGGCCATTGGTCTGTTAGGTTTGAAACCTGAAGAGTGTGTTGTCGTAGAAGATAATGAGAACGGTATCAAATCTGCTACTGCAGCAGGCGCAAATGTGCTGGTTGTACATGATGTCAGCGATGTGACATATCGTAACATTAAAGCTTATATCGACTCTGTTAGTGGAGAATTAAAGTGAATGTAATTGTACTCGCTGCTGGAGAGAGCTATACAGACAGTGCAGACAAAGGTTATCCGCTTTGTCTGACAGAATTTAATGGTGTCCCACTGCTGCAGAAGATTTCTGAAAAACTCGCGTTTAACGCCGGTAAAACTGTTTTCCTGTTTCAGGATAAACACATTAAAAAGCATCATTTAAACAATATTGTTCAGCTTCTGAGTAATGGTAATTTTGAATCTTTTCCTGTGCCTGAAAATACTGCAGGTGCTGCATGCACCGCGCTATTGGGTGTTGTCGGACTGGACCAGGAAGAGCCATTATTGATTGTTAGCGCTAATCAGTATTTAGATATCGACTATCAGGAATTCACAACAGAGATGGAGTCTAAAGATTATGATGCTGGCACAGTAGTTTTTGATTCCGTTCATCCAAGGTATTCGTATGTGTTACTTGATGATCAGAAAACAGTTGTTGAAGCTTCTGAAAAAAATCCAATCAGCCGAAATGCCACGGCAGGCGTTTACTGGTTCAGTAAAACTCGTGACTTCTCGAATTCAGTAATGAACATGATTCGTAAAGATGCACGCGTTAATGAGCATTTTTACATTTGCCCTTCGTTTAATGAGCTTATCCTTTTAGGCAAAACAATAGGTGTTAAAGAGATTGATAAAAGTTTCTATCATCCTCTGAAAACTCAAACCCAATTTGATTCTAATAAGGGTGACCTGTGAAGAGCTTTGAACTCGATAAAATGACTGCAGGCTGGTTTGTTGGTGGTTTCCAGCCAACTGCTTTTTCAAGTGATGCCTGTGAAGTGGCGGTTAAAAGATACCAAAAAGGCTCTTTTGAAAAAGAACATTATCATAAAATTGCCACAGAAATAACTTGCATCGTTGAAGGTGAAGTTATTATGTGTGGAAAAAAATGGACTACAGGCGACATTATTGTTCTGGAACCGGGTGAAATTACTTCATTTGAGGCTTTAACTGATGTCATTACAACTGTCGTTAAATTGCCTGGTGCTTTAAATGATAAGTATGTAGTGTAAAAAAAAGGTGGTGTAGATTTACACCACCTTAGTTTTCTGTTTTATTCTGACTTCCTGCTTTCCATCAAAGCGTTCAGCTAATCACCTTATTTTGTGCTCGTTAGCAAAATACATTTACCCTACCAGCAAATCCCCGCTCCGAATCTCTCGCTCACCAGCCAGTCTCACCACCAGCATGCCTGCCGTTGCAAACCTTACCCAGTGTCGCGCATAGAGAATACCGCCATGCTCTGCCACCAGTGGGGTGATATGGTCGGTCAGCGGATCGACAATCTCAGCGACCACTTCTCCCGGACGAATCAGTGCGCCCAGCGGTTTACGATGCAGAATCAGACCTGACACCGGTGAATGAATGTATTCACATCCCGCTAACGGCGTTGGTAGATTTTTCAGGGCAGGGGAGGTCGCCGCCGATCCTTCGCTGTGACGCTCTTTGATTACGCCGGTCTCTCCCGGTGCTTCAGCGAGGTCTGGCACGTTTAAACCAATCGGACCGTCATTGATTGCCACGATATCGTCACCGCCCGCGCTCGCCGGGACCAGCTCATCGCCGCCAATGACGGGCGCGGCCACTTCCACGGAAATCGAAGGCTCGCTGTAGCCGATATAGCCGCCTTCCTGCAGCGCCGAAATAATCGCATCCGCATCTTTCTCCGCCTGCTCAGGCGAAACATCCCGCACGCCACGCAGCTCAAGCGTCACCGGCAGCAATCCGCGCGGCATCGGGTAGTCTTTGCCGAACCGCTCTGCCAGCGTCAGCCAGGGTTCGCAGCAGGCTTCATCAAACGGTTCACCGCCAGAGATCTGCGCCAGCAGCTGGACTTCACTGCCTAACCAGCGCGCCAGCGGCTCAATGTCCGGCCAGGCATGCGGCGTGGTGTAGAGATGCGGCACAGCTTCCCAGTCACAGTGCAGGTCAATCATCAGGTCTGCCTGGCTTGCCATCCGCATCAGCGTGTAGCGTTGCGCATCCAGCTCCGTTTTTGGCACGGTATCGCGATAGTGACGATCGATCGCCTCGCGGATCAGGCTCCGGTTCTGCGATTCGCTCTGGGTCAGACTGTCAGCCAGCCCGGCCGCCAGCGTGTTGCCCAGTGACGGAAAACGACGGTTAAAGTCCTGACCGGAGAGCGTATGGAAGCGACCCAGATGTGTGCCGTGCCAGTGCTGTCCCAGCGCCAGCGGATTGGCAACCGGAACCAGGGTAAAGGCGGCTTTGAGTTGTCCGGCCGACTCCAGCGCCTGCAGTCTTTGTTTCAGAAACCATGCCACCGCCATACCGGGCAGTTCGTCGCCATGCAGCGCAGCCTGGATATACACCTGCCGCTCGTTGTCCGAAGCAAAATGGAAACTGATGATTTCACGCTGGGTGCCTAAAGAGGCGCTTAACAGTGGATGATGTTGTTGATGCATACCGTGTTAATGTCCTTTAATCGGCAAAGGACGACAGCGCGCCGTCCTGAAAAAGTTAAAGTATAGTTCTGGATCGCGGTGAGGACGAAAAAGGGCGACCGCGAGGTTACTGCTGGATAGAGATATCCGTAGCGAAGTAGCGCTTCTGAATCTGGTCAAACGTGCCGTTCTTTTTGATTTCGGTAAAGGCGCTATCCAGTGCGGTTTTCAGTTCGGTATCGCCTTTACGCAGGCCTATTGCCGTGCCGGGGCCGATAATCGGATCCTGAATAATCGGGCCAGCCAGTTCAAAATCTCTACCCTGCGGATGCTTCAGGAAGCCAATGGCCGCCTGTGCCGCATCGGTGAAGACCGCATCCAGTCGGCCTGAAACCAGATCGCTTTCAACCTGTGCCTGATCGCCATAAGGCACCACGGTCACACCATGGGGCTGCCATTTCGCCAGTGCATAGCGTTCCTGTACCGTTCCCTGTTCCACGCCGACCGTTTTTCCTTTCAGGGATTCAACCGTCGGCAATATGCCCGCGCCTTTACGGGCGATGAGCTGGGTATGGGTGTCATAGAGCGGCTGGGTGAAATCGATCTGTTTCAGGCGCTCTTCGGTAATCCCCATGTCCGAGAGAATGGCATCGAATTTCCGCGCCTTCAGCGCCGGGATCATGCTGTCAAACTGGCTTTCGACCCAGACACATTTCGCCTGCATCTGCGTACAGAGCGCATTGCCCAGATCAATATCAAAGCCGACCAGCTTGCCCTGTGGCGTTTTCGATTCAAACGGCGGATAGGTCGGATCGACCGCGAAACGCACCTGCTCGATTTTCGCCTGAGCGCCAAAAGCGCAGCCTGCCATAACCGCCACAGCCAGCGTCTGACGCAGGCGTTGAGTGAAAATGTTCATGATTTTGCTCTTATTCTGTCGTGATGAGTGATTATGCAGAGTATCGCCGGGCTGCCGGGATGGCAATTACTGCGTTATCTTCACCACGTCAGCCGCGCAGAGCGACCGGTAATCTTCGGTGTTAAGAATCACTGAGCGCTCCAGCAGACCGGCGTTAAATGCGATCTCCGGATAACGTTCTAACAGCGCGGGGTCAACCACCAGTCTGAGGTCGGGATGAAAGCTGAACGGCGGGATCGCCCCGAATACGCAGCCGGTCAGCAGATCGGTCTCCGCCGGACTGGCGAGTGAGGCGCGTCGTCCACCGACTGCTGCCGCGACTTTGCCCAGATCCGCCTGCTGATCGGCCGGTAAAACCGCCAGCACATGCTGTTTAACGCCGTTGCCTTTCACATGACAGACCAGCGCTTTCGCGCCCTGGCCAATTTCGGTGCCGCGTATCGCCGCAACCGCTTCACATTTACCGGTCGCTTCATGCTCCATCAGGCGATAGCGTGCCTGGTGCTGGTCGAGCAGGGCGATTAATTTTTCATGGGTCGTCACGGTTCTCTCCCTGGGCAGTGAGTTGCAGCATCAGTGTCTGCAGCATATGGGGTTGACGCGGTAGCACGCCGGTTTTCAGACCCAGCGGTTTAAAGGCCCGGTTGAGCGTACTCAGGGTGGTATTTTCTCTGTCTTGCTCGATATCTGACAGCGTACGGCGGCTAATCCCTGCCAGCGCGGCATAGCGTTCCTGTGAGAATCCCAGTACGTTTTTGCGAAGCTGCATCAGGAGCTCACCCTGTGACAATTTTTCTTCAAGAAACTGCTGAAGCAGGTTCAGCAGCATTGCCTCGCGTTCAAAGGGTGACAGCGTTTTCTTCATAGTTGCCAGCCTTCAATACGTTGATCCAGATAATCGAAGCCGAGAGCGGGCATCGTCAGAATGGATGCCGGAACGCCTCGTTGCAGCAGGCGCTTTTTGAGTCCGGTAAGCTGGCGAGCCAGCGTGGCCAGTTCAGCCCGTAATCTGTCTGCTGGCACCAGATCACTTAATGCGTCAGCAATCTGTTGCCATTGATAGTGGCCACCCTCTTCAAAAGGCGATCCCCATTGCGTAGTCCGTACCACGCCTTCGGGATCCGCTTTCATTGGCGCAAAATCATAAATGGGTGCAAGCCCCATGTCGGTGTCCTTTTTCAGAATCGCGCTGTTACGGCCATGGTTATCCGAATTGCCAAACGCAATATTCAGCATGTCGCGTTTTACCCACTCAATGACGAACTCCTCCTGCGCGGCCCTGTCAGGATGAAGTCGTTTAATCAACGTGCGGATCACCTCAAAATGATTGAGATTGCTGCCTGGCGGTTTTTGCACTATTGAATAGATTGATTCCAGACCGTACATCACTTTTTCGCCGGCGACGTAAGAGACATCAAAGCGGGGTAACCATAAGGAAGGATAACGGCTACCTTCACACAACTTCATGTTGCCACAGGGAATGGTGTCGAAACCCATCGCCGCTAACTCATGATAGTAGTGATATTCGGTGCGAAGTATGTCGCAGTCGATCGCGCTACGCGCGCCGCGCGGATACTTCACCAGATAATGGGCATCCTGATTTTGTAGGTCATCCTGCCAGGTATCTATCCATACCTCATCCTGTGGCGTATAGCGCAATAAGAGTTTTGGCGCTTCACCGCCTGCCCCTGTCGCTCCGCCACTGGCTGCCCCCATTTGCTGAGCGTACGCCAGAAAATCACTGTCACGTTCGATGACCCATTCAGACGGAAAACGCCGGTCGCGTAGCTGACTTTGAGGGGGTAACGCGGGTATCGACTCTTTGATGCGCAGATTTCCCACTGGCGCAATTGTGCCAGATTTCAGCAACCAGAAATCCTGCTCAGCGGCAGATTTTCCCTGTAACCCCAGCTGCTGAACCCAGTAACGTCTACTGGCACCGGCAGGCATGATGTCATCCAGAAAGGTAAACCATGGACGAGCCGCATAGCTGCCAATAAGCATGACCGGGTAATTCAGACTGCAGCTGGCATAATCATTACGGTCAAGATAATCAACAGCGTAGTCAAAGTCATAGGCGAGTAAAGCGGGGCTTTCACGTCCCTGGCGAGGATGCTGGATATTGAGCTGAGCAGCATCATGCCAGCGGCCCTTAATAAATAGCTGGAGTGTGAGCATGACAGCTCCTGTTGAGCAATATTATGCTCAACAATAGCGTTTAATTTAATTCTTGAGAAGGATTCTGCTCAGAATACGCATAGAAACGAAATTCTGAGCAGCATATTGCACAATTACTTATGGCGGGCGCGCAGGTTGTTAATCACGGCGCTGAAGTCGAGATCCTGATCCTGTAACAACACCATCAGGTGATAAACCAGGTCTGAAGCTTCATTAGTCAGTTCATCCCGATCGTTGACGGTCGCCGCCAGCGCGGTCTCAACCCCTTCTTCGCCCACTTTCTGTGCGATGCGCTTGGTGCCGCTGGCGTAGAGCCGTGCGGTATAAGAGCTTTCAGGGTCGGCTGTTTTGCGCGACGCCAGCAGCTCTTCCAGCTGATAGAGGAAGGTCCACTCCGGTACGGCCGGTGAGAAGCAGCTGGTGGTGCCAAGATGGCAGGTCGGGCCAATCGGGCTCGCCAGCACCAGCAGCGTGTCGTTGTCGCAGTCAGGCGTGATGCTCACCACCTGCAGAAAGTTGCCGGAGGTCTCGCCTTTGGTCCACAGACGGTTTTTGGTGCGGGAGAAAAAGGTGACATTGCCTTCTGCCAGGGTTTTTTCCAGCGCCTCTGGGTTCATGTAGCCATGCATCAGCACTTCGCCTGAGACGTTGTGCTGAACGATGACCGGCATCATGCCCTGTGTTTTGTCCCAGTCGAGAAGGGCCTGTTGTTGTTCAGTTAGCACGCGCGAATCTCCACTCCGTTGTCGATCAGGAAGCTCTTCAGCTCACCAATATTAATAATCTGCTTATGGAATACCGAGGCGGCTAAAGCACCATCCACATTTGCCTCAGTAAACGCGTCGAGGAAGTGCTGCATCGTGCCTGCGCCGCCAGAGGCGATCAGGGGCACGTTGCAGACTTCACGCATTTTCTTCAGCTGCACCAGGTCATAGCCGTTACGCACGCCATCCTGATTCATCATGTTCAGTACGATCTCGCCTGCACCCAGCTTCTGCACTTCCTGCACCCACTCCAGCGTTTCCCACTGTGTCACGCGGGTACGCGCTTCGTCACCGGTATACTGATTCACCTGATATTTGCCGCTGGCTTCGTCAAACCAGGTATCGATGCCGACCACAATACACTGCACACCGAAACGGTCCGCAAGGCGGGTGATGAGCGAGGGATCGGCCAGCGCCGGCGAGTTAATCGAAATCTTATCCGCACCAAACTCCAGAATACGCGCCGCGTCTTCCGGGGTTTTGATGCCGCCCGCCACGCAGAACGGAATATCGATCACTTCCGCAACGCGTGACACCCAGCTTTTGTCGACGACGCGGCCATCAGATGAGGCGGTGATGTCATAGAACACCAGTTCGTCGGCACCTTCGGCGGCATAGCGCTGCGCCAGCGGTACGATGTCGCCGATGATCTCGTGATTGCGAAACTGTACGCCTTTGACTACCTGGCCGTCACGTACGTCCAGGCAGGGAATTATCCGTTTTGCCAGCATGCGATCGCCTCCGAAACTGTGAATTTATCTTCCAGCAGCGCACGTCCGACAATCACGCCCTGAACGCCGCTGCCGCGCAGTGCGGCAATATCATTGAGGTCGCCAATGCCTCCCGAAGACTGGAAAGCAATCGTCGGGAAGCGCGCCGTCACTTCCTGATAGAGCGCAACATTGGAGCCGCTCAGGGTGCCGTCACGCGAAATGTCGGTGCACAGCACGTGTTTCAGGCCCACCTGCTGAAAATCGGTAATCACCTCTTCCAGCGTTACGCCCGCCGCTTCCTGCCAGCCACTGATCGCCACTTCTTTGCGGTTACTGGCATCAATGCGGACATCTAACGCGAGCACAATCGCCTCGGCGCCAAACTCTGCAAACCACCGCTTTACCTCTTCAGGCTGCTTTACGGCGGTGGAACCGACCACCACACGACTCGCTCCTGCCTCCAGCAGCGCATGTACATCGTCACGACTGCGAATGCCGCCACCGACCTGCACCGTCACATCAACGCCGTCCAGCAGAGTTTTCAGCAGCGCAATCTGGCGCTTCGCCGGATCTTTCGCGCCGGTTAAATCCACCAGATGCAGCACGGTTGCGCCCTGGCTTACGTAATCCTGCAGGCGTGGCAGCGGATCGCTGCCGTAATCGCGCTGCTGACCATAATCGCCCTGATGCAGACGAACCACTTTGCCGTCAATTAAATCTAACGCGGGGATAATCATTACATCTCCAGGAAGTTTTTCAGCAACTGCGCGCCCGCTTTGCCCGAGCGTTCCGGATGGAACTGGACGCCGAAGAAGTTATCTTTCTGTACCGCTGCGGTGAAAGGTTCACCGTAGTGACACTGGGCGATGGTGCTGGCATTGACCGGCATGGCATAGCTGTGGACGAAGTAGAAGTAGCAGCCTTCGTCGATACCACGGAACAGATGATTGCCCGCCTGCGCGGTAATCTGGTTCCAGCCCATGTGCGGCAGCGGCAGGCCGTGTGTGTCCATTAACGACACCGGCTCATCAATAATGCCCAGCGTCGGCACGCCGCCATTTTCATCGCTGCCGCGTCCCAGTAGCTGCATACCCAGACAGATCCCCAGCACCGGCTGGGTACAGGCTTTCACCAGGTCGATCAGGTCACGCTCTTCCAGCTGATTCATTGCCGCCTGCGCGGTGCCTACGCCCGGCAGAAACAGTTTGTCGGCGCGCAGCACCACATCGGGATCGCGGCTCACTTCCGGGGTATAGCCCAGACGTTCAATTGCCCACTTCACCGATGAAAGGTTGGCGCAACCGGTATCCATGATCACCACGTTCATCACAGCACTCCCTTCGAGCTCGGCAGGGTATTACCCTCAACGCGGATCGCCTGGCGCAGCGTACGACCAAAGGCTTTAAACAGGCTTTCGACGCGATGATGGTCGTTCTTGCCTTTGGTTTTCAGATGCAGTGTGCTCATCATGGCGTAGGAGAGCGAGCTGAAGAAGTGCTCGACCATCTCGGTGCTGAGGTCGCCCACGCGCTGATAGTTGAACTCTGCTTTAAACTCGATGTGCGGGCGGCCGGAGATATCCAGCGCGCAGCGCGCCAGACATTCATCCATCGGCAGCACGAAGCCAAAACGGCCAATGCCACGCTTGTCGCCCAGCGCCTTCAGCAGCGCTTCGCCCAGCGCCAGACCGGTATCTTCTACTGTGTGGTGATCGTCAATGTAGAGATCGCCTTTCACTTCGATGTTCATGCGGAAGCCGCCGTGCACCGCAATCTGGTCCAGCATGTGGTCGAAGAAACCCACGCCGGTATTAATCTTGCTGCCGCCTTCGCGGTCCAGCCACAGTTCAACGCGCACCTGCGTCTCTTTGGTGTTGCGCTGCACCAGCGCATGGCGGTCACGCTGGGTCAGACGCTGCTGAATGGTCTGCCAGTTCTCGCCGTCAGCGCCGTAGCGGATAGACTGGATGCCCATGTTCTCTGCCAGCTGCACATCGGTAAGGCGATCGCCAATCACATAACTGTTAGCGGTATCCAGCGCGCCTTCTTTCAGCCAGGCTTCCACCATTCTGGTTTTCGGCTTGCGGCAGTCACAGTGATCATCCGGCATATGCGGGCAGATCAGCACATCGTCAAACGCGATGCCCTGTGAGGTCAGAACCTGCATCATCAGGTTGTGCGGACCATCGAAATCGGCCTGCGGAAAACCTGAGGTGCCAAGACCATCCTGGTTGGTAATCATCACCAGGCGATAACCGGCGGCCTGCAGCGCCAGCAGCGACGGGATAACGTCTGGCTCAAACGCCAGCTTATCCAGTCGGTCCACCTGATAATCTTCAGGCGGCTCAGAGATTAACGTACCGTCGCGGTCAATAAAAAGGGTCTTCTGGCTCATGCTTGCTCCACAGAAAAGGCTTGCAGCGCGGCGATCGCTCGTTCGCACTCTTCACGCGTGCCGATGGAGATGCGCAGGCATCCCGACAGGCCCGGATTTTTGTTCTGATCACGCAGGATAATGCCCTGATCCCATAAGGTTTTGAAGACTTTTGGTGAATCGGTAAAGCGCGCCAGGACATAGTTAGTCTCGCTGGGGAAAACCTGCTCAACGCAGGCCAGCTGAGCCAGCTCAGCCTGCAGCCAGCCGCGATTCGCATTCAGCTGTTCCACATGCTCACGCATCAGCGCAACGCCTTGCTCGCTCAGCGCCTGACCGGCCACATCGGCCACCGGTGTGGCCAGCGGGTAGGGCGCAATCACCTTCATCAGCAGATCGATTACTGGCGTGTTCGCCAGCGCAAAGCCACAGCGCAGGCCCGCCAGCGCAAAGGCTTTTGAAAGCGTACGCAGGATCACCAGATGCGGATAATCTTTCAACCAGCCGGTCAGCGTCGCCTGCGGGCAGAACTCAATATAGGCCTCATCGGCTACCACCAGCGCTTTACCCGCGGTCATCGTCAGCAGCTGACGGATGTCGTCCTGGTTAATCAGGTTGCCGGTCGGGTTGTTCGGGCTGCAGAGGTAAACGACTTTGACGCCATCCAGCTGCTCCGCGATAGCAGGCAGGTTCAGCTGCCAGTCGCTGAGCGCCGGGACGGTGCGGTATTCAATGCCGATGGTTTCGGCGCTGACGCTGTACATGCCATAGGTCGGCGGACAGAACAGAATCGCATCCTGACCCGGCTCACAAAAGGCGCGCATGATCAGTTCGATGGCTTCATCCGCGCCACGGCTCACCAGCACCTGCTCCGGCGTTAAGCCTGCGTAAGCGGCGTAACGCTCAATCACCATTTTCGGCTGGCATTCGGGATAGCGATTCAGCGTCTGCTGCGACAGCTCAAACGGCACCGGCAGCGGAAACTCGTTGGCATTGAGCCAGACATCTCCGTTGCCACCCAGACGACGCGCCGACATATAGGGCGTCAGAGCGCGCACATTGGCGCGCGCCAGTTGCTCAATATCCTGACTCATGCTTGCTCCTTCAGTGCGGCAACGCGCAGGGTGACGGCATTCTTGTGGGCATCCAGCTGCTCGGCGGCGGCCAGTGTTTCAATGGTGGCGGCCAGATTCAGGAAGCCCTGCGGCGTCAGCTCCTGCACCGTCATGCGTTTCTGGAAATCGGCCAGGCCCAGGCTGGAACAGGTCGAGGTATAACCATAGGTCGGTAACACGTGATTGGTGCCCGAGGCATAATCCCCTGCGGACTCCGGCGACCAGTCGCCTAAGAATACCGAACCGGCGCTGGTGATCGACTCCACCAGATCACGCGGCTGACGGGACTGCAGAATCAGGTGCTCCGGGCCGTAAACATTGGAAATCTCAACGCATTGCTCAAGGTCGCGCGCCACGATCAGGCGGCTGCTTTCCAGCGCCTGACGCGCCGTGGCCGCACGCGGCAACTGCGCCAGCTGCTGTTCAACGGCGACCGCGACTGCTTCTGCCAGCTTTAATGACGGCGTCAGCAGAATCACCTGCGAGTCAGGGCCATGTTCGGCCTGTGAGAGCAGATCAGACGCGACAAACGCGGGTGTGGCGCCTTCATCAGCAATCACCAGCACTTCAGAAGGACCGGCTGGCATATCAATTGCTGCGCCATCAAGGCGCTGACTCACCTGACGTTTTGCTTCTGTCACCCAGGCGTTGCCCGGGCCAAAAATCTTATCGACGCGCGGCACGGTTTCGGTGCCGAAGGCCAGCGCGGCGATAGCCTGTGCGCCGCCGACCTGGAACACCTCTTCTACGCCACACAGCTGCGCGGCATAGAGTATCTCATCGGCAATCGGCGGTGGTGAACAGAGCACCACGCGGCCACAACCGGCGATACGGGCAGGGGTCGCCAGCATCAGTACGGTAGAGAAGAGCGGGGCGGAACCACCGGGAATATAGAGCCCGACAGATTTCACCGGGCGAGTGATCTGCTGGCAGCGCACGCCCGGCTGCGTTTCCACATCCACCGGCGGCAGAATCTGCGCGTTGTGGAAGGTTTCGATATTCCCCACCGCGACGGCCATCGCCTGCTTCAGTTCGTCACTCAGACGTAAGCTGGCTTCTGTGATTTGCTGCGGCGTCACGCGCAGGTTTTCCACCTGCGCTTTGTCGAAGCGGGCGCTGAACTCGCGCAGAGCGTCATCGCCGTTCAGCTTTACCTGCTCCAGCACGTTGCGCACCGTCAGCGTGACGTTTTCAGAGGCGGCGATGGCGGGACGTAACAGCAGCGCCTGCTGCTGTTCAGGGGTGCACTGCTGCCACTCAATCGGGGTAGAAAAGGCCATGGCTTACTCCATCATCTTCTCAATAGGCAGCACCAGAATTGAACTGGCACCCAGTGCTTTCAGTTTTTCCATGGTTTCCCAGAACAGGGTTTCGCTGCTGACCATGTGCATCGCCACGCGGCTGACATCGCCTGCCAGCGGCAGAACGGTCGGGCGCTCAGCACCGGGCAGCAGGCTGATCACTTCTTCCAGGCGCTCACTCGGCGCGTGCAGCATGATGTACTTCGATTCACGCGCTTTAATCACACCCTGAATACGGGTCATCATCTTGTCGATCAGCTCCTGCTTGGCGGCAGGCATTTCGCCGTCACGCTGAATCAATACCGCTTTCGAACGATAGATCACTTCAACTTCACGCAGGCCGTTGGCTTCCAGGGTTGCGCCGGTAGAGACCAGGTCGCAGATGGCATCAGCCAGACCGGCGCGGGTCGCCACTTCTACGGAACCGTTCAGTAAACAGGTTTTGAAGCTGACGCCTTTCTTGTCGAGGTACTGTTTGAGCAGGTGCGGATAGGAGGTAGCGATACGGGATTTATCGAGGCATTCGGGGCCGGTGTACTCGGCGTCTGTCGCCATCGCCAGCGACAGACGGCAACCACCGAAATCCAGGCGACGCAGCGTAAAGTAACGCGGATCTTCACCCTGGGCACGTCGCGAGAGCAGCTCTTCTTCCAGCACGTTCTCACCGATGATACCTAAATCGACCACGCCATCCATCACAAGGCCCGGGATATCGTCATCGCGCACACGCAGGATGTCGATCGGCATGTTCTCCGCAAACGCAATCAGGCGCTGTTGCTGAAGGTTGATTTTAACGCCGCAGCGCGCCAGCAGTTCGCGTGAATCATCACTTAAACGGCCAGATTTCTGCATAGCTATGCGTAAACGGGTGTTATCTAACATGGTTCCTGTCCTCTTATTCCTGTCCTGAATTTTGGGTTGCGTCAGCCCATAAAAAAACCCCCGGAAGACGATCTTCCGGGGGTTCTCTTGCGTTCACACCACTGGAAGATCTTGAAAGTCTTCCAGCACCAATCGCCTGAAAGACTAGTCAGGATGATGGTGATGATGATGGTTGAACTGAACGCGTGTCATAATAATCTCGTTGATGAATGAGTATTCATTTGTGGGGTTTAACCTAGCGAAGATGGCTGCGCTTGGCAACACTTTTTTAAACAGACGGTTCGGAAAGCGCTGAAACAGGTTGTTCTGGTTTGCAATCCGGGGGCAAACTACGGTGAAGTCAGGGTTGATGTATCACGTCAGGAGTCAAAATGAAGAAGGTCGCGATAGTGGGACTGGGCTGGTTAGGCATGCCGCTGGCCACGGCGTTAACCGCACGAGGCTGGCAGGTTACCGGCAGCAAAACCACGCCAGACGGTGTTGAAGCCGCACGCCGTTGTGGCATCGAGGCGTTCCAGCTGGAACTGACGCCGGAACTGCTGTGTGATGCTGCCGATATTGAGCCGCTGTTCAACGTTGATGCGCTGATTGTCACGCTGCCCGCCAGTCGCACCGCAGAAGGTGGCGAGGCCTATCTGCAGGCGGTGCAGAATGTGGTCGACACCGCGCTGGTTTACAAAGTGCCGCGCATCATCTTTACCAGTTCAACGTCGGTCTATGGCGGCAGTTCCGGGGTTAAGCGGGAAAACAGCCCGCTGACCGCAGAAACGGTAGCCGGAAAGACGCTGGTCAAACTGGAGAGCTGGTTGCATGATCTGCCGGGGACCAGCGTAGATATTCTGCGTCTGTCCGGTCTGGTCGGTCCAAAGCGCCATCCGGGACGCTTCCTGGCGGGTAAGCAGGATGTGGCGAATGGCTCGCAGGGCGTGAATCTGGTGCACCTGGATGATGTGGTCGAAGCGATTACGCTGCTGCTGCAGTCGCCGAAAGGGGGCCGGGTTTACAACCTTAGTGCGCCGAAACACCCGACGCGTGACACCTTCTATCCTGCGGTTACGCGCCAGCTGGGTCTGCAGCCGCCGCAGTTCGCGCCGGAAGCGGTTAAAGACAGCGGCAAACTCATAGATGGATCCCGTATCTGTAGCGAACTCGGTTTTGAGTACCGCTATGACGATCCGGTGAAAATGCCTGTTTCTTAAAATTTGTTGTCGTTGTAATGTTTATGGGGGTTCACACCAACTCTCATAGACATTATAATATCTTAACTTATATATATATTATTTTTGGTTTTAAAATGAAATTTTTATTTCGCTGGCACTGGGGATATGCTTGGTTATTACTCGCTGTATATGCGTCAATCACCTATGTTCAATATAATTCAGTTACATACATACTTCCAACTCTTGTTGAGATTTTTTTTATTCGGGTTGTTCTTTTCCTGCTAATTAAGTATGCGAAAGTACATCTTGCTTTAATAAAGGTAATTTCTATATTTTTAGTATTTTGTATATTATTGCAATTGCAGTTTGTACAGAAATCGGGTGCATTTATAACTGTATTATCACTGTGGAATAGAGATTCTGCTGATTTTATAAATATCTCAGTATCGAGTTATTTTCCTTTTGCTTTTTTTCTTATTCTTTTTTTTATTTCTCGTCCTATTTCAGAAAGTATAAATAAAAAATTCACTGTAGTAGTTAGTCTTGGGTCGGTATTATTATATTGCGGTGTTGTTTATGCGAATGTCCATCGTCAACCTTCTTTCTCAGAATGGCGTTCGCCTTTGCTTTCGATTGTTACAACAATGCATAATTATATAGTGATGAACCGAAAGTTGGATGCTATGAAGGAAAATAGTTCAGAGCGTGAGAGGATATATAATGAATTTAAACATTATACCATTTATCAACCAGATGAAAAAAATGAAGAGTTAGTTAATAAAACCTCGCGCAAACCGAATGTAGTAGTTTTCTTTGTCGAAGGTATGTCAGCAAATATCATTGATTACTATGGTGGTAAATATAAAGATCTCACCCCCAACATTGATCAATTAGCTGATTCTTCTTTGGTTTTTAAAAATTACTATAATCATACTGCAGCTACCTTCCGGGGCTTGCGTGGACAACTGACATCTACCTATCAATATATAGGCGGAACAGATGCATCAGCTAAAGGCCTTGATCAGCTGTCATCCGAACAGGTAGTGCTTCATACATTAAATAAGTTAACTACGCTGCCAAACATTCTGCGGGACGAGGGATATAATACCTACTTCATCAGTCCTCATTATCAAGGTGCTAATCTTAATACTATGTTGTCATCATTAGGTTTTGACCGCGTTTATACTCGTGCAGATGATACTCAGTTTAAGGGGTCAGCTACAGAGCCATTAAGTGATAAGGCACTTATTGATTTTCTAATTAAAAAAACAAAAAGCAATAAAGCCCCATTCTTTATTGGTCTTTACAATTTTGGCACGCATCTTACTATGAATAGTCCTGATATTAAATACAAGGATGGACGAAGTATTGTACTGAACAGATTCCATAATTTAGATGCGCAGGTTGGTCGGTATATTAAATATCTTAAAGAAAGTGGAATGTCGAAAGATACCATTTTCGTTTTAACCTCTGATCATGCCTCATTCCCGGCTCCAGAGTTTACATCGGTCATTAATACTAAAAATAATTACTTTAATGATAAAATCCCTTTAATTATATTTAGGGAAGGTTTTCATCATCAGGTAATTGATGCTAAAGGAAAAAATAGTGTAAATTTTGCACCAACATTGCTAAATATTTTAAATATAGCAAAGGCTAAAAATTATTTTATGGGATGTTCACTTCTTGACAGAAATTGCCATCCTGTAGCAAATATAAGTGCATATGGTGATAGTTTCTTTATAACGGATCAGCATAATGTTTATCCTGAGTTTGCCGTGCCAGAGTCTCTTAAAGAGCAATTTACAAAAGGTAAAGAGTGGGTCTGGAAGGGATACAAAATGACTGACAATGCTCATTAAATATACCTGGTTATGGGGGCCATAACCAGGGTGTGAATAAAGACTCAATAACTATCTAATGCGGCTTCAGTTTAGAGAAATAATTCCCTTTAATCTTCATGGTCGTTTTGATTTTGGTTACACAACTTCACACACCCAATCGATCCCTCAGCGCGTACCACACCGCGCCCATCGCCGTCAGTGGCACCTTAAAGCGCCGCCCGCCGGGGAACGGCAGGTGGGGCAGGCGGGCGAAGGCGTCAAACCGTTCGGCATCGCCGCGTAATACTTCGCTGATCAACTTGCCGGAAAGATGCGTACTGGTTACGCCATGACCACTGTCACCCTGCATGAAATAGACATTCTTCTCCAGCCGGCCAAACTGCGGCATGCGCGACAGCGTCAGCAGGAAATTGCCGCTCCAGCTGAAGTCCAGTTTCACGTTCTGTAACTGCGGGAAAGTGCGAAGCAGCTTGGGGCGAATCAACGCTTCGATATCGGCTGGTTCCCTTGCGCCATAGACGACGCCACCGCCATACAGTAGCCGGTTGTCTGCAGTCAGACGGAAGTAATCCAGCAGATAGTTACAATCTTCCACACAGTAGTTGTTCGGCATCAGCGATAACGCCTGGTCAGGCGTCAGCGGCTCGGTCGCCACAATCTGCGAACCGCACGGCATGCTTTTCCTGCTGAGGCGCGGCTCCAGCTGGGGTGACAGATAGGCGTTACCGGCGAAGATGACAAATTGCGCGCTGACCTCGCCCTGGGCGGTCTTCACCCGGTTAGGCGTGCCATAAACGACCTCTGTCGCGGCGGACTGTTCATAGATGCGCCCGCCGTGTCGCCGGATGGCTTCTGCTTCACCCAGTGCCAGGTTCAGCGGATGCAGATGACCGCCACGCCGATCCAGCAGTCCACCGACGTAGCGTTCGGTGGCGACTTCGCGGCGAATGGCGCGTTCGTCCAGCAGCTCCAGATCGTGATTCCCGTACTGCTGCCACAAGGCTTTCTGCTTTTGCAGATGCGCCATCTGGCGCGCATTCAGGGCGGCAAACACGCCGCCAGGCCGGTAGTCGCACTCAATCGCATACCGCTTAATGCGATCGCGGATAATCTCCGCGCCTTCAAACATCATGCCGCCCAGCATGCGGGCGCTCTCTTTGCCGTAGCGCTGCTCAATCACATCCACGTCGCGACTATAGGAGTTCACCACCTGACCCCCGTTACGACCGCTGGCACCGAAGCCCACCCGTGCCGCTTCCAGTACGACCACGTCGTAGCCCACCTCGGTCAGATGCAGCGCCGCTGAGAGGCCGGTGAAACCGCCGCCAATAATACAGACGTCACACTGAATGCTCTCCTGTAAGGTCGGCCAGGGCGCATGCGGATTGGCTGTCGCTGCGTAATAACTCTCCACATAATTCATAACAATCTCCGGAATGCGCCTAAAAGTTGGCTGGCGTGTGGGCACTGACAATGCGGCAGGGAATTTCAGCACTGTTGGTGAAGCTGTGCGGTAAGCCAGTATCAATCACATAGCTCTCACCGGCGGAGAGATGAAACTGCTGTCCGTTGATGACCAGCGTAATTTCTCCTTCCAGCAGCGTGCCGGTCTCTTCCCCCGGATGACGCAGCTTCTCGCCGGTGCTGGCACCGGGTTGATAGGTTTCCAGCAGCATGCCCAGCGTGCGCTGCGCACGGCCGTTGTCGATCAGTTTCAGCGAAACGCCCTGGCTGCCAATTTCCAGCAGATCGCTGGGGCGAACAATGACCTTCGGCTCCGCATCCACTTTGGGTTCCGAAAAAAATTCTGACAGCGACAGCCCATACACTTTCAGCAGCTTCTGCAGCGTGCTGACCGCCGGGCTGACCTTATCCTGCTCAATGGTGCTGATGGCGCTGTGGGTCAGTCCGGCCAGTTCGGCAACGCGACGTTGCGACAGCCCCATCGTCTGCCGAATCTGCGCCAGCCGCCGTCCCGGTGCCAGCGTGGCGTCACTCATCTGGTTTTCCCCTGTGATAGCGAATGGCGGCCTGAATAAAGCCGCTGAACAACGCCTGCGATCCCGCCGTGGTTTCCGGCTGCCACTCGGGATGCCACTGCACCGCCAGGGCGAAGGGATGATGACGCAGACTCACCGCCTCAATCAGGCCATCCGGCGCGCGCGCTTCAACGCGCAACTGCGGTCCCGGTTCGCGTACACCCTGATGATGCAGTGAATTGACTCTTAACGGGCTGTCGCTGTCCAGTAAGGTCGCCAGCACGCCATCCGGTTCGATAGTGACCTGATGTGCCGGCGCATACTGTTGATCCAGTAGCAGCGTCTCATCTTCATGATGACGCTGAAACGGCGGCTGCCCGCTGACCTCCCGCCACAGTGCACCGCCATTGGCGACTACCAGCTCCTGCATTCCACGGCAAATCCCGAACATCGGCATTTTGTGGCTGGTGGCCCAGGTAATCAGCTGAAAGGCGAGATGGTCACGGCCCGGATCGGCGTGCGGCTCTTCGCCCGACCCGCCATAATGCCAGGGTTCGATATTGCTGGGGCTGCCGGTCAGCAGCAGGCCATCCAGCACAGCCATAGCGTTTTCTAATAGATGAGGCGCATTCATCAGACTGTGGGGCAGGGCCAGCGGCACGCCGCCCGCAAGGACAACCGCATCGATATATTTGTTGTGAACCGTCTGGGTTAAGTGACCACCCAGATCTTTCTGGCACATCACTACGCCAATCAATGGCTTGTCAAAAATAATGCCCATCTCACATCCTCGCATCACTGTTCGAAATATCTACCGAAAGGGCACGTCTGGCGGTTAAGTGTGCAATATTTTTTCAATCTAGCAATCTGCTGGTTGTTCTTCAAACAGATTTGTTACATTTGCACACTTTTTATGTTGGCGCTATGTTAGTGGTGTGGCTGTTATTTTGAGCATTACGCAAACCTAATAGGGGCGGGTGAGATCATGACTAACCTGGTAGAAGTAGAAGACTTTATGCTTCACAGTGAAGAGAAACGAACCAGCGCGTTCCAGCATGAGGTGAAAGCCTGGCTGGAGCGCCATCCTGAAACGCAGTATGTCGACATCCTGTTAAATGATTTGAATGGTGTGTTCCGCGGCAAGCGCATTCCGGTCTCTGCGCTGCCTAAGCTGGAAAAAGGGTGTTATTTCCCCGCCTCTGTGTTCGCCATGGATATTCTCGGCAACACGGTAGAAGAAGCGGGACTCGGCCAGTCACTGGGCGAACCCGATAATCTCTGCCTGCCCGTCTCCGGTACCTTAGTTCCCTCTGCTTCTGACCCTCAACACATTGCGCAACTGCTGTTAACCATGTGCAACCAAGATGGCACTCCCTTTGACGTTGAACCCCGGAATGTCCTTAACCGGCTGTGGCAACAGCTGCGTAACCGAGGTCTGTTCCCGGTGGTAGCGGTAGAGCTGGAGTTCTATCTGGTGGACAAAAAGCGCGATGCTGAAGGCTTTATCCAGCCGCCGTGTTCGCCCGGCAGTGACGAACGCAATATGCAGAGCCAGGTTTATTCGGTGGATAACCTCGATCACTTCGCCGATGTGCTGCACGACATCGATGATCTGGCGCGTCAGCAGGGCATCCCGGCCGATGGCGCGCTGGCGGAAGCCTCGCCCGGACAGTTTGAAATTAACCTGCATCATACCCGCGACGTGCTGCGCGCCTGCGACCACGCGGTGCAACTGAAACGTCTGATTCGTCAGGTGGCGGAAAATCACGGTATGACCGCCACGTTTATGGCGAAGCCGTATGAGGAGTACGCGGGCAGCGGTATGCATGTGCATATCAGCATGCTGGATGCCGCCGATCACAATGCCTTCGCCTGTGATGACGGCAGCGATTCGCCGCTGATGAAACGCGCGCTGGCCGGCATGATCGACCTGATGCCGGCTTCAATGGCGCTGCTGGCACCGAATGTGAACGCCTATCGCCGCTTTGTCCCGGAGGCCTATGTGCCGTTACAGGCTTCCTGGGGCCATAACAACCGGACCGTTGCACTGCGCGTACCCTGCGGTGATATCGACAATCACCGTATTGAGTATCGCGTGGCGGGTGCTGACGCCAACCCTTATCTGGTGGTGTCGGCTATCCTGGCCGGGATGCTGCACGGGCTGGATACACAGTTGCCGTTACCGCATCCGGTCACCGGCAACGGTCACCATGCCGAAGGTCTGGCACTGCCGATTCGTCAAAGCGATGCGCTGTATGAATTTGACAGCAGCTATCCGTTGCAGAAGTTGCTGGGCGAACGTTTTGCCAGGGTCTGGCACAGCTGCAAACATTATGAACTGATGCAGTTTGAGCGGCTGATTACCTCTACGGAAATCGACTGGATGCTGAAAAACGCCTGAAACGCCGGTTTACCGGCAATTCCGTGCGCTTTTTTTGCATAACATGCCCCGATGGCTTGTATTCCTGCCATGGCTTAGGGCAGAATACGCGGCCTGCAAAATCAGATGATAACCGACGCTTCACGCGCCGGTTATTTTTTTGCATCCAGTTTTATAAGAGCGTTTTTTGCTGACTTAACCGAGGCCGGGCACGCACCCGGATAGATAAACACTGAAAACACGCGTAAGCGTGAGATTGAGGATGACAAAGATGGGGATGTTTTTCACTCTGCCAGCTAACGCTGGTACGCGTTTTCGTGATGACTACGGCGCCGCGTTAACCGCTAACCTTACTCCCTGTCGCTTAATGCGCAGTTGCCCTGTGACCCAGCCCAGCCAGGTTGTCGCACAGGGGGGACTGAAGCATGTCGCTTAATACCTCCGCCGCACCGCAGCGTGCGCAACTCAAAAAAACACTCACGTTACTTCCGGTCGTCATGATGGGCTTAGCCTACATGCAGCCTATGACCCTGTTCGATACCTTTGGCATCGTTTCCGGGCTGACCGAGGGTCACGTCGCCACCGCTTATGCTTTCGCGCTGATTGCGATTCTGTTCACTGCCGTGAGTTACGGTAAGCTGGTACGCCGCTTCCCCTCTGCGGGCTCCGCTTATACCTATGCTCAAAAGGCGATCAGTCCGCACGTCGGCTTTATGGTCGGCTGGTCATCTCTGCTGGACTATCTGTTCATGCCGATGATCAACATCCTGCTGGCTAAAAACTATTTTGAATCGCTGGTGCCGGGCATCCCATCGTGGATTTTCGTGGTGTTGCTGGTCGGGTTTATGACGCTCTCGAACCTTAAGGGCATCAAAACCGTCGCCAACTTCAACAGTGTGATTGTGGTGCTGCAGGTGGTTGTCATGGTCGGGATTACCGCGATGGTGATCTACGGTGTGGCAAGCGGCGTCGGTTCCGGCACGCTGGTGAGCAGCCGTCCGTTCTGGTCTGAGAATGCGCATGTGGTGCCGATGATTACCGGTGCGACCATACTCTGCTTCTCATTCCTCGGCTTTGATGGCATCAGTTCGCTGTCGGAAGAGACCAAAGATGCAGAACGCACCATTCCGCGTGCTATTTTCCTGACCGCGCTGATTGGTGGTGTGATCTTTATTACGGCATCTTACTTCCTGCAGCTCTATTTCCCGGACATCACACGCTTCCAGCATCCGGACTCCTCACAGCCTGAAATCATGCTGTTTGTGGCGGGTAAAGCGTTGCAGGTCGGCATCCTGATCTTCTCGGTGGTCACGGTGCTGGCATCCGGTATGGCAGCGCACGCTGGTGTATCGCGCCTGATGTATGTGATGGGCCGTGATGGCGTGTTCCCGGAACGTTTCTTCGGTTACATCCATCCAAAATGGCGTACTCCGTCGCTCAACGTGCTGCTGGTCGGTGCGATTGCGCTGATGGCGATTAACTTTGACCTGGTAACGGCCACCGCGCTAATTAACTTTGGTGCGCTGGTGGCATTTACCTTCGTTAACCTGTCGGTGATCGCGCAGTTCTGGATCCGTGAGAAGCGTAACCGTACGCTGAAAGATCACGTTCAGTATCTGCTGCTGCCGCTGCTGGGTGCACTGACGGTCGGTGCGCTGTGGGTAAACCTGGAAGAGAGTTCTATGGAGCTGGGCCTGATCTGGGCCGCCATCGGGATTATCTACCTGGCATTTGTGACCCGCAGCTTCCGTAATCCGGTGCCGCAGTTCAGCGAAGAAGTTTAACCGCGCTAACGTTGCCGCCTTTCAGGTCTTCCGGAAAGGCGGCAACGGTTTAACTGGCCAGTACCAGCTCCAGGCTACCCGCACTCAGCAATTCCTGCCCTGCATCACTCAGCTTTTTGTCGGTTACCACCACATCAAACGTCTCCAGCGGTAACGCCAGAAACGTCGCAATCCTATTGTACTTCGAACTGTCACTCAGCAACACGCGTTTGCTGCTCACCTCACTCACCGCCTGCTTCACCATTACTTTATCCTCATCCGGCGTAAACAAGCCTCGCGGCCCCCAGCAGGAGGCGGAAATAAAGGCAATATCGATGGCCAGATGACGCAGGCTGCGTGCCGCCGATTCGCCGACACAGGAGCGGTTCTCCCGGCATACGGTGCCGCCAGTATGAATAACCCGGCACTGACTCGCCTCCATCAGCAGATTCGCCACCATGAAATCATTGGTCACCACCAGCAAATCATCGCGATCCACCAACTCTCTTGCCAGCGCTAACGTCGTGGTCCCGGCATCCAGATAAATGCAGCTGTTACGCGGAATGTGCCGGGCGGCTGTGCGGCCAATCGCGCGCTTTTCATCATTGTAGAGGGCGCTTTTCGTCAGATGGGACGGTTCGGCCGCCAGCCGGTCAGCAGAGCGCACGCCGCCGGAAACCGATAACACGGCTCCTTGCTCCTCCAGTTTCTGCACATCACGGCGTATGGTCATGTGTGACACACCCAGCCGCTCTGTGAGTTCTGCGATGCTCACCACGCCACGATCGGCGACCAGCGCCAGAATCTGTTGATGACGTTCAACCGGAATCATATCTGCTCCCTGATAATTATCATTTTTTCACATTATAAAGGATCTGCCGGTTAACCAGAACAAAAAACAACAGCAGATACCCCGGCGGCAACGGCTTTTTCAGTGGTGAAGCGTGGAGATGACTGAAAATATGGCGATGTTAAAAATTGTTCTCGTTAACATCGGGGATGTTTTTTTGTGAGGAGAGACACATTTTTAACGCCAGGAAGCTGGCAGGATTAACAGTAACAAACAAATAATCACTTAATTTAACAGTGGAGGCGTAACGTGCCAGCTGAAAACATCTGTGTCATCGGGTTAGGTTCTATGGGGATGGGTGCCGCGAAATCCTGTCTGCGCGCCGGGCTCAATACCTGGGGTGTCGATTTGAATCCGGCCGCGCTGGAGAGTCTACGCCAGGCTGGCGCGCGTGATGCGCAGTCATCCGCCTCAGCGTTTGCAGACCAGCTCGATGCCGTTTTACTGCTGGTGGTCAATGCGCAGCAGGTGAACGCCATTCTGTTCGGTGAAGAGGGACTGGCCGCAAAACTGCGCCCAGGCACGGTGGTCATGGTCTCGTCCACACTGTCGGCGCACGATGCGCAGCAGATTGAACAGCGGCTCGCCGAACATCAATTACTGATGCTGGATGCCCCGGTTTCTGGCGGTGCCGCCAAAGCGGCCAGCGGTGAGATGACGGTGATGGCCTCAGGCAGTGACGCGGTCTTTGCACAACTGCAACCGGTGCTGGATGCCGTCGCGGCCAAAGTGTATCGCGTGGGCAGTGAAATCGGCCTCGGATCTACCGTCAAAATTATTCATCAGCTACTGGCGGGTGTTCACATCGCGGTGGGCGCAGAAGCGATGGCGCTGGCGGCGCGGGCTGGCATCCCGCTGGAAACCATGTATGAAGTGGTCACCAATGCGGCGGGCAATTCGTGGATGTTCGAAAACCGCATGCGGCATGTGGTAGACGGCGACTACAGCCCGAAATCGGCGGTTGATATCTTTGTGAAAGACCTCAACCTGGTGGCCGATACCGCGAAGTCGCTGCACTTCCCGCTGCCGCTGGCCTTGACGGCCCTTAACATGTTCACCGAAGCCAGCAACGCCGGTTATGGCCGTGAAGATGACAGTGCCGTGATTAAGATCTTCAGCGGCATCACGCTGCCTCAGGCCGGGGAGAAACTCTGATGCGTCTTGGTGTCATAGCGGACGATTTCACCGGTGCGACGGACATCGCCAGTTTTCTGGTACAGAACGGGCTGACCACCATTCAGTTCAACGGCATCCCTGTCAGCGAAGAAATCACTGAGGCGCAGGCGATTGTGGTCAGCCTCAAGAGCCGTTCCTGCCCGGCAGACCAGGCGGTTTCCCAGTCGCTGGCTGCGCTGGCGTGGTTGCAGAAGCAAGGCTGCGACCGTTTCTATTTCAAATATTGCTCCACCTTCGACAGCACCGCGCAGGGCAATATTGGCCCGGTGACCGACGCCCTGCTGAACGCACTGGGTGAAACGCAGACGGTCATCTGTCCGGCGCTGCCGGTGAATGGTCGCACCGTCTACCAGGGCTATCTGTTTGTTGGCGACCAGCTGCTGTCAGATTCCGGGATGCGGCATCATCCGGTCACGCCAATGCACGACAGCAACCTGCTGCGTCTGATGACGTCGCAGGCGACAGGCAAAGCCGGGCTGATCGCGGCGGCACAGGTCGATCAGGGCGCAGAGTCAGTGCGTCAGGCGCTGGGCCAGCTGGCGGAGCAGGGGATCAACTACGTCGTGACTGACGTCCTGCATCAGGAACATCTGTTAACACTGGGCACGGCACTGAGCGAGATGCGGCTGGTCACCGGCGGTTCCGGGCTGGCCATCGGTCTGGCGCGGCAGTGGGCGACGGCTGAGACTGATGCGAAAGCGGAGCAGGCAGGCCGTCCGCAGGGCGATCGCGCCGTGGTAATTTCCGGTTCCTGCTCGCAGATGACTAATCGTCAGGTGGCCGCGTATCGCCAGCTGGCACCGGCCTGCGAAGTAGAGATTGAACACTGCCTGGAGGATGCCGAAGGTTATGCCAGGCAGCTGTGTGACTGGGTGGAAGCAAATAGCCAGCAGGCGCTGGCACCCCTGCTTTTTGCCACCGCGGACGCGCAACAGTTGCAGGTGATTCAGCAGCGCTATGGTGCGCAGCGCAGCAGTGAAGCCGTTGAGCAGCTGTTCGCCGCGGTCACCCGTGAGCTGAAACAGCGGGGCTGGCAGCGCTTTATTGTGGCGGGCGGGGAAACCTCCGGCGTGGTCGCGCAGAGCCTGGGGGTGACGGCCTTTCACATCGGCCCGACGATTTCGCCGGGTGTGCCCTGGGTTCGCGACATCCATCAGCCGCTCTCTCTGGCACTGAAATCGGGAAATTTTGGCGATGAAGATTTCTTCCGCCGCGCGCAAACGGAGTTTACTTATGACTGAATCTTTCTCTTTAGCGGAGCAACAGGCGCGTGACGAGATGGTACGTCTTGGTGCCTCGTTCTTTCAGCGCGGCTATGCCACCGGATCGGCGGGCAACCTCTCAATGCTGCTGGAGGATGGCAATCTGCTGGCGACACCCACCGGCTCCTGCCTCGGTGAATTAAAGGGAGACCGGCTGTCGAAAGTGACGCCTGAGGGTGAATGGCTCTCCGGCGATAAGCCCTCCAAAGAGATTGCGTTTCACCGCGCGCTCTACCTGAATAATCCCGACTGCCGGGCGGTGGTCCATCTGCATAGCCACTACCTGACGGCGCTCTCCTGTTTACAGGGGCTGGATCCGGACAACTGCATTCGTCCGTTTACCCCCTATGTAGTGATGCGCGTCGGTGATGTGCCGGTCGTGCCGTACTACAAGCCAGGTGATGGACGACTGGCCGAGGATCTGGCGGCGCTGGCACCACGCTATCGCGCCTTCCTGCTGGCGAATCACGGTCCGGTGGTGGTGGGCAAGTCATTACAGGAAGCGGCAGATAATACCGAAGAGCTGGAAGAAACCGCCCGTCTGATCTTTACCCTGGGCGACCGCCCAATCCGTTATCTCAATGATGCCGAAGTGGCGGAATTAAGGAGCCGATAATGCCGAAGTTTGCTGCTAACCTCTCGACGCAGTTTACGGAATGGCCGTTTGCTGAACGCTTCGCTGCAGCGGCTGAAGCCGGTTTCACGGCGGTCGAATTTCTGTTTCCTTATGACTATCCCGCCACGCAGATAAAACAGTGGCTCGATGATAACCAGCTCCAGCTGGTGCTGTTCAATACCGCACCGGGCAACGTCGCGGCGGGCGAGTGGGGCGTTTCAGCCATCCCCGGCCGGGAAGCAGAAGCCAGGGCGGATATCGATAGCGCCCTGAGCTATGCGCTTGCGCTAAACTGCCCGCAGGTCCACATCATGGCGGCGACGGTGGCGCCCGGTGCCGACCGTCAGCGTTATGTTGACACCTTTATCAGCAATATGCGTTATGCGGCTGAGTGCTTTGCGCCGCATGGCATCAACCTGCTGATTGAAGCGCTGAATCCGACCACCAAACCCCACTATCTCTACGCCAGCCAGTATCAGACCCTGGAAATGGTTGAGCAGATCGACCGGCCCAATGTCTTCACTCAGCTCGACCTGTTCCATGCGCAGCGGGTGGACGGCAACCTCAGCCATCTGATTCGCCACTATGCCGGACGCTATCGCCACGTACAGATTGCGTCGGCACCGGATCGCCATGAGCCGGATGAGGGTGAAATCAATTATCCGTACCTCTTCTCACTGCTGGATGAGGTCGGCTATTCCGGCTGGGTGGGCTGCGAGTATATCCCTCGCGGCAACACTACCGAGGGTCTGGGCTGGTTTGATCCCTGGAAGATAAAAGCCTGATTTAACGTGGTTTAAAACCGGTGTTTCGGCACCGGTAGGGAAAGGCTTGCCCTTTTTCTGGCCCTGCACCTGCTTTCCCTGTACGCCGATAAACCAAAAAATATAACAATTTCTGAGGTTTACTATGTCCACCGCACTGCTGTTAGCCATAGCGACCGCCAGCATCGTGATCCTGCTGCTGCTGGTCATCAAAGCCAAAGTTCATCCGTTTGTCGCCCTGTTGATTGTCAGCCTGCTGGTGGCTATCGCGACCGGCATTCCGGCTGAAAAGATCATGGAGACGATCATCACCGGGATGGGCGGGCTGCTCGGTCACATCACCATCATCATCGTGCTTGGTGCCATGCTCGGGGCGATTATTGAAGCCTCGGGCGGTGCTGAATCGCTGGCGCAACGCTTCAGTAAAACGCTGGGTCTGAAGCGAACCGTCGCGGCATTAACCATGGCGGCCTTTATTCTGGGCATTCCGGTGTTTTTCGAAGTGGGTTTTATCATCGTCATCCCGCTGATTTATGGCTTCACTAAGGTGGCACGCGTCTCACCACTGAAGTTTGGCCTGCCGATGGCGGGTGTGATGCTGACAGTGCACGTGGCGCTGCCGACCCATCCCGGTGCCGCCGCAGCGGCGGGGATCCTGCACACTGATATGGGATGGCTGATGATGCTGGGTATCGCGATTTCAGTGCCGGTCGGGATCATCGGCTACTACGTGGCGAAGGTCATGAACCGTCGCCATTACCCTCTGTCGGTAGAGGTGCTGGAACAGTTGCAGATGGCGAAGCCTGAGGGACAGGGAAAGAAAAATGAACCGGCCCCGCCGGGCGCGTTGACCATCAGCGGTCTGATTGTGGTTCCGATTGTGTTGATCGTGCTGGGAACCCTGTCACACACACTGCTGGCAGAAGGAAGCCTGCTGCGTAACGTCATGACCGTGATTGGCACGCCGCCGATTGCCCTGTTGATAGCGTTAGGTCTGGCGGCCTGGCTGCTGGGCGTGCGGCGTGGCTGGAGCAAAGATAAGCTGGAAGATCTGACCGGTCGGGCCATTCCTACCTCAGCCAGCGTGATTCTGGTGGCCGGGGCAGGTGGTGCCTTCGGCAAAGTGCTGGTGGAGTCGGGCGTGGGTAAAGCGCTGGCGGTCACGCTTGAAACGCTGCATCTGCCGCTGGTGCCTGCTGCGTTTATCCTGTCGCTGGCGCTGCGTGCGTCACAAGGCTCTGCGACGGTGGCCATCCTGACCACCAGCGGTTTGCTGACTCAGGCGGTGACCGGCGTGACGGATATGCAGCGGGTTCTGGTCACGCTGGCGGCCTGTTTCGGCGGCCTGGGACTGTCACATGTCAACGATGCGGGATTCTGGGTGGTGACCCGTTATCTCGGGTTATCCGTCGCCGATGGTTTACGCACCTGGACGGTGCTGACGACGATAATGGGATTCAGTGGTTTTGCGCTGACCTGGCTGGCGTGGACCGTACTCTGATTCAGCAATATCAGACAATCTGACCCGGCAGGGGGGCCGGGCGAGATTGCCTCAGTACCTCAGGAAACCAGCTCCTGCGCATAAAGATAGAGTGCTTTCAGCTGCCCAACCTTTTCTGCATCTGATTCGTGCAGATTGGCCAGTCCCTCCAGATCCTGCATAAACGCCTGCACCCGCTCAGCGTTTAGCACTTCACGGCGATGCTGCAACCAGCGTTGCTGTTCGGCATCATCCAGCGTGCCGGGGAAGTTACGCGCCCGATAGCGGAACAGCAGTTTTGCCACACGCTCACTTTCAAAGCTCAGGTCCAGCGCAGGCAGGTTGGCGGGCGCGGTCTGACGAATGATATTCATCCCGGCGCGGTCGGCATCACTGAAGAAGCCATCGTAGAGTTGCGTATCCACATCATCCGATGGCGTAAACGGCTCCGCTTCGGCAAACAGCGTAACCAGTTTTTCCCGCACATCGGGCTGCTGACGCAGCAGCGCCAGGTTCGCCAGACAGTGCTGACGGTCAATGCCCAGCCGGGCCGCATCTTCCGGGCGCAGCGTACTGGCAGGGGCCAGCACCGGACACTTATTGATATGCACCAGTTTAACCGGTACCGGTGGCAGATCGCCGAGATCGTTTTTCGGTGTGTAAAGACGCTCACGCAGCGTGTCGGCATCCAGTTGCAGCAGGGGCGAAATATCGCCCGCCAGATCGACCACGATCAGCGCATTGCGGTTATCGGGATGCCACGCAAGCGGTACGATCCAGCTGGTGTTACCGCGTGCAGCGCCGAACATGCCGGAGACATGGACCAGCGGTTTCATCTGCGGGATGTCGATCAGGTTCATCAGCTTGTTTTTGTTACGATGGGTAAACAAAAACTCAAACAGTTTCGGCTGCTTCTCTTTGACCAGTTTCGCCATCGCCAGCGTGGCGTAAACATCGGACATTGCATCGTGCGCATTTTCATGGGACACGCCGTTCGCTTTGGTCAGATGCTCCAGCCGGAAGCTGGGAAAGCCTTCTTCATTTTCCGGCCAGTTGATCCCTTCGGGCCGCAACGCATAGCAGGCACGCATCACGTCGAGCAGGTCCCAGCGTGAGTTGCCGTGTTGCCAGGCCCAGCCATAGGGATCGTAAAAGTTGCGATAGAAGATATTGCGCGTCACTTCATCATCGAAACGCACGTTGTTGTAGCCCACCACACAGGTTTGCTCTTTGGTGAACAGCGTATGGATCCGTTCAGCGAACTCTGCTTCGATCACGCCGCGACTCATCGCTATCTGCGGGGTAATGCCGGTAATCATCACCGCTTCGGGCTGTGGCAAATAGTCATCAGGCGGACGGCAGTAGAACACTTCGGGTTCGCCGACCGGATTAAACTCACTGTCGGTGCGCAGGCCAGCAAACTGGGCTGGCCGATCACGAGAGGGGCTGGTGCCGAAGGTCTCGTAATCGTGAAAGAGAAAAGTGGGCTGTACGCGGTCGTTATTCAAATTTCATATCCGTTCATTGCGTTCACTGACTTTATGAACAGAAAGCGAGTCACCGGCTTTCTGTTCGCTCTGAATCTCTCTGCGCGCAGGCAGAATTTAGCTCTGATCATTATGTCTGATGCGCACTGACGGCGGGTTCAGCCGTACAGAGCCATGATAGCGGCTCCGGGCAGCGTCTGACGCCATCCCTGTATGGTAAACCATATTCCGGCACGTCTGAAGTTAAGGGTTGAAGCAGCCTGAAGTCTGTTTTTGCCGCAAGGCCGCAACGACGGCATCCTCAGACGCATAAACCCATATTGCTGGCGCCTGTACACGTTCCGAAACCGGAAGCCGTGACGCATTTATTCAATGTCTGGGCTGACCACTCCCGGGCTATTTCACAGGACCAGACCGGCATCTTATTTTCCCTGATGATGACAGCTGACGACGGTAAGCCGACAACTACGCTCATCTGAGACCCGCCCGGTTCATACTTTTTTTCAATTTATTCAAACCTTCACAACGCTTTTGCCGTAAAACGTGCGGCTGTTTCCGTTTCGTTTCTAGAAATTTTCTCTCCCGTGCAATTAAGGATGAAGTGTTGAAAAGGCGTCTGCTGTTCACCGTTACCGTTACTGTTTTCTGGGCCTCGCTGGCACAGGCTGATGCGATCCCCTTTCCTGTGACGCCTCCGGCGATTGATGCCGCTTCCTGGGTGCTGATGGATGCCACCACCGGGCAGGTGCTGACGGCGGGCAATCCCGATGAACGCCGCAACCCCGCAAGTCTGACCAAACTGATGACCGGTTATGTGGTCGATCGCGCCATCGATCAGAAAAAAATCAGCCGCGACGACATGGTCACGGTCGGAAAAGATGCCTGGGGGGCAGGTAATCCGGTGTTCAAAGGCTCCTCGCTGATGTTTCTGAAGCCAGGTGATAAGCTGAGCGTCCGGGATTTAAGTCGCGGCGTCATCATCGATTCCGGTAACGACGCCTGCGTTGCGCTGGCTGATTATGTGGCGGGCAGCGAAGCGAACTTCGTCGGCATGATGAATCACTACGTTGAGAAACTCGGCCTGCAGAACACCCATTTTGAAACCGTGCATGGTCTGGATGCGCCGGGTCAGTTCTCCAGCGCGCTGGATATGGCGAAGCTGTCACGCGCCATTATTGATGGTGAGCCTGACTTTTATGCCATGTACAGTGAAAAGACCCTGACCTGGAACGGCATCACTCAGAACAATCGCAATGGTCTGCTGTGGGACAATAATCTCCACGTTGATGGGCTGAAAACCGGTCACACTGAGACCGCAGGCTTCAACATCATCGCCTCGAATGTGGTGGGCAAACACCGCCTGATCGCCGTCGTCATGGGCGGTAAAAGCTCGAAAGGCCGTGAAGAGCAGGCGCGTAAACTGCTGGTCTGGGGCCAGAACACCTTTGACACCGTTCAGCTGTTCCATGCCGGTAAGAAGATTGGTACCGAAAACGTCTGGTACGGTAATCCTCATCAGGTCGATGTCGGAACCGCAGAAGATGTTTATCTGTCGCTGCCGCGGAGTGAAGTGCAGAACGTGAAGGCGAAGTACATCATCGATCGCAAAGATCTGGAAGCGCCGCTGAAAGCCAACGAAGTGATTGGTGAAATACAGGTGATGGATAAAGATCAGCAGATTGCTCACTATCCACTGGTGGCGCTGGGTGCGGTTGAACCGGCTGGTGTCATTACCCGCCTGACGGATTATCTCAAGCAGAAGTTCTGATTAGCCATTTGTCAGCACTAAAACGGGTAGCCTGCGGGCTGCCCGTTTTCACATTGATGTCCTGTGACTGCGTCTCGATAAAAGTTACAGAGCCGTAGCCAGTTGTTTTTAACTTGCGGGCAGGTATGTGAGACGGATGTTGATAATTGTAAGCGGACGTCAAAACGGTTTGAAATATCCCGCCCGCGCTAAGCCTGAGCCGCGTTCAGGGTTAAGATAGCCTCATTATGTTCCCGCAACCGGAAAGTCACTTTGCGTCCTGATAAGCCCATATCGAAACTTGAGTTCTGGTTTTATCGCCATTACCGCTCCGTCCACGGCGTGCGCATCGCCATCGCCTTTATACTCTGCTTTATCTTTGTCCGGGCGACCGATATCCCGGAAGGCACCTGGCCGCTGATTACGCTGGTGGTGGTGATGGGGCCGATCTCCACCTGGGGGAATGTCTTTCCGCGCGCGCTGCAACGCATCAGCGGCACGGTGGCGGGATCAATTTCCGGTCTGATTGCCCTGAAGCTGGAGTTGATCTCGATGCCGATAATGCTGGTCTGGTGCGGCATCATCATGGTGATCAGCGGTTACCTGACGCTGGGCAAACATCCCTACATGGCGCTGTTGATCGGGATTACGCTGAGTGTCGTGGTGGGTGCGCCAACCGGCGATTTCACCATGGCACTGTGGCGCGGTGGTGATGTGATTCTGGGATCGCTGATGGCGCTGCTGTTTACCGCGATCTGGGCGCAGCGCGCGTATACCCACTGGCGCATTCAGCTCTCTGACGCGCTGGCGGAAATGGCGAAGATCTATCACGCCGGTTTCTCGCCCAACCTGGTTGAAAAGCCGCGTCTCAACAAGCCGCTGAGCAAATTGCTGAGCAGCGTGATTAAGATGCGTGCGCTGCTGGAGCCGTCGAGCAAAGAGACGCGCATCCCGAAGTCGGTGCTTGAAGCCATTCAGACCATTAACCGTAATATGGTTAACACTATTGAGATGCAGATTAATGCCTGGTGGGCATCGCGTGAAAGCCATCTGATTATGCTTAACGCGCCCGCACTTCGCCGCACCCAGCAGATGACCGAGAACACGCTGCGGGCGCTGTCGGTGATGGCGATTGAGGGCGAAACGGAAGAGGTGATCGCCAACAGCCATGAGCTGACCGAAATCAGCGGCGAACTCCGGCGGCTGATCGCCGACGCGGGCAGCGATGGTCTGGAAGAGACGCCCATCTACGGCTACGTCTGGCTGACGCTGGAACTGGCGAAACAGCTGGAGCGGATGACCGATCTGATGCGAATGGCGCTGCGCAAATAATCACCTCAGACAATGACTTAATGTGAAACCGGGTTTCTTTGCGCTAAGATAAGAGCCAGTCTGAATTTAGCTGTGAAAATTGCTTACCTGGCGGGCTAGCCGCTAAGCTGATCGTTTTGACTCTCTCCCTGCGTCAGCAGGCTCAAAGAAAGGTGCCATCATGGAAAATGCCAAGCAGTCATTTCAGGACGTACTGGAGTTCGTGCGTATGTTCCGCCGCAAAAACAAACTGCAGCGTGAAATCGTCGACAACGAGAAGAAAATTCGCGACAACCAGAAGCGCGTTCTGCTGCTCGACAACCTGAGCGAATATATCAAACCGGGCATGAGCGTTGAGGCTATTCAGGAAATCATCGCCAGCATGCGTGTGGATTATGAAGATCGCGTGGATGAGTACATCATCAAAAACGCCGACCTGTCTAAAGAGCGTCGCGAGCTGTCTAAAAAGATCAAAGCGATGGGTGTGGGCGAACACCCGAAAGCCTAAGGGCATATAGCCGAGCGCTAACGCGACTTACCTCCTATGCGAACCCGCTTCCACTCTGGTGGAGCGGGTTTTTTATTGCCCGCGCCAGTGCGGTCTTATTTGCCCGCCAGTCTGCGGGCAATCCCCTGTAATTGCTGTGACAGCGCCACTAAATCGACCTGCTTATCAGCGGGTGGGGCGGTGGTCTCGCGGATCACCAGCGTGGTTTCCAGCGCGCTGTGTGAAGCTTCTTCACCCTGAAGCCTGGCCAGCATCCGCTCGACGCTCTGTGCGCCAAGAAAGTGCAAATCCTGCCGCACCGTGGTCAGCGGCGGCTGATACCACGCGCTCTCGGCGGTATCGTCATAACCAATCACCGATATCTCACCAGGAATCGCCACGCCATACTGATGCAGCGCCCGCATCGCCCCCAGCGCCATCTGATCGTTCGCCACCAGCAGCGCCTGCGGCAGGTCGTCGGGCAACTGCGCCATCAGCGCCTGGTAACCCGACTGCGCGCTCCAGTCGCCGCGCAGTGAACAGTGCGGCGTTAACTGATGATCGACCAGCGCCTGACGCCATGCGTTTTCACGCTGGCGGGCTGACACCGAGCGCTGCGGCCCGTTTAACAGGCCAATCTGACGATGGCCCAGCGCCACCAGATGTTCCACGGCGGCACGCGCGCCAGACTCATTCGGGTACTGACACTGCGCCACCGCGGCCTGAGGCTCGACATCCAGAAACAGCACTGGCTTGCTGCCACACAGCAACTGGATCTGTTGCGCCTCATCCGCATCCAGCGGGAGGTTAATCAGCAGCCCGTCGACCCGTTGTGCCAGCAGTTCATTGACGGTAGCGGCCGCATCGTCACCACTGTCCATGGCAATCACCAGATGATAACCCGCCCTCGCAGCACGCTGCTGAATCGACGAGGCGATCTGCGCGGGTGCCATCAGCGCCAGATCGCTGGTAGCGAGACCCAGCGTGCGCGTCGCCTTACCCGCCAGCTGCTGCGCCACACGGTTAGGCACATAATTGAGCTGCAGCATCGCCGCCTCAACCCTTTCCCGCGTACGGGCAGACACCTGTTCAGAACGATTTAAAACACGTGAAACGGTTTGATATGAGACGCCGGCCAGTTGAGCGACATCATCGAGGGTCACGGAGCGGGAAGTCATTGAACTCTCCAAAATATGAAGCGACGAGTGTAGCAAATTTTCCTGCTGCGCTGCTGCTGCCGACCACACTTTCACCGCCACGCTGCCGGGGCCATTGCCGCACCCGGTCAGCGCAGTCGGCCGTTATTAACGCTGTTGCAGATAGACCTGCAGATTCACATCCACTGCGTTCAGCAGCGGCGTAGCGAGGCCATTTCGTTTCGCCCGCAGCAGCAAATCGCCTATCACCTGATCAGCTTCGATAGCAAAGCCCTGGGTGAGATCGCGGTACATGGAGGAGGTCATTGGCGTCGCCGGATTGTTTAATAGCTCAAAAATGCGGGCGGTGACCGCCGGGCGCGGCTGATAGCCTTCGGCAGTGATGACGGACAGAATCTCCGCAAAAATTCCCTGTAACAGCGCTTCGCCGCCGCGCGAGGTGAGGATCTGCTGGGTGTTGCCACGCGCCAGACAGCAGACTGCGCCGAGGGTACTCAGCAGCAGCCACTTTTCCCACAGCTCATCCATGATGTTATCGCTGAACAGGGTATCAACCTGACAGTCGCGCAGTGCCGCATCAACCCGCTGCAGCCGCGCGTCGTTGTTACCGTCCAGCGCACCGTATAAGAGCTGATGCAGCGGCGTCATCTGGATCACTTCGCCATTGTCGCCCAGGGTGGCGTTGATTTTGCACAGGCCGCCAATCACTTTATCTTCGCCGAAACGCTGTTGCAGCGTCGCGATGTGCCGCATTCCGTTGAGAATCGGCATGATTAGCGTGTCCGGGCCGACCGCAGGCGCAATGTCATCCATCACCTGATCAAGTGCAAAGCTCTTCACCGTCACGATGATCAGATCATAGTGGCCCGTCAGCGTGCTCGCCTGGGTCAGCTGCGGCTGTAACTTTTCCGTGCCTTTTGGCGTCTGCAACACCAGACCATGAGCCTGCAGCTGCTGATAACGCCGCTCACGGACCAGAAAAGTCACGTCCTGACCCGCCTGAGCCAGTCGTGCACCAAAATATCCGCCAGTCGCGCCGGCACCTGCCATCAGAATGCGCATCCCACTCTCCCTCTGCTGAAAACCTCTACATTAAAACGCCGTGACCGGGCTTACCAGCCTTAGGCTCGGTTGAAGCGCATCAGGGAGCATGAAATAGCAGGCCGGGAAAGCGTGAGCAGGGCGTTGATGATGCTGAGAAAGCCGATTTTCCTGTTCAGAGGACCGAAAGAGTGTGGGACATTACAGACGGGTGACGCCCAGCGCGGCGGCCTGCTGTTCCCACGCCAGAACGCCCTGATAATCGTCCCGCTGTACCGGGCTGAATCCGCCGATCAGGTTGTCGTCGCAAACGGCGCGAAAAGTGGATTTACTCACCAGCTGATGCAGCCCCGTGCGTAACGTCGCAAGCCGGGTCTCTGACGTTGAGGCTGCCGTGATCAGCGGTAATCCGGGTGCGGCTGGCGTCTCACCGATAATATGCAGGCCGCGCAGTTCTTCAGGCGCATAACGCATCAGCAGCGCCCAGCTGACGCAGTCGATCGCCGCAATATCCGCCTGTGAAGCACGCAGTGCCGCCAGCGACTGACGGTGGCCACCGCTCAGCAACAGCGCCGAAAACGTCACGCCCTGAAGCGCCGCTACCCGGCGCAGCGCGTTATAGCCAGAGTGAGAGTCCAGGCTGTTAGCCACGGCCCGCTGACCGTTAAAATCGGCGAGCGTTGCCTGTTTATCCCGCGCCACCAGCCAGCTGCGATAGTCACGACCAATGCAGCCCGGTGCCCGATAGTGAAATGCGCCGACCAGTTGCACTGCCGGCAACTGACTAACCAGCGGATAGCCGCAGGTCTGGCTCAGCAGCAATCGGTCATCCTGCCAGTGTGCCAGCAAATCGTCAGGCCAGATCGGCTGCGCGGCTATGCCGTGCTGCGCCAGCAGGGCAACCATTGCCTGCATCAGCGCCTGTGTAGCAGGCGGATGAATCGCATACATCGGCAAGGCGAGCAGGTCATTCATGCGTTTTCTCCGCTGATCGTCCCGGATGGGCATTGACCCCGACCGGTCTGGCCCAGAACTGCCGCAGCCAGACCCGATAGCCCGCCACGCGAAAGCCATGATTGCGATGGTAGTAATGATCGCGGTCGCGCAGATAGAGGCGGCGCAGGCCATACCAGGGGACGCCGGGGAGATCGTGATGCACTGAATGGTAGTTCAGATTCAGGAATAGCATGCGCCACGGCCACGACGCTTCATTATTCACCGACCGTGCCAGCGGATCGTCCGCCGCACGATGCTCATAGAAGGATCGCACTTTGGTCAGCGCCAGCGCCGGGTAACTGACCGCCAGCAGATACCACAGCGGTGGAAATCCCTGCCGCGCCATCCAGAAAAACAGCAGTGCCAGCAGCGTCCCGTGCAGCAGCCACATCGCAATCGCGGATCGATCGCCACGGCGCAGTACCTGCAACATTCCGCCCAGGGTTGCCACCACATCCAGCAGCGGGCCGATCAGCAATCGCCCCGGAAAAGTGTTACGCAGATGAACCAGGTGCTGCTGCCAGCGCGGTAACGTCGCCCAGCGAGCAGCGGAGAGGTAGTAGGTTTCCGGATCCTCATCCGGTTCGGTCAGGGTGTGATTACGATGATGAGCCAGATGAGAATCGCGATAGAGTCCATAGGGATACCAGACCGCCAGCGGCAGGATGCCAAATAGCTGATTCACCCGCGGCCAGCGCGTGGGATGGCCATGGATCAGCTCATGCTGCAGCGACATATACCAGCTCGTGAAGACGATCAGCAGCAGAGTGGCGGCCAGCCGCCCCAGCGTCTGCACGTTCAGCATCACCGAAAACCAGCCGCCATAGATCGCACCCATTAGCAGCCAGGTCGGCAGTTCGCTGCGCCAGAGCCAGCTGCGCGCGCGCGCTTTAAGCCAGGCGCGCTGCTGTAAAGAGAGATAACCGGTGTGCATGATTCACCTGACAGCGAAAGCGGGAATCTGAACAGTGAAAGAAAGGGCAGGCAAAGGCAAAGTGGATAATCTGCTTAGCTATGTCGAAATTCCTGAATATGGCGCTGAAAGATATTGACTATCAGTGGCGGCTCCAGGGGCGTAACCTTTCTCTATCAAAAATCGCCTTGCATCCACGGGCGTTTACCGCCTGTCAGGAGAAATACAGATGAAAAATATTGGCTTCTTATCCTTTGGTCACTGGACGCCTTCGTCACAGTCCGCCACCCGCTCAGCACAGGATGTATTACTGCAATCGATCGACTTAGCGGTCGCCGCCGAAGAGCTGGGCGCAGATGGCGCGTATTTCCGCGTCCACCATTTTGCCCGCCAGCTCAGCTCGCCGTTTCCGCTGCTGGCTGCCGTGGCAGCGCGCACCAAAACGATTGAGATCGGCACCGGTGTTATCGACATGCGCTACGAAAACCCGCTCTATATGGTGGAAGACGCCAGTTCAGCCGATCTGATCTCCAACGGTCGTCTGCAACTGGGTCTGAGCCGCGGTTCACCGGAGCAGGTGATCGATGGCTGGCGCTATTTTGGCTTTGAACCGAAAGCGGGTGAAAGCGATGCGGATATGGGCCGTCGTCACACCGAAGAGTTTCTGGAAGTGCTGGGTGGCGAAGGCTTTGCCAAACCGAATCCACAGCCGATGTTCCCGAATCCGCCGGGTCTGCTGCGCCCTGAGCCGCTCTCTGAAGGCCTGCGTGACCGTATCTGGTGGGGCTCCGGCTCCAACGCCACCGCAGAATGGGCTGCAAAAATGGGCATGAATCTGCAAAGTTCAACCCTGAAGGATGATGAAACCGGCGAGCCGTTCCACATTCAGCAGGCGAAACAGATTCGCGCTTACCGCGAGGCCTGGAAAGCGGCGGGGCATCAGCATGCGCCACGCGTCTCCGTCAGTCGTAGCATCTTTGCGCTGGTGAATGATATGGACCGCGCCTACTTTGGCCGCAGCGGCAACGACCAGGATTCCGTCGGTTTCCTCGATGAGAAAACCCGTGCCATCTTTGGCCGTAGCTATGCCGCAGAGCCAGAGGCGTTGATCAAACAGCTGGCGCAGGATGAGGCGATTGCTGAAGCGGACACGCTGCTGCTCACCGTGCCTAATCAGCTCGGCGTCGCCTACAACGCCCATGTGATCGAGGCGATTCTGAAGTATGTCGCCCCGGAACTCGGCTGGCGTTAAGTAACATAGCGCCCTGGATAACAGGGCGTCAGTTGATTGCCCGGACGCGCAGAGGGTGTGCGTTCAGGGCAATATCCTCAGTAAACGCGCTTCATTCCCTCGTTTTCTTCTGCTTTATCCTCTCTGAATTTATCGTTGCCGCGCCATTTCTGGCCTGACGGGGCATTGCGCTTAATCCCTTTTCGACGCCCACGATTTGCTGGGTTAGTGACTTTTAATTTTTATGGTCACTTGCTTCGCCAGCAGATTCCGATGTCCATGCAGAATCTGCCTCCTCGCTGTCTTTGCCTGATTTCCCTTAATTCACGATTTATCCTCAGCTTTCATCAACGGATAGTTTCTTTTCGCAATGAGTGACTATTGACAGTATTGGTCACATGATATGAAAATGGCGACATTCTCCTGCTCACTGTTGAAGGTAATCTATGCTCAGGTCCATTCCTGCCACTCTGGTTGTTTGTCTGATGCCCCTGGTGCTGGTGGGCTGTCGGGACAACGCGTCCAAAGCGGATCCGCGCACCCAGCCGCCCCTGGTCAGGGTCACGAAGGTCATCAGCGCCACGGAGGGCAGCCGTGCTTTCAGCGGTGTCGTGGTCGCCCGGGTTCAGAGTGAACTCGGTTTTCGGGTCTCGGGCAAAATCCTCGAAAGGCTGGTGGACAGCGGCCAGCGTGTGAAGCGTGGTCAGCCACTGATGCGGCTTGACCCGGTCGATCTGCGGCTGCAGGCACAGGCAGAGCAGCAGTCTGTTGCCGCCGCGCAGGCACGCGTCAGACAGACCAGCGCCGATCAGGCGCGTTACCGCACGCTGGTGGCAACCGGCGCAGTTTCCGTGTCGGCATACGACCAGATTCGGGCCGCTGCAGCCACCGCCCAGGCTGAGCTGAAAGCAGCGCAGGCGCAGGCCAGCGTGGCCGGTAACGCCAGCGGGTATGCACTGTTACTGGCCGATGACGACGGTGTGGTGATGGCAACGCTGGCGGAGCCGGGGCAGGTGGTGAGTGCGGGCGAGGCCGTCATCCGACTGGCCCGAGCCGGACAGCGTGAGGCGAGCGTTCAGTTGCCGGAGACGCTTCGTCCCGCAGTGGGCAGTGAGGCGCAGGCAACGCTCTATGGTGCAGGCGGTACGCCGGTTTCCGCCCGACTGCGGCAACTGGCTGATGTGGCCGATCCGATGACGCGCACCTATGAGGCGAGATATGTGCTGGAGGGCGCACTGGCGAGCGCCCCGCTGGGTGCCACCGTCACGCTCTCGCTGACGAATAAACCGACGCAATCGCTGCTGCAGGTGCCGCTGGCTGCAGTTTACGATGCCGGTAAAGGACCTGGCGTCTGGGATATTACCGGCCAGCCCGCCACCGTTGCCTGGCGGCCGGTCTCGGTGATCGCGATCAGTGACGAGGCGGCCACCGTGGCGGGTCAGCTTAATGCAGGCGATCGGATAGTGGCGCTGGGCGCACATCTGTTGAAGCAGGGGGAGCGCGTGCGACCCGATGACGCTGCGGTTGCAGGGAGCCAGCCATGAGCCACGGACGCTTTAATCTGTCAGCACTGGCGGTGCGCGAACGCGCCATCACGCTGTTTCTGATCATCCTGATTACCGTGGCGGGCGTACTGTCATTTTTCGAACTGGGACGGGCAGAAGATCCGCCGTTCACCGTAAAACAGATGACAATTATCTCCGCGTGGCCGGGTGCGACGGCGCAGGAGATGCAGGATCAGGTGGCCGAACCGCTGGAGAAGCGGCTTCAGGAGCTGAGATGGTATGACCGCAGCGAAACCTATACGCGCCCCGGCCTGGCTTTCACCCTGCTCTCCCTGCAGGACAAAACGCCGCCCTCGCAGGTTCAGGAGGAGTTTTACCAGGCACGTAAGAAGCTGGGCGATGAGAGCAGCAACCTGCCCGCCGGGGTCATCGGGCCGATGATCAACGACGAGTTCTCTGACGTGACCTTTGCGCTGCTGGCGCTGAAGGCAAAAGGGGAACCGCAGCGCCTGCTGGTGCGTGAGGCGGAATCGCTGCGTCAGCGATTACTGCATCTGCCGGGTGTGAAAAAGGTCAATATTATCGGTGAGCAGAGTGAGCGCATCTATGTGTCGTTTTCACACGATCGGCTGGCGACGCTCGGCATCACTCCGCAGACGATTTTTGCTGCGCTGAACGATCAGAATGTCCTGACGCCCGCGGGCTCGATTGATACCCGGGGACCGCAGGTTTTTATCCGGCTTGATGGCGCGTTCGATAAGCTGGAAAAAATTCGTGAGACGCCGATTGTGGCGCAGGGCAGAAGCCTGAAGCTGGCGGACGTGGCCACGGTGACACGAGGATATGAAGATCCCGCCACGTTTATGGTGCGTAATCAGGGCGAACCGGCGCTGCTGCTCGGTATCGTGATGCGTGATGGCTGGAACGGTCTGGAGCTAGGTAAGGCACTGGCCGCTGAAACGGCCGGTATTAACCAGGCGATGCCGCTGGGAATGTCGCTGACTCAGGTCACCGATCAGTCCGTCAATATCCGCTCAGCCGTTGATGAATTTATGGTTAAGTTCGTCGTGGCGTTGCTGGTGGTGATGGTGGTCTGCTTTGTCAGCATGGGCTGGCGTGTTGGGGTAGTCGTGGCGGCGGCCGTTCCACTCACCCTTGCGGTAGTGTTTGTGGTTATGGAGGCGTCCGGCAAAAACTTTGACCGCATCACCCTGGGATCCCTGATTCTGGCGCTGGGCCTGCTGGTGGATGACGCCATTATCGCCATTGAGATGATGGTGGTGAAAATGGAGGAGGGCTACGATCGCATTAAGGCGTCGGCTTATGCCTGGAGTCATACGGCGGCACCGATGCTGGCGGGCACTCTGGTCACTGCCGTGGGGTTTATGCCCAATGGCTTTGCACAGTCCACGGCGGGTGAGTACACCAGCAATATGTTCTGGATAGTCGGCATCGCCCTGATCGCCTCCTGGATCGTGGCGGTGGTGTTCACCCCTTATCTCGGCGTAAAGCTGCTGCCTGCCATCAAAACGGTGGAAGGCGGTCACGCAGCCATCTACAACACGCGTCACTACAATCGCTTTCGCCAGTTGCTGACTCGCGTGATTGCCCGTAAAGGCTGGGTGGCAGGCGTGGTGATTGCGCTGTTCATCATCGCTGTGCTCGGTATGGCGCTGGTAAAAAAACAGTTTTTCCCGACCTCAGACCGGCCGGAAGTGCTGGTTGAAGTTCAGCTCCCCTACGGCAGCGCCATTGAACAGACCCGGGCGGCGGCTGAAAAGGTTGAAACCTGGCTTAAACAGCAGCGTGAGGCAAAAATCGTCACCGCTTATATCGGTCAGGGGCCACCGCGTTTTTATCTGGCGATGGCCCCAGAACTGCCTGATCCAGCCTTTGCCAAGCTGGTGGTACTGACTGACAGTCAGGACGCGCGTGATGCCCTGAAAGCACAGCTACGCGCTGCAATCGCCAGCGGTCTGGTGCCTGAAGCGCAGGTTCGCGTGACACAGCTGGTGTTTGGGCCCTATTCACCTTATCCGGTGGCGTGGCGGGTGATGGGACCCGATCCGGCACGCCTGCGCGTGATTGCTAATCAGGTGGAAGCGGTACTGCGGGCCAGCCCGATGATGAGGACGGTGAACACCGACTGGGGCGCGCCCGTGCCGACACTGCATTTCTCGCTGGACCAGAACCGATTGCAGGCGGTGGGGCTGACCTCCACTGAGGTCGCCCGGCAGTTACAGTTTCTGCTGACGGGTGTGCCTGTCACCACCGTGCGGGAAGATATCCGCGCGGTCCAGGTCGTGGGGCGTGCCGCCGGAGAAATCCGGCTCGATCCGGCTAAAATTGCTGACTTCACGCTGGCAGGTGCTGCGGGTCAGCGTATCCCGCTGTCGCAGATTGGTGAGGTGCAGGTGAAAATGGAAGATCCCCTGCTGAGGCGGCGCGACCGTACACCCACTATTACCGTCCGGAGTGATATCGCCGATTCCCTGCAGCCGCCGGATGTCTCCACGGCGCTGAATAAAACCCTGCAACCGATCATCACGACGCTGCCCGCGGGCTACCGCATCGAACTGGCCGGTTCGATAGAGGAGTCTGGTAAAGCGACACAGGCGATGGCACCGCTATTCCCCATCATGATAGCGATCACCCTGCTGATTATCATTCTGCAGGTGCGCTCTCTGTCGGCAATGGTAATGGTCTTTCTCACTGCTCCTCTCGGGCTGATTGGTGTTGTGCCGACGCTGCTGCTGTTCGGTCAGCCGTTTGGTATCAATGCACTGGTCGGGCTGATTGCCCTGTCGGGCATCCTGATGCGTAACACGCTGATCCTGATAGGGCAGATCCACCATAACGAACAGGAGGGGCTGGCACCTTTTGCTGCGGTGGTAGAAGCAACCGTTCAGCGCGCCCGACCGGTGCTGCTGACGGCAATGGCGGCAATTCTGGCGTTTATTCCCCTGACCCACTCGGTGTTCTGGGGAACGCTGGCTTACACCCTGATCGGCGGTACGCTGGGCGGTACCCTGATCACGCTGGTGTTCCTGCCGGCGATGTATGCGATCTGGTTCCGCATTCGTCTGCCGGACAGCAAAACGGCAGTTGTGAAACCGGCGCCGTCGGAATAGTCTCAGGGTGACGGTTGCCGCTTCGCTGCTTTTTTTAAGCACAGCGGCGGCCGTCAATTCATTGTCTTAAGCTTTTGAAGAAGGTGTATAAAAAGGTAAAAGCTATCAAACATATAGGATGAGACAGGTGTGCGATCCTGACAATCCTCTATAGAGTAGCGATGAAAATACAAAAAAGAGGTGTGACCATGAGCAATTCCGTTGATGAAGATGCAAAAGATGCAAAGCCTATTGTCGAAGCCGATCGCGAAGCGCCTGAGGGCAAATGTCCTTTTCATGCTGGTAAGCCACCTCAGTCAAATCAGGCGCCGGGCGGCGGAACAACCAACCGCGACTGGTGGCCGAATCAACTCCGGGTTGACCTGCTGAACCAGCATTCATCCCGCTCGAACCCGCTTGATGAATCCTTCGATTACCGTAAAGAATTTGCCAAATTAGATTACTCTGCGCTGAAAGCTGACATCAAAGGGTTGCTCACTGAGTCACAAGCCTGGTGGCCTGCTGACTGGGGCAGCTATATCGGCCTGTTTATTCGTATGGCCTGGCACAGCGCCGGAACCTATCGCTCCGTGGACGGACGCGGTGGTTCGGGCCGTGGTCAGCAACGTTTCGCCCCCTTAAACTCCTGGCCAGACAACGTCAGTCTGGATAAAGCGCGCCGTTTACTGTGGCCGGTGAAACAGAAGTATGGTCAGAAGATCTCCTGGGCCGACCTCTATATTCTGGCGGGTAACGTTGCGCTGGAAAACTCAGGCTTCCGTACCTTTGGCTTTGGTGCCGGACGCGACGATGTCTGGGAACCGGATCTGGATGTGAACTGGGGCGAAGAAGCCGCCTGGCTGGAACACCGTCACCCGGAATCCCTGGCGCAGTCGCCCCTGGGCGCAACAGAAATGGGTCTGATCTACGTGAACCCGGAAGGTCCTGAACACAGCGGCGATCCTGCCTCTGCGGCTCCGGCTATTCGCGCCACCTTTGGCAACATGGGCATGAATGACGAAGAGATCGTGGCACTGATCGCAGGTGGACATACGCTGGGTAAAACCCACGGTGCCGCACCGGCCAGCCACGTAGGCGTCGATCCGGAAACCGCACCGATTGAAGCGCAGGGCCTGGGCTGGGTCAACAGCCACGGCAGCGGCGTTGGCGCGGATGCGATTACCTCCGGTCTGGAAGTGATCTGGTCTCAGACACCGACACAGTGGAGCAACTACTTCTTCGAGAACCTGTTCAAATATGAGTGGGTTCAGACGCGCAGCCCGGCGGGTGCCATTCAGTTCGTCGCAGCTGATGCGCCGGACATTATCCCGGATGCGTTTGATTCCACGAAGAAACACAAACCGACCATGCTGGTAACCGATCTGACGCTGCGTTTTGATCCGGAATTTGAAAAAATTTCGCGTCGTTTCCACAACGATCCGCAGGCGTTCAATGAAGCCTTTGCCCGTGCCTGGTTCAAGCTGACTCACCGTGATATGGGGCCAAAAGCGCGCTACATCGGTCCGGAAGTTCCGCAGGAAGATCTGATCTGGCAGGATCCGCTGCCTGCACCGGTTTATCATCCAACCGTGGCAGATATCGCCCAGCTGAAAGAGAAGATCGCAGCATCTGGCCTCAGCATCAGCGAGCTGGTTTCCGTTGCCTGGGCGTCGGCATCGACCTTCCGTGGCGGCGACAAACGGGGTGGTGCCAACGGTGCCCGACTGGCACTGCTGCCACAGCGTGAGTGGGACGTCAATGCCGTCGCAGCACGTGTACTGCCAGCGCTGGAAGCCATTCAGCGCGAAGCCCACAAGGCTTCACTGGCGGATGTAATCGTGCTGGCGGGTATCGTTGGCGTTGAGCAGGCGGCGAAAGCGGCGGGCATTTCAATCGAAGTGCCATTCACGCCGGGCCGTGTCGATGCGCGTCAGGATCAGACCGACATCGAGTCGTTCGATCTGCTGAAACCGCGTGCTGATGGCTTCCGTAACTACGGCACCGGCTTCGGCAAAACCACAACCGAAAGTCTGCTGATCGATAAAGCGCAGCAGCTGACCCTGACCGTGCCGGAGTTAACGGTGCTGGTGGGCGGGATGCGTGCGCTGGGCGCCAACTTTGATGGCAGCCAGCACGGCATCTTCACGCACCACGTGGGTTCGCTGAACACGGACTTCTTCGTGAATCTGCTGGATATGCGCACCGAGTGGAAAGCCACCGATTCGACTAATGAGAAATTCATTGGACGCGATCGCGTCAGCGGCGAAACCCGTTTCACTGCCACACGTGCCGACCTGGTATTTGGTTCCAATGCGGTGTTACGCGCTTCGGCGGAAGTTTACGCCAGCAGCGACGCCCGTGAAAAATTCGTTAAAGACTTTGTTGCCGCCTGGACCAAAGTGATGAATCTGGATCGGTTTGAACTCTGATTGCTGTTGACGTTCTGAAATCTGAAACCCGCTGATGCCAGCGGGTTTTTTTATGGGTTTAAGCAGGGTTCTTCTGCTGATTAACGGTTCTGCATCACGTTTAAATTTCGGTCACAGCCAGTAACGTGATTCTTCGGGCAACATAATCAAGTACGACTTCCCGCTGTGATTCAGGCATATGACTTTCGGTATAGGTATCGATAATCAGCTGATGGTGAGTCACCACCTCGGAAAGCCATTTTCGTGCCAGAGCCGGGTTAATATCCATGCCCTGCGCAAGCAGGATAAAGTCTGCGCCCAGATATTCCCCATATCCTGAATTCATTCCCGGCGTGTTTCCTGCATCATTTTCTTCCCGTTCAAGCAAGGGCAAAGCTAAATACTCACCAAATGCTGCAGGGTAGGGCACCACGCTGATAAAGTCATAAACCGGGGCCAGAAAGGGAGGATTCTTTTCAGGAAGGATAATCCCGATATTGCGCAGATGAAAATCATTGTTGCCCAGCACATACGCATAAACGATGCGCAAAAAGAGGTCTCGCTTACTCTTTAAACTATTACTCACTCTGGTGTTCAGAAATTTAGCCGCTTTCTCGTAACTGATGGCTTTATTATTATCAATCCTGCCATATTTATCGCCGAGACCCATCGCGCCATCCAGCTGTTCCTGATGTAATCTCACTTTATCTGACTCTGAACGGTCATATCTTTTGATAACAAACGCCAGTTCATCTGGCCGATTTTCATCATGTCTGAATGCCATAAGCCCGAACGGGGGAACGTCAAATTTCAGACGCTGCATAACGCACATGGTGGCATGCTCGTTTTCTGCAAGGTGTGGATATTCTTCCGGAGAGGGTTTCAGAATATAGGTGCCGTCATTGCTGACGACCACCAGCTCTCCTTTTTCCAGGCGAAGGGACAGCTTAGGCTGATAGCCTGAAATGCTCATCCCTTTCTGACGTTCGGGCAGTTCCTGAATAAACTGACTGCGCGTGAAAGGCAGGCTAAGAGCCACGTTAAGGCTACCCAGCAGATGCCGGATGCCTTTTGATGAGTAGCCGGTTTTCAACTCCGATTCTTTAAGCCGGTTCAACGTGATCAGGCAGCGCTCAGTATTCATGATGTTATCTCTTTGAAGACGACGGCCCCAAGCATATCGTTACCATTTTTCATCAGTAAACCGAACAGATCGTTATCATCAATTTTTTGAATTTCAGAATAGCGCTTTCGCAGCCAGCCCTCTGGCGCTAAACCTTTAAAGAAGGGGTGCAGCTCTTCACTGAAATAGGGCTCTGCCCTTACCGGCATGCTGAGAGATATCGCACAGCCAGCATAGGCTGGCAGGTAGCAGAAAGTATAACCACTTTGCTCTTCACTCAACGTTCCTGCTCGTTTGTTGTAAAGCCACACTTCTATTTTTCGAGCCATACTTTTATACCCAGTTCTTTGAGCAAGGTATAAAGATTGATTGCCTTTGCAGAAGAAGGCCGACCAATCAGTCGTTTAAATGTTGAGAGTGATACACCGATCTGAATCGCCATCTCTTCATAGGTGATGTTTTGTCGTTTGAGTTCACTGACCAGTAGTTGTGGCAGCGTCTGAAAAGTCAGAGCATTCAACGCCGATCGGGTGTCCGGTTCGTCTGCTTTTAGTGCCCCTTTTGTGGCTTCTGCACTTAACGTTAATTCCGCTAATACCTCTCTCCGCTCGGACTCAGAAAGGCTTATCAGCGAATATTTAATCTCATTAAGGTTCATTTTTGACCTTTTCTGCGTTTTCAGCACGTTTTTGATACGAATAGTTCGACTATAATGCGCAAAGTGTCATTTTTGAACCATTGATTGGTTTAATTCTGAGATTTTTACATCTGGAGGGTAAATTACGCTGATAAAGGGTCATTTATGACTCTTTAAGAGGCTATTGATGCTTTTGATGAAAGGATTAAGGGGTTAAGTGTCAGAAATGACCCTTTCAGCGATGGCTGAATTGGATGTTTTAACATCAGTTAATAACGAAAGGACCGTTAATTTAGAGGGGCAAAAGCATTAATAAGACACAGGAATTTTATCAGAAGAAAAAAAGCAAAAAACCCGCTCAGATTTCCCTGAGCGGGCTTCTCGAATTTGGCTCCTCTGACTGGACTCGAACCAGTGACATACGGATTAACAGTCCGCCGTTCTACCGACTGAACTACAGAGGAATCGTTTGAACGGGGCGCATAGTAACGGCCACGCCGGGCCATGTCAAAGCTCTTTTTCATAAATCCGCGCGACTGTTGAAATTGTCGCCATAATGCTGTGTTAAGCCTGGAAAGCGCGGCCCGGAGGAATGATGAACGCGGCAAAAAGCTACACATAAAACTGAGGTATTTATGAGGTGTTCTGGTACGCCACAGCCCTTGTCAGAAAGCAGTGCGCGTGATTTAACCGGATAGTTTTTTATGTCCATCACAAAGTCCCGATTCTGGTTTTGTCAGCAACCAAAACGAAACGTAGATTCCATTTCAACCCTGAACAGAATCTCTGGAGTTGAAATGAACAAAGTCAGAATCGGCATGATTGGCAGCGGCTATATCGGGCGGTGTCACGCGATTGCCTATGCCCAGGCTCCCACCGTTTTTGCGCTGAAAGGCGAAATCGTACGAGAGATGCTGGCCGAAGTGAATCCTGAGCTGGCGGCCCGTCAGGCGGCGACCTTTGGTTTTACGCGTTCTACCGGTGACTGGCGCGCGCTGGTCAGCGACCCGGCGATTGATGTGGTGGACATCTGCGCGCCTAACTTCCTGCACAAAGAGATGGCGCTGGAGGCGATACGCCACGGTAAGCACGTCTATTCAGAAAAGCCGCTGTCGCTGAGCGTGGCGGATGCGCAGGAGATGGTGGCGGCCGCCGAAGCGGCAGGGGTGAAAACCCTCGTCGGCTTCAACTATATGAAAAATCCTACCAGCCAACTGGCAAAAGAGATCATTGCCAGAGGCGAGATTGGTGACGTGGTGCATTTTTACGGCACCCACAACGAGGATTATCTCGCCAGACCGGAAACGCCACTCGACTGGCACTGCCAGAAAGCGCTGGCAGGTCTTGGTGCATTGGGCGATCTGGCCGCGCACATCGTGAATATGGCGCACTACCTGGTGGGTGACATTGCAGAAGTCAGCGGCGACATGATGACGGTCATCACCTCACGGCCCGACCCGAAAGAGCCTGCGCGGCAGTTGCCGGTAGAAAACGAAGATCAGGCCAGCGCGCTGCTGCGCTTCCATAACGGGGCGCATGGCGTAATTGAAACCTCACGCATCGCCTGTGGCGCTAAGATGGGTCTGACCTACGTCGTCACCGGCACCAAAGGGACGCTCCGCTACACCCAGGAGCGCATGGCGGAGCTGGAGCTTTATCTGCATGACGATCCCGCCGGGCGGCAGGGTTTCAAAACTATTCTCACCGGGCCAGCCCATCCTGATTACGCGAACTTCTGTGTTTCTGCAGGACACGGCATCGGCTTTAACGATCAGAAGACGGTGGAGATCCGCGACCTGATCAACGGCATCGCAGCGGGCGATCGCATGTGGCCCGATTTCGCAGAGGGATTGCAGGTGCAGAAGGTGCTGGAAGCGATTGCGTATTCAGCCGAGCAGCGCCGCTGGATTGAGGTGTAATGCAGAACCAGAGGCAGAGAGGCAATTGCCGCTTTTGTTGATTAACGCAAGTGAGCAGGGCGGGAACCCGTTCTTTCCCGCCCACACCCAATCAGATCAGACCGCTTTTATCCCACCACAATTTATCCAGCGCATAGAAGCGATCGCGCTGGCTCTCGGGCTGGTTAAGATCGCGCTTCCACGGCTTCGCCAGAATGTAGTGCAGGTTCTTCACCTCATCACCCTGCCAGAGACCGCTGTGCTGGAATGGCAGCGTTTTTAGCGCATTGTAGATATAAGAGAGCGGTTTCCAGCGATCGGCAAACACCTCATTCAGCAAATCCTGCTCTGAGAAAGGATAAGCGCTGAGATCATCAATCGCGGCAATACGTTTTTCCAGTGTGTTGAACATCGCGTTGTCGGGCTTTAGTACCAGAAAACCGCCGTTCAGATAGTCGTCGATGCTCTCCGGGGCCTGCTCACCGCGTGCCTGCCAGGTGTAGTGACACTGCTCTGGCTGCCATTCTGGCGGATAAGAGGCAATCTGGTTCGGATTACAGCGGCAGGCGTGACAGGCGGCCAGCGGGTTATTTCCCAGATCCAGGGTAAACAGCTCATCCATGTTCTGTAGCACCAGCATATCGGCATCCAGAAACACCACGCGCTCGTAGTCGGTGAGCTGCCAGGCGCGCAGCTTGGTCCAGACTTCGCCAAACTGCGCCGAGGCGTAATGCTGATCGAGATCGTCGCGCGGATAGAGGGGGTCAACCGGTTTAATCACGCAGCCTTCATCCTGCAGAATCTGACAGTCAGCCTCTGAAATCGCCGATGTGGTCATCACCACCAGCGGCCACGGGCTCTGGCTCTCTTTAAGCGAACGGTGCAGCGCTTTCACGCCCACCAGATAATCGGGTTGTGTTAACAGCGTTACCCAGGCAAACATAGCGTTCCTCAATCAGTCAAAAAGTGGCGTGATGTAGTCGTTACCCAGTCGGCCCTGGGGGTCGAGCTGGCTGCGCAGGGCGCGGAAGGCGTCCCACTGCGGATAGATCTCACGCCAGTTGTAGCGTTCTTCGTCGTAATACTTGCCCCAGTGCGGGCGTCCACCCTCTTCGGCGAGCAGTTTTTCCACTTCGGTCAGGAAGTGCAGTCCTTCCTGTGACAGCGAACCATCGTCGGCGTAATAGACCACAAAGCCGAAAAAGCAGGTTGGCTGGCCAGCGGCCGGGCTGAGCCAGGCCGACGAGGCGCCGGTGCAGCGCAGGATAATCGGGTAGTGCATATGCGGACGGTTTTCGGCATACCACTGCTTAATCCGGCGGATAATGGCCGGGGTTCTTGCCAGCGGCACGCCGATTTCCACATTGATTTGCGGCACGGCAATGCCACGGCAGAAGAGCTGGTAAATGTCACCGGTAACATCGGTGAAGTCGCGAAAGCGGGTGACGGTGCGAAACTGTTTTCCGCCTTTGCCCTGAATCTGCGTATCCCGGTGCATATGCGCCAGCGTCTGGTCGATGGTGTCGTTAAGACTGTCGTCAGCTTCGCCCTCATGCTCGACCACCTGGCGACCCTGCGCTTCATAGCGCTGACGCTCTTCATCACTCGCCTCATGGGCGTTCCAGACGTGCATCAGGTTGTCGTCGACAAACCACCAAGCCTTGCTCAGCGGGTAGTCGTTGTTCCAGTGCAGCAAATCCTCTTCCAGCGTATCGGCTGATACGGCATTTTTGTGGCAGGTAAAGATCTGAAACGGCTGAGTACGCAGAGTGACTGCCGTAACGATGCCCAGCGCACCCAGCGAAACCTGTGCCGCAGGGAAGTCAGCGTCGCCACGGACAAATTCGCGCACGCTGCCATCGGCCAGCACCATTCTGATTGCCAGTGCTTCGTCGGCAATCGAACTCTGCTGCAATCCCTGGCCGTGTGTGCCGGTGGCCATCGCACCCGCCAGCGTCTGAATCGCAATCACGCCTGGCGATGACGCCAGCATGCGGTTCATTTCGGTCAGGCTGCGATAAACCTGCTCAAGCGGGGTCGCGCCACCAAAGGTCACGCTCTGTTCATCACTGGCAAGCTGGCCGCTCAATGCGCTGAGATCGAGCAGCACATCGTCATCAGCGACATGCAGCATCCGGCCCGGCGACAGCTTGCTGCCGATCACCCGAATCCTGCCGCGTGACTCGCGGATAATTTTCTGTAGTTCCGCTTCACTGGCCGGGCGCTGAACCTGCCGACGGCTGCCAATTTGCGCGTTCTGCGCCCAGTTCCACAGCGCATCACCCTCAGGGTCTGGATGGGTCTGGCGAAGCGGATAGAGGCGTGCGTCTCTGCTCACAACAGCATTCCTTATTATTGCATTTTAATGACAAGTGTAACTAAGCGTAGACTATGGACAAGCGGGGCCCGGCTGGCGGGCATTTATTTGCGGATATAGCGTAACGTTGCGGTTACAGCGAGCTGACGATTGCGGCGGATACTCTCTGCTTCGCTGTTATCAGGACTGAACAGGGCGTTGAAGGTGTAGCGGTTTGAAACGTGATGAACGCAGATACTGCTGATCAGGCGATGAACATCGATGGTCTGCACCTCAGCAGTGAACACGCCCTGTTGCTGACCGCGTGCCAGGATGTCATCCAGCAGATCCAGCGCGCTGCGGTTCAGCGCTTTGATCTGCGGCGACTGGGTGATGTAGCGACCACGCAGCAGGTTCTCACTGCAGACCAGCCGGATAAAATCGGGATGCTCGACGTGGTAATCAAAACTGGCTTCGACCAGCCGCGTCATGGCCAGTTCCGGAGCCATCGCCGCCAGGTTCAGGCCCGTTTCATGCTGACGTATCTGCTGATACACCTGCTCCAGCACCGCAATGTAAAGCTGCTCTTTACTGCCGAAGTGATAAACCACCATCCGTTTCGTGGTCTGCGCATGCTCAGCAATCTGCTCAAGCCTGGCTCCCTGCATACCAAATTCAGCAAAGGCTTTCAGTGCGCCTGCAATAATGCGTTTCTTCAGCCCTTCAGGGTCATTTTTACGTTTGGTTAGTTCTGACATGGTGCTCAATAAGGTGATTTTGACCGGGGAATGTTAGCACAGTGTTGAGAGGCTGCCCGCAACAGCGGACGCGGCAAATGCGGCAACCTGGCACACTCCGGAGGATTGCAGGTATAATCCCGGACATAATTTCACAGGTTCAGAGACGACAATGACAAAACTCACCTTGCAAGAGCAGATGCTGAAAGCAGGATTAGTATCCAGCAAGAAGATGGACAAGGTTCAGCGGACCGCCAAAAAATCCAGGGTTCAGGCACGCGAAGCCAGAGCGGCAGTGGAAGATAACAAAAAAGCGCAGCTTGAGCGTGATAAGCAGCTGAACGAGCAGCAGAAGCTGGCTGTGCTGTCGAAAGAGTACAAAGCGCAGGTCAAGCAGCTGATCGAAATGAACAAAATTGCCGTAGAGAGAGGCAACATCAGCTTCAACTTCACCGACAATAACCTGATTAAAAAGATCATGGTGGATAAGCTGACGCAGACTCAGCTGATCAATGGCCGTCTTGCCATTGCCCGCCTGGCGGCTGACGCGAATGGTGAGAACCAATACGCCATCATCCCGGCCAGCGTGGCGGATAAAATTGCCCAGCGTGATGCCAGTGCTATCGTCTTAAACAGCGCATTAAGCGAAGAGGCACAGGACGAAGATGATCCTTATGCTGATTTCAAAGTGCCAGATGATTTGATGTGGTAATGAGGCGCTGACGCATTCAGAACGGGCTGGCGGCAGAGAGTTGCATCACCTCACCGCTGACAGGATGCACCAACGTCAGCCCACTGGCGTGCAGCATCAGTCTCTCTGCCTGCTCAGCGCCAGGCGGTAACAGCCCGCCGTAAAGATCACAGCCCAGAATCGGGTGCCCCAGCTGCTGACAGTGAATGCGCAGCTGGTGGGTACGTCCGGTCTCTGGCGTCAGTTCAACCCGGGTAACCGGCAACGCCTCTCCCTCTTTCCCCTGATAATAACTGCGTTCAGTGACCCTAAAGCGTGATCGCGCGGGTTTGCCCTGGATCGCGCATATCACCATGCGGGGAAACTGCGCCGGATCTTTGGCTATCGCGGCATCAATAACGCCTTCGTCATCGGCAAGGTGTCCGCACAGCAGTGCCTGATAGGTTTTGCCAACACTGCGCTGGCTGAACTGCTGACAAAGCGCGGCATTAATCGCTTTGTTGCGTGCGACCACCATCAGCCCGGAGGTGCCAAAATCGAGCCGATGGACCAGCGTGCAGCCAGGAAACAGCTTCACCAGCCGATGATGCACGGAATCGAGGTTTTGTGGATTTTTGCCGGAGAGGCTCAGTAGCCCGCTGGGTTTATTGATCACCAGCAGATGCTCGTCCTCAAAGAGGAGGGAGATCTCATCAAAGCAGGGTGGGGCGATAAACGTATCGATAATGGCAGACATCGGGCAACCGGCAGGTAAAGGGCACAGGATCATAACCGATTGCCCGGTCAGTGACGACGTCGGGCCAGGTGATTATTCTTCAGTAATGGCTTCGCCGTTTTGCGTGAAGAGCGACTGGCTGGCCTGATGCGTTCCGAATCCACCATAGGCAGCAAATACCGAGCATACCGTCGCGGCTAATAACGTGAGAAGAACAGAGAGTTTCATGGTGGCATCCTGTGCTAATAAGATCAGCCAGTCTTACAGGGTGAACGGCAGAGACAAACAGAACAATCTGGAAAAAAAACATTTAGTACGTTCTACCAGGATGTTGCGCGATTTTTAGTGATTAATTCGGGCAGTTCTCGCTTTTACGACTACAGTCTCTGGTGAGGTTGTCATCATTTCGTACTAATGGAGGATTTTCTGTGTTATTTCAAAACGACGAGAAAGGCCACGTCATTATTGGCGAAGCGGCACTCAGCCTTGCCCTGGGTGAGAAAGAAATCAGTATCGCATCACTTTTTACCCAACTGGGTTTTATGGCGAAATCTGAACGCAACGCGGATCGGCTGACGAAAATCTCCGAAGCCAGAAGCTGGCTGAGCAGTTTTACGTCACCAGCGGTTGCCCAACAACAGGTGCCGTACCTGCGAACGCTTGCAGGCCTGAACGAAGAACTGAACTAGCAATAATTGAATTGACGCCAGTGGACGTAGTCCGGCTCCGGCCGGAAAACGACGAAGCAGACGACCTCAACGGTTGCGCGAGAGCGTATACCGGCCGGAGATAATGTCAGGGATGACACGACTCCTGCCATCGTGATCTGTCACAAATAATCGCGACTCTTTTCCCCTCTCTCCTCAGAACCTGCCGGGCTATAAAAAATCAGGCCCTGACCCGATCGTTCCGGGCATCAATAGAGCATTTTGTCATACAGCCAGCCTTGTTTTCACCAGGCTGGCTGTATCAGCATTCAGTCCATAATAAAGCATCGCTGACCGTTAAAAACTTTCCCAGCTGGCGTCTGCGGATGCCGTCACGGGCATCGCGGGCACTAAACGAGGTGCCAGGGCAGGAGCAGCCCGACTTTGTCCGGGTGAAAGACGGAACACGGCCACGGTTTTTTCCAGTTCGTCTGCCTGAGATTCCAGTGAGCTGGCAGCAGCGGAAGACTCCTCGACCAGCGCGGCGTTCTGTTGCGTGGTGGTATCCATCTCGGCCATTGCCGTCGCGATCTGAGAAATGCCGCGGTTTTGCTCGTCGGATGCGGCAGCAATCTCACCCATAATGTCTTTAACCTGACTGACAGAACGGACGATCTCATCCATGGTAGTGCCAGCGCGTTCGACAAATTCAGAGCCGTCATGAACCCGATCCAGTGACTCGCTGATCAGCGTCTCGATCTCCTTAGCGGCCAGCGCGCTGCGCTGTGCCAGATTTCTGACTTCCCCGGCAACTACCGCAAACCCGCGACCCTGTTCACCGGCGCGGGCCGCTTCAACCGCGGCGTTAAGCGCCAGGATATTGGTCTGGAAGGAGATGCTGTTGATGACGTGAATGATTTCGCCGATTTTGCCTGAACTCTGGCTGATGCTGTTCATGGTGACGATAACGTCACGAATGATCTCGCCCCCGCGTCCGGCATTCACCGACGCATCGGTCGCCAGCTGACTCGCATGGTGAGCATTCTCCGCATTCTGTTTCACCGTCGACGAGAGCTCTTCCATACTGGCAGCCGTCTGAACCACGGCGGCAGACTGCTGTTCGGTACGGGATGACAGGTCGGTATTGCCCGCTGCGATTTCCGCCGAAGCGCGCGCCACACTGCTGACGCCATCACGCACATTAGTGATGATGTTCTGCAGGCTGATATTCATCGCATCTACCGCCTGCATCAGCTGACCTAACTCATCGCCACGCGTGGTTTTGAGGGAGGTCGTTAAATCACCGCTGGCGATACGTTGCGCGGCGTTCAGTGTCTCTTTCAATGGCAGCGTAATATTGCGGGTAATCCGCCAGGCAATCAGCAGACTCAGGATGACACAGGTCAGTGCGGCAAACGCAATGCGCCACTCCGCCTGTTTGATAAATTCAGCGGATAACTGGGACTGGAAGGCAAAGGTATCGCCTACCGCCGCATTGAGACGCTCCGCCGTGGTGCTCAGGCTCGCGGATTCCCCTTTTTCTTTCTCTGTGGCATCAACATAGCGCGTCAAGGGCTCGCGCTGCTGTGCCAGCGTGCTGATCACATTCCGCGTGACCTCGTTGATATTGGGCTGGGCGAAACTGTCCAGTTGCTCACTCAGGGTAGTGATCGCCGTGTATTCCTCAATAACTGCATTTCGGCTGGCCTCAGACGGCTTATCGAGAAAGGCTTTTTCAACATTAGTCGCATCAAACAGCGCAGCGGCCATGTGCATGACCGGCAGCGCCGCATCGGGTGCCAGAGCCATATCGAGTGATTCAAACTGATGCGCAAGAGCAATCAGGGTGCCTGGTTTAATGGCATCAAAAGCAGCGGATGTCGCCTCCGCAGACGCCACGAATTTCTCACGCTGGTTCTTATATTCGTTAAGCAACTGACCAATCAGCGTGACTTTCTGCTGACCAATCTCATCCCATTTGAATCCATCCAGCCGTTTATAAAGGGCATCTAACGCCTTCAAGGCCTGAACGTTCTGCGAGGCAAATTTAGGATCTTTGGTGTACTGGTAGAGGGTGCGATTAAGGCGGGCCTGGCTTAAGGTGTTGACCATCTCCACCGTAATTGTGCGCCGGGCAGAGTTGTCTTTAATACTGCGAAAACAATCGAAAGCGATAAAGGTAATGGCAAGGGAGGCAGCAATGACGATGATAAAACCGACGCCCAGTTTTTTTCCGATTTTAATATTTGAAATGCGTTGAGCAAGACCCATGAGGTTCACCTTTAATGAGGTATCAGAAACAGAGGAAAAGCATAAAATAATTCCAAAGATGATCTTCTTATCGTCAGGTTGAAATTAATCTTTAAAATTATTTCAGATTGTGTCACGCAATAATTAATTAGATGTATATTGTTTTTTGTGGGAATTATCTGGCTGCTAACCTTTAGGGGTTTGTTTTTTTAAGTTATTGAATAAGTTGATTTAATCTGCGATAAGTAATGTTTTGTAAAATCAATCATTACTTATTGATATTGGTCAAAGTTATGGCTGTGAAAATGTGAGTAGGGGAAAGTAACTATTTTAAAGTGATGATTATACAGGGGGATATATTTCAAATAAGATTGAATCTGAGCGATTAATTAAATGTCTGAGCCCAGCGGGAAACCTGAGAATGCAGAAGGGAGACGTTTAAACGAACTGAAATCGCACCTCACATATAAAAAATTTATCGCATAATCAATGTTAGCGCTCCCGACCTGCAATGCGCTGATTGAGGCGGCAAAACACGCCAGATTCCCGGCGTTCACCGACCAGCATGTTTTCGATGTGATGGGATCAGCTCGCTGGAATATGGAAGGTCAACCCTGATCCTGGTTAAGTTCGTTTGATCATAAGTCCCCCCATCTCAATCGCGGGCCTTTCATATCTCACAGATAATTAAGCCACGTTGCTGTAATCTCTCATCTAATGCACTGCCCTTTAGCGGCAGAACCGAGATATCTGGTTAACACGCCAAAAGCACGCCCGGCGAAACCAGAGCGGGCTTTATTGACCGTAATACCCCCATTAACCCAGCTCACAGCAAATCAGTTACAGCTCGCAAATGAGTGAAGGTTTTGTGCAAGTAGTCACAGACAGAACGGAACCTGTCTCTGGCATTTCATCAAACACCCATGCATCCAACATTCCACTGCATCACACTCCATTATCGCTTTACACCTATATAGTATTTAACCTATATCGATAAGGAGATCCTGTGTGGATGATTAAAACGACGGAGCGGTTTGATTGCTGGTTTACGTTGCTTAATGACAGCGACCGCGCCTGCGTGCTGGCGGCATTAATGGTGTTGAGGGAAAAAGGGGCCGGGATTAAGCCGACCTTATGCGGATACGCTCAAAGGCTCCGCTTATAGCAACATGAAAGAGTTACGTATTCAGAGCCGCGGCGACCCCATCCGCGCTTTCTTGGCTTTTGACCCGAACCGCACGGCGATTGTGCTTTGTGCCGGCAATAAGGTGGGCAATGAAAAACGCTTTTATCGGGAGAGGTTTCCGGTTGCCGATCGGGAATTCACACACTGGCTGAAGAGCTTTAACCATGAGGAGTAACGTGATGGGCAGAACGCTGGAACAGCTTGTTGCGGATGAAAAACCGGAAGTCGTTGCCGACGCACAGGCAATGGCGAGGGCGCTGGGCATCACACAACCTACTGTGGCGGGCATGGAGAAGCCAGGCCGCGACCTGAAGCTTTCCACGCTCAAGCGCTATGTCGATGCGGCGGGGGGTAAGCTGCGGCTGGTGGTGGAGCTGCCAGACGGCTCGCACTATGGGTTTGTGGTGTAAGCAATACAGGCACGGATATCGTCCCGCCGTCATCGAAAACACAAATGCAAAAAGCCCGCTCAGGTTTCCCTGAGCGGGCTTTTCTAATTCTGGCTCCTCTGACTGGACTCGAACCAGTGACATACGGATTAACAGTCCGCCGTTCTACCGACTGAACTACAGAGGAATCGCTTGAACGGGGCGAATATTAGCGGCGCTGATCCCGCTTGTCAAAGCCCTGTTTACTGAATTGCGTTCAGATGCTCGTAAAAGCAGCGGATTGGTGGTTTTTACCTGATTCTGATGGATTTTCAAACTGCCAACAGGATCTCACTTTGCGGGCATTTCTCCGCAGATGTTAGAGGCATGTCAAAGTTTTGTTGTTTGCCGATGTTAAAACAACCGTTTCAGTGCTTTTATGATAAAAATTTCAAAACGCGATTATATGGAATAAATAAACTGCTTATCATCACGGTCGTCATCATCGTCCAGAAGTGAAACGGCATTTTGAAACTAACTGTTTGTAGATCAAGTGATTGTGAAAAGGAGTGGTCGATCACAAAAATAGCCAGAACCTGAAGTCTTACCTCAAATTTCCCGAAACAGACGCCAGACAGGCTGGGTGAATGTAAAAGATATTTTTCATTCGCAATCACAGCCGCTGAGCAAGTTAACAAATAAGAAGGGTCCCTATGAACATTAAAAAAACGATTGTCGCCTCACTGTTAGCCTGCATGTTACCTGCCGCGGTTATGGCAAAAGATATCTCCGTTGGCGTCTCGATGGCGCTGTTTGATGACAACTTCCTGACGATTCTGCGCACCTCAATGCAGAAAGAGATGCAGAAAGATGGCGTCAAAGGACAGGTTGAGGATGCAAAGGGCGACGTTTCACAGCAGCTGCAGCAGGTACAAAACTTTATCGGTCAGGGTGTTGATGCGCTGATCGTTAACCCGGTCGACACCAACGCGGTGAAACCGATTATGGATCAGGCGAGCAAAGCGGGTATCCCGCTGATCTTCGTAAACCGCCGTCCAGGCGCTGAGCTGACGGGCAAAATGGCCTATGTCGGTTCCGATTCAGAACTGGCTGGACGCTTACAGATGGAAGCGCTGGCTAAAGCGATGAACGGCAAAGGCAACGTCGCCATCCTGATGGGTGACCTGGCGAACGAAGCGACCCGCGACCGTACCAAAGGCGTGGAAGAAGTCGCGGCGAAATTCCCTGGTATCAAAATCGTTCAGAAACAGACTGCCAAATTTACCCGTAACGATGCAGTGGATGTGGTCAGTAACTGGATGACGGCCGGTGATCAGATTAATGCCATCGCCTCCAACAACGATGAAATGGCGATCGGTGCGCTGCAGGCGCTGGGTAAAAACCCGGATAAAATCCTGATTGCTGGCGTCGATGGCACCCCGGATGCGCTGCAGATGCTGAAGCAGGGCAAGATGGTCGCCACGGTGTTCCAGGATGCACAGGGCCAGGGTGAAGGTGCAGTGCAGACGGCGATCAAACTGGTGAAAGGCGAGAAAGTTCAGAAAATCATCAACATCCCTTACCAGCTGATTACCAAAGATAATATGGAACAGTTTGCTAACCGTAACCTGAAATAATTGTACCCGACCCAGCTGTACGGAGGTGATGTATGAACGCGTTTGCGCTTGAAGCCGAAGGCATCAGCAAGTTCTTCCCTGGCGTTAAAGCCCTCGACAATGTGTCGTTACGGGTGCGTCCGGGAACGGTACATGCCTTGATGGGCGAAAATGGCGCGGGCAAATCCACTTTAATGAAGTGCCTGATCGGGATGTATCGTCCCGATCAGGGCACGATTAAAATTAAAGGGGAGCCAGTGCAGTTTCAGGACACCATGGACGCGTTGCGTTCCGGCATTTCAATGATCCACCAGGAACTCAATCTGGTGCCTTACATGACCGTCGCTGAAAATATCTGGCTGGGTCGTGAGCCGATGAGATTTGGTTTTGTCGATCACGCCCGACTTAATCAGAAGACGCAGGAACTGCTCAACCGCCTGAATATCCGCCTGAAAGCCGATCGGATGGTGGGCGAACTGAGTATCGCGTCGCAGCAGATGGTCGAGATTGCCAAGGCGGTCTCCTGGGATTCAGACATCGTTATTATGGATGAGCCGACCTCCGCGCTGACCGAAACCGAAGTGGCGCACCTTTTTACCATCATTCGTGACCTGCGGGAGCAGGGCAAAGCGATCATCTACATCAGCCACAAGATGGATGAAATTTTCAACATCACCGATGAAGTCAGTATCTTCCGCGACGGCACCTGGATCGCCAGCGATCAGACGGCGAAATATACCCGCCAGTCGCTGATTACCCAGATGGTCGGCCGCGAACTGACCCAGCTGTTCCCAAAATTCAACAACGCCATCGGGGAAGAGGTGCTGACGGTTCGCAATCTCACCTGCAAAGATCGTTTCACCGATGTCAGTTTCAGTGTGCGTCGGGGTGAAATCCTCGGCGTCGCCGGACTGGTCGGTGCCGGTCGCAGCGAGGTTATGGAGAGCCTGTTCGGTATGGAGAGCTTCGACAGCGGCGAGATCTTAATTGATGGCGTGCCGGTGACGATCGACTCACCCTCAACGGCGATTGAGAAGGGCATGGCGTTTCTCACCGAGGACCGTAAAAAGTCCGGGCTGTTTCTGGTGCTGTCGGTGATGGAGAACATGAGCATCGTCAACATGCCGGAGTACAGCGGCAAAAGCGGTTTTGTCAGTCATGTGAAGATGGCGCAGGACTGCATGGACCAAATCCGTCGGCTCAATATCAAAACGCCGACCATGGATCAGATCATCAACAACCTCAGTGGCGGTAATCAGCAGAAGGTTCTGATTGCCCGCTGGCTGCTGGCACAACCGAAGATTCTGATTCTGGACGAACCGACGCGCGGCATTGACGTCGGTGCAAAGGCGGAGATTTACCGCTTGATCAGTGAACTTGCCAACCGTGGCGTAGCTATCATCATGGTCTCTTCTGAACTGCCGGAAATCCTTGGCATGAGCGACCGGGTGATGGTGATGCACGGCGGGCGTATAACCGGCATCCTCAATAAAGAAGAAGCCGATCAGGAAACCATTCTGTCGTTGGCATCCGAGTGAGGCGCGAGACCACTATGAGCAATATGAAAGCTACTGCCACCCCGGCAGCCCCGCAGCAACCCTCTTTTTTTGCCAGCCTGCGTCATAAATTGCCGAAAGATACCGGCATATTCGTGGTGATGGTGGGGATTGCGTTAATTTTTGAAATGTTCGGCTGGTACGTGCGTGACCAGTCTTTCCTGCTCAACACCAACCGTCTGATCCTGATTGTCTTGCAGGTGGCGATTATCGGGATCATCGCCGTTGGCGTGACCCAGGTCATCATCACCACCGGTATCGATCTCTCCTCCGGTTCCATCATTGCTCTGGCGGCGGTGGTGGCCGCGAGCCTGGCGCAGACCTCTGACAGTCTGTCACCGATGTATCCGTCGCTGGTCAATATGCCTGCGGTAATCCCTATCGCAGCCGGGGTCGGTGTTGGTTTGCTGGCGGGTGTGGTCAATGGTGTACTGATTACCCGCACCGGTATTCCGCCGTTCATCGCCACGCTGGGTATGATGGTGTCAGCACGCGGTCTGGCGCAGTATTACACCCAGGGCAATCCAATCAGCTTCCTTTCCGACGGCTTTACCTCAATCGGGCAGGGCGCAATGCCGGTGGTGATTTTCCTGGTGGTGGCACTGCTGTTCCACATCGCCCTGAAACATACCCGCTACGGTAAATATGTTTACGCCATCGGCGGCAACATGACCTCGGCGAAAGTTTCCGGTATCAACGTTAACAAGTATCTGATCATCGTCTACACCATTGCCGGTGCGCTCTCTGGCCTGGCGGGTGTAGTACTGGCGGCGCGTGTCAGTAGCGGCCAGTCGAGCATGGGGATGTCCTACGAGCTGGATGCGATTGCCGCAGCCGTTATCGGTGGCAGCAGCCTGATGGGTGGCGTGGGCCGTATCACCGGCACATTAATTGGCGCAGTGATCCTCGGCCTGATCAAAAGCGGCTTCACCTTCGTGGGTGTCGATGCGTACATTCAGGACATTATCAAAGGGATGATCATCGTGGCTGCGGTCTCTATCGACATGCACCGTAACCGCAAAAAACGTTAATCAGCAGGCGTTGCCTTCTTCCGTATGCGGGAGAAGGCAACGGTTGCTTTTTACCCTCTTATCTCCGCCAGCAATAAGAAATCCCGCTGATAGCGTTTACATTTCTTACCCCTTCTTCACGCTTCGCTTCAGGCCCGGCAAGCCTTCATCAGGTGCAATGCGTTTCCACTGCACTAAAACTGTACTGCCCGTCATCACTTTTCTGCACGTCTGACTCGCAGCGTCTGCACTGTCACAGTGCGCCTGACACTGTCACCTTGTCTGCTCAGGCATTCCTGATGCTTATTAACCCTTAAGAGGTAATCAGAAACGCTTATTTTCCGGGCCGTTAGGAAAAATCTGGCTGATGGCGGGCGTGAGGCGTTTAAACCTGGCCTGCATCTTGCAAAATCTCTGTTATCAGGGCGATGGGATCAGACCCATTTCGCTATTCGGGGTGAGTGACGGAGGCAAGATGAATTTAAGACGACTGAAGTACTTTGTGAAAATCGTCGATATCGGCAGTCTGACGCAGGCAGCAGAAGTGCTGCACATCGCACAGCCTGCACTCAGTCAGCAGGTTGCGACGCTGGAGAATGAGCTGGATCAGCAGTTACTGATTCGCACCAAGCGCGGCGTGACGCCAACTGAAGCCGGTAAGATTCTCTATGGCCATGCGCGCACTATTCTGCGTCAGTGTGAGCAGGCTCAGACGGCGGTCATTAATGCTGGCCAGGTGCTGAGCGGCCAGGTGTCGATTGGTCTGGCACCGGGCACGGCGGCCTCCTCGCTGACCATGCCGCTGCTGCAAACCGTCCGCGATCAGTTTCCGGAAGTGCTGGTCTACCTGCACGAAAACAGTGGCAGCGTACTGAATGAGAAAGTGATGAACGGTCAGCTGGATATGGCGGTGCTTTACGATCGCGCCCCCACTGCTGGCATCAACAGCATGCCGCTGATGAAAGAGGATCTCTTCCTGGTGGGGGCTACCGACTACCCTGGTGCCAGCGTCGATCTGGCCGATGTGGCGCAGATGAGTCTGTTCCTGCCGCGTGACTACAGCGCAGTGCGCAAGCGCGTTGATGAGGCGTTTTCACTGCGTCGCCTGAGTGCGCGTATCATCGGTGAGATCGAATCGATTTCAACCCTGACCTCGGCCATTTCCAGCGGCATGGGTGTTACCGTCTTACCCGAATCCGCCGCCCGTTCACTGGTAGGCTCGACTGATGCCTGGATGTCACGCATCAACAGTCCGTCACTGAGTCTGCCGCTGTCACTGAACATCTCTGCCCGGTTGCCGCTGTCACCTTCTGCACAGGCAGTGAAAAATATCCTGCTGTCACTGCTGAATAAGCCGCTGAGTGAAGAGAGGGAGTTGATGTTAGTGGGATAGAGGAGGCGCTTGCAGCGGGCTGACGCTGAGAATGTTTCGCTTTGCAGCGGGCTGGTAGTTAAAAGGTTTCTCATTGCAGGACGTTAGCACTGAGCGGGTTACGCCCGCCAGGCGGTGGGGAGTTTCAGATTGCCCGAGCAGGCGGACGCGTCAAGGGGCGGACGCCCGCCCCTTAACAATCCCGGCGTCCGGCTGCCTGCGCGCCCCGCTGTGCGGGGTCCCTTCGTCACGCCCTGCAGCCGACGGACCGTCCGGACTCGCCATCCCTGGCGCGTGCCGTCCTCTCGCCGACGTCCTGTCGGCTCATCCTCGCCTCCGGTTGTTCCTCAGCGCTTCGGACGCCTCTGGTAAACCCCTGCCTGTAGGATTCCTGCCCGGTTCGGGGATGCGGGCCGCTGAAAGCGGGGAAAAACCTGGCTGGTTTCGCTTTGCAGCGGGCTGGTAGTTAAAAGGTTTCTCATTGCAGGGCGTTAGCACTGAGCGGGTTACGCCCGCCAGGCGGTGGGGAGTTTCAGATTGCCCGTGCAGGCGGACGCGTCAAGGGGCGGACGCCCGCCCCTTAACAATCCCGGCGTCCGGCTGCCTGCGCGCCCCGCTGTGCGGGGTCCCTTCGTCACGCCCTGCGGCCAGCGGACCGTCCGGACTCGCCATCCCTGGCGCGTGCCGTCCTTTCGCCGACGTCCTGTCGGCTCATCCTGGCCTCCGGTTGTTCCTCAGCGCTGCGGACGCCTCTGGCAAACCCCTGCCGGTGGGATTGTTGCCCGGTTCGGGGATGCAGGCCGCTGAAAGCGGGGAAAAACCTGGCTGGTTTTGCTTTTCACCGGGCTGGTAATTAAAAGGTTTCTCATTGCAGGGCGTTAGCACTGAGCGGGTTACGCCCGCCAGGCGGTGGGGAGTTTCAGGTTCTCCGTGCAGGCGGACACGTCAAGGGGCGGACGCCCGCCCCTTAACAATCCCGGCGTCCGGCTGCCTGCGCGCCCCGCCTGGCGGGGTCCCTTCGTCACGCCCTGCGCCCTGCGGCCAGCGGACCGTCCGGACGCGCCATCCCTGGCGCGAACCGTCCTTTCGCCGACGTCCTGTCGGCTCATCCTTGCCTCCGGTTGTTCCTCAGCGCTGCGGACGCCTCTCCCAAACCCCCGCCTGTAAATTTTTTATGTTTTTTTGGTGCTGCGTTATCTGCCGGATAAAGACAGCTCCGGAAACGTAAAGCGATGAAGTACTCAACACAAAAAGAAGAGATAACAGCAGGGGGTTTAGGGAGGCCGTCAGAGCCGCAGAGCGGATGAGGGATTTCAGGACGAGCGACAGGGATGTCGCGAAGAGGCGGGTTCGCGCCAGGGATGGCGCGTCCCGGCGGTCCGTGAGAAATCCGGAAGAAGCGAAGGGACCGCGCAGCGGCGGTGAAGCAGGCCGGAGCCCGGGGTCAAGGGGGCGCGGCGACTGGCGCCCCCTTGTTGGTCGCCTGCAGAGGCGGTTCTGAAACTGCCCGACTGCTCAGGCGAACGAAACCCTCTCATAGCCCGTTCGCGCAGCGAACAAACATCAGCTTCAGTTCCGCAGCAAGCCCGTTCGCGCAGCGAACACCTAAAATCCCAGCCTGCCAGGCTAATCCCCTCAGCGCCTTCGCGCAACCAACCCCGCCCCGTTATTCCCTAAAGTCATAAAGCCAAATTTTTTAGTATTTCCGGTTATCAATAATAGTTCTTACCATCAGATAATCAGATTAGGTAAAGGGAGGTAAATATCGTGAATTTCCAGCAGCTTAAAATCATCCGCGAGGCGGCCCGCTGTGAGTTTAACTTAACGGAAGTCGCTAACACGCTGTTTACCTCACAGTCGGGTGTCAGTCGGCACATCCGCGATCTGGAAGATGAACTGGGTGTGGAGATCTTTATCCGTCGCGGCAAACGTCTGCTGGGGATGACCGAACCGGGCAAAGCGCTACTCACCATTGCCGAGCGTATCCTGGATGAAGCGGGAAAAGTGCGGCGGCTGGCCGATGTGTTTACCAATGAAACCAGCGGCATCCTGACCATTGCCACCACGCATACTCAGGCACGCTACAGCCTGCCGAAAGTGATCAAAGCGTTCCGGCAGCTCTATCCCAACGTCCGGCTTGAATTGAATCAGGGATCGCCGCAGGAAATCGTCACCATGCTGCTGGCAGGTGAAGCAGACATCGGTATCGCCAGTGAAATGCTGGTCAATAACAGCAGTCTGGCCGCATTCCCGTGGTTCAGCTGGCATCACGCTTTGCTTGTACCGAAAGGGCATGAGCTGGTGCAGAACCAGCCGGTCTCACTGAGCACCCTCAGCCGCTATCCACTGATTACCTACCGGCAGGGCATCACCGGACGGTCGCGGGTTGACCGTGCCTTCCAGACGGCGGGCTTGAAACCGGATATCGTGCTCAGCGCCCAGGACTCCGACGTGGTGAAAACCTACGTTAAACTCGGTCTGGGCGTCGGGATACTGGCCGATCAGGCGTGTGAAACCGAAGAGAGTGAAGAACTGGAACGTCTGGATGCCACACATCTGTTCGACGCCAGCACCGTATGGCTCGGCCTCAAGCGCGGTCAGTTGCAGCGCAACTACGTCTGGCAGTTCCTGGAACTCTGCAACGCTAACCTGTCGCTTGAGGAGATCAAACGCCAGGCGCTCTCCTACAGTAATGACGACGAACCCGTCATCGACTTCCAGATTTAATCACACTGCGCATCCCGTCGGATGCGCCCCCATTCCCGCACGGCATAAAATTTCAAATCACCGCAAAAAACTCCTTCACCAAACTTTCTTACCCCGCACAACAACATCCTGCGCTGACCCGGCGCGATAAAGTGGAATTAACTGACCACGAGGGGATGCTATGTCGCGATTAAAACTTAAAGACAGCGATCTGCTGCGCCAGCAGGCGCTGTTTGCCGGGCACTGGCAGGATGCGCATCAGGGCGCTACGCTGCCGGTTATCGATCCCGCCACGGGCGAAACGCTGGCCACCATTCCGGCACTGGGCCGGGCGGAGACGGAGCAGGCGATCGCCTATGCGGAAACGGTGCGCATCAGCTGGGGCAAAACCACCAATGCCAGCCGTGCCGCGCTGCTGGAAAAATGGCATCAGCTGATTGTCGAACATGCTGACGACCTGGCGATCATCATGACCGCTGAGCAGGGCAAACCGCTGGCGGAAGCCCGGGGTGAAGTGCTCTACGGCGCCAGCTTTGTAAAATGGTTTGCGGAAGAGGCACGTCGTATCTATGGCGACACTATTCCCGCACCCAGCGAAGACCGTCGCATTCTGGTGCTGAAACAGCCGGTAGGGGTTGCCGCCGCCATCACACCGTGGAACTTCCCGATTGCGATGATCACCCGCAAGGTTGCCCCGGCACTGGCCGCCGGATGTCCGATTATCGTTAAACCTTCGGAGTTAACGCCGCTCTCGGCGCTGGCACTCGCGGTGCTGGCAGAGCGTGCCGGTTTCCCGCCTGGCGTGTTACAGGTACTGACCGGCCTGCCTGCAGAGATTGGTGCGGCGCTGACTGAAAGCCGCACGGTGCGAAAAATCTCTTTTACCGGATCGACCCGCATCGGCCAGTTGCTGATGCAACAGAGCGCCAACAGCATAAAGCGCCTGAGCCTGGAGCTGGGCGGCAACGCGCCGTTGATCGTGTTTGATGATGCCGACATTGAGATTGCAGTTGCCGGAGTCATGCTCAGCAAGTTCCGCAACGCCGGGCAGACCTGCGTCTGCGCCAATCGCATTCTGGTGCAGCGGAGCATCTATCCGCGCTTCACCGCACGACTGCTTGAGGCGGTCGCCACCCTGAAAGTGGGTGATGGTTTTGCGCCCGACAGCACCATTGGCCCGCTGATCAACAGTCGCGCAGTGGAGAAAGTGAATGGTCACATCGACGATGCGCTGAGTCAGGGAGCAACCCTTCTGACTGGCGGCATCAGCCAGGGCAACGGCACCTTCGTGCAGCCCACGGTACTCGGTGAAGTCACTTCCAGCATGCGGATCGCTCATGAGGAGACGTTCGGCCCGGTCGCGCCGCTGTTTATCTTTGATGATGAAGAGGAGGCGATCGCGATGGCGAATGACACCCCTTACGGCCTGGGAGCCTACTTCTTTACCGAGAACATCCGGCGGGCCTGGCGCGTGGCTGAAGCGCTGGAGTTTGGCATGGTCGGCTTTAATACCGGCGCTATTTCCCTGGAGGTCGCGCCGTTTGGCGGCGTCAAACTCTCCGGTATTGGCCGGGAAGGTTCCCGCTACGGAATGGATGAATATCTGGAACAAAAAACATTTCACATTGGCAGTCTGTAATTAAATATTAATAGAACGCCAGCCGGATGATCCGGCTGGCGTTTTTTTTTGCCTGATGCTCAGGATAATTTCTTCGGCGTCAAATAATAGTGTTTAAAAACTAAAGAATTTATCAGGGATGTGAGGCGGGTCGGTAAATCGGCAGGTGCCTGGTACTGTGATGAGCAGCCTGACCCGTAATATCCGCTTTGGTGCAATTTCCGTGCAGATTGCACCAGCAGGGCGCATAAATTTTGTGAAGTAAATCATCTGTTTAATTGTTCGGCAATTCCGCAAAAAATCCCCCGGCAATACGGCAGAAAATTTTTTTGCGCTGTTTTAAACGCATTTTTATTTTTTGCCCGGCTGGCATACTTTCTGCATTAGCTTATTAACACCGCAGAAATCGGCCGTTGAAAACGCTAATTAGTCAGCAACTGATGGGTGTAACAAATAAGGAATTCTTCCATGTTAAGTTTCGACCCTGAAAAAGTTTCTCTTCCGGCTGGCCATTATATTGGCGGCCAGCACTGCCAGAGCCAGGGCGCAGCCTTTGAGGTTAAACGTCCCTCTGATGGCAGAGTCTATGCCACGCTGCAGGACGCCACGCCGCAGGATGTCGATCGCGCTGTTACCGTCGCGCATCAGGCGCTGAAAACCAGCGGCTGGTCAGGCTGTCCGCCGCGCGAACGCGGCCGTGTGTTACGCCGCTGGGCCGATCTGATTGAGCAGGACACGCTGCTGGCACAGCTCGAAGCGCTGGGCTCCACCCGTCCAATCAGCGACGTGGTGCTGCACGAAATCCCGTTTACCGCCGAAGCAATTCGCTTCTATGCCGAATGCGCCGACAAATACAGCGGTGACCTCTTTCCTACCCGCGACAGTAGCCTCGGCATGCTGATTGCCGAACCTTATGGCGTTATCGCCGCGATCACGCCGTGGAATTTCCCGCTGTCGATGGCGTCGTGGAAATGCGGACCGGCGCTGGCGGCGGGTAACGCAGTGGTGCTGAAACCTTCTGAACTGACCCCGTTTTCAACCGTGCGTATGGCTGAACTGGCGATTCAGGCGGGTTTACCGGCGGGTGTGCTGAACATTGTGCAGGGCAGCGGTGCGGTGACCGGGAGCGCGCTGGTGACACATCCTCTGGTGCGCAAAGTCTCCTTTACCGGCTCGACCGTGACCGGAAAACGCATCATGAGTGATGCCGCGCAGCACGGCATGAAACCGGTCACGCTGGAGCTGGGTGGCAAAAGTCCGCAGCTGGTATTTGATGATGCGGGTGACCTTGAGGTGCTGGCTCAGCGTATCTTGCGCGGCTTCACCGCCAACGGCGGCCAGGCCTGCGTGGCGGGCACCCGTCTTATTGTGCAGCGTAATATTGCCGATCCGCTGGTTGAGCGGCTGGCACAACTCTGCCGCGAACTCAAACCGGGCGTCACCTGGCAGGAAGAGAGCCGCTACGCGCCGCTGATTGACGAACGCCAGGGCAACAAAGTCTGCTCGGTGATAGAGGCGGCTAAAGCGCAGGGCGCAGAGGTGCTGGTGGGCGGAGAGCGTTTTGCCGACACCGACAACGGCTGGTTCTGGCAACCCACGCTGCTGAGCCACGTGGCGCAGGATAATCCGGCAGTGCAGCAGGAGATTTTTGGTCCGGTGCTGACGGTGCAGACGTTTGATGATGAAGAACAGGGCCTGGCGATGGCTGCCCATGACACCTATGGCCTCTGCGCCGGTGTCCACACCCTGAGTCTGCCGCGCGCGCTGCGTGCGATGCGCGCCATTGATGCAGGCACCGTCTGGATCAACCGCTATGGCCGCTCCGGCGACTTCATTATCCCAACCGGCGGCTTCCTCGGTTCCGGCATTGGGAAAGACTTAGGGCGTCAGGCGTTTCAGGCCTGCCAGCGCCAGAAGAGTGTACTCATCGATTTCTAAGCGCAACTGACAAAGACGAGGGTGTTACATGGCACTGTTTAAACCGAAATTCATCACGTTTGACTGTTACGGCACGCTGATTCGCTTCGATATGGCGGGTGCTGCGCAACGCTGTTTCAGCGACCGCGTCGACCCGGAGGCAATGAACGCTTTTACCACCGATTTTTCAAGCTACCGGCTGGATGAGGTACTGGGCGCATGGAAACCCTATTACGACGTCGTCAGTAATGCGATTCAGCGCACCTGCAAAAAGTGGGGCGTGAAGTGGGATAAAGCCGACAGCGACTTTATCTATACCGACTGCGCCAGTTGGGGACCGCATCCCGACGTGCCCGCCGGGCTGGCAAAAGTCGCTAAAGAGTTTCCGCTGGTGCTGCTGACCAATTCGATGAAAGACCTGATCCCGCACCACGAACCGCGTCTGGGCGCGCCTATTTACCTGACCATCACGGCGGAAGAGGCGGGCGCTTACAAGCCACAGATGAAAGGCTTCGAGTACATGCTGGATAAGCTCGGCTGCGGCCCGGAGGAGATCCTCCATGTCTCCTCCAGCTTCCGTTATGACCTGATGACCGCCTACGATCTCGGCATCAAAAACAAAGTCTGGGTCAATCGCGGTCATGAACCGGCGAACCCTTACTACCAGTACACCGAAATCAAAGATATCGGCGGCCTGCCTGGCGTCGTCGGACTCTGAGGAACACCCCATGAAACTGGAATCGTTCTGGCAGGCCACCGCTCCGGCCTTTACCGGTGCCGCTCGCGAACCGCTGCCCGCCCAGGCGGACGTGGTGGTGATCGGCGGCGGCTTCACCGGCGTCTCGGCCGCGCTTAACCTGGCACGCAGCGGCATCAACGTCGTGCTGCTGGAGAGTGGCGACGTGATGAGCCAGGCCTCAGCGCGCAATGGCGGCCACTGCAACACCGGGGTGGCGCAGAACTTCTCCTCGCTGGTGGCAAGCCAGGGGCTGGAGCAGGCCAGTCGCTTCTACCGGGCGTTTGACGATGCGGTGAGCTACGTCCAGCAGCTGATCCAGGATGAAGAGATCGACTGCGACTTCCGGCTGTGTGGCAAGCTCAAGCTTGCCAGCAAAGCATCGCACGTGGCCGGGCTGCGGGAGGCATATGATCTGATGCGACGCACCGTGGACCCGGAGATCGAACTGCTCGATAAAACGGCGGTGCGCGACGAGATCGCCAGCGACGATTTCCACGGCGGCCTGCTGCAGAAGCGTGGCGGTCAGATGCACATGGGTAAATTTGGCGTCGGGCTGGCAGAGGCTGCCGCCCGCAGCGGCGCGAAGATTTTCCCGCACCACGCCGTGACGAAGTTAGAACGCCTGCAGGGCTATCAGCATCGGATACACACTGCGCAGGGCACCATTCTGGCGGATAAAGTGCTGATGGCGACCGGCTGCTCCAACGTCGGACCTTTTCCCTGGTTCCAGCGTCGCATTGTGCCGGTCGGCAGCTTTATCGTCGTGACCGAAGCGCTCGATCCGGCGCTGCTGCGCCAGGTGCTGCCCAATAATCGGACCTACGTGACCTCGCTGAATATCGGCAACTACTTCCGTACCACCGCCGACAGTCGTCTGGTGTTTGGCGGGCGGGCGCGGTTTGCGGTCAGCAACCCGACATCAGATTCGCGTAGCGGCGAGATCCTGCGCCACGCGATGACGCAGATGCTGCCGCAACTGGGCAAAGCAGAGGTGGACTACTGCTGGGGCGGCATGGTTGACATGACCGCCGACCGTCTGCCGCACGCGGGTGAACAGGATGGCCTGTTCTATTCACTGGGCTACAGCGGTCACGGCACCCAGATGTCGGTCTGGATGGGGCGGGTAATGGCCGATCTGCTGGCCGAAAAACGCACTGAAAATCCCTGGCAGCGCGACACATGGCCCGCGCTGCCCGGTTATCACGGCAAGCCATGGTTTTTACCGCTCGCAGGACTCTATTACAAAGCAAAGGATCGCCTTTCATAACATCCCGTCGGGAGCTGGCCGCCAGGTGTCCAGCACCGCCAGAAAATGATCCCCGGTTCGCCTGACTATTGAGGGTACAGAGATGAGTAAATTTGATAATAACGATGCTGATGCGGTAAACCCGGCACTGACGCGCATGATCACCGAAGGCTCACTGTCACGTCGCAGCCTGATGAAAATCCTCTCTGCGGGTGCGGTGATGAGCAGCGGCCTGGTCGGTTTTTCCGGGGCGGCACTGGCAGATGACACGCCAGTCAAAGGCGGTAAAATGCGGGCGGCGATGTCGAATTCTTCGGCCACCGATACGCTCGATCCGGCCAAAAGTAACAACAGCGCAGACTACACCCGCCAGTTCATGTTCTACAGCGGCCTGACCGAGCTGGATAAAAACCTGATGGCGCAACCGGCACTGGCCGAATCACTGGACTCCAGTGACGGCATTACCTGGCATATCAAACTGCGTAAAGGGGTCACCTTCCATGATGGCAAACCGCTGACCGCCAAAGATGTGATCTTCTCGCTCAGCCGCCACAAAGATCCCGCTATCGCCTCTATCGCCTTTAAGCTGGCCGATCAGTTCAAAACCTTCAGCGCAGTGAATGACAATGAGGTGCAGCTGGAGCTGAACAGTGCCAATTTCGACGTTCCTTATATGCTGGCGACGCCACCGTTTTTAATTGTGAAGGACGGCACCACCGATTTCAGCAAAGGCATCGGTACCGGTCCGTTTGTCTGCAAAACGTTTATGCCGGGCACGCGTACCATCGGTACCAAAAATCCCAACTACTACAAACCCGGTCTGCCGCATCTTGATGAGGTGGAGTTGATTGGTGTCACCGATGGCGCAGCACGCGTTAATGCCCTGATGTCAGGCGATCTGCAAATGGTTTCTACCCTGACCGCCGCCGACTGCAAGCGCATCAAAGCCAGCAGCGAATTTGGCGTGCTGGAGAGTAAATCGGGCATGTACACCAACCTGATTATCCGCACCGACGTGAAGCCAGGTAACAACGAGGATTTCGTCCTGGCGATGAAATATCTGCAGCCGCGTGAAATGCTGGTGAAAACGGTGCTGCAGGGGTACGGCGACGTCAGTAATGACACCCCGGTGCCGCCGTGGCATCCGCTCTACAACGCCGACCTCAAACCCCGTGCGCTCGATATAGAAAAAGCGAAGTTCCATATCAAAAAAGCGGGCATGGCTGGCGCCACCGTAGAGATCATCACCACGCCGAATATCGAAGGGGCGAACGAAGGCGGGCAGATGATTCAGCAGATGGCTCGCGGGGCAGGGCTGAACATCAAAGTGCGACGCGTGCCGTATGACGGTTACTGGTCTTCGCACTGGATGAAAGATCCGGTGGGATATGGCTCGATAAACCCGCGTCCGACGCTCGACATGCTCTTCTCACAGTTTTATCTCTCTACCGCACCGAACAACGAGTCGGGCTGGAAAAATCCCCAGTTTGATCAGCTGGTCGTCACTGCACGCGGTGAGCGCGATCAGGCGAAACGCAAGCAGATGTATGGCGACATGCAGGCGCTGATTTATGACCACTGCGGCACCCTCATCCCGACCTTTATCAGCTCGACCGATGGCTACAGCAAAAAGGTCAAAGGAGTCGAAGCCTGGCCGTCAGGCATGATGATGGGCTATCGCTTCCATGAGTTTGCGTGGCTGAGCGCCTGATACGTTATTTGAGTAAGGAGTACGCCGATGAACCGATACATGATGTTCCTGATTGCCCGGCGGATTGGCGCCGGCATCCTGACTTTGCTTATCGTCTCGGCGGTGGTGTTTTTCATCACCAGCCTGCTGCCGGGTGACGCGGCACAGATGATTCTCGGCCAGAACGCCACGCCGGAAACGGTGGCGGCGTTACGGCAGCAGCTGGGTCTCGATCAGCCTTTGCTGATGCGCTATATCCACTGGCTGACAGGCATGTTGCAGGGCGATTTCGGCACCTCGTTTGCCAGCCATCTGCCGGTCTCGCAGCTGGTGGCGCAGCGTATTCCCGCCACCTTTGAACTGGCGGGTATCACCACGCTGATCTGCGTGCCGATGGCGCTGATCATCGGCATCATCGCGGCGATGAATCGCGGTTCCCGGCTCGATCGGGCGCTGGTTATCGGCACCATGGCGACGGTAGCCGTGCCGGAATTTCTGGTGGCGACGGTGGCGGTGCTGATTTTCGCCGTCAAGCTGCACTGGGTATCGGCAATGTCGTTCGGCAGTCCGGACAGCGACCTGCTGAGCTACCTCAAAGCCTATGCGCTGCCGGTGCTGACGCTCTGTTGCGTGCTGGTGGCGCAGATGGCGCGCATGACGCGGGCCGCCATTATTAACCAGCTCGACAGCCCTTATCTGGAGATGGCGCTGCTGAAAGGTGTTTCGCCGCTCCGCGCCGTACTGCGTCACGCGCTGCCCAACGCGGTCGGACCCATCGCCAACGCGATCTCACTCAGCCTCTCCTATCTGTTTGGCGGGGTGATCATCATCGAAACCATTTTCAGCTATCCCGGTCTGGCCAGCCAGCTGGTGGATGCGGTCAGCAACCGCGACCTGCCGGTGGTGCAGCTCTGCGTGATGCTGTTCGCTGCCTGCTACCTGGTACTGCTGCTGGCGGCTGACATTCTGACTATCGCCTTTAACCCGAAATGGAGAAGCGCATGAATACTCTCTTATTGCCCTGGCGTTTCTTACAGTCGCTCTCATGGTCGGGTCGACTGGGTCTGATGATGTCGCTGTTCTGGCTGCTGATGGCGGTGTTTGGCACCCCGCTGGCGCCACACAGCATTGATGACATCGGCGGCGGCCCGCTGATGGGCGGCCTGACCGCCGATAACCTGCTGGGCACCGACTATCTGGGACGCGACATGTTGAGCCGTATTCTCTACGGCGCGAAGTTCTCTATCGGCCTGGCACTCAGTGCGGCGCTGCTGGCCAGCCTGATCGGCACACTGCTGGCCTTGCTGGCGGCGGTGACGGGACGCTGGCTGGAGGAGTTACTCGGCCGCGTCAACGATGCACTGCTGGTGCTGCCGGGCAAGGTGCTGTCGCTGATGATCGTCGCGGTGTTTGGCTCCTCGCTGCCGATGCTGATCCTGACGGCGGTGTTCACCTACTGGCCGGGCGCATTCCGCATCGCTTTTGCCATGGCCAGTTCGCTGCGCAGCATGGATTACGTCCGTGCTTCACGACTGCGGGGCGAAAGCCGCTGGTATATCGCCATTCACGACATCCTGCCCAACATGGTGCATCCGATGCTGACGGACTTCGGCCTGCGCTTTGTCTACATCGTGCTGCTGCTGAGCGGCCTGAGCTTCCTGGGCCTGGGCGTGCAGCCGCCGTACGCCGACTGGGGCACGCTGGTACGTGAAAACATGCAGGGGCTGTTTGACGGTTCGCCTGCGGTACTGATGCCCGCGCTGGCGATTGCCAGCCTGACCATTGGTGCCAACCTGTTTATTGACAGCCTTCAGGCGATGCGTCCGATGACGCTGGCGAAGGAGGGAGCATGAACGTGACACCACATACCGCCATGCCGGTGATTTCGGTAGATAAACTGCGTGTTACCGCGCAGACCGATCGCGGCGAAGAGATCGACCTGGTTTCCGACATCCATTTCACCGTGCAGAAGGGCGAGGTGCTGGCGCTGATAGGCGAATCCGGCTCCGGTAAAACCACTATCGCCATGGCGCTGATGGGCTATGCCCGCAGCGGCTGCCGCATCGCCGAAGGAAACATTCATGTTGCCGGCACCGATGTTAACAGCCTGACGCCGGGCCAGCTTCGTGCGTTTCGTGGCAACAAAGTCGCCTATATCGCCCAGAGCGCGGCGGCGTCCTTTAATCCGGGGATGAAGATTCTTGAGCAGGTGATTGAGCCGGTGGTCATCCACGGCACCCTGACCCGCAAAGCGGCGAAAGAGAAGGCTATTGGCCTGTTCCGCGAACTGGCGCTGCCGAACCCCGAGACCATTGGCGATCGTTTCCCGCATCAGGTGTCGGGCGGTCAGCTGCAGCGTCTGATGACGGCGATGGCGCTGATTGGCGATCCTGACGTGGTGATCCTGGATGAACCCACCACCGCACTGGATGTAACCACGCAGGTAGAAGTGCTGAAAGCGTTTCGCCGCGTGGTTGTGCAGCGTGGCGTCACCGCGATTTACGTCAGCCACGATCTGGCCGTGGTCGCGCAGATGGCTGACCGGATTCTGGTGCTGCTGCGCGGCAAAATGGCGGAGTATGGCAGTACTGAGCACTTGATTGGCGCCCCGCAGGCGGAGTACACCCGCTTACTGATGGACGCAGCGCGGCAGAAAGAGCGGCCCAGCAACTGGTGCCCGGCCGCCGCCGATATTCAGCCGCTGCTGGAGGTGCGTGACCTCAGCGCAGGTTATGGGCCGCGCGGTCACGACGGTCATCCGAAAGTGCGTATTCTGGAGGAGATTAACCTCAAGCTGTGGAAGGGACAGGCGATTGGCATTATCGGTGAATCAGGCTCGGGCAAAACTACCCTGGCACACGCCATTGCCGGACTCAACGCCCCCAGTCACGGCCACATCCTGTTTAACGGCCACTACATCGCGGGCGATATGCAAAAACGCCCTGACAACGAGCTGCGGCGCATTCAGTATGTATTCCAGATGGCAGATACCGCTCTGAATCCGGCCCATAGCGTTGAGCGCATCCTGTCGCGACCGCTGACCCTGTTTCATGGCCTGAGCGGGGCGGCCCGCCAGCAACGACTTTATCAGCTGCTGGATCTGGTAAAGCTGCCGCGCAGCGTGCTGTGGCGACGTCCCTGGGCGCTCTCCGGTGGACAGAAGCAGCGTGTTAATCTGGCGCGTGCGCTGGCGGCTGAACCGGACCTGATCCTGTGTGATGAAGTGACCTCGGCACTTGATACCGTGGTAGCCGCCGCCGTACTTGACTTAATCAGCGAGCTGCGCCGTGAGCTGGGGCTGTCGGTGATCTTTATCAGCCACGACATGCATGCGGTACGCGCGGTGTGCGACGAAATTGTGGTGATGAAGAGCGGTCGCATCATTACCCAGCTGGCGCGCAACGACTATGACAAGCCGACCAGCGAGTTGTATTTCGAGCGCCTGAAGCGCGCGGTACCGGAGCTGCGTCAGGGCTGGCTGGATGAGCATGAAGAAATTTTAAAAGCAGAGTGAGTGATTGCGCGCTCTGATTTACCCGCCTGCACAGCAATGATGCATTGCGCAGGCGACGCACATACGCACAGCGGCCCTATTGCTCTGTGCCAGACCAGATACTGACAACAGAGGTCATCTTGTTATGCCTGCACCGATTCGTTATGTACAGGACAGTGCGAATTTCCCCGATTCCGCCGACGTGGTGGTGATAGGCGCCGGTATTGCCGGTGCCGCAGCCACCTGGGAGCTGGCGAAGCAGGGACTGAAGGTTGTGCTGATTGAAAAAGGCCTGGTAGGCGCGGAGCAGTCGAGCCGCAACTGGGGCTGGTGTCGCCAGCAGAATCGCGATGAGCGTGAACTGCCGCTGATTATCTATGCGCTGCAACGCTGGGGGGAGCTGAACGATGAAACCGGCGAAGAATTGGGGTTCCGCCGCAGCGGGCTGGTTTACGCCACACAGGAAGAGTCGGATATCGCGGCCTGGGATAAGTGGATCCAGATGGCGAAAGGCTATGGCGTTAACAGTTCGATTCTCACGGCGGAGCAGGCCAAAGCGATGACGCCCGGCAGTACAACAAGCTGGCGGGGCGGTCTTTCAGCGCCTACAGACGGCCACGCCGAGCCGAGTCTGGCAGCACCGGGACTGGTGGCGGGTGCGCTGAAAAAAGGTGCGCTGCTGTTTCAGCAGTGCGCAGTACGCGGTCTGGATATCGCTGGCGGCAGGGTCAGCGGCGTCTGGACCGAACGTGGCCTGATCAAAACCAGCCGGGTTATCTGCGCCGCCGGCGCCTGGACCTCAATGTTCTGCCGCCGTCATGGCATCGATCTGCCGTTAGGCAATGTGATTGGCACCGCCTTCCGCACGCAGCCCATTGAGCAGGCGATCGCCATGCCGCTCTACACGCCGGGCTTTGCCTGTCGGCCACAAATGGACGGCAGTTACACCGTGTCCGTCTCCGGTCGCGGTCGGCTGGAGCCGGGTGCGCAGGGGCTGCGCTATGCCCGCCAGTTCTATCCGACCTTTAAAAGCCGCCGCAAGAATCTCACCCTGAATCTCGGCCTGTCGCCGTTCTTCAACGGGCCGGAAGCGATGGGTGGCTGGTCATTTGACCGCGAGTCGCCATTTGAGCGCATGCGTATTCTCGATCCCGCTGCTGATGCAAAAATCGTGGAAGAGGGGCTGGCGGCGATGCGACGTGAATACCCGGCGCTGGCGAACCTCCGGCTGGCGCAGTCGTGGGGCGGCATGATTGACAGCACCCCGGACGCGATTCCGGTGATCTCTACCGTGGCGAAACTGCCGGGGCTGGTGCTCTCGGCGGGTTACAGCGCCCACGGCTTCGGTATCGGACCGGGTGCCGGACGACTGGCAGCCGATCTTGCCACCGAAGCCACACCGATCGTTGATCCGACACCTTACCGCTACAGCCGTCTGGTTGACGGCAGCGGACTTGAAACGCCAGGCATGATGTAAGGAGACCTGTAATGAGCCTGATAATACGCGCAATGACGCCAGACGATCTCGACCCGTGTTTCACCTTAACGCAGGCGCTGAAATGGCCCCACCGACGCGAAGACTGGGCGCTGGCGCTGCAGCTGGGCGAGGGCACGGTAATTGAAGAGCAGGGTAAGCTGATTGGCAGCGCCGTACTCTGGCGCTGGGGCGACAGTGCCGCCACGCTGGGACTGATTATTGTCGATAACCAGCAGCAGGGACGTGGCCTGGGCAAACAGCTGATGCTGGCGCAGCTGGAAAAACTGCCCGACTGTAATGTGCGTCTGCACGCGACCGAAATGGGCAAAGGCTTGTATGAAAAGCTCGGCTTTGTCAGCTGCGGTGAGATTCGCCAGCACCAGACCCGTGAAGTGACCACACTACCGGAAATTGTGATCCCGGCGGGAATGCAGCTGCGACCCGCGACTCAGGCCGATCAGGCCACGCTGGTGACGCGGGACCAGCAGGCAAATGGTATGCATCGTCCTGCGCTTATTGAGCATTTACTGCGCGACTGCAAGACAGTGCTCTTAGAGGATGCGCAGCAGCAGATTAAGGGCTTCGCCAGCCTGCGCCGCTTTGGTCACGGCTGGGCGATAGGCCCGATCATCGCGGCGGACTTCCCGGCCGCTCAGGCGCTGGTCGCCTCGCTGATGCAATCGCTGCAGGGCGAATTCCTGCGTATCGACACTGATGCAACGCTGCCGATGGCCGCCTGGCTTGAGAGCCTGGGCATTCCTCAGGTCGATGCGCCTACCACCATGGTGCGCGGCACGCCCTGGACGCCGCAGGGTATGCAGGCGTTTGGACTGATGACGCAGGCGATGGCCTGATGCATATCGTCTATAAATCGGAGCCGGAACGTGGCCGGATCTGGCAGCGCTGGCTGGCAGAACATGCGCCTGACATTCAGCTGCATATCTGGCCTGAAACCGGCGATCCACAGCAGGTTGAGGCGCTGGTTGCCTGGCAGCCTCCCGAAGACATTCCGGCGCTGTTTCCCCGGCTAAAACTGCTGTTCTCGGTGGGTGCGGGAGCCGATCAGTTTGACTTCAGTGCGCTGCCGCCCGACCTCCCGGTGATCAGAATGATCGAGCCTGGCCTGACGCAGGGCATGGTGGAATATGTCACCTTCGCGGTGCTCGGTCTGCATCGCGACATGCCGCGCTATTTCCATCAGCAGCGCCAGCAGCAGTGGCTGGCCCATGCGGCATTACCGGCCGCGCATCGTCGGGTAGGCGTGATGGGCTTGGGCGAGCTGGGTCAGGCCGCATTAGCGCAGTTGGTGGCGCTGGGCTTTGACTGCGCAGGCTGGAGCCGCACACCCCGCCCGTTACCGGGTGTGCGCTGCTGGCACGGCGCGGATCAACTCGCTGACTTCCTGGCGCACAGCGAGATTGTGATCTGCCTGCTGCCGCTGACTGACACCACACAGGGTTTGCTGAATAAGACGCTGTTCAGCCAGCTGCCCCAGGGCGCGGCGCTGGTGCAGGCCGGGCGCGGTCAGCAACTGAATCATGACGATCTGCTCGACGCGCTGGAAAGCGGTCAGCTCCGTGCTGCCGTGATCGATGTCACCGACCCGGAGCCGTTACCGGCGGATCATCCGTTCTGGCACCATCCCGCCATCTGGCTCACACCGCACATCGCCAGTCAGACACAGAATGAGAGCGCCATTGCGGCACTGCTGGAAAACCTGCGGCGTTACCAACGTGGCGAGCCGCTGCACGGTGAGATTGACCGTTCGCGAGGATATTAAGATGGAACATTTAGTGGCACTGCGCCGCGACCTGCATGCGCACCCGGAACTGGGATTCCAGGAGCAGCGCACCAGCGACATCGTGGCAAATTTCCTGCAACAGCTGGGCATTGAAGTGCATCGCGGTATCGGTAAAACCGGCGTGGTCGGAATACTGAAGAAGGGCAGCAGTGAACGCATGATCGGCCTGCGCGCCGACATGGATGCGCTGCCGATGCAGGATCAGAGCGGCACCGACTGGCAAAGCCGGGCAGAGCAGGTGAGTCACGCCTGCGGCCACGACGGGCACACCGTGATGTTGCTGGGGGCCGCCGAAAAACTGGCGCGCGAGGTCAGCTTTGATGGCCGCGTCTGTTTTATCTTCCAGCCCGCCGAAGAGGGGCTGGCTGGCGCAAAAGCGATGATCGATGACGGCCTCTTCAGCCGCTTCCCCTGCGAAGCAGTCTACGCCATTCATAACTGGCCGGAACTGCCGCTCGGGCAGGTACAGACCCGGCCCGGCGCCATCATGGCGGCGGCTGACCGCTTTGATATCCGGGTGCTGGGCGGAGGCGGTCACGCCGCACAGCCTCACCTGACTCACGATACGCTGCTGGCGACCAGTGAGCTGGTGGTGCAGCTGAATACGCTGGTCTCCCGCGCCCTGGATCCGTGCGAAACGGCACTGCTCACCGTCACCCGGATGCAGGGCGGTTTTTCGCACAACATGATCCCGGCAGAGGCGAACATCACCGGCACGGTGCGCACTTTCAGCCCGGCGGCGCAGGATACGATTGAAACGCGGCTGCGCCAGATGGCCGGGCACATCACCGCCGCCCATGGCCTGTGCGCAGAAGTGAACTATCTGCGTTACTACCCGGCAACGATTAACAGCGCGGCGGAAGCGGAGTTTTGCCTGAAGGCGTTGAAGCAGGCGGGCATCCCGGCTGACGCCGCGCCCAGGCCCGCACTCACCTCGGAAGATTTTGCTTTTATGCTGCAGGCACGGCCCGGTGCCTATCTGTGGCTGGGATCGGCACCCTGTAAGCCGCTGCACCATGCCGCTTACGACTTCAACGATGCGCTGATCCCGCATGGCGTTAACGTTTTTGTCACGCTGATTCGTCAGGCGCTGGCAGAGAAATTTCCCTGCTGAATGCAGCGGGATTTTGACAGGAAATGCCGCTGCCCGGGCAATTACGGCAGCGTGAGAAACCAGCAGGTTGCGATACTTGAGCCAACCGAACGATACGTGGATGAGGGTTTAAAATGCAGAATGTCATGGCAGAGCAGCAAGCATATTCCGATAACAGCCTGTTACTGGATGCACGCGAGCAGAATGTGCCGCGCGGTGTCGTTACCGCCCATCCGCTGGTGATCGAACGCGCCAGAGGCAGTGAAGTATGGGACGTTGAGGGCAATCGCTATCTCGACTTTGTCGGCGGCATCGGTGTGCTGAATGTCGGCCACAATCACCCCGCGGTAGTCAATGCGGTGACCCGCCAGCTCGGTCTGGTGTCTCACGCCTGTTTCCAGGTCGTGGCTTATCCGGGCTACATCGAGCTGGCGCAGCGGCTAAACAAACTGGTCGGTGGCGATGAGGCGTATAAAAGCGTCTTCTTCACCAGCGGCGCCGAAGCGGTGGAAAATGCGGTGAAGATTGCCCGCTCACACACCCAGCGCCCCGGCATCATCGCGTTTGATGGGGCATTTCATGGCCGCACCCTGCTGGGTGTCACCCTGACCGGTATGTCCGCGCCTTACAAACAGAACTTTGGCCCGTTCCCTGGCGATATCTACCGTCTGCCGTTCCCGAATCCGCTGCACGGTATCACCGAAGCAGACTGTCTGAAGGCGATGGATCAGCTGTTTGCGGTTCAGATCCTGCCGGAGCGTGTGGCGGCGATTATTATCGAGCCGGTCCAGGGCGATGGTGGCTTCCTGCCCGCCGGGCCCGCCTTTATGCAGGCGCTGCGCCGCATCACCAGCCAGCACGGCATTGTGCTGATCTGTGATGAAGTGCAGTCCGGCTTCGGACGTACCGGTACGATGTTCGCCTTCCAGCAGCTGGGGATCAAACCGGATTTAATCACCCTGGCGAAAAGCCTGGGCGGCGGTCTGCCGATTTCCGGCGTGGTCGGCCGTGCGGAGATCATGGATGCGCCAACGCCCGGCGGGTTAGGCGGCACCTATGGCGGCAACGCGCTGGGCTGTGCGGCGGCGCTGGCGGTGCTGGATCTGTTTGAGCATGAGAACCTGCTGCAGCGATCCTGTCAGCTCGGTGAACAGCTCAATGCCCGTCTGCGACAGCTGGCAGATAAATATGCCTGCATTGGTGATGTACGCGGCGTGGGCTTTATGCAGGCGGTAGAAATTCTCGACTTCGAAACCGGTCGTCCGGATGCAGCGCTGACCCAGAAGATCCTCGACAGCGCCTGTCAGGAAGGATTGCTGCTGATCAAATGTGGTCTGCATCGCAACACCATCCGTTTCCTGGCCCCGCTGGTGACCACTGACTCACAGCTCGAAGAGGCGCTTCATATCTTCGATATTGCGCTGGCCCGTGCCACTGGCCGGTTGGGTTAAACCTGTATTCCTCATTGATTTTGTTAGGGTAATTTGAAAATCTCCCGCTGGTATAACCACTGCGAAGCGCTGGCGCGTTTACGGTAAAGCGTGTTATATCTTCGGGAGGTTCTGAACATTTGATTAAGCGCCTGGCCCAACAGGCTCTGACAATGAGGGGGGTGCTATGAACGGCTTAATGAAACTCGACCGCATCGACATCAACATCCTGGTGCAACTCCAGAAAGATGGCCGTATCAGCAACGTTAACCTCGCCGACGCCGTAGGCCTCTCGCCCAGTCCCTGTCTGCAACGGGTCAAACGTCTGGAACAGGCCGGTTTTATCACCGGTTATGAAGCGCACATTAATCTCACCCGCATTACCGATTCGGTGACCGTCTTTACCGAAGTCACCCTTTCAGGCCATCGCCGGGAAGACTTTATGAAATTCGAAAGTGCGATGCGCGATGTCGATGAACTGATGGAGTGCCATCTGATCACCGGCGGCTATGACTATCTGCTGCGCTTTATTACCCGCAGTATTGAACATTACCAGGAAGTGATTGAGAAGATGCTCGATGCGCAGATCGGCATCGACAAGTATTTCAGCTATATCGTGATTAAATCCCCAATTATGAAAAGCAGCGTGCCGTTGCGATCGCTGATCAGCAAGCACAACTCAGTCGAATTCGGCGCATAGCAGGCGGTCACCCTCTTTCACTGCCACTGGAGAGAGGGCCATTTCCACTATCCCACTTTGTCACTGCCTTCTAAAAGCATTATCCCTCTGCTTCGTTTACCGCTTCAATCTGCCCAATCCCCCCTCAGCATAAAATTTTTTTCCGCTGCAAAATTCAGCTGCTGCAGCCGGTTTTGTGGCGCGCTACAGCCTCAACCGGCGCATGAACCCTTTTACACTGATTTCAACCGATACAAGGAGTTGTCATGGACTCATTACAGATTGCTGACCAGCAGTGGCAGCGCGATGCGTTCACCGTCTCTACCCGCCGCCAGCAGCTCGACCTTAACTGGATCCACATCCAGCTGGCGGAGAAGTCCTACTGGGCCAAAGGCCAGCCGCAGGCCAAAACCGTGCGGGCGATTGCCGGTTCGCTGCCGTTTGGCCTCTATCACCAGCAGAGACAGATTGGCTTTGCGCGACTGATCACCGACTACACCCGCTTTGGCTGGCTGTGCGATGTGATGATTGATGAAAACTGGCGTGGTCACGGGCTGGGCAGCTGGCTGGCGACCTGCGTCCGTGAACACCCGGAGCTGCAAACGGTGCATCGCTGGATGCTCTCAACCCAGGATGCCCATCAGGTCTACCAGCGGCTCGGCTGGCGTGTGGTGCAGCATCCCGAGATGCTGATGGAATTTCCCCCTTCCTGACACTGGAGTTAACCCGATATGCGATACCGCGTTGGCGTGGATATTGGTGGATCCTTTACCGATTTCGCCGTGCTCGATCAGCAAACGAACCAGATCCACACCCTGAAAGTCCTGTCGCGCCCGGACAAGCCAGGCAGCGAAATCGTAACCGGGCTGGCGCAGTTTCAGCAGCATCAGGGCATCGATCCCGCTGAGATTGGCTACTTCACCCACGGCACCACGGTAGGCATTAACGCGGTGATCCAGCGGCGCGGCGTGCGGCTGGCGCTGTTCGCCACCGAAGGCTTCTGCGATGTGCTGGAGCTGGCCCGGCTGAAAATCCCGCATATCCATGACCTTTTCTCGCGGCGTGCCGCTCCGCTGATTACCCGCGACAGGGTGTTTGCTATTCGTGAACGCAGCGACGCCCACGGCAACGTGCTGCAACCGGTGGATCGGCAGAGCGTGCTCGACGCCATTGAGCAGGCACGCGCCGCAGGTTGTCAGGGCATTGTGGTGTCGCTACTGCACAGTTATCGCAACCGGCACAATGAAGCGGCGGTGAAAGCGATCATTGATGAGGTGGCGCCTGAACTGCTGACCTCCTGTTCATCCGACATCTGGCCGATTATCCGCGAATATGAACGCACCATCACCGCCACCATCAACGCCTATGTGCAGCCAATGGTGATCCATTACCTCGAGTCCTTTGAGCAGGCACTGAAACGGCTTGGCGTGAAGCCGCCGCCGCGCATCACCAAATCCAACGGCGGGGTGATGGGCGTTGACCAGGCGAAACGCGAATGCGTGCAGATGGTACTCTCCGGTACCGCGTCCGGCGTGATCGGGGCCAGTTATCTCGCCAGCGCCTGCGGTTTTGACAAAATCCTCAGCCTGGATATCGGCGGCACCAGCGCCGACGTGGCGGTGATCATCGACGGCAAAGTGGCGCAGGGCAATGGCGAAATCATTGGGGATTTTCCGATCTTTATTCCTTCTGTCGCCGTTACCTCGGTGGGTCAGGGCGGCGGCTCGCTGGCGTGGATTGATGGTCAGGGCGTATTGCAGATGGGGCCGGACAGCGCCGGATCGCTGCCGGGTCCGGTCTGCTTCCAGCGCGGTGGCACACAGCCGACCGCCACCGATGCCTTTGCCGCCTGCGGCATGATGGGCCACGGTGCGCTGGGTTATAACGCGGTCACGGTGGATGTCGCCGCGGCCTGTGCGGCCTGGCAGCCACTGGCCAATGCGCTCGATATCTCGGTAGAGGAAACCGCCGAGACCGCTATCCAGCTGGCGATCTCCAGCATGTACAGCGATACCAGCGGTCTGCTGTCGCGCTTTGGACTCGATCCGCGTGAATTCTGGTTCCTCGCTTTTGGCGGAGCGGGTCCGATGATGGGCTGTTTTCTCGCCCGCGAGCTGAACATGAAAGGGGTAATCGTGCCACCGACGCCGGGCGTGCTCTCCGCGCTGGGCGGGCTGGTGGCGGATATCCGCAATGACTTCATCCGCACGCTCTATGGCGACCTGACGCCTGCGCTGGCCGATACCTTAGCCAGTGAAGCCGAAGCCTTGCAGCAGCGCGCCTGCGGCTGGCTGGCGCAGGAGCACGGCAGCGACATGCCCTACAGCCTGCAGTTCAGCGCAGATATGCGCTATCGCGGCCAGTCATTTGAGATCGACGTGCCGCTGGAGGCGAGCTGGCTGACGCAGGCGGATTTCACTGCACTGCATGACGCCTTTGATCGCCAGCACCAGCAGCTGTTTGGTCACTGTGACCCGGAGGCACCGGTGCAGCTGATCAACCTGCGGCTGGTCATCGCCTCACCGACCCCAAAACCGGTGATCAACCCACTGGCACCCGCTACGGAACCGGTGCCGGTACTGAAACAGACCCGGGCGTGGATCGACGGCGGCTGGCATCAGGTGGATTTAGTCCTGCGTTCGGTGCTGCGCGCCGGACATCAGCTCAGCGGTCCGGTCATCATCGCTCAGGATGACTGCACCACCTGTGTGCCGCCCGGCATGGGCGTCACGGTCGATTCATTCGGTAATCTGCTGATCACAGCGAGCGAGGCATAACATGGCCATTGATGGACGTAACTTACAGATTCTGGCGAACTACTGCGCCGCCGCTGCTGATGCGATGGCCTTTACCCTGATGCGCACCGCGCACTCTACCTTTGTTAAAGAGACCGAAGATTTCTCCTGCCAGATTGTCAGCCGCAGCGGGCTGGCATTTGCCTCACCGCGCAGCTTCGGCGCACCCTGGTACAGCGGCATCGACTATGCACCGGTGCTGGCGCTGATTGAAGAGTATGCCGATGGCGATATCTGCATTACCAACGACGCCTACGCCGGCAACGTCGCGACCCATTCGCCCGACATCCACATCTGGAAACCGGTGTTCCACGAGGGCGAAATCGTCTGCTTCGTGGTCGGTCATATTCATAACACCGACGTCGGCGGCGCGGTGCCCGCCTCGCTGTCGCGCTCGCTGACCGATATTGTGCAGGAGGGGATCCGCATTCCGCCGCTGAAGATCATGCGTCAGGGTCAGCTCAACGAAGAGGTCGCCAGCATCATGCGCCTCAACGTGCGGGTGCCTGATCAGAACTGGGGCGATTTCAAAGCGCAGCTGGCCTCGGTGAACGTGGGCGAGCGCAAAATCCACGACATCATTGCCCGCTTTGGCATCGATGATTTCCTGCAGGGCATTGAGGGCATTCTCGATTACGCCGAAGCGCAGGCGCGCAGCATTATCAGTACTATTCCCGACGGGGAATACTTTTATGCCGATTACGCCGATGAAGATGGCGAGGGCGGTTATCCCTGCCGTATCGCCATTACTCTGCGGGTACAGGGCGATCAGCTGGAGCTGGACTACACCGGCAGCGACCCGCAGCTGGCTTCGTCGCTGAACATGCCGACCGGCGGACGTGAGCGGCATCCGCTGGCGCTGGTGGGCGTCACCTATGTGCTCTCTACCCTTGATCGTTCTCTGCTGCTTAATGCCGGTACGCTGCGGCCGACGCGGGCGATCCTGCCGCCTGGCACCGTGATGAACTGTGAAGCGCCCGCAGCGGTGGGGATGCGCTCGCTGACCTGTGCGCTGTCGCAGATTGCCACTATTGGCGTCTTCTCGCTGGCGATGCCGGACCGTCTGCCCGCCAATTCACCGGGCGGTAACTCGATCATGAACATCCGTACCCAGACGCAGAATCGCAGCGTGGTCGCCTCGCTGGGGCCAGTGGGCGGCGGCGCGGGCGGCACGCCGCGTCACGACGGACCCGATGGCTCCGGCGGGCTGTCCGCCTTCCTGAAAAACACCCCGATTGAGATCAACGAAGCGGAAGTGCCAATCCGTTTTCACCGCTATGGACTGGCGCAGGACAGCGCCGGAGCCGGTCGCTATCGCGGCGGCCTTGCGACTGAAATGGCGTTTGAGATTTTCTCGCCCAATACCACCATTACCGCGCGCAACCGCAACCGGTCGGTGTTTGCCTCGGCGGGTGTGGTGGGCGGACAGAGCGGGGCGCTCTCTTACTTCCGTACCCGACGCGACGGCGAGGTCATCAATCACGGTAATACCGATGTGATCCACTGCCAGCCAGGTGACGTGGTCGAAGTGCGCGGACCTGGCGCGGGCGGTTACGGCCTGCCGTCACAGCGTGATGCCGATGCGGTCATGCAGGATGTGCGCTGTGGCTATCTTAGCGTCGCGGCAGCCAGGGCGCAGTATGGCGTGATGGTGACAGATCACCGCGTGGATCAGGCGGCAACAGAGCGCCTGCGCGCCGCCATGCCGCAGCAGGCCGCGCATCATTTTGAGCACGGCGAAGCACGTAGCCGCTTCGAAACGCTCTGGATGCCACAGCGTTATCAGGCTCTGACCACTTTTCTTGCGGCCGCACCGGTCAGCTGGCGTCACTTCCTGAAAACCCAGGTATTCCGGGCGGTGGCAGAGATAGGCGAAACGGCGGATATGAATCAAATATTCAGTGATTTGCGTCAGCGATACCCGGCAATGGCGAACAATTAACGGTACTGGTGCATCGTCTACTACGCTTTAAGTCTGCATGGACTACGAGGGGAAACGCGACGATGAGCATGAAAACCAGTGATTTTTTTGTCCAGCGCCTGAAAGAGTGGGGCGTCACACGCATCTACGGCTATCCGGGAGATGGGATTAACGGCGTGCTGGGAGCCATTCAGCGCGCGAATGCCAAAGGCGATGGCATCGAATTTATTCAGGTGCGCCACGAAGAGATGGCGGCCTTTATGGCGGCCGGACACGCGAAATTCACCGGGGAGCTGGGCGTCTGCCTCTCTACTGGCGGGCCGGGTGCAACCCATCTGCTAACCGGCCTCTATGACGCCAAAATGGATCACGCCCCGGTGCTGGCGATTGCCGGACAGGCGGAAGCGACCGCGCGGGGTGCCAGTTACCAGCAGGAGATGAATCTGGATCGCATCTTCTCGGACGTGGCTAACTTCGTTCAGGAAGCGTCAACCACCACGCAGGTTCGCCATCTGCTGGACCGTGGCGTGCGCATTGCCAAAGCGCAAAACGGTGTGGCGGTGATCATCATCCCTAAAGATATTCAGGATGAAGAGTGGCAGCCACCGCAGCATCTGCACGGCTTTACCCATTCCGGCAGCGGCTATCAGCGTCCTAAGGTCATTCCTTACGAAGCGGATCTGCAACGCGCCGCCGAAGTACTTAACGCCGGTAAGAAAGTGGCGATTCTGATCGGTGCGGGCGCACGCAACGCCGCCGTGGAAGTGGTACAGGTCGCCAATGTGCTGGGCGCGGGCGTGGCAAAAGCGCTGCTGGGCAAAGATGTGCTGCCGGACGACGCGCCTTTTGTCACTGGCTCGATTGGCCTGCTCGGCACCAAACCTTCATCCGATTTAATGCAGAACTGCGACACCCTGCTGATGATCGGCAGTGGCTTCCCGTGGACGGAATTCCTGCCGGAAGAGGGCAAGGCGCGTGCTGTGCAGATTGACATCGATCCTGCCATGCTTGGCCTGCGCTATCCCAGCGAAGTGAATCTGCATGGCGATGCGGCTGAAACCCTGCGCGCGCTGCTGCCGCTGCTGGAGCACAAAGAGGATCGCAGCTGGCAGGAGGATATCGCGCTTCAGGTGCGGGACTGGTGGACGCTGATGGAAGAGCGTGCGATGGCTCCGGCTAATCCGGTTAATCCGCAGCGGGTGGTGTGGGAAATGTCACCTCAGCTGCCGGACAATGCCATTGTCACTTCAGACTCTGGCTCCTGCGCCAACTGGTTTGCCCGCGACTATCGGGTAAAACAGGGACAGCGCGCTTCGCTCTCCGGCGGGCTGGCCTGCATGGGCGCGGCGGTGCCCTACGCCATTGCTGCGAAATTTGCTCACCCGGAAAAACCGGTAGTAGCGCTGGTGGGTGACGGTGCGATGCAGATGAATAATATGGCCGAGCTGATTACTATTCAGAAATACTGGCAGCAGTGGGCCGACCCGCGTCTGATCGTCTGCGTGTTCAACAACCAGGATCTCAATCAGGTCACCTGGGAGCAGCGCGTGATGGAGGGTAATCCGCGCTTTGACGCTTCTCAGCAGCTGCCGGACGTGAAGTATGCTGAGTTTGCGCAGTCGCTGGGGCTGATCGGTATTTTTGTCGATAATCCTGACGAGCTGGCCGGTGCGTGGCAGCGTGCGCTCAGCGCCGATCGCCCGGTATTGCTGGAGGTGAAAACCGATCCGGAAGTCGCGCCGTTACCGCCACACATCACATTTAAGCAGGCGAAAGCCTTTATGGCGTCGATGGTGAAAGGCGATCGCGGCGCGGCGCAGATCATCAGCGACACCGCCAGCCAGCTGTTTCATAAAAAGCATTAAGGGCTAAGTGGGGCGGTCGCGCCTCGCTAACCTTTATTCCCGGATGCTCTCGCGTCCGGGTCTTAAATCCTTTCATCACACTCAACGGGAGTCTTGTTATGACTGCTCATTCCAGCCCTGTCTGGTTAATCTCGGGATGTTCGACTGGTTTTGGTCGTGAACTGGCGCAGCAGACCATCGCACGTGGTTTTAAGGTCATTGTGACGGCGCGTAATACGTCGTCCATTGCCGATCTGGTTGAGGGACATGACAACGCAATGGCAGTGGCGCTGGATGTGACGCAGCAGGCGAGCATCGACCAGGCCGTCAACGCGGCACTGGAGAGGTTCGGCACCATTGATGTGCTGGTCAACAATGCCGGTTATGGTTATCAGAGTTCGGTGGAAGAGGGTGTGGAGAGCGAAATCCGCGCGCAGTTTGATGCCAACGTCTTCGGCCTGTTTGCCCTGACCCGCGCCGTGTTGCCCGCGATGAGAAAGGCGCGCAGCGGCCACGTCATCAACATTACCTCGGTGGCAGGCTTAATGGGTTTTGCCAGCTCAGGCTATTACTCTGCCAGCAAACATGCGGTGGAAGGCTGGTCCGATTCGCTGGCGCTGGAAGCCGGTCCGCTGGGCATTCACGTTACCTGCGTTGAGCCAGGCCCGTTCCGCACCGACTGGGCCGGACGCTCACTGCATCAGACGCCGAGCACCCTGCCGGACTATGCAGATACTGCTGCTGCGCGGATGAAAGCGACGTCCGAATACAGTGGCACTCAGAAGGGCGATCCGGCGCGGGCTGCCCGAGCAATGATCGCCATCACCGAACATGACAACCCGCCACGCCATCTGGTGATGGGTGCCTGGGGCCATGACGCCGTGGTCAGCAAGCTCAAAGAACGTCTGGCTGAGATCGAAGCGTGGAAACAGACGTCTGTGGAAACGGATTTTCCTGAATAGAGGTGAATGCACTGTGGTGGGCGGAAAGCCGTCTGCGGGTAAGTCTGAAGTTGATAAAAATACGAAAGGCCCGTTTATCGGGCCTTTAAGAGCTAAGCGCTGATTTTAGCTTTCTGCATTTCACGCGCATTTAGCTCTTTCAGCTTGCGGCGTAAAAGGGCAGACGACGATCGTTTTTTCGACTGCGCTAGCTGGGCTTTAATGGCGGGCAGATCGGGCCTGGCCAGCCATTCAGCGACCAATAGTGTCCTTAACTCCTTATATCTGGTTTCGACCGGAGCCAAAGGGGTTGTTTCATCGTGTTTATTGTAAAACGACATAGCAAGCTCTCCCTGTAGTCACTACTTTATAAGCCCGGAAACAGTCCGGGATTAAAGGTTGCGGCGCTTTCTTTGGCAACCCTGTCCGGCGATTGTAGCGTAGTTCATTTTTTAACCCAAGCATCGCGTCGTAGATCTCCTCAAGGGGGGTGGGACGATTACGGTCAACAATCTCTCCTGACGCAGGCTGGAAAACAAAACCGCCAATAGAGAAGCTTTCATGGTGTGTTATTAACGCGAGTACTACGCTTTTTAAAACGACAGCACTACCTAATCCGGCAATGTTGATATGGCGGAAATCACCCAGGCATTCCAGACCATCGAACACGTCAAAACAGACCTCAGCCAGGCCCTTAACCGGAAAGGAAATACCGGATGGCATCCGGTATCCGATACGGGTAAAGGTCTGTTCATCTATCCGGTCGCCAACGATGACGGTGTAAGCCTCATTACCGACAACAAACACATAGCTGTGATAAACCTGGCGATCGTAAATGAATCTTTTTCGCCTGAACTCGAAGTTTTCAAGATAAATATCTTCTTCAATGCGCACTTATCATCCCTGCCGCAGTCTATGAATCCCTGAGACTCGATTTTTCAGTGCCTGCTCAGTAACATCAAATATCCATATTAAAAAGGTGGCTATTCATTCCAGCGTTTCAGCCGTTGTGGCTGATTATCGACATTGTTTTGTAAGCCCTGTCGCAAACTTGCTGACAGGCACACTTTCGGCGAGGTAATCCAGCAAGCTCAAAGAATGTCTGGCTGAGCTCGAAGCGTGGAAACAGACGTCAGTGGAGACAGATTTTTCGTAGTAAAGGTGACAGGGCATGTTTTGCATGGTTGAGAGGGTATTTAAATTCCGGAGATAGCATTTAGAGCATTATGCTAAAACCCTTAGAGCAGAATCAGCGCCATCTCATTCGCCAGTGCGCTGAGTTCACGTTCAACATCTGCTGACTCCGAAGCGGGCTGAGCGTCAAGCATAACGTCCAAATCTTCAGCACAGATACGATCGCCAAAAAGCATTAACGCTTTATCGCCATGCTGCCTGGAAGACCACTGAATCCCCTGTGCATCCGGGTTGGAATGATGTATTTGCTCTGCCCATTGCTGGGTTTCAGGATAGTGATCAGCAGTTGAACCCAGCAGCTCACCTTGCGTAATGCCATGTCTTTTCATAAAGCGTGGATTGAGATCCACCAGCATAATCTCTGCTTTAGGTGTGAGCTGACTATGGGCCAGCATATTCAGAACTGTCAGATCAACGGGCGCATTTTCACAAGGCGTAGGGAGATCGTGTAATACCGTCTCCATCAGGGCAACCGACAGCGTTTTACCACCATAAAGCGTCGGGATGGTGCGACCCATATGGTCAGTGATTGGGCTGAAACGTCCCACGCCTTTTCCTGGATTAAACTCCGCGGCGCCATACTCCGACCAGTGAACGCGGTCAATGGTTTTACCTTTCGGCCAGGTGACCAGAGAGACTGATAAATCATCATCTTTGCCGGGTGTTTTCATCTTTTTAGCCATGAACCGGACCTTCCTTTGACCGCTGTGCCGCCTCCAGTACTTTCTCCGGTTGGGACGTCATGAGATTTTTAGGCTTTTCATTACCAAGCCAGCTATTTGGTGTGCCAAACCAAACGGCCAGTGTCCATGGCGTTTTTGATCCTCCAAACAGCGCGATGATTTTTTTCATCAGCGGCAATGGCTGCCCGCCAACGTCCAGTCCGTAGGCCGGATAGAGATCCCTGCCTTCAAAGGAAAGGGCAAAAATCTTTCCGGTTCGCTTCCATCGGTTAGGTAATCCGCTAGGATTTTTCACAGTGGCGCTGCTCCCGGCACGGCGTGAAACTTCCTGTGCAGGCAACCACTCGCTGTCGGCCAGAATATGCTTCCTGAGTTGTTCCAGCTTTGCGGTGTTATTAATCGTGACAGGCTGTCTGGTCTGTTCTGCTGTCGCCATCTTGTCACCGCTGAAAGGCGACTTACCGTGACTGGCGAGCTGACTTACACCCGATACAGCCCGGAATGCGGCATCCAGTGCGATTTTAAAGGCGGTTTCATCCACAGAGACTGGACGTTTCACCACATAGTATTGCGCTGGCTCATCATGGCAGTGCGGGACTGAGACTGTGATCTCTGCTTTCCCATCCTGAGATCGGGAAGAGGAAATGCTGCCTGTCGGCACTGGAATAACATCGAAGCCAGTGGTTTTATCAGACCTGATCATGATTTTACTCCTGCTGGCAAAATACAAATATCGAATATCTCCAATATATCGCATGTAGCGAAAATCCTCTATATTTACTGATCAAAAACCATCCAGCGATTGGCTGAGCTTTGGCCTGAAACGAGCTCAGGAACCACACGCCCCCTTATCGCGCAGTCCTGCGCCATCATCGTGCTGAAAAAATAAACAGCCGCCTGCACCTGGCATCATAAGAATTCGATCTTGTATCCCAGCCCGTATTCCATCTGGCATCCCTGTCTCAGACCGTCCGGTTCATCGCTATCTGGCACGCTTCATGCACTCGCTGACAGGTACACTTTGGCGAGGTAACCCATGTTTGACTCCTTATTAGACGAAGATGCCACCACGCTGGCTGCACTGATCCGTAGCGGGGAAGTCTCGGCCTGCGAGCTGACCGGGGCGGCGCTGGCGCGGATGGAGCGGCGGGAACCGGCGATACAGGCCTTTTGTACTCCGACGCCGGAACGGGCGATGGAACAGGCCAGAACCGTGGATGCCCGCCGGGCGCGCGGCGTGACACTGGGCGCTCTGGCGGGCGTACCGCTGGCGGTAAAAGATTTAATCTGCACCGCAAACGTCAGAACCACCTCCGGTTCGGCGGCGTACACAGACTTCGTGCCGGAAGATGACGACATCACGGTGGAGCGGTTGCTGGCGGCCGACGCCATTCTGCTGGGCAAAACCACTGCACCGGAGTTTGGCTACAGCGGGGTCGGGCACAATCCGCTGTTTCCGTCGCCACGCAATCCCTGGAATCTGGCCATGACGCCAGGGGGTTCCAGCGCCGGATCGGGTGCAGCGGTGGCGGCGCGGCTCTGTCCGATTGCGCTGGGCAGCGACGGCGGCGGGTCGGTGCGGATTCCGGCGGCGCACTGCGGTATTTTTGGCTTCAAGGCGTCGATGGGACGGGTGCCGCTGTGGCCCGGCTGTCGTGATGAACGTTATCCCGGTGTGTCGAGCTGGGAGTCGCTGGAGCATATCGGGCCAATGACGCGCAGCGTACGCGATGCCGCGCTGATGATGTCGCTGATGGCGGGGCCGGATATGCGCGATCGCCATTCGATCCCCTGCAGCGACGTTGACTGGCTGGGCGCAACGCAACATCTGCCCGGCAAACTCCGCATTGCCTTCAGCACAGATTTTGGCTATGTGGCCGTTGACCCGGAAGTGCGGGCGGTGGTCAGCGCAGCGGTGAAGCGTTTCGCCGCTGAAATCGGTGCGGAACTGGAGCTGGCCGATCCTGGCTTCCCCGATCCGGCCGCCGCCTTTGGCGCGCTGGTGGCGATGGAGAGTGACCTCACCGGCATGCGCCAGATGATGGCAGAGCAGGGAAGCACGATGTCGCCGCATCTGGTCGCCATGCTGCAGCGCGACTGGCGGGCGGAAGACTTTACCGATGCCATCACCACCCGCAAAGCGGTCAGCAACAGCCTGTGGCGCTTTATGCAGCGCTTTGATCTGCTGATCACCCCGACGCTGGCAGTGCCGCCGTTTCCGCTGGGGATGCAGGGACCGGAGATCATCGATGGCCGTATGGTCCGCAGCGATCACTGGCTCTCGTTCTGTTACCCGTTCAACTTCACCGGTCAGCCCGCCGCGTCTGTGCCCGCCGGTTTCACCGCCAGCGGCCTGCCCGTCGGTCTGCAGATTGTCGGACGTCATCTTGATGATGCTTTAGTGCTGGCTGCCAGTGCCGCTTTCGAGCGCATTCAGCCGTGGAATCACCTTCAACCCGGAATCGCCCAATGAAAAACGCTGATACACCTGCGCTGGAGCAGGAGTTTGAACATGAGCCGGTGCCCCTGTCGCACCGCCACTCAACCCGCTCCGTCTCGGCGGTCTGGTTTGGATTTCCGATGATCCTCACCAATGCGCTGTTTGGCGGCATCATTACCTGGCATCTGGGTTTCTGGCCCGCGCTGATCGCCATACTACTGGGCAATCTGGTGCTGTTCGCCTATGTCGGCGCGCTGAGCTGGTACGCCGGTAACAGCGGGATGAATTTCGCCCTGCAGGCCAGACGCACCTTTGGCAGTAAAGGCTACATCCTGGTCTCAGGTTTTCTTTCGACGGTGGTGATCGGCTGGTATGCCTTCCAGACCGGCCTCACCGGCACGGTGATTAATCAGACCTTTGGCTGGAATGCGCTGGCGGTGACGGCCTTTGCCATGATCCTCTACACCGGCATCACGTTCCTGGGCGTGCGGGCGCTGTCCGTGCTGGGGATGATCGCCGCGCCGCTGTTTGTGGTGCTGGGGATGGTAGCGCTGTGGCTGATCAGCAAACAGCACGACTTCTCGGTGGTGACGCAGTGGAAGGGCAGCGCCAGCGCCGCCGGCGCAATGAGCATGGGCACCGCCGTCACCATGGTAGTGGCCGGTTTTGCCGACTCCGGCACCATGACCGCGGACTTTACCCGCTGGTCGAAGAATGGCCGTTCAGCGGTGATCGCCGCGTTCTCTGCCTTTCCGGTCGCGAATGTGATCTCCTATCTGTTTGGCGTGGTCATTGTGGCGGTGGGTGCGGCTGTTGAACCATTAGCCAACGGCGGTAACTTCCTGCCGATGCTGATGGGGCATAGCGCCTTTCTGTCAGTGGTGGCCTGTCTGTTTGTCTTTATCAACCTGGGATCGGTCTGCACTCATTGCCTCTACAACGGCGCAGTAGGCTTCAGTCATCTGTTCAGCAGCAAAATGCGGCTCTGGACGCTGATTCTTGGCGCCATTGGCGGCGTGCTGGCGCTGGCGGGCGTCTGGTCTTACTTCCTGGAGTGGCTCAGCCTGCTGGGGATGGTGGTGCCGCCGTTTGGTGCCGTAATGATTGTGGATTTGATTTTTATGGCCCGTATCAGCGAGCAGCGTCCGGCGCAGCGTTTCCGCGGCACCGCGTTTGCCGCCTGGGCGATTGGCAGCCTGTGTGCGGTGATCGCCCATGTGGCTTTCCCGCAGTTCGGTGAAGCAGTGATTGGTCTGGTGACCGCCGCCATCAGCTACAGCGTGATCAGCAAAATGCGCATGCCGCGCCCGGTAATGGAGAACAACAATGCCCGACTACAGCGTTAATTCAACACCCTATGCCTGGCCGTTTGATGGCAGCTTCACCCCGACTGACACGGCACTGATTGTGATTGATATGCAGACTGACTTCTGTGGCGTCGGCGGCTATGTCGACAGTATGGGCTATGACGTCAGCCTGACCCGTGCACCCATCGCCCCGCTACAGCAGGTGCTGGCAGCGATGCGCGCACGGCAGTTTCCAGTTATTCATACCCGCGAAGGGCACCGGCCCGACCTTAGTGATTTGCCCGCCAACAAACGCTGGCGCTCGCGACGCATGAACGCCGGGATTGGCGATGTCGGGCCGTGCGGTCGTATTCTGGTGCGCGGCGAACCGGGCTGGGAGATTATCCCGGAACTGGCCCCGTTGCCGGGTGAAGTGGTGATTGATAAGCCGGGTAAAGGATCGTTTTATGCCACCGATCTGGAGCTGATTTTGCGCAGTCGCGGCATCCGTAATCTGATCCTCACCGGCATTACCACCGATGTCTGCGTCCACACCACGCTGCGCGAAGCCAACGATCGCGGCTTTGAGTGCCTGGTGCTGTCCGATTGCTGTGCCGCGACAGAGCGGCGACATCATGAGGCGGCGCTGAGTATGATCCATATGCAGGGCGGTATCTTTGGCGCGGTCGCCACCTCTGCCGCGCTGCTGGATAGTCTGGGGGGATAGCGTTGCAGGCAGAGTGAGAAAGGGTCATACCCGGCCTCGATCTCCTTAAGTGCCATGCGGATGGATAGCCCGAGCGCACAATCGCGTTCAGGCTGTCCATACCGGCGATTAATACGGCTGTCTCTCTGGCGCGAGTGAAGTGATCAGCGCCTCAAGTTGATCAGCGGGCACCGCCTGACTGAACAGATAGCCCTGCAGCTGATTACAGCCCGCGTCTGCCAGCGCAGACATCTGCCCTGGCGTCTCGACGCCTTCTGCTGTCACCATCAGACCCATGGCGTGACCCAGTTTCACCACCGATTCAACGATCGCCACGGAATTTTCCGCCACGCCCAGTGACTGAGTAAATGAGCGATCGATTTTGATTTTATCCACCGGGAAGGTGCTGAGATAGTTAAGGCTGGAGTAACCGGTGCCAAAGTCATCCAGCGCAATCCGGAAGCCCGCGTCACGCAACTCCACAATAATGGCGCGGGCTTCACGTTCATCTTCGATTAACACCCCTTCGGTGATCTCCAGTTCCAGGCGCTTCGGATCGCCGCCGTTCTGGCTGACAATCGCCATCACCCGCTCAACAAAGCCGGTAGAGCGGAACTGCACCGGGGAGACATTAACTGCAACCAGCAGTTCGGGAAAACGCTGCTGAGTAATACAGGCTTCCGCCAGCACCCATTCGCCCAGCGGAATAATCAGGCCGGTCTCTTCGGCAATCGCGATAAATTCACCGGGCGCAATCAGGCCGCGCGTCGGATGGTGCCAGCGCAGCAGCGCTTCGATGCCGACCATCTCCTGACCGCCCACATCCATCAGCGGCTGATACCACACCTCCAGCTCCTGATGGGTCTGGAGCGCCGTTCGCAAATCGTCGGCGATGGTCTGCCGGGTTCGCACTGACTCATCCATCGCCCGTTCAAACTGACGAAACCGGCCGCGGCCACTGCTTTTCGCTTCATACAGGGCGATATCTGCTTTGCGCATCAGCTCCAGCCGATCAACCCCATCTTTGGGTGCCAGTGCCAGTCCGATACTGGCACCACTCCAGACATCGCTGCCAAAAAGCGTAAAAGGCTCACTCAGTTCATCGATAATGCGCTGCGCCAGACTATTTACCTGACCGATATTATCGACGTCTGGCATCACCACGATAAACTCATCGCCGCCGATACGCCCCACGGTATCGCTGGCCCGTACGATACGGCTCAGGCGCTGTGCCACCGCGATGATCAGCTCATCGCCGGCGTGATGACCGTGGGTATCGTTAACGGCCTTAAAGCGGTCGAGGTCGATCAGCAGCAGCGCCACCCGCTGATCGTGGCGCGTTGCCAGGGCCAGCGCCTGGGTTAAGCGGTCTTCAACAAGGGCACGGTTTGGCAGGCCGGTCAGCACATCATGAAACGCGAGATGCTGGGCCTGAGCTTCTGACGCGCCAAGCCTGAGCATCGATTGCGAGAGGTTGACCGACGAGTTCCAGAGTCGCCGCACCATATAAAGGCAGAGCAGGGATATCGCCAGCACCGCCAGTCCGGTAGACGGCCCGATGGTACGCAGCATCTGCGCACCCGGACGGGAAGGGATCCAGTTCAGATAGCCAACGGCCTCACCGGCCTGCGCGATCAGCAGATAACGTGCATCAGTGCCCTGTTGAGGCGTGCCGTCGGAGAAATGCAGTCCCTGCAACTGATTGCGCTCCGCCAGTCCCGCCAGGTAGCCGTCATCGAGAAACTTCAGGCTCACCAGGCGGTAGTGCGGCTGGGCATCGCCGTCACGCTGAATATTACCCACGGCCAGCGCAGCAGCCCGGTTCGTCAGACGTGCATAATCGGCGTTATCCTGACGCGCCGGATCGTTGACCAGCGGGCTTTTCAGCACCTCACCGACCAGCGGGTCGTTGTCTGCGGTGGAGATCGGCTGCCCTTCACGCCAGACTCTGACGATCTGGTTTTGCGGGTCCAGTACCATAATCAGCTGATGGCCGAACATCTCATACAGCCACTGCCCGATATTTTCATCCAGCCACCTGCCGCTGTTGCCCTCCGCCAGATGCTGCTCAAAAGGTCCCCAGCGCGACAGGCTGTGCAACTGGCGCAGATGCTCATTCAGACTCTGTGAAAAAGAGGCTTCAATCATCCGCTGCTGTTGATGCCGGGCTTCAGTATTGGTGAGTGAGGTGCCGACAAACAGCGCAGCGCCTGCACCCACAAACGTCAGCAGTAAGATAGCCACCAGCGGCACCAGTACTTCACGCAGGAAACTGCGACGAAAATCAGAGGAAAGTTTAAGGGTGTTAATCATATTGTTGTTTTTCTCAGCAGCAGGGGAACAGTTTAAAAATTAGCAGATTGCAAAAAAACATCCACGCAAAGCGTTATGCTTAGTGATGATGACAACGTTTTTTATTGCCGGAAGGACAGGGAAGGCAAAAAAATGGGGAGCGGAAAAATGAACGTTATGTATCAGATATTTTAATGATGTTGGCAGGCTGGACGGTGGCATTAGGGCCGATATTCTGCATCGTTATCAGTAGCCGTAAGGCTGGCGCGCGAAAGCCTCTCTGGCCGCATCACCGCGCATTTTCTGTTAACTCCGCCGCTATGGTTCATACTCATGTGCGTTGATTGTGTTACGAACGGATAACCGTGAAGACAACGGTTACTGAGTTTGTCACTTATCTGACAGCCTGAGGTTGTCAGCTTACTATAAGGGAAAATAATGCCATTGTTATTCGGTGAGTTATCTGGCTTCCCGTCATGGGTGCCTGTTGTATTACTCGTCTCGCTCTCTTTTGTGCTGGGATTCCTGGCCCGCCTTATCCTGCTCCGGTTCATCCGCTACTGGCAGATTCGTGACAGAAAGCTGTTTAAGTCCCTTGAGAAGCATCTTAGCGGCTCCATGTTCTTCTTCGTGCCGTTATTAATGATCAATGTCGGCGTTAACTACATCGATTTCCACCCTGAATCCCTCTCTTTAATCACTAATATCATCAATGTCTTTATTATTATGTCATTTTGCTCGGTCTTAATCCGGCTGACCAATGTGGCGCAGGATATGCTGTATATCCGCTATGACATCAATATTTCCAATAACCTTCGTGCGCGTAAAATTCGCACGCAGATTATCTATGTCAAAAAAGTGGTTATTGTCATCCTGGTTCTGTTCTGTGTTTCTCTGATTCTACTCAGCTTCCCTGGCGTCCGGAAATTTGGCACCACCATTCTGGCGGGTGCCGGTGTGGCCGGTATCATTATCGGTTTTGCCCTGCAGAAGTCGCTGGTCAATCTGTTCGCCGGTATTCAGATCGCTTTCACTCAGCCTATTAAAATTGATGATGCGGTCGTGGTGGAAAAAGAGTGGGGATGGATTGAGGAGATCAATCTGACCTATGTGGTGGTGCGCATCTGGGATCTGCGTCGGCTGGTGCTGCCCATCACTTACTTCACCGAGAATCCGTTTCAGAACTGGACACGCAACAACGCCCAGATTTTAGGCTCGGTGTTTCTCTATGTGGATTACTCGATGCCGCTGGAGCCGCTGCGCAAGCATTTTGAAAAGGTGCTGAGTGAAACCAAACTCTGGGATCAGGAAACGTCAGTGCTTCAGGTGACCGACACCACCGAGAAAACCATGACTATCAGGATGCTGATGACCGCGCAGAACTCCCCAATAGCCTTTGATTTACGCTGCTACGTGCGTGAGAAGATGATTGAGTTTATTCAGCAGAATTACCCGGAAAGCCTGCCGCAGGTGAGGGCATCACTGACGGATAGCGGGGGTGAGAAGGTGGGGAAAGGGGTGGCAGAATAGGGGCAAGTTGGGAGCGGCAGTTTGAGAGGGGGTGTGTATCCTGATGGCTGTTGCTCCGTTCTTTATTTAGAGGATGCAGGACGGTAGTGTCTGTGTCCGCTTTGTGCCAGAAGCGGATATGGTACACCTTTGTTTGGATAACCATCTTTAGTGGGCCATTACACCTCGCACACATAGAAAGCGCATGCCTTTTTGTCCGAACTTGCAGATCACGCAGGCCGAGGTGTATCTTGCCTTAGTAAGCAATATCAGCATCAAAAAAATTGTGCAAATCTGTATGAATATATGCATGTACGTGCGATGGATAAGCTTTGCGTATTTTTGTTTAGATATTTACTCTAGTGAAGAATGAGTTGCAGGATCTCACTCCAAATTGTGTTGGTATAAACATACTCATATATTTTTGCCAAGGACAACAACTGATAATGGCCAAGCTACCGTTTACTAAACAAGAGCTCACCCGAGCTTGGAGAGATGCGACAGCAGTTTCTAATGTTGAGGCACGACAGAACCCACACAGACTGCTTCTTTTTTATGCTGTAGAGTGCGGTTTAAAGGCCGTTTTTCTCACACAAAGAAACTTAGACATTATCGATGAAGATAATGCTGTCATACTGTCACATGACTTAAATAAAATCGCTAACCTAGTTCTTCTGCCAAAAGCCCAATTGCTCCCTGAGGGTGTTTCGATGAAGAATTGTAACATCAACAAGACCTCAACTCCCAGAAACTGCCATGTCAGCCAATTAAATCAAGTATGGCGTTATGGTGGAAAACTAACTGGCCCCGGAACAATTACAGACCTAATGCTAGAACAGAAGCTTTTACAAATAAATGCGTGGATCAATAAGGAATTATGATATGGATGGGAAATTAATAACTTGGTTAGATGTCGAAAGGCAACTTAAAAGAGTTAGCAATAATAAGACACTGTATCCTGATTTCGTTAATGCAGTTTATTGCTATAGCTCTGGAATGGAAATTGAGTACTCAGGAGAACTTTTACAGACCCAAGAATGGTTAGGTTCTGCTTTCGGCAATAATGTTTATTTTAATGATGAACCTTATATTCGACTTGATTTAAATAAAGAAATATATCCTATTGAATTTATTCGAGCGATTAGTGGGGTAAAGAGTCAAAAGCCTGTTTATCCACTTTGGAAAGAGCATGTTTACAATCCAAGGTCAGGAGAAAATCCTCCGGAAGAGTGGAAAGAAGGGCCTCATATAACCGCTTTCCACTCTTTTAAAGGAGGGGTCGGTAGAACAACATCTTTGATGACATATGCTACTGCTATGCTCAACGCAAAAGAACGTGTAAAAGTTCTATTAATTGACGCAGATTTAGAAGCTCCCGGTATAAGTTTTTGGTTAGATAACGAAAATAAACCTACGGTCTCATTTATAAGCTATGTCGAAGCAATACATTACTCTCCTGCTTCACAGGACGATATTATAAATTATTTCGCAAATGAACTCAGAAAAACATCTATCAATATAGATGGTCCAAGCAAAGAGATATTTGTTTTACCTTCATCTCATGATCTTACGGCAGTAATGGATATGCCAGTCACGCCTGAGCATTTATCTAAAAACTTAGATAACCCATGGGTATTAAGTGACTACTTAATGAAATTAGGTCAGGCTTTAAATGTAGACACTGTATTCATTGACTTGAGAGCTGGACTCAGTGAACTTGCAAGCCCTATAATTTTTGACCCACGTATTGAGCACTATTTTGTTACCACGGTGGCCCCTCAGTCAGTTAAAGGTATGTCAGAAATATTATCGCGATTACATCATTCTCAGGCTATGCAAAACCCTTTGATATCTGAGAAGGAAAAGCCGTCTGTAATCGTAAGTTTATTAACAGATCAACTTAGAAAGCTACCAGCATATACCACAGCTACCGAAATGCTAAATGCTGCATATCCGATTGACGATTCTGACATTTTAGGACAAGGAATTGAATGGCTCGAAGTTGATTTCAATCAATCATTAATGAGTCTTTCTTCTATAAGAAACGCATATGAAGCATTATCACAATCTACGCTTTATGATTCTGCGAAAGATTGGGCTAATTCATTGCAATTAGGAAATGAATTGGTTTTACCAAGCATTGGTAGTTCTAATAATGATGTCTCCTCAGATGCACAAAAGCTTTATAACATATGCAGCAAGTTTCAGTTTGCAGAAAATATAGACGCCAATGACATGCTTGTTACGGACCCTCTTAGAAATCTTGCAAAGCACTATACAGACACCATACCTAATGCCATATCTATAGGCGCAAAAGGTGCTGGCAAAACATTTACTTATATTCAAATTTGCCTTTCTGGACGTTGGGTTGAATTCCATAGAAAAATAAATATCGGAGTTACTTCCACCATTGATGCAGTTGTGTTCCCTTTGCTAGCATCAACAAACCTTGATGCAGCTGGGGAAAATGTTCGTTCAATCAGAAGGGAATCCTTATCAACTCTAGGATTTAAATCCGAAACAACTCTAGATTCAGCGGCAAAAAAAGTCAAAGCAGCATTGGAGGTTCCTAATACTAATTGGGATGATTTTTGGATCGAATTTCTACTCTCAGAGCTTGGAAGTGAGGTTAAATCCCTTCAAGAACTTAACGACAAGCTTGCAATTAAAGAAAAATCATTACTTTTACTAGTTGATGGTATTGAAGATCTTTTTGATTCCCCTGATCAAAATGAAATTCAAAGGAATGCCATCAAGGCCCTGCTGCAGTTACCTAACGCACTGGCAGAAATAACGGACAGGAAACTAGGATTAATATGTTTTATCCGAGCAGATTATGTCCAAATTGTAATTAGGCAAAATTTTTCACAATTTGTTTCAAGATATCAGCCATTTAGGCTTGAATGGACGCCTGAGTCATTTCTTCGTTTAGCATATTGGATTGCAGGTAAATCATCGATTATTGATGCCAATCCTCTCGCTGCGGATAAATTAAATAGCGATAATCTATTGAGAGCTCTTGAAAGATTGTGGGGGAAAAAATTAGGTAGAGACAACTCGAAAGAAGCCAATACAGCAAGATGGGTTTTTGCTGCAATTTGCGATTTGAATGGGAAATTACAAGCAAGAGATATAGTCAGATTTCTTAAGTTTTCTGCAGATGCTATGTTGCAAACACATAACTTAGGAACAAAAAACGAACTCTGGTCAGATCGTGTTCTTGCTCCTGAAGCCATTCGGAAATCATTGCCGGCATGTAGTGCGGAAAAAGTTTCCGAAACAGCAAGTGAAATAAAGTCATTGAATGACTGGCGTACAATTCTCGAAAAAATACCAAAAGAGGTAAAAAAGGTACCATTTAACCCAGTGGAAGTAGGGTTATCATTAGAACTTTTAAACTCCCTGAAAGAACTTGGTATTATATACGAAGATAAAGACCAAAACTCAGATGATAGATATTTTTTGCCAGAAATATATAGATGGGGTCTTAACTTTACATCTGCTGGAGGCGGAAGGCCTCGAGTTCAAGCATTGCTGAAAAGAAATCTGGGCGGAATTCCATTTTAACCTTCCTTATATAAATATATTTATAGCTATATTTAAGGTCATCATATCTCAATAGTGATGACCTTATTATATATGCTAATAAGTGTTTTGTAGTATTAATCTAACTTTCGCTCAACAGCAGGATGAAATCATTTATTATCTTGATAGCGCAGGTAGTCACGTGGCATAGCAGATATACAAGTTATTAATTAGGAGGCCTGTCTAAGATTGCTTATTACACACAGCCTGTAACCCTGCTGATATAATAGCTCAAGCGTGAGGGAAAAGTTTGAAAATAACCCTTCATCTTGCTTTAAATTCCTTAAAACGTGCCAATGCTTAGTGTAAGGTACAAATCATCCATTACAATCAATTGTCCGGCTCAAATACGTCCAGTATTAAGTTCTCGCTTTGAGGATTTCTTCAACGCACGCAGCAGGCGATAATTCCGCGGTATCTAATTGCAGATGTTCTCTGTTCCACGGTTCATAAACACGATCTACAACGGCTTGCCAGTCAGGCACTTTTAAACCCGGAATATCTGAGATTCTGCTCTCAACCCGCGCACGATGCTGTTCGGGATCCGAACAGAGAACTTCTATTTCCAGAAAGGGAACGTGTAAGGATAGGGCGATATCACGAAAATGATCGCGTACCAGATTAAGATCATTCACCGAGTCAGTGACCACCGGTAAGCCCAGACTGAGATTGTCCCGCGCAAGCGCATAAAGGATGAAATAGCCTTCAGGGCCAATATCTTTTGAAGCCGCTGTTCCATTACGCAGAGCCTGTTCGACCGTATCGACACGTAAATACACCGCTTTTATTTTTTCAGATAACAGTTTAGCGATGGTGCTTTTGCCGCAACCCGGAAGGCCACTAAAAATGTAGAGCATAACGACTCCTGATTTAACCCGCGCACCAGCGGTAAAGCAGACGCTTTTCATATCCGTGTGCGCAAAATGATTCGAACGCATTATGGCTAAGTTTCACCTTTTGCAAGCAATGAACGCTGATGATTCTGCCCGGCTATTCATCTGGCAAGGCTTTAATATCCGCAGCGATAATTGCTGGCAGGTGTCGGGTGATTTTTTCTACCGGCCAGTCCCACCAGGCCAGCTTCTCCAGTCGGGATATGGTTTCATCGCTGAAGCGGTGCCTGATAACCCTGGCCGGATTACCACCCACTATCGTATAAGCCGGGACATCCGCCGTCACGACAGAACGTGACGAGATGATCGCGCCGTTGCCGATTTTAATGCCCGGCATAATCAGCGCCTGATAACCCATCCAGACGTCATTTCCAATCACCGTATCGCCTTTGTAAGGCAAATCGCCGGGCTGAGGCTGGCCGGCTTCCCATCCGTTACCGAAGATGTAAAACGGATAAGTGGAGAAACCCGCCATGCTGTGGTTAGCCCCGTTCATAATGAACTGAACGCCTTTTGCGATAGCGCAGAATTTGCCGATGATGAGTTTGTCGCCAATAAACGGGAAGTGATAAAGGACGTTGCGCTCGAAGTTTTCTGAGTCGTCGGGGTCATCATAATAAGTAAAATCACCGATGATGATGTTGGGGTTCTTCACCGTGTTTTTGATAAAACAAACCTGTGGGAAGCCTTCCATTGGATGGGGATTAGCCGGATCCGGTCCGTACATAGTCTCTCCTTAAAATGCGGCATTCGTTCCAGTGTACACCATGCACTCATTCCTTTGCGCACAGGCTCAATGCACGCCGGCTTAATGTGAACCCCTGGCTCATCTCACATTCACCTCTCCTTCACCCCCGCGTCACGGTTCTGTCATCTGCTTCCCTCAGGCTAACACCATCCCGCAGCGTCTTTTCACTGCGTTCCCACTCTGTAACCCGTGAGGATTTCATCGTGATGGAGTTATCCAGACATCCGACCACTGTCTATCAGGCTGTTGCCGCACAACTGGAGCAGGCGCTGAAAGAGCGCTACCGCTGCGGCGACTATCTTCCTTCCGAGCAACAGCTGGCCGATCACTATGAGGTGAATCGCCACACGTTGCGTCGGGCGGTGGATGAGCTGGTGCACAAAGGGCTGCTGCAGCGCCGTCACGGCGTTGGCATCCTGGTTTTGATGCGCCCTTATGACTATCCGCTGCATGCTCAGGCGCGATTCAGCCAGAACCTGCTGGAGCAGGGCAGTCACCCGACCAGCGAACGGCTGCTGGCGGTGCTGCGTCCGGCCAGTAATGACGTGGCCAATGCGCTGGGCGTGAATGAGGGCGACAACGTCATTCATCTGCGTACCCTGCGTCGCGCCAATGGGGTGCCGCTCTGCCTGATTAACCATTTTCTCGCCGACCTCAGCTGGTGGCCACAGCTTCAGCAATTTAACAGCGGATCGCTGCACGACTTCTTAGTGGAGCACACCGGCAAACAGCTGGTGCGCACCCAGACGCGTATCAGCACCCGCCGGGCGCAGGCGAAGGAGTGCCGGCAGCTGGATATCGCCCTGCATTCGCCGCTGCTCTGCGTGCGGACGCTGAACAAGACCAGTGATGGCGCGGTGGCGGAATACTCCGTCAGCCTGACGCGCGGCGACATGATCGAACTGACTCTGGAGCACTAATGGAACAGCAAACGGATCGCCAGCGCTGGCTGTCGGTGCTGGCGCACAGCAGCGCCGCCTTGCTTGAAGCGCACTGGCAGGCGCTTAACCTCCAGCCCGAGTTTACCCTTGTTCGTCCGGCTGAGATCGGGCTGACGCGGCTGCAGGCGCGGATGGGGGCCACGGGTAAACGTTTTGTGATGGGGGATGCCACGGTGACACGCGCGGTGGTGCAGTTAGGTGACGGCACCCTGGGTTACAGCTATCTGCTGGGGCGCGACAAAGCCCATGCGGAGCGGTGCGCCCTGCTGGATGCGCTGTTGCAGCAGCCGGAAACCCGGCCACTGCTGGAAGAGAAGATTATTACCCCGCTGGCGGCGTGGCGCGATGAGCAGCGACAGCTGCGCGCCCGTGAAATCGCCAGCAGCAAAGTGGATTTCTTTACGCTGGTTCGCGGAGACAACTGATGACTTTACTGGCAAGTTTTAACCATCCGGTCGCGGATGCACAGCGCGCGTTTCGCCGCATTCTGAAAGCGATGAGCGAGCCGGGCGTGATGGTCTCGCTGCCGCTGCAGCAGGGCTGGGGCGCACTGTCACCGGCGGCCACTGCGTTGCTGCTGACGCTGGTCGATCAGGAAAGCCCGGTCTGGCTGGATGCGCAAATCGACAATGAACAGCTGCGCAATAATCTGCGCTTTCATACCGGCGCACCCATCACCACGCAGCAGGACGCACCGTTCGCGCTGAGCCATGCGGCGGCACAGCCCGATCCGACGCAGTTCGCGGCGGGTGACAATATGTCGCCGGAAAAAAGCACCACGCTGATTATCGAAGTGCCGTCGCTGAATGGCGGATTAACGCTGCGCCTCTCCGGCCCTGGCCTGCGGGAAACCCGCGCCATTGCCCCACAGCTGCCGGAAAGCGTACTGGAATATCTGCGCACTCGTCCGCATCCCTTCCCGCAAGGTGTCGATCTGATCTTCACCTGTGGCGAAGCGATCATGGCCGTGCCGCGCACCACCGTTGTGGAGGTGTGCTGATGTATGTCGCGGTGAAAGGGGGCGAAAAAGCCATCTCGAATGCCCATCAGCTGCAGGCCGATCTGCGACGCGGCGACCGGGCAATAGCCGAACTCGGCTGCGACCAGGTGGCGCAACAGCTGGGGCTGGCGGTGGATCGGGTGATGACCGAAGGCGGGATATACGATCCGCAACTCGCGGCGCTGGCGATTAAGCAGGCCAGTGGCGATCTGGTCGAGGCGATCTTTCTGCTGCGCGCCTATCGCACCACATTGCCACGCCTGGCGGAGAGCACGCCGCTGGCGACCGGTTCGATGCGCATCGAACGCCGCATCTCTGCGGTCTATAAAGATCTGCCGGGTGGTCAGGTGCTGGGGCCAACCTATGACTACAGCCACCGTTTGCTCGATTTTACCCTGCTGGCCAATGGCGAAACGCCTGCCGCGCCGCGTGACGATCGTTCGGTGCCTGACCAGTGCCCGCACATGTTCAGCATGATGAGCGATGAAGGGCTGGCCACCGCCGAGAGGGATGACGGCAGCGAGCCGGTCGATATCACCCGCGAGCCGATGAGTTTTCCCGCCTCACGCGCCGCGCGCCTGCAACAGCTGGTGCGCGGCGACGAAGGCTTTCTGCTGGCGCTCGGCTATTCGACCCAGCGCGGCTATGGCCGTACCCATCCGTTTGCCGGCGAGATCCGCACCGGCTATCTCAGCGTCAGCATCTGTCCCGAAGAGCTGGGTTTTGAGCTGGAGATTGGGGAACTGCTGCTGACCGAATGTGAAATGGTCAACGGCGTCGCGCACAGTGATGACGCCGCGCCGCAGTTTACCCGTGGCTACGGTCTGGTGTTTGGTCGCACCGAACGCAAAGCAATGGCGATGGCGCTGGTGGATCGGGCGCTGCAAAGCCGCGAGCAGAATGAGCGTGTTACCAGCCCGGCACAGGATGAAGAGTTTGTGCTGTCGCACGCCGACAATGTCGAAGCGGCGGGCTTTGTCTCGCATCTCAAGCTACCGCACTACGTCGATTTCCAGGCCGAGCTGGAACTGCTGAAACAGCTGCAGCACGATTATCAGGAGCGCAACCATGGCTGAACTCAGCGGCTATAACAACGGCTATCTCGACGAGCAGACCAAACGCACCATCCGTCGCGCCATCCTGAAAGCAGTGGCGATCCCCGGCTATCAGGTGCCGTTCGCCGGACGCGAGATGCCGATGCCCTACGGCTGGGGAACCGGCGGCATCCAGATTACCGCCAGCGTGATTGGCGATCAGGATGTGCTTAAGGTGATCGATCAGGGCGCTGATGACACCACCAATGCGGTGTCGATCCGCCAGTTCTTTAAGCGGGTCAGCGGTGCAGCGACCACCGAGCGCACCGCCGATGCCACCCTGATTCAGACCCGGCACCGCATCCCGGAAACGCCGCTGGAAGAGGATCAGATCCTGATTTTCCAGGTGCCAATCCCGGAGCCGCTGCGTTTTATCGAGCCGCGCGAAACTGAGACCCGCACCATGCATGCGCTGGAAGAGTACGGCATCATGCAGGTGAAGCTGTATGAAGATATCGCCCGCTATGGCCATATCGCCACCACTTATGCCTATCCGGTCCGGGTCAACGACCGCTACGTGATGGATCCGTCGCCCATCCCCAAATTCGACAACCCGAAGATGCACATGATGCCCGCGCTGCAGCTGTTTGGGGCCGGGCGTGAAAAGCGCATCTACGCCTTACCGCCTTACACCCGTGTGGAGAGCCTCGACTTCGACGATCATCCCTTCACCGTGCAGCAGTGGGATGAACCCTGCGCGTTATGCGGCTCGCGCCACAGCTACCTCGATGAGGTGGTAATGGACGATCAGGGAACGCGGATGTTTGTCTGCTCCGACACCGACTTTTGCCATCAGCAGCAGGAACAGCAACATGCACAGTGAACAGCCGCTGCTTGCGGTGAACCAGCTCACCCATCTTTATGCGCCGGGCAAAGGGTTTGAGCAGGTCAGTTTTGATCTCTGGCCCGGCGAAGTGCTGGGCATTGTCGGCGAGTCCGGCTCCGGTAAAACCACGCTGCTGCAGAGCCTGTCGGCGCGTCTGACGCCGCAGCAGGGCAGCATTCTCTATCAGAACCGCGACCTCTATGAGATGAGTGAAAGCGACCGTCGTCGCCTGCTGCGCACCGAGTGGGGCGTGGTGCATCAGCATCCGATGGACGGACTGCGCTCGCAGGTCAGCGCGGGTGGCAACATCGGTGAACGACTGATGGCGACCGGCCAGCGCCACTATGGCGACATCCGCGCTGAGGCGAGCCGCTGGCTGCAGGCGGTGGAGATTGATGCCGGGCGCATCGACGATCTGCCGACCACCTTTTCCGGCGGGATGCAGCAGCGTCTGCAGATTGCCCGTAACCTGGTAACGCAGCCGCAGCTGATGTTTATGGATGAGCCGACCGGCGGGCTGGATGTCTCGGTGCAGGCGCGACTGCTGGATCTGCTGCGGACGCTGGTGCGCGAGCTGAATCTGGCAGTGGTGATTGTCACTCACGATCTCGGCGTGGCGCGACTGCTGGCGCATCGCCTGCTGGTGATGAAACAGGGGCGGGTGGTGGAGAGCGGTCTGACTGACCGTGTGCTGGACGATCCTCATCATCCTTACACTCAACTGCTGGTCTCTTCGGTGCTCAATTAAATGACGACTATCACTCCGCGCCTGCGGGTAGAAAATCTGTGTAAAACCTTTGTGCTGCACAATCAGAACGGCGCGGCGCTGCCGGTGCTGCACAATGCCAGCCTGACGGTAGGCGAGGGCGAATGCGTGGTGCTGCACGGTCACTCCGGCAGTGGCAAATCCACGCTGCTGCGTGCGCTTTACGGCAACTATCAGCCCGACAGCGGCCACATCCGCGTTGCACATCAGGGCGAGTGGATCGACATGGCGCAGGCGTCAGCGCGCCACATTATTGCCCTGCGTCGCGACACGCTGGGCTGGGTCAGCCAGTTTCTGCGGGTGATCCCGCGTGTGCCGACGCTGGATATTGTGATGCAGCCGCTACTGGAGCGCGGCGTCGATCGCGAATTCTGCGAAGCGCGGGCCGCCGAACTGCTGACCCGGCTGAATGTGCCGCAGCGTCTCTGGTCGCTGGCTCCGTCTACCTTTTCCGGCGGTGAGCAGCAGCGCGTGAATATCGCTCGCGGCTTTATCGCCGACTACCCGGTGCTGCTGCTGGATGAACCCACCGCCTCGCTCGACAGCGTTAACAGCGAGGCGGTAGTGAGCTTAATTGAACAGGCGCGCGCCCGGGGTGCCGCCATCGTCGGTATTTTTCACGATCGGGCGGTGCGCGAGCGGGTAGCCGACCGGCTGCACCTGATGCACCCGATCGAGACAGGAGCGCAGGCATGATCATCAATAACGTCAGACTGGTGCTGGAAAACGAAGTGGTGAACGGATCGCTGGAGTTCCGCGATGAGCGCATCAGCAGCTTCAGCGAAACCACGAGCCAGCAGCCGGGTGCACTGGATGGCGAAGGTGCCTGGCTGCTGCCGGGGCTGGTGGAGCTGCACACCGATAACCTCGACAAGTTTTTCACGCCGCGACCGAAAGTGGACTGGCCCGCACACTCCGCGATGAGCAGCCACGATGCGCTGATGGTCTCCAGCGGCATTACGACGGTACTGGACGCGATTGGTGTCGGCGATGTGCGCGACGGCGGGCACCGGCTGGATAACCTCAGCAAGATGATCGACGCCATCCGCGACAGCAACCGCAAAGGGCTGAACCGGGCCGAGCATCTGTTGCATCTGCGTTGTGAACTGCCGCACCCCACCACCGCGCCGCTGTTTGAAGCGCTGATGGGCACGCCAGAGCTGGCGCTGGTGTCACTGATGGACCATTCGCCGGGACAGCGCCAGTACGCGTCGCTGACCAAATATCGCGAATATTATCAGGGTAAATATCAGCTCAACGACGCCGAGATGGATCAGTTCGAGCATGACCAGCTCACCCTTGCGGCAGCGTGGTCGCAGCCCAATCGTCAGGCGATTGCCGGACTGTGCCGGGAACATGGCATTGCCATTGCCAGCCACGATGATGCCACGGCGGCGCACGTGGAAGAGTCCCATGCGGCAGGCAGTCGTATCGCGGAGTTTCCGACCACGCTGGAGGCAGCGCGTGCCTCACGCTATCGCAACATGCAGGTGCTGATGGGTGCGCCCAACATTGTGCGCGGTGGTTCGCACTCCGGCAACGTCGCCGCCTGGGAGCTGGCGTCACACGGCCTGCTGAATATTCTGTCGTCCGATTACTACCCAGCCAGCCTGCTGGATGCGGCGTTCCGGCTGGCGGATGATGAGCGCAATAGCCTGGGCATGGCGCAGGCCATCGCGCTGGTGACCTGTAATCCGGCCCGCGCGTTAGGGCTGTTCGATCGCGGCGTCATCGCCGAAGGCTGCCGCGCCGACCTGGTACTGGCGCACACCGCACATGGCTACCCGCATGTGCGGCACGTCTGGAGCAAAGGCCGGCAGGTGTACTGATGGCGCGGCTGATCTGGCTCACCGGACCCTCCGGCTCAGGCAAGGATAGCCTGCTGGATGCGCTGCGGGCGTCACCGCCACCACGGTTGTTGATCGCCCATCGCTACATCACCCGCGCCGCCGATGCGGGCGGTGAGAACCATGTGGCACTGACCGAGGCGGAGTTTGCCCGCCGCGCCGCGCTGGGTCTGTTTGCGGTGAGCTGGGAGGCGCACGGCTTCCGCTATGGCATTGGCTGTGAGACGGAACAGTGGCTGCTGCGCGGACAGAATGTGGTGGTGAACGGTTCGCGGCTGCATCTGGCTCAGGCGCAGGCCCGTTTCGGATCGCAGTTGCTGCCGGTCTGTCTGCAGGTGTCGCCCGCCGTGCTGGCGGCGCGGCTGCGTCAGCGCGGACGGGAAGATGAGGTGGAGATTGCCCGGCGGCTGGCGCGCGCCGCCCAGCCTCAACCCGATGGTTGCCTGATCCTCAACAACGACGGCGCGCTGGCGGATACCGTCTGCCAGCTGCGTCAGATACTGGAGGCGCATCAATGAAACTCACTTTTCTGGGTACCGGCGGTGTTACTGCGGCACCGCTGCCGGGCTGCGACTGTCGGGCCTGTCAGCGGGCACAGCGCAACAGCGCCCATGCGCGTGCGCCCTGCAGCGCACTGATTGAGTTCGGCCACGAGCGAATCCTGCTGGATGCCGGTCTGCCGCTGCTGGCATCACGCTTTGCGCCCGGCACGCTGACGCGCATTCTGCTGACCCATTATCACATGGATCATGTGCAGGGCCTGTTTGCGCTGCGCTGGGGAGTGGGCGCACCGATTCCGGTCTGGGGACCGCCCGATCCACGTGGCTGTGACGATCTCTACAAACATCCCGGCCTGCTCGATTTCCGTCCCGCTTTAACCCCCTTTGTGGCGCACGCCTTTGGTGAACTGCAGATTACGCCGCTGCCGCTGCAGCACTCGAAGCTGACGCACGGCTATCTGTTTGACTGGCACGGCACCCGGCTCGCCTGGCTGTGTGATACCTGCGGGCTGCCGCCCGACACCGCCGAGTTTCTGCGCGGCCAGCCGCTGGATCAGCTGGTGATTGACTGCAACGATCCGCCGCGTGCCGAGCCGCGTAATCACAATGATCTGACCCAGGCGCTGGCGATAGCAGAGAGGCTTCAGCCGCGTCAGACGTGGCTTACCCACCTCAGTCATGAAATGGATAACTGGTTAGCGGAAAACCCGTTGCCGGAGGGGGTGCTGCCTGCCCGTGACGGCCAGACACTGCTGTGTGGCACGCACTGGCCTGTCACGGTTTGATCATCTCGCTGTCATCTCGTGTTCATCGCGTCACGCCTTAATAACCGGCAGAACGCAATCAGCGATGACGGAGAACACCATGGCACAGGCACTTCTGAAAACGGTGGTCGATAACGATCTGCCACCGGCCAGCCTCAGCGGACAAAAAGTGTTGTCGGTACAGAAACTGAGCAAAGCCTACGGCGACACGCAGGTGCTGGATCAGGTCAGTTTCGACCTGCATGCCGGTGAGCTGGTGGCGGTGATTGGCCGCTCTGGCGCAGGTAAATCGACCCTGCTGCACATGCTCAACGGCACGATTAACGCCACCTCCGGCGCGATTGTCAGTCTGCATCAGGGTGAAGCGGATCGTAACGTGGTCACGCTCAACAGCCGCCAGCTGCGCGAATGGCGCAGCCAGTGCGGCATGATCTTTCAGGACTTCTGTCTGGTGCCGCGCCTCGACGTTCTGACCAACGTGCTGCTGGGCCGTCTGAGCCAGACCAGCACGCTGAAGTCCTTCTTTAAAATCTTCTCTGACCAGGACCGGGCGCACGCTATCGAACTGCTGCAGTGGATGAACATGCTGCCGCAGGCGCTTCAGCGGGCGGAAAACCTCTCTGGCGGACAGATGCAGCGCGTGGCGATCTGCCGCGCCCTGATGCAGAACCCCAAAATCCTGCTGGCCGATGAACCGGTGGCCTCGCTGGACCCTAAAAATACTAAACGCATCATGGATGTGCTGCGTCAGGTCAGCGAGCAGGGCATCAGCGTCATGGTCAACCTCCACTCGATTGAGCTGGTGAAAAGCTACTGCACCCGGGTGATTGGCATCCAGCGCGGCGTGGTGCTGTTTGACGGCCATCCTTCCCGACTCACCGACAGCCTGCTACACCAGCTGTACGGTGATGAACTTAACCAAATCCATTAACGTCCACAGCATGAGAATAATTCCGAATGAAACTGACTTCTTTAGCACTTCTGACCAGTGTCATGGCGTTTGGTGTCAGCGCAGCGGATGCGCCGAAACAGCTTAATCTGGGGATTCTGGGCGGGCAGAACGCCACCCAGCAGATTGGCGATAATCAGTGTGTGAAGACCTTCTTTGATAAAGAGCTGGGTGTGGATACCCAGATGCGCAACGCCTCAGACTACTCCGGCGTGATTCAGGGCCTGCTGGGCGGCAAGATCGATATGGTGCTGAGCATGTCACCGGCCTCGTTTGCGTCGGTCTACATTCAGGACCCGAAAGCGGTGGATGTGGTCGGCATTGTCGTCGATGACAAAGATCAGTCTCGCGGCTATCACTCTGTCGTCATCGTCAAAGCGGACAGCCCGTACAAAAAGCTGGAAGACCTGAAAGGCAAATCATTCGGTATGGCGGATCCCGACTCGACGTCCGGCTTCCTGATGCCAAACCAGGCGTTTAAAAAGATGTTCGGTGGCTCGGTGGATGACAAATATAACAACACCTTCTCCAGCGTCACCTTCTCTGGCGGCCATGAGCAGGACATTCTGGGCGTGCTGAACAACCAGTTCGATGGTGCCGTCACCTGGACCTCACTGGTCGGTGACTACAACAGCGGCTACACCTCGGGCGCGTTTGGCCGTCTGATCCGCATGGACCATCCGGACCTGATGAAGCAGATCCGCATCATCTGGCAGTCGCCGCTGATCCCGAACGGCCCGGTGCTGGTCAGCAATAAACTGCCCGCTGACTTCAAAGCGAAAGTGGTGTCGGCAATTAAAAAGCTGGATAAGGAAGATCACGCCTGCTTCGTGAAGGCGGTGGGCGGTGAGCAGCACATCGGACATGCGACGGTTGCCGACTATAAAAGCATTATCGATATGAAGCGTGACCTGATGAAAGGCAGCCGCGGCTAAGGCTGGCGACGCCCTGACTTTCCCCGCCCAGGCGGGGAGAGCGGGACGCGGCAACCCCGCCTGCGTCCCGCTGCTTTAGCGCCGGAGATCCCCCTTTGACCGAATTCGAACACTACTACCAACGCATCCGCCGCCAGCAGAAACGTGACACGCTGCTCTGGTCACTGCTGCTGGTGGCGCTCTATCTGGCGGCTGGCAGGGTAGCAGAGTTTAATCTGCTTACCATCTGGCAATCGCTGCCGCACTTCTTCGACTATCTGCATGAAATCCTGCCGGTGCTGCATCTGCCGCTGCTGTTTGCTGACGGCAAGACGGAAGGTTCGCTGGCCTGGTGGGGCTACCGTCTGCCGATCCAGCTACCGCTGATCTGGGAAACGCTGCAACTGGCGCTGGCCTCGACGCTGGTTGCGGTGGCCCTGGCGGCGGTGCTGGCCTTTTTCGCCGCCGACAATACCCAGACGCCGGTCAGCGTGCGGATGACGATTCGCGCCTTTGTCGCCTTTCTGCGCACCATGCCGGAGCTGGCGTGGGCGGTGATGTTTGTGATGGCCTTTGGCATCGGGGCGATCCCCGGTTTTCTGGCGCTGGCGCTGCACACCGTGGGCAGCCTGACCAAGCTGTTTTACGAGGCGATTGAGTCGGCGTCAGATAAGCCGGTGCGCGGCCTGGCCGCCTGCGGAGCCAGCAAGCTGCAGCGGATGCGCTTTGCCTTCTGGCCACAGGTTAAGCCGGTCTTTCTCTCCTACAGCTTTATGCGTCTGGAGATTAACTTCCGCTCCTCAACCATCCTCGGGCTGGTCGGCGCAGGCGGCATCGGCCAGGAGCTGATGACCAATATCAAACTGGATCGCTACGATCAGGTCAGTATTACGCTGCTGCTGATTCTGATTGTGGTGTCGCTGCTGGATACGCTATCCGGCCAGCTTCGTCGCCGTGTCACAGGAGATCGGACATGATAAGCCACGTACCTGATGTCACGCGGCTCAGGCAGCAGCATCGTGAACTGTTCGCCGCGCAGCCGCGCTATCTGCGTCGCATAGGGCTGATGGCTCTGGCGGTGCTGCTCTATTACCTCTTTTTCTTCTCGGTATTTGGCCTGGAGTGGTCGCGTCTGCTGATGGGCTGCCAGCAGCTGGGGCGCTATTTCCTGCGGATGTTTGTCTGGCATGACTTCGTAAACTGGCCGTTTGGCTACTATTTTTCGCAGGTCGGGATCACCCTGGGGATTGTGTTTGCCGGGACGCTGACCGCCTCGCTGCTGGCGCTGCCGCTGTCGTTTCTGGCGGCGCGCAATGTGATGCACGATCGCGCCGCCAGACCGCTGGCGTTTATGATGCGGCGACTTTTCGATGTCTTACGCGGCATCGACATGGCGATCTGGGGGCTGATATTCGTGCGTGCGGTGGGCATGGGGCCGCTGGCCGGGGTGCTGGCGATTATCCTGCAGGATGTCGGCCTGCTCGGCAAACTCTATGCCGAAGGGCACGAAGCGGTGGAGCGCTCTCCGGGTCGCGGGCTGGGTGCCGTCGGGGCCAACAGCCTGCAGAAACACCGCTTCGGCATCTTTACTCAGTCATTCCCGCAGTTCCTGGCGCTGAGCCTTTACCAGATCGAGTCCAATACCCGCTCGGCAGCGGTGCTGGGCTTTGTCGGTGCGGGCGGCGTTGGCCTGGTCTACGCCGAGAACATGCGCCTGTGGAACTGGGATGTGGTGATGTTCCTGACGCTTATTCTGGTGGTGGTGGTGATGGTCATGGATGTCATCTCCAGCCGTCTGCGTAAGCGCTATATCAGTGGGAAACCGGTGCCGTTGTGGCAGCCTGCTGCGCGCGATTAAGCCGTTCGCTGCGCTGCCAGGCGCGCTGTAGCGCCTGCACCAGCTGTGCCTGCTGCCAGGGTTTCGCCAGCCGTTCGCACAGCGGCAGCGTCACCGGCTGGTGGCGAAGATCCTGACCGCTGATGAGCAATGTCGCCAGCTGCGGCCAGTTCTGCTGCGCCTGGCGGATCACCTCCGCACCGTTAATCTCGCCGGGCAGCATCAGGTCGCTGATCAGCAGGTCGATATCGGGTGTCTGGCGCAACAGCGCCAGCGCCGCTTCACCGTCGCCACACTCCAGCGTCAGATAACCCAGATGGTGCAGATGCTCACACAGGGTCTGGCGCACCGCCGGTTCATCATCCAGCACCAGCACCAGCCGGTTACTGGCCGCGTCAATGTTCGCTTCAACAGGTGCTTCAACGGGCGGTGGCGGGGCGATGACTGTGGCGGCTTCCGCTGCACGCGGCAACAGCAGCCGCACTGTGGTGCCCTGGCCCGGCGCGGTTTCCAGTTCAATCTGACCGCCTGACTGACGCACAAAGCCGTAAACCATCGACAGGCCCAGTCCGCTGCCGCTGCCGGTCGCTTTGGTGGTGAAAAAGGGCTCGAAAACCTGCTCGCGCACCCCGGCTGACATGCCGCAGCCATGATCAATGACCTCAATTGTGACCCGGTCACGTTTTTCAGCCCCCTCCAGGCGGCGCTGATTCCAGATGCGCAGCCGGATCTCGCCGCTTTGCTGATGCATCGCATCGCGCGCATTCACCACCAGATTCATCAGCGCGTTCTCCAGCTGGCTGGCATCAATCCAGGCGGGCCAGCCGGGACGCTGCGCATCAATAATCAACTGCTGTCCCGGTAGCAGCGAGTGCTGCAGCAGTCCCTGCAGGTTATCCACCAGCGTCACCACCGACACCGCGCGCGGAAAGAGTGCCTGCTTGCGCGAAAAAGCCAGTAGCCGCTGCGTCAGCTGGGCGGCGCGATCGGCTGCCTGCCGTGCCCGTTCAATCCGGGTGGCCAGCGGGCCGGGCGTCAGCTGGCCTTCGGTCAGCGCCAGACTGCCGATAATGACTGCCAGCAGATTGTTGAAGTCGTGCGCCAGTCCGCCGGTCAGCTGACCGACCGCCTTCATCTTCTGGCTGTGCTGCAGCGCCTCCTCAAGCGTTTTACGCGAGGTGCGGTCGAGCACGGTATTGACCATGCCGCGCCGCGGAATCGGGCTGAAACGCAGTTCCAGGGTGCGGCCATCGTCCAGCCGGATCTCCTGCGGTTCACCGGGATCGTGCAGATCGACTGCCAGCGGTACCAGCAGTTGCTGATAGTGGACGCCGCGATGCAACTCACGCGGCGCAATGCCGAGCAGCTCCGCATACTGAGCGTTCCACACCACCAGCTGTCCGCTGTTATCGAACAGGGCAAAACCGTCACGCATCGCCAGGAACGTGGACTCCAGCTGGTTGCTCTTCTCTTTCAGCAGCCGCGAGGTGTGGGCCAGCGAGGCGGTATTGCGGGCAAAGACGTTAAAGGCCCGGGCCAGTTCGCCCAGCTCGTCACGCCGTTGCAGCCCCGGTACGCTGACGTCCTGCTCGCCCTGCGCCAGCCGCGTCATGGCACCGGCAATGGCCGTCAGGCTCGACCCGAGATTGCGGTAGATATAGATCCCGGCGTACCCGGTTATCGCCAGCGCCAGCAGCACAAACAGGGCGATAAAGCCGATGATGGAGTCGAGTTCGTGATGGGTGGCCTGGGTGCGCGCCTCACTTTGCAGCGCGACCTGCTGCACCGACGCATTGATATCGTCGTTCAGCATCGCCACCAGCGCTTTAACCCGGTAGGTGGCGTAGGCGATCGCCAGGTCACTCTGTTCCAGCGCCTCCGCCAGCGGCAGCAGGCGCTGCTGGGTGGTCAGCAGTCGCTGCACGTTCTCGCCGGTGACGCCGGTCAGCGGCACAGTGCGCCACTGCGTCATCACCTGCTGGAGCTGCTCAATGACGGCGATGGGCGAGGGCGTGCGGATGGCGATGGTGATTAGCCGTTCGGTTTGCTCGCGCAGTGCGGCATCCGGCAGTGTCCGCTGTTCCCGCTGCACCAGCTGGTCGATGTGACTGAGCAGAATCTGCGCCTGCCACAGGTCGCTCAGCATGTTGTTGCGCTGCAGATGCCGCTGATGGCTGTTCAGCAGCAGGCTGTTAATCGTCTGTTCCAGCATCAGACTGCGGGCGCGGATCCGGGCGATACGCTCCGGCTGACGGGCTGCCAGCGGCGCGCTGGCCAGCAGGCTCAGCGACTGCTGCAACGCCTGCTGATTCTGTTGCAGCCGCTGTGATTCGCTCTGATACTCCAGCGCCCCGACCACCTGTGACAGCCGCACGGCCGCTGTCGCCACGTTGGCGGTATCACGCGCCAGCGCCAGGCTGCCGTTCATATCCGCCAGCGTCTGCGCCTGAGCCTGCTCCTGAATTGCCCCGGCATGACGAAAGCCGATGATTGCCACCACGCTCACCATCAACGTGACCGACACCACCAGCAGATTGAACATCAACAGGCGTCCACGCGCCCCGGCCTGCCACGGATAACTGCGCTGCATCCCACGACCTCTTAATCACTGCAACGATGCGCCGAGTATAGGAGCGTGATGTCGGGCGTTTATGACAAATATGAATGGCCGCTGACATTTTCCGTTTATCTGGCGTTGCTTTACTGGCGGCTATCCACAGTCCGCAGGAGCGAGGCGATGACAGCCACACCGATACTGGAAATGCGGGGAATTACCCGACGCTTCGGCAATTTTTATGCCCTGAAGGGCGTTGACCTTACGGTGTATCCCGGTGAGGTTCATGCCCTGATGGGGGAGAACGGCGCGGGTAAAAGCACACTGATGAAGATTCTGGCCGGTGCCTATACCGCCAGCAGCGGGGAAATTTTAATTGAAGGCAAGCCGTACGCCCTCAAAGGGCCGAAAGAGGCGCTGGCCGCCGGGATCACCCTGATTTATCAGGAGATCAACCTGGCACCCAACCTGACGGTGGCGGAGAACATTTTTCTGGGCAGCGAAATCGCGCCAGGCGGGCTGGTGAAGCGGCGGCAGATGGCCGAAGAGGCGCAGCGGGTCATTGACCGGCTCGGCGCGCAGTTCAGCGCCTGGGACCTCGTCAGCCGTCTGAGCATCGCCGAGCAGCAGCAGGTGGAGATCGCCCGCGCACTGCAACGTAACAGCCGGATTCTGGTGATGGATGAGCCGACCGCCGCGCTCTCTAACCGTGAAACCGAACAGCTGTTCGCGCTGATCAAACGGTTGCGCAGCGAAGGCATGGCGATCATCTACATCAGCCATCGCATGGCGGAGGTCTATGAGCTGTCGGATCGTGTCAGCGTGCTGCGTGACGGGGAGTATGTCGGCAGCCTGACGCGCGATCAGCTCAACGCCAGCGAACTGGTAAGGATGATGGTCGGACGGCCGCTCAGCGACCTGTTTAACAAAGACCGCGGCATCCCTTCAGGCGATATCCGGCTGGCGGTGAATCACCTGACCGACGGCGGCAAAGTGCATCCCAGCAGTCTGGAAGTGCGGGCCGGAGAGATTGTTGGCCTGGCCGGTCTGGTCGGCGCCGGTCGCAGCGAACTGGCGCAGCTGATCTTCGGTGTACACAAGCCGAAAGAGGGCGAGATCTGGATCGACGGTGAGAAGGTCACCATTCATTCACCGCGTGATGCGATTGCGCGCGGTATCGGCTTTCTCACCGAGAACCGCAAAGAGCAGGGGCTGTTTCTGGAGATGGCCGCGCAGGAGAACATTGTCATGGCGACGCTGGAGCGTGATGCCAGTTACGGCATGCTCAACCGCCGCAAAGGGCAGACCATCGCCAATGAGGCGATCGCCTCACTCAATATTCGTGTTCCCCACGCTCAGGTCCGGGCGGGTGGTCTGTCGGGCGGCAACCAGCAGAAGCTGCTGATCTCACGCTGGGTAGCGATTGGCCCACGCATCCTGATCCTTGACGAGCCGACGCGCGGTGTCGACGTCGGCGCGAAAAGCGAGATCTACCGCATGATGCAGGAGATGGCACGGCAGGGCGTGGCGATTTTAATGATCTCCAGCGAACTGCCGGAAGTGGTCGGGATGAGCGACCGCGTTTACGTGATGCACGAAGGCACCATCGTCGGTGAGCTGGAGGGCAGCCACATCAGTCAGGAAAATATTATGACGCTGGCAACCGGTGCGCACAGCGCGTCAGCAGGCGAAATCTAAGGAGACCACCATGACACAACTGGCCCGCACCAAAGCGCCGACGCTGAAACGCGCCCTGATGGGCGATCTGCTGCAAACGGTGGGTATCCTGCCGATTCTGATCCTGATCGTGGCGGTATTTGGTTTCGTCACGCCGAACTTCTTTACTGAAGCAAACCTGCTCAACATCACCCGTCAGGCATCGATCAATATCGTGCTGGCGGCGGGCATGACCTTTGTGATTCTTACCGGCGGTATCGACCTGTCAGTGGGGTCGATGCTGGGCACCACGGCGGTAGTGGCGCTGGTGGCGTCGCTGGATCCGATGCTCGCCTCCCTGACCATTCCGATGGCGCTGGGCGCGGGTCTGGTGATGGGGCTGTTCAACGGCATCCTGGTTGCCTGGGCCGGATTGCCCCCCTTTATCGTCACGCTCGGCACCTACACCGCGCTGCGCGGAGCCGCTTATCTTCTGGCGAACGGCACCACGGTGATTAACTCCGATATCAACTTTGAGTGGATCGGCAACGGTTATCTCGGGCCGGTGCCGTGGCTGATTGTCATTGCCTTTGCGGTAATTGCCATCTGCTGGTTCATCCTGCGTCGCACCACGCTGGGCGTTCATATCTACGCGGTCGGCGGCAATATTCAGGCTGCGCGTCTTACCGGGATCAAGGTTGGCGTCGTGCTGCTGTTTGTCTACGGCATGAGCGGTCTGCTGTCGGGGCTGGCCGGTCTGATGAGCGCCTCGCGACTCTACAGCGCCAACGGCAACCTCGGCGTCGGCTATGAGCTGGATGCGATTGCAGCGGTGATCCTCGGCGGCACCAGTTTTGTCGGCGGCATCGGCACCATCACCGGCACGCTGATTGGCGCACTGATTATCGCCACACTGAATAACGGTATGACGCTGATGGGTGTCTCCTATTTCTGGCAGCTGGTGATCAAGGGCGCGGTGATCATCATCGCGGTCCTGATCGACAAATATCGTACCCGTCATCATGTGAGTTGAGGCTTAAAAGGGCGGAGACGGGATATCGCTTCCGCCACCCAAAAAACGCCATTAAGCGGTTGGCACCTAGAAAACAGCAGGAGAAGGTCTATGCGTTTTAATCCGATTGTAACCGGGCTGCTGGCGGCAACGCTGTTCAGCACCGGCCTGGCTCAGGCAAAAGAACTCAAATCTATCGGCGTCACGGTCGGCGATCTGGCTAACCCTTTCTTCGTGCAGATCACCAAAGGCGCTGAGATGAAGGCGCGCCAGCTGGCGGGCGATAAGGTCAATGTGACGCTGGTCTCCAGCGGCTACGATCTCGGTCAGCAGGTGGGCCAGATTGATAACTTTATTGCGGCGAAAGTCGACATGATTATCCTCAACGCCGCCGACTCTAAAGGGATCGCCCCGGCGGTGAAGCGTGCGCGTGATGCCGGCATCGTGGTGGTGGCGGTCGACGTGGCGGCAGATGGCGCGAATGCGACCATCACCTCCGATAACACCGAGGCGGGCGCGATGGCCTGTAAATATATTTCTGACCGCCTGAAGAACAAAGGCAACGTGGTGATCATCAACGGACCGCCAGTCTCAGCGGTGCAGAACCGTGTTGAAGGCTGCATGAACGAGCTGAAAACCCATCCGGACATCAAGCTGCTCTCCTCCAACCAGAACGCCAAAGGCAGTCGTGAAGGCGGACTGGAAGTGATGACCGGTCTGCTCTCGGCTAACCCGAAAATTGATGCGGTGTTTGCCATCAACGACCCGACCGCGATTGGCGCGGACTTAGCGGCGAAACAGGCACAGCGCAGTGAATTCTTTATCGTCGGCGTCGATGGATCGCCAGACGGGGAAGAGGCGCTGAAGCGTAAAAATTCACTCTTTGTCGCGACGCCTGCCCAGGATCCGCAGGTCATGGCCGCCAAAGCGGTCGAGATTGGTTATGACATTCTGCAGGGCAAACCGGCACCGGACAAACCGGTGCTGATCCCGGTGAAACTGATCGATCGTAATAATATCGGCAGCTACCAGGGCTGGACGGTGAAATAAGCGTTAGGGCGGCACCTTCAGGTGCCGCTTTCAGGAGGCCACCATGCAACGTTCAGAGGTTAACGACTACCTGCAACATACGCGCGAGTTCTTCCGGCAGCAGGATGTGCATCTGCCGCCGTGGGCCGATTACGGCGTGAGCCAGTGGCGCGCTCAGGATCGGGAGGGGGTTCAGGAGATTCTGGCGCTGCGGCTGGGCTGGGATCTCACCAGTTTTGGCACGGCGGATTTTATGCAGACCGGGCTGACGCTGTTTACCCTGCGCAACGGCTCGCCAGGCGGGCAGCCATGGCACAAACCCTACGCCGAGAAGATTATGCACGTGCGTGAAGGGCAGCTGACACCGATGCACTACCATCCGCGCAAGATGGAAGACATCATCAATCGTGGCGGCGGCAACCTGATTGTCGAACTGCATAACCGCGACGGTGACGGGCTGGCTGACTCGCCGGTGGCGGTGTCGCTGGATGGCCTGCGTCAGACCCATGCCGCCGGAACACAGCTGCGACTCTCTCCGGGTGAAAGCGTGACGCTGGAGGCGGGCGTCTGGCACAGTTTCTGGGGCGAAAACGGCTTCGGCGACGTGCTGGTGGGCGAAGTGTCTATGCCCAACGATGATGAAAACGACAATGTATTTTTGACGCCGCTGGCCCGTTTCAACCCGCTGGATGAGGATGAAGTGCCCCGCTGGCTGCTGTGTAATGACTATTCGAACGGCTTTTTCTGAGCTGTCTTCTCAGGAAAATACCGGCTCGCCATCGTTAGAGCGGCAGGCCGCATTAACCACGCGCTCCGATCCTCTCTAATGGTTCAGCGCCGGTCAGCCTGAGTTTTCTGATGCTGCGGGCGGGCGGCTCACCGAACAGCCGCGCATATTCGCGGGTAAATTGCGTCAGACTCTCATAACCCACATCCGCCGCGACGGCAGCGACATTACCGGGCCGCAGCGCCAGCGCGTTGCGCGCCGCGTAAAGCCGCAGATGTTTCTGATACTGCAACGGGGAAAGTCCGGTGCTGGCACGGAAGCGACGATGAAAAGCTGACAGGCTCATGCCCGCAATCGCCGCCAGCGCCTCGATGCGAAACGCGGTGGCATAGTGCGTGCGGAGCCAGACCAGCGCCTTTCTGATCTTCGCGAAATGCCCGTTTACCTCCGCCGCCTGACGCAGCACACCGCCCTGCGGACTCTGCAAAAGCCGGTAAAGGATCTCGCGCTCCATCAACGGTGCCATCACTCCGATTTCATCCGGCTTTGCCAGCAGGCGCAACATCCGCAGCCAGGCATCCGTCAGCGCATCATCCCCTCTGTTGACTGAAATGCCATTCTTCGTCGCGGGAGGCTCGGTAACGGGCATCTGATGCAGCAGATCGCTGATGGCCGTAAAATCGAGCGTCAGACGCACGGCCAGATAAGGCGAAGCTTCGCTGGCAATCGTAATTTCGCCGGTGGCGGGCAGGTCGAACGAGGCGGTAAACATCTCTCCGGCGGAATAGCGGATAGCGCGGTCACCCACCTGCAGCCTTTTTTCTCCCTGCAGGATCAGGCTGACAAAGGGCGAATAGATTTCCGGCGGCAGGGCCATCGGCTGGCTGACGCGATACAGATCCACGCGCGGAATCGCCGTCGCAGTGAGTTCATTCGCCGCGCACGCCAGCACTTCATCTCTTAACGCATCAAAGCCATTCATGTTACGTGTCTCCGGCGGTTACCGCGCCTGAAGGGAGAAAAGCAGGAATGGGCAAATTTTAGGCAGGATTGCAGCCGCCGCGCAACCCGCTGCAGATTATTCTCGTTTCCTGACCGTTTTGCAGGAAAACGTAAAATGAGAATTGAAGAAGCAGTGATCATGATTACCGGTGCATCGTCGGGGATTGGTGAGGCCACGGCGCGAGCGGCGCTGCAGGCGGGTGCGCGGGTTATCTTACTGGCACGGCGCAAACAGCGCATTGATGCCCTGGCTGAAACGTCCGTAAATGCGCTGGCGGTAGCCTGCGATGTCACGCAGGCTGACCAGATTGAAAATGCCGTCAGACTCGGGATGGCACGCTTTGGCCGGATTGATGTGCTCATCAATAATGCCGGGCAGGGGTTGTATGCGGCGATTGAGGAGATTGAGGCGGCAGAATTCAGGGCGCTGCTCGACCTTAACCTGATTGCCCCACTGATGATGATGCAGGCGGTGATCCCGCAGATGCGACGGCAGGGCGCTGGCAGCATTATCAACGTCAGTTCCGGGGCGACGCTGGCGACGTATCCGGGATCGGCGGCCTACACCAGTTCCAAAGCGGGGCTGAATATGCTCTCCGGCGTGGCGCGGCTGGAGCTGGCTGATGCCGGGATTACGGTGTCTGGTGTTTATCCGTTTATGACCGCCACCGAATTTTATCAGTCGGTGAAATCGGGACACGACGTGGCGACTGAGCAGTCTCAGCAGAGCGCCACGTTCGCTCATACCCCTGAACGCGTGGCCGAAACGATTCTCGCTGTCATCCGGAGCGGGGAAGCGCAGGTCGATCTGGTGCCGCGCGCATATGGCGGGAGCTACGAGGGGTAAGAACGGGCCGCTGTTCGCTGGCCCGGCGGGGTGATTCAGGCGATCTGGCTGGCGCGCGGCGCGGTTTCGGGTTTCATCACGTCAGCCGAAAAGACGTAACCCAGCCCGCGAATCGTGCGGATCAGGTCGGGCTGGTGTGGGTTGGTTTCGATTTTGCGGCGCAGGCGCATGATCAGCACATCGATGGTGCGGTCAAACACGTCCAGGCTTTCGCTGTGGGTCAGCTCCAGCAGCTGATCGCGGGTCAGGACTTTGCGGGCATGACGCACCAGGGCACGCAGCAGGGTATATTCTCCCTGCGTCAGCGGCACCAGCTCGCGCTGCGGATTAAACAGCTGGCAGCGGCCATCGTCCAGTTGCCAGCCGCCAAAGCGCCAGCCCGCCTGTTCAGGATCGGGCTGTGCAATGCGCCCGCTGCGACGCAGGGCCGCCCGGGCGCGCGCCACTACCACGCGGGGATTAAAGGGTTTGGCGATGTAGTCATCTGCGCCCATCTCCAGGCCCACCACCATCTCCGCCTCCGAACCCATCCCGGTCAGCATAATCACCAGCACGTCCGGTCGCTGCCGCTGAAGCTGCTGCAACACCATTAATCCGTTGGTATCGGGCAGCATCATATCCAGCATCACCAGCGAGATTTCCGGGTGCTCGCTGAGCATCGATAGTGCCTCGCGTCCCTGATGACAGCAGTAGACCGTTAACAGATGTTCACTTAACGCATCCTGCAGGACGTCGCAGACAGCAGGATCATCATCCACCACCAAAATCGCTGGCTTCATGGCGCGGCCTCAATGTTACGAAAGAGTTAATTCTGGAGTCTACACAGGCCATAAAAGGTTGCTGAGGCAGCGTGCTGAAACGTGACCAGCTTCGCCTGTGAGATTGCTGAAGCGTGCGCTGGCGCAGAGTTTTTGGGGGTTGCCCGTTTGCCACAGGAAAACGATTGCGCGGGATCGGTGCATTGCACCATAATCGCGCCCTGTTTTGATTCGGAATCTTCTTAGGCGTGCCCGGCGCTGCCAGGTAATCGATTGCGTCGGTAGATGGCATGGCAATTGCTTTGGGCAGTGGGTCAGTCAGGGATTTCAGGCGGTTCTGGCACGCAAGTATGCAGCGGCTGGTATCCATGTCCCGGAAACAGAATAAATCAGCATGCAAACCCCTTTGGCAAGAGAGACTGATGTCTCCTGTATCGAGAGATGATGATGTTAGAAAAACTATTCAAACTCAAAGCGCATAACACCACGGTTCGTACCGAGATTATCGCCGGGATCACGACCTTCCTGGCGATGGCTTATATTCTGTTTGTGAACCCGAGTATTCTGGGCGCGACCGGCATGGACAAGGGCGCGGTGTTTGTCGCCACCTGTCTGGCGGCGGCGATTGGCTGCGTGCTGATGGGACTGATTGCTAACTACCCGATTGCACTGGCACCGGGCATGGGGCTGAACGCTTTCTTCACCTACACCGTTGTGCTGCACATGGGCTATACGTGGCAGATTGCGCTGGGCGCGGTGTTTCTTTCGGCGGTGATTTTCTTCGCGATGTCGCTGTTTAAGATCCGTGAGTGGATTATTGCCAGTATCCCGCTGCCGCTGCGCGCCGGAATTGGTGCCGGTATCGGGCTGTTCCTGGCGATTATTGCGCTGGAAGGGGCGGGCATCGTGGTTGATAACCCGGCGACGCTGGTGGGTATTGGTGATCTGACCAAACCGGGTCCGCTGCTGGCGATGCTCGGCTTTGTGGTGATCGTGGTACTGGAAGCGCGTCGCGTAACTGGCGCGGTGCTGATCGGCATTCTGCTGGTGACTTTTATCTCCATGGGCATCGGCCTGTCGCCGTTTGCCGGCGTCTTCTCTGCGCCGCCGTCGATTGCACCCACCTTCTTGCAGCTGGATATCGCCGGGGCATTTAACGTTGGCCTGATCAGCGTGATTTTTGCCTTCCTGTTTGTTGATGTGTTTGATAACACCGGCACACTGCTGGGCGTGACCAAACGCGCCGGTCTGGCGGATGAGCAGGGCAATGTGCCGAAGATGGGCCGTGCGCTGATTGCCGACAGTGCGGCTGCGCTGTTTGGTTCACTGCTCGGCACCTCGACCACGACCAGTTATGTCGAGTCTGCAGCGGGCGTGAGTGCCGGTGGCCGTACCGGACTGACCGCGATTGTGGTGGGTGTGCTGTTCCTGCTGGCGTTGTTCTTCTCGCCGCTGGCCTCCAGCGTGCCGGTTTATGCCACTGCGCCTGCGCTGCTGTTTGTGGCCGTGCTGATGGCATCCGGTCTTGCTGATATTGACTGGAAAGATATCACTACTGCTGCGCCGGTCACCGTGACTGCGCTGACCATGCCGCTGACCTATTCCATCGCTAACGGCATCGCGTTTGGTTTTATTACCTGGACGCTGGTGAAGTTGCTGAGCGGTCGTGTGAAAGAGGTGAACGCGGCGCTGGTGATTCTGTCGATTCTGTTTGTGATTAAGCTGGGATGGCTGAGTGCTTAGTTGTTGCCTGGCGGCAGGGTTGTCGCTTAGCAGCGGGAAGGTTACGCTTTGCAGCGGGCTGACGCTGAGAAGGTTACGCTGAGAAGGTTATGCCCGCCAGGCGGTGGGGAGTTTCAGGTTCTCCGTGCAGGCGGACGCGTCAAGGGGCGGACGCCCGCCCCTTAACAATCCCGGCGTCCGGCTGCCTGCGCGCCCCGCTGTGCGGGGTCCCTTCGTCACGCCCTGCGGCCAGCGGACCGTCCGGACGCGCCATCCCTGGCGCGTGCCGTCCTCTCGCCGACGTCCTCTCGCCGACGTCCTGTCGGCTCATCCTGGCCTCCGGTTGTTCCTCAGCGCTTCGGACGCCTCTGGCAAACCCCTGTCTGTAATATCTTTTTATTTTGCAGGGTGAAGAGTTTTTTACTGGAAGGACTGGTCATTATTCGGGCTTAGCAATGAGGCAATGGCATAAATGGCAGCGGAAGGCCGCTAGCAAAATAACGTCAGCCATAGCCAGGCTGGCCGAGCCTGATACCTGAATGCCCTGTGCAGGCAGGGCGATCCTGTTGGCAATCTGGTGAATATTCTGGCTCCAGCACATCAGGTAATCAGTACGTGTCCTGTGTTCAGGAAAAAAGGCGGGATGTAGTTATCCCACCCCTGCTGAATACAATGCTGCTTCAGGGCAACATTGTTGGTCGCACCTGATTTGTCGTAGCAGCGAATGAGCCGGTTACGAAGTGCGGGAGAGCTTATGCCAAGAATTCCCGGCATGACGTTCTGCTTTACACCACAAAGCAACAACAGAAGCACTTCCCACTCTTTGTCGGTGAAAATATCCGCCGGCCGGGTAAATACAAACGGTCTCCTGTCACGTGGCATGAGGAACGTTGAGAAATAAACATTAGTTATTTCCAGGTAGGTACAAATAATGCCATCCGTTCCGTCACTGAGCGCCCAGGGACGTTTTTCAACTATAAACGATCTTAACCTGCTCTCTCTCCCGTATTTGAACGTTTTGAGAGCAATGCTCATTTCTTTAGTTTTCAGTATCTTATTGTCATCATGCAAAATGTGGTGGTAATAGTCGCCGATATCCGGTGTCAGGTCTGTGTCGAATAAACCGGTTAATTTGCCATACGGAACATTAAAGTAGCTGCATGCAAGCTTATTTGCATAAACATAGCGTGATGCACTGTTCTTGATGATCCAGCCAAACAGCGAGTTTTCAAAGTAATATTCGACAGGATTTACTTTTTGAGTCATCAGCTTAGCCTCTTATTATAATATGTCCTTTTTTAAGAAAAAAAGGGGGAATATAGTGATCGAACTTGCTCTCGCGACAGTATCCGATCAGCGCAGAAAGAGAATTCAGGCCGGTTTTTCTGTAACAACTCCGCAGTCTGCCATTTACGGCGTCGGTTGAAATCGTCAATATGCTACTTATTTCTTTTATTCTCATGCCACAGACCAGCAAATAAACGACTTCCCACTCTTTTTCCGTGAAAACTGATGAGGGAGATTCAAAAGTAGCATGCTGGATTATTTTGCCGTCCAGCAAAGCACCTGCCGTAATGATTCTGACATGCCTGACGCTGATGAGTGTCCCGATACAGTTATGCGCGTCATCATACAGTGGCTCCTGAACGCTATAAGCGGGCTGCATGATTTTTTCTTTACCCTGAATATGCGTGGTGATCGCTCTCGCCGCCTGACCTGTTCGTTCTATTTCTCTTTCCTGCTGGCTGAACAGGTCAGCGAATTCTGCCACCGGAACAGGCATATCTCTGATGTGGCGGCCTTCATAATCAAATCGGGTTGATAACGTCTGCCAGCTTTTAAAGGTGTTATTGACATAAACAAAGCGAGACTGTTTGTCTTTCACTCCCCAACCGACAAGTGGATCGTTTTCAAACATACCGATAAGTCTCTCAGGTAACGTAATTTCTTTCATAAATGTATCCTTACATTTTAACGACTCTACATTAAATTGACCTTGAAAATGAATAGCCCTACAAAGAAATAACACTTCTTATTAATCACTGTACTTCATTTATACCTTTGTGATGAATGGAAAAGATTATAAAAGTAATATCACAAGCCAATGCTCAGGGAAAGTTGTCTTAATAATAAAAAAGGTGTACGCCCATAACCGGAGGGTTGTGGGCTTTTTATTTTAATAAATCGATTAATGACAAAATCTGATTACGTTCAGCAATAAGGCGTTAAGGTTTGCAGGGATTTCGCCTGGCGGCAGGTTTGCTCTGAGTAAGCTTCGCCCGCCAGGCAATGAGGAGTTTTATATAGCCTCTGCAGGCGGACGCGTCAAGGGGCGGACGCCCGCCCCTTAACAATCCCGGCGTCCGGCTGCCTGCGCGCCCCGCTGTGCGGGGTCCCTTCGTCATGCCCTGCGGCCTGCGGACCGTCCGGACGCGCCATCCCTGGCGCGTGCCGTCCTCTCGCCGACGTCCTGTCGGCTCATCCTGGCCTCCGGTTGTTCCTCAGCGCTTCGGACGCCTCTCCCAAACCCCCGCCTGTAATATCTTTTATTTTCTGGGATGAAGTGTCATCTGCTGGCCTGAAAGCCAATGACCATGCCGAAAATCTTCAGCGATAAGATACTAAATCTTTGAGAAGAGATAGCAGCAGGGGGTTTAGGGAGGCCGTCAGAGCCGCAGAGCGGATGAGGGATTTCAGGACGAGCGACAGGGATGTCGCGAAGAGGCGGGTTCGCGCCAGGGATGGCGCGTCCCGGCGGTCCGTAAGAAATCCGGAAGAAGCGAAGGGACCGCGAAGCGGCGGTGAAGCAGGCCGGAGCCCGGGGTCAAGGGGGCGCGGCGACTGGCGCCCCCTTGTTGGTCGCCTGCAGAGGCGGTTCTGAAACTGCCCGACTGCTCAGGCGAACGAAACCTTCTCATAGCCCGTTCGCGCAGCGAACACCAGGGCCATGCCAGTCCGCCACGCGAACGAAACCTTCTCAGCGCCCGTTCGCGCAGCGAACACCAGGGCCATGCCAGCCCGCCAGGCGAACAAAACCTTCACAGCGTCCGTTCGCGCAGCGAACACCAGGGCCACGCCAGCCCGCCAGGCGAACGAAACCTTCTCAGCGCCCGTTCGCGCAGCGAACAACGCCCTCGCCTCAGGCGGCAAACTTACCTGAAAGGCGGCTCATTAAAGGTCCGCAGCTTCCGCGAATGCAGCTTATCGCCTTCAGCGCGCAGCAACTCAACCGCATGGATACCAATCTGCAGATGCTCTGAAATCGCCCCCTCATAGAAGCGGTTCGCCTGACCCGGCAGCTTGATCTCGCCGTGCAGTGGCTTATCCGAAACGCACAGCAGCGTGCCGTAGGGCACACGGAAGCGATAACCCTGCGCGGCAATAGTAGCGCTCTCCATATCGACCGCGACTGCGCGGCTCAGGTTAAAGCATAGTGCCGACGCGGAGTAGCGTAACTCCCAGTTACGGTCATCCGTGGTCACCACGGTACCGGTGCGCAGTCGCTGCTTTACTTCTTCGCCTGGCATGCCGCTCACGGCTTTTGTGGCGTCGTAGAGCGCGCGCTGCACTTCGGCAATGCTTGGCACCGGGATGTCCGGTGGCAGTACGCTGTCGAGCACGTGATCGTCACGCAGATAGGCGTGGGCCAGCACGTAATCACCAATCCGCTGGCTCTCACGCAGACCGCCACAGTGACCAATCATCAGCCAGGCGTGCGGACGCATCACCGCCAGATGATCGCAGATGGTTTTAGCATTCGACGGGCCGACACCGATATTAATCAGCGTAATACCGCGACGATTTGGTGAGGTGAGATGCCAGGCCGGCATCTGGTGCTTCTTCCACGCCAGGTCAGACAGCATTGACTCGCTATCGGCGGTGTCGGCAGTCAGCACCACATCACCAGCGCAGGAAAGGCTGTCGTAAGGAGTATTGGGATCGCGCACCTGCTCGATCGCCCAGCGCACAAACTCATCAACATAGCGGGTGTAGTTGGTGAACAGCACAAACGGCTGGAAGTGCTCCACGCTGGTGCCGGTGTAGTGACGCAGACGGGCCAGTGAGAAGTCGGTTCGCAGTGCGTCAAAATGCGACAGCGGGAATTTGGCGTCGGCGTGGAACAGGCCGTCGGCGGTCTCATCGCCAATCTGCGACAGTTCGGTGGTCGGGAAGTGGCGCGCAATACCCGCGCTCATGGTGCGATCCAGTGAAAGATCGGAGCCGTCGATCACGTAAGGATAGGGGATCTCCTGGCTGGACGGCCCCACGTCGATCTCCAGATGATATTCCTTCTCCAGCATCTGAAGCTGTTCCGAAATGTAGTGACGCAGCAACGCCGGACGGGTAACCGTGGTGCTGTAGCTGCCGGTGTGGGTGAAGCGTCCCCAGGCACGCGTGCGGTTCTGCTGTGGACCTTCACCGTGCCAGGTAATGCGCAGCTCCGGGTAGACAAACAGTCCCCTGGCGCGATCGGCCTCATCCGGCAGCGTGCCGTTTTCGGTAAAGACTTTAATCGCCGCGCGCAGCGCATCAACGGCACCGTCGTACAGGCGTTCAAGTTCATCCAGTGCCTGCTGGCTGGTCAGGTTTTTCCGTAGTGTCGGCATGGTTTCTCCTTCCATTTTTTTCCGCAATTTGCCCCAAGCTTAGCGGGTTTGTTGCAGAGATTGGTGAAGAATCTGTGATCGTCTTTTTTTTGCACTAACCACGCGGAGAATCTGAGCAATGCGGATTCAGGAGAGAATCCGGCGCAGTGAAATTAATTAAGGAAATCTTTACTATTTCAGCAGATAAATCACCCCATTCAGATGCGACTCAAATAACAACAGAGTGGCAAAGCAGGCTTCAACACAGCATTAATCTCCAATCATAACGTCAGGGAAATAATCAGGTTTGCTACAGCGGGTGGGGCAGTGAGGCAGAATCTGCCGTAACGGGATTAAAAAGTTTGTAACCATGATTAATTTGCACCGGAAAGACTTTGCATATTTCTCTGCCCCCTATCATCATTAGATCTCCTGTCCAGTCTCTTCTGATTTGGTAATCCTTTGCAAAATCCCGGCGTAGCAGTGATGCAGGCGATCAAGCGCACGGCGTGGTACCCGAAACGCCGCTCGTATCGCACGCTCTACTGGCGTGAGATATCGCCATTAGCAGTGCCTATCTTTTTCGAGAACGCCTGTGTGCTGTTGATGGGCGTACTGAGCACCTTCCTGGTCAGCTGGCTGGGTAAAGAAGCGATGGCGGGCGTCGGCCTGGCCGACAGCTTTAACATGGTGATCATCTCGTTCTTTGCTGCCATCGATCTCGGTACCACCGTGGTGGTGGCGTTCAGCCTGGCAAAACGCAACGGCAAGCGCGCTCGCGCCGCCACGCGTCAGTCGCTGGCCATGATGACGATACTCGCCTTTGTACTGGTGATCGCCATTGAGTTCTGGGGCCATCTGATCGTCGATGCGATAGCCGGTGCCGCCGATCCTAAAGTTAAAGCGCTGGCGCTGAGTTATCTGCAGACCTCAGCCTGGAGCTATCCGGCTGCCGCCATCACGTTGATTGGTAGCGGGGCGCTGCGCGGAGCAGGCAATACCAAAATTCCGATGCTTATTAACGGCGGCATGAATATCCTCAATATCATCATCAGTAGCGTGCTGATTTATGGCTGCTTCTCGTGGGAGGGTTTAGGGTTTGTCGGTGCCGGACTCGGATTGACCATTACCCGCTACATCGGGGCGATCGCGGTGATTTACGTGCTGATGATCGGCTTTAACGCCTCGCTGAAAATCACGCTGTCGAGCTATTTCCGGCGCTGGAACAGCAGCATTCTGATGGAAGTTTTAGGGATAGGCGTACCTGCCAGCATCGAGTCCGTATTGTTTAACGGCGGTAAATTGCTGACCCAGGTATTTGTTGCAGGAATGGGCACCAGTGAGATTGCGGGTAACTTTATCGCGTTCTCGGTTGCGTCGCTGATTAACCTGCCGGGCAATGCGCTGGGTTCTGCATCCACCATTATTACCGGCACCCGTCTGGGCAGAAATCAGGTGTTTCAGGCAGAGCGTCAGGTGCGGCATGTCTTCTGGCTGGCGACGTTGTGTCTGAGCGCGATAGCGCTGCTGACGGTGCCACTGGCCGGGTTGCTGGCGCGGTTCTATACCAGCGATCCGGAGGTCATTAACGTGACGAAGCATCTGCTCTGGCTTAACGCGCTGTTTATGCCACTGTGGGCCGCATCCTGGGTGCTGCCCGCCGGCCTCAAGGGCGCACGCGACGCGCGTTACACCATGTATGTTTCGATGTTCAGCATGTGGTGCGCGCGCGTGGTGGTCGGTTACGTGCTCGGCATTATGCTGGGGATGGGCGTCACCGGCGTCTGGCTGGGGATGTTCCTCGACTGGACGGTGCGCGGCATCTTCTTCTGGTGGCGACTCAACAGCGGCAAATGGCTCAATCGCTACCGGAAGATGATCGCCAAAACCGGTTAATATTCTGCTTACGCCTTCCCTGTTCGTGGGGAAGGCGTTAAATCTCATTATCGACCCAAAAAATAACATCTCCGTCACATCTCCAGACTTCCGGTCATAAATTCAGACAGTTGCACAAAGCCAGCCTCATCGGACAGGGTTAGCGTAATGCCTGCTGCGCACTGACGCAGACACTACTTATCAAGGTGACCCTATGATCCGTCTCAAAACGGCGCTGGCACTCCTGCCGCTGCTGTGTAGCTGCCCGCTGTGGGCGACAACCTTTGTCTATGTGTCTAATGCTGAATCCGGCACCGTTTCCCGCTATCAGCTCAGTGAGGCGAACGGCAGCCTGCAATGGCGGGGCGATACGCCTGCCGGCAAAAAAATCATGCCGCTGGCAGCCAGCCCGGATGGTAAACATCTCTATGGTGCGCTGCGCAGTCCGCCTTATTCGATCATTAGCTGGCGCGTTACCGGCCCGCACGGTGATTTGCAGAAAATGGCGGTAACGCCGGTCGCGGCCAGCTTTCCGTGGATTATCACCGATAAGAGCGGGCGCTATCTGCTGGCCGCCTCCTATGACAGCGATATCGTCACCAGCAACCGGATTGATGACAAAGGGATTGTGACCGCGCAGGTCACGGGCGAGGTGAAAACCGGGCCACATGCCCATTCGGTGATCACCGACGTCACTAATCATTCACTCTACGTCGGCAACCTTGGCGCGGATCGGGTGCTGCAATATACCTTTGCCAGTGACGGGGCCATTACGCCGCTGGGGAACGGTTTTGTTCAGGGCGAGAAGAACAGCGGTGCGCGGCATTCGGTGATCTCGCCGGATAATCGTTTTCTCTATAACCTCGCGGAGATGAGCGGCACCATCACGCAGTTCCGGCGCGCGGCAGATGGCTCGCTGACGGAGCTGAAACGCTGGCCGAATGCGGTGGCGAAGAAATATAACCTGCAGCATGGCGAGCAGCGCCCGGCGGGCTACAGCGATCCGACGCCACGCATCTGGGCGGCGGACATCAAAATCACGCCGGATGGACAATTTATTTACGTAACCGAGCGCACCTCCAGCACCGTCAGCGGCTACCGGGTTGATAAACAGTCGGGCGAGTTAACGCTCATCGGCAGCTGGCCAGTGGAAAAACAGCCGCGCAGTATGGCGATCGATGCGCAGGGCAAATGGCTGATCGTCAGCGGAGAGAAGAGTGCCGTGATTGGCAGCTACGCTATCGATCCCGCCAGCGGTGAACTCAAACGGGTCGCTGAAGCGCCGGCCGGTAAAGGCGCGAACTGGGTGACGCTGATAACGCAGTAAACATTTTGGGGCCAGTGTCTGGTGCTGGCTAAACTGCCAGGCAGGTGGCTTATGCCATTTCCGGCATAAGCAGCGCAGAAACTTTTGCTTCAGATCGGGCGCATAAGCGGGTTTACTCAGGGCATCAACTGATGCGGAGAGCCTGAGATGAAACAGAAACTGATAGCCTGGTTTGAACAGCTGCTGAACGGCCCTGCGGGGGATGCGCATAGCCATGACATTAACATGGAACTGCTGCTGCCGCTGAGTCAGCTTTATGGACTGGAATATTATCCGGCAGTGCATCGCTACCATGAAAAATAAGGGTTGTTGTGTTTTGTCCGGTTAAAAGGCCCGCTAATTTGCGGGCCTTTTTGCGTCTGGGAGTTTGGAGGTGTGCATCTTTTTAGTCTCCAGGCCTTGCGACTAAAAACAGTCACTTCATCGATTTATATCCCGCTTAATCCCTCAACGCTGTTATATGAATGAGTAATCCTGCGCGGATAAATATTTACAACTGCCTGTTTTTACGTCCATTACCTTAACACTCCTAAAATCCCCTATGTAAAGAAAGTAGCCAGACAGTTGAAAATTTGGCTTAGAAAACTTTTTATCACCGCTAATTTCACTTTTTTTAAAAGAGAGTTGTTATTTCAAGTCAATAAGGAACTTCCGATTGTTAAGATGGTAATCTGCGCGCCTGTGCTTACACAAAACTTACAATAAGCGTTGTTAAACCTTCGATGAAAATGCCTGAAACAGGGAAGTGGCTGGTTTTCGGAGCCAGTTTGTTTATCAGTAGTGTCATGGCTGCGCCAGTCACACCGGGCGACCTTGACGCTATTCAAAATCAGCAACAGCAACGGTTGCAGCAGGATCAGCAGCAGCGTGACGCCTTAACACAGGCGCATCAGGTCGAGCTGCAAAAAACCGGGGCAGCGCCCGTCAGCGGTCCCTGTTTTGATATTCGCCAGATTATCCTGCAACAGGCGACGTTAATCACGCCGGATAAGCAGGCGAAACTCGTCGCACCTTATATCAATCAGTGTCTGAGTCTGACGCGCATTAATCAGCTGGTACGCGAGATATCAGAATGGTATGTCCAGCGTGGATATATCACCAGCCGGGCTTTCCTGACAGAACAGAACCTTTCTCACGGCGTTTTGATTATCACCGTGCTGGAGGGAAGGCTGGAAGAGATTCGTTTGCAGGGAGCCAGTTCACGTCAGTTGAACATGGCATTCCCGACCGGTGCCGGTCGCATTTTAAATTTACGCGACATTGAACAGGGTATGGAGCAGATAAACCGGCTCCGTACCACACCGGTTCAGATTGAAATCATCCCGTCGGCTAAGCCGGGTTATTCCATTGTCAATCTGACCAGTAAACCTGAATTTCCTCTGACGATGGGGCTGAATATGGATAACAGCGGCCAGCGAAGCACCGGCATTGGTCAGCTCTCCGCCTCGCTGGTAGGTAACGACCTGCTGGGTGTGGCCGATCGCTGGTTTATCAGCGGTGGTCGCAGCAGCGCTTTCAGCGACTGGCGCGATGCGCAAAATTTCCAGGCGGGCGTCAGCGTGCCTTATGGCTATGGGCTGCTGGATTACAGCTATAGCTGGAGCAACTATCACAGCCGCTTTAACGCCAGTAATTTCGACTGGTATAGCTTCGGCGATAACATCTCTAACCGCCTCAGCGGCTCGTGGGTGCTGTTCCGCAACGGGGAAATCAAAACCGGTGTTCAGCTCGGTCTGAACCATTACGTCAGCCATAACTGGCTGAACCAGACGCTGCTTCAAAGCAGCAGCCGCAAACTGACCAGTCTGCAGATCGGCTTTAACCATACGCAAAAAGTCGCAGGTGGGGTTGCCACGCTTAACCCGATGCTGAGCCGTGGGATGCCGTGGTTCGATGCAGAAAGCGACAGCGGTAAAAGCGACGATTTACCCAAAGCTGAATTCCGCAAATGGAGTGTCAGCAGCAGCTATCAACGGCCGGTTACTCAGAAAATGTGGTGGCTCAGCAGCTTTTACGCCCAGTGGTCGCCCGATCGTCTGTATGGCAGCGAACGCCTGACGATAGGAGGTGAGAGCTCGGTTCGCGGTTACAAAGAACAATACCTTTCCGGCGATGTTGGCGGCTATCTGCGCAACGAACTCAATTACACGCTGTTTACCCTGCCAGCCATTGGCGAGGTCAGTACCACGCTGGCACTGGATGGTGGCTGGCTGCAGAGCGACAAACAGGATCGCTATGCAGCTGGGACGCTGTGGGGCAGTTCGCTGGGGCTTGGCACCCGGAACGCCCACGTCTCAACTCAGCTGTCGCTGGGCATTCCCGTCAGCTACCCCGATTACCTTGCGCCTGATCGCCTCAGCGTTTACGCGCGTGTTGGACTCGTTTTTTAAAAAAAGGCCCCGATTATGGATGATCAATTAACGCTTTCACTACCGCGTCGTCTGCTGAGCTATCTCATCTGCTCGCTGATCGCGTTTCAGCCCCTGCTGCCCGCCTTTTCTGCGGCGATAGCCCCCGTCACACCTGGGACCAAAGTGGATGCTGCCGGGAATGGTGTACCGGTCATTAATATCGCGACGCCGAATGCGGCAGGCCTGTCGCATAACCAGTATCAGAATTACAACGTCGGTCAGGAAGGGCTGATCCTGAACAACGCAACCGGCCGGTTGACGCAGACCCAGTTGGGTGGACTTGTCCAGAACAACCCGAATCTGAAAGCGGGGCAGGAAGCCCGGGCCATTATCAACGAGGTGGTCGGTGCCAACCGTTCGCAGCTTCAGGGCTACACCGAAGTGGCGGGTAAAGCCGCAAACGTTATGGTCGCCAACCCCTATGGCATCACCTGTAACGGCTGCGGTTTTATCAATACGCCCAATGTTACGCTGACTACCGGTAAGCCGCAGCTGGATGCGCAGGGCAATCTTCAATCGCTGGAAGTCACTAAAGGCGCCATCAGCATTGAGGGTAAAGGGCTGGATGGCAGCCAGGCCGATGCTGTCTCGATCATCGCGCGCGCAACAGAAATCAACGCGGGCATTCATGCCAGAGATCTCAATGTGACGCTGGGTGCAAACCGGGTTGGTGCGGATGGCAGCGTGACACCCATTGCGGGCGACGGTGCGGCGCCATTGGTCGCCGTCGATACCGGCGCGCTGGGCGGCATGTACGCCAACCGTATCCATCTGGTCTCCAGCGAAAATGGCGTCGGCGTTAATCTCGGCAATCTTAATGCCCGCCAGGGCGATATGGTGCTGGATGCTCAGGGCCGGTTAAGCATTAACAACAGCCTGACCAGCGGCACGCTGACGGCAAAAGGCAGCAGCATCGCCCTGCAGGGTGAACATAAAGCGGGTGGCAACGTCGCGCTCACAGCGCAGCAGGATATTGCCTTAAATGCGGCCACACTGGGCAGTGACGCTTCGCTGGATCTCAACAGTCAGGGCAGTATCACGCTTAAAGGCAGTAGCGTGAAGGCAGGCCAGAATGTGCGTCTCAGCAGTGGAAGCCTGAGTGTGGATAACAGCAGCAGCGGCAGTGCGGGGGATGCGATGCAGCTCTCCGCCACGTCTCAGCTGGACAATGCCGGTCAGCTCGCCGCTGCAAAAACACTCGATATTCAGGCCGCGCAGATCGCTAACAGTGGCAGCCTGGCCAGTAATGGTGACGTGCAGGTTCGCACTAACACCCTGCAACAGAACGGTAAGCTGCTGGCGCAGGGTAAAAATACGGTAGTGGTGAGCGGACTGCTGAATAACCGCGATGAAATCAGTGGCGGCAGCCTGAACATCCAAAGTGGCACCCTGGATAACAGCGGCAAACTCATCGGTCAGCGTCTGCAGATCGATGCCCCGATCCTGAATAACAGCGGCGGGATGGTGAGTAATGGCGATGTCGTGATTAACAGCGATACGCTCCAACAAAACGGTTCCATCTCCGCACAGGGTGATGCGCAACTGACCGCACGTAGCTGGCTGGAAAATCAGGGAGCCCTCAGCAGTCAGAACGCCCTGATCCTGAACAGCGCGCAGCTGCATAATTCAGGCTCATTAATCGCACCCAATCTGACGCTGACCGCCGGGCAAATCAGTAATGGCGGTCTGGTTCAGGGCAATACACTGCTCGCCTTGCATACCGGTCAGCTGGATAACCTTGCTGCGGGTACGATCAGTTCCGACAACGATTTTGCCCTCGATTTGCCACAACTCAATAACAGCGGATTGATCACCAGTGGAAAAACACTGGATATCACTGGCGACCAGTTGAATAACAGCGGGGAAATCAACGCTGCCAGCCTGAGCACCACACTCAAAAATTTACATAATCAGCAGGGCGGTAAATTACTGGCTGATGATCGGCTCTGGTTGCAGGGCGATGCGCTGACTAATCAGGGAACCCTCGCCGCCGGGACGCTTAACAGTGAGGTCAGCCAGGTCAGTAACAGCGGAACGGTCCAGGGCGACACGGCATTATCGTTGCAGGGCAGCGCGTTATCCAACAGCGGTACGCTGCTCAGCGCAGGCCAGCTGAGTGTGAAACAGCAGACGCTGGACAACAGCGGACTGATGCAGGGCAAACAGCTGACAGTGAATGCTGATCGCTGGCAGAACAGCGGCAATGCTCTGAGCGAAACCGACGCCGATCTACACAGCGACACCCTGGACAATAGCGGCAAAATTCTGGGACAGCAGGGCATCGCGCTGAAAGCGAACCGCACTGACAACAGCGGCTGGCTGATTGCAAAGGCACTGACGCTTCGTGGCGACCTGATTAATAGTGGCCTGATTCAGGGTAATCAGCAGATTACGCTGGAAGGCAACCAGCTGGATAATCAGCAGGGCGGGCAGTTGCTGAGTGATGGCACGCTGAACGGTGACGTCGCGTCACTGAATAACCGCGGCGCAATGCAGGCCGATCAGATGGTGTTAAACGCGCAGGCGTTGCAGAACAGTGGCACTGTTCGCGCCGGAAAGGCACTGACAGCCCAGGTCGGTGGTGTGCTGGATAACAGTGGAAGTCTGATCGGCCAGCAGCAGATGAATCTGCAGGCTGTGGAGATCGATAACAAAGGCACACTGGCGGCGGATAACCTCAGCCTGCATGCTCCCACGCTCAGTAACGCGGGTCTGCTGCAGGGCAACAGCACCTTAACGCTCGATCATCAGCAGATCCACAACCTCCATGACGGCCAGTTGATCGCCGGGGGACCGCTGACGCTGACGTCAGATCAACTGGATAACGACGGATTGCTGCAGGTTAACGGTAAGTTTTCGGTCAACGGCAACCGTCTCAACAACAGCGGACGCCTGCTGAGCGATGACCTCAATCTTCAGATGGCCGATACGCTGACTAACAGCGGCACAGGTCAGATCGTTACCGCTCATCAGGCCGATCTGCAGGCACAAACGCTCAGTAACAGCGGCCAGATTGCGGCCGGGCAACTCAGCGCCAGCGGTAATACGTTGGAAAACAGCGGGCTGTTGCAGGGCGACACGCTGGTGGATCTCGGATTTGCTCAGACCCTCAACCATAACAATGGGCAACTGCTGAGCGGCGATCGGCTGATTGTCAAAGGTGGCAGCGCGACTAATGATGGCAGCTGGCAGGGTCAGCAACTCGACATCACGCTGGATTCTCTCAACAATCGCGGCAGCATCAATGGCATCAGCGCCTTGCGCGGTAACATCGCCAGCGACCTGATCAACAGCGGCACGCTGGTCAGTCAGGGCAATAGCGACCTGAATGCCACCACGCTGCGCAACAGCGGCAAAATAATGGCGGACCAGTTGGGGTTGCAGGGCACCAGCCTGAACAACGACGGTCTGTTACAGGGCAACACGGCGTTGACTGCTCAGGCCGATAACATCACGCAATCTGCCAGTGGCAAAACGCTGAGCGGCGGAACACTGACCCTCAACGCAGGTCAGCTTAACACCCAGGGAACGCTGCAGGGCGAGCAGGCAACGGTTAACGCTGATAACTGGCTGCATCAGGGCTCGCTGCTGGGTAGCAAAGAGCTGAACGCCAGCATCATTAATGAACTGCATAACACCGGCTCGTTGATGAGTCAGGACACCGCACAGGTTACGGCGAACACGCTGAACAACAGCGGCTCACTGCTCAGCGAAGGGGCGATGGTGCTGAACGGTGCTGCGCTGAATAACAGCGGGTCGGTTCAGGGCAAAACCCTGATCCTTTCACCCGCCAGCGTTATTAATCAGGGCAGCCTGATTGGTCTGCAGGCATTGACGCTTGCCGCTGCGCCACAGGTGGCCGGGCGAATGCTGCTCAGAGCGCTGGCCGCGCCATCACGTCAGCTGATCAATAATCAGGGGGGATCGCTGCTGACGCAGGGCACGCTGAACATCAACGGTGATGACGTGGTGAATAACGGCAGCTGGCAGGGGCAGCAGATCCTGCTGAATGCCCGGCAGCTGACCAATAACGGGGCGATCCAGAGTGCGGATGCACTGCAACTGATTCTGGCAGAACGCCTTGATGCGGGCGCGGGCAGTAAGATTTCAGCGAATGGCACTGCGGCACTGCAGGCACTGACGCTGACCAATCAGGGCGAATGGATTGCCAGAAATCTGACGTTACGGGGCGACACGTTAAACAATAACGGTGCAGTGACCGGTGTGGAGGCGCTGACGGTTGGCCTTAACGGTGCACTGACACAGCAGCAGGATAAAACGCTGCTTAGCGCGGGCAGGCTGACGGTTCAGTCATCCTCGCTTAACAATGCCGGACGTGTACAGGGCGGCGACCTGCAGATCACCAGTGGCGCGGTGGATAACAATGGGCGCTTACAGGGTGATAACAGTCTGCTGGTCAATGCTGGTGGACGCATTACCAATGGCGGCAACGGTGCCATGATCACGCAAAACGCCCTGACGCTGACCGGGCCGGAACTGTTCAACTATGGCCTGATTCAGGGCAATGGCAACGGTGTCGCGACAATCACCGGTTTAACGCAAAATGAAGGCCGGTGGCTCTCGGGTGGCGCGCAGACACTGACTACGCCGCAGCTGAATAACAACGGCTGGTTACAGGCGTCGCAGCTGATTCTCAATGCGACCAATGCCAGCAATAACGGTACGCTGCTGGCCGACGGCCAGGGCACGCTAACCGGCAATGGCTTCAGTAACCAGGGCACAGTCCAGGGCGGCAACCTTGAAGTCAATTATCAGCAGGTCAACAACAGCGGCACGCTGCTGGGTAACAACCGGCTGAGCGTGATGGGCGCTCAGGTTAATCAGCAAAGCAGTGGTCGCCTGTTCAGCGGCGGCGACCTGCTGGTTCACAGCAACGGCTTTGACCAGCGCGGTCAGGTGGTGGCGCTGGGTGATGCCACGCTGGAAATCGCGAATGGGTTTACCGGCCGCGATGTACTGGCGGCGGGCGGGCGACTCACCGTCAGCAGTAATGGCGCGATAGACAACCAGGGCACCATGCAGGGTGGGGCGCTGACGCTGAGTGCCGGCGGCGATCTCACCAATAATGGCCAACTCACCACGGGAGCCGGTGACAGTGCGTTAAGCGGCAACCGTATCGCCATGAATGGGAATGGCAGTCTGCAGGGTGGCGGGAATATTAACTTAGCCAGCCGCAGCGATATTACTCTGGACGGTTTCACCGGTACGCTGGGCAGTCTGACCCTCAGCGCACCGGGCAGCATCGTTAATAACGCGCTGCTCTACGCGGCCGGTAATCTCTCTCTGTTTGCCAACAGCATTCGCAACCAGCGTGCCGATATGCTGGCAGGCGGCAGTATGTGGCTTCAGGGCGATGCCGCGGGCAATGCCAACGGCGAGGTCATTAATAACTCCGGTACGATTGAGACGCAGAACGGCGATATCACGATTAATACGGGGCATTTGCTGAATACAAGAGATGGGTTGAGCACCTCGACATCAATTCAAAAGAGTCCAGATTTACCTTCATGGTTAGGTAAGCAGACTGTTTATATCAGACTGGGAGCCTTAAAGGCTGATGAGCTTGGCTTATATACCAAACACGTTAGATCAGGGGGTAGTCAGGGTAAGGGCAATGGTTCCGATGATGATCATTTTTACCTCGCACCTAATGCCAAGGGTGCCGTACAAAAATATTTGACTAACACCATATTTAATCATGTTAATGCAAACGGTGGTTCTGGCCGCATTTCATCAAATCGTGGGTTACGAATCTCTGCTGAAAAGTTAGAAAACCTTGCCAGCGATATTCTTGCTAATAGTGATATCGTTTTATCTGGTAATCAATTAAATAATAAATCTTTTCAGGACGGTCAGCAGAATGAGTATACAACTTATAAATACTCGGGAAATATTGGGGGGAAGTTTACTAAAAATATCGACCTTGCATTTTTCGACCCGAAATCTCAGCGGTGTTGTTTTCGAGAAAACAGTACTGGTACTCAAGTTAAGTATGAACTTACAGGCCAACCCACAATTGAAGATGTTGGACCAGGCCAACTATACCGCGCCGTTATCCAGGCCGGAGGCAACGTCTCTGCAAATTTCAGCGGCGATATCAGCAACACCAACACCACAGCGAATGCTGGCTGGAGTGGTAATACCCTTTCTGCCCCCGCTTTACGCGGCTTAACCGCTGCAGGCGCTGCTGGCGCACAGTCACATCAGCAACTGGCGACTGCCGATAAGGTCGCAATCAATACCCCGCAATGGCGCGATCAGCTCCAGAATGCGCTGCAGCAGGTCAATGGCGCAGGGGCACTTGAGTCCGCGTCACAGGGCAGCGCACCGCTGACGCAATATACTGCGGCGGGTAAAAACAATGCAGCGCTGGGTAAAGCCGTCAATCTGACAAACGCTGCTCTGGGTCCTGCGTCACTGCGTAACTATAAGGCCGCTGAGGTTGATATCAGCGCCTATCCATTACCTTCTGGCGAAAACGGCTACTTTGTCGCGTCGAACACCAATAGCCGCTATCTGATCACCGTTAACCCCAAACTCAATGGCCTGGGCCAGCTGGATCAGAGTCTGTTCGGCGAGCTGAATGCCCGCCTTGGCAAACAGCCTGCCACCACGCCATTACAGGAAACGCGCCCTCAATACACAGACGAGAACGCCTTCCTCGGCTCCTCATACATGCTGAGCCGCCTGAACCTGAAGCCAGATTATGATTATCGTTTTCTCGGCGATGCGGCATTTGATACCCGCTACGTCAGCAATGCGGTACTGAATCAGACCGGCAATCGCTACATCAACGGCCTGGGATCCGATCTCGCCCAGATGCGCTATCTGATGGACAACGCGGCGGCGGCGCAGCAGTCGCTGGGACTGGAGTTTGGCGTCTCACTCTCTGCCGGGCAACTCGCCTCTTTAGATAAGAGTATGGTCTGGTGGGAAGCCACCACGATCAACGGTGAAACGGTGATGGTGCCGAAGCTCTATCTGTCGACAAAAGATGTGGAAGTGCGTGATGGCAGTGTGATTGCCGGTAACAACGTGACGCTGAAAGGCGGAAACATCACCAACACCAGCAGTAGCGTGATGGCTAAAAACGATCTGACCATCGACAGTCAGAACACGATCAGTAACCTCAACGCCGGTCTGCTCCATGCGGGTGGCGATCTGCAACTTAGCGCGTTGAACGATATCAACAACGTCAGCGCGACCATCAGCGGTAAAAAGGTGGCACTGGAGAGTGTTAACGGTGACATCAACAACCTGACAACGTCACAGTTGTGGCATCTGGATGCAGACAACGGTAAGGGTGCGAAAAAGTCCTATACCGAAACCCTGAGCGGGCCAACGGCGAGCATCACGTCACTGGATTCTCTGAGCCTTAAGGCGGGCAACGATATTGCCGTTACCGGCGCTAACCTCAAAGCGGGTGGCGATCTGCTGTTGAACGCCTGGAATGATATTGCCATCACCGGAAATCAGAACGTCACTGGCACCTCGCAGTCCGGCTTCGGAAACCGCTGGCAAAAAATTGACCCAACCAGCACAAACACGGTCAACACGGTCGGCAGCCAGATCGCCGCAGGCGGCAACATGGCGATGCAGGCGGGTCACGATCTGACTGTGACCGCCAGCAACATCAGCGCCGGTAAAAACGCGGCGCTGGCAGCAGGAAACGATCTTAATCTCAACAGCGCGACGACCAGCCAGAATGATGTGAATGGTAAACGTGAAACCCATTCAACCGGGCTGGATCGCACGACGCTGACCAGTGGAGGCGATTTAGCACTTCAGGCCGGACGCGATCTCAATAGCCAGGCAGCAGGTATTGCCGCAGACAAAGACGTCACCCTACAGGCGGGGCGTGACGTCAATCTGCTGGCGGCTGAAACCGGTTCTGGCAATAGCTACAAATCCGGTAAGAAGGTTGAGATTAATGAGTCGGTGCGCCAGCAGGGCACAGAGATTGCCAGTGGTGGGAGTACCAGGCTGCTCGCGGGTAATGACATCACAAGCCAGGCCGCAATAGTCACAGCCAAAAAGGATCTGGCGCTGCAGGCTGGACATGACGTCAATATCACCACTGCGACGGAGAGTGATTATGCCTACCGTGAAGAGACCAAAACCAAGAAAGGTTTCCTGAAAAAGACCACTACGCACACCATTCAGGAAAACAGCGACACCCGTGAAAAAGCTTCACAACTGAGCGGCAACACCGTGTCTGTCATTGCCGGAAACGACCTGACCGTTCAGGGATCGTCTGTCGCTGGTGACAAAGGCGTCGCACTGAGTGCAGGCAATGACCTGAATATTGTCACCGCTACCAATACTCAATCCACCTACAGCATGAAAGAAGTGAAGAAAAGTGGCCTGATGGGTGGTGGACTGGGGCTCAGCTACGGTAAACAGTCGGCTAAAAGTGAACGTAACGGCGATCAGGTAACGCAGAGCGATGCGCGAAGCCTGGTGGGTGCTGGCAACGGCGTGGTCAGTATGACGGCGGGTAATAACGCGCTGATCAAAGGAAGCGACGTTATTGCGGGCGGCCAGAACGGCGAGATCAGCGTGACGGCGAAAAACATCGCCATCGTGGCGGGTCAGGACCAGGTACGCGAGGCTGCGAAACAGAACTCAAAAAGCAGCGGGTTTGGTCTGAGTCTGAACTTAACGCCACTGGACACCGTGCGCAATCTGCGTGACATCATGAACAACAACAGTTCGGTGTACGAGCAGATGAAGCAGACTGGCAATGAGTTGGGCGCCAGTTCGCTGGATTCCCCGGCGCCAGGCCTGACCTATGGCCGTTCAGGCAGCAAAGTCAGACAGAACAGCGAGAGCATCTATCAGAGCGGCAGTACGCTCAATACCACCGGAAATCTGCTACTGAAGGCGCGAGGCGATTCAGATACCCACACCGGTAACATTCTGGTGGAGGGCAGCAGCCTGAACGCGGGTGCCAGAGCCTCACTGGACGCTACGCGTAATATTGATATCACCACAGCTTCTGACAGCCAGAAGGCTGCCAGCAGCAGTAGCAGTAAGAGCTGGTCGGCAACAACATCAGCCTCAATCGGTGCGCTGGCACGAAGCGGCGGCGGGTCGCCGAACAATGGTTCGGCAGGGACTAATTACGGCTCGAAAAACAACCAGATGAGCGGTGACAGCAGCATGCTCCTGCAACACACTTCCGCGATTACCGCCGGCAGTGTTGACGTCACCAGCCATAAAGGTGACATCGCAGTCAGCGGTTCAACCCTGACTGGCACCACCGGCGTCTCGCTTAACGCGGAGCAGGGTAAGATCAGCGTCGTAGCAGGCCAAGACCGCCAGCAGGCTTCGGCCTCCGGGTCTGACCACGCTATTGGCGATCTGGGCGGTGATGGTTACAGCGGAACGGTTGGCGTGGGTCATAACAGCTGGAAAAACGCCAACACGGGCACGCAGCAGAACACCGTACGCAGCGGTATCGTCAGTACGCTGGGTAACGTTTCGGTTAATGCAGGTAAAGACATAAACCTGCAGGGGGCTGACGTGTATGCAGGCAATTCGCTGAGCGTCAACGGTGAGAACATCCACCTCGATCCGTCAAAAGATACGCACGATGGTAGTAGCAGCAGTAAATCCTCGCAGTATGGCATCACAGCGCAGGTCTCCGGCTACGGCGTGAGCATGGTGCAGGCGGCAGACAAGTTGGCTCAGTCGCACAAACAGAGTGACGATCCGCGCCTGCAGGCCATTTATGCCGCGCAGGCGGCCATGACCGCGCTGTCGGCTTACAACCAGAACACCGCAGCCGTCAAAGTCACGGTAAGTGCCACCGTGGGCAGCAGCCATCAGTCCGTGGAACAGAAAAGCACGCAGCAGAGCGGCAGCGTGCTTAAGGCGGGCGGCGACGTAGCCATCACGGCTAAGCAGGACATCACAGGCGAAGGCGTAAAAATCAGCGGCGATAACGTCTCGCTGAATGCAGGTCGCGATATCGCCCTGAACAGTGCCGTGGACACCAGTAACCAGCAGTCAGGCAGCGGTGGCAGTAAATACGGTGTCGGCGTGGGATTCGGCCTCGGCGGCAGCCAGAACGGCTTATCCCTTGAGCTGGCCGCCAGCCAGAGCAGTGCAAACGGCAACGGCAACAGCATTACTCACCACAATAGCGAAGTGTCTGCAGCGGGCGATCTGACGGTCAAAGCGGGTCAGGACGTCACGCTGAACGGAGCAAACCTCAACGGCAATCGCGTTGACCTCAACGCAGGCCGCAACCTGGAAATTGCCAGCCAGCAGGATCGCGCAAGCTACGACAGCCATCAGAGCTCATCCGGCTTCAGCGCCAGTATCTGTATACCGCCTATCTGTGCGGGCGTACCGGTGCAGGGCAGTGCCAGCATGAGCGGCAGCAAAATTTACAATGATTTTGATTCTGTACAGCAGCAGAGCGGGATCAGCGCGGGTGATGGCGGCTACAACATTTACGTCGGCAACCATACCCAGCTTGATGGCGCGATCATCGCCTCATCCGCAACGCCGGACAAAAATCACCTCAGCACCGGGACGCTGGGATGGACAGATATTGAAAACCATGCCAATACGGGCGGCAACGGCTTCAGCGCCGCTGTCAGCGGCAGCATGGGGAAAACCACCAGGCCAGCGTCTGACAGCTTTATCAACAATATGCCGAAATCTGGTCAGTCCCAGCCGTCGGGCGGCAAATCGCTGCCGATGGGCACGCTGCAGCAGACGAAAGACCGCGCCAGTTCAACCACCTACAGCGCTATCTCGCCGGGAACGATTGAGATCCGTAATCCGGATGCGCAGAAGCAGGACGTGTCCCAAATCAGCCGCGACACCGCCGCGGCGGAAAATGTGCTGAAAGATAAGTTTGATGAGCAAAAAGCAGAAGGCAGCCTTGCCATCCAGCGTGAAATGGCCGTGCTCGGACAGCAGGCGATTCAGCAGACCTTTGATGCGCTGAAGAAGCAGGAGAAGGAGCAGGAGAGAAACAGGCTTAAAAACGATGCTGCGTTCAATAAGCTTTCAGAAGCGGATCAGAAAAAAGCACTCGATAAAATCGATCAGAATGTTGAAGAGAAGTACGGTATCGGGTCGGACCTGCAGATTGCGGCACAGGCTATCAGCGGGCTGTTTGCCGGGCTGGCGGGCGGTAACGTCAGCGGCGCGGTGGCAGCAGGTGCAGCCCCATTGCTGGCACAGATGGTCAAGCAGGTGTCGCAGGGTAACGAGCCTATGCGCATGCTGTTGCACACGCTGGCATCAGGGCTGATTGCAAAAGCGCAGGGTGGCAGCGCCATTGGCGGTGCGGCGGGTGGACTGACTGCAGGGATGCTCAGCTATAACGACAAGCTAAGTCACCTGCTGTTCGGTAAAGAGGTATCGGAATTGTCAGCTGATGATAAGATGCTGATTGCCAACATTGTCACGCTGGCGGGCGCAACAGTAGGCGGTGCGGTTGATGGCAGCGCTGGGGTGGGTAGTGGGGCGTTTGCCAGTAGAACTGAGGTGGAGAATAACTATCTCAGTGATACGGACATCACGTCATTCACTGAGAAATATGCAAACGCGAAGACTAATGAGGAGAGAGACCAGCTTGTAGCAGATCTGAAAAAGCTGGATGCAGAGAAACAGGGTAAGGCGCTTGCAACAGCAATACCGATTAGAGAGCAGAAAGCAGAGCTTGAGAAGCTGAAAGTACTAAAGGCTTTGCCGGACTGTAACACACAGTGCCAGCAACTGGTTACCTACTCAATCTCTGAACTGGAACCTGTCGCTAACAATACGGAATTGCACAAGAATAACCTCCGTAAGGCGGTATTGGCAGGTGTGATATTTGGATTAACCGTTGAGAAACCGACAGTAAACAATCCAATATCGCGGCTAACAAGAGAACAGCAGCAGTTAATTGAGAGAGCTGAATTTACAACGACAGCTAAAGGGATACAGAACCCTTTCCCGCGTGATCTGAATGAAAAAGTTGTGTGGAATCAGATTCGGGCTAATCCAGGTTCTGCAGGAGAACCGCTTAAAGGAATGAATAAGGATCCTCGCTTCCCAGCATCTGCAGGCTTCCAGAAAATGGAAGCAAAGCAAAAACTATCTGATGGCTCAACTATAACAGTACATTATCAATATAATTCTATAACTGATAAAGCTTATGATATGAAAATAACCACACCTCAGAGAAGTGTTAATGACCCTGCAAAGGTGATTGATTCTATTAAGGATGCTGTTAAATGAAAATTGAAGAAAACGACGGAACACGAATAGATGTCTATGCCATTTACTGGATTAAAGGCAAAACCTATTTCTATGGTTTAGTAAAAGATTATGGCTTATCTGTGTTTAAAGCAGATAAAGTAAACATCGTTGATCCTACAATGTCAGGTGATTTTATTTTTTTTGAAGATGGTGTGTTTTTTAAACCACTCATCGCAGAAAGAATATTGGATGATCTTGTCGAGGGCGATCCAAAGATTTACAAGCGTTTTATTGAAATTCTAAAAGCTGAAAATCAAATAGAGCCAGACTTTTACTGACATCAAAATCCCAGCTCTAGCTACAGGGATTTTAATTTATAATCAGCTCATTACGTTAAAGCGGCAGCCACTCCACAGTTCTCTCCGGAAGCTTCCGTGGCCGCTTCTGCGGCGTGGCGATCACCTTAATAAATTCCGCAATCTGCCGTTGCTTGCGGGCAGCGAGTTTTTTACAGGCCTTACAGAGGGCCGTCCCGGCCCTTGTGGCTGAGCCAGCCCGCGCCCGGCGGATGCTTCTCCGGCCTGTGAACCGTGGAAGCATCTGATGTAAACCGGTAATGACAGAAGCGGCAGCGCTGGTAAAATGCGCAGGCGCAGCGCCACGGCCGGGTGCTAGCGTGTTACGGGCCAGAAAAGCGCGTCGGGACAAATATCACCGGGCATCACCGGGCAGCAGGGAAACCCGGTTATAACTTACGGAAAGTACAAGGAAAAATTTTGGTGAACCGGGGGGTGGCGTTCAAATATTACCTAATATGCAAGAGCGAGTGAATGTTGATTGGCTGGTAAAAAATGGATATCTACTGGAGATAAATTAATTATGCTGCTTTCTTTCTCTGAGATACAAAAAAAAGTCAACGATCTAGGAAAGAGTGTGGGAATTCCTGAAAGTGATTTGCACATTTTCTCACCATCACCTGGTGATGGCAGGCCACATATTTCCTATGATGGTGGGTTGTGCAATTATATATATGCAGAGAGAGGAGTTGAGTTTTTTAGAAAAACAACGAGTTCAAAAGATGAGTTGTTTTATTGGATTATGTCTGACTTTATTTATAAAGTTGCCTTTCAATATGAACTGGAAAATCGTGTTGAAAACAGAGATGGGCGGCGAGTTGCATTTAATAAGGTACTTGATCTTATGGGGATCATTAGTGATGAGTGGAGATTGAAGGCTCAGAATGAAATTGATGATATCCTCGCTAAAAATCCGTATACCGATACTCTTAAATTAAAGTAACAAAATCCCGGCCAACTGGCCGGGATTTTTGCTTCTACGCCTTAAATCCTTCTCACCTCTCGCCGCTGCAGCGGGATCACACTGGGTGCGGCGGTGATCTTCAGTTATTCTATGTCGGTGATCGTCGACTCGATGAGCGAGTCGACGCCGATAATCAACTCACCGTTCTGCCGTACCCAATCAGCTCACTAATCCTGGTGGTGTTAGCTAGCCTCGCAAAGGGCGTAAGTGGCATCATCGCTGCCGATGGGCACGCTGCAGCAGACGAAAGACCTTGCCAGTTCAACCACCTACAGCGCTATCTCGCCGGGAACGATAGAGATCCGTAATCCGGATGCGCAGAAGCAGGACGTGTCCCAAATCAGCCGCGACACCGCTGCGGCGGAGAATGTGCTGAAAGATAAGTTTGATGTGCAAAAAGCAGAAGGCAGCCTTGCCATCCAGCGTGAAATGGCCGTACTCGGACAGCAGGGGATTCAGCAGACCTTTGATGCGCTGAAGAAGCAGGAGAAGGAGCAGGAGAGAAACAGGCTTAAAAACGATGCTGCGTTCAATAAGCTTTCAGAAGCGGATCAGAAAAAAGCACTCGATAAAATCGATCAGAATGTTGAAGAGAAGTACGGTATCGCGTCGGACCTGCAGATTGCTGCGCAGGCTATCAGCGGGCTGTTTGCCGGGCTTGCGGGCGGTAACGTCAGCGGCGCGGTGGCAGCAGGTGTAGCTCCATTGCTGGCGCAGATGGTCAGGCAGGTATCGCAGGGCAACGAACCAATGCGCGTCCTGTTGCACACGCTGGCATCAGGGCTGATTGCTCAAGCGCAGGGTGGTAGCGCCATTGGCGGCGCGGCGGGTGGCCTGACTGCAGGGATGCTCAGCTATAACGACGCGCTCAGTCACCTGCTATACGGCAAGGATGCTTCGGAACTGTCAGCTGATGACAGAATGCTGATTGCCAACATTGTCACGCTGGCGGGCGCAACTGCGGGCGGTGCGGTTGATGGCAGCGCTGGGGTGGGTAGTGGGACGTTTGCGGGCCAGATAGAGGTGGAGAATAACTCGCTGTCCGGCGACAAAGCCCGGGAGTCTGTTCAGCAGATTGCTGGAAATATGAAGGATCAGGTCAGGAACAAGCTTGGCGAAGGTACACTCTCTGCTATCTTTAACAGCATTATTGGTGCGGCGGCGAATACTGGTGATGCTGTATTAGGCGGGGCAGATTACGGTGCTGATGCAGCAATGGCGCTTACCTCCTGCGCAATGGGTGATAGCTACTGTACCCAGGCATTGAGCGATCTGGCGGATAAAAATCAGGCTGCGGCAGATACGCTGAAAGCTCTGATGAAGAGGGAAATTTGGGAAGCTGTTGCTGGGCAGGTGAAAGAAGCGGCTCAAGGTAACCAGCTTGCACTGGAAGCAACAGGTAGAATGTTGGCGGGGCTGTTCCTGCCTGGGAAGAAATTACCTGATGGTTTTGCTGGTAAGGCTGAGTCTATTGCTGCTGATATAGGTAAAACTGGAACTGTATTTGATTCCATAAAAGGAACCCAACCTGTTTATCCAGGTTCTGTCATACCGAAATCTTTTGAAATGACACTGCCTAACGGTCAAAAAGTGTGGGTACATGGGAATGCTACAGAACACATGGCAGAATATGCTGTATCTAAAGCCTTAACAAATACGCCAGAAGCAGTCAGACAGAACTTAGAAGTTTTCAAGCTGCGTTAGATACCGCGACTAAGAACGGTATGTCATATGGGCGTATAACAGTCGATGGCTGGCAACTGGAAATCAAACCTCCGCGCGCTGCTGGTGAGTTGCCAACAGTCATTCACGCTCGTTATCTGGGAGCAAATTAAGTGGATATAGAAATTACAAGTCCGATCAATATCAGGTTGGACGTAATAGAACTTGATGAACATATTCCATCGTTGAAATTTAACTTTGAAATTCAAGTAGATAAATTCAGTTATAGCTTGAATGTCAGTTCTAATGCATGGCTTGAATGCCAATGCTTGGATGAATTTATCGACAATATGCGGAATGGTGATATAGCTCATCTTAAAGATATGAATGGATGTTTTGAGTTGATTTTAAATCCAGTTTTAGGGTGGCTTGAATGGTCATGCGCTAAAGAAGATCTGCATGGATACACTACAGTATCAAAAGGCAAAGAAAAGTTAACGGACGATGCGAAGTCTGCAATCTATGCAGCATTTAATGATTATCCTAAATGGTGGTGACAGTTAGATCAGGCCTAAGGTATTAAAACTAGTAACCCCGGCAAATGGCCAGGGTTACTGCATCTAGGCCCTAAAAACATTCACTTCCCGCTGCTGCAACCGGAGTACACCGGGTGCGGCGGTCACTTCCAGTTGTTCAGCGCTGGCAACGCCGGACTCTGTGAGCCAGTAGCTGCCAATAATCACCTCACCGTTCTACTACACCAAATCCGCTCCTCAATCTTGCCGGTTCTGGCTGATCTCTCACAGTTCTGCCCAGGTGGCCGCATCGGTGGGGGGGAGTGATCCAAAGAGTGTACTGCTAAAGCGTCAGTTGTAACGGGGGGCCGCTGGTAAATCCCAACGCGGCCAACGCGCCGCCTGCCAGTATCAACTCCGGAATTGGCTCAGGGGCAAAGGTATTATTCATGCGTTTCCCTCCGTGGCGTGAGCGATGCGAATAATCAACTGACCCGGCCCAGTGATCACCTCGATCCGCTGGCCAGTGGTAAAGCTCAGCGCTTCCAGCCAGCGGCCCTTGATGGTGAGCTGGGGCAGGGGATTCGGCTGGCCCCGATTAGGCCGGTATCCGACTTTGTAATAATGCGCGGCGGTTGTGGACGTGCGGGTTCCTGACTTATGATGCGTGTCAGCCATAATTAACTCCTACCTAGTTAGTTGTGGTCAGCGGCTGAAACGGGCGGCTACCCGCTTCAGCCGCGCTAAAAAATTTATCCTTGCGCTCTTCCTGTTCCGTATTCACCTGTTTAAATATACACGTTTCGCCGGGTAAACTCGCTGAAAGCCAGGTAATAAACTGCGAGGCGTCTCTTAGAAACGGATTGTTTTTCCGGTATGCATTTCACTTACCCCTTCTTCCTGTGGTCTTTTGTAATATCCTTTGCGGGCGGACTTTCATGCTGTGATTCCGCGTTAACCCATCTTCAATATGTCTTCCTGATTACGCCCGTATCACAGCCGAAACCAGTATGAAGGTATTTACCTGCTGGTGAATATAGTGGTTGCACTGAGTGTGTCCGTCAGCGGTAACCCGGCAGTGACAGTCGGTATCTGAGCGGGATCGATCCGCGCTTTGTTAATCAGAGTCACGTTGCTGCAGGCAAAGACGTCACCCTAAAGTCGGGACGGGAGTCAATCTGCTGGCGGCTGAAACCGGTTCTGGCAATAGCTACAAACCCGGTAAATAGGTTGAGATTAATGAGTTGGAGCGCCGTAGGCAGTACCGGTGGTAGCGTCACGCTGATCGCCGGTGATAATGCACACATTGGCGGCTCTGATGTCATCGCTAAAAAAGACATCAGCGTGGTCGGCGGCTCAGTAGATATCGATCCGGCAACGACCATGTCAGCCACCGTCAGGTATATGAGCAGAAGAAAAGCGGCTTAACCCTTCGTGGAATCCACACAGATATATACGCAGGTGAGTATCCGGGCATTGCAGGCGGTGCATGCGAGCACGCATCCGGCTGAAAGGCAGGACAGTGAGAAACCGGACAATATGGAGTAAAGGTGATGATAAGGTATATACTAGGTCAGTACTTAAGCGGAATGGGATAAAGAGTCATGCCTAAAGAAGCGGTGTTCACAATGAAGCTGGAAAATTCGCTGCGGGAAGACTTCATCGCCGCTGCGAAAGCCAGCGACAGACCGGCCTCGCAGGTGATGCGCGAGCTGATGCGGGAATACATCCGTCGCCAGAGCGAGAGCCGGGCTTACGATGCTCACCTGGCGCAGAAAGTGGAGAGAGGGCGTCAGGATATACGGGAGGGTAACGTTGTGAGTAATGAGGAGGCTGAAGCGCAGTTCGCCGCGCGCCGTGCAAAACTGGCGGGGAAAGAGTGAAGGTGCTGTGGGCGCAGGAAGCGCTCAACGACCGTACAGCAATATGGGATTACCTGGCAGAGCGAAACCCGCTGGCGGCTGCGGAAATGGATGAGCGGTTCAGCGAAGCAGCGGCCATACTGGCAGAGCATCCGCTGATGGGGGTAGCGGGAAAGATAGCAGGAACCCGCGAACTGATACCCCATGAACATTACCGTCTTGTGTACGAGCTGGATGAAGAAGCCGGAATAGTCTGGGTAGTGACGCTAATCCATACAGCCAGATGCTGGCCACCGGTATCGCCGGACAGCCCGTAAAGTTAGCCGGTTCTCTGTGAGCAGGGTTGTTCGTGCGCGGCACAGCGCCGCGTCTCTGCGGCGATCTGCCTTCATCAGGTTCCGTGCCGCGCGGGGTAAATGGCCGTGTAGCGGCACGGGTCACGCACAATATGGCTGTCCGGCGTGGCCGCCGCCCGGCCATTGGTTATGCTTATACTGCGAGTGGGGTGATCAGCTGCGTGGGCATAAGCACCAGCGACTGCATCGGAGGAAGCTCGTCAGGAACATGGCGGATGGTATGCTGGCGGGGCTGAGCGTGAGCGAAGGCATCATATTATCCGCGATAAGTTAAAACAGATGCAGGACGTTTTAGACCTCAGCCACGACGTGGCGAGTGCGAATCAGGGCCTTGAAATTACTTCGCCAATGAGAAGTAGCAGTACTTGCTTAAGTCTGCCCAGCTTATAGGGGAATTCGTTTGGAAGTGGAATGATTATTAGTGTGGGGAAAGGTCTCATGACCAAAGAGAAAGTAGCATCATCTTCAGAGTAAAATATAATGATCTCAATTCCGAAGCTCTCAATGTCGTAGCATGTGTTAGATAGATTTTTAATGCTCAGTGAAATCGCTCAACAGCTACTCCTTCCCATTATTATGACAACCAGAATATTAAAGATAAAAGCCTTATACTTAAGTAGCAGGCTTTTATCTTCCAATTGCATCACGCTTAGTGCATTAACTGACTCACCAGTCCGGCAAGATCAGCCTTTTTATCCACGACGCCCGCAGTTGACGCTTTATCCACCAGCTGCGGCAGATATTTTGTCAGCAGGTTCAGTGCATCGCTGGTGTTAATACCCATCCGCGCAGCCAGCTGCTCAATGGCCTCAGAGTTAATCATCTTCTGCACCAGATCGCTGCTCAGCGCCACGTTCTGCTCATCGCCAAGCCATGAGTTGACGACCTCACTGTACTCACCGCTCTGAAGGTGGCCCACGATGGTATGTAAACCGCCTTGCTGCTCAACCCATTCCAGCACACCTTTCACTTCCTGACTGGTCTGATTATTCAGGCCGCACATGGCCAGCACTGTTTCCAGTAAACTCATTCTATTATTCCCCGAATAGTAATCTGTTAAGACTGTTTACACGCTCTGATTTTATGGATAACAAACAGCACAATAATTGAACCCACGGTGGCGATAGCAATGCTGTAAATATTGAAACCACTGACCTTGCCAAAACCCAGAGCAGTACTGACTACACCGCCAATCAGCGCGCCGATAATGCCCAGAATTATGGTCATGAAAATGCCCATGTGTTCTTTGCCTGGCATAATACATCTGGCGATAATGCCAGCAAGCAAGCCGAACACAACCCATGACAAAATACCCATCATCTCCATCCTTCTTTTTATTTAAGTGACCACGTGTTTAGTAATGGTTTAATCCATGAAATAAAAGCAGGTGTATCGTACGCTGCGTAGTATTTGTCTGGCAATCCTGTTTTTTTAATTAAAGTAAACGTATCTAAAACGATAGGGGAGTAATTATGAGCATTCTGGATAATATTAAAAATATTGGCGGTGAGTTGTTACACGCTGTGGATAAAAATGTTGAAGATAAGCCTGCAAGCGCAGCAGCAGGTGATCGCACGTATACCGTTAAATCCGGTGATACGCTCAGTGCAATCGCTAAGCAGTTTTATAATGATGCCTCGCAATATATGAAAATCTTTGAGGCGAATAAAAACCTTCTCAGCAGCCCGGATAAAATTGCGCCGGGTCAGGTGCTGACCATTCCTGAATAATATTTCGCCATCAGTATGAGCCAGCTGGGGAAAATATTGCCCGGCTGGTTTTTTTCATATAAAGCCGCCGGATTTATCAGGCCGATCTGTGCGACGGCAGGAGGGTCCTGATGAAGAGTCAGTCAGGACGAGAAAATTGGGGGCCTGAAAAGCAAAAAACCCGCTCAGGTTTCCCTGAGCGGGTTTTTCTAATCTGGCTCCTCTGACTGGACTCGAACCAGTGACATACGGATTAACAGTCCGCCGTTCTACCGACTGAACTACAGAGGAATCGTTTGAACGAGGCGAATATTAACGGCGTCGCTCTAAGGTGTCAACAGCAAAAAATACATTATCATTCAACTGGCTAGCTTTAACGCAAAGCGATCGTGATTTAAGCAGTTTGAGCCGGGTCAGCAGCAATTCGGGTCAGGGGATCCTGTTGGTAAAACTGGCGCAGATGCTGATACATGGCGGGAAAACGTTCGGCCAGCAGAACCGGGGCCGTAAAGAAATATTCAGAGAGCACGGCGAAACACTCAGCCGGATCGCTGGCGGCGTAGGGATCGATAGTAGCAGCCTGTTCGCCCACCAGTTCGACCTCACTCTCAATCTCTGCCATCGCGGCACGTAAATCCTTTTCCCACTGCGCGACGTCACGCAGCGGTATCACCGGAACGCCGCTGGTGTAACCACTGCCACGCGCATCCAGCTTATGTGCAACCTCATGGATCACCAGATTGAAGCCGGAGAGATCGAAGGAGTCCTGAATATCGAGCCAGTTGAGGACTACCGGCCCCTGTGTCCAGCTCTGTCCTGCGTGAACGGCAGGCGCGCTGTGAACCAGTCCATCTTCATCCTCCCAGTAATCGTCGACCTTGAACGGCTCGGGATAGATCAGTACATCGTGAAAACCGTCCAGCCACTCCAGACCCAGCTTCAGCACCGGCAGAGAGAAGAGCAGGGCGATGCGCACACTGCGCAGTTCATCCAGCTGAGCACCTTCGAGGGGAACCAGTTTTTTCTGTTGCAGAAAGCGCTTCGCCAGCTCAACCAGCGCCTGTTGCTCTGCATCACTGAGCGGGCTGAATACCGGCTGTGCCAGCCCCTGCTGCCACGGCAGCGCAGCCAGCATGTCGTCATGCGTTTTCCAGGACCATTTAAACATCGCAACTCCTGCACAGAACCGGACTATTTCGCTATCCTGACGCGCCAGACATAAAAATGCCAGCATCGAGTGCTGGCATCAACTAGCTGACTGAAGGGCTGAAGGCTCACTATTCAACCCGTTAGCGCGACCGTTGTCTGTGATTCAACCCGCAAAGCGCAGGGCTGAGGCATCAGTTACGTTCGATGCGCTGAAATTCAATGACCCAGACCCACGGATTCACTTCCCAGCTGGTCGCGCCGTACTGTTTTTCCCAGGCTTTGCGATACGCCTCTTTGGGTGATTCAGAGTTGGCATTCATGGTGAAGAAGTTATTCAGGAAGTGCGAGTCAGTCTGTACGCCCTCAGCCCGGATGTCATCTTCACTGATGTCCTGAATCTTCTCTGCACGGACGCCGGTAATTTCGAGGTTAATGCGACTGGCCCAGCGCGGCATATGAATGGCAGTCTGCCAGCCAAACTCTTCGGCTTCCGGCGTGCTCAGCGCATGCTGACCCAGCTCATTGCTGTCGGCTCGATACTGGCAATATTCCGGCAGGCGAAACGGCGTCGGGTCACGTTCATATTCGGCCAGAGCGCTTTCTGGCACCATCGGCCCACGCCAGGTTTCACGTACCCAGAGTATGTCACCCGGTTTGCCATAGGGGCATTGATAGCTGATGTCGGTCATCGACATCATTTTGTAGCCATGCAGATGGTTAGCACTCACATCGAAAGCATGTACGCCCTCGTGATGATCCTGTCCCGGACCGAAAGCCTGAGTTTTCATAATGCGCCGGGTTTGCGTTTGCTGGCCAACCAACAGGGCACGAACACGCTGTTCGGAAAAAAGAATCGGCCGTTCTTTCATTGATTACCTCTTTTTATTAGTAGAACCCGGTTACTGCTGTATAAGTCCATTTGCTTCACATCTGAGAGTTAGCATAAAAGCTTTAAATCATTTTGCTTAATAATTTGTCGGCTGACAGTCACTTTAAAAGTGTCACGTTCGGTGTCAAAAACTACCAAAATGCAAAAAGCGCACCAGGGCTTTTTACACATCGGGCCGATCGCGATGAACAGCCCGGATACAGTACGTTATAACGCAAAAAATAGGAACCTTTTCAGACTTTCCCACCTGTTATTGCGCACATTTTTACAATTAATCGCGTGACAAAAAAAAGTTCAGCAGGGTCCTGAATACCGTTTAAGCGCTAACCAAACATTACAGCTGTTAAACTAATTTTCTTAGCAGAAATTCACTGAGTAAAGGCTGAAAACCGCCAAAATTGCGGTTATTGTGTAACAGAGATGCTATACAGATGATCCAGATCTCATTTTTCTGCCCGAAAACGCTGGCAGCGCCGCTCTTTTCAACAGCACTGTAAGAAAAGTGTCATTAGCCAGTCGCTATGATGGCTTGCCGTTCGCGCACTGACGCGACGAATCTGCTGTCGATCACTACAGGGAGATAGATTATGTCACTCACACTCTGGCAATCTCGCTATGAAAGCTGGTTTCAGGCCAACTGGATTCACGACGACGGCGCGCACGATATCGCCCATTTACGGCGCGTCTGGATGAGCGCACAGCGCATCATGACCGGTACACCTGCTGACCCGCTGGTAGTGCTGACCGCCTGTTATTTTCACGATGTGGTGAATCTTCCGAAGAACCACCCGGAACGCCATCTCGCGTCGACTTATGCCGCAACGGAAACCCAGCGCATCCTGCAGCAGGACTTTCTCGATTTCCCTGCTGAGAAGATTGATGCCGTGATACATGCCGTTAAAACTCACAGTTTCAGCGCGGGCATACCGCCGCAAACGCTGGAAGCCAAAATCGTGCAGGATGCTGACCGGCTGGAGTCGCTGGGCGCAATCGGGCTGGCGCGTGTCTTCTACACCGCCGGTGCGCTGAATCGCCCGTTGTTCGACAGTCAGGACCCGCTGGGTAAAGATCGCGAGCTGAATGATGTTAAGTGGACGCTGGACCATTTCCAGAAGAAATTACTGCGTCTGCCGGAAACCATGCACACCGAAACGGGCCGCATGCTGGCTGAGCATAACGCCGATTTCCTGGTGCGCTATATGGCGAAACTCTATGCCGAGCTTCAGGGGAATCTGGTGGGAATGGATGAGGGCGTACTGCGGGACTTCACCCCCTTGCAAACCGAATATTAAATTTTTGTGACAGTATATTAATCGAAACGGTCATCCGGTAGCGTGTAGCGATAACAAAAAGGAGCTGCCCGATGACCGAAACTGTTAATTTAACGATTAAAATTGATCCTGAACTGAAAGAAACGATTAAACAGCTGGCGCTGGAAAACCAGATTTCAATGAGCCAGGAAATTGTGCAGCGTTTGCAGGCCAGTCTGGAAACGCATCCCCATCCGGCGATTGATAATCAGGACATCACAGAAGAGGGGACGGAGGGATCGGGTGCCGCTGACGTGAAGGACGCTGGATTAAGCGCCAGCGAGTTGAAGCAGATTCGCCTGCTGCTCAAGAAGCAGAGCAAGAAGAAGAAATAAAACAGAAACCCGTCGCAGGACGGGTTTTTACTTTGGAGAAAGGCTGGACCGTGTTCCCTGCGCGTTGAGGTTATTTGTTGCTGTGAGACTAGCCTGATGCGAGTTCTTCATCAGCCTGAAACCCGTCGCCAGACGGGTTTTTTCATTTCAGAATAATGACGACTTCAGCTGACGAATATGCGGCAACAGCAGCTGGGCCACCGCGGCAAACACCGGCACGACCACCGAGTTACCAAACTGCTTATAAGCCTGCGTGTCCGAAACCGGAATACGGAACGGCTCGCGGCCTGGCACATCGAAGCCCATCAGCCGGGCGCACTCGCGCGGCGAGAGACGACGCGGCCGACGCGCCATGTTATCCGCATCCTGAAACGCCGCTTCACCCAGTGCACTGTCCCAGCCGCGATCGATCAGAATCTCTGATCCATCTTTGTAGTAACGCGCCGACAGCGTTCGTACACAGCAGTTAGGGTTGCGCGGATCGTTGAGGCCAAAACCAAAGCCATTGCCTTTCGCTTTATGCTTTTTCGCATACTGGTAGAGGTAGCGCCACAGTACCGGCGACAGAATATATTTGTCGTCTGGTGCGGGCTCCAGCAGGCTTTGCAGGCTGGGTACCTGCGCCGGATAGAAACGCCGGATATCGCGCAGGGTGAAATCCTGCTTTTTCAGATCGCGGCGAATACCCACCAGCACAATGCGTTCGCGATGCTGCGGCAGGAAGTGACGCGCATCGATCACTTTGGCATCCGGGCTACCGGCTCCGGCATCGGCCACGTCATAGCCCAGCTCATGCAGCGTCTCCATGATAATGGCGAAGGTGCGGCCCTTATCGTGGCTCTTGAGGTTTTTCACATTCTCCAGCACAAAGAAGGGCGGTTTCTTGGCGGCCAGAATGCGGGCGACATCGAAAAACAGCGTGCCCTGCACCTGACACTCAAAACCGTGCGCGCGTCCCATCGCATTTTTCTTGCTGACGCCCGCCAGCGAAAAGGGCTGACAGGGAAAACCGGCCAGCAATACCTGATGATCGGGGATCGCCGCATCAATCGCGCGGTATACCTCGTCATCGTCAGTCAGACCTTCCGGCTGGGTGACCTGACGGATGTCGGTATTGAAGTGATGTTCCAGCGGATCGCTGTAGTGATTGGCTTTATAAGTGCGAACCGCCTCTTTATTCCATTCGCTGGTAAAGACGCACTTGCCGCCAATCGCCTCGAATCCTTTACGGATGCCACCAATCCCGGCAAAAAGATCGATAAAACGAAACTCAGGATGATCATAATGAGCCGGTCGCGTCGGCAGCAGACTCTGCAACAGCGACAGCTCCGCATCACACAGCGGCGGCAGGGCGCTTTTACCCTGGCGAATCCGGTTCAGCAGCGCCGGCGTCCAGCAGGAAAATCCCGCCTGCTGCAGGCGGGCCGTGAGATCACGAACCGAATAGATTGCCAGCACCTGCTGAAAGAGTTCAGACGCATCAGCAGATGTCAGTGCAGCAGAGAGTGGTTCAGCGAGGGCGGCGGGATGCATGCGTTTTTCCTTAACAGTAAGGTGCCTATGCTAACACTCCAGACGCCGTGTGGAAATTGCCGGGATGTGCCCTGTGCCCGCCCCCCGGAAAGTTCTGTTTTTGCGGTGCACACTCCGAAGTCGTCCGGTGGCGGCTTTCGCTTTTCGTGGCGCAGACTAAAGTTACTGAACCAGCAAAAAAGGAGAAGTTATGGCTGATGTTCACTCCAGCGAAACACGCAGCAAAAATATGCGTGCCATTCGCGCTCAGGATACGGCCATTGAGCAACGTATTGCGCTGTTGCTGAAAGACCGGGGGTTCAGCTTTCGCGTACAGGATAAAAATCTGCCGGGACGGCCCGATTTCGTTCTGACAGAACAGCAGGCGATTATCTTTGTTCATGGCTGCTTCTGGCATCGTCATCACTGCTATCTGTTTAAAATGCCCGCGACGCGCACAGAGTTCTGGACCGGCAAAATCAACAGTAATGTTGAACGTGACCGGCGCTATGTGCGCCAGCTGCAGGAAGGCGGCTGGAAAGTGCTGATCATCTGGGAGTGTGCCCTTCGCGGCAAGCTGCGGCTGGGCGATCAGGACCTGCTGGAGCGGCTGGAGGAGTGGCTGCTGGCGATGTCGGAGAGTGCCGAGGTCGACCATCAGGGCATCCATCATTACAACGCCGATTGCTAATCAGGAACATAATTGGTTAGATCTGCGCTTTCTCCGTGGCCAGGAGCCTTAATGAGCAGCATAAAACTGACGGTAAAACGCCTTTACCAGATTCGTGACGAGCGGATGGTGAACACCAAAGCGACCGCGCGCGTCTACTGCGGCGACAGGCTTATCGCCACGGAGGAGATCACCGGCATGACCGAAAGCCCGGTCAGCAAATATTTGCATGCTGAAGGCGCCGCAGGCGAGACGGTGCGGGTGGAGTGGGATTGTGAGGGCATCGCCGAGATGACCGTTACGGAAATTGAGCGCTGCCCATGTTGTCAACATAACGAACCAGACTAAGGATAAGATTTTGGCAGGCACCAGTTTACTGACTTTACTTGATGATATTGCAACACTTCTGGACGATATTTCCGTCATGGGGAAAGTGGCGGCGAAAAAGACCGCTGGCGTACTGGGCGACGATCTGTCGCTGAATGCACAGCAGGTCACCGGCGTTAAAGCCAACCGTGAGCTGCCGGTAGTGTGGGGCGTTGCCAAGGGTTCGTTTCTCAACAAACTAATCCTGGTGCCGCTGGCGCTGATTATCTCCGCGTTTGCGCCCTGGCTGATTACGCCGCTGCTGATGATCGGCGGTGCCTGGCTCTGCTATGAAGGCGTGGAGAAGGTGATGCACACACTGCAGCAGGATAAGCACAGCAAATCGCCGGAAGCGCGTAAGCAGCGACTCGATTCGCTGGCGAATCAGAATGCCGCAGAGTTTGAGAAGAAGAAGATCAAAGGCGCGGTGCGCACCGACTTCATCCTCTCTGCCGAGATCGTCGCGATTACCTTAGGCATTGTGTCGGAAGCGCCGCTGCTCAATCAGGTGATTATCCTGGCGGGCATCGCGATTCTGGTCACCATTGGCGTATACGGCATCGTGGCCGCCATCGTAAAAATTGATGACCTTGGCTTCTGGCTGCGTGAGAAAACCTCACGCCTTGCGCAGGGGATCGGCAGCGTTCTGCTGGCTGCCGCGCCCTGGCTGATGAAAATTCTTTCGGTCGTCGGCACCATCGCGATGTTCCTGGTCGGTGGCGGTATTGTGGTGCATGGCATCGCGCCTCTGCATCATCTCATTGAGGAAGTCAGTGGCGGCTTCAGCGGCTGGATCGCTATGCTGCTGAGCAATGGCGCCAACCTGGTGCTCGGTTTTATCATTGGGTCGATCGTGCTGTTAGTGGTCAACCTTATTGCCAGAGTGCGCGGAAAATCGGTATAAAGCGCACTGTGATTTACGGTCAGGAGAATGACGATGAACGACGACATGTTTGAATTTGATATCGACGCACAACTTGAGCAGGCTGAAGCGAAAGCAGAGAAAAAGGCCAGCGAAGTGCCGGATGATCTCGGCGACGAAGCCGATTGCGAAGGCTGTAAAATCTGACGTCAGCGTCAATCCTTCATCAAAGCGGATAAGTTTTCTTGTCCGCTTTTTTTATTTTCCGCATATCCCTCTGCTTAATTCTGAATTTGCCCTTTTTTTACGTGCCTTAACAGGCAGGAACCCTATTCGCCTGCTATAAAGACAATAATCACTCAGGTTAGTAACATCCATTTAAGGAGCGCAACATGGTTTTCGCAATCAGTGAAGAAGTGCAGCACAAGGAGCAGGGACAGACGATGGTGGTGACCGGCTTCGCGAGTGGCATGGTGGAGTGCCGCTGGTATGACGGCTATGCCGTACGCAGCGAAGCGTTTCGCAGCGATGAGCTGAGCGCGCTGAATTCTGAGCAACTGGCGAGCTGATACCATCAGGCCTGTGGGTCATGCGACCCGGCAGGCCCGCTTTCTGCTTCTTTATGGCCCGGCACGCTCCCTGTGCCGCCCTGTTTCAGACGTTACCGTCGTTATCCTCTTCCACAGCCTGATAGATGCGCTGCAATACGTCCGGGAAAGCGGACTGCACGCGACTCCAGCTCGGTATAAACGGCTTATCGTTTGGCCGCTCAATAAAGGCCTGTCCCGCTTCCAGAATCGACTGGGTAAACATTTCTACCGCGGCCTCTTCTACGTGCTGATCAAATTTCAGCCCGTTCATCGCCGCCTCATGGTTGTAGGTCTCCATCATATCCAGCGCATTACGGTAATAGGTTGCCTTCAGAACGCGGAACGAGTCGCTGGTCAGCGGTACACCCATGGTGGCGAGCTTACGCAGCAGTGACTGGACGATATCGCTGCTCATGCGCTTCAGGCCGCCGGTGCCATCATCTTCCGCCAGAGGCTGGTGCTTGTGATCGTAATTGTCGGCGATCTCAACCTGGCATGACTGACGGGTCGTGTAGTTACGGTAAATCTCCGACAGCACGCCAATTTCCAGACCCCAGTCGCCAGGAATTTTGATGCCGTTCAGCACATGGGTCCGCATGGCAAACTCGCCGGAGAGCGGATAGCGGAAGCTCGACAGGTAATCCAGGTACTCTGAATGACCATAGACTTTCTGCAGCGAGCGCAGCAGCGGCCCGACCAGCAGACGGCCTACGCGGCCATTAAGCTTGCCATCCGCAACGCGTGCATAGAAGCCCTTACAGAACTCATACTGAAATGACGGGTTAGCCAGCGGGTAGAGCAGACGCGCCAGCATGCCGCGCTCATAGGTCACGATATCGCAGTCATGCAGCGCTACACAGCTCGTTCGGTCCGACGCCAGCGTATAGCCAGTGCAGAACCAGACGTTACGGCCTTTGCCGGGATTGGTCGGCGACAGGCCCTCTTTATCCAGCTCCGCATCAATCGCCTTCAGACGCGGGCCATCGTTCCACAGAATGCGATGCCGTTGCGGCAGGCGGGAGAAGAACTCGCGGGCAAACAGAAACTGGTCGCGGTCGGCACGATCCAGACCAATCACGATCTCATCCAGATAGGGCACTTTCGCCAGCTCATCGACGATTTTTGTCAGGGCCGGGCCTTCAAGTTCGGAAAACAGCGATGGCAGGATCAGCCCCATTTTGCGTTTGCGGGCAAAGCGTACCATCTCTTTTTCCAGCGACTCCACGCTACGGTGGGTCAGGTTGTGGAAGTTAGTGATTACGCCATTCTGATAAAAGTCACTCATCGCATCATCCTTTTAATGCCCGTGGGCAGCTTATTGAGGTTGAGTCAAAAAATAGTCCAGCCCTTCACGCCAGCCTTCGGGGCCATGATGAGCGGTGTGATAAACCTGCTGCTGGTCGGTCCGGCTGAGTGTGACCGGTGTTTTACTGTAGCCCCTGATGACCACGGCAAAATCAACCGCATCCAGCATTGGGGCATCGTTGGGTCCGTCACCCAGACCGATGGTCGTGCGGGCCTCGCCGGGGGAGTGATCCAGCAGCCAGCGCAGCGCTTCCCCTTTGCCGCTGCCTGCGGGCATGACATGCCAGAAACGGCCGCCCTGCGTCAGCGCCAGGCCCTCTGCACGCAACGCGTCATGGAAACGGTCAAACGCTTCATCACTGTCGCGCCAGACAATGACTTCTGTCGCATCGCGCTGACGCGACAGCGCCGATTCCGCCTCGCTCAGGCCGGTCATCGAAGAAACTTCCGGATCAGAGAAGTCATGAAAGCCGGTAAAACGGAAGTGGGTTTTCAAAGCAGCCAGTCGCTGACAGAGGGCGTCATAGGTCAGCGTATTGTCAGGCAGGCGGACCCGCTGTTGCTCGTACGTCTGCACCACGGCCCCATTTTCAGCAATAAAGGGTGAACCGCTGATGCCGAGCCTTTTTTGCAGCGGAATAATCTCGGCTGCCGTTTTGCTGGAACAGATCACCAGCGGAACCTCATGCTGTTTCAGCGTAGTAAGCCACTCGGTGGCCGCATCCCAGCGATAGGTATGATGGTCAAGTAGTGAACCATCCAGATCGGTAATAACCATTAACGGCTGGTGGAGATCGGGCATTGACAGGCTCCTTTCATCACGTTCGCGGCTAAAGCAGCGATTTTTCAATATTATAGTTGAATATGGCTCACACTTTTTTTCCTGCCACACTGGCGCTAAATCCAGGATAATTCTTAAAGTCACCGGCATAAAAGAGGGGGGATGCATGAAGTGTGCGGGGCTAAGTTACTGGCAGGCGCGGATTTTTCAGTGAAAGTTGCGCCATAATTACCCGTTATGTTGCAGAAACGTGCATATCTGATGCTTGTTTAGGAATCGGGATAGCGTAATCTGCAGAGGTGTTAAGAATTCCCTGGTGTAACGAATTGATTTTTTACCCGGCCATCCCGCCGGGTATTTTTTTGAAATCGATTTCATCGGCTGATTTCTCAGACCCGATAGTTAGAAATGTCGATTTCAAACGCCTCCGCCAGTTCGGTATAGGAGTGGTAAACCTCTCCTTCAACTTCCAGCCGTGGCGTCTGCCCCTGATCCATAAACTCCCGTATCTCTCCTGACGTTCTGGCCTGAATCGCCGCCAGTAAACCCTCGACATCAACCTGCAAATCCGATGGCTGACCCTCGCTGTGCTGTTTTTCGTCTGTCATTTTCAGACTCCTGAGAGCAAACAGAATATTTAGTATAGAACGCGATGCAGAAAGGCGGAGGCGGGCAGATCGCAGACAAAAAAAAGCCCGCGCTGCGCGGGCAAAATCCTTGTTACTTTTAGATTGGCTGCACCTATGGGGGTGGTGCAGTAGAAGGAGTGTAAAGGTCTGGCGCGTAAGAAGTCTTGCGGTGAAATGTTAAGAAATTGCAAAAGTCCGTCCTTACTCAGATTTACCTGACTTTGCGCCATAACAAAGCAGATTCAGCTATAGTTGTTGATAAAGCTGATTTTTATCAATACCTAAAGGAATGGTTATGGACATCTTAAGAATTATTATCGCGATTCTGCTGCCCCCGCTGGGCGTATTTATGCAGGTCGGCTTTGGTGGTGCCTTCTGGCTGAACATCCTGCTGACGATCTGTGGTTATATCCCCGGCATCATTCACGCTGTCTGGGTCATTGCCCGCCGCTAACGCGCTGCATCGGCACGGTTCTTCGTTTAGACTGTACTCAGTAAATAATCAGGAGAACCGAAATGAAGGTAAATGACCGCGTCAGCGTCAAAACCGATGGCGGCCCACGTCGCATTGGCACCATTCTGGCGATGGAGCCGTTTAATGAAGGCACCATGTTCCTGGTGGCGCTGGAAGATTATCCGCTGGGCATCTGGTTTTTTAACGAGACGCACCAGCCAGATGGCATATTTGTAGAGCCATACCACGACGCCTGAGCCTGACGCGCATTAAAAAAGCCGCCTTTCCGACTGCCGGAAAGGCGGCTTTTTGCTTTAGGTGATTAAGCGGCCAACGTCAGCCGCTGAATATCAGCCAGAATATGCTCAGAAGGTTTCCCAGTTATCCGTTCCGGTGGCCAGAGCCGGACGCGGAGCCAGAGCCGGTGTTTTTAACGGGGCTGAGGCGCGTGGAGCCGCAGTAGCGGGGGAATCCTGCAGGCGGAAGGCGGCTACCGCCTGCGTCAGTTTACCCGCCTGGTCCTCCAGCGAGGCCGCTGCGGCAGAAGCCTCTTCCACCAGTGAGGCGTTCTGCTGGGTAACGTTATCCATCTCGGTGACTGCCTGGCTCACCTGCTGAATACCGCGGCTCTGCTCGTCTGACGCCGCTGCAATCTCCGACATGATATCGGTAACTCGACGAACAGCTTCGACAATCTCCCCCATGGTGCTGCCGGCTTCGCCAACCTGATGCGAACCGTCCTTGATCAGCGTGACCGACTCAGCAATCAGGGATTCAATCTCTTTGGCCGCCTGCGCACTGCGCTGGGCCAGACTCCGCACTTCGCTGGCCACCACCGCAAAACCACGACCCTGTTCACCGGCACGCGCCGCTTCTACCGCCGCGTTCAGCGCCAGGATGTTGGTCTGGAATGCAATGCTGTTAATGACGTTGGTAATCTCAGCGATCTTCTTCGAGCTGCCAGAGATATTGGTCATGGTTTTCACCACGCTATTAACCAGATCGCCACCGCTGCGCGCTTTGCCAGAAGCATCTGCGGCCAGCTGGCTGGCGTGATGGGCATTTTCGGCGTTCTGTTTAACTGTCGCAGTCAGCTCTTCCATGCTGGCAGCCGTCTGCTCCAGAGCTGCGGCCTGCTGCTCGGTTCGGGAAGAGAGATCGGTGTTACCGGCTGAGATTTCGCTGGAACCCTGATAAATTGCCACAGCGCCTTCACGCACTGTTCCGACGGTGGTCACCAGCGACTGTTGCATCAGCTGCAGATTGTGGATCAGCGTACCAATCTCACTGCGACCAAAGGGCAGGGGAGCGGAGGTCAGATCACCCTGTGCAATGCGTTCGATACGCATCACCGACTGGCGCAGCGGATTAATCACCACGCGACGCAGGAAGACAAAGGTCAGCAGCACCAGCACCAGTGCGGCGCTGAACGCCACGGCCATAGAGATAAAGCCGATGCGCGACTGCTGGTCGGCTTCTGCAGTAATGGCATTGGCGCGGTCAGTACGGATTTTAATCGCCTTCAGTAACACCGCGTTATAGTCTTCATCCAGCTTGCGGGTGACGTCCGTCTCCTGCGCGATAATCCCTTCGAAGCTGCCCTGCTTGCCGGCCTCGATCATCGGTATCAGGCCTTTAGTAATGTAATCGTTGAAACGCGCCTGCAGCGTGGCGTCCAGTTCAGTGTCAGCAGGGGTCTTCACTTCACGTGCCTGATAAACAGCAAAGCCATCTTTTGCCTGCTGAATACGTTTTTCAGCCGCAGCCACATTGGCGCGAAACTCGTCCATGTCACCAATACGCGCAGCAGCACCGGCCTGAATAATAGTCAGACGCGCAGTACGCAGGTGGTTTGAACTGTTAGAGAGGCCCATACGAACCTGAATCTCGTCCGTGGCATCATCGAGGGAGTGATTACCTAAAATCAGAAAGTAACTGGCGACACCAATACAGAGTGCGAACAGCAGCAAAATGCCGCCGAAGATCAGGCTAAACAGCGGCACCAGGCGGAGATTCTGCCAGATACCTGCGCTTTTCTGTCCATCATTATCTAATGCAGTGTTCATATCCTTGCTCTCTTGAGGCTGTTGTTATAAGGCATAACATCGGCAAAAGAGCGTAAAGGATTAGCGGTAAGAGTGAGACGTGGATCGCAATTTTGAGCAAAAAAAAACCGGCCATACAGGCCGGTTATTCAGGTTTTACGATCAGCGAATATTAACGTAAATACCCGAGGTCACATTATCGGTCAAACGCACCACATGATAAATAACCTGCTTATTATGGGTTTTGATTTTGCGTTTAATATTACCTTTATGTGACGATACCGTTTTGGCCTTAATTTGCATTTTATCTGAGATCTGGATGGTATCATGACCTGACATCCACATCTTCAGCATGTTTGACTCAGTCTGACTCAGGGTTAATGGATGAACATCCATGCCCGAAGAGATGCGTGCAGACTGGTTAAGCTTCTTCTGCAAATAGGTGCCGAGTAAAGAGTCCAGGGTCGATGTCTTCATCGCTTTTGACGTAATAATCAGGTTCTTACGAACGTAGAGATATTCTTCAAAATGGATATTGCTAATCGCCATGAATATAAAGAACAGCGTGTCGGGATGCTGCGTAATAATGGTTCGGATACGTTCACTGGAGTCTGACTCATGAATGAAACAATCTTCATTAATAAAGACGACCCCAGGGTTTAATTGCTCACATTTCTGCTGTAGTTGCTCAATATCGGAGACAGAAGAGATATTTTTCTTCTTAACTCCTTTTAAAGACATATAGTCTGATAATCCCAGGCGTGTGTAGTTGCAGGAATCCATAATAATAGTTGGCATAATAGCGACCCTCACCAATTTGTTATCCGTTTAAATCAACGATGAATACGCGTTGCGGTACGAGAGAGATTTCTTAAATACTTTTTTATTCTGCTCGTGCAGTTTGGCAACGGGCAAACGCCCGTAAAAGTCTTCATCCCTGACCCGTTCTGCAAAAAAGTTGTGCTGCCATGACGTCACATATCCTCCGGCAAAGGCGGGGATTGCCAGTGAAATGCCGGAGATTCAGTAAAGCTCATTTTTTTGAGAGCTGCGTCACTATCTCTGAAAACAGGACGTTTTCTGATAGGACAATTCTCAAAAACATTTGTTTTACGAAAGTGTGATGTCTCAGCGTGCGTTGACAATGCCGGAAAAAACATTTTTTAACAAGAAAAATCACTTAAAGATTTTTTTCTTGTAAATACAGTGTATTGCCGATTTTGCCTGCACATTCACAGTCTGACAGCTTCTGTGAACCACCCCACTAAAATACGCGAAGCCCGGTTTAATAAGAATTATTTTCAGACTCTCCGCACGTTTATCAGAATTTCCTTAGTTGCATTCTGGAAAACATGGTTCTGAAAATGCATGGATGGTTTTGCGATTCTTAAGTGTTGTAATGCAAAGGTAGTTAGAAACTTAATGTTCAGGGGCGGGATAGTTCTGTCAGGAACAGGGCGAGTAAATCAAATATTTCACCGAACAAATGCTCACAGAACGGGGCTAGCAGGGGCATCAACAAGCTGATGGTTAAAATTCCGACTGATAAGGTAATCGGGAAGCCAATCGCGAAGATTGATAACTGAGGTGAAACACGGTTTAACAAACCCAGTACCAGATTTACCATGAGTAACAAAACGATTAACGGCAGCGCTAACATCATGCCATTAAGGAAAATTAATCCGCCCGCCTTCACCAGCGCCATAAACGCATTGGCATTTATCGGCTCACCGCCAATCGGCAGCGTATGAAAACTGTCCACCAGCAGCGAAATCAGCCACAGGTGTCCGTTAAAGGTCAGGAACAGCAGCATCGCCAGCATGTCGAGAAAACGGGCCAGAACCGGCATGTTAAGACGGCTGCCAGGATCGAAAAAAGTGGCAAACGAGATGCCCATCTGCAATCCAATCACTTCACCGGCCAGGCGCACAGCCGCAAAAGCGAACTGCATGGTGAAGCCGAGCGCGATACCAATCAGCATCTGCTGAATCAGCAGCAGAAAGCCGGGCGGTGAAAACAGGGTGACGTTAACAGCCGGTAACAACGGCATCACCAGCCAGGTGATCATCACCGCCAGACCGATTTTGACACGCTTGCTGACAGATCGTTCATTGAGGATCGGTGCGGTGGCGAATAACGCCATGATGCGCACCAGGGGCCAGAAGAACTGACTGACCCACTGAACCAGCTGGCTGCTATCGAGAGTAATCATCAGCCGATGATGTAAGGCAGGTTGGTAAAGACGGTACGGATATAGTCCAGCAGCAGATTCAGCATCCACGGGCCGGCAATGATACCGGTGGTCGCTACCGCCAGGATCTTAGGAATAAAGGATAAGGTCTGTTCGTTGACCTGGGTCGCCGCCTGGATAAGGCTGATCAGCAGACCGCTGACCAGGGCTGCCAGCAGCAGCGGGGCGGCCAGCATCAGGGCGACGCGCATCGCTTCCTGTCCCATTACCATTACTGATTCGGGTGTCATGTGTTGCTCCGGTAAGAAAAGGGGGGATCAGGAGTAGAAGCTTTGCGCCAGCGAACCGACCAGCAGTTGCCAGCCATCGACCAGAACAAACAGCATCAGTTTAAACGGCAGCGCGATAGACGCTGGCGGGACCATCATCATCCCCAGTGCCATCAGCACACTGGCTACCACCAGGTCGATAATCAGGAACGGGATAAACACGGTAAAGCCAATCTGAAACGCGGTCTTCAGCTCACTGGTCACATAAGCAGGCAGCAGAATACGCATTGGCACCGCTTCAGGACCCGCGATCGGGGCGGTATTCGCCAGACGGGCAAACAGGGCTAAATCTGCTTCGCGGGTCTGACGCAGCATAAACTCGCGCAGCGGCTGAGCACCTTTATCAATGGCCACGTCCATGCTGATCTTGTCCTGACTGAACGGCAGATAGGCGTCCTGATAAATTTTGTCGAAGGTCGGCGCCATAATAAAGAAGGTCAGAAACAGCGACAGTCCCAGCAGCACCTGGTTAGGCGGCGCCGATGGCGTGCCCAGGGCGTTACGCAGTAAACCGAACACAATGATGATACGAGTGAAGCTGGTCATCATCAGCAGCACGGCCGGAATAAAGGTCAGCGCTGTGATAAAGACCAGCGTCTGAACTGGCAGTGACCAGCTCTGACCGCCATTCGGCAGTGAGTGACTCACCAGGCCCGGCAACTGGGCATGGGCAACCGGTGCCAGTAACAGCAGTGGCAGTAAAGGAAGCAGTCGACGCATCATTGTGGTTTTCCGGGACGTTTAACCAGATTCTGTAACAGCTGACGAAAATCCTGTGGCGCACTGTTTACTGGCGTCACAGAGACCGGTTCACCCGGCGGCAGCGTATGCAGATGGGTAATCTGCTGTGCAGTGACGCCCAGCACCAGACGCGCATCAGGGGTATCGATAATCACCACCCGCTCACGCTGGCCCACGGATACGCTGGCTGTAAGTTTGAGCTCCTGGCTGCTGACCTTTTTCGGCGCGAAGCCGACACGGCGCGCCAGCCAGGCGCAGGCCAGAATCAATAAGATAATCACGGCTAACACGCTGCTGACCTGAGCCAGCATAGAGCCGGTCGAGATCGCCTGAGCGTGCGGTGCAGCCGGTTGCAGCGTTTGATTCTGGCTATTCATAATGTGACTCTTAGCGACTCAGACGACGCATACGTTCAGATGGGGTGATGATGTCAGTGATGCGAACGCCATATTTGTCGTTCACGACCACCACTTCACCCTGCGCAATCAGGTAGCCGTTGATCAGAATATCCAGCGGTTCACCTGCCAGGCCATCCAGTGACACCACGGAACCCTGCGCCAGACGCAGCAGCTCTTTGATGGTCATCTTGGTGCGACCCAGTTCCACGGTGAGTTTCACCGGGATATCCATAATCAGATCGATATCCTGCAGCGATCCAGCGACATTGCCGCTGTCGAATGATTTGAAGACTTCGTCGGTCTGCGGCGCACTGCTGCTGCCGACCTGCTCATTCATCGCTTCAGCCCACAGATCGTCCGCAGAGACATCGTCAGACGGTTTATTACTGTCAGTCATGGGGCTGTTCCTCGTTCAGCGAATTCAAAATCGGGTTAATCAGGTGTTCGACACGGAGCGCGTACTGACCATTCATCGTGCCATATTGGCTGGTTAATACCGGGACGCTATCGACATGCGCGATAATGCGTTCCGGCTTCTCAATCGGCAGCACATCACCGGGTTTCAGCTGCAAAATCCGTGACAGACGCAGTGAGGTTTCGGCAAAGTGAGCAATCAGTTCCAGCTCAGAGTGCTGCACCTGTTTGACCAGGTTGTCGCGCCAGTGGTTATCTTCCTGACGGGAGTTTTCGAGCGGTGGGTTCACCAGCAGCTCGCGCAGCGGTTCAATCATTGAAAACGGGATGCAGATATTAAACTCACCCACCAGGTTACCAATCTCCACCTGGAACGGCGTGTTAACCACGATATCGTTCGGTGAAGTGGTGATGTTGGTGAACTTTACCTGCATCTCTGAACGTACATACTCGACGTCCAGTGGATAAATGGCCTTCCAGGCGTCGCTGTAACCATCCAGCGCCAGCTTCAGCATGCGGCGAATCACGCGCTGCTCGGTATGGGTGAACTCACGGCCTTCGACTTTAGTCGGAAAACGTCCGTCGCCACCAAACAGGTTGTCGACAGCGATAAACACCAGGCTCGGTGAGAACACCACCAGCGCGGTGCCGCGCAGCGGCTTCAGGTGGATCAGATTCAGGTTGGTTGGCACCGGCAGATTGCGGGCAAACTCGTGATACGGCTGAATCTTGATCGCCCCGACGCTGATATCCGGGCTACGGCGCAGCAGGTTAAACAGCGCCATACGGAAACTACGGGCAAAACGCTCGTTAATAATCTCCAGCGCCTGCAAACGCTCGCGAACCACACGGCGCTGGGTATTCGGATCGTAAGGACGAATATCGCCTTCCGGTCCGTTTTGTTTCTTTTCTTCTTCCGCGCTGCCGCTGTCGCCGTTTAAAAGGGCGTCAATTTCAGCCTGGGAGAGAATGCTATCGCCCATTGATTCACCTCAAAATGAAGGCAGTAAACAGCACGTCGTTTACAGCCTGCGGAGGTTGACCTTTTACCAGCGGGGGTGTCAGCGCCTGTTTGATTTGTTCAACAAGCGCCTGCTTTCCTTGCTCTGTCGCCAGCGCCGCAGCACTCTGACGCGAGAGCAGCAGCAGCAAACGGCTGCGCACCTCAGGCAGATAGTCATTCATCCGACGTCGGGTATCCTCATCGGCCAGACGCAGGGTAAAGCCTACGTAAAGCACGCGGTCGGGATCGTTGTCGGGATTGACCAGGTTAACCGTAAATGTATCAAGTGCAAAAAAGACCGGAGCGGGAGGCGGTTCAACTTTCGCCACCTCAGGCTTATCGCCCTCATGTTTATTCATCATTCGCCAGACTGCATAGCCTGCCACGCTGCAAGCGGCCAGCGTCAAAATAAGCAACACTGGTATTAAGAGTTTACGTTTGCTGCCTTTTGCTTTCGCGTTATCAGACATGGTGCAGTTACTTCCTGTGAATTATAGGCAAGCCTCTCGGCTCACGAGACAGATTATCCGCGTCTTAAGTCAAACCAATGGGTAGATAAGACGCGGGTTTTACGCTTACCTTCAGCGTTTGCCGCTGTCAGGCGAAAGTATCGACGGCGCTATTGCCGCTAACGCGAGCCTGGAGGGCAGCGGGAACGGCGATCGGCGTAATGTCGGTGTCACTGTCCTGGGTGAGGGAGAAGCGGCCATGCTGTCCATCGCGGCGCGCCTCCTGTTGCTGCTGGAATTGCTGGCCCTGCGCGGAACTGTCACTGCTCACCTGACTCTCGCCCAGGTTGATACCGCTTTCTGCCAGCGCGCTGCGCAGCTGCGGTATCGCGGCTTCCAGTGCCGCTCTGACGTGGCTATGGCCGGAAACCAGATTAATTTGTGCCTGGTCGTTATCCAGTTTCAGGCTGATCTGGATAGCGCCAAGGTCTGCCGGATGTAAACGCAACTCCGCGTTCTGCTGGCCATTGCGAGTGAACATGACAATCTGCTGACTCAGTGCCTGTTGCCACTCGTCGCTGCCCAGTTGTGAGTTCAGCGTCGGCGTTGACGGGGTGCTGATGGTCGCGGAGGCGGTCACCGGAGCGGGCAGGCTGCTGGCGGTGGCGACGGGCATCGCGTTGATCGTGCTATCGCTGGCACTGGCTTTAATCGCACCCTGATCATCCTGCTTAACCATATTGCTCAGCGCCTGCTGGAAACTGCCATCAAGCGTCAGGCCATTGCTGGTTGCACTCTGCGCGGCGGTGTTGCTCTGGCTGGTGGCAGCCGTGACGGCAGGTTTGCTCTGTGCGTCGCTTCTGACTTCAGCCTTCTCATCGTCACCTTCTGCGTGGCTCGGCTGTCCGCTGTTCAGCAGTGGCGTCAGCGAAGTCTGACTCTTCCGGCCGGTGTCGGTCTGGGCAATCAGCTCGCCCGCCTCACTGCTGACCGGGGTCGAAGGCGTCGCTGTCGGCGTCACCGCACCCGGTAACATGGCGAACAACGCCTGCACATTCTGCATGTCGGTGGCGCTTAAGGGTGCCACGTCCGGCTTGTCTTTATCATCGGCTGATTTTGACCCACCTTTAATATTTTCAGGTTTAAACAGAGCGGTCAGTGCAGCAGGATTATCCAGCGCCGCCATCAGTGCATTCAGGGGTGCCTTAGGGCGGGCTTCATCAGCCGTTTCTGCTTTGGCGTCAGCGGATTGCGCCACTTTTCCATGCTGTTTAGCCAGGCCGAGCAGCTGGTTTCCCAGCGCAGTCAGAAAGTCCTTAGGCAGGGCGTCTTCACCCAAAGCAAGGTCGGTTGAGACTGATGGTTCCGCGTCGGTTTTAACCGATGCTTTCATGGCAATGTTTGGCAGCGTAATCATTCGCCTCTCCTCGATGCGGCCCGTTGGGCAAATTCATCCATCCGTTTCTGATCGAGACGGTTTTCCTGTCGTAATGCATTTTCCGCTGCGCGCGTTATCAGAGTCTGATAGGCGTTCAGCCGCTGCTGTTTGTCGCGCCAGTTAATCAGCGCCTGCTCCAGCCGCTGATTCCAGTTATTGAGCTGGTTGCGGTGCTGCTCAATCGCTTTTTCCAGCGTCTGAATAAACTGGTGATAGTTGGTCCAGCGGGTGCTGGCGATGCCGGATGACATGTCATCGTTGAGCTTATTGCGATACTCGTCCTGATAATCGAGCAGCATCGTCAGCTGCTCGTTAGCGGCGTGCTGGCCGCGACGCATATCGCCTAAATAGATGGCGGCACGTTCGAGATCCTGCTCCGCTAAGTCGCGCAGCGTATCGATGGCATTTGCAGTTTTCATTGCCGTTACCTCGCGTTAATCATTGTGACTAGCCAAACAGCGCATGCAGATGCAGGCTGGCGTCGTCGTAATCGCTGCGCTCAAAGATGCCCTGTTGCAGGAAGGCTTCCATCTGCGGATAGAGCGTGATCGCTTTATCGAGCATCGGATCGCTGCCAGCGGCATAAGCCCCGACGCTGACCAGATCGCGGTTTCGCTGGAAGCTGGAGAGCAACTGCTTGAACTGGCGCACCTGTGCATAGTGGTTCTCATCGATCAGCGAGGTCATCGCACGACTGATCGAGGCTTCAATATCAATGGCCGGATAGTGGCCCGCTTCGCCCAGACGACGCGACAGCACAATGTGGCCGTCGAGAATGGCGCGTGCGGAGTCCGCAATCGGGTCCTGCTGATCGTCGCCTTCGGTCAGTACGGTATAGAAGGCGGTGATCGAGCCGCCGCCGTCGATGCCATTACCGGCACGCTCAACCAGCGCAGGCAGTTTGGCGAACACGGAAGGCGGATAGCCTTTGGTCGCGGGCGGCTCACCAATCGCCAGGGCGATCTCACGCTGCGCCATGGCGTAGCGGGTCAGGGAATCCATAATCAGCAACACATGCTTGCCGCGGTCGCGAAAATCTTCCGCGATGCGCGTGGCGTAAGCGGCACCCTGCATACGCAGCAGCGGTGACACGTCGGCCGGCGCGGCGATGACCACCGAACGGGCACGGCCTTCAGCACCGAGAATGTTCTCGATAAAATCTTTTACTTCACGGCCACGTTCGCCAATCAGACCGACCACGATCACGTCCGCTTTGGTGTAGCGCGCCATCATGCCGAGCAGTACGCTTTTACCCACGCCCGAACCGGCGAACAGGCCCATACGCTGCCCGCGACCAACCGTCAGCAGGGCGTTGATCGCCCGGACGCCGGTATCCAGCACGTCGGTAATCGGCGTACGCTGCAGCGGGTTAAACGGCGGGGTGTTCAGCGGTGCGCGATAGCCGGTATCCGGCGACGGCAGGCCATCCAGCGGTCGGCCGCTACCATCAAGTACGCGGCCCAGCAGTTCCGGCCCCAGCATCATCTGTTTGCCCGCCTGCGGGTTCTCACCGTTCTGGCGCGCATAAACCCGCGCACCCGGTAAAATGCCGTCCACTTCTTCCAGTGGCATCATCAGCAGTTTCTGACCATTGAATCCCACCACTTCGCTTTCGATTTCGCTGATGGTTTTGCCATCGTTGCGTTCGATCACGCAGGTCGCACCCAGCGGCAGCTGTAAGCCGGTCGCTTCCAGCACCAGGCCAGTGGCGCGGGTCAGGCGGCCATAACGGCGCACTGTTTGCACCTGGGCGATGCGTTTCTCAAAGGCGTCGAGCGAGCCAAGCCAGCGATTCAGACGGGTGGTCATTTAATTTCTCCAGGTGCAGCAAGACGGCAGAGTTCCTGCCAGCGCGTCGCGACGCTGGCATCCAGGTCGCCATCTTCTGCGCTGAGTTTGCAGCCGCCAGGATGCAGGGTGCTGTCAGCGATCAGACGCCAGCCATGCAGATCCAGCGTCGGACCCAGGGTCTGCTCAATGCGTTGTAAATCATCCGGGTGAACACGCAGCTGCGGTTTGCCGCTGAACATCGGTTCCTGCTGCAGTAAACCCTGAATCTGGCGCAGCAGAGCGGTGCCATCTACCGTGGTCGCCTGACCAATCACCGAGCGAGCCGCTTCCAGCGCCAGCTGCATCAGACGGGCAGCGATGACGCTATCCAGAGATTCCAGCGTGTTCTGGAACTCCGTTACCAGTTGCTGCATCCGCGCCTGAAGTGGCGCCTGCTGCTGCTGGGCATCGGCCAGACCCTGCTGAAAACCGGCGTCATAGCCCGCTTTCTGACCTTCGGTCACACCCTGCTGATAGCCTTCGTTGTAACCCTGGCTCTGCGCCTCTTTGCGCATCTGCTGCTGCAGACGTTCGAGCTGCTGTTGCTGCTCATCAACGCCATCCTGTGCTTCGTAAATTTCTGGCTGCAACTCAGGTTCAGGCTCATCAAAACGGCCTAAATCGCTGGGCTGCCATAGCTGCCAGGGGCGGGCAGAAAATGCATCAGACATAAGTTTCCTCGCCACCACCAATCACCATCTCGCCAGATTCGGCCAGGCGGCGTACCACCAGCAGGATCGCTTTCTGTTCGTTTTCCACTGCGGACATACGGACCGGACCCCGGTTGGACAGGTCGTCGCGCAGGATATCGGCTGCACGGGCTGACATGTTCTTGAGGAACTTCTCGCGCAGTGGCTGTTCGGCACCTTTCAGTGCGACCAGCAGCTGCTCGGACTCCACTTCCTGCAACAGACGCTGGATGCTGCGGTCGTCCACGGCCACCAGGTTTTCGAACAGGAACATCTCGTCGATAATTTTCTGTGCCAGTTCGCCATCGAAGTCGCGTACCGCTTCGATAACGGCCTCTTCCTGCTGCGTTTTCATCAGGTTGATGATCTCGGCTGCCGTTCTCACGCCGCCCATCTTCGCGCGCTTGAGGTTGGTGCCATCCAGCAGGCCGTTCAGTACTTCGGTCAGTTCGGCCAGCGCGGCTGGCTGCACACCACCGAAGGTCGCGATACGCAGCATCACATCGTGACGCAGACGTTCGTCGAACAGCGCCACGATATCGGCAGCCTGGGCACGCTTGAGGTGCACCAGGATGGTCGCGATGATCTGTGGATGCTCGTCGCGAATAAGGTCGGCGGCGGCCTGCGGTTCCATAAAGTTGAGCGTTTCCATACCGCTGGTGGTTTCACGCGTTTCGAGAATGTCCTCCAGCAGGCTGGAGGCACGCTCTTCGCCCAGTGCACGTGTCAGCACTGAACGCAGGTATTCGTTCGAGTTCAGGCTCAGCGCCGCGAACTGCTCGGCGTCCGCTTCGAACTCGCGCAGCACTTCGGTCAGCTGTTTATGGGACACCTGACGCATGTTGGCCATCGAGGCGCTCAGATGCTGCACTTCACGCTGGTTCAGGTGTTTGAAAACTTCCGCGGCGCGCTCTTCGCCAATGGTCATCATGAGGATGGCGCTTTTTTCGGTTCCGGTCAGACTCATAGCTCTTTACTCATCCATTCGCGAATTACCAGCGCTACAACGCGCGGATCGTTTTCTGACATGTCGCGGATGCGTTGACTCATCACTTCTGCGCTCATGCGGTTGTTAGACTTACGTTCCTGATCCAGCTCGTCTTTGCTGAGCTGCACATTAAAGGCTTCTTCTTCCGGCTGTTCAGTCGCACGAGCGGCAATGGCTTCAGCAGCGGCTTTCTCTGCGGCCTGCTTGCGAACCAGGTGCGGACGAACCAGTTTGCGGTAGAGGATGAAGGCTACCAGGGCAATCAACAGCCATTTACCGGCGTTCATCAGCTGATCAAAGAAGGACTGCTGTTGCCAGAAGGGCAGGTCGGCGGTCACTGGCTCAGTCGTGTTGAACTGCGAGTTCACTACGTTGATGCTGTCGCCACGATTCTGGGAGTAGCCCATCGCTTCGCGGGTCAGGTCTTCAATCTGCTTCAGTTGCTGTTCGTTCAGTGCAACAGCTTTGCCTTTATCATCTGCACGGAAGTTCACCACCACTGCAACCGACAGGCGCTGTACGTCACCGACGTTAACCTTGGTATGACGGATGGTGCGATCCAGCTCGTAGTTCACCGTGTCATCACGACGCGAGTTGGTGGGTCCTGAGCTGGCCGGGGCAGTGCTGGTGGTCTGGTTAGCGTTATTCGCTGCGTTGTTCTGACCATTCGCGGCCTGACCGTTGGCTGCAGTGTTATTAGGCGTCGTTACCGGCGCGGTGTTGGCTGGCGCAGGCTGGTTAGACAGTGCGCCTGGCACGCCGCCCGGATAAGGGCTGCCTGACTGATCGCTGGTGCTGGTCTGACGCGAACGAATGGCTGAGTTCGTCGGGTTCGCGTTAGGCTGATATTTCTCGTCGGTCTGCTCGCTGGTGTCGAAGTTAATCTGCGCGGTAACCTGCGCATGCACATTGCCCTGGCCGAGAATCGGATTCAGGATGGCTTCAATACGTTGCTGGTAACGCGCTTCAACTTCAGAAGAGTACTTCAGCTGCGCATCATTCAGATCGCGACCGGCAGAATCAGAACGGGTCAGCAGGCGGCCGGTCTGATCGACCACCGTCACGTTGCCCGGCGGTAAGCCGGCGACGCTGCTTGAAACCATGTGGGCGATGGCCTGAATCTGACCTTCGTCCAGCGTACGGCCAGGCTGCAGCGTTAAGGTGACAGAGGCGGATGGTGCTTTTTGCTCACGGACAAATAAGGTGGGTTTTGGCATCGCCAGATGAACGCGAGCGCTTTTAACCGGGCCGAGCGATTCGATGGTGCGGGCCAGTTCGCCTTCCAGCGCGCGCTGGTAGTTAACCTGCTCGCTGAACTGGCTGATACCGAACTTCTCTTTATCCAGCAGCTCGAAGCCCACTGAGCCGCCTTTCGGCAGACCCTGCTGAGCCAGACGCAGACGCAGCTCATGCACGTTTGCTTCAGGCACCATTAATGCGCCGCCGTTTTCGGCGAAGCGATAAGGGATGTTCATCGCCGTCAGCTGCGTGACGATGGCACCGCCATCCTCATCAGTGAGGTTGTTATAAAGGACGCTATAAGATGGCTGTTTCGCCCAGAGCACCATCGCGATCACGATTGCTATGACGGCAGCAGCGGCGATGACTAAAGGAATACGCGGATTTGCGCGCAGGCGAGCAAACAGGTCACCGAAGCCTTTCTTTTCTTGTTCTGTTGTGGCGGCTGTACTCGCATTCATGACCGTTTCCTGCCTGACGTAATTGACCGGGTAAGTTGAGATGGCAAAACAGACTCCCTGACCTGCGTAGATAAAATTTCCACTTCAATGCCAGGCATTATTAGGTGATAACCAAAATTCGATGGCTGGATAAGGTAGGGTTTTTGATGTCATTTAGCGGCTTTGTCTCATTGACAACGTGCTAACTTTTGCTCACATAAAAAATATCACCCTCTTTATAAGGTATCGTTCATGTCCATTCAGGCAATTGATGGCGTACTGCAGCAACTACAGGCGACCTCACTGCAGGCCAGTAACCGCAGCAGTGAATCCCCTAATCAGATCGATTTCGGCGCGACCATGAAAGCAGCGCTGGATAAGATCAGCGAGACGCAGACCACCGCACGCACCCAGGCGCAGGATTTCGAGATGGGGAAACCCGGTATCGCTCTGAATGATGTGATGGTCGATCTGCAGAAGTCTTCAATCTCAATGCAGATGGGGATTCAGGTCAGGAACAAGCTGGTGTCGGCGTATAGTGAAATTATGAATATGCAGGTTTAGTGAGCGTGTCACGCTGATCAAGGTGCATCTGCGTAGTCGCGGATTAGGGTGCCAAATCCCAGCATAAAAGCCGATTTCTTCGCTGAGTCTATGACCCTGTACAGACGATGATGCAGGCGTCATTGACTATACTGCTCATTATTACGATTCGTGCAGCGGAGAACTCACTTTTCGGTGCTGTCGACTCATCACCCATCAGCAGGACGCCACCTTATGCTTAAAAAACTCATCCTCATAACGTCGTTAATCAGCTTGTCTGTCCCAGCCTTTGCTGCCACGCAGTGCGGGCCGTTCTATCTCAAAACCGATAAAAGTGGCTGGTACTCAGTGAACGGGGAACGTGCAAAAACCCAGAAAGTGACTTTTGCTAAAGAGAAGGGCGATTACGACAACGCCACGGTAAAACTGCTGGTTAAAAACAGCAAAGCGCCGGGGATGGTGGAAATGGAGCAGACGACACGGGAGGGCAAAGGATTATTGAGAGCTGAAATCGTCCGCACCAGCCAGAGCCAGATCCGTATCAGGGGGGATTATGATTGCGAACCGGCTAAATAGGTAATGCACACGTCTGCGCGTGTCAGAATCCTGACGTTGGCCTGATTAAAATTTCCGGTGAAAACAGTGATGAGGTTGTCAGGCAAGCGTTTGTATTCCTGCTGACCTGACAACTGATCTTAATATCATGAGCGGCTTACCACGCCGCTCTTACGATGCATCTATCGTGAGGTTTTGCACGCCGAGATCATTGCTGAAACAGACGCGCTGATATCTGATGCCTTAGGGTCATAGTAAAACGTCGCGCTGGTCTGATGATGATTGAACTTTTCAATCTCAACCCAGGCCGCGGTTTCATTATCCTGCATCAGGTTAAACCGCTTCCCGCCATTTGGCAGCGGATCATCCTGCTCCAGATAGAGTCTCCGATCCTGTGCCGCTTTGGTCAGGCAGGATTCAACCTGATAAGGATGTCCGTCGAAATAAGCGGTTTTCGTTTCCGGATGCAACCCAACCCGTCCCATATCCACACATCCGGCCAGCAGACTCAGGCTCAGGGCAATCATTATTTTTTTCATCAGCTAAACTATCATGGTTATTTTGTCGACCCATAATATCCGGATATCGGCTGTACCGCTCTTTTTCAATCAAAAAATGGTGCTTAATATTGCTAGCGTTGCTGAGTAAATGTAACATCCGGCCTGATAAATAAAGCATCGAATTTTCCTGCGCTGCAATATTATTTTATTGCACTACTGTATTGTTAGCCAGATTACTATAAACACGGAACGTTTTACGCAGTAAATTACACCCTCCATCAGGTTTACCTGAAGCGGCCTCACAAAGAGGTGGTTTCACCTCTGTTAGGCTTTATATACAAAGGTCTGATGATGAAAATTTTTCTACTTAACTACCTCTGATTATTATGATTTATGACTGTTTCTTATACTATGACGAAGATATCCTGCTTGAGATGCGTCTGAACACGCTTGAGCACGTGGTTGACCGGTTTGTGATTGTGGAATCGCGCTATACCTTCACCGGTAAACGGCGAAGCAGGCTTAATTTTGACATTGAGACGTTCGATCGTTTCCGCGATAAAATTATTTATGTCGTCAACGATATTGCGCCTGTGTTTTATCAACAGGCTTTTAAATCGAATAGCTCTCTGGTTAAAGCGGGCGAAACAGATCCCTGGGAAAATGAATCCACTGCACGCAATCAGATTATGCAAGGACTGGTCGGCGCACAGGATGATGATATTATCATTGTGTCAGACGTCGATGAAATTCCCCGACCCGAGGCGATTAACGCATTCAGCCATCGTCATCTTTGCACGACGTTGCATCAGCAATATTTTAATTTTAAATTCAATGTCCGGGTATTAAACAACGACGGTACACCGCGCTGTGCCACACTGGCAAAAATGGTGACCTTTAAAACGCTGCGCACCTTTTTCATGGGACAACCAGAATTGCTGCGTAATGTTAAGCGCCGGGGTACCCCGATACGCGAAAGCTGGTGGCGCCGTAAATGGCTCCATGCCCGGACAAAGGTGATTAAAGAGGGTGGATGGCATTTTTCCTGGGTGATGAGCGATAAGCGTATCAGTGAAAAAATGGCGTCGATCTCTCATACCGAACATAACTGCCCGGAATTCAACAATCCGGATCATATCCGGCGCTGCGTTGAGAACAATATTGATATCTGGAATCGTCCGCGGAGGATGGAGATAGTGCCTGTTACTGCTGAAAACTTTCCCGACTGGCTGGTTGAACATTAGCATCAGCTGACAGAACTCATTAAATCATAACGCTGACCAGCGCGCCCGGCGGGCGCGCCTTTCGCACATCAGCTTGCTTTGTAAGGATCTTTCTTATCATCCTGGCTGTCATCATTTTTGCGCGGCACTTCGCCATGATCTTTCGGGGCATCAGTGGCGGGATGATCATCTTCCTCATAAGCATTACCGGCATGTGGCGCGGCTTCGGGCAGACTTTTGCTGACATCACCTTCTTTCTTACGTTCTTCATTCGTATTGTGCTTAAACATATTTCACTCCTTTTGTCCCAGTCCCTTAAGTCTAGACCAGCACTGAAATCCCGCATTCGCATCAGATTGAAAACAAAAAAAGCCCGCCAGAGGCGGGCTAATCGGAGTTTCTCTCATACTGAACACGTCATTTTTCGATGTTCGGGTGTGTACAGCAGGATCATGCTAACGGGGAATCGATGAGGCTGAAATGGACAAACCTGTCGTCTCGCTTGCGGCAGGTCACATTCCTGACGATAAAATGTTCGATAAATAAATTCGATTGAACGGATTAACAAAAGGCATATAGTGGCCTGCGTTACCAGGAGATAGAAATTATGTTACGAGACTATTTAAAGATTGAAGCTGAAGATCAGTTAATCGAACAACGTTCGGTGAGCCTGAAAAATCGTGGTCAGGAAGACGTGACCGAATGGATTATTGTTAACCGTCAGGGTGTCAAAAAAGGCGGCGTGACGTTGTTCGATAAACTCAGTACCCGCCGCTCATGGCCGGTTAATTACCGCATCATGCAGACCGATCTGCAGGGTAAGGTGATCGTGGATCAACTCACCGACGCCCTGTAATCAAGCGTTCAGACCACCGTTGTACGATGAAAAGTTAACCCGCGCCTGCGGGTTTTTTTATGGCTGGCGATAGCGGCGTAGTTCCACCAGCGTACCCAGCAGTTTCAGGCTATCCCGTCTGGAATGCAGTTCGGGGAAGTTGATATTGACCGGTGCCAGTTCAAATTGCATGACCCCATCTTCACTCCCGCGCTGACGCCAGGTGCGAAGCAGGGCGACCTGAAGCTGCAATGCCAGCACGCAGTCGCCCGGTTGAGGTGACAGGCTGGGATCAATGATCACCACATCATCCTTCAGAATCGCGGGCGTCATCGCCTGTTCTTCCACCCTGAAAGCAAAGCTCTGTTGCGAAAGCGCCATGTCGTTGTGCATCAGCAATTCATGCCGCACAGAACTGGCGTCATTCAGCCATTGCACGACATCGCGTTGTGCCAGCAGGGGGATCTGATGCAGGCCACCATAAGCGCTTTCATTAAAAACAGGTCCATCCCCATCTATCAGAAAAGCCGGGGCGCAACCCAGCGCTTCGGCGAGCCGTAGCAGGTTCTCACCGCGCGGCAGCGTCTCCTCTTTTTCCCATTGCGAAATCGCCACATGGGACACTTTTACCTGTTGTGCCAATTGCTTCTGCGTTAATTGCAGTGATTTACGTCGGAGTCGGATGCGGTCACCCAGCGTTTCGTTTTTCATCAGCTTGACTTTTTAGTTGAGATTGACTTAAGTATACTTAAGCGTGGTATTTAAGCAATCTTAAATTTCAGGCGGAGGACGTGGCTTTTCAGCACGCAGTGGTTCCAGAGACCTTACCGGACAAAGGGGTGTGGCATGGAAAGTAGTCTTATTACCAGCATGGGTGCGTTAGTTCTGGGTGGGGGCGCAGCTGCGCTGTTCTGGAAACCGTTATTGGCGGGTATCGCGTCAATCGTAACCAGTAACAGGGCGGGTGGCGAAATTATAACCAGCTACAAAGAGCAGGTGGTGTTGCTGAAAGAGAGCAACGGGCTGATAAGGGAGGAGAACGATGAATTACGCGAACGACACGACAGGAATCTGCGCCGTATCTCGACACTCGAAACCGATCTTCGGTTAATCAAGAATGCGGTAGGGATTTTACTGGCCATGACCGAAACCGATCACAACGATAAATTTCGTAATGAGATTGATCGGCTTATCTCAACTCTGGAGGATCACAGCAATGGCAACGACTAATAGCATTAAGGCTCCGATGTCATACCGACGCAAAGTTATCCTCGGCTGCATTCTTCTGAGCTGTTCGATGATTTGCATCCTGATGACGATTATTTTTCTCTACGTCAGTAACACCGCAAACAGGCGGGTCGAGGAGATTCGGGCAGATTATCGCTTAATTGCGGCGCGGCGTGATGACAGAGTGGAGCTGCTGACCGATCAGGTTACCGCAATACAACATAAGCTGGATGCAATACCGGATCGCATAGCCGACAAAACGATCATAAAGGTCAAAGAGGTCGTCACTGAGAGTGAGGTGCCAGCAGGAAAATCCGGTCACAAACCATAACTTCCGATTATTCTTAATGCGGCTTCGCTATTATCGACTAGTTTTAAATCTCCGGGCAACATTTTGTACCTGAATGCAGGCCCGCTGATTGGCCGGTTTATGAACCGCTAAGCCTGATAATTTTGGATAACTGACCAGAAGGAAATTTAGCATGAGCGATTCAACAGAAACCAAGACCAAAACTGACTATCTGCGCGACGTGACCTCTCAGTTGAAAGAGATGCGCCACTATGCGCAGACTAACACCGAAACCCTTTCCAGCCATTGGTTAGCGTTTGATGCCGGTGAATATAAAGACAAGACGAACGCCGACAGAATTGATGCATTGCTTAACAAGCAGGGCAAACTGCTGGAAGATCTTGATGCCGCTATTCAGGACATTGAGATCGAAATTAATCACAGCGAGCAGGAGAGCTAAGTTATCTCCCGCTAACTGATTGCGGTGGCCGTTAAGGGATTAATCGGCCACCAGCCACATTTCCGCTTCGTCGAACATCTCTTCAACAATCCGCGCAACTGTCGCTTTATCGTTCTTACTCAGATCCGTATCTATCGCGTTACGTTCCATCGGCTTGACCTTAACTTCAATGTCAGGAAACACCCGATGCACCCGCTTTTCCAGCTCTTCGCGAATCATCTCGCGAGCGCCCGGTAAACCGGCAACGTTGCGCTTGTCATAAATCAACTCAACAAACATGATGGCAATCCATTCAGGGCAAAATCGCTGACATATAATACTGTAAATAAAAACAGTAGCAAGGTGGTGCGCCTGATTTCGCTTAAAATTTTATGTCGCGTAAACCGCGATCTTCGACTAGCAAAATAGACACGCATCGCGACATAATGGCGGCTTACTTTTCAGGAGGTCCGCGATGCGACAACTGGTAATTGATATTCTGCTAAAACTGGCAAAGATGGACGTCGATGCGAAAGAATTGACGGCGCAGTTAGAAGCGCAGTCCCTGCTGGTTGCAGCGCTGCTGGTGCAGGCGAAACAGGACAACTCGCTGACTATTTCAGAAACGGTGCAGGATGCCATTGTGACCGCTTCGCAATCTTCGACTGAGTTTCTGCAGTCTGATGTTGATCTGCTGCTGACGCATATTAATCGTCTGCTGGCGGTGGCAAGTTATGTTGAAGTAAAAGGTAAAGCGACGGAAGGTGAGGGGTAGAGGCGGATAAAAAATTCGCCTCTGGAGGTGGAATTGAGACAACACCTGCAGAGGCAGTGCATCAGCACTATTCGTTAAAGGACATCCACGACCTCAGTCGCATGCCGAACGTATACACTTTCCCCAGGTTAGTACAACCTTATCGGTATTGCCTGAACTGGTTGGAGGTGTTTGTGATATACAACTTCAACGTGGCGCTGATTACAGCTCGTTTTTGATGCAAAACTCTTCCCAGCTCATCCCCAGCGACTCAGCATGAGATTTGAGATAGGTCTCGATCGCTTCAGCCGCCACCGCTTTATCCGGCTCAGCGAGCTGAATAGAGAAGATCATCCCATCCAGATTCTTCTGCCGCAAAAAGGCCGCATAGATGCGTTCGGCATGCCATTCGCGCAGCTGTCGCAGTGACAGGTTAGCAGCACGGGCATCGCTCTCGGTTAATTCATCCAGTGCAGACTGAAAGTCGGGATGCGCGGTAAAAAACATCTCGCGTGCCTGGGCATAGTAGGCTTCTGGGGTTTTCATATTCCTATTCCTGAAAGTCTGTTGCAGCGCGCCAGTGTAGCGGGTTGTTTATCGCTTGTCAGGCGTAGCAAAGGCAATGGATAAACCCAATCCACCCTCCATTTGCCGATTAAAACAGTGACGTCTGGCCTCGCTGCCGGTGAAATTCTGCTGCAATCAGGGTTTACGGCGTGCCTGAATACCCAGATATCTTGCGTAACGCGGTGAAAAAATTATAACGTAGCCGCCATTGATGTGATCTTAGGGATTAAACATGAAAAAGTGGATGCTGATTGCTGCGATGGCACTAAGTGGCTGTGCGCAAATCAACGATTATGAAAACGCGGTGCAGACACCGGCGCCCGCTGATCTGCAGGGAACCTGGCAAACTGTCAGCCCACAGAGCAGCCTGATCAATGACAAGGCGATAGCCAGTGTGATCATTAATGCCGATGGCAGCACCCTGGATTGCCGTCAGTGGATGCGGGTGATCGCCAAACCGGGCAAACTGACTCGCCTGAGCGGCGAATATGTCAATGTGACCCGTCAGCTGCGGGTGATGCCGCTGGTGGTGGAGAATGGCGAACTGAGTTATGACCGGATGACCCTGCGTAAAGTGGCGCGTCCGACCGTCGAGTGTCAGCAGGCGCTGGAAGAAGTGGCGAAGCAGCCGAAAGCGGCCGTGATTCAGAACATCGAACCGCAACTGCTGCGCACACCGATTACTGAAAACAACGCGAAGTCGTAACAGCCGACCCATAACAAAACCGCCCCGGCCGGGCAGAGCGCACTTCACGCTCTTGCCTGCCGGGGCGGTTTTCGTTTTTACTGCGTTACTTACTCTGCCACTACCTTACTCTGCAACGACCCAGACGCTGACGCTGCCACCATTACAGACAAACACTGCGGTGCCGTGCTCGTCGGCAGTAATCGTCTCTTCACGATTACCCAGGTGATCGCGCCAGACCTTACCGGCCAAACCGTCACCCATCGGCACGCTTTTCTCCCCCGCATCGCCGTTCGACATAATGACCACACAGCCCGGTTGCGTTTCGGTGCCGCTGCGACTGAATGCCACGCAGTTAGGATGATCAAAATAGTCAGTCTGTACGCCCCAGCCATACTGCTGACGCGCCCGGATTAATCCTTCCAGTTCAGGGATCACCGGCATCTCAATTTTGTACTTTTCACCGTCGCTGCCTTCATCTTCATAGTTCGCCCCAAACAGGTCAGGATAGAAAATGGTAGGCACACCCTGTTCACGTAACAGAATTAGCGCATAGGCCAGAGGTTTAAACCAGGCTTCAACCGGCGCCTCCAGCGACTGCAGCGGCTGGGTGTCGTGATTGGCCACGATGGTCACGGCATGCCACGGATCGGCCACCACCAGCGAATTGGCAAAAATCTGGCTCATATCGTAGGCGCTGCCCGCGGTTGAGGCCTGATGGAAGTTCATATGCAGCGGCGCATCGAACAGCATGGTTTTGCCTTCCACCTGATGCACATACTCCTGCAGTTTCTCGGTTTCAAACGACCAGTACTCGGCGACGATAAACATCGGCTCCTCAGCGACTTCCTGAATATGCTCGATCCACTCTTTGTAGAACCAGGCCGGGATATGTTTTACCGCATCCAGACGAAAGCCGGTGCAGGGCACCTGTTCCATCACCCAGCGCGCCCAGTATTTTAGCTCTTCCCGGACTGCGTTGTTGCGGAAATCGATGTTGGCACCCATCAGATAGTCAAAGTTGCCCAGCTCGTTATCGACCTGATCGTTCCAGCCTTCGGCGGTGTAGTCGTTGATGATTTTAAATACGCCGTTTTCGTCCGGATTTTCGATGTGATCGACGCCGCTAAAGCATTTGTGGTCCCAGACAAATTTCGAATATTCCCCGGCGCGGGCCGGAAAGGTGAATTTGGTCCAGGCCTCGCACTCGACGACCTCTTCGTAAATTTCGTCGCGGTTATCCGGGTTGACCCGGTTTACACTGATGGCCTCTTTTTCGTCAGCACCCATTTTATGGTTCAGCACCACATCCAGCAGCACCCCAACGTTGTGGCTGCGCAGGGCTTCAGTGGCTGCCAGTAATTGCTGTTTGTCGCCATATTTCGTCGCAACACCGCCTTTCTGATCAAATTCCCCAAGGTCGAACAGATCGTAACTGTCGTAACCGACAGAATAGCCACCAGAACCCCCTTTGTAGCACGGTGGCAACCACGCCATAGTGATACCGATTTCGCTGAGCCAGGCCGCGCGATCGGCGACTTCCGGCCACAGTTTGCTGCCATCCGGGTAATACCAATGAAAAAACTGTAATAACGTTGGGTTTTGCATGTACCACACTCCAGGGGATGATGAAAATCAAGTATGGAGTAAGCGGCAGAAAAGAGACGCCGCGCAGAGAAATAAATCTGGCGGCGTGGCAGTGCAGGGGATCAGGAGAGGGTTTCGTGCGGCACCATGACTAAGCCGCCCTGACTGCTATAGGCGGACATCACTGACTTCTGTCGGGTGTTCTGACCCACCAGCGAGGCCAGCTCATCCATCCGCGCCTGCAGCAGACGCTTCACTTCGCATTCGTTATCCAGAATACGGCGCAGCACCGGGCGTAACTGCTCCTGCGTCTGCGATGATGGCGACACAGCGTCTGTCGATTCGGCTAAATTCTGCACCGCACTGACATACTCCATCTCCCTGCTGATCAATTCATCCCATTCGCCTTGTTCTGCGTGACGCAGCATTCCGTGGCTGAGATCGAGTAACTGGTGGTAAACGGTAATCAGATGCGGTGCAGTAGTCATTAAACGGCGTCCTGAATCAGGTGAGATTGAACTACTTCTTTCCACGCGTCCGCGATATTGCGCAGCAGGCCTTCGACCTCTTCAACCGCGGCAACATCATTGTGCAGGTTGGCATGCAGCAGGCGACGGGTCATGTAGTTGTAAAGATCCAGCAGATTGTCTGCCAGTTCATCACCACTGTTTTCAAGCAGGCCCTCTTTCAGGCCTGCTTCGATAATATTGATCGCTTTGGAGATGGAGCTGCCTTTGCCTTCAATATTGCCATCCTGCATAAACAAGCGGGCGCGGATTAACGCGCTCAGTGCACCGTCGAACAGCATCATCACCAGCTGCTGCTGGGTGGCGCTCATGACGGCGCTTTCGACGCCAATTTTTGCATAGGCTTTGGTGCCTGTAGCGCTGTACATGGTCACTCCTATGATTTGTTAGAACTTGAGGTATCGAACTGCTGCGTCAGATACGTACTGGTCGAGTTGAGTTTACTGATGGCCAGATCAAGCTGGGTAAACTGTGTTTTATAACGTGCGATATCCGCATCAATACGATCGCTGGTGGTGTTATAGAGGGCGGTTAAATTATTCAGTGTCTTGCTGACGCCATCGGTAGCGGCCTGAACAATCCCTTTGGTCGATAACCAGCCCGTGATATTGGTCGCGATTTTGGTGGTAATACCGGTGGTTTTACCGTCGCCCACGATCATCTCTTTCACACCAGCGGCATCTTTATCCAGCGCGGCGTTAACCTTAGTGGAATCAATTTTCAATGAGCCCGTCTGGGGATCGGTGGTAATACCAATCTGGCCCAGTGATTTGTAGGAAGAGGAGCTTTGTGCGTTGGTCAGCATGCTTTTCAGCTGCGTCTCAATAGTCCGTAACGTGCTGTCACCGATAAGAGCACCATTGCTGGAGTCCTGCGAATCGGTATTAGTATCTACCTTGGTGTACTTGGTCAGCGTATTGAACTGATCCAGCAACGAGTTATAGGCATCCACCCAGCCGCTGATCGCGCTGGACGCTTTTGAGGTGTCTTTGGTAATCGTCAGCGTCTGAGCGCCGGTGGTCTGCGCGGTCAGATTTAAGGTAATCCCTTCCAGCGCATCACTGATCTGGTTGCTGCTGTTCTCAATCGCAACGTTGTTGACCGTGAGTTGGGCATTCTGGGCTTTAACGCTTTCAGTCATCACATTGCTGCTGGCGGAGGCGTCAAAGCCCACAACGCCCTGCAGCGTGCTGTCGCCGGTCACGGCAATCGTGGCTACCGCATTATCGCTGCCGGTTTTATTGGCGCTCATCGAGAGGCGGAAGCTGCCGTCTGACACCTTAATAATGGTGGCGGTGACACCGGCATTGGCGCCGTTGATGGCGTCACGCATACCGGTCAGTGAGGTTTGATCGCTGGAGAGGGTCACGCTTTTGCTTGAACCATCTTTTAAGGTAATCGCGATGCTGCGGCTGGCCACTGAACTGTCGCCCAGTGCGGCGGTGTTGCTGCTCTGCACGGAGGAGGTCAGGACCTGCGCCTGAGCCAGTTGCGTCACGTTAATGGCGTATTTGCCGGGCACAGTGGTGCCAGACGTGGTTGCACTGAACGCCGTTGAGCTGCTGGCCGCGGTGGTCGAGGTAAACAGGTCAGCACTGTTCAGCTTGGTGTTAGCCGTCTGGAAAGTCGTCAGTGAGCTTTTCAGCGTGGCATAGGCACTCAGCTTGGCTGTATAAGCCGACTGCTGCTTTGAAATCGGTGTCAGTGACGCTTTTTCAGCGGTGGTCAAACTGTCAAGCATGGTACTGAGTGGCAGGCCGGAACCCACACCAAGGTTACTTATACTAGCCATGTTAATTCCTTTATAAGGTCGACAGAGAAATTGATACCTGGGTTATCGGCCTTGAATAAGGAAAGTTTAAGGTTATTTGCCTTAGGGTAATGAGGTAAATAAGCACTATAGAGAAGGGTAATTCAGCGGCTAGAAAATTAATGAATTAAGTCTAAAGAAGTTCGGCCAGGTGGCGATAACTTAAAACGTGACAGGTTGAAGCAGAAAAATTCGCCTGGTACTAAAAAAATTCTAAAGGTTGTTAAACGGCAGACGATAACAACTTTGACGGCGCTGAAGCCGGCGGGTTGAAGCCCACACCTTAACCGAAAGACTTGATTAACAGGAAAATTCATCATGGCCCAAGTCATTAATACCAACAGCCTCTCGCTGATCACTCAGAACAACATCAACAAAAACCAGTCAGCTCTGTCTACTTCAATGGAGCGTCTGTCTTCTGGTTTACGTATCAACAGCGCGAAAGATGACGCTGCTGGTCAGGCAATTGCCAACCGTTTCACCTCTAACATCAAGGGCCTGACTCAGGCTGCTCGTAACGCTAACGACGGTATCTCTGCTGCGCAGACTACTGAAGGCGCGCTGTCAGAAATCAACAACAACTTACAGCGTGTTCGTGAGCTGACTGTACAGTCTCAGAACGGCACCAACTCTGATTCTGACCTCGGTTCAATCCAGGACGAAATCAAATCACGTCTGAGCGAAATCGACCGCGTATCTGGTCAGACTCAGTTCAACGGCGTGAACGTGCTGGCTAAAGACGGCGCAATGAAAATTCAGGTTGGCGCAAACGACGGCGAAACCATCAACATCGACCTGAAGAAGATTGACTCTTCTACTCTGGGCCTGTCAGGTTTCGGCGTCTCTAAAAACGCACTGAAAACCAGCGATGCAATCACTCAGGTTGGCGCAAGCGGTTCACTGAAAAACGTTGACCTGGCTGCTGTTGCAACTGCTCTGAAAGTAGATGCAAGCTCACTGTCACTGAAAAACGTACAGACTTCAGCTGGCGCAGCCACTGCAACTTACGTTGTCTCTTCAGGTAGCGATAACTACGCAGTTTCTGTTGATGATACGACTGGTAAAGTTGCACTGAACACCACTGACGTTTCTTATACCGACACGGCGAACGGCGTAACTGCTGGTACCATGACCGGTCAGTTCGTTAAAGTTGGCGGCGATGCAACTGGCGCAGCACAGGGTTATGTGACTGTTCAGGGCAAAGACTACAACACCGCAGCGGGCGCTATTGTTGATGGTGCAGCAGCAGGTACTACTGGCGTAGCAAGCGCAATCGGCGACATCGCTGATGCGGCTAACACCAACGTGCACACGGGTTCAGCAACGTCTAACCCACTGGCACTGCTGGACAAAGCTATCGCATCTGTTGATAACTTCCGTTCAAGCCTGGGTGCAGTACAGAACCGTCTGAACTCAGCGGTAACTAACCTGAACAACACCACGACTAACCTGTCTGCAGCACAGTCTCGTATTCAGGATGCTGACTACGCAACTGAAGTTTCCAACATGTCTAAAGCACAGATCGTGCAGCAGGCTGGTAACTCAGTATTGTCTAAAGCGAACCAGGTTCCACAGCAGGTTCTGTCTCTGCTGCAGGGCTAATCGCCTTCGAATCCCCATTCAAAACCCCGCCTCGGCGGGGTTTTTTTTATGCGTACGATTAGCCTGGTTTTTAATCTTTTCTCTGCCAATCAATTTCCTCTCTTTAATTTATCCTGACACTCACCCTCATGGTTTTTAGCACCCTGGTTGAGCAGGTAGATAATGAAAAATATTACTGTTGTGGAACCGCTGTTTGTCACTGCCTTTAAATGTATTGGCAGTGAGTGTCGCGATCACTGCTGCAAAGGCTGGGATATCAATCTGGATAAGCCCACCGTCAAGCGCTATTTAAAATCCTCTCAGATTGAAATCAAAACCCTGGCGACCGACAACATCGTCATTACCGGAAAAAGCTTCGCTAACTGGGGCACCATGAAGCTGAATTCATCCGGCAACTGTGCTTTTATGGGTGAAGACCTCCTGTGCAAAGTGCACGCCAGTCTGGGCGCTGAGGCATTGAGTAAGACCTGCTCTACCTATCCCCGTTCAGCCAGGACGTTTAAATATGAGCGACAAAAGACGCTGGTGCTCTCCTGCCCGGAAGCCACCCGGAAGTTATTAGCCTCACCCGATGCCATGCTCTTCGAACAGACCATTCAGACTCAGCCAGAAGCCAATAAAGCCAAAGATCTTGATCAGCACAAGAAGCTGCTCAATCTGATGTGCCTCAATATTGTTAAAATGAGCGGTGAGAAGCTGGATGAAGCGCTGTACGCACTGGCTACCTTTTTGCTGGCGGCTGAAAGAGTAAGTCCTGAGGAAAATTGGCTGGAAAAAATGGAGCGTCATTTTTCTGACGTGCTTGATAATCTGGCACAGGGCGAAATCAGGCGGCAGCTTGACCAGATTAAGCCTGACTATAATCTGCAATGGTCTTTACTGTTGAGATTACAGACCTGGTTCGGCGCAAAGACATACAAGCGTGGCTTTCCCACCCTGGATCACTATCTGAATAAGCTAATTTATATTTTGTCCGAAGGGGCTAAAACCGATGACGTCAGTCAGCCGATGATCCGGCTGGACAACGTCTGGCAGAAGCAGGTTATGCCCTGGCTCGCTGAGCGCCCGTGGATCATGAACAACTATATTCAGTACCGCATTTATGATGACTTTTTCCCTAATGACGAGAGTCGCAGCCCGTTACTGAGCCTGTATCTTCTGACAGCAGAATGGTTCCAGCTTAAGTCATTGATAGCCGCCAGTGTTGAATTGGTCGGAACGATTGATGAAGAGGATATTATCAATATCATCTACAGCTACCACTCAATAACAAAACACAGTGCACAGTCGGTGAGTGCGTTTCTGGCAGAGATTAACAAGGTTAAGGTCAATGACGATCTGTCGCTGATTTACCTGCTGAAATAATCCTGGGTGCCACCATTAATGAACGTGCAGGGACCCCATGTTCCTGCTCCTGGGCTTGCCTCTGCTGATGGCTGAAAGCGTGACTGCTGGCGTGCCGGGTTATTGTTAAACCGGCACGCCAGGGCATTCACCCGCGATCGGGACATTCGCCCTTAATAGCAAAACAGCCTTTGCCCAAAACCCTGACCACAAGGGTGCAGGCTCGCTTTCGCTCATTCCTGAATTCCGCCCAACCCGTTACAGTTCCCCCGCAGCCTGCCGATAACTCTCTACAGAACAACATCATTAATGATTTTAACTTTGTGGAGTGTCTATGCGCTTCAATTATGACCTGTTACCGGGCGAGCGGCTGACCTTCGACGAGATCGCCCGGCGTTACGCTTTGCAATACCCTGATGATAAAGAGCTGACGGCACGCGCCTTGCTGAGTCCGTCAACCGGCCTGCGCACGCTGAAAATCCGTGCCGTCTTCGCGCAGGAAGAGAGCAACAGTCCGCTTGAGGACCTGCTGTTCATCTCCCATGACAACGAGCGTAAAAATTATCTGCGCCGCTTTGAGCACTACCTTAAGCAGAATCTCTCTTTTCTCTATTTCCGTCGTAGCGAGAACGAGAAGCGCGAAAACCTGTGGAAGGTGATGGGCAGCAGTCAGGTCTTTGCGATGATCGATCCGCAATCCGCCACGGCGCAGAACCTGCTCAACAGTCGCGGCTACAAACTGGTGATGATGCATCAGGATGATGAAGACGCTTACTGGCAGCTCTTCAATCCTCAGGCGGATCCCTGCTTTCCGCAGTCGCAGCGCATTCAGTTCATCGTGGTGCTGAGTACGCCGCAGCACAAAGTCCCTGCGGCGGTCATGCCGGGTACTGAAGTCGGACGGCGCGTCAAAGCTCGGGTGCTGCAGCGCGCCAGCCAGGCGGAATTCAGCGCCGGTGTTAAAGCCCGCTACGGTGCCTGCGTGATGACCGGCACCGAGCTGACCGATCGGCACGGCTGGCCGTGGGTGGAAGCCTGCCATATCGACACGCTGGAAGGCGATGACGGCGTGCTGGCCGATAACAGCGTCGATAACGGCCTGTTTTTACGCAGTGATTTACAGCGATTATTTATTAACCGACTGATTAGCATTAATGGTGAGTCGGGAGAGATTGAGGTGCATCCTGGCGAGGAGGCGCGACAGCATATTGCGCCCTGGTATCAGGAGCTGGAGGGTCGCATCTGCAGCCTGTGGGCGGCTGTGCCACCCGCTACGCGGCAACGACTGCGCGCCCGTCGTTAAACCGCACCGATGAGTGCAGAAGGATCTGCACTCTGACTTAACAAAAATGAAATAGCCTCGTTTTACCCCGCCTATTCAGTCAATCGAAAACGCTACAGAATTGCATAATCATGCCGATAACTTCATTAACGCAGGATAGTCAACGTGAACGATTTCTATACCGCCGAAGGCGTGATGGACAAGCATTCGCTCTGGCAGCGCTACGTGCCGCTGGTGCGTCATGAAGCGTTGCGTCTGCAGGTTCGCCTGCCGGCCAGCGTCGAGCTTGATGACCTGCTGCAGGCGGGTGGGATAGGGCTGTTAAATGCAGTAGAGCGCTATGACGCGCTTCAGGGCACAGCGTTTACCACCTACGCCGTGCAGCGTATTCGTGGCGCCATGCTCGACGAGCTTCGTAGTCGGGACTGGGCACCTCGCAGTGTGCGCCGTAATGCACGTGAGGTGGCTGGAGCAATGCACAGAGTGGAACAGTCGCTGGGGCGCTCTGCCTCCGAGCAGGAAGTGGCGCAGCAGCTGAATGTTTCCATGGAGGAGTACCGGCAGATCCTGCTGGACACCAACAACAGTCAACTTTTCTCCTACGACGAGTATCGGGAAGAGCACGGCGACAGCGCGGAGCTGGTGACGGAAGGCCATGAAGAGGCTAATCCACTTCACCAGTTGCTTGAAGGGAGTCTGCGTGAGCGCGTTATTGAAGCGATCGAAGCGTTACCCGATCGTGAAAAGATGGTGCTGACACTGTACTACCAGGAAGAACTGAACCTGAAAGAGATTGGCGCGGTGCTTGATGTGGGTGAATCCCGTGTCAGCCAGCTGCACAGTCAGGCGATCAAACGCCTGCGGGCCCGACTTGCGGGAGCGCGCTAGCAGTATCAGTTCCTGGCGATTCAAAATTATAAGAAACCGGGGACTCAGTAATGGGAGCCAAGACCAAGGCCAGACCGTTAAGTCGTTATCTTAAAGACTATAAACACAGCCAGAGCAATTGTTCACACTGTGGCAAGGTATTAGATCGAATGGCGCTCGTTTTTCGTGGCCAGATCATCAATAAAGAGGCCATCGCACGGATGGACCAGATGATTGATGAGCCGCTGTGGCTGAAGCTTCAGCCCGAACTGACTGCGCTTTGTCGTTTTTGCAGTGATATTTTTTGCAATACCCATCCTAATTACTTCGACATTATGGCGTTCAAACAGTACCTGTTTGAGCAGACAGAGATGAGCCCCAGCACGATTCGTGAATATGTGGTGCGTCTTCGTCGACTGGATGAGATGCTGAAAGCCAAAAATTTCCCGGCCGACAGGCTCAAAGGAAATAGCTGGCATCAGTGTCTGGAAAGCGATCTGCCCGATGCCGGTAATAACAATTACCGCATCGCGCTGCGCAAGTACGATCAGTTCTTAGGCTGGCAGCAGGCGTAAACCTGATCTGCACCGATTGCTCCCCCGCGTGCCTGCGGCACGTTTTCCCTTTGCCCGCCCGCCGGGTCGAGGGAAGGGGGAGCACGGCGCTTCTTTCTCCCCGCATTTTTCTCAGTACCTGTGTCTCACCGCATCTGCGGGCACCTGAATCAGGGTGATCCTTTGCGCATCTTCTGCAACACTATAAAGATAATTCCAGTGCCCGAATGGAGGCAGCATTGTCTTTACATCTGTTACACCAATTCCCTCGTCTTGAACTGCTGGGCGCACCGACGCCGTTAGAGCATCTGCCACGGCTCTCCGACTATCTGGGTCGCGATATCTTCATCAAACGCGATGATTTCACGCCTGTGGCAATGGGCGGTAACAAGCTGCGCAAGCTCGAATTCCTGGCTGCCGATGCGCTGCGCGAAGGCGCCGATGTGCTGCTGACCGCGGGCGCGATTCAGTCTAACCATGTGCGTCAGACGGCGGCCGTCGCGGCCCGTCTTGGCCTGAAGTGTGTGGCGCTGCTGGAAAACCCGATTGGCACCCATGCTGAAAACTACCTGAGCAACGGCAACCGTCTGTTACTGGATCTGATGGACGCGGAAGTGATCATGGTAGATGCGCTGCACAATCCCGCTGAACAGCTGGCGGACGAGGCTACGCGTCTGGAAGCTCAGGGCTTCCGCCCTTACATCGTGCCGGTCGGCGGCTCAAATGCGCTGGGTGCGCTAGGCTATGTGGAGTGCGCGCAGGAGATCGCTCATCAGAGTGAAGGCGTGGTCGATTTTGCCGCCGTGGTCGTCGCCTCGGGCAGTGCCGGCACCCATGCGGGACTGGCGGTGGGTCTGGAGCATCTGCTGCCGGAGACCGAGCTGGTGGGCGTCACCGTTTCACGTCAGGTCGAAGCGCAGTTGCCGCTGGTTGATCGGCTGCGTCAGTCGCTGGCAGAGAAGCTGGAAGTGCAGGCTAAGGCACCGATCACCCTGTGGGATGACTATTTCGCGCCGCGCTACGGCGAGCCGAATGACGAAGGCATGGCTGCGGTGAAACTGCTGGCGCAGCTGGAAGGGATCCTGCTCGACCCGGTTTATACCGGCAAGGCGATGGCCGGACTGCTGGATGGCATCAGTCAGAATCGTTTCCGTCGTGAAGGTCCGTTGCTGTTTATTCATACGGGCGGCGCGCCGGCGTTATTTGCTTATCATCCTTCGGTCTGAGACAAGCGAATAAAACAGTTTATACTCCGTGCGTTATCATTCTGGACTGGCAGCGATAAGCGGTGCTGCCCTTATAAGAACACACACACAATACTGTCAATAATGGGGTGAATATGTCCTTTTCTCGTGCAGGTCGTCAGATGGTGATGGGCGTCATGGCTGTGGCGCTGATTGCTGGCGTCAACGTTAAAACCTTTGCAGCGGAAAATCTGCTGAACAAAATTAAAGAGCGCGGCACGCTGCTGGTGGGTCTGGAAGGGACTTATCCGCCATTCAGCTTCCAGGATGAAAAGGGCAAGCTGACCGGCTTTGAAGTGGAATTCGCAGAACAGCTGGCGCAGCACATGGGCGTCAAGGCGAGCCTGAAACCGACCAAATGGGACGGCATGCTGGCCTCACTTGATGCGAAACGCATCGATGTGGTGATCAACCAGGTGACTATCTCTGATGAGCGTAAGAAGAAGTATGACTTCTCCACGCCCTATACGGTCTCCGGCATTCAGGCACTGACCATGAAAGCCAACGCGAACACCATCACTAAGCCGGCTGATCTGGCGGGCAAGAAAGTGGGCGTGGGTCTGGGCACGAACTACGAGCAGTGGCTGCGTGAGAATGTGAAAGGCGTGGACATCCGTACTTATGATGATGACCCGACGAAATATCAGGATCTGCGTTCTGGCCGTCTGAATGCCATCCTGGTTGACCGTCTGGCTGCACTGGATCTGGTGAAAAAAACCGGCGATACCATGGCGGTTGCCGGTGATGCCTTCTCACGTCAGGAATCGGGCGTTGCGATCCGTAAAGGCAACGACGATCTGCTGAAAGCGGTCGACCAGGCCATTGCTGACATGCAGAAAGATGGCTCGCTGAGCAAGCTGTCTCAGAAATGGTTTGGCGCGGACGTGACGAAATAATGCAGGAAAGTCTTCAACTGGTGCTGGATTCAGCACCTTTTTTATTAAAAGGCGCGCTGTTTACGCTGCAGCTCAGCATCGGCGGGATGTTCTTCGGTCTGCTGCTGGGCTTTATTCTGGCGCTGATGCGTCTGTCGCGCTTCTGGCCGGTTCGCTGGCTGGCGCGGATCTATGTCTCGATTTTCCGTGGCACGCCGCTGATCGCGCAGCTGTTTATGATCTACTACGGCCTGCCGCAGTTTGGCATTGAGCTGGATCCGATCCCCTCGGCAATGATTGGCCTTTCCCTGAATACCGCCGCCTATGCTTCAGAGTCTCTGCGCGGCGCGATTTCATCGATTGAGCGCGGCCAGTGGGAAGCGGCGGCAAGTATCGGCATGACGCGCTGGCAGACCCTGCGCCGTGTGATCCTGCCACAGGCAGCACGCACCGCGCTGCCTCCGTTGGGGAACAGTTTTATCAGCCTGGTGAAAGATACGTCGCTGGCGGCGACGATTCAGGTGCCGGAGCTGTTCCGTCAGGCGCAGTTGATCACCTCGCGCACGCTGGAAGTCTTCACCATGTATCTGGCGGCCTCGCTGATCTACTGGGTGATGGCAACGGTGTTGTCTGCGTTGCAGAACCGGCTGGAACAGCATGTTAATCGTCAGGATTCGGAGTCGAAATGAGCGCCATCGAAGTCAGAAAGCTGGTGAAATCGTTTAACGGCCAGACGGTGCTGCACGACATCGACCTTGATGTGGCCGCCGGTGAAGTGGTGGCGATTATCGGTCCCAGCGGCTCGGGTAAAACCACGCTGCTGCGCAGTATCAACCTGCTGGAAGTGCCGGATAGCGGCACTATCCGTGTCGGGGAGATTACCGTGGATGCGGCGCTGGCCCAGAGCAAGCAGAAAGAGCAGGTGCGTCGTCTGCGTCAGCAGGTCGGGTTTGTTTTCCAGAACTTCAATCTGTTTCCGCACCGTTCGGTGATGGAGAACATTATTGAAGGGCCGGTTATCGTCAAAGGCGAAGCGAAAGCGGATGCGATAGCCCGCGCCCGCACGCTGCTGGAGAAGGTCGGACTGCATGGCAAAGAGGAGAGCTATCCGCGCCGTCTGTCGGGTGGACAGCAGCAGCGCGTGGCGATTGCCCGTGCGCTGGCGATGCGGCCGGAAGTGATTCTGTTTGATGAACCGACCTCGGCGCTGGATCCGGAGCTGGTGGGCGAGGTGCTCAGCACTATCCGCGCGCTGGCCGAAGAGAAACGCACCATGGTCATCGTCACGCATGAGATGAGCTTTGCCCGCGACGTTGCTGACCGCGCTATTTTTATGGATCAGGGACGCATTGTGGAGCAGGGCGAGGCGAAAGCGTTGTTCAGTAATCCCCAGCAGCCGCGAACCCGTCAGTTCCTTGATAAATTTCTTAATCAGTAACCTCACTGCCTTCTCCGGAAGGCAGTTTTTATCGGTTTAATCCCCCTTTTTCTGCGGCAACACGCTTAATTTGCCGTGCGATATCACAGGTAATTATTCAGCCGTTAAACCTTTTGCTGCATCTGACAAATCTTTTCCTTTCATCGCATATTAAATGGCGTTGACTGCTGCCACTTCCTCTTATTTATATTCTGTGGATCATCAAACGATATTATCCTTTGGTCTGGCTGAAGCGCAGATTATTCGCTTATTGCCGGGTTGATTAATAAGTGTAAGGAAACGTTCTGCTAAGTAAATAACTGTGGCGACAGGTCCAGTCAGCGGCTTTTAAGAGTTTCGCTACATTCATCACCGGTTCAATGGCGAATAATCGCTGGATAATCATAAAAGCAATACTGATTTCCTCGCTTTTACTTTCCAGCATTCTGACCTACACAGCAGGAGTCATTGAATGAGCCAGACTAAGTCAGACCAGATATTGTGGGTAGATACTCTGAAGGGCGCCTGCATATTGCTGGTGGTCCTGTACCACACGGTTTTACCCGGCTATGAAGGGACGATGAAATACCTCACTGCCGGATGGATCCCCGCCGAAATATGGATACAGTTTAATACGGTTCTGTCGCCGCTGCGTATGCCCGCTTTTTTCTTTGTGTCGGGATTGCTGGCGACCAATGGCATTATTAACCGGCCCTGGAAACAGGTGTTTACCAGTCGTATCACCAATCTGTTTTATCTCTATATTCTGTGGGGCTTTATTCAGTGGTGGTCAATTATTGGCATCTCTACCGAAATTACCGGCCAGCGTATTTCACAGAATCTCAATGCCGCCTATGCCGGTTCGCTGCTGGAATTTCTCAAGCTGACCTTTATGGCGATGAGTACTTCATGGTATCTCTATGGACTGGGGCTGTATTTCCTCTGTGCCAAAGTTTTTCGTCAATATAAAATGGCCCTTGTGGCAGTAGCGATCCTGCTCAATTATCTGGCGGTCGAAAAAGTGATTCCGTTCTGGGGCCCCCAGAGTCTGGCGCAATATTTCCTGTTCTTCCTGTTAGGAGCGTTCTGGAGCCAGACCATGCTGCGCCTGAGTGAGTGGCGGCGGGAGAATCTGATGCCCTGGGCGCTACTGGCTGCGGTCGCCGGGATTCACGTGATATTTGGCCTGGATAAGAGTCTGTTCCTGTGTGTGCTGGCGGTGTTATTCAGTATCGCTGCCTGCCGCTGGCTGAATCAGCATTTCAGCATGCGCTATCTCAACTGGGTTGGCCGCAATACGCTGCAGATTTACGTCATCCACCGTATTTTTATCGAGTTCTTTGGTATGTCCGCGATTCTGTTCGCGCAGCGGCATCATCTGTTTGAGCAGGCGTGGTTTTCGTTTCTGTGGGCCTGTTTCTATCCGGTGGCGATTGTGGGGATTTGCTCACTCTGTTCAGTGGCGATATGGTCGCTGACCAATCGCGGAGTGGGGCAGTCGCTGTTTGTGTTTCCGACGTTAATGAAGCGGCAGCGGGTAGGGGGATAGCACGTTGTGCGTGGGGCCGGTTTCGCTTTGCAGCGAGCTTGCTATGAGCAGGTTACGCCCGCCAGGCGGTGGGGAGTTTCAAGTCACCTGAGCAGGCGGACGCGTCAAGGGGCGGACGCCCGCCCCTTAACAATCCCGGCGTCCGGCTGCCTGCGCGCCCCGCCTGGCGGGGTCCCTTCGTCACGCCCTGCGGCCTGCGGACCGTCCGGACTCGCCATCCCTGGCGCGTTCCGTCCTTTCGCCGACGTCCTGTCGGCTCATCCCCGCCTCCGGTTGTTCCTCAGCGCTGCGGACGCCTCTGGCAAACCCCTGCCGGTGGGATTCCTGCCCGGTTCGGGGATGCGGGCCGCTGAAAGTGGGGAAGGGCGGACTGATTTTGCTGTGCTGCGGTCTTGTTCTGAGCGGGTTACGCCCGCCAGGCGGTGGGGAGTTTCAGGTTCTCCGTGCAGGCGGACGCGTTAAGGGGCGGACGCCCGCCCCTTAACAATCCCGGCGTCCGGCTGCCTGCGCGCCCCGCTGTGCGGGGTCCCTTCGTCACGCCCTGCGGCCAGCGGACCGTCCGGACTCGCCATCCCTGGCTCGTACCGTCTTTTCGCCGACGTCCTGTCGGCTCATCCTGGCCTCCGGTTGTTCCTCAGCGCTGCGGACGCCTCTCCCAAACCCCGCCTGTAATATCTTTTATTTTCTGGGATGAAGTGTCATCTGCTGGCCTGAAAGCCAAAGGCAATGCCGAAAATCTTCAGCGATAAGATACTAAATCTTTGAGAAGAGATAACAGCAGGGGGTTTAGGGAGGCCGTCAGAGCCGCAGAGCGGATGAGGGATTTCAGGACGAGCGACAGGGATGTCGCGAAGAGGCGGGTTCGCGCCAGGGATGGCGCGTCCCGGCGGTCCGTGAGAAATCCGGAAGAAGCGAAGGGACCGCGAAGCGGCGGTGAAGCAGGCCGGAGCCCGGGGTCAAGGGGGCGCGGCGACTGGCGCCCCCTTGTTGGTCGCCTGCAGAGGCGTGTCTGAAACTGCCCGTCTCACCAGGCGAACGAAACCTTCTCATAGCCCGTTCGCGCAGCGAACAAAAAGGCCATGCCAGCCAGCCACGCGAACGAAACCTCTCATAGCCCGTTCGCGCAGCCAACACCCCAGCTTAAGCACTACCCTATAGTCATCAGACTCGCATTACCCCCCGCCGCCGCGGTATTCACACTCAGCGAACGCTCAATCAGCAGACGCTCCAGCAGCAGATTGGTCTCGCCACGGGCGAAGCCCTGCACCGACACAATCGCGCCGTCACGCGCCGCAATCTGCTCGCAAAGGATACGCAGCTGATCGGCATCGCCGTGATAGATCACCGCATCAAACTCCGCCGTTAACGGATCACGCGCCAGCGTAATGCGCGCTTTCACGGCGTCAGGCAGCGAAGCCTGCAGGGCGCGATGCAGCTCATCATCCGGCCACAGCGCTTTACTGCCCACGCTGGTGACCGCAGCCAGCTGGATTAACACATCCTGCTCGTTGTCGGCCAGACAGAGCACCTGATCACGCGGCAACAGCGAGAAGGTGTTGCGCTCGCCCGTTGGGCCCGGCAGCAGACGGACCACGCCCGCCTGTGCCAGCTCGCCATAGTGCTGGCAAAGTTGCGCCAGTTCCGGTTTATCTTTTGCCCAGTTGCTGAGTGCCTGATGCGGCGCCAGCAGCGCCTGACGCAGCGTGCTGTCCGCCGGGCGTTCGGCATCCTGACGATCAAAGGTCAGACGCAGCGCGCTATCCGGGCGATGGGCCAGCAGGCGGTAGAGATAGAGCGGACCACCCGCTTTTGGACCGGTACCGGATAAGCCTTCGCCACCAAACGGCTGGACGCCGACTACCGCGCCCACCATGTTACGGTTGACGTAGAGATTGCCGACCCGGGCGTTTGCCGTCACCTGCGCAATGGTTTCGTCGATGCGGGTATGCACGCCCAGCGTCAGGCCATAGCCCGAGGCATTGATCTGCTCAACCAGCTGCGGCAGGTTGGTGCGGGTGAAGCGCACCACGTGCAACACCGGCCCAAAAATCTCTTTATCCAGATCGCTGACCTGATTCAGCTCGATCAGCGTCGGTTTAACAAAGGTGCCACTGTTCCACTCTTTGCTGTCCTGTGGGTTATCCTGCACCGCCTGATAAACCGTGAAGCCTTTATTGCGCATCGCCTGAATATGACGATCGATATTGGCTTTCGCCTCGGCATCAATCACCGGGCCGATATCGGTTGAGAAGCGCTCCGGATTGCCCATGCGGCACTCCGCCATTGCACCACGCAGCATCTTCAGCGTATGGTCGGCGACATCTTCCTGAATGCAGAGCAGACGCAGGGCAGAGCAGCGCTGTCCTGCACTGTCGAATGCAGAGGCGACGATATCGATCACCACCTGTTCAGTCAGCGCAGAAGAGTCGACGATCATCGCGTTCATCCCACCGGTCTCAGCAATCAGCGGCACCGGGCGACCGTGCTGGTCAAGGCGACCGGCCAGATTACGCTGCAGCAGTGTCGCGACCGCAGTCGAGCCGGTAAACATCACGCCACGCACCCGACTATCCCCGGTCAGCTGCGCGCCAACGGTTTCGCCCTGACCCGGCAGCAGTTGCAGCACGCCTGGCGGAACACCCGCATCCAGCAGAATCTGAACCGCCTGCGCGGCAATCAGCGGGGTCTGCTCAGCCGGTTTAGCCAGCACGCTGTTGCCTGCAGCCAGTGCAGCCGCAATCTGACCGGTAAAGATCGCCAGCGGGAAGTTCCACGGACTGATGCAGACCACCGGACCCAGCGGGCGATGGGTTTCGTTGTCGAAATCGTCGCGCACCATACCGGCGTAGTAATAGAGGAAATCAACCGCTTCGCGCACTTCCGCAATGGCGTTGTTATAGGTCTTGCCTGCTTCACGCACCAGGATGCCAAGCAGTTGCTGCATCTGGCCTTCCATAATCTGTGCGGCGCGTTCCAGAATCGCCGCACGCTCCTGCGGCGGTGTGGCAAACCAGATTGGCCCGCTGTTCACCGCGGCATCCAGCGCCACAGAGACTTCCTGTTCAGTGGCTTCACGTACCTGACCCACGCGATCGGCAGGTGCCGCCGGGTTTAGAATATCGCGCAACTCGCCGGCACCCGCTTCACCGTCAATCATCGGCTCGGCCAGGCAGGGCTGTGCCGCGCTGCTCAGCAGGGCGCTGGAAAGTGAGGCAAGGCGATGTTCGTTGGCCATATCCAGACCCGCAGAGTTAACGCGGTTCTCGCCATACAGTTCGCGCGGCAGGGGGATCTTCGGATGCGGCAGGCCAATGGCGCCTTCGCTGGCACCCAGTTTCTCGACGGCAGTCACTGGATCGGCCACCAGCTCATCGATCGGCAGCGAGGTATCGGCAATGCGGTTAACAAAGGAGGTGTTGGCCCCGTTTTCTAACAGGCGGCGAACCAGATAGGCCAGCAGGGTTTCATGCGTGCCGACCGGCGCATAGATGCGGCACGGGCGATTAAGCTTGCCGTCCGCTACTTTGCCGACCACCTGCTCATACAGCGGTTCACCCATGCCGTGCAGGCACTGGAACTCATACTGACCCGGATAGTAGTTATTGCCCGCCAGCTGATAAATCGCCGCCAGCGTGTGGGCGTTGTGGGTGGCGAACTGGGGATAAATCAGGCTTGGCACCGCCAGCAGTTTGCGGGCGCAGGCCAGGTAAGAGATATCGGTGTAGACTTTGCGGGTGTAAACCGGATAGCCCTCCAGTCCCTCCATCTGGGCGCGCTTGATTTCGCTGTCCCAGTATGCGCCTTTCACCAGACGGATCATCAGACGGCGGCGGCTGCGCTGTGCCAGATCGATCAGTTCATCAATCACAAACGGACAGCGTTTCATGTAGGCCTGAATCACGAAGCCGATGCCGTTCCAGCCTTCCAGCTCTGGCTCGAAACAGAGTTTCTCCAGTAAATCCTGCGACAGTTCCAGCCGATCCGCCTCTTCTGCGTCGATGTTGATGCCGATGTCATAGGAGCGGGCCAGCAGCGTCAGCGACTTCAGAATAGGGTAGAGCTCTTCCATCACGCGCTCATACTGCGCGCGGCTATAGCGGGGATGCAGAGCGGAAAGCTTGATGGAGATGCCCGGACCCTCATAGATGCCACGGCCATTCGATGCTTTACCGATGGCATGGATTGCCTGCTGATAAGAGAGCAGATAGGCTTTGGCATCGCCTGCGGTCAGGGCCGCTTCACCCAGCATGTCATAGGAGTAGCGGAAACCTTTCTCTTCCAGCTTGCGGGCATTCGCCAGTGCTTCGGCAATGGTTTCACCGGTAACGAACTGCTCACCCATCAGACGCATCGCCATATCCACGCCTTTGCGGATCAGTGGCTCGCCACCTTTCCCGATAATGCGGTTAAGCGAGCTTGAGAGGTTGGCTTCGTTGTGGGTCGAGACCAGACGGCCAGTAAACAGCAGGCCCCAGGTCGCCGCGTTGACAAACAGGGACGGGCTGCGTCCAAGATGTGACTGCCAGTTGCCGTTGCTGATCTTGTCACGGATTAGCGCATCACGCGTTGGCTTGTCGGGAATACGCAGCAGCGCTTCAGCCAGGCACATCAGCGCCACGCCTTCATGAGAGGAAAGGGAGAACTCCTGCAACAGGCTCTGCACCATGCCAGCGCGTCCGGTCGCCCCTTTCTGGTGCCGCAGCTTGTCGGCGAGCTGGTAAGCCAGCTGATGGGTTTTCTCTGCCAGCGCGGCGGGTAAGCGCGCCTGCTCCAGCATCATCGGCACCGCATCGGTCTCCGGACGACGCCAGGCAGCAGTCACCGCTGAACGGGTCACTGACTGAGGTAAAATTTGCTCTGCGAAGTCAAGGAACGGCTGGTGCGACTCCTCTGGCTGGGTGTCGTCAGACTCCGCTGCCGCCTGGGCAGAAAGCGGGATCTCCGGCACAGCATCGCCGCTTTCCAGCTGGCTCAGGTAGTTAAAGATCGCCTGTTTAATCAGCCAGTGTGGCGTGCGATCAATACGCTGCGCAGCCAGTTTGATGCGCTCGCGTGTCGCGTCATCCAGTTTTACACCCATGGTGGTTGTAGCCATGACTCCAGAGCTCCTTGATAGTGGTTCGATACGGCGTTGGCTGCACTATCACTTAAGTTGCAACTTTGTGCAACCGTGTTAAATGTGAGCCAGTTAACACCCTTTTAATGTCGCCGATTGTTAAATTCTGCAATGCGGCACGGATATTGCTGCAAGATCCTCGCCAGGTTGGCAGGCCCGATACAAAGCGGGTTTCAGGCAGGGATTACAGAGGTGCAACCGGATAACTGTGAGCGAGTGCAACCTATCAGCACGTTTTCACAAACGGTTAGTGAAATCACTGTAACGCCTGTGTTAAATCCATTGTGCGCACAACGCCTTTCCGGCAGGATACCGCGCCGCTGGGAAATGACTGACGCCCTGACGAAGAAAATCGACCCGTTCTGCCCCGTTCCGGCAGGCGGGTAGCTGGCGATTTCTCTGGGATATCAAATAATAAGTGGAGAGACAGATGAGTGTAAGTACACCAATGCTGGTGACCTTTTTGGTTTATATTCTTGGGATGGTATTCATCGGTTTTGCGGCATATCGCTCGACCAAAAACTTCGATGATTACATCCTCGGTGGCCGCAGTCTGGGTAGTGTGGTCACGGCACTCTCTGCCGGTGCATCCGATATGAGCGGCTGGCTGCTGATGGGCTTACCGGGTGCCATTTTCATCTCCGGTATCTCTGAAAGCTGGATTGCGATTGGCCTGACCATTGGTGCGTGGCTGAACTGGAAAATCGTCGCCGGTCGCCTGCGCGTCCAGACCGAGCATCACAACAATGCTTTGACGCTGCCGGACTTCTTTACCAGCCGCTTTGAAGACCACAGTAAAATTCTGCGCGTGATCTCCGCCATTGTGATCCTGGTATTCTTCACCATCTATTGCGCCTCGGGCGTGGTGGCCGGTGCGCGTCTGTTTGAAAGCACTTTTGGTATGAGTTACCAGACCGCCTTGTGGGCAGGTGCAGCGGCGACCATCCTCTATACGCTGGTGGGCGGTTTCCTGGCGGTGAGCTGGACCGATACCGTTCAGGCGAGCCTGATGATTTTTGCGCTGATCCTGACGCCGGTGTTCGTGATTATCGCGGTCGGTGGCTGGTCCGATTCGATGGCGGTGATCGAGGCGAAGAGCCTGGAAAACCTCAACATGCTCAAGGGACTGAACTTCATCGCGGTGATCTCGCTGCTCGGCTGGGGCCTGGGTTACTTCGGACAGCCCCATATTCTGGCGCGCTTTATGGCGGCGGATTCGCATCGCTCAATCCGTACCGCACGTCGAATCGGGATGACCTGGATGGTGCTCTGTCTGGCGGGTGCCGTGGGCGTGGGCTTCTTTGGTATCGCCTACTTCCAGAACAACCCGACGCTGGCCACTGGCGTTAACGACAACGCTGAGCGTGTCTTTATCGAACTGGCCCGTATCCTGTTCAACCCGTGGATTGCCGGCATTCTGCTGTCAGCGATTCTGGCGGCGGTGATGTCAACGCTGAGCTGTCAGTTGCTGGTCTGTTCCAGCGCCCTGACTGAAGATCTTTATAAAGGGTTGCTGCGTAAAAATGCCAGCCAGAAGGAGCTGGTGTGGGTAGGGCGTCTGATGGTGCTGCTGGTGGCGCTGATTGCGATCGCGCTGGCGTCTAACCCGGAAAACCGCGTGCTGGGCCTGGTAAGCTACGCCTGGGCGGGCTTTGGTGCTGCGTTCGGTCCGGTCGTCCTGTTTGGTGTCTGCTGGAAGCGTATGAATCGCAACGGTGCGCTGGCGGGTATGATTATCGGTGCACTGACCGTGCTGGTATGGAAACAGTATGGCTGGCTGGGCCTCTATGAAATCATCCCTGGCTTCATCTTTGCCAGCATCGCGATTGTAGTCTTCAGCCTGATGGGACGTGAGCCATCAGCAGAAGCGCAGCAACGTTTTGCTGCCGCCGAGGCCGAGTTCCAGACTAAATAAGCGAAGCGTTTATTGGCAAGGCCCGTCCCGCAAGGGGCGGGCCTTTTTGTTACAAAGATAAATCACCCAAAGATGAAATTATCTCCACCAGTAACTTGTTTTTTTCTCAGCGATAATGATAATCGGTATCGTTTACACTTTACCTGTTTTTACTATTTATTGACGCTGCTTAACATTCAAGAGGTTGGCGATGTTTGTTCCTTTTCTCATCATGCTGCGCGAAGGGCTTGAAGCCGCGCTGATAGTCAGCCTGATAGCCAGCTATCTTAAGCGCACCCAGCGCACCCAATGGTTTCCCACAATGTGGGCGGGCGTGTTTATCGCCGCTGCGCTCTGTCTGGGCCTGGGTCTGTTCATCAATGCCACCACCGGTGAGTTCCCGCAAAAAGAGCAGGAGCTGTTTGAAGGAATCGTAGCGCTGATTGCGGTGGTGATTCTGACCTCAATGGTGTTCTGGATGCGTAAAGTCGCCCGCAATATCCGGGTCGAGCTTGAGCAGGCGGTCGATCAGGCGCTGCAACGCTCTGGTCGTGGCGGTCTGGCACTGGTGCTGATGGTGTTTCTGGCCGTGGCACGTGAAGGGCTGGAGTCGGTGTTCTTCCTGCTGGCGGCCTTTACCCAGGATGTGGGTTATGCGCCGCCGATTGGCGCGGTGCTGGGTCTGGCCACCGCGGTGGTGCTGGGCATGTTGCTCTACTGGGGCGGTATCCGTCTGAACATGGCCCATTTCTTCCGCTGGACCAGCGTGTTCATTCTGTTTGTCGCCGCGGGCCTGGCAGCCGGTGCGATTCGCGCCTTCCACGAAGCGGGCTTATGGAATCGCTTTCAGGATGTGGCCTTCGATCTCAGCAATACCTTATCGACCCATTCGCTGTTCGGCACCCTGCTGGAAGGCATTCTGGGTTATCAGGAGACGCCCAGCGTCAGTGAAGTGACCCTTTACTTCGTCTACCTGATCCCGGCGCTGATTTTGTTCTTTATGCCTGCGCGTCCTGCTGCATCGGCCACGGTTTAATCAGACATTTTTGGGCGCGTTCGCCGCGCCTGCAACTTAACAGGGAATATCGAGATGACAATGCGTTTCCGCCGCAAGGCACTGCTGCTTCCTCTGCTGGCCATCTCCGCTTCGGCGGCTGCGGCGGTTCCTCAGGTTACCGTAAGCGTCAACGACAAGCAGTGTGAGCCGATGAGCTTAACGGTCAAGGCTGGCAAGACCCAGTTCCTGATTAAAAACAACAGCCAGAAAGCGCTGGAGTGGGAAATCCTCAAAGGCGTACTGGTGGTAGAAGAGCGTGAGAACATCGCGCCAGGCTTCAGTCAGAAGCTGACCGCCAATCTGGAAGCGGGCGAATATGAGATGACCTGTGGCCTGCTGAGCAATCCAAAAGGCAAGCTGATTGTTGAGGCGGGCGAGGGCGCGGCGAAAAGCTCTCCTTCGGCACGTATGCAGCTGGAAGGTCCGATCACCGCATATAAAGCTTATGTGACAGAACAGGTGAACCAGCTGGTGAGCAATACCCAGGCGTTTACTGACGCCGTTAAAGCGGGTGATGTGGAAAAAGCCAAAGCGCTGTTTGCCCCTACCCGTCAACATTACGAGCGCATTGAGCCCATTGCTGAGCTGTTCTCCGACCTCGACGGCAGCATTGATGCCCGTGAAGATGACTATGAGAAGAAAGCGGCCGATCCGAAGTTCACCGGTTTCCACCGTCTGGAGAAAGCCCTGTTTGCTGATAACAGCACCAAAGGCATGGCAGACTACGCTGAGAAGCTGAATAAAGATGTGAAAGATTTGCAGGTGCGCATCAGCGAACTGGCCTTCCCGCCAGCCAAAGTGGTCGGCGGCGCAGCCGGTCTGATTGAAGAAGTGGCCTCGAGCAAAATCTCCGGTGAAGAAGATCGCTACAGTCGTACTGACCTGTGGGACTTCCAGGCCAATATTGATGGCGCGCAGAAAATTGTTGAGCTGCTGCGACCGCTGGTGAGCAAAGCGAATCCGCAACTGCTGGCCAAGGTGGACGCCAACTTCAAAAAAGTCGATGCGATCCTGAGCAAGTACCGCACCAAAACCGGTTTCGAATCTTATGAGAAACTGACCAGCGCCGATCGCAACGCGCTGAAAGGACCGATCACCGCGCTGGCGGAAGATCTTTCATTACTTCGTGGCACCCTGGGTCTGGATTAATCATGAGTCGTAAGGAAGATGACGCGCAGCCTGCGCGCCGTCGTTTACTGAAAGGCCTGGGTTTGCTGGGCGGCGCGGCGGCCATCGGCGGCGGTTGTCCGTTCCATGCCGCTGCTGCGGACAGCTTTTCGCCGGGTACGGTCACGCCGCAGGCGCGACAGCAGACGCAGCCATTTTACGGTCAGCACCAGGCGGGCATCACGACGCCTCAGCAGGCATCGATGATGCTGGTGGCGTTTGACCTGCTCAGTAGTGATAAAGCGGAGCTGAAGCGTCTGTTTCAGCTGCTGACTCAGCGTATCGCCTTTCTCACCACGGGCGGTCCGGCGCCTGCGGTCACTAATCCGCAGCTGCCGCCGATGGATTCCGGCATTCTTGGGGCAACTATCGCGCCTGATAATCTGACGATTACCGTGTCAGTCGGCAATTCGCTGTTTGATGAACGCTTTGGTTTAGCGCCGCACAAGCCGAGAAAATTGCAGCCGATGACGCGCTTCCCCAATGATTCGCTTGATGCCAGTCAATGTCATGGCGATTTGCTGTTGCAGATTTGTGCCAACACGCAGGATACGGTGATTCATGCTCTGCGCGACATCATCAAGCATACGCCTGACCTGCTGGGCGTACGCTGGCGTCGTGAAGGCTTTATCTCCGACCATGCCGCCCGCAGTCAGGGGCAGGAGACGCCGATCAATCTGCTGGGCTTTAAAGATGGCACCGCCAATCCGGATACTCACAATCCTGCGCTGATGAATCAGCTGCTGTGGGTGACCGCCGACCAGGGAGAACCTGCCTGGGCGCGCAACGGCAGCTATCAGGCCGTGCGGCTCATCCGCTTTCATGTGGAAATGTGGGACCGCACCCCGCTGGGTGAGCAGCAGACCATCTTTGGACGCGAGAAGCTGAGCGGCGCGCCACTGGGAATGAAGCATGAACATGACGTTCCGGATTACGCGCGTGACCCTGACGGCGATGTGATTGCACTGGATGCGCATATCCGTCTTGCTAATCCCCGAACGCCAGAGACCGCCAGCAGCCTGATGCTGCGACGCGGCTACAGTTACTCCGCGGGTATCTCCGCATCCGGCCAGCTGGAGATGGGATTACTGTTCGTCTGCTATCAGCACGATCTGGAACGCGGTTTCCTGACGGTGCAGCAGCGCCTGAACGGTGAAGCACTGGAAGAATATATCCGGCCGTTTGGCGGCGGTTACTTTTTCGTTTTACCCGGCATCCCCGACGCCAGCCATTATTTAGCGCAGTCGTTGCTGGAAGCCTGATTAAATTTCAACCACTGTGGGCGTGCCTCTCTCTGGCCGCCCACGTTTTCAGTTTCAGCGCGAGGCTTACTGGGTTTAAACTGAGATTTCGCGGGTGTTCGTTCTATATAAAATATGCTAATCCACTGTAATATATGAAGTTTACATTTTGGCGTAAAAGAAACACCTGCCCGTGATGAGCAATTCCTTTGCCAGCAGGTAAAATTACTATTGCAAAGCTCTAACGAAATGATGCACTTTATTCAACAGGCGTAATCGTATGTGTCGATGTATCACACTGGAGTTCGCGCATGGGTCGAGTCTTTAATGGAACGTCACTGTCACTGAATAAATTGCGCCTGACCGCGAGGGCAATTCTGCCTCGTTATTTCTCCCTCTCCTCAACCTATTCTTTTGTTTTATCGCATCCTGTTTTATCCGGTGTACAGCGACGCTATTGCGCTGCTGCATACCCACTATCCTGTCCTGTCATGGCTCAAAAGGAAGCCAACTGAAACCTCTAAAGCGTTCACGTTATCGCAACGGGCCACCGGCCTGGCGCAGGAAATGAAACCAACTGAAAGGTGCCACTATGGGAAGACAGAAAGCAGTGATCAAAGCGCGTCGTGAAGCAAGAAGAGTGCTTCGTAGTGACTCCCGCAGTCATCGTCAGCGTGAAGAAGAGTCGGTCACTTCGCTGGTGCATATGAGTGGACTGGACGCCATTGGCATGGCGCGCGATACGCGTGACCGGTTGCCGATTGAAGCCCGTAATGAAGCTCAGGCGCACTATCTTAACGCCATAGAGAGAAAACAGCTGATTTTCGCAACCGGTGAAGCCGGGTGCGGTAAAACCTGGATCAGTGCCGCAAAAGCGGCTGAGGCCCTGATTAATAAGGATATCGACAGGATTATCGTTACGCGCCCGGTACTGCAGGCAGATGAGGATTTGGGATTCCTGCCCGGTGATATTTCTGAGAAATTCGCCCCTTATTTCCGCCCGGTTTATGACATTCTGGTTAAACGTCTTGGCGCATCATTTATGCAATATTGTCTGCGTCCGGAAATTGCCAAGGTAGAGATTGCGCCCTTCGCCTATATGCGTGGCCGCACCTTTGAAAATGCTGTGGTGATTCTGGACGAGGCGCAAAACGTCACCGCCGCGCAGATGAAAATGTTCCTGACCCGACTGGGCGAAAACGTCACAGTCATTGTTAACGGCGATATTACCCAGTGCGACTTGCCCGCTGGGGTGCCTTCTGGTCTCGCGGACGCGCTGGCGCGTTTTGAAGAGGACGAGATGGTTGGCATTGTGCGCTTTGGCAAAGAGGATTGTGTGCGTTCAGCGCTGTGTCAGCGCACCCTGCACGCATATAGCTAGCGTTTGATTGAGTAGAAGTGTAGCGCCCAAACCCGGCTCCGGCCGGGTTTTCTTTTTATCTGTTCCGGTTATGACTTTGTGCCTGACCGGGTGTCAGATTTCAGCGTGATATTAGCAGCGGCAGTTAAGATGTGAGTTCATTAATTAGGGTTCCGCTTAAAGGTTAATATAAATAGAGCAGGAAGAGTTATATTAATTGAATCCGTTAGCAGAGCGAGTGACAGGTTTACGTTGATAAACCTGTAGGTTGATGTTTAATCACACCTGCCATTTCATGCAAGGGAGTGCGCAAGGCGCTTCCACTCAAATGATTTTATACAAAATCTCCGCAACCGGATTAGTGAAGTGACAGGCAATTATCTGGCTCTGATAATCAGCGATTTTTCCGTGTAAACAATGCTATTGTCCGGGATGTCTTTATTGATAAACGACATCGCCCCGATAGTGACGTTGCTTCCTATGATCAGTCCGTCGCCTATGATGCAAGTTCCGGCACCGACTTCGACATTATCGCCAATGACGATGCGCGCTGGCGTGCCGCAACCTGCGCGCCCGGAGATGCCGATTGTTGAGTTCTGGCGGATTTTGAAATTGCAGCCGATAACTGTGCATTCATTTATCACCACGGATAAAAAGTGGCTGACTGTCAGTCCCGGTCCGATTTGGGTGCCGGGCTGGATTTCAGTATGGTATTTCTGGATGAGTTGTCGATTAATTTTCTTCGCGAGATTTTTTAATACTGTGCTGTCTGTATGCGTCAGGAATGAGACTATCCGCCACCAGAAGTTAAATCGCCTGTCCGGACACTTAATCGCTTTATGCAACGTCCGCGCCCAGGTAAAAGGCTTATCACTCATCATAACTTCACGACGTAAACACTCATGCAGGTGTTTTTTTAATTCATCTTTTTTCATCGTTCTTTATCAGCGTCTTGCAAATTTTTAGCCGCGCATAGTAACAGGCTATAGCAGATGCCTTTTGAGGCAGGTCATTTAACGTGTCGCAGAATTAAATATAAGGTGTCTCATTTGGGTATTACGGAAATTTAATCAGTGGTCTCAAATAAGAATAATACGCAAAGAATGGGAATGTTAAAGAAAGGGAAGGTAAGGGATGGATTCGCTCAGCATGTTATCAAACCCCGGCGGGAGTTCTCACACTCCTCTCAGAGTGAGACAGGCAAAAAAAAAGCCTGAACAAAAGTTCAGGCTCTTCTTTGAAGATGGCGGTGAGAGAGGGGTTCGAACCCTCGATACGTTGCCGTATACACACTTTCCAGGCGTGCTCCTTCAGCCACTCGGACACCTCACCAGATTTACTTCACTGACCGCGCTGGGTCAACGGGGCGGTACTATAGGGAGTCGGCTGAAAACGGTCAAGCACTATTTTCCTCTTTTGTTCTATTCGCTTAAGCTCTGAACGAATCGATTTACTGCGACATAAAGCCGGGGATTTATGCCGCATATGTTGCCCCGTCAAAGGCTAAATCAGCTCTTCACCCGATTCGCGAAACTTTTGCGCAGCTTTTGCAGTTTCGGTGGGATCACCGCCATACAGTAGCCGTTGCGCTGGCCCGCGCCTTCCCAGTAATCCTGATGATAGGCTTCAGCGGGATACCACTCTTTCAGCGGTTCGATAGTGGTCACTACCGGCACATCATGATCGGCCTGGGCGCGTGCAATGGCGGCACGGGCTTCTGCTTCCTGCTCTGCATTAGTCGGGAAAATCGCCGAGCGATACTGGGTGCCGATATCGTTACCCTGACGGTTAAGCTGGGTTGGATCGTGTGTGACAAAGCTGATATCCAGCAGATCGCCGAAAGTCACTTTCTCCGGATCAAAGCCAATGCGGATTGCTTCCGCATGACCGGTTGCACCGCTGCAGACCTGCTCATACGTCGGATTAGGGCGTGCACCGCCGGTATAGCCGCTTTCAACCGACTCAACGCCGATCACATCCTTAAATACCGCTTCGGTACACCAGAAACAGCCGCCAGCGATAACTGCGTATTCGATTGCCATAATAATTTACTCCTGTCAGGTCGAAAGAGGTGAATGGGGGCGCGGCAGACCGCTTTCAACTAGATCAGCATCTCCGGTTTAAAATCTCCGCTCTTATCCAGCATTTTGTCGCTCATCACGCTGAAGCGGCCTTCGCCAGTGTAGTGCAGGGTAGCGGGATATTCCGGCTGCTCGGCGACATGGGCTTTCACGATCTCAAAAATAAACAGGTTGTAGTTGGCGACCATTGAATCGTCATAGAGCTGACACTCGAAACTGGCAAAGCATTCAGCAATCATCGGTGCGCCCACAACGTGCGCCGGTTCCAGTGTCAGGCCAAACGCCTCAAACTTATCCAGCTGGTCGCCGTGGCAGTTGCCGATCGCGACCACCTCATCAATGAGTGAAGCGGAGGGGATATTCAGCACGCACTGACCGCTGTTGCGAATCAGCTCGTGGCTGTGATTCATTCCGGAAATCATGCAGCCGACCAGGGACGGCGAGAACTCCAGCACCGTGTGCCAGCCGAGCGTCATGATGTCGTGCTGATCCTGATACTGGGAACTGAGCAGCAGCACCGGTCCGGGTTCAAGGTATTTGCGGGCTTTGCTGACCGGGAAAGCATATTTGTGCATGCGTTGGCTCATGGCGTAACTCCTTAAACGGAATGGTGCCATTAAGTGTAGAGCACGCTGCGGGTGCAGCAGGAACGCCCGTGGTCAGAAATGCGAGGTGAGTGATGGAGTGCGGGAAGAGCCGACATTTTTACCGGCAGTATCGCGAGCTTAAGGTTTCCTTAATCTACCCTCGCGATACTGCCAGCATTAACTGAGGATGATGCTATGAAAACTGCTCCTGTTACCCTGTCTGCCCCTGCTTCGCGTCCGATGAGCGAATATGCTGCACTGCTGATTGCCGCAGCAACCGTTGTTCTGTTCCTGTCTGCCTGGTTCACCGCTTAAAACTTAACGACGGCACGGCAACCGCTTCGGTCGCGACGATTGCCTAAGAAAAACTGAAACCGGTGTAGCTGGACGATGCGGCTGACAATGCTCAGCCCGAGTCCGATACCGCCGTAGCGGCTGTCCATCCGGATAAACGCTTTACTCAGCTCGCCACTTTTACTCTCATCTATGCCTGGCCCCTCATCTTCCACCACCATCATGGGGTGTGGAACAGATAGCAGCTGCACACTGATAGTGCTGTTATCCGGGCTATAGCGATGCGCGTTCTCCACCAGATTGCGCAGCAACATCTTCAGCAGTGTGGCATCCCCGCGCACAAACTGCTCCTGTGGCAGATCGAGCACCAGCGTCTGCTGATGCGCTTCCAGCATAATACTCAGCTCCGCCTCCATCGGCAGAATGACATCTTCGATCAGACCGACGTTCTGATAGGTGCCAGAGGTAAACGATTGTCCGGCACGTGCCAGATTCAGCAGTTGCGATACGCTGTGCGTCATCTGATCCAGGCGCTGCACCAGCGGCTGAACTTTGACATCGCTGTTACGTTCGATTAACTCCAGATGCAGACGTAATCCCGCCAGCGGCGTGCGTAACTCATGCGCCACGTCGGCGGTGAACAACCGTTCGCGTTCCAGACTGGAGTTCAGGCGGGCGACCAGCTGATTAATCGCCTGAGTGACCGCATCGATCTCATGGACCTGACTGTAACAGGCGACGGGGTCGAGATTCTCTTCGCTGCGACTCTCCAGCTCACGCTGCAACTGATACAGCGGCCGGGTGATCCACTTCACCGCCTGATAGCAGAGCAGCAGCGTCAGGGTAATCATCACCAGACTCGGCACCGCCAGACTGGCCACCGCTTCATGCACTTCACGCTTAACGTGACTGTCCATGTTGCGCTTCTGCAATTGCGCCTCTACCAGAAACTGAATCTGCTCTTTACTCTCATGCCACAGCCAGACCACGCTGATGACCTGGAATACCAGCAGGATCAGCCCAATGGTCAGGATGAGGCGAAAGCGCATACTGCGGTGATCGAAACGTCTTATCATGTTGCCTCGCGAACGCCATCCTGCGTCACCAGTGCATAACCAAAACCGCGCACGGTGCGGATGGCGCTTTTGCCAATTTTGTCGCGCAGATTATGGATGTGCACTTCCAGCGTATTAGTAGAAGGCTCGGTCTCCCAGTTATAGATATCCTGGTAGAGAATTTCACGGTGTACCGGATTCCCAGCCTTAAGCATCAGCCGTGACAGAATCGCAAACTCTTTAGGTGTCAGATCCAGCAGCACATCATTGAGCATGATCTGACGATGAGTCATATCCAGCGCCAGCGCACCCACTCTGACATGACTGTCGCCCTGATTGACGTGGCGGCGAATCAGGGCGCGGATACGCGCCAGCAATTCATCCAGCGAAAACGGTTTGATCAGATAGTCGTCCGCACCGGCGTCGAGTCCGGCAATGCGCTCGCTGATGGTGTCACGCGCGGTCAGGATCAGCACCGGCGTCATCTTCTTCTGGCGACGCAGTCGTATCAGGAAATGCAGGCCATCTTCGTCCGGCAGGCCAAGGTCCAGCACCACCAGACTATACAGGCCGCTGGCGAAGTGCGCTTCAGCATCCCGCACCCGCGTCACGCCGTCGCAGACATAGCCTTCGCCTTCCAGCGCCAGCATCAGACCCTGCAGCAGCAGGGCGTCATCTTCAACTATCAGTATCTTCATTAGGGTTGGCTCCGACACGACGTCAAAATATCATCCGCAGGCACATATTCGTGGGTCGCGGTGCCGGTTAATCCCAGCATGGTTGAGAACAGATTATCCTGTGAAAAATCGTCTGTCGCCGCCAGTTTATTCAGGCAGCCGCGATTAACCGCATAACGTTTCTGATAATCATCGGAAAGCCAGATCAGCAGCGGCACATGTTTCTGGGTATCCGGTGCGATAGCATAGGGCAGGCCATGCAGGTAAGCCCCATTTTCACCCAGCGATTCGCCGTGGTCAGAAAGATAGACCAGGCTGGTGGTGAAGCGATCCTGATGCGCACGCAGGACATTTATAGCCTTATCGACGATATGATCCACATTGACCAGCGTGTTGTCATAGGTATTGACCAGTTGCTGTTGCGAACAGTCCTGAATCTGGTTGGTGTCACAGGTCGGTTCAAACTGACGGAACTGCGGCGGATAGCGATGGCTGTATGTCGGGCCATGACTGCCGATGGTGTGCAGCACAATGACCGCGTTGCCTTTTAACTGGCTGATGTACTCATCCAGCCCGTGGAACAGCACGTCGTCATAACATTCGCCTTCAATACACATGCCCGGGAGGTTCAGGCTGGTCATATCCTGATGCGGAACGCGATCGCAGGCACCTTTACAGCCGCCATCATTCTCATTCCACAACACGCTGATCCCGGCACGCTGAATGACATCCAGCAGTCCCTCCTGGTGCGCGGCCAGCACATCATCATAATGAGCGCGCGGCATGTCAGAGAACATGCAGGGCACAGAAACGGCCGTCGCCGTGCCGCACGAGGTGGTGTGGGGGAAATAGATCACATCATCTTTCGCCAGTAAGGGATTGGTCAGACGACCATAACCGCCCAGCGAGAAGTTTTGCGCGCGTGAGGTTTCGCCCAGCACCAGAATCGTCAGATTCGGCTTGCCGCTGGTGCGGCTGGGCTGCAGGTGCGCATCTTCACCGATACGCATCAGCGGCGCGTTCTGCAACTGCTCATGCTTATACCAGGAGAGCGTCGCCGCAATACTGTTAGACGGGCTGAGTGCTTTTACCAGCTCGCGGTTGTTGCGGAACAGCGAAGCGTAATCTTTATAGAAGAGCAGGGCGATCAGCACGATCAGCGCGGCTGACAGCAGCACGCTGAGCAGTCGCGCCAGTACGCCGCGCCACTGCTGTTTTTTGATTCGCGGCCAGAACACCAGCAGCGCCATCAGCACGCCTGAAGTGAGCAGGGTGAGCAGCAGCTTCGGCGTAATCAGCGCCAGGGTTTCCGACGCGGTGGTATCCATCATGTTGGTGATCATTGAGCGATCGACCACGATGTTGTAGGTCTGAATAAAATACTGTGCCGACGCGCAGAGCAGAATAAACAGCGCGGCCAGCAGCCGATCCAGCCAGATAAACGAGGCCAGCGTAATCACGATATTAATCACGCTAAAGGCGACCAGCGGCATCGATAAAAACACCAGCGTAGTATGCAGGTTGTCCAGCGGCATCACCGCCAGTACCTGACGGTAATAGGCGATATTAAGGAAAACCGCGATATAAATCGCAGCCAGAATCAGCAACGTAAGGCGGCTAATCAGCGGCCTCTTCAGGGTAAACGCCATGTGAGCAGGAACCAGAGTAATAAAAGTGTCACGAGATTGCGCTTTCAATATTAGGAATACCTTAAGAAGCTTAAGGTTCGGGGCGGGTACTCTGTACAGAGAGGATTCCGACGGTGACACCAGCCAGCCGCGGATCGGGTCCGGTCTGTTCTGCTGAAATATTACAAATAAGAACGGTACCTTTAAGCTGATGTAAACGTAGCGGCTGGCATGAAACCTGCATCTTTCTGGCATAACCCCTGTTAATGACTACACTTAATGTGAAGATGTTCTCAGTTAGGCAGTATTGTCAGCAACGCGCTTGCAAGTTTGAGGAGAGTGACCTATTCAATCACCACGTTTTATCCCTCAATCACCGCTTTATCAGAATTTCCCGCTTGCTGACCTGACTGCGTCAGGACATTCTTGTTTTAACTCAATGTTTTATTAAATTTAGATTTTCAGGAGACGTAACGTGACTCAAGCGGCAGACACCCATGCCAGGTACCCGACATTAACGAGCGGGCAGTATGCCTTCTTTTTTGATGTCGATGGCACGCTGGCAGCGATTCAGTCCCGTCCCGAAGCGGTATTTATTCCTGAGCAGGTCATCGCACAACTCCAGCAGCTCTCTGCACTTTCCGGGGGCGCACTTGCGCTGGTTTCCGGCAGACCCATAGAACAACTTGATGCGCTGGCCGCACCGTGGCACGGCCCGGCTGCGGGCGTGCATGGTGCTGAGCGCCGTGATGCCGAGGGGAATCTGCAACGCATCAGCCTGCCGGTGGAGGTCGAGCAACCGCTCAGAGCCGAACTGCAGGAGGCGATGGCTTCCTGGCCTGGCACGCAGCTGGAGATTAAAGGCATGGCCTTTGCCCTTCATTATCGTCAGGCGATGCAGCATGAGCAGGATGTGATGCGACTGGCAGAGCAGTCCGTGAAGCGTTTCCCGGGACTGGCACTTCAGCCGGGAAAATGTGTGGTTGAGATCAAACCCGCAGGTATTGATAAAGGCGCCGCCATTGGCGACTTTATGCAGCAGTCCCCTTTTGCCGGACGTACGCCGGTCTTTATTGGCGACGATCTCACTGATGAGAAGGGCTTTCTGGCCGTCAATGAACGGCAGGGCGTCTCGATCAAAGTCGGCGAAGGTTACAGCCAGGCCGATTATCGGCTTACTGATGTCGATGCGGTTTACGGCTGGCTGGAAAGAACATTATTACTATTAGAGCAAGACAACGTCGGTAAGGAGTTTAGGTTATGAGTCGTTTAGTGGTTGTATCTAACCGTGTCGCCATGCCAGATGGGTCTAAAACCAGCGCTGGCGGCCTGGCCGTCGGTATTCTCGATGCACTGAAAAGCACCGGTGGAATGTGGTTTGGCTGGAACGGTGAAATCAGCGAGTTCACAGGCGAAGACGTTGAAGACGTCAAGGTTCAGGAGCATGAGGGTATCGAGTATGCCTCGTTCCCGCTGAGCCAGAACGATTACGATCTCTATTATTGCCAGTTCTCCAATACCGTTATCTGGCCCGCTTTCCATTATCGCCTCGACCTGGTGCAGTTCCAGCGTGAAGCGTGGGAAGGGTATTGCGACGTCAATGATTCGGTGGCGCAGCGTTTAAAACCGCTGATCAAGCCTGATGATATTGTCTGGATCCACGATTATCACTTTTTACCGTTTGCCGCTGCACTGCGTCGGGCGGGTATTAATAACCGCATCGGTTTCTTCCTGCATATTCCGTTCCCGACGCCTGAAATCTTCAATGCGCTTCCTCCGCATAAAGAGTTGCTGGAAATGCTGTGTGAATATGACCTGCTGGGCTTCCAGACCGAATCGGATCGGGTGGCGTTCCTCGACAGCGTCAGCCAGCTTACGCAGCTGCAGAATAAGGGCGACAAAAAGCATCGCGCCTTTGGCAACACCTTTATGACTGAGGTCTATCCGATCGGGATTGAGCCAGACAGTATTAAAGAGATGGCCGAAGGACCGCTGCCGCCGAAAATGGCTGCCATGAAGAAAGAGCTGGGCGATGCACGCAATATCATTGCCTGCGAACGTCTCGACTATTCCAAAGGTCTGCCTGAGCGTTTTCTTGCTTATGAAGCGCTGCTGGAAAACTTCCCGGAGCATCGCGGCAAGATCCGCTATTCGCAGATCGCGCCAACCTCACGTGGCGATGTGCAGGCGTATCAGGATATCCGTCATCAGCTGGAGACCGAAGCAGGGCGCATCAATGGTAAGTACGGTACGCTGGGCTGGACCCCGCTCTACTACCTTAACCAGCATTTTGACCGTCGCCTGCTGATGAAGATCTTCCGCCTGACCGATGTCGGTCTTGTGACGCCGCTGCGTGACGGTATGAACCTGGTGGCGAAAGAGTATGTGGCTGCGCAGGACCCGGACGATCCAGGTGTACTGGTGCTGTCGCGCTTTGCCGGGGCGGCCAACGAGCTGACCTCAGCGCTGATAGTGAATCCTTATGACCGTGATGAAGTCGCCGCCGCGCTGGACAAGGCGATTACCATGCCGCGTACCGAAAGGATTTCACGCTACAACGATATGATGGCGGTATTGCGTAAAAATGATATTACCGCATGGCGTGAAAGCTTCCTGAAAGACCTGGAGCGCATTGACCCACGCAGCGTTGACCACAATATGGCTAACAAGGTCGCAACCTTCCCAAAACTTGCCTGAAATAAGGTCTGATTCAGGTGTTGAAAGCAGCGATACCACTCAAGGTGGTATCGCTGCTTTTTTTTGGCACCGATCACAGAAAGCCCGTTCGGTATGTGTTAGTAGCCGCCAGTGGCGCTGGCACGCTGACACCTTGAGTGACCGCACGGAGTGGCTCGATTCATGCAAGCGAACCCGCAAAGCCCGTCATATCAGGCTCTGCCGCTTTCTTTACCTTCATTACTCAAGTTTTTCTTCATGCTGCCGATAGTAATAGTGCCAACGCATAACCCCTCGTTAATTCATTCGACTTTCTTATGTAACCCCTTGTTACATCGGGTATCAGAGCCTGAACACACTGCTGTCACTGTTAATACCAGGTTGCCATAAATCTCCCCTGATACCGTAGAAACCTTAACGATTTCATTACTCACCTCCTGCGATACTCCCCATAAGTAACTAATTTAACTGCAATTAACGGCCTGACTGGCCAGCATAATGTTCTGATAACTATTGTTTATCTGGTTCTAAATAGGGTGTTAAAACGATTAACACCCGATATTCATTCCGGACTGCTCAAAGCGTCGAATAGCGATGGTTTTACCCCCTATTAAACCTTTCTCAGGACCAATTGGACTTAAAATCGGGCTTTTTTGTGCAAAAAATGACCAGTCGGTAAGAAACCGTAAAGGTTTGCTGAAGAAATTTGCGTTAAAAGTGTGATCTGCGTCACACTTTATCTAAAATTACCCTTCCCTGTCGTTGTATGTCGAAATCAGACGATATAGATTTGCCTTGTTTTCGGAATAGTCCTAAAAAACGTAAGAAGATGTCACGGAAGATGTCCAGAACTCGAAAATAGAATGGCATGGATTTTCGACCTTCAGTGGGTCTGAAACCCACACAAAAACAGAAGGCGAAAACAGTGACATTAAGGTTATGTGAAAGTTTTTTTGCCATCTTTTGATTTAACAAACAGCAGCTCGAACCGCAGAGATTACTCTGCGATACAGTTACGTCGCATCTCTCAGGATGGAAAAATAATGAATACCTCTGAAGTACTGAAACCTATTTACGATCTCAACTTGTCTTATTTACTGCTTGCGCAGCGTTTAATTAACCAGGATAAAGCTTCTGCAATGTTTCGTCTCGGTATTGACGAAAAAATGGCAAACACATTATCTGAATTAACATTGCCTGAGATGGTGAAAATGGCGGAAACCAACCAGCTGGTTTGCCAGTTTCGTTTTACCGAAAGCAGCACCATTAATCGTTTGACGCAGGAATCACGCGTGGATGATTTACAACAAATCCATACTGGAATTTTATTATCCAGCCGTTTACTGCGTAATGCGTCTAAAGATGAAGCGCCTGCTAAAAAGAGAGCAATGTCATGAGTGAGAAAAGTATTGTTCAGGAAGCACGTGATATTCATCTCGCGATGGAACTCATCACTTTAGGTGCGCGCTTACAGATGTTAGAGAGTGAAACGCAGCTGAGCCGTGGTCGTCTGATCAAGCTCTATAAAGAATTACGTGGCAGTCCGCCACCGAAAGGCATGCTGCCGTTCTCCACGGACTGGTTTATGACGTGGGAGCAGAACATCCATGCTTCTATGTTCTGTAACGCCTGGAAGTTTTTACTGAAAACGGGTTTGTGCAGCGGCGTCGATGCCGTGATCAAAGCCTACCGCCTGTATCTTGAACAGTGTCCTCAATCGGACGAGGGCCCGCTGTTGGCGCTGACTCGTGCCTGGACCCTGGTCCGATTCGTTGATAGCGGTATGCTGGAGCTGGCAGATTGTAAGAGCTGCAACGGCAGCTTTATTAACCATGCGCATCAGCCGGTTGGCAGCTTTACCTGCAGCCTGTGCCAGCCGCCATCACGCGCCGTAAAAAGACGTAAACTTTCTGCAGAACCTGCCGATATGTTTCCACAACTGCTGGATGAACAGGTTAAACACGCCGTTTAAGTTTGTTCGCATTGTGGAAGCCATCCAGCAGCGGTTAATACCGCTGCTTTTTTTTGTCTGCGGTTCAGGAATAACACCTGCGGCTCTCTGGCTTAACTTCCACCAACACGTTACGGACGTAAGGATATTTTTGTGCTGATAATTTTAGGTTACCTGATTGTTTTAGGCTCCGTGTTGGGCGGATATGCGCTGGTAGGTGGCCATCTGGGCGCGCTTTATCAGCCAGCCGAATTATTAATGATCGGCGGTGCGGGTGCCGGTGCTTTTTTAGTCGGCAACAATGGCAAGTCGATTAAAAAAACGCTGAAAGCGCTGCCTAAGTTATTTCGCGGCTCTAAATACAACAAAGCCGTGTACATGGATTTAATGGCGCTGCTTTATCGCCTGATGGCGAAGTCGCGTCAGCAGGGGATGTTATCGCTGGAACGCGATATTGAAGATCCGAGTCAGAGTGAAATTTTTGCTAATTATCCCCGCATTCTTGCCGATAAACAGTTAGTAGATTTTATTACTGACTATTTACGCCTGATGGTGAGTGGCAACATGAACGCCTTTGAAATCGAAGCGTTGATGGATGAAGAGATTGAGACCTACGAACACGAGTGTGACGTACCAGCGCAAAGTATTGCTGCAGTCGGTGATGGTCTTCCTGCATTCGGCATCGTCGCTGCGGTAATGGGCGTGGTCCATGCACTGGCTTCCGCTGACCGTCCGGCCGCAGAGCTGGGTGCGCTGGTGGCGCATGCGATGGTGGGAACCTTCCTGGGCATTTTACTGGCCTATGGGTTTGTCTCTCCGCTGTCATCGGTACTGCGTCAGAAGTGTGCGGAAACTACCAAGATGATGCAGTGCATTAAGGTGACATTGCTGTCGAGCCTGAATGGTTACGCGCCGCAGATTGCGGTGGAGTTTGGTCGTAAGACGCTTTACTCCGCTGAGCGCCCATCGTTCAGCGAACTGGAAGAGCACGTACGTAACGCTAAGAACCCGGCTAAACAGACTTCTGACGAGGCTTCATGAAACACGGCAATCGCCCAATTGTGCTGATCAAAAAGCGCAAACATAAAGGCCATGAAGGCAGCCACGGTTCGTGGAAGATTGCCTACGCCGACTTTATGACGGCGATGATGGCCTTTTTTATGGTGATGTGGCTGTTGTCTATCGCCAACCCGCAGGAGCTGGTGCAGATAGCAGACTACTTCAAAACACCGCTGAAGGTCGCGCTTACCGGCGGGGCGCGCAGCAGCGACAGCGAAAGCCCGATCCCCGGCGGCGGTGATGATCCAACGAAAAAGATTGGCGAAGTGAACAAAGTCGTCGATATGGACGCGCAGAAACGCAAGCTGGATGAAATTCGTCTTAATCGTTTGCGTGAAAAGCTCGACCAGTTGATTGAAGCGGATCCGCGCCTGAAAGCGCTGCGCCCGCATCTGATCATCAACATGGTGGAAGAGGGGCTGCGTATTCAGATTATCGACAGCCAGAATCGCCCGATGTTTAAGACCGGTCGGGCCGAGGTGGAGCCTTATATGCGCGATATTCTGCGTGCCATAGCGCCCATCCTTAACGACATCCCGAACCGCATCAGCCTGGCCGGACATACCGATGATTTTCAGTATGCCAACGGTGATAAAGGCTACAGCAACTGGGAACTGTCGACAGACCGCGCTAACGCCTCACGCCGTGAACTGGTAACGGGCGGCTTAGACAGCGGAAAAATTTTACGGGTGTTAGGCATGGCCGACACCATGAGCCTGAAAAATCGTGGCGGTAATGACGCCGTTAACCGCCGCATCAGCCTGCTGGTGTTGAACCACGACACCGAAGCGGCAATAGAAAAAGAGAACGCAGAAAGTGATGCCGTCCAGATCAGCGATCCGGCGGCCATTCAACAGATTACCGCACCTGCAACACCAGGCAGCGCGGTGAATACAGCAGCCCCCTCACAGCCGAGGTGATTCCCGTGAGTATGGACATCAGCGATTTTTACCAGACGTTTTTTGATGAAGCCGATGAGCTATTAGCGGATATGGAACAACACCTGTTGGGCTTAGACCCGCAGGAGCCAGATTCGGAACAGCTTAACGCCATCTTCCGTGCCGCTCACTCCATTAAGGGTGGGGCCGGAACCTTTGGTTTTACGGTATTACAGGAAACGACTCATATCCTGGAAAACATTCTGGATGGTGCTCGTCGCGGCGAGATGCAGCTCAGCACCGACATCATCAACCTGTTTTTGGAAACCAAAGATATTATGCAGGAACAGCTCGATGCTTATAAAACCGCGCAGGAGCCTAACGCGGAAAGCTTCAAATATATCTGCGAAGCGCTGCGCCAGCTGGCGTTAGAGGCCAAAGGTCTGCCGGTTGACGCACCGGCCAGTGTGGCGACTGCCAGCGCAGAGCCTGCCAGTAACGGCGGCCTTCGTGTCCAGTTGATCGATCTTAAAGAGAAAGAAGTCGATCTGATGCTGGAAGAGATGAGCAATCTCGGCACTCTGACCAACGTGCAGAAAGGCAGCAACATGCTGGACGTCTGCATTGATGGCGTCGGTAAAGATGACATCGTGGCGGTGCTCTGCTTCGTGATCGACGAAGCGCAGATCCGCTTCCCGGCCGCTGATGAAGCCGCCCCGAGCGCTGCAGTTGCCGAAGTCGCCGAAGTCACTGCACCGACAGTGGAAGAAGTTCACACCGCGACCGTCACCGAACTGCCTGTGGCAGCGGTGAAGCGTGAAAGTAAGCGTGCTGCGGCACCAGCCAAAGCGAGCGAATCAACCAGTATTCGTGTGGCGGTAGAGAAGGTCGATCAGCTGATTAACCTGGTGGGCGAACTGGTGATTACCCAGTCAATGCTTGCTCAGCGTTCCGGCGAACTGGATCCGGTGGCGCACGGCGACCTGCTGAACAGCATGGGTCAGCTGGAGCGTAACGCCCGCGATCTGCAGGAATCGGTGATGTCGATTCGTATGATGCCGATGGAATATGTCTTCAGTCGCTTCCCGCGTCTGGTGCGTGACCTGGCGAGCAAACTCGGTAAAGAGGTTGAACTGACTCTGCTGGGCAGCTCGACCGAACTCGACAAGAGCCTGATTGAACGCATCATCGATCCATTAACGCACCTGGTGCGTAACAGCCTTGACCACGGTATCGAAACTCCAGAGAAACGTCTGGTGGCCGGTAAAGTGGCCACCGGTAACCTGACGCTGTCAGCGGAACATCAGGGCGGCAACATCTGCATCGAAGTCTCTGATGACGGTGCGGGTCTGAACCGTGAACGTATTCTGGCGAAGGCACTGTCATCAGGCCTGCCGGTTCACGAGAACATGAGCGACGAAGAAGTCGGCATGCTGATCTTTGCACCTGGCTTCTCTACGGCAGAGCAGGTGACGGATGTTTCCGGACGCGGCGTCGGTATGGACGTGGTTAAACGAAATATTCAGGAGATGGGTGGTCACGTCGAAATCGCCTCGAAGCAGGGCAAAGGCACCACCATCCGTATCCTGCTGCCGCTGACGCTGGCCATCCTTGATGGCATGTCCGTTCGCGTCGCCGATGAGGTCTTTATTCTGCCGCTGAATGCAGTGATGGAGTCGCTGCAACCGCGCGACGAAGATCTGAAACCCATGGCTGGTGGCGAGTGCGTGCTGGAAGTGCGTGGTGAATATCTGCCGCTGGTTGAGCTGTGGAAAGTCTTTGATGTGCAGGAAGCCAAAACCGAAGCCACCCAGGGCATCGTGGTGATCCTGCAAAGCGCGGGCAAACGCTATGCGCTGCTGGTCGATCAGCTGATTGGTCAACATCAGGTGGTGGTGAAGAACCTCGAAAGTAACTATCGCAAAGTGCCGGGCATCTCAGCTGCCACCATTCTTGGCGATGGTAGCGTAGCGCTGATTGTTGATGTTTCAGCACTGCAATCACTTAACCGTGAAAAACGTGTGGCTGGCGCTGCCGCCTGATTGATAACGAAAGGGTAAATAACATGAATGGAATGGCAACCGTGACAAAAATCGCTGGCGAAACTGTGGGTCAGGAGTTTCTGGTCTTCACGCTGGGCGACGAAGAGTACGGCATCGATATCCTCAAAGTTCAGGAAATTCGCGGTTACGATCAGGTAACACGTATTGCGAATACCCCTGAATTCATCCGCGGTGTCACTAACCTGCGTGGCGTTATCGTGCCGATTATCGATCTGCGTGTGAAATTTGCGCAGCCCGATGTTGAGTACAATGAAAACACCGTGGTTATCGTGCTGAATCTGGAAAACCGTGTGGTCGGTATCGTGGTTGATGGCGTTTCTGACGTGCTGTCACTGACCCAGGATCAGATCCGTCCTTCACCTGAGTTCGCTGTGACTATGTCTACCGAGTACATGACGGGGCTGGGTGCACTCGGTGACCGCATGCTGATTCTGGTCGACATCGAGAAGCTGCTGAGCAGCGACGAGATGGCGCTGGTTGATAACCTGCGTAGCGCGTAATCGAATCATCACGGGCCGGTTCAGGCTGGCCCGTGATAGTTTACATAAGTAATAATCCCTTTAAAATCACACAATAAAGCCTCTCCTTCCCCTAATTTCCTGCTTTTACCTGCCGATAATCCCTGAGTCACATTTTAATTACCTACTTTGTTCAGGGTTACTCATGTTAACGAAAATCCGTGTTGTCACCAGCCTGTTACTGGTGTTGCTGGTGTTCGGGCTGTTACAGGCCTTCTCCGGTTCTGTTTTTTACTCCGCATTAAGCCACGATAAGCAAAGCTTCGCCGTTTCCCAGCTGGCGATGCAAAATACGCAGGCGCTCAACGACGCCTATATGAGTCTTAACCAGAGCCGTGTCCTGCTGACCCGCATTCAGCTGCGTTTCGCCACCAGTAAGCTGGAAGGCAAAACGGCGGATGTCGCTTCGCTGTTTGAAGACAGTCAGCGCTTCCAGCAGGCGGCAGCGGGCTTCTACAAGACGTTCAGAGAGACGCCAGAAACCCCAGGAATGGATGAGCAACTCAGCAGCCAGCTTGACCAGCGTTTCAGAGACTATGCGGGAGCGCTGAGCAGCCTGCAGAGCGCGCTGCAGGTAAACGACATGGTCGCGGCCGCTAAAGCCCCGGTGGCACCGAGCCAGAGTGCATTTCTGACGCTCTACCATGAGTGGCGAGACGACCAGAGTCGTCTGACCATGCTGGGTGTGGCAGAGAACAGCAGTGCCTACAGCCGTATGATGTGGATCCTTTCGACCATCATGGCTGCCGTGGTCGCGGTGATTGTGCTGTGCTGGTTTGGTCTGCGCAAAATCGTGATGACGCCGCTGAACAGCAGTATTAATCACATTCAGCACATCGCCCAGGGCGATTTAACCCAGCCAATCGTGGTGGAAGGGCGCAACGAGATGACCCAGCTCGCGGCCAGCCTGCATGACATGCAGCAGTCGCTGGTGCGCACCGTGACCAACGTGCGTGAAGGATCGGATGCGATCTTCACCGGTGCCAGTGAGATCTCTGCCGGGAACAATGACCTTTCTGCCCGCACCGAACAGCAGGCTGCCTCACTGGAGCAGACGGCGGCCAGCATGGAGCAGCTTACTGCGACCGTAAAGCAGAATGCCGAAAATGCCCGCCAGGCCTCACAACTGGCACTCAGCGCCTCCGAAACCGCAGAAAAAGGCGGCAACGTGGTGGCTGGCGTGGTGAAAACCATGAGCGAAATTGCGGGCAGCTCGAAGAAGATTGCGGATATTACCAGCGTGATTGATGGCATCGCGTTCCAGACCAATATCCTGGCGCTGAATGCGGCGGTTGAAGCGGCGCGCGCCGGGGAACAGGGGCGTGGTTTTGCGGTGGTCGCGGGCGAGGTTCGTAATCTGGCACAGCGCAGCGCCCAGGCAGCCAAAGAGATTAAAGGCCTGATTGATGACTCTGTGAACCGGGTTAATGTCGGTTCGCAACTGGTCGGCACCGCCGGGGAAACCATGAGCGACATCGTCAGTGCGGTTACGCGCGTCACCGACATCATGGGCGAAATCGCCTCGGCGTCGGACGAGCAGAGTCGCGGGATCGATCAGGTCGGTCAGGCGGTCACCGAGATGGATCGCGTGACCCAGCAGAACGCCTCGCTGGTGGAGGAGTCCGCTGCGGCCGCCGCCTCGCTGGAAGATCAGGCCAGCCGCTTAAGCCAGGCCGTGTCTGTCTTCAGAATCAAACGTGAAGCCAGGCAGACGCTGACAAAGCATCTGCCGATTGCCGCGCCCGCCACGGCGGCTATGATGCCCCGCAAAGCCCTGACGGCCCCGGTCAGTGATACGCACTGGGAAACCTTCTGATGTCACGCTGCGCATCCTGCGGGATGCGCAGCCACCCCCTTTATTCCTCTGCCTAAAACCAAACTCAGCAGCGCCTGCTGATAAAAATAATTACAAAAGCCACTTCTCTCCTGAAAGCGCCGAAAAGCGTTAATCAATCCTGCTATATCGCCGATATAGGCGCTGCACCTAAATTAACCTGCAGGGGAACATGATGTTAAAAAAAATAAAAGTGGTGACCAGTTTAATCGCAGTCCTGGTTATCTTTGGCGCGCTCCAGTTAGTCGCTGGCAGCCTTTTCTGGTCAGCTCTCAATAAAGACAAAGAGTCCTTTGCACTGTCACAGGTCTCTAATCGCAATGTCACCGAGATGACTGATGCTTATATTTCCTTAAACAACAGCCGTACTACGCTGAACCGCGGCATGCTGCGCTTACAGACCAGCATGGCATCACAGATGAACGGCGGTCAGCTTGAAGAGCTGATTAATAAGGCCAATAAGCAGCTGGTGGAAGCCGATCGCCACTTCAAAATTTATTACCATCTGCCTACCACGCCCGGTCTTGATGAGACGCTGGGCGATAAGCTGGAAGCCGACTACACCAATTACGAAAACGGCCTGAAAGCGATGGTGAAAAGTCTGCAGGCGCGCGACCTGGAAGGCATGTTCAAACAGAATATTGAGCAGAAACAGGTGGCGATGCAGGGCAGCTATGATAAATGGCGTGCGCTCCAGACTGCACTTTCCGATAAAGGTATGGAGAAGAATCAGAAAGCCTTCACCCAGATGATGTGGCTGCTGGCCACCATTGGTGTTGTGGTGCTGGCGGTGATTATTACCTGCTGGTTTGGCCTGCGTCAGGTGCTGATTCAGCCGCTGCAACAGCTGCTGACACAGATTCGCGCTATCGCCTCTGGCGATTTGACCCAGCCGATTGTCGTTGAAGGTCGCAATGAAATGAGCCAGCTGGCCGCAGGCATCCATGAGATGCAGCAGTCGCTGGTGATGACCGTTGGTAATGTCCGTGACGGCTCAGACGCCATCTTCACCGGTGCCAGCGAAATCGCCGCCGGTAACAACGACCTTTCATCCCGCACCGAAGAGCAGGCCGCCTCACTGGAGCAGACTGCAGCCAGCATGGAGCAGCTCACCGCTACGGTGAAGCAGAATGCTGATAACGCCCGTCAGGCGTCACAGCTGGCGCTGACCGCCTCTGAAACCGCGCAGCAGGGCGGTAAAGTCGTGAATGGCGTGGTCACCACCATGAAAGAGATCGCTGGCAGCTCGAAGAAAATCGCTGACATCATCAGCGTGATCGACGGCATCGCCTTCCAGACCAACATCCTGGCGCTGAACGCAGCCGTTGAAGCGGCGCGTGCCGGTGAACAGGGTCGCGGTTTTGCGGTGGTGGCGGGTGAAGTGCGCAGTCTGGCGCAGCGTAGCGCCCAGGCCGCGAAAGAGATCAAAGGCCTGATTGAAGATTCCGTATCTCGCGTCAACAGCGGTTCACTGCAGGTTGAAAGCGCCGGCAGCACCATGAATGAGATCGTGGGCGCGGTGACCCGCGTGACCGACATCATGGGTGAAATCGCGTCGGCGTCTGATGAGCAGAGCCGCGGTATTGAACAGGTCGGTCTGGCCGTCACCGAGATGGATCGCGTCACCCAGCAAAACGCCTCGCTGGTTGAGGAGTCTGCCGCGGCGGCGGCGGCTCTGGAGCAGCAGGCCAGCGTACTGACGCAGGCCGTCTCGGTTTTCAAAATTTCTCGCGCCTGATTTCCCGCCTTTCACCATGGCGGCGGCTTAAAGCCGCTGCCATGCATAAAGTTCCCCCTGCCTCCGCCGATAAATAAACACGAATCGCCAACCAATGAGGTGTTTATGTTTAGTCGTGTACGAGTCGTTTCCGGCCTGCTGTGTGTGCTGGCGCTGTTTGCGCTGCTGCAGCTTTTTTCGGGCGGAATGTTTTTCAAAACTGTCAGTTCAGATAAAGAGAATTTTGCCTACAACCAGCGCCTGAATACATTGCAACAGGCGATGGGCACCTCATGGGTTTCGCTTGTTCAGGCGCGCAACACCCTTAACCGCGCCGGTATTCGTTTTCTGCAGGATGCGCAGATGTCGGGTTCGGGTGCCAGCGTAAAAGATCTGGTCGCCCTGGCGGGCCAGGAGCTGAAAGAAGCGGAAGTCAACTATCAGATCTTTAACGATAACCTGACTGAACAGGGCAAAACCGCTGAAAACGTCCTGACGTTACAGGCGAACTATAAGGCTTACCACGATGCACTGGCGGAGCTGATGGTGTTCTTCACCAACGGCAACTTCAAAGGTTTTGTGGATCAGCCAACGCAGAGTTTCCAGGACAAGTTCCAGAAAGATTACAGCGCCTGGCTTGAGCACAATAAAGTGCTGGCACAGGAGGGCGTGGAAACCAACCAGCAGGCTTACAGCCGCTCCATCACTATCGTTCTCGCCACACTGGGCGTGACTCTGCTGATGATTATCCTGGTGTGGAATGTCATGCGCTCCGTGCTGATCCGCCCACTGCGTCAGAGCATTGAGCATATCCAGCACATCGCGCGCGGCGACCTGACCCAGCCGGTTGAGATTAACGTGCGTAACGAAATCGGTGAGTTACTGACTTCACTGCAGCACATGCAGCAGGAGCTGGTACGCACTGTGCGTACCGTTCGTGACGGCTCTGATGCCATCTATACCGGTGCCAGCGAAATCTCCATCGGTAATAACGATCTCTCCTCGCGTACCGAACAGCAGGCCGCCTCGCTGGAGCAGACCGCTGCCAGCATGGAGCAGCTCACCGCGACCGTGAAACAGAATGCCGAAAACGCCCGTCAGGCGTCGAAGCTGGCGCTCACCGCCTCTGAAACCGCGCAGCAGGGCGGCAAAGTGGTGGATGGCGTGGTGACCACCATGAAAGAGATTGCGGGCAGCTCGAAGAAGATTGCCGATATCACCAGTGTGATTGATGGCATCGCCTTCCAGACCAACATCCTTGCGCTGAATGCGGCGGTTGAAGCGGCGCGTGCCGGTGAACAGGGTCGCGGTTTTGCCGTCGTCGCCGGGGAAGTGCGCAGCCTGGCGCAGCGCAGCGCTCAGGCCGCCAAAGAGATCAAAGGTCTGATCGAAGATTCGGTTAGTCGCGTTAATACCGGCTCGGTGCTGGTAGAGAGCGCGGGTGACACCATGAGCAACATCGTCAGCGCGGTTACCCGCGTCACCGACATCATGGGGGAGATCGCCTCCGCATCAGACGAACAGAGCCGTGGCATTGACCAGGTGGGCCTTGCGGTGACCGAGATGGATCGCGTCACCCAGCAGAACGCCTCACTGGTCGAAGAGTCAGCAGCCGCGGCTGCAGCGCTCGAAGATCAGGCAAGTCACTTAAAACAAGCGGTTTCAGTGTTCAATATTGGTAAAGAATTTGTCGCTCAGGCCGTTAACAAGACAACGGCGATAAAAACTCTCCAGTCAGAAGCACCGTTAGCCGTTGGTCGTCCGGCTGCTGCACGCAGCGACGACAACTGGGAAACCTTTTAAACGCACGTGGCCCGGCCGCCGTTAAGCCGCCGGGCATCGCAGCAGAAAAATAATATATTCAGTTCGGGCCAGGTGCAGAGATGAAAAAATCGACAATTTTAGATCAAAGTGAGACGACAACGCTGCTGTCGCAGATGGTGCAGCGTTTACCGCTCTCCGATACGCATTTTCGTCGTATCAGCCAGCTGATCTATCAGCGTGCCGGTATCGTACTGGCCGATCACAAGCGTGAGATGGTTTACAACCGTCTGGTTCGTCGCCTGCGTACGCTGAACATCGATGATTTCGGTCGCTACCTGGCGCTGCTGGAGTCCGATCCGAACAGTGCCGAGTGGCAGGCGTTTATTAACGCACTAACCACCAACCTGACCGCGTTCTTCCGCGAAGCGCATCACTTCCCGATTCTGGCGGAGCATGCACGTAAGCGGCAGGGCAACTTCAGCGTCTGGAGCACCGCAGCGTCAACCGGCGAAGAGCCTTACTCAATCGCCATGACGCTGGCGGAAGCGCTGGGTACCGGACCGGGTAAGTTCCAGGTTCATGCCAGCGATATCGATACCCAGGTGCTGGAAAAAGCGGTGGCGGGTGTCTATCGCCAGGAAGAGCTGCGCACGCTGTCACCGGCGCAAATGCAGCGCTACTTCCTGCGCGGCACCGGTCCTCATGCCGGCATGGTGCGGGCGCGTCCCGAGCTGACCAACATGGTCACTTATGCGCAGCTTAACCTGCTGGCCAATGACTGGGCGCTGCCGGGTCAGTTCGACGCGATTTTCTGTCGCAATGTGATGATCTATTTCGATAAAGAGACGCAGGAGAAGATTCTGCGTCGGTTTGTCCCACTGCTGAAGCCGGGCGGTATCCTGTTCGCCGGGCACTCAGAAAACTTCAGTCAGATCAGTAAAGAGTTCTGGCTGCGCGGGCAAACCGTCTATGGACTGACGAAGGAAAGATGATGAGCAAAATCACCGTGATGTGCGTAGATGACTCTGCGCTGATGCGGCAGTTGATGACAGAGATCATCAACAGCCATCCGGATATGGAGATGGTCGCTACGGCGCCCGATCCGCTGGTCGCCCGCGATTTGATTAAGCAGTTCAATCCGCAGGTACTGACGCTGGATGTGGAAATGCCGCGCATGGATGGCCTCGATTTCCTCGAAAAACTGATGCGGTTACGGCCAATGCCGGTGGTGATGGTTTCATCACTGACCGGTAAAGGCTCCGAAATTACGCTGCGCGCGCTGGAACTGGGAGCGGTGGATTTTGTCACCAAACCCCAGCTCGGCATCCGCGAAGGAATGCTGGCGTACAGCCAGATGATTGGCGACAAAATTCGTGCCGCTTCCCGTGCCCGTCTGCACAACCGTACAGCGATGCCGGTGCCAGCGACACTGAAAGCGGGTCCGCTGCTGAGTAGTGAGAAGCTGATTGCGATTGGCTCATCAACCGGCGGAACCGAGGCCATTCGCCATGTGCTGCAGCCGTTACCGGCGACCAGCCCGGCACTGCTGATTACTCAGCATATGCCACCAGGCTTTACCCGCTCTTTTGCCGAGCGTCTGAACAAACTGTGTCAGATCACGGTGAAAGAAGCCGAAGATGGTGAGCGTATTTTGCCGGGGCACGCCTACATCGCGCCAGGCGCAATGCACATGGAACTGGCCCGAAGTGGTGCCAACTATGTGGTGAAACTGAATGAAGGTCCACCGGTTAACCGGCACAAACCCTCTGTGGATGTGCTGTTCAAATCGGTGGCAACGTACGCCGGACGAAATGCGGTAGGGGTCATCCTTACCGGAATGGGCAACGACGGTGCGGCCGGGATGCTGGAAATGCATCGGGCAGGCGCCTGGACTATCGCCCAGAACGAAGCCAGCTGTGTGGTATTTGGCATGCCGCGTGAGGCCATCGCCACAGGCGGCGTGAGCGAAGTCGTAGATTTAAGCAACATCAGCCAGCACATGCTGGCGAAAATTAGCGCCGGACAGGCATTGCGTATTTAACAGGCCCGTCCCGCCGGGCGAGACAACTCAGGAGTAGATATGGCTGATAAAAACATGCGCTTTTTGGTAGTAGACGACTTCAATACGATGCGTCGTATTGTGCGTAACCTGCTGAAAGAGCTGGGCTTCAATAACGTAGAAGAAGCGGAAGATGGTGTGGATGCCCTCGGCAAACTGAAAGCGGGTGGTTTCGACTTCGTGATTTCCGACTGGAACATGCCAAACATGGATGGCCTGCAGCTGCTGCAGACTATTCGTGCCGACGCGGCAATGAGTTCGCTGCCGGTGTTGATGGTGACCGCGGAAGCGAAGAAAGAGAACATTATCGCCGCCGCCCAGGCGGGTGCCAGTGGATATGTGGTGAAGCCATTCACCGCGGCTACTCTGGAAGAAAAGCTGGGTAAAATCTTCGAAAAACTGGGCATGTAAGGGGATGTGATGAGCGACTTTCCGAAACCAACTGAGGATGCCGCGGCACACGACATCATTTCACGTATTGGCTCTCTGACGCGCATGCTGCGCGACAGTCTGCGCGAGCTGGGGCTGGATAAAGCCATTGCAGACGCGGCTGAAGCCATTCCTGATGCCCGCGATCGTCTGGATTATGTTGTGCAGATGACGGCGCAAGCCGCCGACCGTGCGTTGAACTGTGTTGAAGCAGCACAACCCCATCAGGATAAGATGGAAGCCGGAGCAACGCAGCTGAAAGGGCGTTGGGATGAGTGGTTTGAGAACCCGATTGAATTGGGTGATGCGCGGGAGTTGGTGACGGATACGCGCGAATTCCTCACCGCCGTGCCAGAGCATACCGCCTTTACCAACAAGCAGCTGCTTGAAATCATGATGGCGCAGGATTTCCAGGACCTTACCGGTCAGGTGATCAAGCGCATGATGGATGTCATTCAGGAAATCGAGCGCCAGCTGTTAATGGTGCTGCTGGAGAACATGCCAGAAGTCAGCGCTGAGAAGCGTCAGGTCGGCAACAGCCTGCTGAACGGTCCGCAGATCCACAACGATGCACCCGGCGTTGTGGCGAACCAGGATCAGGTTGATGACCTGCTGGACAGCTTAGGCTTCTAGTTTTCGTCCGCCTGCGGGCGGGCAAAACCGCGGCAAAATAAACTAAACAGGGTCACCTTCGGGTGGCCCCGTTCTGCATTGTCAGATCCATCCCCGAAAGAACGCCTGTTTCCCCCTTCTTATCTCCGCTTTAACTTAAGCCAGATTTGGCATTCTAAGCTCAGAATTCCTGCCAACCGAGGTTTGTCGTGGCTGAAGATAGCGACGAAGACAAAACAGAATCGCCCACGGCCCACCGACTTGAGAAAGCGCGTGAAGAGGGCCAGATTCCGCGTTCGCGCGAACTGACATCCGTACTGATGCTGCTGGCCGGCATCATGATTCTCTGGATGGGCGGCAACATGATGGCGCACCGCCTGGCGGCGATGGTCGCCACCGGACTTCGTTTTGACCACGGCATGGTCAGAGACGACAAAATTATCGTCAGCCACATCGGCAGCCTGATCACACAGGCACTGATGGCGCTGCTGCCGCTGATGGGCGGTCTGGTGCTGGTGGCAATCGCCGCACCTATGCTGCTGGGCGGTATTGTTTTCAGCGGTAAATCGATCAAGTTCGACCCGAAGAAGATGAGCCCAATGGCGGGTTTCAAGCGGATGTTCGCCGCGCAGGCCTGGACCGAACTGTTTAAAGGCATCCTTAAGACTATTCTGGTCGGCGCGGTGGGCTGGTGGTACATCTGGAGCCACTGGCCTGAGATGCTGCGGCTGATCAGCGAATCGCCCGTCACCGCGCTGATTCACGGCATGGAGATGATTGCGATCTGCTGTTCGCTGGTGATGCTGGGGCTGATTCCGATGGTGGGCTATGACGTCTTCTGGCAGCTGTATAGCCACTTTAAGAAGCTGAAGATGTCGATGCAGGAAATTCGCGACGAGCATAAGCAGCAGGAAGGCGACCCACATGTTAAAGGGCGTATTCGTCAGCAGATGCGCGCCGCCGCACGCCGCAGGATGATGGCGGATGTCCCGAAAGCTGACGTCATCGTCACCAACCCGACGCACTACTCGGTGGCACTGCAGTACAACGAGAAGAAGATGAGTGCGCCAAAAGTTGTTGCGAAAGGCGCGGGCGAGATCGCTCTGAGAATTCGTGAACTGGCTGCTGAACATCGCATCCCGGTTCTGGAAGCACCGCCGCTGGCGCGTGCGTTATACCGACATACCGAAATTGGTCAGCACATCCCTGGCGCGCTCTATGCCGCCGTGGCCGAAGTGCTGGCATGGGTCTGGCAGTCGCGTCGCTGGAAGCGCGAAGGCGGCCTGATCCCAACCAAACCAAAAGACCTGCCGGTCCCGGCAGAGATGGACTTTGCAGGAGAGAACAACAACGATGGCTAATAACCTGGCCGTAAAGCTACGTTTACCGGGCTTTAAAGATATGCAATGGCAGGTACTGGCCGGGCCGGTACTGATCCTGATGATCCTGTCGATGATGGTTCTGCCATTACCGCCGTTTATCCTCGATCTGCTGTTCACCTTTAACATTGCGCTGTCGATCATGATCCTGCTGGTGGCGATGTTCACCCAGCGGACCCTGGAGTTTGCGGCGTTCCCGACCATCCTGCTGTTCTCGACCTTGCTGCGTCTGGCGCTTAACGTCGCCTCGACCCGTATCATCCTGATGGAAGGGCACACCGGTGCCGCCGCGGCCGGACAGGTGGTTGAAGCATTCGGCCACTTCCTGGTGGGCGGTAACTTTGCCATCGGTATCGTGGTGTTTATCATCCTCGTGATCATCAACTTTATGGTTATCACCAAGGGTGCCGGTCGTATCGCCGAAGTGGGCGCGCGCTTTGTGCTGGACGGGATGCCCGGTAAGCAGATGGCGATCGATGCCGACCTCAACGCCGGTCTGATCGGTGAAGATGATGCCAAACGTCGCCGTGCTGAAGTGACTCAGGAAGCGGACTTCTACGGTTCGATGGACGGTGCGAGTAAGTTCGTTCGTGGTGATGCCGTCGCCGGTATCATGATCATGGTCATCAACGTCATCGGCGGCCTGCTGGTGGGCGTGGTGCAGCACGGTATGGATGCGGGTCATGCCGCGGAGACCTATACGCTGCTGACCATTGGTGATGGTCTGGTTGCGCAGATCCCGGCGCTGGTTATCTCCACCGCTGCCGGTGTTATCGTGACGCGCGTCGCCACCGATCAGGATGTCGGCGAGCAGATGGTCACCCAGCTGTTCAAAGATCCCCGGGTACTGATGCTCAGCGCCGGGGTGATTGGCCTGCTGGGTCTGGTGCCAGGCATGCCTAACTTCGTCTTCCTGCTGTTCACCGCCGCCTTACTGGGTCTGGCCTGGTGGCTGCGTGGTCGTGAAGCGCAGCCGAAGAAGAAAGTGGACGTTGCCGGCAGCATCAGCAACAAAGCGGCGGACACGCCAGCCGCCACTGAAGCCTCCTGGACCGATGTGCAGCTGGAAGATACGCTGGGCATGGAAGTGGGCTACCGCCTGATTCCGATGGTCGATCATCAGCAAAACGGTGAGCTGCTGGGACGTATCCGCAGTATTCGTAAGAAGGTTGCTCAGGATGTCGGTTTCCTGCCGCCGGTGGTGCATATCCGTGACAACATGGATCTGCCGCCTGCGCGCTACCGCATCCTGATGAAAGGGGTGGAGATTGGCAGCGGTGATGCCTATCCTGGCCGCTGGATGGCGATTAACCCGGGCACGGCTGCCGGCAGCCTGCCAGGTGAAGCAACCGTCGATCCGGCCTTTGGCCTGGCGGCGGTCTGGATTGACAGCGCGCTGAAAGAGCAGGCGCAGATTCAGGGCTTTACCGTCGTAGAAGCCAGTACCGTAGTAGCCACTCACCTTAACCATCTGATTGGCCAGTTCGCCAGCGAGCTGTTTGGCCGTCAGGAAGCGCAGCAACTGCTGGATCGTGTGACCCAGGAGATGCCGAAGCTGACCGAAGATCTGGTGCCGGGTGTGATCTCGCTGACCACGCTGCACAAGGTGCTGCAGAACCTGCTGGTGGAGCGGGTGTCGATTCGCGATATGCGTACCATTATCGAAACACTGGCAGAGCATGCGCCGGTACAGAGCGATCCGCAGGAGCTGACCAGCGTCGTGCGTGTGGCGCTGGGCCGTGCGATTACTCAGCAGTGGTTCCCGGGTAATGAAGAAGTGCAGGTTATCGGGCTGGATTCCACTCTCGAGCGTCTGCTGTTACAGGCGTTGCAGGGCGGTGGCGGACTGGAACCGGGTCTGGCCGATCGTCTGTTGAGTCAGGCACAGGCGGCATTGCAGCGTCAGGAGATGCTGGGCGCGCCTCCGGTGCTGCTGGTCAATCATCCGCTGCGTGCGCTGCTGGCGCGATTCCTGCGTCGCAATCTGCCACAGCTGGTGGTGCTCTCTAATCTGGAACTGAGCGACAACCGCCAGATCCGTATGACTGCCACCATCGGAGGCAAATAATGCGCTGGCTGGTGACTGCCTTGTTAATGCTGCCGCTGATGGCTCAGGCGGCAGGAGGGGCCTGGAGCGCCACGGCCAACGGGCCGCTGCTGGCAAACCGTGGCAGCTGGCAACGGGCGCAGCCGCTGACGCCGCCCGCCGATGTCGGCGGGGAAGTCAGCATCATTAACTGGCGTTATGAACTGAGCAGACCGGCACCGTCTGGCCTGGAGGTGCGGCTGTGCGGCGAACAACGTTGCACGTCGCTTGAAGGTGCCAGCGGCACCACGCGCGGGCTGGCGCATCTGAATGCCGCTGAGACATTGCACATGGTGTTTGGTTTTGCCGGAAGCGGGGCGCTCCCACCCGGATTACGGGTGGTGAGCAGCGAAGTGATGGTTAATTACGAGTAAGCGGGTTGTTGCTGAATTGACGGAAGGGGAGCCAGAGTTCGATTTCTGGCTCCCTTTTTCGTGATGGCTCTGGCTGTAAACTGAAGTTAACGCTGCGCCAGATGATTCGCCCGTTTTCAACTTCTGTTATGGCCTGGGCATAATAAAACTTTCACGCCACCTGATTCTCTTTCTGCGCCAGAAAATCTTTAAGGGGCGTCACGCGACTGATCTCTTCCTGTGCCCTGGCATCATGCATCACTTCCCAGATATCGACACTGTTTTGCAGGTTTAACCAGAACTCAACGCTGGTTTCAAAGGCTGCCGCCAGCCTGAAGGCCATATCCGGCGTCAGCTTCCGATTATTGTTCACCAGGGCGCTGACCGTGTTGCGGTGCACCTTCAGCATCTCCGCTAAGTCGAGAATCTTCAGGCCGGTTGGTTCCAGATATTCGTAAAGTAATACGTCACCGACGGTGGTCGGTTTGCGGGTCGCCTGGTTCATAGTCTTGCTCTCTTAATTCACTGACAGAGGTTGGTGGTGTTGCATGCTGTCTTAACGCGCCTGATGCAGCTCATCACTTGTGCGTTTTATAGCTATGTGCGTCCAGATAAAGGTCAACAGCCTTGCCTTCAATCCACTTAAAGATCAGCCGATACTGCTCATTGACCCTGATCGAAGCGTATCCCTCCAGAGGTGGGTTTAGCTCCTCATAACGGTTGCCTGGCGGCGACCTTACACTCTCCTGCTGCGGAGATTTGGGGAGGTTCTGAGAGGATAACGGAGAACAGAAACGGAGAGGGACCCCCTCTCCGTTTATGGGATTACATGCGCTCGACGGTGTCGATACCCAGTGTATCCAGACCCTGCTTCAGCGTTTTCGCCGTCAGCGCGGCCAGCTGCAGTCGGCTCAGACGGGTTTCTTCTGACTCCGCGCTGAGGATCGGGCAGTGCTCGTAGAAGCCGGAGAACAGACCCGCCAGATCGTAGAGATAAGCACACATCACATGTGGCGTACCGTCACGAGCGACCTGTGTGATGACTTCTTCAAACTGCAGCAGACGGGTAGCCAGCTGCGCTTCACGCGCTTCGCTGATCACGATCGCTGCATCCAGTGAATCGGCATCAAAACCTGCTTTGCGGAACACGGAGAGCACGCGAGTATAGGCATACTGCATGTAAGGCGCGGTGTTGCCTTCAAACGCCAGCATGTTGTCCCAGTCGAAGATGTAGTCGGTGGTGCGGCTTTTTGACAGGTCAGCGTATTTCACTGCGCTGATGCCGACCACTTCTGCCAGCGTTTTTACTTCCGCTTCGCTCATCTCCGGGTTCTTCTCACGCACCAGCGTGTAGGCACGCTGCCAGGCTTCATCCAGCAGATCGGAGAGCTTGATGGTGCCGCCGCTGCGGGTTTTGAACGGACGGCCATCTTTACCCAGCATCATGCCGAATGCATGGTGCTCCAGTGGCACAGACTCCGGCACATAACCCGCTTTACGCACGATGGTCCAGGCCTGAACCAGATGCTGATGCTGACGTGAGTCGATGTAATAGAGCACACGATCGGCTTTCAGCGTTTCATAACGATATTTCGCACAGGCGATATCGGTGGTGGTGTAGAGGTAGCCGCCATCCTTTTTCTGGATGATAACGCCCATCGGCTCACCTTCTTTGTTCTGGAATTCATCCAGGAACACCACGGTCGCGCCTTCGCTCTCAACCGCTAAGCCTTTCTGCTTCAGGTCGGAGACGATGCCAGGCAGCATATCGTTATAGAGACTTTCACCCATGACATCCTTGCGCGTCAGCGTCACGTTCATGCGATCATAGATTTTCTGGTTCTGACTCATGGTGATGTCGACCAGCTTCTTCCACATCTGGCGGCAGTATTCATCGCCACCCTGCAGTTTCACTACATAGCTGCGCGCGCGCTCGGCAAACTCAGGATCTTCATCATAGGTGCGCTTGGCTTCACGGTAGAAGCCTTCGAGATCGGCCAGCGCCATCTCTGCGTGATCTTCATTCTGCTGCTTTTCCAGGAATGCGATCAACATGCCGAACTGCGTACCCCAGTCGCCCACGTGGTTGGCGCGGATCACTTTATGACCCAGGAACTCCAGCGTGCGCACGGCCGCATCACCAATGATGGTGGAGCGGACGTGGCCAACGTGCATCTCTTTTGCAACGTTAGGCGCAGAGTAGTCGACCACGATAGTCTGCGGCTCGGCCAGCTGCACGCCAAGGCGCGGCAAACGCAGTGCTTCACGGGCGTGGGTTGCGAGCCAGTTGTGGTCCAGGAAGATGTTGATGAAGCCAGGCCCGGCAATTTCAACCTTGCTGGCAATACCGGTCAGGTCGAGGTGCTGAATCACCGTTTCCGCTAATTGTCGCGGTGCCTGTCCCAGCTTTTTCGCCACGGCCATAATGCCGTTGGCCTGATAGTCTCCAAACTGAACCCGTGCGGACTGACGAACCTGTGGTTCGCAATCGGCGGGTGCGCCGGCTAAAACCATTGCCTGACTGACTTTTGCGGAAAGAAGTGCCTGAATATTCACCGAGTTACCTTCATGTGCTGATCAACGCCAGGCCTGCTAAGCCGGGCTGTCATCATCTTGCCTGAGCGCATCGCGTAACGGATAGGCTGAAACGGATGGGGCAGACAAAACGGAAAAAAATGAGGGGAAAAGTATACGTGAAATGTGGGTGGGCGTCAGCAGTTGGATGAAGCGGGGAAACAGAGCTAAAAAGATGTTTCCCAGAGGCGTTAACGACGTCGCAAGTGACGGCGTGGGTTCTTTACGCTTTTATCATCACGCACCTTCCAATGGCGGGAAATTGCAAATCCCATCAGTGCGATCAGGACAGCGACAACGATGAGCATAGACATAGAGCCATTCCTTTTGGTTGTGTTAGGTCAAATTTATAGGAAGGCAGGGAAGGCTGCAATTGTTTGTTCTTCAAATGAGAGTTATCTTATTGTATTAAAGAAGTTGATTTAAATCATATAGTTAATACACTTTCATCAAGCAACTCGTGGTCCTAAACAGGAGATAAATCCGAAATGAAAGATGTTATTATACGGTTTTGCATTAAATTTCAGTCCAAATAAGATGAATCTTACCATTATGTGACGCTGAGCACGCGGCGCACAATAAACCAGACCGATTATAAATGCTCAACAAATAGAGAGGATTGAGGGTGGTGGAGCGAACTTTTCCGGCAGAATTGGATGATTTAAAGACAGATTTAGGACGTTTTGAAGAATCGTTGCAAAATTTTGCGCAGCGACTCGGTTTGCGCCTTAACGATCTGGACGTGGACCATATTTCGGTGCGTTGTCATCAGGACACGACGGCGAAGCGCTGGCAGCAAGGTCTGCAGCAGATTGGCACCGAGTTTTCGGCTGCAATGATCAACGGACGGCAGATTTGCCTGTTTAAACTCCATGATCCACTGGTTGTGGCGGGCAGGCAGATTGATGTGGTTGAACTGCCATGGCCGGGTGAAAAGCGTTATCGCCATGAAGGCTGGGAGCATATAGAGGTGGTGTTACGCGGCGATCATCAGACGCTGGGCATGCGAGCGATGGCGTTATTATCCGATGAGGCACTGACGCAGCCGGGCATTTCTTTTAAAACCAGCTCACCGCAGGGCGAGAATGAACGTCTGCCCAATCCGACCCTGGCGGTGACGGATGGGCAGACGACTATCAAGTTTCATCCGTGGCGGCTGGAGGAGATTGTCGCCAGCGAACAGAACTAGAGGCGGGCGGCCACGGCGCGCTTCAGGCGCGCCACGGCCTCATCCAGCAGGGCACGGGTACAGCCGAAATTGAGCCGGACAAACTGGTCATTGCCAAACTCGCGTCCGGCAGTTAAGCCCAGTCCGTGCTTCTCAAAATAGAGGGCAGGGCTGGCCACACCCAGCGCGCTGGCGTCGATCCAGGCGAGATAGGTCGCTTCCGGCGTGGCGACCGACAGCCCAGTCATCTTATTGACCTGCGACACCAGCCAGTCACGGTTACTGCGCAGGTAGGTGTTCTGCGCCTTCAGCCAGGGCTCACCTTCGCGCCATGCTGCTGCTGCTGCGGTGAGTGCCAGAATATCAACCTCTGGCACAATGCCGCGTCGCAACCGGTTAAAGCGCGCGCGCAGTTCGGCGTTGGGAATGATGGCGATGGAGGCACCCAGACCGGCAATATTAAAGCTCTTCGAGGGTGACATCAGCGTCACACTGCGCTGGGCCGCATCTTCACTCAGCGAAGCAAACGGAATGTGCTGAACGCCCGGTTCCAGCAGCAGATCGCTGTGGATCTCGTCGGAACAGACAATCAGATTGTGCTTCTGCGCAAATTCCAGTTGCGCCTGCAGCTCCTCGTGGCGATAGACGGTGCCGCCCGGATTCTGCGGGTTGCACAGCATCAACAGCCGCTCTTTACCGCCCATCTGACCTTCAGCCGCAGCCAGATCCAGCAGCCAGCGTCCCTCTTCCAGCGTTAAGGGCAGATTAACCTGCTCCCGCTCTGCCAGTTTTGCCGCACCGCGAAACGGCGGATAGATGGGAGTAGGGGCAATCGTCAGCTCGTCAGGCGCGGTAAATGCCCGCACGGTGAGATTCAGTCCGCACACGACACCCGGCAATACCACAATCCACTCCGGATTAACGTGCCACTGATAGCGTGAGGCGAGCCAGGCCACGGCGCTGTCGATAAACGCGACTGGCGTGTCGCCGTAGCCAAAAATCCCATGCTCGGCGCGGGTTTTAATCGCATCGATGACGCAGTCAGGCGATCGAAAATCCGTATCTGCCACCCACAACGGCAGAATGTCCTGGTCCGCATATTTGTTCCATTTAAGGCTATCGCTGTGACGACGGTCTATCCGTTGGTCGAAATTGAATGCCATAGTTAACTTTCCCGGTAAACTCATTCCAGCAGCCAGACTAACTGATGAATCTGCCTTGAACCAGAGTCATGTAAAGGAGAAGAGAATGACCACACTGGAAATTTGCTGCTATGGCGTGGATTGCGCCGTGACTGCACAAGAGGCGGGCGCCGATCGGGTGGAACTCTGTACCGCACCGCGTGAAGGCGGCCTGACCCCATCGGCGGGTATGTTGAATGCCGCCCGGCGCGACGTTTCGATCCCGGTTCATCCTATTGTCCGGCCACGGGGTGGCGATTTTTGTTACAGCTCACGCGAATTTGAAGCGATGAAATCGGACGTGGCGTTAATCCGCGAACTCGGTTTTCCCGGCCTGGTGATTGGGATGCTGGATGAAGAGGCCCACATTCATCATGGTCAGATGCGGCAGATTATGGCGCTGTGTGACGGCATGGCCGTGACCTTTCATCGCGCCTTCGATCTCTGCCACAGCCCTAAGCGCGCACTGGAAGAGTTAACGGATTTGGGGGTGGCGCGGATTCTGACATCCGGCCAGCAGCAGAGTGCTGAAAACGGAATTGCATTATTGAGGGAACTTAATGAGACCAGTACCGGTCCTATTATTATGGCGGGTGCCGGGGTACGTCTCAGCAACCTGCAAAAGTTTCTCGACATGGGGATTGATGAAGTCCACAGCTCGGCCAGTCGCCTGATGGCATCGCCGATGCGCTACCGCAAAGCGGGGGTTTCCATGTGTTCAGAAGCCGAAACCGACGAGTTCAGCCGCTACTGTGTAGACGGCGATGTGGTTGAGGCGATGAAAAGCGTGATGCAGATGAGCACCGTTCGGGTCGCCTGAATCACAACAGATTTTGCCGCGCAGCACGCCGATCATTGACGTGGTGTTTGCAAGTACCAAACCCCAGTACAGCTTGCTGGGGTTCTTTTTGTGTAAAGCACTTTCCCTTTGCCGTGACATCGCTTCGCCCGGTTCAATTAAAATGCCTTCCTTTTATTAATAATTAATGTCATCCAGGACTTTAGGGCCAGACGACATCCTTAATATCCGCTTTATCCGTTACGCTGGTGTTGTGTCGCATCACCCCGCTTAAAAAGGTGATGCATGCTGAAATCTTTACAGATCGCCGCTGTTCATCGCCACAGCGTTTACACTGAAAGCAACGTCGCCTGGAATTCACCCTATGAAACGCAATCAGATTTTTATTTTAAGCCTGATGCTGTCTGCGCTGTGCAGTGGCAGCGGAGCGGCCAGCGCATGCAGCCCGAACAATACTGCCGTTGCCAACAGCAATACGCTGATTTTGCTGGGCGGTAATGCGAAAGGCGCGGTGAAGCAGGTGATTGCGGGTGAGTTTGGCAAAGATGTCAATTCGCAAAAGCGGGTACTGGGTCAGTTTGACGCCTGTGGCGATCTGACCGTCGCTGACGTCAGCTACGACAAAAGCGAACGCAACGTTATCCTCAGCATGGAGCAACACATCGCCCGGGTGCAGGGCGGCTGGGTGGCGGAGTATGCGTATCTGGTCAAAGTGCTGAAAGAAGGCAAAGAGGTCGTTGTTGATAATCGACAGGGAACGATCAACTGGCAGAAAGGCCAGCATGGCAATATCACCAGCGCCTCAGATAGATTTACCAGCATGGGTAAAAGCGGCTTTACCGACACCACCTATCGCTACGACCGCCAGCTACGGCTGGAGAAAAGCATAGCGCGTGGCAGCGATCCGCTGACCAACGGTGAGTTTCACTACCACTGGAACCCCAGGGGGCTGGTGACGCGTACCACTTCCGCCAGGGGCACTGACGAATACACCTACGATCCCCAGTGGCGTGAAATCCGACTCAATGGCACAGCCAATACCCCGCTGAGCACTATCCGCTCGGTTGATGAGTGTCAGTCCTGGGATGAGGTCGGCAACTGTACCCTGAGCTATCTGCATGAGACAGAAATCTTTACGCGTGGCACCATCGAACGCCATCTCAGTTCCGCCTATAAGTATGAGTACTGGGACCAGCCTGCGGCAGCGGAAGAATAAAAGGCGATCGGATGATCGCCTGTCGTGTGACTATTTTACTGTCCGACTAAAGGCATCCAGCGCCATCAGGGCGTTGGCAATATCTTCCGGCGAAAGATGTGGATTAAGGTTTTTCAGGGTGTCGCCCTCACTGTTCGCCAGTGCACCTATCTTCACCAGATTCTCCCAGCTTTCATTTTCCAGATGCAGTTCCCGAAGCGTGGTCGGCATACTGATCGCGCGATAGAAACGGATATAGCGAGCAATTTCCTCGTCCGGACGCTTCTCAAGCACCATCTGCGTCAGTGTGCCATAGGCGACTTTCTCGCCATGGGTCAGATGGTGGATATCACCATCAATAGCGGTAAAACCATTATGAATGGCGTGTGCAGCTGCCAGCCCGCCGTTTTCAAAGCCCAGTCCCGAGAGCAGCGTATTTGCCTCCACCACAGCTTCCACCGCTGGCGTCACCCGTTTTTCAGTGACGGCAACATAGGCGCTGTAACCCCATGTAAGAAGCGTTTCTTCACAGGCTCGGGCAATCGCCAGTCCGGCAAGTGTCGGATCACCATTGACCATCGATTTTGAATGCGAACGTGCCACTGCCTGCGCTTCAACCCAGGTCGCCAGTCCATCTGCAATGCCTGAGGCAAAGAGCCGTGCTGGCGCACTGGCGCAGACGGCAGTGTCCACCAGCACTAAATCAGGATTTTTATTGTAAAAGCGATAGCTCTCAAATACGCCGCTGTCAGAATAGATGACCGACAGCGCGCTACAGGGGGCATCGGTGGAGGCGATTGTCGGCACAATGGCGACCGGCTGTCTGATTTCATCTGCCACGGCCTTCACGGTGTCCAGTGTTTTACCGCCTCCCAGCCCGACCACCACGTTACAGCCCTGACTTTTTGCCAGCGCACTGAGTCGGGTGATCTCATTACTGGAGGCCTCGCCGTTAAACGGGTGCCAGTTGAAGGTAACGTCCGCCTTTTGCAGCGCCTGTTGCGCGCGTTCGCCGATCAATTTCCAGACGACATCATCCGCGACCAGGAAAGCGTTATCACCCAGTTCGGCCACATAGGGACCCAGCTCATCCAGCACGCCGGCGCCCTGCACATATTTACGGGGTGAAGAGAAGATAAATTTACTCATAATCACAGCTCCTTAATATGAAGTTAAACCGACCTTAGTCTGGCACACGCTGACGAACAGGGAGAGTGACCGGGGGGAGATAATTTGACTGGCCTGTTACGCTAGCAGGACACCCATACTCTGCTGACCGGCGGTCACCTTCGGGGAGAACGCCATGACCACCACGCGGATGCTGCCCTCAGCGGTAGCTCAGGGCGCAAAGCGTGCCAGCGTGACGGCATCACGCCCGGCTGTCTGATCTGGAATGCGGTATTGATTGGCGGCAGCCACTCCTTCGCGGGTCGTCGGCGAAAACCGTGGGTGCTGAAGGTGAGGGAGCGCCTGACCGGCTGTGTGTTTATTGGATTTGCGGCGAAACTGGCGTTGTCTCGCCGCGAAGACTTAAGGTTTGGTAGCGACCAGCACGGCACGCAGCGGAGCCGGATAGCCCTCAACCGTTTTGCTGGGGTCATCAGGATCGAGGAATTCGGCCAGCGACTCGCTGGTCATCCAGTCGGTTCGGCGCTGCTCTTCAGTGGTGGTGAGAGCGAAATCGACAATTCGCACATCGACAAAGCCGCTTTTCTCCAGCCAGCTTTTCAGCGCCTCGGCGGACGGGATAAAGAAGACGTTACGCATCTGTGCATAGCGCTCACCGGGCACCAGCACCTGATTCACATCGCCCTCAATCACCAGCGTCTCCAGCACCAGTTCACCACCGCTCACCAGCTGGTTTTTCAGCTGTAACAGGTGATCGAGCGGGGAACGACGATGATAGAGCACACCCATCGAAAATACGGTATCGAACGCCTGTAACACCGGTAACTGTTCAATGCCCAGCGGCAGCATGTGCGCCCGGCGATCGTCGTTCAGCAGCTTACGCACCGCTTCGAACTGAACCAGGAACAGCTGCATCGGATCGATGCCGACCACCAGATGTGCACCTGCACCAATCATCCGCCACATGTGGTAGCCGCTGCCACAGCCGACATCCAGCACCGTGCGGCCCGCCAGCGGGGAGATGTGCGGTAACACACGCTCCCACTTCCAGTCAGATCGCCACTCCGTGTTGATGTGGGTGCCATAGAGGAAATAGGGTCCTTTTCGCCACGGCATCAGATTGCGCAGTAATTTCTCAATGCCCTGACGATGGCGATCGCTGATGTCATCGCGATCGGCGGTCACACTGTGCAGCAGGTCGAGCTTTTGCGGCTCCAGCAGCGGCAGATACTCCAGCGACTTATACCAGTCACGGAAGTGCCCATGCAGGTTTTCACGTTGCCACTCACTGATTTGCGCCGGTAATACTTCCAGCCACTTCGCCAGCGGACCCACCGCAATTTGCTGATAAAAACGGCCAAAGTCGATCATTTCAACGCCACCAGAGACCCAAAATTAAAGCACTGGAACCAGAGTTCGGCGTGCGAGAAACCGGCCTGTTTCAGGCGGGCTTTATGCGCTTCAACGCTGTCAGTCAGCATCACATTTTCCAGCATGCTGCGCTTCTGGCTGATTTCCAGTTCGCTGTAGCCGTTGGCGCGTTTGAAGTCGTGATGCATATTGAACAGCAGCTCACCGATCTCAGCATCTTCAAAACTGAATTTCTCCGACAACACCAGCGCACCGCCCGGTTTCAGTCCCTGCCAGATTTTTTCCAGCAGCGCCAGACGCGCAGGTGGTTCAAGAAACTGCAGGGTGAAATTGAGTACTACCAGCGAGGCGTTCTCAATTTCAATGTCACGGATATCCGCTTCCAGCACCGTGACCGGCGTATCCGCACGAAAGGTATCCAGATGACGACGGCAACGCTCCACCATCGCCGGGGAGTTATCCACCGCGATGATCTGGCAACCAGCCACATGAATATTGCGACGCACCGAAAGCGTGGCGGCACCCAGCGAGCAGCCCAGGTCATAAACCTTGCTGTCAGGGGTAACAAAACGTTCTGCCAGCATGCCAATCATCGAAATGATGTTGGAGTAGCCCGGCACCGAGCGCTGAATCATGTCTGGAAAGACTTCAGCTACGCGCTCGTCAAAAGTCCAGTCGCCCAGTTTTGCAATGGGCGCTGAGAAGAGTTGATCGCGGTCAGACATATCGAAAATCCGAAGAGACGACGGAAAGGGCGCTATTCTCGCAGAAAGTGGGGCGGCCTGCACCCCTTAACCCAGGGCAGCTTAATGAAGCGTCAGTACCAATTCCCACGGCAGATAGATGAGGTTAAAAATCACCATGCCGCACAGTGAAAACAGCGTCAGCAGCATGCCATATTTTCGGCCTGCCATGGCGCTGTTGCGTAACCCCCACGCATGCAGCAACCGGCTGATGAAAAACAGCAGGCCGGTGAGATGCACCATCCAGATATCGGCACCGTTCATCTCCATCATCACCAGCAGCAATAGCGCCAGCGGAATGGTTTCGATGGCATTGCCGTGAATGCGAATTGCCATTTTCAGGTCGTGATAGCCGCCATCGCCATAGGCCACGCGATAGAAACGGCGGAAACGCACCACGTCCATCGTAAATTTCATCACCAGCAATGCACCCAGTACCACGTATAACGCGCTAATCATTGTGACTCCGGTACCCATCCGTAAAGTGGCTATTCTATCCAGCGCACAGCACGATGTCCTGTGCAGTCATCAAAACAGTGAGGTCTGTTGCGGCCAGTCCGGTCCGCTACCAATGCCGGGATCGATCTGCTGCAGTTGTGGCCACAGCGCCTGCACCAGCGGAAAGACCTGGCCCATATCGGGCGTGTGCAGAAACAGCATGGCATCGCCCTGTTGCTGCCACTCCGTCAGCTTGTTTCGCCAGATCTGAAACAGCGGCACGCTCTCATCGACGCTGTCGCTGCCGATAAAACGCACCATCGGCTGCGAGCCGGTTCGCAGGGCATGAGGCGGTACTTTGGGCTTCTGCGAACGCGCGACCAGCGCAGCCGGACTTTGCGAGGTGGAGGCGTGAACCGGACGGCTGTCGAGCATCACGCGATTGATGCCGCGCTCAAGCAATCCGCGGTTCAGCGCCCGTTCGGCGTCACCTTTGGCAAAGAACGCCGGATGGCGGACTTCGACGCCGTAGTGAAAACGGCGCGGCAGGCTATCAAGAAAACACCATAGATCGTCGAGCTGTGCCGGAGAGAAGCTGGCGGGCAACTGCAGCCAGTACTGACCGATACGATCGGCCAGCGGTTCCATCAGGCGCAGAAAATCGGTCAGCAGGTCGTCGCTGTGCTGCAGCGCCGCCTGATGGCTGATGGTATTGGGAAACTTAAAGCAGAAGCGAAACGCATCGTGCGTCATCTCGCGCCAGCGCATTACCGTTTCCGCATTCGGCAGCGCATAAAGCGTGGTATTTCCCTCTACACAGTGGAAGTAGCGGGCATAGTCCGCCAGGCTCTCAATACCCCAGCGTTTCCAGTGTGAATGCTGCCACTGGGGCAGGCCAATACGAAGTGTCACGCGCGCTCCTGGCTGCAGGTTAAGATACCCCATTATCGGCTATGGTGAGGCAGGGGGGCAAATGCACACAGGAAATCGGCGCTTTGGCGCGGATCTGCTTATCCTGCCTGGCTTTTTCCATTATAATGACCGCCATTTTTGCGACAGCATCGCAACAGGTAACGCGGCCGGATGCTGTCAGCTGCAGCGGCGAAGTTAAAAGGATAGTGTTATGCGTACAGAATATTGCGGACAGCTCAATCTGTCTCATGTGGGTCAGCAAGTCACGCTTTGCGGCTGGGTAAACCGCCGTCGCGATCTGGGCAGTTTAATTTTTATCGATATGCGCGACCGTGAAGGCATCGTGCAGGTGTTCTTTGATCCCGATCGCCAGGACATCTTTAAGCTGGCTTCTGAACTGCGTAACGAATTCTGCGTCCAGATCACCGGCACCGTGCGTGCGCGTGATGATAAGAACAAAAATAGCGACATGGCGACCGGTGAAGTCGAAGTGTTTGCCCATGAGCTGACCATCATCAACCGCTCTGAGCCACTGCCGCTGGACTCGAATCAGTCCAACAGCGAAGAAGCGCGCCTGAAATACCGCTATCTGGACCTGCGTCGCCCTGAGATGGTGACGCGTCTGAAAATCCGCGCAAAAATCACCAGCTTTGTCCGTCGCTTTATGGATGACGAAGGGTTCCTGGATATCGAAACCCCGATGCTGACCAAAGCGACGCCAGAAGGTGCCCGTGACTATCTGGTGCCAAGCCGGGTGCACAAAGGCAAATTCTATGCGCTGCCGCAGTCACCTCAGCTGTTCAAACAGCTGCTGATGATGTCCGGTTTTGACCGCTATTATCAGATCGTTAAATGCTTCCGCGATGAAGATTTACGTGCCGATCGTCAGCCAGAGTTTACCCAGATCGACGTAGAAACCTCCTTTATGACTGCGCCACAGGTGCGTGAAATCATGGAGCGTTTAATCCGCAATCTGTGGCAGGACGTGAAGGGCGTTGACCTCGGGGCGTTCCCGCAGATGACCTTTGCGGAAGCGATGCATCGTTACGGTTCTGATAAGCCGGATCTGCGTAACCCGATGGAGCTGGTGGACGTTGGCGACCTGCTGAAAAACGTGGAGTTCCAGGTCTTCTCTGGCCCGGCTAATGATGAAAAAGGCCGTGTAGCCGCGCTGCGCGTGCCGACCGGTGCGCAGCTGAGCCGCAAACAGATTGATGAATATGGCAAGTTTGTAGAAATTTACGGCGCGAAAGGCCTGGCGTGGATGAAGGTTAATGTCCGTGCCGACGGTCTGGAAGGCGTGCAGAGCCCGGTTGCGAAGTTCCTGAATGCAGAGATCGTTGAAGGCATTCTGAGCCGCACCGGCGCGCAGGATGGCGACATCATCTTCTTTGGTGCCGATCGCGCCAAAGTCGTCGCAGATGCCCTGGGTGCGCTGCGCCTGAAAGTGGGTCGCGAGCTGAACATCACGGATGAAAAAGCCTGGGCACCGCTGTGGGTAATCGACTTCCCGATGTTCGAAGAGGACGAAGAAGGCGGTCTGGCTGCGATGCACCATCCGTTCACGGCGCCAAAAGAGATGAGCGCAGAAGAGCTGGCCGCCGATCCGACGCGTGCTGTGGCGAATGCCTACGACATGGTGATCAACGGTTATGAAGTGGGCGGCGGTTCAGTGCGTATCCACAACGGCAAAATGCAGCAGACGGTGTTCAGCATTCTGGGTATTGAAGAGCATGAGCAGCGTGAGAAGTTTGGCTTCCTGCTGGATGCGCTGAAGTTTGGTACACCACCGCATGCTGGCCTGGCCTTTGGTCTGGATCGCCTGACGATGCTGCTGACCGGCACCGATAACATTCGTGACGTTATCGCGTTCCCGAAAACCACGGCGGCCGCCTGCCTGATGACTGAAGCCCCAAGCGAAGCCAATCCCGCTTCCCTGCTGGAGCTCGGCATTCAGGTCGTTAAAAAAGAAAAGCCTGAGAATAAATAATGGGCTATAAACACCCGGTTTCAGTGCTGGTCGTCATTTCGGCGCGCGATACTGGCCGGGTGTTGATGCTGCAGCGGCGTGACGATCCCACCTTCTGGCAGTCGGTTACCGGCAGCCTGGAAGCGGGGGAGTCACCGCTGGCGACCGCGTGTCGTGAAGTGAATGAGGAGATTGGCATCGACGTGCTGATCGAGCAGCTGGAGGTGGAGGATTGTCAGCGTCAAATCGACTTTGAAATCTTTCCCCATTTCCGCCATCGCTACGCACCCGATGTCACCCATAATCACGAGCACTGGTTTCGCCTGCAACTGCCGGAAGAGCGCGATGTGACGCTGACCGAGCATCTGGCGTTTCGCTGGCTGGCACCCGCTGACGCTGCAGCATTAACCCGATCATGGAGTAACCGCCAGGCAATTGAAGAATTTATCTGAATGCTCGCCATCGTCCGGTAATCCGGCGGCGAATAGATTAAATTTTATGAATCTGGTGAGTTTTAACAGGACTTCACCAACATATTGAACAGTCAGGCGTCATCCTCTCCGCGAGGTTGTCTACCGCCAGCGCGAAGTCGCACACGTACGGTACGTGACGATGATGCGCGAAGCTCGCCCGTTGAGGGCAGACGGGTTTTTAAAAATCTGTCAGAGCACGGACGGTAAACAGGCTCGCAGCCAGGATAGCCTGCACCCTGTAAAAGATCGGAGAAAATTTAAAATGGCAGGACACAGTAAGTGGGCTAACACCAAACACCGTAAGGCGGCGCAGGATGCCAAGCGCGGCAAAATCTTCACCAAAATCATTCGTGAACTGGTGACAGCGGCCAAGCTGGGCGGCGGCGATCCGGGCTCAAACCCGCGTCTGCGTGCAGCGATGGATAAAGCCCTGGCGAACAACATGACCCGTGACACCATGGATCGCGCTATCGCGCGCGGTGTGGGCGGCGATGACAACGCCAACATGGAAACCATCATTTATGAAGGTTACGGTCCAGGCGGCTCGGCCATCATGATTGAATGCCTCAGTGACAACCGTAACCGTACCGTGGGCGAAGTGCGTCACGCCTTCACCAAAACCGGCGGCAACCTGGGTACTGACGGCTCCGTCGCTTACCTGTTCAACAAGAAAGGCGTGATCTCCTATGCGCCAGGTCAGGATGAAGATGCGGTAATGGAAGCGGCCCTGGAAGCGGGCGGCGAAGACGTTGTCACCTATGACGACGGCGCAATTGATGTCTTCACCGCATGGGAAGAGATGGGCACGGTGCGTGATGCACTGGAAGCACTCGGCCTGAAAGCGGATACCGCAGAAGTGGCGATGATCCCGACTACCAAAGCCGAAATGGATGCGGAAACCGCACCCAAACTGCTGCGTCTGATCGACATGCTGGAAGATTGCGACGATGTGCAGGAGGTTTATCACAACGGTGAGATCTCCGACGAGGTGGCGGAAACGCTGTAATGGCGTCTGTCGCCCTGTTAACCGGAGAGGCGTAATGTCGATTATCCTGGGTATTGATCCCGGTTCACGCATCACCGGTTATGGTGTTATTCGTCAGACTGGCCGCCAGCTTACCTATCTGGGCAGCGGCTGTATCCGCACCAATACCACCGAGTTGCCCGCCCGCCTGAAGCTGATTTACGCGGGCGTCTGCGAAATCATCACGCAGTTTTCACCCGATTTCTTCGCCATTGAACAGGTGTTTATGGCGAAGAATGCAGACTCCGCGCTGAAGCTCGGCCAGGCGCGCGGTGCCGCGATTGTGGCCGCGGTAAACCACGATCTGCCGGTCTTTGAATATGCCGCCCGTCAGGTGAAACAGACGGTCGTTGGCATCGGCAGCGCCGAGAAAAGTCAGGTGCAGCACATGGTGCGAACCCTGCTGAAGCTGCCAGCAAACCCGCAGGCAGATGCCGCCGATGCGCTGGCGATTGCCATTACGCACTGTCATGTGGCGCAGAATGCGGCGCGCATGAGTGACAGCAAGCTGGTGCTGACGCGCGGACGGTTGCGCTCAGGTTAGCCGTCATCGCTCAGGTCTCACTCTCAGGCTGGATATTCATCCAGCCTTTTTTATGTTATAAAATCTGCCACATTCGTTAGTTAAGGAAGCGTTCAGGTGATAGGTCGTTTACGGGGCAATATTCTGGAAAAGCAGCCGCCACTGGTACTGCTCGAGGCACACGGCGTCGGCTATGAAATTTATATGCCCATGACCTGTTTTTATGAGTTGCCTGAGCTTCAGCACGAAGCGGTGATTTTTACCCACTTCGTGGTGCGTGAAGATGCACAACTGCTGTTTGGTTTTAACAGTAAGCAGGAACGCGCGCTGTTTCGCGAACTGATTAAAGTCAATGGCGTCGGACCCAAGCTGGCGCTGGCGATCCTCTCCGGCATGTCGGCGCAGCAGTTTGTGACCGCTGTTGAGAAAGAAGAGATTGCGTCACTGGTGAAACTGCCAGGCGTGGGCAAGAAGACGGCTGAGCGTCTGGTGGTCGAGATGAAGGACCGCTTCAAAGGGATGCACGGCGACCTGTTCGGCGGCGATTCAGCCTTTACACTGACCACGCCGAGCGCCGAGCCGGAAACCAATGATGCGGAATCCGAAGCGGTTGCAGCGCTGGTATCACTGGGTTATAAACCGCAGGAAGCGAGCCGTATGATCAGTAAAGTCGGTCGACCGGATGCGGATTGCGAAACCCTGATCCGCGAAGCGCTCCGCGCCGCCATTTGAGGTAATTCATGATAGAAGCAGACCGCCTGATCTCCGCTGCCAGTATCAGCGAAGAAGAGGTTGTTGACCGCGCTATTCGCCCGAAGATGCTGACCGAGTATGTGGGTCAGCCGCAGGTGCGTGAGCAGATGGAGATTTTCATCAAGGCAGCGCAACTGCGCGGCGATGCGCTCGATCATCTGCTGATCTTCGGTCCGCCGGGGCTGGGTAAAACCACCCTGGCGAACATCGTGGCCAACGAGATGGGCGTTAATCTTCGCACTACCTCAGGTCCGGTGCTGGAGAAGGCGGGCGACCTGGCGGCGATGCTGACCAACCTTGAACCGCATGACGTCCTGTTTATCGATGAAATCCATCGCCTCTCACCGGTGGTGGAAGAGATACTCTACCCGGCGATGGAAGATTATCAGCTGGATATCATGATTGGCGAAGGCCCGGCTGCGCGTTCGATCAAGCTCGATCTGCCGCCGTTTACCCTGATTGGTGCTACCACCCGTGCTGGCTCGCTGACCTCGCCGCTGCGCGACCGTTTTGGCATTGTGCAGCGTCTGGAGTTCTATCAGGTTAAAGATTTGCAGCACATCGTGGGTCGCAGTGCCGCCTGCCTGGGCCTGGCACTCAGTGACGAAGGGGCATTAGAGATCGCCCGTCGCGCACGCGGCACACCGCGTATCGCCAACCGCCTGCTGCGCCGCGTTCGTGACTTCGCAGAAGTGCGGGCAAATGGTGATTTGAGCGGTGAAGTTTCCTGCAGCGCGCTGGATATGCTTAACGTAGACAGCGAAGGGTTCGATTATATGGACCGTAAACTGCTGCTGGCGATCATCGACAAATTTATGGGTGGGCCGGTGGGGCTGGACAACCTGGCGGCTGCCATTGGCGAAGAGCGGGAAACCATCGAAGATGTGATTGAACCCTTCCTGATTCAGCAGGGCTTCATTCAGCGCACACCGCGTGGCCGGATGGCCACGCAGCACGCTTATCGTCACTTCGGCATTACGCGCGAAGAGTAATTATAGGGCCGGTTTGCGCACCATGCTGAAGATAAACAGGATGGCGGCGCAGAGCACCACTGACGGCCCGGCTGGCGTATCGTAGAACGCGGAGAAGGTCAGACCGCCGGTGACGGCGATCACCCCGATGACCACCGCGACGGCCGCCATACCTTCCGGTGAGCGTACGAAACGGCGTGCGGTCGCCGCAGGGATAATCAGCAGTGAGGTGATGATCAGCGCCCCGACAAACTTCATCGCTACGCCAATCGTCAGCGCCGTGACCAGCATCAGAATCAATCGTGTACGCTGGATATTGACGCCATCGACCTGCGCCAGTTCCGGGCTGATGGTCATCGACAGCAGCGACCGCCACTGCCACGCCATCACCAGCAGCACAATTGCCACGCCGCCACCCATCATCCAGAGATCATCCGGCGTTACTGCCAGCAGGTCGCCAAACAGATACGCCATCAGATCGACGCGCACGTTCTTCATCAGGCTGACGACCACCAGGCCCAGCGACAGCGCGCTGTGCGCCATAATGCCTAGCAGGGTGTCGATAGCCAGATGCGGACGTCGCTCCAGCCAGACCAGTCCCAGCGCGAGGCAGACCGTCACCAGAATGACCGCGTAGTAAGGATTAACGTTAAACAGCAGGCCAAATGCTACGCCGAGGAGGGAAGCATGCGCCAGGGTATCGCCAAAATAGGACATTTTGCGCCAGACGACGAACGAACCCAGCGGACCGGCAGCCAGCGCTAACATCACGCCGCCTATCCAGCCCGGTAATAACAACTCAATCATGATGAACCCTGTCCTTTGCGTAAAACGATACTTCCCTGAAGGTCGTGACGGTGATTATGATGATGACGGTAGATCGCCAGCTCTTCAGCGCCGCGCGGGCCAAACATGGCGATAAATTCAGGATGCTGCGAGACCGCTTCTGGGGTGCCGGAGCAGCAGATGTGATGATTGAGGCACAACACTTCGTCAGTTTTGGCCATCACCAGATGCAGATCGTGGGAAACCATCAGCACGCCGCAGTTCAGTTCCACGCGTAGCTGGTTGATAAGGTCATACAGCGCAACCTGACCGTTCACATCCACACCCTGCGTCGGTTCATCCAGCACCAGCAACTGGGGATGATTCAGCAGGGCGCGGGCCAGCAGCACCCGCTGGGTTTCACCACCGGAGAGCTTTTGCAGCGGAGAATGGAGCAGATGACCCGCCTGCACACGTTTTAGTGCTGGCAGGATCTCGGCGTTTTTGCTGCCACGCGTTAGCCGCATAAAGCGTTCCACCGTCACCGGCAGGGTGGGGTCAATGTGCAGCTTCTGAGGCACATAGCCAATACGCAGACCCGGATCACGCTGAACGGAACCGGTAGTGGGCGCGAGCAGGCCGAGCACCACACGCACCAGCGTTGATTTTCCGGCACCGTTGGGACCCAGCAGGGTGAGGATGCGGCCAGGCTGCAAGGTCAGGCTGACGCCAGATAACACATTGCGCTGGTTAAATTTTATCGAAACGTTATCGAGTGTGACAAGTGAGCTCATAGTATTTACAGGTTGCACAGAATTTCGAATGTTATAATATCACATTCCACCTCACGGTCACGATGGAATGACGCAATATGTTACATAATAAAAAGGGCGCAATTTTCGCCTTAACTGCTTTGTCTGTTTCAGCTTTGTTTACCCTTCCTGCCCAGGCGAATGTCGTGGCTTCACTCAAACCGGTAGGTTTTATTGCTGCGGCTATTGCAGATGGCGTTACGCCGGTTGATGTGCTGCTCCCGGACGGTGCGTCTGAACACGATTATTCCCTGCGGCCCTCTGATGCAAAACGTTTAAAAAACGCGGACTTAGTCGTCTGGGTCGGGCCTGAAATGGAAGCCTTTATGGCGAAATCAGCGGCTGAACTTCCGGCTCAAAAAAACCTCGCGATGGTGAACATCGACGGCGTAAAACCGTTATTGATTAGCGGTGGTGAAGATGAAGATGAACACGCAGCGGAAAAATCCGAAGATCAGGATGCTGAAGCTCATCACCATCATCACGGCGAGTTTAATATGCACCTGTGGTTGTCGCCAGAGATTGCGCGCAAAACCGCGGTTGCAATCCATGGAAAATTATTGGAACTTATGCCGCAGGATAAGGCCAAACTTGACGCCAACCTCCAGCAGTTTGAGGTAGCTTTGGCGGACACGGACAAACGCGTTAGCGCACAACTTGCTCCGGTAAGAAATAAAGGATATTTCGTTTTTCACGACGCTTACACGTACTTTGAAAAACACTACGGTCTTTCGCCCACCGGGCACTTTACCGTCAATCCTGAAATTCAGCCGGGCGCTCAGCGTTTACACCAGATACGAACACAGTTGGTTGAGCAAAAGGCGGTCTGCGTCTTTGCTGAGCCACAATTCAGACCAGCAGTCATCGATGCTGTCTCCCGCGGAACGCAGGTGCGTAAAGGCACACTCGATCCCCTGGGCACAGACATCAGCTTAGCCAAAGACAGCTATGTGAAATTCCTCTCACAACTGTCGAGCCAGTATGAAAGCTGCCTGAATGGAGCATGAGGAATAGGTAAAAGTGCAGCAGATAGCCCGCTCTGTCGCCCTCGCATTTAATAATTTGCCGCGCCCCCACCGCGTAATGCTGGGTTCTTTAACAGTAGTCACTCTGGCCGTCGCTGTCTGGCGGCCTTACGTTTATCATCCCACGGATGATGTAACGCCCATCGTTAAAAATATTGAGCTTGATAAGAACACGTTCCGCACGCTGTTGCCGGAAGCCAGTGAGCCGATCGATCAGAGCACACCGGAACCGGACGAAGAGCTGCCAGCAGACGATGTCGACACCGATGCGCCGGATACGGCAGGGGTTCACGACTATACCGTTTCATCCGGCGATACCCTGAGCAGTGCCCTGAATCAGTATGGTATCGACATCAGCGACATTAATGCGCTGGTGGTGAGTGACCGCGATTTGCGTAATCTGCAGGTGGGCCAGCAGCTGAGCTGGACGCTGGATGATGATGGCGGCCTGAAAACCCTGAGCTGGGAAATTTCCCGCCGCGAAACCCGTACTTATGAGCGCACCCCAGCCGGTGGCTTTAAGATGGATGCGGAGATGCAGAAGGGCGAATGGCGCAACAGCGTGATGCAGGGCGAAGTGCGTGGCAGTTTTGCCGCCAGCGCCATGCGTGCGGGGTTGAGCGGAGCAGAAGCCAGCGCCGTGATCAAAGCGATGCAGTGGCAGATGGACTTCCGTAAGCTGCGTGCCGGTGACCAGTTCAGCGTTCTGATGTCCCGCGAAATGCTGGAGGGTAAGAGTGCGCAGAGTCAGTTACTGGGTGTGCGACTGCGCAGCGGCGGCAAAGACTATTACGCTTTCCGCGCCGAAGATGGCAAGTTCTACGATCGCAGCGGCTCTGGTCTGGCTCGCGGCTTTATGCGCTTCCCGACGGTTAAGCAGTATCGTGTCTCCTCGAACTTTAATCCGCGTCGTCTTAATCCGGTGACCGGCCGCATTGCGCCGCACAAAGGCGTCGACTTTGCGCTGCCAATCGGCACGCCAGTGCTGGCAGTGGGTGACGGTGAGATCGTCGTGGCGAAGAACGGCGGTGCTGCGGGTAACTACGTTGCTATCCGTCATGGCCGTCAGTATATGACGCGCTATATGCACATGAAGAAAGTACTGGTGAAGCCAGGTCAGAAAGTGAAACGTGGCGACCGTATTGGACTGTCTGGTAACACCGGACGCTCGACCGGCCCGCATCTGCATTTCGAAATCTGGATCAATAATCAGGCGGTCAACCCATTAACGGCGAAGCTGCCGCGTATGGAAGGCCTGACCGGCAAAGATCGCAGCGATTATATGGCACAGGTTAAATCATGGCTGCCTCAGCTGGGTCTTAAGTAAGCGAATTTCGTTAAATCGCGCAAAAACCGACGGTTTCCCCGTCGGTTTTTTGCTATCTGACGCAGGATGATTGCAAATTTTGAGGTCGTCACTATCATTAGCCGGTCATTGCTTGAGGCGAGTGCATGGAAACCCGTAAAAAAAATAACACTGAATTTATTCCCGTTTTTGAACGTTCTTTTCTCAAACCTAAGTACTGGGGCAGCTGGCTGGCAATTGGTGCGCTGGCGGGTCTGGCTTATTTACCGCCGAAAGTCCGCGATCCGCTGCTGGGCCGCTTAGGCCGTTTTGCCGGTAAGCTTGCAAAGGGTGCACGTCGCCGTGCGCTGATTAATCTCTATTACTGTCTGCCTGAACTCAGCGAAGAGCAGCGTGCAACGCTGGTCGATGAGATGTTTGCGACCGCACCGCAGGCAATGGCAATGATGACCGAGCTGGTTCTGCGCGATCCGGCGAGTATCCGTGAGCGTGTTGAGTGGCATGGTCGTGACATTATCGATCAGATGATGGCTGACCAGCAGAATGTGATTTTCCTGGTGCCCCACGGCTGGGCGGTGGATATCCCCGCGATGCTGCTGGCGTCAGAAGGGCAGAAGATGGCGGCGATGTTCCATAATCAAAGCGACCCGCTGATGGACTATGCCTGGAATACGGCACGTCGTCGTTATGGCGGGCGGTTGCATGCCCGCAATGACGGGATTAAGCCGTTTATCAGTTCGATACGTCAGGGTTACTGGGGCTATTATCTGCCCGATCAGGATCATGGTCCTGAGCACAGCGAGTTCGTTGATTTCTTTGCCACTTATAAGGCGACACTGCCAGCGGTAGGCCGCCTGATGAAGGTGTGTCGTGCCCGCGTGGTGCCGCTGTTCCCGGTTTATAACAGCGACACGCACAAGCTTGAGATTTATGTGCGTCCGCCGATGGATGACTTGCTGGAAGCGGATGATCATCAGCTGGCTCGCCGGATGAATGAAGAGGTGGAAGTGTTTGTTCGCCCGCATCCCGAGCAGTACACGTGGATCCTTAAACTGCTGAAGACCCGCAAAGAGGGTGATATTGAACCTTATTCGCGCAAAGAGCTTTATCCGCGCAAATAGCAGAAAGGCCGCTTTCGCGGCCTTTTTTGATCATGAAGTTTGCGTTACTGAGCTGCGAAACGGAGCATGCTTAGGTTACATGGCCAGATCGCACAGAACTGGCTCAGGGAGAATACGCCCTTCGCAAAGACGCAAAACCGCCATCCCAGGCATGCTCATCGCGGGCCATCCCAGGCATGCTCATCGCGGGCCATCCATGGCCCGCGATGCTTTGCTACAGGCCTATGCTCCCATCGCGTTGGCCAGGGTAGCCGTCTGAGAAAAGCGACTGCGCAGCTTTTTATAACGCTTCCAGCCTGCTGCGACGTTTACGCTCGCGCATAAACAGGATCACCAGCCCAAACCACAGCACGCCGCTGATAAAGTTAACCAGGCAGAACCACAGCGTGCCGCCGCTGAAGTAACCACTTTTCGCCAGTTCAATTCCCACCGCCAGGGTCAGGATACTGATCATCCCCAGCATCGCCGCCACGCTGCCTTTGCCTTCATTGCTGGCGTAAAGCGTCAGACGATAGAGTCCGGCATTCACCATGCCAGCACCAAAGGCGTAAAGGCTTAGGCCTGCAGTAATCAGCAGATAACCGTGACTGTTGAGCAGGCTTGCCACCAGCGCCAGGCTCAGGCCAATCAGAATCGGCCAGGCGGCGAACTTCACCGGCTGTTCAATCGGCACGCGTCCGGCCAGCTTACTCAGCGTCAGATTACCGGCGATCATCGCCAGAAATACCGGCAGCTGCAGCAGTGCGTACTGCATCCGTGACAGACCTTCGTCATGCATCAGGATCACCGGCGAAAGGGCAACCCAGGTCAGGATCGGGATAAACACCAGCCCGATGGCAAAGGAGCCAAACATCACCAGCCGATCTTTCATCAGTCGGCCATAGTTGCGCGCCAGATTAGGCAGGGCGATGGAGTGACTGCGGTCACCTGCGGTTTCAGGCATTACGCGCCACAGCACCACAAAAGCGACAAGGCTGCAGGCGGCAAACAGCCAGAACATGCTGCGCCAGCTGCCCACGGTGAGCCAGGCTGCACCGGCCAATGGGCCTGCCAGCGGAGCCAGTAACGCCACGTTGGCCATCAGCGCCATCATGCGCACCGCCAGCGCCTCATCAAAGGCTTCCTGAATTGCGGCATAACCGACTGCGCCGATAAAGCAGAGGCTGATGCCCTGAATAAAGCGCAGGCTGACAAATTCTTCAATCGAGCTGACCCAGTGCGTCAGCATGCAGGCGACGGCAAAGAACAGGATGCCGAACAGCATCACCGGTCGCCGGCCAAACTTATCGGAGAGCGGACCCAGCAGCCATTGCAGCACCACGCCACCAATCAGGTAGGCGGTCAGCGAAGTAGAGACCCATTCAGGGCCGACGGAGAACTCACTGGTGACGATCAGCATACCTGGCTGGATCATGTCGTGAGCAATATAGGTCGCAAACTCGAACAGCACTAACGCCAGAGGAAAGAGTAAAATTCGGCCGGTAAGCTGGCTGATGGGCTGGAAACGGGGCATCTTGCCTCCTTGTCAGAAAAGAAAACGCGACTGCCAGGCAGTCGCGTCGTTGATTCTACACCGACAATGTAAACCCAGGCTCAATTAATCCACGCGCAGCACACGGGTGGTGTTGGTGGTGCCGGTGGCGCCCATCACATCACCCTGCGTCACGATGACCAGATCGCCGGAGATCAGGAAGCCTTTATCACGCAGCAGATTAACCGCGTCGTGTGCGGCGGCCACACCGTCGTTGTTACTGTCGAAGAACACCGGCGTCACACCGCGATAGAGCGCGGTGAGGTTCAGGGTACGTTCATGGCGCGACATCGCAAAGATCGGCAGGCCCGAGGTGATACGTGAGGTCATCAGCGGGGTACGGCCCGACTCGGTCATGGTGATGATCGCAGTAACGCCCTGCAGGTGGTTCGCGGCGTACATGGAAGACATGGCGATCGCTTCTTCGACGTTGTCGAACTGTACATCCAGACGGTGCTTGGAAACGTTGACGCTCGGGATCTTCTCCGCGCCCAGGCAGACCTTCGCCATTGCCGAGACGGTTTCAGCCGGATACTGGCCCGCTGCGGTTTCCGCAGAGAGCATCACGGCATCGGTACCATCCAGCACGGCGTTGGCCACGTCCATCACTTCTGCGCGGGTCGGCATCGGGTTAGTGATCATCGACTCCATCATCTGGGTCGCGGTAATGATGGTGCGGTTCAGCTGGCGGGCACGGCGAATTAACGCTTTCTGAATGCCGACCAGTTCCGGATCGCCAATCTCAACGCCCAGGTCGCCACGCGCAACCATCACAACGTCCGAGGCCAGAATGATGTCATCCATCGCTTCCTGGCTGGCTACGGCTTCAGCACGCTCCACTTTAGCGACCAGTTTAGCGTCGCAACCCGCTTCGCGCGCCAGACGACGCGCCAGGTTCATATCTTCGCCACAGCGAGGGAAGGAGACGGCCAGATAATCGACGCGGATTTTAGCGGCGGTGATGATGTCCGCTTTATCTTTTTCGGTCAGTGCTTCAGCCGACAGGCCGCCGCCCAGCTTGTTAATGCCTTTGTTGTTCGACAGCGGGCCACCGACAGTAACTTCGGTGAACACTTTCATGTCCTGAACTTCCAGCACTTTCAGCTGCACGCGGCCATCATCCAGCAGCAGGATATCGCCCGGCACCACATCTGCAGGCAGGCCTTTGTAGTCGATACCGACGCGCTCTTTATCGCCTTCGCCTTTACCCAGATTGGCATCCAGCAGGAAGCGGTCGCCGATATTCAGGAAAACTTTGCCTTCTTTGAAGGTCGAAACACGAATTTTTGGACCCTGGAGGTCACCGAGGATAGCCACGTGGCGACCCAGTTTTGCGGCAATCTCGCGCACTTTATCGGCACGAAGCTGGTGATCTTCCGGCGTGCCGTGAGAGAAGTTGAGTCGAACAACGTTCGCGCCGGCAGCGATGATTTTTTCTAAGTTATTATCACGATCGGTAGCCGGGCCGAGGGTTGTAACGATTTTGGTTCTTCTGAGACGTCTTGACATCGAGGACTCCGTATACATTTAAGCGTGTCATGGACTGTGGACACGGCATGGTTATCTATTCTATATGATCGATGGGTTGTGATACGACTCACATTGTAAATGTGATGTTAATTTTTTTGCTGATCATCCTCTTCCCGAATGGTGTTCTTTTCGTAACGCGACGCTTTCAACGCCTCTTTCACGCGCTTCAGGTTCTCACGGAAGGGCGCACCCCGTTCCAGGGTGAAACCGGTCGCCAGCACATCGATCACGGTCAACTGCGCCAGGCGCGATACCATCGGCAAATAGATATCCGTATCTTCCGGTACATCAAGCACTAAAGCTATCGCTGCTTCATGGGCAAGGGGAGAATCGGCAGAGGTGATGGCGATAACGGTGGAACCGTTTACACGGGCCAGGCGAGCCAGTTCTACCATATTTTTTGTGCGTCCAGTATGCGAAATGAGAACAAAGACGTCACCGGCTCGACTATTTATGCAACTCATGCGCTGGATCACAATATCGTCGGACCAGATGACCGGCAGATTAAAGCGAAGAAATTTGGTGAAAGCGTCATGCGCCACTACAGCGGACGCACCCAGCCCGAAAAAGGCGAGTTTATCGGCCTGCGCAAGCAGGGTCACCGCCTGTTGCAGCTGCGCGCTGTTCAGCTGATCCCGGACCCGTTGCAACCCGGCCAGCGCAGAGTCGAAGATTTTGTGGCTGTAGTTCTCTACCGTGTCGTCGTCTTCAACCCCCCGGCTGACCCAGTTGCTGCCTTTCACCAGGCTCTGCGCCAGCTGCAGTTTAAAGTCGGGGAAGCCCTGTGCACCCAGTCGGTGGCAGAAGCGATTCACGGTGGGTTCACTGACTCCGGCACTGCCAGCCAGTGTCGCGATGCTGGAGTGCATCGCCGCCTGCGGTTCCGCCAGAATCTGCCGGGCGACTTTCTGTTCCGCTTTGCTCAGCGCAGCGAACTGCGCCTCAATTTTTTCCAGCATATTCATAAGCCGATGACCATAATCATTTTTATCAATTTCAATTAACCCTGTCGCAGGAGCCGATTAACAGAGACTATATCGCGCCAGCACCCGGCAAACGCAACGGCTGACAAGTCTGGTGCCCCTTTTTTTGGGATACTTTGACCGGTGCCAGATTTTCCTGACACCAACAGAAACAGAAAAAACCGGCAATCCGCACGTGTCATCACACGCGCTTAGCACATCCGGTACAGAGTTATTGCGGTTGACCCGGCGAGTCGGTTTACCTGGCGCAGGGAAAAAAGTACATTGTGCTGAAAGAAAATAATAACCTGGACCCGGTGGCAGAGGATGCATCACCACCGGACTATCCTGCAACGAGGAGAGGAAAATGGCGGTAACACAAATAGCCCAGGCATGCGATCTGGTGATTTTCGGTGCCAAAGGCGATCTTGCACGCCGTAAACTGTTGCCTTCACTGTACCAGTTAGAGAAAGCGGGTCAGATCCATGAGGAAACCCGCATTATTGGTGTCGGCCGTGCTGAGTGGGATAAAGCGGAATACACCAAAGTGGTACGTGAAGCGCTGGAAACCTTCATGAAGGAGAAGATTGACGAAGCGCTGTGGGATAAACTCAGCAATCGTCTCGACTTCTGCAACCTCGATGTTAATGACACCACGCACTTCCCGAAACTGGGCAAGATGCTGGACCAGAAAAACCGCACCACCATCAACTATTTTGCAATGCCACCCAGCACTTTTGGCGCGATCTGTCAGGGCCTGGGCACCGCGAAGCTGAATGCCAAGCCAGCGCGCGTAGTGATGGAGAAGCCGCTGGGCACTTCACTGGAAACCTCGCAGGAGATCAACGACAGTGTTGGCGAATACTTTGAAGAGAGCCAGGTGTTCCGTATTGACCACTATCTCGGTAAAGAGACCGTGCTCAACCTGCTGGCGCTGCGCTTCGCTAACTCTATCTTCGTAAATAACTGGGATAACCGTACCATCGACCATGTGCAGATCACCGTGGCCGAAGAAGTGGGCATCGAAGGCCGCTGGGGTTACTTCGATAAAGCGGGCCAGATGCGCGATATGATCCAGAACCATCTGTTGCAGATTCTGACCATGATTGCCATGTCACCGCCATCTGATCTCAGCGCCGACAGCATCCGTGACGAAAAAGTCAAAGTGCTGCGCTCGCTGCGCCGCATCGATCAGACCAACGTGCGTGAGAAAACCGTGCGCGGTCAGTACACCTCTGGCTTTGTGCAGGGCAAAAAAGTGCCGGGCTACCTGGAAGAAGAGGGCGCTAATAAGTCGAGCGCCACCGAGACCTTCGTGGCGATTCGTGTCGATATCGACAACTGGCGCTGGGCAGGCGTGCCGTTCTATCTGCGTACCGGTAAGCGTTTACCGACCAAATGCTCTGAAGTGGTGGTCTACTTCAAAAATCCTGAGATGAACCTGTTTAAAGATTCTTACTCAGAGTTGCCGCAGAACAAGCTGACCATTCGTCTGCAGCCGGACGAAGGCGTGGATATCGAGATCCTGAACAAAGTGCCCGGTCTCGATCACAAGCACAAACTGCAGACCACTAAGCTGGATCTGAGCTACTCCGAAACGTTTAACCAGTCGCACCTTGCTGATGCTTACGAGCGTCTGCTGCTGGAGAGCATGCGCGGTATTCAGGCGCTGTTTGTGCGTCGTGATGAAGTGGAAGCCGCATGGACCTATGTCGATTCCATTATCGACGCGTGGGCTGCGGATGGCGATTCATCCAAGCCGTATCAGGCAGGCACCTGGGGCCCGGTGGCCTCGGTAGCGATGATCACCCGCGATGGCCGCTCGTGGAATGAGTTTGAATAACTGAAGTGATGATGAAGCCCGCAACGCGGGCTTTTTTTTCGCCCTTAAACCGGGCCAGTGGATGCAGACAAAACTGAACTGCCGTTTCAAAAAGGGGCGCAGGAGGATAGACGCTCAGGAAGCGGATCATGTATGGTAGTGACGCAATTTACAGGGCAGGAGCCGACGCTCCATGACCGGGTCGCAATCCCGGTGTTATTAAGCAAGGGGAACTGATGAAAAACTGGAAAACGAGTGCTGAACAGATTCTGACTACCGGACCTGTCGTGCCGGTCATCGTGGTGAACAAACTGGAACACGCCGTGCCGATGGCGAAAGCGCTGGTAGCAGGCGGTGTCAGAGTGCTGGAAGTGACGCTGCGCACACCGGTGGCGATGGATGCCTTACGTGCGATGATCAAAGAAGTGCCGGATGCGATCGTCGGTGCGGGCACGGTGATTAATCCACAGCAGTTACAGGAAGTGACCGATGCCGGTGCGCAGTTTGTTATCAGCCCTGGCGTTACAGAATCGCTGCTGAAAGCGGCGGTGGAAGGGCCGGTTCCGTTGATTCCGGGCATCAGCACCGTTTCTGAGTTAATGACCGGTATGGACTATGGTCTGCGCGAGTTTAAGTTTTTCCCGGCAGAAGCGAACGGCGGTGTAAAAGCGCTGCAGGCGATTGGCGGACCTTTCCCGCAGGTACGTTTCTGCCCGACCGGCGGCATCTCTCCGGCCAACTACCGTGACTATCTGGCGCTGAAAAGCGTGCTGTGCATCGGCGGATCCTGGCTGGTGCCTAACGACGCGCTGGAAGCGGGCGACTGGGAGCGCATCACCCGCCTGGCACGCGAAGCTGTCGAAGGCGCGAAGTAAGTGATGGCGGTGAGCGTCTGCTCACCGCACACCGTTACCCCTGAACCGTAACCGCGGCGGCACTGGCAACCGCACGTGCAATGGCCTGATCGGTGCTGTCACCGCTGGCGAGCGCCACACCAAGACGACGCTGACCGCTGATCTCCGGCTTGCCGAACAGTCGCAGTTGCAGACCGGCACCCAGTGCTGCTTCGACATTCACAAACTGCACGTTCTGGCTGGTCAGTTGCGGCAGGATAACGGCAGACGCCGATGGACCATACTGACGAATCCCGCCAATCGGCAGACCCAGGAACGCCCGCACGTGCAGCGCAAACTCTGACAGATCCTGCGAAATCAGCGTGACCATGCCGGTGTCGTGTGGACGCGGTGAAACTTCGCTGAACACCACCTCATCACCGCAGACAAACAGCTCAACGCCAAACAGGCCATAGCCGCCCAGCGCCTTAACCACCTGCGCGGCAACATCCTGCGCCCGTTGCAGCGCCAGTTCACTCATCTGCTGCGGCTGCCAGGATTCACGGTAATCGCCATCTTCCTGACGGTGACCAATCGGCGCGCAGAAGTGAATGCCATCAACCGCGTTGATGGTCAGCAGGGTGATCTCAAAATCGAAGTTGACGACCCCTTCGACGATGACGCGTCCGGCACCGGCACGGCCACCCTGTTGTGCGTAGTCCCAGGCTTTATCGAGCTGGCTGGCGTCACGGATAAAGCTCTGACCTTTGCCGGATGAGCTCATCACCGGCTTAACAATGCAGGGGAAGCCTATCTCTGCGACGGCTTCATCGAAGCGCGGCTTGCTGTCGGCGAAGCAATAGCGGGAGGTCGGCAGCGACAACTCTTCAGCCGCCAGGCGGCGAATGCCTTCGCGATTCATGGTCAGCCGCGCGGCACGGGCGGTCGGAATCACGCGCTGACCCTGTTGCTCCAGCTCAACCAGCGTATCCGTGGCGATGGCTTCGATTTCCGGCACCACAAAGTCAGGCTTCTCAGCAGCGATCAGTGCAGCCAGTGCCGCACCATCCAGCATGTTAATGACATGGCTGCGATGGGCGACGTGCATCGCCGGCGCATCGGCGTAACGATCAACCGCGATCACTTCCACACCCAGACGCTGACACTCCAGCGCCACCTCTTTACCCAGTTCACCTGAACCTAATAGCATCACGCGCGTCGCCGCCGGACGCAGCGCTGTTCCGAGAGTGGTCATACATTCCCCTAAGCAGTCAAAATTCGCGCGCAAGTATAAACGAAAACGTTTGCGTTCTCATCTTTCATCCATATAAGACCGCTTTTTGCCGTACTTTTCCCGCTCTGACGTTTCCTGACATCCTTTTGGTCAGGATAGCGGCTGACATCCTGAAAGGAGTGAATGATGAATAACTGGTTGCAACAGATTCAGTCGGTGCTGGCGAAGAAGGGCAGTGAGGGAAAATCAGGCGGCGGCTTAAGTGATATGCTGGCACCTGGTGCGCTGGGCGGTCTGGCCGCGATGCTGATTTCCAGTAAGTCATCGCGCAAACTGCTGACCAAATATGGCGGCAAAGCCCTGATTGTGGGCGGTGGTGCGGCCGCAGGCGCGGTGCTGTGGAACAAATACAAGCAGCGGGTCAGCGAAGCGCACCAGAATGAACCTGACTTTGGCGTGGCGCAAACGCCCGTTGATCTGCGCGCCGAGCGTCTGGTGACGGCGCTGGTGTTTGCTGCCAAAAGCGACGGGCACATCGACGATCAGGAACGGGCAGCCATTGAGCAGAATATTCATCAGTCCGGTTACGGCCAGGATGCTGAACAGCTGATTCAGAAAGCGATGAACCGCCCGCTGGATCCGCAGTGGCTGGCGGCCGATGTGAAAAATGAAGAGGAGGCGCTGGAGCTTTACTTCCTGAGCTGTGCCGCCATCGACGTTGATCACTTCATGGAGCGCAGCTATCTCTCCGCGCTGGGCGATGCGCTGAAAATCCCCCAGGATGTTCGCGACGGCATCCAGCAGGATCTTGAGGCTGAGAAAGTCCGTTTACCCGCCAGTTAATCCTTCTGATACTCCGCTGGCAGACCACAGGATGTGATCTGCCAGCGGTGGCTTCGCACCCTATATATGGCTTCCCGCTGCTGAAGTGTTACGCTTACAGATCATTGCGTTCACGGAGACGGATGGATGAAAGCACCCATCGCAAGAAAAATACCCCATGAGATGACGCTGCACGGCGAGACGCGCATCGACAACTACTACTGGCTGCGCGACGACAAACGCGAAAACAGCGAGGTTCTCGATTACCTGCGGGCCGAAAATAATTACGGCAAAAAAATCATGTCCTCGCAGCAGCCCCTGCAGGACCGGGTATTAAAAGAAATTATCGATCGCCTGCCACCTGAAGATCACTCAGTGCCCTATGTGAAAAACGGCTACCGCTATCAGAGCCGTTACCAGAGTGGTAATGAATACCCGGCCTATTACCGTCAGCCTGCAGCGAGCGAAGAGTCAGGTGAGTGGAGCCTGCTGCTTGATGCCAACCAGCGCGCCTCACACAGCGATTTCTACACCATGGGGGCGCTGCACATCAGCCCCGATAACCGGGTGATGGCGCTGGCAGAAGATTTTCTGTCACGGCGGCAATATGGCATCCGGTTCCGTAACCTGGAGAGTGGCAGCTGGTATCCTGAAGTGCTGAGTAACGCTTCCTCCAGCTTCGCCTGGGCTAATGACTCGCGCACCGTCTACTATGTGCGGAAACACCCGCAGACGCTGCTCTCTTACCAGGTATGGCGGCACGAACTCGGTTCGCCACAGTCCGATGACCAGCTGGTCTATGAAGAGCGGGATGACACCTATCATCTCAGCGTACATAAAAGCACCTCTAAGCAGTTCATCATGATTGCGCTCTACAGCACAAATACCAGCGAAATCCAGCTGATCGATGCAAACTTTCCGGACGCGCAGCCGCATGTCTTTCTGCCGCGTCGCCGCAATCATGAGTACAGCATCGACCATTACGATCACCAGTTTTTCATTCGATCCAACCGGGAAGGCAAAAACTTCGGTCTTTACCGCAGCCGTTATCTGGATGAGTCACGCTGGGAAACGCTGATTCCGGCACGGGAACAGGTGGTAATGGAAGACTTCCAGCTGTTCAGGGACTGGCTGGTGGTTGAGGAGCGCCAGCGCGGCTTAACCAGCCTGCGGCAGATCAACTGGGCCAGCGGCGAAACCAGCGGAATTGCGTTTGATGATCCAACGTATGTGACCTGGCTGGCCTACAATCCGACGCCGCGTACCAGCAAACTGCGCTACGGCTATTCATCGATGACTACGCCGACCACGCTGTTTGAGCTGGATATGGATACCGGTGAACGGCGCATTCTGAAGCAGAGCGCGGTGAAAGGTTTTAACGCGGAAGATTACAAAAGCGAGCACCACTGGATCAAAGTCAGCGATGGCACCGAAGTGCCGGTCTCGCTGGTCTATCATCGTAAACATTATCAGCCCGGTCAGAACCCGATGCTGGTCTATGGTTACGGCGCCTATGGCAGCAGCATGGATGCCGATTTCAGCGTCAGCCGCCTGAGCCTGCTGGATCGCGGCTTTGTCTATGCGCTGATACAGGTGCGTGGCGGTGGTGAACTTGGGCAGCAATGGTATGACGGCGGTCGCCTGCTGAATAAGATGAACAGTTTTACCGACTTTATTGATGTGACGGATGCGCTGGTGGCACGCGGCATCGGTCACCCGGAACGACTCTATGCGATGGGCGGCAGCGCGGGCGGCTTGCTGATGGGTGCAGTGATCAACATGGCACCGCAGCGATTCCACGGCGTGGTGGCTCAGGTGCCGTTTGTTGATGTGGTCACCACGATGCTGGACGAGTCGATCCCGCTGACTACCGGCGAGTATGACGAGTGGGGCAATCCCAGCGATCCGGAATACTACCGCTACATCCGCCAGTACAGCCCCTATGACAACATCGAGGCGAAGGACTATCCTCACCTGCTGGTCACCACCGGCCTTCACGATTCACAGGTGCAGTACTGGGAACCGGCCAAATGGGTGGCGAAGCTGAGATCGATGAAAACCGATAACAACCTGCTGCTGCTCTGCACCGATATGGATGCGGGTCACGGCGGCAAGTCGGGTCGCTACAAAGCCTATGAAGGGATCGCGATGGAATACACCTTCCTGCTGGGCCTGGCGCAGGGCACCTTACCGCCAGCTCAGGATTACTGAGACTCTGACAGGTATTTATTTAGCGCCTGCCGCAATGGCGGGCGTAAATCACTGACATTATTCAGCACCCACTTCAGGTAGCCCGGATCCTTCCTCGCAATCACAGCAATCGCCTGGCCGCGATATTTGCCGAAAGGCAGAATGTCGTCGCGCTGGGCCGCCGGTTGTGAACGCACAATCATCTCGGAGGCACTCCAGCCGGAGGTCTCCATGATACGGATCAGCAGCGCTGCCGTGACATAGCAGTCATAGAGTGCGCGGTGCGCATGCAGGTCAGCGGGCGGCGTCACATCCAGCTTCAGCGAATGACGCAGTGCCTGGTTGCCATATTTAATGCCTGGCCAGAGCTGACGCGCCAGCTGCATGGTGCAGATCCATTCACCGTACATCTCCGGCAGCATCCGGCGATCAAAACTGGCGTTGTGCGCGACATAAAAGGCACTGCCGTAATAGCGTGGGATCGCCTCTTCAATGGTCGGTTTTCCGGCGACCATCGCTTCGGTGATGCGATGCACCGCCATCGCCTGACGGCTGATAGGGCGGTCGGGCAGGGTGAGGTCGCTCATTGGGTTCACTATCTGGCCGTTGACCACATCTACGGACGCAACTTCAACCACGCCGCCCTGCAGGCCGCAGGTTTCGGTATCGATAACGCGAAACATCATTGCTTCATCTTCGGTTCATAAGGAAGGCGCGACAGGCTGAGTGACGCCTGGCGGTATTGCATCAGACGCTGACGAAACCAGTCACGCAGCGCTTCAGGCTGCTCCTGCGCCACCATCTCGGCAACGACCGGCATGTTATAGCGCTCTTTAAACGCCACGCCTGCTGCCGCCAAATCGACATTGAGCTTGTCTTTCTCTTCCTGGGACAGCACGGCAAGGTTATGACTCATAATATTCTCCTGACGATAGCCGGCAAAAGTAATGTTTTCGGCGGAATGAATCAAGGATAAAGGATCGCATCGCTGGCCTGGACAGTGTAAAACCAGCAGCGTATCCTTTTGCCACGTTTATCGCCCTGGCGGCGGTTAAAAGGATGATCTTATGCAGAAAAAACGCATCTCCCGCATGGTTATTGCATTAGCAGCAGCCGGACTGATGGCATTCAGCTCGCTGGCTGCGGCGCATGCTCATCTCCAGTCTTCTCTCCCGGCGGCCAAAGCGCAGGTCACGACATCCCCCGATGCGCTAACGCTGAACTTCAGTGAAGATATTGAAGCGGCGTTCAGTGGCGTTACGCTGCTGGATAGTGCACAGAAGCCCGTCGTGACCGCCAAAGCCCGCGTTGAGTCTGACCAGAAAAAACGTCTGATTGTCGGCCTGCCGCAGCCGCTGAAAGCGGGCAGTTATCAGGTTAACTGGCACGTGTTGTCGGTGGATGGCCATAAAACCGCAGGAAGCTATCGCTTTAGTGTGAAGTAACCCCGGTGGCCACCCTCTGGATCCTGCTGCGCGCCTTGCATTTTGCTGCCGTGATGCTGCTGACGGGCAGCGCCTGTTACAGCGCGCTACTGGCACCCAAACGCTATCGACCCCTGCTGGCGCTACGATTGAACCCGCTGGTGAAGGGGAGTGCCTGGCTGGCGCTGCTCAGTGCGCTGGCGATGCTGGGCTGCCAGAATGTGTTAATGAGCGGCGACAGCACTAACCTGGCCGATATCGACATCTGGCAGGCGGTGCTGGGCACGCACTTTGGTGCAGTGTGGCAGTGGGAAATCATTTTCGGCGTGCTGGCCGTTGTCGCGCTATTACTGACCGGCCGCCTGCGTCAGCAGGTGTTACTGCTGGCTGGCGTGCTGCAACTGGCCTGCATGGCCCTGATTGGTCATGCCGCGATGCGCGATGGCTGGCCCGGTCTGCTTCAGCAGATCAACCAGGCAATGCATCTGATTGCGGCGGCGTTCTGGGTGGGTGGATTACTGCCACTGTTGTTATTGATGCACGAGGCACGCCAGATCGATCGCCGCACCGACGCTATCCGCACCATGATGCGATTTTCGCGCTATGGTCACCTGGCGGTGGCGCTAACGCTGCTGAGCGGCGTGATTAACAGCGTGATGATCGCAGGCTGGCCATTCATGTGGCACGATTCACGCTACATTATATTGTTGCTGTGCAAAGTGCTGCTGGTTGCCCTGATGGTACTGGTGGCGCTGATCAATCGATACTGGCTGGTGCCGCGATTCCGTGTCGCAGGCAGCGGGACGCAGCAAAAATTTATTCGCATGACGCAGCTTGAACTGCTGCTGGCGTGTGGAGTGGTTGGGCTGGTCAGCGTATTTGCCACGCTGTCGCCAGCCTGAATGTGGTTTAAGAGATAAAAGGGTAGTTATGTTGCTGAAGAAAGTGATCCCCGCAATCCTGTTGTTATCCGTATGCGGCCAGGCGCTGGCGGCACAAATCATAACCGTCAGCCGCTTTGAGATCGGTAAAGAGAAGTGGCCGTTTAATCGTGAAGAGGTGATGCTGACCTGCGAGAAAGATGGTGCGATGTTTGCTATCAACCCGAGTACGCTGATGACATACCCGCTGAACGACATCGCCGACACACTGTTCAAAAACAAACAGGTGAAAGCGCAGCCGATCAGCGTGATTCAGGCCGAAGATAAAGCGCATCCGGGCCAGATGATGAGCCTGCAGCCGATTATTGAGCGCACCCAGGCGCTTTGCGGTAAATAAACCTCCCGGGTGCAGCACCGCGCTGCGCCCAATCCCCGATTTTTTGCCGTTGCGATCACAAACTGATCCGGTTTATGGCCCTGCGCCTCGCGTTTGCTGGCAAATCGACCGCACTGTTCTAATCTTAAATGGCAAGGCGAAACCGCCTTCATAAATGCCAACTTTTAGCGCACGGCTCCTTGAGAGCCATTTCCCTGGACCGAATATAGGAATCGTATTCGGTCTTTTTTTGTCAGATGCCGCCCATTAGTTAATGATTATTGAATCAATAATTTAGTCTTCCTTCTGTAGTTTTCTTCTCTACTCTTCTGCAAGACTTCATTCCATTATTTCATCGCCATTTTTCCTATTCATATAAGTTGCAACCATGCTTTATTACATCTCTATGAAAGGGACACCATGGCGATAATCGGCCACCTGTTTTACTCATGTCTGAAGCCCTGCCAAAAGCATCAGGTATAGGCTGTACAGCCCATACGAGAGAAGTTTGCTGAGTGAACGGCATTGCAGCACCCGGTAATGACCACTCTACTATCCTGTGGCACTATATTGAGTCACATGAAAATGAGGGAACGATAATGAATGCAGGGAATGCAATCACAGAACCTGGCAGATATTACACATTTCAGTCACCGCTATCGGCCAATGTATTTTTTGAATTGAGACCACCTGTGTTGCCACGAAACGCACAACCTGTGCTGGATGAGTCCAGCGGTATGTGCATTGGTTATTCTGTGGCTCAGGCTCCCGGTCTATGGCAGATATACGATGCGCAGGGGCATTTTGTTCGACTTGAAGAGGCAGCTCTCGAGACGCCACTGATTGATCCTACAGACATAGCGCTTCTTGCGTTTGGTGTATTTCGAATTTTCCGCGCTGGCCGCGCATTATTGGAGGCTGGTACCCGAACTGCTATAAGTGCAAAACTCAGCCAGGCAACAATAATGTTCCTGCGTGCCAGGTTAAAAACCGGTTTATCAGCACGTAACCTGAAAATGACCGAAACAGCGGCGAGGCACATGTATGAGCTGGGTCGCTATGTTCCGTTACATATTCAGGAAAGAGCTATCCGCTATGGCAGACGCATGGCCGATCCTCGCAAAGGGGAGGGTATGTATCGTTATGAAACGCAAATGTATATATTACACCGTAGAAAAAATATCACTGAGTATAAGAAATACACTCTTGAGGTTGTGGTAAGGGTATCAGACTGGACGATAACTCATTTTAAGTATTTTTGATTAACCGACGGGAACGTACATATGTTTGATATCAGAGATGAAGGATTCGTTTTTGCGGTGTCTCCTTTTGAGCGGGTCGTCGATAACGAAGTCGATCCGATTAATCATCATTGGGACTGGATTAAGTCCTTTGTTGAGTTTTCTGTCACTGGTGTGAAAATACAGTATCAGACGGAATTTACTGTTGGAGAACTTAAACAATTGAAGGAGCAGTTTTCTGCCTTCTATCAGACTGTTGTTGCCCAGTTGGAAATCCAACCTTTTGAGTTTCGTAGTGACTTAAATCAGCTAAATATGCTGCTCAGGAAGGTAACAGGTGATGACGTTGTGGTCATTGAGTATGTTCTTCGTCCTGAGGCTCATGCGGATAGTGTGCAGGTAAAAGGGGGATTTGTTATCGATGAAAGCTATTTTTCCGACATCCTTTCCAGGCTTGATGAGATGATTGAATGGCCCAGTAAGCCAGGCTAACGGCTTTTTTGATTGCGGTTCTGATAAAAAATGAGTGCTGAAGAGATGACGGTCAGCGTTCACTGATTGGCGAAAAGTCTGCGCGCGTCCGTTCATCACAGCTCGCCAATTTATGTGAAGCGCAACATTCTGGCCTCAACGTTTATTCCGCACCCGATGATGAGTCAGCAGGCGTTCAGCAAGTTTGCGCTGGACTATCTTGTATTCGGCAATGCCTTTGCCGGGGTGCGCCACAATGGTCTGGGCAAGCCCCCTGCGCCTTGAAACCACCCCGGCCAAATTCACCCGCAGGGGCGTGAAGGAGGGCGTTTACTGGTTTGTGAATGACTGGAAGGAGCCGCACGAATTTTCGGCCGGCAGCGTGTTTCATCTGCTGGAGCCGGATATTAATCAGGAGCTTTACGGCCTGCCGGAATACCTCAGCGCGCTTAACTCCGCCTGGCTGAATGAGGCGGCAACGCTGTTCCGCCGCAAGTATTACCAGAACGGCGCGCACGCCGGTTACATCCTGTATATGACCGACGCGGCGCAGAGCAGCAGCGACGTCGACCGGATGCGCCAGGCGATGCGTGACACGAAAGGGATCGGCAACTTCCGCAACCTGTTTATGTATGCGCCAAACGGTAAGCCGGACGGCATTGAGATCCTGCCGCTCAGTGAAGTGGCGACGAAAGACGATTTCTTTAACATCAAGAAGGCCAGCCGCGACGACCTGTTAAGCGCGCACCGCGTGCCGCCGCAGATGATGGGGATAATCCCGGACAACTCCGGGGGATTCGGGGATGCGGTGAAAGCGGCGCAGGTATTTGTACGTAACGAACTGACACCGCTGCAGGAGCGTCTGAAGGAAATCAATAACTGGCTGGGCGAGGAGGTGATCGCCTTCCGCCCTTATTCGCTGGAAGCGGCAACAAACTGAAGATGTAACGCCTGCCTATGCAGGCGTTAGTTATTTACCCAACCAGCGCCCGGCCTGTGCAGACTCAACCAACAGACGGATAGTAAGCGGATCATGTGGTGCAGTGAAATTTTCCGGGAAATAGTCGTTAAAAGAGATGGTGCCGGGGTCAATGCCAAAACTGTCAGCATACCGCTCAAGTAATTCATAAGCGTCGATGGGATCCATACGAAAGTCGTTGTTCAGATCAGTGTCCAGCTCAAGCTTGTAACGTTTTAATGTGAACAAGCTTCTGTCGTTATAATCTTCAACCAGCGCAAAAACTGCCTTCTCTATATCCTCGTTTACCATATTCTGTCGTCCTTATGGGCAATAAGGTTGTATTTTACCGTAGTTTTCCAGCCTATCTCCGCCACATCAGCGGCCACAATTACCCATCCTAAAACCGGAATTGTGCGACCGACGAAAGTTCCCAGTTTATGGGTCATTAACATTTTAATTTGGAATGGTTTTTTAGGGTTTTGTATCCACGTAGGCAACCTGAACGGGAGACGGTAGTCGCGTAACAGCTTGCGAGAATAGACAGATGCATAGGAGGTACCTTTCCAGGCCCCCTTTAACTTTCCTGACACGTCAATCGTATTCTGCCCCGAGTAAATGGCAGCTATCGCGATGATATCTTTTGCACCGCTGAAGTGCTCAGCGGTCACATCAATCATAATCCAGAAATAAAGCTCTCCCGGGGTAAGGTTGGTAAACCCGCCATAGAAGTAAGTCCCGTTTAACTGCTCAGTTGTATCCATATTATTCCCTTACATGGTTAACCGTATTGGTCAAAACCTTATCATATTGATTCCGGTCAGTGCCATACATCATCTGCCGCTCTCAGGCCCGATTCACCAGGCTCCATTCCTTTTTACCGTTTATATATATCATCACACCATTGCGCGCGTCTCCATGCCGCTGGCGCAGCCTCCGCATACATGTTTGCACCCCTCGCGCGCAATGCTATCCCCGCCACGCCTGCCCGCTTTATGCATCGCTTTTCATGCAAGTGCATGTACCTCCTCTATACGCGCCAGTACTGGGCTCACACATGCTTAGCGATCCAGTTTGGATCATGCGGATTCATGCAATCATATGCACTTATATGCAGCAGCAAAAAGCCACCTTAAAGGTGGCTAGTGAACGGTAGGAAAGGGGCAATTAATCATTCTGCCTGACAGTAAATAGCGGCTTCGAAAACAGATGTGTCAATTGTCCCTGCCATGTCACTGATCATCGACAGTGCCATTTTTAATTCATCTTCTTTGCAATGTGCGATCAGCGATACGTCAGCTTTGAACTGAATGCGAGCAACCGTTTCACTTAGATTATCTATTTTCATTAGATGATTAACTTCTTCCAGTCAAAATGCGCTGTATTTATAAACAGTGTCGTGATGAACTACAATCGTAAACAATCGCGCGGCTCAGATTAGTCCGGCTGCTGTTTTATTAATCAGACAAATGTACGCCTCTTTTTTTTGCAAGTGCATTGAAGCGCTTTAAGGGAGTAGGTGTTTTGCACCGTCTATGGAACAGATAGCCGCTTGTACCGCTCTAGTAAGAAAGCTCCCCAACCTTGATTGTGTGGCCTTTCATCATGCGCACAGCTTCACCGTCAGACAGTATTAACCGTGAGATCTCAAAGAAACTCTTTTTCAACGCGCCCCGTTCTATGCAATCACTCACTTCAGGGTGATATTTCTCCGGCTCAAGTTGCTCCTGCGCTGGCTTTTCTCTTAATCGCTTAATAATCCTTCTTCGATCGGCGCGAGTAGGGGGCTTTGTGAAATCGATAGCGGCTTCAGAGCCTGTTGGCTCCGTACAGTTATTGACAGACCTCTGAGAGGACGCGGGCGCGTCAAATCAACGTCACGTTTCTGAACAATCTTCCACTGAATCAGGCGAGTTAAGATTGGCATGTCGTCGCCAACTTCAGTTGCGTAAACGCCCTTGATGCTTATGGTTTCCTCGCCGTACTCATTCATGTCTTCGCTTGCCTGATACCAGGTTCGCACGGCCACCACGTTATGGCGCACAAACGGCCCTCCCTGGGCGTTAACGTATTCGGCACAGTGTGAGTGGATGATCCTTGTAACGTTCGGTATGCTTATAAGATATTAAAATTAAAATGGCCATCTCACTCTGTCAGGTAAATATTGTGGATAATAACGAAGAAAAAATCGCAGATGCTTTATATGAGATATTGAAAAAATGAAACGTGTATTTTTATGGATTATGCAATCTTTTATCTATTTGATACCTGCAGCTGTTATTGCGGCAGGGTTATATATATTTATCCGATTTATTCCAGGGCATGCAGCACTTCTTAGCATAACATGGGTGATCGTCATTTCTTGTGCGTATATTAAATACAATCGATGGTATTAGGTTTATGTGTGAATATTTAGTCAGCCCATTTTAATCGATGGTTATAAAAGTGTGAGTAAAGTAATCTGCTAATGAAAGATTATTTAATTTCCATTTATCGATTAAATCTGCTGTATATCTCTGATTGAAAGCTGTAAAGCGTATCCGTTAATCAGACTCTCGGTTATTCTTATACGCTCAGATATCAACCAGCTTAATCAATGGTACGCTTTTTTATCCTTACCTAAGTTTCAATTAAGGCTCAATGCCGCATACGCCATCTGCCAGCAGAACAGTATAAAATCGCCTTTCCACAACCTGATTTCTCCCCAAAATTGACCTCAATCAACATCCCCCAACATCCTCTTCAAACGCCTTACAACGTTTACCCATCGTATAAAAACCGGGTTGTAACCTGCTTGAGTGATATTCAACCAGGGTCAGTTATGTTCTTAAAAAAAGTTATTCCTTGCGTTATTTTAGCGGTGGCAGGAGCCTCAATGTCTGGCTGTGTAGTGGCTGATGGTGGTCATCATCGTGGCCCCGCTTCTGACGGGCACCACCATCATGAAAACCGTCCCAGTGATTCCAGCTGGAGTCAGCACGCCGGACCGGCTGCATCAGCAAACAACGCTTCTCAGCATATGGGACCACCGCCAGCGCCGGATAGTGCCGCTCAACATCTGGGACCGCCATCCGACAGTGGCATTCACCGCTGGCAGCCATAAGACGCGCCTGGGCTAAATAACTAATAATCCAAAGCGACAGGGGCTTTATTGCCCCTTTTTACGGGAGACCACCACCACACAAAGACCCCTCGATAAACGCGCTCACTCTTACCCGAAAGCCTGGTAACGATTTACTAAACCTTGCCGCTCAAAAACTACCGCGCCTCGCCTCCACCTCAAAAACCGACCCCACTCGCAAAAGCCGCAACAACCCCGCCAGACTCGCACCTAAAGCTTATCTGTCATCTTGTCATCATTCCGGTTTGGCATATTCTGGACCTTCAATCAAAAGGAGTAACGTTTATGAAAGCGGCAATTGCTAATAGTGAACACAAGGTTGAAGTGGTTGAGAAGACGTTACGTCCTCTCAAAACCGGTGAAGCCCGGCTCAGGATGGAGTGCTGTGGTGTATGCCATACCGATTTGCATGTGAAGAACGGTGATTTCGGTGATAAAACCGGCGTGACGCTGGGTCATGAAGGGATCGGTATCGTTGAGGAAGTTGCGCCAGATGTGACCTCACTCAAGCCTGGCGATCGTGCCAGCGTCGCCTGGTTTTTCAAAGGCTGCGGTCACTGCGAATATTGTAACTCCGGTAACGAAACGCTCTGCAGATCGGTCATCAATGCCGGTTTTACCGCCGATGGCGGCATGGCTGAAGAGTGCATCGTCGTGGCCGACTACTCGGTCAAAGTCCCCGACGGGCTTGATCCCTACGCCGCCAGTAGCGTCACCTGTGCCGGAGTCACCACCTATAAAGCGGTGAAAGTATCAGAAGTGAAACCCGGCCAATGGCTCGCAATTTATGGGCTTGGCGGGCTGGGAAATCTCGCGTTGCAGTATGCGAAAAACGTTTTTAACGCCAAAGTGATCGCGGTGGATGTGAGTGACGGGCAACTGGCACTGGCGAAAGAGATGGGTGCCGATCTGGTCGTCAACTCGGCCAGCGAAGATGCGGCACGCTTTATCCAGGAGAAAACAGGCGGAGCACATGCTGCTGTCGTCACGGCGGTTGCCAAAGCGGCCTTTAACTCGGCTGTAGATGCGGTCAGAGCTGGAGGTCGCGTCGTGGCTGTCGGACTGCCGCCGGAAGCGATGAGCCTGAATATCCCGCGTCTGGTGCTCGATGGCATCCAGGTCGTCGGATCGCTGGTGGGAACGCGAAACGATCTGGCGGAAGCATTCCAGTTTGCGGCAGAAGGGAAGGTGGTGCCGAAGGTGACCAAAAGGAAGATTGGTGAGGTCAATGCCATCTTCGATGAGATGATTCAGGGCAAGATCCGCGGCAGGATGGTGATCGACTTTACCGGTCAGTCACCGGAGTAAACGCACAGAAATTGCGCAATGCCCGCAGCGTGCGGGCTTTTTTATGCCTGTTAAATCAATTACCGCGAATCGAACACTTCAGAGCACATTCCTTCTAACCATTAATAAGCCCTGCTTTATGTTTCATGATGTAAATTCCACTTGCACTTTACCGGTAACATTATAGTTTATGCGGTGAAGGCTGATTACACACAACAGAAAGAGGGTTATTTATGGCTAAGCATCACCTACTAAAATCCATTGAAATTGCAGCAATTGTGCTGTTTGTCCTGATACTGGCGTATCTCGTTGTAACCGGGCTGATGTCATCGACAGGCGTGGATCACGCCTGGCCTTATCCCACTAAGTAACTGAGTGCCGCACCAGGGAAATCATAAATAACATAAATAAAAAAAGACACGAACAGGGCATAAAAAACCCCGCCATAGCGAGGTTAGATAGCGGTTAGACCAGGCTCACTGACAGGAGTATCAGCTCTTCAGTTTCCAGCGACAGGCTCTTTTTAGTCTCAAACATGAAGGCTTCCAGCGCCTCCTCAACATCGTCGCCCTCAATAAAGGCATGAGTCGTGACATGATTTTCACCTTTTGGCTTAATCACGTAGGAAACAAACCACTTCTTCTTTTGCATAATGCTTATCCTCTTCTTAAAGGGTGATGCCGCGTACAGGCAACAGGGCACTTGTCCGGCGGACATTCAGCGGTAGCGCTGAGTCTGGCCGACAAAGACTAATCAAGCGGGGCAGGATGCAGCAGATCAATCACGTCATCGATTTCATTGCTGGCCGCGTGGCGGTCAAGGGCAACTGCGTAGTAACGTCCCTTGCAGTAGTGCTTTGTTATCGCCACCCGATGACCGGTATCGCTGTCAGCTTCTCCGCCGGTCAGGGTCTGCAGGTGGGGCGGGATAACCAGCTCACTTTCGAGTTGTTCTGCTTCAATGATCACCGCGCCACCGTCGGTGGATAGCAGCAGATGCTGAATGCTCATGTTCTCTCCTTTGAGTCAGATTGCTAACCGGCAAAGTGTAGTTCACCTCAGCTGGCGTGCTGGCGACGGCGCTTAATCAATGTCTGAGCAGGCTCGTTATCACAGCCAATCGCGCTTTGCCTGGCAATAAAAAAGCCCCGGCAGGGGCTTTTAAAACAGAACGGCCTGTTTAACACTTAGCTGGTCTGATTGGCCAGCTTCGGCTTCAGCACGCGCTTTCCAATCTGGATGCCGGGCTTCTCAACATACTTATAGAGCAACGAGGCCAGTGCATAGGTCACCGGGATGGCCGAGACACAGACGATTACGAAGCGCATCATGTCGCTCTTAAACTCGATGTCGGTGTGCGTGAGCAGCAGTGCAATCATCGGGATGACGATCAGCAGGTGCAGCAGGTAGACCGAGAACGAGACGTCGCCCAGCCAGGTACTGAGACGGTTGTTCAGCAGCTTACGCGGCAGGGCAATCAGCGTTGCCATCAGGCTGCCCTGCGGGTATTGCCACAGAATCGCGGTCATCCCGACAATCATCAGCGCTTCCATAATGACCTGCAGCTTAATCGCGCCCAATCCCATCGCCACGCTTGCAACCGGCCCAAGCAGCGCAAAGGCGACGTAAAGCAGCGATTTACGGCGAACTGCTTCGGCCATCAGCATGCCCGCCAGGAACATGTTCAGCTTAATCAGGATCATGGAAGGCATCTCAAATGCCTCATAATAATCCGCCAGCACATACCGACCGGCGCAGCAGAGCACCATGATGCCAATCAGTGAGGCCGCATAACCAAAGCGCAGCGTCAGCAGCATGATGAACGGGAACAGAACATAGAACTGCATCTCCAGCCCGATGCTCCAGTCTGGCAGCACGGTATTAAAACCATATTCAGGCAGCAGGCCGAACAGGAAGCTGAAGTGAGTCAGGATGTTTGCCAGCGACTGGTCGGTGTAACGCGACGACTCAGTGGCGGTGCCGGAATAGAAATGAGCAATAGTGTCACGCATCTCGCCAAACCACGGGCCATAAATCAGCGCGATAATTAACAGCAGATAGTAGAGCGGGGCGATACGGAAGAAGCGACGGATCCAGAACTTCTTAATGGTCTCCGCGCTCTGCCACGGCTCTTTCTGCTGACGTTCGACGTAGTTTTTCGCCATCAGATAACCCGATAACAGAATAAACAGATCGACCCCGATGCCAGGCGATGAAATAAGCGTGATGTGGCAATGAACCAGTAAGCTGATATGGCCAACCAGTACCCAGAGAGACGCAATGCCGCGCAAGCCCTCCAGCTCCGTAGACCAACCTCGTGTTGCAGACATATCTGTTCCTCGTTTTTATCCGACTTTCGGCGCTCACTAAGCCTTAAGGCAAGAGATATGTAAACGGCCCTTTACAAAAGTAAGAAGATTCCGAGCACAGGTTTGAGGAAGAAAGCAACCGGGAAAGGGCAAGAGAGCACGGGAAGTTAAGGGCGTGCAAAGGCACACCCTTAATAAAGATAACTCATTCAGAATGCCTGTCAGGCCAGCTTTAACAGGATCATACCGGCCAGTAGCAGGGTCAGACCGGCCCAGCCTTTACGGTTCAGTCGCTGGCCAAATAACACCCATCCGGCCGCGACAGTGGCGATAATCCCAAAACCCCCCCAGACCGCATAGGCGATCGACAGATCGATGCCTTTGACTGCCTGAGCGAGTGCGCTGAACGCGAGTAGCACACAGCAGAGTGATAGCAGACCGTGCAGCGGCTTCTTAAACCCATCAGAATATTTAAGGAATATATTGGCGGCAATCTCCAGCACGATAGCCAGCGCCAGCCAGGCGGCGTGGACGAAATCAGCGATGACCATGATTAACCTCCGCTGATGATTGGGTGCCGGTCTTGATCAACACAATCCCGACGATCAGCGTCATCAGCCCGCAGATTTTCATCGCAGACAGCGCTTCACCAAACAACTGCACGCTGAATAACGTAATCAGCATGATGCCAATCCCTTCCCACAGGGCATAGGCCACGCCCAGAGCGATACGTTTGATGGCGAAACTCAGCAGAATATAAGAACAGGCAATCATGCCCAGCATCAGGAGGTAGCCGGAATGGCTGCCGTTAAGGCTGGACCACTTCATAAAAAGGGTGCCAATAATTTCAGTGATAATAGCGAGTGACAGCAATACCCAGGCGCGCATGGGGGCTCTCCAGCAACGATAAATGACGACCTGCCACGTTACACAGGGCAGACTCAGAACAGTGTCGAAGTGGTGAGGGGACTACAGGGCGTTACGCCAGTGCTGATCGGCGACGTTCCAGCCAGAAAGGCAAGTGGGGGAATGGTATGACATGAACGTTCTGCTCATAAAATTTACAACGCATCCACATTGTTGCTTCTCATCAGTGGACGGATAATGCCTCCGGTTATGTACACGCCAGATTTATACCATTCTGCACATCACCTAATCAACAGCAGATACTGCTTTGTTTGATGTCCGTTAAGGTTTGATGGTTTGAAAATGGTGAAATGTGGGAAAGGATCTTTGGTAAACCGAAAAAAAGCCGGGCAACAGAGTGCCCGGCTTTTATTACGTGACGCTGTCACGAATTACTCAGCGCGCTGCGGTACCGTGCGAACTGGCGCATCACCCGCGACATAGTAAGCGGCCGTGCTGCGCGGCAGCGGATCGCGTCCACGAATCTTATCGGCAATCTTCTCACCAATCATGATGGTGGTAGCGTTAAGGTTACCGGTGATGATCAGCGGCATAATCGATGCATCGACCACGCGTAATCCTTCCAGGCCATGCACACGACCTTCGCCATCCACGACGGACATCTGGTCGTTACCCATCTTGCAGGTGCCACACGGGTGATAGGCGGTTTCGCCGTGGTTACGCACGAACTCGTCCAGCTGCTCATCCGTCTGGCAATCCAGTCCAGGACTGATTTCACGGCCACGATACTTATCCAGCGCCGGCTGGTTGATGATCTGGCGCGTGATGCGGATAGCATCACGGAACTCATGCCAGTCCTGCTCATGCGACATGTAGTTAAACAAAATGGCCGGATGACGACGCGGGTCGCGTGACTTCAGGCGCACATGACCGCGGCTCGGAGAGCGCATTGAGCCGACGTGACACTGGAAGCCGTGGGCATCAACAGCGTTAGAACCGTTGTAGTTAATCGCCACCGGCAGGAAGTGATACTGAATGTTCGGCCAGCTGAACTCTTCGCGGCTGCGGATAAAACCGCCCGCTTCAAACTGGTTGCTGGCGCCGATACCGGTGCCGTTAAACATCCATTCCGCACCGATTTTCGGCTGATTCCACCACTTCAGGGCCGGATAGATAGAAACCGGCTCCTTGCACTCATACTGAAGATACATCTCCAGATGGTCCTGCAGGTTTTCACCTACGCCCGGCAGATCGTGAACCAGCGGGATGTCGAACTGCTTCAGCAGCTCAGGCGAGCCTACGCCAGAACGCTGCAGAATCTGCGGCGAGGCGATAGCGCCGGCACACAGCAGCACTTCACGGCGAGCAGTCACTTTATTGATGGTGTTGCTGTCGCCCTGCAAATACTCCACGCCAACCGCGCGCTTGCCATCGAACACAATGCGATCGGTGGTGGCATGCGTAATGATCTTCAGGTTAGCGCGGCCTTTGGCTATATCAAGATAGCCACGGGCGGTACTGGAGCGACGACCTTTCGGCGTCACAGTACGGTCCATCGGACCGAAACCTTCCTGCTGGTAGCCGTTGAGGTCGTCCGTGCGCGGATAACCCGCCTGCACGCCCGCCTCAATCATCGCTTCAAACAGCACGTTATTGCCCGCTTTAGGCGTCGCGACGCACACCGGACCATCGCCGCCGTGGAAATCGTTCGGGCCGATATCGCGGGTTTCTGCTTTACGGTAGTAGGGCAGGCAGTCCAGATAGCTCCAGCTCTCCAGACCCGGCTCGCTGGCCCAGTTATCGAGATCCATCGCGTTACCGCGGATGTAGCACATGCCGTTAATCAGCGATGAACCGCCCAGACCTTTGCCGCGACCACACTCCATGCGGCGATTATTCATGTAAGGCTCGGGTTCGGTTTCATACGCCCAGTTGTAGCGTTTTCCCTGCAACGGGAAGGCGAGGGCCGCAGGCATCTGGGTGCGAAAATCAAAGCGGTAATCCGGGCCACCCGCTTCCAGCAACAGGACGTTGACGTTGCTGTCTTCGGTCAGACGGGTAGCCAGAACGTTTCCTGCGGATCCGGCTCCAATAATAATGTAATCAAATTCCATTCGTCGTTCCTCAGGTTAAGTGATTAAAAGACTGACTGAAAACGCGTCAGCTCAACCTGCACGGACTTCACCTGGGTGTAGCTCTGCAGTGTCATCAGGCCATTCTCACGGCCAATGCCGGAGTGCTTGTAGCCACCCACTGGCATCTCTGCGGCTGATTCGCCCCAGGTATTAATCCAGCAGATACCGGCTTCGATCTGATGAATCACGCGGTGCGCCTTATTAAGGTCCTGCGTCACCAGTCCGGCGGCCAGACCAAATTCGGTGTCGTTGGCGCGACGAATCACTTCTTCTTCGGTTTCATAGCTCAGGATCGACATGACCGGTCCGAAGATCTCTTCACGGACAATCTTCATCTCATCACGGCAGTCGGTGAACACGGTCGGTGCAACCCACGCGCCCTGGTCGAAATCGCCCCCGGTCAGACGTTTGCCGCCGCACAGTACGCGTGCGCCTTCAGCAATGCCGGATTCGATGTAGCGCATCACGTTATCGCGATGACTGAAGCTGACCAGCGGACCAAAGTTGGTGGCAGGGTCACGCAGATCGCCAGCCTGAATGCGGGTAACGCGTTCGCTGATTTTCGCCTCGAAAGCTGCCTGCAGTTTTGCAGGAATAAAGACGCGGGTGCCGTTGGTGCAGACCTGACCGGAACTGTAGAAGTTCGCCATCATGGCGATGTCAGCAGCCAGATCGAGATCGGCATCATCAAAGATGATCAGCGGTGATTTACCGCCCAGTTCCATGGTGACTTCTTTCAGCGTTGAACCTGCGGCATTGGCCATCACTTTTTTGCCGCTGACAACGCCACCGGTAAAGGAGACTTTGTCGATGCCAGGATGCTCGGTCAGTAACTGACCGGTAACCGAACCGATGCCCGGCAGCACGTTGAACACGCCATCCGGCAGGCCCGCTTCGGTATAGATTTCTGCCAGCTTCAGGGCGGTGAGGGGGGTCATTTCGCTGGGTTTGAAAATCATTGCGTTACCTGCAGCCAGCGCGGGCGCGGATTTCCATAGGGCGATCTGAATCGGGTAGTTCCAGGCACCGATACCAGCGACCACACCCAGCGGTTCGCGGCGGGTATAAACAAAGGCGGTTTCACGCAGGGGGATCTGCTGACCTTCCAGCGCCGGAACCAGCCCTGCGTAATACTCCAGCACGTCTGCGCCGGTGACGATATCGACGGCTGAGGTTTCGCTGTAAGGCTTGCCGGTGTCGAGCATTTCCAGCTCGGCCAGCTCATCATTACGCTCACGAAGAATATCAACAGCGCGACGCAGGATGCGTGAACGCGCCATGGCGGTCATCGCGGCCCAGACTTTCTGGCCTTTTCTGGCGGCAGCAACGGCGCGATTGACATCTTCCTGGCCGGCGGCATGAACCTCTGCCAGCACTTCGCCGTTGACCGGGTTAATCGTCTGGAACGTTTCGCCAGACGCTGCGGCAACATAAGCGCCATCGATGTAGAGTTTCTGCTCGGTGAATCGGGACATGTTTTCTCCTTCCGTTATTCGTGCTCGCCAGCCAGTTGCTGACGGATGAATTGGGTGGTCAGTGTGAGGGCAATAGCCGGATTAAAGGGCTTACCGCTCAGTGCGGCACGCAGCCACAGACCATCGATCAGGGCAGCCAGACCGTGTGCGGCCAGTCGTGCCTTTTCCAGCGGCAGTTCACGCCGGAATTCGACCACCAGCATTGAGTAGAGCCGCCGACTGCTGACCCGCTCCAGGCGATTAAGCTGGGGCTGATGCATGCTGCTCGACCAGAAGTCGAGCCAGGCTTTCATCACTGCCGTGTGCACCTGGGTTTCATCGAAATTCCCGTCAACGATGGCACACAGCCGCTGTTCTGCCGGGGCATCGGCCAGCGGTTGTAACCGCGACAGTACCGCCTCACGCAGTTGACGCGTCACATCACGCATCGTGGCTTCCAGCAAGCCGTTTTTATCTTTGAAATAGTGACTGATGATGCCGGTGGACACCCCCGCCCGACGGGCGATCTGGGCGATAGTGGCATCATTAAGCCCCACTTCATTAATCGTGCTCAGGGTCGCATCAATCAGTTGCCGACGTCGTATCGGCTGCATCCCTACCTTTGGCATTGCTCCAGCTCCACCCTCTAATCGAGCCCCTATTTAAACTTTTTTTGATTGCACGTTCAATATAAAAAGAAACTTTGTTAGGATGCTGTTCTCGAAATGTAGCCAAAGCGAAACGGCAATAAGTGCTAAAATAGGCTGGTTTGCCAAAATGATTAACAGGAAGTGACAGAACGAAACAGGGCCGCACGGCCGGAAAACCGTGGACGGCATGACTTATCCATTGCGTATTTTCAGGACATTAACCAGAGGTAATCGATGAATAATCCACCTGCCGGTGAAAAAGACAGACTCAATCCCGTTGTATTTTATACCTCTGCCGGATTGATTCTGACGTTTTCACTTGTGACGATTCTCTACAGTGAACTGGCCGCGAGCTGGATCCTCAAGGCGGTAAACTGGGTTTCCGCCACCTTCGGCTGGTACTACATGCTGGCTGCCACGCTCTATATTGTGTTTGTGCTGTACATGGCCTGCTCACGCTTTGGTTCGATCAAGCTCGGGCCGGAGCACTCCAAACCCGAATTTAGTGTGCTCAGCTGGTCCGCCATGCTGTTTGCCGCCGGGATCGGCATCGACCTGATGTTCTTCTCGGTCGCCGAACCGGTGACGCAGTATATGCAGCCGCCGGAAGGTGCAGGGCAGACCCTGGAAGCGGCCCGTCAGGCGATGGTCTGGACGCTGTTCCACTACGGCCTGACCGGCTGGTCGATGTATGCACTGATGGGCATCGCGCTGGGCTACTTCAGCTATCGCTATAACCTGCCGCTGACCATCCGTTCCGCGCTCTATCCCATCTTTGGTAAACGCATCTATGGCCCGATTGGCCACACGGTCGATATCGCGGCCGTGGTCGGCACCATCTTTGGTATCGCCACCACGCTCGGCATCGGGGTTGTGCAGCTGAACTACGGTCTGAAAGTGCTGTTTGATATTCCGGAAGGCTTTACCGCACAGGCTGCGCTGATTGTCCTTTCCGTGGTGATCGCCACCATTTCTGTTACGTCAGGCGTCGATAAAGGGATTCGTTTTCTCTCCGAACTCAACGTGATCATGGCGCTGGGACTGATTCTGTTTGTGCTGTTCTTCGGCAACACTGAGTTCCTGCTGAATGCGCTGGTGCTGAACGTCGGCGATTACATCAACCGCTTTATGGGCATGACGCTCAATACCTTTGCCTTTGATCGTCCGACCCAATGGATGAACAGCTGGACGCTCTTCTTCTGGGCGTGGTGGGTGGCCTGGTCACCGTTTGTCGGCCTGTTCCTGGCGCGTATCTCACGCGGCCGTACCATCCGTGAGTTCGTACTGGGCACGCTGATTATTCCGTTCACCTTTACGCTGCTCTGGCTGTCTGTGTTCGGTAATGCCGCGCTGTATCAGATCATTCACGGCAATACAGAGTTTGCGCAGGAAGTGATGAACCATGCGGAGCGCGGCTTCTACAGCCTGCTGGCACAGTATCCGGCGTTTAAACTCAGCGCATCGGTCGCCACCATCACCGGGATGCTGTTCTACGTCACCTCGGCGGATTCCGGCTCGCTGGTGCTGGGCAACTTCACCTCGCGACTGAAAGACATCAACAGCGATGCCCCGAACTGGCTGCGCATCTTCTGGTCTGTGGCGATTGGGGTACTGACCCTGAGCATGTTGATGACCAACGGGATCACCGCTCTGCAGAACACCACGGTGATCATGGGGCTGCCGTTCAGCTTTGTGATCTTCTTTGTGATGGCGGGTCTGTTTAAATCCCTGAAGATTGAGGATCACCGTCGGGCCAGCGCCACGCGCGACACCGCGCCTTATCTGGCTCACGCGACCGATCGTCTGACCTGGAAGAAGCGTCTGTCACGTCTGATGAACTACCCTGGCTCGCGCTATACCCAGCAGATGATGGAAAAAACTATTTTCCCGGCGATGCAGGAAGTGGCAAAAGAGCTGGAGCTGCGTGATGGCCGCGTCACGCTGGAAAGCGTCGAGGCCGATGAAGCTAACCCGATTGGCTATCTGGATCTGCGCGTCCATCTGGGCGAAGAGCAGGACTTTGTCTATCAGGTCTGGCCGCAGCAATATTCAATTCCGGGCTTTACCTATCGCGCCCGCAGCGGTAAGTCGACCTACTACCGACTGGAAACCTTCCTGATGGAGGGCAGCCAGGGTAACGACTTAATGGATTACAGCAAAGAGCAGGTGATTATCGACATACTGGATCAGTATGAGCGACACCTGAACTTCATCCATCTCAACCGTGAAGCACCGGGCAGCAACATCAGCTTCCCGAGCGTCTGAATCAGGGCCCGTCAGTGAGCAATTGCTGGCGGGCTTTTTTTTCGCTAACGTCGTCCTGAACTCACCGTCTTCACCTGACAAAATCGACTATCTTTAGGGCTTTCTGGCCTGATGCCAGAAAAGCACAGACAGGGAGTCATATGGGAAAAATATTCAGTACGTTTCTGCCGCTTTACACGACCACGCTGCTGATGCTACTCGGTTCCGGTTTGCTGACCACCTATGTCTCATTACGGCTGGCCAGTGAGCATGTCAACGGCGCACTGATCGGCTCAATCATTGCGGCCAACTACATCGGACTGGTGATCGGCGGCAAAGTGGGGCACAACCTGATTGCCCGCGTCGGCCACATCCGCGCCTATGTGGCCTGTGCCGGAATCATTACCGCTTCCGTGGCAGGGCATGGGCTGACTGACTTTATTCCGCTTTGGGTCTTTCTGCGTCTGATTATCGGACTCTGCATGATGTGTCAGTACATGGTGCTGGAGAGCTGGCTCAACGATCAGGCGGAATCATCCCAGCGCGGCATGATTTTCGGCTTATATATGGTCGCCACCTATCTTGGACTCAGTGGTGGACAGGTGATACTGAGCCTGCAATCCGGCTTTGGTGTCAGTACGTTGCTGATTGTGGCGCTCTGTTTCGCGCTCTGTCTGGTGCCGATTGCGCTGACCACCCGCACTCATGTCAGGCCAATGACGCCCGCACCGATGGAGCTGGGCTATTTTATCCGCACCATCCCCAAATTGCTCGGCACCACGCTGGTGACCGGCATGGCGATTGGCGCGTTCTACGGTCTGGCGCCGGTTTATGGCAGCAGCAAAGGCTTCACGACCAGCCAGACTGGCTATTTTATGAGTCTTACGATTTTTGCCGGGCTGGTGTCGCAGTTTCCGCTGAGCTGGCTTTCTGACCGCTTCGATCGTCAGCGGTTGTTGTTCATCATCGCGATCCTGTTCGCCGTGGCCTGCGTGCCGCTGGTGGTGCTGCCGCACCTGACCTTCCACTGGATGATTGGCATCGCCTTTGTCGCCAGCATGATGCAGTTTGCGCTCTATCCGTTGCAGGTGGCGCTGGCTAACGATCAGGTTGCCGCCGAGCGTCGTGTCTCGTTAACCGCCTGTCTGCTGATGGCGTTTGGTATCGGCGCCAGTATCGGGCCGCTGGTGGTGGGCGCGCTGATGGAGCCGCTCGGCAGCAATATGCTTTATCTCTTCTTTATGCTCTGCGCGCTGGTGATTGGCGGACTGAGCTTTGTCCGTGCGGCAGGTCCGCTTCCGACGACCGAAGTGCCGCTGCCGCACGTGGTCATGCCTGACAGTCTGGCGACCTCGCCACTGGGTGCCGCGCTGATCCCAACGCTGGAAGAGGAGGTGATTCATGCGTCGATGGGCGGGCAGGAGCCGGAAGATGAACGTGAGAGTGACGATGACGCGCCTGACGACGAGGATATGCCGGATGACCTACCCGGGGATCAGCAACATAAATAGCTTTGGCTGGGTATGATGTCCGGATCTGGCGCACTCCTGTCCGGTTACTGGCTCGACATTCGGGCCAGTAACCGCGATGCTGACTGACACACTTCTTCAGGAGTTACACCATGCTGGAACTTCGCCCCAACTGTGAACGCTGCGACGTTGATCTGCCGCCATCCTCTCTGGCGGCACGCATCTGCTCGTTTGAATGTACCTTCTGTGCTGACTGTGCTGAGCATCTCGCGCATGTTTGCCCCAACTGCGGCGGTGAGCTGGTGCGCCGTCCGGTGCGTCCGGCAGAGAAATTGCAAAAATACCCGGCTAAATTGCGCAGCTGATCCCAAATGACGACAAATATGATTCGGGCAGAATAGCCTGTCGTGCCTGATGTCGTTATGATGAATTTCGTCCCTGACAGAGCTACCACCTTAACTGAGTGCCGGAGATAAGCGCCGGAAGGGACGCACCTTTTACCCAGTGTTAATCTCGCTTCGCTCCACCCCTCAGCCTAACTTACTCTGCTTCCCCGTTCGTCGTGCCGGTTCGTGGCCAGCTCTGACTATACTCTGATGATATTTTCAGCAGAGAGGCCGGGTGCATCCATGTTTTACCATGTCCTGAATGGCGCAGAGTGGCGGCGGATCTGGGTGGCTGGCGACATTCACGGTTGTCGCCGCGAACTGGAGGCGCTGTTACAGCAGCATCAGTTTGACCCGCAGCAGGATTTACTGATTTCGGTTGGCGACATCATCGATCGCGGGCCTGACAGCCTGGGTTGTCTGGCCCTGCTGGACGAGCCGTGGTTTCGCTGCGTGCGGGGGAATCATGAGGAGATGGCGCTGTCGGCGTTGCAGGGGCAGGAGATGGCGCTCTGGCGGATGAACGGTGGTAACTGGTTCTTCCGGCTGCGAGGTGCGGCGCTAATTGCGGCGCGTCACGCGTTGCAGCGCTGTCGTGAGCTGCCGCTGATACTTCATCTGCAACTCGGCGAGCGCATTATTGTGATTGCCCATGCGGATTATCCGGCCCGGGAATACGCACTGAATAAGCCACTCGACTGGCAGCAGGTGGTCTGGAGCCGTCAGCGTCTGGAGGGGATTGAGTCAGGTGAACAGGCGGGCATCCGTGGCGCGGACGCCTTTTACTTTGGTCACACGCCGCTGAAACAGCCGCTGACGATTGCCAATCTGCATTACATCGATACCGGCGCAGTGTTTGGCAATCATCTGACGATGCTGCAACTCAAGTGAGTTATCGGAACAGGCGTCCGTCCCGCACCAGTTCGCGTGGATAGCTGTTCTTGATGCGGGTGCCGACTTTCTTCGCCAGCCCCAGCGGCTGCTGCTGATAAGTGACAATCATCTCATTGTTAGCGGGGACCGTTTCCGGATAGATATCCCGGCCGCGATACCACTCTTCCGCCTCTTCTGCCGTCAGCTCGAAAGTCTGCGTCGCATCAGGTTGTGCCAGCGCGATGACCGCTTCATGCTGCCAGCGATAGCCTTTGGCAAAGGTCTCTGCCAGCTTCAGGCCAATACGCGAAAAGCGCACTTTACCCAGCAGCGGGGTAATGGCTTTAGGGAAGAGCCAGATCTCTTTATCACGCTGCCACAGCTCAAGCGAATCATCCCACTTAATAGAGACCGCAGCGGCGGCCTGGGCAATCTCACTTTCCAGCTTGCGGCTGAGGTGAGAGAAGGGCAGCTTACCGACTTTGTAGTCCGGCACAGGGAGTGGCTCGACCGACGCGGTTTTACGCAGACGAGCGACGAAAAAGCCTTCGCTGTCGAACATCTGCGGGAACACATGCAGATAACCCTCCGGCGTCGCCGCCTGCTCTGCACCCTCAAACAGCCCATTAAGCGGCACGACCTCAACCGCGTCCGGATAACGCTGCAGTAGCCAGTCAATCACATGCTGATTCTCAATCTGATTCAGGGTACAGGTAGAGTAAACCAGCGTGCCGCCTGGCTTGAGCGCGTGAAAGGCACTGTCGAGCAGATCGCGCTGAGTGCCGGCGATCTCTTCCGTGCTGGCCAGCGACCAGTTTTTCAGCGCGTCAGCATCTTTGCGAATGACCCCTTCGCCGGAGCAGGGAGCGTCGAGCAGGATGGCGTCGAACTGTTCCGGCAGGGCAGGCCCGAAGACCCGCGCGTCAAAGTGCGTTAAGGCACTGTTGCTGACACCGCAGCGGCTGATGTTAGCGTGCAGCACTTTCACCCGGCTGGAGGAAAATTCGTTAGCCAGGATAACGCCCTGATTGCCCATCCGCGCGGCAATCTGGGTGGTTTTGGAACCCGGCGCGGCCGCCATATCCATCACGGCGCTGACCGCTGACTGGGCATCAAACAGCGCCGTCACCGGCAGCATAGAGCTGGCTTCCTGAATATAGAACAGGCCGCTGAGATGCTCAGCGACGCTGCCCAGCGGCAGGCTCTCATTTTCCCGCCTGATCCAGAATCCCTCTTCGCACCATGGCACCGGCGTCAGCTGCCAGTCATACCCGGCGGTCTGACTCAGGAAGTCGGCCACACTGATCTTAAGGGTATTGACGCGAATACTGCGGCGCAGGGGTTGCTGACTGTACGCAATAAACTGCGCGAAGCTCGCCTCATCGGGCAGGCTCTGACGCATTAACGAGAGAAAATCGGTGGGGAAAAACGAAGAAGCATCTGACACGGGCACATTCCAGTTGAGGCAAAGGCGGCAGTGTATCATGAGGAAAGGAAACGGGCAGCCAGGCTGCCCGTTCAGACTCACTTAACGCGGAGACGGGATCGCCGTTCCCCAGTTACGCCACTCTTTCGGCGCTTCATCCTGCAGCAGGAAATGTTTATCCGGATTCGCCTGCGGTGCCAGCGGCACCGTCGGAGGCGTCGCAAACTGAATGCCACCGCGAATAAACTGCTGGAAGGTCCCGGTTTTCACCACGCCGCCCACCAGACCGAAGTCGAGGTTGTAACCGGACGCCTGCCAGAACACCGAGTTATTACGCACCAGATGCTGATACTTCTTACTGATGCGCAGGGCGATCTGCACGCGATCGGCCATCGTACCCAGCGAAGTGCCAGTCACGGTTCCGACTTCCACACCCCGGAACAGCACCGGCGTTCCCAGCGACAGTGAACCGGCCTCAGTGGCATCAACATAAATGTTCAGACCATTCAGGTAGCGCGAATCGGTAATCGTACTCTCCTGCAACTCGAAAGTGCGCACGGCACCGCCTTTGCCAGGGTCTACGTTAACGTAAGGCTGCAACAGGGTTTCCAGATGATTCACACCGGTGGCGGAAATCTCTGGGGATACCACCGAGAAACGGCTGCCGAGACGGGCGAAATCATTCACATACTCCGGATAGAGCACCGCTTTCGCTACGACCTGATTATTATCTTTGCTCAGCGACAGTGACTCCACCTGGCCGACATTAATACCCAGATAACGAATCGGCATACCGGCAGAAAGCTTGCTGGCGTCATAGGTGTGAAGCGTAATCTGACTGCCGACGGCGCGGGCCGCGGTCTCAGACGGATAGAGTACGCGTTTAGCCCCTTTAGCCGACTGCGCACCACTCATATTGTCGAAGCTGATAGCACCTTTCAGCGCGCGGTTAAGCGGCGATGCCTGCACCGTCAGGCCGCTGCCGTTGAGGCTTACGCGTGCGCCACCCTCAGCCCAGAACACGCTCTCGCTGGTCAGCAGCTTGCGATATTCCGGCTGGATATGGACGGCAATATCAAAAGCGTCAGTGCGTGGCGTGACTTTAACAATCTCACCCACCTGATATTTGCGATAGAGCACCACCGATCCTGCCTGCACATCAGGCAGACTGTTGGCGGTCAGCATCAGCGTTGTAGACGGGCCATCGCCGGTAATGCCTTCTTCCGCTTTTTCAGCATCGGCAAAGAGCGGATAGGCACTTTTCGGCTCACCTTTTTTGCCCGGATCCAGCCGGATACCGCCATCCACCCACTCACGGGCGCTGGCGCCCAATACCTGCATGCCATCAAGACCAAACTTCACATCGAGCCGACTGTTAACGACAAATTTGCTGTCGCCATGCACCAGGTCGCGATTTTCAGGATTGACCGCCACCACGAAGTTGACGCCATTTTCATCCAGCGAACGTGATATCACCTGACCAATCTGCATGCCATGCAGCATCAGTGGCTGGCCCTGATCGATACCGTAGCTCTCCGGCGCACTGAGTTTGACCGTGAGTACATTAGGTTTCTGCAGCAGCGTCTCATTGGACGCCAGTACGGTGAAGTGCTGTTGCGGCTCGCCTTCGCCAGGCACCAGTTCCAGCGTGTTGCCGGTCAGCAGGGAGCTGAGGCTGGTATCGGTCAGGCTGATTTTCGGGCTGTGCATCTCAATGCGGGTGCCGCTGCGCATCAGGCCCACCACGGAAGGATCGATGGTCAGCTCGCCGGTAACTTTGCCGCCATCCAGCAGGTTCAGTTTGGTCAGCGTACCGACCTCCAGGCCCTGATACATCAGCGGGGTACTGTCTGCCTTAAGATTTTTGCCGCCAGGCAGATCCAGCGTGATCTGCACGCCGCGCTGACTGTGGGCCAGGTCGGGATAGAGCCGGTAATTCTGCTCAGCTTTAGCCGTTTCAGCGCCCTGAGGTGAGTCAAACGCAATCGCGCCATTAACCAGCGCTGCCAGACTTTCCAGCTGGACTTTAGCGCCACTCAGGCTGACGTCAGCATTCACGCCCGACACGTTCCAGAAGCGGCTGTTGGTCTTAACCAGATTAATAAAGCGACGGTCAATCAGTACGTCAATTGCCACGCCATCGGCTTTATTATCAATGCTGTAGTCATAGACCCGGCCAACCGGAATTTTGCGGTAATAGACCAGCGAACCGGTGTTGAGCGAGCCGAGATCGGGCGCATGCAGATGGATCATCAGTTCGCCGGTGTTCACGCGGTATTTAGGCTGGGTATCCAGCGCGGTAAACGCCTCGCTGGGTTTACCTTTACCTGGCATCATCCCGATATAGTTACCGCCGACCAGCGCATCCAGACCCGACACGCCCGCCAGTGAGGCTTTAGGCGTCACCAGCCAGAACTGCGTATCCTCACGCAGTGCGTCACGCATGTCGCTCTTGATGCTGGCTTTAATCTGGATTCTGCGATAATCATCGCTGAGATTAATGCCCTGCACGGTGCCCACTTCCACGCCCTGATAACGGATCGGGGTGCGACCCGGCACGATACCATCCGCCGTCTGGAAATTGATGGTGATCGTGGTGCCGCGCTCCTGATAATTGGTCCAGAGCAGCCAGCACGCGATCAGCATCGCAATGATCGGCAGCAGCCAGAAGGGCGAAATTTTACGCTTATTGCGCAGCGTTGCGTTAGTCGGTGTAGTCGGCGTTTCCTGTTGCATGTGCATCCCAGAGCAGGCGGCTGTCCAGCCACTCAACAGACATAATGGTCAGGATGACGGCCGCGCCAAAAAACAGCGCCGCCGGTCCCATGGTAAAAGCCAGCAGCTGATCACGGTTGACCAGCGACATGGTTAACGAAATAACAAACAGATCCAGCATTGACCAGCGGCCAACCCAGGTGACAAACCGCAGCAACCGGATGCGGGTTCTCAGCCCCTGTTCACAGCGAAAATGAATGCTGAGCAGCAGGGTCAGCATCACCAGCACCTTGATTAAGGGCACCAGAATACTGGCGATAAACACAATGGCCGCCACCGGAATATTGCCTTCACCCAGCCCCAGGATACCGGAGAAGATAGTATCTTCACGCCGTGAGCCGTTGAGGTAAACCACAGAAATGGGCATCAGATTGGCGGGAATCAGCAGCACAATTGAGGCGATCAGCGCGGCCCAGGATTTTTGCAGGCTGTGGCGGCGTCGGAAATCGAGCGGCGTATGGCAGCGCGGGCAGCGGCCCCGTTCGTCAGGGACGCTGGTGTTGTGACAGTTCAGGCAGACCTGCATATCGTCGCGGGCCATATTGCCGGGGCTTTGCGGGTAGAAATGCTCCCACAGCTGCTCCATATTCAGATGGATCATCGTCAGCACGCTGAGCACCGTCAGGGCGATATAAGCCGCCAGCCCGTAGCCAATCTCCAGCGAAGCATAGTCCTGCACTTTAATCGACGCCACGGCAATGCCGATCAGATAGATATCCAGCATCACCCACTCTTTGAGCTTTTCCAGCATCAGCAATACCGGTCGCAGGTTCATACCGAGCCGATTGCCGATGCCGAGATAACAGATGCCGGCCACCAGTGTCACGGGCGCGCCAATGGTGCAGAACGCCACCATTGAGGCCGTCAGCACATCACCCTGCTGAGTCATCTGGATCACGCCTTCCAGCACGCTGGCATTAATGCGCATGCCAAGCAGCCGGATATCCACCAGCGGCAGGGAGAAAGCAAAGGGCATTAATACGATCATGGTGGCGGCCATCGCCATGAGACGGGTCATGGACCAGTCGCGACCACTGAGAATTTCGGCGTTGCAGCGGGGGCAATGTGCCGACTGATGCGATTTCACATCCGGTAAGGAAAAAAGGGTATCGCATTGCGGGCAACGCTGATAACGTGCGTGAGGCAATGTCTGGCTGATAGCGTGAATTTTCATAGGGTGAGGCAATTTTCGCTCTTCAGAAGTAACAGATATCGGTCATTAAGACATTGTCTGTGTGCCTGTCTCGGGCATCACGCTTCGATCCACAGAATGCTAAGGGTATAGCAACTAACGCTATGATTCACCTTGTGGCTCTGGATATTTAAAACTTATTTTTAACGAACGGACTACATCACCCCGTTCAGATGTCATTGGTAACGGTTGAATAATGAACAAAACTGCCTTTTACGCCGATTTGAATCGCGATATGCGCGCCTTACTGGCGGGAGAAACGGCGTTCCTCGCCGCGATGGGAAACTTTAGCGCGCTGCTGTACGAACGTCTCGATGGCGTGAACTGGGCAGGTTTCTACCTGCTGACGGAAGCCGATACGCTGGTGCTGGGCCCGTTCCAGGGCAAAATCGCCTGTGTGCGCATTCCGGTCGGTAAAGGCGTGTGTGGCACGGCGCTGGCAGAAGAAAAAGTGCAACGCGTAGATGATGTGCATGCCTTCCCGGGCCACATCGCCTGCGACGCTGCCAGCAATGCTGAGATTGTGATTCCTCTGAAAGTGAATGGCACTGTGGTTGGGGTGCTGGACATCGACAGCGTGGAGTACAATCGCTTTGACAGCGACGACGAATCGGGGCTGGTCACACTGACTGATGGGCTTTGTGAAGTGCTTGCGAACAGCGACTTAGAAAAATATCTGCAGCTGACGCGCAGCTAATCGACTGGATCACATGGCATTTAGCGATGTTGTCATTATAATGTCGCCTGTTCATGCCTGCGCTGGTCGGCAAACCCGTTGTAATCAGGAAATTTCATGGAAAATCAACCTAAGTTGAATAGCAGTAAAGAAGTCATCACTTTTCTGGCGGAGCGCTTTCCGCACTGCTTTAGCGCTGAAGGTGAAGCGCGTCCGCTCAAAATCGGTATCTTTCAGGATCTGGTAGAGCGTGTTCAGGGCGAAATGGGTCTGAGCAAAACACAGCTGCGTTCCGCGCTGCGTCTTTATACGTCAAGCTGGCGTTATCTGTACGGCATTAAAGCCGGTGCTATCCGTGTCGATCTCGACGGCAACGCCTGTGGCGTGCTGGATGAGCAACACGTTGAGCATGCACGTAAGCAACTGGAAGAAGCGAAAGCCCGCGTCCAGGCGCAGCGTGACCAGCAGCGCGCTGCACGTCGTGAAGCAGGCGAAAGCGAAGAGGGCGCAGCACCGCGTCGTCCACGCAAGCCCGCGGCACGTAAGCCTGCAGAAGGTGATGCCGCGCGTAAACCGCGTCCGCAGACCACTGCAGCACCGCGTGCGACCGCTTCACAGCATCGCAAGCCAGCCCCACGTCCGGAGCAGGAAGCCCGACCCATCACTGATACCTCAACTTTGCAACCCGGCCAGAGTATTAAAGTTAAAGCAGGCAAAAGTGCGATGGACGCTACCGTTCTTGAAGTATCAAAAGACGGCGTTCGGGTCCAGCTCGCTTCCGGCATGGCAATGATTGTGCGCGCAGAACACTTGCAGTTCTGAAACGGAGGCTAACCCCGGCATGAACACCCTTTTTAAAGTTGGACTTATTGCGGGCCTGCTCTTAGCAGGCCCAACCTTCGGTGCGGAGAACATCACGCGCGCCGATCAGATTCCCCAGCTTCACGAAGACCCGCAGGATCCCACGGTCAGTGAGCGCGTCACATCGCGTTTTACCCGTTCTCACTACCGCCAGTTCGATCTGGATCAGAACTTTTCAGCGAAAATTTTTGATCGCTATCTGAACATGCTCGACTACAGCCACAATGTGCTGCTGGCGTCGGATGTGGCACAGTTTGCCAGCAAAAAAAGCACTGTCGGCGATGAGCTGCGCAGTGGCAAGCTGGATCTCTTTTACGATATTTATAATCTGGCGCAGAAACGCCGTTTTGAGCGCTATCAGTATGCGCTGACGGTACTGGCGCGTCCGATGAACTTCAGCGGCAAAGACACAATCGACGTTGATCGCGCTAAAGCGCCGTGGCCGAAAGATCAGGCTGAGCTGAATGCGCTCTGGGATGCCAAGGTCAAATATGACCAGCTGAGTCTCAAGCTGGCAGGCAAAGACGATAATGAGATTCGCGACGTTCTGACTAAGCGTTACAACTTCGCGATCCGTCGTCTGGCCCAGAGCAACGGAGAAGACGTTTTCCAGCTGGTGATGAACGCTTTCGCCCGCGAAATCGATCCACACACCAGCTATCTGTCGCCGCGTAACACCGAGCAGTTCAACACCGAGATGAGCCTGTCACTGGAAGGCATCGGTGCGGTACTGCAGATGGATGACGACTACACCGTGATTAACTCGATGGTTGCCGGCGGCCCGGCTGCGAAAAGCAAAGCCATTACTGTTGGCGATCGCATCGTCGGTGTTGGTCAGCCAGGCAAGCCGATGGAAGATGTGATCGGCTGGCGTCTGGATGATGTCGTGGCAAAAATCAAAGGACCGAAGGGCAGCAAAGTGCGCCTGGAAGTGCTGCCAGCCGGCAAGGGTACCAAAACCCGTACCGTGACGCTGACGCGTGAGAAAATCCGTCTGGAAGATCGCGCGGTTAAACTGACCATCAAAAATGTCGGCAAGCAGAAAGTGGGCGTGCTCGATATTCCTGGCTTCTATGTCGGTCTGACCGACGACGTGAAGGTCCAGCTGCAGAAACTGCAGAAACAGAACGTCGACAGCGTGGTGATCGATCTCCGTACTAACGGCGGCGGCGCGCTGACCGAAGCAGTATCGCTTTCCGGCCTGTTTATTCCGAGTGGTCCGGTGGTGCAGGTTCGCGACAACAATGGTCGGGTGCGCGAAGACAGCGATAACGACGGCGTTGTGTACTACAAAGGCCCGCTGGTGGTGCTGGTCGATCGCTTCAGCGCCTCAGCCTCTGAGATCTTCGCTGCCGCAATGCAGGATTACGGTCGTGCAGTGATTGTCGGCGAGCCAACCTTTGGTAAAGGCACCGTTCAGCAGTATCGCTCTCTGAATCGCATCTATGATCAGATGCTGCGTCCGGAGTGGCCAGCGTTAGGCTCCGTTTCTTACACCATTCAGAAGTTCTATCGCATTAACGGCGGCAGTACACAGCGTAAAGGCGTCACGCCGGATCTGCTGATGCCTACCGGCGTAGAAGCAGCTGAAACCGGTGAGAAATTTGAGGATAACGCACTGCCGTGGGACAGCATCAAAGCGGCAACTTACGTGAAAACCGGTGATGTTAAACCGCTGGTTGCGCAGCTGACGAAGCAGCATGCTGATCGCATCGCGCAGGATCGCGAGTTCCAGTACATCATGAAGGACATTGCACGTTACAATGCCCTGAAAGATAAGCGCAATATCGTGTCACTTAACCTTGCTCAGCGCGAGAAAGAGAACCACGAAGATGATGCGTCACGACTGGAGCGCATCAACGCCCGCTATCAGGCAGAAGGCAAAAAACCGCTGAAAAACCTGGATGAGCTGCCGAAAGATTATAAAGAGCCGGATCCGTATCTCGATGAGACGGTGAAGATCGCAAATGATCTTGCCCAGCTGGAGAAATCCCAGCCAGAGGCGCCAGCGGCGAAATAAACCGCTGTTGCCAGAAAAAGCACCGCTTAGCGGTGCTTTTTTTTGCGCCCGAAAAAGTTTCCAGTAACCAATGATTAGCGCGCGAGAAGCCGCCTGCAGGCGGGGTTGCTCATCAGGCGTGTCAGAATGTAAAGTTATGTCTTTTTAGGCACTTAAACGTTAAGGTTGCTTGAAAAGCAGCCCAATGCCCATAGGATATGGATCCGCGTATAGGCGCGTGAACTACTGAGGAAGATTAACAAAAATGATGCGTATTGCTCTTTTCCTGATGACCAACCTGGCTGTGATGTTGGTATTCGGGCTGATTCTCAGCCTGACAGGGATCCAGTCAAGCAGTGTTCAGGGCCTGATGATCATGGCAGGCCTGTTTGGCTTCGGCGGTGCGTTTGTTTCACTGCTGATGTCGAAGTGGATGGCGCTGCGATCGGTTGGCGGTGAAGTGATTGAACAGCCACGCAACGAAACCGAGCGCTGGCTGGTGGATACTATTGGCCGTCAGGCCCAGCAGGCGGGCATTGCGATGCCACAGGTCGCGATCTATCACGCACCTGACATCAACGCCTTTGCGACCGGCGCACGACGTAACGCCTCACTGGTTGCTGTCTCAACCGGTCTGCTGCAAAACATGAGTCGTGATGAAGCGGAAGCGGTACTGGCACACGAAGTGTCGCACATCGCTAATGGTGACATGATCACCATGACGCTGATCCAGGGTGTGGTGAACACCTTTGTAATTTTCGTTTCCCGCATTCTGGCGCAAATCGCGGCGGGCTTTATGTCCGGCAACCGTGATGGCGAGGAGAGCAGCAACGGCAACCCGCTGGTCTACTTTGCGGTGTCGATGGTGCTGGAACTGGTGTTTGGTATTCTGGCCAGCATCATCACCATGTGGTTCTCCCGTCACCGTGAGTTCCATGCCGATGCGGGTTCAGCGAAGCTGGTCGGTCGTGAGAAGATGATTGCGGCGTTGCAACGCCTGAAAACCAGCTACGAACCGCAGGAGCCGAGCAGCATGATGGCGTTCTGCATCAACGGTAAGGGCAAATCGTTCAGCGAGCTGTTTATGTCGCACCCGCCGTTAGATAAGCGTATTGAAGCACTGCGCAGCGGTCAGTATCTGAAGTAGCATTAAGCAGAGCAAAAAGGCGACCCTGGGTCGCCTTTTCTGTTCAGAAATCATAAACAGAATGAATCTGACAGCAAAATCTTAGCTCAATGACCGGGTTCCCTGTGAAGGCTCGGCCTTACATCGAATCCGGTCACACTCTGTCAGGTGTCGCCTTTTCTTTTCTGCCATCAGGCGCGGGTCTGCGTCATGCGCGACACGCTCACCAGCGCCGCCACGGCGGCAAAGCTCCCCGCCAGCAGCAGCGAAACGTGCGTGCCACGCTCATCAAACAGATTAAACATCAGCGCGACCAGCGCAGCACCCATGCTTTGTCCCAGCAGGCGCGCGGTCCCCAGCATGCCGCTCGCGCCGCCGCTACGGTTACGCGGAGCAGAGGTGACAATCGTGTGGTTGTTGGGTGACTGAAACAGCCCAAATCCGGCACCGCACAGCATCATGCGCCAGATAATATCACCATCGCCCGGATTTGCCGGCAGCCAGGCGAGCAGGAACAGCCCGGTGGCGAACATCGCCAGCCCGATTCCTCCCAGCAGCCCGGCATGCACCCGCTCAATCAGCCGGCCAGCTATTGGCGCAAACACCATGGTCGCCAGCGGCCAGGGCGTCAGCAATAAGCCGGTTGCCACCTCATTACGGTGCAGGACGTTTTGCAGGAAGAAGGGCAGCGAGACCATCGCCAGCATCTGCGCGCAGAAGGAACAGACCGACGTTCCCATCGACAGGCTGAAGATCGGGATACGCAGCAGATCAACCGGCAGCAGTGGCACCGCCATGTTTAACTGACGACGAATAAAGAACCAGCCTGTCACCAGCAGAACAACGACCTCCGACAGCACCAGCAGATGACTCTGACCCTGAGCAAAACCGCTCAATGCGGAGATAATCAGACCAAAGAACAGGGCGTTCATGATCGCGCTGGGCACATCGAATTTCTGTGCGGTGGCTTTCTGCGGATTATCGGGCAGCGTGCGCAGCGCCAGCCACAGCGCAATAGCACCCAGTGGAACGTTAATCAGAAACAGCCATTTCCAGCTCGCCACCGAAAGAATCGCGGCCGCCACCGTCGGGCCTGCCGCGGTCGACACTGCCACCACCAGCGAGTTGATTGCCATGCCGCGTCCCAGATAACGCTGAGGATAGATAATGCGTATCAGCGCAGTATTCACACTCATCAGCGCCGCACCGCCCAACCCCTGCAGCACGCGGGCAAAGGTCAGCATGGTTAGCGTGGTCGAGAAGGCGCAGAACAGCGAGGTCGCAATAAACAGCGCCAGGCCTGCCTGATAGACGCGGCGGTAGCCCAGCATATCGCCCAGAAACGAGAGCGACAGCAGCGAGACAATAATCGCAATCTGATAGGCATTCACAATCCAGATTGACTGCGCCGGGCTGGCATTGAGTTCACGCGAAATCGTAGGCAGCGCGACGTTGGCAATCGCGCCATCCAGCACCGCCATGGTCAGGCCCAGCGCGATGGTGAAGATAGCCATATAGCGCTGACGCGTCGGTAATCCATCCTGAGGAGGAGAGAGTGTCATAAGTTAATTACTAAAGAGGGTGAATATCATCATGCTAATGAAATTAACGCTGAAATGCAGCGATCGAACAGATAAAAAACTGTCTTAAAATATGACTTAATGGTTAAAGCATTGCTGCCTTCCTGTGCCTCACTCTATACTGACGGTCCGTTCCATTTTTTTTGAAACAGGTTTAACAAGGTGCGCGATGTCTTCTGCTGAAAATGATAAACAGCCCGATTCCGTCTCTTCGGTACTTAAAGTGTTCGGCATTCTGCAGGCGCTGGGTGAAGAGCGCGATCACGGTATTACCGAGCTTGCTCAGCGCGTGATGATGTCAAAAAGCACCGTCTACCGTTTTCTGCAGACCATGAAGTCGCTGGGCTATGTCACGCAGGAAGGTGAGAGCGAGAAGTACTCACTGACGCTGAAGCTGTTTGAACTGGGTGCCAAAGCGCTGCAGAATGTCGATTTAATCCGCAGTGCGGATGTGCAGATGCGTGAGCTGTCGCGTCTGACCAAAGAGACAATTCACCTGGGGGCGCTGGAAGAGGACAGCATTGTCTACATCCACAAAATCGACTCGCTCTATAACCTGCGGATGTATTCGCGTATTGGCCGTCGTAATCCGCTGCATACCACCGCGATTGGTAAAGTCCTGCTCGCCTGGCGCGACCGCAGCGAAGTTGAAGAGATTTTGCGGGATGTGGAGTTCAAGCGCAGCACAGCTAATACGCTGTTAAGCGCGGAGGCGTTGATGACGACGCTGGATCAGGTCAAAGCGCAGGGCTATGGTGAAGATAACGAAGAGCAGGAGGAGGGATTACGCTGCCTCGCCGTGCCGGTATTCGACCGTTTTGGCGTGGTGATTGCGGGACTGAGTATCTCTTTTCCCACCATTCGTTTTTCAGAAGATGCCCGCCAGGATTACGTGGCCATGCTGCATCGCGCGGCGCGCGCGCTTTCATCAGAGATGGGTTTTCACGACTACCCGTTCTGACAACAGCGGGCCATCCGGCCCGCTGTTTTGCTAATTATCGATCACTTCTCCGCTTTTCTTCAGCAACGGGCAATCTGTCACGCCCACGACGCCGCTGTCAGTGTGCAAATACTGCGCACTGATCACGCCGCGCGCGGTCAGATAGCTGCACTGCAGGCCAAGTCCGGCGGCATTCTTAGTACTGCCGGTTAACACGCCATAGCCGGTAAACAGCATCGCCAGCCAGATCACCGCCAGCAAGCCTATCGTGCGAATAAACAGTTTCATTGTGTCTCCTTGTGAAAGATAACTCAGCGCTCCACCTGGTGCTGCCGGTTATGATGATATCAGCATGCCTCGCTTTTATGGCGGGATCGATCAGAGATAACTGAAACGGCAAAATCTGCATTGATGTTAACCCCATTATCTTTTGCGGTGGCTACAGGTAGAATGAGCGGTTGTTTAATTTCCACTGAGTTCTACGAGGCAGTTATGAATGAGTTAGCCGCAAATTCGGGACCCCTGGTCAGTTATGGCCTGCTGGTCATTATTTTGATTGTGGCGTTTATCGCCTGGTTCTTCGTCAACCGGGCCAGCGTGCGCGCCGGTGAGCACATCCGTTTACTGGAATCTTTGCTGGAAGAGCAGAAGAAACAGAATCAGCTGCTGCGCCGGCTGATTGAGATGCAGCCTGGCGCAGAGGTTAAAAAAACCGAAGACGATGGGGACAAGCGCGACTTTATCCGGTTAATCCCGGAACGTTAAACACAGCAGAGAGGCGGGATGGTCTGGAAAAATCCATGGTATGACAGCAGCAAAGCGCACCACACGCCAGAGGGATTCCGTAATCCTGAACCGGAACAGCGCAAGCCGGGCGATCTGCAGCGCTGGCGCAGAGAGCGCACAGCAGAGGCGCTCCCGCTGCCACCCCAACAGGGCTATAGGGCGTTCACCGATCAATGGTGGCAGCCTGCCGATATCAGCGGCAGTGACGACCGTATCTGGTGGCTGGGACATGCCGCCGTGCTGCTGCGGCTGAACGGGCAATATATCCTGATCGATCCCGCACTCTCGTCACGTGCTTCGCCACTGTCGTTTGCCGGGCCACAACGAAAAACGCCCGCGCCGCTCAGCATCGCTGATCTGCCGCGTCTGGATGTCGTGCTTATTTCCCATAACCATTACGATCATCTTGATCGGCAGACGGTTAAAGCGATTGTGCGGCGGTTTCCACAGGCAACCTTTATTGTGCCGCTGGGTCTGGCGAAGTGGTGCAGAGCGCGGGGCGTGAAACAGGTTCATCAGCTCGACTGGTGGCAGCAGGCAGCGGTCGGCGATCTCTGCTTTGATGCGGTACCGGCACGTCACTGGAGTATGCGAACGCCATACGATCGAAACCGTTCGCTCTGGTGCGGCTGGGTGGTGCGTTCTGCCTCTGTGCGGTTCTGGTTCTCGGGTGACAGCGGCTATAGCGATAGCCTGCTGGAGATTCCGGCCCGTCTTGGCCCGTTCAGCCTCGCGGCGTTACCGATTGGCGCTTATGCACCCAAATGGTTCATGGCGAGCCAGCATATGGATCCCGATCAGGCGGTGGCGCTGTGGCAGGCAGCAGACAGGCCGCTGACGCTGCCGATCCACTGGGGCGTGTTCGAACTGGCCGATGAGTCGCTGGATGCGCCGCCGAACGAACTGGCGGATGCGCTACAGCGGGCAAACGAGCAGAATGACGGCTTTGCGCCCTGGCGAATAGGTGAAAGCCGCAGGCTGAATAATTGCGACCAGGAATTATCCTAAAGCCGCCGGGATAAACAAATTCCGGCGCATTTTTATCTGATATCAATTTTTCAAATCAAAAGTTAAATTCTTAATAAGTAAAATTGGCTTCGTTGCTTTTATTTGGAGCAAGGCTAATGTGTCTTTCCTGCTTTTGGTGCAAAAAAAGTGTTATTTGTACGAAATAAAAGGCGCTGTACAGGATTGACGCCCGATTTCTGATAACTGTCTCCGTTACCGCTTCGCTTATTAATTCTGTTATTGCCATATTTGTGAAATATTAATTTCTTATGGTATCCATCGGGTTAGCCCTGAAAGCGGGGGCAGGAGAGGGCGCTGGCCGCGCTGGCGCGTTATTCACTCGGGATTTTGTAAACCCCACATAACAGGCAATGTGAGCCTTCTGGCAATTATGTGTGCAGGCTTGCCGGGGCCTTAAAAATGGCTTGCCATTATTTTTAGGATATGTGATAACAATTCCTGAGTTAAACGAGGTACAGTTCTGTTTATGCATGGCATCTTCAGTAAAGAAGTACGAGTAAAAACGTTGACGTTGAATACCGCTTCCTTGCCGAACCTTAATTAGTGCCTCATGCAGTAATGTCTCTGGTTTTTCTGTATGACAGCCTTCGGGCTAAATAAACATCTAAAGGAATTTGCAAAATGGCAAAGATTAAAGGTCAGGTTAAGTGGTTCAACGAGTCTAAAGGTTTTGGTTTTATCACCCCTGCTGACGGCAGCAAAGATGTGTTCGTACACTTCTCTGCAATTCAGGGCAATGGTTTCAAAACCCTGGCTGAAGGCCAGAGCGTTGAGTTCGAAATTCAGGACGGCCAGAAAGGCCCGGCAGCCGTTAACGTTACGGCTATCTGATTCGACTCCGCCTCGGTGCATTGCACCCTGACACGGAATCTTAAAGCCCTGGCTCTTCAGCCGGGGCTTTCTTTATGCTTCCGATGCGTAAACGTTAAGGTTACACTGCGCCGCGTTATCTGATGCCGGAGCACCCTATGTCCCTGATTTGCCCTCTTTGCCACTCTCCTCTGATCTTCTCCGACCGTAGCTGGTGCTGCGAAAATCGTCATCAGTTTGATCAGGCGAAAGAAGGCTACGTCAATCTGCTGCCCGTTCAGCATAAACGTTCACGGGAGCCGGGTGACAGTGCGGAGATGATGCAGGCGCGACGGGAATTTCTTGAGGCCGGCTACTATCAGCCGCTGCGTGATAAGGTCGTCAGCCTGCTCGCCCCGGCGCTGGACAAGCCGGAATGCAAAGTCCTGGATATCGGTTGCGGCGAAGGCTACTACACCGCCGCACTGGCCGAGGCGGCAGGCGGAGAGGCACAGATTTATGGGCTGGATGTGGCCCGAATGGCTATCCGTCTGGCGGCAAAGCGCTATCCTGCGGTGCGCTTCTGCGTCGCCTCCAGCCAGCGCTTACCCTTTGCCGATCACGCCCTGGATGCGGTGGTACGCATCTACGCCCCCTGCAATGAAGCCGAACTGGCGCGCGTGCTGAAGCCGGGTGGCCTGGTACTGACCGTCACACCTGGCCCGCATCATCTGCAACAGTTTAAAGCGCTGATTTACCGCGAAGTGCAGTTGCATGTGCCGGAGCAGAAAGCGTATCCCGGATTCACTCAGGTGACACAGCAGGCGCTGCGTTACCCGATGGCATTAACCGGCGCAGCGGCGACAACCCTGCTGCAGATGACGCCGTTCGCCTGGCGGGCGCGGGAGGCGGTTTGGCAAACGCTGAATCAGAGCGAGCAGTTCAGCTGCGATGCCGACTTTAGCCTGACGATGTGGCAGCGCGACTAACGCGCTTCGACCAGGGTGTTATAGATGCGCTCCAGATCGTCGAGTTGCTGCACCGCGATCAGCAGCCGACGCTGTTCGAGCTGAATCACCAGAATGCCATCCTCAGAGAGATTCATCCCCTGAATCCGCCGGTAATCGATCCAGACACCGGCGTAAAACAATCCATCATTCTTCATCAGTAGCGTAGGTTTCCGCAGCCAGAAGAGCCAGAACGCCAGAAAACTCAGCACCATCAGCAGTGAGGTGGTGAGCTGCGGGCCGTGATGACTGACGTTGTTCCACAGCAGGATCAGCAGCAGGCCGATGAAAATCAGGCTGTCGAGTTTATGCTGCCTGCGCAGCGCGACCCGCAAGCGGGTGGGGCCATGCCGACGCGGCAGAATCGCCTCATGGTAAACGGCAAACCCCATCAGGGCGGCGATACAACACGCAATCAACGCGTCAGTTAAAGACATCACATCTACCTCAAACAGGGTGAGCTCAGCCGGTTGTGGCTCAGCTCACCACGCTTAAAAGCCGGGAGCGCAGGCTCCCGGCCGGGTGAAATTACAGACCGAGCAGGCCGATCCAGTAACCAAAGATACCGATGGCGAAGAAGCCGACGATAATCCACAGCGCGTTCACTTTACGGCGTAACAGCCACATACAGCCAAAGGTCAGCAGCAGCGGCACCACGCCTGGCATCAGCTGATCAAGGATCGACTGTACCGTGGTGACGGTGGTTTTACCGGTGGAGTCAGTAATGCGCGAGACAACCAGCGGGATGTTAACGTGCGTCCACTTGTTGACCAGCGCCCCCATGACAAACAGGCCCAGAATTGAGGCGCCCTCCGTAAGCTTCTGCAGAAAACCGCCGCCCATGTCGCTGACGATATCGATCCCTTTGCGATAGCCATACGCCACGCCGTAATAGCGGGTCAGCAGGCGCGCCAGGTTAAACAGCACAAAGAACAGCAACGGACCGAGCAGACTACCACTCATTGCGATACCGGCACCCAGCGCGGCAAACACCGGACGTACCGTACCCCAGAAGATCGGGTCGCCAACACCGGCCAGCGGTCCCATCAGACCGACTTTCAGGCCGTTAATCGCCGCGTCGTCGATGGGCGCACCGTTGGCACGCTGCTCTTCCATCGCCATGGTGACGCCCAGTACCGGCGCGGCCACATAAGGATGAGTGTTAAAGAACTCCAGATGACGCTTTATCGCCTGCTTGCGCTCATCGTTGTTCTCCGGATAGAGACGGCGGATAACCGGCACCATTGAGAAGCAGAAGCCCAGCGCCTGCATACGTTCAAAGTTCCATGAACCCTGGAACAGGTTAGAGCGCATAAAGACGGCGCGGACATCCCCGGGTGTCAGTTTCTTTTCGACTTTCGTAATATCAACCATGTGCTCACCTGTTCCTTAATCGAGTTCGTTATCAAGATCGTTTGCGGTTGCTGCACCATTGGGTGCTCCCGCCACACGGTTGTATTTCGGGCTGAGCTGAATGTAGAGCACCGCCATCACCACGCCAATCACGCCCAGCGCCACCAGGTTAAAGTTGGTGAAGGCCGCGGTGACGAAGCCGAGGTAGAAGAACGGCATCAGGTAGCCTGCGCGCATCATGTTGATGACCATCGCGTAACCGACCACCACAATCATGCCACCGGCGATATTCAGACCGTTGGTGACCACTTCAGGGATAGAACTGAGCAGAGCGTGAACCGCACTGGTGCCGACCGAAATCGCCACAATCAGCGCTGGGATGGCGATACGCATCGCCTGTAACAGCAGGGCAGAGACATGGATCCAGGAGATGGCCGTGAGATTACCTTTCTCGGCAGCTTTGTCAGCCGCGTGCTGGAAGGCCACGGTCAGCGTACGCACGATAATGGTCAGCACCTGTCCGGCAGCCGCCAGCGGAATCGCCAGTGCGATACCGGCTCCCACACTCTGACCGCCAGCGATGACCAGAATGGTCGAGATGATGGAGGCGAGGGCGGCATCAGGGGCCACAGCGGCACCGATGTTCATCCAGCCCAGCGCAATCATCTCCAGCGTACCCCCGATGATAATGCCGGTTTTCATATCACCCAGCACGATACCAATCAGGGTACAGGCGACCAGCGGACGGTGAAACTGGAACTCATCCAGAATCGACCCCATACCGGCAATACAGGCGACAATAAAAATCAAAATAATTTGTAGCGAGGTTATTTCCATCATACTTCTTGTCCTCAGCAGGATAACGACGAGCCCGGAAACGCAGGCGCAGAAGTGCTTCTGTTACGCGTTAACTTTCGCAATCAGATCCATCATTTTCAGTTTCTGGTCACTGGAAACTTTACGCACTTCCAGTTCAATATTGCGTTCATTGAGTTTGCGGAAAGCGGCAATATCTTTTTCATCAACCGAGACCGCATTATTGACCTGGGTTTTGCCCTGGCGGAATGCCATCCCGCCGATGTTCACCGTTTTAATATCCACACCCTGTTCCACGACGCGCAGAACATCGGTGGGATTGGTAAACAGCAGCATCACGCGGTCCTGACCATACTTCGGGTTATTCCACACCCGCACCATCTTATCGACATCCACCACATGGGCCGTAACCCCAGGCGGGGCGACCTGGGTCAGCAGGGTCTTACGCACGTGATCGTTGGCGACTTCATCGCTGACCACGATAATGCGCTGAACGTTGGTCTCTTTGGTCCAGCGCGTTGCGACCTGTCCATGAATCAGACGGTCATCTATGCGCGTCAGCCCGATTTTCATGTGATCGCCAGGCGCCATCGGTTTAACCGGTTGCACTGCAGCGGCCGGTTTTACCGCAGCCGGTGCCGGTTCGGCTTCTTTGGCTTTCAGGGCTTTAACCCCTTCACGGCCGGTTTCGACCGCGACGGCGACCAGTTCGTCAAATCCGGGATCGTCATCGCGCGCCATCAGAGTTTCGACCAGCATCGGGATATTGACCCCGGCGATGACCTCATACTGTGGCTTATCGACGACGATACGGCTGGCCGCATTAAACGGGCTGCCACCCCAGGTATCGACTAAAAACAGGACCCCTTTGTTGGTATCCAGTTCTGCCAGTCGTGCGTTATATTTTTCAATCAGCGTTTCTGCATTTTCACCAGGGACAAAATCTATCCAGCCGACATTGTCCTGCTCGCCCAACAGCATTTCTGCTGTTTTCAGCAGTTGTTCCGCTGCCCAGCCGTGTGTACCAATTACAATCGCAATGGTCACGTGCTACCTCCGTTCGCTAGAGATGCTCATCTGAGTCAATGAACTGTATTGAGTCATGCTTTGGTTATTGTTTTAACCGGGTGATTCGATTAATCGGTTTAGCGTCGAAAAAACATGGGTTAATGACGTTAAGGCGATAAAGTCGCGATTTATTTTAGTGATCGAAAAAATAAATTATGTGATGTCTGTCAGCTATTCACCCCGTGAAGAGGCGAGTCACCCTTTTTATGCGCCCGATCATCTGCTCAGCAGATTGTAAAAATAAGAAAATTTTTTGACGCAATTCCCCGACCTGATACATTAACGTTCTGTTTATTACTCAGGAGTAACGGGCTTCAGCCCCCCTTTATGGATCGTCACCGACGTCGCTTAACCTGTTCTTTGCGCCTCCTGGCGCGTCACCTTTCGCCTCGCGGCGTTTTCACCGCTTTCCCGACCACCCGGATGTCACGCTTTACTGCGCTGATACGCACGGGCTCAACCTGTTCCCTATTCTGGAGTCATAAATAATGGAATTTTTATTCGACCCCTCAATCTGGGTGGGCTTGATGACGCTCATCGTGCTGGAAATCGTACTGGGCATCGATAACCTGGTATTTATTGCCATTCTGGCCGATAAACTGCCGCCAAAACAGCGAGATAAAGCACGCTTAATCGGTCTGTCGCTGGCGCTGGTTATGCGTCTGGGCCTGCTGTCACTGATCTCCTGGATGGTGACGCTGACAACCCCTCTCTTCAGCGTAGGCGGTTTCAGCTTTGCCGGTCGTGATTTAATTTTGCTGGCGGGGGGGCTGTTCCTGTTGTTTAAGGCGACGATGGAGCTGCACGAGAGGCTGGAGAACCGGCAGCTCGACGGGTCAGGGAATCGGGGATATGCCAGTTTCTGGGCAGTCGTGACGCAGATTGTGGTGCTGGACGCGGTCTTCTCGCTGGATGCCGTGATTACCGCCGTGGGTATGGTCAACCATCTGCCGGTGATGATGACCGCCGTGGTGATTGCGATGGGTGTGATGCTGCTGGCGTCTAAGCCGTTAACCAACTTCGTTAACGCGCATCCGACCGTGGTGGTGCTCTGTCTGAGCTTCCTGTTAATGATCGGTCTGTCGCTGGTGGCAGAAGGCTTCGGCTTCCATATTCCTAAAGGCTACCTCTATGCGGCGATTGGTTTCTCGATTCTGATTGAGATGTTTAACCAGATTGCGCGTCGTAACTTTATTCGCCATCAGTCCAATCGCCCGATGCGTGAACGTACCGCAGAGGCGATTCTGCGCCTGATGGGGGGCCGCAACCGCGCACATCAGGCCAGCAATAGTAACGCCAGCAGCAGTGAAGAGTCGGCGCTGGCGGAAGCGATGCCGCAGGAGGCGTTTAAAGATGAAGAACGCTACATGATTAATGGCGTGCTGACACTGGCTTCCCGCTCGATTCGCAGCATCATGACGCCGCGCGGTGAGATCTCCTGGGTCGATGCGAATCGTCCGGTGGATGAGATTCGCGGTCAGTTGCTGGATACGCCACACAGCCTGTTCCCGGTCTGCCGGGGTGAGCTGGATGAAATTGTCGGCGTAGTGCGCGCTAAAGAGCTGCTGGTGGCGCTGGAGCACGGGGTAGACGTCGCGACCTTTGCGGCCAACACGCCGACCATCGTAGTGCCGGAGACGCTGGATCCGATCAACCTGCTTGGCGTGCTGCGTCGTGCCAAAGGCAGTTTCGTGATTGTTACCAACGAGTTTGGTGTGGTTCAGGGTCTGATTACCCCGCTGGACGTGCTGGAAGCGATTGCGGGTGAATTCCCGGATGAAGATGAAACGCCCGATATTATTGCGGATGGGGATGGATGGTTAGTGAAGGGCGGAACTGATTTGCACTCGCTGCAGCAGCTGCTCGACTTCCATGAACTGGTGGACCCGACTGAAGACCACGCCTCGCTGGCGGGCCTGCTGATTGAGCAGAAAGGGCAGTTACCGCTGCCTGGCGATGTGATTGATATCACTCCGCTGCACTTCCAGATCATCGAAGCGACCGACTACCGCATCGATCTGGTGCGTGTCACCAAAGATAAACCGCATGACGAGGATGACGAGGGTTAATTCTTCGCATTGTTGCTAAGGCGGGGCTGGCATAGCCGGCCGCGCTGAATCTTCCCGACAGCCGCTGCTTCAACGCCGCGGCTGTTTTTTTATCTGTGGGTATCGGCCTGATGCAGTAACAGCCACGCCGGGAAATCCTGCAGCGGCATCGGACGGGCAAAATAGTAGCCCTGCAGATGATCCACGCCGCGTTCGCGCAGATAATCTGCCTGCACAGCCGTTTCCACGCCCTCTGCCACCAGACTGATATTCAGACGCTGGGCCAGCGAAATCACCATATCTGTCACCGTGGCGTTAATTGCGTCAGTGCCAATGGCCGCAGTGAAAATCTTGTCGATCTTCAGCACATCAGGCTGCAGATCTTTCAGATAGGAGAGCGAGCTGTGACCGGTCCCGAAGTCATCAATCGCCAGCCGGACGCCAATCTCGTGCAGTTGCGCAATCACCGACTGATCCACCACTGGCAAGGCATCCCGCTCAGTCAACTCCACCACCAGTTTCGGTACCGGCGTAGCCGGCCACCAGAGGTTTTGCAGATCCTCAAGGATAGCGCGATCGCGAAAATGGCTGGCGGCGACGTTGATGGCAATATGGAAGGCGGGATCCCTGGGAAGCTGAGGTAATTCTCTCACCACCTCATTCAGTACAAAGCGTGTCAGCGGCTTGATCAGATTCTGGCGCTCGGCCAGAGGAATAAAGACATCCGGCGCAATCCAGCCCTGACGGGCATTATGCCAGCGCAGCAGCAGTTCAATACCATCACACTCACCGCTTTTGCTGTTGATCAGCGGCTGGCAATACACCATAAACTCTTTGGCGGTGATGCCATAACTGATTTGCCAGCTCAGGCTCATACGATTTGCGGTCGCCAGCCAGACGATATAGCCCATCAGCAGACTCAGCAGCAGCGCCAGCGGCAGCTGTGAAGGAAGCGTCGCCAGCGCCAGCCGGGTCGGAGAGGGACCATAGAGGGTCAGCGTAAACGGATAGCGCATCGAGCCCTGTTCATAGCTCACTTCATCTTCTGCTGCCACCGTGGACTCAATCAACGGGTTGCCATACTCCAGGCTCTGTCCGTTGACGTTAAAGACGGCGCGTTCTACCCACGGCAACTGCGGCTCCAGCAGATAATTGCTCATCATTTCGATGTTAATCACCTGCAATATGCCGGAGCGGTTGTCCTGGCTCTTTGGGGTCCACAGCATTAAAACTGGCGAGCCTTTCAGCAGATATTGATCGGTTGAAAGCGTCATTCGTTCGCCGTTATAGGCAAGATCAGGCCAGGCCTGGCTGAAGGTAATCGTTCGTGGTCCAAAAACACTGGAGCAGTAGAGCACATCGTTGTCGACCAGCAGGATCGCCCGGACTGTCTGGAGGGTAGAGATTTTTTCGATCAACGGAAAACGCACATCTTTACAGGGGATGCCAACCAGACCGAGCGTGTTATTCGCGGAAACCTCAAGCGGTGAGAACATCCGGTCAAACCGCATAATAGCTTTATCGGCGAAATCCATCGCCTGCTGTTCGATACGTGACTTTTCTTCAATATAGCGAAAGGCCAGCGTCAATATCATCACCACAAGGGCGATAGACAGTGCTATGAGCAAACGCTTGCGTCTGAATTGTCCAACAAATTGCTGGGCCATAAACATCAGTATCCACCTTCCCAAAAAGCCACAATAATGCAAAAAATACGGGGTTAGTATCGGCACGACCAGGTCAATATTGAGGCCGGAACAGAGAAAAGCGGGTCTGGTAAGCTGCGTAAGCCGGACGGCTGCGCGGAAATCACTCTACCGTTTAAACCTGCGCCGAGATAGCGCAGGATACGGATTTTATTACGTTTGCACGTTTTTTATTCAGTTAATCGTTTCGCTTAATCACACTGAACTTTAATCGCCAGGCCACCCCGCGACGTTTCACGGTATTTGGCGTTCATATCTTTACCGGTTTCATACATGGTCTCGATGACCTTATCCAGCGAGACGCGGGGTTCGCTGGTGCGACGAAGCGCCATGCGTGCCGCGTTAATCGCTTTAACCGAAGCAATAGCATTACGCTCAATGCAGGGCACCTGAACCTGACCAGCCACCGGGTCACAGGTCAGCCCCAGGTTATGCTCCATGCCGATTTCAGCGGCGACGCAGACCTGCTCCGGACTGCCGCCCAGTAGCTCAGCCAGACCCGCCGCCGCCATTGAACAGGCGACGCCGACTTCTCCCTGGCAACCCACTTCTGCACCTGAAATAGAGGCGTTCATTTTGTACAGCACGCCAATGGCACCAGAGGCGAGGAAATAGCGCAGGAAAATATCGGGCGTCACCGGCTCGATAAAGTGATCGTAGTAAGCCAGCACCGCAGGCACGATACCGCAGGCACCATTGGTCGGCGCGGTCACTACACGGCCGCCCGCAGCGTTCTCTTCGTTGACCGCCAGCGCATACATATTGATCCAGTCGATAACAATCATCGGATCGCTGGAGTGCTTGTCAGAGGAGGTCAGCAGACGACGCAGTGAGGCGGCACGACGTGGCACACGCAGCGGTCCAGGCAATACGCCTTCGGTATTCAGACCGCGATCGATACAGGCCTGCATCGTCTGCCAGATGTTGGTGAAATAGGCGTGGATCGCGTCGCGGCTGTGCAGCGCCAGCTCATTTTTCATCACCAGGCCCGAGAGCGACAGACCGGTTTCACGGCAATGCGCCAGCAGATCTTTGGCGGAGTGGAACGGCCAGGGCACAGAGACTTCATCCAGTGCCGACTGGCCGAAGTGTTCTTCATCCACGATGAAACCGCCGCCCACTGAGTAATAGGTTTTCGACAGGATCAGCAGATCGCCCGCAAACGCCAGCAGGCGCAGGCCATTTTCATGCAGCGAAAGGTTCTCACTGCGAAACACCATGCCGCCTTCGCGCGGGAAATCGACTTCATGCGCGCCTTTCGCCAGCAGCAGTCGCTCACGCTGTTCGACATCTTTAATAAACGCGGGGATTGCATCAATATCCACCGTGTCCGGCGATTCGCCCGCCAGACCCATAATAATCGCGATATCCGTGTGATGGCCTTTACCAGTCAGGGACAGAGAACCGTAAACATCTACGGCGATCCGGGTGACCTCCTGCAGCTTTCCCTGTTCGCACAGCAAATCCACAAACTGTTTACCCGCTTTCATCGGGCCGACAGTATGCGAACTCGAGGGGCCGATGCCCACTTTGAACATGTCGAAAACACTAATCACAGGTGACACTCCTCACAATTATTATCAGTCTGCCGGGGCAGTTTATGGCGCCCATAGTAATAGCCATGCACCAGGAAAGAGCAGCTTTTCGCATGAAATAAACTTATCAAAACCAATAGAAAAAATTATAGCGTAACCCGGCAGTTCACTGACGGGCCTGGGAGGAAAAAACCGGCAACAGGGTCTCAGAATGCGATCTGCGTGCTCAATGAACGGATAATTCCGGCGGTCATGCCCCACACCAGATAATCCTGATAGCGCGACAGCCAGACCGGGTGACGAACACCAGCCCGATGCACCTCCAGTGCGCTGTAGCGGCTGAGCTGCAAAGCCTCGGCCAGCGGCATCTCAAAGGCGCTGCTGACTTCATCCGGATTAAGGGTTAACCGCAGATCGGCCGGAATAATGCCCAGCACCGGCGTCACCTGAAAGCCGGTGCTGCTGGTCACTGCGGGCAGTGCGCCTAAGACCTCGACCTGCTGCGGGTCGATGCCGACCTCCTCCTGCGCTTCCCGCAGTGCAGTGGCGATCAAAGAGGCGTCGGTGTCATCCTGCATTCCGCCAGGAAAGGCGACCTGTCCGGCGTGTTTGCGCAGGGCGTGTGAACGCTGCGTCAGCAACAGACCCGGTTCAGGCCGCGCGACGATCGGCACCAGCACCGCCGCATGGCGTCCGGAGAGGCGCTGCGTGCTGCGGGCAGGCTGCTGTAACAGAAAACGGCTGCGAAAAACGTCAAGCGTCAGTGCCAACTGAACCTCCTGCCTGTTCCAGCGCCGGTAAAATCCGGCTGACTTTGTCGAGCGTCTCCTGATACTCCGCTTGTGGATCGCTGTCTGCCACCAGCCCGCCACCCGCGGCACAGTAGAGCTGCTGGCCTTCGGCGATCAATGTGCGAATAGTGATACTGGTATCCATCCGGCCACACAGGCTGATATAGCCGATGCTGCCGCACCAGGCATTGCGTCGCTGAGGTTCCAGCTCATCAATAATCTCCATGGCCCGAATTTTGGGCGCACCGGTTATTGAGCCACCCGGAAAACAGGCGCGCAGCAGATCGGTGGCCTGCAGGCTGTCAGGCAGTTGCGCCCGCACCGTGCTCACCAGATGATGCACGGCGGGGAAGGGTTCAACCACAAACAGCTCTGGCACCGTAACCGAGCCGGGCAGCGCCACGCGGCCAATATCGTTGCGCAGCAAATCGACAATCATTAGATTCTCAGCCCGATCTTTCTCCGCATGGCGCAGCGACTCCGCCTGTTGTGCGTCGGCAATCGGATCGTCGCAGCGTGGCCGGGTTCCTTTGATGGGTCGGGTTTCGATCTGCCTGTTATTCAGCGACAAAAAACGCTCTGGCGACAGACTGAGGATCGCGCTGTCAGGCAGGCGCAGAAAAGCGCTGAACGGCGCGCGGTTTGCCGCATTAAGCAGAGTAAATGCCTGCCATTCATCACCCTGATAACCGGCCTGAAAACGTTGCGCAAGGTTCACCTGGTAACAGTCTCCGGCCTGAATATAAGCCTGAACCGCCTCAAATCGCGTCGCGTATTCGGCATAGCTCAGATTAGAGCGCCAGCGGCTGGTGAGCGAAAAGGGCATGACTTCTCGCGCTGGCCACTGGGTCAGCCAGGCGGCGCGGGCTTCAATACTATTCAACGCCACCAGCGTCAGGGTTTGCTGATGATGGTCGGCAATCAATGCCCAGTCATAGATCCCCACCGCCATATCAGGCGTGGTGAGATCGGCTGCGGCTTTTCGGGGCAGTGACTCAAACCGGCGTCCCAGATCATAACCAAACAGGCCCAGCGCACCGCCCTGAAACGGCAGGGCCTCGCTGGCTGCGGGCGTGATGCCCAGCGCATCACACTGCTGCTGCACCAGCAACAGGGGATCGGCAGTGGATTCGCGGGTGCCAGTCTGATCCGTCACGGTTGTTATCGCATCGCGGGTGATCAGGGTGGTGCGGGGATCGGCGGTCAGAATATCAAAGCGGTTGTCGCTGTGGCTGGCCTGCGCGGAGGAGAGCAGCATCGCCCAGGGCAGATGGGCAAAGGTGGCGAAACGCTGAGTCAGCGCGTCCGGGGTATAATCAAGCGTGAGGGTTTCAACAATCATCAGGCAGACAAATCAGAAAGCAAAGAGGCGGTCAGACTGACATATTTTTTCCTGACTGGCACCTGTTAGTTCCACGTGGGATACTGTCTGACCCAACGCAGGAGTGAAACATGTTTATTGGATTACCGGCTCTCTCTCATGAGCAGCAACAGCAGGCCGTCGAACGTATTCAGGAGTTGATGGCGGGTGGTTTATCGAGCGGTGAAGCGATCGCCCTGGTGGCGCAGGAAATCCGGCAGAATCACAAGGGCGAACGTGTCACGGCGATGTTCGAAGACGAAGATGACGAAAACGAAGAAGAGTAACGCCCTGGATTATTAACGTGCGGCGATGATTTTAATTTCGATTTTGTACTTTGGATTCAGCAGCCCGGCCTGAACCGTACAGCGCACTGGCGCATTGCCTGGCGAGACCCAGGCGTCCCACGCGCGGTTCATGGCCGGGAAATCGGCTTTATCCACCAGAAACAGCGTCGCATCCAGAATTTTGCTTTTATCGCTGCCAAGGCGCGTCAGAATCGCGTCAATCACCGCCAGCGCATTGGCGGTCTGCGCTTCTGCGTCGGCGTCCAGATTTTCAGGCACGCTGGTGTAATAGATCGTGTCGTTATGAATAACGGCTTCGGACATACGATGTTCCGGGTCAATGCGGGTAATACTCATCGGTTTCTCCCTGGTTAATTGCGCATTAGCCTGGCACACTCCTGATAGCGCTGTCACCCTTTACGCCTTACAGGCAGCGCTCAACAATCGCCTGTCTGTCCGCCATCACCTCCGGGGACATCCGGAAGGTGGTGAAATATTTCACATCAGCACCTTTTCGGCGGGGCGAAACATCCGCAAATATCGAATCCTCCCAGGTAAAGACGCTGATCTCACTGCCGTTCGGCTGGGTGTGGGTGGTGCTATCTCGCGCAATGACGCTGGTGGTGGACCAGCCGCGATAGATACAGTCACTGAGCTGAGGAACGGTGCGGGTGCTTTGACCCTGAAAAACAGGCTGCTGCAGACGAGCCTGTTCAGGTGTAGGAGCCTGGCAGCCGCAGAGCAGCAGCACGCCAGCCAGAGAGCCGATGCGGACATAGTTCATAACGTTCCTCCGCCTGAGTCAGGCAGTCGGGTTAAGGCCATCTGCTTCACACCGCCTGAAGGGCAGTGTTAAGACAGTCTCAGCACGTCAGCCTACGGGTGCCACATCCCAACGGTAAGCTGATTTAATCATTATAATCCGGGCCTTTGTTTCCTCGCGGCGTTCCTCTGCATTTGATAACTGCATCACACTGTCGTGCCGACAGCTTCCGGGGCGGGGCATCCGCTGGCAATTGCGTTAACGGGCGGGAAGAGGCATGAATCAGGGGCGCTACCAACTTAAAAATGTTATAAATCAGCCGTAAAATGGCGCCACAGGATGAGGATTTAAGCATGGCGAATACGCAGTATCTGTTTTGGGTTATGGCTGGCGCACTGACGCTGCTGTTTATTGTTATCGCGGCATTTGTGGGTTTATCCAAAGGCACTAAGCCGGGAGTTATCACCTTTGTGGTGCTGTTCATCATCATGCTGGCGGGCGCGCTCTACATACACCATTAGCGCCGTCCGGTAGGGTCGTTTTCAGTCTCTTACAGCAATTTTACGTTTGGCTCACACTTCAGGCGGAAAATGTGCGGTCGGTGATGACGGTTAACTATGCTCAGTTGAAATAGCAGCACTGCTATTTATCACCGGAGGTAATTATGTCTGAACGTCCTGATTACGATGAACCGCTGCCAGATGATGCTGAGATCTATCCGGAAGATGAAGAAGAGGATGAGGAAGACGATCCGTTAGAAAAGGATGTTTAGCCGTCTGAAAAGGCTGTCTGACGCAGTCCTGGTCTTCTGAATGCTGGCCTGCACCGCAAAACCGCCAGTCGCGCAGTTTTGCGGTTTCTCAGGTTCTTCGTCTCTTACGATGCTGTTTCAGGCTTGCATCTGCTGATAAATCCCTTGCTAATATTGCGACCAGATTAACGTCCTCCGACTGTCCGGTCTATTCAGATTAATGTCTCAAAAAAAACGCTTAAATAAAGCAGTTTAATCAACGATGTTAATTAAATTAACATCGATAAAAATTATAAACTCTTTATTCATTCGGATTTTGATTTAACGCATTTTGTCACCTTGCTGAATTTAAGGTGAGCGGAATATTATCCCTGCCGCAAATTAGCTTTTAAAGCAGGGATAAAATGAAACGATTAACACTCTTAAGTCTGGCTATGGCGATCTCTTTCATCAGCGCAGCGGGAGCGGCCGAACCGCACTGGACGTACGAAGGTAAAGCGGGTCCGGAGCACTGGAGCGAACTGACCAGTGACTTCCATATCTGTCACGAAGGTAAGTCCCAGTCGCCGATTAATATTAAAGATCCGATTGAGGGACATTTACAGGCACTCGACCTGGCTTATCATACGTCAGCAGAGAAAATGATTAACAACGGCCACACTATTCAGGTGACCGTTGATGAAGAAGATGATTTTGTTCTGGACAGTGAAAAGTTTACTCTGCGTCAGTATCACTTCCATACCCCAAGTGAAAACCAGATTAATGGAGAAACCTTTCCCCTCGAAGCCCACTTTGTACACAGCAAAGAGGATGGGGATCTGGCCGTTGTCGCGGTAATGTTTAACGTCGGCAAAGAGAATCCGGCGCTGACACCATTAATTGCCGCGATGCCGAAAAGGGAAAATCAGCAGGTCAGTATTAATCGCCAGGTAAATTTGCGCGATCTCTTCCCGGAAGATCTGCACTATTATCGCTTCAGCGGCTCCCTGACAACGCCACCCTGCAGCGAAGGTATTCGCTGGCTGGTGATGAAACAGCCAGTTACGCTGTCTCAGGCACAGCTTGATGCCTTTAAACAGGCGCTGAAAACCACCAACAATCGTCCGTTGCAGCATCTCAACGGTCGCATGATTGTAGAGTAATTACCGCGTTTTCTGCCGTCTTTACGGTATCGATCCGCCAACAGGCTTATCGACACTACAGGCACTGCTCTTCAGGCGGCTATGAGCCGCCTTTTTGACGTCTGCCCGCCAGGATTAAACGTCACTACCCCCCGCGTTAAATCCAACCGGATTCATCTAACCTTATGAAAATTATCGATTTTGCTTTGTTGATCCAATACTGACATAATTACAGTGTTTTTGCCGTTCTTAGTGAGGGTATGTGGCAGACGATTTTGCAGTGGATGGCGCACTGGCGCTGGCGATCGCAGGCTTTAAGCCGCGTGAAGCACAACGTGAGATGGCGCAGGCGGTATCTGAAGCCGTAAAACAGCAGAGCGAACTGGTGGTTGAGGCCGGCACCGGCACCGGTAAAACCTATGCTTACCTGGCACCCGCCTTGCGGGCCGGTAAAAAAGTGATTGTCTCCACCGGATCCAAAGCGCTGCAGGATCAGCTCTATGGCCGCGATCTGCCCACCATGATCAAGGCGCTGAAGTTCAAAGGTAAAACCGCCTTGCTGAAAGGGCGCTCCAACTATCTCTGCCTGGAACGCATGGAACAACAATCGATGGCGGGCGGAGACCTCACCGTGCAGGCGCTGACCGATCTGGTAACGTTGCGCAGCTGGTCCTCACAGACCGAAGATGGCGACATCAGCAGCTGTGCTGGCGTCACCGAAGATAGCCCGGTCTGGCCACTGGTCACCAGCACCAACGATAACTGCCTCGGCACCGATTGTCCGCGCTATAAAGAGTGTTTCGTGGTTAAAGCGCGTAAACGTGCCATGGACGCCGATGTGGTGGTCGTCAATCACCACCTGTTTCTGGCCGACCTGGTGGTGAAAGAGGGCGGCTTTGGCGAACTTATTCCCGAAGCGGATGTGATGATCTTCGATGAAGCCCATCAGCTGCCCGATATCGCCAGTCAGTACTTTGGTCAACAGCTCTCCAGCCGTCAGTTACTCGATCTCGCCAAAGATATTATTACCGCTTACCGCACCGAAGTGCGTGATGCCCAACAGCTGCAGAAATCCGCTGACCGCCTGGCCCAGTGCGCGCAGGATTTCCGGCTGGCATTAGGCGATCCCGGCTACCGCGGTAATCTGCGCGAACTGCTGAGCGATAACCAGATATTGCGTATGTTCACCCTGCTGGATGATGCGCTCGAGCTCTGTTACGACGTCATCAAACTCTCACTGGGTCGTTCAGCCCTGCTGGATGCCGCCTTTGAGCGCGCCGCGCTTTACCGTACCCGCTTAAAACGGTTACGGGCGATTGACGAGCCGGGCTATAGCTACTGGTATGAATGTACCTCGCGTCACTTTATCCTGGCGCTGACGCCGCTCTCAGTAGCCGAACGCTTCCGTGAGGTGATGGACAACCGCAAGGCGGCCTGGATCTTCACCTCAGCGACCCTGGCGGTGGATGAGAAGATGGCCCACTTCGCCGAACGGCTGGGTGTGAATGCGGCAAAAAGCCTGATTCTGAATAGCCCGTTCGATTTTGCCAAACAGGCACTGCTCTGCGTGCCGCGCAATCTTCCTGAACCTAACCGTCCTGGCGGCGCACGCCAGCTGGCTGCGATGATGAAGCCGCTGATTGATGCCAACAAAGGCCGCTGTTTCTTCCTCTGCACATCGCACCTGATGATGCGTGAGCTGGCGGCAGAATTCCGTGCCTCAATGACGCTCCCGGTGCTGGTGCAGGGCGAAACCAGCAAAGGTCAGTTACTGAAACAGTTCATCGACAAGGGCAACGCCCTGCTGGTGGCGACCAGCAGTTTCTGGGAAGGCGTGGACGTACGGGGTGATGCGCTGTCGTTGGTCATTATCGACAAACTGCCGTTCACCTCACCGGAAGATCCGCTGTTAAAAGCCAGAATGGAAGATTGCCGTATTCGTGGGGGCGATCCCTTTACAGATGTGCAACTGCCGGATGCGGTGATCACCCTGAAGCAGGGGGTGGGACGTTTAATCCGGGATACGGACGATCGTGGCGTGCTGGTGATTTGCGATCAGCGGCTGGTATCCCGTCCCTATGGCGCGCTATTTCTCAATAGTCTGCCGCCGACGCCGCGTACCCGCGACATTGCCCGTGCCATCGCCTTTATCCGCCAGCAACCCGAACCAGATGCGTAATTTTATGCTAAGATGCGCGCCGTTTTCTTTCTTCTGAGGTAGTCATGTCAGCCCGAATTTTAGCGCTGGATACGGCAACAGAAGCCTGTTCAGCCGCCTTGCTGAATCAGCAACAGATTGATGCCCGATTTGAGATCGCCCCGCGCGATCACACCCAGCGTATTTTACCGCTGGTCGAGGAGCTCCTGCTGGCGCAGCAGCTGGAACTGACCGATCTGGACGCGCTCGCCTTTGGTCGCGGCCCCGGCAGTTTTACCGGCGTGCGCATTGGCATTGGTATTGCGCAGGGTCTGGCACTGGGTGCCTCACTGCCGATGATCGCGGTTTCCACGCTGGCGACGCTGGCGGAAGGCGCATGGCGTCTGCACGGGGCAACCCGGGTATTAACCGCTATTGATGCGCGAATGGGCGAGGTCTACTGGGCCGAATATCAGCGTGATGAGCAGGGCGCCTGGCAGGGTGAAGCCAGCGAAAGCGTGCTGTCGCCCGAGGCGGCACTGGCACGGATGCAGGCACTCTCTGGCGAGTGGATGACCGCAGGCACTGGCTGGCAGGCTTATCCCGCCCTGCAGCAGGATCATGAACTGACCCTGACCGCCAGTGAGGTTACCCTGCCTGCTGCACAGGATATGCTGCCGCTGGCGACGCTTGCGCTGGCGCAGGGGAAGACGCTACTGCCGGAGACAGCAGAGCCGACTTATCTGCGAAATGAAGTCGCCTGGAAAAAATTACCTGGCCGGTAAAATGCACGCAACTTATTGTTATGCGTCCAGTCTAAGCCTTTACCTAACGGGAGAGCGTCTATGTCGTCAATGTGTGGTAAAGGGCTTTCAGGTCTGCTGCTGACCTGTGTGCTGGCGTTAACCGGTTGTGTCTCCATTCCTGACACGCTGCAGGGCAGTTCACCCCAGCCGCAGCAGGATCTGTTGCGGGTCATGAGCGATCCTTCGCTCTTTGTCGGGCAGGAATCACGCTTTGGCGGCAAGGTAGTGAATGTCACTAACCTGAACGGCAAAACCCGGCTTGAGATTGCGGCACAGCCGCTGGATGACAGCGCCAGACCGCGTCTGGGTGCGGCCTCGGTTGGCCGGATTTATGCCGATATCCACGGTTTTGTCGATCCGGTGGATGTGAAAAACCAGTATGTCACGGTGCTGGGTACGCTGAAGGGCGCGGAGCAGGGCAAAATTGGTGAGGCAGATTACAAATTTGCGGTTATCGATGTGCGTGGCTATCAGCGCTGGCGCCTCACTCAGCAGGTAACGGCACCGCCTCAGCCGATGGATCCCTGGATCTGGTACGGTCCGACACGTCATCGCGGCGGATACTGGGGACCTAATCCTTACTGGGGAATGGTCAACAGTGGCCCGACAGAGGTCCAGACCATTCTGACCGAGTAATGTACACATGATTTAATCCAGCCCGGTCGCGGTGCTCGCTGCCGGGCTTTTTATTGGCCTGATTTCTTAGCACGAAATTTAGTGATGCACTTCGCAACCTCAACATGCCGAAACAGGCAAACTGGTACAATCAGTTAAAATATTGTTAACAAACCAGATTGGCTGAGGCAGCGATGGAAATACAACATAATTATCGGGGTGGATCCTTGAATAAGGTTTGGCTGAAACGCTACCCGGCAGATGTGCCTGCCGAAATAAGTGCAGATCGTTACACCTCGCTGGTGGATCTGTTTGAGCAGGCTGCAAAACGCTACGCCGATCAACCCGCGTTCGTGAATATGGGTCAGAAGATGAGTTATCGCCAGCTGGAAGAGAAGAGCCGCGCTTTTGCCGCCTACCTCCAGCAGCAGCTGGGCCTGAAAGCGGGTGACCGTGTGGCCCTGATGATGCCTAACTTACTTCAGTATCCGGTGGCCCTTTTTGGTGTGCTGCGCGCGGGCATGGTAGTGGTCAATGTTAACCCGCTCTACACGCCGCGTGAGCTGAAGCATCAGCTCAATGACAGCGGTGCCAGCGCCATCGTCATCGTCTCGAATTTTGCCCATACCCTGGAAAAGGTGGTGGCGGATACCGTGGTGCGTCACGTCATTCTGACTCGCATGGGCGATCAGCTGGCGCCGATAAAAGCGACGCTGGTTAATTTTGTCGTCAAATATGTGAAGAAACTGGTGCCTAAGTATCATCTGCCGGGTGCCATCTCTTTTCGCCAGGTACTCGACGTGGGTGAGACGCTTAATTATCAGCGTCCGACCGTCTCAAATGACGATCTCGCCTTCCTGCAATATACCGGCGGCACCACCGGCGTGGCCAAAGGGGCGATGCTGACCCATCGCAATATGCAGGCGAATCTGGAGCAGACCCGCGCCACCTACGGCAAAGTGCTGCGCGACGGTAAAGAGTGTGTCGTCACCGCGCTGCCGCTGTACCACATCTTCGCCTTAACGGTGAATGGTCTGCTTTTCCTGGAGCTGGGCGGTCAGAATCTGTTGATTACCAATCCACGCGATATTCCCGGCTTCGTTAAAGAGCTGGGGAAATTTCCGTTTACCGCCATCACCGGCGTGAATACGCTGTTCAATGCGCTGCTCAACGATGAGCAGTTCAATAAACTCGATTTCTCCACGCTGCGTCTCTCTGCCGGTGGCGGCATGGCGGTGCAGAAAGTGGTGGCTGAGCGCTGGGAAAAGCTGACCGGACACTATCTGCTGGAGGGCTATGGCCTGACTGAATGCTCTCCTCTGGTTTCGGTCAATCCGTATGACATCAGCTGTCATACCGGCAGTATCGGCCTGCCGGTGCCTTCTACCGATGTGCGGATTCTGGATGACGACGGCAATGAAGTGCCGCCGGGGGAGCCGGGCGAGCTCTGCATCAGCGGCCCGCAGGTGATGCTGGGCTACTGGCAGCATCCGGAAGCGACAGCGGAAGTGCTGAAAAATGGCTGGCTCCACAGCGGTGATATTGTTACCGTTGATCAGGAAGGCTTTATTCGCATCGTTGACCGCAAAAAAGATATGATTCTCGTCTCCGGTTTTAATGTCTATCCGAATGAAATCGAAGATGTGCTGATGCAGCACCCGAAAGTGCGTGAAGCCGCGGCGATTGGTGTGCCCAGCGATCTTTCTGGCGAAGCAGTCAAAGTCTGCATCGTGAAAAAAGATGCATCGCTGACCAAAGAAGAAGTGCTCGACCACTGCCGCCGTCAGCTGACCGGTTACAAGGTACCAAAAATCATTGAGTTTCGTGATGAGTTACCGAAAACCAACGTCGGCAAGATCCTGCGGCGTGAGCTGCGCGACGAGGCGAAACCCGGCGCGAGCTGAGTCCGGGCAGGAATTGAGGTTGAACGCCGGCATGTCCGGCGTTTTTATTGTTTTTAACATGGAGCGCCGCGCGTTGTTGGCTGCGGTGGAAATCAGACGTGAACTATTCCCTTATCGACCAGGATGATCAACTGGCAGACGTGTGTCAGAAAGCGCGCCAGCACGCGGCGGTGGCACTGGATACCGAATTTGTCCGCACCCGCACTTACTACCCGCAGCTTGGCCTGATCCAGCTGTTCGACGATCATCAGCTGGTGCTGATTGACCCGCTGAATATCCGTGACTGGTCACCCTTTATTGCCTTGCTGACTGACACCGGCGTCACCAAATTCCTGCATGCTGGTGGTGAAGATCTGGAAGTCTTTCTGCACCGTTTCGGCGTGCTGCCGACGCCGATGATCGACACCCAGATTCTGGCGGCCTTCTCCGGCCAGCCGCTCTCCTGGGGCTTTGCTTCGATGGTGGCGCATTTCACCCAGGTCGAACTCGATAAAAGCGAATCACGTACCGACTGGCTGGCACGTCCTCTGACCCAGCGTCAGTGCGAGTATGCGGCGGCGGACGTTCACTATCTGCTGCCGATTGCCCGTCAGCTGATGATTAACGCGGAAGAGGCTGGCAACATGGCGGCGGCACTCAGTGAGTGCGATAACCTGTGTCAGCGTCGTCTGGATAGCCTGTCGCCGGAGGAAGCCTGGCGTGATATCACCAATGCCTGGCAACTGCGTCCGCGTCAGCTGGCGGCACTGCAGCGACTGGCGTCCTGGCGTCTGAAGCTGGCGCGTGAAAAGGATATGGCGGTGAACTTTGTGGTGCGCGAAGAGCACCTGTGGAAAGTGGCGCGCTTTATGCCGGGTTCTCTGGGTGAACTGGATCATCTGGGGCTGTCAGGCCACGAAATTCGTTTCCACGGTAAAACGCTGGTGGCGCTGGTGGCCGAAGCAGAGGCGCTGGATGAGAGTGAACTGCCGGCTCCGCTGGGCAATCTGATCGACCATCCGCACTATAAGCAGGTGTTCAAGGCGATGAAAGCGCTGGTGCAGCAGGTCAGCGAGCAGAGTGGGTTCAGTCAGGAGTTACTGGCGTCACGACGTCAGATTAATCAGGTATTAAGCCAGCACTGGGGCCTGAAGCCACAGGGACGTCAGCCGGAGTTACTCACCGGATGGCGGGGCGAACTGCTGAAACCCGGCATTGAGGAAATTCTGGCGGGTTGTTAGCCGGTTAAATTTCCCCTGCCAGAGCGCAGGGGAAATTCAGGAAACGGTCAGCGTCATTTAGTCACTTCATCCGTTTCCGGCAGCGTCACGTTCAGCTCCAGAATCGAGATGTCATCACCTTTCTGATCGAGCTGAACCGTCACCATTTCTGGATCGATCTTCACATATCTGCAAATCACTTCCAGAATGTCGCGCTTAAGTTGCGGAAGATAGTGGGGCTCACTGTCGCCCCTTCTCCGTTCTGCCACGATAATCTGCAGCCGTTCCTTGGCTATGTTGGCAGTGTTCTTCTTCCGGGATAAAAAGAAATCAAGTAATGCCATGGTTTATCCCCCGAACAGGCGTTTCAGGAAACCCTTCTTCTCTTCTTCGATAAAGCGGAAGGGGCGTACTTCACCGAGCAACCGTTCAACGGTATCGGCATAGGCTTTGCCAGCATCAGATTCGCCGTCAAGAATCACCGGTTCACCCTGGTTAGAGGCACGTAACACCGATTGATCTTCAGGGATCACGCCGACCAGAGGAATGCGCAGGATTTCCAGCACATCTTCCATGCTCAGCATATCGCCACGGTTCACCCGGCCAGGGTTATAACGGGTCAGCAGCAGATGCTCCTTCACCGGGTCCTGACTGTTTTCAGCACGACGGGATTTGGATGAGATGATGCCAAGGATGCGGTCGGAGTCACGGACAGAAGAGACTTCCGGGTTGGTGGTGATAATGGCTTCATCGGCAAAATAGAGCGCCATCAGTGCGCCAGTTTCAATCCCTGCCGGTGAGTCGCAGACGATGAAATCAAACTCCATCGCCGCTAAATCGTTCAGAACTTTTTCAACACCTTCACGGGTCAGCGCATCTTTATCACGGGTCTGCGACGCAGGCAGGATATAGAGCAGTTCGGTGCGTTTGTCGCGAATCAGCGCCTGGTTCAGTGTGGCATCGCCCTGGATAACGTTGACGAAGTCGTAGACCACACGGCGTTCACAGCCCATGATCAAATCCAGGTTACGCAGACCGATATCAAAGTCGATGACAACCGTCTTTTTGCCTTTCTGCGCTAAACCGGTGGCGATGGCCGCGCTTGACGTGGTCTTACCAACGCCCCCTTTACCGGATGTAACTACAATAATGCGTGCCATAAATGTTGATTTCCTTAACAAAAGAAAAGGGGCCTAATTAAGTGTCTGGATAGTCAGCGCGCCATCCTGCAGGCACAGGCGCGCAGCTTTACCAAAAAATTCTTGCGGGATCTGATCCATGATCCAGTACTCTCCGGCAATCGAGACCAGCTCGGCAGCCAGGTTGGTACAAAAAATCTGGCAGTTCTGGTCACCGCTGGCACCTGCCAGTGCGCGACCACGCATCATGCCGTAAATATGAATGTTGCCATCGGCGACCAGTTCGGCGCCGGCGCTTACGCTGCTGGTGATAATCAAATCAGCGTCACGCGCATAAATCTGCTGGCCTGAGCGCACCGGTGTGTTCACGATGCGGGTTTTCGTTGCCACCGTCTCGGTTACAACCGGCTGCGGTTCAGGTAGGGGAGCCGGCTGCGGCGCTTCAGCGCGCGGCCTGGCCTCTTTACCTTCTGCCAGTACCGGCAGGCCTGCACGGGAGATCATGCGTTTCAGTGCTTCGTTTTTGCAGCCGCTCACGCCGACGATGTGTAAACCGGTGGCGAGAATCGCCTGCTGCATCTGTTTCCAGTTAACATCGGCACTCAATGTGGCGACGTTAAGTACAACCGGGGCGTTTTTCAGGAAATCCGGAGCCTGGTCAATCTTGTCCTGGAGTGCCTTGCGAATCACCGCAGGGTCATGGTGATGCAAATGGACGACAGACAGGGTGAAACTGCTACCTTTGAATTCGATTGGCGTTTGCGACATCTGTCCCGACTCAGTCCTGTTTTCACTACCGTTAGCAAGGCGATGATAAAATCATCACTGAAGCGCTAACGGTGAATATTCGAAGTTCTGCAAGCATGTTATAGTTACCGCTATATTCAGACAAGCCTCAACGCCGGTTAATTCGAGTAAAAAATATGTTTTGTGTGATCTACAGAAGCCCGTTACGTGACCAGACTTATCTCTATGTTGAAAAAAAGGACGATTTTTCGCGCGTTCCGGAAGAATTGCTCAAAGGTTTTGGCAAGCCGCAGCTGGCGATGGTGCTAAAGCTGGCGGGCCGCGACAGGCTGGCTAACGCGGATATCAATAAAGTGAAGCAGGGATTGAGTGAGCAGGGCTATTATTTACAGCTTCCGCCACCCATTGAAAGTCTGCTAAAAATTCATTTAGAGACCGATAAAAAAGTTTAACTCGGATTCTTCTGTAAATATAAATCCTGTCGGTGCGATCCTGGCAGGATAATATAGCTCTGAAGCGGCGCAAAATTAACGGTGCAGCTTATCTGTTTCACTCCTTACTAAATTCCCTGCGCATTTTTTTCCTCCGATTTGTACGATTATTCAGCACTCCGACGCCTTCATTTACGCTTTTTGACAAATTCCGCACCCTGGACCGTTAAAAGGATCTTATTATCACGCCATGAGGTTGGCATTTCGATCAACGTATAGGCAAACATCAACCCGCCAGCAGCGCTGGCATCACACCTAACCTGAACAGGGGATGAGCATGTATCAGCATCGTAACTGGCAAGGCGCCTTGTTAGATTTTCCGGTCAGCAAAGTGGTTTGTGTCGGCAGTAATTATGCAAAACATATCAAAGAGATGGGCAGCGCAACACCGACCGAACCGGTGATCTTCATCAAGCCGGAGACGTCGTTGTGTGATTTACGTCAGCCGCTCTCGATTCCCGACGCCTTTGGTGAAGTCCATCACGAAGTGGAACTGGCGGTGCTGATTGGCGCGACCCTGAAGCAGGCGACTGAAGAACACGTGGCTAAGGCGATTGCAGGCTATGGCGTAGCGCTCGATCTGACGTTACGTGACCTGCAGTCCAGGCTGAAAAAAGCGGGCCAGCCGTGGGAGAAATCCAAGGGCTTTGATAACGCCTGTCCTCTCTCCGGTTTTATCCCGGTATCGGACTTCAGTGGCAACCCGCAGAATGTCGAACTGAAGCTGGTGGTGAATGGTGAAGTGCGTCAGCACGGTAATACCGAGGACATGATTCATAAAATCCTGCCGCTGATTGCCCACATGAGCCACTACTTTACCCTGCGCGCTGGCGATGTGATTCTGACCGGTACCCCAGAAGGGGTTGGCCCGATGCGCTCGGGTGACCAGCTGGAAGTCTCCCTGGCGGGCCACGGCATCAGCACGCGCGTACTCTAAAAACTTGCATCACCGCAGCATAGGCTTTATAAGGTGCGGTTTAGGCACAACCCGGATAAATCATCATGACTGACACCCCTTTCTGGCAACAAAAACGCCTGGCACAAATGAGCGATGAGGAATGGGAATCCTTGTGTGATGGTTGTGGACAGTGCTGCCTGAACAAGTTGCAGGATGCCGACACCGATGAGATTTATTTCACCAATGTCGCCTGCGATCAGCTCAATATTAAAACCTGCCAGTGCCGTAACTATGAGCGCCGCTTCGAACTGGAAGAGGATTGCATCAAGTTAACGCGTGAAAATCTGACCACCTTTAACTGGCTGCCGCGCACCTGCGCCTACCGGCTGCTGGGTGAGGGCAAAGATTTACCCGCGTGGCATCCGCTGCGGGCCGGTTCGAAAACCGCGATGCACGCGCAGCGTATTTCGGTACGTTATATTGCGGTGCGGGAGAGTGAAGTGCGGGACTGGGAAGATCACATCATCGATCGTCCCGATCGCAACGGCTAAGCGCCGTGTTGCATCAACCCGAATAGCAAAAAGGCTGCCACTGGCAGCCTTTTTTGATCTCAGCTGATTTTAGCGACCAAAGAGATCGCGGCGTTTCGGTTTCAGCGGCTGGGCAATCAGCACCAGCGCCGCGACCAGCAGATAACCGGCGAACACCACAATCATCCACTGCGGCATGCTGAGCGTCAGGAACGTCCAGCTGCGCTCTGCACAGTCACCGCTGGCAAGAAATACCGACGGCAGCCACTTATCCAGCGGCAATCCGCTAGGGAAGCGGGCAGCAAAATCACAGGTGGTGAAGGGGTTAGGGTGCAGCTGAATCATCGTATGTTCATAAGAGAGACGCAGACCCTCCCAGGCACTGTAGATCCACAACGCCAGCGCCGCCAGACGCAACGGCGATTTCGGCGCAATCGCACCCACCAGGCCTGCACCCAGCACACCAAACAGCGCATTGCGCTCATAAATACACATCACGCAGGGCTTCAGGCCCATTACATGCTGAAAAAAGAGTGCGGTTAATTCCAGTGCAAGCGCCGTCAGTGCCAGTAATAACCAGGCTCCGCGTCCCCGTGAACATTGATTCAGATATCGCAACATATTGCATTCCCTGTAAACATTAATGCCACGCAGTGTAAACCAAAAGCGTTTACAAACCAGCCAGGGACGGGGAAAAATCGTGTGCAAACATGACCTGATTCTGATCCAGAGCAGGTTAAATGAGGATAAACAGGTGATGTCCGTTCAGCAAACAGAGCGGACAGCAAGGCGGGTGACCAGGCAGGCTGCTATCGGCAGCAAGCGAAACGGCAGATGCAGGCTATCCGGTGCCGGCATCCCGCGCTTTCAGGACGACATTTACGGCTCTGGCACACGCATCGTTTCAGCACGGAAAATCGTATCAAATGACTCTCTTCTTAAAGCAGCAAAAATAACGGTCAGCCATTCTGAAATATGCGCCCGCGCCCGGTTTTAATAGTTATGCAGGCTATATCCGCTATAGGGCGTCTGGTATGATGAGTCCTCATCATGATTAGAAAAGCAACGAGAACACATTGCTATGGTTATAAAGGCTCAGAGTCCAGCGGGATTTGCTGAAGAGTATATTATTGAAAGCATCTGGAACAGTCGCTTTCCACCTGGATCGATTCTTCCTGCTGAGCGTGAGCTTTCTGAATTGATTGGGGTGACGCGCACCACCTTGCGTGAAGTGCTGCAGCGCCTGGCGCGCGATGGCTGGCTAACGATTCAGCACGGCAAACCGACGCGGGTGAATGATTTCTGGGAGACGTCTGGCCTCAATATTCTGGAAACGCTGGCCCGTCTCGATCACGACAGCGTTCCGGTGCTGATCGATAACCTGCTGTCAGTCCGCAGTAATATTTCATCGATCTTTATCAGCCGTGCGCTGCGCCATCATCCGGACAAAGCGCGTGAAGTGCTGGAGACGGTAAGTGCCGCAGCCGATCAGGCGGATGCCTATACCGAACTCGACTACCGGGTATTCCGTGGTCTGGCGTTTGCATCGGGTAATCCGATTTACGGTCTGATCCTGAATGGCCTGAAAGGGCTTTATACCCGCGTTGGCCGTCACTACTTCTCTAATCCGGAAGCCCGTCAGGTCGCGCGCGATTTCTATCTCAAACTGCTGGCGTTGTGCGACAAAGAACCAGGACAGGATGAGATCGTGGACGTGGTGCGCAACTATGGCCGCCGCAGCGGTGAAATCTGGCACAGCATGCAGAAGAATCTGCCCGAAGACCTCGGCAACAAGCGCTAAAAAAAACCGGACATCGCGTCCGGTTTTTTGCTTCTAACCCGTCACCATCAGATGATGCCTCAGAGTGAAGAACCCCGTGGTGGATTGCGATCCAGCAGTTCAACACTGCCATCCTCGTTCTGCTGTTCCAGAATCACATCAAATCCCCACAGACGATGCACATGCTTCAGCACCTCGCGACGGCTCTTATCCAGCGGCGTGCGACTCTGCGGCACATAGCGCAGGGTCAGTGAACGGTCACCGCGCACATCCACGTTATAAACCTGAATGTTCGGTTCAAGATTACTCAGGTTGTATTGTGCAGAGAGCTGCTGGCGAATCGCCCGGTAGCCTGCCTCATCATGAATCGCGGCGATCTCGAGATAGTTATTACGGTCATCATCCAGCACGGTGAACAGCCGGAAATCACGCATCACTTTCGGTGACAGGAACTGGCTGATAAAACTCTCATCCTTGAACTCACGCATCGCAAAATGCAGCGTTTCCAGCCAGTCTGAACCGGCGATATCCGGGAACCAGTAGCGATCCTCTTCGGTCGGCGACTGACAGATACGCTTGATATCCTGCATCATCGCAAACCCTAAGGCGTAAGGGTTAATGCCGTTGTACCACTGACTGTTATAGGGCGGCTGAAACACAACGTTGGTGTGGCTGTGCAGGAACTCCATCATAAAGCGTTCCGACACTTTGCCTTCATCATAGAGGTGATTCAGGATGGTGTAGTGCCAGAAGGTCGCCCAGCCCTCATTCATCACCTGGGTCTGTTTCTGCGGATAGAAATACTGGCTCACTTTGCGCACGATGCGCAGGATCTCACGCTGCCATGACTCCAGCAGCGGGGCATTTTTTTCCATAAAATAGAGCAGGTTTTCCTGTGGCTCAGAAGGGTAACGCGCGGCTTCAAAGGCTACCGCCTCTGTCTCACGTCGTGGCAGCGTGCGCCACAGGGTGTTCACCTGACTTTGCAGATACTCTTCACGGCTCTTCTGCCGCGCCTTCTCCTCCTGCAGGGAGATCTTCTGCGGACGTTTATAGCGATCGACGCCATAATTCATTAAGGCATGGCAGGAGTCGAGCAGTCGCTCGACCTCTTCGACGCCATAGCGCTCTTCGCAGTCACTGATATAGTTTTTGGCAAACAGCAGGTAATCGACAATCGAGCCAGCATCCGTCCAGCTGCGGAACAGATAGTTATTTTTGAAGAATGAGTTGTGGCCATAGCAGGCATGCGCCATGACCAGCGCCTGCATGGTCATGGTGTTCTCTTCCATCAGGTAGGCGATGCAGGGGTTGGAGTTGATGACAATTTCATAGGCCAGACCCTGCTGACCATGCTTATAGCGCTGCTCGGTCTCGATAAACTTTTTGCCGAATGACCAGTGTGAATAGTTGATGGGCATGCCGACGCTGGAATAGGCATCCATCATCTGTTCCGAGGTGATGACTTCGATTTGGTGCGGGTAGGTATCAAGCCGGTAAAGTTTAGCGACCCGATCGATCTCTGCTAAGTAGACATCGAGCAGTTCGAATGTCCAGTCTGGTCCGTCATTGAGTCGTTTGCTGTCTCTGATGGCTTCGTCAAAGATTGTCGTCATAGCGCACCTCTTTTATGCAAACCGGCTGACCCGAAAGACAACCCGTTCTGGTTATTTAAGGCTTCATCCTGAAAAAGGGAACCCGAAAAAAACTGAGCGAACACAACAATGATAGCCCACTGTCGCTTATCCGAAATGCGAACTCAAACGAATTCTTTGGCACAAAATCATTAAGACGGATGCAACAAAGAATTTAACAGCCTTTAATTCGAACGTTATTTCGAAACGCGGAATATCATCCTGTTTATAAGCAGAATGTATGGGGTTGAATGATTCTCCTGCCGTGCGCAGATTTAACTGCCTCCGTTGTCATTTATTTCTGTGTTTAGGGATTAAGGCGCATAAAGCGCTGAAATTGGCCGTGCCACAAGATTTTAGTTACCTGAAAAGTGAAAAAGATGTGAAATGGATGCTGAATTTATGAGGTGATGTCCGCTGTGTAAATCCGCTGACTATTATCTGCTGAACAGTGAATTATGCTTTTACATGCCGGGTGGGGGAGCTATGCACGTTGTAATTCTTGGAAGTGGTGTGGTTGGAGTGGCAAGCGCCTGGTATCTGGCGCGTGCCGGACATCAGGTCACCGTCATCGATCGTCAGCCCGCCGCGGCGATGGAGACCAGCGCAGGCAATGCCGGTCAGATCTCACCGGGCTATGCCGCGCCCTGGGCAGCACCGGGCGTGCCGCTGAAAGCGGTGAAGTGGATGTTCCAGCGCCACGCGCCGCTGGCTATCCGGCTCGATGGCAGCAGTTTCCAGCTGGAGTGGATGTGGCACATGCTGCGCAACTGCGACATCAACCACTATCAGCAGAACAAAAGCCGCATGGTGCGGATTGCCGAATACAGCCGTGACTGCCTGAAAGCGTTGCGTGCCGAGACCGGCATCGCCTACGAGGGCCGTCAGGGCGGAACGCTGCAGCTGTTCCGCACTCAGCAGCAGTTCGACAGCGCCAGTAAAGATATTGCCGTGCTGCGCGACGCGGGCGTGCCCTATGAGCTGTTAGAGGCGCATGAGCTGTCACGCGTTGAACCGGCGCTGGCGGCAACCCAGCATAAACTCACCGGCGGATTACGTCTGCCCAACGATGAGACCGGCGACTGCCAGCTCTTTACGCAGCGGCTGGCAAAAATGGCCGAAGAGGCGGGCGTGGTTTTCCGCTTCAACACCCCGGTCGATCATCTGCTGCGTGATGGCAACCGCATTTATGGCGTGAAGTGCGGCGAGGAGATCATCAAGGCGGATAACTATGTGGTGGCATTTGGTTCCTACTCCACCGCGCTGTTAAAAAACGTCATCGATATTCCGGTCTATCCGCTGAAAGGTTACTCCCTCACCATTCCGATTAAAAACCCTGACGCCGCGCCGGTTTCGACAATCCTGGATGAGACCTACAAAGTAGCGGTGACCCGGTTTGATGATCGTATTCGCGTCGGCGGGATGGCAGAGATTGTTGGTTTTAACACCAAACTCACCGAAGCGCGGCGGGAAACGCTGGAGATGGTCGTCAGTGATCTCTATCCTGAAGGCGGTCATGTCGCACAGGCGAGTTTCTGGACCGGTCTGCGTCCGATGACGCCAGACGGTACGCCGATTGTGGGTGCCACGCCCATCTCCAATCTCTGGCTCAACACCGGTCACGGTACGCTGGGCTGGACGATGGCGTGTGGTTCGGGTCAGTTACTGGCCGATCTCATCTCCGGTAAAAAGCCGGCCATTGCGGCGGATGACTTAGCGGTATTCCGCTACTTACCCGGTTTCGCGGCGACCTCATCGCCGCTGCGTAACGCCAACGCAACTCGTTAAGTATTCAGGGAGAGAGAGGATGTCACGTCCGATTATTGCGACCATCAATCAGCAGGCGTTACGTCACAACCTGACGGTCGTTCGCCAGGCAGCGCCTGCATCGCGCGTCTGGTCAGTGGTGAAGGCCAATGCTTACGGCCATGGCATTGATCGCGTTCACGAAGCGTTATCCGCCACCGACGGCTTTGCACTGCTGAATATGGAAGAGGCGATCCTGCTGCGTGAGCGCGGCTGGAAAAAGCCGATTCTGCTGCTGGAGGGCTTCTTCCAGCCAGAGGATCTGCAGCTCATCGACCGCTATCGGCTGACTACCAGCGTGCACAGCAACTGGCAAATCAAAGCGCTGGCCAGCGCCACACTTTCTGCGCCAGTGGATATCTATCTCAAAATGAACAGCGGAATGAACCGTCTGGGCTTTCGTCCCGAGCAGGTAAACGGCGCATGGCAGAAGCTGCGGGCGCTGAGCAATGTCGGGGAGATGACGCTGATGGCCCATTTTGCCGATGCCGAAAACCCCCAGGGTCTGATTGCACCGCTGCAGCGCGTAGAACAGGCGGCTGAGGGACTGAACTGCCCGCGATCGCTCTCTAATTCGGCCTGTACCTTATGGCATCCTGAAGCGCATTTTGACTGGGTTCGTCCCGGCATCATTCTGTATGGCGCATCGCCCAGCGGTGACTGGCAGGACATCGCAGGCAGTGGTCTGAAGCCGGTGATGACCTTAAGAAGTGAGATTATCGCGGTTCAGCAATTACAGGCTGGCGATGGCGTGGGTTACGGCTACCGGTATCACGCCAGCACGGCGCAGCGGATTGGCGTGGTGGCCTGCGGTTACGCCGATGGCTATCCGCGTCATGCCCCCACCGGCACGCCGGTCTGCGTTGATGGCGTGATGACGCAGGTGGTGGGCGCGGTTTCCATGGACATGATCACCGTGGATTTAACGCCCTGTCCTCAGGCCGGGATTGGCTCAGCCGTTGAGCTGTGGGGCGAGCAGGTGAAAATCGATCAGGTGGCAAAAGCAGCCGGAACGGTAGGGTACGAGCTGATGTGCGCACTGGCACCCCGCGTTCCGGTCACCGTTATTTAAGCGCGGTCAGGCTGCCGCGCATCTTTCTGCTGCAGCGCCAGGCGATAAAGGCCAGCGCTGCACCCAGCAGCATCATCAGACTCAGCGACAGCTTCTCTGCCACCGGCAGCGCGACGATCACCAGGCTGCCTGCCGCACCGCCCGCCATCTGAATAAATCCCTGCAGGGCGGACGCCACACCCGCCTGTTGCTGATACGGCTCCAGCGCATAGCTGGTGGCCGGTCCCACTGTAAAGGCCAGTCCGGCCACCGATACCGCCACCGGGAACATGTAGAGCGCCCAGTGCGTTTGCATCTCCGCTGGGAAAATCTGCGTCCCCGCCACCAGCAGCACCGCGCCCAGCAGCATGGTGAAGAATCCCATCGCCAGACAGAACGGTCGGCCCGCTTTGCGAATCGCTTTATTCACGAACATGCTGACAAACATGATCCAGAAACCGTTGGCCCCGAAAGCAAAGGAGAACTGGATCGGTGTCAGCCCGCCTTCGGTCATTAATACCTGCGGTGCCAGCGACACGTAGGTCAGCACCATGCCCAGCGCACCGGCATTGGCAAACGCGAACGCCAGGAAACGCGGCTGACGCAGAATTTCAGCGTACTGCTTAATCGGTAATCCTTTCACCCGCAGCGTATCTGCCGGGCGCGTTTCCGGCAGCCAGATAATCACCAGCAGCGTAATCAGCAGGCCGTAGGCGCAGAGGAACCAGAAGGGGGCGCGCCAGTCAAAGGCGCTGGCCAGCAGACCACCCAGCAGCGGAGCCAGAGCGGGAACGATGTTCAGTGCGCCGTTAAGGAATCCATACGCACGGGCGGCATCATCACCACTCAGGCGATCACGTACGCCGCTAAAGGCGACAACGGCGCTACAGCAGACGCCACAGCCCTGCACCAGGCGAGCCAGCACGAACAGCGGGAATGAGGTGGCGGTGGCGGCGATGGCGCTGCCCGCGATGTAGAGCGCCAGGCCCAGCAGGGCAATCGGCTTACGGCCGTAATTGTCCACCAGCGGACCGGTCACCAGCTGCCCCAGCCCCATCACCAGAAGAAACAAAGGAATAGTGGTCTGCACCAGATTAACCGGCGTATCCAGCCCTTCTGCGATTTGTGGCAGCGTGGGCAAATAGAGATCGATGCCTAAGGGTGCCAGCAGCACCAGGCTTAATAACAGCAGAGTAAATTTTTGCATAACAACCAGAGGGTAAGCGTTCTGTTAAAAAACGATCGCAGAGGGTAATGATTCAGAGGCAAAAAAGATAGAGGAAGTCGTGCGGAAAGTGCGATGCCTGCTGTAAACAGGCATCGCATCAGGGCTTAGTAAGCGCCGTCGCGGCGTAGCACAACGCCTGCGGTTTTGAACAGAATCGCGATATCGGTCCAGAGCGCCCAGTTTTTAACATACCAGGAGTCGAAGTAGACGCGGGTGTCATAGTCGATATCGTTACGTCCGCTGACCTGCCACAGACCGGTCATACCGGGTTTCGCCATCAGGTAGTAGTCGACATCACCGGCATAACGCTCCAGCTCAGCTTCGATAACCGGACGCGGGCCCACCAGGCTCATCTCGCCACGAATCACGTTCCACAGCTGCGGTAATTCATCCAGGCTGGTCTTACGCAGGAAACTACCAATACGGGTCACGCGAGGGTCATTCTTCAGTTTGAAATCTTTGTCCCACTCCATACGGGCCTCTTCGCTGGTCGCCAGTAATTTCTCCAGCACCTCTTTGGAATTGGTCACCATGGAACGGAATTTCAGACATTTGAATTTTTTGCCATTCTGGCCCACGCGTTCGTGACCATAAATCGCATTGCCGCCGTCACGTTTCACCATGTAGCAGAGCAGGGCGAAGATCGGGCCGAGGAACAGCAGCAGCATCGATGCCACCACAATATCAAAGGCACGCTTCATGAAACGGGAAGAGTGTTTCGCCAGGTTGTTGCTGACGCGCAGGATCATCACTTCATGACTGAAGATAAACGACATGTCCGTGCCGTAAAGCGGCACACCGCGCAGCGTCGGGATCACGGAAACCGAACGGCAGTTCATCTTTGACAGGAATTTCAGCCAGCGATCGCGCATCGGCTGCTGCTCATACTCCATGGCGACAATAAACTGCACGTTGTCACGGTCAATGGTCTGCCAGTTAATGTCTTTCCAGGTGATGACGGGCACACCATTCATGCTCTGCTGAGCCGGAACATCATCGACCGAGATAAAGGCCTGTACGTTATAGCCCAGGATCTCTTCACTTTGCAGCGCCGCATAGGCTTCGGTAGCGTTTTTGCCAGAACCGATAATGATGGTCTCTTTCTGCCACTGACCCGCCTTGTTAATCGCGCGTTTAACCAGAGCACGCATCAGTGGCAGCAGCAACAGGGCATATGTCCAGCTGAAGACCCACACCATGCGGGAGAAATCCCATTTAGAGAAAGCAATCAGTGCGAGGTCGAGCAGCGAGAAAACAAATAATGTTTTAACGATCTCTTTCAGCTCAAACCAGAAAGGTTTGCGATAAGTGTAATGACGCAGGCGCACCCAAAACCAGCCGGTACACATTACGGACATAATAAACTGTGCTACAAAACGATATTCAATCTGATGCGGTGGAATAAAGCTATCCAGCTCGCCCCAAATACCCTGTATCGTCGCGGCAGATAAAAACAGTGCAAGATTAAGTGCAATCAGATCGGAAAAGCTCAGGGCGAATTTCACGATGATATTTTTACGCGTGCCGCTCCATGAGCGGCTCGGGCTATTCATTATCAATGTACTTGCCATAAAACCTGCTCTCTTTCTCAAGTAAAAGATGGCCTGACCAGAATCAGGTACGCGCTCAGGAGTGGGCTCTGAAAAATTAAAAAATAATTTTCAGTCTGTTGCAGTCAGTAAAGCCAGTGCAGCTGCAAAAATGATAACGATTAAAGCGTGACGGTACTCACGAAATGTTGCAGCATTGAGATTGAGTATGCAGGAGTTATTTGACAGAGTTAATACGGAAAAAATCTGAAAACATCAAAAGTGATTAAAGTTTTAAAAAGCTAAGTTGATGTTTATTTTGGATAAAATAAGGAAGGGGTCGTTTATAACCAAACTGTTTAAGACGCTTTTTAGGAATTACCGCCGAATCTTACGATTGGCGGTAGTGATAAAGGCTCAGGCAGGTTTCTTTAAAATCCAGCGGTCCTGCTGTTTATCATAATGACCAATCTGCAGATTCACCGGTTCCCCATCGATCCAGGCAGGAACGCTGGTATCGCGATCCCAGCCATCAAGTTGGGTAATTAAGCCGGGATTGGTGTGACAGGGGATGCTGACGGTGTCGGCGTGCTCACTGTCAAGATCGGCATCTACAATCTCATAACGACCAATTTTAACCACGTGTCCCATTCATTTCTCCCGTTTTTACTGGCATAGACATTTAAGCTTAGCGTATTGAGAAAAAATAACGTGGCTGAATGATTAGGATTATTCCTTCTCTTCCGCCGGACGGACACCAATCTTCACGATGCGGTTATCTTCTTTCTCTGCGACGGTCCAGGTCAGCTGATTCCACTCCACCTGATCGCCGACCACTGGCGAGCCGCCCAGCATTGCCAGCACCAGTTGTCCCAGTGACTGCTGGTCGTTAGTGCTCTCATCCAGCTCCAGTCCGTAAATCTGCGCCACGTCGCGCAGGCGTGCTTCTGCATCCAGAATAAAGTCACCGAAGAAGCGCTGGTCGAGCGAGACCGGCGGTGACTGGCTGAACATTTTGCCCAGCGCCGGAAGATCGCGCTCGCGGCCAATCACGCAGATGACGTCGTTCTCTTTGAGTCGCGTCCCGCCGTTGGGGTGCATCAGCACATTGTCACGGAACAGGGCAGCGATGCGCGTCTCGCGCGGCATCTGCAGGTCACGCAAAGCGGCACCGACGCACCACTTGTCGGCGCTGAGCTGATAGACAAACTGTTCCCACGGGTTTTCCGGATGAATGTCCAGACCGATACGGCTGATCGGCGAAGCGGTAGGTGGCACCACCACTTTCGCTTTTTTCGCGGCAAAGCCCAGCGAGGTGCCCTGCAACATCAGGGAGACCAGCACCACGAAGAAGGCGATATTAAAATAGAGCGAGGCGTTCTCTAATCCGGCCATCATCGGGAAGACCGCAAGGATAATCGGCACCGCACCGCGTAAGCCGACCCAGCTGATAAAGACCCGTTCACGGGTAGTGAAGTTGCGGAACGGAAGCAGGCCAATAAACACCGACAGGGGACGCGCCACCAGAATCAGCCACAGCGAGAGGATCATCGCTGGCACCGCGATATGCCATAAATCAGACGGGGTTACCAGCAGTCCCAGCACAATGAACATGCCGATCTGACTCAGCCAGGCCATACCATCAAAGGTCTGCAGGATGCCGTGACGGTTACGAATCGGGCTGTTGCCCAGTAAGAAGCCGCACAGATAAACCGCCAGGATGCCGCTGCCCTCTAATACCGTGGTCAGCGCGAACACCAGAATGCCGCCGCTCAACGCCAGCAGCGGATAAAGTCCTGGGGCCAGACTGATACGGTTAATCAATTGCTGCAGCGCCCAGCCGCCGCCCAGGCCTAATACGATACCCAGACCAAACTGCTGCACCAGATGCACCAGGAACATCCAGTCAAGGCCGCTGCGGCCCTGTTCAATCATCTCAATCAGGGTAATGGTCAGGAACACGGCCATCGGGTCATTGCTGCCCGATTCAATCTCCAGCGTGGAGCTGACGCGCTCATTCAGGCCTTTGTCACCCAGCAGGGAGAAGACTGCGGCGGCATCCGTAGAGCCGATAATTGCGCCAATCAGGAAGCCCTGCATCATGTCGAGGTTAAACAACCAGGCAGCCACCACGCCGGTTAAGCCTGCGGTGATCATTACCCCGACGGTGGCCAGCGACAGCGCAGGCCCCAGCGCGACTTTAAACGAGCTGGCTTTGGTCCGCATGCCGCCATCCAGCAGGATGATCGCCAGCGCCAGGTTGGAGATTAAGTAAGCTGCCGGATAGTTATCAAAAGCGATGCCGCCGATACCATCAACACCGGTCAGCATGCCCAGTGCGAGGAAGATAACCAGAATAGGGATGCCCAGCCGGGACGAGAAAGAGCTGAGCAGAATACTCGATGCTACCAGCACGGAACCGATGATAAACAGACTGTAGACAATAGTGTGGTTCAAACCCGGTCTCCTGAGATATGACAGTGCGATGCATCAACTGATGACAAATATCCATGCTATCTCTGAAAGATAATGTTTTATCAAGGAGTTGTCATTGTGAAAATGATCATTATACGAATTGCTTAACAGGGTATGGAATCAGATTAATGTGAAGAATGAGGGGGTTGGCAGGCAAGCGGCAGAAAACAGACTGTTTTAACAGGTTATTCGGCAGATAAAAAAAGCCGGTGATTAACCGGCTTAGTACGTCAGGCTTCTGTTGCCTGTTTATGGAACAGCGATCGGAACACCGGATAAATATCTTCCGGCTCGCGAATATGCTCAATGGCAAAGTTGTCAAACGTCGCCTGCAGATGCTCATACTCGCGCCACAGCGTCTGATGCGCACGGCGGGTGATCTCGATATAACTGTAATAACGAACCACCGGCAGAATGTGCTTCGCCAGAATCTCATGACAGAGCGGTGAGTCGTCAGCCCAGTTATCGCCATCCGACGCCTGCGCCGCGTAAATATTCCACTGCGCTGGGTCATAACGCTCTTTCACTACCTCATCCATCAGTTTCAGCGCACTGGAAACAATCGTGCCACCGGTCTCCTGAGAGTAGAAGAACTCCTGTTCATCCACCTCTTTGGCCTGGGTGTGATGGCGGATATAAACCACATCGACATTCTTGTAGGTGCGGCTCAGGAACAGGTAGAGCAGGATATAGAAGCGTTTCGCCATATCCTTGGTCGCCTGATCCATCGAACCGGAGACATCCATCAGACAGAACATCACCGCCTGGCTGGAAGGCTCCGGGCGTTTTTCAAAGTTTTTGTAGCGCAGGTCGAAGGTATCGATAAACGGAACACGCTCGATGCGCGCCCGCAGCTCGGCGATCTCTTTGCGCAGCCGCTCCTCCTCCAGCAACTGAGCCGGTTCAGATTTCTCAATCTCCTGCAGCGTCTCTTCCAGTTCATGCAGCATACGGCGTTTCCCTGCCGTCATGGCCGTACGACGCGCCAGTGAGTTCTGCAGCGAACGCACGACGCTGATATTGGCTGGTACGCCGTTAGAGGTGAAACCGGCACGGTGAGTCTTGTATTCATTAAGCTGACGATGCTGGTTGCGACGCAGGTTAGGCAGAGCGAGATCTTCAAACAGCAGGTCAAGATACTCATCTTTCGAGATTTGAAAGACAAACTCATCCTGTCCTTCACCATCCTGACTGGCATTGCCCTGACCACTGCCGCCACCACCGCCACCCTGTGGCCGCTCAACACGGTCATTCTGAACGAAATGGTCGTTGCCCGGATGGACGCGATGGCGATTCCCGCCGCGTCCCTGATGGAAAATCGGCTCATTGATGTCGTCAATCGGGATAGAGACAGACTCACCGCTGCTTACGTCGGTCACCGAGCGTTTGTTAATGGCCTCGGAGATCGACTGCTTAATTTGCGACTTATAACGGCGTAAAAAGCGCTGGCGGTTGACCGCGCTCTTGTTTTTACCGTTAAGTCGGCGATCGATGAAATAGGCCATGGTATTCCCCCAAACTACATTGTAAGCAGGCCGGGCGAACCCGACCCTGTCAGACCGGTATCACTTACCGGCAAGCTTACAGACTCTTATCAGGACGATTTACGCACACGCAGATACCATTCACACAGCAGGCGAACCTGTTTGCGGGTATAGCCTTTTTCCATCATGCGATCGACAAAATCATCATGCTTTTTCTGCTCATCGGTAGAGGTCTTGGTGTTAAACGAGATCACCGGCAGCAACTCTTCCGTATTCGAGAACATTTTCTTCTCAATCACGGTGCGTAATTTCTCGTAACTGGTCCAGTTCGGATTGCGACCATTATTGTGTGCCCGGGCGCGCAGCACAAAGTTGACGATCTCGTTACGGAAATCTTTCGGGTTACTGATGCCAGCAGGTTTCTCGATTTTCTCCAGTTCTGCGTTGAGCGATTCACGATCAAACAGCTGTCCGGTATCGGGATCGCGATACTCCTGATCCTGAATCCAGAAGTCGGCATAGGTCACATAGCGGTCAAAAATGTTCTGACCATATTCAGAGTAGGATTCCAGATAGGCGGTCTGAATCTCTTTGCCGATAAACTCAGCATATTTCGGAATCAGATAGCCTTTAAGGTGCTCAAGGTATTTCTCAGCCTGATCCTGCGGGAACTGCTCGCGCTCAATCTGCTGCTCCAGCACGTAGAACAGATGGACCGGGTTAGCCGCCACTTCAGCGTGGTCAAAGTTAAACACCCGCGAGAGGATTTTAAACGCAAAGCGGGTTGAGAGACCGTTCATCCCCTCATCCACACCGGCGTAGTCGTGATACTCCTGCCAGGACTTCGCTTTAGGATCGGTATCTTTCAGGCTCTCACCATCGTACACCCGCATTTTGGAATAGATACTGGAGTTCTCAGGATCTTTCAGACGTGACAGGATAGAGAAGCGGGCCAGTGTTTCCAGCGTGCCAGGTGCGCAGGGCGAAGTCGCCAGCTCACTGTGATTAAGCAACTTGTCGTAGATTTTGATCTCTTCAGAGACGCGCAGGCAGTAGGGCACTTTGACGATATAGACACGGTCAAGGAACGCCTCATTATTCTTGTTGTTACGGAACGTCACCCACTCTGATTCGTTGGAGTGCGCCAGAATAATGCCGTTAAACGGCAGCGCCGAAATCCCCTCGGTACCGTTATAGTTCCCTTCCTGAGTCGCCGTCAGTAATGGATGCAGCACCTTGATCGGCGCTTTAAACATCTCCACGAACTCCATGATGCCCTGGTTCGCGCGGCAGAGGGCACCGGAATAGCCATAGGCATCGGGATCGTTCTGCGCGTGGTTTTCCAGTTTACGGATATCCACTTTACCCACCAGCGCAGAAATATCCTGGTTGTTCTCATCACCGGGCTCGGTTTTGGCGATCGCCAGCTGTTCCAGAATTGACGGCCAGACTTTCACAACTTTGAACCGTGAAATATCGCCACCAAAGTCGTGCAGACGTTTAGCGGCCCACGGCGACATGATCGTGCCGAGGTAACGACGCGGCACGCCATACTCTTTTTCAAGAATGTGCGCATCTTCCTGCGGGTTAAACAGGCAGAGAGGGTGATCGTTCACCGGGCTGCGTTCGCCGTCGGCGCTCAGCACATAGATAGGCACCCGCTGCATCAGTGACTTAAGCCGTTCCGCCAGGGACGATTTACCGCCACCGACCGGACCCAGCAAATAGAGGATCTGTTTCTTCTCTTCCAGTCCCTGAGCGGCATGTTTCAGGTAGGAGACAATTTGTTCAATCGCTTCCTCCATGCCGTAAAACTCCTCGAACGCCGGATAGCGTCCCATCACACGGTTGGAGAATATTCTGGAAAGGCGTGGCTCCTGAGCAGTGTCGACCATTACCGGCTCTCCGATAGCCATTAACAGTCGCTCTGCAGCGTTGGCGTATGCACTGCGATCCTGCTTACAGATAGCAAGAAATTCCTGCAGTGTGAACTCTTCGTCCTTGGCAGCTTCATAACGCTGACGATAGTGATCGAATATATTCATAGCGATGCCCGTCCTTTCGTTTTTAGCACAGGTAAGGAGCGTAATTTGAGGCTTATAGCAGCTCCCGGAAGATATTCTCTGTTGAGTACAGCAACCCTTATGCCAACCTGATCTTTTTTATCGGGATACACAACGTTTGTGGTTACTCTGCTCGGTCAAATTCTCTGCTGTTACTTCTAACTGTAGATGGCTTCTAGGAAATTTCCTCCACGGCTTTGGGTGATTGAGGGGGAGATCAAGAGTAATTCGCGTTGTTGTGAGATGAGTTCATATGGGTGATGCTTTAACTTAACTTGTTTTTAACCTTTGATGCCACTTTCATCGATAAGTAACTTAAAGCAATTAGATATAAGTTAATCCAGTCGTAAAAAAACGTTAGACTTCCTGTTTGATTGTTATATTTATGGAATGAATAAATTGTGAACCAATTCAAATTTAAGACGCTTGTTGCACTTCTGCCTTGTTATTTACTGACCTCACAGGCTTTTGCCGCACCGCTTTCACTGGGCGCGTCGGTCATCTATGCCGAGTCACCTTATCGCGGCGGTCAGGACCGATATATCCCACTGCCGGTGATCAATTATGAAGGTGAAGACTTCTGGTTCCGCAGCCTTCAGGGCGGTTACTATCTGTGGAAAGATCCCCAGAATCAGCTGTCGCTGACGCTGCTGGGTTCACCGCAGGAGTACAAACCAGGTGACAACGACCTCGGTGACATGAAAGGACTGGATAAGCGCCGCATGACGCTGATGGGTGGCGCAACCTATCGTCACACTGCTGACTGGGGGATTGTCCGTACTTCACTGCTGGGTGATGTTCTTAACAACAGTAACGGAATGATGTGGGACCTGACTTACCTGTATCGCTTCCAGATGGGTGACTTCAGCCTGACGCCGGGCATTGGTGCTGTCTGGAACAGCGCCAATCAAAACCGTTATTACTATGGTGTTTCAGCGCACGAAAGCGCCCGTACCGGCATCAGCCGTTATAAGCCGGATGACAGCTGGTCACCTTATGTTGAGCTGAATGCCAGCTACCAGATTGCGCCACAGTGGAATGCCAGCCTGACAGGGCGGTACGTCAGCTTCAGCAGTGAAATCAAAGACAGCCCGATGATCGATAAAAGCGGGCAGGCGTTAATCTGGACGGGCGTCAGCTACACCTTCTGATAACGCTTCACACGCACCAAAAGAGGGCATTTGCTGCCCTCTGTTCTTTTACGGGGCCCTGGAATGGGGCGGGAGAGCATAATGCGCAACACAATTAACTTTGCTGGCTTCAACGACCTGCCGGTCATTGGCCAGGGTACCTGGTATATGGGCGAAAATCCGGCGCAGCGTGCCGGTGAAGTCGCTGCGCTTCAGGCGGGTCTTGAGTGTGGTTTGCAACTGATTGATACCGCCGAAATGTATGCGGAAGGCGGAGCCGAAGAGGTGGTCGGACAGGCCCTGCTGGGTCGTCGCGACAAGGCTCTGCTGGTGTCAAAAGTCTATCCGTGGAATGCAGGCGAAGTGGATGCCATCGAAGCCTGTGAGCGTAGCCTGCGCCGTCTGCAGACGGATTATCTTGACCTCTACCTGTTGCACTGGCGCGGCAATGTCCCACTGGAAGAGACCCTGCGCGCCATGGAGCGTCTGCAGCAGCAGGGCAAGATCCGTCACTGGGGCGTCTCGAATTTTGACACAGAAGATATGGCCGAACTGTGGGATGAGCCAGAAGGGAATGCGTGTGCGACCAATCAGGTGCTCTACCATCTGGCGTCACGCGGCATTGAATTTGATCTGCTGCCAGCGTGTCAGCAGCGTGAGATGCCGGTAATGGCCTATTGTCCACTGGCACAGGCGGGACGGTTGCGTGACTCACTGTTCACCGACCCGGTACTGACTCAGATTGCACAACAGAAGGGCATCAGCGTCGCACAACTCCTGCTGGCCTGGGTGATTCGTCAGCCTGGGGTGATTGCCATTCCTAAAGCCAGTTCTGTGGTTCATGTTCAGGAAAATGCTGCGGCGCTGGAGGTCGTGCTGACCGATGAAGAGTTACAGCTCATCGATCGTGCCTGGCCAGCACCACAGCATAAATTACCGCTGGATATCGTTTAGCCGTTGACCTTGTCGCTGGCTGCGGCTTTCTTCTTCAGGCGGAACGTCGTGGCCAGGCGTGCTGGCTTTTCTCCCGCGCTGCGTAATGGTTTGCTGATGCGCGCCGTCTCGACGCAGACCATGGTTTTGTAACCTTCATTCGCCATGTCCGACATACTGCAGGAAAGTTCCACACCCGGATTCCACGTGACAACGTCACTATGATGATGGTGATAAACCTCAATTTGCCGTTCACCCGTCGTTTCATTGATAACCGAGCAATCTTCTGCCGCGGTAAAGATACGATCGATGCGTCCGGGATAACGTTGCTTGCCGTCGCTGCTGGCAACCTCGCCGTTATTCACTTTGTCGATAAAGCTGTTGCCCAGCCCGGAAACCTCAACACCGTTGATGTCGCTGACGGTGAAGTAGCTGTGCAGCGCTGCTGTGGCTTCATAGTCGCCATAGGCTTCCAGCTCGATCTCACAATGCTGGCCCAGGCGGAAGCGGGCAATCAGGGTAAACTCATGCGGCCAGAGTTTCAGCGTCTGTGCGTTGCTCTCCAGTACCAGCGTCAGCATCACGCCATCTTCATTCTCATCATGCGCAGTCAGCTTCCACGGCTGAACACGGGCAAAACCGTGTGCGGGTTCGCCTGCCGGGCCAAACCACGGCCAGCAGATGGGTACGCCGCCACGAATCGCTTTACCCGGTGAGAAGAGACTCTTATCGCTCAGCCAGAGTACCGGCTTTTCGCCGCTCGGCTGCCAGGCAATCAGGTGGGCGCCCTGCAGAGTGACTGCTGCCCGCACCTTAGGGTGACTGATGACAATCGCCGGGAGTTCACCCACCTGACGCTGAGAAAGGTAAGGGGAGATCTGATTCACCACCGGCAGAGAAAACAGCTTATCTTGCATGTTCGATTCCTTCCTGTGCGTATAAAAAAAGGGCGACCGAAGTCACCCTTATTCTCAATGATGTCTGGCTGCCTTATTTAGCAGAAACCAGCGCAATCAGGTCGAGAACTTTGTTTGAGTAGCCAGTTTCGTTATCGTACCAGGAAACCAGTTTCACAAAGTTGTCGTTCAGCGCGATACCGGCTTTAGCGTCAAACACTGAAGTCAGGATTTCGCCGTTGAAATCGGTAGAAACCACGTCATCTTCAACGTAGCCCAGAACGTCTTTCATCTCACCTTCTGCAGCCGCTTTGATTGCAGCACAGATTTCTTTGTAAGAAGCCGCTTTTTCCAGACGTACGGTCAGGTCAACAACGGAAACGTTAGGGGTAGGAACGCGGAATGCCATACCGGTCAGTTTGCCGTTCAGCTCTGGCAGAACTTTACCAACGGCTTTAGCTGCGCCAGTTGATGAAGGGATGATGTTCTGCGATGCGCCGCGGCCGCCGCGCCAGTCTTTGTGAGACGGGCCATCAACGGTTTTCTGCGTTGCAGTGGTAGCGTGGACAGTAGTCATCAGACCTTCAACGATGCCGAACTTGTCGTTGATGACTTTTGCCAGCGGTGCCAGGCAGTTGGTGGTACAGGAAGCGTTAGACACGATATCCTGGCCATCATATTTGTCGAAGTTTGCACCACGAACAAACATAGGGGTGTCATCTTTAGATGGACCGGTCAGAACGACTTTCTTAGCACCAGCGGTGATGTGTTTACGCGCGGTTTCGTCGGTCAGGAAGATACCGGTTGCTTCAGCAACAACGTCAACGCCCACTTCATCCCACTTCAGGTTCGCCGGATCACGTTCAGCAGTAACACGGATTTTTTTACCGTTAACCACCAGTGCGCCATCCTGAACTTCTACGGTGCCGTCAAAACGACCGTGAGTAGAGTCATACTTCAGCATGTACGCCATGTAATCCGCGTCCAGCAGGTCGTTGATAGCAACGATTTCGATGTCAGAACGCTTTTGAGCAGCGCGGAAAACGATGCGACCGATACGGCCGAAACCATTGATACCTACTTTGATAGTCATATATTCCACCAGCTATTGGTTAGTGAATAAAAGGTTGCCTGTAAAATTACAAAAACCTTACCAGGCGTCAAGCGGAATCGTGTCAATTGTTGCGACAGGTCAATTCGCCTGATAGGAATAATTCGATGCGCAACCGCTTGCGTGCCGCCAATGATATCGCGTTTCGTCTAATCAATCGCCGAATATATAGGGATGCCCGGGATAAAAGGTGATCGAAGTCACAAATACGCTTCGCGATGGAAGGCATGAAAGGGTGAGCACAAAAAAAGACCCGGTAATGTTGATCATTTGTTAGAATAATAGTCGAATTTTTCAGAATGGCACTTCCCCGGAATCCTAAAAATGGCTAAAGACACCGCACCCGACGCAAAAATCGCCGAGCTGACAGAAATGCAGCGTTATGTGACCCAGCAGCGCGGAACGGAACCGCCTTACAGCGGCGCACTGCTGCACAACAAGCAGGAAGGGATCTACCACTGCCTGGTCTGTGAGGCGCCACTTTTTCTTTCAGAGACTAAATATGATTCTGGCTGTGGCTGGCCCAGTTTCTATGAGCCAGTCAGTGACGAGGCGATTCGCTACATCGAAGATAATTCACACGGCATGCAGCGTGTTGAGATCCGCTGTGGCAGTTGCGATGCGCATCTGGGGCATGTCTTCCCCGATGGCCCGCAACCGACTGGCGAACGCTACTGCGTTAATTCCGCCTCGCTGAATTTTACCGACGAGCAGGGCGAACAGACCAAAGGGTAACGGCGATGAAGGAACAACTTGAAGCAATGCTTGCGTCAATGACGCCTGAAGTCTATCAGCGGCTGGCGACGGCGGTTGAGATTGGTAAGTGGCCGGATGGCGTGGCATTGACTCAGGAGCAGCGCGACAACTGCCTGCAACTGGTGATGATGTGGCAGGCGAGGCACAACGACGCACCACAGCACATGACCATTGCCAAAGGGGGCGAAATGGTGATGAAGTCGAAAAAAGAGCTGAAAGACGAGTTCGGCATCGATCCCGATGTGACCCGCATCCACCTGCACTGACGGCAAAAAAAAAGCTGGCGTAAAGCCAGCTCCATTTTTAAATCAGAATCGCGCCCTGAGCGGTCATCTGAGCAAAGGCGATCTCACTGTCCTCAGGATTCAGATTCACGCCGCGGCAACCCTCTTTCACCACCTCAACGTGATACCCCAGCTCCAGGGCATCCAGCACGCTATATTTCACGCAGTAGTCCGTCGCCAGCCCCAGCATCACCAGATGGGTAATGCCACGCTCACGCAGCCAGCTGTCCAGCTCGGTTTTACGGCGATGACCGTTGTCAAAAAAGGCGCTGTAACTGTCAACATCCTGGTCTTCACCTTTATGGAACGTCGCATCAAACAGTGAACGATCCAGACCCGGATGGAAGTCCGCGCCCGTCGAGCCCTGAATGCCGTGATCGGGCCACCAGATCTGCGCCAGACCATTCAATTCGCCCAGCGTGTAGACCGGCTCACCGGAGACCGAGGCAAAGCTACCGTGATTGGCCGGGTGCCAGTCCTGCAGGGCCAGTACGCATTCCCCGTTTTCACGAAACAGTCGCGCATAACGATTTGCCACCTCGACCGTATGGTCGCCCTCATGGACTGCCATCGGGCCGCCGGGGCAAAAATCGTTCTGAATATCAATAATGATGAGTGCCCGCTTCATTACATGTTGCTCCGTTTCAGTCCTGGGTCAGTTCGCCGCGTAAATTCTGCTGCATCTTTGCGCGGATTTGATCGGGCGAAAGATCCTGGCTGAGTAAAAAGTGTAGCTTGGTTAATGCGGCTTCCACCGTCAGGTCAAATCCGCTGATCACGCCAGCTTCTTCCAGCGCATTGCCGGTGGCGTATCCGCCCATATTTACCTTGCCAGAAATACACTGGGTGAGGTTCACCACTACGATGCCACGCTCACTAGCCTGCTGGAGTTCGGCCAGGAATTCCTTGTTCTGTGGCGCGTTACCCACACCATAAGAGCGCAGGATCAGGGCTTTTACCGGCTGACGGAGGAAGTTACGCACCACGTCTGCTGAAATTCCTGGATAGATGGTCACCACACCAATAGGCTGAGGCGTAATGGTGTGAACCTTCAGTTCACCCTGACCAGACGGGGCAGGTGGCGTATTGAGGCGGCGAATATGAATGCCCGCTTCCAGCAGCGCAGAAAGGTTTGGCGAAGCAAAGGCGTTGAAGCCGTCGGCATGAGCCTTGGTAGTACGGTTACCGCGATAGAGGGTGTTGTTGAAAAACAGAGACACTTCGCTGATCGGGAAGTTGGCCGCTACATAGAGCGAGTTTAACAGGTTTTGCTGGCCATCTGAGCGCAGCTCTGCCAGGGGAATCTGCGACCCGGTCACGATCACCGGCTTGGCCAGATTTTCCAGCATAAAGGAGAGCGCGGAGGCGGTAAACGCCATGGTGTCAGTGCCATGCAGAATAACAAAACCATCGTAGCGATCGTAGTTTTGACGGATATCTTCGGCAATAGACTGCCAGTCTTCCGGGGTCATGTCGGAAGAGTCGATAAGCGGCTGATATTCATGGATGGTGAAATCAGGCATCTCGGGGCGGTGGAACTCGGGCATATTGGCCAGCTGCTCTTGCAGGTGTCCGGAGACCGGAATATAGCCCTGCGCCGACCGCTGCATACCGATTGTCCCGCCAGTGTAGGCTACGTAGATGTTTTTCTTTTGCATTAGAGAACTCAGACTCGCCATAAAACGCGCAGTATAAGGGGAATAGCGGGGAAAAGCAGCCCGACCAGCGGCCGGGCTGAGAGGTTTATCGCACTTCGCCGCAGTTCAGGCAGAAGGCGTAACGGTTCTGAGGATCGTTCTGCTTGTCGAACAGACCCGGCTGGGCTTTCATGGCACTCATGACGTCCAGCATCGGTGCGGGCAGCCAGGCTTTCAGCGTATCCGGCAGTACGGCCTGCACAGAGGCGTTCATCTGGCCCAGTATCATATCCAGGAAGCTCGGATCATCCTGATACCAGCTCAGCATCGGCTTACTGACTTTCGCCAGCTCACCTGCTTTCTTCACGGCATCATCGAAGTCACCCAGCGCATCAACCAGACCGTTGGCTTTGGCATCGCTGCCGGTCCAGACGTGACCCTGCGCAATGGCATCAATCTGCTCTGGGGTTTTATGACGTGACTTCGCCACCAGACCCACAAAGTTGCGGTAGCCATTTTCGATGGTCAACTGCATCATCTGCTGAACTTCCGCTGGCAACGCTTTGGTGGTGGAGATATCCGCCAGCGGGGAGGTGGCAACGCCGTCCGTGTGTACGCCAATGCTGTCCAGACTGTTCTCCAGCGTATTGATCACGCCGAAGATACCAATCGAGCCGGTCAGCGTGCTCGGGTTCGCCACGATGTAGCTGGCTGGCGTTGAGATCCAGTAACCGCCAGATGCCGCCATACCGCCCATTGAAACCACGATCGGCTTGCCAGCGGCCTGAGCCGCCGCCAGCTCTTCACGAATCGCTTCCGAAGCCGTCACGCTGCCACCCGGGCTGTTCACCCGCAGAATGATCGCTTTGATTTTCGGATCGAGACGCGCATCGTGGATCTGAGCCGCTGTGGTGTCGCCACCGACGTTGCCCGGCGTCTCTTCACCATCCATGATGGCACCACTGGCCATCACTACGGCGATGTTGCCATCCTGCTGCGAGGAGGCCTGTTTCACGCTGTAATCATAGATACTGACGCTTCGGTAATCGTTGCTCTGCTTATCCAGACCAAAGGTTTTCACCAGCTCTTCATCGGCCGCGGCACGGGAACCCAGCGCATCGACCAGCTTATTATCCAGCGCATATTGCGCGGTATCGCCTTTCACCGCGTTCAATCCGGCAATAATCGCCGCCGCGCCTGGGAAGAGTTGTTCGGGGGTAATCTGGCGATTGGCTGCCACGGTGTTCAGGTAGTTCTGCCACAGCTGACCGACCCAGCGGCTGTCAGCATCCCGTGCAGCAGGGGACATATCATCACGCAGGAACGGCTCAACCGCTGATTTATAGGTCCCGACACGGAAGACGTGCGAGGTCACTTTCAGCTTATCCAGCAGCGTTTTGTAATAGAGCCCGTTGGTGGCGAAACCATGCAGATCTACGGTGCCCTGTGGCGACAGATAGATTTTAGTGGCATAGCTGGCAAGGTAGTATTGCGTCTGGCTGTAGCTGTCGCCCAGGGCATAAATCGGCTTGCCGCTGTCACGGAATTCACGCAGCGCTTTGCCTACGTATTGGAGTGAAGGCTGATCGCCACCCGCAAATTCACGTAAGTCGAGCACCATACCTTTGATGTTGCTATCGCCTTTTGCCTGGCGAATCGCGTCGACCACATCAAACAGCGAGTTTTCCTGTAAACGGTCACTGCTGGCACCCAGTAACTGGCGGCCGATTTTACTCAGACGGTTACTCACGGAGGGTTTATCCACCAGCACACCGCTAAGATCGACTTTCAGTGCGCCTTGCTGAATCGGCGCTGAACTGCCGCCCGATCCGCTGACCTGCAACCAGATCCCTACACCTACCACAATCAATAAAATCAGGAAAATATTCAGAATAAATTCCCTGATAAAATTCAATACCCGCCAGCTCCAGCGGAACAGACCTGCAATTATTCGCCACAATGTGCGCATCAGACTCTCCATAAATATGTAGCAGGAAGTGGCCGCCGCGCGGACCAGACTTCCCCGACGAGCTCATCCTAAAGAGCAGCGTGTTAAAAGTCAGCAGGAAATCACTGCGCACTGTTACAAAAAATCTGCCTGTGCCAGGATAACGGCAACATTACAGAGATCGGGAGAGAAACATGGACGCACTGGAATTACTGGTCAACCGACGTTCGGCCTCACGCCTGACTGAGCCGGCACCCGCGGGTGAGGCACTGGAAAATATCCTGCGGGCGGGCATGCGCGCCCCGGATCACGGCACGCTGCAGCCCTGGCGCTTTATCATTGTTGAAAATGAAGGCCGCGACCGGATGAGTCAGTTGCTGGAGAAGGCGGCACGCGATAACCAGTTGGATGAAAAGGCCATTAATAAAGCGAGCCAGGCGCCGTTCCGCGCGCCGATGATCATCACGGTGGTGGCACATTGCGAAGCGCACCACAAAGTGCCGCGCTGGGAACAGATTGCCTCGGCCAGTTGTGCCGTGATGGCGATGCAGATGGCGGCAGTGGCTCAGGGCTACAACGGTATCTGGCGCAGCGGTGCCTGGACCGATGACGAGCAGGTCCGCCAGGGCTTTGGCTGCCGCGAGCAGGATGCCATCGTCGGCTTCCTCTATCTGGGCACCCCGCAACTGAAATCCAGCACGACGGTGCTCCCGCCCGACACTGCGCCTTTCGTCCGTTACTTCTGATCGGCCTGTCCGGTTCAGGCAGGGTGCTTTTCAGCCCTGCCTTTTGCACGGTTCCTGTGCGAACGATCGCTAACACCGCGCGTCATGCTTACGCCAGAAGACCAGCCAGGCTAACATAGCCCGCGAGATTCCAACCGACAGCGAACAACCGGTTATCACTGTGTTCCCCTGATGTTAAGGATGTCCTGATTCAATGCGTTTGTTTATTGCGGAAAAACCGAGCCTTGGGCGTGCTATCGCAGATGTGCTGCCGAAACCGCATCGACGGGGTGATGGATTCATTGCCTGCGGCGACGACCAGATCGTCACCTGGTGTGTCGGCCATCTTCTGGAGCAGGCGCAACCCGACAGCTATGACAGCCGCTATGCGCGCTGGTCGCTGGCCGATCTGCCGATCATTCCGGAAAAGTGGCAACTGAAACCCCGTCCTTCTGTCGCGAAGCAGCTGAAAGTGGTTGAGGGTTTGCTGGCGCAGGCGAGTGAAGTGGTTCATGCCGGTGACCCGGATCGCGAAGGGCAGTTGCTGGTGGATGAGGTGCTCGATTATCTGAACCTGTCCGCTGAGAAACGCAAAAAAGTGCAGCGCTGTCTGATCAACGATCTCAACCCTCAGGCGGTGGATCGGGCTATAAACCGGTTGCGTGAGAATCGCGAGTTTATCCCACTGTGCGTCTCTGCGCTGGCCCGCGCCCGTGCGGACTGGCTCTACGGCATCAATATGACCCGTGCCTGGACGCTGCTGGGCCGCAATGCGGGCTACGACGGTGTGCTGTCAGTTGGTCGGGTGCAGACACCGGTGCTGGGGCTGGTGGTCCGGCGCGATGAAGAGATCGAAAACTTCGTGCCGAAAGATTACTTCGAGGTAAAGGCGCATATTATAACGCCTGACGGCACTCAGTTTATCGCCAGCTGGATCCCCAGCGAAGCCTGTGAACCCTGGCAGGATGAAGAGGGCCGGCTGCTCAAACGCGCGCTGGCCGATCATGTGGTGGCGCGCATTACCGGCCAGCCCGCGATCGTCAGCGCCTATAGCGATAAGCGCGAAAATGAAGTAGCACCGCTGCCGTTCTCGCTGTCCAGCCTGCAGATTGAGGCCGCTAAACGCTATGGACTGAGTGCGCAGACGGTGCTGGATACCTGCCAGCGGCTCTATGAAACCCACAAGCTGATTACCTATCCCCGCTCGGACAGTCGCTATCTGCCTGAAGAGCATTTTGCCGGTCGTCATGCGGTGTTAAAGGCGATACAGGCGCATCAGTCTCAGCTGACTCCACCGGCCGATTTCGATGTCGATCGCAGAAACCGCTGCTGGGATGATAAAAAAGTCGATGCCCACCACGCCATTATTCCCACGGCCCGTTCCAGCGCGGTAAAGCTCAGTGAAAACGAACAGAATATCTACGAACTGGTGGCGCGCCAGTATCTGATGCAGTTCTGCCCGGATTCGGTATTCCGCAAATGTGTCATCGACCTTGATATTGCGGGCGGCAAATTCGTGGCCAAAGCGCGCTTCCTCGCAGAGGCGGGCTGGCGTGCGCTGCTGGGCAGCAAAGAGCGGGATGAAGAGAACGACGGCATGCCGCTGCCGGTGGTGGCGAAAGGGGATGAGCTGCTGTGCGAGCGGGGCGAAGTGCTGGCGAAGCAGACTCAGCCACCACGCCCGTTTACTGATGCCACCATTCTCTCGGCGATGACCGGCATTGCCCGTTTCGTTCAGGATAAAGAATTAAAGAAAGTGCTGCGTGCGACCGATGGTTTAGGAACGGAAGCCACACGGGCCGGCATTATCGAATTACTGTTTCGGCGTGGCTTCCTGGTGAAGAAGGGCCGTTACATCAATTCGACGGATGCCGGACGTGCTCTGATTCACTCTTTACCCGATCTGGCAGCCCGCCCGGATATGACCGCGCAGTGGGAATCGACACTGACGCGTATCAGCGAAAAGGCCTGCCGCTATGATGAGTTTATGCAGCCGCTGGTGCAGACCTTAACCGGAATTATCCAGCAGGCGCGACAGCAGCCTGCGGCGCATGCCTTTCGGGGATTACCGTCCACCGGACAGAAACGTCCGGTGCGCAAAACCAGGCGTAAAGTGAAGGAGACGGAATGAGGCGTTATTCAGTATTACTGGTCGTAGCCCTGACGCTGGCGACCAGCGCGGCACAGGCGAACAGTCGTTATCAGTCGATGCCACAACAGGGTAACAGCGGTGGGAATACCGATGTGGTTGTGGATATTCCACCAGAAGCCTGGTCGCAGGCAGAGAGACGTCAGCCCGACTGTCTCCGCTGCTGTATCTTCGAGAACCGTAACTACACGGAAGGCGCGGTGGTGAAATCAGAGGGCGTATTGCTGCAATGCACCCGTGATGAACACTCGATTGGCACTAACAATCTGATCTGGAAGATAGTGAAATAGCCGTCGCGTGGCGCTCTGCCACGCGACCGTAAGTTAAAAGCGGAAGGTTGACCAGATGGGCGCATGGTCTGAAGGCTTTTCCATGCTCCTGATGTCATAATCAATGCCGGTCTCGATGCAGTGCGACGCCAGGTTTTTACTTGCCAGCACCAGATCGATACGTAACCCGCGATTATCATCAAACCCTTTCGAACGATAATCGAACCACGAGAATCGGTCCGCCACGTCCGGATTGTGCTCACGCCAGGTATCAACCAGTCCCCAGCTCAGCAGGCGATCCATCCACTCGCGCTCTTCCGGCAGGAAGGAGCATTTGCCGGTGCGTAGCCAGCGCTTGCGGCTATCTTCGCCAATGCCGATATCCAGGTCGGTGCTGCTGATATTCATGTCGCCCATGATCAGAACCGGTTTGTCGGCAGGCAGATCTTCGGTCAGCAGACGCTGAAGATCGCGGTAGAACTTCTCTTTAGCCGGAAACTTGGTGGGATGGTCGCGACTTTCCCCCTGCGGAAAATAACCATTGATCACCGTGATGTCGCCGATCGGACTGGGGATTTCCGCGATAATCAGGCGACGCTGGGACTCTTCATCATCACCCGGAAAGCCTCGTCTCACTGACACTGGCTGAGCTTTGGTTAGCAACGCCACGCCATAATGGCCTTTCTGTCCATGATAGAAGACGTTGTAGCCGAGTTTTGACACCTCTTCCAGTGGGAACATGTCGTCATGGACCTTGGTTTCCTGCAGACCGATAACATCGGGCTGATGCTGTTCAACAAGCGCCTGAAGCTGATGCGGGCGTGCACGCAACCCATTGATGTTAAATGAAACAAATTTCATGAGATCGACCATTTTTCAGCAAGTGATAGCTGCAGATGGTAGCGATTTTTATGCATAAAGTCATGGCGGAACAGGGGAAGATTGTGCGAATTGGGTAGGGGATGGGCTGGCTGTGCAGGAAGCTCAGGTATTGTTTTGGGATGTGTGTGCGATAAGCAAGATGGTGGTGGGAGAAGGATTATTCGGCGCGTGGCGCCTCACCCTTCGGGCCGCGCTAAAGCGCGTTGTCTCGCAATGCTCGACATGAACCTTAATCGAAGGTTCTCATCCCTCTCCCCGCAGAACAGGAAGCTCAGGTATTGTTTTGGGATTGGTGTGCGATAGACAAGATGGTGGTGGGAGAAGGATTATTCGGCGCGTGGCGCCTCACCCTCCGGGCCGCGCTGAAGCGCGTTGTCTCGCGATGCTCGACCCGAACCTTAATCGAAGGTTCTCATCCTTCTCCCCGCAGAACAGGAAGCTAAGGTATTATTTTGGGATTGGTGTACGACATGCAAGATGGTGGTGGGAGAAGGATTCGAACCTTCGAAGTCTGTGACGGCAGATTTACAGTCTGCTCCCTTTGGCCGCTCGGGAATCCCACCTGGGATATATTGAAGAGACTTAAGATGATTCAGATTCAGATGGTGGTGGGAGAAGGATTCGAACCTTCGAAGTCTGTGACGGCAGATTTACAGTCTGCTCCCTTTGGCCGCTCGGGAATCCCACCATGGCCTGAATCTTTCTCTCTTAAAGCGGGGCGCATCATACCAAATGCGATAAGGGTGTAAAGCGCCCACTGGCAAAACCACAACTGTTTGCCCACTTTTTACGCGTAGCGCTGAATCTGCAGACAATTCAGCGCGCTGGCTGCTTAAAGAATAATCGTACGGTTGCCGTAAACGAAGACGCGCTGCCCCAGCACTTTGTAGAGTGCGTTGCTCAGGACATTTTTTTCTACGTCGCGACCGGCGCGCATCATCTCATCAGCGGTGTAGCTGTGATCGACGTTAATCACATCCTGCATGATGATTGGGCCTTCATCGAGATTATCATTCACGTAGTGCGCAGTAGCACCGATGATCTTCACGCCACGCTCATATGCCTGATGGTAAGGGCGGGCACCGATAAAGGCCGGCAGGAATGAGTGGTGAATATTGATGATCTGGTTCGGATAACGCTGCACGAAAGCCGGCGTCAGAACGCGCATATATTTTGCCAACACCACGTAATCAGGCTGATAGCGGTCAATCTCTTCTACCATGCGGTTATCGTGCTCTTCCCGCGTCAACCCTTCGTGACTCACCAGCACAAACGGAATGTCGAAACGTTCAACCAGCGAGCGCAGCGTGTCGTGGTTACCTATTACCGCTGCGATTTCCATATCCAGGCCGCCAAACGCGCTCTTCATTAACAGATCACCCAGGCAGTGCGCCTCTTTGGTCACCAGAATCACCACGCGACGACGACCGGCGCTGTGCAGTTCACGCACTGAACCCTTTGGCAGCGCGCTGTCGAGATCGGCGAGCAGAGTATTATCGTTGAAAATCCCTTCAAGCTCGGTGCGCATGAAAAAACGCCCGGTGCGATGATCAACAAACTCATTGTTCTGCACGATATTGAGTTCGTGCTTGTAACAAATATTGGTGATTTTGGCGATCAGACCTTTTGCATCGGGACAAATGGTTCGTAAAACTTTTCTTTGCATGGTTTGCGCTTGCATCTCAATCGAGTCCTGTCAAAGCATTAGGGGTAAACCGCTGGGGCAGCCGTCAGCTTAACCACAACATTTTTTGTATTTTTTGCCACTGCCGCAGGGGCAGGGATCGTTACGCCCCACGGGCGGTTTTGTACCGTCAACATAGTACCAGCGTTGATCCTCGCGAAGAAAGCGTGAACACTCATGAAGGGTGTGAATGTTGGTTTTCTCGCGGTATCGCGCAAAAAAGGTGACGAAAGCTTCGTTCTCATGGCTTCCATGATTACAACGGGTTACATTCAGGCTTAGCCAAACGGTCCCTGGAAAACTTTCAGATAAAAGCCCTGACAGCGCCGGATGACGTTTCTCAGGATGCCAGGTTGCAACCAGATATTCCGCATTCTGCTGAACATATGCGCAATAGCGGGAACGCATAAGTTGTTCAGCGGTAACAGGAATCTGGTTGCCGTGCAGAAAGGGTTCGCAACATACGCTATACTGCTCTCCGCTACAACATGGGCAGGTTTCTGACACATTATCTCCAGAGATTGATGAGTCGATTTCACAGGCGCGCTATGTTAGCTGACCCCGCGTTGTGACGCTACGTATTGACGGCAGGACCAGATACAAATGAGAAAGGTAAAAATTGGATTGGCTCTGGGGTCTGGAGCGGCCAAAGGATGGGCGCACATCGGCGTGATCAACGCGCTGGAGCGTGCAGGTATTGAGATCGACGTCGTTGCGGGCTGCTCTGTCGGGGCATTAGTCGGGTCTGCCTACGTCAATAATCGCCTGCCGCTGATGCAGAAATGGGTCAGTGCATTTCGCTACTGGGATGTTATTCGTCTGATGGATGTCTCCTGGCAGCGTGGCGGACTGTTACGCGGCGAGCGGGTGTTCAGCCATGTCCGTCAGCTGATCCCCAATGATGCCATTGAGCACTGTAATAAACCCTTTGGTGTGGTTGCAACCAACCTTAGCACCGGCCGTGAACTCTGGCTGACCGAGGGTGATTTGCATCAGGCCGTACGCGCATCGTGCAGTATGCCAGGTTTATTACCGCCGGTGGGCTACAATGGGTATTGGCTGGTGGATGGTGCTGTGGTCAATCCGGTGCCGATTTCGCTGACCCGCGCCCTGGGGGCTGACATTGTAATCGCCGTTGATTTACAGCATGACGCGCATTTGATGCAGCAGGATCTCTTTTCCGTTACACCTCAGAACAGTGAAGAAGAAGCCGCAGCAGCCGCATTGAGTTGGGGTGGCAAGCTGCGACAGCGTCTGGTGAATTTCACCCAGCGCCGTGCCTCTCAGTCGCCTGGCGCGATGGAGATTATGTCCACCTCTATTCAGGTGCTGGAGAATCGCCTGAAACGAAACCGCATGGCAGGCGATCCGCCTGATGTTTTGATCCAGCCGGTCTGTCCGCAAATTTCGACGCTGGACTTTCATCGTGCTGAAGAGGCCATCGAGGCAGGCAGGGCCGCCGTAGAGAAGAAAATGGATGAACTATTACCACTGGTCCGTGGCAGATAATGAAGTTGTTCATTCTAAGCGGTGACTTCGGGCAATTCTGAAAGGCGCAACTGCGTTTTATGAACCACTATTGAAATATCTGGTACGCAGGGGGAAAGAATGGAAAAACCACTACTCGGCAAAAAGATACTCATTGTCGAAGATGAGGCTGTTTTCCGTTCGTTGCTGGACCAATTTTTGTTATCGATGGGTGCTGTGACGTTACAAGCGGAAGATGGTCTGGAAGCAATTGCACAACTACAACAGCATACTGTCGACCTGATTATCTGCGATCTGGAAATGCCCCGCATGAGTGGCATTCAGTTCGTTGAACACATTCGTACTCGTGGCAACGTCGTGCCGATTCTGATTATCTCGGCCACTGAAAACATGTCTGATATCGCCCACGTGCTACGTCTTGGGGTACAGGATGTGCTGCTCAAGCCACTGAAGAACTTTGAGCGCTTCCGTGAAGCGGTCTATGAGTGTCTCTATCCCTCTATGTTCACCTCAAAAGTGGAAGAGGATGAACAGCTGTTCCAGGACTGGGATGCGCTGGTTCGCGATCCAAAAGCAGCCGCCAAGCTGCTCAAGCAACTCCAGCCTCCGGTGCAACAGACGATTGCTAACTGCCGGCTTAATTACCGTCAGCTGACGATGGCGGAGCAGCCTGGCCTGGTGCTGGATATCGCGGCGCTTTCTGATAAAGATTTGGCGTTTTACTGTCTGGATGTGACGCGTGCCGGTGACAACGGCGTGCTGGCGGCTCTGTTGCTGCGGGCGCTGTTCAATGGCCTGCTACAGGAGCAGCTGACCGGGCAAAAACAGCGCTTGCCGGAGCTTAATGGACTGCTCAGACAGGTTAATCTGCTGCTGCGTCAGGCGAACCTGAGCGGTCAGTTCCCGTTGCTGGTGGGTTATTATCACCGCGGTTTAAAAAACTTAATCCTGGTTTCGGCCGGATTAAACGCCACCCTTCATGTTCATGCCCATCAGATTCAACTCAGTAATGGCGTCCCCCTTGGCACTATGGGCAGCACCCATCTTAACCAGATCAGTCAGCGCGCAGATAACTGGCAATGCCACGTCTGGGGCGCGGGCGGCCGCATTCGACTGATGTTGTCGACGGAAGAATAAGCCGCAATAACACAAGAATTCTGGCGCTGAAGACAGGGCCAGAGTTTAGCTTTACTGTTGGGTAATAGTCTTAATTTCGACGGTTTGGTCCCTTCCAGGATAAATCCGTTCGATACTAACTGATATACTCATTTCCGATTTTAAACCGACATATCAAGTATTAACTTGAACGGCCTATAAGAGAGGTATCTTAATGTCTGCCAATAATACCAAAGTAAAAAAAGCGGTAATCCCGGTAGCGGGTTTGGGTACGCGTATGCTCCCGGCTACCAAAGCGATTCCAAAAGAGATGTTACCGCTGGTTGATAAGCCGTTAATCCAGTATGTCGTTAACGAGTGTATCGCTGCTGGCATCAATGAAATTGTGCTGGTAACGCATTCATCAAAAAATGCCATCGAAAACCACTTTGATACCAGCTTCGAACTGGAATCAATGCTGGAAAAACGCGTTAAGCGTCAGTTGCTGGACGAAATCCAGTCTATCTGTCCGCCACACGTTACCATCATGCAGGTCCGTCAGGGCATCGCTAAAGGTCTGGGTCACGCGGTTATGTGTGCACACCCACTGATCGGTGATGAGCCATTTGCGGTCATCCTGCCAGACGTCATCATCGACGAATACGAATCTAACCCAACCAAAGATAACCTGGCAGAAATGCTGAGCCGTTATGAAGAGTCTGGCCGTAGCCAGATCATGGTTGAGCCGGTTGCCGATGTGACTGCTTACGGTGTTGTCGATTGCCAGGGCGCAGAACTGAACCCAGGCGACAGCGCACCAATGGTGGGTGTGGTTGAGAAGCCTAAAGCGACAGAAGCGCCTTCAAACCTGGCTGTAGTGGGTCGTTATGTTCTTTCTTCAGACATCTGGCCACTGCTGGCAAAAACACCTCCAGGTGCAGGCGGCGAAGTTCAGCTGACTGACTCCATCGCTATGCTGATGGAAAAAGAAACTGTTGAAGCTTATCACCTGAAAGGCGTGAGCCATGACTGTGGTAACAAGCTGGGCTACATGCAGGCTTTCGTTGAGTACGGTGTTCGTCATCCGGTATTGGGCAAAGATTTCTCTGAATGGCTCGATGGCGCAGTTGGCAACAAAAAGTAATTCATAAACACAGGATAACTCGATGAAAGTCACTGTATTTGGTATCGGCTATGTCGGTCTGGTTCAGGCTGCGGTGTTAGCCGAAGTCGGACATGACGTTCTCTGCATTGATGTCGACGCTAATAAAGTCGAAAATCTGAAAAAAGGCATCATTCCTATTTTCGAACCAGGTTTAACGCCGCTGGTAATGTCCAATTACGAAGCGGGTCGTCTGAAGTTCAGCACTGATGCTGAGCTGGGCGTAAACCATGGTGTTATGCAGTTTATTGCAGTTGGTACTCCACCTGATGAAGACGGCTCTGCCGATCTGAAATATGTGACCGCCGTAGCGCGCACCATTGCGCAGCATATGAACGATCACAAAGTGGTTATCGACAAATCAACCGTTCCGGTTGGCACAGCAGACAAAGTTCGTGCAGTAATGACGGAAGCGCTGAAAGCGCGTGACGCCAACATCACTTTCGATGTGGTTTCAAACCCTGAATTCCTGAAAGAGGGGGCTGCAGTTAATGACTGCATGCGTCCAGAGCGTATCGTTGTCGGTACCGACAACGACGACGTGGTAGAACTGTTACGCGAACTCTATGAGCCGTTTAACCGTAACCACGATCGCATGATCATGATGGATATCCGCAGCGCAGAGTTGACCAAGTATGCAGCAAACTGCATGCTGGCAACCAAAATCAGCTTTATGAATGAGATGTCTAACCTGGCTGAACGTTTAGGTGCGGATATTGAGAAAGTACGCCAGGGTATCGGTTCTGATCCCCGCATTGGCTACCACTTTATCTATCCTGGCTGTGGCTACGGCGGCTCCTGCTTCCCGAAAGACGTGCAGGCGTTAATCCGTACCGCTGAGTCCATTGGCTATCAGCCACGTCTGTTACAGGCCGTGGAAGATGTGAATGACAACCAGAAAAACAAGCTGCCTACTTTCATCAAGCGTCATTTTGGTGACGATCTGAAAGGTAAAACGTTTGCACTTTGGGGCCTGTCATTCAAGCCGAATACAGACGACATGCGTGAAGCCTCCAGCCGTGTGCTGATGGAAACGCTGTGGGAAGCAGGCGCCTCTGTTCAGGCGTTTGACCCTGAAGCAATGGATGAGGCGCAGCGCATCTATGGTCACCGCAGCGATCTTAAGCTGATGGGTACCAAAGAAGCGGCACTGCAGGGCGCTGACGGTCTGGTCATCTGCACGGAGTGGCAAAACTTCCGTGCACCTGACTTCGACATCATCAAAAATGCGCTGAAAGAAGCCGTGATTTTTGATGGTCGTAACCTGTATGATCCAGAGCGTATCAGCAAACGCGGTTTCGTTTATTATGCAATCGGCCGCGGAGCGTCTATTCAAACTGCATAATTAACGAGGGATTTATGAACTTTCTGGTCACCGGCGCCGCAGGCTTTATTGGTTTTCATGTCAGTCAGCGTCTGCTGGCCGCCGGTCACCAGGTTGTCGGTATCGACAACCTGAATGATTATTACGACGTAAATCTCAAGCATGCCCGTCTCAATTTAATTAAAGCCGATCCGGGTTTTACTTTTATTGAGATGGATCTGGCGGACCGTGACGCAATGGCGTCACTGTTCGACCAGAATACATTCCAGCGCGTTATTCACCTCGGCGCTCAGGCTGGCGTCCGGTACTCCATTGAAAATCCTCATGCCTACGCAGACTCCAATCTGATCGGTCACCTCAATATCCTTGAAGGCTGCCGTCATCATAAAATTGAACATCTGCTCTACGCGTCATCCAGTTCTGTTTATGGTCTGAATCGTAAGATGCCGTTCTCAACCGAAGACAGCGTTGATCATCCGGTTTCTTTATATGCGGCGACTAAAAAAGCGAATGAGTTAATGTCCCACACTTACTCGCATCTCTATCAGTTGCCGACAACCGGATTGCGCTTCTTTACCGTCTATGGTCCGTGGGGCCGTCCTGATATGGCATTATTCAAATTCACCCGCGCGATGCTTGCCGGTGAAGCGATTGATGTTTATAACCAGGGCCAGATGAAACGCGACTTTACCTATATTGATGATATTGCCGAAGCGATTGTTCGTCTGCAGGATGTTATTCCGCAGCAGGATGATAACTGGACGGTTGAAACCGGTTCACCTGCAACCAGTTCAGCGCCTTATCGTGTTTATAATATTGGTAACAGTCAGCCTGTTACGTTGATGAACTATATCGAAGCGATTGAGAAAGCACTGGCGATTACTGCGAAGAAAAACCTGATGCCAATGCAACCCGGTGATGTACTGGAAACCAGTGCAGATACCGAGGCTTTGTTTAAGGCGATTGGTTTTAAACCGCAAACCGGAGTCGAAGAGGGCGTTAAAAACTTCGTTGACTGGTACCGCGATTTTTATTGCGTCTGATTAAAAGAAAAAGGAAGCTTCGGCTTCCTTTTTTGTTGCGCATCACACTGCCGCTATAGCAGCAAAGTTGCGTACTATTACAGTAAAAAATCGTCCAGTTTTTTACCCTGTTCTTCCAGCGCTTTTTTAATCAAAGCCGGAGTACGGCCCTGACCGGTCCAGGTTCTGGACTCGCCTTTTTCATCGGTATAACCATATTTAGCCGGGCGCACTGAGCGTTTACCTTTTGCCGCAGCTCGGGGGGTGACGTTCAGCGTGTTAATCAGTTCATTCGGGTCGATTCCATCGGCCAGCAGCATTTCACGATACTGATTAAGTTTACGCGTGCGTTCTTCATTTTCTGCCTGAAAATGCGACTCTTCTTCGCGGCGTTCTTTTACCACCACGTCCAGTTTTTCCAGCATCTCTTCCAGGGATTCTACGGAATACTCTCTGGCCTGGGCGCGCAGCGTACGGATATTATTAAGAACTTTTAGTGCTTCGCTCATTGTCCTGGTCTCTGAATAAGGGAAAAAGTTGTGTTGCCCGCTAATAGTAGTAGTGACATTAAATAACTTCAATCATAAAAAGTTCTGACAACTAATTACTTTGGTGACTAAAAAAATGCTGGCTAAAGAAATTCACCGTTATGCTGAATAAAAGATATTTTCGTTTAATCCGATATCAAATAAATTTAATGTATCTGTAGCAGTAAAAAAAGTGTCATTCATTTTTGTTGCGGATAAAATAAGCAAAACTTATTCTCTGAAAGCGCGCACATAACAGGCACCGTAAACGGCAGGGAGAGGTATAAAAGGGTAGCCGTTGCGCTTTATTCCCCCATCAACCACAACGAATCGTTAGCGCTTTGTGTTAATATGCGCGCCATTCCGTTAAGTTCCGATGAAGATACGCTCCTATGGCCCAACTCTATTTCTATTACTCTGCAATGAATGCAGGGAAATCGACCGCACTGCTGCAATCCTCCTATAACTATCAGGAGCGCGGCATGCGTTCACTGGTCTACACCGCCGAAATCGATAATCGCTTTGGTGCCGGGCAGGTGAGCTCCCGCATCGGACTGTCGTCGCCGGCCATGCTCTACAACGCAGAGACCTCACTCTATAGCGACATTGCCGCTGAACATGCCGCGCAGCCGATTCACTGCGTGCTGGTTGATGAGAGTCAGTTCCTGACCCGTGAGCAGGTTAAAGCGCTCTCAGATGTCGTGGACGATCTGGATATTCCGGTGCTCTGCTATGGCCTGCGCACCGATTTTCGCGGTGAACTGTTTGTGGGCAGTCAGTATCTGCTGGCATGGGCAGACAAGCTGGTTGAACTTAAAACCATCTGTCACTGTGGCCGTAAGGCGAGCATGGTGCTGCGACTGGATAGCGAGGGTAAACCCTTCAGTGAGGGGGAGCAGGTGGTGATTGGCGGTAACGAAAGCTATATCTCAGTCTGCCGCAAACACTATAAGCAGGCGATAGAGCAGGGCTCGTTGCAGGCGATTCATGGCGCACAGACGCCGCTCAAATAGCCGCGTTGTTCAGGCAATAAAAAACCCGCCGGGGCGGGTTTTTTTATCTGAGAATCAGAACGGCACTATCAGACTTTTTTGGCTTTCTTGTCAGCTTTAATGCCTTTTACCGGCTGCTCAGCGACCGCCTGGGCGATGTTTGAGAACGGTTCGGTGAACTCACGACCGTAGAAGGTATCGAGCATAATCTGTTTCAGCTCAGCAATCAGCGGATAACGTGGGTTAGCGCCGGTACACTGGTCATCGAACGCATCATCGGCCAGTTTATCGACTTTCGCCAGGAAGTCCGCTTCCTGCACACCAGCTTCGCGGATAGAGGTCGGGATACCCAGTTCAGTTTTGATCTCATCCAGCCAGGCCAGCAGCTTCTCAATTTTCTGTGCGGTGCGGTCACCCGGTGCGCTCAGACCTAAGTGGTCAGCAATCTCGGCGTAACGACGACGCGCCTGCGGACGATCGTACTGGCTGAAAGCGGTCTGTTTAGTTGGGTTGTCATTCGCGTTATAGCGAATAACGTTCGAGATTAACAGGGCGTTGGCCAGACCGTGTGGGATATGGAACTCTGAGCCCAGTTTGTGCGCCATTGAGTGACAGACCCCAAGGAAGGCGTTAGCAAACGCAATACCGGCGATAGTGGCGGCATTGTGGACACGCTCACGCGCCACCGGATTTTTAGCCCCTTCGGCATAGCTTGCTGGCAGGTTTTCTTTCAGCAGTTTCAGTGCCTGCAGCGCCTGTCCATCCGAGTACTCATTTGCCAGCACGGAAACATAAGCTTCCAGTGCGTGGGTGACGGCATCCAGGCCCCCGAAGGCGCAGAGTGAACGCGGCATATCCATCACCAGATTGGCATCGACAATCGCCATGTCCGGGGTTAATGCATAGTCAGCGAGTGGATATTTCTGGCCTGTCGCATCATCGGTTACTACGGCAAACGGTGTGACTTCTGAACCGGTACCGGAGGTGGTGGTGATGGCGATCATGCGCGCTTTAACGCCCATTTTCGGGAACTTGTAGATACGTTTACGGATATCCATGAAACGTAACGCCAGCTCTTCGAAGTGAGTTTCCGGATGTTCGTACATCACCCACATGATTTTCGCGGCATCCATTGGGGAGCCGCCGCCCAGCGCGATGATGACATCAGGCTTGAAGCTTTCCATCTGCTCTGCACCTTTACGCACGATGCTCAGCGTCGGGTCAGCTTCAACTTCGAAGAACACTTCAGTCTCGATGCCGTGTGATTTCAGCACGCGGGTCACCTGGTCGGCATAGCCGTTATTAAACAGGAAACGGTCAGTGACGATAAAGGCCCGTTTCGCGCCGTCCGTTGCCACTTCTTCCAGCGCAATTGGCAGTGAACCCCGACGGAAGTAGATGGATTTAGGAAGTTTATGCCACAACATATTCTCAGCTCGCTTGGCGACAGTTTTGGTATTGATCAGGTGTTTTGGACCGACGTTCTCTGAAATAGAGTTGCCGCCCCAGGAACCACAACCCAGCGTCAGGGAAGGTGCCAGTTTAAAGTTGTAGAGGTCACCAATACCGCCCTGTGATGCAGGCGTGTTGATCAGAATACGCGCGGTTTTCATTTTGTCGCCGAAGTAGTGCACGCGCTCTGTCTGGTTGTCCTGGTCGGTGTAAAGACAGGAGGTGTGACCGATACCGCCCATGGCGACCAGTTTCTCCGCTTTATTAACCGCATCCTGGAAATCTTTCGCCCGATACATCGCCAGCGTCGGAGAGAGTTTCTCATGAGCGAACGGCTCAGACTCATCCACCAGTTTCACTTCACCAATGAGGATTTTGGTGCTCGGTGGCACGCTGAGTCCGGCCATTTCTGCAATTTTGAAGGCAGGCTGACCGACGATGGCCGCATTCAGGCCGCCGTTTTTCAGGATGATATTCTGCACGGCACTGAGTTCAGCACCCTGCAGCATGTAGCCACCATGGCTGGCGAAACGTTCACGCACGGCGTCATAGACTGAATCAACCACAATTACCGATTGTTCAGAGGCGCAGATCACGCCGTTATCAAAGGTTTTCGACATCAGAATGGATGCGACGGCACGTTTCACATCGGCGGTTTCATCAATGACCACCGGTGTGTTACCTGCACCCACGCCAATCGCTGGTTTACCGGAGCTATAAGCCGCTTTCACCATGCCCGGACCGCCAGTAGCAAGAATCAGGTTGATGTCTGGGTGGTGCATCAGCTGGTTTGACAGCTCAACAGAAGGGGCGTCGATCCAGCCGATGATGTCCCGAGGCGCACCGGCGGCAATCGCAGCCTGCAGGACAATGTCAGCCGCTTTGTTTGTCGCGTCTTTGGCGCGTGGATGTGGCGAGAAGATGATACCGTTTCGGGTTTTAAGGCTGATTAAGGCTTTGAAGATGGCGGTTGACGTCGGGTTAGTGGTCGGGACGATGCCGCAAATCAGACCAATTGGCTCGGCAATGGTAATGGTGCCGAAGGTATCGTCAGTGGCTAACACACCACAGGTCTTTTCATCTTTATAAGCGTTGTAAATATATTCTGAAGCAAAATGGTTTTTGATCACTTTGTCTTCGACAATGCCCATACCGGATTCGGCAACGGCCATCTTGGCTAGCGGGATTCGGGCGTCTGCGGCGGCGAGGGCGGCGGCACGGAAAATGGCGTCGACCTGTTCCTGAGAAAAGTTGGCATATTCACGCTGGGCTTTTTTTACACGTTCTACCAGTGCATTAAGTTCAGCGACATTGGTTACGGCCATGGTGTTCTCCTGAAGGAAGTTAAACTTTTTTAGTAAACAATCCTGCGCCCTGAGTATAGTCACGTTAAAATAACGCGTCTGGCTGGGAAAGAACGCCCGGATTTTCAACTGTTTACTGAACAAGTCTTCTGTTGCTGGCTGCGAAGCTTTCTTCGCTGCCGCTAATACTTCCGTTACGAAAAGATTACCTGGTTTGGGGTAGGGTAATTTTGATTCAGATCAATTTAAGTCAAAGCTGACACCTTTCAGCACCCCTTTATTGTGCTACTGAGTCAAATCTGTTTGCTCTTCCTGTCTGCCACCCTGGCAGCGGCTAAATCCAGCCACTTTTTGATCTCTGGCGTAAAGCGCTAAAGGTGCATTGATTCATCAGTATAAATAGCTGGGCCAGCATCTGGCTTCCGGGGCGGTTTTCACATACATTAGGCGCGTTTTCCCCCCCCTGTGGTACGGAGTAAAGTCGTGAACCCTGCGCTGTTAGATTTATCAGGCTATATAAAATTTTTTGTCGGGCTGTTTGCGCTGGTCAATCCTGTGGGAATTATTCCGGTGTTTATCAGCATGACCCGTTATCAGGGCGTGGCTGAGCGTAATAAAACCAACCTTACTGCTAACCTGGCGGTGGCCATTATTCTCTGGACGTCGCTTTTCCTGGGCGATGCAATTCTGCATGTGTTTGGCATCTCGATTGACTCTTTCCGCATTGCGGGCGGGATTCTGGTCGTCACCATTGCGATGTCGATGATCAGCGGCAAGCTGGGCGAGGATAAACAGAACAAGCAGGAGAAGTCAGAAACGGCGATCCGTGAAAGCGTGGGGGTGGTGCCGCTGGCGTTGCCACTGATGGCGGGTCCGGGTGCCATCAGCTCGACCATCGTCTGGAGTACCCGCTACCACAGCTGGCTGAACCTGCTGGGCTTCACCCTGGCGATTGCCATCTTTGCCTTCTGCTGCTGGCTGCTGTTCCGCGCCGCGCCGTTAATGGTGCGTATTCTCGGGCAGACCGGTATCAACGTGATTACCCGTATCATGGGTCTGCTGCTGATGGCGCTGGGTATTGAATTCGTTGTGACCGGCATAAAATCTATTTTTCCCGGCCTCGTCAATTAAACACTCACTTATTTCAGGCAGTGAAGTGAATAAGTGATCCGTAATGGTGCAATAAAGCCCTTTAGTGCACCATTGCGATGCAATTATTCGTGATGCTTAACAGAATTACCCGATTATAAATTTCGTTACTGCGAGTTTGGTCACAGACTTTTTTTGGCGAAATAATGTCACTATTTTCACATGATATTCTCCTCTCTTTTTTCCCGTCTGCCTCAGAATCCGCCATGTAAAAGCAGTTGAACTGAATTTCATCGCGCTGAAGCTGAATTGCGCAATATAAATGCTAAAACAGGCATAATTTGACGCTGCATTCCGCGCTGGGTAGGGCTTTCCAGCTAAATCGTCTATTTTTCATATTGATATGATATTTTCAGGACGAAAATTAACACTTCCGCTGCATGACATCTCATGATAAAAGAGAATTAGTTAACATTTTCGTTATTTTGCTTTGGCACCTCCTCACGGCTTCTGATAATTTTTGGCCCAACGTGAATTTTTTTCTCCGAAAGCCCAAAGTGAGAACGCTTTTTGCTTAAGCCTATCGGGATACTTAAATAAGGTTGGCGTTTCGGATGATTGGGATGAAGAATTTGCAGCAACAGCGGTCAACACTCGCAGGTGTTCTGTTAATGGCTTTTTCGCCGGCCTATGCCGCCACGGTTCCGCCGGGAACGACACTGGCCGCACAACAGCAGATCGTGATTAATAACGGAAGTGAAGTCTCCTCGCTGGATCCGCATAAAACCGAAGGCGTGCCGGAATCCAATGTTATTCAAAACCTGCTGGATGGTCTGGTGAACACCGACAACAGCGGTCAGGTCGTACCTGGCGTCGCCAAAAGCTGGGAAAATCCGCAACCCACCGTCTGGATTTTTAATCTGCGTGATGATGCGAAGTGGAGCAATGGTGAGCCGGTGACCGCCAGTGATTTCGTCTATAGCTGGCGTCGGCTGGTGGACCCGAAAACCGCATCGCCTTACTCCAGCTATCCGCAGGCAGCTCATTTTGCCAATGTCGATGCGATCCTTGCCGGCAAAGCGTCACCCGATCAGCTGGGCGTAAAAGCGCTGGATGCGCATCGGCTGCAGATTACCCTGAGCGAACCGGTGCCTTACCTGGTGGCGATGTTAACGCATACGGCGATGAAGCCGGTTTATGCGCCAGCCATTAAGCAGTGGGGAGACGCCTGGACACGTCCCGGTCACTACATCGGCAACGGCGCTTACACGCTGGGCGACTGGGTGGTGAATGAAAAAATCGTGGTGAAGCGCAATCCTCACTACTGGGACAACGCACATACGGTGATTGAGCAGGGGACCTTCCTGCCGATCGCCTCTGAAAACAGTGATATCAATCGCTACCGCAGCGGCGGCACGGACATCACCAACAGTGCGGTGCCGCCGGAGATGTTTGGCAAGCTGCGCAAAGAGCTGGGCGATGAAGTGAAGGTCAGTCCGCTGCTTTGCACCTTTTACTACGAAATTAACAACAAAAAGCCGCCGTTCACCGATGCCCGGGTGCGTGCCGCGCTGAAAATGACCCTCGATCGCGAGGTGATTGCCAATAAGATCATGGCCCAGGGGCAGATTCCGGCTTACAGCCTGACACCGCCTTTCACTGCGGGCATAAAACTCACGCCGCCCGCCTGGTTCACCTGGACGCAGGCGCAGCGTAATGAAGCCGCGAAGAAGCTACTGGCTGAGGCAGGCTTCGATGCCGCCCATCCGCTGACCTTTACGCTGCTCTATAACACCTCTGATCAGAACAAACGGCAGGCGATTGCGGCCGCGTCGATGTGGCAGAAAAACCTGGGCGCGAAAGTGACGCTGCAGAATCAGGAGTGGAAAACCCTGCTGGAGACCCGTCATCAGGCTCAGTATGACGTGGTCCGTGCTACCTGGTGCGCCGATTACAACGAACCTTCTACCTTCCTGAACATGCTGATCAGCAATGCCTCCATCAACACCGCGTTTTACAGCAGCGCGACCTTTGATCGCCTGATGGCAGAGACGCTGACGGCGGGCAGTGAGGCGCAGCGCGCCGACCTGTATCAGCAGGCTGAAACACAACTCGACAAAGACTCACCAATTGTGCCAGTTTACTACCGCGTAAGTGTGCGCCTGGTAAAGCCCTGGGTTGGCGGCTTTACGGGCAAAGACCCGCAGGACATGACAGACCTGAAGTACTATTTCATCAAACAACACTGATCTGATCGCCTGTTCGGCGAGACAGTCGGGAAACGCATCAGCGTACAGACCATTTTGGGGTCAATCTCCCTGGTAACAGGCCAGGGAGCCCGGAGACGGGGGACGCCGGGGCAGAGCATCGCCACGGTGACGATAATAAAACTGGAGTGTAATAATGAACAACATCACGAAAAAAAGCCTGATAGCAGCGGGCGTTTTCGCCGCAGTGAGTGCCCTGGCAGGGAATGCGGCTTTCGCAGCAACCGTGCCTGCGGGCGTTGAGCTGGCCGCTAAACAGGAGCTGGTTCGCGGCAATGGCGATGAAGTGCAGTCGCTCGATCCGCACAAAATCGAAGGCGTGCCGGAAGACAACGTGGCGCGCGATCTTTACGAAGGTCTGCTGGTCAATGACAGCAACGGTAAACCGATCCCGGCTGTGGCGGAAAGTTACGAAAACAAAGATTTCAAAGTGTGGACTTTCCACTTACGTAAAAATGCCAAATGGTCCAACGGCGAGCCGGTGACGGCGCAGGACTTCGTTTACAGCTGGGAGCGTCTGGTCGATCCTAAAACCGCTTCACCGTACGCCAGCTATCCACAGTATGGTCATATTCTGAACGTCGATGACATCATCGCCGGTAAAAAACCGATTACCGATCTGGGCGTCAAAGCCCTGGACGATCACACGCTGGAAGTCACCCTGAGTGAGCCAGTTCCCTATTTTGATAAGCTGCTGATCAACTCCGTGATGTCACCGGTTTATAAACCAGCGATTGAGAAGTTTGGCGATCAGTGGACTCAGCCTCAGAACTGGGTCGGCAACGGCGCCTTTAAACTGGACGCGCACGTGATTAACGAGCGAATCACCCTGGTGCGTAACCCGAACTACTGGGACAACGAACACACCGTGCTGAACAAAGTCACCTTCCTGCCAATCAGTTCCGAAGTCAGTGACGTTAACCGTTACTTCTCCGAGAACGGCAGCGACATGACCTATAACAATCTGCCGATTGAGCTGTTTAAAAAGCTGCAGCGTGACAACGGTAAAGAGCTGCACGTCGATCCTTATCTCTGCACCTACTACTACGAAATCAACAACCAGAAAGCGCCATTCACCGATCCTCGCGTGCGCGCGGCCCTGAAGCTGGGTCTGGATCGTGACATCATGGTTAACAAAGTGCTGGCGCAGGGCCAGAAGCCAGCCTACAGCTACACGCCGCCATCAACCGACGGCATGGACATTCTGCCGCCAGACTGGTTCAAATGGTCACAGGACAAACGTAATGCCGAAGCGAAAAAACTGCTGGCAGAAGCCGGCTATACCGCCGACAAACCGCTGACCTTTAACCTGCTCTACAACACCTCCGATCTGCACAAGAAGCTGGCGATTGCCGCCTCGTCGATCTGGAAGAAAAACATCGGCGTGAACATCAAACTGGAAAACCAGGAGTGGAAAACCTTCCTGGATACCCGTCATCAGGGTAACTATGATGTCTCCCGTGCTGCCTGGTGTGCGGACTACAACGAACCGACTTCCTTCCTGAACACTATGCTGTCTAACAGCAGCAGTAACACCTCGCACTATAAGAGCGATGCGTTTGACAAAGTGATCCGTGATGCGATTAAGGCTCCGGATGCTAAAACCCGCGCGGCGGATTATCAGCAGGCCGAGCAGATTATGGATAAAGACAGCACCATCGTACCGGTTTACTACTACGTGAATACGCGTCTGGTGAAACCTTATGTCGGCGGTTATACCGGTAAAGATCCACTGGATAAAACGCTGGATAAAAACTTCTACATTATTAAACACTAATAGCATTCAGGCTATCAGCAGTGGCGGCGCGTCTCGCGCCGCCTTTTACTTTTTTATATGTTGTGATGCAACAGCCTGGTAGGTACGGCAATGTTAAAATTCATCCTGCGTCGCTTGCTTGAAGCGCTTCCGACGCTGTTCGTCCTGATCACCATCTCCTTCTTTATGATGCGCCTGGCACCCGGCAGCCCGTTTACCGGCGAGCGCACTCTGGCCCCGGAAGTGATGGCCAACATTGAGGCGAAATATCACCTCAACGATCCCATTGGTAAGCAGTATGTCGATTACCTGCTGCAGCTGGCGCACGGCGATTTCGGCCCTTCGTTTAAATACAAAGATTATTCGGTCAACTATCTGGTCGCGCATGCGTTCCCGGTCTCAGCCAAACTCGGCCTGGCCGCGTTCCTTCTGGCGGTGGTGCTGGGCGTCACGGCGGGCGTGATCGCCGCGCTCAAACAGAACAGTCTGTGGGACTTCGCGGTCATGGGGGTGGCAATGACCGGCGTGGTGATACCCAGTTTCGTGGTCGCACCGCTGCTGGTCCTGCTGTTCGCCATCACCCTGAAATGGCTGCCGGGCGGCGGCTGGAACGGTGGGCAGTGGAACTACATGCTACTGCCGATGGTGGCGCTATCGCTGGCTTATATCGCCAGTATCGCGCGTATCACCCGTGGATCGATGATTGAAGTGATGCACTCTAACTTTATCCGCACCGCGCGCGCCAAAGGCTTACCGCTGCGCCGCATTGTGCTGCGTCATGCGCTGAAGCCCGCGCTGCTGCCAGTGATCTCCTACATGGGCCCGGCGTTTGTCGGCATCATCACCGGTTCGATGGTGATCGAGTCGATTTATGGTCTGCCGGGCATCGGTCAGCTGTTTGTGAACGGCGCGCTGAACCGTGACTACTCACTGGTGATGAGCCTGACCATTCTGGTCGGTTTACTGACCATTCTGTTTAACGCGATTGTTGACGTGCTCTATGCCGTTATCGATCCAAAAATTCGTTACTGATTGCGGAGTTCGCCATGATGTTGAGTAAGAAAAACAGCGAAGCTCTTGATGCGTTCAGTGAGAAGCTGGAAGTAGAAGGGCGTAGTCTCTGGCAGGACGCGCGTCGTCGTTTTATCCATAACCGGGCTGCCTCAATCAGCCTGCTGGTGCTGTTGCTGATCACGCTGTTTGTGATTTTTGCGCCGATGCTGGCGCAGTTCACCTACGACGATACCGACTGGGCCATGATGTCCTCCCCGCCTGATACCACCTCCGGCCACTGGTTCGGAACCGATTCATCGGGACGTGACCTGCTGGTGCGTGTAGCAATCGGTGGCCGTATCTCACTGATGGTGGGCGTGGCGTCTGCGCTGATCGCGGTGATCGTTGGCACGCTGTACGGCTCGATTGCTGGCTATCTGGGCGGCAAAACCGACTCCGTGATGATGCGTATTCTGGAGATCCTTAACTCCTTCCCGTTTATGTTCTTCGTCATCCTGTTGGTGACCTTCTTTGGCCGCAACATCCTGCTGATTTTTGCCGCTATCGGCATGGTCTCATGGCTGGATATGGCGCGTATTGTGCGCGGCCAGACGCTGAGCCTGAAGCGCAAAGAGTTCATCGAAGCGGCGCATGTCGGTGGGGTATCAACCTGGAAAATCGTGGTGCGTCACATCGTACCGAACGTTCTGGGTGTGGTGGTGGTTTACGCCTCGCTGCTGGTGCCGAGCATGATCCTGTTCGAATCCTTCCTGAGTTTCCTGGGTCTGGGTACACAGGAGCCGCTGAGTAGCTGGGGCGCATTGCTCAGCGACGGGGCCAATTCGATGGAAGTGTCGCCGTGGCTGTTGCTCTATCCGGCAGGCTTCCTGGTGGTCACGCTGTTCTGTTTCAACTTTATCGGCGATGGCCTGCGTGATGCCCTCGACCCGAAAGATCGTTAAGGAGTTTCCCGATGACTATTCATGAATTCCAGCCAGCGATGGCGGCCCGCGCGGGAAGCGAACAGCTACTTACGGTCAAAGATTTGCGCGTGACCTTTGGCACGCACGATGGGGATGTCACCGCCGTCAACGACCTGAACTTCTCGCTGCGCGCCGGTGAGACGCTGGGTATTGTCGGCGAGTCCGGTTCGGGCAAGTCGCAAACGGCCTTTGCCCTGATGGGACTGCTGGCAAAAAATGGCCGCATTGGCGGCTCGGCGATGTTTAACGGCAAAGAGATCCTGAATCTGCCCGAAAATAAGCTCAATAAGCTGCGCGCCGAACAGATTGCGATGATCTTCCAGGACCCGATGACCTCGCTCAACCCCTATATGCGGGTGGGTGAGCAGCTGATGGAAGTGCTTAAGCTGCACAAAGGGATGAACAGCGCGCAGGCGTTTGAAGAGTCGGTGAGAATGCTGGACGCGGTGAAAATGCCGGAAGCCCGCAAGCGCATGAAGATGTATCCGCATGAGTTCTCCGGCGGGATGCGTCAGCGCGTGATGATCGCCATGGCGTTGTTGTGCCGTCCTAAACTGCTGATTGCCGATGAGCCTACCACCGCGCTGGATGTCACCGTGCAGGCGCAGATTATGACGCTGCTCAACGACCTGAAGCGCGAGTTCAACACCGCCATTATCATGATCACACACGATCTCGGCGTGGTGGCAGGGATCTGCGACAAAGTGCTGGTGATGTACGCCGGACGCACCATGGAGTATGGCAGCGCCCGCGATGTCTTCTATCAGCCAGCCCATCCTTACTCGATTGGCCTGCTTAATGCGGTGCCGCGTCTGGATGCGATCGAAGGTGAAACCCTGACCACCATTCCGGGCAATCCTCCGAACCTGCTGCGTCTGCCGCAGGGCTGTCCCTTCCAGCCACGCTGTCCGCACGCGATGGATATCTGCACCCAGGCACCGCCGCTGGAACCCTTTGGCAATGGCCGTCTGCGCGCCTGCTTTAAGCCGGTGGAGGAGTTAGTATGAGCACCGTAGCTGAAAAAAGAGTGTTACTGGAAATCGCCGATCTCAAGGTGCATTTCGACATCAAAGATGGCAAGCAGTGGTTCTGGCAGCCTTCAAAAACCCTGAAAGCGGTGGACGGTGTCAGCCTGCGTCTTTATGAAGGGGAAACCCTGGGCGTGGTGGGCGAGTCTGGCTGCGGTAAATCGACGCTGGCACGCGCCATTATCGGTCTGGTGAAAGCGACAGAAGGCCGCGTCGCCTGGTTAGGCCGCGATCTGCTGGGTCAGAGTGAAGAAGAGTGGCGCAAAGCCCGCAGCGATATCCAGATGATATTCCAGGATCCGCTGGCGTCGCTGAACCCGCGTATGACCATCGGCGACATCATCGCAGAGCCGCTTCGCACCTATCATCCGAAAATGGCGCGTCAGGAAGTCAAAGACCGCGTCAAAAATATGATGATGAAAGTGGGGCTGCTACCCAACCTGATTAACCGCTACCCGCATGAGTTCTCGGGTGGTCAGTGTCAGCGTATCGGTATTGCCCGCGCGCTGATTCTGGAGCCGAAGCTGATTATCTGTGATGAGCCGGTTTCCGCGCTGGACGTGTCGATTCAGGCGCAGGTGGTAAACCTGCTGCAGCAGTTGCAGCGAGAAATGGGCTTGTCACTGATCTTCATCGCGCACGATCTGGCTGTAGTGAAACACATCTCTGATCGGGTGCTGGTGATGTATCTGGGTCATGCGGTAGAGCTGGGGACCTACAAAGAGGTCTACACCAATCCACAGCATCCTTACACCCGTGCGCTGATGTCTGCCGTGCCGATTCCCGATCCGGACAAGGAGAAGAACAAGCAAATTCAGCTGCTGGAAGGGGAGCTGCCGTCGCCGATCAATCCGCCATCAGGCTGCGTGTTCCGCACCCGTTGTCCGATTGCCGGTCCGGAGTGTGCGAAAACCCGGCCACTGCTGGAAGGCAGTTTCCACCATGCGGTCTCCTGTCTGAAAGTCGACCCGCTATAATGCAAAACGCCGGGCAATTACCCGGCGTTTTCTTATCTGATTTGACACTTACTCACGCCACAGGATATGACAGAGCTTGTGATCTTTTTCACGGCACAGCAGCACGCGTGCGAAGACATCGGTAATCGGTTCACCGTCCGCTTCACCCAGCCCAATCACCACCTCGGCGAAAAAGTCCGGATTCAGATCGAAATCGACATGATCTTTCCAGTCTTCGGACGGATCAAACAGCTCTGCGCCACCGCGCTCTTCGAACTGCAGATTGAAGAGAATGACATCTGCCGGATCAAGATTGTCGACGGCCAGTTCGAGAAAGATATCATAGGCTTGTTCCAGCGTTTCATCTTCGGTGAGGCGATTATTTAAATCCATAGTCTGTCCTGTCGGCCTGCGGCCATTTACACAATCTGGCTCGTTTTACAGTAAAGGGCTGAAGAAGTAAAACAGTCGTTCAACGATGCGCTGCCACCACGCACGTTTTGCCCAGCGTTTGCCATCCAGCAGGCGTGAGCGGGCGATGTAGTCATCCTGTACGCAGGCGAGATCGCTGCCAAAACCGGCATCATCCACCACCAGCGTCACTTCAAAATTGAGCCATAAACTGCGCATATCGAGGTTCACGGTGCCCACCAGGCTCAACTGTCCATCGACCAGTACGCTCTTGGTGTGCAGCAGACCATCTTCAAACTGATAAATTTTCACGCCCGCTTCCAGCATCTCACTGAAGAAGGAGCGGCTGGCCCAGCCGACCAGCAGCGAGTCATTGTGACGCGGCACGATCACGCTGACGTTAACGCCACGCTGCGCGGCGGTACAGATAGCATGCAGCAGGTCGTCGCTAGGGACTAAGTAGGGCGTGGTCATAATCAGCTGTTCACGCGCTGAATAGACGGCGGTCAGCAGCGCCTGATGGATCATATCTTCCGGGAAGCCGGGACCGGAGGCGATGACCTGCACCGTGTGGCCACTCTCCTTTTCAAACGGCATGATGTTGCGATCGGGCGGCGGCGGCAGAATGCGTTTACCGGTCTCAATCTCCCAGTCGCAGCTGAAAACGATCCCCATCGCGGTCGCCACCGGGCCTTCCATACGCGCCATCAGGTCAATCCACTGGCCCACACCTGCACTCTGTTTAAAGAAGCGCGGATCGACCAGGTTCATGCTGCCGGTATAGGCGATGTAGTTATCGATCAGGACGATTTTGCGATGCTGGCGCAGGTCCATCCGTCGCAGGAAGACACGCAGCAGGCTGACCTGCAAGGCTTCGACCACATCGATCCCGGCATTACGCATCATGCCGACCCAGGGACTGCGGAAAAACTCGACGCTACCTGCGGAGTCGAGCAGCAGTCGGCAATGAACGCCGCGGCGTGAGGCCGCCATCAGCGATTCGGCGACTTCATCTGCCAGACCGCCGGGATGCCAGATATAGAACACCATCTCTATGTTGTGGCGGGCCAGCTGAATATCACGAATCAGCGCGTGCATCACGTCGTCGGCACTGGTGAGCAACTGCAGCTGGTTTCCTTTGACCCCGGCGATGCCCTGGCGATGGTAGCAAAGCTCAAACAGCGAACGGGCAACGTCGCTGTGCTCGGTGGCAAAAATTTCACGACACTGCTTGAGATCATTGAGCCAGCGGGCGGTCGACGGCCACATAGTACGGGCGCGCTCTGCGCGACGTTTACCCAGATGCAGTTCGCCAAACGAGAGATAAGCGATAATGCCCACCAGCGGCAGAATATAGATAACCAGCAGCCAGGCCATTGCGGATGTCACGGCCCGCCGCTTCATCAGCACGCGCAGCGTAACCCCGGCAATCAGCAGCCAGTAACCAAATACCAGCAACCAGCTGATCAGGGTATAAAAAGTGGTCATAAAGTGGACATCCCGTTCGCGCTTTCGTCTGGCAAGTTTACGTGCAGATGACGGCTAACGGAACCCTTTATCCCGGACATGCTGATCCGATTTGGCATTACCGCAGAGATCTCTATAATGCCCTCGCGCAGGTCTCGCGTGAATGACGTCAGAGGGGAAGTGATGAAACGAAGCAGAAATGAAGTAGCGCGCTGGAGAATGTTACGTCAGGCGCATCGCCGTCGCTCCCGCTGGCTGGAGGGGCAGTCGCGCCGTTATAAGCGTATCCACAGCATCCGCCATCAACTGGCACAGCAGCAGCGTCGCTCAATCCTGTTTATTACGCAGATCATCTGAATGATGAAGGCGACGTTCAGGCTTCAAAAAACCCTGATTCTGCTATCACCCGTCGCGCCATGGAGTGCTCCTGACGCGACGCGCCCCGGTCGCTGACTTCTCGCATCAGGCACTCCCCCGTGCTGCCCAGCGCGGTCGGCCGGCGGTAACCTACCCGATCGTACCATTCGTAAGACCATTTCCCCGACTTACGCTGATAATAAACGGTGAGCCATGCTGAGCAATTAGCAGGGTAGCCACTCATGACTTCTATTCTGGGATCGGCAATCGTCGCGATCCGGGATAATAACGGATTAAGCAGAGTAAGGGCCTGGCCAGGATAAGTTTTATGCATAATTTGCCCGCATCTGTGCTGTGCATCCATTCAGAGGTTCAACTCACAATCGCTAAATGTAGACAGCTCTGCCAGATAATTCCTCCCTGAGGCTAAAAAAATGACGCGGTGATCGTTTTTTAATGCAAGAGGGGACTTCAGGAAGAGGCTATGTCGGGGAAATACATCCGGAAAACGTAAAACTGTACAACTTTATATTTTCGTAAGTGACTATTAAGTATCAATTAATTAATAATAACGATATTCAGGGCGATATTCTGGGCTAAATACCTGTACAGCACGGCAATTCTTGTATAACTTCACTGTGTCGGTCAGTCACCTAACATAGATTCCAGAGGGTCACCCATGCAAACTAACGTTCATATTCCCGCTTCAGTCTCTGATATCACCGCTTATCTGCACAGTGCCGCTCAGCCGTCACAGCAGGCTATCCTGGGTTCAGTGGTGTCTGAAATTATTCAGTCTGGTCGTACCCTGAATCGTAAAGCCATCTGCTCTAAACTGATTGGCCGTTTACAGCATGTCACCAGCCCGGAAGAAGAGCAGCATTATCATGCGCTGATTGAGCTGATTCTGGATTAAGATGCCAGTAAGTGGCAGGGAAGCCAGGACGCGGTTACTCAGCGACCTGGCCCGCTAAGTTTAAAAATAGCGTTTTAAAAATATCACGCTGATTAGCGCGTCAATGATGACACTAGCCTGCGAGACGTTGTGCCGACATCATCAGCGTCACGTTGACCAGCTGCAGTGCAGCCGCCAGTACTACCAGCATCACAATCCACTGTTTTTTATTACGCCAGCCCTGGCTGCGCCAGAGATAAACCGCGCCGCCGATAAGCCCGGTAATAATCGCCAGCAGCCCCAGAATGATTATCTGCATCTTTCCTCTCTAAACGATCAAAACAAAAATGGCTTCTGTGCCGGGCACAGAAGCCATTTTGACTGCACTTTTTCTGTCAGAAGACGCGTTTAAACGGCTTCACTGAAACCTGTTTGTAGACGCCCGCAGCAAAGTAAGGGTCATCCTGCGCCCAGGATTGCGCGGATTCCAGTGACGGGAACTCGGCAATCACGGTTGAGCCGGTGAAACCCGCTACGCCCGGATCGTTGCTATCCACAGCAGGCATTGGGCCTGCAATGATCAGGCGTCCCTCTTCCTGTAGCAGTTTGAGGCGCGCCAGGTGGGCAGGGCGCACGGCGTTACGTTTTTCCAGCGACTCTGCAGTATCTTCTGCATAAATGACGTAAAGCACTAAGGAACTCCTGGTTATCAGAATTTTGCAACACGTTAAGGGATTGACGATTAGAGTGCAAACGAAACCTGAGGGTGGTTAATGGCTCAGCATAAAGGGCTAAAAAGCGCTTTTCTGCAGGCGTGATGGCGGGAGTTATTGAAACTGATTGCTATTTGCATTTAAAATCGCTGCTCTATTCAATCACTGCGACTGTTATGACCACGCTGACTATGCCATTACCTAAACGCACGCCTGTCTCCATGTTGTTGTCTGTTGCTCTGCATGGGGCCGTGATTGCCGGAATTCTGTATGCGTCATTCCAGCATGTGAGTGAAGTACCCAAAGCGTCGCAGCCTATCAGCGTAACCATGGTCGCCCCTGAAGTTCAGCCCGAGCCTGCACCGGCCATCGTGCAGCCGCCTGCGCCGCAGCCCGAGCCGCAGCCTGAACCGGAACCTCAGCCGGTGCCGGAACCGCCGAAAGCGGAGCCGGTGCCGATCCCCAAACCGGTCCCTAAACCAAAGCCGAAGCCAAAACCTGAGCACAAGCGGGAGCAGCCAAAACGCGAGGTGAAGCCGCGTCAGGAGAGCAAACCGCAGGCCGACCCGTTTAAGCAGGACGCGCCAGTGACACAGAGCAAACCGGCGACAGCGCCAAAAGCCACGCCGTCACCCACCGCGTCGGCATCAACGGGTCCGAAAGCGCTAAACGTGAGTAAACCTGGCTATCCGCAGCGCGCTTTTGCATTACGTGTAGAGGGCCGGGTGCGGGTGAAGTTTGATGTGGACAGCGACGGGCGGGTAGATAACATCCAGATTATCTCTGCTGAGCCACGCAATATGTTTGAGCGGGCCGTCAAAGAGGCGATGAAAAAGTGGCGCTACCAGAGTGGACAGCCAGGACAGGGACTGACGATGAATATCGTGTTTAAGATCAATGGCGGTGCCAGCCTTGAGTAAGACACAGGGTCAGGCAGAAGCCGCCTGACCCGTTACTTATTCGGTATGTTGCTGATTGGCGCGACCGGCGGGAAGAGGACGTGAATTGCCCTCATTGTCGACCGCTACATAGATAAAGACCGCTTCAGTCGCACAGTAGGTCTGTCCAATCGGCTCAGACGACACTTTTTTGATCCACACTTCCACGTTAATCGTCATGGAACTGTTGCCGGTACGGAGACAGCTCGCATGACAGCTCACCACATCACCCACCGCGACCGGCTTCATGAATGACATGCCGTCGACGCGCACCGTGACTACGCGTCCTTCAGCGATCTCTTTCGCCAGGATAGCGCCGCCCATATCCATTTGTGACATCAGCCAGCCACCAAAAATATCGCCATTGGCGTTGGTATCAGCTGGCATGGCGAGCGTACGCAGCACCATTTCGCCTTGCGGCAGTTTATGTTTATCGCCCATTGCTTCCACTTTTTATGCAGGTGAATGCTAAAAAAATGCCCGGCGAGCCGGGCAGATGATTATTTTTGTTCCTGCTGCGGCATCTGTCGCCAGATATAAAGCCCGCTAAGCAGGGTAAACAGTAAGGTCAGACCGGAGAGACCGAACACTTTAAAGTTAACCCAAAACGCCTGAGATAACCAAAAAGCAACATAGATGTTGACCAGGCCGCAGATCAGGAAGAACAGCGCCCAGGCGACGTTGAGCCTGCGCCAGACTGCGTCGGGCAGCTGCAACTCTTTGCCCAGCATGCGCTGAATCAGCGTCTGCTGCATAAAAAACTGGCTGTAGAGCAGGGCAGCGGCAAACAGGCTGTAGATCACGGTGACTTTCCACTTAATGAACTCATCGTTGTGGAACACCAGCGTCAGGGTGCCAAAGACGGCCACCAGCACAAAGGTGAAAATCGTCATCTTTTCCAGCTTGCGATAGAGCACCCAGCTGACAACCAGCGCCAGGCCGGTCGCGACAATCAGTGCGCCCGAGGCGACAAAAATGTCATAGAGCTTGTAGAAAATGAAAAAGACCACCAGGGGGAGAAAGTCGAGTAGCTGCTTCATAGTTTTTCCATTCAGGGTTGGCTGCAAATGTGCCCGAAGGCACACCGTCAATCAACGTAACAGCATATAGAGCCGATAGAGATAGATAATCAACATCGCTGAAACCACATTGCCAGCCGCAGTGAAAATCACCGAAGAAACATTTAGCGGTAACACCGTCAGCGATGAGAAGAACAGCATCACGATCACTTTAGCCAGCAGCCAGAGCAGAATGGCGGGGGCAATCAGCTTCACATTCTTCCAGGCCATCCGCATGCTGGCGCGCATCGCGGCAAAGACGCCCATCTTCTCACTGGCGACCATCACCGGAGCCAGCGACAGCAGTATCGTCAGGAGAATGCCTGGCACCACCAGCACCATAAAGCCGAGTTGCGCCACCAGCGTCATCAGGAAGGTGAGCAGCAGCAGTTTTGGCAGCAGCGGCGCTGACGCACCAATCGCCCGCAGCGCACTGATACGCTGGCCGGAAGAGACCATCGGAATCAGATAGAGCATTCCGCCAAGCAGCAGCGTATTCCCCATCAGCGCCGCAAAAGTGCTGGCCGCCGAGGCACGCAGCAGCACCTGCTGCTGTTCCGGTGACATATTCTGCACCATCTCAAACAACGAACTGGCACTGTCGTCGCCCTGTTGCAGGATGGCCATCTGATCGGCGCCGGGTGTCAGCACATGCACCAGCATGACGGTGACAAAAGCGGCCAGCAGCGACATCAACAGCACTGTAGAGAGTTGATGGCGCGCAAAATTTCCTGTGTCACGGTATAACGAGCTTGCCGTGATAGACATGTACTCTCCTTGGAGGAACCGGGTTAATTAACCCGGCGATTGTACATGTTCTGGCAGCTCCGGGGCACCCGGCAGGGCATAACTTTCTGTAATATGAGGTAAAGAGGGAGCAAAAAGTGCAGGAAGACCATAACGCGCGCGGGCGCGATCGCAGGCTTCATTATGGACACCCGCTTCACCGGACAGCGTGAACTCCCGACAGGGTGTCGGACGCTGTTCATAGATACCGCAGGAGACACAGCCGCCAACGTCGCCCTGCAGCGCAACACAGCGGGGCGCTGCGCTGTTAGTGCCACGCATATTGCGCATTAACAGGCTGAGCGGCTCGGTTAATTCGGTCGGCACCAGGCCGCCCGCATCATCGGCTTCAGCCCAGTAAAATGAGACGCGGAAATGGGCGCAGCAGGCGCCACAGCTGACACAAGGGTTAGATATCTCACTCATTTGATCACCCGCCCCTCCCAGGGCATCGAACCAAAATCACCAATGAAGATAAGCAACATAGAGCTGGCAAAATGATTCAGCAAGGGGAATTTTGCTGCGCCAGCCTGAGTCGAAATTGATCTAAATCAATTCATTGTTTTATAAGCACTTTGTCTGAAGGTTACAGAGTGCAATTTTCTGTAAATCACGTTAAATAATTGCCAGCAAAAAAGCGATGACGTTCGCGACTTTAACATTATGCAAAGGAGTGATGATGAAACTGGCAAAATGCGCGATGCTGCTGGCTCTGGCTTTGCCCCAGCTGGCAATGGCCCACGAAGCGGGCGATTTCTTTATGCGGGCTGGCAGTGCCACTGTCCGTCCTACCGAAGGTTCCGATAATGTGCTGGGGATGGGCGAGTTCAGCGCCTCCAACGACACGCAACTGGGTCTGACCTTCACCTATATGGCAACGGACAATATTGGTGTCGAGTTACTGGCGGCCACGCCATTCCGTCATAAAGTAGGCCTCGGCCCAACCGGCACGCTGGCTACCGTGCGCCAGTTACCGCCAACCCTGATGGCGCAGTACTACTTTTTTGACAGCAAGAGCAAAGCGCGTCCTTACATCGGCGTAGGTATCAACTACACCACCTTTTACGATGCCGATTTCAACCAGACAGGCCGCGATGCGGGCCTGACCGATCTCAGCGTCAAAGATTCCTGGGGGGTGGCGGGTCAGGTCGGTCTGGATTACCAGATCAACCGCGACTGGATGCTGAATGCGTCGGTGTGGTACATGGATATTGATACGGAAGTGAAATTCAAAGCGGGTGGTGAACAGCAGAACATCAATATGCGCATCGATCCGTGGGTCTTCTTCTTCGGTGCGGGTTACCGCTTCTGATGAGAAAAAGGCCGCTGAATCAGCGGCCTTTTTGGGTCTGTTACGACGTTATTTAATCTGCATATTGTTGACGACTGCCTTCACGCCTGGCACGCTGCGCGTAACCTGAACGGCACGATTAGCCATCTGTGGTGATGAAACAAAGCCGCTCAGCTGAACTTTACCTTTGAAGGTTTCTACGTTGATTTCAGTTGATTTCAGCGATTCATCTTTCAGCAGCTCACCTTTAACTTTTGTGGTCACCACGGTGTCATCAATATAGCCACCGGTTCCCTCTTTGGTTGCGGTTGGCGCACAGGCGCTCAGTGTCAGCGCAACAACGCCCGCCAGTACAGCACCTGTCAGCAGTTTAACGAATTTCATTGCTTTCTCTCCCTGTCACAAATTGGATGCGACGTTACCGTAACGGCGCATTGTCATTGTGGTGCAGATTTTGCAAAAAGGGCAAATAGCAGAATGAAAAAAAAGGAAACAAATCATGCCTTATCGCGTGATAAGGCATGATGGCGGGATTAACGGCTGGCAGCTTTGAGGCGGCTGACAAAATTCTTCAGTTCGCTCAGCATGACTTCAGGTTCCGCATGGTGCTTTTCAATGATTCTGACAATGGCAGAACCGGAGATAGCACCCGCGGCACCGGAGGCGATCGCTTCTTTGACCTGTTCAGGCTCTGAGATCCCAAAGCCCTGCAGCGGCGGCGCGGCGTGGTATTCACGCAGCTTGTCGATCAGATGCTTCAGCGGCAGGCTGGCGCGGTTTTCAGCACCGGTAACGCCCGCGCGTGACAGCAGGTAGGTATAACCGCGCCCGTGCGACGCAATCTCACGCAGCAGTTCATCGCTGGCGTTAGGCGGACAGATAAAGATAGGCGCCACGCCATGGCGCAGAGCCGCCTGACGGAAAGGCGCAGACTCTTCAACCGGCACATCCGCCACCAGCACGGAATCAACACCGGCTTCTGCACAACGGGCATAGAACTCATCCACGCCGTTAGTGAAGACCAGGTTAGCGTACATCAGCAAACCAATCGGCAGTTCCGGGTATTTACGGCGGATAGTCGCCAGCATCTCAAAACACTGGCTGGTGTTGGTGCCCGCGGCAAAGGCACGCAACGTCGCGTTCTGAATGGTCGGGCCATCCGCCAGAGGATCGGAGAAGGGAATACCCAGCTCCAGCGCATCCGCGCCACCTTCAACCAGCGCATCAATCACGCGCAGTGAAAGCTCAGGGGAAGGATCGCCCAGCGTAACAAAAGGAACGAAAGCGCCTTCGTTATTCGCTGACAGACGGGTAAAAAGTTGATTGTAACGTTCCATCAGATTTCTCCCTGCGCTGTCAAAATGTCATGAACGGTGAAAATATCTTTGTCGCCACGGCCAGAGAGGTTGACCACAATCAACTGCTCTTTTTCCGGCTCAGCGTGAATCATCTTCATGGCGTGTGCCAGGGCGTGAGATGACTCCAGCGCCGGAATAATCCCCTCCGCACGACACAGCAGTTTAAAGGCATCCATCGCTTCGTTATCGGTAATGGAGACATAGTCCGCACGACCGATGCTGTTGAGATGCGCATGCTGCGGACCCACCGATGGGAAGTCGAGACCGGCAGAGATTGAGTAAGACTCCTCAATCTGTCCATCATGGGTCTGCATCATCGGTGATTTCATACCGAAGTAGATGCCGACGCGACCATGCTTGAGCGGTGCGCCATGCTCGCCGGTTTCAATACCGTGGCCCGCAGGCTCTACGCCGATCAGCTTCACGCTGGTCTCATCAATAAAGTCGGCAAACATCCCGATGGCGTTCGAGCCACCCCCCACACAGGCGAGGATTGCGTCGGGCAGGCGTCCCTCTCTTTCCAGAATCTGCTTTTTAGTCTCTTCGCCGATCATGCGCTGGAACTCACGCACAATCGTCGGGAAGGGATGCGGACCCGCCGCGGTGCCGAGCATGTAGTGTGAGGTCTCGTAGCTGCCAGACCAGTCACGCAGCGCTTCGTTACAGGCATCTTTCAGCGTGGCGGAGCCGCTGTGAACCGGTATCACTTCTGCGCCCATCAGACGCATACGGAACACGTTAGGTGACTGACGCTCGACATCTTTCGCGCCCATATAGATACGGCATTTCATGCCCAGCAGCGCACAGGCCAGCGCGGAGGCCACACCGTGCTGACCGGCACCGGTTTCGGCAATGATTTCGTTTTTGCCCATGCGTTTGGCTAACAGCGCCTGACCCAGCACCTGGTTGGTTTTGTGCGCGCCACCATGCAGCAGATCTTCACGCTTCAGGTAGAGGCGGGTTTTCGTACCTTTTGTCAGGTTTTTGCACAGCGTCAGGGCAGTAGGACGACCCGCGTAGTTCTTCAGCAGGTCGGTAAATTCGGCCTGAAACTCAGGATCTTTCTGGGCGTCGACAAACGCCTGTTCCAGCTGGCGCAGGGCTGGCATCAGGATCTGCGGAACATACATTCCGCCAAATTCGCCAAAGTAGGGATTGAGTAACGTCATTTTTTATCTTCCTTTCTCGGGCCCGCCGTTGAGCAGGCCAGGCAAATCAGTAGGCACGCAGTGTCTGAAACACAGCGGCAATTTTACGGGCATCTTTGATGCCAGGCGCGCTTTCCACGCCAGAGTTGAAGTCCAGTCCGGCACAGCCTAGCTGCGCGGCTTCAACACAGTTATCTGCGCTCAGGCCACCGGCCAGCAGCACGTTGTTCAGGTTCTGACCCTGTAACAGCGACCAGTCGAAACGCTGTCCGGTACCGCCATCGCCATTATCAAACACGTAACGGTCAACATGGGGCCAGTCGCGCGCGGGTAAGGCACCTTCAATGCGCAGCGCCTTCCAGATTTGAATCTCTGCTGGCAGTGCCTCGCGCAGTTCGGCCACAAATGCCGGTGTCTCATTGCCATGCAGTTGCACGGCTGACAGGGAAAGTTCGGTGGCCTGCGTGACAACGTCACTGATAGAGTGGTTGCGGAACACGCCGACGAAACGTAGCGGCGCGGCGGCAATCAGGGTTTGCGCCGTGGCGGTATCAATCTGGCGCGGTGAGCCTTCAGCGAAGATCAGCCCGCCGAAGATCGCGCCAGCTTCATAGGCGGCACGGGCGTCTTCGGCACGGGTTAAGCCGCACACTTTATTGCTGCCCAGCGTGACGCGACGCACCGCGCCGGTCAGGTCCGCTTCTTCCATCAGGGCAGAGCCGATCAGGAAGCCATTCGCGAAGTGGCTCAGCTCGCGGATATCAGCATAGCTGTTAATACCCGATTCGCTGATCACCGTGACGCCATGCGACAGGCGTGGCGCCAGCTGGCGGGTCCGGTTGAGATCGATAGAGAGGTCACGCAGATCGCGGTTGTTAATCCCGACGACTCTGGCCTGCAGCGCGATAGCCCGCTCCAGTTCCTCTTCATTACTTACTTCCGTCAGAATGCCCATCTTCAGGCTGTGTGCCACGGCGGCCAGCTGACGATACTGCTCATCATCCAGCACCGACAGCATTAGCAGGATCGCATCCGCCTGGTAGTAACGGGCCAGATAGATCTGATAAGGGTCGATGATAAAATCTTTGCACAGCACCGGCTGGGTGATAGCGGCGCTGACAATCGGCAGAAAGGCGAAGTCGCCCTGAAAATATTTCTCATCGGTCAGCACGGACACTGCAGAAGCGTAATGGCGGTAAACCCCGGCAATGGCGGCCGGATCGAAATCCTCGCGAATCACCCCTTTTGACGGTGACGCCTTTTTACACTCCAGGATAAACGCGGTTCTTGCACCCTGCAGCGCGTCATAGAAATGACGGCTGGCAGGTTCAATGCTGTTCTGAAAGGTGGAGAGAGGCTGCTGCTGCTGACGGGCTTCAACCCAAATCGCTTTGTCCTGAACAATTTTTTCTAACACGGTGCCTTTCATGATTATCCTCTTGCTGCCAGTGCGACTACACGCTCATAAGCCTGTCCGCTGCGGATGGCGTTAAGCGCCTGCTGTGCGTTTTCACGCAGATCTTCCTGACCGAATACTTTAAGCAACATCGCCACGTTGACGGCGACCGCCTCCTCATGGGCCTGCTGGCCATTACCCTGGAGTAAAGCCGTCAGAATGTCACGATTTTCTTCCGGCGTGCCGCCCGCCAGCGCCTCTTTGGGATGGAAGCCAAAACCAAAGTCTTCTGGCGAGAGTTGATAGCGGGTAATTTCTCCTTCACGCAGCTCAGCCACATGGGTCACATCGTGCAGCGCCACTTCATCCATGCCGCCACCGTGAACGACCGCCGCACGCTGATAACCCAGCACTTTCAGGGTCTGCGCAATCGGCATCACCAGCTCCGGGCTGTAGACCCCAATCACCGCCAGCGGAGGACGTGCCGGGTTGATTAGCGGACCTAACACATTAAACAGCGTGCGTGTCTTCAGCTGCTGGCGAACCGGCATCGCGTGGCGAAAGCCTGTGTGATACTGCGGTGCAAACAGGAAGCAGACGTTCAGATCGTCCAGCGCCTGGCGCGCGCGGTCAGCGGGCATATCAAGATTGATACCAAAAGCGGCCAGCAGATCCGACGAACCCGATTTACTGGAGACGCTGCGGTTGCCGTGCTTCGCCACTTTCAGACCGCAGGTCGCGGCCACAAAGGCGCTGGCCGTGGAGATATTAATGCTATTACTGCCATCTCCGCCGGTGCCCACGATGTCGGCAAAAGCGTAATCAGGACGGGGAAACGGCTTAGCATCTTCCAGTAGCGCCGTGGCGGCTCCGGCGATCTCTTCCGGCGTTTCACCACGTACTTTCATGGCGACCAGCGCGGCAGCGAGCTGCGTTGGCTCCAGCTGTCCGGTAATAATGGCGCTGAACAGCTGATGACTCTCAGCCTGATTCAGCGTCTGCGCCTGGTAAAGTTTTTCCAGTATCTGTTGCATCGTTATTCTCCCTGTTACTTCGCCAGCGCCCAGGCCAGCGTCTGCTCAAGCAGTCGCGCGCCCTGAGAAGTCAAAATTGATTCAGGATGGAACTGAAACCCGCAGACACGATCGGTTTCATGGCGAACGGCCATGACCATCCCGTTGTAACTGGCGTTGACCGTCAGCTCATCCGGTGTGTTGCTGCCTACCAGCGAGTGATAGCGCGCCACCGGCAGCGGATTGCTCAGGCCGGCAAACATCGCCTCGCCGTCATGGACGATAGATGAGGCTTTGCCGTGCAGGATCTCGCCAGCCTGACCCACATGGCCGCCATAGGCTTCCACAATTGCCTGATGTCCCAGGCAGATGCCGATAATCGGCAGACGGCCGCGCAGCACCCGCAGCAACTCCGGCATACAACCAGCATCTTTTGGCGCGCCTGGGCCAGGGGAGAGCATCAGCACCGGGTTTTCCATCCGCTGCAGCTGTTCAATTAACAGTTCTGCAGGCAGGTTGTTGCGGTAGATCACCACGTTGTGACCAAAGGTCCGCAGCTGATCAACCAGGTTGTAGGTAAAAGAGTCGATGTTATCGAGCAGCAGAATATCGGCCATCAGAAGATCTCCTTGCAGTGATGGGCAGTCGCGATAGCGCGCAGAACGGCGCGGGCTTTATTGCGGCTTTCATCCGCTTCGGCCTGCGGATTAGAATCCAGCACCACACCGGCGCCCGCCTGAACGGTGGCGACACCCTCTTCGACATAGGCCGAACGAATAACGATACAGGTATCGAGATCGCCCTGAGCAGTGAAGTAACCCACCGCGCCGCCGTAGCTGCCGCGACGGGTGCGTTCAGCACCGGCAATCAGCTGCATGGCACGAACTTTTGGCGCGCCGCTCAGCGTGCCCATGTTCATACAGGCGCGATACGCGTGCAGCACGTCGAGGTCGGCGCGCAGCGTGCCCACCACGCGGGAAACCAGATGCATCACAAACGAGTAGCGGTCGACTTTGGTCAGGTCAGCCACATAACGGCTGCCGGGCACGCAGATACGCGCCAGATCGTTACGCGCCAGATCCACCAGCATCAGATGTTCAGCCAGCTCTTTATGGTCGGTGCGCATCTCCAGCTCAATGCGGCTGTCGAGATCGCGGTCCAGTGATCCATCGGCATGGCGGCCACGCGGTCGGGTACCGGCAATCGGGTAGATCTCAATCTGACGTGAGGTCGCGTCATACTTCAGCGAGCTTTCAGGCGACGCGCCAAACAGCGAGAAATCCTGATCCTGCATAAAGAACATGTACGGACTTGGGTTGCTGTTTTTCAGCGTGTCGTAGGCGGCCAGCGGTGACGGGCACGGCAGCGAGAAGCGGCGGGACGGCACGACCTGGAAAATTTCGCCGATGCGAATCGCCTGCTGCATGGTGCGAACCACGTCGCAATACTCTTCATCACTCTGGCTGGTGGTCAGCGTCATCTGTTCAACTGACTGGACCGGCAGAGTGGGCGCTGGCTGCAGCATCTGACCATGCAACTGCTCGATGCGGCGTTGCAGTCGCTGGAACTCGCTGGTAGACGGGCAGAACAGGCTGGCCTGTAGACGCGCACTGCGGGTCTGGTGATCGATCACCAGTAAAGTTTCTGCCAGGTAAAAGCAGTAATCGGGGCAGCGCTGCTGATTATCCAGCGGCGGCAGGGTTTCAAAACCGGCCACCAGATCGTAAGCGAACAGGCCACCCAGCAGCACGGCCTCACGCTCGTCGGCAGAGGAGTTAACCAGCTGTGGAATCAGACGCAGTGCATCAAACACCGACAGTGCCTTAAGGCGGGAATCTTCGTCCTGCTGATGATCGGTGCTCTGTGGGAAAGTCAGCTCACGTCCATCGGGACGGACCTGATTGCTGACGGAGGCGGGCAGAGCCTCATCCAGCAGCGGCAGCACGGCGCGGCCATTTTCTGACAGCGCCTGAACGGTAACCGTATTACCCATGGCGCTGATACGCAGCGCACTGTCGACAATCAGCAGACTTTTTAAATTGCGCTTGCTGTCGATGTCAGCAGATTCGAGCAGCAGGGTTGCCGGACGTGCGCCGCACAGCTGATGAAACACTGCGGCCGGATCTTCGCGGTAGGGCGCGTTGCCGGTAATCAACTTCACTGTAGGTTTCGCATTTGGCATGATGATTTCTCTGAATTTCGCTCAAAAAAAAGCCCGCTCGGTGGCGGACTCAGGTATTCGCACAGCGTTTACGCAAAGTGTGCACGACCCAGTCGCCCGTTTTCGGGAACATCGCGCCAACCGTTTAAATGCGTGATTACAACAGCCATGATTAAATACCCGTTACGTGTGAACTTGTGTACTAGTTAACGGGTTCAGGGCGGAAATGTCAATAGCCTTTTTCACTGAGCGTTAAAATCGTTATCATGCTGGCCGGTTTAGTTTTAGCAGGAGTTCTCTTGAGCGATATCGCCCGTTTCCCGGTTTATGATTTACACAGCCACACGCGTGCCTCCGATGGCTTACTGACGCCAGCCGCGCTGGTGCAGCGAGCCGTTGAGATGCGCGTCGGCGTACTGGCGATCACCGATCACGACAGCGTTGCAGGGGTAGAGGAAGCGCAGCAAACAGCACTCGACCACGATTTACCCATAAAAGTGCTGGCAGGCGCAGAGATCTCCACGCTGTGGGAGAACCATGAGATTCACATCGTCGGCCTGAATATTGATATCCACCATCCGGCGATGGTGACGTTTCTTGCCGGACAACACGCCTGTCGGCAGACGCGGGCGGAAGAGATGGGTGAGCGGCTCGCAAAGGCGCGTATACCGGATGCGTTGGCGGGTGCGCTGCGACTGGCGGATGGCGGCATCATTACCCGTGGTCATTTTGCCCGTTTCCTGATCGAGCAGGGCAAAGCCGAGAACATGGCGCAGGTATTCAAAAATTATCTGGCGCGTGGCAAAACCGGCTACGTGCCGCCACAATGGTGTACAATTAAACAAGCTATTGATGCGATTCATCATTCTGGTGGTTGTGCCGTGCTGGCCCATCCTGGCCGTTACGGTTTATCGGCGAAGTGGCTCAAACGGCTGGTCGCCCATTTCCGCGAAGCGGGCGGCGATGCGATGGAAGTTGCGCAGTGCCAGCAGCCACCCAATGAGCGCACGACACTGGCGCAATACGCCAGAGATAATGAACTGGCCGCATCACAAGGTTCTGATTTTCATCAACCCTGCCCGTGGATTGAGTTGGGCCGCAAACTCTGGCTGCCCGCGGCGGTTGAGCCGGTCTGGGAACGCTTCCCGGATCTCGCTCCCAGCCTGGCAATCATGGAAAGGTGACACGAGGTTTTTATGAGTCAATTGTTTCACATTCATCCGGACAACCCACAACCGCGCCTGATCAATCAGGCGGTCGACTACCTGAACAAAGGCAGCGTCATCGTCTATCCTACTGATTCCGGCTATGCGCTGGGCTGTCGGCTGGAAGAGAAGGGCGCGATGGAGCGCATTTGCCGTATCCGTCAGCTTGATGGGCACCACAACTTCACCCTGATGTGCCGGGATCTTTCTGAGCTGTCGGTCTATTCGCAGGTGGGCAACTCCGCCTTTCGCCTGCTGAAAAACAACACGCCAGGCAACTACACCTTTATTCTCAAGGCGACGAAAGAAGTGCCGCGTCGCCTGATGAATGAGAAGCGTAAGACCATTGGTCTGCGCGTGCCCTCCAATCCCGTGGCGCTGGCCCTGCTGGAAGCCCTGAATCAGCCGATGATGTCGACCTCATTAATCCTGCCGGGCAACGATTTCACCGAGTCCGATCCGGAAGAAATCCAGCACAGCATTGGTAAGCTGGTCGATCTGATCATTGACGGCGGAACGCTGGGACAGCAGCCGACCACGGTGGTCGATTTGACCACCGATGCGCCGGAAATCGTGCGTGAAGGCGTGGGCGATACCCGGCCGTTCCTGTAATTAAGTCGGGCTTCAGACACCGCGGGTCGGTGTCTGAGCCAGATTCGACTCTAACCAGCTTTTAAACTGGCCATAAGGAATATAAAGTGACACATCTTTCAGGATCACTTTGTTATTACGACCATTCTTAATCGAATCAGAATAGCCAACAATAACGCCGCTTAGCGTATCATCACGGTTATAAACACCGCCGCCCGACATTCCCTGAACCACGCCTGCGTTAGACGCCATTGCTATACAGGGGCTTTTATTCCATTCATTCCGAATCGCCGTGCGGGCTAAATTTACCCCGGTGGACTCAACCGGCATCGCGGAAATAAAGCTGTAGCCATACATTTTAACGGGATCGCCGATGTCACCGCTGCGGAATTTAGCCAACGTGCCGGCATCATTCTTGTGATAAATAATCGCAAGGTCGCAATAAGGGTGATAAGACTTCACGCGCTGCACGGCAGTTTTAGCAACGTGCGCAGCGGTGAGGCTATATTCAGGCGTCAGAGGTATGCTGGTGCCCAGTGTGCCAAGACCGAGGATCGTCGGAATGCCAGTCACGCTCATATCTACGTGCTGCATCGCCGTACGACTGTACTCAGTGTGGCCCACAGAGCACCCGCTCAGGACCAGTGCAGCAAGCACCGGGCACAGAAACAGGTTTCTCATTATGGTTTTCTTTATTCAGGCATGTCGGGAAATCCCTGGTGAAGATTTTTGACATGCAAGCAAGGTTCATCACTGAACCGTATTAACGCAACAAGTCCGGATGCGCCGGTTTATTGGATTAATTTAAAAAGACTATTTTTATTAACGAATAACAAAAGGCGTGCTTCATTGTCGCAAGACCCCTCTATAGTGGCTCCTGCTTTTTATTGTGCTACAGGAATAAATTATATCAGCTTAATAGTGTCGTGCAATTTATTAAATCTAATAGGAATCAAATGTCATCGAAAATAAGGCCTTAAATAAATCTGCCTTAAGAAAAATCTGGCTTCCTGGTATTTACCTATCGGTTGTAATGGATAAAATCAATAAAATAGTTTTTTATGCTGAATTTAATGTTTTTTCAAGAAGAATAAAAGCAAGGGAAAACCAGCGAAAGTGTAAGATAGTGTTAAGTTTTTTATCATCAGAACATTACGTTGATGAAACTGAAGTGGTTAGAAAATTTAATTATCATCAGCTATAAAGTTTTTAATACATGCGTTTTATTAATCTAATTCTTATCAGATGCCCGGGGGTTATTTAAATCAGCATCAGATATTATCAGATCTAAAACTATCAGAGACTAACCCTTCTTTATTTACCGTTGGGTCATTCATAAAGGGCGTTACATCAGCGTTAAATGCCTGTATAATAGGGCAAACCTGCTAAGTTAACCTGTTGATTTAGAAAGGATTATCACCCAATTATGACGCCTGGGAAGGCGACAAAGAGGAAGCTCAATGAGCGAAAAGTTACAGAAAGTCTTAGCGCGTGCCGGTCATGGCTCGCGTCGTGAAATCGAATCAATGATTGCTGCTGGCCGTGTCAGCGTTGACGGCAAGATCGCCACCCTGGGCGACCGCGTCGAAAGCAGCAAATCCCTGAAAATCCGTATTGATGGCCATCTGGTATCGATTGCTGAATCAGCAACCGAAGTCTGCCGCGTCCTTGCTTACTATAAACCGGAAGGTGAACTCTGTACCCGCAGCGATCCTGAAGGCCGCCCAACGGTGTTTGACCGTTTGCCGCGTCTGCGCGGTTCACGCTGGATTGCCGTTGGCCGTCTGGATGTCAACACCTGTGGTCTGATGCTCTTCACCACCGACGGTGAGCTGGCGAACCGCCTGATGCATCCGAGCCGTGAAGTGGAACGTGAATATGCGGTTCGCGTGTTTGGTCAGGTCGACGATGATAAAATTCGTCAGCTGAGCAAAGGCGTGCAGCTGGAAGATGGCCCGGCAGCCTTTAAAACCCTGAAGTTTGGCGGCGGAGAAGGCATCAACCAGTGGTACAACGTGACCCTGACTGAAGGACGTAACCGTGAAGTGCGTCGTTTGTGGGAAGCGGTCGGCGTGCAGGTCAGTCGTCTGATGCGTGTCCGCTACGGCGATATCACGTTACCAAAAGGCCTGCCACGCGGTGGCTGGACCGAACTGGATCTGCCAGCGGTGAACTATCTGCGTAACCTGGTTGAAATGGATGATGAAACCGTCACCAAGCTTGTGGTCGAGAAAGATCGTCGTCGTACCAAGGCGAACCAGATTCGTCGTGCGGTGAAACGCCACAGTAAAGTGAGCAGTACCCCCCGTGCGCCACGCCGCAATCCGGGCAGCAAACGTAACTCCGGTTAATCACGTTGCCCGATCGCGAAAAACGCAGCCCCAGGGCTGCGTTTTCTTTTTCTGCTACCAGTCAATTCCCTGCTGAGCCTGTATACCGGCATCAAACGCGTGCTTCACCGGCCGCATCTCCGTTACCGTATCCGCCATCTCCGTGAGGCTGCGATGACAGCCGCGTCCGGTAATTATCACGCTCTGATGGGCCGGACGCCGTTGCAGGGCCATAATCAAATCGTCCAGCGGCAGATAATCCATGCTGACCATATAGGTGATTTCGTCGAGCACCACCAGATCGAGCTGATCATCGGCCAGCATCCGTTTTGCATGCTGCCACACGGCCAGACAGGCAGCAGTATCCGTTTCGCGGTTCTGCGTGTCCCAGGTAAACCCGGTTGCCATCACCTGAAACTCGATACCGTGCTGTTCCAGCAGGTTACGCTCGCCATTGGGCCAGTCACCTTTAATAAACTGAATCGCCGCCGCACGCTTGCCATGTCCGGCGGCGCGGAGAGCCGTGCCAAAGGCTGCAGTGGTTTTGCCTTTGCCATTGCCGGTGAACACCATCAGGATGCCACGAACCTCGGTGGCCGCCGCAATGCGCGCATCGACCTGCTCTTTTAACCGCTGCTGACGCTGTTGATGACGATCGTCAGCCATTATTCCGCGGCTCCCGGTTTTCTGCCCGGCTGTGCATCAAAGCTGATACCGGTTTTGCGTCGACTGTCATCACCCATCAGATAAAGGTAGAGCGGCATCAGATCGGCGGGGGTTTTCAGCTTATTAGCATCTTCCTGCGGGAATGCACTGGCGCGCATTTTGGTTCGCGTCCCACCCGGATTGATACAGTTAACCCGCAACGACTGAGTTTTATACTCATCAGCCAGCACCTGCATCATACCTTCGGTGGCAAATTTAGAGACGGCGTAAGCGCCCCAGCCTGCGCGACCGGTGCGGCCAACGCTGGAGGTGGTAAACACCAGTGAACCTGCATCTGACTTTAACAACAGCGGCAACAGCGCCTGCGTCAGGAAGAAGGTAGCGTCCAGGTTGATGTTCATCACCTGCTGCCAGACCTGTGGGTCGAGTTCCGCCAGCGGCACAATCTCACCAAGGATGCCGGCGTTATGCAGCACGCCGTCAAGGCGCGGAAACTGCTGTGACAGCTGTTCTGCTACCTGGTGGCAACGTTCCGGTGTTGCATCGGCCAGATCGAACACCACGGAATGGGCAGGGCATTGATTAAGTTGACTGATGGCCTGTTCGACCTGCTGAAGTTTCTCAGGGTTTCGGCCCATGAGGATCACTTCAGCGCCATAACGTGCGTAAGTCAGCGCCGCTTCCCGGCCAATGCCATCTGAAGCGCCAGTAACCAGGATAATACGGTGATTGAGCAGGTCGCTTTTCGGTTGATAATGCACAGCGGGTTCCTCCGGCGAATACAGCATGATTCCGCTTTATGCCTGAATTTGCGAATGGGCGCAATCGCCAACCCACGCATTCTGTGCCAGCTGCTGGCATTTCAGGCGACGGAGCAGGGCAAAACGGCTAAACTGGCGAACTGTTTTTGATTCTCTGTTACTAAGGCGACCTGATGGATTTTATTTCAACGTATGGACTGTTTTTAGCGAAAGCGGTGACACTGGTGGTTGCCGTCGCTGCGATTGTCATGATTATCATGAATGCCGCGTTACGCAAACGGGCACAGAGCGGTCAGCTTCGCCTGACCCATCTGGGTGATGACTATCAGCAGATGAAAGAGGATTTACAGCTGGCAAAAATGCAGCCTCAGGCGCAGAAAGTCTGGCTGAAGAATCATAAAAAAAGCGAAAAGCTGAAAGCTAAAGCGGAAAAGCAGGCGGCGAAGCAGGGCCGTACTGACAGTGTTAAACCGACGCTCTATGTGCTCACTTTCAAAGGCAGCATGGATGCCGGTGAGGTGGCCTCACTGCGTGAAGAGATTTCAGCCGTGCTGGCCGTGAAGCAGCCTGGCGATGAGGTGCTGCTGCGCCTTGAAAGTCCTGGCGGTGTGGTACATGGCTATGGTCTGGCGGCCTCGCAACTGCAGCGTCTGCGCGATCAGGGTCTGCGCATCACGGCAGCCGTGGATAAAGTAGCGGCCAGCGGCGGTTACATGATGGCCTGTGTGGCCGATCGCATTGTGGCAGCGCCGTTCTCGATCATTGGCTCTATCGGCGTGGTTGCACAGATCCCGAACTTTAACCGCCTGCTGAAGCGTAACGATATCGATGTTGAGCTGCATACTGCAGGACAGTACAAGCGCACGCTGACGCTGTTTGGTGAGAACACCGAAGAGGGACGTGAGAAATTCCAGGAAGATCTCGACGAAACGCACCTGCTATTCAAGCAGTTTGTTCACCAGATGCGCCCGGCGCTCGATATTGACCGGGTGGCAACCGGTGAACACTGGTATGGCCGACAGGCGCTGGATCTGGGCCTGATTGACGAAATCGGCACCAGCGATGATCTGATCATCCGTCAGATGGATCAGTTCAACGTGCTCGGTGTGCATTACGCCCGCCGCCGCAAAATGATGGACCGCTTTACCCAGAGCGCCGGTTCGGTGGCAGAGGGCCTGCTGCTGAAACTCTGGCAGCGCGGCGAGAAGCCACTGCTCTGATGCGAAACCCGGCCTGTGCCGGGTTTTTTATTCCAGGTGGTAGAGCGGCGACAGCACCACGGCAAGGTGTTTAAAGACGTTAAACACCGCTGTGGTTTTCGCGGTTGGCAATCCCTCTGCATCAAGAAAAAACGGTCCGCGAAATACCAGCACATCCGCCTGCTGAATCACCTCATCCGCCTGCATGCCCGCTAAATAATCATCATGTTCTTTGATCAGCGCATTGGCCTTTTCCAGCAATGCCTGGCGGGAAATAGCCTCAGTCGATCTTTGCATCTATTCACTCCTTTTTCACAGCATCCTGATTCCTTCTATATTACTGTCCAGTCAGGCGGTGTGACAAATCGGTCTGAACGATGAAAACCTGGCGTAAGTTCGGGCTGAGTGCTAATTAAGTTGCGTAACAGATTTTATCAGGTAGAGTGTGGGCGATTCCGATTTCAGGGATTTTGCACCGGGATGTGCGAAGAGTTCAGATTGAAAAAGCACGCTTTATCATGCAGTTGCATAACGCCACATCGTCTGATCTGAGATTGACCCCTCCGCCTTGAAATGTTAAACAGGCGCAGCAATATTGAACCCAATGGGTTTTTGGGCATCCAATCCTCTCCCGTTAAGCAGGATGTTTTCATTAGGTAAAGGTAAATATGGGTAAAGCACTCGTTATTGTTGAGTCCCCGGCAAAGGCTAAAACAATCAATAAATACCTGGGCAATGACTACGTGGTTAAATCCAGCGTCGGTCATATCCGGGATCTGCCGACCAGTGGTTCAACCGCGAAGAAGAGTGCTGACGCCTCGACTGAAAAGAAAGCCAAAGACGCTGCGACTGACAAGAAAGTCAAAAAAGTTAAAAAAGATGAGAAAGCCGCGCTCGTCAGCCGCATGGGTGTTGACCCTTATCACGGCTGGGAAGCGGATTATCAGATTCTGCCCGGCAAAGAGAAAGTCGTTGCGGAACTGAAGGCGTTAGCCGCCAATGCTGACCACATCTATCTCGCAACCGACCTTGACCGCGAAGGGGAAGCCATTGCCTGGCACCTGCGGGAAGTGATCGGTGGTGACGATTCGCGCTTCAGCCGCGTGGTCTTTAACGAAATTACCAAGAATGCGATTCGTCAGGCGTTTGAAAAGCCGGGCGAACTGAATATTGATCGGGTGAATGCTCAGCAGGCGCGTCGTTTCATGGACCGCGTGGTGGGCTACATGGTCTCGCCACTGCTGTGGAAGAAGATCGCCCGTGGTCTCTCTGCCGGCCGGGTGCAATCCGTTGCCGTTCGCCTGGTGGTGGAACGTGAACGTGAGATCAAAGCCTTTGTTCCCGAAGAGTACTGGGAAGTTAATGCCGCGCTGACGACGCCGAAAGGCGATGAGCTGTCGATGGACGTGACGCATAAAGGCGATAAAGCTTTCCGTCCGGTCAACCGCGATGAGACCTATGCCGCCGTCGCGCTGCTGGAAAAAGCGCGCTATGAGATCGTCGATCGTGAAGATAAGCCGACCAGCAGCAAGCCGGGCGCGCCTTATATCACCTCGACGCTGCAGCAGGCTGCCAGCACCCGTCTCGGCTTTGGCGTCAAGAAGACCATGATGATGGCTCAGCGCCTGTACGAAGCGGGTCACATCACTTACATGCGTACCGATTCGACCAACCTGAGTCAGGATGCGGTCGCGATGGCGCGTGGCTATATCGAAAGCAATTTCGGTAAAAAGTATCTGCCTGAAACGGCCATTACCTACGCCAGCAAAGAGAACTCCCAGGAAGCGCACGAAGCGATTCGTCCTTCTGATGTGGACGTCGTGGCGGAACAGCTGAAAGATATGGAAGCGGATGCGCAGAAACTCTATCAGCTGATCTGGCGTCAGTTTGTGGCCTGTCAGATGACACCGGCCAAATATGACTCCAGCACCATTACTGCGGCGGCGGGTGAATTTAAACTCAAAGCGAAAGGCCGCATTCTGCGCTTCGACGGCTGGACGAAAGTGATGCCAGCGCTGCGTAAGAATGATGAAGATCGTACGCTGCCTGCGGTAACAGTGGGTGATGTTCTGGACCTGCAACAGTTACTGCCCGGCCAGCACTTCACCAAACCACCGGCGCGCTTCAGCGAAGCATCACTGGTGCGTGAGCTGGAGAAGCGCGGCATTGGCCGTCCATCGACCTATGCTGCCATCACCTCGACCATTCAGGATCGTGGCTATGTGCGGGTGGAAAACCGCCGTTTCTATGCGGAAAAAATGGGTGAAATCGTCACCGATCGTCTGGAAGAGAACTTCCGCGAACTGATGAACTATGATTTCACCGCCCGCATGGAGAGTAACCTCGACCAGGTTGCCAACAACGAAGCGCAATGGAAAGCGGTGCTCGACCACTTCTTCACCGACTTTACTCAGCAGCTTGAACGGGCTGAGAAAGATCCTGAAGAGGGCGGCATGCAGCCGAACCAGATGGTGCTGACCTCCATTGAGTGTCCGACCTGTAGCCGTCAGATGGGGATTCGTACCGCCAGTACCGGCGTCTTCCTGGGCTGTTCCGGCTATGCGCTGCCACCTAAAGAGCGCTGCAAACAGACCATCAACCTGATTCCGGAAAATGAAGTCCTCAATATTCTGGAAGGGGATGATGCTGAGACCAACGCCCTGCGAGCCCGTCGTCGCTGCCAGAAGTGTGGCACGGCCATGGACAGCTATCTGATCGACAACGAACGTAAACTGCATGTCTGTGGTAATAACCCGGAATGTGACGGTTACGAAATCGAGAAGGGCGAATTCCGCATCAAAGGCTATGACGGCCCGATAGTGGAGTGCGAGAAGTGTGGTTCTGAGATGCACCTGAAGATGGGACGCTTTGGTAAATACATGGCGTGTACCAACGAAGAGTGCAAAAACACCCGCAAAATTCTGCGTAGTGGTGAAGTCGCACCACCGAAAGAAGATCCGGTTCCACTGCCAGAACTGGCATGTGAGAAGTCAGATGCTTACTTCGTGTTGCGTGACGGCGCAGCGGGGGTTTTCCTTGCGGCCAACACCTTCCCTAAATCACGTGAAACGCGTGCGCCGCTGGTGGAAGAGCTTCAGCGTTTCAGGGATCGTCTGCCTGAGAAGCTGAAATACCTGGCCGATGCGCCAGCCGCCGATCCGGAAGGCAACAAAGCGATGGTCCGCTTTAGCCGGAAGACCAAACAGCAGTATGTTTCCTCTGAAAAAGAGGGCAAGGCAACGGGCTGGTCCGCCTTCTATATAGATGGCAAATGGCAGGTCGCGAAAAAGTAACCCCCTGAAGGCCAGCGCTCGCTGGCCTTTTTCTGAGCCTTATATCAATCCGTTCTACTCTCTGACTTAAACTGATATAGTTGTTATAGCATTTCCGACCTTTCCTGATGCATAGCCTTTATTTACCCTCGCGACTATACGTCAACCGGGGATGCGACTCTGTAACTTACCGGATGGAATAGATATGAAATTACAGCAGTTGCGCTATATCGTCGAAGTGGTGAACCATAATCTCAATGTCTCTTCGACAGCGGAAGGTCTCTACACCTCTCAACCCGGCATCAGTAAACAGGTGCGTATGCTGGAAGATGAGCTGGGCGTGCAAATCTTTGCCCGCAGCGGCAAGCATCTCACCCAGGTGACGCCCGCAGGGGAAGAGATCATCCGTATAGCGCGAGAAGTGCTCTCTAAAGTGGATGCGATCAAGTCAGTGGCCGGTGAGCACACCTGGCCGGATAAAGGCTCGCTCTATGTCGCTACCACACACACTCAGGCACGCTATGCACTGCCAGGGGTGATCAAAGGCTTCATCGAGCGCTATCCACGCGTCTCCCTGCACATGCATCAGGGTTCTCCGACTCAAATCGCCGAAGCGGTTTCCAAGGGCAATGCAGATTTTGCGATTGCCACCGAAGCGCTGCATCTCTATGACGATTTAATCATGCTGCCGTGCTACCACTGGAACCGGGCGATTGTCGTCACGGCTGACCACCCGCTGGCGGGGAAGGGGCAGGTGACTATCGAGGAGCTGGCTGAATATCCGCTGGTGACCTACACGTTTGGCTTTACCGGGCGTTCAGAACTGGATACGGCCTTTAATCGGGCGGGATTAACGCCACGCATCGTTTTCACCGCTACCGACGCCGACGTGATCAAAACTTATGTCCGGTTAGGTCTGGGCGTGGGTGTTATCGCCAGCATGGCGGTAGATCCGGTAGCCGATCCTGACCTGATTCGCATCGAAGCCGCCGACATCTTTACCAATAGCACCACCAAGATTGGTTTCCGCCGCAGCACCTTCCTGCGCAGCTACATGTATGATTTCATCCAACGTTTTGCGCCACACCTGACGCGCGACGTGGTGGATACCGCGGTGGCGCTGCGCTCAAATGAAGACATTGAGGCGATGTTTAAAGATATCAAACTGCCGTTTAAATAGAGTTTACGCTCCCCGCTTACACTTAAGGCTGCCTGGTGCAGCCTTTTTTGTCTCCAGGGTTTAGCGCCAAATGAGACTCAAAAGTTTTTATGATTTTTTTGTAAATAAAACATTGATCACATGTTTTCCTATTGGGCTTTCTTAAATGCGAATTACAACACATTTTTAACTATGTCACTTTGCGGCTTGCCAGGATTATTCCCATACTCCAGTTAAGAGCTAACGTGGGAAGCCAGTAAACATAAGGTTCTTAAGTGGTGTCTAAAGTTTTAAATGGACCTGTTTTTAAATTAACTCAAATTTTTTAGCGGTCTGTTTAAATAAATATTTGTTCCGGAGTTAATGATTCCTGATGTTACTGAAGTCTATTGATTAATACCGTTAATCGTTTTACTCAATAAAAATAACTGGATTTTTGGCCTTAAGGCGTTTAGGATTCCTCCTAAATCTTAATCGTTGTTATCAATCATTTTGTTGAGAGTGATTATCAAAAACTATGAATACACGACTGACTGTACAACCGGGTTTCCCGGCAAAAAGCACCAAGGTTGAGCGTACCGGCAACACTCGTCGCAACGCCTGGTTAACCGTATTCGCTGCCTCTGCGCTGTTCTGGGTGGTAGTAGCGTTAATGATCTGGCGTATCTGGGGCTAAAGCCATGTGGGCAAATACACTCAGCCATAAACGTTCTCTGACCTCACGTCAGCACAAGCCGGTTGCCTGCAAAGGAAAAGAACCGCTTGCAAAGGACGAGAAAGTGTCTATCCCCGAGTCATGGGATTTGAGTGATAACCAGAGACTTTTTATTGAGTCATTTCTGGACCCTGTGAATAAATAACGTTTTCAGACCAGCTTTTCGTGACTGTTCTTTTATTACCGGCGTTTCCGGCGGGCTTTTTTAAATGCCTCTTTCCACATCCTGTACGACCAAAGGGTGTCGCCTTTTAAGATAGGGTGACCGCAAAAAACTTTTACGCCCGATTCCGGCGAAGGAGTGAACCAAATGAATATGATAAAAATGTCCTGGCTCAGCGCGTATGCTTTCTCCTTTGCGTTCTGGTCTGCGGCGGTGTGGATAACGCTGTAATTTGAATTAAAATCACCTTTTTTATGATGCCTCGTGACTTCACGGGGCATTTTCGTTTATGCGCGATTGTAGCAATTTGTGTTGTAATCAAAACGTTAACGAATTTGTGGTCTATCTTTAACATAAACCTTTGTCTCTTTAAGGTTTAAGACCATGAACGAAAAGGAGGAGCTATGTCGTCTACCCTACGCGAGCAAAGTCAGGAAATACTGCAGGTCGACACCAAAAAATATCACATCTTCAGTCTTCCCCGCGCTGCTCAACAACTCGGCAATATCGATAGCCTGCCCAAATCCCTCAAAGTTTTGCTGGAGAATTTACTGCGCTGGCAGGATGGTGACTCCGTTACGGCAGAGGACATCCAGGCGCTGGTTGACTGGCAAAAAGATGCCCACGCCGATCGTGAAATCGCCTATCGTCCCGCCCGCGTACTCATGCAGGACTTTACCGGCGTACCCGCCGTGGTTGACCTGGCGGCGATGCGCGAAGCGGTGAATCGCCTGGGTGGCGATGTAGCCAAAGTGAATCCGTTATCGCCAGTCGATCTGGTTATTGACCACTCGGTCACGGTTGATCATTTTGGCGACGATGACGCCTTTGAAGAAAACGTCCGGCTGGAGATGGAGCGCAACCATGAGCGCTACGTCTTCCTGCGCTGGGGCCAGAAAGCGTTTGATAAATTCCGCGTCGTGCCACCGGGAACCGGGATCTGCCATCAGGTGAACCTCGAGTATCTCGGCAAGGCGATCTGGCATGAAACAGTTAACGGTGAAGAGTATGCCTGGCCCGATACGCTGGTCGGCACGGACTCCCACACAACCATGATCAACGCGCTGGGCGTGCTGGGATGGGGAGTAGGGGGAATCGAAGCCGAAGCCGCCATGCTCGGTCAGCCTGTCTCCATGCTGATCCCGGATGTGGTGGGTTTCAAACTCACCGGCAAACTCAAGCCAGGGATTACTGCAACCGACCTGGTGCTGACCGTCACCCAGATGCTGCGTAAGCATGGTGTTGTGGGCAAATTCGTTGAGTTTTACGGTGATGGTCTGGCCGATCTGCCGCTGGCAGACCGCGCGACCATCGCCAACATGGCACCGGAATATGGCGCGACCTGTGGTTTCTTCCCGGTCGATGACGTCACGCTGAGCTACATGACACTGACCGGCCGCGATGCCGAACAGGTCGCCTTAGTGGAAGCCTATGCCAAAGCGCAGGGTCTGTGGCGCAATCCGGGCGATGAGCCGCGCTTTACCAGTACGCTGGCGCTGGATATGAACGAAGTGGAGTCGAGCCTCGCCGGACCAAAACGTCCGCAGGATCGGGTATCACTGGGCGATGTGCCCGCTGCGTTTGATGCCAGCAACGAGCTGGAAGTGAATCAGGCGCAGAAACCGCATAAAAGCGTCGAATATACCGACAGCGATACCGGACTGACTCATACGCTGACCGATGGCGCGGTTGTGATCAGTGCGATTACCTCCTGTACCAACACCTCTAATCCCAGCGTGCTGATGGCGGCGGGTTTACTGGCGAAGAAAGCGGTCGAGCGTGGTCTGAAACGCCAGCCGTGGGTTAAAGCTTCACTGGCGCCAGGTTCTAAGGTGGTGTCCGATTATCTGGCTGTCGCGCAACTGACTTCGTATCTCGACGCGCTGGGCTTTAACCTGGTCGGTTATGGCTGCACCACCTGTATCGGTAACTCCGGCCCGCTGAAAGATGAGATTGAGTCTGCGATTAAAGCGGGCGATCTGACGGTAGGGGCTGTGCTATCCGGCAACCGTAACTTCGAAGGCCGTATTCATCCGCTGATTAAAACTAACTGGCTGGCGTCACCACCGCTGGTGGTGGCCTATGCGCTGGCCGGTAACATGAAGATTAACCTGCAGACGGAGCCGCTGGGCCACGATCGCCAGGGCCAGCCGGTTTATCTGAAAGATATCTGGCCGTCGCCGGAAGAGATCGCCACAGCCGTGCAGCAGGTCACCAGCGACATGTTCCACAAAGAGTACGCCGAAGTCTTCGATGGCACGCCCGAGTGGCAGGAAATTAAGGTCAGTGAAGCGGCAACCTACGACTGGGATGAAGGCTCGACATACATCCGTCTGTCGCCGTTCTTTGATGATATGGAGAAAGAGCCTAAGCCGGTGCAGGATATTCGCGGTGCGCGGGTGCTTGCTTTGCTGGGCGACTCCGTCACCACGGACCATATTTCGCCAGCGGGCAGCATTAAGGCGGAAAGTCCGGCCGGGCGTTATCTGCTGTCACACGGCGTTGAGCGCAACGACTTTAACTCTTATGGTTCCCGTCGCGGTAACCATGAAGTGATGATGCGCGGTACGTTCGCCAACATCCGTATCCGCAATGAAATGGTGCCGGGCGTAGAGGGCGGTTATACCCGCCACTATCCGAGTGGCGAACAGCTGGCCATTTATGACGCAGCGATGAAATATCAGGCGGAAGGCGTGCCACTGGCGGTGATTGCCGGTCTTGAGTACGGCTCCGGTTCAAGCCGCGACTGGGCGGCGAAAGGACCCCGTCTGCAGGGCGTCAGGGTCGTGATTGCGGAGTCTTTTGAGCGTATTCACCGCTCCAACCTGATCGGGATGGGGATTCTGCCGCTGGAATTCCCGCAGGGCGTGACCCGCAAAACCCTGGGATTGACCGGTGAAGAGCGTATCGACGTGGAGAACCTTCAGGCACTGACGCCAGGCTGCAGCGTGAAAGTGACGCTGACCCGTGCCGACGGCAGTAAGGAAGAGCTGGATACCCGCTGTCGCATTGATACCGGTAATGAGCTGACCTATTACCGCAATGACGGCATCCTGCACTACGTTATCCGCAATATGCTGGACTGACTAAAAAGCCGGGGAAACCCGGCTTTTTCATTTATGACTTCGGCAGCAGATGCCCCATCTTTTCCGCTTTCGTATCCAGATAGTGCGCATTCTTCGGATTACGTCCCACGACCAGCGGCACACGCTCAACGATGTTGATCCCGGCTTCGCTCAGGATCTCCACTTTGCGTGGGTTATTAGTCAGCAGACGCACTTCATTAACGCCCAGCAGTTTGAACATATCGGCGCACAGGGTGAAGTCGCGCTCATCGGCGGCAAAGCCCAGCTGATGGTTCGCTTCTACGGTGTCATAACCTTTGTCCTGCAACGCATAGGCACGGATCTTGTTCAGCAGGCCAATGTTACGGCCTTCCTGACGGTGATAAAGCAGCGCGCCGCGACCCTCTTCTGCGATGGCATTGAGGGCGGCTTCCAGCTGAAAACCACAGTCGCAACGCAGGCTGAAGAGTGCATCGCCGGTCAGGCATTCGGAGTGAACGCGCGCCAGTACCGGCTCGTTATCGTTAATATCACCTAAGATCAGTGCAACATGATCATGTCCGGTTGCCAGTTCTTCAAAACCAACCATCAGGAAATCTCCCCATGGCGTGGGCAGTTTGGCTTCTGCCACCCGTTTAAGCTGCATGTGACTCTCCAGAACCTTCAGAGGATGCACTATCATCATGATAGTGCACAGGCCGGTGTGGCCCGACAAACGTGCAATATTGTGCCACAACCCGCAAGCGGGCTGGTAATCTCTGATACCAATTGCAGTGATAAAGCACAATTATCCAATCGGCAACGGTTATGTTATTCTTTTTTAAGCTAAAGTTATGCAATTGTTGTCTTTTAACACCGGGATAAGGGAAGAGGATGTTTAAGATTTCGCGTCGAACCACCTTCGGAATGCTGCTGCTGCTGATCATGCCCGTTGCCGTCTGGCTTACCGGCTGGCGCTGGCAGCCGGGTGAAAGCAATGCGGTGCTGAAAGGTCTCTTCTGGATGACTGAAACCGTCACCAATCCGTGGGGCATTGTCACCAGCGTGCTGCTGAGTGCCTGGATGCTCTGGTGCCTGCGCTTTCGCCTGAAGCCCGCCATTTTGCTGCTGCTGATCATGAACGCGACGATTCTGGCCGGGCAGTACACGAAATCCTTTATCAAAGAGCAGATTCAGGAGCCGCGTCCCTATGTGATCTGGCTGGAACAGCATCATGGGCTGGATGAGAAGACCTTCTACGAACTCAAACGCAAACAGCGTGGCGAGATGGTGACCTCGCTGATTGCCGATGAGACGCAGATCCCTGGCTGGCTGAAACGGCACTGGGCGTTTGAAACCGGTTTTGCTTTTCCATCAGGCCACACCATGTTTGCCGCCAGCTGGGCGCTGCTGGCATTGGGTCTGCTCTGGCCACGTCGTCACTATAAAACCGTGGTGGTGATCTTCCTGTGGGCCACTGGCGTGATGGCGAGCCGTCTGCTGCTCGGCATGCACTGGCCGCGCGATCTGGCAATGGCAACGGTACTTTCCTGGATACTGGTCACCGTTGCTACCTGGCTGGCACAGCGTTTCTGTGGCCCGCTGACGCTGCCGCCGGAAGAGCAAAAAGAGGTGGCGCAGCGGGAGCCCTGATTGTAATTCACCCTTAAGACCCCATATTATTAAGCAGGCCTGCGCAAAAGCGACTCGCCCGATGCTGCTGGGAGCAGCATTTTTGCTGGAGTTTTGGCATAATTCTACCTGACAACCTCACAACAGGATGCACTGTGAAATATTTGCTGATTTTTTTAGTGGTACTGGTCATTTTCATTATTTCCGTCACCCTGGGTGCGCACAACGATCAGGTCATTACTTTTAACTATCTGCTGGCGCAGGGTGAGTTCAGCATCTCGACCTTACTGGCATCACTGTTTGGCGCAGGTTTTGTGCTCGGCTGGATCATCTGCGGTCTGTTCTGGTTACGGACCCGCGTCTCCCTGGCGAATGCCAACCGGAAAATTAAGCGTATGCAGACCCAAATCGAGCAGAGCACCGCTCTGGCGACCACGCCACTTTCTCCGGCTGGCCGGGAATAATCCCCGATGCATGAATTGCTGTTTCTGTTACTGCCGGTGGCGGCGGCGTATGGCTGGTATATGGGCCGTCGCAGTGCGCATCAGGACAAGCAACAGGAAGCTAACCGACTCTCACGTGAGTATGTCGCTGGCGTAAACTTCCTGCTCTCAAATCAGCAGGACAAAGCGGTCGACCTGTTCCTGGATATGCTGAAAGAGGACAGCGGCACGGTTGAAGCGCACCTGACGCTGGGTAACCTGTTCCGGTCGCGCGGGGAAGTTGACCGCGCCATCCGCATCCATCAGGCGTTAATGGAAAGTGCTTCCCTGAGCTACGAGCAGCGTCTGCTCGCCGTGCAGCAACTCGGTCGCGACTACATGGCAGCTGGCTTATATGACCGCGCCGAAGATATGTTCAAGCAGCTCACCGACGAAACTGACTTTCGGGTGGGCGCGCTGCAGCAGCTGCTGCTGATCCATCAGGCAACCAGCGACTGGCAGCAAGCGATTGAGGTTGCAGAACGACTGGTTAAGCTGGGCAAAGAGAAGCAGAAAGGCGAAATCGCCCACTTCTACTGCGAACTCGCGTTACAGGCAATGAGCAGCGATGACCTGGATCGTGCGATGAGCCTGCTGAAGAAAGGGGAGGCGGCCGATCGCAACAGCGCACGCATCTCTATCATGATGGGCCGAATTCTGATGGAGAAAGAGGATTTCGCCAAAGCCGTTGGCCATCTTCAACGTGTGCTGGATCAGGATAAAGAGCTGGTCAGTGAAACCCTGGGCATGCTGGAAACCTGTTTCCAGCGCCTCAATCAACCAGAAGCCTGGGCTGACTTCCTGCAGCGCTGTGTGGAAGAGAACACCGGTGCGGCAGCCGAACTCTATCTGTCTGACATTGTTGAGCAGCAGCAGGGTGCCGACGCGGCCCAGAACTACATCAGCCGTCAGCTGCAGCGTCATCCGACAATGCGCGTGTTCCATCGCCTGATGGATTTAAACCTGCACGAAGCGGAAGAGGGCCGCGCGAAAGATAGCCTGATGGTGCTGCGTGATATGGTTGGCGAACAGATCCGCACCAAGCCGCGCTATCGCTGCCAGAAGTGTGGTTTTACCGCTCACGCACTCTACTGGCACTGCCCATCCTGCCGCACCTGGTCATCCGTTAAACCCATTCGCGGTCTCGACGGCCAGTAAAAAGGCCGTTTCAGACTTATCGACGGCACCCCATTATAGTTACAACATACTATAATGTAATAACCTTCCAGCCCTCAGCAACCGTGCAGAAATTGCCGGGCAGAGAGACCATGGCGATTGTGATGGTCAGGCACCGCAGGTAGAATGCTTGCCGTTTGTCTATTGCGCCTGCGGGTGCCAACTGCAGAGGAAATGCTATGCCTTCACCCCACAACGTGACCGCTTCGCCGATTCTGGTCGCGCTGGATTATCATAACCTCGACAGCGCTCTGCGTTTCGTCGACCAGATCGATCCCCGCAGTTGCCGTCTGAAAGTGGGCAAAGAGATGTTTACGCTGTTTGGCCCTTCGCTGGTTAAAACCCTGCAGCAGCGCGGCTTTGAAGTTTTCCTCGATCTGAAATTCCACGATATTCCCAATACCACCGCACATGCCGTAGCGGCCGCTGCCGATCTGGGTGTCTGGATGGTCAATGTCCATGCCAGCGGCGGGGCGCGGATGATGAATGCGGCGCGTGAGGCGCTGCTTCCCTTTGGTAAAGAGGCACCGCTGCTGATTGCGGTGACTGTACTGACCAGCATGGATGCAGACGATCTTAAAGGGCTGGGAATCACGCTTTCTCCTGCTGAACAGGCAGAGCGGCTGGCGAAGCTGACGCAGTCGTGCGGGCTGGATGGCGTAGTCTGTTCCGCGCATGAAGCGGTTCACTTCAAACAGGTTCTGGGTCAGGACTTTGCGCTGGTCACGCCGGGGATTCGCCCGGCTGGCAGTGATGCAGGCGATCAGCGTCGCATCATGACCCCCCAGCAGGCGAAGCAGGCGGGCGCGGACTACATGGTCATCGGGCGTCCGATCACCCAATCTGCCGATCCCGCTGCTACCCTGCAGGCAATCATGCACAGTCTGGAGACACAATAATGGCAGATGATAATCGACTGGTTTACTCCACCGACAGCGGGCGCATTACCCAGCCGGAGACCAAAGCGGAACGGCCAAAAGGAGATGGCATTGTGCGCATCCAGCGTCAGACCAGCGGGCGTAAAGGCAAAGGCGTCTGCCTGATTACCGGCATCGACCTGGATGATGCGGCACTCACGCTGCTGGCGGCTGAACTGAAAAAGAAGTGCGGCTGTGGCGGTTCGGTAAAAGAGGGCGTGATCGAAATTCAGGGTGATAAACGCGATTTACTGAAAAGTCTGCTGGAAGCCAAAGGCATGAAGGTCAAACTGGCGGGCGGCTGAATAAAAAATCGGGCTACCAGAGTAGCCCGATTGTCGTGTAGATGCTTAGCGTAGCCGATTCTTCTTTTAATAAGGTCCTTAGTGGACCTGATGACCGATAATACCACCAACAGCGGCGCCACCGACTGTGCCGAGTGCGCTACCATTGGTCAATACTGAACCCCCAATCGCACCCGCGCCCGCGCCAATGGCGGTGTTGCGGTCACGCTTAGACCAGTTAGAACAGCCGCTCAGCGCAACAGCTAACGTGGTTGCCAGTACAACGGCAGTGATTCTTTTCATTGTTGTTGTCATACCCTTCTCCTTTGATGTGCTCACAGAGGCAACACTCTTAGTATAGCTCCGATATTTCCTCAGCCCGCTTATGTCGCATCATTGCCGCATCCGTGACGGCATAGAAATGTGATCACCATGGACAAACCGTTTGTAGCGGGTGAGTCACAATGCCGGCCTAACAGAACAGGTCCACACATTGCCTGAGGGGATTCTAAGCGTTCTGCAATAATTCCGAAGATAGAAAATTCTGAAATCACGACACATTTTTGCATTCACAGCCATTCCTTCTGCGTTTATAGCCATTTGTTCCATAACCCTTTGGCGTCCGACTCCGCAAAATTCAGGGACGATTGTCAGCAGGAGAAAAGGCATGCTGGAACACCTTAAACAACAGGTTCTGGAAGCGAATCTGGATCTACCTAAATACAACCTGGTGACCTTCACCTGGGGCAATGTCAGCGCTATTGATCGCGAACAGGGTTTGCTGGTAATTAAACCTTCCGGCGTGCGCTATGAGGTGATGACGCGTGACGACATGGTCGTCGTCGATCTGGCGAGTGGCAATGTAGTGGAGGGGGATAAACGCCCTTCATCAGATACGGCGACGCACCGTGCGCTCTATCTCGCCTGGCCGGAAGTCGGTGGCATCGTCCATACCCATTCGCGTCATGCGACCATCTGGGCACAGGCAGGGCGACCGATTCCAGCCTGGGGAACGACCCACGCCGACGATTTCTATGGCGAGATCCCCTGCACCCGGGCGATGCGCAACGAAGAGATTCAGCACGAGTACGAGTGGAACACTGGCGAAGTGATTATCGAGACCTTTGCGCAGCGCGGATTGTCGCCCTCAGCAATCCCTGGGGTGCTGGTCAACTCACATGGTCCGTTTGCCTGGGGCAAAGATGCCCACGCTGCCGTACACAGTGCGGTGGTGCTGGAGGAGGTGGCGTACATGGGCCTGTTCAGTCAGCAGTTGACCCCTGACCTGCCGCCGATTAACCAGACGCTGCTTGACCTGCACTATCTCCGAAAGCATGGCGAGAATGCCTGGTACGGGCAAAAATAACGAAAGGGACGCCAGGGCGTCCCGTTTTTTTTAGTCTCTTTTGAGACTGGTATGGCGATCCCCATCATGTTAATTAAAACAACTTATCAATAAAAATAAAACATCGTTTCATTTTATCGAGGAGATCACTGTTTTAGTCACATCAAGTCACTACTTTGCTTGCATCGCCTTCGGGCACTTCCTGCTCCAACACTGCATAGCAAAGGTGACACCCATATGCACATCAAACGGGCTATAGACAAAATTCCGGGCGGCATGATGCTCATTCCGCTGTTTATCGGCGCACTCTGCCATACCTTCTCTCCCGGAGCCGGCAAATACTTCGGTTCGTTCACCAACGGTCTGATGACCGGCACGGTGCCGATTCTGGCCGTCTGGTTCTTCTGTATGGGCGCGTCGATTAAGCTCAGCGCGACCGGAACGGTGCTGCGGAAATCAGGCACGCTGGTGCTCACCAAGATTGCCGTGGCATGGGTAGTGGCCGCCATCGCCTCACGCGTGATGCCCGAGAATGGGGTAGAAGTGGGGATGTTCGCTGGTTTATCGACGCTGGCGCTGGTGGCCGCGATGGATATGACTAATGGCGGCCTCTATGCCTCAATCATGCAGCAGTACGGTTCTAAAGAGGAAGCGGGTGCCTTTGTGCTGATGTCGCTGGAGTCCGGGCCATTAATGACCATGGTTATCCTGGGCACCGCCGGTATCGCTTCATTTGAGCCGCATGTGTTTGTCGGTGCGGTCCTGCCGTTTGTGGTGGGATTTGCATTAGGGAATCTTGATCCGGAGCTGCGCGAGTTCTTCGGTAAAGCTGTACATACGCTGATCCCTTTCTTCGCCTTTGCCCTGGGTAACACCATTAATCTGGGCGTGATTGCGGAAACCGGACTGCTGGGCATCATGCTCGGCGTGGCCGTGATCATCATTACCGGGATCCCGCTTATTCTGGCCGATCGGCTGATTGGCGGCGGGGATGGCACGGCTGGCATCGCGGCATCCAGTACGGCAGGCGCGGCGGTTGCCACACCGGTGCTGATTGCCGAAATGCTGCCACAGTTTAAACCGGTGGCTCCTGCGGCAACGGCGCTGGTTGCGACTTCTGTCATTGTGACTTCTGTTCTGGTGCCAATCATTACCGCCATCTATTCAAAACGTCTTAAGCGTCTTCATGTTGCCGTCGGGCAGCGTGCCGCTATTAAGTAACCCACCTAATCAATCCCCGGCGCGCGAGTCGGGGATCACTCTGGATTTTGTGTTGTAAATCAATCTCTCATTTGGTCTGGCCTCACTCTGCATTACGCTGATGTGGCGTATTTAACGCATCAAAATATAAACAGAGGATGAGACAATGACAGTTATTAACCAAGCGACGTGCAGATTATTTACCGAAGTCGGCAACACCACGCAGTTGGTCGCCTATTACGAAGAAGGGCGTCGTACCATGTGGATGATGTTGCGTGCCCAACCCCGTCCGAGCTTCAACCATGAGCTGATTGAGGAGATCATGAACCTGAGCTATGCCGCTCAGCGTTCTGGTCTGCCAATCGATTTCTGGGTCACCGGTTCACTGGTGCCGCAGATGTTCAACGCCGGTGGCGATTTGCGCTTCTTCGTTGAGTGCATTCGCAATAACCGCCGTGAGGCGCTGCGGGCCTATGCCCGTGCCTGCGTTGACTGCATCCATTCAGCAGCACGCGGGTTTGATACCGGCGCGGTAACGCTGGCAATGATTGAGGGCAGCGCGTTAGGCGGCGGATTCGAAGCGGCGCTGGCGCATCACTTCATTCTGGCGCAGAACAACGCACGGATGGGCTTCCCGGAAATTGCCTTTAACCTGTTTCCCGGCATGGGCGGCTACTCGCTGGTGGCGCGGCGTTCCGGCATGAAACTGGCTGAGGAGTTGATCTGTGAAGGGGAGTCCCACAGTGCAGAGTGGTATGAGACGCGCGGACTGGTGGATAAAGTTTTCCAGCCGGGCGACAGCTACCGTGCCACTCGCACCTTTATCGATACGTTACGGCCAAAACTCAATGGCGTGCGGGCGATGCTGAAAGCGCGTCAGCGCGTGCTGCAATTGTCACGCGCCGAGCTGATGGATATCACAGAAGACTGGGTCGATTACGCGTTTACCATCGAACCCAAAGATATTGCTTACATGGAACGCCTGGTCCAGTTACAGAACCGCCACAGCGCATCACTGCGTAAAGCGGGTTAATCTGAACCAGCGTTAAACGCGGGCAGGATGCTTAGCCAGCCAATGCCCAAATTGTTCCGCGGGCATTGGTTTTGCGTAATAGTAACCCTGACGCCCATCGACACCACTTTTAAGGACAAACTTCTCTTCGTCCGGAGTCTCAATACCTTCCGCAATCACCTGCAAATCGAGCGCCTTGGCGACGGCGACGATAGCACGCACCAGCGATTGTGAAACCGGCTGCTTGTTAATATCGCGGATAAAGCTCTGGTCGAGTTTAATCGCATTGATCGGCACACGCGCCAGCTGAGAAAGCGAAGAGTAACCGGTGCCAAAGTCATCCAGATGGACCTGTGCGCCCAGCTCCTGGAACTGCTTCATCAACCGCAGGGCTTCGGCTTCATTCTCAATCAGACAGCTTTCAGTCAGCTCGATATCAATCGGACAGTCGGTGATATTCCCCTCGTGCAGCGCCTGCTTCAGGTCGGTATAGATGCTTTGATCGATCAGCTGACGAGCCGACACGTTGACGGCGACGCGCAGGAAAATGCCCTGCTGGCGCCAGAGGATAATCTGCTTCAGCACATTGAGCATCACCCAGCGTCCCAGCGGGACAATCAGTCCCGACTCTTCTGCATAGGGAATGAAATCCGCGGGAGAGACCAGACCACGCTCAGGTGAGTTCCAGCGCACCAGGGCTTCGGCGCTGCGAACCTGGCCATCGCTGTCGATCTTCGGCTGGTAATGGACCAGCAGATGATCCAGCTCCAGCGCCTTACGCAGGTTGGTATCCAGCCACAGATACTCAAAGACACGCTGATTCATCTCGGCCGCAAAGACGCAAAACTTGCCGCGACCGTTCTCTTTGGCGTGATACATCGCGGTATCCGCATTGCGAATCAGGCTTTCGCGATCCTCGCCATGCAGCGGCGCGAAGGCGATGCCGATAGAACAGCCGCTGTAAACTTCGATCAGTCCGATTCGGAAAGGCTGACGCAGGCGCTCAAGAATGCGGGAGGACATCGCCTCCAGCGCCGCCTGGCTGGTATGCTCAGCCAGCACCACAAACTCATCACCACCCAGACGACCCAGCGTCTGGTCTTTACCCAGACAGCTAAGAATCGCCAGGGAGACAGCCTGCAGTAACTGATCGCCGAACATATGACCGTAGGCGTCATTCACTTTTTTGAAATTATCGAGATCGAGATAGACCACACCGGTCTCATCGCTCTCCGCTCGCTCCAGCGCCAGGCTAATCTGTTGATGAATTGCGTTGCGATTAGGCAAACCGGTCACCGTATCGGTGTTTGCCAGCACCCGAAGGCGTTCCTGGGCCCGTCGCTCCTCTGTGATGTCTGTGCCAGAACAGATGAGGAAAATTTCATTTTTGCCACTGCCGCTGTGAACAAACTTATTACGAAACAAGAACAGTCGCTGGCCCTTTTTGGTTTTAACCCAGCGCTCAACCTCATAAGAGTTGCCGTCACGGAAGAAGCCCGCAATGTTGCGTCGCGACTGTGAGGCTTCCTGTTTGGTCATAAACAGCTGAAAGACATTGCGGCCAATAACCTCATGCTCATTCAGACCGGTGTATTCTTCACTCAGGCGGTTAAATCGCTGAATATTGCCGCGCTGATCGAGGATCACAATCACGGAATTGGCTTCAGAAACCACCTGTTCGGCAAATGAAAGACCCAGGGTTAAGTCACGGGCAACCGCTGATGTATCGCCCCAGGCAGAGGCGGTTCCGGCCCATGAGGCCTGATTCACTTTGCGCCCGACAAAATGCATTGGCACATCAATGCCCTGCAGAGTCATGCTCAGATTGATACTCGAGGTGATGACCGGCATCGCGCGGATCATTGCGGCCTGGCCAGGTGTTAACGGCAGGGCGATATTGGTTTGTGACGACTCATCTTCGGCAAAATGCAACGCATCGCTGTCCGCGGTCAGACGCCAATGAGGGCTGGTTGTACCAAAAAGAGTGTACAACAACGTTTGCCCGTGTTCATCGGTCATGGAAACTTCCTCCGGGAAGTGCTCTGCAGGCGTTATCTCATTATTTTAGCAACAGTATTCATCATCTGATGCAAGCACAAGATGCAAACCGAATATATTTTCCCATCCAGATAAGAATGGCACAAAAAAGCCCCGGCTGAGCGGGGCTGTTGAGTCTGTTCAGCAGGGGCATTTGCCCAGTTTACCCGCCTGGCTGGGGAAGCGGGCATCCAGACAGTAACGGTGGAAATCCCGCTCATTCATCGGCGGCTGATCAGGATGATGAAGTCGCATATGCTGCAGATATTTTTGATAATCCTGCACGCCGACCATTAAGCGAAAGCACTGCTGCAGGCCGCGCCAGAATCCGCGCCAGCTGAACGCCTGCGGCTGTGCCGGAGCAGCGGGGTGGCAGCGGATAATCTGCCACTTTCCCTGTGGAAGGTGGGCCTGATAGATAGCATCAGACATGACGCACCTCCTTATTACGCATTGCTACCGGCGTCTCGCTGGTGGTCGGCACCGTACTGTTCAGCGCACGACGAATGACAAAGAATGCCGAGATCATCATCGTCACCGCCACCAGCATAAAGAAGGCGCACAGCGCGGCGTTAATCTGATTGCTAAACACGATGGTCTGCATATCCGCCACGCTTTTTGCTGGCGCGATGATCACGCCCTCATCCAGCCCTTTACGGAACTTATTGGCCTGTGCCAGGAAGCCGATAGCCGGTTTTTCATGGAAGATTTTCTGCCAGCCTGCGGTCATAGAGGTGATAAACAGCCAGACGGTCGGCAGGATGGTCACCCAGGCGTAACGCTGCTTTTTCATTTTGAACAGCACCACGGTGCCGAGAATCAGCGCCATCGACGCCAGCATCTGATTACCGATACCAAACAGTGGCCACAGGGTGTTAATGCCGCCCAGTGGATCGACCACGCCCTGATAGACAAAGAAGCCCCAGCCCGCGACCGCGACGGTCGTGCCTGCCATATTGCCGAGCCAGGAGCGGTTGTTCGCCATAGAAGGCACCACGGTGCCAACAAGATCCTGCACCATAAAACGGCAGGCGCGGGTTCCGGCATCAACGGCGGTCAGGATAAACAGCGCTTCAAACAGGATGGCAAAGTGATACCAGAACGCCATCATCGCCCGGCTATTAAAGATCTCGGTAATGATGTGGGCCATGCCCACGGCGAAGGTCGGCGCGCCACCTGCGCGGGAGAGAATCGAGCCTTCACCCACGTCGCGGGCGATGCCGCTCAGCATTTCTGGCGTGACGACAAAACCCCAGCCGTTGATCACCTGAGAGGCGCTTTCAACCGTGGTGCCAATCAGCGCAGCGGGTGAGTTCATGGCAAAGTAGACGCCCGGATCCAGCACCGAGGCACAAATCAGCGCCATGATCGCCACAAAAGACTCCATCAGCATCGCGCCATAACCAATAAAGCGGATATGACTTTCCCGCTCAATCAGTTTTGGCGTGGTGCCGCTGGAGACCAGCGCGTGGAAGCCGGAGATCGCGCCGCAGGCGATGGTAATAAACAGGAACGGGAACATCGCGCCGGAGAATACCGGGCCGGTGCCGTCAATAAATTTGGTGACCGCCGGCATTTTCATTTCTGGCATGGCGAAGACGATGCCCACTGCCAGACCGACAATCACGCCGATTTTAAGGAAGGTCGAAAGATAGTCGCGCGGAGCCAGCAGCAGCCAGACCGGCAGCACGGAGGCAATAAAGCCGTAGATTACCAGCACCCAGGTCAGCGAGGTGCCTTTCAGGGTAAAGAAGGGCCCCCAGTAAGGATGCTGTGCCACGTCGCCGCCATAGATAATCGCCGCCATCATCAGCACAAAGCCAATCAGTGACACTTCGGCGATTTTACCGGGACGGATAAAGCGCATGTAGACGCCCATAAACAGCGCAATCGGAATGGTGGCCGCGATGGTAAACAGGCCCCACGGGCTGTTCGCCAGCGCCTTGACCACCACCAGCGCCAGCGCTGACAGGATAATGATCATTACGCCCAGCGCGCCGAGCATCGTCACTACACCGGCAAACGCGCCCAGCTCCTGGCGCGCCATCTCGCCCAGCGAACGGCCATCACGGCGGGTTGAGATAAACAGGATCAGGAAGTCCTGTACCGCGCCCGCCAGCATCACCCCAACCAGGATCCAGATGGTGCCCGGCAGAAAGCCCATCTGCGCCGCCAGAATCGGACCGACCAGCGGGCCGGCACCGGCAATGGCCGCGAAGTGGTGGCCAAACAGCACCCATTTATTGGTCGGGACATAATCCAGTCCGTCGCTCAGCCGCTCGGCAGGCGTCATCCGGCGGTCGTCCAGTTCGAAAATATTGCGGGCGATAAACAGGCTGTAGAAGCGATAAGCAATGCTGTAACAGGCGACAGCGGCTATCACCAGCCAGACGGCGTTGACGTGTTCGCCGCGGCTGAGGGCCAGCATGGCGAAAGCGCCCGCGCCGATTAACGCCACCACTAACCAGATCACACTGGTTTTGACGTTTTTCATGACTAACTCCTTGTGAGGACCGAGAGGAAAGCGATCGAAAACAACGAGTTAAACTTAATGTAATGGAATGTAAGTGAAAGTTAATCAGTAGAGAAGTGTGAAGCGGGGTACAAATTTAACTTTTTTGCAACGCGGGCGGGGCGGTAACAGGCGGGATAACCAGGTTATCCCGCCAGATAGAGGGCTTAAACGGGCGTGATTCAGACGGCGGGACGGGCCACGACGCTGCGGGTTTCCATGCGGACTTCGGCGATGGTGACATCAATCACGTCAGTGACACGGTAAACCACTTCACCTTTGATCTGTACGCTGCCATTTTCCTGGCTTAAGACCATCTCATCACGCACCGCGTGAATGAACGGTGCCGGAATAAAGGCAACCGCGCCAAACTCAACCAGGCGAACACGCATGCCGCCGCGGGACACATCGATAATCTCGGCACTGAAACGACGGTCGGTGGCCGCGAACGGTGCCAGATAACGGGCGTAGAGCCAGTCGCCGACATCACGTTCCGCCATCCGGTTCAGGCGACGGCGCTCACTCATCGTCACCGTCAGCGCATCGTCCGGACGCGCGATCTGCTCACCGCGAATAATCGCTTTCAGCAGACGATGGTTAATCATGTCGCCGAACTTACGAATCGGTGAGGTCCAGGTGGCGTAAGCCTCAAGGCCCAGACCGAAGTGCGGGCCTGGCTCGGTGCTGATCTCAGCGAAGGTCTGGAATCGACGGATCCGGCTGTCGAGGAACTGGGTCGGCAGGGCGTCCAGCTCACGACGCAGCACGCGGAAACCTTCTAACGTGGTGATCGCCTGCGCATCCACGGTAATACCGTGATTAGCCAGCACGGCGGCGGCCTGTTCAGCATTGGTGGCATCAAAACCGGCATGGACGTTATAGATACCAAAGCCGAGACGTTCACGCAGCACTTTCGCCGCACAGACGTTTGCCAGAATCATCGACTCTTCGACGATGCGGTTGGCGATGCGGCGAGGCTCTGCCACGATCTCCAGCACTTCACCTTTTTCACCCAGCAGGAAGCGGTAATCCGGGCGGTCTTTAAACACCAGCGCGTGGGTCTGACGCCACTCGCTGCGCGCCAGACAGAGGCGGTGCAGCAGACGAAGCTGTTCAGCAATCGCCTCACTCTCCGGCTGCCAGGTGCCGCTGTTTTCCAGCCAGTCAGAGACGTCGTCATAAGCCAGCTTGGCTTTTGACTCGATCCAGGCGGCAAAGAACTCGGTGTCATCACCTAAGGTGCCATCGGCTGCCACCGTGACGCGGCAGGCCAGCGCCGGACGGCGCACATTCGGGCGCAGCGAGCAGACATCATCAGAAAGTTCGCGCGGCAGCATCGGGATGTTAAAGCCCGGCAGGTAGTTGGTAAACGCACGCTGTGCCGCCAGCTTATCGAGCTGACTGCCTTCCGCCACATAGGCGGTCGGATCGGCGATAGCGATGATCAGACGCAGGCTGCCATCGTCCTGTGTTTCCACATAGAGCGCATCATCCATATCCTGGGTGCTGGCGCTGTCGATGGTGACGAAATCCAGCGCGGTCAGATCTTCACGCGTCAGATTTTCATCCATCATCTCCCCAAAGCTGACATCGGGCGCTTCACGCTCAAGGTTATGACGCGACAGCGTCACCCACCACGGCGCAAGATGGTCATCAGCTTTGACAATAAAATCGGTAAGTTCGGCATAAAAGCCGCGATCGCCTTTTAACGGATGGCGACGCATTTCTGCCACTGCCCAGTCGCCATTCTCAAATTCATGGCTGACATCGCGCGCAGGGCGACACTGGATCGCATCCTTCAGCAGGGGATGATCGGGCACAATCGACAGGCGATCGTCTTTCTTCTGTACCCGGCCAACAAAGCGGCTCAGGAACGGCTCAACCAGGGTTTCCGGCTCAGCGCTTTCGCGATCTTTATCGCTGTGGATCACGGCGGTAATACGATCACCGTGCATCACTTTCTTCATCTGCGGTGGCGGAATGAAGTAACTTTTTTGCGCATCGACTTCCAGAAAGCCGAAGCCTTTTTCAGTGCCTTTTACGACGCCTTCAGCACGAGGCGTTTGCGAATGGAGCTTCTGTTTCAGCTGCGCGAGCAGCGGGTTATCCTGGAACATAATTTTTACGTTTCGTTGGCTGATTGCGGCTGACAGTTTTACGCGAATCAACGTCGCGCGGCAAGGCAAAAAGCCGGACGAGCCGGCTTTTTAGGGGGGGAGTGAAAGGGCTGTCAGGCGATGCGCTGATCGGCCAGTGCCGAAGACAGTTCCAGCTTCACCGGCACCGATTTTGAGGTCGGTGTCCCACTGTCATCACCAAAGCTGTTCAGCGGCACCAGCGGGTTGGTTTCCGGATAATAGGCCGCCAGGTTACCGCGCGGAATATTGTAGGGAACCAGTTTGAATCCACTGACGCGACGGGTAATGCCATCATTCCACAGCGTTTCGATATCGACATTCTGGCCTTCGGTAAAGCCCAGGTCTGCCATATCGTCCGGGTTGATGAACACCACTTCACGCTGACCAAACACGCCACGGTAACGGTCATCAAGGCCGTAAATCGTGGTGTTGTACTGGTCGTGTGAACGCAGCGTCTGCAGAGTGAATGGCACTTCCTGATCCAGATTCGGGAACAGTGAGGTCGGGAGTGCCGAGGCGTTGAACTCCGCTTTCTGGCTCGGCGTATTGAAGCGCAACTCGGCAGCCGCGTTCCCCAGATAGAATCCGCCCGGGATATCGCATCGGGTGTTGAAGTCGGCAAAGCCCGGAATCGTCGCCGCGATATGCTCACGAATCAGGTTGTAATCACCGGCCAGCTCGCGCCATTTCACCTTTTCATCACCCAGCACCGCCTGCGCGATACCGGCAACAATCCAGGTCTCAGAACGCTGCGTTTCTGCCAGCGGAATACCAATCCCTTCAGAGGCGTGCACCATGCTGAAGGAGTCTTCCACGGTAATAAACTGATTCCCGGTCGCCTGCAGATCGCGTTCGGTGCGGCCCAGCGTTGGCAGAATCAGACCTGCGTGACCCGGCACCAGATGGCTGCGGTTCAGTTTGGTGCTGATATGTACGGTCAGTCCACAGCGTGACATCGCCTCTTCGGTGCGCGGTGAATCCGGTGCTGCCGCGGCCAGGTTGCCACCCAGCGCGATCAGCACTTTCACTTCATCACGCAGCATCGCGTTCAGCGCTTCAACGGTGTTGTGGCCCGCTGCACGCGGTGGCTCGAAATTGAAATGATTACCCAGCGCGTCCAGGAAGGCTTTAGCTGGTTTCTCATCGATGCCCATTGTGCGGTTACCCTGCACGTTGCTGTGACCGCGAACCGGGCAGAGGCCTGCCCCTTTTTTGCCCAACTGACCAAACAGCAACTGCAGGTTAGTGATTTCGCGAACCGTGTCGACCGAGTGTTTGTGCTGGGTGATGCCCATCGCCCAGGTACAGATCACCCGGTCAGCGCTCTGGTAGATCGCCGCAGCTTCACGGATCTGCGCCTGCGTCAGGCCAGACTGCGCCACAATCTGCATCCAGCTGGTGTTATCCACCGCGTCGAGATAGGCCTCAATGCCGTTGGTTTTGGCATTGATAAAGGTCTGGTCAAACAGGCCACTTTCACCGGCTTCCAGACGCGCGCGATGGGTCTCCAGCAGGGATTTCACCATACCGCGCACTGCGGCCATATCACCGCCCAGGTTTGGCTGGTAATAAGACGAGCTGATGTTGCCCGCTTTCGAGGTCACGACTTCCAGCGGCTTCTGCGGATCGGCAAAACGTTCCAGACCGCGTTCGCGCAGGGTATTGAAGGTGACGATCTTCGCACCATGATCGGCAGCATGACGCAGGCTGTGCAGCATACGCGGATGGTTGGTGCCGGGATTCTGACCGAAGACGAAAATCGCATCGGCGTGATCGAAATCATCCAGACGAATGGTGCCTTTACCGACGCCAATACTGCGCTTCAGACCGGTGCCGCTGGCTTCGTGGCACATGTTAGAGCAGTCAGGGAAGTTATTGGTGCCCATCAGACGACCAAACAGCTGATAGAGCCAGGAGGCTTCATTGCTGGCGCGACCGGAGGTGTAAAGCTCCATCTGGTTCGGATGATCCATCGCCTTGATGTGCTGCGCGATCAGCGCAAACGCATCATCCCAGCTGATAGGTTCATAGTGGTCAGTTTCGGCGTTGTAGCGCAGTGGATGGGTCAGACGTCCCTGATACTCCAGGAAGTAATCACTCTGGGTGTAGAGCGTGGTCACGCTATGTTTAGCGAAAAAGTCAGTGTCGACCATGCGGCGTGTCGCTTCCCAGGTGACCGCTTTGGCCCCGTTTTCGCAGAAGCTGAAGGTACTTTTATTGTCATCACCCCAGGCGCAGCCCGGACAGTCAAAACCGCGTGCTTTATTCATGCGCATCAGGTTGCGCATATTTTTCAAGGCCGCTTTGCTGTCAAGAACGAAACGCGTCGTGGCTTCCAGTGAACCCCAGCCGCCCGCAGCCGCGCGATAGGGTTTGATTTGGCGTTTAAATTTCATATTGAGTGCAGGCTTTTATAGTAGGAATTATTGTTTGATGTTTGTTATCAGGTTATAGCCTGATGGTGAAGGGAAGTCTGCAGTTATCCTCATACCTTGTCTAATTGATTGACATAATGGTGCGATAGCTGGCGTTTATCGTGCATCGGCCAGAAATGTGATGGTGGTCAGATTTTACCCGCCTTTAACCTGTTGATAACGGGAGTTCTTCTCACAACAGGCTAATACTTTCTGTTCACTATCAGAGAGGGCGCCACTCCATGAAACAACTGACCAGCCAGATCCATGCGTTTGGCAAAGCGTTGATGATGCCAATTTCGGTCATCGCGGCCGCCGGTATTTTTCTCGGGCTGGCGGCGGCGATGCAGAATCCGGCGGTGACCGGCGATGCCTTTGCGCAGATGCAGGTGCCACAGTTAATCATTGGCTTTATTCGCAAGGTCGCCGGGGCGCTCTTCGCTAACCTGCCGGTCTTCTTTGCGGTGGCGAGTGCCATCGGACTGGCGAAAGCGGAAAAGCCCACTGCCGCCTTTGCTGCGGTGATCGGCTATATCGTAATGAACGTCGGCATCAGCGCCACGCTGGCGGCCAAAGGGATCACGGCGGCCACCACCACCCCGGCAGCCCTGCAGCAGGCGGGAATGGATCAGACTACCGCCATGATGACCTCGGCGGAGTACATCAGCATGCTCGGCGTCTTTACCTACAACATGAGCGTGCTGGGCGGGGTAATAGCCGGACTGATCACGGTGGTGCTGCACAATCGCTTCTATACCCAGCAGCTGCCCACGGCAATTAGCTTTTTTGGCGGACGGCGTTTTGTGCCAATCGTCACCGTGGTCTGTCTGCCGCTGGTTGGCGTGCTGCTGGCGCTGGTCTGGCCGACCATTGGCGACGGTATCGCATGGATAGGCCAGATGATTGGCAAAAGCGGCCAGTATGGCGCGTTTCTGCTGGGGGCCTTTGAGCGTATTTTGATTCCCACCGGCCTGCATCACATCCTCAACGAAACCGTGCGCTTCACGCCGATTGGCGGCATGGCGGTGGTCGATGGTCAGACGGTTGTCGGGGCGCTGAATATCTTCAATGCCTCGCTGACCCATCCTGGCGCGATCCCCGATGAGACGCTGCGCACCGCCACGCAGTTTCTGGCTCAGGGCAAGATTCCGGTGATGATGTTTGGCCTGCCCGCGGCGGCGCTGGCGATCTATCACACCGCGCGGCCCGAACATAAACAGCGGGTCAAAGCGCTGGTGATGGCGGGGGCGCTGACTTCTTTTACCACGGGCATTACGGAACCGCTGGAGTTCTGCTTTATCTTTGTCTCACCGGTGCTCTACCTGCTGCACGCTTTCCTGACCGGCCTGTCGTTTATGCTGATGTCGATGCTGCATCTGATGATCGGCAACGTGCAGGGTGGCGTTATTGACCTGGTCGTGTTCGGTATGCTGGGCGGCGCGAAAACCCACTGGTGGTGGACGCTGGCGCTGGGCGTGATCTATTCGCCGATCTACTACTATGCGTTCCGGCTGGTAATCACCCGGATGAGTGTCGAAACCCCGGGCCGGGAGTCGGAGGATGAGAAACCCCAGCAGGTCGCTGCAGATGAGCGGACGCAGGTGATTATCAGCGGACTGGGCGGGCAGGCTAATATCGAGGATGTCGATTGCTGCTTTACCCGGCTGCGCGTGCGGGTCAAAGAGATGAATCAGGTGGTCGATCAGACGCTGATGAGCACCGGGGCTAATGGTGTTAATCGCGTCAGCGAGCACGACGTTCAGGTGATCTACGGTCCGCAGGTCGAGAAGATCGCGAACGAAGTGAAAATGGCGCTGGGCGTCGCGTAACGACAAGCCTCTTCAGACTTGATTACTACGCTAACCGTCTGGCGCTCACGGGCGGTTAGCACCTCTTATTGCACATAGACTGACCGCTGCCGTTCCGCTTATTGTAACTAAAAAAAGTCTGACCCTAATGGGCCGCATCTTTCTGCCGATATAGCGACTAATCCTCCCGATTATTGGAACTTAGTGATGTCGTTAAAGAAATCTTCCCTGATTATTTTCTCCTTCCTGCTGGCATTATTTCTCACCAGTGTGGCGATCAGTACCTGGCTGCTGGTGCAGAGCAACCACTCCCTGAATGCGGTTAACAAAGAGATCCGTGTTGTGCTCTCAGTCATTGACCCGATCAACCACAGTCGTACGTTACGCGTCCGCCTGATGGAATACATGAAGGAAATCGAGGGCAGCGACGCCAACAATCCCGCCACGCTGGACAGCGTGCGAACCGTGGCCGGCAAAGCGGATGCCGCATTCCAGGCCTACATGAACGCGCCGCGTCTGCCGGGCGAAGAGGCGGAGGCTGACGCCTATAGTCAGGCTTATCTGGCTTATCGTCAGCAGGGGCTGCAGCCGCTGATTGATGCGGCAGAGGCACACGATCAGGTGCGCTTTAAAAGTCAGATCCCTGATGTGGTTCGCCTCGATCGTCAGTATGAAATCATTCTGGATCGGGTACTGGCACAGCATGAAACCTATGCCAAAAAGCTGAACAGCGACGCACAGAGTCACTTCACCTCCGGCATCACGCTGCTGGGGCTGTTTGGTGTGCTGTTTTTCGCCATCATCGTCGCCATTTACATCTTCATGAAGCGCTATGTGCTTTCGCCAATCAATCAGGCGCAGGAACACTGCAAGCTGATTGCGGCGGGCGTGCTGGATGCCACGGTGCCGGTCAAATCGGGTTCACGCAGTGAAATTCAGCTGCTGATGGGTTCGCTGGAGCAGATGCGCAGCGCGCTGACCGCCATTATCCTCCAGGTGCGTGATTCAACGCGTTCAGTCTCGACCGCCTCGCAGGAAATTGCAGCGGGCAATATCGATCTCGCCTCGCGAACCGAACAGCAGGCCGCCGCGCTGACCGAAACCGCGGCCAGCATGGAGCAGCTGGGCGCAACGGTGAAACAGAACACTGAAAACGTCTTTGAAGCCTGCCGTCTGACCAGTGAAGCGGTGAAAAATGCGGAAAGCGGCGAGAAAGTCTCGCAGGAAGTGGTGACGTCTATGGCGCTGATTAACGCCAGCTCGAAAAAGATTGAGGAGATCACCACCGTGATCGACAGCATCGCCTTCCAGACTAATATTCTGGCGCTGAACGCGGCCGTCGAAGCCGCCCGTGCAGGTGAACAGGGACGCGGTTTTGCAGTGGTAGCGGGGGAAGTGCGTAATCTGGCCCAGCGCAGCGCCACCGCCGCCAAAGAGATTGAGGGGCTGATTGCAGAATCGGTTTCGATCATTCACGCCGGCTCCGATCAGGTCAGCCGGACCGGTGAGGCGATGAGCGCGATTATTTCCTCAGTCAGCCGCGTAAATCTGCTGATGGAGCATATCTCCACGGCGTCTGATGAGCAGAGTCGCGGCATCGGTCAGATTGAACAGGCCGTCACCGAGATGGACAGCGTGACTCAGCAGAACTCGGCGCTGGTGCAGGAGTCTGCGGCGGCCTCTGCCTCGCTGGAAGAGCAGGTGCAGTTCCTGACGCAGTCGGTCTCGACCTTCCGTCTGGCAACGCATTAATCAGGCCACTCCGCGCTGTGTGTTGCCGCGCGGAGTCCTGAGTCCCGCGACAGAGCAACGCGCGGCTGAGAAGGGTGAGTTTGATTCAGCGCCTTGTGGCTTAAGGTTAATCGGCGGATTATAGGGCTTTCCATTGAAGACAGGGTTGTCATGCTAATTAGCACTCATGCCCGCAGCAACAGCGCCGATACCCGACTGGCCTGCACTCTGGCCGCTGCCGCAGGCGCGCTGAATACCGCTGCCTTTGAGATCGTCGGTTTCTTCTCAGCCAATATGACCGGGAACGTCTCGCTGCTGTCCGATCATCTGGCAAAAGCGAATCTGGGGCCTGGTCTGTTTTTTCTGTCGATCGTCCTGCTGTTTATTGCGGGTTCTGTGTTTTCAACGCTTGCCATTAACGCCGGGCACCGCAGAAACATCCGCACCATCTATGCCTTTATCATTCTGACTGAGGGCACCGCGCTGATTGCGCTCGGTGTGATTGAGAATCACTTTCCGCCGCTTTCGCCTGGCGTGGTGTTGATCATGAGCCTGAGTTTTTTGATGGGGCTGCAGAATGCGGTCGTCACGCAGATCTCTAATGCCCGCGTTCGCACCACCCATATCTCCGGCACGGCGACCGATATCGGCATTGAGCTGGCGATGCTGTTTGAGGTGCTGCGGCGCAAGGCGTCACCGAAAGAGGCGCCGCTCTATCTGGGACGGTTGCGACTGCACTGCCTGACTCTGCTGGCTTTCCTCGCAGGGGGCATGGCCGGAATCGGGCTTTACCGACTGCTGAGCTACGATTTCCTGCTGCCAGTTGGGTTCGCGTTAATCTGTCTGGCGCTGAATGCCATCTTCACTAAACCAGCGAAACCTGAGAGCGCGAGGGTTTAATGGTGCAATATCTACTGCTGTTAAAATCAGGGCGGTGCTTATCCCTGATTTCATCGTTCCGCCTGGGCAAATGAACCGTGCGGTTAAAACATAAGTGCCTGCACAGGGTAACATTCAGCCTTATACTCTGGTTGATCCTGCCGGTAAGACAGTGACGCGAACAGCCTTCAACCTGCTGATGGATAATTAACATCGACATTAAACAACTTATTTACTTGTGTAACCTGGAGCGGGAACGCCATTTCGGGCGGGCCGCAGAAGCCAGTTTTGTTACACAGCCAACCCTCTCAATGCGCCTGAAAAATCTGGAGCGCGAGCTGGGTCTGCCGCTGATTAACCGCAGCAATAACTTTGCCGGATTCACGCCAGAGGGCGATCGCGTGCTGGCGTGGGCGCGGGAAATCGTGTCGGTTTATCAGGGGCTGAAGCTGGAAGTGGAATCGCTGAAGCATGGGGTGAACGGCACGCTGCGGGTTGGCGTGGTGCCCCAGTGCAGCATGGCACTGCCGCTGCTGCTGAAAGCGGTGCAGGCGCGTTATCCTCAGCTCGACTACCGCATTGCGGTGCTGAGTGCTGACCAGCTGCTGGAAGCGCTCAACAGCCATACCGTTGATGTCGGAATCGGCTTTTTTGAGATGGCGACGCTGCGGGAACTCCATTTTCAGACCGAGATGCTGGCAGACCGGGGCGTTGAAGCCGTATTCCATCCCGACCATTTCCCGGAGCTGGTGGGCGAAACCCCGTTGAGGCTGGATGAACTGGCTCAACAGCCACTCTGCCTGGCGGAGCCGACGCGCTATTTCCGCCGCTACCTTGATATGGCTTTTCGTGAAGCGGCGCTGGTGCCCCGGGTGATCGTAGAGAGCGCTTCTATCATGCAGTTGATGCAGTGCGCGCAGGTCGGTCTGGGTCTGCTGGTGTCGCCAGTGGGTCATCTGCTGCCCGCGTCACTTCAGGGGCTGCAGCAGCGCGCCATTACGCTGCCGCCGATGGCGCGCCAGGCCGCACTGGTGATAGCCGAACCGGGCCGTGCGACACCGCTGGCACAGCACTTTTTCGACGAAGCGCGGGGTCTGCTGCCGGTATAGTGCGGCTACTGCGCCTCGCCCAGCGCATAAAACAGGCGGCTGTTCCAGTTGCCTATCGCAACGCTCTGAATCAGTGCGAACAGTGCCTTAGCCTCCCAGCCTGCCTCCATCAACGGTTGCAGGTGAGCCGCGCTGAACCGCTCGGGTGAACGGGTCAGCTGGGCCGCCAGCGCAATGATCTGTTGCTCTTCACCTTTAGAAACCTCATCCACACCCTCAATTAAAACGTCATTCCCGGCCAGCAGCCGGAACGCCCAGCGACTGCCCAGAATACGGGCGGCGGTCGCCTCGCCCAGGGTGTTCTCGTGAGAGAGATGCTGACGCAGTTGCGCCCAGCCATAAAGCGCCGAGGGGTCGTGGGCCAGCAGCCATACTGCCTCCAGCATCCCTGACAAAGACTGACAGCGGGTAACCGCAGCGAGCTGCTCCGCACTCGCATAACGCAACTCCAGCGGTTTCAGCACCGGCTGCCAGCAGGCAGGCTGGTCAAAACCGCTGGGCTCAGCATCAGGTGGTGCGGTGCTGCCGGGCAACCAGCGTACCGGCTGAGCCTGCAGCGCCTGCAATCCGGCGACAACCCGTGCCTGGTAACTGACAAAGCCGATCACCTGATTCAGCGTCACAATATCGGGTTCGGTCAGGCCGACCGCATCCAGGGCGGTGATCGCGCTGGCGTTAATCAGCTCAGGCTGCATCGCCAGCTGCCGCGCATACTGCGTAATCTGAGTCAGACGATTATTACTTTCGCGCGAAGAGTCAGGTCCAGGCAACGGGTTCAGGCGGGCAGAGTAGTGATTACACAAGCGCTGCACACCCGCGACCTGTGCCACGGTCAGCGCGGTGCTGAGGCGATCGTAGAGCGTTAACGTGTGAGTCAGTGACGTCGCAATGCGATCGGGAAACAGTAATTGCGCCAGATCGCGCGCTGCCAGCAGGGCCGGCTGATTGGTGCGCAGCAGTGACTGCACCACGACATTATCGGCGTAGCATTCCAGCAGGAAACGGTCATCAATATGGGCGGCCTCGGGCACCAGCGGTGCGGCCTGAGCGATACGTGGACTGGTCTGGCTCTCGTAGAACCAGTGGTTATGGCCCGGATAGCGGCGTTGTTCCATGATCAATCCTTTTGCGAATTCGGGTTCGGCATGCAGGCGGCAGAATCTGAAAATGTGCATAAACCGAAGGGCAGGCTTATCGTCGCTGATGGGCAGTCCGGGGCAAAAGAATGATCGGTGATAATTAATAGCATTACGGTATAACGGGAGCGAAATCAGGCAGGAAGCGCGAGGCGGGAGCAGGGAGAAGGGAGAAGGGCGAGTCAGGCTCGCCCTTGCAGAACTTATTTCAGTTCCAGTTCGTTCATTGCGGCGATGCTGAAGCCGCCATCAACGTGTACCACTTCACCGGTAATGCCGCCAGCCAGGTCAGAGCAGAGGAATGCTGCTGAGTTGCCGACATCTTCGATGGTAACGGTACGGCGAATCGGGGTCACTGCTTCGCAATGTGCCAGCATCTTACGGAAATCTTTGATGCCTGATGCCGCCAGGGTGCGGATCGGACCCGCAGAAACGGCGTTAACTCGCACGCCTTCCGGGCCCATAGCGTTTGCCATGTAACGCACGTTAGCTTCCAGCGACGCTTTCGCCAGACCCATCACGTTGTAGTTCGGGATTGCGCGCTCAGCACCCAGGTAAGAGAGGGTCAGCAGCGCAGAATTTGGATTCAGCATCTCGCGGCACTCTTTGGCCATCGCGACGAAGCTGTAAGCACTGATGTCATGCGCGATTTTAAAGCCTTCGCGGGTAACGGCGTTCACATAGTCGCCAACCAGCTGATCGCCAGGGGCGAAACCGATAGAGTGAACGAAACCGTCAAATTTCGGCCAGGTTTTTGCCAGTTCAGTGAACAGAGATTTGATGCTCTCATCTTCGGCTACGTCACATGGCAGCACGATGTCTGAACCCAAATCTTTGGCAAACTCTTCCACACGACCTTTTAATTTGTCGTTCTGGTAGGTGAAAGCCAGTTCTGCGCCCTGTTTGTGCATCGCCTGTGCAATACCGTAGGCGATGGAAAGTTTACTGGCAACGCCAGTAATCAGAATGCGCTTACCGGAAAGAAAACCCATAGCTGTAATCCTTATGGTCATTGTAGTTGGCGGCCGCATGATTAATAAGTAAGCGACCGACGTTAATCGACGTGCGGATTCTAGCACGTCTCTCATAAATCAGGTAAATCGGCCCGCAATTTCCGCGATATGCAGCAAAAATCAGCGCTCACGCCGCCAGGCTTCGGCACTCAGTGCTTCACCAAAGTGGCTGCTGATCAGCCGACGGGTCAGATCGTGCAGCGGGGAGGCCAGCACGTCAGCTGTGCCGCCGCGCTCGACCACTTCGCCCTGATGCATTACCAGCACTTTATCGCTGATATGCTTCATCATGCCCAGATGCTGGGTGACATAAATGTAGGCGATCCCGTGCTTCTCCTGCAGCTCCAGCATCAGATTCACCAGTTGGGATCGCATCGTCATATCCAGCGAGGCCAGCGCTTCATCGGCCACAATCACTTTAGGCTGCAGGATTAACGCGCGCGCCAGCCCCAGGCGCTGCTTCTGACCGGGTGCCAGCATGTGCGGATAATAGCCAGCGTGATCGCGCAGTAAGCCCACCTGACGCAGGGTGGCGATAATGCGCTTCTCGCGCTCCTCCGCATTCAGCCCGGTGTTAAGCCGGAGCGGGAACTCGAGAATCTGACTGATGCGCTGACGTGGATTCAGTGAGGTGGAGGGATCCTGAAAAATCATGCGGATGCGCTGACTGCGATAGCCATAATCGCCGAAGGTCAGCGGATGATCGTCTATCAGAATCTCACCTTCGGTGGGCGCGACCATGCCGCTGAGCATCTTCGCCAGCGTGGACTTGCCGGAGCCATTTTCGCCGATAATCGCCAGCGTCTGTTTCTCACGCAGGGTAAAGCTCACCGATTTCACAGCTTCAACATGCTGACGACGGAACAGGCCCGTGCGGTAGCGGAAGGTTTTACTAAGATTGCGCACTTCCAGCAGGGTCTCCATGCTACTGGCCCTCCATATTCAGCGGGAAATGACAGGCATAGAGATGCGTTTTGCTGCCGGTAAGGCGAGGCGTTTCAATACACTTACGCTGGGCATAGGGACAACGTGGTCCCAGACGGCAGCCAATCGGCAGGCTCTCCAGCGACGGGATCGCCCCTGACAGGGTATTGAGACGGCTTTTGTGCGGCAGGGCGCGACCAAAATCGGGCATCGCCCGAATCAGTGCCTGAGTATAAGGATGGTGCGGCGTACTCATTAAATCTTCGCTCTGAGCGGTTTCCACCGTCTGACCGCAGTACATCACGTTGATACGGTCCGCCCACTGGCTCATGGTGCGCAGGTCGTGACTGATCAGCAGAATAGTGGTGTTGTTGTTCTGGTTCAGACGGCTCAGCAGGCGGAAAATCTGCGCCTGCGTAGTCGGTTCCATCGCGTTGGTCGGCTCATCAGCAATCAGCAGTCGCGGCTGATTAGCCAGCGCAATGGCGATCATTACTTTCTGGCATTCGCCTTCAGTCAGCTCATAGGGGAAGCTGCGCATGATGTCTTTATGATCTTTAATGCCGACGCGATGCAGTAGCTCGATGGCGCGGGTTTTGCGCCAGAACCAGAAGCGCTTCAGCCACGGACCTTTATAAGTCCAGCGCGGGATCACCTGCATCAGCTGACGACCGATGCTCTCAGAGGGATCAAGACAGGATTGCGGTTCCTGGAAAATCATCGAGACGTTATGCCCGATAATGCGGCGCCGCTCACGAGGCGACAGGCGCAGCAGGTCAACATCATCAAATACCATCCGATCGGCGGTCACGCGCCAGTTATCGTTGGTCACGCCGCAGATAGCCTTGGCGACCAGACTTTTACCGGAGCCGGACTCACCGACCAGACCCCGGATTTCGCCTTCACCCAGCGTCAGGTTGACGCGATCGACCGCTTTGACCGGCCCGTCAGCGGTCATAAATTCAATGGTCAGATTACGGATATCGAGTAACGGCATTTATTCCACTCCCGCTTCGACGGCGCGACGGATGCCGTCACCGAGCAGGTTAACAATTAATACGCTGACCATCAGCGCCACACCGGGCAGCATAACGGTCCAGGGGGCGACGTAAATCAGCTCCAGCGAATCGCCCAGCATCGCTCCCCATTCCGGGGAAGGCAGCTGTGCGCCCAGGTCGAGAAAACCGAGCGCGGCAATATCCAGAATCGCCATCGACAGCGCGCGGGTAATCTCGGTGATCAGCAGCGGCAGAATATTGGGCAGGATAGCGTAACGCAGAATATTGCGACCGCGTGCGCCATCAAGACGTGCCGCCACCACATACTCTTTTTCCAGTTCATCATGCACGGCGCTGTAGATCTCGCGCACCAGGCGTGGCATCAGCGCCAGCCAGACCGCCAGCAACGCATGCTCCAGTCGCGGGCCAAGAAACGCCACCACGATGATTGCCAGTAACAGCGACGGAATAGAGAGCAGGGTGTCGAGCACGTGGTTCATCACCGCCGAGCGAATGCCGTGCGTCATGCCCGCCAGCACGCCCAGCACCAGCGCGCCCAGTGTAGCGAACAGCGTCACCAGAATCGCCGAACCCACCGTTGGACCGGCGCCGCTCAGCAGGCGGCTCAGAACATCGCGACCCAGATCGTCGGTCCCGAGGAAAAAGGAGACATCGCCGTAGCGCGACCAGGATGGCGGCAGCAGTTGATACCCCAGGAACTGCTGGTCGATATTGTAAGGCGCGATCAGGCTGCCGAACAGACAGAGCAGTAACAGCGCGCCAAAGCCATACAGGCCGACCATCGAGATCGGATTACCATAGAAATGGTGCCAGCTTTGACGAAACGCACTGGGCAGGCGTTTTTCGGCATAGATATTATCGGAGGGCATACGCGTTCACTTTACTCTGCTTAACTTTGGGCAATATTACTTTATAAAAATCATTCATATCAGCTGCTTGCCCCGCTCGTATGCTTGATGTTGCTTTGTCATCGATGACTCTGAATCGCTTGAATTTAAGGGTTTTGTGTACAGTTTTCCCGGCGTTTTCACCGGGAGGGTAAGCCCGTTCAGCCCATTAAAGGGGATTATCCGTCGATATCCCTGTCGCAGGCAAGGAAAGGGCGTCAGCAATTTCGGCGCTGGATTACAGAGGGTTACGATTCGCGTCGGCAGATGGCCGCCTGTCAGGCTGGCCTGACCCTGGCTTTGGTCGGATGTCCATCAGGCCCATCGTCATGAGTGTGGTCCGGATCCGGCTCAATGATCACGATATAATCTTTACCTATCCCATCGCGCGTTAACGTCACTAAATCTCCGGCAACCGGTTTGGTGTCAAACTCATGTTCCTCTTCAACACCAGTATCTTCAAAAATCACAGGGTATTTCATTTTCTGTCCTCTTTCTGATGAGCCGTGTCGTTACCTCAGTGTTTTTTGCTGAGGCTTACTTATTGAATCTTAGCCTGGCCTGAAAATACCTCTCAGCGAGTGGATGATTTCATCCTGACAACGAGTAATTGCTGGCGGGTTTCAGGGGGGCTGGGCCAGCATCACACTCTCCTTTGCAGAGGAGGTATTGATGCGTGGACGGCTTTCTCATGGTGGCTAATTCGCCAGACTCTCTCTATCATGCATTATTTCCCCCGGATGTTTATCGGGTACGATCAATGGCTTAGGGAATTACCCTCGCGATGACTTTGTTAAATGACCTCGATCTGCGTCAGCTGGAAGCCTTCTCGGCGGTTATTTCTGCGGGCAGCGTCACGGCGGCAGCCAAAGCGCTGAACCGCTCGCAGCCCGCCGTTACCCGTCTGATTCAGGAGTTAGAGCAGTCGCTGGGTTACCCGCTGTTTATTCGCAATGGCCCGCGCATTCATCCGTCAGAAGAGGCGTTACAGCTGCATCAGTATGTGCAAAAAGCGCTGCTGTCATTGCAGCAGATCCGCTTACGTGCCCAGGAGATTGCCCATCAGCAGCATCGTCCACTGAGTATTGCTGCGACGCCCGCGCTGGCGGCCGGATTGCTGCCGCAGGCACTGGCCGCGCTGAATCTGCAAAACAAAGTGCAGATCTTCAGTGAGTCCGCCGAACAGACGGCACATGCAGTGATTACCGCCGAGGCTGACATCGGTTTATGCAGTTTGCCGCTGGAGCATCACGCGGTCGAACTGCACTGGATTGGGCAGTCGCAGTGCGTGGTTGCGCTGCCGGAAGACGATGAGCTGGCGGCGAACAGTGAGCTGTCGCTGAGCCAGCTGGCAGGCCGCCGGTTAATTGCCCCCTGGAGCCCGCAGCGCTTACGCCGGCGCTATGAAAAAGCGCTGAGAAAAGTTAAAGCGCCCCTGCTGGAAACCATCGAAACCAACTCGTCGGCGAATATTCTGGGCTGCGTGCGGGCGGGGTTAGGCGTGGCGATCCTCGAACCGGTTACTGGCTGGGGCATGCCGCTCGCCGGTGTGGCGATCCGCCCGATTCAGGAAGACATTCCGTACTTCTTTGGCGTGATCACCCCACAAGGCCGCCAGATTTCCAGCGCGGCGCAGGCGCTGGTGGAGGCGCTGGCGGATGCCGCTGCGCAACTGTTGCCGGGGTTTGAACGTCTGACCGCCAGTGAACATCCACGCATTATGCGAATCATCAACCAGGATTGATATCGGCTGGCATTAACGGTCACCGAAGCGGGTGACCCCTCGTTTCGCCATAATGTTCCCGGGTGCGCGCTGAGGTACAGCCTGGCGAGCCGCTATCAAAAAACCCTCTGTTTTCAACGCTTATAACATTTCCTGCATAAGATATAAGAAATCCATTGGTCAGATCCTGAGCGCAATTCTTGACTCCTGTTTAGGGCAAAGGGATTATGCGAAAACTTAGCTCTTATTATGCGTTTTGATGATTGTTGGCTATCTATTATGTTTTTTACAGATAATAGAAAAGCAGGGTTATCGGCGCGTTTTAACCGTTTTCGCTCGCTCTCAGGCGATCGCTGACACCAGGGAACTCTCTATGACGTATGCCGCCAAAGGTCTTGCCGCGCTGGACGCTCAGCTACAGCAGGATCTTGAATTTCTGGAACTGCCCGCCAAACCCTGGGTACCGGAACGCTCTTATCAGAGTGAACGGGTGCGCGATGTGGTGGTGATCGGTGCGGGCATGTGCGGTCTGGCAGCGCTCGCGAAATTACAGTTCACTGGCATCAGCAATGTCGTGGCCTATGACGCCGCTCCCGCAGGACTTGAAGGGCCGTGGATCACCTTTGCGCGCATGGAAACCCTGCGTTCGCCTAAAACGCTTCACGGCCCGGCGCTGGGTCTCGCGCAGCTGACCTTCCGCGCGTGGTACACGGCGCAGTGGGGCAACGAAGCATGGCAGGAGCTGGACAAGATCCCTAAAGCGCAGTGGATGGATTACCTGGTCTGGTATCGCAGGGTGCTGAATCTGCCGGTGCAGAACAACGTGCGTATCAGCAATATCGCGCAGGCCGGGGATTTCATTGCGCTGGATCTTGACGGTGCCGAAACCGGCCGTGTCTACACCCGTCGTCTGGTGCTGGCCACCGGACGTTCAGGACTCGGCGGTTTTGCCGTACCGGAATTCCTGCAAGGCATTGACCGCCGGTTCTGGGCGCACTCCGCCGATGACATCGATTTTGCGGCGTTACAGGGCAAACGCGTTGCGGTGATAGGTGCAGGCGCCTCGTCGATGGATAACGCGGCCACCGCACTGGAGCAGGGCGCCGCAGCAGTCGATTTACTGATTCGTCGTAAAGAGATGCCGCGTATTAACAAAATGACCGGCATTGGCAGCCAGGGCGTGGTGCACGGCATGTATCAGTTGCCGGATACGTGGAAGTGGAAGTTTGTCGATTACACCGCCGCGACACAAACCCCGCCGCCGCGTTCTTCAACCTTGCGCGTATCCCGTCATGACAATGCGCGTTTCTTCCTCGGCTGCGGCATTAATGCCGTTAAGCAGGAGGCTGATGGCCTGCTGATTGAAACCACCCAGGGCGCACTGCGCTACGATTTCCTGATCGCCGCCACCGGCTTCACCAACGATTTCCACGGTCGCCCGGAGTTTGCTGCTATCGCGCCGCATATCCGAAGCTGGTCAGACGGCCGTTATCAGCCTGAGATGGGGCTTGCGCGTCACAGCATGCTGGAAGCGCCGGATCTTGGTCCTTCGTTTGAGTTCCGTGAACTGACGCCAGGCGCCTGCCGGATGCTGGCTCACATCCACTGCTTTAACGATGCCGCTATGCTGACGCACGGCAAAGTCTCCGGGGATATTCCGGCAGTGAGCGCGGGTGCCGATCGCCTGGTGCGCGGCATTGCTGCTTCGCTGTTTGCCGATGACGTTGAGCAGCACTTTGCGAACTTACAGGCTTATGACATCCCTGAATTGCAGGGTGATGAATGGGTGGATTCAACTCCGCAACTAAAACAGGAGAACGCGCTGTGAGCGACGTTATTGATCAGGCAGCAGGATTAACACCCGAAGAGACGTTGTATCAGACGCGCCGTCTGCGTCCCGAATTTGTTGAAGGTGCAGAAGCGTGCCGTCTGTCCGTGTTGACGCCGGAAGATGACCAGGGGTTGTCTGCGGATCTGCGCCTGGCACTGGCCCAGCGCATGGCGGTACTGAACGACGATGCAGCGCTGCAACGTGATTATCAGGCACAGCTGGCGGCGCTAAACCCGTCTGAAGCGCTGCTGGCGCTTGCGGCTGGCGGCATGGTGAGTGAAGAGCCGCTGGCAACGATTACACGCCATGCTGACAGGGTGACACAGCAACCGATTCAGGCGACCGAACAGCACGTTCGGCTGCTGGAACAGGCCGGCTTAAGTCATCCGCAGATCGTTGCGCTCTCTGAACTGATCGCCTTTGTTAACTTCCAGACGCGCGTCGCGACTGGCTTACGTCTGATGAGGTCCGCATGATTCCGTCGGTTAATCTCAAGCCGCTGCACTGGCATCCTTATATCACGCCAGTGGATGTTGAACAGGCGACACCGACGCAGCTTGATGCCATGAAAGTAACGCCGTCCAACAAGAAAATTTCGGAGTACGTGCGCACGCTGGTCCACGATCCAGAGAGCTATATCGCACGAACCGGATTGTTCAACGCCATTATGTACGTTGAAGGAGGCCTGGATCGCGCGGATCGTGAGCTGGGCGCGCTCGGGGCTTCAATCGTTAACGGTTGCCGCTACTGTGCGGTGGTGCATGCGCGCCGTCATGCACAGCTGGCCGACAGTGACGCCGTGGTCAGTGCTATCTATTTTGACCGTGCGGATGTGTTAGGTGAACGCGACGCGGCGATCTATCACTTTGCGCGTCGCTTATCGGTCACGCCATCTGAAGCCACGCCGGCCGATGTCGCCGCTCTGCGCGCCGTCGGCATGAACGATCAGGAGATTATCGACCTGATCCACGCTATCGCCATCTTTGGCTGGGCCAACCGTCTGATGCATGTGCTTGGCCATGCTGACCTGAACAAATAAGGGCTGCACCGGATGTTAGAACTCAACAATATTACGCTCGCTTACGGCAGCAATCCGATTCTGAAAGGCGTCGATTTGTCGGTAAAACGCGGCGATGTGGTGTCAATCATCGGGCCAAGCGGAACCGGGAAAACCACGCTGCTGCGCTGTATTAACTCTCTGGCGAAGCCGTCAGCGGGAACGATTCAACTCGATCAGATCCGCATGGATTATCAGTCACCTGACAAGGCGGCGATCCAGGCCATTCGTCTGCGCACCGCCATGGTGTTTCAGCAGTTCAACGTGTTTAAAAACATGACGGTGCTGGAGAATGTGATGGATCCGCTGATTGTCATCCAGCGTAAAACTAAACAGCAAGCACGCGACATCGCCGTGCAGGAGCTGGAGCGCGTGGGGCTGGGGGCTAAGCGCGATCACTATCCGTCGCAACTGTCTGGCGGCCAGTTACAGCGTACCGGTATCGCGCGTGCTTTGGCGGTGCGTCCGGATGTGATGCTGTTTGATGAACCCACCTCATCGCTCGATCCCGAGCTGGTGGGTGAAGTGCTTAAAGTGATTAAAGATGTGGCGTCATCCGGCATTACCTCGCTGCTGGTGACGCACGAAATGCAGTTCGCGAAAAGCATTTCGAATCGCATCGTATTTATGGATCAGGGTGTGGTGGCTGCGGAGGGGACGCCAGTCGAGATGTTTGATAACCCAACGCTGCCGCGCCTTGCCCAGTTCCTCAACTCAGAAAAAGTATTCTAATAATTAAAGGAATCAGAGACATGCCTGCAATCAAAACCACATTACGTCGCCTTGCCGCGCCGGGCATCATCGCGCTGGCCCTGATCAGCGGTAATAGCTTTGCTGACGCCGTACGCACCATCAAAATCGCCACCGCAGCAGAATCCAAACCGCTGTCGTGGGGCGCGATCGGCCATGAGCCAGAGGGCTACGAGCCGGACGTGCTGAAAGCCATCAACGCGAAACTGCCCCAGTATAAATTTGTGATGGAAGGCGCGGCGGACATTGCGCAGGAAACCGGCCTGGTGACCGGCAAATATGACATGGCGACGGGCGGATACTACAAAGCGCCCGCGCGCAGCAAACAGTTCCTGATCCCGGATGCACCTATTGGTGCCAGCCTGATGAAGATCTACAGCCGCAGCGACAGCAATATCAATGGCATGAAAGATCTGGTCGGTAAGAAAATCGTGCCGGTGACGGCAGGCGGTGGCGTGTATAAGTTCGTCACCCAGTGGCAGCAGGATAACCCGAACGATAAAATCGCCATCAAGGCCTCCAGCGCTGGCGTACCTTACCCGGATCGTCTGAAAGAAGTGCAGAACGGTAAATATGATGCGCTGATCCTGCCTTCAAATCTGGGTGAGCAAACGGTGATCGACAACCAGAAGCTGGCGATCAAAGCCAGTGAGCCCGTAGTGATCAACAACACCTATGTGTTGATTCACCGTTCTGCTGAGAATCAGGCACTGAATGACGACATCACTAAAACCCTGAAAGCGCTGAAGGCGGATGGCACGCTGGATAAGCTGGCACAGAAGTGGTTTGGCGAAGACGTTACGAAGTACATGAAGTAACAGATTCACTGCGCCCGGTGCTGAGCCGGGTGCATGCTGTCCTTTTTAGCAGGAGTGTTTCACCGTGAATCTATCCTCCATGATTCCAGAACTGCTGTCGGCGCTGCCTTTGACGCTAGGCATCATGTTTGTGGCGATGATTGTCGGGTTCTTTCTGGCGCTCATCGCGACATTTTTCCGCGTGCGTCGTATCCCCGTGATCAGCCAACTGGCCGATCTCTATGTTTCCTATGCGCGCAGCGTACCCGTGGTACTGCAGCTGTTTGTCGCCTTCTACGGCATGCCACTGATTACCGATAACGTTGGCTTTAGCGACTTCTTCACGGCCAACGTGGCGGCGATGATCGGTCTGAGCCTTTATCACGGCGGTTATCTGTCGGAAGTCATGCGCCCGGCCTACCTTGCGGTTGAGCGGGGTCAGCATGATGCCACCGACAGTCTGGGCTACAGCTTCCGCCAGAAAATGCTGCGGGTCATCGGCCCACAGGCGGTTCACTTTGCGTTGCCGGGTTACGGTAATGCCATTATCTATCTGATTCATAACGTGGCACTGGTGATGTACATCGGAGCCGCGGATGTGATGGCGACCGCGCACCTGATCATGGAACGCGATTACAACCAGTATCAGTTCGGCACCTATCTGGTACTGGCCGTGCTCTATTCACTGCTGTGCGGTGTGGCGTGGCTGGTTATCCGCTTCTTTGAACAACGTCATGCGAAGTACAGCTCAAAGTCTGCACCGCGCGTGAAGTTCACCACCAGCGTCTGAACAGGGGAGAAGAATCATGTTTGATGCGGAGGTTTTGCTGCCGGACTTCTGGAGCATTCTGGATGCCGTGCCGGTAACGCTACTGATGGCGGTGACGGTGTTTATCTGTTCGACGCTGTTGGGCGGGCTGTTTGCGTTTATTGAGCATCGCCGCATTCCGGTGCTGCGCCAGCTGGTGATCACCTACAAAATCGTCTTCAAAGGCGTGCCGATGGTGGTGGTGATTTTCCTCGCCTATTATGGCCTGCCACCGGCGCTGCACTTTGTTGCCACGTTATCTGGCGTAGAGGTCAATGCCCATTCACTGCCAAACTGGGTGATCATCATTGTGGCGCTGAGCGCCTGCGTCGCCGCATTCCAGGCTGAAGTGTGGAAAGGGGCACTGAACTCGTTCGATAGCGGACAATCGGATGCCGCCTTGTCGCTCGGCTACAGCGGTGGACAGCTCTTTCGTCGCGTCATGTTCCCACAGATTATCGTGGCGGCGATCCCCGATCTGGCGAATGCGTTTATGGTGATCATGAAAGCCCTGTCGCTGGCGTTTGCCATCGAAGTGGTGGATATCTTTGCTCAGGCACAATTAACGGCGGCACTGAACTTCTACTACCTTGAAGCCTTCCTGATTGCGGTGGTGTTCTACATGGTGATTGCTTATGTGGTCACAAAGATTGCTGACAAAATTGAGGCAGCACTGCGCGTGCGCACCTGATTTATCGCGCGCAGGCCATGGATATCGACGCCGGTTATCATTCTCTCCGTGGCATGCTGCTGATGAAGACAACGGGCAGTTTTCTGGCATTAAAAAGCCCGCTCATTGGCGGGCTCATTAAAACGAATGGGTGGCCTATTTGCTATCAGCCCATTTGGTAATCTGATTATCTATTCTGCCGTCGAGATAATGGATAATCTGAACAGATCCTGCCTTCACTAACAGCGCCATACATGCAGCAAATACCAGTACCAGTAACACTCTGCTAAGACTCATCGCCTTTCCTTGTATGAAACTGCCGGTTTACACCGCACGCGTCAGAATACGCGGCGCGATTAACTGATGCGCTGCTTCTTCTCGCGCTGATGTTTGTGATAATCCTCATCACACTCGCTTGAACAGAAAGCCGTTTCGGCCACGACAGCTTCATCTTTGCACCAGATGCATAAACCGTCAGGACTTTGAAGTTTGCTCTTACGAGCGGCAAGGGAGGCGGCGAGATGCGCTTCTTCACGCGCCTGTGCCAGATCAACATCATCCATAAATATTCAGAACCTCATCAAATTTTAACGATTTAAACACAAGCTGTTCACGATAGAGAAAATTTTGTTTACATCAATGCGTGCTGTGAAAGCGACTTAACCCAGATATCGTTTATATCGCTCTGTTTTAAATCGCTTTCTATTGATATGAAACGCCCTATCGCAGGGCATACCATTCTTTATGTTTCAGCGGATTCATTGCTGCACCAATCACGTCAGAAATCACGTTAACCAGAATCACCAACCCGCCAATGACCATGACGCCAGCGGAGATCGCCGCATAATCCTGCTGACGAATGGCGTTAATCAGCCAGCGTCCCAGACCCGGCCAGTTGAAGACCATCTCGGTGATCATCGCCAGCGTTATCATGGTAGAAAACTGCAGGCCCAGACGCGGGATTACCGGCGGCAGCGCGTTATGCAGCACGTGGCGACGGATCACCGTGAAGCGCGAAAGACCCCGCGTAGCGGCTGCTTTGACATAATTTTTATCCATCACGTCGCTGGTGCTGTTGCGCAGCAGACGGATGACTTCCGTCGTCGGTGCCATCGCCAGCACCAGCACCGGTAAAATCAGGTGGGTCAGGGCGCTGATAATCATCTCATGTCGCCAGGGCGAATGACTCAGCCAGGCGTCAATCAGCGCAAAGCCAGTAATGTTCTGCACCGGATAGAGCAGGTCGTGACGGCCCGACACCGGCAGCCAGCCCAGCGTCAGCGAGAAGAACAGCGTCAGAATCAGCGCCAGCCAGAAAATAGGCGCAGAGAAGCCAATCAACGCCAGCGCACTGATGGTTTTATCCTGCCATTTATTGCGCATCACCCCGGCACAGATCCCCAGCGGGATCCCCACCAGCAGCGCGAACATAAACGCCAGGATACACAGCTCCATCGTGGCCGGGAACACCTCGCGCAGCTGCAGGCCGATCTCCTGACCGTTGGTGCTGGAAACGCCGAAATCAAACTGCAGCATCCCTTTGAACCAGAACCACCAGGCGTCCCAGAGCGCCGCGCCTTCCAGCGGCGCGTTAGGGGTAAAGTAGCTCAGGCTGAAGCTGACCAGTGACAGCAGAAACAGGGTAATGAGCAACAGCAGCAGGCGCCGCAGAATATAGATAATCACTTACTTACCCTCATCAGCTTCACGATAAACCCCGGCAAACGAGGCATTACCAAACGGACTCAGCACCAGCCCCTTAATATCATGTCGAAACGCCTGAAGTCGCAGAGAGGATGCCAGCGGCAGCACCGGCAACTCCTGCGCCAGTATCAGCTGCGCTTTGTCATAACTGTCGATGCGGCCAGCGAGTTGCTGTGATAACAGGGCATTCTGCAGCGTTTCGTCAAAGGCCGGAGAACACCAGTGCGCATAATTGGTCTGCGAGCGAATCGCCGCGCAGCTGAGCAGCGGCCGGAAGAAGCTGTCCGGATCGTTGCTGTCGGTCGCCCAGCCAGTCAGTGTCAGGTCATGATTCATTGCCATCAGCTGCGCTTCCTGAAAACGGCCCTCAACTGGCACAATCGTCAGCCGGACGCCAACCTGGGCCAGATCCGCCTGTAACAGTTCAGCGGTTTTCAGCGGGCTGGGATTCCAGGACTGCGACGTAGCAGGGACCACAAGCCGCAGATGCAGATCGGTAATACCCAGAGCCGCCAGTGCCGCGCGGGACATCTCCGGATCGTAGCTGGTAATGCGCGCATCATTATCATAAGCCCAGGAGGCACGCGGTAAGATGGAGGCGGCGGTTTCGGCGGTGCCGTAGTAAATCGACTCCATCAATCGCTCATTGTTAATCGCCAGTGCCAGCGCGTGACGCACTTCCGGGCGGTCGAGCGGCGGTTTGCGGGTATTGAAGGCGAGATAGGCGATGTTCATGCCGGGACGCAGCGTCATCCGCAGGCGCGGATCATCACGCAGGATGCTGAGCTGGCTGGCCGCGGGATAGGCCAGCACATCACATTCACCGGTTAACAGTTTGGATAACCGCCCGGTGCCGCCAGAACCCAGATCGATCACCGCCTGTTGCAGACGCGGCACACCTTTCCAGTAGTGAGGATTGCGCGCCAGACGGATGTACTGGCCGGTGCGATATTCGCTAAGCTGATAAGGGCCGGTGCCAACCGGCTGTCGGTCCATCTCTTCCTGGCGGCCCTGAGCGGTAAGCTGGTCGGCATACTCTTTCGACAGCACCGGCGCATAGTGGGTCGCCATGTGCCACAGGAACGACGCATCCGGGCTGTTCAGCCTGAACTCAACCGTCCTGTTATCAATCTTTTTCACGCTCTGAACCGAATCGGCAAACTGCAGGCTATCAAAGTAGGGATAGTTACCGCCGTTGACGTTGTGCCAGGGATGATTCCGGTCGAACATCCTTGCGAAGCTGAATACCACGTCGTCAGCGTTCAGCGCGCGGGTAGGCCGGAACTGGTTAGTCTGCTGAAACTGCACGCCGCTGCGCAGATGAAAGCGATACGTCGCGCCGTTATCGCGCACTTCCCAGCTCGACGCAAGATCGGGCTTCAGACGATAGGTGTAGGGGTCGACATCCAACAGGCGGTCATAAAGTTGCGCCGCCAGCGTATCGACAGTCAGCCCGCTGCTGGCCATCTGCGGATTAAAGGTGTTCAGCGTGCCGCTGACGCAATAGACAAAGCCGGTCTGTCGGATATCTCCAGCAGGCGCTGACCACGCAGGGACACTCAACACGCTGAGGCTGAGCAACAGCGAACATAGTAGTTTTGACATAGAACTCAACGATTTTGAGGCATTGGACAGAGTGTATCGCAAAGCGGGCATTGTCCCAAAACCTGCAACTCCTGCCAGCCTGTTTTTCATCCTCACGGCAGCAAAAAGAGCGTACAGAAGGTGTGGTAATGAGAAAAATTCTCAATTAGTGGTTTACAGATGATAATAAGAATGATTATTATTCCTCTGCACTTCGACGGCGGCTCTGCCGAAGAGGAGCACGACATTGCTCACATTGCTTCCAGTATTGTTGCCCGCCTCATGGCGGGCTTTTTTTTGGCATTTGATGAGTGGCAATGCCTGCCTGGACGGGAAGGGTATTGCAAGCAAAGAGGATTAAAGCGGTGAGGCGGTGAGGAAGACCCGGACGGAATAGGGCTCCTTATTGATGAGAATACCAGGCAAATTGTGGAAAGCGAAAATCTCGCCGTTTACCGTCAAATATACCGTCTTATCATGAACACGAGGAAAGACGTCACCATCTGAGGTGATCAGGAAAGGCTTTAGGTCATCGTTCAGACTTTCTTTAAAAGACTTATCGCTTCGGGATGCATCATAAAGATAAAAACGGTATGAGAAGGCGGTTGTGGCACCCGCACTGGCTTCGGTGATGTAAAGGTTAATCCGGTTGCTGACGTTAACTTTCCTGATGATCGACTGTTCAAGCGGTGATAACTGCGAAAGTCGCCATCCTGCAAAGACAATAGTCATCAGCATCAGCATCAGCATGCGCTTTTTAAAAACCTGAACGTTTTGCATACTCAATCCCTGCTTTTATCCAGTATTGATCGTCAGGGTCATCGCCAAAAGGCGCTGCTCCATACCAGACATCAAACTCCTCTCTGCGGGTTCCGGCCCGGTTTTGCGCCCAACCAGCTGCGCGAAGAAGAACAGCGTCTTTTATTCCAGCGGCATGCCCTACAGCACCGTAATGAAAATTACCAAAATGTTCATATTGGGTCCCATGTTGAAATTTATAATCCCATGGGCCATGTCCTTTCACCTGGTTATAAAACCAGATATATGTCAGGGCTGAGGGTCCACTGTGAAAACGTGCAACCATCATATTGTTTATCAATGAAACTCCAGCTGGAGTAAATGATATAATATCATAAGGAGGAGATGGAGAAGCCGCTAAGGCAGGATATCTCATGATTTATGCCTTTTCATTCCAGCTGTCTGAAAAAATGATGTTACCATCACAATGCTTCCAGGTTATTTTCTCGTAAGCAAACTCAACGCATTCCAGATGATTATGTTTTTCTTTTTCGGGATCTTTTGTGTCATGCATTATGGGCGAAATACCGACAATCCTGACATTTTCAAGAAGTATATTGAAGTATCCTTCTTCCTGACCTGCGTAGCTGATATTGTACCACCTGAACTCGGCTGACAATAACTTTTGCCCGGTAGCTACAGCCTTATACAGATAGGGCGAAGATGAATCGAATTCTTTTTGAACAATGATGGGTGCATGTTTTCTTGTTCCTGTCGGCTTGCCTGTCATTGAATCAGTTGGCAGCCTTAAGTTATGAGAAAAACCCGTCACTTCAATGCTTCCCTCTCGGTCTTTCACATCTACGGAACCGTTGATACTCGCACCATCATCATCTTTTAGCCAAAGATACGCTGGAATGGCCATATTAAAAATCCTTTAATAGATTAAGTTTTATTCCTTTTGGTGGGTAGTTAATGCTGGCTTCACACAAACCTCAAGTGCATATTAAAAAAGTCGAAGGCATAATGATAAAGATCAATATTTAATAATTTCATAGGTATTGGTTGGCGCCTTTCCACACGTGGGTTATGTAGTGCAAAATGAATGATTCAATTAATTCCTGTAAATCTGATTGAAAAGTTATTTCAACTATTAATGGGTGTTGGATTATAAGTTTAGTTAAGGTTCAAGCCGGAAGAGTAAATCATGTTATCCCTTGAAATATAAAATGAGTTTTTATCTGCATGCATTCGATGTATCTGAAGCGTGAAAGTGTAATTTCGCACTTAACTTTTACAGAAACGCAGTTACTATAAGCACAACTTCTGCTCACCCAACGCCGGACAATGAATAAAATCCAGAAAAGCGCTCAGGCTTTCCATTATCCCTCCTTTCGTTATCTCTTTTTCGGACGTCTGTTTACCGTACTGGGCAATGGGATCGCACCGATTGCGCTAGCCTTTGCGGTTCTGGATATGGGGGGCTCTGCCTCTGAGTTAGGGATAGTGGTGGCGTCCCGCTCCCTGTTCAACGTGCTTTTTCTGCTGGTGGGCGGTGTGGTGGCCGACCGCTACTCACGTAGCCGGGTATTAGTTGTATCGGCGCTGATTGCTGCTGTTTCTCAGGCTTTCGTTGCGTGGTCTGTTCTCGATGGTTCAGCCACAGTAATAAGCCTCACCTTACTGGGTGCGCTGAATGGCGCGGCAGCGGGCATCGCACTGCCTGCTTCGTCCGCGCTGGTTCCGCAGGTCGTGCCTGTAAAGCACCTGCGTCAGGCTAACGCTTTAATTCAGCTCGGTATTTATGGCGGCACGGTGATGGGAGCGTCGCTGGGCGGCGTAATTACCAGCGCTGTCGGGCCGGGCTGGGGACTGGCGATTGATGCGCTGGGCTTTGCGATTTCCGCACCGCTTTATTTCCTGATGCGTGTGAGTCCGAATAATGCCGGGACGACGCAAGGCAACATCCTGCGCGATATCAAAGAAGGCTGGGCAGAATTCGCCGGGCGAAGCTGGATTTGGTCGATAGTCCTTCAGTTCGCCATTATCAACGTCGCTTTCAATGGCATTGTGGTGGTACTTGGCCCGATGATTGCTGACGCCTCTTTCGGGCGGGCGCGATGGGGGATTATTGTGGCCGCCCATAGCGCAGGTTTAATTGCTGGATCATTTCTGGCTATGAAATGGCATCCACGTCGTGATCTCCTGATTGGCGCGATGCTGGCAGGTCTTTACGCACTCCCGATATTTATGCTGAGCCAGAATGCGTCAGCAGCATGGCTGATTGCGGGGTTCTTTATTGCTGGCGTTTCATTAGGTCTGTTTGGCGTAACCTGGGCACATTCATTACAGACGCACATCCCAGCCGATAAACTGGCTCGCGTGTACGCGTATGATGCGATGGGTTCCTTTATCTCCATTCCCTTTGGTCAACTGGTTGCGGGGCCGCTGGCGGCACAATATGGCACAGCCAATGTTTTGCTGATGTCAGCACTGGCTGTGGTCATGGTTACAGCAGCAGTCGGACGGGTTCCGGCCATCAGGCAACCTGAAAGAATGGGAACTAAGCCGCATAACACCTAATCGCTATTTTTCTTAATGCCAGACAGCCCGGCATCTACCGGACTGTTTCTGCATCGATTAACCAGAAACCATGACGCACAGAAAATGATGTCATCGTGGACTTGTTTAGTTTTCCGCTTTTATATCGTGTTTCTTCATCATGGCGCGCAGCTGATGATAGGTAACCCCTAACAACCCGGCGGCGCGGCGCTGGTTATAACGAGCCTGTTGCAGGCTGGCTTCCACCAGATCCCGCTCCTGTTGATTCTGCCATTGGCGCAGATTCAGCGGCAGGGCAGGCAGGCCGCTACTATCCGCGTTCTGACTGGCACGGATGACAGCAACCGGTTCAGGGCGTGAAGCAAACGGATTAATGATGACGTTATCCAGCTGCTGCTCGCTGCTGTTATGACGATAGACCGAGCGCTCCACCACGTTCTTCAGCTCACGAACGTTGCCGGGCCAGTGGTAATCGAGCAGAGCCTGTTGCGCCCGGGTGGTAAAGCCGGGAAACAGTAACAGGCCAAGTTCGCGGCACATCTGGATGGCAAAATGCTCGGCCATCACCAGAATATCGCTGCGGCGTTCGCGCAGGGGCGGTAACTGCACCACATCGAAGGCCAGACGATCCAGCAGATCGGCGCGGAATTTCCCCTCGGCTGCCAGCGCAGGCAGATCCTCGTTCGTGGCGCAGACCAGTCGCACATTCACCTGCAGGGAGTGATTGCCGCCGACACGCTCCAGCTGCCCATATTCGATCACCCTGAGCAGCTTTTCCTGAACCAGCATCGGCGCGGTTGCCAGCTCATCCAGAAACAGCGTACCGCCGTCAGCACGTTCAAACCGCCCGAGATGGCGCTTCTGCGCGCCGGTAAAGGCACCCGCCTCATGACCGAACAGTTCAGAGTCGAGCAAATTCTCATTCAGCGCGGCGCAGTTCAGCGAGATAAACGGCCCCTGCCAGCGGTCAGAGAGATAGTGCAGACGGCTGGCGATCAGCTCTTTACCTGTCCCGCGCTCACCAATCACCAGAACCGGTTTTTCCAGCGGAGCCAGTTTGGAAACCTGCTCCAGCACCTCAAGAAAATTGTTCGACTCGCCAAGAAGATTATCGTTTGTGCCCGTCATGATGAATTTCGCCACCCCTTAATCATTTTCACTATCTTAAAAGATGCAGACTGCGCTGTAAAATATTAAATTCCTTTAAAATCAGTCGCATGAAAAATTGGCACGCATCTTGTATTAGCCAGACAGGACATCTCGTTTTAAAACATAAAAGAGGAACATCATTATGGGTATTTTTTCTCGTTTCGCTGACATCGTAAATGCCAACATTAATTCCCTGCTGGAGCGTGCAGAAGATCCGCAGAAACTGGTCCGCCTGATGATTCAGGAAATGGAAGACACCTTAGTTGAAGTGCGCTCCACCTCTGCGCGGGCGCTGGCTGAAAAGAAACAGCTATCACGCCGTATTGAGCAGGCGGAAATCCAGCAGGCCGAATGGCAGGAAAAAGCCGAGCTGGCGCTGCGTAAAGATAAAGATGATCTGGCGCGTTCAGCGCTGATCGAAAAACAGAAACTCACTGATCTGATCGCCTCCCTGAAACAGGAAGTGGGCCAGGTTGAAGAGACGCTGGAACGCATGAAAGGCGAAATCAGCGAGCTGGAGAAAAAACTGACTGAAACACGTGCCCGTCAGCAGGCGTTAACGCTGCGTCACCAGGCGGCTTCTTCATCACGCGATGTTCGTCGTCAGCTGGACAGCGGTAAAATCGATGAAGCGATGGCACGCTTCGAATCTTTTGAACGTCGCATTGACCACATGGAAGCGGAAGCAGAGAGTCACGGTTTTGGTAAACCTAAAACGCTGGACCAGCAGTTTACTGACCTGCAAGCGGATGATGAAATCAGCCAGCAGCTCAACGCACTGAAGGCAAAAATGAACCGCAGTGAGTAATTATCGACGTGGCAATAAGTGATTAAGGAGAGTCAATGAGCGCACTTTTTCTCGCCATACCCTTAACGATCTTCGTGCTGTTTGTCGCACCGATTTGGTTATGGCTGCATTACAACAACAAACGCAACGGCGGTTCGGAACTGTCGCAAAGCGAAATACAGCGCCTGCAGCGCGTTACGAAGGATGCGCAGCGGATGCGCGAACGCATCGACGCGCTGGAAGCGATTCTGGACGCCGAGCATCCAAACTGGAGGCAGCCATGATGAAAGGCCGCAAGTTGTGGCGCAAGCCAGACGAAGGAAAGTTGATGGGCGTCTGTGCGGGCCTGGCAGAGTATCTCGATATCCCGGTCCGTCTGCTGCGGGTCATCGTGGTGTTATCGCTGTTCTTTGGTCTGTTTGTGTTTACGGTGATCGCCTACTTCGTGCTGGGTTTTGTGCTGGATGTGAAGCCCGCCAACGCCTATGAAGGCGACCGCCAGCCTACCGCCAGCGAGCTGCTGGACCAGCTGGAGAGCGCGCTGCAGCAGGATGAGCGCAGCGTGCGCGACGTGGAGCGCTATGTGACGTCTGAAACCTTCAGCGTACGCAGCCGCTTCCGCCAGATTTGATTAATTTATTGCCGGGCCGTCTTCGGGGCCGTCCGCTCTCTCAATGGAGGTGTTGATGTCTATTTCGCGATCCACTGCTTTTCGTCACCGGGCGGCACCTGCATTGAAGTCGGCGGCTAAATTCATCATTATCAATGCTGTTACCTACGGTCCTGCCGGTGTCACTGGCTGGGCGGTGAAATCGGTAGCGCGACGCCCGTTACGTCTGCTGCTGGCTGTGGCCCTTGAGCCATTGCTGAAACGCGTGATGAACCGGGTGGCATCGCGCTTCATCAGGGAGAACGATGAAAAGACTGCAAACTGAATTAATGGCGTTGATGAACCGTGGCGTTGATCGCCACCTGCGGCTGGCAGTTACCGGATTAAGCCGCAGCGGTAAAACCGCCTTTATTACTTCACTGGTTAATCAGCTTTTAACGGTTCACAGCGGCGCACGTTTGCCGCTGTTTTCCGTTGTGCGGGATGAGCGACTGTTAGGCGTAAAACGGGTGCCCCAGCGTGACATGGGCACCGCGCGTTTTACCTACGACGAAGGACTGGCTCAGCTCTACAGCACGCCGCCTGCCTGGCCAACACCAACCCGTGGTGTCAGCGAAATGCGTCTGGCGCTGCGTTATCGTCCCAATGATTCGCTGTTGCGCCACCTGAAAGAGACCGCGACGCTCTATCTGGAGATTGTCGATTATCCCGGGGAATGGCTGCTGGACCTGCCGATGCTGGCGCAGGATTACCTCGCCTGGTCACGGCAGATGAACGGACTGCTGCAGGGCGATCGTGCGGAGTGGGCAAAGCCCTGGCGCACGCTCTGCGAAAAACTCGATCCGCTTGCTCCCGCCGATGAAACCCAGCTGGCAGAGATTGCCGCTGCCTGGACCGATTACCTGCATCGCTGTAAATCTGAAGGCTTACACTTTATTCAGCCTGGTCGCTTCGTGCTGCCCGGCGATATGGCAGGAGCGCCCGCGCTGCAGTTTTTCCCCTGGCCGACGGCTGATGAGGCACAACTTACTAAGCTGGGGCAGGCGGACAAGGGGAGTAACTTCAGTATGCTGCAGCAGCGGTTTAATTATTATTGCCAGCATGTGGTCAAAGGCTTCTACAGGAATCACTTCCTGCGTTTTGATCGCCAGATCGTGCTGGTGGACTGCCTGCAACCGCTGAACAGCGGACCTCAGGCGTTTAATGATATGCGGCTGGCGCTGACTCAGCTGATGCAGAGCTTTCATTACGGTCAGCGCACCCTGTTTCGACGGTTGTTCTCACCCGTGATCGACAAATTACTGTTTGCCGCGACCAAAGCGGATCACATCACCAGCGATCAGCACGGCAACATGGTGTCACTGCTGCAGCAACTGGTGCAGGATGCCTGGCAGAACGCCGCATTTGAGGGGATTAGCATGGACTGCATTGGGCTGGCATCGGTACAGGCGACGCAGAGCGGCCTGGTCGATCACCGTGGTGAGAAGATCCCGGCCCTGCGCGGCAACAGGCTGGATGATGGCGAGCCGCTCACCGTCTATCCGGGCGAAGTCCCGCCGCGCCTGCCCGGCAATGCTTTCTGGCAGCAGCAGGGTTTTCAGTTTGAACAGTTCCGGCCGCAGCAGCTCGACGTCGACCGACCGCTGCCGCATATCCGCATGGATGCCGCGCTGGAATTTTTATTGGGAGATAAATTGCGATGAGTGATCCGCTGAAGCCGCGTATCGATTTTGCCCGCCCGCTGGATGAGAGCACCACCACGCCGCTGCGTCCGGCGCAGACTTTTGAAGCGGACGCGCAGGCTGCGTTTCTGGCGGTGCAGGATGAAGATGTCGCTGTCGAAGAGGAGGGGGCCGGTGAACGGGCGGTGGAAGCCGCGCTGAAACCTAAGCGCAGTCTGTGGCGCAAAATGGTGACGGCTGGCGCGCTGCTGTTTGGCGTCAGCGTGATTGCGCAGGGTGTGCAGTGGACGCATGATGCCTGGCTGGCCCGCGACTGGTTTTCGCTGGGCAGCGGCGTAGCGGGCGGCCTGATTGTGCTGGCAGGTGTGGGCGCGCTGACCACAGAGTGGCGTCGTCTCTATCAGCTGCGTCAGCGTGCTGAAGAGCGGGATGTGGGCCGTGAGCTGCTGCACAGCCATGGCATTGGCAAAGGTCGGGCATTCTGCGAAAAACTGGCGCAGCAGGCGGAGCTGGATCAGGCGCATCCGGCTCTGCAGCGCTGGCATGCCTCGCTGCACGAAACCCACAATGACAGTGAAATCGTACGGTTATATGCGCAGCTGGTGCAGCCCGTTCTTGACAGGCAGGCGCGGCGTGAAATCAGTCGTCATGCTGCGGAAGCGACACTGATGATTGCGGTCAGTCCGCTGGCACTGGTGGATATGGCGTTTATCGCCTGGCGTAATCTGCGGCTGGTCAATCGCATCGCGGCGATATACGGCATCGAGTTGGGCTACTTCAGCCGCATACGGCTGTTCCGCCTGGTGCTGCTCAATATGGCCTTTGCCGGGGCTTCCGAACTGGTGCGGGAAGTGGGGATGGACTGGATGTCGCAGGATATCGCCGCCCGGCTTTCCACGCGCGCTGCGCAGGGCATTGGTGCAGGTTTGCTGACCGCAAGACTGGGCATCAAAGCGATGGAGCTATGTCGTCCACTGCCGTGGCTGGAGCAGGATAAGCCACGACTCGGCGATTTCCGTGGTGAGCTGCTGGGCCAGTTGAAAGAGGCGTTGCAGAAGGGCGGCAATAAGTCAGCCTGATGTTCTCGTGACACATTAAAGGCGGCATAGCCGCCTTTATTCATTAGTGGGGCTGGCGAAGCACCTGCCGCGAATCGATAGTCATGCACTCATCCGGACAGGTAGACTCATCGGTGATCACCGGATCCGCCGGCAGCGTAAAGGCCATTCCATTTTTCTCCCTGATAAAATGCGCCATCCCGCCAAATGTCTGCGAGCATTGTTCAGCGCTATTCTCCGTGAGTACAAAACGCCACCATACGCGCCTGAGCTGTCAACTTTTCCTGACAGATCCCTTTCTACCGGCGCATGACTTAGCGTAATATTATTTAATCTGAACCTGATTAAGGCGAACGCAATGCGTCTGGAAGTGTTCTGTCAGGACCGCATCGGTCTGACGCGTGAACTGCTCGATCTGCTGGTGGCACGCAACATTGATTTACGTGGTATCGAAATCACGGCGCTGGGCCGCATCTACCTGAACTTTTCTGCACTGGAATTTGACGCCTTCAGTAATCTGATGGCCGAAATCCGCCGTACACCAGGCGTAACAGATGTGCGCACGGTTACGTACATGCCATCTGAGCGGGAGCACCGCGCGCTGAGTGCACTGCTGGTGGCGATGCCGGATCCGGTTTTTTCTATCGATCTGAAAAGCAAGGTTGAACTGGCTAATCCGGCCGCTCAGAACCTGTTTAATCTCGATGAAGAGAAGATGCGCAACTTTAGCGCCGGTAACCTGATCAACGGCTTTAACTTTATGCGCTGGCTGGAGAGCGATCGGGTTGAAGCGCAGGCACAGCATGTGGTCATTGAGGGACGCGATTTCCTGATGGAAGCGCGTCCTATCTACCTGCCGGGCGAGGAGGGCCAGAATGACAGGCCGGTGGGCGCGATGGTGATGCTGAAGTCAACCGCCCGCATGGGCCGACAGTTGCAGAATCTGGTGGTCACTGACGAATCGGAGTTCGACCATATCATTGCCGTCACGCCGAAGATGCGTCAGGTGGTGGATCAGGCGCGCAAACTGGCGATGCTTGATGCGCCATTGCTGATTGTCGGCGACACCGGCACCGGAAAAGATATGCTGGCTCGTGCCTGTCATCTGCGCAGTGCGCGCGGGAAAAATCCTTTCCTGGCGCTGAACTGTGCCTCTCTGCCTGACGACGTCGCCGAAAGCGAATTGTTTGGTCATGCTGCTGGCGCCTATCCGAATGCGCTGGAAGGCAAGAAAGGCTTTTTCGAGCAGGCGAATGGCGGCTCGGTATTGCTTGATGAGATTGGCGAGATGTCGCCGAGAATGCAGACTAAACTGCTGCGTTTTCTCAATGATGGGACCTTCCGTCGCGTCGGCGAAGAGCATGAAGTGCATGTCAATGTTCGGGTAATCTGTGCGACGCAAAAAAACCTGATTGAACTGGTGCAGCGCGGGGAGTTTCGCGAAGATCTTTTTTACCGACTCAATGTGCTGACGCTGCAGTTGCCGCCTTTGCGCGATCGTCCGCAGGACATTCTGCCGCTGACCGAGATGTTTGTGGCCCGGTTTGCGGATGAGCAGGGTATGGCACGTCCGCGCCTCTCACCACAGCTCAATGCGTTTCTGACCCGCTATGCCTGGCCTGGCAACGTGCGTCAGCTAAAGAATTCCCTTTATCGCGCATTAACTCAACTGGAAGGTTACGAACTGCGTCCGCAGGATATCGTGTTGCCCGAACAGGCGCTGGATGTATCACTGGGGGATGAGGCGCTGGAAGGAACACTGGATCAGATCACCAGTCGTTTCGAACGTTCAATTCTGACGCGGCTTTATCTCTCCTATCCCAGCACCCGAAAACTGGCAAAACGGCTGGGTGTGTCACACACCGCGATTGCTAATAAGCTGCGGGAATATGGTCTGGGGCAGAAGCGCAACGAAAGCGAATAAAGGTCAGGCAGAAGATGAGAAGCGGATAACCGGGTTATCCGCTTTTTTTATTACTTCAGCGCGGCCAGCGCAGCGTCGTAATCAGGCTCAGTGGTGATTTCATCAACCAGCTGGCTGTAGATCACTTTATCGTTCTCATCCAGCACGATCACGGCACGCGCGGTCAGACCTTCCAGCGCACCATCGGCAATTTCCACGCCATAATCATACTTAAACTCTGAACCGCGCAGCGTCGACAGCGTCACTACGTTGTTCAGGTTTTCTGCGCCACAGAAGCGCGACTGGGCAAAGGGCAGATCGGCAGAGATGCATAACACCACGGCGTTATTCAGCTCACTTGCAGCCTGATTGAACTTGCGCACTGATGAAGCACAGACACCGGTATCAACGCTTGGGAAAATGTTCAGAATTTTGCGTTTTCCTGCATACTCAGAGAGCGCGACGTTAACCAGGTTTTTAGCGACCAGTGTGAAAGCTTTTGCTTTATCGCCAGCCTGAGGAAACTGACCGGCAACCGGTACGGCATTACCCTGAAAATGAACAGTCTGAGACATAGTGATTCCTTTTGATGATAAAAAAGATCTGACACAAAACGGCTAAAGATAGCCGTTGTTTATGACATAAATGTTAAGGGTTTACGAGTTCAATTGTGGAATTTAACGTGGCGGTCTGCCACTGCATCACACATTGTGGAGTGGAAATGAGAACGGTAAAAAGTTATCCCGAAGCCTGGCCGTTGCATACGCCGTTTGTCATTGCCCGAGGAACCCGGACCGAAGTTAAAGTGGTGGTGGTTGAAATTGAGGAAGATGGCGTAAAAGGCGTCGGTGAAGCAACGCCTTATGCGCGCTACGGTGAAAGTGAAGCCTCGGTACTGGCGCAAATCGCTACGCTGCTGCCTGCGCTGCAACAGGGTATGACGCGTGAGGCGCTGCAACAGGCACTGCCCGCCGGGGCGGCGCGCAACGCCATCGACAGCGCACTGTGGGATCTTGCCGCACATCAGCAACAGAGTAACCTCTGGCAACTCAGCGGCGTCATCGCACCGGAGGATGTCGTCACCGCCCAGACCGTCAGCATTGATGCGCCTGAGGCGATGGCCAGCAGCGCCCTCGCGCTGTGGCAGCATGGCGCAACGCTGCTGAAAGTTAAGCTGGATAATAATTTCATTACCGAACGGCTGATGGCGATCCGTGCCGCTGTGCCGGACGCGACGCTGATTGTGGATGCAAATGAGTCCTGGCATGCCGAAGGCCTGGCAGCACGTTGTCAGCTGCTGGCGGACATCAATGTGGCGATGCTGGAGCAGCCTCTGCCAGCCGGTGAAGATGCGGTGCTGGAGAACTTTATCCATCCCTTGCCGATCTGCGCCGATGAGAGTTGTCATACCCGCGAAAGCCTGGCAGCGTTGCGAGGCCGTTATGAGATGGTCAACATCAAGCTGGACAAAGCGGGCGGGCTGACCGAGGCGCTGGCGCTGGCGCATGCGGCGCAGCAGCAGGGCTTTGCGGTGATGCTCGGCTGCATGCTCTGCACCTCGCGGGCGATACGCGCTGCGCTGCCGCTGGTGCCGCAGACCCGCTTCGCCGATCTCGACGGGCCGACCTGGCTGGCGGTAGATTCAGAACCGGCGATCACCGTGCGCAACGGTCAGTTGATCATTGCTGCCAGCGCAGCAGGTTAACCATCATCTCAAGGTAGGTCTCCGTCGCTTCATCCACTGAAATCACCGGCATTTCAGCGGTCACGCACGGCAGGCTGAGATCGTGACACCAACTGCCGAATGAGCCGGGCGTGTCATAACCGACGCTGCTGACGCGAGGAAGGCCGGTGTGGCTGGCCAGCCAGCCGCCAATTTCGACCTGATGCGGGTCGTCAATACAGCCCAGCGGTTCATGCCAGGAGACAATCCAGCGCGGTTTTAGCTGATGAATCAGGGCACAAAGCGCCTGGGTCTCCGGTTCAGAACCCGGATGCGTTCCGGTCGAGAGTGCCACATCGCGCGCATCCGCCGCGCTGTTCCAGCGATAAACCGTCTCGCCGGACTGCCAGTTCGCCGCCGGGAAGTTTCGATTGAGATCGACGCCGTTTGCGTTAGCGCGCAGCCCAAGCTGACAGCCATCAGGATTAACCGAAAGCACTACGTGATGCCGACGCATGCCATCGGGCAACGTCCGTAAGGCGGCGGAGAGGGTGGCGATAGCCGCATTCTCATCGCCATGGGTGCCGGCCAGGATCAGACCGCTGTCAGGATCGCCCAGCGGGGCCGGAAACCACAGCAGCGGCGCACCCAGTACTGAGCGGCCATACTGCTGATACGGAACGTCCAGTTTGCCGCGCAGGGGACGTGGATGGAGTGGCGACATAGTGATTTCCTCAATGGGTTTTACTAAAAGTAACGGAAAAGCCGTGCGCGGAAAATAGCTATTTATCTGTCAGCCATTTGCGATAAAGTGCCCTGCACAAGCTGCATCGGCAACAGACTGGTGCAGCACTTCTTTGGGGTAAAGGAGTGATGATGGTAAAGACCTTTCGCATGACGCTGGCAGCAATCAGTCTGAGCAGCGTTCTCACACCCGCCATCGCGGCGAATCCACCCGCTGGCGTGCCGCTGGCTGAACAGCAGCAGATCGTCCGCCATATTAAAGATGAACCCGCCTCGCTCGATCCGCTGAAAGCGGTCGGACTGCCTGAAATTCAGGTGATTCGCGATCTGTTTGAAGGCCTGACTAATCAGGATGCTCAGGGCAAAATTGTGCCGGGCGTGGCGCAGAGCTGGAGCAGCAGCGATAACAAAACCTGGGTCTTCACCCTGCGCAATAATGCGCACTGGTCGAACGGCGATCCGGTTACCGCGCAGGATTTTGTCTACAGCTGGCAGCGCCTTGTCGATCCTAAAAACAGTTCTGCTTTTGCCTGGTTCGCGGGTTTAAGCGGCATTGAAAATGCGGCAGCGATTACCAAAGGCGAAATGACGCCCGATAAGCTGGGTGTGGTCGCCCAGGGTAAAAACCAGCTGAAGGTGACGCTGGATCGTCCGGTGCCGTGGTTCCCGGCGCTGGTGGCTAACGTGGCTCTCTTCCCGGTACCGCAGAAAATTATCGCACAGGAGGGTGATGGCTGGACAGCACCTGGCAAACTGGTGGGCAACGGGGCCTATCAGCTCAGCGAACGGGTCGTGAACGAAAAAATCGTACTGACACGCAATCCTCACTACTGGGATGACGCGCACTCGGTGCTGACGAGAGTGACCTTTGTGCCGATCAATGAAGAGTCGAGCGCGACTAAACGTTATCGATCCAACGACATTGATATCACCGAATCCTTCCCAAAAAACATGTATGCGCTCCTGAAAAAAACGTTGCCCGGAGAGGTCTACACACCTGACCAGTTAGGCACCTATTACTACGCGTTTAACACGCAGAAGGGGCCGACTGCCGATGTGCGGGTTCGCAAAGCACTCTCATGGTCTATTGACCGGAAAGTGATTGCTGAAAAAGTGCTGGGCACCGGGGAGAAACCCGCGTGGCACTTTACGCCCGATGTGACAGCAGGCTTCAAGCCTCTACCCACTTTCATGCAACAGCACGATCAGAACGCCCTGAATGCGCAGGCCAAATCGCTGCTCGCTGCCGCGGGTTATGGTCCGGATAAGCCGCTGAAGCTCAAACTGCTCTACAACACCTCTGAGAGCCATCAGAAGATTGCAATTGCCGTGGCCTCAATGTGGAAAAAGAACCTCGGTGTGGATGTCACGCTGGAGAATCAGGAGTGGAAAACCTACATCGACAGCCGTAACAGCGGGAACTTCGATGTGATCCGCGCTTCGTGGGTCGGTGACTACAATGAACCCTCCACCTTCCTGAACCTGCTGACGTCGGGTAACAGCAGCAATATCGCCCGTTTTACTAACGCGGATTATGATGCGGTTATCGCCAAAGCCAGCCGTGAGACCAGCGATCAGGCGCGTAACAGCGATTACAACCGTGCCGAGCAAATCCTGGCTGAGCAGACACCGATCGCCCCCATCTATCAGTACACCAATGGCCGCCTGATTAAACCCTGGGTCAAAGGCTATCCCATCACCAACCCTGAAGATGTCGCCTACAGTCGCGAACTGTGGATTGAAAAACACTAAGCCAGTGGTGGCCGGTTTTCCGGCCTCCTGCTGACATCTTTCTACACAGCCCGGAGATTGCAACTCAACGCGGTCACGTTAGACTGTATCGTATTGATTTTAGTGGTGAGGCAACGTAGTGGACGTCATTGAAGGAAAAGCTTTACAGGTTTCAGATGCCATCATTTCCTGCCAGCTGGATGGCAAGGGTGGGATGATCCCGATTGCTGAAGATGAAGTTATCGAGTGTGAGCAGCCCTGCTGGCTGCATCTGAATTATACCCACAGCAAGAGCGCCGCATGGCTGCAGTCAACGCCACAGATTCCCGATGCCGTACGTGACGCCTTAGCGGGCGACAGCATGCGTCCCCGCGTCAGCCGGTTGGGCGATGGATTTATGATCGTTCTGCGCAGCGTTAACCACAATACCGATGCGCGCCGCGACCAGCTGGTGGTGATGCGCGTGTTCATCAACGATAAGCTCATCGTCTCGACCCGGCGGCGTAAAGTCTCTGCCGTCGATGAAGTGCTCACCGATTTGCAAAACGGTAATGGCCCGATTGACTGCGGCAGCTGGCTGGTCGATGTCTGTGATGCCCTGACCGATCACACCAGCGAATTTATCGAAGAGTTACATGACAAAATCATTGAGCTGGAAGATGCACTGCTTGACCAGCAGATGCCCGCACGCGGCGAACTCGGTCTGCTGCGCAAACAGCTGATTGTGATGCGGCGTTATATGGCACCGCAGCGGGATGTCTATGCCCGGCTCGCCAGTGAAAAACTGGCCTGGATGGATGACAGCGAACGGCGCCGGATGCAGGAGATCGCCGATCGTCTGGGACGCGGGCTGGATGATCTGGATGCAGGCGTGGCGCGCACCGCGATTCTGGCTGACGAGGTCGCCTCTGCGATGGCGGAATCGATGAACCGCCGCACCTACACCATGTCACTGATGGCGATGATCTTCCTGCCCGCTACGTTCCTGACCGGCCTGTTTGGCGTCAACCTGGGCGGTATTCCGGGCGGCGGATGGGAGTATGGCTTTACTATCTTCTGTCTGCTGCTGGTGGCGCTGGCTGTGGGGGTTGCGGGTTACCTGCGCAAACGGCGCTGGCTGTAGCGTGGGGGAGATGACCTCGGCGGGCGTCTCATTTGATTATGACAATCCCGCCAGATGGGCTGAAATCGCATTAAGAAAGCAAAAGCTGATCGACATCAAGAACCCAATGTCGCGGCTGACGCAAACTCTCTCCCGCAGGTGAATGCAACGTCAAGCGATGGGCGTTGCGCTCCATATTGTCTTACTTCTATATTTAGAATTATTGCATAGCACATTTAATTCGAAACATGCCGGCCATTGTGCCGGCTTTTTTTTTGCCCGCCTGGCTGGAACGCCAATCCTTTCCTAAGCTTAAAGTCCATTCGCAAGAAAAGGAGTACGGCATGAGCGCGATTTTAAACAGCGAGCCGATCCCTACGGATCCAGTCCCGATTCCTGAACCGATTCCCCATCCGCAACCCCAGCCAGATCAGCCGACCGATCCGGAATATCCGCCGATAATGGATCCACCGCCTCACCGCAACATATAAAAAAAGGGCGTGCTGCCAGCAGCACGCCCTTAATGCTGCAAGGCACTTATTTGATCTGAAGCACATCCAGACGTGCACTGAGATCCGGTGCATCCTCTTCATCGGCCCGCCAGCCTACAGGCTGTAACGGCAGGGATTCCCGGTCAAAAGCCAGATCGCCGCCATCAACCACTGCATCACCATGTTTGATGCCTTTAAAATCGAACAGACTGATATCTGCCAGGTGCGACGGCACCACATTCTGCATCGCGCTGAACATGGTTTCGATACGGCCAGGGTAGCGCTTATCCCAGTCACGCAGCATATCGGCCACGACCTGACGCTGCAGGTTTGGCTGAGAACCACAGAGGTTGCACGGGATAATCGGGAACTGACGCGCTTCTGAAAAGCGAATGATATCTTTCTCGCGGCAGTAGGCCAGCGGACGGATCACGATCTGCTTGCCATCGTCGCTCATCAGCTTTGGTGGCATGCCTTTCAGTTTTCCACCGTAGAACATGTTCAGGAACAGCGTCTGCAGGATGTCATCGCGATGGTGGCCCAGCGCAATTTTAGTACAACCCAGTTCAGTCGCGACGCGATAGAGAATCCCACGGCGCAGGCGAGAGCAGAGTGAGCAGGTGGTTTTGCCTTCCGGCACCTTATCTTTGACGATAGAGTAGGTATCTTCTTCGATAATCCGATACTCCACGCCCTGGGCCTCAAGATATTGCGGCAGGATGTGCTCAGGGAAGCCAGGCTGTTTCTGGTCGAGGTTGACGGCAATCAGGCTGAAGTTGACCGGCGCGCTTTTTTGCAGACTGCGCAAAATTTCCAGCATGGTGTAGCTGTCTTTACCGCCCGACAGACAGACCATGATGCGGTCGCCTTCTTCAATCATATTAAAATCTGCAATGGCTTCGCCGACGTTACGACGCAGACGTTTCTGCAGTTTATTGAGGTTGTACTGTTCTTTCTTGTCAACCGTTTGATTATCTTGCATTTTTACCTATCTCAAAAACCAGAAAGCGTAGCTGAAGGGCAAATTGCCGTGCGCGTTCAGCCAGACACTTCACTGCGGTGTCACGAATATGCAGCGTATGGTACGGATTGTTGCCGCGAATGCCAGTGCTGGAGTGAAGTAATCAGCGGATAATCGCCGCTAGAGGCGAGAATGAGAGAGGTCAGGAGTGCGATGTCAGCTGGCGGGCACATCATTCCACTGACAATCAATTTCGTCACTGTGCATTGAGCAGGAGGGGGGTGATGCCTGGTAAGCATCAGCCCGCAGATGTTCTTTTTTTGCCGCACAACCGGCGGTCATAAATATGACAGAGAGAATTAACAGCGTTTTCATCATTGCTACCGGATGAGTAAATAAAAACAGCATGCGCCGTGATTAATCAATCCCGTATAAACGAATATCTGTTTAGGTATGCCTGATTTGATACGAATCAAATAAAATGTTTTTCATAAATCCGATGAGTGTTATTTTGTGAGCCGCTGTTGATTTCCAGACGACACAATCTGAAAAGTGCGCTCTGTTTAATATGCGTTGACCCCGCAGGTTTATAATTACTTTCGCTTTTAATGCAAAATTAAGCCTCTTATTAATTTAGAATTGCTTTTGTCTGTACGCCCTTGCCCGGCAAGGGTCATTACAATTCAATACGGAATTCTATCATTTAAGTCACAATAATCAGTAAAGTGTAAAGGGACGGACTACACGGTTTACGATTAAAGGAATCAGGATGAACTATTCTGCTGCGAGTTATTTTTCGCACATTCTGTCAATACACAGCGCAGATGAAACCGTTTAATGTCCGGCTATATAGGTGAATAAAAAATGAATCTACCTTTAACGTCTATGAGACATCCGGATAAAAATCACAAAATAAAAAAGTATGGCATCAGATTTATTATGACGCTGCTACTCTTTTTACTCTGCTATGTTGCAGTCATGTATTGTGGGGTTTTGCTGCTGGTGAACCGGCACGGATTACTCCATTTTCTGATGCACTGAATTTTTACGGTATTGATACTGTCAGCCACAGGCTTTAAAAATCCAGCGATAGGCGTGATGTAAAAAATGCCTCAGCACTTCCATGAAATCTTCAGCCCCTTCTTCCGCCAGACATTGTCCTGTCTCCAGCGCATTATTTACCGAATTCCGATGATCCAGGATCATCATGATGGCGATAGCGCATGCAATCAGCATAAAAATCAGCATGCCTGCTGCTAACCGGTTTTTGGGCGCGGCAGCGGATTGGGCATCTTCAGGATGGTCAGAGTTATGAGACATTGGTATCCGGATAAAATGATTACGCTAATAAACAATAACGGATTATGCCATTAATTCCCGGCGGGCTCTATGTTTCAGGTCAGGCTGCAGCGATTCTGATTTTTACAGAAGAGGAAGTTGAATAGGGGGCAGAAGGCGGTGACGGCTCTCCGCCTTCTGCAGGTTCCAGGGGTCTGTATGGCTGCGTCTGAAGAGAAGGGTATCTGAAAGGGGATTTACATCATCTCCAGTGACTGCACCCCTTTGATCTCCATGACCTTATCGTAGAGGTGCGCATCATTGGACTTGCGGGACAGCGTCACCTGAACGCTGAGTTCGCACAGACCGCTCTCCTCATCACGATTAATTACCGTCACGTTGCCGTAGCGAATGCCTTCGCGCTGCATCACCAGCAGTACCAGCGGCACGCTTTTGGGCTTGAGGAAAACCAGCAGCGTATGGTGTTTGCCGATTAGAAGATGGCTCAGGCGGCGGAACACTTCCAGCACCACCAGCGCCAGCACCGTGCCATAAATACCGATCTCATACATGCCGCTGCCGATCACCAGACCAATTGCCGCCGTCACCCATAAACCCGCCGCCGTGGTTAAGCCTTTCACCACCTGTTTCTGGATCATAATGGTGCCGGCCCCCAGGAAGCCCATGCCGCTGACGACCTGAGCTGCGATACGGCTGGGATCCAGGGCCACATGGTCGCTGGTGAGCATATCGGCGAAGCCATATTTTGACACCAGCATGAACATGGCACTGCCGATACCGACAAGAATATGGGTGCGCAGCCCCGCTTCTTTAGCCCGCATCTGACGCTCCAGGCCAATCAGGCCGCCGAGAATACCGGCCAGGGCGATGCGAATTAACATATCCATTAACATGGCTTTACTCCGAAATAGTAGGGGCCGAAAAAGGGTGCCAGTTCAGCGATAACAGGTAAACAAGATAATTCTGCTTGCAAATGATGACGGAGAATTTTGTAAAAAGCTGTTTCACCTCTCGACCCCTTGTGCTGCCTGACATATGCTGAGCCAGCCTATTACCCCCATTCCCGGAGTTCGATTGATGAAAGCAGCCACCTTTTTGCTGGCCGGTGCCGCATTATTACTTTCTGCCTGCAGCAGCAACAGTGATGATAACGAGCCACCGCAACAAGCCACCGCCGCCCATATCCAGCCTCGGGTAGTGATGTCTTCCCTGGCAGAAAGCACCTGTTCAAATGCGGGTGGAACGCTGGCGTTTTCGCATCAGCTGGATGGTTCGCGCGTGGGAATGTGTCAGTTAGTGAATGGCCGTCGCTGTGATGAGCAGGCGTTGATTGGCGGGAATTGCGCGCGCTGATAGACAGGCCGGATTGCCCCGGCCCGCATAGTTACGCAGAGACTAGTCAGGCAGAGAGTCGGTTCGGGCAGTTCTCACCCCGGTCGAGCTGTCTGAGATTATTCAGTGTCGTTTCTGAAATGGCGGTCAGCGCTTCGGCGGTTAAAAACGCCTGATGGCCGGTGAATAACACGTTATGGCACGCCGACAGACGGCGGAACACATCATCCTGAATCACATCATTCGACTTATCTTCAAAGAACAGGCCGCGTTCATTCTCATAAACATCCATGCCGAGTGCGCCAATTTTCTGCTGTTTCAGCGCTTCAATTGCCGCCTGTGAATCGATAAGACCACCACGACTGGTGTTGATTACCATTACCCCATCGCGCATCTGTTTAAACGCATCGGCGTTGAGCAGATGATGATTCTCCGGCGTCAGCGGGCAGTGCAGCGTAATGACGTGGGATTCAGCAAACAGCGTCTTCAGATCGACATACTCCGCGCCCAGTTCCAGCGCCTGCTGGCTCGGGTAGGGATCATATGCCAGCAGCCGCATACCAAAACCTTTCAGAATGCGCATCGTCGCAATCCCGATTTTACCGGTGCCGATAACGCCCGCGGTTTTGTTATGCATATTGAAGCCGGTCAGCCCATCGAGTGAAAAGTTCGCGTCACGGGTACGCTGATAGGCTCGATGAATACGGCGGTTAAGGGTCATCATCAGGCCGATCGTATGTTCAGCCACCGCTTCCGGTGAGTAGGCCGGAACCCGTACGACTTCCAGACCCAACTCTTTTACTGCAGCCAGATCGACATTATTGAAGCCAGCGCAACGCAGCGCGATGTATTTCACACCCAGCCCGGCCAGCTCTTCCAGCACCGGACGGCTGCCATCATCGTTGACAAAGATGCAGACGGCATCGCAACCCACTGCGGTTTTGGCCGTGCTTTCAGAGAGTAAAAAGTCAAAAAACACCAGTTCAAAGCCGAACTGCTCGTTAACCTGCTCAAGGTATTTCTGATCGTAATGTTTGGTACTGTAAACCGCGATCTTCATCGTTATGCTCCTGCAGAGTGATAGATCAAGGATAACGTTTTCTGACTGACTTTGCTTAAACAGCTGATCTGCACCTGGCGCAGACCTTCACCTCTGGCAGATTACATGCCATCATCGTTGTCAGGATACTGTAAGGAAAAGGATTATGGCTTTTATGCCACGGATTTTCCGGCGGCGACTGGCGGCCATTCTGGCGCTGATTCTGTTGCTGCTCGGCCTGATGTTGACTGTTACGCAATGGCTGCCACGGCTGGTCGGCATCTGGCTGCCTGATGAGACCCGCATTGAGCTGTCGGGCGCGCCGCGCTGGCGCGAGGGTGGACTGTGGTTGCCTCAGATTCGTTATCTCGCGGGTGACTGCTCGCTGGCAACCATAAAGGCAGTGTCACTGGGCTGGCATCAGTCGCGCTGGAAACTCAATTCTGAAGAGCTGACGCTGGACAGCGCCTGCCTGCAAAAATTACCTGCGGGTGAACAGAGCACCGCCGCACCCAAAACGCTGGCCGAATGGCAGACCATGCTGCCTGGCGCTGACGTTCATCTGGGCAAACTGATCGTTGCGCCGTGGCAGACCTATGCGGGCGCGCTGGATCTGACACTGGACAAAGATCGTCAGCAACTTAATTATCAGGGCGATAATCTGCAACTGGCGGCGACGCTGATCGGTCAGCAGCTCGCGATAAGTCGTCTGACGCTCACTCATCCTGCACTTCCTGAACCCATCATACTAAGTGGTCAGCTGGAGTTACCCACCTTCGCCACGGATCTGCCGGTGAATGGTGAGGTGGCCGGACAACTCGCGCTGGGTGCTCTGCCGCATCCGCTGCAGCTGACGCTCAACTGGCAGCAGCAGCAGGGTGAGCTGCGCGTGGCGATGGCGGAAGAGAACCGGCCGCTTCTCAGACTGCCCTGGCAGATCAGTCGCGAACAGATTCGGATTGAAAAGGGCGAATACTTCTGGCCACTGGCGGCCCAGCCACTTTCAGGGTTTATTAACCTGACGCTGGATAACTGGCAGTCGGGCCTTGAAAGCAGTCAGATCACCGGTCGCGTCAACCTGCTGACGCAGGGCCGCGGCGGCAAGGGCAATGTGGTGCTGGGCGTCGGTCCCGGTAACCTGAGTCTGACCGATAGCCACCTGCCATTTCAACTGACCGGCGAAAGTAAGCTGGCCGATCTGCAACTTTATGGTTCCATCCCTGGCGTGCTCAGCGGCTCGCTGCTCGATCCTCAGTTAGTTTTGCAACCTAAATCGCTGCTGCGCCTGCGGGGTCGGCTTCTGTCCACGCTGGACGTTGACGAGGCGCGCTGGCCGCTGGCGGGCGTGCGACTCTCCTCGCAGGGCATTGATGGGCGCCTGCAGGCTATTCTCAACGCCCACGATGCCAGTTTTGGCCGCTTCCGGCTGCATCTGGATGGTCGCGCCACGGATTTCTGGCCTGACAAAGGTGAATGGAACTGGCGGTACTGGGGCGGTGGCGAGCTACTGCCGCTGCAGGCGCGCTGGGATGTCAAAGGCACCGGCGGCTGGCACGACACGCTGATTCACCTGGATACACTCTCAACCGGTTTTAATCAATTGGCTTACGGCAGCGTTAACGTCGCAAAACCGCGCCTGACACTGACTGAACCCGTTAAATGGCAGCGTGATGCGTCGCAACCTTCCTTCAATGGCCATTTCAGACTGAAGGCGGGGCCGACCCACTTCAGCTATGGCGGCCGTCTGGCTGATTCCACGCTGGACTTCGAGGCGAAAGGCCGCGATCCCGGCTATTTCATCTGGCGGGGCGAGTTAAAAGCGGGCAAGGTTGGCCCGCTGCGGGTGAACGGCCGCTGGGACGGCGAACGGTTACGCGGCCAGGCCTGGTGGCCGGCACAGTCGCTGACCGTGTTTCAGCCGCTGCTCAGCCCGGATATGAAAATGCAGATTCAGGGCGGCAGTTTGCAGGCACAGGTCGCTTTCTCCGCCGCCAGTGAACAGGGTTTCCAGGCCGGAGGCCACTGGACGGTCAGGCAGGGCAGCGTCTGGACACCGGACAGCCAGGTGAACGGTATCGACTTTTCACTGCCGTTCAGATTCCATGAGCAGCAGTGGCAGTTTGGTCAGCATGGCCCGGTTTCACTGCGTATTGCCGAGGTGCAGAACCAGTTTGCGATGCAGAATATTCGTGCCGATCTGCAGGGTAACTGGCCGTGGTCTGAAGAGGCGCCGCTGACATTACAGGATGTCAGCCTCGATCTGCTGGGCGGGCAAATCACGCTGCCATCTTTGCGCATGCCGCAGCATGAGCCAGCCCGGGTGTCACTGAGAAATATCAGCCTCAGCGAGCTGGTGACGGCATTGAAGCCTAAACAGTTTGCCATGTCGGGTAAGGTCAACGGCGAGCTGCCGCTGTGGCTCAATAATCCGCGCTGGCTGGTGGAGAAAGGGTGGATTGCTAACAGTGGTCCGCTGACTTTTCGGCTGGATAAAGATATGGCGGATGCCATTACCCGCAACAACGTAGCGACCGGCGCGGCGCTGGACTGGTTACGCTATATGGAAGTCTCCCGCAGCTGGGCGACGATCAATCTGGATAACCTGGGCGACCTCACCATGGCGGCGCAGGTGCAGGGCGTCAGCCAGTTCAGTAACCGTCGTCAGACGGTCAATCTCAACTATCGTCATCAGGAAAACCTGTTTCAGCTCTGGCGCAGCCTGCGCTTTGGCGATAATTTGCAATCCTGGTTAGAGCAACATGCGACTTTGCCATCGAACAAGGACACTTCACCATGAGCCTGAGGCCATTACTGGTTCTGGCAGCCGGACTGCTGAGCATCGGCTGCGTGCCGCGCATTGAAGTCACGGCACCCAAAGATCCCATCACCATCAACATGAATGTGAAAATCGAGCATGAGATCCACATCAAAGTCGATAAAGACGTGGAAGCGTTACTGAAAAACCAGAGCGGCCTGTTCTGAGGAGAGTCACGATGAAACGCATAAGCGCGGCGCTGTTACTCGCACTGGCGATGGCACAGCCTGCCTGGGCACTGACGCTCGATGAGGCGCGGCACTCAGGCCGGGCAGGTGAAACGCTTTCCGGCTATCTGGCGGCACGTTCGCAGGACAGTGAAACACTGGCGCTGGTGCAGCGTATTAATGCCGGACGTCAGCTGGAGTATCAGCGGCTGGCAGAGCAGAATAATCTCTCCACGGCCGATGTCGCCAGCATTGCCGGACAGAAGCTGGTCAGCCGTGCGGCTGCGGGGGAATATGTGCGCGGCATCAATGGTCAGTGGCTGAGAAAGGAAACAGATAGCGGTCAGTAACCGGCGAAAAAAAACCGGGCGCGAGGCCCGGTCTTTTACAGCGTCATCCTGAGATGACAGAGACTTATGCAGTCACGATCTGTTTGATAGCGTCTTTCGCTTCAGCGGTCGCTTTGCTGGCCACTTCCGGACCGTAAGCAATGCCTTCAGCAAACACGAACTCGACGTCAGTGATGCCGATGAAGCCCAGGAACAGCTTAACGTATGGGGTCAGCAGGTCGGTTGGGGTATCTTTGTGAATGCCGCCACGGCTGGAGATAACCACTGCGGTTTTGCCTTTAACCAGACCTTCCGGGCCTGCTTCGGTGTAGCGGAACGTCACGCCAGCACGGGCAATCAGGTCGAAATAGTTTTTCAGCTGCGTAGGAATGTTGAAGTTGTACATTGGCGCGGCAATGACCACTTCATCATGAGCCTGAAGTTCTGCAATCAGTTCATCGGACAGGTCCAGCGCTTCCTGCTGACGCGGTGAAAGTGGCGTATCGGAAGGGCGCATTGCACCCACTAACTCACCATCCAGAACCGGGACCGGATTAGCGGCCAGATCACGTACGGTAACTTCCTTACCCTGTGCCTTTGCCTGTTCAACGTAGAAGTCAGCGAGCTGGCTTGATTGTGAGTAGCCTGCAAGGATGCTTGATTTCAGAACTAAAACTTTGCTCATGGTGGTTTCCTGTCTGTAACGCGGAAGACTTTCCGCTCAATGGCTTACACTCTACGGTTATCGATGGCGCGGTGAAAGCGCAATATTTCGAGACCCATGTTCGAATTTATTGAATAAGCCTAACCGGGGCCAGCCGCCGGAACGGTTCAAAATGTGCTATGATGCGCACAATTATTTTTATTGAATCAGCTGGTTATCCCGGCTTACAGGGCGCTGCTTCAGGCAGCGACACCGTCTGAGTAAGGTACGTCACAATTATGTCATCTCCCGATACTTCCCCACTGGCAGCGCTCTGGTCACGGCTCGACGGTGTCATGCTGCGCGATCGCCAGCGACTGCAGCGCCGTTTACAGGGTGCCAGAAAAGCCAAAAATCCTGAGGCACAACAGGGCATCGCCAGCGAGCTGGAGCCGGAATTTATCGCCGCCGAACAGCGCGTGGCCCAGCGCCGCGCGGCGACGCCAGCGATTACTTTCCCGGACAATCTGCCGGTCAGTCAGAAGCAGCAGGATATTGCTGAGGCGATTCGCGACCATCAGGTAGTGATTGTTGCCGGTGAAACCGGTTCGGGTAAAACCACTCAGCTGCCAAAAATCTGTCTGGCGCTGGGACGCGGTGTTACCGGCCTGATTGGCCATACGCAGCCGCGCCGTCTGGCTGCGCGTACCGTGGCGAACCGCATTGCCGATGAGCTCAGCACCTCGCTGGGCGGCTGTGTGGGTTATAAAGTGCGCTTCAACGACCAGGTCGGTGAACTGACGCAGATTAAACTGATGACCGACGGGATTCTGCTGGCAGAGATCCAGCAGGATCGTCTGCTGATGCAATATGACACCATCATTATTGATGAAGCACACGAACGCAGCCTGAATATCGACTTCCTGCTCGGTTATCTGCGTGAGCTGTTGCCGCGCCGCCCCGATCTGAAAGTCATCATTACCTCCGCGACCATCGATCCGCAGCGCTTCTCGCGTCATTTCAATAATGCGCCGGTGATTGAAGTCTCTGGCCGGACCTATCCGGTTGAAGTGCGCTACCGTCCTGTCGTCGAAGAGGCAGATGAGGGTGATCGTGATCAGTTGCAGGCGATTTTTGATGCGGTGGATGAACTGGGGCGAGAAAGCCGTGGCGACATCCTGATCTTTATGAGCGGCGAGCGTGAAATCCGTGATACCGCAGATGCACTTAACAAACGCGACCTGCCGCACACCGAAGTGCTGCCGCTCTATGCGCGATTGTCGAATGCGGAACAGAACCGCGTGTTTCAGTCGCACAGTGGCCGTCGCATCGTGCTGGCGACCAACGTCGCAGAAACATCGCTGACGGTGCCTGGCATCAAATATGTGATCGATCCCGGTACGGCACGTATCAGTCGCTACAGTTTCCGTACCAAGGTGCAGCGACTACCGATTGAACCGATATCGCAGGCCTCCGCCAACCAGCGTAAAGGGCGTTGCGGCCGTGTTTCGGATGGTATCTGTATTCGCCTATACGCAGAAGATGATTTCCTGAGTCGTCCGGCCTTTACCGATCCTGAAATCCTGCGCACCAACCTGGCGTCGGTGATCCTGCAGATGACCTCGCTGGGACTCGGGGATATCGCCGCCTTCCCGTTTGTGGAAGCGCCCGATAAGCGCAATATTCAGGATGGCGTCCGCCTGCTGGAAGAGCTGGGCGCGCTGACGCTGAACGAAGAGAACGGTCACTACAAACTCACCGGCTCCGGGCGTCAGCTGGCGCAGCTGCCCGTGGATCCTCGCCTGGCGCGGATGGTGCTGGAAGCGCAGAAATTTGGCTGTGTGCGTGAAGTGATGATCATCACCGCTGGCCTGTCGATTCAGGACCCGCGTGAGCGTCCGGCAGATAAAAAGCAGGCGTCGGATGAAAAACACCGGCGCTTTGCCGACAAAGACTCCGACTTCCTCGCTTACGTGAACCTCTGGAACTACCTGGCGGAACAGCAGAAAGCGCTGTCCGGCAATATTTTCCGTCGCCAGTGCAAAACTGACTTCCTTAACTATCTGCGCGTGCGGGAATGGCAGGATATCTATACCCAGCTGCGGCAGGTGGTGCGTGAGCTGGGGATTCCGGTCAACAGCGAACCGGCTGAACTGCAGCCCGTTCACTGCGCGCTGTTAAGCGGTCTGCTGTCGCATATCGGCCAGAAAGATACCGATAAGCAGGAGTATACCGGCGCGCGCAACACCCGCTTCTCCATTTTTCCAGGCTCCGGACTGTTTAAGAAGCCGCCGAAGTGGACCATGGTGGCGGAACTGGTGGAGACCAGCCGCCTGTGGGGCCGCACGGCGGGGCGTATTGAGCCGGAGTGGATTGAGCCACTGGCCCAGCACCTGATCAAGCGCAGCTACAGCGAACCACACTGGGAGAAATCGCAGGGCGCGGTGATGGCTGCGGAAAAAGTCACGCTCTATGGTCTGCCGATTGTGGCCGCCCGCAAGGTGAACTATGGCAGCATCGATCCCACCCTGAGCCGTGAGCTGTTTATCCGCCACGCGCTGGTGGAGGGCGACTGGCAGACCCGCCATGCCTTCTTCCGGGCTAACCAGAAGTTGCGCAGTGAAGTGGAAGATCTGGAACACAAATCCCGTCGCCGCGATATCCTGGTAGATGATGAAACGTTGTTTGCTTTTTATGACCAGCGGATCGGCAAAGAGGTCGTCTCGGCGAAACATTTCGACAGCTGGTGGAAGCAGGCGAGCCGTGAAAACGCCGAGTTGCTGAACTTTGACAAGCAGATGCTGATCAAAGAGGGCGCGGATAAAGTCAGCCAGCTCGACTACCCCAACTTCTGGCACCAGGGCAACCTCAAACTCAAGCTGAGTTATCAGTTCGAGCCAGGTGCAGATGCGGATGGCGTCACGGTGCATATTCCGCTGCCGCTGCTTAATCAGATTGAGGATAGCGGCTTTGAATGGCAGATCCCAGGTGTACGCCGTGAGCTGATCATCGCGCTGATTAAGTCGCTGCCCAAGCCGCTGCGCCGCAACCTGGTGCCAGCCCCTAATTACGCCGAGGCGTTTTTAGGCCGGGTGAAAGCGATGGAGATGCCACTGCTCGATGCGCTGTCGCGGGAGTTTCGCCGCATGACCGGCGTCATGCTGGAGCGGGAAAACTGGCAATGGGAACAGGTGCCCGATCATCTCAAAATGACGTTCCGTGTGGTGGACGAGCACAACCGTAAACTGCTGGAAGGCAAAGATCTCACCGCACTCAAGGCTCAGCTGAAAGATAAAGTCCAGGAAACGCTGTCGAAAGTGGCCGATGACGGGCTGGAACAGAGCGGTCTGCACATCTGGAGCTTTGGCGATCTGCCGCGCAGCTATGAACAGAAGCGCGGCAGCTACCAGGTCAAAGCCTGGCCAGCGCTGGTCGATGAGAAAGAGAGCGTCGCGATTCGTCTGTTTGATAGCGAGCAGGAGCAGCAAAAGATGATGTGGCGCGGTCAGCGTCGCCTGTTGCTGCTGAATGTGCCGTCTCCGGTTAAATATTTGCATGAAAAACTGCCGAATAAAGCCAAGCTCGGACTCTACTTTAACCCTTATGGCAAAGTACTGGAGCTAATCGACGACTGCATCGCCTGCGGCATCGACAAACTGATAGGGGAAGCGGGCGGCCCGGCCTGGGATCAAGGCGCGTTTGAGCAGTTGCGTGACAAAGTCCGCGGCGAACTCAATGAGACCGTAGTGACGATTGCACAGCAGGTTGAGCAGATTCTGACGGCGGTCTTTAACATCAATAAGCGCCTGAAGGGCCGGGTTGATATGACCATGGCGCTGGCGTTATCTGACATCAAGGCGCAGGTAAATGGTCTGGTCTATCGCGGCTTTGTTACTGGCAACGGCTGGCAGCGACTGGCCGATACGCTGCGTTATCTGCAGGGCATTGAGCGGCGGCTGGAAAAACTGCCGGCCGATCCGCACAGCGATCGTGCACGCATGTTAAAAGTGCAGGCAGTGGAACAGGCATATCAGGCGTGGCGCAACAAGTTGCCGCCGCAGCGTCAGGATGATGAAGAGGTGCAAAGCATCCGCTGGATGATTGAAGAGTTGCGTATCAGCTACTTTGCTCAGCAGCTGGGCACGCCGTATCCCATCTCAGAAAAACGTATTATGCAGACGATGGAACAGATAGCGGGTTAAAAGCCAGGTGCGCGCCGTAACAGGCGCGCACCCTGGGATGAAGAGTCAATGCGGTTACTGCGCGAGGGATTCCAGCTTATCTTTAAAAGAGGTGACTGAAATCGCGCGGTTGTCAGCCAGGTAGCGATCTTTCGCTGCCGGTGCGGAGCTTTGTACCGCGATTAACTGCCAGCCTTTGTCGCTTTTAAGCAGCAGCGGTGAACCGCTGTCACCCGGCAGAGTATCACACTGATGCGACAGCACGGCACGCTGTGCCCAGCCGGTAATGAGGCAATCGCTGTGAGAATAGAGCGTATCCAGATGATCGGCCGGATAACCCGCCTGCGTCACTTTACGTCCGGTCAGCTTCAGCGCCGCCGTGAGATCGCTGCGTGAGCCATCAAACAGCGGAATAGGCGTAATCGCTGACGGCGGATTGCGTAAAATCACGATGCCGTAATCGTAGGGTGCTGCGCTGCTCGGTACGATCCAGCCTTCACCATCCGCTTTTAATTTTGACGCCAGCGAAGGTTCAACCCGCGCATCAATATCATGAAGCTCGTAGCGCCAGCCTTTATCGCTGGCCATAAATCGCAGCGCAACCGGCTTATCGAAATTACCCGGCGGGGAAAGCAGACAGTGTCCGGCTGTCAGCGCCAGATGCGGAGAGATGAGCGTGGCGGTACAGAGGTTGCCGCTTTCGGTTTCCAGCTGACCAATGGCATCCCAGGGGGCAGCGGTAATATCGGTGATTGCCTGGCGATGATCTTTGCCGAAGAAGAGCATCTTAATTTCAGCAGGAGTCGGTGAGTCATCGTCATCATCGGCATGAACAGTGGTAGCAAAGCTGAAGAGTCCAACCATTAACAGGGTAGCCAGGCGCATAGAAATCTCAATGGCGAGAAAAGTTAACGTTATTGTTATTACTGAAGTACGGTAACTATAGTCGGTGAGCGTTGAAAAAGGGAGTTTTATCGGTTAATCAGTACGCTACAGCGTCTAAATAAAAAAGCTGGCTGCAACAATGCCACACAGGATCATAACAAGCAGAATAATTTCGAAGCGATAGCGACGCACTATTTCATCCACTCTCGTCATTTCATCCACTCCAGTAAAGAAACACCCGGCAGAACCGGGTGTTTTAAATCATCATGTGGCCGTGCGCTGAAGGCGACCTTAGTTTTTAGCTGCTGGTTTCACAACTTTTTTGTGGTGAACTTTTTTAGCGGCCTGCGCTTTCTGAGCAGGTTTAGCGACTTTTTTGTGGTGAACTTTTTTAGCAGCCTGGGCTTTCTGAGCGGCTGGTTTAGTTACTTTTTTGTGGTGAACTTTTTTAGCAGCCTGGGCTTTCTGAGCGGCTGGTTTAGTTGCTTTTTTGTGGTGAACTTTTTTAGCGGCCTGCGCTTTCTGAGCAGCAGGTTTTACCGCTTTCTTGTGGTGAACTTTTTTAGCAGCCTGCGCTTTCTGCGCTGCATCTTTTTTCACTGCTTTTTTGTGGTGTTTCTTAGCAGCCTGGGCTTTCTGAGCGGCTTTATGGTGTTTCTTGTGCGCAGTTTTGTGAACGGTTTTAGCCGGTGCTGCAGCGGTAGTAGTAGTTGTTGCGGCTGGCGCAGCAGCTGGAGCAGCTGTGGTGTCAGCAGCGAAAGCAACAGAAGACATACCCATAGCAGCGGCGACAACCAGTGCAAATAATTTTTTCATTGCAAATCCCTCGGAGACTATTTTTTCATGTGTAGCCCACTGCGGGGCCGGTGAAGAGACTATAGGGAAATCAATGAACGGTGTCCGTGGGTGTTTGGTATCGGCGTGTAACCGATTGTACAAAGGCGGGAAAGGGCGGTCAGATGACCGCCCGAAAGCTTAGCTATTCAGGTAGCGTTGTTCAAGATGCTGACGGAAGAAAGCCGGATTCAGGGCTTCGCCGGTGGCGTTGATCAGCAGCTGGTCGGTGGAGAAACGGCTGCCGTGCTGCCAGATGTTCTGTTGTAACCAGTCGAATACCGGCTGCAGCTCACCGTGCTGAATCAGCTCACTGAGCTGAGGAATGGCGTTCTGTACCGACCGGAACAGCTGTGCGGCGTACATTGCGCCCAGCGTATAGGTTGGGAAGTAGCCAAACGCACCGTCGGTCCAGTGAATATCCTGCATACAGCCATCGCGGTAATTACCGCGGGTATCCAGGCCCAGCGACTGCATCATCTTCTCATCCCACAGCGCCGGGATATCCTCGACTTCAATTTCGCCTTCAATCAGCGCCTGCTCGATTTCATAACGCAGAATGACGTGCGCCGGATAGCTCAGCTCATCGGCATCAACCCGGATCAGGCCAGGCAAAACCCGCTGGGTCAGGCGGACGAAATTATCCGCCTGCAGGGCGGGTTGATCGCCAAAGGTGGCGATGACCTGCGGCAGAATGCGCTGCAGGAATTCGCGGCTGCGACCAAGCTGCATCTCCATAAACAGACTTTGTGATTCGTGGATAGCCGTGGAACGCGCCAGCGCCACTGGCTGGCCGCGCCACTGCTGCGGCAGATTCTGCTCATAGCGGGCGTGACCGGTTTCATGAATCACGCCCATCATGGCACTGAGAAACTCATTCTCGTTGTAACGGGTGGTAATACGCACATCTTCCGGTACGCCACCGCAGAAGGGATGCGCACTGATGTCGAGACGGCCGTGGTTAAAGTCGAAACCTAGCGTCTCCATGATGCTCAGACCGAGCTGGCGCTGAGCAGGCACAGCGAACGGCCCCTGCGGCGTGATGAACGGCTGTTGCGCCTGTTTTTCCACCACCTGCTGCAATAAGTCAGGCAGCCAGGTTTTCAGTTCGCCAAAGGTGGTATCCAGCCGGGCGCGGGTCATCCCCGGCTCATAGAGATCCAGCAGCGCATCGTAACGGGAACAGCCACTGGCGTCGGCGCGGCGCTGGGCTTCTTCGCGGCTCAGACGCACCACCTCTTTGAGGTTGGTTGCAAATCCCTGCCAGTCGTTGGCGGGACGCTGAGTGCGCCACGCATGTTCACAGACCGAACCTGCGATCGATTTGGCTTCAACAAAATCATCAGGCAGCAGGGTGGCCTGCTGGTATGCGCGCTGCATCTCGTTGAGATTGGCCCGCTCGACATCGTTCAGCGACTGCTGCTCAGCGGCTTTAAGCCACTCGCCGACCTGAGGGGCGGTGAGGATCTGGTGTTGCAACACGCTCATTTCGGCCAGTGCTTCACCACGCGCCTGACTGCCGCCTGGCGGCATGGTGGTCTGCATGTCACATCCGGCAATGGCTGTGACGTGACTGAAACGTGAAAGGCGCTGGAAGGTTTTGGTAAGTTGTTGATACGCTGAGGTCACGTAAGACTCCTTGTGGTTTTTAACGCAGCGGAATTTCCCGCAAGGTTAGATCAACCGGCCAGCAAAAGCGAACGCTGGCACCACCCAGTGGGCTGGACTCAATGGTGACATTGCCGCTTAGCGCCTGGGCAATAGAGTGAACAATCGCCAGGCCGAGTCCGCAGCCGCCTGTGGCGCGATCGCGGCTGGGATCAAGCCGGACAAAGGGTTCAAACACCCGTTCACGCTCTTCCGGCGGAATGCCCGGACCATCATCGTCCACCTGCAGACAGCCAATCGGGCCGTCGAACCATAAACTGACGCGCAGCCGCTGCTGCGCATAGCGCAACGCATTATTCACCAGGTTATCCAGCACCCGCTCCATCAGGCGCGTATCAGAAACGCCGATGTTTTCCTGCTGGGGCAGATCCAGGTCGAGCCGGATGTCCGGGTTGATGGTGCGAAAATCGTCCAGCCGCTCGCTCAGCCAGCTGGCCAGGTCCAGCGTTTTCAGATTGAGATCGACGCGTGGACGGTCAAGCCGTGCATAGGTCAGCAGTTCCTCGATCAGACTTTCAAGCTGGCCGATGTCGCGATTCAGCGCTACCCGTTCGCCATCCGTGAGGTTGTCGCTCATCTCCAGCCGGTAGCGCAGGCGCACCAGCGGTGTTCGCAGCTCATGTGCAATACCATCAATCAGCTGCTTCTTGCTGGCGACCAGCGTGTTGATGTTCTCCGCCATCTGGTTAAACGCGATGCCGAGCCGGAACAGACTGGAGGTGCTGTCGAAATGGGTGCGGACATCCAGCTCACCCCGGCCAAAACGCTGTGCTGCTTTTTCCAGTCGCTGCATCTCCTGCCAGTGGGGCCGGAGCCATATAAATACCGGCAGCGCCAGCGACATGCCTATAAACACCAGCAGGGCAATATCCAGCAGGCGCATCTGATGCAGATAGAAGAGATAAGGAATCGGCCCGACCGACAGTACATAGTGGCTGCGCGGAATATGCTGCAAAAAGGTGTACTGGTCGTCGAGCGCGACAATCTCACCGGCGCGCAACCGGCGCATATTGCTCTCATCAAGCTGATATTTGTTCATCGGCTCAATATGCAGGTCGAACGACAGGCCGAGATCGAGACTCTTGATGGTTTTATTCCAGTCGCGCGGCGGGATCTCACGCAACTCGCTGCGGATCAGGTAGAGCGAGCTGGCCATCAGGTCGTTCATCGACTGGCGACCCGCGCGCTCAGCGGTGAACTTGTAAACCAGACCTACCAGTAGCGCCATCACCAGAAAGCAGACAAACAGCAGCAGATAGAACTGAATAAAAAGCTTTCTCATAGTCCACGGGTATCCCAGGCCTGAGGCGCAAACAGGTAGCCTTTGTTACGAATGGTTTTTATGCGAAACGGCTCGGTGGCGCTGTCGTGCAGCTTTTTGCGCAGACGGGAGATCGCCACGTCGATGCTGCGGTCCAGTCCGTCATAGCTGACGCCACGCAATGTTTTCAGCAGCGCATCCCGGTTAAGCGTTTGCCCCGCATGACTGGCGAGCACCCATAGCAGGTCGAAATCTGCGGTGGAAAGGGCGATCTGCTCCTCAAACAGGGTGACCTGGCGGTTCAGGGCATCGATGGTCAGCGAGCCAAAACGCAGCATACGGTTGGCGGCAGGTGCGCTCGGTGTATCTTCCGGCTGTCCCTGATGGGACTGACGCAGATGCAGGCGCAGACGAGCCAGCAGCACCGCCGGAGGGGTAGTTTTCAGGATGTAATCCTGCGCACCCATCTCCAGGGCCAGAATATGGTTCATGTCGCTGTCGAGTGAGGTGAGCAGCACGATCGGCCCCTGCCAGTTGGCCCGGAGGTCACGACAGATGGTCATGCCATCCTTGCCCGGTAACATGATATCCAGCATCACCAGATCGGGCTGCTGTTCCACTATCACCGCTTCCGCACGGTCACCGCGCGTCTCGACAATCACCTCAATATCATGGCGACCCAGGTAGGCCGCAATCAGCGAACCCACTTCGGGTTCATCTTCTACATAAACAATTTTGTTCATAGTTCACAGAGCAGAGACAGGAGTGAGCGAAAGCATATCTTTTCCTGGTCCTGAGCTCTACGCTATCGCACGAAATATCCGTAGCTGGCTGGTATATATCCGGCAAAATGTGCAATCATTAGCGCGGCTTTTTTGCGCCAGGTTTGGGATATTGATGATTATCATGAGGAGCGTTAGTGTGTCTGATAAAGAGCTGGCATCAGCCATATACCCCGACCGCATCTGCTTCAATTACAGTGACTTTCTTTCCGCTTCCTGCAAAAAGCGCTGGAGCTTCGTCGATGCTATTTATGGTGTGATGCCGATCTTCGGCATGGTGACACGTAAATCAGCACACCGTTTACAGGGCAGTGACGACCCGTTAAAAGAATTAGCATTACAAATCATTTCTACTCAGGTGAGCGACGAAATTAACATTGCGCGCCTGATTACGCTTGCGGAACAACAGCAGATCAGTCGCTTCGATATCCAGCTCCCTTATCCGCTGTCAGCGGAGCAGCTGGACGCAATCCATCACGAATATTCGAAGCCGCTGAATCTCACACAGCAGGATGACCTGCTGTGTGTTTCAATTCCAGTGCAGTCACACTGAGAGCCCCTGCTGTCAGGCGCTAAGTCGTCAGTTCCCACACTGCTGGCAGTGTCGAAGCAATAAGCAAACCCATCGCAATCCGCTCCAGCGAGGTCAGCGCAACATCTGCGCGGCCGCCGCGCCGGGCAAACAGAAACAGCAGCAGGCCCGGAGTATAGAGAACCACTGACATCATCAGGTGCAGGGGGCCGGAGGCGTAGAGCAGCCAGATGCCATATACGCTGGCTCCGACGCCAACCGCCATCGCCAGCGGCTTATGCTGTCCACGCACCACTTTGATCAGATATAACCCCACCAGCAGATAGGGCACCAGAATCATCTCCGAAGCGATGGTCAGCAGGTTGTTGTAGTTAGCACCGGTCAGGGCAATCAGTATCAGGCAAAGCTGAATACTGCCGTTGGTCAGCCACAGCGAGGCGGCTGGCGCGTTATGGCGGTTCTGCCGGGCGATACTGCGCGGAAACGCACCCTGTTGCGCGGCAATCAGCGGCACTTCAGCGGCCATGATCGTCCAGCTCAGATAGGCACCACAGACCGAGACAATCAGGCCCACCGCGATCACCGCATCGCCCCAGTTGCCCATCAGTCGGGTCATGAGTCCCGCCATGGAAGGATTACGCATCCCGGCCAGTTCAGCGCGCGGCACCACGCCCAGCGACAGCAGTGTCACCAGCAGATAGACCAGCAGTGCAGCCAGCACGGCGAAGAGGGTGGCGCGGCCCACATCCTTTTTCTGGCGCGCACGTGCAGAGACCACCACCGCACCTTCGACCCCGATAAACACCCACAGGGTAATCAGCATAGTCTGCTTGATCTGCTCCCAGAGCGGCTGCCCCAGAGTGACGCCGGAAAAATCGAAGCGAAAGCGATCATAGTTGAACGCCATCACCGCCAGCACAATAAAGATCAGCAACGGCACCAACTTGCCCAGCGTCGCCATCAGATTGATGCTGGCAGCGGTCTGCACGCCGCGCAGCACCAGCCAGTGAACCAGCCACAGCAGCACGGATGCCCCCAGCATCGCCTGCCAGGTGTTGCCATCACCAAAGATAATCCGGTCCGGCGTATCGGTGAAGAAGCTCAGGGCAGAGAAGACAATCACCAGATAGGAAACGTTGGCGATCACGGCGCACAGCCAGTAGCCCCAGGCGGAGCAGAATCCCATCAGTTCGCCGAACCCGGCACGGGCGTAGGTAAAGATGCCGCCATCCAGATCGGGCTTGAGGCGGGTCAGCAGCAGCATCGCCAGCGACAGAAAGATAATGCCGACGCCGGTAATCAGCCAGCCCAGCAGCAGCGCTGCCGGACCAGCCACTGCGGCCATGTTTTGCGGCAGACTGAACACGCCTGCACCCAGCATTGAGCTGAGCACCAGCGCCGTCAGCGCACCGAGACCTAATTTTTTCTCCAAAACAACCTTCCCGCTAGCATATATGGCTGGGTAAATCGGATTATGTCGCTGGGTTATGTCAGACCAATGGCACAATTCAGGGACAATATCCGGTAAAACAGGCGGAGGATTTTACGGAGTGTGGCAGGGGATCGCAATGCGTGACTATGCAAAACAGCGCAGGGATTATGCAAACAGCAGGGCGGCGGGCGCCGCCCTGTGGGGATTACTTAAACAGGTCAGCCGTCACGGTCAGGTTACCGCCACTCTGGTTCTGCCATTGACGGGTCACGTGATAGAACTTCGCACCTTTATCAGACGCACGCTTCGCCACTTCTTCTGAAATCTCAGTAGGTGAACCGAAGTGGCCGGTGAAGGTCACGGTATCAAACGGCTGCATCTGCGCGGCAGTAATTGCGTTGACTTCCTGCACAGATTTACCGTTAGGCAGATTGACCGTGTAACGCTTGCCGGTAGAGCTTTGTGTTTCGAAGAAACGGCCCACTTTATTGCTTGGGGTTTCAGACGAAGCCACGCCTGGAATCTCTACGCTGGCTGCCGCCGCACCACCGGTTGCCAGCGCGGCTTTACCCGCTTCTGAATCCGCTGGGATGGCGTTCGGTGTCTGCACTGCGCGTTCTTTCGCATCCGCTTTGTAGACATAGGCAGTGACATACTGATTGCCGCCGCTGTTAGCATCGATCTGGCGAACGATAAAGAACGAGGCCGCGCCTTTCTGTTTTGCGGCTTTTGAAATCGCGTCGTTAACGTCCGGCTGGCTGGCAAAGAAGCCGCTGACCGAAACGGTATCGAACGGTTCGAGTCTGTACGCTTCTGCTTTTGGCAGTTCGTTGACGCCGTTGAAGCGACGATACGACGTTGACTCTGAGGCTGCCGGGGCATCGGCTTTATAGAGGTCAGCCGTCACGCGCCAGTTACCGCTGTTGCCGTTACTGTCGTTGATTGCCTGGATGTAATAAGAGGCAGCGCCCATCTGATCTGCACGCTTAGAGACTGCATCGGCAGCGTCGCCGATGGCGTTGAAACGGCCGGTGATATTAATACGTTCGAATGGCTTCAACGCGGCCGCTTTTTCTGGCGTTAACTCCTGCGCAGCGAATGCGTTGGCTGCCAGCAGGGACAACAAGGTTGACGCCAGAATAGTGTTCTTCAGCTTCATAAAAATAATCCTTCGCCTTACGCAAAAATGAGTACGAAAACGTGCTGGACTCTTGATGTATAACAGATTAGCCGCTGATTATTGCATGTTATAAACAGACTGTCGCAGCGATTTTTTGTGTCAGATCGCGTTATTCAACCATGATTTTTTCATTTGTTTGTCACCAAACGCAGTTACGGCCCGTTTTAGTAACGGTTACCACTAAAAGCGATAACTTTTAGCAGTTAAACAGTTAATGCATTGTTAATTAAAGGTTTTTATTGATGATTAATTCGCCCATATATAATTATCTCCGGCAGAATATCTGCCTGTCAGACTGTTTTGCAGTGAGATAACGCAGGTTTTTTAGCAGAACGCTGAATAATTGGGTGAATATCATCACTCTGCATAACCGCTATAGATCGCTCGTCACATTTTCAGTAGGTTATAAACACTTTGAAATACATGCATTTCGTCTATAAGTAGCTGAAACAGCGTTTCAGTTGCGCTGTCGTAGTGCAGATTCGGGCCATCATCCTTAACCGATGAAAGGAAACACTATGTTAATTGGAATACCCAAGGAAAGGTTGCCAAACGAGTCGCGCGTGGCTGCCACGCCTAAGACCGTGGAACAACTCATCAAGCTGGGTTTCAGCGTCACCCTTGAGCATGACGCGGGTAAACGCGCCAGCTTCGATGATGAAAGCTATGTAGCCGCCGGTGCCACACTCAGCGACAGAGAGCAGGTCTGGCAGTCTGATATCGTGCTGAAGGTGAATGCGCCGGATGACGAAGAGATTGGGCTGGCCCGCGCGGGCAGCACGCTGGTCAGTTTTATCTGGCCCGCACAGAATCCCGACCTGCTGTCAAAGCTGGCCGCACGTCAGGTTACGGTCATGGCGATGGACTCGGTGCCGCGTATTTCAAGGGCGCAGTCGCTGGATGCCCTGAGCTCGATGGCAAACATTGCCGGTTATCGCGCCATTGTTGAGGCCGCCCATGAATTTGGTCGCTTCTTTACCGGCCAGATCACCGCAGCCGGGAAAGTGCCTCCGGCAAAAGTGATGGTGATTGGGGCCGGTGTGGCCGGGCTGGCAGCGATTGGCGCAGCGGGCAGTCTGGGCGCAATTGTCCGGGCGTTTGATACCCGTCCCGAAGTCAAAGAGCAGGTGCAGAGTATGGGCGCCGAATTCCTTGAACTTGACTTCGAAGAAGAGGCTGGCAGCGGTGATGGCTATGCCAAAGTGATGTCCGAGGCGTTCATCAAAGCGGAGATGGCGCTGTTTGCCAGCCAGGCTAAAGAGGTGGACATCATTGTCACTACGGCGCTGATCCCTGGCAAACCGGCTCCGAAACTGATCACCGAAGAGATGGTCGCCAGCATGAAGCCGGGCAGTGTGATTGTTGACCTGGCGGCGCAGACCGGCGGCAACTGTGCGCTGACCGTCGCGGAACAGGTCACTGTCACACCTAACGGCGTCAAAATTATTGGCTACACCGATCTGCCGAGCCGTCTGGCGACGCAATCCTCCCAGCTTTACGGCACCAACCTGGTCAACCTGATCACGCTGCTGTGCAAAGAGAAGAATGGCGAAATCAAGGTCGATTTTGAGGATGTGGTCGTGCGGGGCGTGACCGTGGTGCGCGAAGGTGAAGTCACCTGGCCGGCTCCGCCGATTCAGGTCTCCGCTGCGCCAAAAGCCGCTCCGGCAGCCGCGAAACCAGCAGAGAAGATTGAAGCGAAGCCCGTTTCACCGCGGCGTAACTATCTGTTGATTGCCCTGGCTATCGTGCTGTTTGGTTGCCTGGCCAACGTGGCACCCGCCGATTTCCTCTCCCACTTTACCGTGTTCGCACTCGCCTGCGTGGTGGGTTATTACGTGGTGTGGAACGTCAGTCATGCGCTGCATACGCCCCTGATGTCCGTGACCAATGCCATTTCCGGCATCATCGTTATCGGTGCCGTGCTGCAGATGGGCCACGGTGGCTGGGTCACCTTTATCTCCTTTATTGCCGTGCTGATTGCCAGCATCAATATCTTTGGTGGCTTTACCGTCACCCAGCGCATGCTAAAAATGTTTCGTAAGGGGTAACACATGTCTGGTGGATTAGTCACTGCAGCCTATATTGTGGCTGCGATTCTGTTCATCTGTAGCCTTGCCGGTCTCTCGCGTCATGAGACCTCTAAGCGGGGTAATATTTTTGGTATCAGCGGCATGGCGATTGCGCTGGTCGCCACCATCTTTGGTCCGGACAGCGGCAATGTGGTCTGGATCCTGCTGGCGATGGTGATTGGCGGCGCTATTGGTATTCGTCTGGCGAAGAAAGTCGAAATGACGGAAATGCCGGAGCTGGTCGCGATTCTGCATAGCTTTGTCGGCCTGGCCGCAGTGCTGGTTGGTATCAACAGCTATATCGATCATGCGCCTGGCCTGCCAGCAGTGATGGAGAATATCCATCTTAGCGAAGTGTTTATCGGTATCTTTATCGGTGCTGTCACCTTCACCGGCTCGCTGGTGGCCTTTGGCAAACTGTGCGGCAAAATCTCCTCAAAACCGCTGGCGTTACCGCATCGTCACAAGCTGAATCTGCTGGCGCTGGTGGTCTCGTTCCTGCTGTTACTTTGGTTCGTCAATACCAGCAGCACCGCTGCGCAGGTCTTTGCACTGCTGCTGATGACAGTGATTGCACTGGCGTTTGGCTGGCATCTGGTTGCGTCGATTGGCGGTGCCGATATGCCGGTCGTGGTGTCGATGCTGAACTCCTACTCTGGCTGGGCCGCTGCGGCAGCCGGTTTCATGCTCAGCAACGATCTGCTGATTGTGACCGGTGCGCTGGTCGGTTCGTCCGGTGCGATTCTCTCCTACATCATGTGTAAAGCGATGAACCGTTCGTTCATCAGCGTGATCGCGGGTGGGTTTGGTACTGACGTCAGCAGTGGTGATGAGACGCAGGAAGCGGGAGAGCATCGTGAGATTACCGCAGAAGAGACTGCAGAGATGCTCAAAGCTTCCAGCTCGGTGATCATCACGCCAGGCTACGGCATGGCGGTGGCCCAGGCGCAGTATCCGGTTGCGGAAATTACTGCCCGGTTGCGCGCCCTCGGCATCAAAGTGCGTTTCGGCATCCATCCGGTAGCGGGGCGTTTGCCGGGTCACATGAACGTGCTGCTGGCCGAGGCCAAAGTGCCTTATGATGTGGTGCTGGAGATGGACGAAATCAACGACGATTTCAGTGACACTGACACGGTGCTGGTCATCGGCGCTAACGACACCGTCAACCCGGCGGCGCAGGATGATCCCCGCAGCCCGATTGCCGGTATGCCGGTGCTGGAAGTGTGGAAGGCGCACAACGTGGTGGTCTTTAAACGCTCAATGAACACCGGCTATGCCGGGGTTCAGAATCCACTGTTCTTCAAAGAGAACAGCCAGATGCTGTTTGGCGATGCCAAAGCCAGCGTGGAAGCCATTCTCAAAGCGCTGTAATAAAAAAAGGGCGGCTAATCAGCCGCCCGTCTTCTGTCAGAGGAGGATCACTCCTCCTCATCCTCTTCATCATCCAGATCAATGGGCGATTTGAAATCGTCAGGCTTAAGCGCCAGCAAATCGCAACGCAGATGGTCAATCACCTGTTCCGCCGTATTGCCCAGGAATGCCGCCGACAGGCCGGTGCGCCCGATGGTGCCCAGCACCACCACACCGGCACCGAGATGCACCGCCAGATCGGGAATGACCTCTTCCGGCAGGCCTTTAGCCACGTGGGTAAACTCTTCACCAATTGAGAATTTCTGGCGCAGCGCTTTCATAGCCACCAGATGCTGACCCCGGATAGCATCGTTGTAGACGCTCGGATCAAAATCGGGCAGTTCGATAGCAATATTGATTGGGGTAATCGGGTAGGCACCGACCAGATGGACTTCGGTCTGATTCACTTTCTCCGCCAACTTCACCGTTTCACGAATCAGCTTCTGATTCAGGCCATCGTGGTGCGGCTCTTCACTGGCAAGATTGACCGCAACAATGGCTTTACCGCCTTCCGGCCATGGCTGATCTTTGACCATCCAGACCGGGCACGGGCATTTACGCAGCAGATGCCAGTCTGTCGGGGTGAAAATCACAGACTCAAGGCGGTCATGCTGATGCGCCATCTTCAGCACCAGGTCATGCTGATGGGCGAGCACTTCCTGAATAATGGCTTCGTAAGGACGGTTGTGCCAGATCACTTTGATATCAATTTCGACACCGGCATCAAGATAAGCGCGGGCCTGCTCGCGGATCCATTCGGTACGCTGGCTGATAACGCCCTGGCGCATTGACGCGCGCTCATCCGGCGAAAGCAGGGTGGTCATTTCGTATGAGAAGTCATAGATAGGCAGGAAGGCTTTAATTCTTCCGCCAAGGCGTTGATTCAGATAGACCGCACGTCGCAGCGCGGGCTGATCGTCTTGCTGGGCATCAATGGCGACCAGAATATTTTGGTACTGGGACATGAGGCGTTCTCCTTAAACCAGAGCGACTGGAATAAAGATAGCCTATGTTGAACAGCGGAAGAAGTGAAAAAGTTACTGCCGGATCAACAAAATAAGATTTATTGATCCGGCTGCGGATCAGGCGGCCTGATGGCTCTGACCGGCTAACTCTTCCAGCAGGGCGTGGTTTTCAATCGTGATGTATTTGCCTTTCACCGCCAGCATACCGGACTTCTGGAAACGACCCAGCAGGCGGCTGATGGTTTCAACCGTCAGGCCCAGATAGTTACCGATGTCGCCACGCGTCATGGTGAGGCGGAATTCACGCTGTGAAAAACCGCGCTGGCCGAAACGACGGGAGAGGTTCCAGATAAACGCCGCCAGGCGCTCTTCAGCATTTTTCTTCGACAGCAGCAGGATCATATCCTGGTCGCCTTTGATTTCACCGCTCATCAGACGCATCATCTGTTGACGCAGGGCCGGCATTTTACCCGACAGGTCATCCAGCGTTTCGAAGGGAATCTCACAGACCATGGCTGTTTCCAGCGCCTGCGCAAAGCTGGGATGGCTGGAGCCCATGATGGCATCAAAGCCGACTAAGTCGCCCGCCAGATGGAAACCGGTGATTTGCTCGTCACCCTGTTCGGTGATGGTGTAGCTTTTAATGGTGCCGGAGCGAATCGCATACAGAGATTTAAGTTCGTCTCCCGCTTTGAAAAGGGTTTGCCCTTTCTGAATGGGTTTTTTACGCTCAATGATATTGTCGAGCTGATCCAGCTCATGTTCATTTAACGTGAAGGGGATGCAGAGCTGACTGATGCTGCAATCCTGGCAGTGAATGGCACAACCGCCCGACTGAATACGACGAATGCTGCGTTTTTCAGGGATCATAATGGTTTGCTCGACGATTATTGACTGGGGTCAATTTTAACATTTTTTGTGCTGAAGGGAACTCATCCGAGCAGTTTTACGCACACAAACATTATGGATGAATCACACAACGTCAAACGCTGATGTGACGGGCTTCTCAGAACACCGGAACATCACACTGTCACGATAAGTTTCCGCTTATGTGATCTGCAACACGATTTTGCACAGCCCGTTACGTTTGAAAAAGTGGGGTGGTCCGGTAATTACAGGATTTGCTACGCTAACTGTTAAACCTGATTTGTCCATTCGATCAATTTAACCAGGTGTGAGAAAACCATGAACCTTGATGATAATGATCTCTTTCGGGATGCCATGGGCGATGTCACGCCGTTAAAAGACACGACGACGACCTTGTGGCTCAAAGCGCCCTCAACCAAAGCGCCTCGCAAACCGCCGGGCGAATCAGAGCAGGAAAACATCCTGACCCGCGGTTATCTGGAGATTGTGCCGCTTAACACACCGCTGGAATATAAAGCTGACGGCATACAGCAGGGTATCCTGGATAAGCTGCGTCGGGGTGAGTACAAGCTGGATGCCAGTCTCAACCTGTTAAGGCAACCGGTGGAAACCTGCCGTCAGGCGTTGTTTAACTTTATGATGCAGGCGCACAAACAGGGCTTGCGAAATTTGCTGATCATTCACGGCAAAGGACGGGACAACGAATCGCATGCCAACATTGTACGCAGCTATCTGGCGCGCTGGTTACAGCAGTTTGATGACGTACAGACTTATTGCGTGGCCCAGACCCGCCATGGCGGAGCCGGGGCACTGTATGTGGGATTGCGCAAAACCGACAAGGCGCGCCTTGAAAACCGCGAGCGACACGCCAAACGCAGTCGCTAGCTATGAAACTTACGAATGGTAGACATTAATACTTCCGCACTGAGGCTCAGTTCTGCGCCGGTACGGGTGATAATGCCCACCGGTTCGCCCGGTCCGGACGAGTTGATCGGCAGCGCACAGACCGCGTTATGGCTGAGATCCTCTTTAATCGCGCCGGAAGGAACGAACCAGATATAGTCGTAGCGAAGCGCCAGCTGGCGCGCCAGTGAAGTTGAGGAAGTCTCAATGCAGTGCGGTGGCAGGGTACAGCCCTGTTCATCCAGCATCTGCTGCGCAATCCGGCGCGGCGCAGTGCCTTCGGGTGAAATCACCACCGGCCACTGCATCGCACGCGAAAGGGTGACGTTGTCACTTAAAAGCGGGTGTTCGGGCCTGACCACCAGTTTCAGCGACTCCAGAAACAGCAATTCATAGGTCAGCCCGGTCATCATGTCGCTGTCCGCCATCCGGCCAATGCCGATGTCAAACTCCCCGCCGCGCAATCCCGCCAGCAATACATTGTTGTGCAGCGTCGCCACCTGGATGGTGGTATTGGGTTGCAGCTGATGAAAGCGATCAAGAATGCGAGGCAGCATCCCCATCGCGGCTGTGGTCAATGCCCCCAGCCGGATAATTACTGGCGCATCTCCCGGCTGCTCATTAAAACTCTGTCCGGCATGGTTCAGCGCGTCGAGCACCCGCACCGCGTGGGTCAGAAACTGTTCACCCATCGTCGTCAGCTGCGCGCCCAGCCGGCCACGTTCAAACAGGCGAACGCCGGTCAGTTCCTCCAGCTCATTCAGGGTTTTAGAGAGTGCAGGCTGGCTCAGGCTAAGCGTCTCAGCCGCCCGGCCCAGCGTGCCTTGCTGCGCGACCGCAACAAAGGTATGTAAATGGCGCAAGCGAATGCGCTGATTGAAAAGGATATTTTTTTCCATATCCTAAACTTAATGAGAATGACCGCTATCAGGCAACTGTTAAAAATGAATTCTGTTAACTTTACTGCAAATTTATTTTAACAATCATGCTGAAATGGCTGCTTTATAAGCTAACGCATTGATAAAAAAGTAGTCATCAGAAAAGGCCAGAGTACTGCTTAATCCGGGGCCTGCCGCAAATCAACAGTTTACCGGTTTTAAAATTGAATAATTCTCACTATCAACTAAAAATCTGACCGCTTAACGTTAACGATCGGCTATCATAAACGCCGTTTTTTTTACTTAAACTGATGCCAGATTTCGTTACTCAGGGAGTGTTCATTGACCAGCGTCGAGGCGGTAGATGTCCGCCAGCTTATCAACCAGCAGGAGCTGAGCCACTGGCAAAAGCGGCTCATTGCACTCTGTTTCATTGTTGTGGCACTCGATGGCATGGACATTGCGATCATGGGATTTATTGCGCCGACGCTGAAAGCCGCGTGGGGCGTAACCAATCATCAGCTTGGGGTGGCCATCAGCGCCGCCTTAATCGGGCTGGCGCTGGGCGCGATGGTGGCGGGGCCGCTGGCTGACCGCTACGGCCGGCGTATGATGATTATTCTCAGTGTCTTCTTTTTCGGTCTCTGGACGCTGGCAACTGCGCTGGCGCAGAACATCGAACAAATGATGCTGTTCCGCTTCCTGACCGGGCTGGGACTGGGTGCGGCGATGCCCAACGTTGGGACGCTGGTGGCGGAATATGCCCCTGAGCGGCGACGGGCCTTTCTCATCACGGTTGTCTTCTGTGGCTTCACCTTTGGGGCTGCCAGTGGGGGATTTGCCGCCTCATGGCTGTTACCGCGTTATCACTGGCATTCCGTGCTGCTGCTCGGTGGCATCCTGCCGCTGTTGATGTTGCCATTTTTGATCCGTGGCCTGCCGGAGTCGGTGCGATTCCTCATCAGCCGTGGCGCACCGGCTGAGCGTATTCACGCTATCCTCGACCGGATGATGCCGGGCAAAACCCGGCCAGACTGTGCGTTTCACGCGCCAGAGGCGACCGTGCCGGCTGGCAGCGCGATTGGCACCGTCCTGTCACGCCGCTATCTGTTTGGCAGCACGATGCTGTGGGGCGGCTATTTCATGGGTCTGTTCATGGTCTACCTGATTGGCAGCTGGCTGCCGTCCCTGGTGAATACCCTGGGCATGTCGGTCACCGAAGCGGCGATTATCACTGCGATGTATCAGGCGGGCGGGACGCTGGGTTCGCTTTTTGCTGGCTGGATGATGGATCGCTTTAACGCTAACCTGGCGCTGGCGGCGATCTACGGCTGCGGCGGACTGTTTATTGTGGCACTTGGCTTTTCGCCTGCGGAAGTGGGCATGATGAGCACGATAGCCTTCTGCAGTGGCTTCTGTTTCAACGGTGCGAATACTGGCATGAATGCCTTATCCGCCAGCTATTATCCGACTCATGCCCGCGCCACCGGCTCCAGCTGGATGCACGGCGTGGGGCGCATCGGCGCGATTTTAAGTGCGTTTGTGGGTGCGGAGATGATGTCCCTCGGTTGGTCCTTCAGCCTTATCTTTCTGCTGCTGGCGATACCGGCTGTGATCACCACCCTGATGCTGCTGTTAAAAAACCGTTACGGCTTTAAGCCGATCACAGATTCGTGATTTTTTCCACTGACGCCAGCGCGTTGCATTACATTAGCAGCAACGCTCATGGTGTCAGGTGGATAAGATGGACAACTTTCTCAGTGCGGATCTCATCCGCACCCGTTTCTCTCAGGCGATGTCAGTCATGTATCAGCAGGAAGTGCCGCAATATGGCACGCTGATGCAGCTGGTAGCGACCGTCAACGACCGCGCGCTGGAAGCGGATATCGCCCTGAAAGATCGCCTCACAGCCGCCGATGAAATTGGCCGACTCAACCTGGAACGTCACGGTGCGATCCGCGTCGGCACGGCAGAGGAATTAGCCACGCTGCGGCGGCTGTTTGCGGTGATGGGGATGCATCCGGTGGGCTATTACGATCTCTCTCAGGCGGGTGTCCCCGTTCACTCCACGGCGTTCCGGCCGGTGAGCGATGCGGCGCTGCGACGCAATCCCTTCCGGGTCTTTACCTCGCTGTTACGCCCTGAACTGATCGACGATCAGGCGCTGCGCGAAAAAGCGGCGGAGATTCTTGCGGCGCGCGACATTTTCACTCCCCGTTGCCGGGAGCTGCTGGAACTGCATCAGCAGCAGGGAGGATTAACTGATGAGCAGGCCACGGAATTTGTTATTGAAGCACTGGAAACCTTCCGCTGGCATGCCCACAGCAGCGTGGACAGTCAGACCTATCAGGCGCTGAACCAGCAGCATCGGCTGATTGCGGATGTGGTCTGCTTCCCCGGTTGCCATATCAACCATCTCACGCCACGCACGCTGGATATCGACCGCGTCCAGCAACTGATGCCGTCGCGCGGTATCGATCCCAAGACCCTGATCGAGGGACCGCCGCGTCGTCAGGTGCCGATCCTGCTGCGTCAGACCAGCTTTAAGGCACTGGAAGAGCCGATCATCTTTAAGGATGGGCATCAGGGAACGCATACAGCACGCTTCGGTGAAATTGAGCAGCGCGGTGTGGCGCTGACACCGGCAGGACGCGCGCTCTACGATCGGTTGCTGAGCGAGGCGGGCAGCGGTCAGGATAACCAGCAGCATCAGCAACATCTGGCGGCGATTTTCCGTGACTTTCCCGATGATGAGACCACGCTGCGCCAGCAGGCGCTGGCCTGGTTCCATTATCGCCTGAGTGAAAAGGGCATCGCCACGCCACCGGCTCAGGGTGAATCGCTGGAGACGCTCATCAAAGAAGGGCGTGTGGTGGCCGATCCCATCACCTATGAAGATTTTCTGCCCGTCAGCGCAGCAGGTATTTTTCAGTCCAACCTCGGCGATCGGGCGCAGGTCCGTTCGGCAGGACAGTCAAGCCGCCAGGCGTTTGAAGCCGCGCTGGGCGCCGCCCTACTGGATGAGATGGCCTTATATGAAGAACGGCAGCAGCGCTCCCTGGCGCAGTGCGGCCTGCGTCCGGCCTGAGTTTATCTGCGGGCAACGCTTCCGTTACCCGCAATGCATTCACTGCGCCAGCCCCGCAAAGCCGATGGCCCTGAAGCAGAGCAGCCACAGGGGTTTGTTAAGGGTCACTAAAAAACCCGACGCTTTACCCGCCAGCGCAGGTTTACCCGCGTGAGTATCTTGATCCGTTAGCAGACTGACTGATTTAGTGCAGCAAAAGCGCCCGGGATGACAGCTGAACCACGCTCTCACTTACGCTGACCGTCTGTTAGCCCATTACTGAGTGATAAACGACGTTAAAGCATCACCGCAACTGACTCTCTCAACCTGTTGATGAGCCTGTTTACGCCTGCCTCTCACTCTTCGGCATATTCTGCAAATCCCTCCCGTACCTGGACAATGCTGGCGGGCCTGCAAATAATGGAGATACGTTTGAACAGGGAAACAGGAATGAAAAACGAAACAGGTCTGAGGATCATGACTGCTGAGGGGGAGTTGCGTGGATGCATGGACGATGACCTTTTCGTATTTAAAGGCATACCTTATGCGGCGGCACCGCTTGGCGCATTGCGCTGGCGTCCGCCTCAGCCGGTCTCACCCTGGACGCAGGTGCGCGACGCGACCGCATTCGGGGCGTCCGGCTGGCAAAACCGGACTTACTGCCAGGCGGTAGGCGGTGGCGATCCCGGTGAGTTCAGTGAAGATTGCCTCTACCTGAATGTCTGGACACCTGATGTCGAGCCGTCAACGCCGCTGCCGGTGATGGTCTGGCTGCACGGCGGTGGCTACACCATCGGCGCGGGCGGGCTGGCACCTTACAGCGGTAAGCCGCTGGCGTCACGCGGCGCGGTGGTGGTCACGCTCAACTACCGGCTCGGTCATCTCGGCTTCTTCTCTCATCCGTCCCTTGACGCTGAGTATCCTGCTGCAGGTACGGTGAACAACTTTGGTCTGCTCGATCAGATTGCCGCACTGCAGTGGGTGCAGCGTAACATTCCTGCTTTCGGTGGTGACCGCCGCAATGTGACTCTGTTCGGTGAATCCTCTGGCGCGCGCAGCGTGCTATCCCTCTGCTGTTCGCCGCTGGCAGAAGGGCTGTTTCATAAAGGGATCGTACAGAGCGCCTATAGCCTGCCGGACACGCCGCTGAAAAAAGCACGTCAGCAGGGCGTGGCGGTGGCCCGACATTTCGGCCTGCCGTCCGATGCCAGCGCGGATGCGTTGCGCGCACTACCCGCCGATGCCTTCTGGTCGCTGGAAGGGCCACTGGCGACCCCGCCGGTACCGATTGCCGGTGATGCCGTGCTGCCCGAGCCAATGCTGAAAACCTTTATGGCTGGCAAACAGCACCGTCTGCCGCTGATGGCGGGCAGTAACAGCGATGAAGCCAGCGTGCTGGAGTATTTTGGCGTGGACACAACCGCAGTGTTGCATCAGCTGCGCGCTAAAAATCGTCTCACTTACCGGACGCTTAAATGGATGTATGACATCCATGACGATCAGCGGCTGGGACGGGCGGTGGCGCGCGACATGGCCTTCAGCCTGGTGCCGTGGCTGGTGATGCGCGCGCAGCACAATGCCGGAATGCCCGGCTGGCGCTACTGGTTTGATTATGTCTCTGAGCATGCGCGCGATCTCTATCCGCACGGCACCTGGCACGGCAACGAAGTGCCTTATGTTCTGAACACGCTGAGCCAGATGCCCGATCCCAATGAAGCGCGGCCATTCAGCGAGGCCGATCGGGCATTTGCGGCGCGTGTCAGCGAATACTGGTTTACCTTTGCCCGGGATGCCACGGAGTATAAGCACCAGCTTGAGGGCGAGGTCATCTGGCCAGCCTGGCATCCCGGCAGCGACGTGACAATGTCACTCGGCGATGATCGAAAGAGCGGACTGGTTCTGAAGCGAAACTTTATGCGTGCCCGCATGCGCCTCTTCCGGCTGTTAATGACGCGAATGGTCAGGCTTTAAGCTGGCGATGAAGATTAGGCTGCTAACCATTAAGTTATGCGAATGGAATTATTCTGCGTATTTCATTTTAACCGAATGAATTTACTATGTTTTATGCAGAATTATCATATTTGACGCTGTAAATTAATAGGTAACAAAACAGTTACATTTTCACTATTCCATGCCGATAAATCTCTTATGCCCGACGCTTGCGGGTCAACGTGTATAGGATTTTGGTATGGGAATGCTCAAAAATTTTACCATTCGCGCAGTGATGCTCACGATTCTGGGACTGTTTTGCTTACTGTGGAGCGGCGTCGGGCTGTATAGCATCCATTCGCTTGGCGCGCTTAGCGAAGGCAACGACGTTGACCGTCATCTGGTTGAGCAAATGACGGTGCTGAGCAAAGGCAACGATCAATATTTTCGTGTCATTACGCGCTTATCCCGCGTGATGGAAGGCAAAGCGGCGGGTAAAGCGCTGACCGACGAGGCTTATGCCCCGGTGCAGCAGGCGCTGGATGGTATGACCCAGCAACTGGCTCGCTTTAAACAGCTGGCACCTGGTCCGATGAACCCGGAAGTGGTGGATGGCGTAATTCAGACCTGGCAAAAACTGCTGGATGAGGGCGTGACTCCACAGTTGCAGCTGGCCCGTCAGGCAACACCTGATGCTTATCGCCAGCAGGCAAATAACGTCACGCCGCCACTCAGCCGTGCCTTTGGCGTCAGCGCAGAGAAATTCAGCCAGGGCGCAGCTCAAAAGCTGGATACCACACGTGTGGAAGTTGATCATCTCACCGCGATGACCAAAACGATTATCACCATCACGGTGATTATCGGCCTGTTCATTCTGCTGTTCACCGACCGTTATCTGGTCGCGATGCTGGTCCGTCCGCTGGAAAGCATTCGCACCCACTTTGCGGTCATCGCCACGGGCGACCTCAGCCAGCCGGTATCCGATTTTGGTCGCAACTGCGTGGGTAAACTGGTGCCGCTGCTGAGCGCCATGCAGGACAGCCTGCGTGAAGCGGTCAGCGCCATTCGCAGCGGTACCGAGAATATCTCGCGCGGTGCGGCAGAGATCTCCGCCGGTAACAATGACCTCTCTTCACGTACCGAAGAGCAGGCCGCTGCGCTGGAGCAGACTGCGGCCAGCATGGAGCAACTGACGGCGACGGTGAAATTCAACGCCGACAACGCGCGTCAGGCGAGTCTGCTGGCAGAAACCGCGACCACCACAGCACAACGTGGCGGCCAGCTGGTCAGCGAAGTGGTCACCACCATGGACGGCATCTCTGGCAGCTCGAAGAAAATTGCTGAGATCACCAACGTGATTAACGGCATCGCCTTCCAGACTAATATCCTGGCGCTCAACGCCGCCGTGGAAGCGGCACGTGCTGGCGAACAGGGGCGTGGCTTTGCGGTCGTGGCATCTGAAGTGCGCAACCTGGCGCAACGCAGCGCCAACGCGGCAAAAGAGATCGCGACGCTGATAGAAGAGTCCGTACAGCGTGTGGGTAAAGGCGCCGAGCTGGTGAACACCACTGGCGGCACCATGAAAAATATTCTGAAATCGGTACAGGATGTGGATGCGATCATGAAACAGATCGCGTCTGCCTCAGAAGAGCAGAGCAAAGGCATTTCTCAGGTGGGAACGGCCGTCACCGAAATGGACAGCGTGACGCAGCAGAACGCCTCACTGGTTGAGGAGGTCTCCGCCGCAGCGAGCGCGCTGGCACTGCAGACGGAAGCGCTGCAGGCCTCTGTATCGAAATTCCGTCTCTCCAGTGATCGTAAGAGCGCGCCTGCTATCAGTAATAAACCTGCCGCGCCAAAAGCCCCAGTGCTGAGTGCGCCTCAGGCCAAACCTGCTGACAATGGCGACTGGGTCACCTTCTGATCCCTGCAAAGCCACGCCACCAGTTCCGCCAGGAAGGGTGGCGCATCCCGCGCAGGCCGTTGCAGTAAACTGTAAACGGCACCGGTTTTGACCTCGCCAGCGAACGGCTTAATCAGCCTGCCGCTGGCAATATCACTCTCCACCAGATTGCTGTCGGCAATCGCCACGCCAAACCCCTGAATCGCTGCACTAATCGCTAAGTCCATTGTGGCAAAATGCTGGTTCCGCTTCATACTCAGCGTCACCTGCTGCGCCTGCAGCCAGCACTGCCAGTCACGCGTATCCGCCGTGGGATGCAAAAAGGTCATTGCGGCCAGCGCCGCCGTCGAGTCCGGGCAGGGGCGATCCGCTGCCATCACCGGCGTCAGCGACTCACTGAACAGGCAGATCCCCTCAGGATGCGGCTTGCCATAAACAATCGCCGCATCAAAGTTCTCAAGCTGCGCAGCATGATCCAGCGTCGTCGTCAGGGCCACATGCAGTTCAGGCCGCTGTTGTTCCAGCGCCATCAGCCGGGGCACCAGCCAGCGCATCGCGCAGGTCGGGGCTTTCAGGCGAATGCTGATCTGACTGCGGCGAACCCTTTCACTGGCCTGAACCATCAGCTCAAAACCCTGACTGAGTTCGGGCAGCAGCGCGGCGCCCTGAGGCGTCAGGCGCAGACCGCGCGCGTGGCGATCAAACAGCGTCACGCCCAGCCATTGCTCCAGCGCGGCAATCTTGCGACTGACGGCACCCTGGGTCAGGCACAGCTCGCGGGCAGCGTGGGTCAGATTGAGGTGACGGGCGGTCACCAGAAAGGCGTGAATGGCATTAAGTGGCAGCGATAAGCGCGACACGATGAACCTCAGCTATGCATTTTTTTCATGGCTATTATGACGACATTTCGCTTGCCGACTCAAGTCACAGCCCGTTGAATAGTTATTTACCGCATCTGATCGGTAATGCCCCTGACGGAGAAACTATGTCCCTGAAAACGCCTGTCGCTATCCACTCAAAATTGCCGGACGTCGGCACCACTATTTTTAGCGTAATTGGCCAGCTCTCGGCGCAGCATCAGGCGATCAACCTGTCGCAGGGCGCGCCCAATTTCCCCTGTGATCCGGCGCTGGTCGATTCAGTCAGCCGTGCGATGCAGGAGGGGCATAATCAGTATGCCGCCATGATGGGACTGCCCGCCTTACGCGAGGTGCTCGCCAGCAAAGTGCAGTCGCTCTATGGCCAGAAGTATGATACCGCCAGTGAAGTGCTCATTACCGGCAGCGCCAGCCAGGGACTCTATATGGCGATTACCGCGCTGGTTCATCAGGGCGACGAGGTGATCTTCTTTGAACCGGCGTTTGACAGCTATGCGCCGGTGGTGCGGTTGCAGGGCGGTACGCCGATAGGCCTGAAGTTGCAGGTGCCGTCGTTTGCTATCGACTGGGATCAGCTGCGGGCCGCGATTACGCCGCGCACCCGCATGATCATCATTAATACGCCGCACAACCCCAGTGCGCAGGTGCTGACTCCCGATGACCTCAATCAGCTGGCGGCCCTGATTCGTAATACCGACATCGTGGTGCTTTCCGATGAGGTTTACGAACATATTCTGTTTGATGGCCGTCCGCACTGCGGGATGGCGACGCATCCGGAGCTGGCGGCGCGCAGCGTCATCGTCTCTTCGTTTGGCAAAACCTTCCACGTCACCGGCTGGCGGGTAGGCTACTGTCTGGCACCGGCAGAGCTGATGACCGAGCTGGTGAAAGTGCATCAGTTTATGATGTACGCCGCCGATACGCCGATGCAGGTTGGGTTCGCACACTATCTGCAGACGCCACAGAACTATCTGTCTCTCAACGCTTTCTATCAGCAAAAGCGCGATCGGCTGATTGCCCTGATGCAGAACGCCCCATTCCGGCTGCTGCCGAGCGCCGGTTCGTTCTTTATGCTCGCCAGCTATGGACATTTCAGTGACGAACCGGACAGCGAAATGGTAAAACGTCTTATCGTCGATCACGGTGTGGCAACCATCCCGCTGTCGGCGTTTTATATGGATGGCACAGACAACAAACTGATTCGTCTCTCTTTTGCGAAAGACGAGGCGACACTAGAGGCTGGCGCGGCTGCGCTATGTGCTTTTTCTCACTGAATCACGCCACCGCGTGGGGCAGCACCGGGAACAGGTAACCAGGACTTTTCGGGGTAAATAATGAAGAAACTGAACGCGCTTTTTCTTGCTCTGGGCATGATGACATCGGTACAGGCACTGGCACAGGATTTACGTTACGGCGTGGAGTCACAATATCCGCCGTTTGAAAGTCGCAACGCAAAGGGTGAGCTGGAAGGCTTTGATATTGAGCTGGGCAATGCCATCTGTAAAGCGGGCAACTTCAGCTGCCACTGGGTCGAGAGCAGCTTTGATGCGCTGATCCCGGCACTGCAGGCGAAGAAATTCGACGCCATTAACTCGGCGATGAACATCACCGAAGCGCGCGCCAAAAGCATCGCGTTTACTCAGCCGATCTACCGTATTCCGACCATGTTAGTGGCGAAAAACGGTGAAAATCTGGCACCGACCGCCGAAAGTCTGAAAGGCAAAAACATCGGGGTGTTGCAGGGATCGATTCAGGAAACCTATGCGAAAAAGCACTGGGAGACGCAGGGCGTGACGGTCACTTCCTATCAGGATCAGAACCAGGTCTACAACGACATGGTCGCGGGCCGCCTTGATGGGACGTTGGTGATGTCCGCTGCCGGTCAGTCGGGCTTCCTCGATAAGCCACAGGGCAAAGGCTTTGGCTTTGTCGGCAAGCCAGTCGAAGATGACGCGATTCTCGGCTCAGGCATCGGCTATGGCCTGCGCAAAGATGACGCGCAGCTGAAGCAGTCACTGGATACGGCAATCGCCAAAGTGCAGGGCGATGGCACCATCAAAAAGCTGGCTGAAAAATACTTCCCAGGGATTGATGTGAGCGCGAAGCCCTAATCGCAATCGGGCGCGTTCTGCGCCCGATTTTCGTGCTTAACCTGCTGCCAGATAACAGAGTTTCTCTGCCACCTGATAGGACTTCACAAACGACGTAATCGGCAGGAACTCGAAACGTGAATGGAAGTTATGCGCGCCGGTAAAGAAGTTCGGCGTCAACAGGCCTTTGGCTGACAGCGCAGCCCCGTCTGTACCGCCACGCATCGGAATCACCTTCGGCTCAATCTCCAGCGCGGCAAAGGCGCTGAAGATCAGATCTATCGCGCGACGATCTTCACCCAAGGCATTGCTGATATTGCTATAAGTATCGCTGATACTCACGCTCACCTTGCCGGTGGGGTAACGCGCCGCAAGATCCTCAGCTGCCTGTTGCAACTGCTGCTTACGCGCCGCGAAGCTGGTCAGGTCAAAATCACGGATTGAGGCCTTCAGCGTTGCGTTACTGGCGTTGGCGTGAATCTCATTAAACCAGATATAGCCTTCACGACCTTCGGTGTGCTCCGGCGTCTGCTGCCGATCAAACAGGCTGATGTAGTCATGGGCCATCAGCAGCGGATTGACCAGCACGCCTTTGCCCGACATCGGATGCGCCGGAACGCCGGTAAACACAATCTCTGCCGCGGCAGCATTGAAGTTTTCATACACCACTTCGCCCAGTTCGCAGCAGTCGATGGTCCAGGCGAAATCGACATTAAAACGGGTTTCCAGATCCAGCGCTTTCGCCCCGCGCAGGCCAATCTCTTCGTCCGGCACAAAGGCCACCACGATGTCGCCATGATCGCCTTTCAGGTTCGCCATCAGCGTCATCACGACGGTCACCGCCGCTTTATTGTCTGCGCCCAGCACGCTGGTGCCGTCGCTGAAGATCACCTGCTGATCGACGTAGGGGGCGATCTCCGGATGTTCATCGCGGCGCAGCCAGATATCCTGCTCCGCATTCAGACAGAGATCCTCACCCTGCCAGGAGAGGATCTGCGGGTGGATTTCGGGCGACAAACCGACATCGACGGTATCAATGTGCGTAATAAATCCAATGCGCGGCGCATCGGGACGGTTGCCACGTTTCACCGCCGTCACCGTGGCATGTTCATCAATCACCACCTCATCCAGCCCTAAGGCGCGCAACTCCTCCGCCAGCAGTTCCGCCATGGCGTGCTGGCTCGGCGTGCTGGGCAGAGTAGTGGACCTGGCATCGCTTTGACTGCTGACAGCGAGGTAACGGAAAAAACGTTCGGTGAGTTGCGACTCAAGTTTGTCTGTCATCACTATTCCTTATTAGTCAGCCACAGGCGGGGTTCGCTATGGTGCCGAATCGTGCTATCAATGAAGCATCTGAATGATTCATTTAGATATTGTGATCACCGGAAGTCAATACAAAGCGAGGATGATAATGAAAATCAAGATAGCCACCTTAGCGCTTGTTACGGCTGGGATAGCGCTGGCTGGCAGCGTTAACGCCAAAACGCTGGTCTTCTGTTCTGAGGGATCGCCAGAGAATTTTAACCCGCAGCTCTATACCTCCGGAACCAGTGTTGACGCCAGTGCGGTGCCGGTCTTTAACCGGCTGGTGGACTTCACGCCCGGCACCACCAATCTGGTGCCCAGTCTGGCAGAAAGCTGGGAGATCAGCCCGGATGGCACGGTTTACACCTTCCATCTGCGCAAGAACGTGAAGTTTCAGAGTAATAAAGCCTTCAAACCCAGCCGCGACTTCAATGCCGACGATGTGATCTTCTCGTTTATGCGCCAGATGGACCCGAAAAATCCCTACCACAATGTCTCTGGCGGCACCTATTCCAACTTCGAAAGCCTGGAACTCTCCACGCTGATTAAAAGTATCGACCGGGTTGATGACCATACTGTGCGCTTCACGCTCGCCCATCCGGAAGCGCCGTTCCTTGCCGATCTCGCCTGGTATTTCGCCTCGATCCACTCGGCGGAATATGCAGACGCGATGCTGAAAGCAGGGACGCCGGAGAAGGTCGATATGAACCCGATTGGCACCGGCCCGTTTGAGCTGGTGCAGTACCAGAAAGATTCCCGCATCCTCTACAAAGCGTTCCCGGACTACTGGCAGGGCAAAGCGAAACTCGATCGGCTGGTGTTCAGCATCACGCCGGATGCCTCCGTGCGCTATGCCAAGCTGGAGAAGAACGAGTGCCAGGTGATGCCATTCCCGAACCCCGCCGATCTGGAAAAGATGCGCGCTAACCCGGATATCACCCTGGAACAAAAGGCGGGCCTGAATACCGGCTTCCTGGCGTTCAACACCACCAAAGCGCCTACCGACAACGTCAAAGTGCGCCAGGCGCTGGCAATGGCGATCAACAAACCGGCGATCATCGAGGCGATATTTAAAGGCACCGGCACGGTCGCAAAAAATATCCTGCCGCCGGGTGTCTGGAGCGCCGACAAAGATCTGAAAGATTACGACTACGATCCAGAGAAGGCCAAAGCCCTGTTGCAACAGGCGGGTGTGAAACCGGGCACCGAAATTGCGCTCTGGGCGATGCCGGTTCAGCGGCCTTACAACCCGAATGCGCGCCGCATGGCGGAGATGATTCAGTCGGACTGGGCTAAAGTCGGCATCAAAGCCAATATCGTCAGCTATGAGTGGGGCGAATACCTGAAACGCGTACGCAGCGGCGAGCATCAGGCGGCACTGATGGGCTGGACCACCGCGACCGGCGATCCCGACAACTTCTTCGGCCCGCTTTACAGTTGTACCTCCGCACAGGGCGGTTCCAACTCCTCAAAATGGTGCTACCAGCCGTTTGAGAAGTTAATCACCGAAGCCCGCGCCGAGCCGGATCAGGGCAAACGCGCCGCGCTCTATCTGCAGGCGCAGCAGATCATGCATGACCAGATGCCGGCCGTGATGATTGCGCACTCCACCATCTTCGAGCCGGTACGTAAATCGGTCAGCGGCTATCAGGTCGATCCGTTTGGCAAGCACATCTTCTATCAGGTTGATATTAAGCAGTAACCCGTGGCAGTTACCTTCAATGGCCCACGCATCCGTGGGCCATTCATCCCATCCTCACCTGCTGATCCATCTCTGTCAGCCGCTGCTGCAAAAACTGCAGAAACAGTGTCAGTGCCGCATTGCGCTGACGACCCGACACCGTCTGAAGCTGCAACGTCCGCTGACTCAACTGATCCACTCCCATCGACCGCAACACCAGATTTTGCGCATCGCGCTCAAACAACAGCGTAAAGGCGCTACAGATGGTCACCGCCTGCGGCGTATGCAGCAAAAAGTGATAAAGCGTAGCGAAATAGTCGCAGGTCAGCACCGGCTCCACCACGCAGTCATTCATCTGACAGGAAAGATCAAACAGCTGCCGTACGGTGGTGTGATGGCCCGGCAGCGCCAGCGGCCAGCGATGCAGATCGCCCAGCGTCACCTCACGTGACGCCAGCGGATGTGACTCATGCATCGCCAGCAACACCGGTGCGGGCCACGAACCAAGCACCTCAACGCTGCGCTCCGGCTGCAGACTAAACTGCAGCGCCACATCGCATTCACCCGCCCTGACACAGGACGCCACGCCCTGCGAGTGCGTCACGTTAATCGCAAACAGCGCGCCGGGATTCGCCAGTCGAAATTCCGCCAGCAGGCCAGGCAACAGACTAAACGCCATCCCATCCGTGCAGGCGATGCGGATCAGGCTGCGGCGTACCGCTTTCAACCCCTTAATCTCCGCCAGCGCATACTCCATATCGAGCTGACTCTTACGTACGTGATGCGCAAAAATCTCACCTGCCTCGTTCAGCACCATGCCGCGCGCATGACGCTCAAACAGCGGCACCCCGACCTGTGCCTCAAGCCGCTGAATCTGACGACTGATCGCCGACACCGCGACAAACAGTTGCTCACTGGCGGCACTCAGCGAGCCGTTCTCAACGACCGCCAGGAAATAGCGGATCTCGCTGCTTATCATGGTCACTCCGGCAAAATGCATCATAAAAGGGCAGTGATGCGTTGCTTTAAAAGCAATGCTCACTCGATAAATTGATAATTGTGGCAAAGAGAGAAGTTTGTCAAAGATAAAGCACGATAAAAAAAAGACAGGGCAAACATGACAGAGCAACAGGCAGTTGACCAGGCGATGCACTATTTCGATAGCGGTGAGTTTCAGCAACTGCTGGCACGGCGCGTTGCCTGCGTGACCGAAAGCCAGCACGCCAGCAGAAAGGCGGAGCTGGACCACTATCTGCAGCAGGAAATTGGCCCGCAGCTGGCGAAAATGGGATTCATGCTTCACCCGTTTGACAATCCGCAGCCCGGCAGCCCGCCATTTCTGATCGCCACTCGCATTGAAGATCCGTTAAAACCGACACTGCTCTGCTACGGCCACGGTGATGTGGTATTCGGCGACGATGAAAACTGGCGTGAAGGCTTATCGCCCTGGCAACTTACTGCCGAAGACGATCGCCTGTATGGGCGCGGCAGCGCGGACAACAAAGGACAGCACTGCGTTAATCTCGCGGCGCTGGAGCAGGTTTGGCAGGCGCGGGGTGGAAAACTGGGCTTTAACTGCAAAATCCTGTTTGAAATGGGCGAAGAGATCAGTTCACCGGGGCTGGCGGCGATCTGCCAGCAGCAGCAGGCGCTATTAAAGGCCGATCTCTTTATCGCCTCTGATGGCCCACGACTCAACGCAGTGCGACCCACGCTGTTCCTGGGTTCGCGCGGCGCGGCGAACTTTCGTCTGACTATTCAGGCGCGTGACAACGCCTATCACTCCGGCAACTGGGGTGGACTGCTCAGTAATCCCGGCACCCAACTGGCCAATGCGATCGCCTGCCTGGTGAATGCGCAGGGCGTATTACAGGTCGCTGCGCTGAAACCGGACTCGTTGACCGACGCGGTGCGCGCCATCCTCAGTGATATTGAGGTAGGCGGTATGCCGGGCGATCCGGCGCTGGCAGAAGGCTGGGGCGAGCCAGGCCTGACACCTGCAGAGCGACTTTATGGCTGGAACACGCTGGAGGTGCTGGCCTTTGAAACCGGCAATCCAGCACGTCCGATGAACGCCATTCCGGGCAGCGCCACGGCGGTATGTCAGCTGCGATTTGTGGTCGGCACTGACTGGGAAAATCTGGTGCAGCACGTTGAACGTCATCTGCGTCAGCACGGCTTCGATAACGTCAGCGTGGAGTTTCTGCGCGGTTCACCGGCGACACGACTTGATCCGCAGGATCCGCTGGTGGCCTGGGCGCTGGATACGCTGGCCCGCAGCAGCGGTAAAAAACCGGCGCTGTTGCCCAATCTCGGTGGTTCACTGCCCAATGAAGTCTTCGCCGATATCCTCGGCCTGCCGACGCTGTGGGTGCCGCATTCCTATCCCGCCTGCGGCCAGCACGGCGTCAACGAACATATGCTCAACACCATTGCACGCGAAGGCCTGGCGATTATGACGCGGCTCTTCTGGCAACTGGGCGAAGAGGGCGAACAGCTGATGACGCGCCACCGTCAGTGGCGGAGAGGTGAACAATGAGTCGCATCACGCAGACGACCTCGCAGGTGAAACCGAGCCTGCACAAAACGCTGTTCGCCACCTGCATCGGCAACGCGCTGGAGTGGTTCGACATCGCGGTTTATGGCTTTTTCGCCAGTTACATCGCGCACGTTTTCTTTCCGGTCAGCGATCCGTCGGTGTCGCTGTTACTGACCTTTGGCAGCTTCGGTATCTCCTTTCTGATCCGTCCGCTGGGTGCCATTGTGCTGGGCAACTATGCCGACCGTCATGGCCGCAAAAAGGCGCTGCTGCTGTCGATTAACCTGATGATGCTGGGCGGGGCGATCATTACGTTTATGCCAGGTTACGCCACTATCGGTCTGGCAGCACCGCTGCTGATCATCCTGGCGCGTCTGATTCAGGGTTTTTCTGCCGGGGGCGAATTTGGCAGTTCCACCGCCTTCCTGGTGGAGCACTTTCCTGAGCGCAAAGCCTTTATCGCCAGCTGGCAATTCGCCACTCAGGGTGCCAGCACGCTGATGGCATCGGCATTCGGGCTGGGGCTGACCCACTGGCTGAGCGAAAGTGATATTCAGGCGTGGGGATGGCGCATCCCGTTTGCCTTTGGCCTGCTGATTGGCCCGCTGGGGATCTACATTCGCCGTCATGTCCAGGAGCCCGCCAGCTTTGCCTTGCAGGAAAAGGAATCCGCGCCGCTGAAGACGCTGTTCGGGCGGCAGAAAGCGCTGATCACCCTGGCGATTGGCGTGATGGTGATTTCGACCGCAGTAAACTACATGCTCAACTACATACCGACCTACGCCACCAAAACGCTGCATCTGCCGGGATCGGTGGCTTTCACCGCCACCCTGATCGCGGGAATTATTCTGACGGTGGTGACGCCCATTATGGGATTGTGGGCGGAGCGGATTGGCCGGTTGCCGCTGATGTGGGGATCGCTGCTGCTGCTGATGGCGACCATCTATCCTGCTTTCAAATGGATGGTCGATCACACCACGCCTGCGACGCTGATTCTGCTGGTCGCCTGGATGGCGCTGCTGAAGTCGGTCTATTTCTCGACGGTGCCGTCGGTGATGGCGGATCTCTTCCCGGCGACCACGCGTGCCAGCGGTATGGCGATCAGTTACAACGTGGCCGTGACGGTATTTGGCGGGTTTGCGCCGCTGATTTGCAGCATGCTGATTGCTGCTACCGGCAGTAGTCTGGCGCCAGGCTACTACCTGATGGCGGTGGCGGTGCTGAGTGGCATCGCGCTGCTGCGCTGCAATAAGCGGGTGGCATAACAAAATGGGCCGGTTAGCTGGCCCATTCTGTTACTGACAACGTCAGGAATGGGAGGCGGTAAGATCGAGCCTGCGCTTAACTGAACTGCAGGTAAGCAACATGGGTCTGCAGAAACTCCTCCAGACCATGTTTCCCATCGGCACCGCCGATACCCGACTTACGCCATCCGGCATGAAAACCCTGCATCGCCTCGAAATTCTCACGATTAACATAGGTCTCGCCGAACTTCAGCTTTCGCAGCGCAGTCATCGTGGTATTGAGATCCCGGGTATAAATCGAGGAGGTCAGCCCATACTCGCAGTCGTTAGCCAGGGCGATCACCTCATCCAGCGTTTTGAAGGTCATCACCGGCAGCACCGGGCCAAAAATCTCCTCCTGCATAATCGCCATCTCCTGACGCACATTGGTCAGCAGCGTAGGCTGAAAGAAGAAGCCCTTATCCCCGGCACGCTTGCCGCCCAGCACCACGTTAGCTCCGGCGGCGACGGCATCCGCCACTTTCTGCTCAATCCGATCCCGGGCTGCGGCTGTAATCAGCGGCCCCATATCGATATCGCTGAGTTCGGCCGGATCGCCAAATGTTACCTGCTGAAACGCGACGGTCAGCGCGCGGATAAAACGATCGTAAATACCTTCCTGCACATAGACCCGCTCTGCGCAGTTACAGACCTGGCCGCTGTTAATCATCCGCGAACTGACAATTGCCCGCACCGCCAGATCGAGATCCGCATCATCCATCACGATGGCGGGGGCTTTGCCGCCCAGTTCCAGCGACACTTTTGTGACGTTTTTAGCGGCGGCTTCCATGGTGGCGACACCTGCTCCTACGCTGCCGGTCAGGCTCACCAGCCCGACTTTTGGGTTTGCTGCCAGTTCCTGTCCCACTTCCGGCCCCAGTCCATAGACAATGTTGATCACGCCCGCAGGCAGGCCAATCTTTTGAATGATGTCGGCAAACAGTGCCGCATTGTTCGGCGTCAGCTCACTGGGTTTAATCACGATGGTGTTGCCGGTGATCAGGGCAGGCGCCGCTTTGCGGGCGATAAGAAAGAAAGGGAAGTTCCACGGCAAAATCCCGGTGGTGACACCTATCGCCTTTTTAAACAGGAAGATATTTTCGTTGGGGCGGTCGCTGTTGATGATCTCGCCTTCATAACGCCGTGCCCACTCTGCCATGTAATCAAGATAGTCAGCAGTAAACAGCACTTCCGTCTTCGCCAGTCCCTGCGTTTTGCCACCCTCCGCCACGAGGGTAGCCGTCAGTTCCGGCTCGCGGTCACGGATGGCGCTGGCGATGTTGTGCAGCCAGACACCGCGTTCAACCGCGGGTAACGCTTCCCATCCCGGCTGAGCCGCCTCTGCGGCGTCAATCGCAAGGCGGGCATCCTGACGAGTGCCTTCGGGAATACGTGACAGGAGTGCCTCAGTAGCAGGATTGATTACCTCAATCCACTGGTCACCCTGATGGGCGACGAACCCGCCATTAATGTAATGTTGATGATGTGTTGTCATTCGCTTAGCTCTCCGCTATCGATACGTTGCAGTAATGTGATAGCAGGGTGAAACAGAATGCTCAGCGTGACCTTTTGCCTATTGCCAGCTTGCGAGTCCGGCTGGCAGCCAATCACAGATATCGGCGAGTTCTGCGGCAAAAACGTCAATCTGTTGTAGATTTAAAGGAGTGTAGTCGTGAAAAAGGGGTTAAATAATGGCAAGCGGTTGGGCGGCAGAAGGCGCAGTACAGGAACAGATCGATAGCACCGTTAACGACGGAATTGAGCGGGTAAGACAATCAATCGGGCAGGGCGAAAGCGCCACCGAATGTGAACTTTGCGGCGAACCGATTCCGGAAGCGCGTCGTCAGGCGCTGAAAGGGGTGCACTACTGCGTAACGTGTCAGGAAAAAATCGATAAACAGCAGCAGACCAGCAGCTTATATAATCGTCGAGGCAGTAAAGATAGTCAGCTGCGCTAACGCTCAGGAGCCTGGCATCGCCAGGCCGCTGCCAATAAACCACGCCAGAAAGCCCACGCCCGCCACGATGATGGCGATCGGAAACAGAATTCCAATTCTCATATTCAACCTGCTGCAAACAGCGATTTCAGGGGCCACGATCTTATCATGAGATTTGCAGGACTGCGCGGTGGGTTTTCAGCAGGGTAAAGAGCTGGAACTGCGTGGCATCGTTCTCCTCGCGCAAAACCTCGCCTTTTTTATAGAGAATATGATGCACATGGCCGAGCTGACGCCAGACCACTATCGCTGAGGCGATAAGCGCGCAATGCTTCTCCGCCTGCAGACATTCAATGGTGGCGTAGTGCGTTTCATCCATGCCATTCACAAACACCTTTATCGCCTCTGCGGGTAATATCGCCCGCAGATCATCCAGCATCACCCGGCTGACTGACTGCGAAAGAAACAGTGTTAACCACTTTGATGTCATTCCAATCCCTGAACTCATTAATTTCCCCCAGTTTATACGACCTTGCCCGTGTTAATAAACGGCTTCTTTGCAGATTTGCCACCATACCAGCATCAATGGCAGTCAGATCAGAATTGTGCTGCGTCACACGGCATAACGGTAAAAAACAGTGAATAATAAGGGGGTTAGACAATTAATGGTCCGATTTTACAACAACTGTGAAATTGTGATCCCTGACGGGAATAACGGTCAGAAATTGCCACTTCGCTCCGGGTTCCGGCATTTATCCAAAGGCTGAGGAATTCCTGCAAAACGTAGACTGCCTGCTGAGCGGAAGCAGACAGGTTTCCGACAGGCCTCAACCTAACCGGGGAATAACAATGAACAGTGCCATTATTGCGGGTATCTTCTGGCATTTTGTCGGCGCTGCCAGCGCCGCGTGTTTTTACGCGCCTTTTAAGCAGGTGAAAAGATGGTCATGGGAAACGATGTGGTCGATTGGCGGCCTGATGTCGTGGCTGATCCTGCCATGGGCGGTGAGTGCCATTTTGCTGCCGGACTTTATGGCCTATTACAGCAGTTTTACGCTGTCGCAGCTGACGCCGGTATTCCTGTTTGGCGCGATGTGGGGCATTGGTAATATCAACTACGGCCTGACCATGCGCTATCTCGGGATGTCGATGGGCATCGGTATTGCGATTGGTATTACTCTCGTGGTCGGCACGCTGATGACACCGCTGTTGCAGGGGCGCTTTGGTGAACTGTTCGCCTCGGCGGGAGGGCGGTTAACGTTGCTGGGCGTGCTGGTGGCGTTAATTGGCGTTGGGATTGTGTCACGCGCCGGGCTGTTAAAGGAGCGCGCGCTGGGGATTAACGCGGAAGAGTTTAATCTCAGGAAGGGACTGGTGCTGGCGGTGATGTGCGGCATTTTCTCGGCCGGGATGTCGTTTGCGATGGATGCGGCGAAACCGATGCATCAGGCCGCCGCTAATCTCGGCATCGATCCGCTTTATGTGGCTTTACCCAGCTACGTGATCATCATGGGCGGCGGGGCGCTGGTTAATCTGGCCTTCTGTTTCTGGCGGCTGGCCACCCGGCCAGAGTTGTCGGTGCGTAAAGACTTCTCCGTCGGGAAGTCGCTGCTGATTGCTAATACCGCTTTTGCCGTGCTCGGCGGCACCATGTGGTATCTGCAGTTCTTTTTCTACGCCTGGGGTCATGCCCGCATCCCGGCGCAGTATGACTATGTCAGCTGGATGCTGCACATGAGCCTTTACGTTCTGTGTGGGGGTCTGGTAGGCCTGCTGATGAAAGAGTGGAAGTCAGCGGGACGTCGCCCGGTGAGCGTATTGTCTATCGGCTGTGTGGTAATTATCATTGCTGCCAATATCGTTGGTCTGGGTATGGCGGCCTGAGTGCTAATGCAGGTACTGTCTTTGTGTAAAACGGGCCTGCTATGCAGGCCCGTTGAGTGAGCTGACCAACGGTCAGGCCGGGTACGCTTAAGGAGCACGGTCAGATCTGAAAGCCGCAAAAACCGTCATCCCTGGCACGCCCGGCAAGCGTTATTACGCACCTCATCCCTGAGGTGCGCCCGTAAACGGGCCAACGCCTGGCGTCTTTGTCTTTGTCCACGTCGCGGGACGCTTTCTTCTTCTGATCGTCTTTCTGCGCTTTTTAGCTGATTTATTGCTGCTAATTTTTGCAGTTAATGGCTCGTCGGCCTTCAACCCAGTCCCGTTTTATTCAGACTCGGCACTTTTAAGCGCCTGCCGTGGCGCAATAAATCGCTGACGCCAGGCGCTGGGCGTTAAACCGGTATCACGGGTAAAGACCACCGAGAAATAGTTACTGTCATCAAAGCCGCAGCGGGCGGCGACCTCACTAATCAGACAATCCTGGGTGCGCAGCAGATATTTAGCCTGACAGAGCTGCAGCTGACGCAGGTAATGACCAATGGTCATACCGGTTTGCTGACGGAAAAGCTGCCGCAGAGCCCGCTCGCTAAGCTGATTCTGCTGACAAAACGCCGCCAGATCGAAGGGGCGGGCAATCGCGCCCTGTAAGGCTGACATCAGCAGATCCAGCTGTTCGCCCTCCGGCAACGCCCACGGACGGTCGGCGGCATAGCCGTGACGACGCAGGATCAGCGCCAGCTGCAAAAACAGCGCTTCTGACAATTGCACGGACAGGGGATCGCTTTTGCGGCTCTCACGCTCCAGCTGGCTGATCACGCCGCGGGCCAGCGCCATCCCTCGCGTGGTCAGCCGCCAGCAGCCCGGGGCATCTTTGCCCTGTTGCGGCAGCAACTGATTCCAGTCAAGGGCAAGACCAAAACGGTCACGGCAGTAGAGGATGTTATCCAGCACCAGATCGTTAACGCTGTCGTAGCTGTGGCAGTCACTGTCGCGGATATAAAAAACGTCGCCACAGGTAATCAGCCAGGGGCGATCGTTGAGGACGTGCAGGCCATTGCCGCGCCAGACAATCACGATTTCACTGAACTCGTGTCGGTGTGGCGGGAAAGAGGGTTGTGGCATCCTTTCGGCGACCGCCACCGGTAAAGTCGTGGCGGGAAAATAGTCATCCCGACTGAGTATCAACGCCATAATTGGCTCCTTTACATCATCTGCTGGCGCTCCGCTCGCGGTGCGCAGCCAAATTCGCGCCTGAACAGGGTTGAGAAATGGTTGCTATCACCAAATCCACACTGAAAGGCGATATCGGTAATTCGCATATCACTGTGACGCAGCAGATGACGAGCCTGCAAGAGCCGCACACGGTTCAGGTAGCGCTGCGGCGTGCTGCCGGTCTGCTGTTTCATCTGCCGATGCAGGGTACGCAGCGACAGGGAGAAGCGATCGGCCAGTTCATCCCAGATAATCTCATCACTGTAATGCTCACCCAGCCAGTCGAGCAGGCGATGCAGTCGCGCCTCCTGATCCTGACTCTGTCCGTCAATGCATGCCTCACGCAACAGCACCAGTAACTGTAAAAAGAGCTGTTCCTGGCGCGCCTGTTTTTCCATCGACCAGACATCATCGGGCTGCATCTGCGCCGCCACACTCAACGCCTGCGTCATCACTTTTTGATTGATGCGCCAGTGGGAAGCATATTGCCCGTCCTGATCGCAGGGCAGTAAAGCCTGCAGCCCGGAAAGAAAGCGAAATGCGCCGGGACTGCGATAAAGCACGTTGGTCAGGCAAAGATTGTCGGTCTGCTCATAGAGATGACGATCGTGATCGCGCACAAAGCAGACGCAACCGGCGCACAGCGTTTGTGGCTGACCATTAAACACATGAATACCAGAGCCTTGCTCAACCAGCACAATTTCATGGAAATCATGATGATGTTCCGGGAAGGCTGGCTGCGGTATCCGGGGTTCAATCGCAATGGCGTAATCGCCTTCGGGGAAAAAATCCGCACTGTGCAATATGGTCATGGTCATCTCTCGCTGCTTAACAAAACCGTAACGCAGTCTAATCAGCACGCCCTAACCTTACCTTGAATTTTCAGCCTGACTCAGCAGGAATCATGCTGATTTTTCAAGAAATCCTCAGCAGTTAACAGATTTGCGGCAGGGGTCACATCCTCCTCACTGCCGCCTCTGTGATCTCTCTCACGAAGTTCTTTGCAAGTCTGCCAGGGCTTATCAGCCGCTGGCACTCCGGGGAAGGTGTTAAAGCGGCAAGGTTTTTACTCTGTGACCACTCAATCACAGGGAATTCTCGCCATGACCAGGAGAAACATTGTTGCTATCGATCTCGGCGCATCCAGCGGACGGGTCATGCTCGCCTGCTGGGATGCCGCACAGCGCCAGCTCGCGCTGCGTGAGGTCCGGCGCTTTAAAAACAAGCGTCAGCGTCGTGCCGGTTATGACTGCTGGGATCTGGCGATGCTGGAGCAGGAGATCCGCGCCGGGCTGGGTCAGTTAGATCAAGAAGGGATCGTGCCGGACAGTATCGGCATCGATACCTGGGGCGTGGACATAGTGCTGCTGGATGCGCAGGGGGAGCCGGTGGGTGAGGCGGTCAGCTACCGCGATGCGCGCACCCATGGCCTGATGGAGCAGGCGCAGCAGGAACTGAGCCGCAGTGCCATCTACGCCCGAACCGGCATTCAGTTTTTGCCGTTCAACACGCTCTATCAGATGCGCGCCCTGCATCAGCAGCAGCCCGACTGGCAGGCCCGCGTGGCGCATGCGCTGATGATCCCGGACTACCTGCATTATCGCCTGACCGGCCAGCTCAACTGGGAATACACCAACGCCACCACCACGCAGATGCTCAATATTCACAGCGGCGAGTGGGATCGTGATTTGCTCGCCTGGGCAGGGGTGGATGCGCAGTGGTTCGGACAGCCGCAGGCACCGGGCAATACCGTCGGCCACTGGATAAATAGCGCGGGCATCGCGGTTCCGGTGATCGCCGTCGCCACACATGACACCGCCAGCGCCGTGCTGGCAACGCCGCTGATGCAGGACGATGCCGCCTATCTCAGCTCCGGGACCTGGTCGCTGATGGGCTTTGAAAGTCTGCAGCCCTATGCCAGCGACGCCGCGCTGCGCGCCAATATCACCAATGAGGGCGGCGCAGAAGGCTACCGGGTACTGAAAAACATCATGGGCTTATGGCTGTTACAGCGCATCTGCGGCGAACTGCAAATTGACGATCTCAGCACGCTGATTGAAGAGACGGCCCGCCAGCCGGCCTGTGAGTCCCTGATCAATCCCAACGATGCCCGCTTTATCAATCCCGACAGCATGGTCAACGAGATTCAGAACGCCTGCGCAGAACAGGGCATGCCGGTCCCGCAGTCTGCCGCTGCGCTGGCGCGCTGCATTTTTGACAGTCTGGCGCTGCTCTACCGTGAAGTCATTCATGAACTGGCCGCGCTGCGCGGCAAGGCGTTCAGCCAGTTGCATGTGGTGGGCGGTGGCAGTCAGAACCGTTTTCTTAATCAGCTCTGCGCTGATGCCTGCCAGATTCCGGTCCTGGCCGGGCCGGTTGAAGCCTCCACGCTGGGTAACGTCGGTTGCCAGCTGATTGCGCTGGGTGAACTCATCGATGTGGCTGATTTCCGCTGCAGCGTCATCAACAACTTCCCACTCGAAAAATTCGAACCGCAAACTCACAGCGTCTTCGGTGCCAGTCAGGCACGCTTCGCGACGCTGAGTCAACCCGCTAAGGAACCCGCTTATGACTAAGCAGATTGAACAGGCTTTTGAACTGGCTAAACAACGTTACGCCGACATTGGGGTTGATGTTGAACAGGCTATCCGTCAACTGGACCACATCCCGGTCTCGATGCACTGCTGGCAGGGGGATGATGTCCGGGGATTTGAGAATCCACAGGGCGCATTAACCGGCGGTATTCAGGCAACGGGTAACTATCCAGGGCGGGCACGGAATGCCAGTGAATTACGCAGTGATATCGACAAAGCAATGTCGCTGATCCCCGGCGCAAAACGCCTGAACCTGCACGCCATTTATCTGGAAAGCGACAAGCCTGTCGATCGGGATGCCATTGAACCTGCCCATTTCGCCAACTGGGTCGCCTGGGCCAAAGAGCATAATTTAGGGCTCGATTTTAACCCCAGCTGCTTCTCGCATCCGATGAGCGCCGACGGTTTTACGCTGTCGCACAGTGATAAAACCGTGCGTCAGTTCTGGATCGATCACTGCAAAGCGAGTCGCCGCATCTCCGCCTATTTTGGTGAGCAGCTGGGCACGCCGTCAGTGATGAATATCTGGGTACCGGATGGCATGAAAGATATCACCGTAGATCGGCTTGCTCCGCGTCAGCGTCTGATGAGCGCGCTGGATGAGGTCATTTCAGAAAAACTTAATCCGCAGCACCATATCGATGCGGTAGAGAGCAAGCTGTTTGGCATTGGCGCAGAGAGCTATACCGTGGGCTCTAATGAGTTTTATCTCGGTTACGCCGCCAGCCGCCAGACGGCGCTGTGCCTGGATGCGGGGCATTTCCATCCCACTGAAGTGATCTCCGACAAAATTTCTGCCGCCATGCTCTATGTGCCGCGTCTGCTGCTGCATGTCAGCCGCCCGGTGCGCTGGGACAGTGACCATGTAGTGCTGCTGGATGATGAAACCCAGGCGATCGCCAGCGAAATCGTCCGCCACCAGCTGTTCGACAAAGTGCATATCGGACTCGACTTCTTCGACGCCTCCATTAACCGGATTGCCGCCTGGGTTATCGGCACACGCAACACTAAAAAAGCGCTGCTGCGTGCCTTGCTGGAGCAGACCGACCATTTGCGTCAGGCCGAAAACAGCGGCGATTACACCGCGCGTCTGGCCCTGCTGGAAGAGCAAAAATCGCTGCCGTGGCAGGCAGTATGGGAAGCCTGGTGCCTGCGCCATGACGTCCCGGCTGATGCCAGCTGGTTAGGCGATGTCCGTCATTATGAACAACAGATCTTGAGCCAACGTTAAGGATTTCACTATGCAAAGCATTCTTTCTTCCGGGTTTGTTAAGGGAATGGTCAAAGCGACCAGCGACATGTGGCTGAAGGGCTGGGACGAACGTAACGGCGGCAATGTCAGCCTGCGTCTGCTGGAGGAGGAGGTCAAACCCTTTGCCGCCGACTTCTGCAAAGCGCCGCGCTGCATTGAGCTGACACAACCCGCACCCGCACTGGCCAACGACTGGTTTCTGGTGACCGGGTCAGGGAAGTTCATGCGCAACGTCCAGCTGGATCCGGCGGATTGCCTGGCGCTGCTGCAGATCGATGACAAGGGACTCTCTTATAAAATTCACTGGGGGCTGTCGAATGGGGGCTTGCCCACCTCTGAGCTGGCGTCACACTTTCAGTCTCATGCGGTGCGTAAAGCGGTCAGCAAGGGCGCAGATAGGGTGATCATGCACTGTCACGCCACCAACTTTATGGCCCTGAGCTATGTGGTGGAAATGGATTCTGCCCGCTTCACCCGCCTGTTGTGGGAAGGCAGTACCGAATGTCTGGTGGTCTTCCCGGATGGCGTAGGTGTTTTGCCCTGGATGGTGCCTGGCACCGATGAAATCGGCACCGCAACTGCCGGTCAGATGCAGTCGCACACGTTGGTAATGTGGCCGTTCCACGGCGTCTTTGGTACAGGCCCGACGCTCGATGAGACTTTTGGTCTGATAGACACAGCGGAGAAATCGTCCGAAGTGATCGTCAAAGTGCTGTCGATGGGCGGGATTCGCCAGAGCATAACGACAGAACAACTGGTCGCGCTGGGTAAGCGCTTCGGCGTGAAGCCGTGGCAACCAGCGCTGGATGTGGGGCCAGCGAATGCTGCGTAAAGCCTTTGTGATGCAGGTGAAAGCCGACTGTCATGCGGAGTATGAGCGTCGCCACTCACCGATCTGGCCTGAACTGGCCGAAACCCTGAAAGCGCACGGCGCACACAACTATGCCATCTGGCTGGATGCCGAACGGCATCTTCTGTTCGCCAGCGTTGAGATTGAATCTGAGGAGCGCTGGAACGCGGTGGCAAAAACTGAGGTGTGTCAGCGCTGGTGGGCCTCAATGAAAGATCTGATGCCATCGAATGCTGATAACAGCCCGATCAGTCAGCCGTTGAAACCGGTTTTCTTTCTGGAATAAAAGAGGGAAAGGGCGGCATCGCCGCCCTGAGATTCTACTGTTTAGCCTGACACAAGCCGGTCAGCGTCGGCCACATCGCCATCAGCGTATCAATAATGCTCTCCAGATCGCCTCGATCTACGCCTTCACGCGCCCGCACCGACATGCCCTGCAGCATACAACTCAGATAACGGGACAGCGCCGGAATATTCACTGACGCACTCAGTTCGCCACGCTGCTGACGCGTCAGCAGAAAATCTCTTAACACATGCTCCTGCGACTGATGCTGCTGTTGCAGCATGGTAGCAATCTCTTTCGACGCCGCCGACAAGGCGGTTGAGGTGCAGATAAAGAAACAGCCGCCGGGAGAGTCGCGTTCGGTAAAACAGGCTGCGGTGGCGCGGAAATACCCTTCAATCGCACGATCCACCGGTAACTGGTCATCGCCTAACGCCGCTTCACGCCATGCGCTGAACTTCTCTACATAGCGCTCCATTGCCGCGCGAAACAGTCCCTCTTTATTCACAAACTCTGCGTAAAGAGTCGGCGCTTTAGCACCGGTTGCGGCTACCAGATCGGACAAAGAGGTGCCCTCATAACCGTGTGTCCAGAACAGTGTCAGTGCTTTATCGAGCGCAGCTTCGCGATCGAACACTTTGGGTCGGCCACGGCATTTCTTTACATCGCAATCCTGAACCTGACTCATACACCCTCACTGACAGTAAAACACCCTATTAAATTACCGATCATTATAAAAATGTGCAAGGCCCGCTATGGATGTCGCCAGCAGGGGTTGCCATTTTGTGCGCCAGCGCAATCTTACCGCCCCTATGGTTAAGTCAGAAAAGGGGCTGAAGCCCATAATCACGCCACTTCGCGATTAAAATAACGCTCATTAAATAAATATTGACGACAAGCCGCATCGGAGTCTATCATTTGTTTAACGGTCGTTAATTAAATAGCGACAACCTCATTCAGTCCAACCGAATTCAATTACCGAATAGAGAGAATATTATGAAAACCATCAAAACCACCCTGGCAGCTCTGGCACTGACTACCCTGACTTTTGGCGCTTATGCCGCTGACCTCGTCACCAGCGAACCGTCTAATCAGCAGCCAGTAGGCACCATCTCTGTACAGGGCGGCACCAACCTGACCTCCCTTGAATCGCAGCTGAGCGCCAAAGCGGATGAAGCAGGTGCGAAATCGTTCCGCATCACCTCAACCAGCGGCCAGAACAAACTGCACGGCACGGCTGTGATTTATCAGTAATTGGGTTTTTTCAACAGATAACGTGAGAAGGGGTTCGTTATGAAACGTATCAACATGATGGTGGCGGCGGCTGTACTTAGCGGCCTCTCATTTGCCAGCGTGGCGGCCCAGCAGGTCAGCAGCACACCGCTGGATCAGCAAAAAATCGGCGTCATCAGCGCAACGGGCAGTACTAATCTGACCTCGCTGGAGCAGCAACTGTCAGAAAAGGCCAGCGATGTCGGGGCAAAGTCTTTCCGCATCACTTCGACCTCTGGCAGCAACAACCTGCATGGCACAGCCGTTCTTTATAAGTAAAAGCACGATAAATATTCATAAACAGGCTTCAGATAAACCCACTTATCTGAAGCCTTTTTTTATTCTTAAATCACCGCCTTATCCGTTGCTCCGCAACTGGGGATAACGACGGAAGATGTAAACACACCAGAGTAACGCCACCAGACCAATCATCCCGCCGACGTTCCCGACTTCCGCCATGCTCAAATGCAGACTGACCTGATTGCCCAGCAGCGCGCCCGCGCCAATACCGATATTGTAAATACCAGACATCAGCGACATCGCCACATCCGTGGCATCCGGTGCCAGCGATAACACCCGCACCTGCATCCCCAGTCCGATCATCATCATCGCCATGCCCCAGACAACGCACAGCGTTGAAATAGCGGCAGGCCGGACGGCAGCAAAAATCAGCAGTCCCATGCACAGGGTGATCAGCGCGATGGCGGCAATCAACAGCCCGGAGGGGAATTTATTGCCGAGGGTACTGAACAGCACGCTGCCCACAATACCGGCTGAGCCAAACAGCAGCAGCAGCAGGGTCGTAAAGTTGCCACTGGAATGGGCGACATTCTGCATAAACGGTTCGATATAGCTGTAAGCGGTGTAATGTGCGGTCACCACCAGCGTCACCAGCAGATACATGCTGACCAGCGCCGGACGGCGGAACAGCATCGGCACACTGCTCAGCGAGCCGGTATGCTCACTTGGCAGACGCGGCAGGATCCGCACCAGCATAATCATCAGCACCAGCGCCGAAAGGCCAATCGCGCCGAAGGTGGTACGCCAGCCCAGATACTGACCGACCACGCGGCCAATCGGCACGCCGAGCACCATTGCCAGCGCGGTACCCGTCGCCAGCATACTCAGGGCCTGCGTTTTTTTACCGGCTGGCGCAACGCGAATCGCCAGCGAGGCGGTGATCGACCAGAACACCGCGTGAGACAGGGCGATGCCCACACGGGACACCATCAGGGACCGGAAATCCCAGGCGACGGTTGAAAGCCCATGGCTGACGATAAAGATCAGGAACAGCACACCCAGCAGCAGTCGTCGCTCAACATTGCGCGTCAGCAGCATCAGTGGCAATGAGAGCAGTGCGACCACCCAGGCGTAGATGGTCAGCATGATCCCGACATCCGCCGTCGGCATAGAAAAGTCTGCCGCGATATCGGATAGCAGGCCAACCGGCACAAATTCGGTGGTGTTGAACACAAAGGCGGCGATAGCCAGCAATACTACGCGTAGCCAGGCAGTTTTACGTGAAACAGTCGTTGATTGCATGAGGAGTCAAGTCAGTCAGAAAAGCGAATTTGGATGTCGCGGGAACACCCAGCGAAAGTGACCTGCGTCACAAATTATCCGCTATTGTAGTAAATAAACCGGGAAGAGAAACGTTATAAACGCCTTTTAATGCCGAATTTTTATTATCGTCCGGTCACAGGGCGATAACCTAAGGTTATTGAGCGCGATGACGAGCGGGATTCAGTGGCAGCAGGGGGGTTACCTTTAAGCTGAAAGAGGCTGGACAGCGCAGCGGGAAGCGTTTCACCACTGAGCTGTCCGATAGGTTTAACGCGGCGTCTGAGTGTGCTTCAGGGCCACACTGAGCTGAGCGGCCTGCTGTTCGGTGTTATTGAGCGGACAGCAGTTTTCACAGCCGATTGCACCTGCATAATATTTTTTTGCCTGCAAAATGGCGGCGTTCACGTGGTAAAAACTGCCCAGAAACAGTCTGTTATCCATGTTGGGAAGATGGGGGCATCCTGCCGCATGAACCACATGATTATTGTTATATCCCGATTGTTTATTGACGTAATAGTAGAGAGCCACAGGCGTTCCTTGTTGCCGTGTTAAAAGGCAAAGCAGATGAATTATTACAATAAAAAGGATTATAGCGGGAAACAGGCGTTTTGTTTGTTGTGGATCTGAATGAAACGTTCGGTGGGATGCGCCGCCAGGCCCGCTCAGGCCTGGCGAAAGAGAGGGAATCAGAGTTTTTTACTGTGCAGACGCCAGGCAACCGCCAATGCCAGAATCAGCAGGATACCGATAAACAGCGTAATCCCGCTCCAGCCAAAGTTATGCCAGAACACCCCACCCAGTGTGCCCGCCACGCTGGAACCCACGTAGTAGCTGAACAGATAGAGTGAAGAGGCCTGGCCCCGCGCTCTGCGAGCACGCGGACCAATCCAGCCGCTGGCGACCGCATGGGCCGCAAAAAAACCGGCGGTAAACAGCATCATCCCGGGCAGGATCAGCCAGAGGGAGTTAAAGGCCGTCGCCAGCAAACCCAGCAGCATGATGGCCGTTGCGCCCAGCATCACCGGTCCGCGTCCGAGGCGGCTGGTCAGCGCACCCGCTTTAGGCGAACTCCAGGAGCCAGTGAGATAGACCACTGATAACAGCCCGACCACGGCCTGACTGAGATGCCAGGGCGCGTCCAGTAAGCGATAGCCAATGTAATTGAACAGAGTGACGAAGGCGCCCATCAGCAGGAAGCCTTCGGCAAACAGCCACGGCAGGCCCGGATCGCGCCAGTGCAGCCGGAAGTTAATCAGCAGATTACGCGGACGCAGCGTAATGGGTCTGAAATGCCGCGATGCCGGCAGGATCTTCCAGAACATCAGTGCCGAAGCCAGCGAGAAGCAGCCAATCACCGCCACGGCGATCCGCCAGGAGAAGAGGTCGGTCAGCACGCCGCTCAGCAGACGTCCGCTCATCCCGCCTATCGAGTTACCGCTGATATACAACCCCATCGAAAAGGCGACGACCCGCGCATCCATCTCTTCGCTGAGATAGGTCATCCCCACCGCCGCAACGCCGCTGAGCGACAGGCCCATCAGCCCACGCATAATCAGAATGCCGTGCCAGCTGGTCATCGTGGCCGAGATCAGCGTGCAGATGGCGGCCAGCATCAGCGCGGTCACCATCACCGATTTACGCCCGACAGCATCAGAGAGCGGACCGGTGACCAGCAGGCCCAGCGCCATCAGGCCGGTAGAGATGGAGAGCGACAGGCTGCTGGTCGCCGGAGAAACACCAAACTGCTGAGAGAGCACCGGCAGAATCGGCTGCACACAGTAGAGCAGGGCAAAGGTTGCCAGTCCGGCGGAGAAAAGGGCCAGCGTTACGCGCATAAATTTGGGCGTTCCCCGGCGAATATAACCTGAAGCAGCAGCGGACTCAGGCGCGGCAGGCACCGCCTCCTCATCCACTGTTACCTGTATTGAGCGACTCACACATCTTCCTCTCTGTCAGAAAACCTGTCGTCAGCTTAGGAAAGCGGCATTATGATGTCTAATATATTAATAATCTCAAATGAGACGTTTAAGATATGAATATTGAGCTGCGTCATCTGCGCTACTTTGTTGCGGTCGCGGAAGAGTTACATTTCGGACGGGCAGCCCAGCGGCTGAACATTTCTCAGCCGCCGCTCAGCCAGCAGATTATTCAGCTGGAATCGGAGACCGGCGCAAGGCTGTTTAATCGTACCAACCGTAGCGTGCAGCTCACCGCCGCCGGGCATCAGTTGCTGAATGATGCCCGCGCGATTCTGTTGCAGGTTGAGCAGGCCGCCGATCGCGCTGCCCGGTTGCATCGTGGCGAAGAGGGAGAGCTACGGATCGGCTTTACCTCTTCGGCTCCGTTTACCGCCGTGGTCTCCGATGCGCTATTCCGCTTTCGTCAGCGCTGGCCGCAGGTGCATATTCAGATGCAGGAGATCAACACCCGCCAGCAGTTGGCACCCTTGCATGATGGACGGCTCGATCTCGGCGTGATGCGCAACACGCCGCTGCCAGCCGATCTGCGGCATCAGCTGCTGCTGAGCGAGCCGCTTTATGCCGTGGTGCATAAGGCGCATCCGCTGGCTGACGCCGACAAAATCTCTGTAACCGCCCTGGCGGCGGAACCTTTCGTCTTCTTCGATCCTCAGGGCGGCACCGCGCTCTACAGCGATATTCTGGCACTCCTGCACCGCTATCACATCAAGCCCTATATCACCCAGGAAGTGGGTGAAGCGATGACCATCCTGGGGCTGGTAGCAACCGGTCTGGGCGTATCCATTCTGCCTGCCTCATTCCGGCGGGCGCGGCTGGCCGATCTGGTCTGGGTGCCGTTAACGGAAGAGGATGCCATTTCAGAGCTGTGGCTGGTCTGGTCAGCCGGACGCGAAATGAATGCGCAGATGGAGAACATGATGGCGTTGCTGCGGGAAAATCGGCCCTGAAGCCTCCGGTTCACCGTATCAATCTGTGCGATAAATCACATTTCTAATCAAATATTTGACGCTGTCGCCTGATCTGCCTCACCATGGCGCATGTTTATTTAGAAGCGCGAAAATAACCGGGAGCAGGGTTGTGAATCCGGACAGTCAACCTGGCCACATTGACCAGATCAAGCAGACCAATGCAGGTGTCGTATATCGATTAATTGACCGTCACGGTCCCATTTCGCGTATCGAACTTTCCCGCCGTGCCCAGCTCGCCCCGGCCAGCATTACCAAAATTGTGCGTGAAATGCTCGACGCGCATCTGGTGCAGGAGACCGAGTATCAGGATCCCGGCAGTCGTGGCCGTCCGGCGATTGGCCTGATACTGGATACCGACGCCTGGCACTATCTGGCGATCCGTCTTCATCGCGGCGCAATGACTTTTACGCTGCGCGATCTCAGCAGCCGGGCGCTGGTGGAAGACAGCCTGCCGCTGCCTGATGAGTCCGCGCAGCCGTTACTCACCGCGCTTATTGAACAGGTTGACGCCTTCTTTATCCGTCATCAAAAGAAGCTGGAACGCCTCACGGCGATTGCCATTACGCTGCCGGGGCTGATCAACGCCGCGTCAGGCGTGGTGCATCGGTTACCGGGTTACGAGGTGCGTGATATGCCGCTGGGCGATGCGCTGGCGGCGCGAACCGGCTTACCGGTGTTTGTGCAGCATGACATTTCAGCCTGGACGCTGGCGGAGTCGCTGTTTGGCGCCTCACGCGGTGCACAGGATGTGATTCAGATCGTGATTGATGAAACCGTGGGCGCTGGCGTCATCAGTGGCGGTCAGCTGCTGCATAAAAGTGGCAGGGCGCTGGTCGAGATTGGCCATACCCAGATCGATCCGTATGGTCAGCAGTGCTACTGCGGAAACCATGGCTGTCTGGAGACCGTGGCCAGCACCGGCAGCCTGTTGGCGCTGGCGGCGCAGCGTCTGCCTGCTCAGCCTGACAGCCTGCTTAATAATCAGCCGCTGACGCTGGAGTCACTGTGCGCGGCCGCGCAGTCCGGCGACCGTCTGGCGCGCGATACCATCGCCAGCGTCGGTCATCACGTTGGGCGGATTCTGGCGATGATGGTCAACATCTTCAATCCACAACATATTCTTATCGGTTCCCCGCTTAATGCCGCCGCTGATGTGCTGTTTCCAGCGGTGAGCAACACCATTCTGCAGCAGTCACTGCCCGCCTACAGCGCGAGTATCCAGCTGGCACCTACTGAATTTAGCGAGCCGGGAACGCTGGGTGGTGCCGCGCTGATCAAGGACGCGCTCTATAACGGACATCTGTTAGTGAAACTGTTGCAAGGTTAAGCAGACCTGAACTTGCGCTAACGCAATCCGTTCTCATCCTCCATTCCTTAAAATGCCGTTTCGCAGCAAGGTTAATCACCGATTAACCGCAACGGTTTGAGAGGAGAAGTTGAGTGAACAGACTATTTGTTACCGGCACCGATACCGCAGTGGGCAAAACGGTGGTGTCACGCGCCCTGTTACAAAGTTTTATCCAGACCGGACTCAGTGCAGTCGGCTTCAAGCCCGTCGCTCGCTGTGCGGTCAAAACCGCTGAAGGCCTGCGTAACAAAGATGCACAGGTTCTGCAAAGCGCTTCCTCCATCGACTTGCCCTATGAGGCGATCAATCCGCTGGTCTTCCAGGAAGAGGAGATCTGCACCCATCCGGGGCAGAACATCGATTATGGTTTGCTGACCAGCGGTTTAACCAGCCTGACACAGCAGGCCGATCGCGTGGTCGTGGAGGGCACTGGCGGCTGGCGCAGCCTGATGAACGATGGCCGTCCGCTCTCCTGCTGGGTCGTTGAGCAGCAACTGCCGGTGGTACTGGTAGTCGGTATCCAGTCGGGCTGTATCAGTCACGCTCTGCTGACGGCAGAAGCGATAGCTCTGGATGGACTGCCGCTGGTCGGCTGGGTCGCGAATCGTATTAATCCGGGACTGGCGCAGTACAGCGATATCATTGAAATCCTGCGTGAAAAAATCGGGGCGCCGCTACTGGGCGAACTGCCTTATCTGCCGCGGGCAGAACAGCGTGATCTCACGCCCTACATCGATATTTCCCTGCTGGAACCAGACACGCTGCACGCTGTGAGTGCAAAGATCGCCTGATTATGAAACAAATAAAGTCATCGGAGCCAGCGCTGAACCTTAAGTTTCAGGTTCAGCGCTGGTGCTCTGTATGAATTTCCACTTATATTTGAATGACCTGGCCCACAACACGCGAAATAATGACGGTATGGCGCAGAAAATGCATTAACTCCGCTTATCACACAGAGCCGGAGTTTCACCATGTCGCACTCACACGAGAAAGGTTTGTTATATGGGCTTGAAGCCCGCATTGGCCCCGTCCCGGCATTTTTCGCCGCGCTGCAACATCTGCTCGCCAGCGTGGTGGGCATTATCACGCCACCGCTGATCATCGGTTCAGTGCTGGGGTTGCAGACCTATCTTCCTTATCTGATCAGCATGTCGCTGTTCGTCTCCGGCTTAGGCACCTTTATGCAGGCCAGACGCTTTTATGGCGTCGGGGCGGGAATGATCTGCCTGCAGGGCACCAGCTTCGCCTTTCTGGGCGTGATCCTCTCCGGTGGCCTGATGGTGAAAGGGCGCGGTGGTTCGCCGGAGGAGATTATGGCGATGCTGTTTGGCTGCAATCTGGTGGCGGCGCTGATTCCGGTTCTGATCAGCCGCTGCGTTGGCTCGCTGCGCCAGGTACTGACGCCGGTCGTGACCGGCACGGTGATCACCCTGATTGGCATCAGCCTGATCAAAGTGAGCATCACCGACTGGGCAGGCGGTCACAACGCCACCGATTTTGGCTCGCCGGGGAATCTGGCGCTGGGCGCGCTGACGCTGCTGGTGATCGTGGCGCTGAACCGTTCGCGTAACCGCTGGGCGCGGCTGGTGGCGGTAGTGGCGGGCATCGCGGTGGGATGTGTTGCGGCAGCCTTAACCGGTCATCTGCAACTGAACGTCGCGCCGGAGAGCCGCTGGCTGGTGCTGCCTGCTTTCTTCCGGTTTGGCTTTGCCTTTGACTGGACCATTTTCCTGCCGATTGCGCTGGTATCCGTCATCGCGGTGATTGAAGCGGTCGGCGACCTCACCGCCAATTGCCTGATTTCTCAGCAGCCGATTACCGGCAAGCCTTTTCAGCAGCGGCTGCAGGGCGGCATTGTCGCCGATGGCCTGAGCTGCGTGCTGGCAGCGGTCTTCTCCGCCTTTCCTAACACCACTTTTGCGCAGAATAATGGCGTGATTCAGATGACCGGCGTCGCCAGCCGTTATGTCGGTATGCTGCTGGGAATTATGCTGGCGCTGCTGGGACTCTTTCCGTTTGTTGGCTCGCTGCTGCAGCAGATCCCGCCGTCAGTGCTGGGCGGGGCCACCATTGTGATGTTTGGCAGCGTGGTCGCTGCGGGTATCCGGGTGATGACCCAGACGCCGCTGGGCCGCCGCGAGATGTTGATTGTCGCGATTTCATTCGGAATTGGTCTGGGCGTGGAAGCCGTGCCGGAGGTGCTGAAGCAGTTTCCGCCGCTGATTAACAGTCTGTTTGGTCATGCGGTGACGACCGGCGGCATTCTGGCTATTGTGCTCAATCTGGTACTGCCAGACGAGGCACCTTCGGTGGAAGAGGTTGAGGCGGAAACGCTGACTGAAAGCTAGATAACGCACAAGGCCGAAGTTGCTCTGACAGCCGGCTCAGAAATTAAAGTGATGGGCGCGTACGCCTGAAGCAAAGCATCGCGCGCCGTCCTGGCGCGGAACGCTTTCCTCCTCTGACCGTGTTCCCTTCGGATTGAAATTTTGTATTGCTGTCAGACTCACCCCGTTTAGGGACATTCCGCGACAAAAAGGGCCAGAGTGGCCCTTTTTGTCTGACTTATATCACCGTGACGAAATTACGGATTCAGACGACGACGGGTTCGACCCGAGCTGAGGTAATCCGCAATATAATCCTGCGAAATCTCCCCGCTGTAGCGACCTTCTTCATCGACAATCGGCATCCAGACCGTGTTGTGCTCATAGAGCTTTGACAGCACCACGCGCAGGTTCTCTTCGGCTTTACCGGTCACCTTAAAGGTGTGCAGCTTTTCTTCACAACGGCCACTCACGTTACGCGCCTCACGACGCTTCACGAAGCCCAGCGGTTTGCCATCCTCATCGACCACGGTAATTGACCGCATGTCGTTATCATCCATCATGCCAAAGGCTTCATCCAGCGGAGTCGAGCGGCGCACGGTGATGGTCGGCTGCTGATCGGTCACGTCGCCCGCCTGGACCAGTAACAGACGCTTAAGCGTGCGGTCCTGACCGACAAACGAGCCGACGAAATCATTGGCCGGCGTGGCCAGCAACTCATCCGGACTGGCGCACTGCACGATCTTACCCTGACCAAATACTGCGATTCGGTCGCCCAGCTTCAGCGCTTCGTCGATGTCATGGCTCACCAGCATCACGGTTTTCTTCAGCTGACGCTGCATGTCGAGAAACTCGTTCTGGATCACTTCGCGGTTAATCGGGTCAACGGCACCAAACGGCTCATCCATCAGCAGCACCGGTGGATCCGCGGCCAGGGCACGAATCACGCCGATACGCTGCTGCTGACCGCCGGACATCTCACGCGGGTAGCGATGCAGGAATTTAGTCGGGTCCAGCGCGACCATGCTCATCAGCTCGGTTGCCCGCTCACGGCACTGCTTCTTGTCCCAGCCCAGCATGCGCGGCACCACGGTAATGTTCTCCTCGATGGTCATGTTGGGAAACAGACCAATCTGCTGGATGACATAGCCAATGTTGCGGCGCAGGGTGGTGGTGTCCTGGGTGCTGGTATCTTCACCATTAATCAGGATCCGGCCACTGGTGGCGGGAATCAGACGGTTAATCATCTTCAGCGTGGTGGTCTTACCGCAGCCCGATGGCCCCAGCAGCACACACATCTCACCCGCTGGCACATGCAGACTGACGTTATCGACGGCTTTATTGGTGGTGCCGTTTTTCTGAGTAAAGGTTTTCGTCAGGTTTTCCAGCGTAATCATTATCGAATCCCCTTTGGAGTGAGCGCCTGCTGCAAACGGTGCAGCAGCCAGTCAAGAAAAATAGCCAGCAGACAAATCATCAATGCCCCGGCAATCAACATACGAATATCACTGCCGCTGATCCCATCCAGCAGCAACTGGCCCAGACCGCCCGCGCCAATCACGGCGGCAATCGCCATCACGCCAACGTTCATCACCACGGCGGTACGGATGCCGCCGAAAATCACCGGCAACGCCATCGGGATTTCAACCCAGCGCAGACGCTGCCAGAAAGTCATGCCGATGCCCCGACCGGCTTCACGCAGACCGTCCGGCAGATTCTCCAGCGCGGTGTGGGTATTGCGCACAATCGGCAGCAGCGAGTAGAGAAACACGGCGGTAATCGCCGGCAGCGCGCCGATGCCCTGACCGATCAGTGAAAACACCGGGATCATCAGACCAAACAGCGCAATGGTAGGAATGGTCAGCACCACGGTGGCGATACCGAGAATCGGCGTTGCCAGCCATCTGACGCGTACAATCAGAATGCCAAGCGGCACACCAATCACAATTGCCAGACCGACCGCCACCAGCACCAGCCAGCTGTGCTGCCAGCTCAGGGTGAGCAGGGTGCTCCAGTTATCCATGATGTAGTGAAGGGTATCCACAGTGCCTCCTTACAGCATGTTTTTGGATTGAAGGAAGTCACGCGCCACGGTTTCCGGTGACTCATGATCGATATCGACCCGCTTGTTCAGCTCCGTGATCGCTTCATCGGTGATCTGCGCAGAAAGCTGATTCAGCGCGGTATCCAGCCCCGGATGGCTCGCCAGCACATCCTGACGCACCACCGGTGTCACGTTGTAGCTCGGGAAGAAGTGTTTATCATCCTCCAGCACTTTCAGGTCGAAGCCTTTGACCCGGCCATCGGTGGTGTAGATCAGACCGGCGTCCACGAATTCGTCGCGAATGGCGTTGTAGACCAGTCCCGGATCCATCTGGCGGATTTGCGGACGATCGAGCGCCAGGTTATAGGTCTTCTGCAGCGGCTTCAGGCCGTCGGAACGCCCGGCGAACTCCAGGTCCAGCCCCAGACGCCAGTTATGATCCGGGTCAGATTTCCGCACCTGCTCAATCTTCGCCACCAGCTGCGACATTGTGCTGATGCCTTCTTTCTCGGCCCGTTCACGGGTCATGGCAAAGGCATAGGTGTTGTTCATGGGTGCCGGATTAAGCCAGACCAGCCCCAGCTTTGCATCCAGCTTTTTCACCGTCTCATACGCCTGCTGTGAAGACATGGGCTGATTGATATGGTTAAAGATGATCAGTGAAGTACCGGTATATTCCCAGACCATATCAATCTGCTTATTCAGCAGTGCATTACGACCAATAGTGGTGGCGATATTACGTTTAGGAACCACCTCAAAGCCTTTCTTTTGCAGCCACAGTACCGTCATCGCTGACAGGATATGCTGCTCGGTAAAACTCTTGGTTGCCATCACCAGCGGGGCAGCAGCCTGAGCCGTCTGGCTGAGCAGCAGCGTGGCGGTCAGCGCGACAACGCTTTTCTTAATCCACTTCGTTAGCATTACAAAGCTCCTTGTGGTCAGGCCGCAGCGTGCGGGCTCAGAAAGCGGCCCAGCGCGGCCAGCATCATATCCAGTACCAGCGCCACCAGCGCGGTGGCAACGGCGCCCAGAATCAGCGTCGGGAAGTCATTCAGATAGATACCCGGGAAGATCAGCTCACCAAAGCTGCTGGCACCAATCAGGAAGGCCAGTGGGGCGGTACCGACGTTGATGGCGGTGGCAATGCGCACGCCGGCAAGGATCACTGGCATAGCATTGGGCAGCTCAACCTGACGCAGACGTTGCCATTTGGTCATGCCGATGCCGTTAGCGGCCTCAAGCAGCGCCGGAGGAACCGCGCTCAGACCAGAGAAGGTGTTGCGGACGATAGGTAGCAGCGACGCCAGAAACAGCGCAATCAGCGCCGGACGGTCGCCAATACCGATAATCACCATCGCCAGCGCCAGCACGGCAAGCGGTGGCAGGGTGTTTCCCACATTGAAAATCTGCATCACATACTCGGCCCAGCGACGCGCAAACGGGCGACTGAGCAGGATGCCGCTGGGAATACCGACCAGCAGAGCGAACAACATTGACCAGAAAACTAAGAAGAGGTGTTGCTGCCCGAGATAGAGCAGATCGACTTTACGTGCGACCAGCTGATCCCAGCCTAAGCCCCAGATCAGTACTGCGATCACCGCGACCACTGCAAGCAGTGCCAGACCGGCGCGTTGGGCCAGTGAAGCATTTTGCATAGGAGAATCTCCCTGATGACGATCTCAATTGTTATAACAACCCTAAACAGCCCGACAGGTGCGACAAAAACTGCCGCCGCGCCCAAAACCGAAACTGCGATAAAATGTAGATAAAATGACTGTTTATCCACTCTTTTCCAGCGAATGCCGAATAAGATAGGGTAATGCTATAGCAGGCCTTTTTTGCACAAGCCAGCTTTTAAGCCATATATCAGACAGATAGAAACAGGTTAAAATGGTGTTAAAGCCCCGTAGCCGCTGGGCTAATGCGACAATAAAAAAAATTCATCGACTTTTAGTGACACCGTCACAGATGGCGCAGACGATGCGCAAGCGCGGGAAACTGCTTTGGCTGTTTTTGAGCTAGCCTTGCAGATTAAAAAAGGAACCCTATGACTGAAAGCGCACAACTCCAGACCGGACATCGCCACTGGATCTTAATTGCCTGCATGCTGGCGATGTTTATGGCGGCCATTGAAGTCACCATTGTGGCCACCGCGATGCCTACCATCATTGCTGACCTCGGCGGTTTTTCGCAGTTTGGCTGGGTCTTCTCCATCTATCTGCTGACTCAGGCGGTGAGCGTGCCGCTTTACGGGCGGCTGGCGGATCGGGTGGGGCGTAAAACGATGTTTTTTGTCGGCACCTCCATCTTCCTGGTGGGATCGGTACTGTGTGGCTTCGCCCATACCATGACCTGGTTAATCCTGTTCCGGGCGTTTCAGGGCCTGGGAGCGGGCGCGATCATGCCGCTCAGCTCTACCATCGTGGCGGACATCTATTCGCCGCGCGAACGCGCCAGCGTGCAGGGCTGGCTCTCCAGCGTCTGGGGAGTGGCGGCGATAGTGGGGCCGCTGACCGGCGCCTGGCTGGTGCAGCATTTTAGCTGGTCGGTGATTTTCTGGGTCAATCTGCCGATTGGCCTGATCAGCATGCTGATGCTGGCGCGCTGGTTACCGGCGCACCAGAAGGAGGAAACATCGCAGCCGCTGAATCTGGCAGGGAGTGGCTGGCTGATGCTCTGCGTGACCGCGCTGCTGGTTGCGCTGTTACAGGCGGAACAGCTGGGTGTCTGGCTGGTGCCATTCCTGATTTTCTCGCTGTTTGCGGGCTGGCAGCTTAAGCGCCATGAGCAGCGTTCAGCGGCACCGCTGTTTCCGCTGATCATCTGGCGCAGCCGGCTTATCGTGGCCGGTAATGCGGGCAATCTGATTATCGGGGCGGCCATGATGGGCATCAGTGCGTTTCTGCCCACCTGGATTCAGGGGATCCGCGGCGGTTCACCGCTTCAGGCGGGCAGTGTGCTGGCGATGATGTCGATTGGCTGGCCGCTGGCCAGCACCCTCAGCGGCAGACTGATGCTGCACACCTCCTATCGGTTCACCGCCCAGCTCGGCGCGCTGTTGCTGGTCACCGGCAGCGCCTTGCTGCTGTTCTTACAGCCCGCAAGCTCTCTCTATCAGGCGAGCTTCACGGCGTTTCTGATCGGGACCGGCATGGGGATGACCAGCACCACGTTCCTGGTCTCCGTGCAGAACCAGGCGGACTACCAGATTCGCGGCATCTGCACCGCATCAATCATGTTCAGCCGGATGATCGGCTCGGCGGTGGGCACGGCAATGATGGGCGCGGTACTGAATCTGAATCTGCAATGGCGACTGCCGCAGGTGCAGGATCCGGTGCAGCAGATTATGTCCGAATCCAGTCGCCAGCAGTTGCAGCCGGAAACCCTGCAGCAGATGGTGGCGGCGATAGCAACATCACTGCACTGGGTGTTCGTGGTGGCATTGGTAATTGCACTGTTTGCGGTGGGTGTGGCATGGATGATGCCGCGTCAGCGGCCGGAACAGGCGGACTAACAGGCAGGGCGACAGGATGTCGCCCTGATTTGAATCGGACTACTGTGCAGGCGCGTCCTGCGAACTGCCGGCACTGGCGGGGACGCTGGCGTCGTCGTCACGGCCTGTACGCTTATAAACAATTTTTTGTGTGTCGTTTTCACAATGTCCGACGACCTGACCGCCCGCCTGATCAACCTGATCGTTGGCGACGACGTCGAGACTAAAACCTGATTCAGGCACACCGTTCTGAATGATTTTCTGGCTGATATCGGCTTTCACCGATTCACAGGATGCCTGTGCCATCAGCGGCAGAGCTAAAAACGCCGCGCTTAACAAAACCCTCTGTAGCTTCATCACGTCTTCCTTATGTTAGTCGTCCGTCATTACTATAGCTCAAATTTACGGCGCGACCGGGCGACCTGAACGACGATCCAGGCAACGCAGGGTGTTAGGTTCCCAGTAGGCGTTGAGATTGAGGCTCTGCTCGCATTTATCGCGGGTATCAAAGGCGCGGTCGGTCTTATCAAACTCTTTTTCGACCCGTGTGTTCACTTTGTTACGCAGCATGCGCGTGTCATTCCATTGCTCTTTATCCTGGCGCGCCGCTTCATTGCCCAGCGCGGTGCTGCCATCTTCAATGATCAGACGATTTGTGTCCGCAGTGGCAGTGAATGCCGCAGAGGAGAGCAGGACCAACAGCACGGCAGGGATCATTTTTTTCATCACAATATCCTTTAGTTAACGCAAACATCGCCATCTGCGACGGCTGTTGCAGCGAGTACTCTTAGAGCCTATCCCATCAGGCGTCATTGTTGCAGTCAGTCTGGATACGGCCAGCGCGTAACATTCCGGCGTGCATGCACTCCGTGAGGATGCTGAGCACTGCCCGGGTTCAGAATGGCAAATAAAATAGCCTGATGGCATAGGTTCATAGTATATCATCGCCATTTCTTAGCTCACCAGTGGTGAGACGTTTGTTTACGTTCAGGAGAGGTAAGGGTGCTGATTAAGACCGCCTTGCTGTTTTTTGTTACCGCTCTGGCGGAGATCACCGGCTGCTTTCTGCCGTGGTTGTGGCTGAAAAAAGGCGGCTCAGCCTGGCTGTTACTGCCGGCAGCGGCCAGTCTGGCGCTGTTTGTCTGGCTGCTGACCCTGCATCCAGCCGCCAGCGGACGGGTTTACGCCGCCTATGGTGGCGTCTATGTGCTCACCGCACTGCTCTGGTTACGGGTGGTGGATGGCGTGAAGTTAAGCGCGTGGGACTGGAGCGGGGCACTGATCGCGTTCAGCGGCATGCTGATTATCGTCATGGGCTGGGGACGTGGCTAGCGCCAGCCGGGCGGGCTGGCGCTGAAGAGCGTTACGGCTTGTGGACTTTCAGGCCCGCCAGCGTCTGGCTGACCGGCATCATCTCAAGGCTGTTGATGTTGACATGCTTAGGCAGCGTGGCAACCCACCAGACCGCTTCTGTCACATCTTCCGGCGTCAGCGCTTTAGCACCTTCATAAACCTGACCCGCTTTGTCATCATCGCCTTTAAAACGCACGTTGGAAAACTCAGTGCCGCCCACCAGACCCGGCTCGATGTCGGTCACGCGCAGCGCGGTGCCATGTAAATCGGTGCGCAGATTAAGGCTAAACTGACGGACAAAGGCTTTGGTCGCACCATAAACGTTGCCTCCGGCATAGGGCCAGCTACCGGCAATCGAACCGATGTTGATGATATGACCCACATCACGCTCCACCATCTGTGGCAGCAGGGCGCGAGTCATGTAGACCAGACCTTTGGTATTGGTGTCGATCATGTTTTCCCAGTCTTCAACATTGGCCTTGTGCGCAGGCTCAATGCCCAGCGCCAGACCGGCGTTGTTAACCAGCACATCAATATTGCGCCATTCGGCCGGTAACTGTGCCACCGCCTCTTCAATGGCGGCACGGTTACGCACATCCAGCTGCACGGTATACAGGTTCTCGCCCAGCTCATCCTTCAGGGCTTTTAGACGTTCGGCGCGGCGTCCGGTGGCAATCACTTTGTGACCATTCTCAATAAAGCGACGGGTGATGCTTTCACCAAAACCGGCGGTCGCACCGGTGACAAAAATAATCATCTCACTGTTCCTTATGCCATTTTCAAAGTCGATGGCTTCACCATAGCATTTCATTTCCGCTTCTGCGCGTGGAAAAGCGACCCGGCCTGTAAACGGATTTTACTGTGCTATCCGCTGCGCCTTTTCGGGGCAGCCTGCACCGTAAAAGGGCAGATTTGCAGGCAGCAGGCCATACTCAGAATGGATAATGTGCACCCGTTTGTTTAGCAACCGTTTGCATCGACCCCGCAAACGGTTGCTAAGCTACCAGAGGCCAGCTTTGTTGCGCAATACCCTCCGTGAAGGGTTATTTCATTGATATATAAAGAATTTATTTCATCTCATTTCTGGCACGCAGGTTGCAAGGTTTTATAAAGAGAACCAAGAGAATCACCTGCAAAATTAAATCGCGCATTCTGAAAGGACATACCCATGCTATCAGCAACCGACACGGCGATACGCGCCAGCTTCTTTGACTTTACTGGCGTGGTGGATCATCCCGACGACCTGGCCGGGCAGGCACGCTATCTGGAGGATGGGGTGCTGCTGCTGCGTAATGGACACGTTGCAGGGCTGGATAGCTGGGAGAACAGTGAGGCGATGCTGTCGGGGCATCCGGTGACTGACCTGCGCGGCAAACTGATCGTGCCGGGTTTTGTCGATACTCACATTCATTATCCGCAGACAGAGATGATTGGCGCGTTCGGCGAACAGCTGCTGGAGTGGCTGAATCACTACACTTTCCCGGTCGAAGCGCAGTATCACTGCCCCGATCACGCTGCAAAGATGTCCGCCTTTTTCCTGCATCAGCTGCTCTCTAACGGCACCACCAGCGCGCTGGTGTTTGGCACCGTCCATCCGCAATCGGTGGAGGCGCTGTTCAGCGCGGCCGAAGCCCTGAACATGCGGCTGATCGCCGGTAAAGTGATGATGGATCGCAATGCGCCCGATAATCTCACCGAAACCCCGGAACAGAGCTACCAGCAGACGCGGGCGCTGATTGAGCGCTGGCACCAGCGTGGACGGCTGAGCTACGCCCTGACGCCACGCTTTGCGCCGACTTCATCCCCGCAGCTGCTGGCAAAAGTTCAGCAACTGCGTCAGGAGTTTCCGGATACCTGGCTGCACACCCATCTCAGCGAAAACCCGCAGGAGGTCGCCTGGGTGAAAGCGCTGTTCCCGGAGCGCGAGGGCTATCTGGATGTTTATCATCATCACCAGCTGACCGGCCGCCGCAGCGTCTTTGCGCACTGCCTGCACCTGGAAGAGAAAGAGTGGCAGTGTCTGCACGATACCGATTCTTCTATTGCCTTCTGTCCCACCTCGAACCTGTTCCTCGGCAGTGGCCTGTTTAACATTAAGCGCAGCTGGCAGCAGGGCGTGAAAGTGGGGATCGGTACCGATGTCGGTGCAGGCACCACCTTTAACATGCTGCAGACCCTGGGCGAAGCTTACAAAGTCGGTCAGCTACAGCACTACCGGCTCAGCGCCGCCGAAGCCTTTTATCACGCCACACTGGGCGGGGCGCGCGCACTGGATCTCGACCACGCGATCGGGAATTTCAACATCGGCAAAGAGGCAGACTTTGTGGTGCTCGACCCGGCGGTCTCTGCGCTGCAGCAGTTGCGCATCGGTAACAGCAAAGATATCTGGGAAAAATTGTTTGTATTAATGACGCTGGGCGACGACCGCAACATTGCCCAGACCTGGGTCGGTGGTCGTCCGGTCTGGCAGCGCGATGCACAGGAGCAAGCCGCATGATCCAGTTTCTGTTAAACAACCAGCTGGTCAGCGAAGACGCGCTCGACCCCAATCTTACGGTGCTCAACTACCTGCGCACCCGTCAGCATCGCCCTGGCACCAAAGAGGGCTGCGCTTCAGGCGACTGCGGCGCGTGCAGCGTCACTCTCGGCAAAGCCGTCGGGGGAGAGATGCACTATGAAACGGTCAACAGCTGCCTGACGCTGGTTTCCGCGTTACAGGGCAAACAGCTGATCACGGTTGAGGATCTGCGTCACGGTCGCGCACTGCATCCGGCGCAGCAGGCGATGGTCGACTGCCACGGCTCGCAATGCGGATTCTGCACGCCAGGTTTTGTCATGTCGCTGTTCAGCCTGCAAAAAAATGCAGCGGGCTGGGATCGTCATCAGGCGGAGACCGCGCTGGCGGGCAATCTCTGCCGCTGCACCGGCTACCGTCCCATCATGGCTGCCGCCGAACAGCTCTGTTCGCAGCCGGTCACGGACCAGTTTGATCACAGCGCTGCCGCCACCCTGCAGCGGCTGGAGGCGCTGGCAACCCCGGATATGCAGGAGATAGGCAGTGAGGGTCGCCGCTGCTTCCTGCCCAAAACCCCGTCTCAGCTGGCAGATATCTATCTGGCGCACCCCGATGCGAAGCTGATTGCCGGTGGCACCGATCTCAGCCTGCAGATTACCCAGCAGCATAAGAGAATACCGCTGCTGATTGCGCTGGAGCAGGTTGCCGCGCTGAAAGTCTGCAGTGAATTTGACGACCATTACCTGCTGGGCGCAGGCGCATCGCTGGAGCAGGTCAGCGAGTTTCTTGCCAGCCGCATTCCCGGTGTCAGCGAGATGCTGCAGCGCTTTGCCTCACTGCAAATCCGCCTGCAGGGCACACTCGGCGGTAACCTCGGCAACGCCTCCCCGATAGGCGATGCCTCGCCGGTACTGCTGGCCCTGAATGCCAGCCTGTTGCTACAGCGCGGTGAGCAGCAGCGCAGCCTGCCGCTGGACCAGTTCTTCACCGGCTATCGCCAGACGCAGCTGGAAAAAGGGGAATTTATACGCGCCATCCGCATTGATAAGGTGACGGTGTCACCTGATTTTGTCGCATGGAAAGTTTCTAAACGGCTGGATGATGATATCTCTGCCGTGTTCGCCGCCTTTAATCTGCAAATTGAACAGGGCGTGGTGAGTTCCGCCCGCATCGCCTTTGGCGGCATGGCAGCTACACCGCAGCGTGCCCGTCACTGTGAACAGGCACTCATCGGTCAGCCGCTGAATGCCGTGACGGTGTCACGTGCGGCCGCGGCGCTGGCAGAGGACTTCCAGCCGCTTTCCGATTTCCGCGCCAGCAGTGACTACCGTCTGCAGGTCGCGCGCAACCTGCTGCGCCGCTACTGGCACCGCCACAATGGCGAAATCACCTGCCTCGAGGTCTCCCGCTATGTCTCATAACCGTCCTGAACTCAACGAAGAGGTCATTAAGGCGCAGTATGCCGCTGATTTACAGAGCGGCGTGGGTCGCAGTAATCGCCATGAGAGCGCAGAAAAACATGTCTCCGGCGAGGCGCGTTTTATCGACGACAAACCGGAACTGCCTGGACTGCTGCATCTCTGCCCGCGTCTGAGCGAGCACGCTCACGCGCGCATTCTGCATATTGATGTGCAGCCGTGCTACGCCATTCCCGGCGTCGTCAGCGTCCTGACCTGGCAGGATGTGCCGGGCATCAATGATGTTGGGCCGCTGGAGCCAGGCGATCCGCTGCTGGCCCATGACAAAGTGGAATATCTGGGACAGATCGTGATCGCGGTGGCGGCGGAATCCCCCGACGCTGCGCGTCTTGGCGCGGCCGCTGCAGTGATTGAGTATGACGTGCTGGAACCGCTGCTGGATGTGGAGCAGGCGCTGGCGCAGGGCAGCTTTGTGCAGGAACCGCACATCCACCAGCGCGGTGATGTGGAAGCGGCACTGGCGCGTGCGCCGCATCGGGTCAGCGGGTCGTTTCATATTGGCGGCCAGGAGCATTTCTATCTGGAAACCCAGACGGCAATGGTCATTCCTGGCGAAGATCAGCAGTTGCAGGTCTTCTCCTCAACCCAGAACCCCACTGAAGTGCAGAAGCTGGTGGCGGAAGTGATGGGCATCAGCCTGAATCAGGTGACGATTGATATGCGCCGGATGGGCGGCGGCTTTGGTGGCAAAGAGACGCAGGCGGCCGGTGTCGCCTGTCTCTGCGCTATCGTGGCGCGTCAGACCGGCCGGGCAGCGAAGATGCGGCTCTCGCGCCGCGACGATATGCGTGTTACCGGCAAACGCCATCCGTTCTTTGTGCGCTACGACGCGGGTGTTGAAGAGGATGGGCGTCTGTGTGGTATCAAAATCGATCTGGCCGGAAACTGCGGTTATTCGCTGGATCTTAGTGGATCGATCGTTGATCGTGCCATGTTTCACGCCGATAACGCCTATTACCTTGGCGATGCGCGGGTAACCGGCTATCGCTGTCGTACCAACACGGCCTCGAACACCGCCTATCGCGGCTTTGGCGGACCGCAAGGCATGGTAGCGATTGAACAGATCATGGATCACATCGCCCGCGATCGTGGGCTGGACCCGCTGGCGTTGCGTAAGCGTAACTATTACGGCAAGCAGGATCGCAACATCACCCATTACCACCAGCAGGTCGAGGACAATCTGCTGGATGAGATCACCGAACAGCTGGAGCAGAGCAGCGACTATCAGGCGCGCCGCACGGAAATCACGGCGTTTAACGCCCGCAGTCCGTTGCTGAAACGTGGTCTGGCGCTGACGCCGGTAAAATTTGGCATCTCCTTTACCTCCAGCTTCCTCAATCAGGCGGGTGCGCTGATCCTGATCTACACCGATGGCACGGTACAGCTGAACCACGGCGGCACCGAGATGGGCCAGGGGCTGAACACCAAGGTGATTCAGATTGTGGCTGAAGTGCTGCAGATTGAAACCGATAAGATTCAGATCACTCCCACCGATACCGGCAAAGTGCCCAACACCTCGCCGACAGCGGCTTCCAGCGGTGCTGACCTCAACGGAAAGGCGGCGCAGAATGCGGCTGAAATCCTGCGCGACCGCATGACCGCCATGCTTTGCGAACTGCATCAGTGCGACGCAGCGGCGGTGAGCTTCCGCAACGGCGTGGTCCGCGCCGGAGAGAAACATTATACCTTCGCCGAAGTGGCGAAGCTGGCCTGGCTGAATCAGGTGCCGCTCTCCGCCACCGGCTACTACCGTGTGCCGGGCATACATTACGACCGCGTGGCCGGACGCGGCACGCCGTTCTATTACTACGCCTATGGGGCGGCCTGCTGCGAAGTGGTGATCGATACCTTAACCGGCGAATCCCGCCTGCTGCGCGCCGACATCCTGCATGACGTCGGGGCCTCGCTGAACCCGGCCATCGACATCGGTCAGGTCGAAGGGGGCTTCGTGCAGGGCGTCGGCTGGCTCACCTGCGAAGAGCTGGTGTGGAGTGATAAAGGTCAGTTGCTGACCGATGGTCCGGCAAGCTACAAAATACCCGCCATCAGCGACGTTCCGGCGGACCTGCGGGTGACGCTGGTGGAGAACCGCAAAAATCCTAAAGACACGGTATTCCATTCCAAGGCCGTAGGTGAACCGCCGTTTATGTTAGGGATAGCGGCCTGGTGTGCACTGCAGGATGCGGTCGCCAGCGTGGCCGATTACCGGCAGCATCCGCTGCTGGATGCGCCCGCCACGCCGGAGCGCATCTTCTGGGGCGTGCAGCGCCTCACGGGAGCCATTGATGATCTATCATGACTGGATCGGCGTGCTGCATCAACTGCGCGAAAAACGCCAGAGCTGCGTATTAATCACCGTCCTCAGTGAGCATGGTTCGGTGCCGCGGGACAGCGGCAGCAAAATGGTCGTTACGCAGCAGGAGACCTTTCTTACCATCGGCGGCGGTCATCTGGAGTTTGCGTGCATCGTTCAGGCCAGAGCGATGCTGCAGAGCGGGGCAATCGCGCCACACACTGAGGATTTCAGCCTCGGCGCCAGGCTCGGACAGTGCTGTGGCGGTAAAACCACGCTGCTGTTTGAGCCGCTGCTGCAGGCGCAGCCGGAAATATATCTGTTCGGCGCGGGCCACGTCGGACAGGCAGTCGTGAATCTGCTGGCGACGTTACCCTGTCACATAAACTGGATTGACAGCCGTCCGGGGCAGTTCAGCAGCGTTCCCGCTGGCGTGATGACCTGGCAGCCGGAGGACCCGGTCGACTGCGTGGCGCAGGCACCCGCGGGGAGCTACTTTATTATCATGACCCACCATCATCCGCTCGACTTTGAACTGTGCGAAGCGGTGCTGAAACGCGGCGATTTCCGCTATGCCGGGTTGATCGGTTCTGAGACCAAAAACCAGCGTTTCCGCTACCGGCTGGCAGGCAAGGGTGTTCAGAGCGAACCGCTGGCGCGCCTGCGCTGTCCGGTTGGCCTGCCGGACGTTAAAGGCAAGCTGCCCGCTGAGATTGCGGTGGCGATTGCCGGTGAAATCATCAGCGTTTATCAGCAGCAAATCGCCTGAGTTGTCGCCTGCGCGGCAACCTGTCAGGATAAGACTTTGCGATGCCCATCAGGAGCGAACCATGAACGCCCGTCAGAATCCCTTCTTTAGCGTCAGCACATTGCCTTACCAGGCACCGCCCTTTGACCAGATTGAGGAGCAGGATTTCCTGCCTGCGCTGCAGGCGGGCATCAAGGAGAAGCGTCAGGAGATTGAGGCGATCGCCCTGAACAGCGAAGCGCCCACCTTTCTCAACACCTTTGAGGCGCTGGAGAAAAGTGGCCAACTGCTCAACCGGGTGAATCTGGTTTTCGGTGCCATGACCTCGGCTCACACCAGCCCCTTGCTGCAGCAGGTGGATGAGGAGGTAGCGCCGCAACTTACCGCGCTCAACGATGACATCATGCTAAACCGTCCGCTGTTTTCACGGCTCGATGCGGTCTATTTGCAGCGGGCCAGACTGGATGCCGAATCAAAACGCCTGGTTGAGGTGATCTGGCAGCGCTTCCAGCTGGCGGGCGCCAATCTGCCGGAGGCGCAGAAGCAGCAGCTTAAAGCGCTGAACCAGGAAGCCGCCCGGCTCAGTACCCGTTTCACCAATAAACTGCTGGCCGCCACCAAAGCGGGCGGTCTTGTGGTCGATGATGTGCAGCAGCTGGCGGGGCTGTCACCGGCCGATCTCGCGGTGGCGCAGGCGGAAGCGCAGGCACGCGGTCTGGAAAAAAGCTGGCTGCTGGTGCTGCAGAACACCACGCAGCAACCCGCGTTGCAGAGCCTGGCCGATCGCGCCACCCGTGAAGCGCTGTTCAGGGCGGGCGTGACACGCACGGAAAAAGGCGATGAGAATGACACCCGCGAGCTGGTGTTACGACTGGCGCAGGTCAGGGCGGAGCAGGCGCGGCTGCTGGGATTTGCCAGCTATGCCGAGTGGAAACTACAGGATCAGATGGCAAAAACGCCCAAGGCCGCGCTGGCGTTTATGCATAACATCGTGCCAGCCGCGCGCGCCCGTGCCGAACGTGAATCGGCGGACATCCAGCAGACTATCGATCAGCAGCAGGGTGATTTTACGTTGCAGGCCTGGGACTGGCGTTTTTATGCCGAACAGGTGCGGCGCGCCCGCTACGATCTCGATGAGGGCCAGATTAAGCCCTACTTTGAGCTGAATTCGGTGCTGCAGAATGGGGTGTTCTGGGCGGCGACGCATCTCTATGGCATCCGTTTTACCGCGCGACAGGATTTGCCGGTTTATCATCCTGACGTGCAGGTCTATGAGATTTTTGATGCGGATGAGACGCCGCTGGCGCTGTTCTACACCGACTTCTTCAAGCGCGACAGCAAAGGCGGCGGTGCCTGGATGAGTAACTTCGTCAACCAGTCCACGCTGCTCGACAGCAAGCCGGTGATCTACAACATCTGTAACTACACCAAACCGCCCGCTGGTGAACCGGCGCTGCTGAGCTGGGACGACGTCATCACGATGTTTCATGAGTTTGGCCACACGCTGCACGGGCTGTTTGCCAGCCAGCGCTATCCGAGCCTGTCGGGCACGGAAACCCCCCGCGATTTCGTCGAGTTTCCTTCGCAGATCAATGAGCACTGGGCCAGCGAGCCAGCGGTGTTCCGCAACTACGCCCGTCACTATCAGACTCATGAGCTGATGCCCGCTGAGCTGCATGAAAAGATTGTCCGGGCCGCAACGTTTAACAAAGGCTATGAGATGAGCGAGTTGCTGGCTGCCGCGCTCCTGGATCTGCACTGGCATAGCCTTAATCGTGATTCCGCGCCGCAAAGCGTGGAGGGATTCGAGCAGCAGGCGTTGCAGAGCGATAATATGGCGCTGACGGCGGTGCCGCCGCGCTATCGGTCCAGCTATTTCCAGCACATCTGGGGCGGCGGCTATGCCGCAGGTTATTACGCCTATATCTGGACGCAGATGCTGGCCGACGATGGCTATCAGTGGTTTACGGAACAGGGCGGACTGACGCGTGAAAACGGCGACATCTTCCGACAGAAGATTTTGTCGCGGGGGAACAGCAGCGATCTTAAAACATTGTATGAAAGCTGGCGGGGCGCGCCCCCGCAGCTGGAGCCGATGCTGAAAAATCGCGGTCTGGCGGATTCATAACCTAAAGGGCTGTCATGCTGACAGCCCTCCTTTTTTGCGTCAGCCCAGCGGGCCACCTTCAATGGTTTCGCACATTCCGGCCAGCACCCGCTCACCGGTTTCGTTTTTCAGTGACTGATACCACTCCGCCGTGACCGCCGGGTCGCGAGCATGGGTGACATCACAGCGTTTGCGCGCTTTCAGCACCAGATCTTTTACCCGCTCAACGCGGCGTGCCTGATAGCGTAGCAGCGCATCTTCGATGCCCAGCGAATGGGACGCCAGCGTGGCGGCCAGCACCACGGCATCTTCCATCGCCGCGCAGCCGCCCTGACCAATGTCGGGCGTGGTGCTGTGAGCCGCATCACCCAGCAGGGCAACGCGTCCTTTGACAAAGCGGCTGAACGGTTCGATGTCGTGAATCTCTACCCGGTTGGTGGTGTCGGGATTAATCGCCGCGATCAGCCGCTGCACCGGCTCCGCCCAGCCCTGGAAATAGCCGGTTAAGTCCGCTTTCACGGTACTGCGATCCTGCGGCAGTCCCTTCGGAAGCGGCACATCAAAGAAGAAGTAGAACCGATTGCCGCTGACCGGCATCAGTGACACGCGCTTGCCGTCACCGACAAACGTGGTCCACTGGTCGGCGGGCGCAATGCGCTCGTCAATGGTGACCAGACCATTCCAGTTAACGTAACCGGCGTAACGGCGCTCCAGCTTCTCTTCCAGCACATACTCGCGGATCACCGAATGGGTGCCATCCGCAGCAATCAGAAAATCACCGCTGGCCTGACTGTTATCGGAGAACGTGGCGATCACGCCGTCTGCGGTCTCTTCGACCTGGATCACCCGCTTACCAAACTGCACCCGTTCACGGCCAAAGGTATCAATCAGCATCGCCTGCAGCTCTGCGCGCGCCACCGGACAGGGATATTCGCCAACCTGTTTCACCATCGGCTCCATGCTGAAGCGGGTCAGGGGGGCGCCGGTCGCGCCGTCGTGATAGGCCATAAAGGCCATATTGCCGCCCAGTTCGCGCAGTGCGGTTTTCATTCCCAGCGCATTCAGGCATTTAACCCCGTTGGGCCAGATGGAAATCGCTGCGCCGACGGGCTTCATTTCCTGAACGGCTTCGTAGACTTCCACGTCAATTCCGGCTTTTTCCAGCGCAATGGCGCTGCTCATTCCGCCAATACCGCCACCAATCACGATTGCTTTCATAATGCTCTCCTGTCTGCATATCCTGTTCCTGCAACTTTTGTACCAGCGAGGCACATAACGGGAGAGTTAGGGTTAAAATCAATAAAATCATAGAATTGGAGGGTGTTGATTATACTTCTGCCCACGTCAGGTTTCGGAAGTAATGCACTTAAATGTGGCAAATCCACGCGCTAAAAGGGTGCGGAAGCGAATTAGCTGCATCTTTCGTTTCATGATTTAAGTCATTAATGATGAACTGTTTCAGGGCCAGTGATCCGTCAGAGGGCGCTTTCAAACCCCTGTGCGTCTCACCCGGTTTCTTACGTTAAAAGTTATAAAGTAAATTACCGTTTCGCTTTAATATAATTCCTGACAAATAATAAAACATTTACATAACAACTGGCGCGAATATTGTCCGAAGAATTCTCGTTATATTCAACAGAGGGTTAGACTGACACAGTTACACACACCTGTTAATAAAAAACGCAAATTCATAATCAGACACAACTGTGACCGTTTTATCACCGGGCGTAATCATTAGAGAAACTGGCGAAGGCGCAGCGGAAGGGGCTTTTAGGATATTGCTCAAACGTTTCCACCGCGATCGCGTGATATAGATCACTCTGGACATAAAGGACTCTGGAAAACGATCATGAAAATTGGAATCACAAATAACCAGTATCCGGAGCAACGTAATATCTTAGTTAATCCGGATAACCAATATATCAATCTGAAAAAGAGCAATCTGTTCTACTTTATTAATCCGTTACGGACCCGATTGCTTAAAAAGAATAAAACCTTTGTCTTTCAGCCTGTCCCTTTTTCAGGGGCATCACGGGCTGACATCCTGCATCTGTTTAACGAAGTGGCGATCACCCAGCAGAAGTGGGTTGCGTCGTTCGAAACAGAGCTGCCGCGTGTGCTGCCGGTGGCGGGTGTCGCCAAGCAGGATAACCCTGAGCTGAAACGCCTGATCCCTTATCTGTTAAAAGATAACTGCCTGGGGCTGATTGCTATCTCAGACGCCACGCTGAACATTCAGATGAAACTGTTCAAACCGGATATCGCCCAGCAAATCCGCCGTAAAACCCTGGTGCTGCATCCGCCCCAGAAGCTGTTCGTTCAGCATAAAGCCCCGCGCCAGTCGGGTGTGCTGAAACTGATTTTTGCCGGTAACGAGTTCTACCGTAAAGGCGGGGCCGAAGTGGTGCTGGCGATCAGCGAGCTGATTGAAGAGCGCAAAGTAGACGAGTCGCAGCTGGATGTGCAGCTGATTGGCGATCTCGCCAAGCGTCGTAACGTGGCTCATCGCCAGTTCCAGGATGATGACGCTTTTTATACGGACATTGAGAACCGCATCAAACGCTATCGCTGCTTTACGCATCATTCACAGATGGAAAACAGTGCGCTGCTGCAGCTGTTCCGCCAGAGCGATGCCGGACTGTTACCGACCTGGCAGGAGACCTACGGTTTCTCGGTGCTGGAAATGCAGGCTAGCGGCTGCCCGGTGATCACCAGCAACGTTCGCGCATTGCCAGAGATCAATCCTGCCAGCGCGGGCTGGGTGATTGCGAGTCCGCTGAACGCTGACCGTGAATACAGCATTACCTCGGCAGAGCTGAAAACGCAGCTGCGCCAGTCGCTGGTGGAGGGGCTGAAATCCACGATCCTCGCCATCATCGAACGTCCTGAGATGTTACAGGAGAAAGGTGAGGCGGCGATTCTGCGCATCAAAGAGCAGCATGATACCGATCGTTATATTGCCCGTCTTAACGATATCTACAGCCGTGGCGTGGTAAATGTCACTCAACATCCCCCTGTTGTCTCAATTTGATTAGATTTCTCTGACGGGGCGCGCCAGACTGGCCATACTTATGTGCTGCGTCCCACTGGAGAAATGTTATGAAAATTATCCTCACGCTGCTGCTGTCCGGATTACTGGGCAGCAGCGCTTTTGCCCAGCCCGCATCGCTTTTTCCGGCCCGCGCGCCACTGGCCCAGCTGACGCCTGTTGCGGCACGCTGCGATCTCTCTGCCTGCCAGACCAACTGCTACACAGAACAATCCCACTGCAACACCCGGGACAACGGGGCCTGCAGTTCACAGGCTCAGATGTGCGTGCAGGCCTGTGCCAGCCAATGTAAATAATTCGATTCAGTGAAGAAACCCTTTGTTGCCAATGAAAAAGTCTTTGTTTTGCCTTGCGTTATTGTCTCTTTCTGCCAGCTGTGTTGCCGCCGATCTCTCCTCACAGCAGGTCACTTCTCTGGTTAAAGCCGCGATCGAACCGCTGATGGAGCAGCAGGAGATCCCTGGCATGTCGGTGGCGGTGCTTTATAAAGGCCGGGTGCAGTTTGTGAACTTCGGCGTGGCCGATCTCGGGTCCGGCCGCCGGGTCACGGAAAACACGCTGTTTGAGCTGGGTTCGGTGAGTAAAACCTTTACCGGCACGCTGGCCGGGATCATGATCCGCAACGGCGAAATACGCCTTAACGATCCGGTACAGAAATACTGGCCGCAGCTGACCGGTGAGCAGTGGCGTCCGGTGCGAATGCTGCATCTGGCGACCTACACCGCGGGCGGCCTGCCTTTACAGCTGCCGGATGAGGTCACCGATCAGGCTTCGCTGCTCAGCTTCTATCAGAACTGGCAACCCGAGGCCGCGCCGGGCACGCTGCGTCAGTACTCGAACGCCAGTATCGGTCTGTTTGGCTCGCTGATGGTGAAGGGCGATTATGAGCAGGCGATGGAGCGAAATGTGTTTCAACCGCTGCGGCTGACGCGCACCTATATCACCGTGCCGCCATCAATGATGCCGGATTACGCCTGGGGCTATAAAAATGGTCAGCCGGTTCGGGTTTCTCCCGGCATGCTGGATGCCGAAGCGTACGGCGTTAAATCCACCGCGCGTGACATGCTTACCTTTATGCAGGCCAACGTCGATCCCAACCGCTTATCCTCGGGCAATACCGTACTGCGCAATGCCATTCGCACTGCGCAGTCGCGCTATTTCAGGGTCGGGAGTTTCTATCAGGGGCTGGGCTGGGAGATCTACGACTGGCCTGCTACTGCTGATACGGTAATCAGCGACAGTGACAATGGTGTGGCGCTAAAACCGCGTCCGGCGACCCTGATCCATCCGGTCGGGCCGTCGCAGAGCGCCAGCTGGGTGCATAAAACCGGCGCTACCAACGGATTTGGTGCCTATATCGCCTTTATTCCTGAGCAGAGCAGCGGCATCGTGATCCTCGCCAATAAGAATTACCCCAACCCGCTGCGCATCAGGGCAGCATGGCAGATTCTGCAGGCATTACAGCAGGGTGCGCCTGAATAACCCCCATCACGCCTGCTCATTACCGGGCAGGCTGGCACCTTCTGTTCATTTGCGCTAAAATAAAAATCAAATGAACAGGAGGGCTGCTATGTCCATCGCCATCTATACACCCACTCAGCATCGTCGCGACACGTCGCTGCTGCATGCCCTGAATCTGCCGGAAACACTGCCCGATGCTCACCAGCGTATTGCGGTGGGGTTCAGCAGCGGCGTGCTCAAACGTACGGCGTCATTGTCCACCTTTGACGAGGGCTGGTTATGCCGTCTGGCGGGCATCGATCGCACCACCTACAACCGTAAAGTGAAAGATCCGGAGCAGACTTTTTCGCCCGATCAGAGCGGACGCATTTATATGCTGATCCGCGTTCTCTCTGCTGCCAGCAAACTGTTTCGCGACGACAGAGAGCGTCTGGTGCAGTGGCTGGAAACGCCCGCCAAAGCGCTGGGCGGTAAAAAACCCGCGGAGATGACTACCACGGTGGCGGGTGCAGAAGCAGTGATTAACCTGATTGGTCAGCTTGAGCATGGCGTGATCACCTGATGGCGGTGCCTTTCTTTCGCCTGGTGAAAAGCGAATATGCGATGACCGCGTTTGATGGTTTTGGTGCCCGCACCTATGGCGGGCGCTGGAATTCTGTCGGAACGGTCTGTGTCTATATGGGATCGAGCCGGGCGCTCTGTGTGCTGGAGGCGCTGGTGCATCTCACCATTCAGGATCTGGCACACGACTATTCGATGCTGGCGATTAGCGTCCCTGACTCGCTGATCACCGAGCTGTCGCTGGCGGCGTTACCGGATGACTGGCAGGCGGATCCTGCGCCCGGGTCCACCCGGCAGATCGGCGACGACTGGCTCGCCAGCCCGGACAACGGCCTGGTGCTGAAAGTGCCGAGCACGCTGACCGGTGAATGGAATGCGCTGTTCAATCCCCGGCATCCGGCAGCGGCGGGCATCATCAATAAGGTCGTGGTGGAGCCGTTTTTCTTCGACCCGCGCTTCCGGCTTCAGTAGCGCGCTGAGTCGCCCCTTTCTTCAATGCCTCTGCTGACGTCTGCGATTCCGATAGTGCCTGCGCCGCGCAGATCAGCGCCAGATGGCTCAGACCCTGCGGCATATTGCCGCGCCAGCTCTGACTGCGGACGTCATACATCTCATTGAAAATATCGACGTTACCGTGGCCGTCCAGCGTACCCAGTATCTCCTGCATCGCCTGTTCTGCCCGGTTTACCTCGCCGATCTCTGCCCAGGCTTCCACCAGCCAGAAGGCGCAGGCAAGAAAGGGACTCTCTTCCTGCCTGACCCCACTGTAGCGATAGAGCATGGCGCTGCCATCTCCGAGCTCCTGCTGAATCGTGCGGTAGGTCGAGAGCATCCGCTGCGGATTGACCGCATTGCCGTAGCTGTGAACCAGCGCCAGCGATGCGTCGAGGCGATCGTCACTGCCGGCGTAAAAGAGATAAGCCTGTTTCTGTTCTGACCAGCAGTGCGACTCAACCCAGTCACGGATACGGTCTCGTTCCCGCTGCCAGCGCCCCAGCCAGGTTGGTTCGATGTGCTCACTCTCTGCCAGCGCCACCGCCCGGTCCAGCGCCATCCAGCAGGCCATTTTAGAGTGGGTATAATGTTGCAGCTCGGGCAGTTCCCAGATGCCGCAATCTTTCTGTCGCCAGTGATCGGCGCAGCAGTTCGCCAGTTCGGCCAGCATGCGCGCGGTGGTAATATCCAGTACGTGTCCTGCCTCAATAAAGCGCTGCGCGGTGACCAGCATATCGCCATACATACTGAGCTGCAGCTGATCGCGGGCATTATTGCCGACCCGCACCGGCTGCGAGTTCTGATAGCCGCTCAGCGGTGGATAACGCTCGGCGGGCACCTCATCACCGTTCAGGGCATAGCAGGCGCGCAGCCTGACGCCGTGACGCATAATGGTCTGTGACAGCCACGAAAACGCGGCCTTACAATCTTCCAGCGCCCCGATATAAACAAAGGCTTTAATAATCAGGCAGGCATCGCGCACCCAGGCGTAGCGGTAATCATAATTTTTCTCGCCGCCGATCCCCTCCGGTAAGGAGGTCGTCGCGGCAGCGGCCAGCGCGCCGGTCGGGGAGTACCAGAGAAACTTCAGCGACAGGGCAGAGCGCTTCACCAGTGCCGGGTAGCTGCCCTGATAACTCAGGCTCTCCACCCAGCTGGTCCAGCCGGTGTGGCTGGTTTCAATCCGCTGATCGATAGCCTCCAGCGGCGGCACCGCCAGCGGCTCTTTCTCGGTCACCAGCAGCGCGCAGAGCGAACGGGAACCGGCCGTGGTGCGCAGCGTGGCGCAGACCTGCTCGTCATCCAGCCGGGTAATCTGAATATCGTCACTGGTGCGGAACATCGCCATAATCTCCGCGATGTGGAACACCTTGCCTTTCTCATTGTCGGCCACCCAGGGCGAACGGGTTTCGGCAGCGGTGCCGAAGCGCAGGGTGATTGCTAATTCCATTTCACCGCTGACGCCCTCAATGCGGCGCGCCAGTTCGCACCACGGCAGACGGCCCGCCAGCGTGCTGTTAATCGACTCGGTCAGCAACACGGTGCCGCTCTCCGTTTCGAAACGAGTCTCCAGCACGTTGCTGTTGTCACGGTAGCGGCGCGAGACCTGATAAGGCGCACACGGGGCGATCTGAAAGTAGCCACCGAGTCCGGCATCAAGCAGGCGATCAAACAGCGGCTTAGCGTCGAGGTTGGGCGCGCACCACCAGTCAATAGAACCATCCGGCGCAATCAGCGCGACCGAACGGCCTTCACCAATGGCGGCATAATCACCCAGACCCGCAAAGCCATCTTTTCTGACCGGCGAATGAAAGATCGGGTTTTTCATGGTCTGCTTCCTTATTTAACTTTTTCACTGTCGCGGGGTATGTTGAGGGGCAAAAGCAGGACAAAAAAATGGCCGCATTATGCGGCCATCAGCGTGTGATTACAGCGTGCCGGTGCCGCCATCAGAGCACCAGACCTGACCGGAGGAGTAGCTGCTCTCGGTTGAGGCCAGGGTGACGTAGAGTGGGGCGATCTCCACCGGCTGGCCTGGACGGCCCATCGGGGTATCGGCACCAAACTGCTTCACTTTCTCCATCGGCTGTCCGCCGCTGGACTGCAGCACGGTCCAGTATGGACCTGGCGCCACGGCGTTAACCCGGATACCGTCGCCACCCAGCTGCTTCGCCAGGGATTTGGTAAAGGCGACAATTGCCGCTTTCGTCTGCGCATAGTCGAGCAGAATATCGCTGGGTTTAAACGCCTGTACCGACGAGGTATTAATAATAGACGCACCGCGTGGCAGATATTCCAGTGCCGCTTTGGTAATCCAGAACATGGCATACACATTGGTTTTAAACGTCGCGTCAAAATCTTCCGTACTCAGGGTACGAATGGACTCATTAAATTGCTGACGACCGGCGTTATTAACCAGAATATCGAGACCGCCTAATTTATCGGCGGCTTCTTTGACCAGCTGCTGACAGAATTCTTCAGAACGAATGTCACCAGGAATAGCGAAAACTTTACGGCCTTCCGCTTCGATTAATTTAATCACTTCATCGGCGTCGGGCTGTTCTTCCGGCAGGTAGTTAATGACTACGTCTGCGCCTTCACGGGCATAAGCGATAGCCACTGCGCGGCCGATACCGGAGTCACCTCCGGTGATCAGCGCCTTGCGGCCCGTCAGTCGGCCCGTGCCACGATAGCTGGTTTCACCGTGGTCGGGAACCGGGATCATCTTGCTGGCAAGGCCTGGCGCCTGTTGTGGCTGGTCCTCAAAAGGAGGCTTAGGAAATTGATCCAGATCGAGCGTCTTGTTAGTAGGTGTCGCCATTGTATGCTCCTTGAACAGAGTTATCTGAGACATTAAGCCTGGCACAAATGTGATATTTGTCACATCTGACTGCTGGTTCCTTGAGCAGGTAAAGCCAGAGAAACTTAATAATGCAGATAAAGCGTAGTCATGAAATCGGAATTGTGGGCCGCAGTGTTCGAATATTTTTCAGCGCGGGAAGGGGATATTTAAAGCGAAGCGTGAAATTGCGCGGGAGTTATTTAAGCGAATAAAGCGCATCGGCAGAAAATAAAACAGGGCGATTAACCGCCACGTACCGAACCCCGCCAGACTACGTCCACCGGATATATTCTGCGCTCCTGCTGCTGTTCATTTTTAGGCATCAGTGTCTCCGGTTGCGCTTCCGTCTCCACCAGCCAGGCAATGGCATCGCGGGCGAACTGTTCCAACGGCTGCGCAAAGGTGGTGAGGTTGTAGGAGGCCCAGCCCGACTGCGGAATGTTGTCGTGTCCCATGATGCAGAGATCCTCCGGAATACGCAGCGCAAAGCGGTGACGGGCCTCATCCATAAAGCCGCAGGCGAGCAGGTCGGTGGCGCAGTAAACCGCATCGGGACGGACTTTACGCGTCAGCAGTCGCTGGGCCAGAATCTGTCCGCTTTCATAGGAGGTCGAGCCGAACCGCTCCACCTGAACCGTGACGCCCGCTTTTTGCGCCGCCGCCAGAAAATCGGCTTCGCGCTTCAGCAGGCTCGGCGTGCCCGCCAGTGAATTCACAAAGGCGATGCGACTGCATCCCGCCCGGACAAAGGCGTTAACCGCCATTTCGGCGGCAGGGCGCGAGTCGAGGTTAATATTGAGCGTGCCGGGCAGGGATTCGTCGCGGTTAATCAGTACCAGATGCTGACCATGTTTGTAGCAGAGCCGGGTAATGGCGCTGTCCGGCATACCGGAGAGAATAATCGAGGCGTCGGCGCGGAAATTGATCGCCTGTTGCAGCGCGGCGGAAACCCTCGCATCTGAACGGTCAGTGTTAATCAGCATCGCCACTTTTCCCGCTTCCTGCAGGTACTGGGTCATCCAGCGCACCAGGCTGGCACGGTAGGGCGTGTCCACCTCGGAGGCGATTAAGCAGACGATGCCGCTGCGGTTGCGCACCAGACCCCGCGCCAGATGATTGACGTGATAGCCCAGCTCTTCTGCCGCTTTCATTACCCGCTGACGGGTGGCCTCCGACACGCTGGCACCGGGTGTAAAGGTGCGGGAGACCGCTGAACGGGAGACGCCCGCCCGGTCAGCCACATCCTGCGCACTCACCACCGCTTTAAGCTGTTGCATCTTTTTTCCCCGTCCCACCGTTGACTGCACTGAGTCTGCCTGAAATTGCAAGGCTGTGCAAAGCATGGCGGTACGTAAAGTGTTTCAAATTTGTGACAGAGCCTGACAATTGCTTAACAACTGAATTGACACTGTCGGCGGGTCACCGTACTACTTTGCGCATACGTTTGCACACATGTGCAAAAGCTGGCGCACCTGCGTCATCCAGCCCCAGGAGAACATCATGCGTTATTCCTCTCTGCTCGCTGCTGTCATTGTCTGCCCTATGATGCCGTTTGCTGCCTCGGCGGCTGGCAACCTGAATATGATCTGCTCTGCGGATGTGGTGGTGTGCGAACAGATGACGACGCTGTTCAGCCAGAGTCATCCCGACATCAAACTCAGTATGGTGCGGCTCTCTGCCGGTGAAGCCTATGCCCGTATCCGCAGTGAAGCGCGCAATCCGCGTACCGATATCTGGTGGGCGGGCACCGGCGATCCGCACATGCAGGCCGCCGAAGAGGGGCTGACCCAGGCCTATAAGTCGCCCCTGCTCGATCAGCAGCAGCCCTGGTCACAGAAAGTGGCGGAGATCTCCGGTTACCGCACCGTGGGCGTCTATGCCGGTGCGCTGGGCTGGGGCTACAACACCAGGCTGCTGGCGGAGAAAAAACTGAAAGTCCCGGCCTGCTGGGCTGACCTGCTCGACCCCGGCTTTAAAGGCGAGATTCAGATCGCCAATCCCAACTCGTCCGGCACGGCCTATAACACCCTGGCGACGCTGGTGCAGATCATGGGTGAAGACAAAGCCTTTGATTACCTGAAGAAGCTCAACGCCAACATCTCGCAATACACCAAGTCCGGCTCGGCACCGGTTAAAGCCGCCGCGCGCGGTGAAACCACCCTCGGCATTGTCTTTATGCACGATGCCGTGGCGATGGAAGTGGATGGCTTCCCGATTAAGCCTGTCGCGCCCTGTGAAGGTACCGGCTATGAGATTGGTTCGATGTCGATCATCAAAGGGACACGTAACCTGGCAAACGCGAAAGCCTGGTATGACTGGGCGCTCAGTGCTGAGGCGCAGTCGCACATGAAAGAGGCGAAATCGTTCCAGCTGCCCTCCAATCGCAAGGCGGAGATCTCTGAATATGCGCCGCGTTTCGAGAACATCAAGCTGATTGATTATGACTTCAAAACCTACGGCGACTCGGCAAAACGCAAAGCGCTGCTGGGCCGCTGGGATAAAGAGATTGGTGCCAGCGCGCAATAACGGGGGTGTTCGCCCGGCCGCCTGAGCCGGGTTTGTGCCAGACCGCGGTGGCGTAAGCCTGATGTCCGCTTCCTGATCGAGGTGATTTATGAATGCGCACAATCGTCGCTTAACCGCCGCGCTGCTGGCGGGAGCCGTCGCGCTGACGCTGCTGCCCTGGTATAGCCTGGAGCAGGGCTTCTTCAGTGGAGACTGGCTGTTCAGCTTATGGGGTGATGAGAACAATGCACCTGCGCTGGGGCAGCTTGCGTTACATCGCTGGCTGGGCATCGCCGTGGCGCTGTGGCTGCTCTCTGCGGCCAGCGCCTTTCTGCCGCCGGGTCGGACGCGCAGTGCGCTGCTGCTGCTGTTTAGCGTCGCGGGTATCCTGTTTCTGGTGCTGGAAGGGCATGCCATCGGGTTCAGTGGCTGGAGCTGGCTGTGGCTGGAAAATCTCTTCGGCCCGCTGGCGCAGGGGCAACCGGCGATGGGCGCGGGCGCGCTGTTGCTGCTGACCGTCTTTTTGCTGATCTTCGCCTTTGCGCTGGCGGAGCGCGGCGTGCTGAAAGGTGATGCCTTTGTGGTGGCGTCGATTGTGCTGCTGGTGGCGCTGGTTACCACCTTTGTGCTCTATCCGGTGTTAAGCCTGTTTGTCGCCTCGGTGCAGGATATTGATGGCAGCTTCAAACCGGACGGACTGATTGCCAATATGCAGGACCCTGCGATCTGGAGTCTCTCCTGTTTCACCGGTGGCACCTGCGGCACTGCCTGGCGCACGCTGGGACTGGCGCTGATGACCGCCAGTGGTTCTGTGCTGCTGGGCCTGGCGTTTGCGCTGGCGGCCACGCGCACCTCGCTGCCGTGTAAGAAAGCACTGCGGATGCTGACCATTCTGCCGATTATCACGCCACCGTTTGTTATCGGGCTGGCGCTGATCCTGCTGTTTGGCCGCTCCGGCGTGGTGACAGAATCGCTGGCGACGCTGTTCGGCATCGAACCGGGCCGCTGGCTCTATGGCATGACCGGCATCTGGATTGCGCAGGTGCTGTCGTTTACCCCGATCGCTTTCCTGGTGCTGATTGGTGTGGTTGAGGGCGTTAGCCCGTCACTGGAAGAGGCCTCTCAGACGCTGCGTGCCAGCCGCTGGCGCACCTTCTCCCGCATCTCGTTGCCGCTGATGGCGCCCGGTCTGGCCAACGCCTTCTTAATCAGCTTTATCGAAAGCATGGCTGATTTCGGTAACCCGATGGTGCTGGGCGGCAGTCATGGCGTGCTCTCGACAGAAATCTTCTTCTCTGTGGTCGGCGCACAGAACGACCCGAGCCGCGCGGCGGTGCTGGCGATGATCCTGCTGGGCTTTACGCTGACTGCGTTTCTGGTGCAGCGCGTCTGGCTCTCCGGAAAAAGCTTCGCCACCGTGACCGGCAAAGGCGACGGTGGCCGTCACGTGATGCTGCCGCGTCCGGTGCGCTACAGCGTCTATGGCATGGTCATTCCGTGGGGACTCTTCACCCTGGTGATTTACGGCATGATCATGATTGGCGGTTTTGTGCAGTCCTGGGGGCTGAATAACAACCTGACGCTGGATCACTACATCCGCGCCTTCAGCATCAGCGTGAATCAGGGGCAGCTGGTCTGGAGCGGCGTCGCCTGGAACTCCTTCTGGACCACGCTGGAGATTGCCCTGATCGCTGCGCCGCTCACCGCTATTGTGGGGCTGCTGACGGCCTGGCTGATTGTGCGGCAGAAGTTTGCCGGCCGTCAGACCTTTGAATTCATGCTGATGCTGAGCTTCGCCATTCCCGGCACGGTCATCGGCGTGAGTTATGTGATGGCCTATAACCTGCCGCCGCTGGAGATCACCGGCACCGCGATGATCCTGATCGCCTGCTTTGTCTTTCGTAATATGCCGGTGGGCGTGCGTGGCGGGATTGCGGCGATGAGCCAGCTGGATAAAAGTCTGGATGAAGCCTCACTGACGCTGGGTGCTAACAGCTTCAGGACGCTGCGCAAAGTGGTGCTGCCGCTGCTGAAACCGGCGATCAGCGCCGCGCTGGTGTACGCCTTTGTGCGGGCCATTACCTCAATCAGCGCGGTGATTTTCCTGGTCAGCGCCCAGTACAACATGGCGACCTCATACATTGTTGGGCTGGTGGAGAACGGGGAGTATGGCGTCGCGATTGCCTACTCTTCGGTATTGATCGTGGTAATGCTGCTGATCATTGGCTTGTTCCAGCTGCTGGTGGGCGAACGTCGCCTGCGCCGTGTGACCCAACCGGCGGTGATTGTTGCCGCACCCTCTGCATCCACTCTGACTCAGGAGAGAGCCGTATGACGACCATTAATGCCGGATCGGTGGTGTTTGAACATGTCGCGAAGCGTTTTGCTGGTTTTACCGCCGTGCCGGATCTGTCGCTCATCGTAGAGCCGGGCACGCTGGTGACGCTGCTCGGGCCGTCCGGCTGCGGCAAGACTACCACGCTGCGGCTGCTGGCCGGGCTGGAGCATCCCACCTCGGGGAGGATTCTGATTGGCGGCAAAGATGTGACGCATTTGCCCGCCAACGAGCGTGACGTGGCGATGGTATTTCAGTCCTATGCGCTGTTTCCCCATATGAACGCCATCGACAACATTCTTTACGGGCTGCTCTCCTCGGGCATGAACAAACGCGAGGCGCAGGACAGGGCGCGCGAAGGGCTGAAGCTGGTGGGGCTGGAGAGTCAGGGACAGCGGCTGCCGTCTGAACTTTCTGGCGGACAGCAGCAACGTATTGCGGTGGCGCGCGCGCTGGTGCTGGAACCGCAGGTGCTGCTGCTCGATGAGCCGCTGTCGAACCTCGATGAGCGTCTGCGCCGTCGGGTGCGCACCGATATCCGCGATCTGCAGCAGCGGCTCGGGTTTACCGCCGTCTACGTGACCCATGACCAGGAGGAGGCGCTGGCGGTCTCCGATAAGATTATTGTCATGAAAGAGGGGGATATTGCCCAGCAGGGCGCGCCGGAAACGCTTTACCATTCGCCCAATTCGGTCTTCATCGCCGACTTTATGGGGGAAGCGAACATTCTGCCCTGTGAAGTGGAACAGGCAGATGCAGATGACGCGCTGGTCCGTCTGGGTAATCAGCGCTTCCGGGTACGGGGTGCGGGCGCTAAAACCGGCAGTGCCCAGCTGGCGGTGCGGCCGCAGTTTATTACCCTGTCCGGCGACGGTCAGGGGGCGTTGCAGGGGGAAGTCATCCACAGTACCTGGCTGGGTGACCATATCGAATATGAAGTCGCTACCGAGCTGGGGGCGCTGTTCATTATCGATCCGCAGATGGAACAGCGTCTGCCGCTCGCCACCACGGTCGGCGTCAACTTTAAGCCGCAGGGCCTTGCCCTGATTGCCCGTTAATCTGATTAACCCAAGGAGTTAGCATGGCATCGCATGATGAAATAATGGCGCGACTCGCTTTAGCGGAGGCCGTGGCCCGCGAAGGGGGTGCGACGGCATTATCTTACTTTAATCGCCGCGATACGCTGGTGGTGGAGACCAAGTACGATTTGCAGGATGTGGTATCGATTGCCGACCGTGAAGTGGAGCAGCTGATCGCCCGCCGCATACAGGATGCGTTTCCCGATGACGGCTTCCTGGGCGAGGAGTCAGGGCTGCAGGCGGGAACCTCTGACTATACCTGGGTGGTTGATCCAATCGATGGCACCAGCCCGTTTCTCAATGGAATGCCGAGCTGGTGTGTTTCAGTCGCGGTGCTGCGCGGCGATCTGCCGGTTATCGGGGTGATTTTCGCCCCCACCTATGAGGAGTGCTACGTGGCGGCACTGGGGCAGGGCGCGACGCTGAACGGTCGTCGTCTGCAGGTCGATCCCACACGCACGCTGCAAAACCACGTCACCGGCTTTGGCGCTAACAGTTATGTCAGTCCGCAGCAGGTTGGCGAGATTGTGGCGGCGCTGCTGTCGGCGGGCGGTAACTTTATCCGCATTGGCTCGGGCGCGCTGATGCTGGCGTGGGTCGCCGCCGGTCGGGTCGTGGGGTACTACGAACCCTATATGCACGCCTGGGATTGCCTGGCGGGATACTGCCTGGTGAAAGAGGCGGGCGGCTGGTATCACCCGTTCAACACCGAAGGCGACCGCATCACCAAAGGGGCGCAGGTACTTGCTGTCGCGCCCGGTGCCGAAGCGGACCTGCGGCGCATCGCCGGTTTGTGACCCTGTAACGCTGGCTGCATTGATTACGGTCAGCGTTATTCTTTTAACCTAAGCGTTTTCGTCAGGTAATGACGCTGCATCCCGGTCTGTGGAAAATCGGGCAGGGACATCTGCGGCTGATAACCCTGCTTCTGATAAAACGGCAGAGCCTGAAAGCTGAAGGTATCCACCAGCGCAAAGAGACATCCCTTCTTCATCGCCTCCTGTTCCGCGGCGTCCATCAGCGCACGACCCAGACCGCTGCCTCGCACTGTTTCATCCACCCAGAGAAAATCAATGCAGAGCCAGTTTCCTTTGCGCGAGGCGATCAATCCTCCGCGCAACACGCCTTGTGCATCTTTGTGAGAAACCGACAGCGGGCCCCCGTTCTCGCGGCTGATAAACTGCCGATTGTAAGCCCCTAATCCTGCCAGCAGTGCTTCCCGGTCGTTGTCGTTTTCCTGATGGGTAAGGGTAAATGTGCGCATCCAGTTCCTCTCATCTCTGTGGGTGTTTTTATCCCCCATAAGGGATAATTTCCATTTTATCCCCCATAGGGTATAAAATAATGATTATCCTTTGCAGGGGATAGGTTGTGATTTATACCCTGACGGGGATAATGCGTCTGCGCTATGCTTACCGCCTGTAATCCTGAAGGAGTCACCCCATGATATACAGCCCGCTACAGCTGGCAAACCGGCTGAAGCTTATCCGCCAGCGCAATGGCTGGACTCAGAGTGAGTTGGCGAAAAAGGTCGGCCTGAAACAGGCCACCCTCTCTCACTTTGAAAATGCGCCTGACAGCACCTCGCTGGCCACGCTGTTTAAGTTATTACAAGCGATGGAAGTGAGTCTGGACGTTCAGGAGAAAGAGGCGGTCGCAGCACCTCCAGTGCATGATGAGGATGAGTGGTAATGCAAAGGCTGATTGCGTGGATGAACGGCGAGCGGGTGGGCGTGCTGACCCGGCAGCGAAACGGCGCTCATGAGTTTCAGTACGATACCGGCTGGCTGAGTAATCCGCTCTCCAGGCCGCTGTCACTCTCAATGCCGTTGCAGATTAAGGCAATCACCTCACACGCCGTGATTAATTTCTTCGACAACCTGCTGCCGGATAGCCCCTTGATTCGCGACAGAATCGTGGCACGCTACCAGATTAAATCCCGACAGCCCTTTGACCTGTTGCAGGAAGTGGGACGTGACAGCGTCGGGGCGACCATGCTATTGCCGCCCGATATGCCGCTGCCTGCACTCCAGGCCCGCTATCAGGTGCTGGACGAAGCCCGGCTCGAAAGCGTGCTGTCGGCTTATCAGTCCGATATCCCTTTGGGGATGCTGCGTGAAGAGACCGATTTTCGCATCTCGGTCGCGGGGGCTCAGGAGAAAACCGCGCTGCTGCTGACGGAAGAAGGCTGGAGCATTCCTGCCGGGGCCACGCCCACGTCGCACATCATTAAGCTGCCGATCGGTGAGATTAAACAACCGGCCGCGACGCTGGATATGCGTGAGAGCGTGGAGAATGAGTATCTCTGTCTGGCGCTGGCCCGCGCACTGGGTATCGACGTGCCGCAGGCGACGATTATCCGGGCCGGAAAGATGCGCGCCCTCGCCGTTGAGCGCTTTGATCGCCGCTGGTCACGCGATAAAACCCGGCTGATCCGTCTGCCGCAGGAGGATTTCTGTCAGGCGCTGGGACTGCCTTCGTCCACCAAATATGAGTCGGACGGCGGGCCGGGCATTGCGGCGATCATGCAGATACTGATGGGATCAAGTAACGCCATTGAAGATCGCTATCGCTTTATGATGTTCCAGGTGTTTCAGTGGCTGATTGGCGCGACTGACGGTCATGGCAAGAACTTCTCGCTGTTTATTGAGCGCGGCGGCAGTTATCGCCTGACACCCTTTTATGATGTGATCTCCGCGTATCCGGTGCCGGGCGGCAACGGCCTGAACAAGCGTGCGTTGAAACTGGCGATGGGACTGCGTGCCACTAAAGGGAAGAAGACGGAGATCGACAAAATCTTCCCGCGCCATTTTATCGCCACGGCGAAGCAGGTGAATTTTGATCGTGACAGCCTGCAGCAGATCTTCGACTTCTTTATTCAGGCGTTTCCCCAGGCGGTGGTCTCGGTACGCGATGCCTTGCCAGCCGAATTTCCGCAACATATCGCCGATGCCATCTTCAGCCACTCACTGATTATGCTGGAGCGGTTGCGGCATAGAGAGTGATGGCTGGCACTATCCTGAAAAGCCTGTGCTTCCATGTATCGCTAAGAGCCTGTCAGCTATGCTTATCTGACAGATTGAACAGGGGAGTCAAGGTATGAAGTGTCCGGGATGTGAAGGAGAGGCGTTTGTCTACGCCACGCGTGACGTCAGTCTTAATACGGGGGATCCCGAAGACGTGGTGCCGGATGTGAAGGGCGATCACTGCATTCGCTGTGGAGCGGTGATCCTGAATGCCGGCACGGCAGAGCTGTATCCCGAAAAGGCGGAAGCGCTCGAGAATGCAGGCGTGCCTGTCAAATAATATCCGGAGCCCGCGTAGTGCGGGCTTTCTTTTTTCCGGCTTAGCCTGTTCTGCGCTGTACGGCGGCGAATCACCCATAAAAAAAGCCTGCACACGGCAGGCAAAATGTTACAAGGGAATGTCCATCTTTTGATAACACGCAACGAATACGTTGTGTGAGGGTGGCACCGTACCGGAGAAACATCAGGTTTACCCTGGGAACGGAAATTATCACCCCCTCAATCTGGCCACTGGAGTGCGTTATGGATGCCAATCGCTATGCCCTGGAAGTGATCCCTTCACCGCCGGTATTTCCCGGAGCCGCCAGCCCGGTGATGTCTGATGAAACGCTGCATCGTCGTCTGGCCGCCATTATTCAGCGGATGCAACAGCAGCAGATTGCGCAGCTGATTATCTATGCCGACAAAGAGCACGGCAGCAATTTTGAATATCTGGCGGGATTCATTCCGCGTTTCGAGGAGGCGCTGCTGGTGGTGAATCAGCAGGGCGAGCTCACTTATATCATGGGTAATGAGAACCTGAAGCTGGTGCCTTTTGCCCGCAATCCGGGTCGCTGTCTGCATGCGCCGGTCTTTTCGCTGCCCAATCAGCCGATGCGCGGTGAGCAGCCGCTGGATCAGTTGTTAACCGAGGCCGGGATTGTAGCGGGAGAACGCACCGGGCTGGTGGGCTGGAAGTTGCTTACCGGCAGAATGTTCGATCTGCCGCATTTCGTCTGTGCCGCAGCGGCTCAGGCGGCGGGTGGTGATGCGCAGCTGGTTAACGCGACCGGATTGTTTATCTCGTCTGACAACGGGGTGCGCTGCATTAATTGTGCCGATGAAGTGGCGTTTTATGAGGCTGGCGCCAATCTGGCTTCAACCGCAATGATGGCTGCGCTGGATAGCGTTGAGCCAGGCATCACGGAGAAGGCGTTAGGCGCACGTCTTAACGCAGAAGGTCAGCCGAACACGGTCGTGACGATTGCGGCGACCGGCGAGCGTTTCGCCTATGCCCGGCTTTATCCCTCAGATAAACGGATTGCAGAGGGCGATAAGCTCTCGCTGACCACCGGCTACAAAGGCGGGCTGACCAGCCGTGCCGCGTATGTCGTCAGTGAGGCCTCTGAGTTACAGTGTCACGTTAGTGACTGGTTAACCCGTCTGGCGATCCCCTATTATCACGCGGTGGTCAGCTGGCTGGAGCAGTTGCGTATCGGGATCACCGGCGGCGAACTCTATTCGCTGATAGAAACGGTACTGCCCAGGGCGCAGTATGGCTGGCATCTTAATCCGGGGCATCTGGTGGCGGATGAAGAGTGGCTGAGTTCGCCCATCTATCCCGATTCAGTCGTGACACTGAAGAGCGGTATGTTGCTGCAGATCGACATTATCCCGTCGGTGCCAGGCTATGGCGGCTGCAGTATCGAGGATACCGTGGGGCTGGCCGACGCTGCACTGCGTGATGAGCTGGCGCGCGCTTATCCGGATGTCTGGCAGCGTATGACGCAGCGCAAAACATACCTGACAGAGGTGCTGAAGATTCGGTTGCCGGAAGAGGTGATTTTGCTCTCAAACACGGTAGGGTATCTGCGCCCTTTTTTACTGGATAAGCGCCGTGCGCTGGTGCGTCAGTAGGCGATTAACCGGCCTGATACGGCCGGTAATAATTTGTATAATTTAACTGAGAGTAAAACGCAGGCGCATCTGTCAGGATACGCGCCTCAGAAAGTTCCTGGTTGCTCTCATTAGATGAAATGGTTTACCAAAAACGCGGTTTTGTTTGCCTGCAAAACCTCTCTTGCCGCGTTTATCGCACTCTCTGTGGCGCTATTACTTAACTTCGAAAAACCCGCCTGGGCGCTGACCACCGTGTTTGTCACCTCGCAACTCTATGCGGCATCAACCGTCTCGAAATCGCTGTTTCGGCTGTTGGGCACGCTGCTTGGCGGGATCTTTATTCTGCTCATCTATCCCGAAACCGTGCAGTCGCCGATCCTGTTCAGCCTCTGTGTGTCGCTGTGGGTGACGGTCTGCCTTTATCTTTCTCTGCATGACCGCACGCCGAAGAGCTACATCTTTATGCTGGCTGGCTACAGCGCGGCCATTATGGGCTTTCCCGACGTAGAGTCGCCGTCGGCGATCATCAACACCGTGATTTCACGTATTGAGGAGATCACGCTGGGGATCCTCTGCAGCACACTGGTTCACCGGCTGGTGTTTCCGGTGTCGATGCATCATCTGCTGGGGCAGAGCGTTAATCTCTGGTTTCAGAACGCGCGCAAACTCTGCGATGAACTGATCAGCGGGATGGCAAAGAACAAATCGCTGGAGCGGGAAGATATCCTGGTTCAGATGGCGGGCTATCCGCTGAATGTTGAAACGCTGCTGACGCACTGCGTCTATGAGGGTGAAGCGGCGCGCAATGTCATCCGTCTGGTCAGCGTGCAGTATCAGCATCTGACTTATCTGCTGCCGACCCTGACCGCGATTGAGTCACGGCTGGGCGTACTGGCCGAACTGAACATTCGTTTTCCGCAGAGCGTCACCGACGTTTTTCATGCATTTCTGTTATGGCTGCATCACGACCGGATTAACGATATCGCCGGGCTGAGGGAGGCGATTGCCGCGAGTCAGGCGACACTGGAAAAAGAATGGCGGGCAGGGCAGCTGGCAACCGAAGAGAGCCTGCTGCTGATTGGCCTGCTGGAGCGCATGGCTAACTTTGTGCGTATTGCCGATGCCTATGAGAATGTCAGCGCGCGCGCCGGAGATCTCTATAGCCACGGAGATGGCGCGGCGATCCGCAATATCCGGGAACATCGTCATATTGATAAAGGTCTGCTGAGGCTGTCCGCGCTGACCGCTTTCCTGGCGACCTTTCTCTCCAGCCTGTTCTGGATTGGCAGCGGCTGGGCTGACGGCGCGAATGCGCCTTTAATGGCGGCGATCATCAGCTCATTCTTTGCCAGTGTCGATTCCCCGGTGACGCCGATGAAGCTGTTCGTTAAAGGCGTGGTGATTGCGCTGGTGGTGAGTCTGTTCTACATCGCTTTTCTGATCCCGCAGGCCAATACTTTGCAGGCGCTGATGATCTGTCTGCTGCCCGGTCTGATGCTGCTCAGCCTGGTGATCGCCAATCCCGCGACCAATATGATTGGGCTAAGTGTCGCCATTCAGATTCCTGGTTTTATTGGTTTAAGCCATCACTTTGTGCCGAACCTGATCGTCACCCTGAATGCGGCCATCTCGTCGATGGTGGGGATCATGTTCGCGGTGGTGCTGACGGCGCTGATCCGCAACAAACGACCGTCATGGATAGCAAGAAGAGCGGTGCAGCGTGGGCTGCGCGACCTGTTAGGGTTTATCAAAATGGTGGAGCGCAACTCCGCTACGTTGTTGTCACGTCAGCAATTTATTGCCCGAATGCTCGACAGGGTGAACATCATTCTGCCGCGTAAACGGCTCGATCCTGTGCCGGATATCGTGGTGGGCGGGTATCTGATTACTGAGACCTGGCTGGGTGCTAACTGTTACGACTTCTATGCACGGTATCGCGATGTGCTGGAGAGTCACCGCATTGATAGCGGGCAGATGTTTCACGAGCTGGCGCTCTATCTGAAGCGCAAGATGAAGTCGCTGCAGTTAGCGCCGCATCAGGATCTGCTGGAAGAGCTGGATCTTTTGCTGCTGCGGCTGGAGCCGATTGCCCGCCAGGAGAGTGCAGCGGTCGCACCATTAATCCATCTCTTTAATATCCGTGTGTCGTTGTTTCCGCATCAGCGCTGGCCGGAGTAACGGGAGAAGAGTGAGCGGGTGGTGTTCAGAACGGTGCTTATTGGGTAAAGAAGGAAGAACACGTCGTTATTTAGTTACATCATACATTAAATCTGGCTTTAAAATAAGGTCAGACATCGTGCCTGTATATCGGGTCTGATAATAAAAGGGGGCGGGCTTAAGGAAAAGCTGAGATGAAAAGGAGGTAACTTACGCGGACATTATACCGATTTAAAATCAGTATGTTGCATACTATTTCCTGTCCGCCGGACACAGATACCGTCATTGGGGTATTGAGGTTTTAAACGCGCAGCCCGCAGCGGCTTAAACCAGCAATAAGAGCAGGGCGCGCATCTCTGTGTGGGCTGGGAAGGTCAGCTGTTTACTGGGGGCTGGAGCTGATAAATCCACGCGGTGTAATGCTGATTCTCACCGGCAAAAACGCGAACTTCGACGCGATCATAGCCATCTTCAAACGCATCAAGCATTGGCCAGTGAGCGTCCAGCTGATCGGAGACAAACAGATATCCCGGCACGTCGGGGCCATGTTCATCCAGAACGATGCCAGGAAAATCGGCCGCCGCACCCCAGCCACGCTCATAGAAGATGCCGTTCACCGAACCGGCCAGCCATTCTCCGCCAATGTTTTCCAGGATATGGGCATTTTCGCGGCCCGGGCAGAGCGTGCCATAAACAAATAAGCGTTTCATTTTCTCTCATTCCCCAGACTCAAAGCCGGTTACTTTAGCGCGTTGTGATAAATTCTGCAGCCCTGACGTCACGCCAGTCACTCAGAATTGACGTAGCAGCGTCTGCAGAGCACACCATTTCTACAGCTGGGCCGCGCATCCCGGTCCTGGCACACCTACTTGATAGATGAATGACATGATTAACAGCGTAAAGGCTGTACGCGCACATTACAGCTTTTAGACTGTAATATTGATTTAACAGCTTTTAGAGTGTATTTTGGCTAAACAGCGTACAAGCTGTATCACCTGTTAAAGCGGTCAGCACACGATGAAAAATGTCTATCCGGTAAAAACACTCAATCAGTTACGTCCTTTGCTTATTGGTTTTCGCAAAGCAAAGGGACTGACGCAAAAAGATCTGTCTGAACAGTTGGGCGTAACCCAGCAGACTTATGCGCGTCTGGAAGCCAACCCGGCCAGAGCCAGTATTGAACGCCTCTTCAAAATATTCACTGTGCTGGGCGTGGAGATGAACCTCTCTTCGGGAGTCGTCTCATCAGCAGGTAAGCCGACAGAAGAAAAGGGGACGTTAGAAAATTCACCTGCGAGACGGGAAAAATGGTGACGATATGAGCCGAAGACAGCAGCGTTTAGTGATATGGATGAACGGTATCCAGGTTGGATTCTGGAAAAAAAGCAAAGGAGAAGATGCGTTGCAATATCTTCCGGAATGGAGTGCTGATGAACAAGGAAGACCGTTATCGCTTTCTCTGCCGTTTACCCCCGGCGATCAAATCTGGCGCGGGAATGTGGTACGTGACTATTTTGATAATTTATTACCGGACAGTGAAGGGATCCGCAGGCGTCTGGCAATGCGATATCAGGCAGAGAGTCTCGACCCTTTTGACCTGTTGACTGAACTGGGAAAAGATTGCGTAGGGGCGATACAGTTACTGAAAGAGGGCGATGAACCCACAGATTTATATTGCGTAAAATATCGTCCTCTTTCTGAATCAGAAATCGCAACACTATTGCGAAATACCACGGCGTCATCATTACCCGGCAGACAGAGTGATACAGGTGACTTGCGATTATCCATTGCCGGTGCGCAGGAAAAAACAGCCTTATTATGGCATGAAGATCGGTGGTGTATGCCTGAAGGGAATACGCCAACGACGCATATTTTCAAGTTACCGCTTGGCCTGGTCGGAAATATGAAAGCCGATATGAGTACATCCGTAGAAAATGAATGGCTCTGTTCGCTGCTACTTGAACATTTCGGCATCCCGGTCGCAAGAACAGAAATCGCTCAATTCGAAGACCAAAAGGTCCTGGTGGTTGACCGTTTTGACCGGAAATGGTCAGGAGACCGGCAGTGGATCATTCGTTTACCTCAGGAGGATATGTGTCAGGCTGCGGGGATGTCGCCATTACGCAAATACCAGGCCGACGGCGGGCCGGGGATCTCTGAGATTATGGACATTCTGAGTCATTCAGACCACGCAGAGCAGGACAGATTGCATTTCTTTAAAGCACAGATAATTTTCTGGATACTGGCAGCCACTGATGGCCATGCTAAAAATTTCAGTATCGCGGTAGAGCCTCAGGGGCGTTATAAACTTACGCCGCTCTATGATGTATTATCAGCATGGCCGGTCATCGGAAATGGCAATAACCAGATAGCCTGGCAAAAATGCAAACTGGCAATGGCCGCTCGCGGCAGCAGCAACCATTACAACCTTTACAGAATACAAAGGCGGCATTGGATTAACCACGGTGAGATGACAGGCCTGAGTAAAAAGCAGGTTGAGATGATGATGGATGAAATACTTTCTGAAGCACCGGACGTCATCGAGCGTGTTCGCGCGAAACTATCCGATGAGTTCCCGTCAGAACTTGCAGAACGCGTGTTTGATGGGATAACGCAGCAATGCAGGCGTCTGGCCGGAAATTAACCGCCGATTCAAGCAGGCATCTGAATTCTCGCTGAGCACAGGGTCAGAAGAGGTTTCAGCAGTCGGGTGCAATGACATGGCGTAATACTTCGTTGATGTGAAAAACTCCACACCAGAAGCCGTGATATCAGGATCCTCAGCAGGTAGCCCGAATCGACCAGGTTTAGCCTGGCCTTCATAACCAAGAGCGCATAATGTATATTATGTTAAATATGATATCTGGTTAGCCTTTCCGCCTCATTATTCTGTTCCCTGCCGTGCCGTTATCCTCGTTGATCATCATTGTCCTCAATGGTTCTTGCCGCTGGCCGTCCGATAAAACGTCATCGCATCGTCTGCACGTGAACCTCCGCCATCATTCACGACATTCACATTGATGACTGGCACTCAAACACGCACTCGCTGTTTCTCCTGCACACCCGCTAAATAAAAATCCCCGCGGCTGAATCTCGCGGGGGTTTATCCGTACTGCATTGTCATCACGTCACTGTACGTATGCCGGGTTTAATGTCCTGCCGAACCCGAGGCTTTATTGATCGCCGCCTGCAACATCTCTTCCATCGCACCACCCGGATAAATCGTCACTGTCTCTGCGGCCGCACCTGACAGAGGCATCACAATTATTCCCGGCGTCCCCTGAAAACCGGTATTTTTCGCCAGGATATCCGTGCGGGATAATGTGCCGAGCATATCGCTGTTTTTTAACTTACCGGCACCGGCTGCAGAAGCAGCTTTAGTGACATCTTTTTGAGTCAGCGCGCCTTCAACATGACCACGGGCAAACAGCGCATTGTGGTATTTCAGATAGGCATCACCGCCCTTTTGTTGCCAGATTCGTAATCCGGTTTCGGCCGCCTGGAAAGACGGTTTCCAGCGATAACCAAAAATGGGCCACTCTTTGAAGATAAAGCGCACCTGAGGATTATTTTTCATCAGCGATTGAATGATCGGTGCCTGATGCGCGCAGACGCTGCATTGATAGTCGAAGAATTCTATCACCGCGACTGTTGCGTCCTCAGGCCCGATGGCTGGTACGGTTTCATCATTCAGCAGTTCGTCCTGATGCTGAATAGCCGCATTGCTCATCGCTTTCATCTGCTCGTCATACTGAATTTTCTGCAGTTTCTGATCCACTTCGATCAATAATTCCGGATGCTGTAGCAAATAGGCTTTCGCCAGCTCACCAATACGCGCTTCCTGTTCAGGCGTAAACAGCGCCTTATCGGCAGGCGTCTGCGCAGGCTTTTGCGTGGCATGCAGATTGATTACTGCTGGCTGTGGCTCATTTTTTTCTGCCCCGGAAGCGGCTTCTACGGGCGGATTAACGGCCGGTGAAGGCTGGTTGCTCCCAGGTTGTACCTGAACTGACGCAGAAGCTCCAGCTTCCTGTGATGCCGGAGCTGAACTGGCGCCAGCGGCTGGCGCAGTCGCGACGGATTGCTGCTCTGCTGAAGCCGGATTGGATGACGTTGTCGCCACGGAATCATCTGGCTGCTGCGATGGCTCATGGGTTGCTGTCGCGGCTGGCGCTTCAGAACTGGCTGGCTGCGGATCCGGCTGCAAAACAGCAGAAGCAGCCGCGTCAGGCTGGATAACGGTATTCACAGCGGGATCTGCAGCCGCGGGTTCTGCCGCCATTGCAGTTGAAACGCCGGAAGCGCCAGCCAGTAACATCATGGCCAGCGCCAGTTTCTTCATTCTCATTGCTTGTCGTCCTGAATGTGGGATCGCTCACGTATGATGGCGATTTCGGCCGCGCCGCGCTGGGTATTTTCATTAGTAGGGTTTGTAACTCATTGACTCACGTCATATAAAACCGATTTAAGCCCATTGTCGCCCTGCTTTCTTTGCTGAATTAACAGAAGATTTAGCCTGTCGCTTCTGTTTCCTGGTTAGCTATAGCCGCACGAAGGCTAAATGATGGATTTAAAGAGCAATTGTATGATGTAACTAAAGGCATCTCTTTTTCTCGGAAATTTCACATTTCTCTCTGTTAATTATCCCTTTGGCCTCAGGCACTTTACTCTCTGTGCACTGTCATCCGACTTCAGACAATCAATAAAGGAACGTTGATGAAAACTTCATATGCTTTGATCGCAACATTACTGATGACCTCTGGCGCATCCGCTATCGCAGCCCAGCCGGCTGCGGCTAAAAACCCGCTGAGCGTGCACGTGCTTAACCTGCAAACCGGCCAGCCAACGGCAGGTATTGAGGTTGAATTGGATCAAAAGCAGCAGGATAACTGGGTGAAACTGGCATCAGGCGTCACCGACAATAACGGTCGCATCAGCGCCCTGTTCCCGCAGGATAAAACGGCCAGCGCAGGCAGCTACCGCGTCGTGTTTAAAACCGGTGACTTCTATAAAAAGACCAACCAGAAAACCTTCTTCCCGGAGATCCCGGTTGAGTTCAACATGGAAGCCAGCGGTGATCACTACCATATCCCGTTACTGCTGAGCCCGTTTGGTTACTCAACCTATCGCGGCAACTAATCTGCCAATCCGGCACTCAGGTGCCGGATTCCCCCGCTACCCGCGCCGGAAAGCACTCTACCAGCCAGTCAATAAACACCCGTAGCCGTTGGGTCACGTGCCGGTTTTGCGGATAAACCAGATGAAACGGATAACCCGCAGGACGCCAGTCGCGCAGGATCTCCACCATATCGCCCTGCCGCAGAATCGACGATAGCGAATAACTGAACGTCTGAATGATCCCCAGCCCGGCCAGTCCCGCCGCCAGATGCGCGTTGCTTTCATTGACGCCAATGCGATGCGCGCTGGTGATCTCAATTTTCTCGCCCTGACGTTCAAACCGTAACGGAAATGGCTTGCCGGTTTGCGGCGAAAGATAGCTCACCAGCCGGTGTCCGTTGCGCAGTTCATCAGGATAAGCAGTTCATCAGGATAAGCAGGAACACCAAATGCTTTCAGATAGGCGGGTGTGGCGCAGGTGATCAGCGTGGCGTGCCCTATCAGACGCGCAATCAGTGTGGAATCGACCAGCGGGCCGCCACGGATCACACAATCAATGTTGTCGCTAATCAGGTTGGCCGGGCGGTCAGAGACGCCAAGGTCCAGCGTAATGTCCGGATAGCGGGCAAAAAAATCGGGCAGCAGCGGAATGAGAATATCTCTGGCGGTAGATCCGCCGATATCAACGCGTAACTGCCCGCGCGGTTTACTGCGCCGCGCATTAAAACAGGCATCAATATCCTCGAGATTGTGCAGGATACGCAGCGCCTTCTCATAGTATTCCTGCCCTTCTGCGGTGACGGTCACACGCCGGGTGGTGCGTTGCAGTAGCCGGACGGAGAGATGCGCTTCCAGCTCCTGAACCAGCTTGCTCAGTGTCGCTTTTGGCATGTTCAGCGAATCCGCTGCCCGGGTAAAACTGCCGCTTTCCACCACCCGTGAAAAGGCTTTTATCGCCAGCAGCTGGTCCATTCAATCCCTCATATTATCCACCCACAGGGATAGTCATTTTCATTTTAGCGGATTTATCCGTCAATCCTCCTCTCTTACAGTAGCAATCAGTCCGGCAGCACCACTGACCGGGAAGAGATAAATCTGTCAAAGAAATCCTCCGGAGAAAAGCACATGAACGTATCACTTGCAGGAAAAATTGCTCTGGTTACAGGCGGAACAAGCGGAATTGGCCTGGCTACCGCACGGGAACTGGCGGCACAGGGCGCACAGGTTTTTATCACCGGCCGACGCCAGGCGGAGCTGGATGCCGCCGTCGCTGAAATTGGCGGGACCGTCAGTGGCATCCGGGCAGACGCCTCACAACTGCACGATCTCGACGAAGTTTACTCTCGCATAGCGGCACAGGCCGGACGGCTGGATATTCTGTTCGCCAACGCCGGTGGCGGAGACATGCTGCCGCTGGGGGCGATTACTGAAGAGCACTTTGACCGGATATTTGGCACCAACGTGCGCGGCGTGCTGTTTACCGTGCAGAAAGCCCTGCCTCTGCTGGTTGATGGCGCGTCGGTGATTCTGACCGGTTCAACCGCCGGGACACAGGGAACAGAGGCGTTTAGCGTCTACAGCGCCAGTAAAGCGGCGGTGCGTAACTTTGCCCGTTCGTGGGCGCTGGATCTGAAAGATCGCGGCATCCGGGTCAATGTCGTGAGTCCCGGCCCGGTTCGTACGCCTGGGCTGGGCGATCTGGTCAGTGAAGATCAGCGTCAGGGCCTGTTTGATGCGCTGGCCGCACAAATACCGCTTGGCCGCCTGGGTGAGCCACAGGAAGTTGCCCGAACTGTGGCGTTTCTCGCGTCTGATGCCGCCAGCTTTATTAATGCGACAGAACTGTTTGTCGATGGTGGAATGGCGCAGGTCTGAGTTCTGATAAAAGTCCCGGCTTTTAACGGCAGCGCGGTCTTCACCTCGCTGCCTTAGCGCAGCGGTTTACGCTGTTAAGGCCGGACGCAGTCATAAAATGTCACGTTGCATTCATCCCGCCCGGTAAATCCCCCGCTATAGTTATTGCCTGTCACGTCCGTCATAACACCATGGAGATAACATGAGCCAACTTTTTTCCACTGTCTCGCTGGGCGAACTTACGCTGGATAACCGCATTGTGATTGCACCGATGTGCCAGTACTCTGCTGAAGCAGGCAATGCGACCGCCTGGCATCGGATCCATCTTGGCCAGCTGGCCTTTTCCGGTGCCGGCCTGATGATTATTGAAGCCACCGCCGTCGAGGACATTGGCCGCATCTCTCCCGGCGATCTCGGGTTATGGAATGATGACAATGAAGCCGCGCTGAAAACAGTTCTGGAAGATGTGCGCCGCTACTCCTCTATTCCGATCGGTATGCAGCTGGGCCATGCGGGACGCAAAGCGTCGTGTGCCGTTCCCTGGGAAGGCGGTAAACAGATTGCGCCTGATGCCGGTGGCTGGCAAACAGTGGGCCCGTCAGCAGTGAGCTACAGCGAGGGTGAAGTTAAACCGCTGGCCATGAACATTGACGATCTGCAGCGGGTGAAACAGGCTTTTGTCGATAGCGCCCGCCGCGCGGTGCGCCTGGGCATTGAGTTGATCGAAGTGCATGCTGCGCACGGCTATCTGCTACATCAATTCCTTTCTCCACTGTCGAATCAGCGCAGCGATGAATATGGCGGTTCGCTGGAAAATCGACTGCGCTTCCCGCTGGAAGTCTTCAAAGCCGTTCGTGAAGCCGTACCTGCTGCCGTGCCGGTCGGCGTGCGCATTTCCGCGACTGACTGGGTTGAAGGCGGCTGGGAAATCGAGCAGTCGATCGCCTTCTCCCGTGAGCTGGAAGCGCTGAACTGCGCCTATATTCACGTCTCAAGTGGCGGCCTGTCGGAAAAACAGAAAATCAGCGTCGGCCCGAATTATCAGGTGCCGTTCGCCCGCGATATTCGTGAGCAGGTGTCGATTCCTGTGATTGCGGTTGGCTTAATCACTGAGCCGCAGCAGGCAGAAGATCTGCTGCAACAGGGCGAAGCTGACCTGGTGGCGCTGGCACGCGGAATTCTCTATGACCCACGCTGGCCGTGGCACGCAGCGGCTGCGCTGGATGGCAAAGTCCAGGTTCCGCCGCAGTATCTGCGTTCTGAACCGCACGATGTAAAAGGCATCCTGACGCAGGATCAGTAACGCTAAACGGGCAGACCGCATAAACGGCGGCCTGCCCGCTCTCTTATAAAATGCCTTTCAGCCGCAGATGCTGCAGTAGCATGATAGTTTTGGCATCCACAATCTCACCCTGATCAATCGCCTGTAGTGCCTGGTCGAAACCGATCTCCAGCACCTCGATATCCTCGCCCTCTTCCGCTATTCCGCCGCCTTCCCCGCTGCGCTCCTGATCGCCATACTCAGCAATGAAGAAGTAAAGTTTCTCGGTCACTGAACCGGGGCTCATAAAGGCTTCAAACACCTTTTCCACCCGGCTGACGCGAAATCCCGTCTCCTCTTCCGCTTCGGCAACAATACGCGCTTCCGGCGAGGCGTTATCCAGCAGACCCGCGGCCGCTTCAATCAGAAAGCCATCATGCCCGTTCAGAAAAACCGGAAAGCGAAACTGTCGGGTCAGTACCACCGTGCGTTTATCACGGTTATAAAGCAGGATCACCGCGCCGTTACCCCGGTCATAGGCTTCGCGGCTCTGCTCCTGCCAGCGACCATCACGGCGCAGCAGCGAGAAGGTATATTTCTTCAGGGTATACCAGTTATCTGACAGCAACTGCTCGTTGATGATGCGCACGCGGGGATGGTTCTGCTGCATGATGTTCTCCAGGATAAGTAGACAGCCTTCACGCTATCATGCACAATCGTGCAAATTCAAGAAAAAACATGCAGAGAAAAGTGATGCTATCCAGCCAACGAAAACAGACGATCCTCGCCCTGCTCGCCCAGGAAAAACAGGTACAGTCGCGCGACCTCAGTCAGCGCTTTGGCCTCTCAGAGGACTCTATCCGCCGTGACCTGCGTGAACTGGCGGCCGAAGGATTGCTGCAGAGAGTGCATGGTGGTGCGTTGCCGGTTTCGGCTGCACTGGGCACGTTTGAAACGCGCAAAAGCGTGCAGACTGCGTCTAAACAGATTATCGCGCAGAAGGCGGTCTCGCTGATCCAGCCGGGACAGATTGTGCTGATCGACGGCGGGACCACCAGCGCGGAACTGGTGCGACGGTTACCCGCCACGCTCAGCTTTACCGCCGTTACCCACAGTCCCAGCGTGGCGCTGGCGTTGGCCGATCATCCACTCGTGGAGATCATACTGATTGGCGGGCAACTCTATAAGCATTCGGTGGTGACGGTGGGTGCAGCAATGCTGGAGTCGATCAACCGCATTAACGCCGATCTCTTTTTTATGGGCGTCACGGGTGTACACCCGGCGGCGGGACTGACCACCGGGAATTTTGAAGAGGCGACCGTGAAGCGTGCGCTGGCAGGACGCGCAGCGGAAACCGTGGTGCTGGCGTCCGCCGAAAAGCTGAATTCGGCTTCGGCGTTTGCCATTGGCGATCTGTCGCTGGCGAGTACGCTGGTCGTGGAAACACAGCCAGACGAGGCGCTGCAACAGGCGCTCAGCCAGCATAGTGTAACGATCATCTGAGATCGTAGCAGGTCTGCAGCGCAAGATGCGGGCCGGTCAGCGGCCGCTGTGTATCGGGAAACTGCTGTGCGACGGGCGTCATTGAGCTTTGCGCCAGAGCAACTGCAACGGCTCCCTGCTGATAAGCCTGCTCTGCTGCTGCCGCAATCAGGCTAAAATAGCGCGTTGTATCCCCCTCTTTAAACGCCGCCCATGCGCCCTCCACCAGCGCAACTTCCACCTGGCTGCCGTGCTGACAGAAAAGGGTCCGCGTCGCCGCAAGGGTCGATTCTGCCGCGCAGAGTGCCACCGCCGGACCCGACTGACCTTGTAGCACCTCCGCTAACATCCCGTCGGTGCGCATCACGTGCTCCTGTACGGAGAAATCATCGGCAACCGACCCCAGCGTCGAGCAGGTAATCAATACGGCATCGAACTGCGGCAGCAGCGCCTTTATCATTTGCGCGATACGAAGGCGTAACTCCGCCGTCATCCCGCCGCTGCGTTCCGCCTCGGCCAGCAGCGCAGGCATCACCAGATGATTCAATGGCTGTTCATCACGTGCCAGTGCGCAGGCGGCATCATCAAATATCGCGATATTGCTGGCCGCGGTGTGAAAGCAAAGAATGTTCAGGATAAGCTCCGGGTCATCATAGGTGGCCATAGGGCATGCTGGATAACGACACGATAACCATCCCTGTCGATAAATGTCACGCCCCGTTGATCCCAATAGGGATTAAATGAAGGAATCCGCTGGAATCCTGCGTCATTCATACAGCCACATCGGGCCAGCCAGTCAGGCCGTTGCGGAATGTAGAGCACCAGCAGATCGTCATCTGTTGGCGATGGACGGACGGGATGCGTGTGACAGAGTGTGAATTCGAGATGCCAGCCCAGCCCTTCAGCGCCCAGCATTACGCCACTGAACCCCTGATGGTCAGTAAACTCACCGATTTTTTGCAATCCCAGCCCGTGGCAATAGATTTGACTGCTTTGCGTCAGGTCAGTCACAGGTCGGGCAATACGCAGATGCGGGATAGTCATGGTTTCTCTCCCTGTAAATTTCGCTGATATTTATCAAACTCTTCAGTGCTTCCCGTGACGCTGGATGCGCAGCAACTTCCCCTGTCCATAAATTGAAGGCATAAAAAAACCCGCCTTAGCGGGTTTCGGAGGAAGCTGACAGTCAATCAGCCTTTGCTTTGCGTAAACGCAATGTGCCCGAGCGCTCCGCAAGCTCAAAAGATTTTTTGAGCTGACGCATTGCTTCCGCTTTACGCTCTGCAACTGTCATTTTTTTCAGGGTTGAAATATCGTGTGTTAAGCACATAACCTCTTCCTCCTTCGCCTGGGGCGATATTCACTTCATATTATGCGTGATAATCAGGCTCGTTCACTATCACTTCAGAAAACAGCATCACAAAATCATGTTGCTAGATGCGGAAATCAAAACGGTGCGCAGTCAGCGCGCCGTGCGGAAACTCAAGAAAGCTTTTTGAAAGGTATGACGGCATATCAGTAACTTAAGTTTGACTGGTCACTTACTTTATCATCAAGTCATAAACTTACCCTGATTAGTCGCCTCCCTCTGGCCCGGATGCGAGCCGTGCCGCGCTGCTGATGACTCGCACGGTCGTTTTTTGCAAGCGGATGTGAACAGCCGTCAGCCTGAACCCGTGACGCGAATGGCCCTGCACCCGCTGTGTCCCCACGGTTAGCACCTTATAGCCTGTTAACAGTAAATCAGCTTACCGCTCACAGCGCTAAACGCATTCCCGCCGCTGTCATCTACACTTTGGCGGTATTCATTTGGTGATGCCCTGAGCATTGCCCGGCTATAAAAGGATGACAATATGACTGAACAAGCAACCCAGAACCACGCCTGGTTACTGGCTTCACGCCCACACGGTGAGCCGACCAAAGAGAATTTCCGCCATGTGGCTCAGCCCGTCCCGGAAATCAAAGAGGGTGAAGTGCTGCTGAAGACCATCTACCTCTCGCTTGACCCCTACATGCGTGGCCGGATGGACGAGGGTAAATCCTACGCCGCGCCGGCAGAGCTGGATCAGCCAATGGTGGGTGGCACCGTTTGTCAGGTCGCCGAATCGAAAAACAGTGACTTTAAGACCGGTGACTGGGTGCTGGCGCAGAGCGGCTGGCAGGAATATGCCGTCTCCGATGGCAAAGAGATTGCGAAGCTGGGCAACGATCTGCCCCATCCCTCTTGGGCGCTGGGTATTCTCGGTATGCCAGGCTTTACCGCCTATATGGGTCTGATGGATATCGGCCAGCCGAAAGCGGGTGAAACGCTGGTCGTTGCCGCCGCAACCGGTCCGGTGGGCGCAACGGTCGGCCAGCTGGGTAAACAAAAAGGCTGCCGTGTCGTAGGTGTGGCGGGCGGCGAAGAGAAATGCCGTTATGCGGTCGATACGCTGGGCTTTGATGCCTGCCTCGATCACCACAGCGCCGACTTTGAAGAGCAGCTGAAAAACGCCTGCCCGGATGGCATCGACATCTACTTCGAAAACGTCGGTGGCAAAGTGTTTGATGCCGTGTTCCCGCTGCTGAACACCGCGGCGCGCGTGCCGGTCTGTGGTCTGGTCTCGGCTTACAGCCAGCGTGAACTGCCTCAGGGCCCGGACAGAACCTCTCTGATCATGGCGGGGATTCTGAAACGCCGTATTCGTATGCAGGGCTTTATCATTTTCCAGGATTATGGTGACCGTTACCCTGAGTTCCTGGAGGCGATGCGTCCGCTGGTGGAGAACAAAAAAATCCACTATCGCGAGCACATGATTGAAGGATTAGAGAACGCGCCACAGGCGTTTATCGATATGCTGAATGGCAAGAACTTCGGTAAAACCGTGGTGAACGTCGGCGCATAATTGCGTTAGCGTGCCGCGTCACTGACGTGGCACGCCATTCATCAGTGCGGCTGCCGGGAAACGTGTTCGGCAGCAGCACCGTTAGCTTCACTGACCGCCTCTCCCAGCGTTGCGCCGACACTCAGGCGCTGACACAACACCCCGACAAAACAATCCCCGGCACCGTGCGTGCTGACCAGTTTTACTTTCTGCGCCGCCAGTGTGTGGGTTTGCCCCGCCTCGCTGTATGCCACACCGTGTTCACCCGCTGTCACCACCACTCGGGCAAAACGTTCCGCCAGCGATTCCGCGGCTGTGCGTGCTGAGTTCAGATCCTGCACGCTAATCCCGCACATATCGCGTGCCTCGATGGCGTTCACCACCAGCAGATCGATACAGCCCTCAAACGCCGCCGACAATGAGCGGGCGGGCGCGGCATTAACACAGACCGTAATTCCCCGCTGCTGCGCCGCCTGGGCCGCACAGAGATTGACCGCTTCAGGAACTTCATTTTGCAATACAAGCAGAGAGACATCCTGCCAGAAGCCGGACTGTTCAAAGGTCTCCAGCGGGATCTGCTGATTGGCATTGGAGACCACGACCGCGCCGTAATCCCCTTCGGCATCGGTAATCGCCACGCTCATTCCGGAGGCAAGCTCATCGATCACACTCACCTGCGTGCAATCGACACCGGCCTGTAGCAGATGCTCCAGCAGAAATTGCCCCTGCTGATCGCGACCCACCGAACCGGCAAAGCGCACCGCTGCGCCCGCACGGGCCGCCGCCACCGCCTGATTACCGCCCTTTCCGCCAAATTTATAGTGACAGGCGCTGCCCATCACCGTTTCGCCTTTCTCCGGACGATGATGCGCGTCCAGCATAATGTCGTAATGAAGACTGCCGGTGACTGCAATTTTGCTCATAACTAGAATTCCCGCAGATCCTGAACCGCATGCTGGGTTTTCATCAGGTTCTTCTCCGCCCGCTTCAGGTCTTTCTTTGCGATAGCGACAAACAGCGCATCCAGAATATTGAGCTGGGCGATGCGTGACGCGGCGTTTTCACCCAGCAGATGCGATCCCTGAGAGGTTGAATTGAGGACCACATGCGCACTCTGCGCGATCGGGGATTCAGCGTAGTTAGTAATGGCGATCACCTTCGCGCCATTCTTTCCCGCCAGTTTGACCGGATCGTTCACCGCACGTGTCGCACCCGAATGGCTGATGGCGATAACCACATCGTCATCAGATAACACGGCGGCGGACATCAGCATGATGTGGGCGTCGTCATAGGCGGTCGACTTGATGCCAATCTTCAGCATCTTGTGCGACAGGTCCCGCGCCACGGCGGCAGAACCGCCCACGGCATAGAGATCGATATGACGCGCTTTAAAGATGATGTCCGCCGCACGATTAAATTCAGAGACATCCAGAATCGATAAAGTCTCTTCGATTGCCTGGATAGAGGTTCTGAACACTTTGGCCAGCAACTGCTCCGACGAATCATCCGGCTCAATTTCCGCATGCAGTCCCGCCACTTCAGACTGGTTGTAATAGATCAGGCCACTTCTGAAATGCCTGAAGCCAGTGAAGTTAAGTTTTTTAGTAATCTTAACGATCATCGCTTCAGAGACATTATTCTCCTGCGCAATCTCCTTGAGAGAAGACTGCTCGGTAATGTCGGTTCGGGCAATGATTGCCTCCGCCACACGTCGTTCTAACGGCGTCAGCTGGGGCAAACGCATACGAATCTGAGCGCCAATGGCTCGTGGATCTTGCTTCATTACTTGCCTCGGGTCGCCCGGTCAATCAACATCGCTATGATAATAATAAGGCCGGTAGCGAGCAATTGATAAAAGGCCTGAATGTTCAGTAAGGTCAAGCCATTACGTAGCACCCCGAGGATCACCACGCCAATCAGCGTGCCGAAGATACTCCCCTTGCCGCCCATCAGTGATGCACCACCAATGGCCGCCGCCGCGATAGCGTCCAGCTCCCACAGGTTGCCGATTGTCGGCTCAGCAGCACCCAGACGACCAATCAGAATCAGCGAGGCCAGTGAGGCCAACAGACCGGAGAAGATGTAAACCGTGACCTTGGTGCGCTTCACCGGCACACCGGCGACCCGCGCCGCCTCTTCATTGCCGCCAATCGCCAGAATATATTCCCCCAGCGGGGTCTTATTCATCACCGTCCAGAGCACCAGCGCAATCACCGCGACAATCACAATCGGCGTCGGAATACCCAACAGCATGCTGTTAATCAGCGTGCGGAACTCCAGCGGAATACCGAAGACCGGATTGCCGCCGGTATAGATCAGCGCGATGGCCCGGAACAGCGACAGGCCGCCCAGCGTAACGATAAACGGCTGTAGCCCGGCATAGGCGATCAGTGAACCGCTGAACAGCCCGCACATCGCACCGACGCCCAGCGTCGCGAGGATCGCCAGCGGCACCGGCACACCCGAGGTCATCAGCGTGGCACCCAGCACCGCCGAGAGCGCCGCGGTGGGGCCGACCGAGAGGTCAATCCCGCCGGAGATTATGACCAGCGTCATGCCCAGGGCAATCAGGGCGTTGATCGAAGACTGCTGCAGAATATTCAGCAGATTGGGCACGGTGAAAAAGACCGGCGACAGAAACGAAAATGTCACCACGATAATCAGTAAGCCAATTAAGGTACCGGCATCACGTACGTTAAATTTAAGCCGCAGCGCGGGTCGGGTACCCGGCCCGGTAGATGTCTGAGTCGTCATAGTAATAACCTTAAATAGTGTCAGGTAAGCGGTCAGGCGGTCTGGTCGATATCTTTAATGGCATAGCGGGCGATGTTCTCTTCGGTGATCGCGCTGCCGGTGAGCTCTTTGGTGATCCGCCCCTCGCGCATCACCAGCACCCGGTCAGAGATGCGCATGATCTCGGTCATCTCTGACGACACCACCACAATGGCTTTGCCCGCCTGGGCCAGTTTTTCGATCAGGTGATAGATTTCAGACTTGGCGCCAATGTCGATACCGCGCGTCGGCTCATCAAACAGAAACACATTGGCATCTGCTGCCACCCAGCGGCCGATGATCACCTTCTGCTGATTACCGCCGCTCAGCGTGCCGATGGTTTTCTCAATGTCGAGCGGGCGCAGCTTCAGGTCGCCCATGACCGTCAGCGCATCGCGGTCCAGTCTGGCCTGACTGATCAGACCCGCCGAGGTGAAGCGGTGCATCGACGGCAGTGCCATGTTCATCTTCACCGCCCGCTCTTTAATAATGCCCTCTTTTTTGCGGTCTTCCGGTACCAGGCCAATGCCCGCTTTAATCGCCGCACGCACGTTGTGGTTCTTCACCGCGACACCGTTAACGCTCACCGTGCCACGGGTGCGCCTGTCGATACCGGCGATCAGCTTCAGCAGTTCCGTGCGCCCCGCGCCGACCAGCCCCGCAATGCCCAGCACTTCGCCAGCACGAACGCTGAAGTTTGCCGCCACCACCTCATTGCCACGCGTCAGATCCTCTACCCGCAGCACTTCGCGATCGGTGACAAATGCCTGATGGTCGAGCTTGTCGATCTTCCGTCCGACCATTTTGGCGACGATGCTCTCCTCATCCTCATCGCTGATGTTGACAACTCCCACCTGCTTTCCGTCACGCATAATGGTGGCGCGGTCGCAGACCCGGAAAATCTCATTCATCTTGTGCGACACATAGATCAGCGAGACGCCGGTCGATTTTAAGTCGCCAATCAGTTCCGCCAGCCGGTCGAACTCGCGGGGCGTCAGGCTGGAGGTCGGCTCATCCATGGCGATGATTTTCGCGTCATCCAGCAGCGCCCGGGCGATCTCCACAATCTGCTGCTGAGACACCTTAAGGTTCCTGATCGGCGTATCGGGATCGATAGTGGGATCCAGCGTCTTCAGAATCAGAGTAGCCCGTGCCAGCTGGGCTTTCTTATCCACCCACCAGCCGCCAGCGCGGGTCAGCGGACGACCCAGAAACATGTTCTGCGCCACGGAAAGCTCAGGTACATGCTGCAACTCCTGGTGGATCATCGCGATCCCTGACTGACGGGCGCTGAGCGGACTGCGGATTTGCACCCGGTTTCCGTTGACGCTAATCTCCCCGCTGTCCGCGCCGCGCACGCCGGAGAGGATATTCAGCAGCGTCGACTTACCCGCACCGTTTTCCCCAATCAGCGCGTGCACCTCGCCGGGCCGCACTGAGAAATCGACATCCTGCAGCGCGGCGGCGTTACCGTAACTTTTGCTGATGCCACGCATCATTAAGCGAAACTGTTCCATACCCGCTCCCGCTGACCTATTGTTGAGCCAGCAACTGACGCAAACGGTTGTTGTCTTTAGTGGAGAACGCCTCGACATTCTCTTTGGTGATCAGCGCCTGAGGGGTAGAGATAACGCGCGACAGTTTCTGTCCATTGATCAGACGGATCACCACGTCCATGGCCACTTCACCGGTCAGCACCGGGAAACTGTCTACCGTGCCGGTAAGCTCGCCGCGCTTAATCGAGGCGTAGGCATCGGAAATGCCGTCGGTGCCAAAGATCGCCACCTGTGACGCTTTGTTCTGCGCGCGTACCGCCTCTACCACGCCCAGCGCCATGGTGTCGTTGTTGGCGTAGAAGCCGATGAGATCAGGATGCTGTTGCAGAATGGTCGAGGCGGCGTTAAAGGCCTGCTCGCGACTCCAGTTTGCGGGCACGCTGGCCACGATGGTGAACTTGCCGGCGCTGTCCAGCGTCTCTTTGAAGCCACGGGTTCGCTGTCCGGCGGCATAAACCCCTGCCTGCCCTTCAATCACCGCCACTTTGCCGCCCTGCGGATGATGCTGAATAAACCATTTCGCGACCCGCACGCCATTATCCTTCTGGACGTTGCCGACGTAGTAGCGCGCATTCGGCATCACCGCATCATTAACATTCACCACCGGGATATTTTTACTGTTGGCACTCTCCAGCGCAGGCTCCAGGTTGATGTCGGTCTGCGGCGAGACCAGCAGGCCGTTAAAGCCCTGCGAGATCAGGGTTTCAGCAATGGAGAGCTGACCGAGCTGATCGTCTTCATTAGCCGCCGCCTGATAGGCGACGGTAACGCCATATTTTTTTGCCGCGACCTCGTAGCCCTGACCGAGCAGACGCCAGTATTCATTGGTCAGGGTTTTCGATACTCCACCAATCTTCAATGACTTATCGACTTTCGGCAGTGCACCATATTTAGTATCGAGCTGGGTCCAGTCAGTGCGATCCGATTCGGTATCGGATTGCAAGGGTGCCAGTTCTGCCGCATAAACCGTGCTGCAGAGCAGTGAAGAAGCGATAAAAGCAAGCAGGCGTTTTTTCATTTTTATAGTCTCAGCATGTGGGTAGAGATGTGATGTTCTTATGATTAATCGGCTGTCAGTGGGCCAGCATGATGTCGTTGACGATCTGCTGTGAGGCGACCGCATCCTGACGCTCAATGGCAGCCTGTAACTGCGCGTTACCGTGCAACTGGTCACAGAGTCTGAGCAGGCGCTTAACGGTGGCGATGTTGCTCTCCGCTTCACGAATCGGGTCAAGTCCGCTGGCATCCGGGAAGGTATCGAAGTAGTAGGCGCCGCGGTAGCCGTCGCGCTGCATCTGCCAGAGAAACTCCAGCGTGGCGCGCGGATTAACGGAGGCGACCATCAGGCCGTCGTCACGTTTGCCCCAGCCATCATTCAGGTCCAGCCCCAACAGCCGTGAGCGGCGTGCCACCATCGCAGCAGCGTAAGCCGGGATCTCATTGGCAAACAGCACGTGCGCAAAATCCAGGGTGATCCCCAGATTGGCGCAGCCCGCCTCTTCCACCGCCAGCAGACAGGTGGTGGCGTTGGGGAAAATGCTGTAGGCGCGCGGCTCATTGGGTTTGTATTCGATGCTGACGTCGACGTCCGGGGCATACTCCGCCACTTCGCGCACGGCGCTCACCGCATCCTCCCAGATCTTCTTATAGTCGGCCTGGAAGCAGTAATCGAACCCATCCTGCCCCATCCACAGGGTCATCAGCTGTGAACCGAATTCCCGCCCCGCGTCAATGCCGCGCTTGGTCAGCTCGATCGCTTCGCGACGCACTTTCGCGTCCGGATGGGTAAACGCGCCGATTTTGAACTGCGGCGCATCCCAGCGCATCTGCATGCCGTTGACGGCAAGCCCCGCATCACTGATCGCCTGGCGAAGAGTGGGAATATCGCTGGTCAGATGCTGCGGAAAGTTGAGGTCGAGATGCGTTAAGCCATTGACCTTGCCTGCGCGGGCAACCATCTGCAGCACAGAGGGCTTGCCCTGCTGATCGGGCCAGTAGAGATGTGCGCCCGAGGCGAACGAGTTGAGACGGGTAGCAAATTTCAGTTCCGACATGAGCATCAATCCTTCAGAGTGCGTATTGTGAAGTACTTTTCATATTCACGATTAGTTGTGAAGTTATGTATTAATGTACGCCTCGCGCTTCAATGCGCAAGTCTGTCAGGCCGGGAAAATCCGTAAACCGCGAGCGCGGTCACGAAATAGTTTCGGTGTGTTATCAGATGAAGTACAGGGAGTGCCTGGAGAATTAAGTTGAAATACAATGGGTTGTAATGAACAGCCGGGCGTGAAATCTGGCAGGGAAAGAAATGAAAAAAGCTGAGCGCCAGGGCGGCGCTCAGCGGGACGAGATGACGTTACTTCAGACGGAAAGCGACAACGCTGTCGCCCTGCGTGGTGCCGAGCGAGCCGTGGCCGCCTGCGGCAATCACCACGTACTGCTTGCCATCTTTACCCATAAAGGTGGATGGTGTGGCCTGCGCTCCGGCGCTGAGTTCAGTCTGCCACAGCAGTTCGCCGGTGGTGCTGTCGTAAGCGCGGAAGAAGTTATCTGCCGTTGCGCCGTGGAACACCAGATCACCGGCCGTCAGCAGCGGTCCGCCGTGCGCGACCATCCCCATCGGGAAACCGAGCGGGAAGCGGCCAGGCAGGAAGCTGGTCTTCAGATTTTTGGTGGTGCCGACACGGCGCAGCCATTCGGTTTTGCCGGTGGTCAGATCCACACCCACCATCCGTCCCCACGGTGGCGCGATGCAGGGAATACCCAGGCCCGACGCCATCTGCTGGATGTGAATAGCGTAGTCCCCGTGGAAGTTCTCATTCCAGTACGGCGTACCATCTTTGGTGAAGGTACGCTGGGTTTCGGTTTCCGGCGTGCGCTTAATCAGATTGTATTTGTAAGCCAGGCGTACCGGTGCCGCAATCAGCATCTGACGCTGTGGATCAACGGCCACGGAACCCCAGTTAAACACCCCGATATTGCCCGGGAAGATCAGCGAGCCTTTCTCGGTTGGCGGCGTCCACGGGTTACCGTCATAACGCAGCTCACGGAAGGTGGTACGGCAGGCCATCTGGTCAAACGGCGTGATGCCCCACATCGACTTCTCAGTCAGCGGTTGCGGAATGAAGTTCAGGCTGGAGACCGGCTGCGTCGCCGCATACTGCTCGCCCTTAATACCCTCCGTCGAGACCTTAACCTGCTCTACCGGATAAACCGGCTCGCCGGTCAGGCGGTTCAGCACAAACAGGTTGCCGGTTTTAGTCGGCAGGATCACAGCAGGCTGCGGTTTGCCCTGATAGTTGATGTCCACCAGCGACGGCTGTGACGGGTTATCACGATCCCACAGGTCGTGGTTCGAACTCTGATAACGCCATTTGAACGCACCGGTTTTCAAATCCAGCGCCACCAGCGCATCACGGAATTTCTCGGTGTTGCTGGCAGGATCGCGTTCAATCCCCACTTCATCCGGCGAGGCATTACCAAACGGCACATAGACCAGGCCGTTTTTCAGGTCCGCGCTCAGGGTAGCCCAGGCGATCGGGGTATCCTGCGGATAGGTGGCCCCTGCAGCGACTGGCGCAGTGTTATCCGGGTTAGCCGGATCGAAGTTCCACACCAGACGACCGCTGACGGCGTCATAGGCACGGATCACACCCGATGGGTTGCCACTGTTGAAGCCGTTATCCATCACTGAGCCGCCGACAATCACCAGATTGCCTGCTACCAGCGGTGCTGCGGTCTGCATCAGTGCGTGCGGACGCACTTCGCCCATGTTGGCGCGCAGGTTCACTACACCGTTGTCACCAAAGTCAGCGCACGGCTTGCCAGTATCGGCATCCAGCGCCAGCAGGCGGGCATCGGTGGTCGCGTTAAAGATCCGTTTGCGGCAGAGGGCCGGCGTTACGCCCGTCTGCTGCTGCACCTGCTGACCACCATCGAAGTAGCTTACGCCACGGCAGGTCTGGTGCTGTTGCAGATAGGAGCGGTTTTTATCCGGCAGGGTTTTCCACTTCACCGCACCCGTTTCCGGGTCAAGGGCATGGACTTCGTTGTGCGGCGTACAGAAGTAGAGCATGCCATTGGCTTTCAGCGGCGTCGCTTCAAAGGTGTATTCGGTCGCATCATCACCCTGACGCAGATCGCCGGTGTGATAGGTCCAGGCCACTTCCAGATCGTTGACGTTATCTTTGGTGATCTGCTTCAGCGCCGAGAAACGCTGGCCATCCGCCGTTCCGCCATAGGCGCTCCACTCTTCAGCGGCACCGCCGGTCGCAGAGGCGTTGCGCGGCGTATTGATAGTGCCCTGCTGCGGCAACGGATCGTAGAAGCAGAGACCGATAACCAGCAGCACCATCAGCACCACAGAACCGCCGAGGAAAGGATGGAAGCGACGCTGCCCCTGATAGAGCGGACGTACCACCCACGGCAGAGCCAGCCAGACGCCCAGCACACCAAACAGGTCGCCGCGCGGGATCCACTGCCATTTGTCGAAGCCCACTTCCCAGATAGTCCAGAAGAGCGTAATCCACATCAGCAGCGCATAGATCGTCAGCGCACTGCGCTTGTTCATCATCAGCAGAATCGCGCTGAGCAGAACGCCCACGCCCATCAGCGCATAGAACGCGCTGCCTCCTGCAAGCAGGAGTTGTCCTCCCATGTAAATCAGGGCGATAGCAAATATCACCATGATTATACTGGTTATTTTATTGATCATGATCCTTCCTCGGGTCATTGGCGACGATTAGATAGTTAATCTGGAAACATAAATTCAACGAGATTTTAACTTACGCGCGAAATATGTAAAAACGTGTTCAGGCGTAAATCATTAGTAATATTTATTATAAATGTTACCTGCTGAGGTATTCTGGCCGCTTTTTTTACTTTCTGAAGGGTGAATAACGGGATATACATCACAAAATATTAACCATAGGTGGCTAATTATCGCACCTTTTGTTCAAAGACGAACAATTATCAGACAAGCCACGCTTCTGTAACGCAGGCTTAGGTTTGTCCGGTGAACGATTTTTAGTGTCAAATAATCATAATGGTTTATTCGCCTTGCCCTGCAATAACTCTTAATGCTGAAATCGGGAAAGTGATTGCCCTGCTGTTGTTATCAGGATAATCATCAATGCCGACGCGGCGTGATGAATTTTAAAATCATTTAATGGTGCCGGGCATACGGCGATTTAATTAATTTTCAGGAAAAGAAAAAACAGGAAATAGATTAATGAAAAAAGGAATTTCATCGATGAAAACGATTTCAGATATTCCGTAGCCTGACGCTATTTTTATCTGTGATATATATCATCACTCTGTTCTTTATTAATCCGGCCGACTGGCGGGATTTTCTCTGGCAGCAATAACCCAGGCAGGTTCACATGTCCGTACTTCACGCTATTTACCGCAAGTTTCGCTTCCCGTTTAAATTTATTAATGCGGCCTTTCGTTACCCTGCTGCGCAGGCTCGGGTAAAGCGTTATTCCGTCATGTCGATAGAAGAAACGATAGATCTGTTATTACAAAATCCACAATTATCACTGGCCCGTTATGGCGACGGTGAACTGGAAATGACCTGGTATAAAAATATCGGTTTCCAGCCGTTTGACCCGACGCTATCTGCACGTCTCAAAGCCCTGCTGCTGCATGATCCAGCCGCTAATCCCCATTGTCTGATCTGTTTGCCGGATGCCTTTCGCACCACCCGTAATATGCGCAGTGGATCGGCCCTGTTCTGGTTCTTCCATAAATCATTTTACTTTAAACATTATGAGGCGCTGCTGAATAAACAGGTCCGGTATGGAAATACGTCTGTGACCCGACCTTATCACGATTATAAAGGTAAGCATTTATCCCGAATGATATTTGATAAATTCAAACAGCTTTATCAGGGCTGCCGGGTATTAATTGTTGAAGGCAGTGGCACGCGACTGGGATTAGGCAATAATTTACTGGAGGGAGCCAGCGACGTTAAACGTATTACCACGCTGAACCGTAATGCCTTTTCTGTTTATGATCGTCTGTTTGACACCGTATCAAAGCATGCCGTCAACTTTGATCTGGTCTTAATTTCATTAGGTCCGACTGCCACCGTACTGGCGTATGATTTAAGTCAGCGCGGAATTCGCTGTATTGATAGCGGCCACGTGGATATTGAATATGAGTGGATGCTGGTCAGTGCCACCACAAAAATAAAAGTGGAAGGCAAAAACGTCAATGAAGCGGGCGTGTTGCTGAGTGAAGAGACCACGGTGGCCGATGCTACTTATCAGCAACAGATTTTGCTGCACGTTGGCGAAATGCCGCAGAGCAGGACCGCGGAAGAGGTCGCGAACGATGAAGCCGTGGTGATCCCGTTGCCACACGTCAGCACCACGCATCATAACGCCGCCTGAGCCTCACCATTGGCAGGCAGCGGCTGCACCGCATTGATGCGCAGGCGAATAATTAGCGGGATCAGTTAACACAATTGAGCGCGGGCTTTGCGGCCCGCATCCACTACCCGCCCCCGGTTTGCCGGATAATGGCTCTTCCGGCATCAATTTTGCTTCTGTTTTCCTGAGACACTTAATCAGGAGAAGTGAGATGACATCCAGCCGTTACCGTTACACCATATTTTCACTGCTGTTCCTGATCGCCCTGATCAACTACATCGATCGCGGTGCCCTGTCATTTGCGGCCAACGCCATCGCGGCGGAGTACCACTTCAGTAAAGTGCAGCTCGGCGCGGTGCTGGGCTACTTTGGTTTTGGTTATCTGTTTGGGTCATTATGCGGCGGTTTCCTTGCCGACCGTATCGGCACGAAAAAGGTCTGGCTGCTGGCCGGCGTGCTCTGGTCACTGCTGGAAATCGCTACCGCCTGGGCGGGTGAACTGGGCATGGCACTGTTTGGCGGATCCGCCATTATGGGCTTTGCTGCGCTGCGCATCCTGTTTGGTTTCTCTGAAGGCCCGGCCTATGCGTTGATGAACAAGGCGATTGCCCACTGGGCACCCGATAACGAGCGTGGCTTTGCGCTGGGCATCGGCCTGCTCTCGACGCAGGTTGGTGCGCTGCTGACCGCGCCGATTGCCGTTGGCCTGCTGCTGCTGACTCATGACTGGCGTATGATGTTTATCCTGCTGGGGGTGTTCTCGCTGCTGGCGATGGCGCTGTTTGCCCGCACCTTCAGCGACAGCCCGGATAAGAGTCCCCATACTGATGCCGCCGAGCGCGCGCTGATCCGGAACGGTCAGCGCCGCAGCGCGGGCGACAGCGTGCCACTGCCCTGGTGGCGCTTCTTCACCAGCCGCACGCTGGTCTGCAACGCACTGGGCTACTTCTCCTTCCTCTACATCACCTTTACCCTGGTGACCTGGATGCCGAAGTATCTGCAGGATAATTTCCATTACGATCTGCATTCGCTGTGGTACGTCGCGATGATCCCGTGGAGCGGTGCCTGCATCACAGTGCTGTTGGGCGGTCGCATTGCCGACGCCCTGCTGGCCCGCTTCCGTAATCTGCGGCTGGCACGTAATCTGTTTGCCGCCGTCACGCTGTGCGGCACCGCCTGCTGCTTTATGGCGATCCCGTATGTGCAGTCGGCCGCCGGAATCATTGCGCTGATGACCCTGGGCAATGCGCTGAATGCGCTGGTGAACAATGTCTACTGGTCAGTAGTGATCGATGTCACCCCGAAAGCGTCGGTCGGCACCTACAGCGGCATGACGCTGGCGATAGCCAATCTGGCGGCAATTATCTCTCCGATGCTCTGCGGCTGGCTGGCGGAATATTACGGTTACAACGCAATGTTTACCGTCACTGCGGTAATCGCCTTCGGCAGCATGCTGGCGATGACGCTGTTGCAGCCGGAGAAGCCGCTGGTGGCCGAAGCACAGACCGGTGCGGCGGATGTTTCAGCCGCCTGATTTCAACCGCGCAGACTCCCTGCCACGCGGGTGATCACTCACCCGCGCAGAGTAACAGCCTCTGAACCTCAGCCGCCCAGGCGGCTTAATCCTGTTATACCGCGGGATAAATTGACTTTTCAGGCGTGCCACGGCGATCCCAGCGGCTGGCGATAAGCCATAACAGTGCCGTCGCAAACCAGCCGACGATCCACGAGACATCATTACCGGCAAAAATCCAGGTCAGCGATCCGTGGTGCAGCGGATTATCAATAAACGGCAGTTGCACCAGCACGCCCAGAAAATAGACGGTTATACCGGCCAGGTTCCAGCGTCCATAGCGTCCGTCCGGCTGCGACAGTGCCGGGACATCAACCCTGCCTTTGGTGATCAGATAAAAATCGGTCAGGCTGATCGCGCTCCAGGGCACAAAGAAAGCCAGCAGAAACAGCAGGAAGTGGGTGAAGGATTTCAGGAAGGCCGGTTCACTGAGCAGAGCAATGACGCAGGCCAGCGCCACCATCAGCACCACAAACAGAATGCGCGCCCCCTGGCTCAGCGTAGTTTGCTGCCGGAAGCCAGAGACAATGGTTGTCAGTGACATAAAACTGCCGTACGCATTCAGCGTGGTAAAGGTGATTTTACCAAAGCAAATCGCGAAATAAATCACCATCGCCATGGTTGCCGTGCTGCCCATACTCACGATGTAACCGACCTCATTGCCTGCAAACGCACTTCCGGCAATGGCAGCGACGATCACCCCCAGCGTCATTGACGCCTGGGTGCCCAGTACGGTGCCCAAAAAGACCGCGCTGAAGAGTTTCTTCGCAGAGACATCTGCTGGCAGATAGCGCGAATAGTCCGAGACATAAGGACAGAAGGCAATCTGCCAGGAGGAAGAAAGAGAGACCGCCAGCAGGAAATTTGCCGGGGTAAAGTGCTGATTCTGCCACACGGCGGATAAGTCATGCGTAGTGAACAGCGTAATAAACAGATAAGCAAAGGCTAAGACGCCAATCACGCTCGCCACCTTCCCCAGCTGATGAATCACGCGATAGCCCAGCACCGCTATGATCACGATGAGGGTGCTGAACAGGATCATCCCGGTTGCCTTGCTGACACCGACAAGTTTAGCCAGCGCCTGCCCCGCCAGAACCGTCCCGCTGGCTGAAAACCCCACATACATCATGCACACCAGCACCAGAGGAATGACGGCACCAAACACGCCAAACTGCATACGGCTGGTGATCATCTGCGGTAACCCCAGGCGCGGGCCCTGCATAGCATGCAACGACATGATCGCTGCGCCCAGAATCTGTCCCACCAGTAAGCCGATCAGCGACCACACGACGTCACCCCCCAGCACCACGGCCAGCGCACCCGTTACAATGGCAGTAATTTGCAGGTTGCCACCAAACCAGAGCGTAAACTGGCTAAAGGGATGACCATGACGTTCACGCAACGGGATGTAATCAATGGAACGGGTTTCTGACAGGCGCGGTTTCTCTGCGCCTGAATAATCTGATACAGATGATTTGACCGACATAGATTCCTCGCTGAAACAGTGAGAGACGCGTTAACTGAAAGAGTGATGTGCCCTATCCAGGATTGAAGATACATGTCTATACAATTAGCGAGGATGTCATGCGCATTAACAAGTTACAAGGCAACCTGTCATTGGAAAATGTGATGATATCGACAGGCCGATAACACCGATCGGGATCGCGTGAGATACCAGGCCGGTCAGGCTCAGCGTGCAGGGAGGAGGCGATACTCCGACGGTTACCCTTCAGCAACCACCCGCTGACGATGGCAGTCGGCAGGATCCAGTTTCTGCCCCTGAGACGAGTAAACGTCAAGACGCGGCAGCGGTTTGCCTTCCGCATTATCCAGCAGCACCGAGTGGGTCTCGCCCTTTTCAAACAGATAGCGTTCGCCCCACTGGCGCATAGCCACCACCACCGGAAACAGTGAACGGCCTCTTTCGGTCAGGACATATTCGCTGTAGGCGCTGCCATCCGAGGCCGGCGCAATCTCAAACACCCCAATCTCCACCAGCTGCTTCAGGCGCGACGCCAGGATATTTTTCGCCAGCCCTAAGTTGCGCTGGAAATCACTGAATCTGCGGACGTCATCAAAGGCTTCACGCACGATCATCATGCACCAGCGCTCACCTATCGACTCCAGGGTTCTTGCAACCGGACACTCGCTGGTTCTCAGGGATTCCTGCTTAGCCATTTTATTCTCTCACTCTGCCTGTCGGATGAACCCAGCTTAGCCACCTTGAAAAGAAGTTGCAAAAAAAAACCAGCCCGGTTAATGATATTACCAATCCAGTTTCAAATAAAAACCAGAAGGCATCATCATGACGACGACGACATGCAAGGCTCAGGAAGCCGATCCATCGCCAGCAACGATGCCGGTGCTCTCGCCCCGGTTGATCTTTTTGTTCTCACTCACCTCTGCGCTGGCGGTCGCCAATGTTTATTCGGCGCAGCCGTTGCTGGAATCGATAGCCACCAGCCTGCAGGTTTCTCCCGGCACCATTGGCACGGTGGTCACGGTCACCCAGACCGGCTACGCCCTCGGATTACTCTTTCTGGTGCCGCTGGGCGACTGCATCAACCGCAAAAAACTGGTGCTCACCCAACTGCTGCTTTCCGTGCTGGCGTTAGCCGCCGCGGCTTTCGCGCCCGACCTGATGACGCTGCTCTGTGCAATGCTGCTGGTGGGATTAATGGCGGTAGTCACGCAGCTGATGGTGGCCTGGGCCGCCATGCTGGCGTCGCCCACGCAGCGCGGACAGGTGGTGGGCAGCGTGACCAGTGGCATCGTGATCGGCATCCTGCTGGCGCGCTTTATTTCCGGGATGATTGCCGATCTGGCGGGCTGGCGCGCGGTCTTTCTGACGGCCGCCTGCCTGTTACTGCTGATCTCGCTGGTACTGGTGAAAGTGCTGCCCGCCACAACCGGCCAGCCGCAGCGCACCCCTTACCCTCAGCTGTTACTGTCGGTTTTTCGGCTGTTCCGGACGGAACCGCTGTTGCGCAGGCGAGGCATTCTCGCGCTGCTGATTTTTGCGGCCTTCAGTATGCTCTGGTCTTCGATGGTGCTGCCGCTGACGGACCTGTCGCTGACCCACACTGCGATTGGGATGTTCGGACTGGCGGGTCTGGCCGGGGCGCTGGCGGCCTCCAGAGCGGGCGCATGGGCTGACCAGGGACGGGGGCAGCGAGCCACCGGCTTCGCCCTGGTGCTGCTGACCTTCTCCTGGCTGCCGATAGCCGCGCTGCAAAGCTCGCTACTGCTGCTGATAGTCGGGGTGATCCTGCTCGACTTCGCGATCCAGACGGTACATGTGATTAATCAGAGCCTGCTGGTGGCTGCCCGGCCGGAGGCGGCCAGTCGTCTGGTCGGTGCCTATATGTGCTTTTACTCGCTGGGCAGTGCGCTGGGCGCGATTGCCGCTACCCAGCTGTACGCCCACTGGGGATGGCAGGCGGTCTGCTATGCCGGCGCAGCGGTCAGCGTATCCGCCTTTCTCTGCTGGTATGGCGTTCGTCACGCATGAAACTCTCTCATCTGCTGCTCGCCGTGCTGATCACCGCCATCTGGGGCGTTAACTTTTCGGTTATCAAACTCGGGCTTCACGCGGTCGATCCCTTTATCCTGGCAGGCATCCGCTTTACGCTCTGCGCCCTGCCAGCGCTGTTCTTTATTAAAAAACCGGACGTGCGGTGGCACTACCTGATTGGTTATGGCCTGGTTTTCGGAATTGGACTCTGGGGTCTGGTGAATCTGGGGATTAAAACCGGGCTGTCGGCGGGCATCGCTTCGCTGCTGTTGCAGTTCAGCGCCTTTTTCACCTTGCTGCTGGGTGGCTGGGTATTCAAAGAGCGCCTCAGCCGCTATCAGATCGCCGGTTGTGTGCTCGCCTGCGCCGGTATGCTGAGCATTTTTTTCATTACAGATGGCTCGGTGACGCTCTCCGGCATGCTGCTGGTGCTGGCGGGCGCGATGGCCTGGAGTCTTGCTAACATCATCAATAAGAAAGCGGGCACCCGGCAGGTTTTTGCCTTTCTGGTCTGGTCGAGCGCCTTTGCGCCCATTCCGCTCTTCCTGCTGGACGGGCTGGTCAATGGCAGCGCGGGCTATCACGCGCTGTTTACCCAGCTGGATATGAAGGCGGTGTTATCGATACTGTTTCAGGTCTACCCCAACACCCTGCTCGGCTACTGGGTATGGAACTGGCTGCTGAAACAGTATCCGGTCTCCACCGTCGCGCCGCTGTCACTGCTGGTGCCGGTGTTCGGCATCCTGGGGTCAGTGGCGATATTTGGCGAAACGGTTTCAGCTCAGAAAGGGGTTGCGTTGCTGCTGATCATCGCCGGACTGGCTGTCGGACTCTATGGGCAGCGTGTGGTGCGTTATATCGGCGTGCGAGTCGGCTGACGTAGTGATGAGATTGTAGACCGGTCTGAACTGGTCGCTGTAAGACTGAGCCTGCTCAGGGAACACGTGCCGAGCGAGTCATGTATGACGGCTTTCTGACCGTGTTCCCTGCGCGTTGAGTTTATTCTTTGCGGCCAGACTCACCCTGATGTGAGTTTGCGAACAATCTGAGTGATGGCTATTCTCCATACCGATCACAGAACGCTTCGATGTCGCCGTGCTGAAAGTCGGGCAGATTCGCGAGCAGTTTTTCCAGCGGCCAGTTCCACCAGGCAATACGCTGCAGGCGGGCGGCAATCGCTGGCGTAAACCGCACCCGCAATGGTCTGGCTGGTACACCGCCGACCACGCTGTAAGGCGCGACGTTTTTGGTTACCACCGCGCCTGCGGCCAGCACCGCACCATCACCAATGGTGACGCCGGGCAGCACAATCACACCGTGGCCGATCCAGACATCATTTCCTATCACCACCCGATCGGCGCGCCGGGCCGCAAAGAAGCCCTGATCGCGGCGGGCGTCGGGATGGTAATACTCCGGGCAGTAGGTAAAGCGATGCTGGGAGGCGCGGTCCATAGGATGATTCGGCGCGCCGATCCGCACCTGATTGGCGATGGCGCAGAATCGCCCCACTTGAGTGTCGGCCAGGCAGCAGTGCTCGCCGACATAAGAGAAGTCACCCAGCTCGCTATATTCCAGCGAACTGTGTGCCAGGATCTCACACTGCTGACCCACGGTGGTGTCCCGCATCTTCACACTCTCATCAATCCAGGTGTGCGCTAATCGGGCGGGCATAACGGCGGCAATGGACATAGAACTCCCGGTCTGAATCAGCAGCGCCCCGGCGGCGTGCTTTTGCGGCACCACCTTACCCGCTCCTGATGACAGAGAATTGACACAGAAAAAAGGCGGAGTGGTTAGCTCCGCCTTGTTTCAAGTTCCGGTTAACCTGCGTGACCGGTCAGTTGCATAAGGGCAACGATGATCTGCAAGATGACCCGGATAAGATCCAGAATCAGCTTAGTCAGTTCCATCACTTTCCTTCTCCTTTTACAGGAGCGCGCTGTTCGGCAACCAGGGCTTTGACTCTACCCGCCGGGCGCCTAAGCACATCTTTGTGGAGAGGGCTGAGCGGCACTCATGGTTAAAGCCACAGGCCAGCACCACCTGATGCCTGCCGGGATTTTAAAACCGTGCCCCTGGGAGCGGCCAGTCGACAATGAGGCGATGCTCAACACCCAACACCTGTATAAACATACAGCATTTTGGCGAAACTTGAAATCCTTAGCCGCACATTTTACAATCTTGTTTGTGGAGAGTGCTGAGCACCTCGTTCGCAGCGCGGTTACCAGCCGGGTAGTGAACAAAAAAATAAAGGATTTGGCGAGATGCCAAATCCTTTTTTTATGCCTGCTGCCTGCTTAAAAAATCAGCGCAGAACCTACTTTGCGGCGCTGATACGCCAGACGGTATTCCCGGCATCATCAGCAATCAGCACGCCGCCCTGTTTGTCGCTGGCCAGACCCACCGGCAAACCACGCACCTGCTTTTCATCATCCGTCAGGAAGCCCGAAACCACCGTCTGCGGCTGACCCACCGGCTTGCCGTTTTCGAACTTCACCCACACCACTTTGTAGCCATTCAGCGGCGTCCGGTTCCAGCTGCCATGTTCGCTGATAAACGCGCCGCCCCGATATTGCGGCATGTTATCGGCACCGTAGAACAGCAGGCCCAGCGGCGCAACATGCGAGCTGAGGGCATAATCGGGCTTGATCGCCTTCTCTACCAGGTCGGGACGCTGCGGTTCGGCACGGGTATCGACATGCTGACCATAGTAGCTGTAGGGCCAGCCGTAAAAGCCTTTGTCCTGCACTGAGGTCATGTAGTCAGGCACCAGATCGGAGCCGATTTCATCACGCTCATTGACCACGGCCCACAGCTTGCCGCTCTGCGGTTCCCACTGTAAGCCGGTCGGGTTGCGCAGTCCGCTGGCGAAGATCCGGCTGGCACCGCTGGCCGCGTCTACTTCCAGTACCGCTGCACGGCGATACTCCGCGCCAATGCCGTTCTCGGTGACGTTACTGTTAGAACCGACACCCACATAGAGCTTGCTGCCATCGGGGCTGGCTAACAGCGATTTCGTCCAGTGGTGGTTAATCGGTCCGCCCGGCAGTTCCGTCACCTCTTCTGGCGCGGTGCGGATCTCCGTCTCGCCTTCGCGATACGGGAACTTCACCAGGCTGTCAGCATTCGCCACGTAGAGCGTATTGCCGACCAGCTGCATACCAAACGGCGAATGCAGATTCTCAATAAAGCGGTGCTGCTCCCATTTGCCATTGACGTTGCGCAGCAGCGTAATGCGGTTGCCGCCGTCACCGCCCTTGCCTGAGGCTTTCTGCACAATGCCCATAATCAGCTGTTTTGGGCGGGTGGTCGGCTTAGGTGGCCCGTTGGATTCGGCCACCAGCACATCGTTATTCGGTAGCACATAGACCTGACGCGGATGCTGCAGATTCTCAGCGATTTTTTCAATCTTCAGCCCGTCAGCCACCTTTGGCATTTCGCCCGTTTTCCATGGCGTGCCTTCCGGCACCTGCATCGGCGGCATAAAGAAGTTCTGCGCCTGCGGCAGTTCGGGGTTCGGTCCAATCTGCTTTTGCGGATCGACCAGCGCACCATCATCACAGCCTGCCAGCAACGTGGTCAGGGTCAGCGCGAGCAGCGTTTTATGCGGTATGTTCATGATGGCTCCTCCTTAAGCGCTACGCTGACGTAACGCAAGTTGCACATTCGCCAGCAGCAGCAGCGCTACCACCAGCGTCGAAAGCGTCACGCCCAGCGGGATCACAGCGGCGGCATCTCGGCTGTGAATAAACGCATTGACGATAGCGATCAAAATCGCCACCAGCCAGAGCCAGAAATGGCCCTTCTCCGCACTGTCACTGCCGCGAAACAGATAAACCAGCGCGATGATTCGCGGCACAATCGCCAGTATCAGTCCCAGCGCAATCAGCCAGCTGGCGGCATCCGTCCAGAACTGCACATAGGTCTGCATATAGAGAATGTCGAACAGCCAGCCCGCCACAAAAAAGCCCAGCGGCACAGGCTCCAGCAAGGCGTACAGCGTCACGGCAAAGGCCGATCTTCCCAGGGTATTGCGCATGTTTCTCTCCATTTTTAACGTGAATGCGGATTGGGTCAGACGTCGCGCTGCTCAGAGCAACCGACCCCACGCCTGTAAAAGATTAGTAAATCTGAAGAGAAACAGAGGGTTTATTCGAAGGGAATTGCAAATCAGGCGGATGACGTCCCTGTCATCGCCGGTCAGTCAGGGCTTATCAGCGGGTAACGTCACCCAGTATCCTGGCTGGTAAGGCAGCGGCAGGAACTTCTCGTGGAACGTGCGGAAGGTGGCGTCCGGATCCACATCGGCAAAGAGATCGGGATGCAGCCATTTCGCCAGCGCCTGGATAGCCACGAACTGATACGGGCTATCGTAGAACTGATGCCAGATGGCATGAACGTTGCCGTTGTGTGCGACCGGCAGGGTTTTAAAGGCATCACGCATCATCAGCGCTTTCAGTCGCGCCGTGGCGTCGGTGACATTGGCACCCGGACCGACGCCGACCCATTTGCCCACCGTGTTGTAGTTCTTCCAGTTCGCGCCAGTCACGACCACCACATCTGGCTGGCTGGCGATAATCTGCTCCGGGTTAACGGTGCCAAAGGTGCCAGGGATCAGATCTTTGGCGATGTTGCGACCGCCTGCGATCTCCACCATCTGACCAAAGTTCTCATTGCCGAACGACATGCAGCACTCGTCGCTGTAGCCGCCCGCGCGGTCAATCATCACTTTTGGACGGTAGCCGGTGAAGTTCTTCAGACGCGAGGTAACAAGGTCAATCTGCTGCTGGCGGAAGTTGATGATCTCCTGCGCACGCGCCGGTTTGTTCACCAGCTCGCCCATGATGCGGATACTTTTCTCCGCGTTCACCATCGGCGCTTCGCGGAAATCGATAAACACTACCGGCACGCCGACCGCCTGCAGTTTTTCAATCAGCTTGCCTTCATCGGTGGCGGCTTTGGATTCCAGATTCATCAGCACCAGATCGGGCTTCAGCGTTAACGCCTGCTCGACGTTGAAAGTGCCATCTTTTGCGCCGCCAAAGGTCGGGAGTTTTTTGATTTCCGGATAGCGTTTTTCATAAGCCTGATATCCATCCCAGTCCGCTTTATGCAGGTCATCACGCCAGCCAATCACCCGCTTAAACGGCGCATCGGTATCAAATGCGGCCAGCAGATAGATCTGACGGCCCTCACCCAGGATGATGCGTCTGGCCTCCTGCGGCACCTCGACCTGACGGCCTGCGACATCGGTAATCATTTTGGCCGAAGCCGTTCCTGCCAGCGTGAGCAGTCCCAGCGCTAAAAACCATTTTTTCATTGTAAAAGTCCGCACAAATGATAATGAGAATTATTAATATAAAGCGGCGTTACTATCACCTAAAAGTCCGGTCAGGGGAAGTCCTGGGTAAATGTTTTTTGCGGCGGAGATTAAAAGGCGGAGAGGAAGCAGGACAGATAGCCAAAGGTGGAGGAAAGCGCAGCGTGTCGCTGCTCACAAAACGGTCGGCTTTCGTGAATATGCTCACAACGACCTGGGCGGCTGCACATATTTTAGCCGTTAATCGTATCGTTTTGGCTAATGCGTTAATGAATTGTGAACGCTAGATTGAAAATGAAACAGCGTTTTAATAATCAATCAGGACAGCCTGCCACAGGAGCTTAACCGTGAAGATCAGCGCCATTGATGTCACCCTTTTTACCTATCCCACCCAGCGCTGCGCCGACAGCGCCGGCCACTCCCATCCCGGCCCGGAAAATGATGCGCAGATGGCGCTGTTGACCCTGACCAGCGAGGATGGCGACTGCGGTTACGCTTTTGCGCCACCGGAAGTGGTGCGCTCCCACGTGGTTAACGCCTTCTTCCGCAAGGTGCTGATCGGTCAGAACGCCTTTGACCGGGAGCGTCTGTGGCAGGACCTGGCGCACTGGCAGCGCGGTAGCGCCCACCAGCTTACCGAGCGGGCGCTCTCCGCGGTTGAGCAGGCACTGTGGGACCTGATTGGGCGCAAATTGAAACAGCCGGTCCACAAGCTGCTGGGCGGGTATCGCGAGAAGATCCCGGCTTACGGCAGCACCATGTGTGGCGACGAGCTGAGCGGCGGTTTATCGACGCCGGATGAGTATGCACAGTTCGCGGAAAAACTGGTGGCGCGCGGCTATCAGGCGATCAAGCTGCACACCTGGATGCCGCCGGTCTCCTTTGCCCCCAGTCCGGCGATGGATATTAAAGCCTGCGCGGCAGTCCGCGAAGCGGTCGGTCCCGATATCGCGCTGATGCTGGATGGCTACCACTGGTACAGCCGCAGTGACGCGCTGACCATCGGCAAAGCGCTGGAAAAACTTAACTTCGCCTGGTTCGAGGAGCCAATGGAAGAAGAGAGCATGGCCTCTTACGCCTGGCTGGCGGACAACCTCTCTATCGACGTGCTCGGCCCTGAAAGTCTGGGCGGCAAGCACCACAGCCGCGCCGACTGGGTTCGCGCCGGCGCCTGCGACATTCTGCGTGCCGGAGCCAACGGCGTGGGCGGCATTTCCGCCACCCTGAAAGTGGCGAATCTGGCTGAAGCCTTTGGCATGGATTGCGAAGTCCACGGCAACGGCGCGGCCAGCCTGGCGGTGGTCGGGGCGATTCGGAACTGCCGCTGGTATGAGCGCGGCCTGCTGCATCCCTTCCTGGATTATGAAACACCGCCAGCCTATCTCAACAGCCTGATTGATCCAATGGACGATCAAGGCTTCGTCACCCTGCCCACCCGCAGCGGACTGGGTGAGGATATCAACTTCAGCTGGATTGAGACCCACACTCTGAACCGCTGGTAATGAAGTACGGCAAATAATAATAACCCCGTTACCGCGCAGCCCTGACGACGCGGTAAACGGGAAAAACCTCTGACCTGCTGGACTTTACCTATGACCCTGACACAACGATGTGCCGCGTGGCTGATCACGCTGCTGGTGCTCACGAGCAGCGCGTCAATCCAGGCGAAGACCCCGGATGACCAGCTGATCGTTGGCATGAACATGAACAACCTGCTCACCCTGGATCCGGCCGCCATGACCGGCAACGAGGTGGTCGGCATTGTGGTGAATCTCTATGACGGCCTGGTAGAACTGAACCCGCAGCAGCTCACCGAGGTGCGCCCGGCGCTGGCCGAACGCTGGTCAGTCAGCCCGGATAACCGCACCCTGACCTTTCACCTGCGCGACAACGTCAGGTTTCACTCCGGCAATCCGCTCACCAGCGCCGATGCGGTCTGGTCGATGCGGCGGGTGCTGCATCTGAACCTGGCGCAGGCGTCGGTGTGGAAATCGTACGGTTTCAGCCGCGACAACGTTGACCAGATGATCACCGCCCCCGACGACCGCACGCTGGTGATCACCCTGCCTAAGCCAAACGATCCGCAACTGGTGATCTACTCGCTGGCGGCGCTGGGCAGCATGGTGGTGCTGGACCGCAAAACGGTGCAGCAGCATGAGGTCGATGGCGACTGGGGCAACCGCTGGCTGACCACGCATGAAGCGGGTTCCGGCCCGTTCCGGCTGGATGTCTGGCAGGCAAAAGATGTGCTGCGGATGAGTCGCTCGGCAGACTACTGGCGTGGCGAGGCGAAGATGTCGCGGGTGGTGTTCCGCCACCTGCAGGAGTCGCAGACCCTGCGGCTGATGATGGAGAAAGGCGACCTGGATATCGCCAGTAACATGGCGATCCCCGACGTGCGCGCCCTGCGTCACGATCCCGACCTCACCATCGACGCGGTCAGAAAAGGAACCATCTACTACCTGGCGATGAGCATGAAAGATCCGCACTTCGACAATATCAAAGTGCGTGAGGCGGTCCGCTATCTGGTCGATTATCAGGGCATCAATAAAAGCCTGATGACCGGCTACGGCGAACTGCATCAGCGCCCGATTCAGGCCGGGATGCCCGCCACGCTGCCCGACCCCGGTTACCGGCTCGATGTGCCGCGCGCCCGAGCATTGCTGGCTGAAGCGGGTTATCCGGACGGTTTCGACACCACGCTGCGGGTGCTGGCCGATCAGCCGTTCCTGAATATCGCCATCGCGGTGCAGTCAACGCTGCTGCAGGGCGGGATTCGCGCAAAAATCATTACCGGCACCGGCAACCAGATTTATGGTGCGATGCGCGATCGCCAGTTCAATCTGCTGGTCGGACGCGGCGGCAGCGGCGTGGAGCCGCATCCCCACTCCAGCCTGCGTTCGCTGGTCTACAACCCGAACAATGCGGACAGCGCCCGGCTGACCAACTTCCAGGGCTGGCGCACCGGTTTCTACGACGCGCAGCTCAACCGCATGATCGATCAGGCGCTGGTGGAACGCGACAAAACCCGCCAGCAGCAGGACTATTTCGCCATCCAGCAACGCTATGACCAGCTGGTGCCTGCGCTGATGCCGATTTCACAAATGCTCGACTCCGTGGTGGTCAGTAACCGGGTACAGGCGTATCAGCCCCATCCCTCCGCGACCACCTTCCTGCGCGACGTCTGGAAAACCCCTGAAGCCCTGGCGGGAGGCACCCCATGATTCTGACCCTGACCCGACATCAGTGCCGCCGCATCAGCCATCGCGCGGTGCAGGTGCTGATTACCCTGTTCGGCCTGCTGCTGCTGACCTTTTTTATTGGCCGGGTGATGCCGCTGGACCCGGTGCTGGCGATTGTCGGCCCCGACGCCGATCAGGCCACTTATCAGCAGGTTTATCATCAACTCGGCTTTGATAAACCGCTGTGGGTGCAGTTTGGTATTTACCTTAATGCGCTGCTGCATGGCGATCTCGGTCATGCGCTGCTGACCGGCCAGCCGGTGGTACATGACATCCTGCGCGTCTTTCCCGCTACGGTAGAGCTGGCCACGCTGGCGATTGTGATTGGCGCGGGCCTCGGCGTGCCGCTGGGCGTGCTGGCGGCGGCGCGCCGTAACAGCGTCATCGACTATGTGGTGCGGATGCTCAGCCTGGCCGGTTACTCCACGCCGATCTTCTGGGTCGGCATGATGGGCCTGCTGCTGTTCTATGCCCATCTCGGCTGGGTCGGCGGCGCAGGACGGGTGGACTTCAGCCTGGATGGCATCGTGCCGCATCGTACTGGTTTTATGCTGATTGACGCCCTGCTGGCCGGCAACAGCCAGGTATTCGGGAACGCGCTGAATCACCTGGTGCTGCCCGCCTCGCTGCTCGGCTTTCACTCCATGGCTTACATCAGCCGCATGACGCGCAGCTTTATGCTGGCGCAGCTGTCACAGGAGTTCATTCTCACCGCGCGGGTCAAAGGCCTGACCGAATGGCAGGTGATCTGGCAGCACGCCTTTCGCAATATCCTGGTACAACTGCTGACCGTGGTGGCGCTGGCCTATGGTTCGCTGCTGGAGGGTGCGGTGCTGATCGAAACAGTCTTCTCCTGGCCCGGCTTTGGTTCCTACCTCACCGGCAGCCTGATGCTGGGCGATATGAATGCGGTAATGGGCTGTGTGCTGGTGGTGGGCCTGATTTTTGTGCTGCTTAACCTGATCTCCGACCTGCTCTATCAGGTGTTCGATCCGAGGACCAAAGTATGACGATCTCGTTTGATGCTGCGTCTGTAAGTCATTCCCGCGAGCGACTGGCGCGCTGCCAGCGTTTTGCTGCCCGCTGCGGCTATTTCCTCTGGCGCATGGCCTGTAATCCCCTGACTGCCATTGGCGGCGGTATTGTGCTGCTGCTCTGCATCGTGGCGCTGTTTGCGCCCTGGATCGCGCCGTATCATCCGCTGGTTCAGGATCTGAACAATGCGCTGACGCCGCCCGGCGCGGCCCACTGGTTCGGCACCGACGAGTTTGGCCGGGATATCTTCAGCCGTCTGGTGTGGGGTGCGCGGATCACGCTCTATATCGTGCTGCTGGTGTCGGTCACTGTCGGGCCACTCGGCCTGCTGCTGGGCGTCACCGCCGGTTACTTCGGCGGCAAAGTCGACGGCGTGCTGATGCGCGTCACCGATATCTTCATCTCCTTCCCGAGCCTGGTACTGGCGCTGGCGTTTGTTGCCGCCCTGGGTCCGGGTCTGGAGCATGTGGTGATTGCCATTACGCTCACGGCCTGGCCGCCTATTGCCCGTCTGGCGCGCGCTGAAACGCTGTCGCTGCGTCAGGCGGACTTTATCTCGGCGGTCCGTTTACAGGGCGCGTCGCCGCTGCGGGTGCTGTGGAAACATATTATTCCGCTCTGCCTGCCGTCGGTGATTATCCGCATCACCATGAACATGGCGGGCATTATCCTCACCGCCGCCGGGCTGGGATTTCTCGGACTGGGCGCACAACCGCCCGATCCGGAATGGGGCGCGATGATCGCCAGCGGCCGCACCTACATGCTGGAGTGCTGGTGGGTGGTCACCGTGCCCGGTCTGGCGATCCTGATTAACAGCCTGGCATTTAACTTCTTAGGAGATGGCCTACGTGACCTGCTTGATCCCCGCAGTGAGTAACGCCTCGCCGTTGCTCGACGTGCGCGATTTGCACGTGAACTTTGTTAACGGACGCCAGACAACCCCGGCGGTGCGCGGCGTCTCCTTTCAACTCGGTCAGGAGAAGCTGGCGATTGTCGGTGAGTCTGGCTCCGGTAAATCGACCGTGGGCCGCGCCCTGCTGCAGCTGCACCCGGCGAAGGCGCGCATCGAGGCGAGCCGGATGCAGTTTGGCGATATCGACCTGCTGCACGCCAGCCCGGCACAGATGCGCGCCATTCGCGGCAAACGTATCTCGATGATTATGCAGGACCCGAAATATTCGCTGAATCCGGTGATTCGGGTTGGCGAGCAGATCGCCGAGGCCTGGCGCAGTCACCATCGCGACCAGAAATCGGCGGCACGTCAGCGGGCGCTGGCGATGCTGGAAGAGGTGCAGATCCGCGATCCTGAACGGGTTTATCAGCTCTATCCTCATGAGATTTCCGGCGGTCAGGGGCAGCGCGTGATGATCGCCATGATGCTGATTACCGAACCGGAACTGGTGATTGCCGATGAGCCGACCTCTGCGCTGGATGTCTCGGTGCGCCTGCAGGTGCTGGCGCTGCTGGATGATCTGGTGAAAGCGCGCGGACTGGGGCTGATTTTTATCAGTCACGATATCAATCTGGTGCGCAGCTTCTGCGATCGGGTGCTGGTGATGTATGCCGGGCGCGTCGTGGAGTCGCTGGCCGCCAGTGAACTCGACCACGCGCAGCATCCCTATACGCAGGGCCTGCTGGCGGCGCTGCCCGACCTTGATCACCGCCGTACACGTCTGCCGGTGTTACAACGTCACGCAAGCTGGTTAGCCGACTAAGGAGTGGTGATGATTGACGTAAAAAACCTTAACCTCAGCTTCGGCGATGAGGGCACGCTTAATCAGGTGCTGTTCGACGTGAATCTGCAGGTGAAACAGGGTGAAATCTTCGGTCTGGTCGGGGAATCGGGATCGGGCAAAACCACGGTGCTGAAGTGTCTGGCGGGCCTGTTTACTCACTGGCAGGGAGAGCTGACGATTGATAATCAGCCGCTGACGCATCGCATTGATCGGGCGCGCTGTCGGCAGGTGCAGATGGTGTTTCAGGACCCTTATGGTTCGCTGCACCCGCGTCACACGCTGGGCGATATCCTTGAAGAGCCGTTGCAGATTCAGGGCATCGGGCAGCGCCAGCAGCGGGTGGTGGCGATGCTGGATAAGGTCGGGCTGAATCGCGCCTGGCAGACGCGCTATCCCCACCAGCTTTCCGGCGGCCAGCGTCAGCGCGTGGCGATTGCCCGGGCACTGATTTTAGAGCCGCGCGTGCTGCTGCTGGATGAACCGACCTCCGCACTGGATGTTTCGGTGCAGGCGGAAATCCTCAATCTGCTCAGCGATCTGCAGCAGCTGGAGAACCTGACCTATCTGATGGTGACGCACGACCTCGGCGTAGTGGCGCATCTCTGCCATCGCGTGGCGGTGATGCAACAGGGCAAGGTGCTGGAGACGCTGGATGTGCCGACGCTGGTGGCCGATCGCGCCGCGATGCCCTACACGCGGATGCTGGTGGAGGCGAGTCGCCACAACCATCCGGTGCTGGCGCAGCAGAGCTGAATAGTCGCGGACGCAGAGAGAAGATAAAAAAGGGCCGGTCAGACCGGCCCTGTCAACCCCGGAGGGTTTAGTGAGTCAGCTGACGCACAAAGGCAACGATCTCCTGATTTTTGCCATGTTCAAACAGGCACTGCTGGAAACGCGGGCCGCTGACGGCGGTGCGTACCAGTTCAGGATCGATGGCGCGCAGGGTGTCGAGATAGTTCTCTTTGATCACCGCAGCCTTGACCTGATTCAGCAGGCCGGCGTTGCGCACCTGCGGCTCTTTACGCTCTGGCGGATAACCATTGCCCTTCTCGCCAGTGAACGCTTTTTCAAAGATAAAGCGCAGGTTCAGCTCAGCGCCCCAGCCAAACCCTTTGGCGAATGGCAGGGATAAGGCATTACCGTTGTTGATTTGCGCGAACAGGTAAGCATCCGCCGGATCGATACAGTAGCCGCAGACCACGCCCGGATGAATGTTCAGTGACATCAGCGCGCCCTGCCCGGTGCCGCAGCCCGCGACCACGAAATCCACCGCCTGGCTGTTCAGCAGCACGCTGGCCTGGATACCGAGGTGAATGTAGGTCAGGTGGTGATCCTGTTCATCGCTCATCCCAACGTTGAAGACCTGATGGCCCAGCGGCTGCGCGACGCCTTCCAGTTCTTTCAGCACGGTTACGTTCTTAGCGGCCTGGCTGTTTTCCATCATTAATGCGATTTTCATGATCTACCCTCATAAAATAAATGAAACACCGTTTCATTTTAGAGAAAAACCACTAAAGTGCATGGACTAATTCACCCTGGTGCTGTGAGACCCATCACAAAACGGCGACTGCAGTGCCCACTACCGCATGAGGATAAAGATGTTTATCTACCATAACGAGCGACCACTGGAAGATCTGGGTAACGGTGTGACCCGCCGCGTACTGGCGCATGGCGGCACGATGATGGCGGTTGAAGTGCGTTTCGAAAAAGAGGCTGTCGGCCCGCTGCATCATCATCCTCACGAGCAACTGACCTATGTGCTGAGCGGACGCTTTGCCTTCACCATCAACGGTGAAACACGGGAAGTGGGTGCGGGCGATACACTCTACAAAGCGCCCGATGTGGTTCATGGCTGTGTCTGTCTTGAAGCCGGTGTTCTGCTGGATACCTTTACGCCACAGCGCGAAGATTTCCTGTAACCAAAACAGCCTGAGCGGCCTGCCGGGCCGCCTGGCGAAGGATTAAGATTACTGACGCTTTTTTATTCCCAAAATCCCCTGAAAATATTCAATTAATCCCCTAAAACGCATTACCGGATTAAACAGTTAACTAACAAAAAGTTAGTCTGTACCCGCGCTACGCTTAGCCTCGACTAAAAAATCAACCTGGCCCATTTCTGTACAAAACCCGGATCGTTGTATAAGTTTAATAACAATACCAGCGCGTTTTTTAACCCGAACAAGGATAATAATATGCCAATGCAAAACACCCTCACCTTGCCCCTGAACCACAACGTCCCGGTTAAAAATGAGTTCCGTTCATCTTTTGCTGCATCTGAACAGGACAAAATCAATTTTTTGATCGAAGAGTTAATGGAAGCGGGTAAGGAAAAAAGCTGTATGGACCTGCTGCGTCATCTGGCCTCTGCGGACACTGTCGAAGAAGAAGCCTGCTGTCGTGAACTGCTGACGTTACTGATGGCCCAAAAATGAAGCCTGTGGCTGGCTGTTCAGCGCAGATTCATCACATAACATCACCACGAAAACCCGCCTGACCGAACGTCCCCGTTCAGGCGCGTCACTTCTCCAGTAAAAGCTGCTTTTTCCTTTACCCCACAATGCCGACCGAAGCGGATGCTGATACGCGGGTTAAACCGACCTCACAACTCTCATTGCTTCTCTCTCAGCTCTTTTGTTAGCCTGAATTTTCCCCGATTCATTATCAGGTTCCACAGGAGTGATATGACCATGACCTCTTCCCCTGCCACGCTGCATCTGCTGTGTGGAAAAATGGCTTCCGGGAAATCGACCCTGGCAGCGGAGCTGGGTGCTGCGCCCGGTTGCGTAGTGATCAGCGAGGATCAGTGGCTCGCCGCGATCTGGCAGGATGAGATGCAGTCGGTGGCTGACTACGTCCGCGTTGCGGCAAAACTCAGAAAGGCGATGACGCCCCATCTGGTGGCGCTGCTAAACGCGGGCATGTCGGTGGTGCTTGATTTTCCGGCCAACACCCGGGCGAATCGCGACTGGATGATGTCGGTGATTAAGGCATCCTCTGCCGACCATCGCCTGCATTATCTGGACGTGCCGGACGCGCTGTGTAAATCGCGGCTGCACGCCCGTAATCAGGGCGGTGAACACGTTTTTGCCGCCACAGACGAGCAGTTCGCGTTGATTACCCGCTATTTCGAACCGCCGCAGGAGGAGGAAGGCTTTAACCTGGTGCGGCACGGTTAACGCCTTCTGAATTTAAGAGAGATCGAGTGCCGCGAGCACTTCAGCTATCTGCTGGCAATCCGCATCAGGGAGTGGCAGCAGCGGACGCGGCAGGCAGTCGCGTCCGGTCAGGCCCAGCAGCCCCGCCGCCGCACTGATCACCCGGAAACTGCCGCCGTGCTGGCGGAACAGCGCCCACAACGGCTGCAGGCGATCGGACTGCGCCCTGACGCTCTCATGATCGCCCGCAGCTGCCGCGTCGGTCATCGCTTTTGCGACATGCGGAAACAGCCCGCCGCACACCGAATACCAGCCATCACATCCGGCAATCAACGCATTGGCGGCAGAGGCGTCACCGCTGACGCCAATCGACACGGAAGCAGGCAGCGTGCCGCGCAACTGAGCCAGACGATCATTCGCCGCCGACTGCTCCGCCGGCACACCCGGAATTTTCACTGAGCCTACACCGTGCAGTGCGGCGATCCGGCGCAGCAGCGCATCAGAAAACGTAAAATGGGTGGTGCCCGGATTGTCATAAATGCAGATCGGCACCGAGGCGTGGCGCGTCACGCTCTCAAACAGCCCAAACACCTCATCCTCTTTCAATGCCTGATAACCCAGCGGCGGCAGCAGTAACGCGGCGGCGCCCGCCTGCTGCGCGTCCTCCGCCAGCGCCAGCACCTCGTCGGTGCTCACCGCGCCAATACAAATCATCACCGGAATCGAATCTGCATGTTCAACCGCCAGCTCGGCGATACGCCTGCGCTGTGGGCGGGTCAGATAGGCATAGCTGCCGGTGGAACCCAGCACGCCCAGTGAGTCGACTTTCGCCTCAGTCAGCCTGCGTAGCAGCCGCAGAAAGGCCGCTTCATCGGGCTTGCCATCAGCAAAGGGAGTAAGGGGAAAGGCACTGAGTCCGCTGAACATATCGTCTGCTCCATCGTAAATGTGAACGGGCTGACCTCACCCGTACAGCCATATTTCGTTACTGGCCGAAGCATTAACTCGCCCCGCCCGCTATTTTGGCGCTATCACCCAAAGGAGGATAGCGATGATTGCCGTACTTTTTGAAGCCGAAGCCCGCCCCGAACACCAGATGCGTTACCTGCAACTGGCTGCCGACCTTAAACCGCTGCTGATGCAAAACAGCGGGTTTATCTCTCTTGAGCGCTTTCAAAGCCTGACCGATGAGAAAAAAATTCTCTCGCTTTCCTGGTGGCGCGATGAAGAATCGGTGCTGGCCTGGAAGCGCAACCTGTGCCATCAGGCCGCACAGCGTGAAGGCCGCGAGACCCTTTTTGCCGGTTACCGTCTTCGCATCGTCACGCTGGTCAGAGAATATGCCTCACAACAGGGAGTAAATTAACATGTTCGATATTCATGTCATCCTGCAAAATAGTCCAGGCACACTTTCGCGACTCACCACGCTGCTGGGCCGTCATGGCATCGGACTGGAAGGCGGCGGTCTGTTCTCTTTTGGTGAGCAGAGCCACGCCCATTTTCTGGTCGCGGAAGGCGAACGGGCGCGGGCCGTGCTGGAAGCAGAGGGGATCGCCGTCGAGGCCGTCAGCGCCCCGCTGATTCGCAGGTTACCGCAACAGCGTCCTGGCGAGTTGGGGGCGATCACGGCACGCCTTGCCGATGCGGGAATCAACATCCTGGTGCAATACAGCGATCACGCTAACCAGCTAATCCTGATCACCGATAACAATCGTTCAGCCGCCGGGCTGACCACAGAATGGGCACCGTAATCTGATGGCAACACCGCAACTTTATAACGCACCGGACGATAACGACGCGCTTGAGCACGCGATTGTGGGCGTCGCTGCCGCGATGGCCGATGCGTCGCGGGTGAAGATGCTGTCCGCGCTGATGGATGGACGCGCCTGGACCGCCACCGAACTCAGTGCTGTGACCGATGTGGCACCCTCAACGGCCAGCGCCCATCTGAACCGGTTGATCAACAGCGGCTTGATTGTCTGTGTTGCGCAGGGCCGTCACCGTTATTACCGACTGACCGGCAGTGATATCGCTGCGCTGATTGAGAACATCATGGGCGTGTCGTGGCGACGAATTGCCGCGCCGGCGAGCACCACCCCGACATCGCTTCGCACCGCCCGCACCTGTTACGACCATCTGGCTGGTGAAGTCGCAGTGCAGATCTATGCCGCCATGGCGCAACAGGGCTGGATCACGCCGGAGGGCAGCGCTGTCACCCCGTTGGGTCTGCAGCAGTTTGCGGCATTGCAGATTGATCTGTCACAGCCCGGACGCCGTAAGGCGTGCTGTGGCTGTCTCGACTGGAGTGAGCGCCGGTTCCATCTCGGCGGCTACGCGGGCGCCGCGCTGCTGACCGCCTTTGACGCACAGGGCTGGCTCACCCGCCAGTCCGGCTATCGTGAAGTCGCGTTTACCGAAGCGGGCGTCCGGCATTTACGTCAGGTTTTCGATATCACCCTTCGCGGAAACAGCACGCCTGAGTTCAGAGCCCCTTTGCCGCCCGGCGCTACGCGGGGGGTCTCAGACTGCCCGGAATCCCCTTTTAGCGCGTAACAGGCTTATGAATTCCGTCACATTTCCGCAAACTCGCCTCAAAGCCGATAACACGCCGGCAAAATCGCCTCTCCCGATAACCTCCTGAATTACAATGCTTTCATAAGGTAACACCAGGCAATCATGCGGCATGCACATCAATCCATGCCCTTTTTGCACTTATCTGGCGCGGAGTGCTGATTCACTCTTCAGTCACAGGCGCGGCAAAAAGCGTCATACCTTACTGGAGTTACTGATGCAGACAACCTCACCCATGACTCACCGTGCCAGGATTGGCGCCATATTCCGTGTGACCTCGGGAAATTTCCTCGAACAGTTCGACTTCTTCCTGTTCGGTTTCTATGCCACCTATATCGCCCATACTTTCTTCCCGGCCAGCAGTGAGTTCGCCTCACTGATGATGACCTTTGCCGTGTTTGGTGCAGGGTTCCTGATGCGCCCCATCGGCGCAGTCGTGCTGGGGGCGTACATCGATAAAGTCGGTCGTCGCAAGGGGCTGATCGTCACGCTTTCCATCATGGCGGCGGGCACCTTTATGATCGTGCTGATCCCCTCCTACCAGAGCATTGGCCTGTGGGCGCCGATGCTGGTGCTGATTGGCCGACTGCTGCAGGGCTTTTCCGCCGGTGCAGAGCTGGGCGGTGTCTCGGTCTATCTGGCGGAAATTGCCACACCCGGCCGCAAAGGCTTCTACACCAGCTGGCAGTCGGGTAGTCAGCAGGTCGCAATTATGGTCGCGGCAGCGATGGGCTTTATCCTCAATGCCGTGCTGGAAGAGAGTGCTATCCGTGAATGGGGCTGGCGTATTCCGTTTCTGTTTGGCTGCCTGATTGTGCCGTTTATCTTCCTGCTGCGTCGCAAGCTGGAAGAGACCCAGGAGTTCAACAACCGTCGCAGCCACCCTGATGTGAAACAGGTGTTCCGCATTCTGCTCAATAACTGGCAGGTGGTGATTGCCGGGATGCTGATGGTGGCGATGACCACAACGGCGTTTTACCTGATTACGGTTTATGCGCCGACCTTTGGTAAGAAAGTGCTGCTACTGAGCGCCTCTGACAGCCTGCTGGTGACCCTGCTGGTAGCGGTGTCGAACTTTATCTGGCTGCCGATTGGCGGCGCAATCTCCGACCGCTTTGGCCGTAAGCCTGTCCTGGTCGCCATGACACTGCTGGCGATTGTCACCACCTACCCGGCGCTAAGCATGCTGGCGGCAGCACCAGGCTTCTCGATGATGCTGGGCGTGCTGCTGTGGCTGTCGATGATTTACGGTCTTTACAACGGCGCGATGATCCCGGCGCTGACCGAAATCATGCCTGCGGAAGTGCGTGTGGCGGGCTTCTCGCTGGCCTACAGTCTGGCAACGGCACTGTTTGGTGGCTTTACCCCGGTGATGTCAACCGGTCTGATTGAGCTGACCGGCGATAAAGCGTCGCCAGGCTACTGGATGAGTTTTGCGGCCGTCTGCGCCCTGGGGGCGACGCTTTATCTCTATCGTCGCACCCGCAGTGCCGTATCGCCTGCCCACGAAACTGTTAGCTGAGGAACGGAAGATGAAACTGAAAACGATGTCGCTTTATGCAGCCCTGCTGTTCAGCGTGGCGGGCAACGCCACGGCGCAGGCAAAAGAGCTGACGGTGATGATCTCCGGCGGGTTTAAAGCAGCGTGGGACACGCTCTCGCCACGTTTTGCCCAGCGTGAAGGGATCACCATCAACACGGTCGCCGGCCCCTCAATGGGCAAGACGCCGCAGGCGATTCCGGCGCGGCTGGCGCGCGGTGAAAAGGCCGATGTGGTGATTATGGTCGGCGATGCGTTAAGCGACCTGCAAAAACAGGGCGCGACGCTGCCGGGTTCACGGGTTGAGCTGGCGGACTCCCGCATCGGCGCGGTTATTAAAAAAGGGGGCGCGCCGGTTAAAATCGGCAGCGAAAGCGAGCTGCGTGCGGCCCTGCTGAACGCCCCTTCTATCGCCTATTCCGACAGCGCCAGCGGCAAATATGTCAGCAGCCAGCTGTTCAGCCGACTGGGCATTGAGGATCAGGTGAAGGTGAAGGCGGTGAAGGTTGAGCGCATCCCGGTGGCATCAGAGGTCGCGGCCGGTAAATACGCTATCGGCTTTCAGCAGGTCAGTGAGCTGCTGCCGGTGCCAGGCGTCACCTTTATTGGCGAACTGCCGGACAAGCTGCAGTACACCACCCGCTTCGCCGGTGCCGTGGTGCGCAGGTCAGCGCAGCCGGACGAAGCAGGGAAGCTACTGCACTGGCTCGCCTCGCCGGAGGCTCAGCAGGCGGTCCACGCCAGCGGACTGCACACAGTGAAGGCATCAAAACCGGTTAAAGTCGCTGATACTGTTCAATAATCAGGTTCTCCAGTTCGCTGGCGATGTGTGACAGCGTGCGGCTATTCTTGCGCAACAGACCCACGGTGCGTTTTACCTCCGGGTCTGTCAACGGCACCGCCATCAGCAGGGCATGTTCGTAGCCAGGCATTGACATCGCGGGGACGGCAGCAATCCCGAGTCCCGCTTCAACCATCCCCAGCATGGTGGTCACGTGCCGGGTTTCACAGACACAGGGCTTCTCCGGCATGATCGCCTGCAACGCCTGGTCCAGCAGGTTGCGATTGCCGGAAGTTTTATCCAGCCCGACCCATTCCTGCTGATAAAATGCCTGCCAGCTCAGACTCTTTTTGCCTGCTATCGGATGGTCACGCCGACAGGCCGCCACGTAGGGATCCTCCATTAGCGGCTGGAAATGCACATCCGGCTGTGAGCGGCTCGAAAAACTGATGCCGAAGTCGGCCTGCCCGCCAATCACCGCGTCATAGACGTTGGCCGCGCTGCTGTCGATCATTTTGACGCGCACCTTTGGATAGCGCGCCTGGAACAGCCGGATGATATTGGGCATAAAATAGTAGGCGGCTGACGGCACGCAGGCCACAGTGATCAGGCCGGTGCGGGCTAAGCTCACCTCACTCAGATCGGCCATCACCTCTTCAAAATCGGCCAGCAGCTTTTCCGACCGCTGCGCAAACGCATGCCCTTTCAGCGTCAGCGTGACGCGGCGCGTGGTCCGCTCAAACAGTTTGATCCCCAGCGTGGTTTCGAGCTTATCAATGCGGCGGCTTAGTGCCGACTGAGAAAGGCAGATCGATTCCGCCGCCAGGCGAAAATTACCAAACTCCATCAGCGCGCGAAATGCGTAGAGATCGTTGAGATCAAAATTAACCGGCATGGGCACCTCTTCTCTTAAACCGCATCACGCTTATCCTCATTTTCATCGCCTTCCGTCTGAGTGAAATCGGTAACGAATCTGCTGAGTAGCTGCTCCAGCGCCTCGCGATCGCACTCCGGCCAGTGCCCGAAAACGCGCTGATAGACCTGCACACGTTGCGCATCGATTTTATCAGTCATCGCCCTGCCATCCGGGGTGATTACCGCCTCGTTAATCCTTTTGTCCTGGCGGTTCTTCTGGCGCACGACCAGCCCGGTTTCCTCTAACTTCGCCACCTGACGGCTGACCGTGCTGTAATCACGCCCCACCCGATCCGCCAGCTCACCCACGCCGATCGGCCCGAACCGGCTGACCTGAACCAGCAGCGGAAACAACGCCCGATCCAGCTCAATACCCGCCGCTTTAATCATCGCCATATCGCGCTGGGGCCGGTTAAGCGCGCCTGCAATTGTCAGCAGACAATTGTGCAGCGCATCGTATTTATGTGTATTTTGCACACTTTTCATTGACGCCATCCTGAGGCAGGAATAATGTGTGTACTTTACACTCAATCACCGTTCATTAGAAGGACAACTCCCTATGAAAGCCGCCATCATTACTCATGCCGGTCAAAAACCGCACTATGGTGATTTTCCCGATTCCCTGCCCGCTGAAAACCAACTGTTGGTTCACGTGAAAGCCGCCGCCATCAGCCAGTTGGTCAAAGCACGGGCTGCAGGCACGCATTACAGCGCCGCTGCGCCCTATCCTATGGTGCCAGGCATTGACGGTACCGGTTACCTCGACAACGGCGATCCGGTTTACTTTCTGACCTTTGGTACCGCGTCGGGCAGCATGGCGGAACGCGTGGTGGTCAATGCCCGCTGCGTCATTCCGCTTCCTGCGTCGCTTGATCCCGTGGTCGCCGCCGCGCTTGCCAATCCGGGCATGTCTTCATGGGCCGCACTCACCCGCCGGGCTGAACTGCGCAAAGGCGAAACCGTGCTGATCAACGGCGCAACCGGCACCTCCGGCCGCCTGGCGATTCGTATCGCCCGCAGTCTTGGCGCGGGTAAAATTATTGCGACCGGCCGGAACCCGGAGATACTTCAGCAACTGCTTAATGAAGGCGCAGACAGCGTCATTACACTTGATGCTCTGGCCGCTGAACTCCCTGCCCTGATGGCAGACGGCATTGATGTGGTGCTGGATTATCTATGGGGAGAGAGCGCGCTGGCGATCATGGAAGCGGCGGTGCGGGGCGGTGATCATGTCGTTCGCTTCGTTCAGATTGGCTCACTCAGCGCACAGGAGATCCCTTTGCACAGTCATTTGCTGCGTGCATCCGGGCTGACACTGATGGGGAGTGGACTGGGCAGTGTATCCAACGCAGACCTGATTGGCTCGCTGGCTGAACTACTACAGGCTGCCGGACAGCACGCATTTTCTGTGCCTTTTAAGCCACGTCCTCTTTCTGAGGTGGATACAGCATGGGATGAGGATGACAGCCGCTGTCGGACGGTGTTTACACTGTAGTCACCCGGAACATGAACAGCGCGGGCCTGCCTGTCGGGCAGACTCGCCACTAACCTCCGGACGGCATCGGATGCAGAAATCGCTCAGGATAATCGGGTCTGATGGCGTGCTGGCTACTGTAACGGCCGAATAGCTTATAGCGGTTTAACGCGATGCGATCATAGGCAAAATTACTGATCGCGTCAGGAAAGTGGCGCAGCACTGCCAGCCCGCGCCAGGGGGCCGGCAGATGCTGCATCACGCGGAACACGGCCTGCGCCCGCAGCCAGTGCTGGTTGTCGGCAATATAGACAATGGTGCTGACGTTCTCTTCCGGCAGTCCGGCCCAGCGCAGCAGCGCTTTGCCCTGCTCGCTCTGCACCGAGGCAAAACGGACCTGCCGCGCCAGATGGTGACGCAGCAGAAACTGAACCCAGCCGTTACACAGCTTACAGACGCCGTCATAGAGCACGGCGCTCTCACCGGTTTGCAGATACGGGGGCGACGACATCCTGCAACTCCTCACTCCTCTGATGATGAGCTGAAGTGTAGCGGGTTCTGGACAGTTGCTGTTGCAGCCAGTGGATAACAGCAGCGTGCTCCTGGACGCAGGCATCCACTTCATACACTGCTCCCAGCGCCATCGGCCTGGCCTGCTGCGCCAGCTGGCGCAGCTCCGGCAGATACTCAGCGCCTGGATGGCCCGGCAGCCGCTGCGACAGACGCGCCTGATAACGCGCCACCGCCACCTCCGGCTCAATCTTCAGCCACAGCTCCAGCACCTCTTCGACGCCCGCCTGTTTCACTCCCTGCTCCAGCAGCGTGCGCGGCTGAAAACCAAACCAGGCATCGATCAGCCAGACCTGACTGGCGGGTGCCTGTTCGACGATGTTCCAGATCGCCTGATAAGCCGCGCAGCCCAGTTGCCGGTTACGCAGGCGATCGACCGGCGCAAAAGCGTGCATAAACGGCTCTTTCAGGCTGTCGAGCGTCAGCACCGGCCAGCCAAAGTGCTGTGACAGCGCGTGCGTCAGGGTGCTCTTTCCCGAAGCCGGAATACCGTTAACCAGCACCACGCGTTTGGGGGGTAGGTTTTGCGTCATAAGATATCGATGACCTCCGCGACACTGCTGGCCTGACGTAACCGGACCAGCGTCTCCTCATCCTCCAGCAGCGACACAATCGCGCGGATCCCCTCTTCGATATGGGCATTGCTGTCACGGGCGCCAAACATAATCACAATGTCCGCCTTATCACTGCCTTCAAACGAGATCGGCTCATTCAGCAGGATCATACTGAAACAGTCGCGGATCACCCCCGCTTCCGGTCGCGCATGAGGGATGGCGATACCCTCCTCAAACACATAATAAGCGCCATGGGCCAGCGTGTTGGCGATCACCGCATCCGGATAGGAGGCAGCGAGATAGCCGCCACTAACCAGCGGTTCGGCGGCCAGCGCGATAACCTGACGCCAGTCCGTGGCGTCGATGCCAATCTGAATGGCGTTGGCCTCTTGCAATAACTGCTTAATCGTCATCAGCTCTCCTTAAATCGACTGGCGAACCACATTGCGTAATTCATCGATTTTGACGAACAGCGCATCAATTTCATTGCGGTAGCGACGGCTTTTCGCAAATAAATTTAATGCCCGGTTATATTCCAGCATTAATTGTTTTTGCGTTTCGCCATCACGCGGATTGATAGCCAGCTGCTGCTCCAGTTGCGTTATTTTCTCGCGACTTAATTCCGCCAGATGATCCTGCTGCTGCTCGCTGGGTTGTTCCACAGCCGGAGACTTTTTTAAGAATCCAAACATAGGCTCTCCTGCCCCTTATGATGTCGGGGTGGCTAAGATTAATAGTGATGATAAAAACGTTTAACGCAATAACCCGGTTATGGCGACGCGGGTGATTAACGGAATAACTGCATTTTCTCTACCAGCACATTGGTGACCGCATCATTGGCCGGCACCAGGAAATTACGCACGCTGTCATTGACCTTGCCTTTTTCAAAGGTCGATTTGCACTGCGCCACCCACTGAACATTCATTTCGGTGCCGACATTGACCTTCTCAATCCCGCTGCTGACCGCAAGCCGCATATCTTCATCGCTGACGCCGGTGCCACCGTGCAGCACCAGTGGCGTGTGGGTTGCCGCGGTAATATCCGCCAGACGCTGATGCTGAATATGCGCCTTACCGGTGTAAAGCCCATGTACGGTGCCGATAGAGATCGCCAGCATATCGACGCCGGTCTCTTCAACGAAACGGCGTGCATCTTCCACCGGCGTAAACGCGATCGCCTCCATCTCCACACATTTACCATCTTCCGAACCACCAATTGCGCCCAGCTCCGCCTCTACCGAGACATTATGTGGTCGCGCCATATCAATCACCCGGCGGGTATTGGCAATATTCTCTTCAATCGACAAATGTGATCCGTCATACATCACGGAACTGAATCCGGCATCTATCGCCGTCTGAATCGCGGCTAAATCGGAACAATGATCGAGATGCAGACAGGTCGGCACATTCATACTCTCTGACAGCGATTTAATCGCATCGACCAGCAGCTTATGGCCGAGATATTTCGCCGTGCCGGTAGAGATCTGAATCATTAACGGACTGTTGGTTTTCTCTGCCGCTTTAAAATAGGCGGGCAGCATCTCCAGGCAGTGAAGATTAAAAGAACCCACCGCTTTAAAGTCACGCTGTTTAGCCAGCTTTAACAGGTCGGTGAAATTATAAAGTTTCATGGATTTTTTCCTCTTGAGGTTTGGTGGTTTTGCCGTTAACAAACCAGGCAAGTGCGGTAACAAAGGCAATAAACAGGGCGACGAACAGCCAGTTGTTCTGGAAGGCGTGGCCGAGCACCAGGCCGGTACTGATGACGTCTGAATCACTGAAGGTCACGCCGGTAAAGCCATAGCTCTCCAGCATCGGCACCAGGATGGCCGGCAGAATGGTGATAAAGAGTCCATGGACGAAGCCGCCGATCATCGCGCCGCGCCGTCCGCCCATGGCATTACCAAATACCCCGGCGGTGCCCCCGGCGAAGAAGTTGGTCAGCAGGCCAGGCAGGATCATTGCCAGACCGAACATCGGGAAGACCAGCATGCCGACGATAGAGCCCAGCGTAGTGGCGAGGAAGCCGACGATCACCGCGTTCGGGGCGTAGGGAAACATCACCGGGCAGTCCAGCGCCGGTTTGGCATCCGGCACGACACGCATGGCGATCCCCCGGAAAGCAGGCACCAGCTCGTTAAGCAGCAGGCGGACACCGCTGTAGAGCACGAAGACTCCGGCCACGAATTGAATCGACTGCATAAAGGCGTACATCAGGTAGTTCATGCCATTGCTGTACTGGGCAATAAACGCCGGACCCGCTGCCACGGCGGGGATCAGGTACATCGGCACCATCACCAGCGCCATCGACAGATAGGTATCCTGCAGAAACTTGAAGTTATCCGGCAGCTTCAGATCTTCGGTGGAGCGCGATCCTTTGCCGACCACTTTGGCGACCGCGGCGGTGACCAGATAACCGATGGTGCAGAAGTGACCCAACGCCACGTCGTCCGAGTCGGTAATGCGCCGCACCACTGGCTGCGCCAGCGCAGGCATCACGACCGCCATGATCCCGCCAAAGATACCGCCGGTCAGGATCAGCGGCAGGCCGGTCAGCCCCGCTTTGTAGCCGATGACTGCGCCAATCGTCGCCATCCATAACAGGGCCTGACCGGTCAGGAAGATGTATTTAAACGGCGTCAGTCGCGCGATGATGATATTGACGATAAAGATCACCAGCAGCGTCAGTGCCACTTCAGATCCCAGCTCACGGTTAGCCAGTCCGGCAATGGCGGCAACATCGGTGATATAGCCGCGCATACCAAAGCCGTGGGTAAAAATGGTATTGAGGAACGTCAGGGTGCCCACAATAATATTGATACCCGCCATCATAATTAAAAAGCCAAGCAGGGTTTTAAAGGTGCCTTCCATCACCTTGCCTGCCGATTTTTTTTGCAGCAGCAGACCAATCAGGGCAATAAAGGCGATCAGAATAGATGCCTGCCCCAGCAGATCTTTTACCAGGAAGTCGATCACACTATTCATGGGCGGCGACCTTCTCGTTGCGTTCTTTTAAGAAGGCCAGGATCTTCTGCTCTATTTCCGCTTTATCGGTGAGCCGGTTAAGAATAATGACCCGTTTAATCTGTTCCGGACTGGCGTCGGCGTTTAATACATCGGCGAATGCTTTTTGTGTCAGGATCATATCTGACTTAAATGCATTCGCTTCTGAAATGGTGGTGTGATCGATGTCGGCCTCAATCTCCAGTTTTTTTAATACCGCTTTTGCGCTCATCTCAATCGCAAAACTGGAGCCTAATCCACAACCACAGACACATAATATTTTCAGCATGGTTTTGTCCTCACACTATATTGAGTTGTTTAGCGAGTTTGTAATGGTGCCCGTCAATATCGACCAGGCGTTTTTGCATGCTTATTAAATCAATCGGGATCGGTTTATTGCTGCCATTAATAATGACCGCTTTATTCCGCATGCCTGACTGAATACAACGCACCACTTCACTGGCCATAATGGTGCCCTGATAAATTTCTTCGCAGGTAGGATCACCATTGCGCAGTCCATAACCGAGAATGGTTTTACGGATGCGCACGCCAATAAGTGGCTCAAGCTGTTTGATTAAGGTGTCGATCGCCCCCTGAAAGCCAGGCGAATATTCACGGGTGTAGCCTTCAGAACAGAGGATGACCACGCTGTTCTGTTCAGCCAGTCGGCCGGTGATGCGCTGCGCCAGTTGTGGCAGCGGGATCTGGCACTCCGGGATTAACGCGATATCCGCATTGGATTTAATCGCCGATTGCAGCGTTAATTCACCGCAGTAGCCGCCGAGCAACTCCAGCATAAAGACCCGGCCGGGTAAGGCGCGGCCGGTATTGCGCAGTTTCGCGACCTCTTTTAATACCTGCTCGCAGGCGGTGGAAAAACCCAGCGTGTAATCACTGCCAAAGACATCATTATCAATGGTCATGCCGACGCCGAAACAATTAACGCCAGACTCCGACAGAATGTGGAGAAATTGCAGCGAACCGTCACCACCCGCCATGATTAATACGTCAATGCGGGCGCTTTTCAGCTGGCGCGCAATTAACTCATATTCGCTGCGAACCAGTTTCTTTTGCGTGCGCCCCGATTGCATAACGGGAATCGGGGCGATGGAAAAGTCGAGCAGATCGCGCTGGCTGATATCACGATGGTTATTTGCCAGCAGACCGGGAATGCCGCCGTCAAATATCACCATCTCAGCCTGAGCGAGACGCCCTATCTGAAAGACAAAGTTATTTATTCCGGTTACATCCCCGCCACTGATCACCATTCCAATGCGCATTTCCCTCACCTCGCTGGCTTAATCTGCTGAGGGCCATTCTTCCGGTTCGTGGGGTTGCTATTTGCAGAGGAGATCACAGTTACGTGCGGTAATTTTCCGGCGGGCGTATTGACAGCCAGGAAAATCAGTATTTATTTGTGAGATTTATCACAATTTAATTTTTGCGCCAGGCTGGAGGGAATGGATATAAATCAGGGAGTTAGTGATTAACCCGACGCATGGAGAACCTCGGTCAGTTAACCACGTCAACAACAACGATATGCTGTTGCAAATTTGTGATTCCCGCCGCATTTTTTCCGGTTCGGTGACGCTTTCAGACTGCATTAACCCGATAAGCGCAGCGAAAACGCCCTGCCGCCACGTTTTATGCTACGCCGGGAGTGACCGATGATTAACTGCGGAAGAGAGCTGATGGAGCCGTTTAATCGATGAAGAATTTAACCCATCTGGAATCTCTGTCAGGGGTTCACTTCGATTCCCATTTTTTTCATTCTGGATAATAACGTGGTGCGTTTCAGTCCCAGACGGACTGCGGCACCCCGTGGCCCCGCGACCACGCCGTTGGTTTCTTTCAACACGTCAATAATATGCTGGCGTTCATCCTCTTCATGCATGGAAGAAAATGTTGTCGGCGGTGGCGCGCTGACCGCGACTCTCGGCGCAGAGAGTGAGAAGGGATAATTTAATTCGTCCGGTTGCAACTCCAGTACAGTTCCCCGTGTCAGCAACACGGCCCGCTCAATCACATTTTCCAGTTCACGCACATTTCCTGGCCAGGGCATACGACTCAGCACACGTAACGTTTCTGCAGGAATACTGTCGATAGTGCGCTTCATCCGTTTCGCAATTTTACCGGTGAGGAATTTTACCAGTTGCGGAATATCCTCAGGGCGCTCGCGTAAAGGCGGGATCATAATCGGGAACACGTTAAGCCGGTAAAAGAGATCACTTCGAAACTCTTTATCAGCGACCATCTGTTTTAAGTCACGGTTAGTGGCGGCGATCATCCGCACATTGACTGAAATCAGCTTGTTACCGCCTACCCGCTCGAACTCCTGCTCCTGCAATATACGCAGCAGTTTAGGTTGCAGCTCCAGTGGGATTTCACCGACCTCATCAAGAAATAAGGTCCCCTGATCGGCCAGCTCAAAGCGCCCCATTCTTTGCGCCGTTGCGCCCGTAAAGGCGCCTTTTTCGTGACCAAACAGGTCGCTTTCAATCAGCCCGGCAGGCATCGCTGCACAGTTCATTTTTACCATCCGTCGATCGCGACGATCGCCAAGATTATGAATTGCGCGTGCAATCAGCTCTTTACCGGTTCCGGTTTCTCCCAGGATTAATACCGAGCAGTCACTTTTCGCCACAATCTCTACCTGCTTCAGCACAGCTGACATACCCGGACTGCGCCCAACAATGTCAGTAAAATCCGCGTTATGGCTGTTAATCTGCTCGGTCAGATAGAGATTTTCATGCTGTAACTTTTCTTTCAGGCTTTTGATCTCCTGATAGGCCAGCGCATTATCCACCGCGATGGCGATACGTTCGGCGATCTGCTGCAATACCCGCAGGTTGGTTGAATTAAAGTTATCCGGCAGACAGCGCGCCAGCTTTAATACGCCCAGCGTTTTGTGGCCGAAGCGCAGGGGCAGCACACACAGTGTTTTACTCTGTTCACGCCACAGCAGATGGAACAGCCTACTGGTATTCCCCACCTTTTCGTCATCCGGTTGCTCGCTGGTCAGCAGCATTTCACCGCTTTTCATCACCTGCTGTTCCAGCGTGCCTGCCAGCGCTATACGCGATTGCGCGCGTTCGGCAACATGGCTCTGGACGTACTGCGTGGCATAGACACTCGCCTCTGCGCTCTCCTTATCGGCATCACACAACACAATGCTGATGGCATTGATATGAAAGAAATGGTGAATGGTTTTGGCAATTTCGCCGGTCAGCTCGTCGAGATCTAATTTTGACAGCACAGCATTGGTGATATCGACCAGAATACGAAAGTCATCGCGCTCGTGTCGCAGCAGGGATTGCTGGTAGAGCGCGTTTTCACGTAACTGAATTTGTTCGACCGCAATCGCCGCCAGGGTGCAAAGCTCAGACAGGCCGCTTTTGTCCTCTTCACTGAACGGTGACGCCTGCAGGCGGGTAAACTCACAGCCGCCCAGCACCCCCTCCGATCCCAGTAAAGGGACCAGACAATAGTGGTTAAAGGGGGGATAGAGGTTCAGTGCCGCCAGTTGCGGATAGCGACGATGCAACGCGTCACTGCGCCAGACCTGCGTGTCCGGATTGTGCAGCAGCGCATGCACCGGGCCGGTTGCCAGGAGTGTTTCATCCTGGTAACTGACCCCCTGATGATGCGAATCGAGACCGTAAAAACTGACGCGTTCACTGTTACTGGCGAAAAGTACCAGCGTCACACTCTCCGCAATACCGGCGGTCTGGATCATCTGCGTCAGGGTTTCAAGCAGTGACGTCATGGTCTGTTGCACCAGTAAGGTGCGCGTCAGTTCCAGTAATCCCTGGTGTTTTATGCTGCTCATGGTTGCACTCTGCATAACGTTAGCTCTGGATAAAGTTGCCTGAAAATTTTGCTCATTTGAGCGGCCGACCGCAGTAGAAGTTTACGCCTGGCAATTTCATCATCGCCCTGATGAGATCAACAAATGCGAGGTAAGGGTTCCGCATGCGGCAACGTGAGCTGCCGTGTCACGCCCAGCGTGCCGCGCAGACAGACCTGAGGGTCCTGCGTCACGTCGCCAATGGTTGTGGCATCTCTCCCCAGCGGATGACTGCGCATCATCGCAAGCACCGCCTCTTCGGCCTGCGCAGCGACTACCGCCACCACCTTGCCTTCGTTGGCGAAGTTCAGCGGTTCCAGCCCCAGCAGTTCACAAAGGCCGCGCACCGCGGGTTTAACCGGCAATGCCTGCTCGTCGATACAGATGCCAAATCCACTGGCCGCACTGAACTCATGCAAAATGGCATTCACGCCGCCGCGCGTCGCATCACGCACGGCATGGATACCCACAAGCGATCGCAGCGGCGCAATCATTGGCGCCAGCACCGCACAGTCACTCTCCACGCCCAGATCCATTCCCAGCTTTTCACGCAGGTTAAGGATCGCCGCGCCGTGATCGCCGAGCGTACCGCTGACGATGACTTTATCGCCCGCTTTTATTGCGCGGGCGGACCAGTTGACAGCGTCCGGGATGACGCCTATTCCGGCGGTATTAATAAAAATTTTATCGGCTGCGCCATGTTGCACCACTTTAGTATCGCCGGTCACAATCGCCATGCCGGCATCGCGCGCCGTCTGCGCCATCAGGCTGACAATCTTCTGTAACTCAACCAGGGGAAAGCCCTCTTCCAGAATAAAGCCGCACGAGAGCCAGCCGGGTGTCGCACCGCTGACCGCCAGATCGTTAGCCGTTCCACATACCGCCAGCTTACCGATGTTACCGCCGGGGAAAAAAACCGGATCGATCACGTAGCTGTCAGTAGTAAACGCCAGCCGGTCACCCTGCGCACTCAGACTGGCAAGCGACAACTGCGCGCCATCTTCCCGTTGATTGAGCCAGCGGTTGTCGAAGGCGCGGAGAAACAGCTGATCGATAAGCTGTTGCATCGCGCGTCCTCCGCTGCCATGCGCCATGGTAACGACGTCGTTAGCCTCATTCATCCTGACTGACCTTCTGTTGTTGTTTATCCTGTGGCTGGCTGGCAATGGCCGCCTCCTGATGCCGGTACTGATACCATGCCGCACACGCGCCTTCAGAGGAGACCATCAGCGCGCCGAAGGCATTGTGCGGCGTACAGCCAGTGCCGAACAGCGGGCATTGATGCGGTTTACAGCGCCCGGTCAGTACCTCACCGCAGCGGGAACGGGGATCGTCCGCTACCGGCTGCGCCTGCGGGCTGAACCTATGCTCCGCATCAAACGTCGCATAGGCAGATGTCAGGGAAATACCTGAGCGTTCAATCATCCCCAGCCCGCGCCACTCGCTACTGCCAGCCAGCGTAAACACCTCCTGCATGGCTTTCTGAGCCAGCAGGTTACCCTGCTCTGGCACGACGCGGCGGTACTGGTTTTCCGTTTTACACGACGCCTCGCAAACCTGTTTCACCAGCATCAGCACGCTTTGCAGCATGTCGAGGGGCTCAAAGCCGCTAATCACCAGCGGTTTGCCAAATTCCTGATTGATAAAATGATAAGGTGCGGTGCCCGTAATCATGCTGACGTGACCGGGAGCCAGAAAAGCATCAATCCGCACATCCTCCTGTGAGAGCAGGCTGCGCAGGGTGGGCATCAGGCTGATGTGCTGGCAGAAGAGGCTGAAATTGGTCAGCTGTTCACGCCGCGCCTGTTGCAGCGTCACGGCAGTCACCGGCTGCGTGGTTTCAAAACCGAGGGCGAAAAAGACCACCTGCCGCGCCGGGTTCTCACGTGCCAGTCTCAGCCCATCCAGCGGTGAATAGACCACCCGTATATCTGCACCGCGTTCACGCGCCTGCGCCAGTGATCCATGCTGACCCGGTACGCGCAACGCGTCACCAAAGGTACAAAAAATCACCTCAGGATGGGCGGCAATCTCACAACAGGCATCGATGCGCCCCATCGGCAATACACAGACCGGGCAGCCCGGTCCGTGGATAAACTCCAGCTGGGGCGGCAGCAGTTTGTCCAGACCGAATTTGAAAATAGCGTGGGTATGACCACCACAGACTTCCATAATCTGCAGCGGTTTGTCGGCGGTATACGGCAGTAATCCCGCCCGCTGGTGCAACTGTTCAAGCAGCGTTTTCGCCAGTTGCGGATCCCGGAACTCATCAACAAAACGCATTATCTTTCCTCTCCTCCGCGCAGGAAAAGAGCAACATCGGTTTCCACTTCGCCCATCGCATGCAGTGCGGCCAGGGTTTGCCGGGCTTCGCGCTCATCCAGTCGGCTTAAGGCGAACCCGACATGGATTAACACCCAGCAACCGAGCAGCGCTTCAGGTTCATCTTCACAGACCAGCGCAATGTTGACTTCACGGCGCAGGCCACAGACCTCGGCCCACGCGTGATCACCCTGCTTCTCATGCAGCGCAACGATCTGTCCCGGAATGCCTATGCACATCGCTGCTGCTCCAGCCACGCCAGCCACTGATCCATCCCGGCGCCGGTGGTGGCTGACAGGGCAATCACCTCAATCCGGGGATTGACCTGTCGCGCATGGGCGATACAGGCGTCGACGTCAAAGCTGACGTACGGCAGCAGATCAATTTTATTGAGGATCATTAGCCCGGAGGCGGCAAACATATCAGGGTATTTCAGCGGTTTGTCTTCGCCTTCGGTCACCGAAAGCACCGCTATTTTGTGTCGCTCACCCAGATCAAAACTGGCCGGACAGACCAGATTGCCGACATTCTCAATAAACAGCAGGCTGTTTTTAGCGGGCGACAGCTGATGCAGCGCATCGTGAACCATTTGTGCATCCAGATGGCATCCTTTTCCGGTATTTACCTGAATGGCCGCCACACCGGTCGCGCGGATTCGGTCGGCGTCGCGGGTGGTCTGCTGGTCGCCTTCAATCACCGCACACGCCACGTCGGATGCCAGCCGGGTCAGGGTGCGGGTCAGCAAGGTGGTTTTACCGGAGCCGGGACTGGAAACCAGATTGAGTGCCAGCATGCCCGCAGCGGCAAAATGTTCACGATTGTGGCTGGCAATATGGTTATTCTTCGCCAGCACGTCCATTTCGATATCCACCAGCCGACGTGAGGCAAATGGCAGCCTGTCGCGGTTTTCCGATGAATGAGGGTGGAAATGATGATCGCCGCAGCATGTCCCTTCAATTCGCGGGTCGCCACTGGCACAACCACAGATACTGCACATAACCTTCTCCCGGGACACAGTAAGTGTCTGTTATTCAATTTCGATGCGTTTAATTTTCATGCCGCTATCGGCAATGACCCGTACCTCACGTCCCCCACAGTGCGGACACAGCGAAACGCCAGGGCTGAGTAAAGTGATTGTCTGCTGACAGGCGTCACACCAGTGGGTGGCGGTGGGTATGTCAAGATGCAGAACAGCGCCTTCAGCGAGCGTCTCGCGGCAGACCAGGGCAAAGCAAAATTGCACCGCTTCCGGTTCCACACAGGAAAGCGCCCCTATTTCCATCCACACCGCCGTAATTCTTCTGGCATTATTTTCCCGCCCCACCTGCTGCATTATTTCAACCGCGTTCTGACACAGGGTTATTTCATGCATATTGTTTCTCCGGCGGCCGCTGAATTAAGCGTGAACGTAAAAACAGCAAGCAACATTGATGCCAGCTTTATTAAATAGCAGATAAAGAACCCGCTTTCGGATTAAAATAGGCGCAACGCTTTCCGTCAGAAATGTCGATAATAATCGTCATCGACATATCTGCCTTCTTTTCAACCCATTAAAATCTGCCGGAATAACGCGATTAAGTTGTTAATAGTTATTCAGTTAGTGAGAACAGAACGATACTGGCCCGTTTTATGCTAGCAGAGCCTTATACACCGTTTGTCGTCGTCACGTCGGCATCCAGATAAATACAAAGCCTCTGCGCAACACTTTTTAACGGGTAATAACGATGAGTACATTGAGCGAACTGACCAGCAAAGCAGATTATATTGCCAGCAAGAACAGTCATCTGAAATCACACTGGCGAACCTATCAGAACAGCCTGACACAGGCGATAACCCAGCTAAATGTTCAGATAAATCATGCATTCAGCTACGGTGAAGAGCAGGATCTCCGCTTCACGTTGTTTAACCATTTCATCATCAGCATTCATCTCAGCGACGATTTTTACAGTCAGGAACTCGTTTACAGTCTGAACATGGCGCACGGTGATGAACAGCCTGACTTCCGCACGTTTTCCCACGCCACCCTGAACGAGCAGGGATGGGTAGACAGCACGGTAGATATAAAAGATAAGCGTGCGGTGCTGGAGCACTACCTCAATAAAATATCGGCTATTTATGACTGCCTGTTTCATTCGCTGGAAACCAATCAGCCGGTTTACCCTGCGCTGGAAAAATTACTTACCCGCCGATGATCCCGCTTATTTACCGGCCAGCAAGCATCGTTTTTATTACCGCTAAGGCGCGGATTAATTCCGACATAAATGTCGAAATATCAATTTACGTGACGACTTCGTCATATTTGACGAATAGCCCGAGGAGAATTCATGCGCACGAATAAAGCCATGAATCACTATGTGATAGCCGACCCGAAACGTTGTATCGGCTGTAATACCTGTATGGCGACCTGTTCTCAGGAGCATCTGCGCCACGGTTTACAATCTGCACCGCGTTTGCAGGTCATGCGTAACCGCCTGGATTCAGTGCCGGTGATGTGTCATCAGTGTGAAGACGCGCCGTGCGCGCAGGTTTGTCCGGTGAACGCCATCACCCGCGAAAACGACGCCATCCATCTTAACGAGAGTCTGTGTGTGAGCTGCAAGCTGTGCGGTATCGCCTGTCCGTTCGGGGCGATTACGTTTTCAGCCAGCGCACCGATTGATATCCCGCGTGACTGCAATACCTCAAAAGCGCTGCCGGCACCGCTGCCGCCGCGTGCCGTCAGTCCGTTTCTCGACTGCGTGCCGGGGCGTCGTGCCGTGGCGGTGAAATGCGACTTATGCAGCTTCAGTCCTGACGGTCCAGCGTGCATTAAAACCTGTCCGACGCAAGCCATCACGCTGGTTACCGCCAGCCTGTCTGAATATTCCAGCCAGCAAAAACGCCTCAATGCCATGAACGTTTTTCCCGCCGGAATAACATCACTGAACGCCCCTGATACGGAGGCTAAACAATGATGACTTTATTGTCCGGTGAACCGGCGTCGTTACTGGCGCTGGCGCTGCTGATCTGGGGGCTAAGCAGCATCGGAGGCTGGCTTGTGGCGGCAATGGCGAACGTCAGCAGCCTGATTTTTGGCGCAGGCGGCATGGCGGCAGCGCTGTGCGTTATCGTGGCGGTGTTACAGATTTTGCAGGGGGGTGTGGCGGTTCCGGCCGTACTGCCGTTGGTGCCTTTTCACGCTGAACTGACTGCGCTGAATGCCCTGACACTGCTGGTGATGTCCGTCACCGCGCTGATGTGCAGCCTGTATGCCTGTGCGTGGCTGACGAATGTCAGCGCCCCTAAGCGCGCCCGCACCGGTCTGATGTGCAATCTGCTGATGGCCGCTCTGACGGCGGCTGCAATGTCGGCCAGCGCCGTGGACCTGATCCTGATGATGGAAATGGCTGCCCTGTGCGCCTATTTCCTGATTGTTCAGGCCGATGATGTGAAAAGCCGCCGTGCCGGTCTGAATCAGTTTTTATCCGGCCGCTTCGGCACACTGTGTCTGATCCTGGCCTTCGCTCTGCTGCATCACGCCAGCGGAAGCGTCAATTTTGCGGTGCTGCGCCATACGGCGTTTACGCCGGGCATTAAATCGGCGGCCTTCCTGCTGGCGCTGGCCGGTTTCGGGCTGTACGCCGGGATTATCCCGCTACACGCCTGGGTGCCACAGTCGCATTCCAGCGCGCCCGCTCACGCCGCCGCCCTGTTCTCTGCTGCGCTAATGAAAGTCGGCATTATCGGCATCATAAAAGTCGGCCTGGATCTGCTGGGCGCACCGCCACTCTGGTGGGGGCTGCTTGTAATGCTGCTGGCGATGCTGACCGCGTTTATCGGCGGGCTGTATGCGCTGATGGAGCACGATATCCGCCGCCTGCTGGCCTATCACTCGCTGGAAAACATCGGGATTATTTTGCTCGGTGTGGGTGGCGCAATGACCGGCGTGGCCCTGAATTTGCCGGTTCTGGCGTCACTCGCGCTGCTGGCGGGTCTGTTCCATCTGTTCAATCACGGCCTGTTTAAAACAGCGCTGTTTCTCGGTGCCGGTCAGATTGAAATGCAGACCGGCATTAAAGATATGGAAAAACTCGGCGGCATTGCCCGTCTGATGCCGTGGACCGCGGGTGCGATGCTGATTGCGCTGATGTCGATGGCCGCGCTGCCGCCGTTAAACGGTTTCGCCAGTGAATGGCTGCTGTATCAGTCCCTGTTCCAGCTGAGCAGCAGCCACGTCTTTATTGCCCGCCTGATGGGGCCGCTGCTGGCGGTCGGTCTGGCACTGACCGGCGCGCTGGCGCTGATGTGTATTGCCAAAGTTTTTGGCGTGACTTTCCTCGGTACACCGCGCAGTCAGGCCGCAGCAGATGCCACACCAGGGCCACGCGCTATGACGTTCAGCGCGGTGTTACTGGCGCTGTTGTGCGTGATCTCCGGCGTGGCTTCCCCGTGCATTATTCCGCAATTCTCTGCTGTCGCTGCGGCCGTACTGAACACGCCGGTTCTGCTGGCGGCTCAGCATGGCGTGGCATTCTCGCCGACGTCCGCGGTGTCTGCCCCGATGGTGACTATTTTGCTGCTGGGAATGCCGTTAGTGCCGTGGCTTATCGCCGCAGTTCTGCGCGGCGCGCGGCTGCCAAATCGTTCCCGGGGCGATGCCTGGGCCTGTGGTTACGCGCACTCCGCCGACATGGTGGTGACGGCGACCGGTTTCGCCCAGCCGCTGCGCGTGATGTTTGCCCCGCTTTACCGTCTGCGCAGCCATGCGACACCAGCGTCACTGGTTTCAGCCCTGCACCGTGGCTGGCTGGGAGCGTTCTGCCGTCGTCTGGCGCTCATCGAACTGGCCGTATTACTGGTCGTGGCTTTTGCCTGAGGAACTGACGATGAACTTTCCTTCCCTGCTGGCCGGTTCGCTGTGGCCGCTGGCACTCATTCAGGCGGTGGCATTGCTGGCTGTCGCGCCTTTGTTTGCCGGTTTCAGCCGCGTAATGCGGGCGCGAATGCACAACCGGCGCGGTCCCGGCGTATTACAGGAATACCGTGACATCGCCAAATTGCTTCAGCGTCAGAGCGTCGCGCCCGCAGCGGCAGGCATGGCGTTTCGCAGTATGCCGTATCTGCTGACCGGCGGTTTACTGGCCATCGCCACCGCCCTGCCAATGGTGACGCTGATCTCACCGATGGGCGCGGCGGGTGACCTGATCACCGTGATTTATCTGTTTGCCGTAGTGCGTTTTGTGTTTGTCATCGCCGGACTCGACACCGGCAGCACGTTCACCGGCATTGGCGCCAGCCGCGAAGCCGTTCTCGGTGTTCTGGTGGAGCCGATTCTGCTGCTCGGTCTGTGGGTGGCGGCGCTGGTCGCCGGCTCCACGTCGCTTAGCGCGATTACGGCCCGCGTTCTGCACTGGCCGCTCTCCTCTTCCTTAACGCTGACACTGGCCGGTCTGGCTTGTGCGTTCGCCACCTATATCGAAATGGGCAAGCTGCCGTTTGATCTGGCTGAAGCCGAGCAGGAGTTACAGGAAGGTCCGCTGACCGAATATTCCGGTGCCGCACTGGGCGTGCTGAAAATCGGCATCAGCCTGAAGCAACTGGTGGTGTTACAGCTGTTCCTCGGCCTGTTTTTCCCGTTCGGGATGGTGGAAAACCTGACACCGCTGGCGTTGCTAATTGCCGTTGTGGTCTGTCTGCTGAAACTGCTGATCGCCGTGTTTACGGTCGCCCTTATCGAGAACAGCGTCGCGCGTCTGCGCTTTCTTAAAACCTCCCGCACCACATGGGCGGGGTTTGGTCTGGCGTTTCTGGCGCTGGTTTCCTGGCTGGTCGCTGGCTGACCTGACATTTTTCTTATCCCGCCACAGCGGGAAGAGGCTTTGCAATGAGTGAGTTCAATAGCGCTTTAAATCAAAACCCGGTCGGCAACGCGTATCTGGCCGCGCTGGCGAAGCAGTTTCCGTCTGCGATTCTGGGCAGTGAATGGCAGACCGATACCCAGGCGACCGTCACCATCAGACTGAACTGGCTGCCGGAGGTGGTTGAATGGCTCTATTACCAGCAGGGCGGCTGGCTTTCCGTGTTGTTCGGCAATGATGAACGCACGCTGTGTGGTAACTACGCGCTGTATTACGTGTTGTCGATGGAAAAAGGCACGAAGTGCTGGATCACCGTGCGCACAGAAGTCGATCCGATTTCACTGGAATTCCCGTCCGTGACGCCGCGCGTACCGGCGGCGGTCTGGGGCGAACGTGAAGTGCGCGATATGTACGGCCTGCGCCCGGTCGGCCTGCCGGACGAACGCCGTCTGGTGCTGCCGGATGACTGGCCGGACGATCTCTATCCGCTGCGTAAAGATGCGATGGATTACCGTCAGCGCCCGGCACCGACCACCGACGACGAAACCTATCCGTTTATTTCCGAAGCCAAAGAAGGCAACAAAATCGTGCCGATTGGTCCGCTGCACGTCACGTCTGACGAACCAGGTCACTTTCGTCTGTTCGTTGATGGCGAAGACATTATCGATGCTGATTACCGTCTGTTCTACGTGCATCGCGGCATGGAAAAACTGGCCGAAACCCGCATGGGCTATAACGAAGTGACGTTTTTGTCTGACCGCGTGTGCGGCATTTGCGGTTTCACGCATAGCGTGGCTTATACCTCGTCGGTCGAAAACGCGATGGGGATTGTGGTGCCGGAACGCGCCCAGATGATTCGATCAATTCTGCTGGAAGTGGAACGGCTGCACAGCCATTTGCTCAACCTCGGGCTGGCCTGTCACTTTGTCGGTTTTGATTCCGGCTTCATGCAGTTTTTCCGCATCCGCGAACAGTCGATGAAAATGGCGGAAATCCTGACCGGCGCACGTAAAACCTACGGCATGAACCTGATCGGCGGCATTCGGCGCGACATCCTCAAAGATGACAGGGTTGCAACGCTGGCACTGGCGGCCAGCATGCGCCGGGAGCTCAGCGAGCTGGTGGATATTCTGCTCAGTACACCCAATACGCAACAGCGCAGCGTCGGCGTCGGCATTCTGGATCCGCAGGTGGCACGTGACTTCAGTAACGTCGGTCCGATGGTGCGCGGCAGCGGCCACCGGCGCGATTTACGTCAGGATCATCCTTATGCTGGCTACGCGAAACTACCCTTTGAACTCCACAGCGAAAGCGGCAACGACGTCTATTCCCGCCTGAAAGTGCGCATTCACGAAGTGTTTAACGCACTGAATATGATTGAGCACGGCCTGCAAAGCCTGCCGGGCGGCCCGCTGGCGGTGGAAGGCTTTAACTATATTCCGCACCGTTTTGCCCTGGGTTTCGCCGAAGCGCCACGTGGCGACGACATTCACTGGAGCATGACCGGCGACAACCAGAAGCTGTTCCGCTGGCGCTGCCGTGCGGCGACCTACGCCAACTGGCCGACGCTGCGCTACATGCTGCGCGGCAATACCGTTTCCGACGCCCCACTGATTATCGGCAGTCTTGACCCCTGCTATTCCTGCACCGACCGCATGACGGTGGTTGATGTGCGCAAGAAAACGTCCATCGTCGTGCCTTACAAAGAGATAGAACGTTACGGCATCGAACGCAAAAATTCGCCGCTTTAAGGAGCCGTTCAAATCATGCTGAAACTGATTAAAAAAGTGCTCAACACCGGCACGGCAACGCTGGGCTACCCTTTCAAACCGCTGGATTTAGCACCCAACTTTCGTGGCAAACCGCACTATATCGCGCAGCAGTGCATCGCCTGCGGCGCCTGTGCGAATGCCTGTCCGTCTAATGCGCTGACCATGACCACGTCAGAAGACACCAAAACGATCCGCTGGCAGCTGTTTTTAGGGCGCTGCATTTTCTGCGCCCGCTGCGAGGAAGTCTGCCCGACGGCAGCAATCACCTTGTCGCAGGAGTTTGAGCTGGCGGTCTGGTGCAAAGAAGACCTGTACGAAACTGCGGATTTCCCGGTCTGCCATTGCCGGGAATGTGGCAAACCTTACGCCGTGCAAAAGGAAATCGACTTTGCACTCAGCCTGTTACAGGAAAACGCCGCGCTGAGCGACCTGCAGATTAGCGAACGTCGTGTGCAGTATGAAACCTGTCCGACGTGCAAAAAAATGCACGGCCTTTCTCCCAGCGACCGCATTGATATTGGCCGCCATATGACTACGGAGGCTCGCTGATGAGTCATAACCCGATTGCGCCGCGTGACGAAAATGGTCTGCCGGTGCCTGTGACACTGGATGAAAGTATCGCCAGACTGAAATCCACCCTGCTGAACAGCATCCGCCGTTCCGCCTACGTTTACCGCGTGGACTGCGGAGGCTGTAACGGCTGTGAGATTGAGATTTTTGCCGCCATTTCACCGCTGTTTGACGCTGAACGCTTCGGTATCAAAGTGGTCCCATCACCGCGCCACGCTGACATTTTGCTGTTCACCGGCGCGGTCACCCGCGCAATGCGTATGCCCGCTTTGCGCGCCTGGGATTCAGCACCGGATCCAAAAATCTGCATTTCTTACGGCGCATGCGGCAACAGCGGCGGCATTTTCCACGACCTTTATTGCGTCTGGGGCGGCACCGATAAAATCGTGCCGGTGGACGTCTATATCCCCGGCTGCCCGCCGACACCGGCGGCGACCCTTTATGGATTTGCCATGGCGCTGGGTTTGCTGGATCAAAAAATCAAAGGACAGCAGCATGACGACGCTGCCGCAGAACCGGCTGCTTTATTGCATCCGGACCTGCCGCAACCGTTACGGGTATTGCTGGATCGCGAAGCGCGCCGCATGGCCGGTTATCGCTATGGCCGCCAGATTGCCGATCAGTTTATGGAAATCGTCGCTGCGCCCGGTTTACAGCCGGCAGAACAACGTGTATCGGCCTACCTGGCTGAACAGGGTGACCCGCGCCTGAGCGAAATCGTCGGCAATCTGCAACATATCTATCATCAGGTGCTGCATGGCGAGGTGCGTCTGTGATGACTTCCGTTGACGACCAACGCTACGCGCGCCATCAGCCTTATGCTGGTCATGCGCCTGACAAAAACACAGTGATTTTCTATTCCTTGAGCAGCAAGTTTGTCGATGAAAAAAGTGCGCAGAAACGCGGCTCGCAGAAAGTGCAGGAAGTGATTTATTACAGCCTGGCTATCGGCCATCACCTCGGGGTGATCGACTGTCTGCAATCGCGCCTCGAATGCCCGTTCGATGGCTATCTGCACTGGATCGGCTGTCTGCCCGAAAACAGCGAAGCCCGCCGCAAACTGGCCGGTGTTCAGCGATTTGGTGAGATTACTCTCGACAGCAGCCACACGCATTTGCTGGCACTGGCGTTGCGTGATGCAAGCCCGCAAATGACGGTGCAACAGCAAGGCTGGAGCGAACAGCTTATCGCCCTGCTGGCGCAAATTGAAAATGACCCCGCCATGTACCTGATGGTCAGGCGGTACGATGCCTGATTACCCTGAGAACCTTCCCCGCTACGCGCTGTTGTGCGTGGGCAACAGCATGATGGGCGACGACGGCGCCGGCCCGCGTCTGGCCGAACTGTGCGCGGAAAAACCCCTTCCCGGCTGGACGGTGGTGGACGGCGGCGCGGCACCCGAAAACGACATTGGCTTTCTGCGCGAACTGCATCCACAACATTTGGTGATTGTTGATGCTACCGACATGGGACTGACGCCCGGCGAAATGCGCATTATCGCCGAGGAAGATATCGCCGACATGTTCATGATGACCACACACAATCTGCCGCTGACCTTTCTCATGCAGCAACTACGCGAGGACATCCCGCAGATCACCTTTGTCGGTATTCAGCCCGACGTCGTCGCGTTTTATTACCCGATGAGTCCCGCTGTGGAACAGGCGATCGGCCGCCTGCATCAGCTATTACCGCGCCTTGAAACAGGTCTCGGGATCGCGCCTTTCCGTCTTTCGACATAACTGTCGATACGGTGACGACGCAAATATGACTTCAGTGAAAAATTTCGTCAGCGGCGCAACCTTTAAATATAAGCAAATGAATTTAATGACAAAAAATTAAAAAAAGGAACTGGCACGCTTTATGTATAGCCAGTAGCTAAAACCAATGGCTTAGGGACTAACTCATCATGAACCGGTTCATCATCGCCGATCCTAAAAAATGCATCGGCTGCCGTACCTGTGAAATTGCCTGCGTGATGGCACATAACGACTCGCAGGATATCTCGCTGCTCAGCGCCGCGACATTTGCACCGCGTCTGCACGTCATAAAAGGCGTCAACCTCAGTACCCCGGTGATGTGCCGCCAGTGTGAAGATGCACCCTGTGCCAACGTCTGCCCCAATGGCGCCATTCTTCGCTCAGCCGACCATGTGCAGGTGCTGCAGGAGCGCTGCATCGGCTGTAAAACCTGCGTAGTTGCCTGCCCGTACGGCGCAATGGAAGTGGTGACAAAACCGATTTTCCGCCAGAACGGTGCGGCGATGGTGGCCACCTCGGATAAAGCCGAAGCGCACAAATGTGATCTGTGCCACGACCGGGCTGAAGGCCCGGCCTGTGTGACCATCTGCCCCACCACCGCCCTGTTCGCTATCGACCGTAACCAGTTACAGGCGATGAATGCAGAAAAACGTCGCCGCGCGGCGCTCGACAACACTTCTCCGCTGCTGTTTTAACCCCGGATTAAGGAAACCTTCTAATGAAAAAAGTCACGACTGTCTGCCCCTACTGCGGCGCTGGATGTAAATTGAATCTGGTGGTGGAGAACGGAAAAATCATTCGCGCCGAAGCGGCGAACGGCGTTACCAATCAGGGCGAGCTGTGCCTGAAAGGCTATTATGGCTGGGATTTTCTCAATGACACCAAACTGCTGACCCCGCGCCTGACGCAGCCGCTGATCCGCCGTCAGAAAGGCGGCAAGTTCGAAGCCGTCAGCTGGGATGAAGCCATTCGCTATACGGCGCAGCGCCTGACGGAGATCAAACAGAAACACGGTCCGCGCGCCATCATGACCACCGGATCCTCCCGCGGAACCGGCAATGAAACTAACTATGTCATGCAAAAATTTGCCCGCGCGGTGATTGGCACCAACAACGTCGACTGCTGCGCCCGGGTATGCCACGGTCCGTCGGTGGCGGGTTTGCAGGCAACGCTCGGTAACGGGGCAATGAGCAACGCTATCGGTGAGATTGAAAACTCAAAATGCCTGCTGGTGATTGGCTATAACTGCGCAGATTCCCATCCGATCGTCGCACGCCGGGTGATCAAGGCTAAAGAGAAAGGCGCGAAGATCATTGTCTGCGACCCGCGCCGCATTGAAACCGCCCGCATTGCCGATCAGCATCTGCAAATCAAAAACGGCTGTAATATGGCGCTGGTTAATGCTTTTGCACATGTGCTGATTGAAGAAGATCTGTATGACCACGACTATGTGGCGAAATACACCGAAGGCTTTGAGGAATACCGTAACAATGTCGCGGATTACGCCCCGGAAGCGGTAGCGGAACAGACCGGCGTGTCCGCACAGCAAATTCGTCAGGCGATGCGCACCTACGCCGCAGCGCCTTCTGCCACCATCATGTGGGGCATGGGCGTGACGCAGTTTGGCCAAGCCGTTGACGTGGTAAAAGGCCTGGCGGGGCTGGCCTTGCTGACCGGCAATCTCGGCCGGGCCAACGTCGGTGTCGGCCCGGTGCGTGGGCAAAATAACGTGCAGGGTGCCTGTGATATGGGAGTACTGCCGAATGAGTTCCCTGGCTATCAGTCGGTTACCGACCCGAACGTGCGGGCGAAATTCGCCGATGCCTGGGGGATTGACGTCAATCAGATGGATACCGACATCGGTTACCGCATCACCGAAATTCCGCATCTGGCTCTTGAAGGCAAGGTTAAAGCCTATTACATCATGGGCGAAGACCCGCTTCAGACCGAGGCGGATTTGAGTCTGGTGCGCAAAGGCTTTGCCGCGCTCGACTTTGTGGTGGTGCAGGATATTTTCATGACCAAAACGGCTGAACAGGCTGACGTAATTTTACCTGCGACATCCTGGGGTGAACATGGTGGCGTCTTCTCCTGCGCCGACCGTGGCTTCCAGCGCTTTGAGAAGGCCATCGAACCGACCTGTAACGTCAAACGCGACTGGGAAATTATCAGCCTGCTGGCGACGCAGATGGGTTATCCGATGCATTACCGCGATAATCAGCAAATCTGGGATGAAATGCGCAGCTTATGCCCGCTGTTCTATGGCGCGACCTATGAAAAAATGGGTGAGCTGGGCCACGTTCAGTGGCCATGCACTACGATTGACAGCGCTGGCACGCCCTACCTGTATGCCAATAACCACTTCGACACCCCTACCGGTAAAGGTCAGCTGTTTGCCGCGCCGTGGCGCGCGCCGGCTGAGTTGCCGGACAGCACCTATCCGCTGGTGCTATGTACCGTACGCGAAGTCGGCCACTACTCCTGTCGCTCCATGACCGGCAACTGTGCAGCCTTGCAAACGCTGGCTGACGAACCTGGCTTCGTGCAGATGAATCCGATCGATGCACAGGCGCTGGCTATCAGTGACCAGCAGCTGGTCTGGGTAGCCTCACGCCGTGGCAAAGTCATCTCACGCGTCAACTACAACGAACGTATTAATGCCGGTGCGGTGTACATGACCTATCAGTGGTGGATCGGCGCCTGCAATGAACTGACGCAGGATAACCTCGACCCTATCTCTAAAACGCCTGAAACCAAATATTGCGCAGTGAAAGTCGAACCGATTGCCGATCAACGCTGGGCTGAAAACTATGCAAATCAGACTTACAGCGACATGAAAGCCCGCCTGCGCAGCGCTGCTGAAGACCTGATCCCCGCCAGCGGGATTTAATTTCACCAGGGCATCCTGACGCGGACTTATCATCCTGTTCGCGTCACAGCACAGCAGCGCACAACGCGATCCCGAAGAGCTGATACGCATCAATGGTTCGGGATCACCGTGGTTGCCGGGTTGCCGCCCGAATCGTGAGGAAATGAGAGAGTCATGTCTGTTTCCGGCATACGTATCCGCATTTGCGGCAAAGTCCAGGGGGTCGGTTTCCGGCCGTTTATCTGGCAGCTGGCACACCAGTTGCAGCTGCGTGGTGAGGTCAGCAACGACAGCGCAGGCGTAGAAATCAGGCTACTTAAACCCGTCTGCCTTGACGCGCTGACAGAACAGTTACGCCGTGACTGCCCGCCGCTGGCCCATATTGACAGCCTGAGTGTGGATGATTTCGACTGGCAGACGGCACCGCAAAATTTCACTATTGCGGACAGCCGTCACAGCCGAATGAATACCCAGGTGGTTCCTGATGCGGCAACCTGCCCGGCCTGCCTGCAGGATATGGCCCGACCAGCCGACCGCCGGTTTAACTATGCCTTTACCAATTGTACCCACTGCGGGCCACGTTTTACGCTGATCCGTGCCATGCCTTACGACCGCGCGCTGACCAGCATGGCGCAATTCAGGCTATGTCCGGCCTGCAAGCGGGAGTATTGCAACCCGGCCGACCGGCGCTTTCACGCCCAGCCCATCGCCTGTCCGCACTGCGGCCCTTGCGTCAGCGCGGCATTACACCAGGGCGATGCTCTGGCACAGGACGAGGCAGCAGTGGCACAGGCGGCGATGGCGATACAGGCAGGAAAAATCGTTGCCATTAAGGGGCTGGGCGGCTTCCATCTGGCCTGTGATGCCACACAGCAGGCGGCAGTGATGCATCTGCGTCAACGCAAACAGCGTCCGACTAAGCCGCTGGCTGTGATGCTGCCGGACATCGGCTGGCTGGCACAGTGCAGCGAGACCCGCGCGCAAGGCAGAGTGCGCGAGAGGCTGCAATCGCCAGCCGCCCCCATTGTTCTGACCCCAATAAACCCGCTTTCACCGCTGTGTGCGGCGGTTGCACCGGGCATGGATGAAATCGGGCTGATGCTGCCGTTCACGCCGCTGCACCATTTACTGATGCAGGCCTGTCAGACCCCGCTGGTCATGACCTCCGGCAATGCAAACGGCTGTGCGCCCGCACTGACCAATGAGACGGGACGCGATCAACTTAAGGATATCGCCGACCTCTGGCTGTTGCATAATCGCGACATTGTGCAGCGCGCTGATGATTCACTGTTGCGGGTGACGGAGCATGGCACCGAAATGCTGCGCCGGTCGCGCGGTTACGTGCCTGATGCACTCACTCTGCCCGCCGGATTTGACAGCCCGTCCCCCCTGCTGGCGCTGGGCGGTGAACGCAAAAACACCTTCTGCCTGCTTCGCGGCAATCAGGCCATTCTCAGTCCGCATTTTGGCTCCCTCACCCGCAGCGATATTGCCCGCCAGCAGCAACAGGCCATTGCGCATTTTCAGCAGCTCTATGACTGTACACCGCAGATAACGGTCTGTGATGCACATCCTGACGCCGTCAGTGACGGTCAGGCGCAACGCCCGACAATTAACAGGATGGCGGTGTTTCACCATCATGCGCATCTCGCCGCCTCTCTGGCAGAACATGGCTGGCCGCTGGACGGCGGGAGAGTGGTCGGACTGGCGCTGGATGGACTCGGCTATGGTGAGGATGGGGCGTTATGGGGCGGGGAGTGTTTGCTGGTGGATTACCTGCACTGTGAGCACGCAGGCGGACTCCCTGCCGTCGCCTTACCGGGCGGTGACCGTGCCGCACGGCAACCCTGGCGTAACTTACTGGCGCACTGGCAGGCGTTTGTGCCGGACTGGCAGACACGCCCTGAAGCAGATGTCGTGTTATCACATCCGTGGTTGCCGCTTTCAAAGGCGATTAGCGCCGGAATCAATGCGCCACGGGCCTCGTCCTGCGGGCGCTTATTTGATGCCGTCGCCGCGGCCCTCCATTGCGCACCCGCAAGTCTGAGCTGGGAAGGCGAAGCCGCCTGTCATCTGGAGACGCTGGCGCGCAGCGCGCAGGGTGCGTGGCATCCGGTGACCCTGCCTTTGCTCCACACCGGTAAGCAAACCCTGTTGGATCTCGCGACGTTCTGGCGGCAATGGCTTAACTGGCAGGCATCGCCCGCCGAGCGGGCATTTGCCTTTCATGACGCGCTGGCGCAGGGCTTTGCCGCCCTCGCCCGTCATCAGGCGCTAAGCCACGGCGTCACCACCGTCGCGCTGGGCGGTGGCGTACTGCACAACCGGCTGCTGCGACAGCTTCTGCCTCACTATTTAGCCCCGCTTCAGGTCCTGATGCCACAACAGGTGCCGGCTGGCGATGGCGGGCTGGCGCTGGGCCAGGCGGTAATCGCCTGTGCCCGCCTCCAGCATCCTGGCTTTTCATTAACGCATAAGGATTATCATGATAAACCGTGATTTTTTTCACACTCACCGCCGTGCCGGCTGGCTGTTATGCGGATTGATCGCCGCTAATTTAGCGGCCTGGGGTTGGGCGCTGATAGTCTTCCATCACAGCGCGGCGCTGATCGCGGCCTCACTGCTGGCTTATGGCTATGGTCTGCGCCACGCTGTCGACGCCGATCACATTGCTGCTATTGATAACGTGACACGCAAATTAATGCAGCAGGGACAGCGTCCGGTTGCCGTCGGCGCTTTTTTCTCACTCGGGCACTCGACCATCGTAGTACTGGCCTGTGTGGCGATTGCCGCGACCTCGCTGGTTTTTGGCGATAAAATTGGCGGGTTGCATGATTATGGCCGGTCAATCGGCACGCTGATTTCGGCCCTGTTTCTGCTGCTGATGGCGCTACTGAATGCGCTGATCCTGCGCGATGTTTACCGCCGTTTCCAGCGGGTCAAACAGGGCATCACCGATGCGTCGCAGGATGCGCTGCTCGCGGTACACGGTGGCGTAATGAGCAGGCTTTTTCATTTCGCATTTAATCTGGTCAACAGAAGCTGGCAGATGTATCTGGTGGGTTTTTTGTTCGGGCTGGGGTTTGATACCGCCACCGAAATCAGCCTGCTGGGCCTGTCTGCAGCGGGTGCTGCTTCTGGTCTGTCAGTGTGGAGCATTCTGGTGTTTCCGGTCCTGTTTGCCTGCGGCATGGCGCTGGTCGATTCGCTGGATAATTTTGTTATGGTCGGCGCGTACGGTTGGGCATTGGATAAACCGGTGCGTAAGCTCTATTACAACATCACGATTACCGCCACCAGTGTGGTCATCGCCCTGTTTATCGGCGGGCTGGAAGCCCTCGGGCTGATAGCGGATAAACTGGATATGCAAGGCGGGCTGTGGATGCGGATCGGCCAGCTTAACGACAATATGGGCAGTGTGGGCTACGTGGCTGTGGGAATTTTCGTGATCTTCTGGGGCATCTCGGTGCTGAATTATCGCCGTAAGGGCTATGACAGTCTGGTCAGTTAACCGACCGCTTTATGATGCAGACCCAGTGTTAATGAGGATCGCTGCAGGCAGGGTTTCAGGAGGCGGACTTCAGGACGACGAACAACCTACTTTAATGATGAGAACGTAATAAGGGCCGCGGCCCCTATTACGTAGCCCAGACTTACTTCGCGTAGGCTTCGGTAGACAGCGTCAGGGTGACGTCATCGCTAACCGCTGGGACATATTTGTCCAGCTTGAAGTCAGAACGCTTGATGTTACCGGTGGCATCAAAACCAATCGCCTGCTTCTTCACCATTGGATGCTCGCCCTGCTTGTTCAGCGTTGCGTGCAGCGTAACTGGCTTAGTGATCCCTTTCAGGGTCAGGTTACCTTCAACGTCAAATTTGTTGTCGCCCTTTGCAACCACTTTGGTGCTGTGGAAGGTCGCAGTCGGGTATTTGGCAGTGTCGAAATACTCAGCGCCTTTGAACTCTTTGGTCAGCGCCGCAACGTGGCTATCGATTTTGCTGACGGGCAGGGTCACGTCAACGCGTGAGGCTTCTGGATGATCTTTATCAAACACCAGAGTACCGGTTGCATCCGGGATATCCGCGGTAGGATTTGAGAAGCCAAAATGGTTCCAGGCGACAATTACCGACGTATGCTCAGGGTTCAGCTGGTAGTGCATCGCCTCAGCCTGCGATAACGGGGCGTAGAGGGTAGCAGCGGCTAACAGGGGCAGTGCGATACGTTTGAAGTTCTTCACGGTCAATTCCTTATGCGGACAAAAGTGAACTGAGTGTGGTCCAGTTTGCCCGGAATAGACAGTGAAGAGATTTGTCCGTAATTTTCAAATAAATTCAGCAACTTTATATCGGGCGCTATATATTTTCGCCGCCGGTGAACAGCACTCGCCAGCGGCGGCGATCCTGAATCAGCGTGCGGTGCAGCTGTTGCAGATCGGCGAGGGTCAGCGCGGCTACCTGCGCCGCGTCCGGTTCTGCCAGACCATTTTCACGGCGTAACTGCGCCAGTGGCTGCTCCTCTTCCTGGCTCAGCAGACGCGCTTTCAGGGCCACCAGATCACAGCCTGCCAGCGTATCATTAAGTGAACGCAGGAAGTTGCGGCAGTAGCGCAGCAGAGATAGCGCGCTGTAATCGGGCGACTGCAGCGCAAACATGACCCCGTCTTCATCGGCACAGCGCATATAGCGGCTGTTAACCACATAACCGATAGGCTGCTCAACGCGATAGCGCTGGAAGAAACGCGGCTCATAGATCAGCGCCAGCGCGCGCAGCGCGACCAGCTGTTCAGGACGATGCAGCGGAATAAACAGCAGCAGCGCGTTATCCGCACTGGCGTGCAGCAGACGCGTCATGCCGGTTTGCGTGGTCATGCGTTTTGGCGGCGTGTCAGGGTTAACCGGCAGCGACAACATGCTCAGGCGCCGGGCAATCAGCGAATGGAGTGCCGTGTTGCCACCTTTTAGCGCCGCCCGCCAGCAATCCGGCGTAAAGGTCGCCGCCAGCTGATAGGGCAACTGCCGCAGCAGCGCGCGGATAGCGATGCTCTCGACAGGCGATGGCAGATTGGCCTTAACCGGCAATGTCAGAGCCGAGACAATCTGGCTCAGCGCAGGGTCAGTGACCGCCTCATCCGATGTCAGCTGAAGGGTCAGTTGCCACACGCCCTCCACTTCCTGCCAGCTGCCATTACCTCCCTGATGACGCAGCGCAGCAAACAGCGGACGCAACCGCCGCCCCAGCGCTTCGCCAACTTCCGGGGTAAAGGTTGAGTAAAACTCCGGCCGCAGAATCAGCGTTGCCTGTGGGTCGTCAGACTGATGATGCGGCAATGCCACCGCCTGCGCGGGCAGCGGCTCAGGCGTGATGACGGCATCAAGCGGATAAAAAGTGAAATTCACCGCGGGCAGCGCCTCAGGCGGCGCGGGTTGCCAGTCCGAAAGCGCCAGGGTGAAGCCCTGCGTGACAAGGTTTTCCGTTGCCGGTTGCGGCGTGCAATTCAGCAGCGTCCCGGGCGCCGTGTTAAGTCTTTCCAGCAATGGCAGCAGCGCAGGCACGGTGTCATCGGGTGCGAAGCCGATAGCACGCTGGCGTAGTTGCTCCATGGGTGACAGGGTCACAAATTGCTGTTGTGCCAGCTGATGATAGTGCTGATGTTGCGCCTCACCGGTCTGGCTCAACGCGTCCAGATAGCGGTCGAATAAACGAATGACGGCATCAGGCAGATGCGTCCCGACGCCCAGCGCCAGCCAAAGCGCGCCGCCCGCCTGGTAGATCCATTTCAGCTCCAGCGACTCTGCCAGGCCCTGCTCACGCAGGGTCGCCAGCAGCGATCCGGGCGCTTCATCCAGCAGAAACTCACGCCACAACGTGACACCGTCACCGCTATTCAGCAACCACGTACGCCACAGCGCGGGTGAGACGGTATCGGCCAGCTGCGAGCAGCTATCGCTGCTCAGCTGCGGCGGTGGCAAATCCTGCTGCCACTGACCAGCAGGCAGCGCGGCGGCAAACTGACGCGCCAGCTGTTCCAGCTCATCCAGTGACTGCGGCCCCTGCAGCCAGAGCCGCATATTGCTGGCGAAATAGTAGCGCTGGTGGAACTGTCGCAGCGCACGTTGCAGCGCAGACAACTCATCGCCAAAGCTCTCCCGGCTGCCGATATGGAAGCGCTGGAATTCAGCAGGTGACTGCACAGCATGCAGCAGTGCCGCTTCGATGCGCGAGGGCTGATGGCGCTGCAACAGCTGGTATTCGGCGTCGATCACCGCCACTTCCTGCGCGATCGCCTGATTATCCAGCAGCGGAGAGACGATCATATCCTGCAGTCGTGCCAGCCCGTCTGCCAGCAGCGACGGCGTCACCTCAAAGAAGAACGCACTGCGCCGGGCCAGGGTGGTGGCGTTAACTTTGCCGCCCTGCGTCTGAATCCAGCTCATGAGCCGGCCCTCATCAGGCCAGCCGCTGCTGCCGGTGAACAGCAAATGCTCCAGCAGATGCGCCAGTCCGGGCCAGCGCTCTGGTTCATCGTGACTTCCTGCGCCCACCTGAATCAGGGCGGCGGCCTGGCTGGCATCGGGCTGATGCACCAGTTCAACCGTCAGACCGTTTATCTCCAGGCAACGCGTTTTCATCAGAGGTTCCGTGTTTTATAGATCAGTTGTGAGTTGCTGCGGTTACGGAACTGCAGCTGCCCAATTTTAATGTCGCTGCAATCCGCCTCACGCCGGGCGTCAAGGATTTTACCGTGATGCGGTGATTTGCTGCAGACCGGATCGGTGTTGTCGGCATTGCCGGTCAGCATGTAAGCCTGACAGCGACAGCCGCCAAAATCTTTCTCTTTCTCATCACAGGAGCGGCACGGCTCTGGCATCCAGTCAAAACCGCGATAACGGTTGAAGCCGAACGAGTTATACCAGATATCGTCCAGACTTTGGGTGAGTACCGACGGAAATTCTACCGGGAGCTGACGCGCACTGTGACATGGCAGCGCGGTACCCTCTGGCGTAACGCTGAGGAAGATCGCACCCCAGCCACCCATGCAGGGTTTAGGGCGCTCTTCGTAGTAGTCTGGCGTCACAAACAGCAGATTGGTCAGATTGCCGGTGGTGCTCATCCGCTCACGGTAGGTTTTCACCACCGCTTCCGCCCGGGCAATCTGCTCACGCGTCGGCAGCAGGCCTTCGCGGTTGAGCTGCGCCCAGCCGTAAAACTGACAGGTCGCCAGTTCAACGTCATCCGCTTCCAGCTCAATGCAGAGGTCGATGATTTTATCGATCTGGTCGATGTTATGGCGATGCAATACGAAGTTCAGCACCATCGGATAGCCGTGGGCTTTCACTGCTTTCGCCATCTCCAGCTTCTGCTGAAAGGCTTTTTTCGAACCCGCCAGCGCCGCATTCAGCGTTTCGTCACTGGCCTGGAAGCTGATCTGGATATGATCCAGACCCGCTTCGCTGAACGCATCCAGCTTCTTCTCGGTCAGGCCAATGCCGGAGGTAATCAGGTTGGTGTAGAAGCCAAGGTCGCGCGCCGCTTTGATCAGCTCCGGCAGATCTTTACGAACCAGCGGTTCGCCGCCGGAAAAACCCAGCTGGACGCTGCCCATCGCCCGCGCCTGACGAAACACCTCAATCCACTGCCCGGTCGTCAGCTCCTTCTCCTGCTGGGCGAAATCCAGCGGGTTGGAGCAGTAAGGACACTGCAGCGGACAGCGATAGGTCAGCTCGGCCAGCAGCCAGAGCGGCGGATTCACGTCAGGTTTATGCGGGGTCACGGAACTGTATCCACTTTTGTTCATAGGCTGATTGCAGGAACTCTAAAACGTCCGGCCCCACGCCGCCCGCTTCCGGAAAACGGCTATCCAGCGTCGCGATAATCGCCGCGATATCCTGTTTGCCATCCACCAGCTCAAGAATAGCGGCAGCGGTTTCGTTCAGCTTCGCCATGCCTTCGGGATAGAGCACCACATGCGTATCCTGGGCGGCTTCCCACTGCATGCGGTAGCCGCGACGAAACGCGGCAATCGAGTTTTCATTCATCTGTTATACCAGTCGGGTGGTGTGCCACGCCGCCTTGTCTGTGACGGTGTGATAAGGCGGACGTTTCAGTTCATAAGCCATGGTCATGGCGTCCAGCATGCTCCATAAAATATCGAGCTTAAACTGTAAAATTTCCAGCATCCGGTTCTGCGTTTCAGCGGTGGTGAAGTATTCCAGCGCCAGCGCCAGCCCATGTTCCACATCGCGGTTCGCCTGACCCAGGCGGCTGCGGAAGTAGAAATAGCCCTCTTCTTTGATCCACGGATAGTGCTGCGGCCAGCTGTCGAGCCGCGACTGATGGATCTGCGGAGCGAACAGCTCGGTCAGGGAGCTGCAGGCCGCCTCCTGCCAGTTGGCGCGGCGGGCAAAGTTAATGTACGCATCGACCGCGAACCGCACGCCCGGCAGCACATGCTGCTCTGACAGTAATTCTTCACGCGTCAGCCCGACCGCCTCGCCCAGCCGCAGCCAGGCCTCGATGCCGCCCTCTTCGCCGTTGCTGCCGTCGTGATCGAGGATGCGCTGCACCCACTTGCGTCGGGTGGCCGGATCGGGACAGTTGGCCATGATCGCCGCATCTTTCAGCGGAATAGTGGTCTGGTAATAGAAGCGGTTCGCCACCCAGCCCTGAATCTGCTCGCGCGTGGCCTGACCGTTATGCATCGCGATATGATACGGGTGATGGATATGGTAGTAAGCGCCTTTGTCGCGCAGGGCCTGTTCAAAAGCCTGCGGTGATAGCGTGTCAGTGATCTGCATGATTTAGCCCTGAAGGTGGATCGCCATCCCGTCCCAGCTCACCTCTATTCCCTGCTCCGTCAGAAACTGACGCTGCGGTGACTGCTCGTTAAGGATCGGATTGGTGTTGTTAATGTGGATCAGAATTTTGCGTCTGGCCGGCAGCGCCGCCAGTAGCGCCATCAGTCCCTGCTCTTCCGCCAGCGCCAGATGGCCCATCGCCTTGCCGGTATTGTGGCCCACGCCGGTAGTCAGCAGCTCATCATCCTGCCAGACGGTGCCATCAATCAGCAGGCAATCCGCTTTTTGCAGCCACGGCAGGATCACCGCATCCGGCTCGCCCAGGCCTGGTGCGTAGAGCAGCGTCTGGCCATTCGCCCGGTTTTCAATAAACAGCGCCACGTTATGGCCCGGCAGCGGCCGGTCGCGATACGGCGAGTAAGGCGGTGCATTACTGATGATAGGAATTGCAGTGAACTGCAGATCAGAGCAGACATCGACGCTGAACGGTGCCAGTGGCGCAATTGGCCGGTGCTGCAGGCCCCCGTTCCAATGGGTCAGCATCGGAAAAATCGGGAAGCCGGTGCTGAGGTCGGCATGCACTTCCGGCGTACACCACACCTGATGTGGGCAGCCCTCTCGCAGGCTCAGCAGCCCGGTAGTGTGATCGATCTGGCTGTCGGTAAGGATAATTCCCCCGATCGCCGTGCCGCGCAACACACCCTGGCGGGTCAGTTCGGGCGTATGCAGGATCTGCTGGCTGATGTCGGGTGAGGCGTTGCATAGCACCCAGTCTTCGCCGTTATCGCTGAGGATAATTGACGATTGCGTGCGTGCCTGAGCCTGGATCGTGCCAGTACGCACGCCGTGGCAGTTGGCGCAGTTGCAGTTCCACTGCGGAAACCCGCCACCCGCGGCTGAACCGAGGATTTTGATAAACATAGAGGAAAACCAGAAGTTGAAAAAAAATGCCCGCTCAGAGGGCGGGCAGAACGATTAACGGTTGGAGATGTAAAGAGTGACTTCCAGACCGAGACGCATATCAACGAAAGTTGGTTTTTTCCACATGAGTTACTTCCTTTTGGTTATCAGTTAATTGAACTGCCTGAAATCAGCGCGACGGGTGATGAATGAGACCGCCGTCACAATTTCCAGGCAGATGTTGCGCCAATGGCGCGTCGGGATCAAGTCCGGAACATCAGGAAATTGTTATCACAGCCCGGTCAGTTGTAAAACCCGCTGCCAGTTTCCCCATGCCAGTTTCTCTGTCAGTGTTTGATCATAGCCCGCTTCCTGAAAAGCGGCGAGCAATCGCGGCATTCCGCTGACATCGCCCAGCGCTGCAGGCGGGGTAATCCCGTCGAAATCAGAGCCAAAGGCCACATGGTCGCTGCCCATTATCTTCATCAGGTGATCACAATGCTTAACAATTTCTGTTAATGGCGTGTCAGCGTCGCGTTTACCGTCGGCGCGCAGAAACGCATTGCCGAAATTAATGCCGACCAGACCGCAGCTGTCGCGGATCGCCAGCAGCTGGTCATCGGTCAGATTGCGCGGTTGCGGACAGAGGGCGTGCGCGTTGGAGTGGCTGGCGACCAGCGGCGCACTGGAAAGACGGGCGGTGTCCCGGAACGTCTTCGTGTTCATGTGCGACACATCGATCATCATCTTCAGCTCACCCGCCTGCTGAATCAGCCTTTCACCGGCGGCGGTCAGCCCCGGCCCGGTATCGGGCGAGCCGGGAAAGGTGCCGCTGACGCCTTCACCAAAGCGGCTGGCCAGATTCCAGAATGGCCCGATGCTGCGCACCCCTGCCTGCCAGAAGGCGCGCAGCTGCTCGCCCTCCTCATCCAGCGCATCAGCACCTTCGATGTGAGCCACCATCGCCAGTACGCCTGCGGCGCGGCAGGCAATAATATCTTCACTGCTGCGGCAGAGTCGCGCCCGCCCGCCTGACGCATCGGCCAGCTGCTGCAGGATCTCAAGCTGTTGCCACATGATCTCCAGCGGGCGATACGGCTCATCGGCGCGAGCCGGAACGGTGCGGGCGATATACTCCTGCGGCGGCACAAAGATCGCAAACAACCCGCCCCCCATTCCGCCCTGCTGAATGCGCGGAAAGTCGAGATGCCCCCGCTCAATACCCTGATAAAACGCCTGCGCGGGCGCATCACGATGATGCAGCCAGAGGTTAAGCAACAGATCGTTGTGACCGTCAAAAATCAGCATAAGTGTCCACCCGAATAAACAGGCGACCATGCTAACCCTGCCCGGCGGTTTCACCAAACCAGAGCGCACGCAGGGTGTTGTCTTAAAGATGGCAAGATGCGATACAGCGGGCCCATATCAAAAACTGCGCAGATTGCCAATGGTGTCAAAAAAGCAGGCGCGAGGAGGATAGGTGTCACGAACAACGCTACAAGAAGGCGACGCCGGATAAGACAAGTGAGCAGCAATATGACATTCAGCATGACATACAGCGCAGACCCTGAGCGTGACTGGTCAGAAATCGGCATCAAACCCTGCCATAACTTTTTATAATTATTTTTGCGTAACGCAGTAAAATTATTTATCTTTATTTTTTTCAGGAATATGGAGTGGAATCCCTTTAGCACTTAAACTGACGGAGAATGGAAGCATGGCGCGTAACATAGCCCCCGGATATTGTGTCGTGGAAAGACCCGGCACGCTGGAGTATCAGGCACGGGAACTCTTCAGGGATATTCGTTCTCCGGCTGCCAGCCTGTTTATGAAGCTTAATGCGGATACGCAGTATCTGAAACCGGGGCAAATTTTAATTATTACTGACCCGGACACGCCTGATCACCTGACAATGCAGATGCTGAGTACACTTCAACAGGCAAAAAATAAAACCAACGCAGCGCTCATAGGCGTAAGTAGCGACGATGCCGGGTTTATGCAGAAACATTACGGAATGATTGCGGCGCTCACTGGTGCCGGGGACAAGATTTTCAGCACTGCGGGTGATGTCGGCGAAAAGTATTTCACTGCCATTGAGCAGACACTGAGAAAAATTGAAGCCAGCTACCAGAATCAATTTCGTACCCAGGGAACGTTGATCAGTCAGCAGTTCTTTGTGGAACGTAACCAGTTGCTGAACCAGCTAAAGGAACTGGTCAACAAACCGCTGTTAAAATCTCTCACCCGATATATCGTGAAATTCCAACAGTATGACAATATGAAGCGGGCATTAAACCTCTCCAGCCGTTCGATTGTCCATGCGTGGTCCACCCTGGGGACAAGTGGCATTCCGGGATATTCGTATTATATCGGCAATGCAGCAAGAGCAGCGCGCTTCCTTAAGAACGGAGGATATATAGGTATCGGCTTTGCTTTCGTCGGGACCAGTAACGATGTGGTGAATGCCTGCTCAAAAGGGCGCGAAAATGAATGCAGGAAAATTGCTGTAAGAGATTACACAAAGTTTGCTGTCGGTACCGGTGGTGCAGTTTATGCTGGTGCATGGGGGGGTGCTGCTGCGTTAACGGGTTGTGCGGCCATTGGGATAGTGACCGCTGGGGCCGGAGGTGTTGCTTGCGCGGCTGTGGGTTCCGTGGTCGGCGGTTATATCGGTAGCACTGCAGGCGAAAAAGCAGTTGATTATTTACTGGGGTCAACAGGTGACTGAGTTTTATATATCAAGAGTGGGATTGTTTTTTGGCCTGGCAGGCAGCTTTTTTATTTTCATATCTTTCTTCCTTTACGCTTTCAATAGAAAAGAATATGACAAACTCATTTCATTGTTCCTGGAGAAATATCAGTTCCCTCCCCCCTATTCGTTCTATCACATGGTCGGTTTTTTTGGCGCATACCAGCTGTGCAGATTTTTCATTAAGCTGAGCATGAATAAACCATTATCATCCTTTAATAAGGATAGTCCTGCTTATTCCTTTTTCAGCGAAAACAAACTGACAGTAAGTCGCTGGATGATATATTTATCACGTCTGTGGATGTTTGCAGGAATCTGCTATCTCGGAACAGCGCTGGCTGTTCTGATGTTGACTATTCTCAGGTAAAAACTAAGCTGATCACCACGTAATTATACTAGCCCACTATGTGGGCTTAGTACGCTACTATAGCGTCTCTCCAGCCCCACATCTGCCATCGACTTACAGCCCTATAATACCCATTCAGCCATCTTAACCTTCAGGCGCAACAACCCTGTTACAGTTTGAGTATTCGCCTTAATGTGTGTTGTCACTTTTGAACATCAGGTTGTCAGCGTTGCGCGCGCGGACCTGAGGGCGTGTCGGCAGACTGGTAAAAAAACACAAGGAGAATCCTATGCTGACCCGACCTGCTGATAAATATCGTCCCTCCCCGGTAGTGTCCCTGCCTGACCGCCAGTGGCCTTCGCGCCAGCTCACCCAGGCCCCGCGCTGGCTCTCAACCGATTTGCGTGATGGCAATCAGGCGCTGGCAGAACCGATGGATCGGGAGCGGAAAATGGCGTTCTGGGATCTGCTGCTGCGCTGCGGGTTCCGCGAGATTGAAGTCGCCTTTCCCTCGGCGTCACAGACGGATTTCGATTTCGTCCGTGGCCTGATTGAGCAACAGCGCATCCCGGCGGATGTGACGTTACAGGTGCTGACCCAGGCGCGCGAAGATCTGATTGCCCGCACGTTTGTGGCGCTGCAGGGCGCTCCACGCGCCATTGTGCATCTCTATAACGCTACCGCACCGCTGTTTCGCGAGCGGGTATTTAAGCAGAGCAAAGCGGAAATCGTGGCGCTGGCCACCGCTGGCGCACGGCAGATCCGCGCCGAATGCCAGGCGCAGCCGGAAACCCATTGGACCTTTGAATATTCGCCAGAGACCTTCTGCTTTACCGAGCCAGAGTTTGTGCTGGAGATTTGCGAGGCGGTGGCCGATGTCTGGCAACCGGACGCGCAGCGCCCGATGATCATTAATCTGCCTGCCACGGTGGAGATGAACACCCCCAACGTCTATGCCGATCAGATTGAGTTTTTCTGCCGCCATTTCAGCCGTCGTGATGCTGTCTGCATCAGCGTGCACCCGCACAACGATCGCGGCACCGGCGTCGCCTGTGCCGAACTGGCCCTGCTGGCGGGCGCTGATCGGGTCGAGGGCTGCCTGTTTGGCAACGGTGAACGCACCGGCAATGTCGATTTGATAACGCTGGCGCTGAATCTCTATACCCAGGGCGTTTCACCGCAGCTCGATTTCAGCCAGATGCATGAGGTGATTGAAGTGGTAACCCGCTGCAACCAGCTGCCGGTTCATCCGCGCCATCCCTATGCGGGCGAGCTGGTCTTCACCGCCTTCTCCGGTTCTCATCAGGATGCGATTAAAAAAGGGTTCGCCATCCGCGCAGAACGGCAGGAGAAAGCGTGGCAGATGCCCTACCTGCCGCTGGATCCGGCCGATATTGGCTGCAGCTATGAGGCGGTGATTCGCGTGAACAGCCAGTCGGGAAAAAGCGGTGCCGCCTGGCTGCTGGAGCAGAATCATGGGTTACAAATGCCGCGTGCGCTGCAGCAGGATTTCAGCCGCTGTGTTCAGCAGGAGACGGACCGTCACGGCGGCGAGATGACGCACTACGCGCTGTGGCAACTCTTCTGCCGTCAGTATGGCGTGACGCAGCCTGCGGTGGCCTTGCAGCGGGCTGACAGCCAGAGTGACAGCGGCGGGCAGACGCAGATCAGCGCCAGCGTGAGGGTTCAGGACCGCTTCCTGACACTGACCGGCAGCGGCAACGGCTGGCTGTCTGCGGCGGTGAATGCCCTGCGCAGCGCGTTTGATCTGCATCTGACCATTGAGGACTATCACGAGCATACGCTGGGACGGCGCAGTGACAGCCGTTCTGTGGCCTATATCAGCTGCGTGGATGCCCGTGGTGTGCGGGCCTGGGGAGTGAGTATCGATAACGACACGGCCCGTGCCGCCTTGCAGGCGCTGCTCAGCGCGGCAGGCCAGTTTCTGCAGGCGGAAAGTAGTCAGTGGGCGCAACGCCCAGCAGACGACGAAACATCGCACTAAACGCGCTGGGGCTCTCATAGCCCAGCTCCAGCGCCACCCGCAACACGGAGTCGCCCTGCGCCAGTCGCGTCAGGGCGATGGCCAGGCGGGCGCGTCGCACCCAATCGCTGAACTGCAGCCCGGTTTCGCGCATAAAATGACGGGCCAGCGTGCGGCCCGAGACATTCATCTGCGCGCTGGCACGCTGCAGCGTCCAGCTTTCACCGGGCGTCTGCTGTATCTGCTCGCACAGCGCCTGTAAACGGGGGCTCACGGGCGACGGCAACGCAAAAGGCAGCACATCCATGCCCCGAATCTCATCCAGAATTAACTCCATCACCCGCTCGGCACGGCTCCCGGCGCTGTACTGCTCCGGCAGACTCAGCGCCGTGACGATAAGTTCACGCAGCAGCGGGGAGATCTGCACCACCTGACAACTGGCTGGCAGATCGGCGCGCGCCAGCGGGTCGATAAACAATGTGCGCGCCGCGACGCTGCCGGTAACCTGCAGCGCATGGCGGGTAAACGCGGGCAGCCAGACGCCGCGACTCGGCGGCACAATCCAGCTGCCGAACTCCGTCTCGACCCGCACCACGCCGCTCAGGGTATGGATCAGCTGGGCGCAGGCGTGATGATGCCAGGGTTCGCTGGCACCGTGCAGGTAGTCGTGCGCCAGCGGCACCAGCGGGCGCGTGCTGAAGTCAAAATGCTGCTGACTCATTGCGCCTTCAGGTAGCGGTAGATGACCGCCAGATCCTCTTCTCCGTGTCCCGCGTCTACCGCCTGCTGCCAGAACTGCGAGATGTTCTCCAGCGCCGGTAATGGCGTCTCTGCCGCATCCAGCGCCAGGCGGGCATCTTTCAGCGCCCAGATCAGATGCATCTGCGGCGTATAGTCGTCGCTGGCCATCATCCCGAGCTTCATTTTCGCATAAGGCGCGGCCAGTGGACCGCCCTCCAGCACCTGCCAGAGATCGTCGGTGGAAAAGCCGAACTGCTCCGCCAGCCGGGTACTCTCCGCCAGGCTCTGCATCATGCCGATCAGCCAGCTGTTGATGACCAGCTTCATGCGGGTACTTTTGCCCGCCTCACCCAGCCACTTTGTTCCTTTACTGATGGCGGCAAATACCGCTTCTGCCGCCTGCGCCCGACTCTGATCGCCGCTGGCCAGCACCAGAATCTGCGCATTTTCGGCTGGCGCTTTGGTGCCGGAGACCGGCGCATCGATCAGCAGCAGATCGGGACGTTTTTCTGTGAAAAAGGCGATCAGCGCATCAGTTTTTTCTACGCCGATGGTGCCCATCTGGCAGAGCGTCGCGCCCTGCTTAAACGCCTCTTTTGCCTGATGCAGCACCTGTTCGGTGGTGTCGCCATCAGAGAGCATAGCAATCACCACATCCGCCTGACGCACCGCTTCTTCCGGCGAGTCAGCCAGCTGTAAACCGGCCTCCAGCAGATCCTCGCCGCGTGCGCGGGTGCGGTTCCAGCCGTACACGCGAAAGCCTTTTTTGAGCAGGTTGGCGGCAAATGCGTGCCCCATTGCGCCTAATCCCAGAACCGCCACTTCAGGTTGTTTCATGCAGACTCCCGTGAGTTGTAGGTCTGCACCCGATCGCATCGGATGCCTTGTCACTGCAAAAGATGGATTCCAGCCTGGCGGTAAACAGAGAAAAAATCCAGCCCGAAACGGTGTACCCCGGCGCATCAAAGCCTTACCATACGCGGCGATTGTTCCACCTGGTTCATTTACGCTTATTTTTTCAGGCCTCTGATAATGAAAATAATCTCTCTGCGTCAGGCGACGCTGTTGATGTTGCCTGCCATTTTGCCGCTGCCGCTGCTGGCAGCGGATAATGACAATACCCTGGTCGTGACGGCCGCTCCGCCGCAAACCGGCCTTAACGAACTCGATACGCCCGCCGCCCTGAGCGTGGTCAATGGCGACGATATGCGCCAGGCAGCACCGCGCGTTAACCTGTCGGAAAACCTCAGCAGCGTGCCGGGTTTGCAGATCCAGAACGAGACAAAATTACGCACAGGACCTGCAGCTGTCGATGCGTGGCTTCGGCTCCCGCTCAACCTACGGCGTACGCGGTCTGCGCATCTACGTGGATGGTATCCCGGCCACCATGCCGGATGGCCAGGCGCAGACCTCCAATATTGATATCGGCTCCATTGATCATGTCGACGTGCTGCGCGGCCCCTTTTCTGCGCTGTATGGCAACGCCTCGGGCGGCGTGATCAATGTCACCACCCAGCAGGGTCAGCAACCGACCACGCTGGAAGCCAGCAGCTGGTACGGCAGTTACGGCAGCTGGCGCAACAGCGTCAAAGCCAGTGGTGCCACCGGTGACGGTAGCCACGCCGGGGATGTGAACTACACCGTCTCCGCCTCCCGCTTTACCACCCACGGCTATCGCGATCACAGCGAAGCACAGAAGAACCTCGGCAACGCGCGGCTGGGAGTGCGGATCGATGATGTCAGCACCCTGACGCTGCTGTTTAACAGCGTTCACATCGACGCGCAGGACCCCGGCGGTTTAACCGAGGCGCAGTGGCGCGATAATCCGCGTCAGGTAGTCAGCAATGTTCCGCTCTACAACACCCGTAAAACCGTGGATCAGACTCAGGGCGGCCTGCGTTATCAGCGTCAGATGAGTGAGAACGACGACCTCAGCGTGATGCTCTACGCCGGGATGCGCGAAACCACCCAGTTCCAGTCGATTCCCGCCGCCGTTCAGCGCAATCCATCCCATCCCGGTGGCGTGATCGCCCTGACCCGCCACTATCAGGGCGTCGATACCCGCTGGACCCATCGCGATATGCTACTGTCAATTCCGGTGGCGGTGACCGGTGGCCTCGACTACGAAACCATGACCGAGCGCCGCAAAGGCTATGAGAACTTTACCGTCAGCAACGGCGTGACGCAGTTGGGCGAACAGGGCAATCTGCGCCGCAACGAACGCAACCTGATGTGGACGCTCGATCCCTATCTGCAGACCGCCTGGCAACTGACCGATAAGCTGTCGCTGGATGCAGGCGTGCGCTTCAGCACGGTTAACTTTGACTCCAATGACTTCTATATCAAGCCCGGTAACGGCGACGACAGCGGTGATGCGCGCTATCACAAATGGCTGCCCGCTGCGGCGCTGAAATATGCCTTTGACCCCAGCTGGAACGCGTGGATCTCTGCCGGTCGCGGCTTTGAAACCCCGACCATTAATGAGCTGTCGTACCGCTCAGATGGCGCAACAGGCCTGAACCTTGGGCTGAAACCGGCCACCAGCGACACGCTGGAGATCGGCAGCAAAAAACGCATCGGCAATGGCCTGGTCAGCGCGGCGCTGTTCCAGACCGATACCCGTGATGAGATTGTCGCGGATACCAGCAGCGGCGGCCGCACCACCTATAAAAATGCCGGTCAGACCCGCCGTCGCGGGCTGGAGTTAAGCCTGGACCAGCAGTTTGCCTGGGACTGGCGACTGAAGATGGCTTACACGCTGCTGGATGCGCGCTATCGCAGCAACGCCTGTGGCAGCGAGAGCTGTGACGGCAACCGGATCCCTGGCATCGCCCGTAACATGGCTTATGCCGGACTCGGCTTTCTGCCGGAACAGGGCTTTTATGCAGGCAGTGAGGTCCGTTATCTGAGCCAGATTGCCGCTGAAGATCAGAATGCGGTGAACACCCCGCCCTACACCGTGGCGGCTGTGAACAGTGGCTATAAGTGGCTGGTAGATAACTGGACGCTGGATCTGTTTGGTCGGGTCGATAACCTGTTTGACCGGCATTATGTGGGTTCAGTGATCGTAAATGAGAGTAATGGTCGCTACTTCGAGTCTGCGCCGGGCCGCAACTACAGTGTCGGTTTAACGCTGGGTTACGCCTTCCGCTAAAACCATCCGGGCCACCATTGCCGTGGCCCGAATCTGAACGTTAATCAGGCGCGCGTTTTAAACTGCGACACAATCTCTTCACAGCTGCCGGTTTCACCCAGCCGCGGGAAGATCAATTTCTCGCTGTTGTTATGGGTATCCAGAGCAGCAATTCAATAAGTGGGACCATTTAGTATCGTATTGATATTTTTTGAGGAGCGACTGTTATGGATAATGAGCTTCAAATTGCGATGTCTCCGGTACATCTTGCGGCAGTGATTTCCGATAAGTCAGTTACTGAATCTGAGGGAATGAGCAACCGTCTTATGGGGGGCTTGACCTGCTCATGGGAAGTCTGGAATTGGCTGGTGCAACAGTATTGTGCATGGCACCAGAACCCACTGGGCTAACAAAGGCAGCATGTGTTGTCGTTGGTGCCCACAGTATGGATAGCATTAATGCTGCAGCTAACCGGGTGCTGACTGGCCAAAATACCCGGACTGCCACCTACCAGACAGCTGTTGCTCTCGCAAAAGAATTTGGCGCAGACGATAAGGCCGCATGGAATATAGGTCTTGCCGTAGATGTAGGTGTTCCTGCTGCGTTTGGCCTTTCGGTTGGTGCCGCCCGGGTTGCTTACGTCCGGGCTGGAACGTTCAAAATTGCTGAGCATGAGGCTGTAAGCTCTGTCAGGGCTGGCGGCCACATAATTGCTAAACATGTCGCAATTTCTGATAAGGATTTACTTGCCAGGTTGGCCCGCAGCCCAAATATGCATTCAGTATCATCATATTATTCAACTCAGATCGCAGAGAAGGCGGTTAGTTCAGCCCTGAAAGCAAACCGACTAAAGATCATTTACTGGGCGAACTGGGGGAATAAAACCAGTCCTCTTGAACTTGTATACCGTTCCCGGGTTGCTGTGGGTTATGGGTTCAGGCAGGGTAATGCAACCAAAGAAACATGTTACGCTGTGCGTGTTGTGCTGCTTAAGCAAACCTATAACGGAAAACCTTATTATGTTCTCTCGTCTTATCCGTGGATGGGGTAATAAACCTGAAAAACAGTATCCGGCGCTAACGGGTATGTTGAGAGTGTTTTTAAGCTGCCACCATGATGACTTCGGCAATACGCTTGAGGAAATGCTACAGAGCTATGTGACTCATCACATGCCTGTTATGGAAGCGCGGAATGAAATAAGCATCCTGCTTCAGAATGAGAACGATGATGAATTGAATATCATCATGTCAGCAATTGCGGGTGATGAGTTTCGTCCGGCTCCCTGGGGAGAAACATGGCGGAGTTTTTTGATAAAAGCGATGACTACCCTCAGGATTGAAAATGAGTCTTAACGACCGCCATCCGGAGGTCTTTAACAGGTCTTCAGCCCGGCCTGAAACCGGCCACAAGTGACACACTGGCTGGCTGGATGAGAGTTGATAACTGAACGCTGGATTTATCCGTTCGTGTCGGTTACGCCTTCCGCTAAAACCATCCGGGCCACCATTGCGGTGGCCAGGAACATGCCGTCATACGCTTATCAGACGCGCGTTTTTAACTGCGCCACAATCTCTTCACAGCTGCCGGTTTCACCCAGCCGCGGGAAGATCAATTTCACGCTGTTGTTGTGTGTATCGAGGTTGAGATCGGTCATCGCATCCGTCGCCAGCGTGACGTTGTAACCCAGCTCATACGCCTGACGTGCGGTCGATTCCACGCCGATACTGGTCGCGATACCGCAAATCACCACCTGAGTGATGCCGCGCTGTTGCAGTTCATCGTGCAGTGCCGTGGCATGAAACGCACCCCAGGTTTTCTTGGTGATGGTGAGGTCATTGGGCTGCGGGGTCATCGCCGGAACCAGCGTCGCCCAGTCGGCAGGGAATTCGCCGCTGTGACGCGCCTGCTCGTTACGGCCCGGTGCGCCACCCGCCACGTTCACCAGTACGACCGGCAGATCGTGTGCGCGAAACGCCTCAGCCAGACCAGCACAGCGTTCGATCACGGGCTGCGGCTCATGAACCAGCGGCAGCGCCACAATGCCGTGTTGCAGGTCGATAACAATTAGCGCAGTTTTTGCATCAAGTGTGGTTACAGCCATGTTGAATCCTCGGGTTTAATAGTCAGTGAGTCGTTGCAACAGAGGGAGAACGTCTGTCAGTTGCTGCTGTTCAGCCGGGCTAAGCCGCGCTTCCAGCGTCCGGACCAGCCAGTCATCGCGCATCGCGCGACTTGAGTTGATCACCGTGAGGCTCGATTCGGTAGGCAGATAGCGGGTTTTACGGCCATCATGGGGATCAGGCTCCCCCGTCACCAGTTCTGCCGCCAGTAGCCCGGCGACCGTCGCGCCCATTGACTGAGTACGTACGCCTTCAGCAGCCGCCAGCTGCGTTACCGTCATTGAACCGTCGCGCACCAGATGGCCCAGCACCGCAACCTGCGACCAGGTGAGTTCGCCAGGCGGTGCCGACTCGCTTAACCGGCGGCCCAGTTTGCCCACCAGCAGGCGTAGCATTGCAGCGGATTCAGTCAGATCGCTCATTAACCCTCTCCATTGATAAGCGAAAGTATAAAGATACGAAGGTAAACTGTGTAGTTTGCTCCGGTATCAATTTGTAACGTCCGGGCGTTGCAGGTAGTGAATCAGGCTGTGGAAACGCAGCGGCGTGCTGAGCGGGTTCCGGTAGCTGTGCAGCACGTCGGCCCTGAACTGGAACGCTTCTCCGGTGAGCAGACGTCGCCAGAGATCACCGACTCCCAGCAGCAGTTCGCCTTCAATCACCACCACCTGCTCCACGCAGCCCGCTTCATGCGGTGAAGAGTGGCTCTGCGCGCCCGCTGCCAGCTCCACCGCCAGCAGATCAAAACGCAGTTGCGGATCGTAAGGCAGCAGCGACCGTACCGACATTTCGGCATTGGGCTGACTGAACCCTGACGCTGTGCCAGCTGGCAGCGCGCTGCCGTCGATAAAAAAGGAAAAGGGAACGTTGAAACCGGTGGCAATCTTCCACAGCGTCGCCACGGTGGGACTCGATTCGCCGCGCTCAATCTGTCCCAGCATCGCTTTACTGACGCCGGTACGCTCCGCCGTCAGCGTCAGGCTCCAGCCGTTGGCCTGGCGCAACTGTCTGAGCGCACCGCTCAGGTGTTGCTGAAAATCCGCCATTTTTTCTCCTGAATTCCAGTCCTGATGAGTGACGTTATGGTAATAGTGTAACACTTGTGCGTTATAGCGCATCATGCGACCATGTACGCTATAACGCACAATTTCAGCGAGAGTCTGATCATGACGAGAGCGGAACCGTCCCGTTTTACCCTGCCGATGCTGGTCTCCGGCTTCGTTGCTGTGCTGGTGGGCTACAGCAGCAGCGGCGCGATCATCTATCAGATGTTTCAGGCGGCAGGGGCTTCGCCCGCGCAGATTGGCGGCTGGCTGTCGGTGCTGGGACTCGCGCAAGGGATCGTCTCGCTGGGTCTGTCATTACGCTACCGCATGCCTGTGCTGGCCGCCTGGTCCACGCCGGGTGCCGCGCTGCTGGCCACCAGTTTCCACGGTATTTCGCTGAATGAGGCGGTGGGCGTTTTTGTTTTCGCCAACCTGCTGATTGTCGTGAGCGGCGTGACCGGCCTGTTTGCCCGGCTGATGAACCACATTCCCGCCTCGCTGGCAGCGGCGATGCTGGCAGGTATTCTGCTGCGCTTCGGGCTTCAGACCTTTACCGATTTGCAGAGCAACTTTGTACTGTGCGGCAGCATGTGCCTGACCTGGCTGCTGGCCCGTCGCTGGCTGGCCCGCTACGCCATTCTGGTGACGCTACTGGCAGGTATTGCGGTTGCGCTGGCTCAGCACGCCATCCACTTTCCGCCGCAGTCGATTATGCTGATGCTGCCGGAACCGGTGATGCCGCACTTTACCCTGACCACGCTGCTGGGGATCGGCGTGCCCTATTTCCTGGTAACGATGGCGTCCCAGAATGCGCCCGGCATCGCCACGTTGCAGGCGCACGGCTACCGTCCGCCGGTCTCATCACTGATGAGCTGGACCGGATTCACTGCCCTGCTGCTGTCGCCGTTTGGTGGCTTTTCGGTCTGCGTGGCGGCGATTACGGCGGCAATCTGCATGAGCGATGAGGTCGACGCAAATCCTCAGCAACGCTGGCGGGCTTCGGCTCTGGCCGGGGTGTTCTATCTGCTGGCGGGCGCGTCCGGCGCACTGATCGCCGTGCTGTTCAGTGCGCTGCCAGCAGTGCTGATTGAGGCGCTGGCGGGTCTGGCACTACTTGCCACGCTGGGTGGCAGTCTGCATCGCGCACTCGATGTGCCAGCCGAACGCGACAGCGCGCTGATCACGTTTCTGATCACCGCGTCGGGCGTTTCTCTATTGGGTATTGGTCCTGCCTTCTGGGGACTGGTGGGCGGCATTATCGCTCACCTGCTGCTGGTGCGTAAAACCGCCTGATTGCGTGATACCTGCTGAAATATCGGTTATTTTTCCACCCGCCAGTGAAAAAAACACTGGATTTACCTCCTTTTCTGCCGTTTGATTTGTCATTGCCCCGCGTAAAATCAACCTAATCGTCGATAACACGCGATTTTCTGCCTCAGACAACGACCGATAAGGGCCCAACAGGTGGCAAAAACTATTCTGCGCAGCGGTAATTTAGATGCAGTTCTGGCGTTAGGTGAAAATGGCCAGCCGGTCTACGCCTCAGCACTGCAAATTCGTGAAACCCTGCGCCTGCGCCGTCAGGGCGCACTGGCAGATTGCCTGGCGATTCCCCAGGCCAATGACCGGGGCGATCGCCTCGACTGGTATGCCCCTTTTAGCGGCCGGGTGAAATCCTGGCTGGGCGCCAGCGATCATGAACGTCGTGCGGCGCTGCAACAGCTCACCGCCTGTCAGCAGGATATGCAGGAACTCAGTACGCGCGCGCGCGCGGCAGAGAACCCATCGATGCGCCTGTTTGGTGCGCTGCTAAGCAAAACCCTGCAGTTCCCCGACCAGCAGTATGTCTATCTGGTTGATGGCAAACCCGTTATCACCTTCTGGGGCTTTGTCGATGCCCAGGCGCGCAGTCGCGATGACGCGCTGGCCTGCCTGCGTGACACCCTGGAAGAGAACCTGCCGGCTACGCTGGTTGAACCGCTACCTGAGCTGCCTGCCGCACCGGTGGTCACTGAGCCGGTCGTTATCGCGGAACCGGAGCCTGAACCCAAACCTGAACCCGAAGTTGTGGCTGAACCCCTGCCGGTTGTCGCTCCCGTTGAATCTCAGCCGGTCACGCCGGTGGCGGCTCGCCGTCGTTTCCGCGTCTGGACTCTGTTACCGCCAGTGGCGATTGCCGCTGCCGTGACGGTGGCGGTGCTGTTGCATAAACCGGAGCCTGTAGTGACGCCGGTTGCGACAACAAAGCCGGTAACCAGCCCTGCACCTGTATCAACCCCAACACCCGCTGCGACTCAGGCACCGGTTGCTGCTGCGCCGGCTGCCACACCACCTTCGGAGACAGCAACAGCTGAGAAACAACCCGAGTCGCTGCCACAGAAACCCGTAAGCACTGGCACTACCGAAACCGCCCCTGCCGCTTCATCTGCTACCCTTGCCAGTGTGGTGACGCCGCCGGTTCCGGCTAAAGCCGATGACCTGATCGTCACACCGGACGCCGTGCGCGAAGGTCAGGTGCAGGTGATTGATGGCCGCTGGCGTGTCACTATTGACCAGATGCAGACGCCAACCGGTAAGTCAACGGTGATGCGCTTCCAGTTCAAAAATGGCAAAGGCACCGTGCAGGTCGCCCAGGGTAATACCACCTGTAAAGCCGATGTCAGCGCCGCCATGACCAGTGCCGGTAACCTGGTTATTGAGAGCCGCTATACGGCGAAGTGCCAGAACAATTCGCGCTACCGTATGCCACTGCTGGTCTGCCATGCGAGTATGGGCGCCGCCGTGTGTGAAGCACAGTATGCTGAAGACCGGGTCTTCCCGATGACGATTAAGCGTGAGAGTAAATAACGATGCTGGCTCCCCTGATCGATGACAAACAAAAAATTTCGCTGATTGAAAACAGCGGTGTGCAGTTTCTTGATTTTGGCCTGCAACTCTCAGATACCCCGGCGCGCCGCCAGTTTGTGCGCCAGACCGCCAACGGCCCGCTGCTGCGCCTCAAGGTCGATGGCAACAGCGGCAAGTTCCTGCTCTACCCGGAAGACGGGGGTGCCGCTGAAGTGGTGCGCCCGGAGTCCGATATCGCCCTGGCGGACTCACTGACCCTGCTGTCAGCCTGCTGGCTGCCATTACCGATGCTGCGCTGTGCCAGCGGACGTCGTTTTATCGGCGGCCCTGAAAACTGGGCGCGCATGCGTCTGGTTGCGCTGCCCACGCCCGATGCGGCGGGCAATACCCATCGCGTCAGCCTGGCCTTCGATACCCGCTGCGTGGCGGAACAGGATGGCGGCGAACAGCTCGGCCTGAGCGCCGCTGATGCGCAGAATGGCGTGACCTTTGCGCTTGCCTGGCATAACTACGAGCTGGGTGAGTTTCTTGACCTCACCTGGGTTGATGGCTGGCTGCGCGAATCCTTTACCGACCGCGTTTCCGATCGCCGCGAACAGGCGATTAATCAGGCGCTGCGCGAGTTTGAGTATCAGGCGCACTACCTGAATCTGCTGGAACTGCTGGGCGAACAGCTCGACCTCAGCGAAATCCACATTCAGGCGGCCACGCTGCAAACCCCGGCGGTCAACGTCGATATCATTCTGGATGTCGGCAACTCCCATACCTGCGGCGTTCTGGTGGAAGATCATCCGGAAGAGAGCAACGGCCTGAAGCAGACCTATGAGCTGCAATTGCGCGATCTCTCTGAGCCGCATCAGGTTTACAACGAGCTGTTTGATAGCCGCCTGGAATTTGCCGAGACCCGTTTTGGTAAAGCGAACTTCTCGCTGGAGAGCGGTCGTGAGCAGGCCTTTATGTGGCCGTCTCTGACGCGCGTCGGACGCGAAGCGAGCCGTCTGGCACTGCAGCGTGTGGGACTGGAAGGCAGCACCGGCCTCTCCAGCCCACGCCGTTACTTGTGGGATGAAGCGCGCTATCAGCCAGGCTGGCGTTTTAATACCCCCGGCGATCAGGCTGAACCGCTGGCCTATGCCGCGCCCTTTACCACCCTGCTGAACGACGAAGGCCAGCCGCTCTCGACGCTGGCCCCCGACGATCGTCTGCCGGTCTTTTCACCGCACTACAGCCGCAGTTCGCTGATGACCTTTATGCTGTGTGAGCTGCTGGCTCAGGCGCTGATGCAGATGAACAGTACGGCACAGCGTCAGCGGATGCCGCAGAGTCATGCGCCGCGTCAGCTGCGCCATGTGATCCTGACGCTGCCGTCAGCGATGCCGAAACCGGAGCGTGAAATTTTCCGCCGCCGGATGCAGGAAGCACTGGCGCTGGTCTGGAAAGCGGAAGGCTGGCTGGCGGACGAAGAGGATCTGTCACCGTCGCTGCCGCGCCGGAACCCTAAACCGCTGCCGGATGTACAGATGGAGTGGGATGAAGCGTCCTGTGGTCAGATGGTCTGGCTGTTCAATGAAACCCAGGTCAACTTTGCCGGTCGCGCCGAAGACTTTTTCAGCAGCATGGCCCGTCCGGATCGCCCGCGCGATGCCGACGAACTGCCAGGCAAGAGCCTGCGTATCGCCTCGATTGATATCGGCGGCGGCACGACCGACCTCGCCATCACCCAGTATCGTCTGGACGATGGTCAGGGCAACAATGTCAAAATCACCCCGCGCCTGCTGTTCCGCGAAGGCTTTAAAGTGGCAGGCGACGATATCCTGCTGGATGTGATTCAGCTGTGGATTTTACCGGCACTGCAGCAGCATCTGCAGAAAGCGGGTCTGACGCTGGCAGAACCGCTGATGAACAAGCTGTTTGGTCACGACAGCCGCATGGACGGTCAGGCGACACTGCGTCAGCAGGTCACCCTGCAGCTGTTTATTCCGCTGGCGCAGGCAGTGCTGGAGCGTTACGAAAACTGGGATCCGCTGGAGAGCCACGCAGAAATCAATGCCCTGTTTGGCGAGCTGGTCGATCAGCCACCCGGCGAGGCCGTACTGGCGTTTGTTAACGGCGAGATTCAGCGTGAACTGGGTGGCAATAGCCGCTTTGACCTGCTGCAGGTGCCGCTGGTCGTCAGTCTGGCCCAGTTGCATGGCGAATTTATGCAGCACCGGATGGCCATTATTCCGGCGCTGCGCTCAATGTGTGAAGTGGTGTCGCTCTATCAGTGCGACGTGCTGCTGCTGACCGGTCGTCCGTCGCGCTTCCCTGGCATTCAGGCGCTGGTGCGCCACCTGCAACCGCTGCCGGGCAGCCGGATTCTGTCGCTGGAAGGCTATCACACCAGCGACTGGTATCCGTTTAACAAGCATGGCCGCATCGACAACCCGAAATCCACGGCGGCGGTCGGCGCGATGCTCTGCCTGCTGGCGCTGGATCTTCGTCTCAGCAGTTTCTGGTTCCGCGCGGGCGATTTTGAACCCTACTCGACGATTCGCTACCTTGGCGTGCTCGATGAAAACCAGGCGCTGACGGACGAGAACCTCTGCTACAGCGAAATTGACCTCGACAATCCCGGCTATGTGCTGGATAAAAAAGGCAGTTTCCGTATTCGCGGCAACGTCTGCCTCGGCTTCCGTCAGCTCGATAACGAACGCTGGCCCGCCTCGCCGCTCTATAGCCTGACGCTGAACGACGCCACGCTGGCGCGCAAAGTGGCCGGTGAGAGCGTGCTGCGCATCCGTCTGGCCGTAAAAGCGGGCCCTGATGCCTCCGGCCCGGAAACCCTGGTGCTGAGCGATGCGCGTCTGGATGATGGCACCCGCGTGCCACTGGAGCAGTTAAGTCTTAAGCTGAATACCCTGTCGGCGACCGGCAATGCCAATGCGCAATACTGGATTGACAGCGGGAGCGTATGTAAACGATGAAAGCTTTGAAACCCCGTCAGCCACAAACGCTGGCAAAACGTCTTAGCCTGTTGCAGGACGCACTGAATAACAGCCTGACGTGGATTGAAACCACACGCGAGCAGTCGCCGCGTCTGGCACTGGAAGCCGAAACCCTGACGCTGCAACTGCGTCAGGCGCGCGTGCAGACTCAGGCGCTGGCGCAGCAGGTGGCGCGTCCGGTGACGCTGGCGCTGTTTGGTCAGTCGCAGGCGGGCAAAGCCTGGCTGCTGAACGAGATGGTGGCCGATGCCCAGGGTCAGTTAGTGACCCGCATGGGCGAAAAACAGCTGAGCTGGTTTCAGCATATCAACCCCGGCAACCTCGATTTTGCTACCGCCACCCGTTTCAGCCATCAGCGCGAACCGCTGTCAGGCGAATGGCCGGTAGAACTGACGCTGCTGAGCGAGGCGGAGATCGTGCGGCTGATGGTCGCCTGTGCCGGCGCGACCATGCCTGACACCCCGCAGATCGACAGCGCACTACAGCGCCTGCAGCGTCATCGTCTCGCCACGCCGCTGGCCGGTCTGGAAGGTGATGCGCTGGTCACGCTCTGGTCCTGGAGCCGTCGCCGTCCGCACCATGATGTGCGGCTCGATCGTCACTTCTGGCCACAGGCGGTTGAACTGGCCCCGTGGCTGAGCGTTGACGACCGGGTGCAGCTCTTTTCACTGCTGTGGTCTGGTCAGCCCGAACTGAATGAGATGCTTCGCAGCCTGCTGCATCTGCGCCACCAACTGCGTAACAGCAGCCGCGTGCTTGCGCCGCTGAGCCTGCTGACCGACGCATCATTGCTGCCAGCTGAGCAACTGATTGTGCCAGTCAGTGAGCAGGATCAGCAGCAGCTGGTCGAAGTCTGCCCGCTGAACGGTAACCGCATCGGCAAGGCGCAAAACGTCCCGCTGGGATTACTGGCGCTGCTGACGCTGGAAGTGCTGGTGCCGCTGAGCTCCACACCGCGCACCGCGCTCTATGATGATGCCGATATGCTGGAGCTGCCCGCGCCAGGCCAGTCCGCCGATGTGGCGACTCAGGAAGATCGTCAGCGCCTGCAGCAGCAGGATCCGCTGCGAGCGCAGCTGCTGGAACAGAAACGCGCCCTGCTGCCCGGCTTTTATGCCGCGCGTCAGGCGATTGATCTGCTGCTGGTTTGCACCGCAGCCAGCCATCGTCAGGATGCTGACCTCGCCAGCGAAACGCTGCGCGAATGGCAGCGTCAGCAGCCCACTCAGGAATCGGCTGAGAAACCGCGCCTGATCTGGGCAATTACCCCGTTCGATGCCCGCCATCAGCAGGTCAACGTGGATGAAGCAGTGCAGCGTCAGATGGGACAACCGGGTCAGCACTGGGGATCGATGCTGGCGCTGGATCGCGCGGGCGTCGACCGCATGGCGAGCTGGTTGCTGGAAGAGATGCAGCCGGAAGCCCGCCGCGACATGCTGCTGGCTCAGCTGGCGCAGATTCAGCACACCGTGGTGGAGCGGCGTCTGCTGCCCTGGACCGAAGCGGGTGCCAGCCCGGAACAGGCGGCACGCAAACAGAACATCGCCGACACGCTGCTTAAGTGTTTACAGCATCGCACCGGCCTGCATGGCGAGCTGCTGGAACGTCTGCAGCCGCCGCGTGAAGCGCTGCGCCAGCTGTGGCTTAATCAGTCGGCCCTGCAGGGCAGCAAACCGGCCACTATTCAGGCACCGGAAAATCAGTTCGGCATCGGGTTTGAATTTGACCTGTTTAGTGAGAGCCCGGCTGAAGCGCCGGTTCAGCCGCGTCAGAGCCTGCAGAGTGCCCAGCAGTTCCCGCGTCAGGTGCTGCTGCTGTGGCTGGATCATCTGCGTCAGTTACCGGAAAACCGCAGCCTGCTGGCGTTGCTGAACGTGGATAAGGCGACGATGGAGTGGCTGGTTGAGGAGTTGATCACCGCCGGTTTCCGCACCGATATCGCGCAGAAACTGCAGCAGGCGCTGCATGAGCCGGATACGCAGAGCGTCAGCCATGAATCTCGCGCCGATCGTCAGGTGACGCGCGCGATGACGGTGCTGGGGGATTTTGTGGCCTGGCTCGGCTTTTTACAGCGTCCTGAATCCGAACGCCCGGCCAGCCGCGTTAACCGGGGTCAGGTAATTTTCTCACGCCCTCCGGCACCCAGCGTCAGCTTCAGTGCCGGTCAGCGTCTGACCAAACTCTCTGCGGCTCCGGCTAACCACACCGCCTACTATATCTACGACTGGCTGGTGGGTCTGAATCAGGTGATCATTGAGAACAATGGTTACACTGGCGGCGGCGATCTGCCGCTGGCGGCCCGCGAAGCGCTGGTGGCGCTGCTCAAGCCACTGCGCGCTTAATCGATAATCAGGCGCAGTTCGCCCTGCAGCGACTGCGCCGCCTCTTCCAGCAACGCCAGCACCGGCGCTAAATCGGCCTGATGCGCAGCATAGTGCTGCAGCCAGATAGTGGCAGGCAGCGCCATTCCGCCCGTCAGCCAGTCCCACAACGCATCCAGATTATTTCCGAAGCTCTGTGGGCAGCCACTCTGATCAGCAAACTGCTGATAAAAGGCCGCGCGCGTAGTGAGCTGACGCAGGTCAAAGGTCAGATTAAGCATGATCAGGGCACCTGTCTGAAGCTGCGGTAGTGATCGGTGGAGAGAAATACCAGCCCGTCAGAGGAGTAGACAAGGCGGTCGGCATCACGATGACCACAGCGATAATTCACATCCGCTTCATACCACTGACGGCCCGCCCGCGAAGGCAGACGCTTTTCACGGTTGGTAAAACGATCGCCACCGATGGCTTTGCCAGGCAGCACTTCGCACAGGTTACCTTTGGCCGGATTCCAGCCACGCTTACGCGCATCACTTTTGGTGAGGTAGTAGTCCGGCAATTGCTGATGCTGCAGCACCCAGCGCGCCACGGTATGGGCATCGGTCAGGGTGGCGATATCCGCCTGAGCAGGAGCTGAAACGGTGTTCAGATAGGGTTTCAGGCCGTAGAAGCAGGCCGCGAGGACGAGGAAAAGTCCAATCCAGAGTTTTTTTGACATGATGGCATCCGAGACAACAGGACGCAGATGATACCAGTTTTGCGGACAGAGAAAAGCGCGGGCCAGACAAGCTGGCCCTGGCGAGGTTATGCTGCGTGCGATTCCCCGCTGTGACGACGCCATGCACCCGGCGCGACACCATACTGACGTTTGAAGCTGCGGTTAAAGGATTGCTGGGAGTCGAAACCTAACGAGATCGCCACATTGAGAATCGGCTCATCGGTCGTGGTCAGGCGATCGGCTGATTTCTTCAGCTTCTTAACGCGAATGTATTCACCCAGTGGATAGCCGGTGTGCTCTTTGAACATGCGCTGGAGGTGCCACTTGGAGTAACCCGCGCGCTCTGAAACGGTATCCAGATCCAGGCGTGCTTCGATGTTGTTATCAATCCAGTCGATTAAATCGTGAATAAAGGCGTCACTCATCATTCCAGTCTCTCCTGTCGCCGTGGCGAAAAGTATTAGTATCAGTTGCAGTTACACTTAAGGGTGGCTGACTATGCCATTTAATGCAAGTTATATTAGTACATTAAATGCCGCACCTTTTATGGGGTCTTTGCTGAGGGGTTCAGGTCTTCATCGCCCTGCCCCAAACCGCACATAAAGTGTATCTGTTATTCTTGCAGTTGCCAGCCACGCAAGCCTACACTCACTGCGATTAATTGCAATCTTAAAAGTTGCAAATATTGGCCTGCAGGCCGCCTGTTTATATCTATCGCGGAATAACAACAATGATCACGAACCGGGTTCGTCAGGGTTTAACCCTCTTAGGGATGGTACTGCTCATCACTCAACTGAGCGGCTGTGACAAGGGTGTGGCGCAAAACGCCCCGCCGCCACCGCCTGAAGTAAGTGCCGCACCCGTGCTGATCAAGCCGGTCAGCCAGTGGGACAATTTCAATGGCCGGGTTGAAGCGGTGCAGAGCGTGCAGCTGCGTCCGCGCGTCTCGGGCTACATCGATTCTGTTAACTATCGCGAAGGCGATGAGGTCAAAAAAGGTCAGGTGCTGTTTACCATTGATGACCGGAGTTACCGCGCGGCGCTGGAGCAGGCCAAGGCGGAACTGGCCCGCGCACGCAGTCAGGCAAGCCTGGCTCGCAGCGAATCGGGCCGCAGCGAGAAGCTGATTGGTACCCAGGCCATTTCCCGCGAGGCGTGGGAACAGCGTCGCTCTGCCGCCAGTCAGGCGCAGGCGGATGTGCTGGCCGCAGAAGCCGCAGTCGATATGGCGCAGCTGAACCTCGACTTTACCCGCGTCACCGCGCCGATTGATGGCCGCGCCAGCCGGGCGCAGATCACCGCAGGGAACCTGGTGACTGCCGGCGACAGCGCCAGTGTGCTGACCACACTGGTGTCGCAGCAGCAGATGTATGTCTATTTCGATGTCGACGAGAATACCTTCCTTAACTATCAGGCGATGGCTCGTCAGGGTCAGCAGCGTCACGCGCTGCCGGTAGAGATTGCGCTGGTCGGCGAACAGGGTTTCCCGCATCAGGGCAAGATCGATTTCATGGATAACCAGCTGACCGCCAGCACCGGCACCATTCGGATGCGCGCCCTGCTCGACAATCAACAGCGTCAGTTCACGCCTGGCCTGTTTGCCCGCGTGCGTCTGCCAGGCAGCGCGCAGTTCGAGGCGGTGCTGATTGATGATAAAGCGGTATTAACCGACCAGGATCGCAAATATGTCTACGTGGTGGATGGAGAAGGCAAAGCGCAGCGGCGCGATATCCAGCCCGGCGCGATGATAGATGGCCTGCGTATTGTTAAGTCGGGTCTGCAATCCGGCGACAAGGTGATCATCGCCGGTCTGCAAAAAGTATTTATGCCCGGCATGCCGGTCACTGCTCAGCAGGTCGCCATGCGTGCGGCAGCCGCTCAATAATTCGAGGCCGCTATGGACTTTTCCCGCTTTTTTATTGACCGGCCGATTTTTGCTGCGGTGCTGTCGATCCTGATTTTTGTCACCGGCGTCATTTCCATTCCGCTGCTGCCGATCAGTGAATATCCCGACGTCGTGCCACCCAGCGTGCAGGTGCGCGCTGAGTATCCAGGCGCTAACCCGAAAGTGATTGCGGATTCCGTGGCGACGCCACTGGAAGAGGCGATCAACGGCGTCGAGAACATGATGTACATGAAGTCAGTGGCTGGTTCGGACGGCGTACTGGTGACTACCGTCACCTTCCGTCCAGGCACCGACCCCGATCAGGCACAGGTTCAGGTGCAGAACCGCGTGGCACAGGCGGAAGCCCGTCTGCCGGAAGATGTGCGTCGTCTGGGGGTGACAACCCAGAAGATGTCGCCGACCCTGACGCTGGTCGTCCACATGTTCTCACCGAACAATACCTATGACTCGCTCTACCTGCGTAACTACGCCACGCTGAAGGTGAAAGATGAGCTTGCCCGTCTGCCGGGCGTCGGTCAGATCCAGATTTTTGGCGCAGGCGAATATGCGATGCGCGTCTGGCTGGATCCCAACAAAGTCGCGGCACGTGGCCTGACCGCCTCTGACGTGGTGACGGCGATGCAGGAGCAGAACGTGCAGGTCTCTGCCGGTCAGCTGGGTGCCGAGCCGCTGAAGAAGCAGAGCGATTTCCTGCTGTCGATCAATACGCAGGGACGACTGGAGAGCGAGCAGGAATTCGGCGATATCATCCTGAAAACCTCAAAAGATGGTTCGCTGGTGCGCCTGCGTGATGTGGCGCGGATTGAGATGGGTTCAGGCAGTTATGCCCTGCGCTCGCAGCTGAATAACAAAGATGCGGTCGGCATTGGTATCTTCCAGGCACCTGGCGCCAACGCTATCGATCTCTCCAATGCGGTTCGCGCCAAAATGGATGAGCTGGCAACCCGCTTCCCCAACGATGTGAAATGGGCCGCGCCATATGACCCGACGGTGTTTGTCCGCGACTCGATCAAAGCGGTGGTGCAGACTCTGCTGGAAGCGGTGATCCTGGTGGTGCTGGTTGTGATTCTGTTCCTGCAGACCTGGCGCGCCTCGATCATTCCGTTGCTGGCGGTGCCGGTTTCCATCGTCGGTACTTTTAGCGTGCTCTATCTGCTCGGCTTCTCGCTGAACACCCTGAGCCTGTTCGGGCTGGTGCTGGCGATTGGTATCGTGGTGGATGACGCCATTGTGGTGGTGGAGAACGTCGAACGTAACATCGAGATGGGTCTGTCGCCGCGTGCTGCAGCGCATCAGGCGATGCGAGAGGTCTCCGGGCCTATCATCGCCATTGCGCTGGTGCTGTGCGCCGTGTTTGTGCCGATGGCGTTTCTTTCCGGCGTTACAGGGCAGTTCTACAAGCAGTTCGCCACCACCATCGCTATCTCCACGGTGATCTCCGCCATTAACTCGCTGACGCTCTCGCCTGCGCTGGCGGCGATGTTGCTGAAAGATCATAACGCGCCTAAAGATCGACTGACGCGGATTATTGATGCGCTGTTTGGCTGGCTGTTCCGTCCGTTTAACCGCTTCTTCCAGCGCAGTGCGCATGGCTATGAGTCGCTGGTTGGCCGCACGCTGCGTCGCCGTGGCGCGGTGTTTGGCGTCTATCTGCTGCTGCTGGCCGGTGCCGGATTTATGTTCCACACCGTGCCGGGCGGCTTTATCCCGACTCAGGATAAGCTCTATCTGATTGGCGGCGTGAAGATGCCGGAGGGCTCGTCACTGGCGCGCACCGATGAAGTGATTCGCAGGATGAGCGAAATCGGTATGCAGACCGAAGGCGTCGCCTATGCGGTGGCGTTCCCCGGCCTGAATGCGCTGCAGTTCACCAACACGCCAAACAGCGGCACCGTGTTCTTCGGCCTGAAGCCGTTTAATGAACGCAAACATACGGCGGCGGAGATCAACGCAGAGATCAATGCGAAGATCTCGCAAATCCAGCAGGGCTTTGGCTTCTCGATTATGCCACCGCCGATTCTGGGGCTGGGTCAGGGTTCCGGTTATTCACTGTATGTGCAGGACCGTGCCGGTCTGGGCTATGGCGCATTGCAGACGGCGATTAATACGCTCTCGGGCAGCATCATGCAGACGCCAGGCATGCACTTCCCTATCTCCTCCTATCAGGCCAACGTTCCGCAGCTTGATGTGAAGGTTGACCGGGATAAAGCCAAGGCACAGGGCGTGTCGCTGACCGCGCTGTTCAGCACGCTGCAGACCTATCTTGGCTCGTCGTATGTGAATGACTTCAACCGCTTTGGCCGCACCTGGCGTGTGATGGCGCAGGCGGACGGGGATTTCCGCGACAGCGTCGAAGATATTGCTAACCTGCGCACCCGTAACGATCGCGGTGAGATGGTGCCGATTGGCAGCATGGTCAACATCACCACCACCTACGGTCCCGACCCGGTGATTCGCTATAACGGCTATCCGGCGGCGGATCTGATTGGTGATGCCGACCCGCGCGTGCTCTCCTCGGCGCAGGCGATGAGTCAGCTCGAAGCGATGTCCGGTCAGCTGTTGCCGAACGGCATGAACATCGAGTGGACGGACCTGAGCTATCAGCAGTCAACGCAGGGCAATACCGCGCTGATTGTCTTCCCGATGGCCGTTCTGCTGGCGTTCCTGGTGCTGGCTGCGCTGTATGAGAGCTGGACGCTGCCGCTGGCGGTGATACTGATAGTGCCGATGACGATGCTCTCTGCGCTGTTTGGCGTCTGGCTGACCGGCGGGGACAACAATGTCTTCGTGCAGGTCGGACTGGTGGTGCTGATGGGGCTGGCCTGTAAGAACGCGATTCTTATTGTCGAGTTCGCTCGGGAGCTGGAGATTCAGGGCAAAGGGATTGTGGAAGCGGCGCTGGAAGCGTGTCGCCTGCGTCTGCGTCCGATTGTGATGACCTCCATCGCCTTTATCGCCGGTACTATCCCGCTGATTCTGGGTGAAGGCGCAGGTGCAGAGGTGCGTGGTGTGACCGGTATTACGGTCTTCTCCGGCATGCTCGGCGTGACGCTGTTCGGCCTGTTCCTGACGCCGGTATTCTATGTCGCCCTGCGCAAGCTGGTGACGCGGCGGTCAGGGAATGCTTCGTCAGTGACGGTGTAAACCGTAAAGGTTAACAGGGGCGATCATGCGATCGCCCCTTTTTTTATGCGTGATTCACTGATTCCAGCAGACCCGGCCTTGCAGGTCACCGCTGCTTCAATCTTTCATTCAGCGTTTCAATGATAAACGCATTCAGCGAGGTTTCATTTTGCGCGGCAGCCTGAGACAGGCGCTCTCCCAGCGATTCAGGATAGCGCAGCGTAAAGGTCTTAATTTTTTCCTGCTCAGCATAGGGATTAATACCGGAGGCTGCACAATCTTCCAGGTATTCGCGCAGCGAAATCTCGCCCTCTTTGTACAGGCCCTGTACGCTGTCAGAGACAAAATCACAGTAGCCTGACAGGCCAGTAAAACGCCCACGGAACATGTTGAGTTCAAGGACATAGGTGATCACGGCGGGTTGCCCGGCGACATTAGCCAGATCTGAATGATTATTCATCTTTGATCTCCAGCGTTCTGATTACCTGGATATCAGCAATGGATTTTCTAAATAATAAATTGATTAATAATATAAAATTTACCCCACATATATCGGTACACTTCAGTGGAAGCGAACCTGGTCCTGACTCGTCTTATGCTCCCTCTTCTCATCCGCTATGCACTAAGGCAAAAACTCGACTCACAGTCATTAACCGCATTAACCGTTAATCATGAGAGTTACAGTCTGGCACTTAAATGACTTTTTATCTTTTCCAGAAAAGTTCGTGCCGTTTCCCCCCAGGGTTCAGGATAGAACTCTCCCTGGCTGATGGATTCAAACGCCTCTGTAAGTGCTTGATCATTTAACGATAGTAAATACTCTGCCTCCTGACAGACTTTTGCTGCTGTTTTTGGATTCTCAGTTTCTAAATAACTGTCCAGAATTTCTTCTACTGTTTCCCCAAAAAGATCATAATCCTGACCAAAAAAAACCCGAATAAGCGTTCCAGTATTTTTATAGCTTTTATTCATTGATAGCCTCAGAAAGAAGGATATGAAGTCAGAAGATAATAGGGTTTGCCGTTAAACACTTTACGGTGCAAAACAATCCTGACAGTGTAAGCTTCCAGACGGGTTGTAGTGCCTTGCCTGAAACCATAACCGACTACGGCTCGGGACTGCCAGGTTAATTCCAGTATGCTTTCGCTTTTGGCTGCAGCCCAATAGATGATCTTCCAGCGGTTTGCTTTCAAACCGGCGCTTATGAATCGCTCTGCCTGCTCAATATTAACAAACGAACTTGCAAGCGGCGTTTTAGGACTTCGTGTAAGACGCGCGAGCAAATCCGCTTCGGAAATATTTACATGCTTAGCAATAGTATGTCCGCCAGCCTTAATACCTATGACGGCTTCATGCTCAGCCAGCTTTAACTTACCGAAGCGTACAGAGGCGACACGTGCTGCTCCGGCAGCAAAGGCAAAGGCCATCGGAACAGAAATATCGACGGTTAAACCTATATTCATTGCGGTCTTATTATCGGCGCCAAGCTTTTTAGCCGTCGCTGTGGCCAACTCAAAAGTTGCTGTACGTGTATTTCTGCCTGTCAGCACCTGATTAGCCGCAGCATGAATGCTATCCAGACTATGTGCGCCAACGACAACGCATGCCGCTTTTGTCAGCCCGGATGGATCTGGCGCTATGCACAGCGCGGTTGCTCCGGTTAATTCAAGTGTCCCCAATGCAAGATTCAACCCACCGTACAAGCGGTTACTGAGCGATTCACCTTCAGTAACCGTTTTATCCGAGAGAGCAGCGGTGAGCTGAACCGGGGACATCATGATTTTTATATCATCATCCATAATGAAGCCTCATGTAAGCAGTAGATGCGTGGCTAAATTTTCTCTTCCCTTCAAATTTTACATCCATCAAAGCCAGAAAACAGATTTTACGTGAACGTGTTCTCCTGTCATTTCAGAAAACGAAAACAACATTTATATTTTGATGGATGCTGAATTTTCAAATGATCCATCAGGTTCAGCGTGATAACCGACCCCAGGAAAGTGAGTTATTGGCTTATGGTGGTTTTGAGGCAGGCCGTTACGGATCAGCAGGCATAAAAAAAGCCGCTCATCAGCGGCTCTTTTTGCAGAGATCATCAATCTCTTCAGGTTCAGGTTCCGGCACGGCGGTGCAGTTACTGGTGTCGCGTTTCTTCAGCTCGTTCAGTGCATCTGCCACAGTGCGTTTTGCCAGCACATCCAGCGATGCCTGCTCGGCTTCATCGGCTATCGATTTGAAGTACCAGCAGAGGTTGGCACTGACCAGACAGCGCGGCGCAACATCAGGACGCGCGGCCCAGATCTTTTTGTCCTCGATGACAGAGACATAGATATCCCGCAGGGTAATTTCCGCAGCAGGACGGCCCAGATGAATGGAACCGGTTCGGCCCAGCGTAGAGACGATAATGCCGTCACGGGTCAGCGGGACCATTAATTTTCGAATGAAACTGGGATTCGCTTCCAGCCCGTAGGCCAGAATCGCGCTGGTAGAGCGTTTACCCATTTGCTCCGCCATCGCTACGCTCAGAACCATTTGCAAAGCTGTCGGGAAGCGGTAATCAAGCATTTCTTTATCCTGAGTTGCGGTGGATCTTATTGTTTTATTGCCGCATAAGTGAACAATCAATGAGCAATAAATATAACAAACACTGTTGCTTTTTTGAAGCAAACCGGCAGCGACAAGGCACGTATTCACCAAAGGCGGAGGCCCGATAGCACAAGGTGCTCAGCCTGCTAACTGCCCTCTCTGCGGAACAGGAGTAACAGCACTGTCATACGCTGAGAGCTGATGTCGCCGGTAATCGCTGCTTCAGTGCCATAACCAGTACCACGTTAAAGATTGCTAAGGTGCAAAGCAACCACAGCGTCGCCGGGGCTCCCATCCTTTCAAACACATATCCACCAACCAGCGGCGTCAGTGCCTGCCCCATTAATGCCGGGCGGGCCATTTTACCCACCACAATTGCGTATGACTCTGGTTTGACCATCGCCAGCGGCAAAGTTCCACGCACGATGGCACGTAAGCCATTACCTGCGCCATAAAGCACCATGCTCAGCAGCGCCATCTGCGGAAAGAGTGCCAGCAGCAGCAGACCCAGCGCCACCAGCCCAACAGAGAAAAAGGTGGTACGGATCGGATGACTTCGTTTAAAGGCGATATCGACAATTCGGGCACCCACCTGGCACGGACCCAATACGGCGCTGATCGCCAGCGCCGAAGTCAGCGTATGGCCTGTGGCCTGCAACAGGGCGATGAGCTGCACGGAGATCGCCGTCATGATTACGGATGCCAGAGTAAAGATGGCGCACAGGAGCCAGAACAGCGCGGGTTCGATCTCCGCCGTGGCAGGCTGCTTAATCATACGTTTAACTGGCCGCGTAGTGTGACTCGCGGGTAACGCAAACAGATAGGCAGGCAGCACGCAGACCACCATCATGGCCGCAATAATCAGTGACGCATCCCGCCAGCCGAATCCGTGGATTAACAAAGCCGTGCCCGGCCAGACCAGCGTGGTGCAGAAGCCCGATATCAGCGTAATACTGGTAATCGCGGAACGCGCCTGACCGCCATAGCGGGTGCCGAGCGTGGCGAACAGCGCATCATAGAGGCCCATCGCCATACCGATGCCAATAATCACCCAGGCGAACAGAAACAGCGGCAGCGAGTCGCTATACGCCATCGTCACCAGCCCCACCGCCATCACAACACCGCTCAGCGCCAGCAGCAGGCGCCCGCCGGTTCGGGCGATAATCCTGCCCGCCAGCGGTGACAGCAGGCCCGACACCAGAATCCCGGTTGAGAGCGCGCCATAAATCCATTGCTGTGACCAGCCGGTCTCGGCCGCAATCGGATTCGCCATTACCGCCATCAGGTAGAACGACCCGCCCCATGACAGGATCTGCACCCAGCCCAGGGTAAAAATGGCGGCGATACCGGGTTTGTTGTTCTGATTCACAGGCGATCTCTTGGTTAGCAGGCGAACCGTTTTTATAACATGTTCTGCGATAAGCCAAAATGCGTGACGCCCTTTTCGCTGGATGGCTTGTCAGGCCGCACGTTTTTAGAGGAACGACTAAAAGTATGTTGTAACTATATGATGCTTGCATCCTCGCCAGGCTTCTGCCACATTGTGGACGTTGTAACTATGGAGGCACAACATGACGCGCTACGACTTAGTGGCTGATATGCATCAGTGTGTAAACGACCTGGAACTGGCGCTGGGCGAGTTGCGTCAGCAGATTGAAGCGCAGCCTCTGCTGATCGCCCGCGTCTTCAGCCTGCCGCCGGTGGTGAAAGGCCGCGAACATGAAGCGATCACTCAGATTGCGGTTGAGCAGCATCTCGGCGAGAACGCATTGAAGATGGCACTCGACCACTACTGCCGTCTGTTTATGCAGCATCAGTCCGAACAACTGAGCACCAAGGCTGCCGTTCGCTTACCCGGCGCGCTCTGCATCGAATGCGATGCGCAGCGGGAAGCGGAAATCGTCTCACTGGTCGACCTCATCAATCAGCTGAAAGCCCGGCTGGAGCAGCTGATCACGGTGGACTCAGGCCTGCCGAGCGAAGCGCGTTTTGAGTTCGTCCACCAGCATTTACGCGGGCTGATTACCCTGAATGCCTATCGCACGATTACCCTGCTGAGCGCACCCGACAGCCTGCGTTTCGGCTGGGCCAACAAGCACATTATCAAGAACCTCAAGCGCGAAGAGGTGATCGCCCAGCTGGAAAAAAGCCTGAAGTCGGGACGCGCGAAGGCACCGTGGTCACGGGAACAGTGGGCGGAAAAAGTGCAGGAGGAGCTGGCAAGCGTGCGCGCCCTGCCCGCCTCGGCACGGCTGAAAATCAAGCGTCCGGTGAAAGTCCAGCCGGTGGCACGCGTCTGGCGCGCGGATGAACAAAAGCAGACCCAGCTGGCCTGTCCTTCGCCGATTCTGGTGATCTGTCGCGATCGCACTCAGGTTCCGGTGCTGGGCGAGTTGCTCAATTACGACGCCGATAACATAACGCATCGTCATAAACCCGCCGCCGAACCGCTGAATCTGCTGATACCCCGACTGCATCTGTGGGTCGATTGCCCCATCTGAATAAAAAAGGCCAGCATCCGCTGGCCTATGATCCTTCTCAAACTTTAGGACTTCATGCTGCCGACCATCTCTTCCGGCCGGACCCAGGCATCAAACTCTTCTTCAGTGAGATAACCCAGTTTCAGCGCCGAGCCTTTCAGCGTCAGCCCCTCTTTATGCGCTTTCTTGGCAATTTCTGCCGCTTTGTCATAGCCAATATGGGTATTCAGGGCCGTCACCAGCATCAGTGATTCGTTAAGTAACTGATCGATTCGCTCACGCACCGGCTCAATGCCAACCGCACAATGATGATTAAAACTGTCCATGCCATCCGCCAGCAGGCGAATCGATTGCAGGAAGTTGTGAATCACCATCGGACGGAACACATTCAGCTCAAAGTTACCGGACGCGCCGCCCATGTTAATCGCCACGTCGTTCCCCATCACCTGACAGCAGAGCATGGTCATCGCTTCACACTGGGTCGGATTCACTTTGCCCGGCATGATGGAGCTGCCTGGTTCATTTTCCGGGATGGCGATTTCACCGATACCGCAACGTGGGCCGGAAGAGAGCCAGCGCACATCGTTTGCGATTTTCATCAGTGAGGCGGCCAGCCCTTTCAGGGCGCCATGGGCATGCACCAGCGCATCACAGGTTGCCAGCGCCTCAAACTTATTGGGCGCAGTGACAAACGGCTGCTGGGTGAGATCGGCCAGCGCCTTCGCCACGCGCACCGCATATTCCGGGTGAGTATTCAGGCCGGTGCCCACGGCGGTTCCGCCAAGCGCCAGTTCCGCCACGTGCGGGATGCTCTGCTCGATATGCTTCAGGTTGTGCTCCAGCATCGCCACCCAGCCGGAAATCTCCTGGCCCAGCGTCAGCGGCGTGGCATCCTGCAGGTGAGTACGGCCAATCTTAACGATATCTTTAAAGGCGTCGGACTTCTGGCTCAGCGTCTTCTTAAGCACCTGAATCTGTGGGATCAGCTGTTCGCGCAGGGCGATCACCGCGGCAACATGCATCGCCGTCGGGAAGACATCGTTGGAGCTCTGGCTCTTGTTCACATCGTCGTTAGGATGGACCAGGCGCGACATACCGCGCTCTCCGCCGAGGATTTCACTCGCGCGGTTCGCCAGTACTTCATTCATGTTCATATTCGTCTGGGTGCCGGAGCCGGTCTGCCAGATCGCCAGTGGGAATTCATCCGCATGTTTATCTGCCAGCACTTCATCCGCCGCACTGACAATCGCATCGGCACGGTCAGCGGGCAGCAGTCCCAGATCGCGGTTCACGCTGGCTGCAGCGCGTTTGGTCAGCGCCAGCGCATGCACCAGCGCGGTCGGCATTTTTTCGGTTGAGATACGGAAGTGTTCCAGTGAGCGCTGCGTCTGCGCGCCCCACAGTTTGTCTGCTGGTACATCGATGGGGCCCATTGAATCTTTCTCAATGCGGTTGCCTGCCATGAATACGTCTCCTTCACCTTGTTTAAAAAAGAATGACCGCCAGGTTGTTGCAATCAGCTGTCGGGCGGTCAGGATAGTAATACACAATAATTTAACATTATCAGAGCTTAGCGTCCTTTTGCGCTGGATATGTATTTTTACCGGCAGTTTCTGCTTTAATAGCCGCAATAATTTCCCGTGATAAAGGGTGATACGATGCAAAAAATGAACAATTCGCTGCAAAACTACGCGTGGGGCAGCAAAACTGCGTTGACAGAGCTTTATGGGATTGCGAATCCGGAGGGGTTGCCGATGGCGGAACTCTGGATGGGCGCACATCCGAAAAGCCCCTCCACCGTGATGGATCAGGGCAGTGAGCGTTCTTTGCGTGACGTGATTGATGCCGCGCCTGCCGCCATGCTCGGCGAGGCGGTGGCGCAGCGTTTTGGTGAACTGCCTTTCCTGTTCAAGGTGTTATGTGCCGATCAGCCGCTGTCGATTCAGGTTCATCCCAGCAAACACGCAGCTGAAGTGGGTTTTGCCCGTGAGAATGCGGCGGGTATTCCACTGAGTGCGGCAGAGCGTAACTATAAAGATGCCAACCACAAGCCGGAACTGGTCTATGCGCTGACCCCCTTCCAGGCGATGAATGGCTTTCGCACGCTGACACAGATGGTTTCACTGCTGGAACCGGTCGCGGGCGCACATCCGCAGATTGCCCATTTTCTGCAGCATCCCGATCAGGAGACGCTGGCCGCGCTGTTCTCTACCCTGCTGTCACTGGCGGGCGAGGCGAAATCGCTGGCGCTGGGCGTTCTGAAATCCGCGCTTGATGCGCAACAGGGCGAGCCATGGGAAACCATCCGCTTAATTGCGGCTGAGTATCCTGACGACAGCGGCCTGTTTTCACCGCTGCTGCTGAATGTGATCACCCTGCAACCGGGCGAGGCGATGTTCCTTTACGCTGAAACCCCGCACGCCTACCTGAAAGGCGTGGCGCTGGAGGTGATGGCAAACTCCGATAACGTGTTGCGGGCCGGTCTGACTCCAAAATATATCGATATCACCGAGTTGATGGCTAACCTGAAGTTTGAGGAAAAGCCAGCCAGTGCGCTGCTGACCGAGCCGGAGCAACAGGGCAACGCGCTGCGCTTCCCGATTCCGGTCGAGGATTTCGCCTTTGCCATTCATAGCCTGAACGCAGAACCGCAGTCGCTGGCGCAGGAGAGCGCCGCCCTGCTGTTCTGTATCGAAGGCCAGGCAGTGATCGCCAAAGGCGAACAGCAGGTGACGCTGAAACCGGGTGAATCCTGCTTCATTGCCGCCAGCGAATCCCCCGTAACCGTCGCGGGTACGGGCCGACTGGCGCGGGTATTTAACGACTTAGGGTGAAGCGGCTGACGGAGTGCCTGTTAACTGCTATTATTTCAACCTATTAGCTTTTAAACGCCTGCGGGCGTTTTTCTTCGGTCGCTGGGGTAAACTCGCGGCATAAGCGGACTCAAGGATAAGGACGAATCAGCAATGAAAAAGACCAATGTTGCCGTAGGTGTCATCATCGCACTGGGCGTAGTCTGGACTGGCGCGGCATGGTTCACCGGCAAGCAGATTGAAAGCCACAGGGATGAGCTGGTGCAGAACGCCAATGCACAGTTGAATGCTTATGCCCCTAACAGCCGACTGAAGATCAGCTATCAGGACTATCAGCGCGGTGTGTTCAGCAGCAAGGTGAATCTGGTGGTTCAGGCTAACTCGCAGACGGAAGATAATCCGCTGCTGAAGCCGGGTCAGAGCATCATTCTTAATGAGACCATCGATCATGGTCCCTTTCCGTTTGCGCAGCTGAAGCATTTCAATCTGATCCCGAGCATGGCGTCGGTTCATACCGAACTGGCTAACACCGATGCGGTGAAGAAGCTGTTCGAGCTGACCGGTAACAAATCGCTGATTAACGCCGATACCCGTATCGGCTACAGCGGTGCTACCGATACGGCTCTGCGCGTCCTGCCGGTTGATTATCAGAATGCGCAAACCGGCGAACGTCTGGCCACCAATGGCGGCACCTTCAATGTCAGCGCGGATAATAAAGGCGATAAAGTGTCGCTGGACAGTGACGTTGATAGCCTGGCGTTGACCAGTAAAAATGAGATGGGCCAGCCAGTGCTGTTCACCATCAATGGTCTGAAGCTGAGCGGTAACACACACCTCAGCCCCGAAGGCGTGCGTATCGGCGACCAGTCAGTAAATATTGAGAAGGTTAACGCCAGCATCAATGGTCAGGACGCCCTGACGCTGAACAAAATGAAAGGCACCTCCTCTTTCGATAACAGCGCCGGTAAGATTGGTGGCGATATCGACTACAAGGTTGAAGGCGTTCATCTGCAGAAGCAGGACTTTGGTCAGGCAGCGCTGAAGATGAAGCTGTCCCAGTTTGACGCGAAGGCGGTCAAAGCCTTCTCTGATCGTTACAACGAACAGATGCAGGCACTGCTGAGCCAGCCTGGCGTCGCGGAAGATCCTATCCGCTATCAGGCGGGCGTGCAGCAGATTCTGATGAGCAATCTGCCGATGCTGCTGAAAGGCTCGCCATCCATCAGCATCGCCCCGCTGAGCTGGAAAAATGATAAAGGTGAAAGCACCTTTAATCTGACCGCCAGCTTCAACGACCCTTCTGCCGTAACCGGTGAAGCACAAACCCTAAGCGCTATGGTTGATCGGGTTCTGAAGAGCCTGGACAGCAAGCTGGTCATCAATATGCCGATGGCGACCGAAACCATGCATAAAGTCGGTCTGGCTGAGGGTTATCAGGCTGATGACGCTCAAAAGCTGGCGGATCAACAGGTGAAAGGTCTGGCGGCGATGGGTCAGATGTTCCGCCTGACTCAGCAGCAGGATAACAACATTGTTACCAGCCTGCAGTACGCCAACGGTCAGGTGAACATGAACGGCGACAAGATGACGCTGGAGCAGTTCATGTCCCGCTATATGCTGGGAATGCCCACCAGCGAAGGCATGCCACAGTAATTGAGCTGTTTTCCATCAAAGGCGACCTCCGGGTCGCCTTTTTTATGCTGACCCGCGAATAACCAGCTGTGGCGGCATAATCACGTTTTGCCGGGCGGCGTCAGGATGCGCCATCCGCTGCAGGATACGGTCTGCTGCCACGCGGCCAATCTCCCGAGCGGAACTGGTGACAAACGTCAGAGGGGGATCGGTGAGTTCGGCCTGCGGTTCATCGCCAAACCCCATTAAAGCCAGTTGTTGATCGTAATAGCTGTCGACTGCACCACGGGAAAATGTGCGCCCGGTGCGCATCAGCCCAAAATAACACCCCAGCGCGGTAGTGGCGTTATAAGCCAGCACGGCGGTCAATCGGGGATGGTGCTGAAACAACTGGACCGCCGCTTCAGCCGCCTCTTTCTGGGTACTGCCGCATTCAATAATCCACTCAGGCCGGAACGGCAGACCATATTGCAGCAGGGTGGCGCAATAGCCGCCAAGCCGTTCCGCCCGCGTCAGTGAAGCGCTATGACCGCCCAGCCAGGCAATCCGCTGATGTCCCTGACGAATCAGGTATTCAGTGGCAAGACGCGCAGCCTGAGCATTATCGGGACGGATAGCGTCGACCTCTTCCAGGCTACTGGCGCGCGCGGCGCAGACTAACGCCATATTCAGTTCTCTGGCTCGCGTCACAATCTGGCTGGCCTTGTCGGCACCGCCTCCCAGCACTATGCCATCCACCCCCTGAGCGACCAGTGACTCAAAGCAGCGATGCAGATGCTGACCCTGCGCACCGCTTTGCGTCAGGAACAGCAATTTGCCCTGCTTTTCCAGCGCTTCGCTCAGACCTGCCGTCATCTCCGCATAAAACGGCTGACTGAGATCGCGGACGATCAATCCAATCACGCCACTCTCACCGCCGCGCAGCATGGTCGCGGAACGGTTACGAACGAAACCGAGTTGCTCAATGGCCTCGTTCACGCGTGCCATGGTGGCCGCAGAGATCCGTCCCTTGCCGGATAACACCAGCGATACCGTGGTCACCGACACGCCCGCCGCCGCCGCAACATCATTGATGGTGATTTTACTCATCAAATTACTCAACTGAACTACAGCATTAAAAAACAAGGTAAAACGTTACACCTTATGACGTCAGAATAATATCGCCCATGACCTGAAGAGTGTGATTCAGCGCGCATAAGATCCAGGTAAAACGTTTTATCATCCCGCCACTTTACTCAGTGGCCCGTTTATCCAGGAGCGTTCATGTCATCCTCTCACCAAAAAATGTCCGTCTGGGAATTTTTCCAGAGTCTGGGGAAAACCTTTATGCTACCGGTTGCCCTGCTCTCATTCTGCGGCATCATGCTCGGGATTGGCAGTTCACTGAGCAGTCATGACGTTCTGACTCTGTTACCTGCGCTTGATCACTCCTGGCTCCAGTATCTCTTTCTGTGGATGGCCAGGCTGGGATCGTTCGCCTTCAGCTATCTGCCGGTGATGTTCGCCATTGCGATTCCGCTGGGTATGGCGCGCGAGAACAAAGGTGTTGCGGCGTTTGCCGGTTTCGTGGGTTATGCCGTATTAAACCTCAGCATCAACTTCTGGCTAACTATCAATGGCATTCTGCCGACCACTGATGCCGCCCTGCTGAAAGCGAATAACGTTCAGCAGATCATGGGGATCCCGTCGATCGATACCGGCATTCTGGGTGCGGTGATTGTGGGTATCGTCGTGTTCTGGCTACACGAGCGCTTCCATAACATCCGACTACCCGATGCGCTGGCCTTTTTTGGCGGCACCCGGTTTGTCCCGATTATCACCACGCTGGTGATTGGTTTAATGGGGCTGGTCGTGCCGCTGATCTGGCCATTTTTCGCACGGGGCATTACCGGTTTAGGCTGGATGATCAATAGCGCGGGTGACTTTGGCCCGATGATTTTTGGTACCGGCGAGCGCCTGCTGCTGCCGTTTGGCCTGCAGCATATTCTGGTGGCGATCATGCGTTTTACCGATGCAGGCGGCACACTGGATGTGTGTGGCAGGAGCGTGAGCGGTGCCTTAACTATTTTCCAGGCGCAGCTCGCCTGTCCGGAAACCCACGGTTTTGCTGAAAGCGCGACCCGCTTCCTGTCACAGGGCAAAATGCCTGCCTTCCTCGGTGGCCTGCCAGGTGCCGCCCTGGCCATCTATCACTGCGCCCGTCCGGAGAATCGCCATAAGATTAAAGGTCTGTTGATCTCCGGCGTAGTGGCCTGCGTGGTCGGCGGCACCACTGAACCGATCGAATTCCTGTTTCTGTTTGTCGCCCCTTTCCTCTATCTGATCCACGCTCTGCTGACCGGCGTTGGCTTTAGCATCATGGCGATACTGGGCGTCACTATCGGTAATACAGACGGCAATATCATCGACTTTGTGGTGTTTGGTGTGCTGCATGGGTTGTCGACCAAATGGTACTGGGTACCGATTGTTGCAGCGATATGGTTTGCCGGTTACTACCTGATTTTCCGTTTCGCCATTCTGCACTTCAACATCAAAACGCCGGGCCGGGAAGTAGAAAATACCAGTGCGGTTGCGCAGCAGGTCAGCAATGCCGGTAAAGGTAAATCGGGCTATAACTCACCGGCTATCCTGGCGGCGCTGGGCGGCGTTGAGAATATTACCTCGCTGGACAACTGCCTGACGCGTCTGCGTTTAACCATGGCGGATATGAGTAAAGTGGACGATGCGGCACTGAAAGCCAACGGCGCGATTGGGGTTGTACATCTCAACCAGACCAGCCTGCAGGTGGTCATTGGCCCGCAGGTGCAGTCGGTGAAAGATGAACTGTCACACCTGATGAACGTGACTGCATGATGCGCTGGAGCCAATAATGTTTAACTTTGACGACGTCATCGATCGCCGTGGCAGCTGGTCTACGCAGTGGGATTTTGTGGCTGACCGCTTTGGCGTATCCGATCTGTTGCCATTTACCATTTCAGATATGGACTTCAGAACAGCACCAGCGGTTCAGCAGGCGCTGGCCCAGCGCGTGGCACACGGCGTGTTAGGTTACAGTCGCTGGCAGCATGACGATTTTCTTTCCGCCTGCTGTCACTGGATGTCCAGTCGTTTCGGCTACCAGCCCGATGCTGACACGCTGGTTTATGGCCCCTCGGTGATCTATATGGTGGCGCAGATGCTGCGCCGCTGGAGCAACCCGGATGATGAAGTGGTGCTCCACACTCCCGCCTACGATGCTTTTTATAAAACTGTACGCGGCAATCAGCGAAAGGTGCTGGAGATGCCGTTGCAGTGGGATAACGGGCGCTGGCGATGTGATATGGCCGCGCTGGAGACACGACTGGCGCGCCCGCGCTGCAAAATCCTGTTGCTCTGCAGCCCCCACAATCCCACCGGCAAAGTCTGGACGGCAACGGAGCTGCAACAGATGGCGGCGCTCTGCGATCGTCACGGCGTACGGGTGATCAGCGATGAAATCCATATGGATATGATCATGGGTCATCAGACCCATACTCCGTGGGCCAGCGTGGCGCGCAGTGACTGGGCGCTGTTTACCTCGGCATCGAAAAGCTTCAACGTGCCGGGCCTGACGGGTGCGTGGGGAATCATCCCGGATGCGGCGGACAGAGCAGCCTGGTTTCAGGCGCTGAAAGGTGCAGACGGCCTTTCGTCTCCGGCAGTGCTGGCCGTCACGGCACACGTTGCCGCTTACCGACAGGGTGAGCCGTGGCTGGATGCGCTACACAGCTATCTTTACGGCAATTTCACGCGGGTTGCCGATCGCCTCAACACTGAGTTTCCTGCACTTGACTGGCACATCCCTGAAGCGACCTATCTCGCCTGGATCGATATGAATGCGCTGGGTATTCCTGAAGAGGCACTGCAACAGGCGCTGATCCAGCAACGGGTGGCGATTATGCCCGGCTCAACCTACGGTGACGCAGGCAGCGGGTTTCTGCGTCTTAACGTTGGCTGTCCGCGTAGTAAGGTTGAAGAAGGCATTTCGCGCCTTATTGCGGCGATACATCAGTTGCAGGGCTGACATCAATCGGCGAAGCGGCTCTCACTCGCCGGTTATGAGTAATTAAGCAGCATCCGGCGCGACTGTTGCGCAAATAGCTGGCGCTGTTGCGCAAGATATTTTTATAATGCTCTGCACTTCACCGACAACTGAGCGAGTGCGCCATGATCGATTCTAAAATTCCTCTGACTGATATTCACCGCCACCTTGATGGCAACATTCGTGCACAAACCATTCTCGATTTAGGTCGCCAGTTTAACCTTACCCTGCCCGCCACCACTCTTGAGACTCTGCTTCCGCATGTGCAGGTCGGCGAGAATGAACCTGACCTGGTGAGCTTCCTGCAGAAGCTCGACTGGGGCGTGAAAGTGCTGGGCGATCTGGATGCCTGCCGCCGGATCGCGCAGGAGAATGTCGAAGATGCCGCGCGCGCGGGCATTCACTATACTGAACTGCGTTTTTCCCCGGGGTATATGGCGATGACCCACAACCTGCCGATTGCCGGTGTGGTGGAAGCGGTGATCGAGGGCGTACGCGCAGGTCGTCAGCAGCACGATATCGACGTGCGTCTGATTGGTATTATGAGCCGTACCTTTGGCGAAGATGCCTGCCTCGGCGAGCTGGAAGGTTTGCTTGCCCATCGCGATCACATCACTGGGGTCGATCTGGCGGGTGATGAGCTGGGCTTCCCAGGCAGCGAGTTCCTGAGCCACTTTACCCAGGCGCGCGATGCCGGCTTCCGCGTTACCGTGCATGCGGGCGAAGCGGCCGGACCAGAAAGCATCTGGCAGGCAATTCGGGAGCTGGGTGCTGAGCGTATCGGTCACGGCGTGAAAGCGATTGAAGATCGCGCGCTGATGGATTTCCTGGCGGAGCACCGGATTGGTATTGAATCCTGCCTGACCTCCAATATTCAGACCAGCACTGTGCCATCACTGGCACAGCATCCGCTGAAAACCTTCCTGGAGCATGGCATTCTGGCGACCATTAACACCGATGATCCGGCAGTTCAGGGCATTGAGCTGGCGCATGAGTATCAGCACGCCGCACCGGCTGCCGGTCTGAGCGCAGCGCAGATGCGTCAGGCGCAGGAGAATGGTCTGACGATTGCCTTCCTCAGCGAGGCTGAGAAAGCGGCTATACGCGCCCGCGTGCAGTAATCTGCTGGCGTCAGCCATAAAAAAACGGGCCGGATAACCGGCCCGTTCTGCTTTCTGCATTAAGCACCTACAGATCAGACGCGCTTCAGCGACATCGTCTGGCGTTTCTCAGCGGATTGCAGACCCAGTTCGATCAGTTCCATCACCTGAATCGCCTCTTCGGCCGTTACCGGATTGTTACCGCGTCCGGCAATCGCATCACGGATGCCCGCATAGTAAGCGGGATAGTTGCCCGGCTGAGTCAGCTGTGTGGTTTCGGTCAGTGAATCACCGTCAACCAGCGTCAGCGTGCCGTCGCGCATGTCATAACCCCAGTCCTCCTGCGGTGGGAAATCCCCCGACTTCAGGCGATCTTCCTGTGGGTCCAGACCATATTTGACGTAACTGCCGCGCGTCCCGTGGACGGTATAACGGGCAGATTCTGCCGCCACCAACATGCTGGCGTGCAGCACTACGCGGCGCTGCGGGTAGGTCAGCGTGGCGTGGAAGTAGTCGGTGGTCTGCGCGCCCGGACGCATCTCGGCCAGGTCGACATTGATAGCGACCGGCGGGCCAAACAGCTGCAGGGCCTGGTCCAGCAGATGTGGCCCCAGGTCGTACCAGATTCCGCTGCCTGCGCCCTTCATTTCGCGCCAGCGATTACGCACTTCCAGACGGAAGCGGTCAAAGTGCGATTCGAAATAGCGCACTTCACCCAGTGAGCCTGTCTCAAGGAGGGATTTCAGCGTCAGGAAGTCACTGTCCCAGCGGCGGTTGTGGAACACCGATAGCAGCAAACCCTTGGCTTTCGCCAGGGCATCCAGTTCGCGCGCCTGTGACAACGTCACGGTAAACGGCTTGTCGACCACCACATGTTTACCGGCGTTCAGCGCCGCTTTAGCCAGCGGGAAGTGGGTGTCGTTGGGGGTAGGAATAACAATCAGTTGCAGCGTAGGGTCGTCCAGCAGCGCCTGAGGATCGGCCACCACCTTAACGGCAGGCCAGTCGGCGTGGACTTTGCTGGCGTCGCTACTGGAAATGGCTGCCAGCTCGACGTCCGGCGTCCCTGCAATCAGCGGGGCGTGAAACGTTTTACTGGCAAAACCGTAGCCGATCAGACCAACACGTAATTTATCGCTCATTTTGATTCCTCGTGGATTCTGAGCCATCAGGCGTAATTGTTGTAGACAGTCTGGACACGGACAGCGCGGAACAACCAGGCGTACACGTCGTACGTGAGGATGACTCGCTGCGCTCGCCCCTTCAGGGCCGCCCTGACGGGCGTTCAGGTTGCTAAAGCAGCCTGTGTGAGCACTGCCCAGGTTCAGACTGACAAATAAAATAGCCTGATGGGATAGGATCTTAGTCGCTAACCTGATTGATTTAAGACTATTAACCAGGTGAGGACAAGGAGGAATCCCCCGAAAAAACTAAGAGATAGCACTCCGCGCCAGGGGCCAGGCCGTCTGCGCCGCCAGGCTGTCGTGCGCGTCCTGATTGCGGCGGCGGAAGTCGCTGGGACTGACGCCAACCCGCTTGCGGAACACGCGCGAGAAGTAGAGCTGATCGTCGTAACCCACTTCACGCCCTACCGAGGCGATCGGTTCCTGGGTGGTCTGCAGCAGCAGTTTGGCGCGAATAACGCGCTGATCTTCACGCCAGCGCAGCAGGTTTACACCCATCTGCTCGCGGAAGAGGTGCGCCAGCCGCGACGGGGACAGGCAGACGTGACGCGCCACCTCTTCAATCTTCACCTCGCTGGCGAGATGGTTGGTCACATACTGGCAGGCTTCAATCACGCGCGGATCGCGGATTAGCTGATGACTGCGCGGATCTTCTTCAACGGCACGCAGCAGCAGTCGCTCCAGCAGGTTCATCGCCAGCTCTTCCGCAAAGCGCCGACCCGAATTATGGGTCTGTTCGATACTGGCAAACAGGCGGTCGAATTCACCTCGCAGGGATTCCGGTAGCAACAGACGTCCCACGCCCTCCTGCTCGTCCTGCCAGCGTAGCCAGTCATGCCAGTAGGCGCGCGGACGGAAGTAGACCCAGCGGTGAAACCACTGCGGGCTGTCCGGCGCACGACCATAATAGTGGGCGGTTTTTGGCTGAAACAGCAGCATTTCACCCGGTTCGCAGTCAAATGCCCGCTCGCCGTCGAATACCCGCCCTTTGCCTTTAATGGTGAGATTCAGAATGTAACCTTTCATGCCGTGCGGGCGATCGATAAAGAAATCGAGCGGACCATCGGCGGTAATGGGCGTCAGCCCCGCCACCAGCCAGGCATTGAATGAATAGCCTGGCAACAGGGGGTTTTGCTGCTCGGCCGGTAATTCGCGGTGATACATAGCGTCCTCACTCAGTCTGTTATTGTTCGGATAGCCCGCAGAGGCGTTTGCCACTGCGGGCCAAAGGCTCGCTCAATCAGGCTTTTTTCTGTTTGTAACGGTCAAAAATCACCGCAGCTAACAGTATCAGACCGCGCACCACATACTGTGAGAATGGCGAGATATTCAATAAATTCATCGCATTCTCTACCGTGCCGAGGATTAAGACCCCGGCCACCACGTAAGAAATTTTACCGATCCCCCCCTTCAGCGAAACGCCACCCAGTACGCAGGCAGAAATGACGACCAGCTCATAGCCGATTGAGGTCATTGGCTGGCCACTGGTCATACGTGATGCCAGGATGATGCCCGCCGCCGCTGAAACCAGACCCGAAAGGATAAAGATGATGATGCGGGTACGGACCACCGGCACACCGGCCAGGCGCGCCGCCTCTTCATTACCGCCAATCGCCAGGGTATTACGGCCAAAGGTGGTTTTATTGAGCAGGAAGCCGAATATCAACATGGTGGCCAGCGTCAGCCAGATTGGCGCGGGTACGCCTAGCCAGTTGGCAAAACCGAGTTCAAAGAAGCGCTCATCTTCGATACCGACCGCTTTACCGTCAGAGAAGATATACGCCAGGCCGCGTACGATCTGCATCGTCGCCAGCGTGGTGATCAGTGCATTGATCTTGAGCCGGGCAATCACAAAACCGTTGATAAAGCCGGTGATCATGCCGAGGACCAGACCGGCTGCCACACCAATCCACAGGCTTTCGGTCATGTTGATCACCACGGCGGTGACGACACCGGCACAGGCGATGACGGACGCGACCGACAGGTCAAAATCACCGGAGGCAAGACAGAACAGCATGCCGCAGGCAACCATGCCGGACATCGACATCGCCAGCCCTAAGCCTTTCATATTGATAAACGAGCCGAAGTTCGGCACAAAAATCGCACAGACAATAAACAGCAGTGCAAATACCACCAGCATGCCGAAGTTGTCCCAGATGCGACCTAACCGCAGGCCACCGCGTGAAGCGGGCTGCGGCGTATTTGAGGTCGTGGATGAAGCCATGATGATCTCCTGTCAGGCCACGGCGGCCGCTTGAGTGGTTTTGGGCATCGCCAGGCTCAGCGTCTGCTGCTCCGTGGCGTCGTCGTGCAGCAGTTCACCGGCAATGGCACCTTCACGCATCACAACGATGCGATCGGCCAGGCCCATCACTTCCGGTAAATCGCTTGAGGCGAACAGCACCGCAATGCCCCGGTTCGCCAGCTGATAAATCAGGTTATAAATTTCATGTTTGGCACCGACATCAATACCGCGCGTTGGCTCATCCAGCAGGATCACTTTCATATCCTCGGAGAGCCAGCGTCCCAGAATTGCCTTCTGCTGGTTGCCGCCGGAGAGGTTCATGATCAGCTGATCGGCGCTGGGCGTTTTGATGTTCAGCGAACGGATATGGCTGTCGGCATTCTTGTTTTCCCAGCCGTTTTTAATCAGGCATCCGGCGGTAAGATTGTGACGACGGGCGCTGATGTTGATGTTGTCACGTACCGAGTGCACCGGAATAATGCCCTCAGCTTTGCGGTCTTCCGGGCAGAGCATGATGCCAGCGCGGATGGCGTCGATAGGCTCCCGCAGCGGCAAGGGTTTGCCGTCCAGAATCACCTGGCCGCCACGCAGACGCGTGCCGCCAAACAGCCCTTTCAACAGTTCACTGCGTCCGGCACCGACCAGGCCAAACAGCCCGACGATTTCACCGGCATGAACTTTGAGCGAAATGGGTGTACGCACGCCCTTCGCTTCGACTTTGTCCAGCTCCAGCCGCACTTCCCCTTTGGGACGCGGTGAGTAGCCATAGATATCACCCAGGTTACGTCCCACCATCGCCTGCACCAGATCGTCATGATGGGTGTTAGCCATGTCAGTAAACGTCCGCACGTAGCGGCCATCTTTAAACACGGTGATGGCATCGCTGAGGGCGAAGATCTCTTCCATGCGATGTGAAACGTAGAGCACCACCCGGCCCTCCTCACGGAGCTGACGGATGACGCGGAACAGGTTGTCGATTTCACGCGCTGACAGGGAACTGGTTGGCTCATCAAAGGCGATAATGCGCGCATTGCGTGCCAGCGCTTTGGCAATCTCCACCATCTGCCACTGCCCCAGCGACAGGTATTTCAGCGGCATATCGGGATCGATATCCATGCCCAGATTTTTCAACTGTACGCCCGCTTCAAAACGCATCAGCTTACGGTTGACCAGACCATGTTTGTGCGGGATCTGGCCGAGATAGATGTTCTCCGCCACGCTCATTTCCGGCACCAGATGCAGTTCCTGGTAAATAATGGCAACGCCCGCGTCCAGCGCATCAGTCGTGCGCTGAAAACTCATCGGCTTGCCTTTAATGCGAATCTCACCGCCGCTCGGCTGATAACTGCCGCTGAGTATTTTTAACAGCGTCGATTTGCCTGCGCCGTTCTCGCCCATCAGAGCATGGACTTCACCGCCACGGCAGTCGAAGGAGATATCCTGCAACGCTTTCACGCCAGGGAAGGTTTTACTGATGCCATGAAACGACAGAAATGCTGAATCAGTGTTCATGTTAATCCTCACTCTTTCGCGCCACCGGCCTGTTATGGCGGGCGACGCGAAATGGGCTATTAAGAATGCCGGGCTGCGAACAGCCCGACAGGCTCAGGGTTACATCAGTCCTTTTTTCGCCAGTTCAGTTTTGAAGTTGTCACGGGTGATCAGCACCACATCGGTAACTTCGGTGAATTTCGGTGGCTCTTCACCTTTGCTGACCCAGTTGTAGAGCATCTGGCTACTTTTGTAGCCGTGGATATCCGGGCTTGGCAGCAGCGAACCGTAGAAGCCGGTCGCCTTGTCTTTTGACAGTTCACTGATGGCATCCACGCCGTTGATACCGATACCGATGACGTCAGCCGCTTTAAAGCCCTGACCTTCGGTGGCACGTACGCCGCCCAGCACGGTGTTGTCGTTCATGCCGACAATCAGCCAGTGTTTGACTTCAGGATGCTGCACCAGCAGGGAGTTACCGGCGTCAAACGCGCCAGGGATATCGTTGGATTTGGTTGGGACCTGATAGATCTGGGCTGCCGGGAAGCCAGCGGCTTTGATCGCGTCCATTGAGCCGCCGGTACGGCGACGGGCGGTGTCGAGTTCATTCGCAGTAATGGCCATCACGCCGGTGGTTTTCACATCCCAGCCGCGTTTCTGCATCTCTTTATAGAGTTCCTGACCCTGACGCTCGCCAATTTTGGTGGCGGCCATCATTACCAGCGGCACGGTGTCCATTGGCTTGCCTTTGGCGGTGACAAACTGGTCATCCACGGCGATGACTTTCAGACCGTAGCCACGCGCTTTCGCCATGATGGCAGAGCCGAGTTTTGGATCGGGCGTACAGATGACAAACCCTTTTGCGCCGTTCGCCGCCAGGCTGTCGATGGCATTCAGGGTTTTTTCACCGTCCGGCACGGCAATTTTAATGACATCAAAGCCAAGATCTTTGCCCGCTTTATCGGCGAATTTCCATTCAGTCTGGAACCAGGGTTCTTCTGGTTGCTTGACTAAAAAACCCAGCTTCATGGTCTCGGCGATAGCGGATTGTGACATAACCGCTGCCAGGCCGATGGCCGCGAATGCTTTAGTGAATTTATGCATGATGCTCTCCGGTACCAGGTTATTTTTCGCTGCTAATAACGAATCGGTGTAAACGCTACCAGTTTGTTTTGTTTTGTGGGTACAGCCATAAATCAGTGCGTTAGGCTGGCATGTGCTGACAGACTGTCCAGACGCTGGGCTAGTTTTAGCGGTATTAGCGAAGAAAAATGTAGAGCGGTATCACATCTTAAAATCACGACAAAATGATCCATATATTCAGCAAATTTAACCGGACCTTAACTTTTGCAATGGATCACAAAATCACTGCCGATGACAGAAAAGTGCATATTGTCAGCCAGCGATGACTAACTGATTTGGCACGCCGAACCCAGGATACAGGAGTTAACTAACTACAGGAGATTCCGATGCGTGCTGGAGCCATCACCCTTGGGCTGGACTTTGGTAGTGATTCGGTGCGTGCGCTGGCCGTGGATTGTCATAGCGGCAAAGAGCTGCAGAGTGCGGTGTTCAGCTATCCGCGCTGGCAACAGGGCTTATACAGCGATCCGCACACTAACCGTTTTCGTCACCATCCACAGGATTACATCGACGCTATGGAGCAGGCGCTGCTCGGCGTGCTGAATGCACTAAGTGACGATCAGCGCAACGCCGTAGTCGGCATTGGCGTTGACAGTACCGGCTCTACCCCGGCGCCGATTGATCGCGACGGCCATGTGCTGGCGCTGCGCCCGGAGTTCGCTGAGAACCCCAACGCGATGTTTGTGCTGTGGAAAGATCACACCGCTATAGAAGAAGCGGAAGAAATTAATCAACTCTGCCATAGCGGCCGCTTCCAGGATTACAGCCGCTTTATTGGCGGCATTTACTCTTCCGAGTGGTTCTGGGCGAAGATTCTGCACGTGTCGCGTGAAGATGCGGCCGTACGTGAGGCCGCCGTCTCCTGGGTCGAGCTATGCGACTGGGTGCCAGCCCTGTTAAGTGGCACCACCGCGCCAGACACGCTGCGTCGTGGCCGCTGTGCCGCCGGGCATAAAGCGCTGTGGCATGGCGACTGGAACGGCCTGCCCGATGTCGATTTCCTGAATGCACTCGACCCGCTGTTAACGCAGCAGCTCGACGCACCTCTGTTTACGGAGACCTGGACTGCGGATCTGCCGGTCGGCACGCTCAGCCCCGAGTGGGCGCAGCGTCTTGGCCTGACGCAGACCGTCACGCTCTCCGGTGGCGCGTTCGACTGCCATATGGGGGCCGTGGGTGGCGGAGCCAAACCTTATACCCTGGTGAAAGTGATTGGCACCTCAACCTGCGACATCCTGATAGCTGACGCGGAAAAGGTCGGCGATCGCGATATCAAGGGCATCTGTGGTCAGGTCGATGGCAGTGTCATGCCAGGCGCTATCGGGCTGGAGGCGGGTCAGTCTGCCTTTGGTGATATCTACGCCTGGTTCAGCCGCTTACTGGGCTGGCCATTGCAACTGGCGGCGCAGCAGCATCCTGAGCTGAAGCCTCAGCTGGCTGAGATGCAAAAGAATCTGATTAAGGATCTGACCGAGGCCTGGGCTGCCAATCCGCAGCTCGACCATCTGCCGGTGGTACTGGACTGGTTTAACGGTCGCCGCACACCGAATGCTAATCAGCGTCTGAAAGGGGTGATTACCGACCTGAATCTGGGCACCGATGCCCCAGCACTGTTTGGTGGTCTGGTCGCGGCAACCGCATTTGGCGCGCGCGCCATTATGGAGTGCTTCGAGCAGCAGCAGATCCCGGTCGAGAGCATTCTGACGCTCGGCGGCATCGCGCGGAAATCCCCGGCGATTATGCAGGCCTGCTGCGATGTGATGAACCGGCCCCTGGATATCGTCGCCTCTGACGAGTGCTGTGCGCTGGGTGCGGCCATTTTCGCCGCCGTGGCCGCCGGTGTTCACGCCAGCGTCCCTGATGCACAGCAGGTCATGGCCAGCCCGATTGCCGTGACGCTGCAGCCCGATCCGGCGCGCGTCGCCCGCTATCAACAACTTTATCAACGCTATCAACAATGGTGCGTGACGGCTGAACCGCAATACGCCGCCCGCCCCGCTTCCGCTAAGAGCCTATCCCAGTAGGCGTAATTGTTGCAGGCAGTCTGGACACGGACAGCGCGGAACAACCGGAGCGTACACGGAGTACGTGAGGATTGTGAGCACTGCCCAGGTTCAGACTGACAAATAAAATAGCCTATTGGGGTAGGCTCAAAGTAAAGGAGTGATCTTATGGAACAGTCAAACAGCTACAGCGTGTGGTTCGTCATCGGCACACAGCACCTCTACGGGGCGGAGACGTTACGCCAGGTTGAACAGAATGCGCGTCAGGTCGTCGACGGGTTAAATCAGGCCGGTTTACCCGTGCGTCTGGAGCTGAAACCGCTGGTGAAGTCACCGGATGAAGCGCTGGCCCTGTGTCGCGACGCAAACTATGACAAGCAGTGCGTCGGGATCATTACCTGGCTGCACACTTTCTCTCCAGCCAAGATGTGGATCGGCGGCCTGAGCGTGCTGAATAAGCCGCTGCTGCAATTCCACACCCAGTTCAATGCAGAGATCCCGTGGGACAGCATGGACATGGACTTTATGAACCTGAACCAGACCGCGCACGGCGGCCGTGAGTTCGGTTTCATCGGCGCGCGCATGGGCCTGCAGCACAGCGTGGTGACAGGTCACTGGAAAGACGGCGCCAGCCAGCAGCGTCTGGGCAACTGGATGCGGGCGGCTCTGGCTAAACAGGCCAGCCAGCAGCTGAAAGTCGCCCGGTTTGGCGACAACATGCGTGAAGTGGCCGTGACCGAAGGCGATAAAGTTGCCGCACAGATTCAGTTCGGTTACTCAGTGAATGGCTGGGGCGTTGGCGATTTGGTCGAGGTGATCAATGGCGTCAGCGATGGCGACGTGAATGCGCTGATCGACGAATATGAAAGTCTTTATCGCTTTACCGATGTCGCCGCGTCTGGCGGTGAAAAACGTCAGAACGTACTGGATGCTGCGCGTATCGAACTCGGTCTGAAGCGTTTCCTGGAAGCGGAAGGCTGCCACGCCTTTACCACCAACTTCCAGACGCTGCACGGCATGACGCAGTTGCCAGGTCTGGCGGTTCAGCGTCTGATGGGTCAGGGTTATGGCTTCGCAGGCGAAGGTGACTGGAAAACCGCTGCCCTGCTGCGCATTTTCAAAGTGCTGGCCGGTGACCGCAAAGGTGGCACCTCATTTATGGAGGATTACACCTATCACTTCTCACCAGGCAACGATTTAGTGCTTGGCTCGCACATGCTGGAAGTCTGTCCATCAATTGCCATTGAAGAGAAGCCATTGATCGATGTGCAGTTCCTGGGCATTGGTGATAAAGCCGATCCAGCGCGTATGATTTTCTCCACCCCAGCGGGCCGTGCGGTTAACGCCAGCGTGATCGATATGGGCGACCGTTTCCGTCTGCTGGTTAACGTGGTGGATGCTATCGAACAGCCGAAACCGCTGCCGAAGTTGCCGGTTGCACGCGCACTGTGGAAAGCGCAGCCTTCACTGGCGACTGCCTCCGAAGCGTGGATTCTGGGCGGCGGCGCACACCATACGGTGTTCAGTCAGGCGCTGACGCTGGAGGATATGTATCTGTACGGTGAGATGAACGATATCGAAGTGCTGGTGATTGATGAGCACACGCGTTTGCCTGCGTTTAAAGACGCGCTGCGCTGGAATGAAGCGTACTACCGTCTGAAACGTTAATGAGTGATTAAGCGGCGCTTTAGGGGTTCTGAAAAGAAATCGATTCAGGATCGATAAAGCGCCGTTTGTTTGAAAAACAGTGCTATTCAGTCGGGAATAGCGGGCGTTCCGTAAAGTCGCCATAAATACATCTCTGTAGGCTCGGCCGCCGGACGACTCGCCTCATCCATGAGGCTCGCCCGCGAGCGGGCCAACGCTTCGCGCTGTTTAAAAACGCTCCCGGCGTTTTTGTCCCTGCGGCGGACGCTTTACTCCACTGCCCGTCATCCCCTCCTTTTTGATAGTTCAGCGCATGTTTTTAAAAGCCATGATCAAGCCCAACCGGGAAGGAAAGGACTGCCTGAAAAGCAAAGCGTCCGCTCCAGGGATGGTGTGGCCGATCCGCAGGGATGCGGGAATTCTTTGCGATCAGGCAGTCCTTTCCTGACCCTGCACCTGCACCTTCATTTAAAACAATTGTTTTATTCAACATACCAATAAAAGGTCCACTGGTTTGCTTGTTAAAGCAATGCATCAGCCCAACCGGGAAGGAAAGGTCTGCCTGAAGAGTAAAGCGTCCGCGCCAGGGATGGCGCGGCCGATCCGCAGGGATGCGGGAATCCTTTGCGATCAGGCAGTCCTTTCCTGACCTTGCACCTTCATTTAAAAGCGATTGTTTTAATCCAATCATACAAAAGAATGCCCTAATCGCCTGTGGTGCTAACATCCTTTACTGAAATGTAACCCTTTCATGAACTTGCACTTTCCCCCACCAGCCTGTATTGCTTGTAGCCTGACAAAACGAAGGTAGCCAGCGCCATGCAAATTGCCGATCTGAACCAACATCCCGGCTTCGCCGGACAAACCGCACAACTGTTACACACTGAATGGTCACATCTTCCTGCATGGTCTCACCCGCCTGCCATCCTTGAGCGTTTAAAACAGCGCAACCAGATACCTTCGGCAGAATTTACTCTCATCGCCACGCCGGATGGCGAAACAGTGATCGCGACCTGCAGCATCATCCGTTATGAACTGGACGACATTGCGGCAAGGGAATACTGGATAGGTGAAGTGGTGACGGACAAAGCATTTCGGGGTCAGGGCGTGGCAAAAGCGTTGATACAGCAGGCGATTGCGCGAGCCAGAAAACTGCGGATTGGTGAACTCTGGCTCTATACTCCCGATCAACAGGCGTACTATCAGCGCTCAGGATGGCAGGCAGTGGAACAGCGGCAAATAGCGGGTGAAGAAGTCACGTTGATGGTGCTGCATCTGGCGTAGTAACAGGCGGCCCATGAGAGCCGCCATTAACCAGGATACTCACAGACTCAGGTAGGGATGCGTTTGACCGGCGCGTTTTGCTGACGATCCCAGATCACTGTCAGTAAACGCTGCAGGGCGATAAACGCAAACAGCAGAATCCCGATGGCGATCTTGGTCCACCACGAACTCAGCGTGCCGTCAAAGTTGATCCAGGTCTGAATCAGCCCCTGAATCAACACGCCAAACAGCGTACCCAGTACTGTACCGACACCACCCGACAACAGCGTGCCGCCAATCACCACCGACGCGATAGCATCCAGCTCCACACCCAGCCCGGCCAGCGCATAACCTGCCGAGGTATAAATCGAGAACACGATCCCGGCCAGGGTCGCCAGCGTAGTGGAAAGCATATAAATCTTAATGGTGGTCGCACGGGTCGAAACGCCCATCAGCTGGGCGGATGTCATATTGCCACCGATGGCGTAAACCCGGTTACCAAAGCGCGTACGGTGTGCCAGAATAATTCCGCCAAACACCACCACCAGCATAATCACCGCCAGCAGACTGAGACGCCCTCCGCCCGGCACTTTCCACGCCAGACTGGAAAGCATGCTGTAGAACGGATGATCGATAGGAATTGAGTTCTCAGACACCAGATAACTGCAGCCGCGCAGGAAAAACATCCCCGCCAGTGTAATGATAAAGGCCGGGATCTTCAGTGCATCAATCAGCCAGCCCATCATGGCACCGAACAGCGCACCCATTGATAAAATCAACGCAAACGCCAGCAGCGGATCCACATGGAAATCACCAATTGCCCGCGCCAGAAACACACCGGTAAAGGCAATCACCGCGCCGACCGACAGATCGATACCGCCCGATAAAATTACAAAGGTCATGCCAACGGCGATAATGCCGAGGAAAGCATTATCGGTCAGGATATTGCAGATCACCCGGGTGGAGGCAAAGCCGGGAAACTGACTCAGACAGAACAGATAACCCGCCACAAAGACCAGCAGGGTGATCATCAGCGGAAGATGACGTTTAATCATGTCGGGCGTCTCCGTTTCAACATCGCAATAAACCGCGGTGACTGCAGCAACAGCACGCACATCACCACCACCGCTTTCACCACCTGATTCAGCTCAGGCGGGAAGCCGGAGAGCAAAATCCCGGTATTCATCGACTGAATAATCAGTGCGCCAATCAGCGACAATACCAGATTAAAGCGGCCACCCATCAAGGATGCCCCCCCGATGACCACGGCGAGAATCGCATCCAGTTCCAGCCATAAACCGGCGTTATTGGCATCCGCACCGCGAATATCCGCCGCAACAATCAGCCCGGCAACAGCGGCACAGACGCCACTGATCGCGTAGGTGGACATCACGACCAGCCAGCCGGTCACACCCGCATTGCGGGCCGCGCGCAGGTTAATCCCCACCGCTTCGATAAACAGACCCAGCGCGGTTTTGCGCGTCAGCAGCCAGACGACCAGCGCGACCACCAGCGTGATCCAGACCGGCACCGGCAACATCCACAGCGAGCCGTTACCAAACCAGCCAAGACTGTCACTGTCGAACGTCACAATCTGCCCCTGGGTAATCAGCTGAGCGATACCCCGTCCGGCGACCATCAGAATCAGCGTGGCAACAAACGGCTGAATACGCAGCAGCGCCACCAGCACCCCATTCCACAAACCACAGGCTAAACCGGTTCCCAGCGTGCAGAGAATAATAAAGGGCACACCGTGGCCGGCGACGGTCAGTGTCGCGGCCGTCGCGCCCGCTATCGCCATCACCGCACCCACGGAAAGATCGATGCCGCCGGTCGCGATGACCAGCGTCATCCCAATCGCCAGCAGAGCAACCGGAGCCGCACGGTTAAGAATATCGATCGGACTGCCGAACAGACGGCCATCCTGCAGATGCACAGCAAAAAAGTTATTGGCTACCAGACTGTCGATCAACAGTACCAATAGCAGCGCGGCGATTTGCGGCATCCCCGGCGGGAGTTTCAGCTTACGACGTGGCGTTTTTTCAGATGTCATAGGTGACTCAAGCATGTTTTGCCCCTCCGTCTGCGATAGCATTGACAATCGACGCCACCGAAAGCTGCTCCAGCGGAATTTCTGCCACCTGCTTCAGATCGCGCATGATCAACACCCGATCGGCATAACCGACCAGCTCTTCGAGTTCAGAGGAGATCACCAGCAGCGCCAGACCATCGGCACACAGGGATTCAATTAAACGGATAATCTCGGCGTGCGCGCCCACATCAATGCCGCGTGTCGGTTCGTCGAGGATTAAAAACTGCGGTTTGGTCACCAGCCAGCGTGACAGTAATACCTTCTGCTGGTTACCGCCCGATAACAACTCCACCGGCTGCTCCGTGTGCGGCGTGCGAATGCCCAGACTTTTGATAAAACGATCGGCAATTGCCTGCTGCTCACGCTTCTTAATCGGTCGTAACCAGCCGCGCTGCGCCTGCAATGCCAGAATAATATTTTCGCGCACAGAGGCCGCGCCAATAATTCCGTCCGTCTTACGATCTTCCGGGCAAAAACCCATGCCGAGCTGCGAGGCTTTCGCCGGGTTAGTAATCTTCTGCACTTTACCTTTGATCTTCGCGGTGCCGCGATCGGCACGACGAATACCAAATAACACCTCGGCGGTCTCGGTGCGGCCAGAACCTAACAGCCCGGCAAGTCCCACGACCTCACCGGGACGAACCGACAGGTTAAAGGGTTCAATGGTGCCCTTCCTGCCGTAATCTTCAAACGACACCACCGGCTGATTGCTGCGCAGCGTACTGCCCTGACGCTGTAACGCCGTCTCCAGCAGTTCGCGACCCAGCATCAGCTTTATCAGTTCAATCTGCGGCAGCGTAGCGGTATCGCGGGTGGCGATAAACTGCCCGTTGCGCAGCACGGTAATCCGGTCCGTAATGCGGTACACCTGGTCGAGGAAGTGGGTCACAAAAATCAGGCTCATCCCTTTGGCTTTTAACTGCGCCATCAGGGTAAACAGCATCTCAACTTCGCTGGCATCCAGACTGGCTGTCGGCTCATCAAGGATCAACACCTGGGCCGACAGATCCACCGCGCGGCAGATGGCAATAATCTGCTGCATCGCCACCGAGTAGTGGCCCAGCGGGCGCGTCACATCAAGGGAAAAACCGTAATTCCGCATCAGCGCATCGGCATCGCGCACCATTTTCCGACGGTCGATCATGCCAAAACGGCGCGGCTCACGGCCAATATAGAGGTTGTCCGCCACCGACATGTTCGGCAGCATATTCACTTCCTGATAAACGGTGCCGATGCCCATCTCCTGCGCCTGCGCCGTATTGTGCGGCGTAATCGGCTCACCATTCAGGGTGATAGTGCCGGCATCACGGCTGTAAACCCCGGTCAGCACTTTTATCAGGGTGGATTTGCCAGCGCCGTTCTCGCCCAGCAGCGCCATGATCTCCCCTTTGCGGATATCAAAGGAAACATTGCTCAGCGCTTTGACGCCGGGAAAACCTTTGCTGACGCCGCTGATGGATAACAGCGGTGTTTCATTGTGCGTGATCATTCTGCTCACTCCGCCTTACGTCATGAAAAACCGCCCCATAGGGCGGTCTGCGGCTGGTCTGTGGCGGGTCGGTGGATCAGTAACCCATACCATTTTTCTTATCCAGCTCCTTCTGCGCGTCGGCAGGCAGGAACAGCTTCGACTCGGTCTTGATCACTTTTGGCGGCAGCGTGCCATCTTTCTTAAATTTTTCCAGCGCATCAAACGCCGGGCCAGCCATATCTGGCGTCAGCTCAACGTTGGCATTCGCCTCACCCGCCAGCATCGCTTTGTAGATATCCGGAACACCATCAATCGAGCCGGTCAGAATATCTTTGCCTGGTTTCAGGCCCGCTTCTTTAATTGCCTGAATGGCACCGATCGCCATGTCATCGTTGTGCGCGTAAACCATGCAGATATTTTTGCCGTTGTTCTCGGCCTTGATAAAGCTCTCCATCACCTCTTTACCTTTACTGCGGGTAAAGTCACCGGACTGTGAGCGGATTACTTTAATGTTTGGATGGTTGCTGATCGCTTCGGCAAAGCCTTTTTTACGATCGATTGCTACGCTGGCACCCACGGTGCCCTGCAGTTCCACCACGTTACACTGCTTGTCGCCCACGGTTTTCACCAGCCAGTCGCCAATCAGTTTGCCTTCCAGCACGTTGTCCGCCGTCACCACCGCCTGATAGAGCGATTTGTCTTTCACCACGATAGCGCGGTCCAGCAGGTAAACCGGGATTTTGGCATCTTTGGCTTCTTCCAGTACCGGCTCCCAGCCGGTCTGAACCACTGGTGCGATGAAGATGGCATCAACACCCTGGGCAATGAATGAGCGTACTGCTTTGATCTGGTTCTCTTGTTTCTGCTGTCCGTCGGCGATTTTCAGGGTGATTCCGCGTTTTTTGGCTTCGCTTTTCGCTACGTTGGTTTCCGCTGAGCGCCAGCCAGATTCCGAACCCACCTGCGAGAAGCCGACCGTCATATCTGCGGCAAGTACCGGGCCGGTTAACGCGGCGCTGACCAGCGTGGTCAGAAGTAAACGTTTCCACATAGTTTTTAATCCTCTGAAAGGCGTTTGCTGTTTAGGGTAGAGAGCCTGCTTAGACTGGACTAAAAAAGGGTGCATAATGGCGACACACTTCACAAAACAGTGCAATTTAAAGGGGTTACGTGCAGAGTGGCGGGTTCGCTGACGGGGGTGTTATGGATAAAACGGCTGATTAAAATGAAAATGCCCGTTAAATAATTGTAATAAACAGAATCGCTTATGTTTATCGCCACTGGAAACGATTACAGCCAGGCGTACAAAACGGGTTATCCGGCGTGCGATGAACAAAAAATGGGATTTGTGATTGTCCGCACAGTCGTCAGCGACTTCAGGTCAGGAGCGAAACGTTTCTATGGCGAGGGAGGCTGAGGGGTTAATTTTGCTGCGCTGAAATTGTCAGAAAGGAGCCACTGGCTCGCTGTCAAAGCTTAATGAAATAAAAATTATATTTTCCCTCTGCTTTTAACGATTTTTTTTCATTCTTGCCTGTATCTATTAACGCGCCGTTTAAAACAAAAGCATTGAGTTATCGGCGCCGGGAAGAGTAAAAAAGCCAAATATGGAGTTTTAGTGACTGATAAGGTGCTTTTGTCTGATTTTCGGTCTTTTTCAGCCTCATGATCTGGACAGCTTAAGCCTGCCCCCTATACTGAGCACTCCTTTGTTACTTCTATCTGTTATGGCAATGATGACTGCGCACGATTACCTGCTTAAATTCCGCAAAGTAAATAATTCAGATAGTCTGGAAAAGCTTTTCGATCATCTTAATTACTCTCTGACCAATGATATGGAAATTATCAATATGTACCGGGCTGCCGATCATCGACGCGCTGAACTGGTCTCTGGCGGAAAGTTATATGATCTGGGCTGCGTTCCCAGAACGGTATGGCGCTACGTCGTCTGATTTCAGGATGATTAACCGCCTTTTTTACTGCTGACCCTGTCCGGATGGGCGTGCCCCTCTGGACATGTTATTCTGCTGCGCTTCGACTCTCCGAGACAGGAATAACCACGATGAATGAACAGGTTGCTGCGCCGCGTATTGGTGGCTGGCTTTTGCTGCCGCTGGCCTGGCTGATAATGACCCTGTTGACCACCGTTCTGGTGCTGGCGATGTATCTGACACCACTGTTTAATCCGGAATGGCGTGTAGCACTGTTTTCTCACGGCAGCACACTCTTCTCTTACTGGGCCATTTCCCTGCTCACCGCCGTGGCGGTCTGGGCTTATAGCCTCTGGATCAGCTGGCTGTTCCTGAAGCGCTCCCGACGTCTGCCCCGTCATTATCTGCTCTGGTTGCTGATTACCGTGCTGCTGGCGCTGAAAACCTTTGCTTTTACCCCGGTCGCCGATAGCCGTGCTCTTCAGACATTACTGCTGTCGCTGCTGGCCGCTGCGGTTTTTGTGCCCTATTTCAAACGCTCAGAACGGGTAAAAACGACCTTTATCGCGCCGTAACGCGGTGCGACATGTCAGGAATTTAATTCTGAGTGCGGTCTGCCGCCTTGCGGGTGGTGCGGGTGTTGAGATACGCCGCGCTATCAATGATAATAAGCCGCTTTCTGGCTCCCAGGCGAAAAAATGACCGATTATCTGCTTCTCTTTGTTGGCACCGTGCTGGTGAATAACTTCGTATTAGTGAAGTTTCTCGGCCTCTGTCCTTTTATGGGCGTTTCCAAAAAACTGGAAACGGCGATTGGCATGGGCCTCGCCACGACATTCGTGATCACCCTGGCCTCGATCTGCGCCTGGCTGGTCAACCATCTGATCCTGCTGCCGCTGGACCTGGTCTACCTGCGCACCATGGCTTATATCCTGGTGATCGCCGTCGTCGTGCAGTTCACCGAAATGGTGGTGCGTAAAACCAGTCCGTCGCTCTATCGCCTGCTGGGTATCTTTCTGCCGCTGATTACCACTAACTGTGCGGTGCTTGGCGTGCCTCTGCTGAGCGTCAACCTCAACCACACCTTTATGCAGGCCGCGCTCTATGGTTTTAGTGCCTCTATCGGCTTCTCGCTGGTGATGGTGCTGTTCGCCGGTATGCGTGAGCGCCTGGTGCTGGCCAATGTTCCTGCCCCATTTAAAGGCAACTCCATCGCCCTGATTACCGCGGGCCTGATGGCGCTGGCATTTATGGGCTTCAGCGGCCTGGTGAAATTCTGATGACCGCGATCTGGATTGCTGTTGCCGTATTAAGTGCGCTGAGCCTGGTGTTCGGCGCGCTGCTGGGTTACGCCTCACGCCGCTTTGAGGTCGAAGAAGATCCTATCGTCGAGCAGATTGATGCCATTCTGCCGCAGAGCCAGTGTGGCCAGTGCGGCTATCCTGGCTGCCGCCCTTATGCGGATGCGGTCGGCAACAACGGTGAAGCGATCAACAAATGCGCGCCGGGCGGTGAGCAGACTATGCTCAAGCTGGCTGCGCTGCTTAACGTTGAACCACAGCCGATTGATGGTGATGAAACGGCGAAAGAGCCGGTTCGCACCGTGGCGTTTATTGATGAAGCCAACTGCATTGGCTGCACCAAATGTATTCAGGCCTGTCCGGTGGATGCGATTGTCGGGGCAACCCGCGCCATGCACACCGTGCTGAGCGATGTCTGCACCGGCTGCGATCTCTGCGTCGCGCCCTGCCCGACTGACTGTATTGAAATGCGCCCGGTTGCCACCACGCCAGCTAACTGGAAGTGGGATTTGAATACCATTCCTGTACGGGTGATCCCGGTAAAAACTCATGCTTAATCTGTTTAACTTCCTGAAAAAAGAGAAGGTCTGGGATTTTCAGGGCGGTATTCATCCGCCAGAAATGAAAACCCAGTCCAACGGCACGCCGCTCAGCGAACTGCCGTTGCCGCACCGTTTTATTATCCCGCTGAAACAGCACATCGGACACGAAGGTGAAATCTGCGTTTCACCTGGCGACAAAGTGCTGCGCGGTCAGCCCCTGACGTTTGGCACAGGCCGTATGCTGCCGGTCCATGCGCCCACCTCCGGCGTGATTGACGATATTGGTCAGCATATGACCGCGCATCCATCGGGTCTCTCCGAGCTTTGCATTTTCCTGACGCCAGATGGCGATGACCGCTGGATGCCGCTCGATCCGTGGCCTGACTACCGTCAGCATCCGCGCGCGGATGTTGTGCAGCGTATTCACGACGCTGGCATCGCCGGCCTGGGCGGCGCGGGCTTCCCTACCGCCACCAAACTCAAAGGCGGCCTGCGCGGCGTTAAAACCCTGATTATCAATGCGGCCGAGTGCGAGCCTTATATCACCGCTGACGATCGCCTGATGCAGGACTACGCCGCCGAAGTGCTGGAAGGCAGCCGCATTCTCGCCTGGGTGTTACAGGCCGAGCGGGTGATGATTGGCATTGAAGATAATAAACCTGAAGCGATTGCTGCGCTGAAACAGGCGCTGGGTAGCGAGCGCGATCTGCAAATCCGGGTGATCCCGACCAAATACCCTTCCGGTGGTGCCAAGCAGCTGACCCGCATTCTGACCGGCATGGAAGTGCCGCACGGCGGACGATCCACCGATATCGGTGTGCTGATGCAGAACGTCGGCACCGCCTGGGCCGTTAAGCGGGCCATCATCAATGGTGAACCGATTACGGAACGCGTGGTGACACTGACCGGCGAGGCGATTGCCCAGCCGCGTAACGTCTGGAGTCGTCTCGGCACGCCCATCAGCCATCTGCTGCACCAGGTCGGATTTACGCCTGCACCGCGTCAGATGGTGATTATGGGCGGTCCGCTGATGGGCTTTACCCTGCCATCGCTGGATGTGCCGGTGGTCAAGATCACCAACTGTATTCTTGCCCCCTCTCAAGGTGAGATGGGCAACAACGACGAAGAGCAGTCCTGCATTCGTTGTTCTGCCTGTGCCGATGCCTGTCCGGCTAAGCTGCTCCCTCAGCAACTTTACTGGTTCAGCCAGGGCGGCGATCACGATAAAGCGCGCTCACACCACATTGATGACTGCATCGAATGTGGCGCCTGTGCCTATGTCTGCCCAAGTAACATCCCGCTGGTGCAATATTACCGTCAGGAAAAAGCGGAACTGCGCGCCATCGATCTGGAAGCGAAACGCACGCTGGAAGCTAAAGCACGCTTCGAAGCACGTCAGGCGCGACTGGAGCGTGAGAAGCAGGCCCGTGAAGCGCGTCATGAAGAGGCGAAACAGCGCGTAGCCCGCACCGATACCAGCGAACTGACTGCCGCCAAAGCGCGGGTGAAAGCCCGCCAGGCCACTGAGCCGGATGAAGCGACCCTGGAAGCGCAGCGTGAAGCCCGCCATGCGCAGGCACGTCTGCGTCAGGCCGAGGCTCAGGCTGAAACCCAGCCGGTGACGCGTCAATCCGTCGATCCCCGCAAAGCGGCGGTTGAAGCGGCCATTGCGCGGGCGAAAGCGAAGAAAGTCACGCCGGTTGATGCAGTGGAGACCGGGGCTGAAGCCAGCGTCGATCCACGCAAAGCCGCTGTCGAAGCCGCCGTGGCTCGCGCCAAAGCGAAGAAAGCCGCGCAGGCGGAAGGCGCTGAGGTGACGGCTCCGGCTGCATCAGAGAGCGCCGCAGACGCCGCTGCTGAAACCGACCCGCGTAAAGCCGCGGTTCAGGCCGCCATCGCCCGTGCCAAAGCGAAGAAAGCCGCGCAGGCAGAAGGCGCTGAGGTGGCGACTCCGGCTGCATCGGAGAGCGCCGCACCAGACGCCGCCGCTGAAACCGACCCGCGTAAAGCCGCGGTTCAGGCCGCCATCGCCCGCGCCAAAGCGAAGAAAGCCGCGCAGGCAGAAGGCGCTGAGGTGACGGCTCCGGCTGCATCAGAGAGCGTTCCAGACGCCGCTGCTGAAACCGACCCGCGTAAAGCCGCGGTTCAGGCCGCTATCGCCCGTGCCAAAGCGAAGAAAGCCGCGCAGGCAGAAGGCGCTGATGCGACGGCGCCGGCTGCATCGGAGAGCGTTCCAGACGCCGCCGCTGAAACCGACCCGCGTAAAGCCGCGGTTCAGGCCGCCATCGCCCGCGCCAAAGCGAAGAAAGCCGCGCAGGCAGAAAGCGCTGAGGTGACGGCTCCGGCTGCATCAGAGAGCGTTCCAGACGCCGCGCCAGACGCCGCCGCTGAAACCGACCCGCGTAAAGCCGCGGTTCAGGCCGCCATCGCCCGTGCCAAAGCGAAAAAAGCCGCGCAGGCAGAAAGTGACGCGGATGCTGCTTCACGCGACGCTGCGGCACTGGCCACTGCCGCACACTTTGCGGTAGAGAATGCGGAGCAGGCTCAGGAGCAGGCCAATAACGCCAATGCTGAACCTGAACAGGCACCTGAACTGAATCAACCCGATGATGCGCGCAAGGCCGCTATTGCTGCCGCCATCGCCCGTGCCAAAGCGCGTAAAGCGCAGTCGTCTACGACGCTTGAGGATTAAATGGCTTTTCGTATCGCAAGTTCTCCCTACACCCATAATCGCCGCAGCACCGGCAACATCATGCTGCTGGTGGTGCTGGCCGCGGTGCCGGGTTTTGCTGCACAGTGTTATTTCTTTGGCTACGGCACCTTTTTGCAGGTTTTACTGGCAACGCTGACCGCCTGGCTGACAGAAGCGGCGATTTTACGGTTGCGCAAAGCGCCGGTGGCCAGCACGCTGGCAGATAACTCGGCGCTGCTGACCGCCGTGCTGATCGGTATCAGTCTGCCTCCGCTGGCTCCCTGGTGGCTGGTGGTGATCGGTACGCTGTTTGCGGTCGTCATTGCTAAACAGCTCTATGGCGGACTGGGCCAGAACCCATTTAACCCGGCGATGGTCGGCTATGTGGTGCTGCTGATCTCCTTCCCGGTGCAGATGACCAGCTGGCTGCCGCCTGACACGCTGCAGGCGATCAAACCCGGACTGATGGACAGTCTGAGCATGGTGTTCCACGGCCACACGCTGGCGGGCGAAACCATGCAGCAGTTACAGATGGGTGTTGATGGCATCAGCCAGGCGACGCCCCTTGATACCTTTAAAACCGGTTTACGTGCGGGTCACAGCGCCGAACATCTGCTGGCGCAGCCGATCTACAGCGGCGTGCTGGCGGGCCTTGGCTGGCAGTGGGTTAACGTCGGTTATCTGGCGGGTGGCCTGTTTCTGCTAGGGAAAAGTGCCATTCGCTGGCATATTCCTGCCGCCATGCTGCTGTCACTGGCGTTCTGCGCCACGCTGGGCTGGTTCTTCTCACCGGCATCGCTGAACAGCCCGCTGATTCATCTTTTCTCCGGTGCCACCATGCTCGGCGCGTTCTTTATTGCCACCGATCCGGTGACCGCCTCCACCACCAATCGGGGTCGCCTGGTGTATGGCGCGCTGATTGGACTGCTGGTCTGGCTGATCCGCAGCTTTGGCGGTTATCCCGATGGCGTGGCGTTTGCGGTGCTGCTGGCGAACATTTGCGTGCCGCTCATCGATTACTACACCCAGCCGCGCGTTTACGGCCATCAGAAGGATTAAGCGATGCTGGAGACGATTCGCAAAAATGGGGTGACGCTGGCAGTTTTTGCCGCGATCACCACGGCTGCTACGGCGGTGGTTAACACGGTCACCAAGCCGACGGTGGAGCATCAGACCCTGCTGCAGCAGAAAAATCTGCTGGATCAGGTGGTGCCAACAGACCTTTATGATAACAGCATCCAGCAGGATTGTTACGTTGTCACGGATGCTGCACTGGGCAATAGTGCCCCGCACCATCTCTTCCTGGCGCGTAAAGGCGGCCAGCCGGTCGCTGCCGCACTGGAGACAACCGCACCTGACGGCTATTCTGGTGCGATACAGATGCTGGTCGGGGCTGATTTCCAGGGTAAAGTACTGGGCGTGCGGGTGATTGAACATCATGAGACGCCAGGCCTGGGCGACAAGATCGAACTGCGCATCTCTGACTGGATCAACAGCTTTAATGGCAAAGTGGTTCATGGTCCGTCAGATAAAGCCTTTGCGGTAAAAAAAGATGGCGGCGACTTCGATCAATTTACCGGCGCCACCATTACCCCACGCGCGGTGGTCAATGCGACGAAACGCACCGCGCTGTTGATGAAAACGCTTCCGGAGAGACTCTCTTCGTTACCGGCATGTGGAGACGCAAATGAGTGAAGCTAAAAGTCTGCTGGTGGGTGGACTGTGGAAGAATAACTCGGCACTGGTGCAGCTGCTGGGCCTCTGCCCGCTGCTGGCGGTTACGGCAACGGCGACTAACGCGCTGGGCTTAGGTCTGGCTACCACGCTGGTGCTGACCCTGACCAACAGTTTTATTTCCGCCTCGCGCCGCTGGGTGCCGTCGGAAATCCGTATCCCGATTTATGTCATGATCATCGCCTCGGTGGTGAGCTGCGTGCAGATGCTGATCAACGCCTATGCCTACGGTCTCTATCAGTCGCTGGGAATTTTTATCCCGCTGATCGTGACCAACTGCATCGTGGTTGGCCGTGCTGAAGCTGTGGCCTCTAAGAGCAGCATCCCGCTTGCGGCGCTGGATGGCTTCGCCATCGGTATGGGCGCGACCTGCGCCATGGTGGTGCTGGGTTCGCTGCGGGAAATCATCGGCAGTGGCACGCTGTTTAACGGTGCCGATCAGCTGCTTGGCCCGTGGGCGAAATCGCTGCGTATCGAAGTGGTCCATTTCGACTCGCCGATGCTGCTGGCGATGCTGCCGCCTGGTGCGTTTATCGGTCTGGGCATGATGCTGGCGGGTAAATATCTGATCGATCAGAAGATGAAACAGCGGGCAGCACTGCGTGCTCAGGCGGCCGAAACCGCTGCGCCTCAGAACGCCGTCGGGAAACCGGTGTGAATCAGACCAAACGCACCGAAATTCTCCGTCGGCTGCAGCAGAATAATCCACATCCGACCACCGAGCTGAACTTCAGCACGCCGTTTGAGCTGCTGATTGCAGTGCTGCTTTCGGCGCAGGCGACCGATGTCAGCGTCAACAAAGCCACCGCAAAGCTCTATCCGGTGGCGAATACGCCCGCCGCGATGCTGGCGCTGGGCGTGGATGGCGTAAAGGAATACATCAAAACCATCGGCCTGTTTAACAGCAAAGCGGAAAATGTGATTAAGACCTGCCGCATTCTGCTGGAGCAGCACAACGGCGAAGTGCCGGAAGATCGTGCGGCACTGGAAGCCCTGCCCGGTGTAGGCCGTAAAACCGCCAATGTGGTGCTCAACACCGCCTTTGGCTGGCCGACAATTGCCGTCGATACCCATATCTTCCGCGTCAGCAACCGGACGAAATTTGCGCCGGGCAAGAATGTGGAAGAGGTTGAGCAGAAACTGCTGAAGGTGGTTCCGGCGGCGTATAAGGTTGACTGCCATCACTGGCTGATTCTGCACGGCCGCTACACGTGCGTGGCACGTAAACCGCGCTGTGGCGCCTGCCTGATAGAAGATCTTTGCGAGTATCCCGACAAAGTCGAGTAATTCGCCTGACAAACCCGCTGCGGCGGTTTTTTTATTCTCTGGTTACGATCGCTGCTTTTCCCGTCTCCTGTGCTCATCCCCTGGTCGCCACGCTCACAGGCGCGTCTTAATACCGGCACAGTTTGTCGGGTTGTTACATTGCTGTTGATGATGGAAAATCGCCGCCCCTGACGATAAGAAAATGTTATGACACGGTGAGTAAAGTAATGAATAAAAGCCCTTCAGCAGAAAGGCATTCGCTGCGCCTGTTTCTGGCGCGGCTCTGGCCGCATCCGCTGCCAGTGAGTAAAAAGCACGTGGTGATCGCCGGACTGGGTGCGGGTACCGGCTTAATTCTGACCAGTCTGCTGAGCCACTGGATTCTGGGCGAGCTGAATCTGTGGTTTGTTGCCCCGGTTGGTGCTTCGGCGGTTTTACTCTTTGGCCTGCCCGCCAGTCCGCTGGCTCAGCCCTGGGCCATCGTCGGCGGCAACAGCCTCTCCGCGCTGGCGGGCGTCACCGTCAGCCAGCTGATCCCCGATCCGGCGATAGCCTGCGGCGTCGCGGCCTGTGTGGCGATCCTGTTGATGTTTCAGCTGCGCTGTCTGCATCCGCCCGGCGGTGCCGTTGCTCTGACCGCTATTCTGGGCGGCCCTTCGGTGCAGCAACTGGGATATGACTTTGTCCTGACGCCAGTCCTGCTCAATTCACTGACCCTGGCGCTGCTGGCACTGCTGTTTAATAATCTGGCCGGTCGCCGCTATCCCCACCCGCTGGCCCCGGAAGAAGTTAAACCCGAGCCGATCGCGATGCCGGTCCCGCTGACGCGCGCCGATCTGCATCAGGCTTTACAGGGTGGTGAGCTGCTGGATATTGACGAGGATGATTTGCAGGCGCTGCTGCTGCGTGCTGAAGAGATTGCCCAGCGCCGTCAGTTCAGTGGCTGAAACCTGCCTGCTCGCCCTGTCACCTCTTTCACTGTCGGCGCGACCTCTTGCATTCAGGTCTCCCCTTAACCCTGGCCTTGAGAAGTTGATCGCTGCCACAGTTTTACTCTGCCGCTTCGCCCATACCACTCCGTAACATATTGATAACACAACCGTCCAGGCCGTACGCCCATCGGCTCCTGGGCGGATGCCTATAGAGCTGGCCTTTTCAGCGTCCTACACTTTGCTCTTCTTTACGTTTCTTACGAGGAAGACCGATGGATAGCGCCTTGTCCCCGCAGCACGATGAGCTGATCGCCTCCGCCATCAAAAAATTCTTCACCCATATCATCCCGATGCTGGTGGTGATGTTGATCATTAACCAGATCGACCGCGCCAATATTGGCTTTATCAAAGCGGAGCTGCGGACCGATGCCGGGATCAGCGCGGCGGCCTTTGGTCTGGGTGCGGGCCTGTTTTTTATCGGCTATGCGTTGTTTGAGGTGCCCAGCAACCTGATGATGAAGCGCTTTGGCGCACGCGTCTGGCTGACGCGCATCATGATTACCTGGGGGCTGGTGGTGGTCCTGACGGGGTTCGTTACCTCACCCATCCAGTTTTACCTGTTGCGCTTTTTACTGGGCGTGGCCGAGGCGGGCTTCTTTCCTGGCGTGCTGTTCTATTTCCGTCAGTGGGTCCCGAATGCCTGGCGCGGCCGGGCCACCGCGATGGTGCTGAGTGCCACCGCCGGTGCCTTTCTCTTCTCCGGCCCTATCACCGGCGCGATCCTGATGATGCACGACTTTTTAGGCATTGCTGGCTGGAAATGGGTGATGTTTCTCGAAGGCGGTGCCTCGGTGCTGGTCGGCATTTTCGCTGCCTGGATACTGGTGTCGCGACCCGGCGACGCACGCTGGCTGAGTGATGCAGAGAAACAGGCACTGATACAGCAGCTGCATAATGAAGAGGCGCAGCGTGACGAGCTAAACCGCGAACCGGGTAAAATGTCGCTGCTGCGTAATCGCAGCCTGCTGTTCTTCTGCGTTATCTTCTTCACCATGACGATGACCGGCTATACGCTGGTGTTCTGGCTGCCGCAGATTATCCAGCGCATTCAGGGCTTCAGCAGTTTTGGCATCGGCATTCTCACCGCCGTGCCGTGGCTTTGCGCCATTATCGCCATTAACCTGCTGAGCCGCTTTTCAGACCGCCACCGCGACAAACTCGATAAAGCGCTGGGTATCGCCATGCTGGTCGCAGCATGCGGCACCTTTATGGCCACGCTGGGTTCCCCGTGGTTTGGCTTCCTGGCGATGATCGTGGCCTGTATCGGTTCAAAAGTCAGCGCAACCTTCTTCTGGCCAATGCCGCAGGGAGAGCTGCCTGCCTCGATTGTCGCGCCAGGTATTGCGCTGGTGAATTCTGTTGGCAACCTTGGCGGCTTTTTCGCACCGACGGTATTTGGCTATCTGGAGATGAAGACCGGCTCGACAACCGGCGGCCTCTATGCCCTGACCAGCGTCTCGCTGCTGACCGGTCTATGGCTGCTGCTGCGCCGCAAGCCCTCCCCGCCTTCCCTTGATCCTATGGAGAATCAACATGTCAGACAGTCCAGTCATTAAAACAATGCGGGTGGTGCCGGTCGCCGGATATGACAGCATGCTGCTGAACATTGGCGGCGCACACAACTGCTACTTTACCCGTATTCTGGTGATTCTGACCGATTCCGCAGGCCGGACCGGCGTCGGCGAGAGCCCCTGCCACGCTTCAACGCTGGCGCTGCTGGCGCGCTTTCGTCCGCAGATAGAGGGCAGCGAATTGCTGCGACAGAATGCCACCATCGCCACACTATTTGCCAGCGACGCGCGACACCAGCAGACCGCGCATACCGACAATATTCATATTCCACAGATGAACCCTGAGAAGTTTTATAACGCCGCCGCGGCAATTGAAGCGGCGCTGCTTGATCTGCTGGGTCAGCACCTGAATCTGCCGGTTGCCGAGTTACTTGCCAGTGGCAAGCAACGCGATCGGGTGCCCGTCCTCGGTTATCTGTTCTATATCGCCGACCGCAACCTGACCAGCATGAACTATCAGGCGGGCCACGCTGGCGGTGATGCCTGGCTGCAACTGCGTCATGAAAAAGCGATGGATGCGGACGGCGTGGTGCGGCTGGCGGAGGCGGCAGCGGATCGCTATGGCTTTCGCGATTTCAAACTCAAGGGTGGCGTACATCATGCCGACGTGGAGGTGGAGACGGTTAACGCCCTACTGACACGCTTTCCTCAGGCGCGGGTAACAGTTGATCCCAATGCCAGTTGGTCGCTGGATGAGGCTATTTATTATGGCAAACAGCTGGCGGGCCGCATTCCCTATCTGGAAGACCCCTGCGGCGCGGAGCAGGGCTATTCAGGCCGGGAAACGCTGGCAGAGTTTAAGCGGGCGACGGGTATTCCGGTCGCCACCAATATGATCGCCAATGACTGGCGACAGTTGCAGCATGCTCTGCAACTCAACGCTATCGACATTCCCCTGGCCGACCCGCATTTCTGGACGATGCGTAATGCCCACACTGTAGCGCAGCTCTGCCATGAATGGGGCCTGACGACCGGCTGCCACTCAAACAACCACTTTGATGTGTCGCTGGCAATGGTGGCGCATCTGGGTGCCGCTGCACCGGGCGATCGTCTGACCGCCTTTGATACTCACTGGATCTGGCAGGATGGCCAGCAGCTGACACTGCATGCGCCGCAGATTCGTGATGGATATCTGGAACTGCCAGAGGGGCCAGGGCTGGGTATCACCCTGAATATGGCGCGGGTTGAAGCAGCCCATGAACTCTACAATTCGTTACCCGATAAAAACCGTAACGACGCGCTGGGCATGCAGTTTCTGATTGATAACTGGTCATTTGACGCAAAACGCCCGGCACTGCTGCGCTAATGTAAGCCATCCTGTGACAGTGTCACAGGATGGATGTATTTAACGTTGCCCCAGCGCCGCCTGCATCCAGGCAATCACCAGCGGAGATTCTTTGTCCTGCAGGGCTGCGCGCTCTGACTGGAACAGCGTGGCGACATAGAAAGGATGATTCCGGAGTTCTACACCACGCACATCTCCCGCCTCATCCCAGGCGGTAATACGCAGCGTGTTATCGCCCAGCGCGTCACTGAAGTCCGGGTTAACACCAAAGTTACAGTGATAGCCCTCATCGCTCTCCAGCACGCCGTAGGCCTGGGCGATACGTGACTCCGCGTCAAACCTGACCCTGCCACGCTGCTCCACCAGCGAGCAGCTCAACGGGGCAATGACCATTCTTCCGCCGGTGTCGGTCTCTGCATGACTGGCATCGTGCCAGCCCAGTACATTGCGCGCATACTCGATCACCGCATACTGGAACCCCCCACAGGATCCCAGGAAAGGCTTACCGCTCTCCCGCGCCCAGCGAAGGGTTTCAAAGACACCTTCATCGTTGAGATAAGGACTGCCAGGCACCACCCAGACCGCATCACTGCGCGTAAGGTCTGTCTGGTCAAGCTGGTCGGTGGCGATCCACTCCGCTTCAACGATAAGATTTAGCCTGCGTGCAGCACGTTCAATGGCAAGGGGTATAGCCTGATGGGCAACCGCATTGGCGCGGTAGTCACCAACGAGAGATAAACACAGGGGAGACGACATGAACTGATCCTTCTGGGGAAATTGAGAGGTTATAGGAATGTTAATTTTGTGTCGAGTGAGAAATTACGCAGCGGCGTATTGATAAGTTTTTAATACGACTGGGCAGGTTTTGACCGGCAGGCCGCGTCTGTTTTATCACCCTGTCGATTGCTAACGCCTTCGGCTCCCGCGTCAGACCACAAGACGCAATCGGTTTCTTTTTTTCCTTTCTTAAATAAATCATCTGTTTGTGCGCAGGATCGCCATTTGGCTGTTTTTCACGCAATGGCGGGCGGGTAACGCCTGATAATTCGTCAGATTGACTGTGAATTAGCCTGTGACCTGCCGTTAGTGCTGCCTGATTATTATTCAACAACCGATTTATCTGGTTAATTCCGCATTAGTAGTTAATGTTAATACCCTCCGTTCAGCGGCGCTTATTCAGAGCATCTGTACTGATATTTTCCGTCGCCTCAACATTTAAAACCAATTAACAGTTTGTTATAAGCTTTTTAACCCAACATTTCTGAACCTGACGGGTTGTCAGAAAATTCTTGCCCTGCCGCCCGTAATCAGCCAAATTAGTCGCCGCTTTTCCCTTCTAATAACAATCTTGCGCATGGAAAACTCACATGACGCGGACTTAATTCCTGTCCCGAAACAGGGTATGAAAAAACTGAGGTACATGTGTCAACTGCAAACAAACACACTGATGAGGCTGTCAGTCTCAATGCGTTTAAACAGCCGAAGGCGTTCTACTTAATCTTCTCGATTGAGTTATGGGAACGTTTTGGCTTCTATGGCCTGCAGGCCATTATGGCGGTTTACCTGGTGAAGCAACTGGGATTGTCTGAATCAGACTCTATTACCCTGTTCTCTTCATTCAGTGCGCTGGTTTATGGTCTGGTCGCAATCGGCGGCTGGCTCGGTGATAAGGTGCTGGGCACTAAACGCGTCATCGTTCTGGGTGTTCTGGTGCTGGCGCTGGGCTATGCGCTGGTCGCGTTTTCCGGTCATAACGTCAGCATCGTCTATGTCGGCATGGCAACCATCGCAGTGGGTAGCGGCCTGTTCAAGGCAAACCCCTCTTCGCTGCTCTCAACCTGCTACGACAAAGACGATCCACGCTTAGACGGTGCGTTCACCATGTTCTATATGTCGATCAACATCGGTTCTCTCTTCTCGATGATGCTGACACCGTGGTTAGCGGCGAAATATGGTTACAGCGTGGCTTTCTCACTGTGCGTTATCGGTCTGATTATCACCCTGTTTAACTTCCTGTTCTGCAAACGCATGGTCAGGGATTACGGCTCGAAGCCGGACTTCGCTCCGTTGCAGGTCGGCAAATTACTGATGACGCTGGTTGGCGTGGTGTTGTTGATCGCACTGGCCAACTGGATGCTGCATCACCAGGTTATCGCCCGACTGGTACTGGCGGTGATTGCGCTGGGTATCGTACTGGTGTTTGCCAAAGAGGCCTTTGCGCTGCAGGGCGCGGCGCGTCGTAAGATGATTGTTGCCTTCCTGCTGATGGTCGAAGCGATTCTGTTCTTCGTGCTTTATATGCAGATGCCAACGTCACTCAACTTCTTTGCTATCCGCAACGTTGAGCACACCATTTTCGGCATTACTTTTGCGCCCGAGCAGTTCCAGGCGCTGAACCCGTTCTGGATCATGCTGGCCAGTCCGTTGCTGGCGGCGTTGTATAACAAGCTGGGCGATAAACTGCCGATGCCGCACAAGTTTGCCTTCGGTATGGTGCTCTGTTCTGCGGCGTTCCTGGTGCTGCCGGTGGGCGCGAAGTTCGCCAGCGATGCGGGCATCGTTTCGGTTAACTGGCTGATCCTGAGCTATGCGCTGCAGAGTATCGGTGAGCTGATGATCTCCGGCCTCGGCCTGGCGATGGTGGCGCAGCTGGTGCCACAGCGTCTGATGGGCTTCATCATGGGCTCCTGGTTCCTGACCACCGCAGGCGCAGCAGTGATTGCCGGTAAAGTGGCAAACCTGATGGCCGTGCCTGAAAACGTGAACGATCCCCTGGTTTCGCTGGCGACCTACAGCCGCGTATTCCAGGAGATTGGTATCGTGACGGCGGTTATTGCTCTGCTGATGCTGATTACGGCGCCGTTGCTGAACCGTATGACTCAGGCACAGGACAGCGACGCAAAATTAAAAGACGTGAAGGCGTAATCGCCACCGCGTTTTAGCTAAGCCGGGCTCTGCCCGGCTTTTTTATGCCCCTCCGCAACGCCCTTCGCAGATCCCTGATCCTTATCACGGGTAATTCCACCCTGAGCCTTTACTATGTTGTGATCCCATTGCAACAAGGAGTACATGGTCATGAAACTGTTTTGCAAAGCAGGAGCCTGCTCTCTCTCCCCGCACATTGTTATGCGCGAATGCGGGCTGGACTTCACTCAGGTGAATGTTGATCTGGCAACCAAACTCACTGAACGTGGTGACGATTTCCGCCAGGTCAATCCTAAAGGCCAGGTGCCTGCGCTGCTGCTGAGCGACGGCACCGTGCTGACGGAAGGCGTTGCGATTGTACAGTATCTGGCGGATCTCAAGCCCGATCGCCATCTGCTGGCACCGGTCGGCAGTCTGACGCGTTATCACACCATAGAATGGCTCAGCTATATCGGCAGCGAGCTGCACAAAAGCTTTGGGCCGCTGTTTCGCCCGGGTTACTCCGACGAGGTGAAAGCGCAGACCCGCAGCCAGCTGGAGGCGAAATTCCGCTATGTCGATGCGTCGCTGCGTGACAAGCAGTGGCTTATGGGGATGCATTTCAGCGTGGCGGATGCTTATCTGTTTGTGGTGATGCGCTGGGCAAAAGCGCTGGGACTGGATTTGTCCGGCTTTACATCGCTTGGGGCATGGTTTGATCGTGTCGCGGAACGTCCTGCGGTGCAGGCGGCGCTTAAAGCGGAAGGCTTAGTCTGAGTGAACAGGGCCGGTTAGCCGGCCCTGATGCTTTATAGTTTTTCTGCCGCGAAGTGCTGCGTCGGACGGGCGATGGCATCCTGTGCCGCCACCAGTTGCAGTTCATACTCACCCATCTCATGGGTTTTCAGCATCACCTCATACACCGACGCGGTCACGTGCTCCAGCGCATCCTGCAGTGATTTGCCGTGCAGCAGATTGACCAGCAGCAGACCGCTGGTCAGATCGCCCACACCGACCGGCTGACGGACACCGAAATCGACCAGCGGACGGCTGATATGCCAGGCGTCTTCCGCCGTCACCAGCAGCATCTCAAAACGATCGCTGCGACGACCCGCCCGCGCCAGATGCTTCACCAGCACCACACGCGGCCCCTGAGCAATCAGTGCCCGCGCAGCGTCCACCGCCGCGTCGACGTCCGTGATGGTGCGCTCGCTCAGCATCTCCAGCTCAAGCAGATTCGGGGCAATAATATCGCTGGCAGGCATCGCCATTTTGCAGTGAAATTCCGCCACACCCGGTGCCACAATGCAGCCTTTCTCCGGATGTCCCATCACCGGGTCGCAAAAATACCAGGCATTCGGGTTGGCCGCTTTCACCTGACGAACAATTTGCAGAATCTGCTCTCCCTGCTCCGCCGAACCCAGATAACCGCTCAGCACCGCGTCACAGGTCTTCAGACGGTCAATGTCCGCAATCCCTTTAACAATGTCGGTTAAGTGGGTTGCAGGCATTACCGTGCCGGTCCAGTGGCCATACTGCGTGTGGTTAGAAAACTGCACGGTATTCAGTGGCCAGACGTTTGCCCCCAGGCGGCGCATCGGAAACTCCGCTGCGGCGTTACCGGCGTGACCAAAAACAACGTGCGACTGAATTGCTAAGATATTTTTCACTTGTTTGCCCTGTCCAGCCTTGCCATAAAAAAGGGCCGGAAACCGGCCCTGAAAGCTTACTGCCAGTTAATCAGGCAGTAATGTTTTTTGCCGCGACGCAACAGCGTATAGCGGTTAAACAGTTTGTCACTGTCGCTGAAGCGGTATTCCGCATCGGACTGCTTTTCACCGTTCAGCGAGACGGCATTAGACCCGATCATGGTGCGTGCCTGACCGCGGGACGGCACCAGCTCCGCTTTCACCAGCGCCTGCTGCAGATCATCGTCAGCGCCCAGCACGATGGTTGGCATACCATCCTGTGCCAGCTGCTCAAAGTCAGCTTCGGTCATTTCGCTCACGGAGCCAGAGAAAAGGCTGGCAGTGATGCGTTTCGCCGCCGTCAGGCCCGCTTCGCCATGCACCAGACGTGTCACCTGCTCAGCCAGCACATACTGCGCGCGTGGCGCAGTGCCGCTGTTTCTGTCCTCTTCTTCCAGCGCGTTGATCTCTTCAATGCTCAGGAAGGTGAAGAACTTCAGGAAGCGATAGACGTCAGCATCCGCAGTGTTGATCCAGAACTGATAGAACTTATACGGGCTGGTTTTCTTCGCATCCAGCCAGACCGCGCCGCCTTCGGTTTTACCGAATTTGGTGCCATCCGACTTGGTGATCAGCGGAACGGTCAGGCCAAAGACCTGGTTCTGATGCAGACGACGGGTCAGATCGATACCGGAGGTGATGTTACCCCACTGATCGGAGCCACCAATCTGCAGCGATACACCGTGCAGATCGTTCAGGCAGGCGAAGTCGTAACCCTGCAGCAGATTGTAGGAGAACTCGGTAAAGGAGATACCCTGATCGTCACGGTTCAGACGCTGCTTCACCGCTTCTTTGTTGATCATCTGATTCACAGAGAAGTGCTTGCCGATATCACGCAGGAAGGTCAGCACGTTCATGCCGCCAAACCAGTCGTAGTTGTTGGCGGCGATGGCGCTGTTGCTGCCGCAATCGAAGTCGAGGAATGGCGCCACCTGCTGGCGGATCTTTTCAACCCATTCGTTGACGGTTTCGCTGGTATTAAGTTTACGCTCTGCGGCTTTAAAGCTTGGGTCGCCAATCAGGCCGGTTGCACCGCCGACCAGCGCGACCGGCTTGTGGCCGGCATCCTGAAAACGCTTCAGGCAGAGCAGCGGTACCAGATGGCCCAAATGCAAGCTGTCAGCAGTGGGGTCAAAGCCGCAATAGAGCGAAATTGGCCCCTGCGCCAGTTTCTCTGTTAACGCGACTTCATCCGTCACCTGGGCGATAAGGCCCCTCTCCTGCAATTGTTGTATCAGGTTACTGCTGGTCATTACTGACTCCAAATTGATCAGACTGCACCTATGCTGGTACACAGCTTTCCGCTGAGTTGCGGAATCAAAAAAATGAGGGCTATAGCATAAAGCGCTGACGCCTTCTGTGCCAGCGCTGATAGGGGAGAATCGTGCAGATTCAGGGTGCCAGACGGTCGATTTTCCAGCCGTCGTGATCGCGCTGGTAGATGAAACGATCGTGCAGACGATGTTCGCCCCCCTGCCAGAACTCCACGGTGTGAAATTTCACCCGATACCCCCCCCAGAAGCTGGGCAGCGGCACTTCGCCCTGCTGGAACTTCTGCTTAAGTTCAAGGAACTTCCCTTCCAGAATGCCGCGTGCCGAAATCCGGCTCGACTGCTTCGACACCCACGCACCAATCTGACTATCGCGCGGACGGCTGTGGAAATATTTCAGCACCTCCAGCGGCGACAGTTTTTCCACTTCACCCAGCACCATCACCTGACGCTCCAGAAAGTGCCACGGGAAGTGCAGGCAAATGCGCGGATTATGCGCCAGCTGCAACGCCTTACGGCTGCCGAGGTTGGTGTAGAACACCATGCCCTGCGCATCGTAGTGTTTCAGCAGCACGATGCGCTGCCACGGCTGACCCTGCTCATCCACGGTGGCCACGGTCATGGCGGTAGGATCGGGCAGTTTTGCCTCACAGGCCTGGCTCAGCCACTGTTCAAACAGCGCAATCGGATTGTCCGGCAGATCCTTACGACGCAATCCGCCGCGGATATATTCACGCCGCAGATGGGCAATGGTGTGTAGCGTTTCGCTGTCGCTCATTAATGCTCGCCTATTCAGAGATAAAGTCAGCTGGCAGGTTGCAGCTCACAATCATTCACGACAATTTTATCGTTACGTTCGATAAATGCGCCGTTTCCTTTGGACCAGAAAACATACGTGTCATCGCTGTAGCGCGCGCCGGAGGCGGATACGGTCTGCTTCAGCGTCAGGGGCTTGCCGTCCATAATGAAGCTCACCTGCTCCTTCGCCTCGTCCAGCGTGACGGTCAGCGGCAGCGTTCCGCAGCGATAGTGCAGGGTCTGCGGCGACGGTGGCTGTTTATGCATCAGGCTACAGCCCGAGAGCAGCAGCACCGCGGCAACGGATAATCCTTTCAACATAAGCGGGTCTCCTTCACGAGTGAAGCTGGCATTATAAGAAGGTTTTAGCGCGAAGTAAGTGGGAATCCGCGCCAATCTGGTGGATGCTGTCAGGCAGGCTGAATTATTGCGCCTTTTCAGGCGGTTGTCTGAATGCGCAGGCCGCGTTCTCAGGCTACGCTCTATAGATTCTTAAGCGAGGAAGACAAACATGAAATTTGATAACGAAGATGCATTTAAGCTGGCCGTGGCCTTTATGAATCACAAAGAGAATGCCACCATCGCCAGCAGCTACTTTAAAACCTTTATCGACACCTACCAGAAGTTTGACCGCTGGCTGAGCGCATCAGACCCGGTCAGCGCCATGAAAGCAGAAAAAGCAGCCGCCAAAGCGGGCGAAGACTCCGTTCTCTGATCCCCCTTCTCCACGGGTCCGATAGCCTTAACGGTATCGGCCCCGTGAATCCCGCCAGACATTCACCCCGATGCTGACTATTTCCGTAGTGCTATTCTGGCTTTTACGGAAATATCCGCTCTGGCTGCCGTGCTTATTTCCCGCATCAGCATCGATCTTATTTCGATACAGCACATCCTCTGCTGAAACGGCACAGAATGGCTTTGTACATTTGCAATAAATGCTATTTCACGACGTCATGCCCCCTGATTAGCGCCACACACTCCGGTTTTGTTTAAAAAACAGGCAACGAGACGCGACAGGGCCAGCAAACTTTATAAAGCCGTCTATGCTATAAACGTCTGAATATAATTCAAGGAGCAGAAAAAATGAAAATGAAATCCCTGTCAGCCATTGCGTTGCTGGCTCTCTCTTTAGGTACGCTGGCAGGCTGCGCCTCGAATCAGTCGATTAAGACCACTGATGGCCGCACGATTGTGACTGATGGCAAACCGCAAATTGATTCAGATACTGGTCTGGTTTCTTACCGTAATGCTCAGACAGGAAAAACTGAGCAGATCAACCGTAATGAGATCAGTAATATGAGTGAACTCAACAACTAATATAAGGTGAAGATGATGAAAAAAGCGCTGATTTTACCTCTCGCCGCATTGATTGGTATGACCGTATTAACCGGCTGCACCCGTACCAGTTATGCGATTCAGACTAACGATGGACGCACCATTATTAGTGATGGCAAGCCTTCTGAATCGGATGCCGGCCTGCTGGCGTATACCGATGCAAATGGCGTGAAGCAGCAGATTAATAAAGCGGATGTTAAAGCGGTCTCTGAAGTACCGAAGAAATAAACAGATCGCTGTTGTCCGATGAATAAAGCCGCCCACGGGCGGCTTTATTTTTGTCTGCGCCTGGCACGAAGTGGCGCACAGGTCTGGCTTTATTCCCTGGCATTTTTTTAAATCAGATATATCCGCTGCGGTGTGGCAAAAATATTGCAGGTTGCAGTGTGAGTCGTCGCGTGGTTAATAACCTGATAACGCAACGTGGTGATCCACCCTTATCTGAATTTCCGGCAACCCCCCGCTTTTTTAACCAGTCTGATAGCTCAGATTATGTGTGGCGAGAGAACTCAGCCTGTTTTTATGCTTAGATATTAGCATGTTATCGTCTCGCTTAAAGGTTCATTTAATTTTCACGCTCTTTTAATCGCACTGTTCTGCCATTTCCGACCTTTTAGTCCGGCGCGCCTTTAACTAGAATATTTATATCGCTATTTAATCAGGAGGGTACAGATGGTTTATCACGATAAAACAACCGGTCATATGATTCTTGGTGAAGCAGCAATTAATCTGGCGTTTGAAGAGCAGGAAATCACTCTGGTGTCATTGATTCGTCAACTGGGCGAAATGGCTGAGAATGAGCGCAGCGACGATCGGGTAGAGCAGATTGCTGACGCGCGAAACTGGCTCAAAAGTTTCATTAATCCCACAACCCGTGATCGCGCCGAACTGAACTGGCTGGTCGAGACCGGACAGGCACCGGTTTTCCTTAAAGATTATCGTTAGTTATGTGCGGGCCATTGCTGTTTATTTTTTAGGGTGCCGCGCACGTGGCCTCTCAGCAAGAGGCACCGGGACAGGTGTGTGTGGAAATCAGGTATGCTGGCCAGAACGTGAACTGTAACGCTCTTTACATGGCTCCTGCCTCTGCCTGAAACGGCTTCCAGGCAGATTGATGAGTGCGATTACCCTGCACTCGTCAGCCTGCCATCTGGCTGTTAACCGGCAATCCTCGCCTTCTCCCCCCCTGCCGTCACGTTCAGCGCGTCAGCGGCTCACCGCTTTCAGTCACCCGCTGTGCCTGTGGATGTTTCGCTGTCTGGGTTTCAAACCCACCACGGGCGGCAAAAACAGAACAGCTAATCGCTGCGACGAGTGTCAGTAAGATTGAAGTTTTCACGAAACAGGCCTTATTTTTCCACGCTATAGATTAAAGCGTGGAAGCCTGGCACATAATCAGATGAGGGGAAAGGCGAGTGCAGAATTTTTCTGTCTGGGAGCGTGAGCCGGAGATGTCTGTTTGCCGGAAAACGCGCGATCCAGAGCCTGTTCAATATCGAACTCTCCGGGGCGTTCCCGCGCTTTGTTTTCAGGATAGGCCGTCCGTCGCCCTTCACGCGCAGACGGCCCGTTATTTCCCGGACGCATTAACCGGATTCGCCGCTGTCTGACCAGCCGCAGTCTGGTCTGCGGAGCAAGCCGGACGCGGTTCATTCAGATAAGGAGGTTGTTTCTGTGCGGCCTTTTTCCCGTTGCTGACTGCGCTTCAGCGCATTTATTTTTATCAGCCATAACGTAAATTGCTTAATAAGCAGGCTGGCGTGGTTTTCATTGTCAGCAAAACATAAAAAGAGTCGGGTTTTTATATTGCTGTTATCGTCGATCGCATAAAGCTCATATTCGTCGTGATGGCGGGATTTTATGATTGCGGTAAAATGTATTGCGGGCCAGAGCATCACTCTGGCTTCAAACTGCCTGAAATCCATTATATTTACCTGGTAATTTGCTTAAAATACCCGATGAAAAACCACACACCGGACCAGGCAAAGCATAACTTCCTGCCACTTCAATCGCGTGATAAAAAAAGCTTTTAGCAGAGACCGCGGCTTCAGGAGCAGAGGAACATCGGGTCAGCGTTCACTTCAGCGCAACCACAGGCAGATCGGTTATCCGGGTGGTATAGGCAGGCGACAGCATCTCGCGTTTCATCGACCAGGCTTTGTTTATCCCCTGCCCGGCAAACCACAGTTTCCCGCTGCCGAGTTTATTAATGCTGTCGATCAGCTGCATCAGCTCTTCGCTATTGCGGCGTGGCTGATGTTCGTCAAACAGATCAAGCTGAGCCACGCCCTGACTGAAAAAATCTCCCAGCACGATGCCGGCCTTCATGTAGCGATGTCCCTCAATCCAGATATTATCCAGACACGCCATCGCGACGCCGATAATGTCGCGGGTGTCGTGCGTCGGGATCAGCAACTGACCAGTGGACTGATTGCCGTAAAAGGGTTCGTCAATCGCATGTGGGCTGGTACGCACAAACACCCCTATCTGGCGACAATATTGATTCTCACGACGCAGCTTTTCTGCCGCGCGCTCGGCATAGGCGCAGACGGCTTCGCGCATCTGATCGTAGTCGGAGATACGGCTGCCAAACGAACGAGAACACATAATTTGCTGTTTTACCGGGGTCACCGACTCCAGCGCCAGGCAGGATTCGCCGCGCAGCTCTCTGACGGTGCGCTCCATCACCACGCTGAACTGTTTGCGAATGATCTCTGTACTTTGATCAGCCAGATCTTTCGCGGTCATGACGCCCATGGCGTTAAGCCGTTTGCCGATCCGGTGACCGACGCCCCAGACGTCAGCCACATCAATCAGCGACAGCAGCTTTCTTTGACGTTCGGGGTCCGACAGGTCGACAATACCGCCGGTTTTGCTCCACTTTTTGGCCGCAAAATTCGCCAGCTTGGCCAGCGTTTTAGTCTGGGCAATGCCAACGCCCACGGTCAGATGGGTCTCTTTGCAAACCCGTTCTCTGACCTGGCGACCAAAGGTCTCCAGCGCCATACAGTTCTGCACGCCGGTGAGATCCATAAAAGCCTCGTCGATCGAGTAGATCTCCACCGATGGCGCCATCTCTTCCAGGATGGTCATCACCCGATGGCTCATATCGGCGTAGAGCGCGTAATTGGAGCTGAAGACGTGCACCGCGTGACACGTCAGCGCTTCACGCATTTTAAAATAGGGCGCGCCCATTTTGATGCCGGCTTTCTTTGCTTCGGCACTGCGTGCAATCACGCAGCCGTCGTTGTTCGACAGCACCACCACCGGTTTACCTTTAAGATCAGGCCGGAAAACCGTCTCACACGACGCGTAAAAGCAGTTCACATCGACCAGCGCAAACATGGTCAGCGGGTCGCTTTAATCACAAAAGTCACCACGCCAAACACCTCCAGCGCATCTTCAGTCTGGATAGCAATCGGTTTAAATTTAGTGTTCATCGGCATCAGTTGCAGGCAGGGATGAAGCTGGAGACGTTTAACGGTGAATTCACCGTCGACGGCGGCGACGACGATATCGCCGTGTGAGGCGGTGAGTGAGCTGTCGACCACCAGCATGTCTCCATCGCTAATACCCGCCTCAATCATCGACTCGCCGCTGACCCGGACAAAATAGGTGGCGCTGGGGTGCTGAACCATCAACGCATTGAGATCGATACGTTGTTCGACATAATCCTGCGCCGGGGAAGGAAATCCGCACGGCACACGTTCGATATAAAGCGGTAAAGGCATTACGGCACGAATGTCCGCAGGTTTAATGAATTCCATAATTTCGCTCCTTTTTAAGATTACTGTATATAAACACAGTAATAGCTAATCCCCCTTTTAAGCAAGTGACATGGAACGTCTTTAAGCGAAAGGGTTGATGGTAATGCACTTTTTTTTAACCGTTTTTTCGCAGTGCCGTCAGAATAAGCGGAAACGGGTTACTTTCGCCGCATCGCCGGAATATCTTCAATTTCTTCTTACAGTAACGAATCTTATAAATTCCCCCGCTGATTATTTTTACTTAAGGAAAATCTGACAACGTCTCTCTGGCATTGGGGGAGGTTTGAATATTACGAGCGGGCTGGTTATTCTGCTTTTTTAAGCATGGAGGGGTTATGGCAGACGACGATCGAATCAAACATCTGGAAGAGGCAGTCGCGCAGTTAAGGGTTGAGACCACGGTATTAAAAGCGATACTCGGTCAGCAAATAGCGCTGAATAATCTTAATTACAAAGGGAAGTTTGACGATGTGCTGGCGGCGCTGGCAAAAGAATATGCCGGGCGCGGTCTGGATGAAGGCAATAATCAGGCCATCCATGATGCCCTGCGTGAATATATTAAATATGAGCCGCCTGCAGGGGAATAAGCCGGTTCTGGCAGCGTCCGATTGCCGGACGTTATCGGCTCCTGAACGCTGCCACCGCCCTGTCCTGCATCGTCCTCCGCAGCAGCCTCAGACGATACCGGTTAGTGTTTACACCTCGCTGTCACTCTCCAGCGCATCCTGAATCGCATCGGCCAGATTACCAATTTCATTCGCCACGGCCTGCAGGTCCCAGGAGGTTTTTGAGCCGGTTGCCGACGTGGAGGCGCTGACAGACTCCTTTGCTACTGACAGAGCCGCGGCCACAGCCACTGCACGTTTATGTTGTTCCTGAGTTACGCCCGCAGGCGGAATCGCGAAATAGTCGTGAACCATGATCATTTCCTTGTGATGAATAAGGGCTCAACCTTAGCCTTCTGCATCAGGCGAGGGAAGTGAATTATGCGGCGTGGCGGGTCAGACGGCCAGGATTGCAGCAGTCTCGTTGCATTGTGCCTTTTTCCTGCGCTAAAACCTGTACAGCTTTTTCTGAGATCCGCGGAAAACACCCGTTTTAACGCCATAAGGTGCCATTATCGCCTCTTCACCCCTTTTTGCCTGAAAACCCTCCTGGACCCGAAAAGACAACCAACACTTTGGATTATATGGATTAATAGGCAAAAAATACTTCCGCGATTTAAATATGTATTTTATATACACCACCGACCAGTGTAATTTTGTCAAATTTCGTTGTACAACTTTTCAATTCTTGTATAACTTTGTCACGTGATGTTAAATCACTTGTAACGAGGGTGCTTTGCACCGCATCTGAAGGTGTTGTGGATTTCCACCTTCAGATGCATTTTTTTTTGCGTCAGCCGGCAACCGGATCTGAATCGACGCATTCTCCCCCCTTTCTTATGAGGCCTGACATGCAAACAACGATGAATACAGAGTCTCAGATTTCTGATTACTTCATGAACTCTGGCGCGGCGCTGACCACTGAACAACAGGTCGTCGCCGCCGTTCATGCTGAACTCGCCCGTTCGAAAGCGCATGTCTCACAAAAAGACATTGTGCTGGGCCTGATTAATCGCCTGGAGAGCGAGCGTGACGTGGTTAAGCAGGATATTTACCGCCAGGCTCTGGAACAGGTTCTGCAGCGTGCGTCGGCCACCAGCGAAAGCTAGATTGTTAAGCGGGAACGCGATTGAGCATGGATGGTTTTCCCGTCCGGAATCAGCCCCTTTTAAGGGGCTTTTTTGTTTTTTCTGCACTGCGCCACACGCCCCTGTCTTATCGCTAATTTTGCCTGTTCTGTCGGGCCAGATATAGCTCCGGAAATCACCTCTTTTGTCGCTCATTTCACCGTAAATCACCGCTAATTGCTCTCGTTTCGCTTTATTTATCCGATATCTGTGTCCAGGCTTTTTCCTGCATCTACTGCAAACACTGACGAGGAAAATAACTATGTTTCATCATTCATCAAAACTTCAATTCCCGGTTCGTGTAGAGAGGCCCGATCCAGAATTTGCCATGCTGTTACAGCAGGCCATCGGCGGCGTCGAAGGTGAGATTCGTGTAGCGATGCAATACTTTTTCCAGGCGATGGGCGCGCGGGGTGATGTGCGGATTCGGGATCTGCTGATCTCCACCGCCACCGAAGAGCTGAGCCATATCGAAATGCTGGGCTACGCCGTGGCGCTGAACCTTGAAGGCGCACCGCTCTCTTACCAGGAAGCGTCAGCGAAAGATCCGGTGGTCAATGCCATTCTGGGTGGCATGAACCCACGCCATATCCTCTCTTCCGGCCTGGCTGCGATGCCGGTGAACGCCAACGGCATGCCTTTCGACATGAGTCACATCTACGCATCCGGCAACGTGGCCGCCGATATGCTGGCTAACGTCACCGCAGAGGCCACGGGCCGTGTGCTGGCTACCCGCCTCTACAACATGACCGATGACAAAGGCATGAAGGATTTCCTCTCCTTCCTGATCGCCCGTGACACCATGCACCAGCAGCAGTGGCTGGCGGTGATCGAAGAGATGGGCGGACTGAACGCGTCGCTGCCGATCCCGAACAGCTTCCCGCAGGAACATGAGGCGCAGGAACACGCTTACTACTGCCTGAATACCTCGCTGGATAAACCGCTGCCGGAAGGTCGCTGGAGCAGTGGTCCGGCTTACGATGGTCATGGGCAGTTCAGCGCGAAACAGCAGCCCGACATTCTGGGCGATGAGCCGGTGCTGGGCAATGCCCGTCCCGGGTCCGGTGCGCAGTCAGAACAGATCGACGGCGTCACACCACCAAAACCTTAATCCCTCACCTGTCAGGGTCCGATGCCCTGGCAGGGTTGTCCCATTTTTACGGAGGAGAAGTCATGTCATCCACTCAGCGTCCACAACCCCCTTTTGCAGAGCAGCAGCAGTCATGGCCTGGCAGCACCGCCGCCATGCAGCCGCAGCCCGATCATGGTGAAGAGAGCTATCAAGGTTCAGGCCGCCTGGCGGGTAGAAAAGCGATTATTACCGGCGGGGATTCCGGCATTGGCCGGGCCGTCGCCATTGCCTTTGCCCGGGAAGGTGCCGATGTGCTGATCTCTTATCTTGATGAGCATGAGGATGCGCAGGATACCGCCCGACTGGTCGAAGCCGCCGGGCAGAAAGCCGTTCTGGTGCCTGGCGACATCACCGAGGCGTCACACTGCAACGCATTGGTCGATAAAGCCGTCGAAGCCTTTGGTGAGATTAACATTGTGGTCAACAACGCGGCGTATCAGATGACCCGCGAGTCACTGGATGAAATCAGCGACGATGAGTTTGACCGGACCATGAAGACCAACCTTTACGCGATGTTTTACATCACTAAAGCGGCCACGAAACATATGCCGGCGGGCGGATCGATCATTAATACCGCCTCGATCAATGCTGACCAGCCAAAACCGAAGCTGCTCGCCTACTCTGCGACCAAAGCCGCCATCATTAACTTTTCCGGTGGCCTGGCCGCCCTGCTGGCGGAGAAAGGCATCCGTGCCAATGCGGTCGCGCCCGGTCCTATCTGGACACCGCTGATCCCCTCGACCATGCCGGTTGAACAGGTGAAGAACTTTGGCAGTGAAGTGCCGCTGCAGCGTGCCGGTCAGCCTGCTGAGCTGGCACCCACCTACGTGATGCTGGCCAGTGATGAAGCCAGCTACATTTCCGGGGCGACCATCGCCGTCACGGGCGGCGTGGCCATTATTTAACGTTCGCCGATTCCCTGGTCTCTTCGGCCAGGGGATTCCCTATCAGTTTCTGCGTTATCCCCCATTGATAGAGCGGCTCCCGCGCCAGATTCTTCATTTTCACTTCGCACATGATGTCGAAATCCTGGAACGACAGCGCCCACCCATTCAGCGTCGGATTAAAGAAGTAGTCGGCGTGCGCCCGCAGTTTGCTTTTGCTCACGCCCAGCTGCTGCTGATCGGGCCAGCCCTCCTGCGGAATAATGCCTTCCTGCGAAATCGAATAGTGCAGCACCGGCCGCACGCCGCGCCACGACTCAATGACCCTGGCGACACGTGTATCATCCGGCTGAATAAACTCATTCTCTTTGACCCAGTGATGGTGGATATCCAGCACCACCGGACAGAGCGGTGCCGCCTGCAACACATCATCCAGCGAGCATGAGATCTCATCATTCTCCACCGTCAGCATCAGCCGCGCTTCCGGGCTGAGCTGATTAAACGATCGTTTAAAGCCGTCGAATCCCGCCTTGCCGTTCATATGAATGTTGATTTTGAAATCCTGGAAGGTCTTGCCGTAACCCATCAGACAGGCGCAGAGCGTGTGATATTCCACATCCTCCAGCGCACGCACCACCACATCGGGATTATCGGAAGCCAGCACCGTATATTGTCCCGGATGGAAGGAGAGCCGGATCTGATGCGCCCGCGCCAGTTCACCACAGCGGGCAAACAGCGGATAGAGCTCAGGCAGGAACGCCGCAAACAGCGGGGTCGCTTCGGGCACGGTGTAGAGTGGCAGCAGATCGCTGCCGATGCGCATCATCCTGAGTGGCTCCGGTAACGTGGCCAGATGCTCAAGCGTCAGGTAGAGATTATTCAGGTTGTTAACGGTAATCTCATGAACCAGCTGATGACGTTCAGCCTGCGGTAAACTCAGAAATCGTTTACGGGTGGTGGCGCGAAACGGGAAAAACTGTTTGCCGTCGCTATTGAGATACTTACATGCAAAGCCTAATTTCATGTCTGCTCCTGATTTATGCTTATCAGAAGTGTAACAGGCCCCTGGCGACCAGCCAGTCGCGGGCCGCAGACTCAGGCTGAATAATCACAGGGAAACTCACTATGCAGGGCCATCAAATCCAGCGCATCGCCATTGAAGCGGCTGAACGGCTGCCCGCCGCTGAATGCAGCTATCCATTCGGGCCGGAACATCAGGTCTATAAAGTGTGTGGAAAAGTGTTTTTGCTGCTGACTGAACTGCGGGGCGTGCCGATTATCACCCTGAAGTGCGAACCGCAGCAGGCGGAGTTGCACCGGGTGATCTATCCCTCGATCACCGCCGGTTATCATATGAATAAACGTCACTGGATCACGGTCTATCCCGGTGACAACCTCTCGCCTGGTCTGATTCAGCAGCTGGTTGAAGAGTCGTATCAGCGTGTGGTGCGCGGCATCCCCGCCTCACGCCGCCCGGCCTGGGTGGGATGAAAACTGAGCCGGATAAGAATTAAAACCCGCCCTGACCCACGGATCATCCGATCCCGGCCCGGCACTCAGTGATGCAGCATCTCATCTACCACCTGGGGGTTTGTCATCTGGTAAGGGTAATAGGTCGGCCAGTTATCCATCTCCGCCAGCAGGGCCTGCTGAGAGTCATTGCCCATAAAGATATGGAAATGGGCAGACTTGCGCGGCCCGATTGTGTGGTCGCTAAACTGCACATATTTCGGGGCTTTACTGCCCGCGTCCTGACACTCAAACAGGTAACGCACCCCTTTTTTGCCTGAGGCATAGGTCAGGATTTTGTGGCCCGCATAGCGGTAGTGGCAGGCGCTGACCTGCTCCCCGACGTGGAACTCCATGACGCCATTTTCAATACCGATGGTATCGACGTCGGTGGCATAGCCTTTACGATAATAAGCCTTAACTTCCTCTGCCGTTTTACGGTGATCCTGCTGCGCTTTCTTCTGCCAGACAGGATCCAGCTCGCCGCTTTGCAGCAGCGGATAGACCGACTGCCACAGCCCGTCCCAGTCAGAGAGCGGACGGTCTTTCACATCGCTATCAGCAAAGACCCCTTCTGCTGCTTTCTGCTCCATCACTGACAGCGGTTTGCCATGTGTATGCGTGCCGTGTGCCAGCGTCTGCTGGCTGATTAGCAGCGCGCCCATAACCCCAATCCATTTACCTGCGTAATTCATCAAAGCCTGATCCTCAGTCAACGTTACACCTTAAAATGTTATGATATAACATCTCACAACTCAACCCAAAATGTCACATCCCAGCATTAATTTTATTTATTGATTACCCCCCTCTTCTGGAACATCACACTGTCAGGCAACGGGCGAATCTGATGGGGTAGTAAAGCAGGTTGCCAGCATAGAGGATGCGGGCTGACACGCCGCTAAGCCAGACGGCGCAAGGCGTGGGTAAGCGAAGCGACAATGGGCATTAAGCGGTAGGTCTGATTTTTCTGCCGGACGGAAAACGCGCAGTCACTGCGGTTAAATGGCCGTTTTACCCTCAGTATTGTTCAGGTTGTTCTATATTTAGTGTCGTCGAAAGTAAAATAACAGCTGGAGCATGGATTCATGTCGAAAGAAACAGAGAAGAAACCCCTGAGCGAACGCGCGCCCACCACCGGTCCGGAATCATCAGAGCCGGGCCTGGGATCGCTTGCACCGAAAGATGGTTCTCATCAGCCCCCAGCAGAACCGACCCCGCCAGGCAAGCAGCCCACCGCCCCAGGCAGCCTGAAAGCGCCGCAGACGCACAACGCCAAACTTGACCAGCTTGAAGCCAGCCGCAAAAACGGTACCGATCGCGCCCTCACCACCAACCAGGGCACGCGCATCGCCAACGATCAGAACTCACTGCGTGCCGGTTCACGTGGTCCGACGCTGCTGGAAGATTTCATTATGCGTGAGAAGATCACGCACTTTGACCATGAGCGTATCCCGGAGCGTATCGTGCACGCCCGAGGCTCTGCCGCCCATGGCTATTTTCAGCCTTACCGCTCCCTGACAGATCTGACTAAAGCGCAGTTCCTCAGCGATCCGGAGCAGACTACCCCGGTGTTCGTGCGTTTCTCAACGGTTCAGGGCGGAGCGGGCTCTGCAGATACCGTGCGTGATATTCGCGGTTTCGCCGCCAAGTTCTACACCGAAGAGGGTGTCTTTGACCTGGTTGGCAACAACACGCCGGTGTTCTTTATTCAGGATGCGCACAAATTCCCTGACTTTGTGCACGCCGTTAAGCCGGAGCCGCACAACGAAATCCCACAGGGTCAGAGCGCCCATGACACCTTCTGGGATTACGTCTCTCTGCAGCCGGAAACCATGCATAACGTCATCTGGGCGATGTCTGACCGTGGTATTCCACGTAGCTATCGCACCATGGAAGGTTTTGGTATTCACACCTTCCGCCTGATCAACGCCGAAGGCAAAGCGACCTTTGTCCGTTTCCACTGGAAGCCAGTGGCCGGTAAAGCGTCGCTGCTGTGGGATGAGTCGCAGAAACTGACCGGCCGCGATCCCGATTTCCATCGCCGCGATCTGTGGGAAGCCATTGAAGCCGGTGATTTCCCGGAATATGAACTGGGTCTGCAGCTGATCCCGGAAGAGGATGAGTTCAAATTCGACTTCGATATTCTGGATGCCACCAAGCTGATCCCGGAAGCGCTGGTGCCGGTGGAAATTGTCGGCAAGATGGTGCTGAACCGTAACCCGGATAACTTCTTTGCTGAAACCGAGCAGGTAGCGTTCCACCCTGGCCATATCGTGCCGGGCCTGGATTTCTCCAACGATCCGCTGCTGCAGGGCCGCCTGTTCTCCTATACCGACACGCAGATCAGTCGTCTGGGCGGACCAAACTTCCATGAGATCCCGATCAACCGTCCGACCTGCCCGTACCATAACTTCCAGCGTCAGGGCATGCATCGTCAGGATATCGACACCAATCCGGCGAACTACGAGCCAAACTCGATCAACGACAACTGGCCTCGCGAAACTCCACCCGCGGCAAAAGGCGGCGGCTTCGAGAGTTATCAGGAGCGGGTTGAGGGCCATAAAGTACGCGAGCGCAGCCCGTCATTTGGTGAATATTATTCCCAGCCGCGCCTGTTCTGGAACAGCCAGACGGAGGTTGAGCAACAGCACATCATTGGTGCCTACTCGTTTGAACTGAGTAAAGTGGGTCGCGCCTATATTCGTGAGCGCGTGGTGGATCATCTCGCACGCATCGATATTAAGCTGGCGCAGGGCGTGGCAGATAATCTGGGCATCGCACTGACCGATGAGCAGCTCAACATCCAGCCTCCTGCTGCGGTGAACGGCCTGACGAAAGATGACAGCCTGAGCCTCTATGCGATTCCTGATGGTGAGATCAAAGGCCGTCAGGTCGCGCTGCTGCTGAGCGATGGTGTGAAAGCGGCGGATGTGCTGGCGATTCTGCAGGCATTGAAAGCGGAAGGCGTGCACGCCAAACTGCTGGCGCCGCATATGGGCCAGGTGCGTGCAGACGATGGTTCGGTACTGCCGGTCGATGCGACTTTCGCCGGTCTGCCTTCGCTGACCTTTGATGCGGTGATGGTGCCGGATGGCAATATCGATGCCCTGCTGTTAAGCGGCGATGCCCGCTACTTCCTGCTGGAAGCCTACAAGCACCTCAAGGTGATTGGTCTGGTGGGCGACGCGCGTCGCTTTAAAGCGCAGTTCGGTCTGGAAGATGCCGATCAGGAAGACGGCCTTGTGCAGGGCGACTCGGCGGAGATCGCACTGATGTCTGATTTTACTCAGGCGATGAAGGCGCACCGCGTCTGGTCACGCAGCCAGAAGGCACAATCCGTTCCGGCCTGATGCGTTGAGTGAATAAAAAACCGCCCCCTGGGGCGGTTTTTTTATGCCGGAAATCGTAGCACTGTCGCGTGTACGGTGATCCACCAGACGTTCCGTTATCAGAAAGTCTGCCAGTTCTCATTGTCTGTCACGATGGCAGGCTGACGTTTTGGCACGGCAATCGCCTTCACAACCGGTGCGGCAGAGAACGCGGCGTGCAGGCTGCCGGTTTTGAATACCGATACCGTTTTACGCAGATAGCTCGCCTGTTCTTCCAGTGAGGCAGCGGCACTGGCCGACTCCTCCACCAGTGCGGCGTTCTGCTGCGTCACGCCATCCATCTCAGAAACCGCAATGCAGACCTGCTCAATGCCACGAGTCTGTTCGGTCGAGGATGCGGCGATCTCTTCGATAAGCTGCGTCACCCGGCTCACCGACTTCACGATGCTCTCCATAGCGATGCCCGCCTGAGAAGCATGACCGGCACCGGTTTTAATGCGCTCGGCTGAACGGTCGATCAGACCACGAATCTCCTGCGCGGCGCTGGCGCTGCGTCCGGCCAGCGAGCGCACTTCACCCGCGACAACCGCAAATCCACGCCCCTGCTCACCGGCACGCGCAGCTTCAACCGCGGCATTCAGCGCCAGAATATTGGTCTGGAAGGCGATGCTGTCAATAATGGCGATAATACCGGCGATCTGATTCGAGCTTTCGCTGATCTGATCCATGTTGGCGATAACCCGTGCAACGGTTTCGCCGCCCTGCAGGGCTGTGGCGGACGCCTCTTTCGACACGGTGGTCGCCTGCTGCGCATTGTCTGCGTTAAGTTTCACCGTCGAGGTGAGCTGCTCCATGCTGGCAGCGGTCTGCTCCAGCGCGGCAGCCTGCTGCTCGGTACGGGAGGAGAGATCGGTGCTGCCGGCGGAAATTTCCGCGGCACCGGTAAAGATAGAGCGGGTCGCGTCATCTACAGAGGTAATGGTCACCACCAGCGCATCGCGCATCTGCTGCAGTTCCTGAATCAGCAGGCCCATCTCATTGCGGCCTTCGTGCTGAATATCGGAGGTTAAATCGCCTGCCGAGATGGCGCGCATATGGCCGGTCAGTCGGGCCAGCGGGCTAATCAGCAGCTTCTGCAGTCCCATCCAGACCGCCACGCCAATCACGCCGGTAATCAGGCCGATCGTCAGCAGCGCCCAGAGCGCATCCGTCAGGCTGCGCTGGTTATGTTCAGAAGTATCTTTCATCAGTTGCATATTCACCGCACGCCAGGCTTCATAAGCACTGTCAAGCTGGTCCTGTGCCGCCTGCGCTTCAAGGTTGCCGTAGGCCGCGTAGTTGCCCTGTTTCAGAAAGGTGATGGAAGCCAGCATCGTGTCGCGCATCTGCTGATAAGCGGTCTGAAATTGCGTCGACTGGGCTTCGCCCTGTCCCTCTTTGCGCGGCATCGCCTGCCACGCTTTGAAATCAGCATCGGCTCTGTCCGCAGACTGGCCCGCCTGCTCCAGCAGCGTGGCGATGGCCGCCATGGATTTAGGATCCTGCTGGTTTTTCAGGAAACGGATCGCCACACGGTTGATGGTGACGCGGGTTTTAATCAGGGTTTTCACCGCATCGCTCAGGTGCTGCTGCTGCAGCGTCAGCTGCCCGGCGGCCACAAAATTTTTATCGGCTTTTGAAACGCCGTTGTAGAACATAAATCCGGTCAGGGTCAGTAACGTAATAAAGACGGCCAGCACCGCCAGAATACCGTGGGTTATTTTAAGATTTTTAAGCATGTCCGCAGGCTCATATCAGAGAAGGTAGAGTGGTTATCGGCCAGCTTAGGATTAATCTGAGTGAAGGTGCAGAGAAAGCCCCTCTTCGTCACGCGCCAGGTACAGCCAGCGCGCTGTTCAGGGCAGAAAAAAAGTTGCGGCTCTGCCTGAACGCATTTGGCGCTTAACAACCGCCCCCGTGCTGTGGTTGAATTCGCCCCTTACTTTTTCGCTCGTGGTTAACATGCATTACATTCAGAGTCTGATGAGTTTTATTGAGGGAAACAGAGTGCTGTCGATCAGCTTCAGCCTGTTGCTGCTGGTCGTGGCCGGGATGGTCACTCACCTGATCTGCAAATTTTTCATCGTCAAAGTGATCAGGAAGGTCTTTTTCAGCAGCCATAAAAAGGGCGTTCCGCTCGATAAGGACATTCGCCTCTCTCAGAAGTTGTCAAATTTTGTGCCGGTGATTGTGGTCTACAACTTCCTGCAATTCATGCCGGGCCTGCCTGAAAATCTGAAAGTGGCGATTCAGACCATCTGCGGCATCCTGTTTTTTGTCTATCTGTCGATCTTCTTCAACGAAGTGCTGGAGATTGTTAACAACTCCTATACGCGCAAATCCAAGCGCAAGAATCACTCGATCAAGGGCTATATCCAGATTGGCAAAATCCTGGTGCATATCATCGCCGCGATCATGATTCTGGCGATTATGTCCAACAAGTCACCGGCGATTATCATCTCCTCGCTGGGTGCGGTTGCCGCGGTGCTGATGCTGATCTTCCAGCATACGCTGCTGTCGCTGGTGGCGAACATTCAGCTCTCCTCTAACGATGTCCTGCAACTGGGCGACTGGATTGAGATGCCGGACAGAAACATCAGCGGTGAGGTGATCGACATTGCGCTGCATACCATCACCATCCGCAACTGGGATAACACCATTTCGCGTATTCCGACCAAGAACTTCCTGACCGAGACCTACACCAACTGGCAGGCGATGTTCTCGTCGGGCGCGCGCCGCATCATGCGCAGCTTTTATCTTGATCAGAAGTCGATCACCTTTGTGAATCAGGAGATGCTGCAGTCGATGAGCCAGATCCGCCTCGCAGGCGAAACGATTACTGAGCTGCTGGATGGACGCGATATCAATGCCGTTGGCGACCGCTGGTTTATGGAAAACGGCATCACCAATCTGATGGTGTTCCGTAAATACCTGACTGTCTGGCTGGCCCAGCGCGATGACATTATGAAAGAGATGTATATCGTGGTCCGGCCGCTGAAGCCGTCGCCGGATGGGCTGCCGGTGGAGATCTACTGCTTCACCTCCTCGATTTTCTGGGCCGATTACGAAAATACCCAGGCGGCAATTTTTGAGTATATCTATGCGATGGCCCGACTCTTTGAACTGCAGATTTACCAGCACCCGGCAGGATCTGATTTCGCCCGGCTGGCTCAGCCACGGCCCGACAGCCGGGATGCACAGCAGAACGGCGTGCAATAACGCGCGGTGGCAATCTCTTGCCACCGCCAGCTTAAGCGGTGCTAAGCATTAACTCTTGCTGAGCGCATAGTTCAGCACTTTGTCATTTTTCATCTGCACGGTCAGCGTCTGCCCCTCGGTGGTGTTCAGGGTGCGCGCCTCGCTGTAGGTCCACTTCAACAGCCGCTGTCCGTCCGGGTAAGGCGTTTCACTGTCAGGCTGACCAAACAGCCCGATCAGCTGAGCTTTGGTGGTCTGACCGGCATGAATGTGCTGCAGATTGCTGTTGTCCAGCCGGTGCCCGACCTGGTTAGAACAGGCGGCGAGCAGCAACAGCAGCGCGGCTAACAGAACTCGTTTCGTCACGTAACATCCTTTTGAAGTATTCAGCGCCGCAGGTCATCAATTGCGGTCGCGTTTAAGCTTATAGCGAATCCACGCCATCCGGCAGGGTTTTCTGCGCCTGCACCTTCTCCTTTCCCCAGGCGAAGTCCGATTCACGATAATTAACGCAAATTAATACCGCCAGATGCCCGGCAACCCTGCGATTGCAACATCTTAGTCTATGATTACTCTCTGTATGCCGCGTGGAAGCGGTCTCACTTCGTCCTTCCCGCCGTATCACGCTGAATATCAGTCCAGTTTCCTGGCTGAAGAGACGCGCCAGCCCACCTGGCACCCTGGTCTCGCTGCAAGGTTTATGATTTTTGACGCTGACGTCATCGACATCCTTTTCACGCGGTGGTCGCCATCGCGTATTTCCAGGCTAAATGAGGCAACTGAATGGAATCCAAATCTTTTTTTAAAAGTTGGGGCGCTGAACGGGTTGCCAGTGATGAGGTGCGTTTTCGCCTCTGGGCAACCGGTCAGCAACGCGTGACGCTGCGTCTCTCCGGCAAAGATATCGAAATGACACCGCAGGCTGATGGCTGGTTTGAAACCCAGGTCGCGGGTGTGGCAGCAAATGCCGAATATGATTTTGTGCTGGCGGATGGCACGGCCGTGCCCGATCCCGCCGCCCGCGCCCAGAAAGCGGAGGTTAACGGCCCGTCGCTGGTGATCGATCCAGATGCGTATCAGTGGCAGAACACCGGCTGGACGGGCCGCCCGTGGCAGGAGTCGGTGGTGTATGAACTGCACATCGGTACCTTTACGCCAGAGGGCACCTTCCGGGCAGCCATTGAGAAGCTGCCAATGCTGGCTGACACCGGCATCACCATGATTGAAGTGCTACCGGTGTCGCAGTTTGGCGGCAATCGCGGCTGGGGTTACGATGGCGTGCTGCTCTATGCACCCCATGCCGCCTACGGGTCGCCCGATGATTTCAAAGCCTTTATCGATGCGGCACACGGCCACGGTCTGTCGGTGGTGCTGGATATCGTGCTGAACCACTTTGGCCCGGAGGGCAATTATCTGCCGCTGCTCGCGCCAGACTTCTTCCACAAAGAGCGCCAGACGCCGTGGGGCGCGGGTATCGCCTATGACGTTGATGCGGTGCGCCGCTACATCGTTGAAGCGCCGCTCTACTGGCTGCAGGAGTTTAATCTGGATGGCCTGCGCTTTGATGCCATCGATCAGATTGATGATCCGAGCGAAAAGCATGTGCTGATTGAGATTGCTGAGCGCATCCGCGCCACCATTACCGACCGCCCTGTCCATCTCACCACCGAAGATTGCCGTAACGTCACCTTCCTGCATCCGCGCAACGAAAACGGGGATGCTCCGCTGTTTACCGGCGAATGGAACGATGACTTCCACAACGCCGTACATGTGCTGGCAACTGGTGAAACCCACGCCTATTACCAGGATTTCGCCGACCAGCCGGAACAGCGGGTAGCACGGGCGCTGGCAGAAGGCTTTGTCTATCAGGGTGACGTTTCGCCGCAGTCGGGCGAACCACGCGGCGTGAAAAGCAGCAGCCAGCCGCCGGTCGCCTTTGTCGACTTTATCCAGAACCATGACCAGACGGGCAACCGTGCGCAGGGCGAAAGGCTGGTCTCGCTGGCTGGCGCGGAGCGGACGCAGGTGCTGCTGGCCATGTTGCTGGTCTCGCCGCACATCCCGCTGCTGTTTATGGGCGAAGAGTATGGCGAAACCCGGCCGTTCCTGTTCTTCACCGATTTCCACGGCGATCTGGCCAAAGCGGTGCGTGAAGGTCGCGCCCGCGAGTTTGAAGGCCATGCCGGTCACGGCGAAACGGTGCCGGATCCCAACGATGTCACCACCTTTGAACAGTCGAAACTGAACTGGCAGCGCACAGAAACGCCGGAAGGTCAGCAGTGGCTGGCGCTGACGCGTCATCTGCTGGCACTGCGCCAGGAACATATCGTGCCGCTGCTGCAGACCGCCGGAGGTGATGCCGGTCAGATAGTGAAAACAGCAGAAGGTTTCCTGGCAGTACGCTGGGACTTCCCGCTGGGCACACTGTCACTGGCGCTGAACGTCGGCGACAGCACGCAGCCGATCCCGGATTTGCCGGGCGAGACACTGTTTGCCTGGCCGCAGACCGCTACCGAACTGATTCCCAACGCTATCTTGGTGCGTCTGGAAAAGAGAGAAGCAGAATGAATATTCCTACCGCAACGTACCGCATCCAGTTCCGCAACGGCATGACCTTTGACCGTGCGGCGGCGCTGGTGCCCTACCTGAAACAGCTGGGTATCAGCCATCTTTACGCCTCGCCGATCTTCAGCGCGACCGCTGAGTCGACCCACGGCTATGACGTGACTGACGTTAACCAGATCGAGCCGTCGATTGGCGGCCGTGAAGGCTTTGACCGCATGGCTGCTGCGCTGAAAGCGGCCGGACTGGGGCTGATCCTCGACATCGTGCCGAACCATATGGCCGCCTCGCTGGAGAACCCGTGGTGGCGCGACGTGATTGAGCATGGCGAACAGAGTCGCTATGCCCGTTATTTCGATATCGACTGGTCACGCCGCCTGACGCTGCCGTTCCTCGGTGATACCTTTGAGGCGGTGCTGGCAAAGGGTGAGATTAGCGTGAAGCGCGATCCCCAGACCGGCAAGCCAGCGCTGGCCTACTTCGACAATTTCTATCCGCTGAAACCTGAGACCTGGCAGGATCGGGAAGAGGCGGTGCTCGCCCTGCGTGATGCGGCACAGATTGCCGAACTGCATGACCAGCAGCCGTGGCGACTGATCTCCTGGCGCGATGCGCCCAATGACCTCTCCTACCGCCGCTTCTTCGAAGTTACCGGTCTGGTGGGCGTGCGCGTGGAAGACAAGGAGGTCTTTGATGCCGCACATCAGCTGATCCTCGAACTGGTTCACAGCGGTGCGGTGCAGGGATTGCGCGTCGACCACGTGGATGGGCTGGCCGATCCGCGCGGCTATCTGGAGCAGTTACGCCAGGCTGCGGGTCCCGACTGCTATCTCACCGTGGAGAAAATCCTCGGCGACAATGAACAGTTGCCTGACGAGTGGCCGGTTTCCGGCACCACCGGTTATGAGTTTATGGCTGCGCTCGCCAATCTGCTGGTCGACAGCGATCGCCTGAGCGGCCTGCGCAAGGCGTATCAGGCTGTCATCGGCAAAACCGTCGATATGAAAGCGGAGCTGCGTGCCGCCAAGCTGCTGATGGCGAACCGCAACTTCGCCGGTGAATTTAACCGGTTACAACAACTGGCCCTGAAGATTGCTGATACGGAAGGCGTGCCACAGCCGGAAGCCGAATTGAAAAATGCGCTGCGTGAGCTGCTGGTGGCGTTCCCGGTTTACCGCACCTACGGCACACCGCAGGGCCTGACACCGGCCGACACCGCGCTGCTGCAACAGGTGGTTAGCGAAGTCAGCGCCAGCGACCATGCGCCGGATACGCAGGCGCTCGATTTCCTGACCCGCATTCTGCGTGCTGAAGTTACCGACTCTGCCCGCGACGATGCCACGCAGTTCCGCACCCGTTTCCAGCAGTTGACCGGTCCGCTGATGGCGAAATCAGTAGAGGACACCCTCTTCTTCCGTCAGCACATGGCGCTCGCGCTGAATGAAGTCGGCGCTGAACCGCTGACACGTCATTTCTCGCTGGATCAGTTCCATGCAGAGATGCAGGCGCGGCGCGAACATCAGCCCGATGCGCTGTCCGGCACCTCAACACACGACACCAAACGCGGTGAAGATGCCCGTGCGCGTCTCTATACGCTGACCGAAGCGCCGCAGCGCTGGGCGGAGTGCGTCAGCCGCTGGCGGGAGATGAACAAAGATCATGTCGTTCGCCTGAAAGATGGTCCGGCACCGGAACCGGCCGTCGAGTGGATGCTGTACGAAGCGCTGGCAGGCGTCTGGCCGACGACTCTCCAGCCGCAGGATGCCGACGGTCTGGCGGCGCTGGAAGCCCGCTTTGTGGTCTATGTGGAGAAAGCGCTGCGTGAAGCCAAACTGCGCACCGACTGGGCCGACAACAACGACGCCTATGAAGAGGCGGTGCTGAGCTATGCCCGTCACCTGCTCGCGCCCGCCAACAGCGCCTTCCTCAGTGATTTCTGCCCGTCGCTGCAACCCTTTATGCGTGCCGGGCTGGTCAACAGTCTGACCCAGACCGTGGTGAAGCTTACCGCGCCTGGCGTACCCGATATTTATCAGGGCAGCGAGGCGCTGGACTTCAGTCTGGTCGATCCCGATAACCGCCGCGAGCCTGATTTTGACGCCCTGGCCGCGATGCTTAACGCGCCACAGCACGACGGCAGCGAAGCGCACTGGCTGCGCGGCCAGGTCAATCAGCAGGCGATTGTGACGCTACTGGCGCTGCGTCAGCAGCAGCCTGAGCTGTTCCGCCACGGTGACTATCTGGCGCTGTCGGCCAGGGGCGAGCAACAGGATAAAGTGCTCGCCTTTGCCCGCACCCACCAGGATCAGGCGGTGATTGTGATTGTGTCACGCCGGGTGTTTAACGCGCTGCCAGAGAACCTCGATCAGCCACCCGCAGCGCGCTGGGCTGACACCGTCATCGCACTGCCTGCTACATTGGGCAATCGCCGCTATCAGGATCAACTGAGCGGCAAAACCCTCAATGCAGGCGACCAGTTGCCGCTCACAGAGCTGGCATCGCACTGGTGCGCCGTGCTGGTGGCACAGTGAAATCCGATCAATTTGTTTATTACGCGTCAATCTGTTCATTGAATAACGAGGCATAAATGTCAAACAGTCAGCGTTTTGAAATTACGGCGGGTTACAGCCATTTGCTGGGGGCCAACTTTGATGGCCAGGGCGTGAACTTCGCCCTGTTCAGCGCCCACGCCGAGCGGGTGGAACTCTGTCTGTACGATCCCAGCGGCAAAACGGAAATTGCCCGTCTGGAGCTACCGGAATACACCCATGAAGTGTGGCACGGCTACATTCCGGGGCTGAAGCCCGGCGCGCTCTATGGCTATCGCGTCTATGGTCCGTATGATCCGGAAAATGGTCATCGCTTTAATCCGAACAAGTTGCTGCTCGACCCGTACGCTCGTGAGCTTGCGGGCGACATCGCCTGGAACGAGGCGCACTTCGCGTACGATCTCTATCACGACGATAAAGATTTGACGTTCGACACCCGTGACAGCGCGCCGTTTACGCCAAAGTGCCGGGTTGTCGATCCTAATGAATTCGACTGGCACGATCAAAACCGCCCGAATGTGCCGTGGCCAAAAACCGTCATCTATGAAACCCACGTAAAAGGCTTCACGCAGCTCAACACCGCGCTGCCGCCGGAAATGCGCGGCACCTTTGACGGCATGAGCCACAAATCGACCGTCGACTACATCAAAAGCCTGGGCATTACCTCGGTTGAACTGCTGCCGGTGCACTGGTTCCCGGACGATCAGCACCTGCTGGACAAGGGGCTGAAAAACTTCTGGGGTTACAACACGCTGGGCTTCTTTGCGCCCGCAACCCGCTACTTCGGGCCGCGCGGTATTCAGGGCTTTCGTGACATGGTGCGCGCCTTCCATGATGCCGGTATTGAGGTGATCCTCGACGTGGTCTATAACCACACCGCCGAGGGGAATGAGCTGGGGCCGACGCTGTCATTTAAAGGCATCGATAACTTCTCCTATTACCGCACGATGCCAGACCAGCATCGTTACTACATCAACGACACCGGCACGGGTAACACCGTGAACACCTCACATCCGCGCGTGCTGCAGATGGTGCTCGATTCGCTGCGTTACTGGTCTGAGTCGATGCATATCGACGGCTTCCGCTTCGACCTCGGCACCATTCTTGGCCGTGAACCCGATGGTTTTGACCCGCGCGGCGGCTTCTTCGATGCCATAATGCAGGACCCGGTCCTGTCGCAGAAAAAGCTGATTGGTGAGCCCTGGGATATCGGTCCCGGCGGCTATCAGGTGGGCAGCTTCCCGCCAGGCTGGGCAGAGTGGAACGATCAGTATCGCGATACGGTGCGTGACTACTGGAAAGGCAACAACGTCTCCACCGACTTTGCCGCCCGCCTGCTGGGTTCCGGCGATCTCTATGACCAGCACGGTCGCCGCCCATGGGCCAGCGTCAACTTTATCACGGCGCATGATGGCTTCACCCTCAACGATCTGGTGTCGTACAACGACAAACATAACGCGGAGAACGGCGAAGACAACAACGATGGCCATAACGACAACCGCTCGTACAACTATGGGGTTGAAGGCCCGACCGATGATGAAGGCATCAACGCGGTGCGCGAGCGTCAGAAGCGCAACTTCCTCGCCACGCTGATCTTCTCACACGGTACGCCAATGCTGCTGGCGGGTGACGAGTTTGGCCGCAGCCAGATGGGTAACAACAACGGCTACTGCCAGGACAGCGAAATCTCCTGGGTACACTGGGATAACCTGCCGGAATCTGCCGAGGCGCTGCGCGAGTTCACCCGCCAGATCCTGACGTTACGCGCTCAGCAGCCGTTACTGCGCCGTGAAAACTGGCGTGATGGCATGGATATCAAATGGTTTAACGCCGGTGGCGGCTTCCAGCAGGCTGAGCAGTGGGATGAAGGCTCAACGCTGGGGGTCTATATCGGCCGACCGGATTTGCAGACTGAGGAAGGCATCTGGCACGATGTCCTGATGCTGTTCAATCCGTTTGAAGGCAATGTACCGTTCCAGATTCCGCAGTTTGGTGAAGGCGGCTGGGTGCTGGAACTGACCACCAGCGACACCGCGAAGCGCGGTCTGGTGATCACCAAAGAGAAGGATTTCGATCTGGAAGGACGCAGCTTCGCCCTGTTCAGACGTCCATAGACGTTAACCCCGGTTAGAAAGTCGTCATCTGGCGCAGCGCATTTCGCGCTGCGCTTGTGTTTCTGGCTATGGCTGCCAGGCTTAACCGGTTGTTAACAGTGAGAATTGATGCTGATAAGGAGGCATAATGTCCAGATTTACGCAGAAAGTTGTGGTTGTGACAGGTGCCGGGTCCGGCATTGGCGAAGCCAGCGCAAAGCGCTTCGCTGAAGAAGGGGCATCAGTGGTGCTGGTAGGCCGTACCGCGCAGAAACTGGAAGAGACGCTGGCCGACATGACGCCGGGCGATCACCTGGTGGCAGCGTGCGACGTCTCAGAAGCCGAACAGGTTAAGCTGCTGTCAGAAACCGTGCTGAAGAAGTATGGCCGGGTTGACGTGCTGGTGAATAACGCGGGCGTCATCGTGCAGGGCCGGGTCCATGAAGTCGACCTCGACGCATGGAAAACCCTGATGAAAACCGACCTTGATGGCGTTTTCCATGGCGTGCACTATTTCATGCCTGCCCTGTTAGCGAGCAAAGGCAACGTGGTCAACATCTCTTCCGTTTCCGGCTTAGGCGGTGACTGGGGCATGAGCATCTATAACGCGGCCAAAGGGGCGATCACTAACTTCACCCGTGCGCTGGCGATGGACTACGGCGCGGATGGCGTGCGGGTTAATGCAGTCTGCCCCGGCTTTACGCTCACCGATCTGACCGAAGATGCCAGTCAGGATCAGGAATTAATGGAACGCTTTTACGATCGCATTCCGCTGCGCCGTGCCGGTGAAGCAGATGATATCGCCCGTGCCATTCTGTTTATTGCCAGCGACGAAGCCAGTTATATTACCGGCGTCAATCTGCCGGTCGATGGCGGAATTACCGCCTCAAATGGCCAGCCTAAACAGGCTTAAATAAATATCAGGGCAGCGTATTCACGCTGCCTTTTTATTCTGACCGGCCCGCAGAATTAATTCGCTTTATTATCCTTCCGCCCCGGCAGAAAAATAACGCCCTGAAAACGAATTAATGTTTTGGCGTATGGCGGGTTGGCGTTGCTGCGCGTGCCGGTTTAATTGCCGTACTGCTGCTCGTCGGGCAAATAAAGGTGCTCAGGCAGGCATTACAGAGTATGGCATTAGCGTGATGGACTTTCGCCACGGCCAGCGCCTGCTGGCGAGTATAAAGCGAACCAATAAAAACGCGTTTATCGTTCTTTGACAGATTAACGCAACCTTCTTTGTGTAAAATCCATCCACCCATGGGACGCGGGCACAGATAATAGTAGCTGGCTTTGAGCATGGTATTCATCCTGATAGTTGCTGTATGTATCTTAAAAAACGAACCAAAATTCGTAAGAGTTTTTTTTTGTAATCTGAAGCGTTATTAAACTAACTGAGAATTTACCCTAAAACCACTTTATTGCGTAACTCAAACTGACTTTGAGAATATGCCCTTTTTTGCCGCTGACATCGCTTCAGGCATTCGGTGCCCTGAAACATACCCACGCGTTTAGCAGCCCCGCTTGCATTTGTGATGCTAATGCATCAATAAATCAGCAAAAATTAAAATAATCTCTTTAAAACAATAAATTAAGTAGACATCCGGCGAATACGCCCTGCAAGTACCCAGCGTTATGATTAGAGTCACAACTAACTCCTTCCCCCCCCACAGGGGTAAGTATGAGTATTGATAAACTGAGACTAAAAAACAGTGAAAGCCTCCTGCAGCGCGCCTTTAAGCGAAGCGCCAGCGTGCCTGGCGTCAGGGATTTATCAATACCGCCGTGTGCAAAGGATAGGAATGGGCTTGAAAAAGTAAAACGATCGGTTTACTTTTGAGTAATGAAAAAGAGAAACGATATCATTCAGGCTGCCGAGCGGCTCTTCTATACTCATGGCTTTCATGCCACCAGCACCGATCAACTCTGTCGGGAAGCGGGCGTCTCTACGCGTACGCTTTATCATCACTTCGCCTCACGCGAAGCACTGACCTCTGCCGTGCTGAGTGCTCGCGAGGAGCGTTTTATGGCTGACCTGCTGCCATCGCAACAGCCAGAGGCGATAGCGCAGCTGTTTGTGGTGCTGGGCGACTGGACAAAGGCGAACGGTGCCCATGGTTGTTTCTTCCTGAAAGCCTGGGGGGAATATGCGGCGCGCGACAGTGAGCTGGCCGCTCAGGCACTGGCCTTCCGTGCCACAATGCGCCACTACATAACACAGTGTGTGACGCATCTGAACGGTGCTGAAGATCGGCAACTGAGTGATGCCATCTGGATACTCTTCGAAGGCGCGATTACCACGGCGCTCCTGACCGGCCCTGCCGCGGCCCGGCAGGCGGCTCAGGTCGCCCGCCAGCTACTGCGTCAAAACGGCGTGACCGGATGAGATCGTCTGCAGCACTGGCCCTCACCGGTTTTAGTCTGATCGCCGCGACTTACGGTATGGCCCGCTTTTCATGGGGATTGATGCTGCCCGCTATCTCGTCAGATATTCCGTTCAGCCCACAGCAGGCGGGGTTGCTGTCGGCATGCAGCTTTGTGGCTTACTGCTTCACTATTCTCACGTCAGCAGCGCTGGCGGATCGCTATGGCGCACGAGTGACCGCGCTGCTGGCCTCACTCAGTGCAACGGCAGGTCTGCTGCTGCTCGCCTGTGCCTCTTCAGCACTGATGCTGGCGGCCGGACTGTTTATCGCCGGATTGAGTGCTGGTCTGGCTTCGCCCGCACTGGCCGCGGCGGTCAGTGATCGAATCCCTGCTGCGGGTCAGCCGCGCATCAATACCCTAATCAATGCCGGCACCAGCGCGGGCATTATCCTGACGGTGGTGATCCTGAGCGTTCTGCCCGGCGGCTGGCGTGCCGCCTGTCTGCTGTTCGCTCTGCTGTCCCTGGCCTGTGTGCTGCCGGTGATGCGCGTGTTATCGGGTCACGCCGCCAGTCGCGCCGCCAGAGTGCGTCACTGGCACCAGCGACTGTATCGCCGCACCATGCATCGGCTGATGAGTATTGCGTTGATTTCGGGTCTGGTCAGTGCGGCCTGGTGGAGCTTTGGGTCAGCGCTGCTGCGACAGCATGTCGGTGTTGATGAAGAGACCGCCCGCTTACTCTGGCTGATTGCCGGAGGGGCAGGCATCGTGGGAGCGGCAACCGGCCCGGTCGCTGCCCGTATCGGGCTGAAGGGTGTCTACCGGCTCTCACTGTGCGGAATGGCGGTGCCACTGCTGGTGCTGGCCTGGAGTCGGGGCGAATCCACCGGCTTACTGATCGCGGTTGCCTGCTGCGGCGCAGGTTACGTCACGCTGTCGGGCGTGCTGCTGGTGTGGGGCGCTCGCGCCACCGCCGAAGACCCGGCGACCGGCGTCGGCATCCTGTTTTTTATGCTGGCGGCAGGCCAGGTAGTGGGATCGCTGCTGTTTGGTCAGCTCTACGCCTGCTGGGGTGCCACTACGGCCTTAACGCTGTTTGCGATCGGGGCCCTGCTGTTGCTGTTTATTGCACCGGCACAGAACAGCGGAGAGGCAGTTAAATAAGCAGGCGTCGACGAATGGGATAGACTAGCCGGTAAACGTAATAAATAGTCGCTGAGGTGCCATGCCAGACAGTCCGAAAATAAGTGTCCGGCTAATGAGGAGTAATAATTTAATCCGGCTGACTATCGCGTGATAAGCATTCCCCGCTCGAATCAGATCGCGCGGATATTTTTAATGCGGGGATTAACTTTCTGCTGAAGCAAATCTTCTTCCGGACCCAGATAATAAGGCACAGCACACTGCTTACCATCTTTGGTAAAAATAATCTGGTTATCGTGCAGGAATAACGCCGTGAAATGGCCCAGTACCACACCATTTAATTCAAAGCAGTGATTTCTTGCTGCACGCAGCCCCTGCTTACTATTCAGAAAATCAACAAATCGCATCACGCTGCGCCTCCAGATAATTAATCACCCCCACCAGAACCGCAAGGATAATAGCCTTAACCCTGGCACGAATCACCCACCTGATGCTGTTTTCAGAATAGGCTTAATTACCATTCAGTAGTGGCACTAAACCGGGAGGATCTTTTCTCTGTTTTATGCCAGGAATAATCCTGGAGAACGACGCACTCATAAAATTTCACGAACGCGTAATATTTATATTGCGCCCTCACATCGCCCGCTATAACGTTGTTTTTTCACCAACTGCAGGCTTTCGGGACAAAACCGCATAATGGAAATTTTTGAGGCAGATGAACGCCACATCACGGCGATTCAGCAGATCTACGCCTGGCATGTCCTTAACGGCACCGGCTCATTTGAGACCGTGCCGCCCGATGCCGCAGAGATTGGCGAGCGGATGCGGAAGATTCAGCAGGCGGGCCTGCCGTGGTTTATCGCCGTCAGCGACGGAGAAGTACGCGGGTTCTGCTATCTGACGCCTTATCGTCCGCGCCATGCCTACCGGCACACGCTGGAAGACTCAATTTATATCGATCCCGGATTTCAGAAGCGCGGTGCCGGTTCACGTCTGTTAGAGCATGCCATCCGCTGGGCTGAGCAGGCAGGATACCGCCAGCTCATCGCTAACGTCGGCGACAGCGAGAACCAGGGTTCGATCGCCGTGCATCGCGCCGCAGGCTTTGAAATGACGGGTATTCTGCGATCGGTGGGCTTTAAACAGGGCCGCTGGCTGGATACCGTTTTTATGCAGCGCTCTCTGGGAACGGGCGATACCACGCTGCCGGTTAACTAAAACAGAGTCAGAGTGAGAAAGACCTACTGGCCCTCGTTTTCCCCGGAAGAAGCTTCTGGTAAGGTGCCGTAACAAAAAATAAAAAATTCCGGAAATCTTAATGTTGTCGACAATCATCTATCGCAGCCACATTACCGAACATGTGCCGCTTGAGATCCTGAATGGTTTGGCGCGGAAAGCGAATAAAATCAATAAATCATCCAGCGTCACCGGAATTTTATTGTTCAATGGCACGCACTTCTTTCAGCTGCTGGAAGGTCCGGAGGCGGCGGTAAAGACCGTTTACAGCCGGATTTGCCAGGATCCCCGCCACCATAATCTGGTCGAACTGCTGCGCGATTACGCCCCGGCACGCCGTTTTGGCCACGTCGGTATGGAGCTGTTCGATCTGCGGCTGCATGATAAAGAGACGGTACTGGAGGCAGTGCTGGCAAAGTGCACCACAAAATATCAGCTGACCTATGCCGATCGCGCACTGCAATTCCTGCGCACCTTTGTCGAAGCGCGGGAAAAAGAGAACTATTTTGAGATCCCTGCCGCCAGCGGCTGGACGTTTATCCGTGACGAGTCAGAACAACGTGAAGGCAACGCATCGCTGGTGACAGCGGATGAGGTCAGCTTTGCTTTTCAGCCAATCGTTGACCCCTTCGCCTGCGAAATTGTCTCGCTGGAGGCGCTGCTGCGTGGCCCGCAGGGTGAGCCGCCGCTCGACTATTTTGCCCAACTGTCACGTGAGCAGCTCTATCAGCTCGATCTGAGGTCGAAAAAAATCGCCTTCGCACAGGCGAAGCAGCTGGGGATTGAGGGAATGACCCTGTCGATCAATCTGCTGCCGATGACGCTGGTGGAAGTGCCCGACGCCGTCTCGTTTTTGCTGGATGAGATTGCTGCGCAGGGGCTGGTGCCGGAGCAGATTATGGTTGAGTTCACCGAAAATGAAATTATCTCGCAACCTGAGGCCTTTGAAGCCGCCCTCAGGCAGCTGAAGGCGGCTGGCATCAGTCTGGCGCTGGATGATTTCGGTGCCGGTTTTGCTGGCCTGTCGCTGCTGACGCGCATTCAGCCTGACAAGATCAAGATTGACCGGGCCATTATCTCTGATGTGCATAAAAGTGGACCGAAGCAGGCGATCATTCATGCCATTCTGAAATGCTGCTCCTCGCTGGAGATCGGTGTTATCGCCGAGGGCATTGAACAGCCGGAAGAGTGGATGTGGCTTGAAGCAGCAGGCGTGACCCAGTTCCAGGGTTTCCTGTTCTCCAGACCTGCACTGAATGGCATCGCCGCTGTGGCCTGGCCGGAGCTGGTTTAACCCTGCGATTAGGATGAATTTGCGATTCCCTGCCTTGCTGGATCCTCCGGCTGCTGCTAAATAATTAACAGCGCCGGGGGGATCATCTTTCTGTCATCTTCCCGCGTCACAGTCAGTCATAACCGAATCAGTGATTAAATGTTTAGCAGTCAGATGTTCAGTGTTTAGGCCAGCGCTACGCGCCATGCGTGCGACGTGACTCCAGGAACAGCATTTGAGGAACTGAATGAAGCAAATCATCCGCGGTGATAAAGAACCCTCCCATATCCTGGCTGCGACCCGTGCGCTTGAAGCGCACTACTCCCGCTACGGAGAAGGTAATAAGTACCATCCCATTATTTATTCTATCGCCTACCGCAGCCGGTTTTACCAGGTGGAGGTGATTACCCGACGTGAAACCATGGTGGCCACGGTGATAACCGGGGTTCGTAACCTGACGCATCTCTCCGGCGCCGCCTGACGGCTGCCTGTTCTCCTGGCGGGGGCATGCCGCCCCCGCCATCCCCGCTTAACGTCGATAGAGTGAATTGGCCGGATAAATTGCGCCAATCACACTTTGTTCACGGGCGCCCGTCACCGCAGGCAGATTGCCCGGCAGCCCGGAGAGCGTGCGGAACGCCAGCCAGGCAAACGCCAGCGCTTCCATATCGTCACCACTGATTCCCGCCGCATCGGTGGTCGTCACTTCGGTGCCGGGAAGATGCGCCGCCAGACGCGCCATCAGCTGCGGATTGCGACTCCCGCCGCCACACACCAGCAGACGGTCACAGCCGTCATTGAGTAACACCTGCTGCGTGATGGTGATGGCGGTTAGCTCGACCAGCGTAGCCTGCACGTCCTGCGGCGCCAGACCCGGGAAGTAGCGCAGATGCTGTTCCAGCCAGCCCAGATTGAAGTGTTCGCGCCCGGTGCTTTTCGGCGACGGCAAGGCAAACCAGGCTTCACGTAACAGCGCCTCCAGCAGCGCCGGAATGACCGTTCCGCTCCGCGCCCACTGCGCATCTTTGTCATAGGGCAGCCCCTGATTACGCCAGATCCAGGCGTCCAGCAGCATATTGCCCGGGCCGGTATCGAAGCCGCGCACCGGCTGTCCTGGGATGAGCACAGAGAGATTGGCGATGCCGCCAATATTCAGCACCATGCGGCGTTCAGTGGCATCCATCAGCAGTGCCTGATGAAAGGCGGGCACCAGCGGCGCGCCCTGTCCGCCCAGCGCCATGTCACGGCGGCGGAAATCGCCCACCACGGTGACGCGGGTTGCCGCCACAATCTGATTGTTGTCACCAATCTGCAGCGTATTCGGTGCGTCGCCCTGTGGCTCATGCCAGACGGTCTGACCATGACAGCCAATGGCCGTAATATCGCGGGCCTCCAGCGACTCGCGCTTCATTAATGTCATCACGGCCTCAGCAAATAGCTGGCCGAGGCGGGTATCGAGCTGGCCGAGCTGTGACAGTGTCAGGGATTGTCCCTGACAAATCCCCAGAATCGCCTGACGCATCTCTGGTGGCATCGGATGGCAATAGCTCGCCTGCTGCGCCACCATATTCTCATCAATGGCGGCCAGTACCACATCCACCCCATCCAGGCTGGTGCCTGACATTACCCCGATATAGCGTCCTGATTTCATAGCCATTCCTTACTTCCGGCGGGAAGTGCGATTCATCTGCGGCTAGCCTGACAAATAATGTTCGCTAATTCTATGATTAAATTGTTTTTATCCAATCGTGCTCACCGATAACGTAACGGGACTATTTTTAATCCGCGATTGAATTATTGTTGATCCTGAATAGTCTATGCTTCGTCCAACCGTGTTTTATTCGGACAGGGATTAATTTGCCAGGTTTGTGTCTTATACTGTGTGCAGGATACAGCGGTAAACGTGGCGCCTTCTCGACTAAAGGAGTTTCAAATGATTAAGCGTGTAATTGTGGTCGCTCTGACCGGTGCTATGCTGGCAGGTTGTAGCAATACCAGTACGCTGTCGGGTGATACCTACAGTGCCAGTGAAGCTAAGCAAATTCAGAACGTTTCTTACGGTACCCTCGTCTCTGTGCGTCCGGTGAAAATCCAGGGCGGTGATGAGAGCAACGTCATCGGTGCAATCGGTGGTGCGGTGCTGGGTGGCTTCCTGGGTAACACCATTGGTGGCGGCACCGGCCGTAGCCTGGCGACAGCCGGTGGTGCGGTTCTGGGTGGCGTAGCGGGCCAGGGCGTTCAGGGCGCAGTCAATAAAACCGATGGCGTTGAGCTGGAAATCCGCAAGGATGATGGCAACACCATCATGGTGGTTCAGAAGCAGGCCGCCTCGCGCTATTCTGTTGGCCAGCGTGTTGCAATGGCGTCCAACGGCAGCCAGGTGACGGTTTCACCTCGCTAATGCTGTGAAACAAAAAACCGACGCCTGGGCGTCGGTTTTTTTATTTCTCTTTGTTCTGAAGCTCGAGAATGTTTTTTTCAAGCCGGGCGATCAGCGTCACCATCTGACTGATCTCTTCCCGACTGATGCCGGACAGGATATCGTCCCGCGTCTCATCAATCACACTCTCAACCTGAGAAATAATCGGCTCCGCCTGCTGAGTCAGCTTGATGCGCTTGGCACGACGATCGTTGGCGCAGGTCGAACGGGTAATAAGGCCTTTCTCTTCCAGCTGGTCCAGCGTTCGCACCAGCGAAGGCTGTTCAATACCAATCGCTTTGGCTAACTGAATCTGCGACTGTTCGGGCGGCAGTTGATGAATATTGTGCAACGTCACCCAGTGAGTCTGCGTCAGCTCAAGCGGCTTGAGCCGCTGATCAATCAACGCGCGCCAGATGCGCACCAGACGAGATAAATCCGTTCCGAGGGGCGTATCCATTTCAGCTCCTTATAATTAGCTTGCTAGCTATCAAGCCAGATTTTACACTATTCTGCGAGTTTACAGGACAAATTACAAATCCCGGACCAGGGCATGATAACGGGGTAGCACTTCCCGTCTGCCGTTTGGGTTAACGAAGGATGTTATCACGTGCTCTCTCCTGCTTTTTCAGGTGCGAATCCGCTGACCGATCTGGTCGTGGGCGCCTCACTGTTTTTCCCGCCGATATTTAAAGCGGTGATCCTCGGCTTTTTTTTCTGGCTGCTGATCCACCCGCTGGTGCGCGGCTGGATCTACTCTGGTGAAGTCTGGCATCCCACCCTGTTTGATCTCTCCCTGTTTGTGCTGTGCGTTACCGCCGCACTCTGGCTCATCGGTCACGGATAATCGATATGAAATTCAACGCGGTAAAATACTTCTCAACACTGATTGTCTTTGCCCTGGCGCTGCTGGCCGGTGGCTGGCTGTGGAACTACTACATGCAGTCGCCCTGGACCCGTGACGGGAAAGTGCGGGCAGAGCTGGTGGATATCACGCCTCAGGTCTCAGGCCGGATTACGCAACTGAAGGTCAAAGACAACCAGTTTGTGCACAAGGGCGATCTGCTGTTAACGCTGGACCCGGTGCCGTGGCAGATCGCGCTCGACAACGCCGCCGCTCAGCTCAGCAAAGCGCAGGCGGACCTGGCGAAAGCGCAGCACGAATTTAACCGGCGCAGCAGCCTGCCGCGCAACATCATCTCCGCCGAGGATCTCGATGCGGCACGCTTAAGCGCCGGCGCGGCGGCGGCCAGCACTAAAGCCGCGCAGGCGGAGTGGGAACGAGCGCGCTGGAATCTGCAACAGACGACGCTGACCGCTCCGGCGGAGGGCTGGATCACCAATCTCACGCTTCGGCCCGGCAACTATGCCACCGCGGGTTCGCCTCTGTTTGCTCTGGTCGACAGCCACTCTTACTACGTAATGGGCTATTTCGAAGAGACTAAGCTTCGCCATATTCATCCAGGCGCGGCGGCACAGGTGGTGCTCTACAGCAATGGCATGCGGCTGATGGGCCAGGTAGACAGCATTGGCCGCGCCATCTATGACCAGAGCATTGAGACTGACAGCGGCCTGGTGCCTGATATCAAGCCAAACGTGCCCTGGGTGCGGCTGGCGCAGCGGGTGCCGGTGCGCATTCGTCTCGATTCGCTTCCGGCCAATGCCGATCTGGTGGCCGGCACCAGCTGCACCATCACCATCCAGCCATGAATTTTCAGTGGCTGGCATGGGATAAACTGCCCTGGATTAAGGCGAACGCCGGTCAGTGGCGCTATGCGTTACGCAACGCGATCGCGATGTGTCTGGCGCTGAGCATCGCCTATGGACTGGATCTCGATGAGCCTTACTGGGCAATGACCTCTGCTGCCGTGATCAGCTTTCCCACCGTCGGCGGGGCGATCAGTAAAAGTCTTGGCCGCATCGTGGGCAGTCTGCTGGGGGCCAGTGCCGCGCTGCTGATCGCCGGACATACCCTGAATGAGCCCTGGCTGTTTACCTTTGCGATTGCCGGCTGGCTCGCGCTTTGTACCGGCATTTCAAATCACTACCAGAACAATGTCGCCTATGCATTTTCGCTGGCGGGTTACACCGCCGCCATTATCGCCTTTAGCAGCGTGAATATCACCGATATCACCACGCTGTGGACGATTGCGCAGGCACGTGTCTGCGAGGTGATCTCCGGCATTCTCTGCGCCGGTTTGATGATGATGGTGTTGCCGAGCACCTCCGACGGCGAGACGCTCATCACCTCACTGAAGCAGATGCACGCCCGCTTGCTGGAACATGCGGTGTTACTGCTGCAGCCCTCGGCCAGCGATACTATTCGTGTCGCGCATGAAAACGTCATCAGCCAGATCCTGACCATGAATCTGCTGCGAATTCAGGCGTTCTGGAGCCACTACCGCTTTCGCCGACAGAACAACGTCCTGAACTATGTGTTGCACCAGCAGTTGCGACTCACCAGCGTGCTCTCCAGCCTGCGCCGCATGTTGCTGAACTGGCCCGACGCGCCAGAGGCGCTGTTTGAAGCATTGCAGCTCCTGCTGGCTGAGCTGGCGAAACCGGCGTGCGATAAATATCGTCTGGCACAAATCCTGCGCAGCGTGACGCCTGCGGCGGAGGGTGATTACCGGCAGCGTGCTTTTTGTCAGCGGCTGCGCTATTTCTGCTGGATGTACCTCAATGTGCTGCGCTGGATCCGGCTGCTGGACCGCGCCGATGCCGATACCCGCTTTCAGCCGCCGCCGGTTCCGGCGCTGGCGCGCGACAGTGACAGTGCCGAAGCGGGCTGGAGTGCCCTGCGCACCTTCAGTGTGATCGTGCTGGGCTGCGCCTTCTGGATCAATACGCAATGGTCTTCCGGCGCTTCTGCGCTCACCTTAACCGCCATTGCCTGCGTGCTTTACGCCTCCGTGCCCTCACCCGGAGGCAGCGTCACACTGCTGCTGAAAACCCTGCTGTGGCTGTTTGCGTTTAGCTTTGTGATGAAGTTTGGCCTGATGGTGCAGATCAGTCAGCTGTGGCAGTTTTTACTGTTTCTGTTTCCGTTGCTGGTCACGCTGCAACTTTTCAAGCTGCAGCAGAAACAGCGCGCCGGGATGTGGGGGCAGTTCATCGTCTTTATGGGCTCATTTATTGCGGTGACAAATCCGCCAACCTGGGACTATCAGGACTTCTTTAACGATAACATCGCCAAAGTCTGCGGCGTGCTGCTCGCCTGGCTGGCGTTTCAGATTCTGCGGCCCAGTTCCGATGCGCGGCGCAGCCGACGCCATATCCGGGCGCTTCGGCTGGCGTTTCTCGACCAGCTGCGGCAACGGCCCCGGCTTAGCGAGAGTCGCTTCGAATCGCAGATTTATCACCGTATCAGCCAGCTCAGTCACAGCCGGGATGAACAGGCCCGTGTCTGGCTACTGCGCTGGGGCGTGGTGCTGCTCAATTGCTCGCATATTGTCTGGCAGCTGCGTGAATGGCGCGCCGGTTCGGCTGCGCTGATGGCGTTTCGCGATAGCAGCCTGCAAAATTTACAGCAAATTATGAGCAGCCGCGGCGTGCGCCACAACTCGCTGGATCGGATGCTGACAAAACTGGAAGAGACCATCGCCGCACTGCTGGCGCTGGAAAATAACGAGGCCAGCGAACTGGCGGGGATTATCTGGCGATTACGCTGTTCGCTGGCACAGCTGAAGCAGGCGGTGCCGGAGTGATTACTGGCAATACTGCTGCTGTTGCCGGTTAAAATCATCCTGCAGTTGTTGCAGCGTTTTATGGCCTTCGAAGCGGGTTTTATCCATTTCAGTCATCGGTTCAATCACCAGCGCTTTCTCATCGGGTGAGAAGATAAAGCGGCGCGCCAGATCGGTGCCGGTAAAACTTTGACCGTGAATGCCCCCGCACACCATGGTCATGGAGTGGCGATAGATGGTGCTATCCGTGAAATTGGTTTCGGTGGCGCTGCGAAAGACCTGATCACAGCCCTGCGCTTCCAGCTTGTGCACCATATTGCGACTCAGCCATTCACGGCCTTTAGCGATCTTTTCACAGGTGACCCGCATCGGACTGGTATCAATGGTGCGCTGAAGCTCGCGTCCGGTTTCGGTAACCAGTTGCGTATCATTGGGTTTATCGCATCCCACCAGCAGAAGAGACAGCAGTAATGCGCCCTTGAATTTCATTTTCCTGCTCCTTTCCCCATCACGCTTTCGTACCTGAATCAATATCATAGGGGGGAAATGTCAGGGATGGTACAACAATTCATAAACAGTCAGGAGAAAAGCGGGCGGCCACTGCGTGCCGCCCGGAAATTCAGATTACGCCGCAGGCATAGCGCGCCCCGCCACCGCCCAGCGGTTTAGGATGGTCGGCATGATTATCACCGCCGACATGCACCATCAGCGCTTTGCCTTTAATCTCTTTTAACGATTTCAGACGCGGTGCCAGTACCGGATAAGTGGCGTTGCCTTTGTCATCGACATAGACCGCAGGCAGGTCGCCCAGATGCCCCTCTGCAAACGGCCCCAGATGTTTGCCGCTGTTGGCCGGATCAAGGTGGCCACCCGCCGCACCGGCGGCGACCACTTTGCCGTCTGACTCGCCCGGCTCACAGCTGCCTTTGGCATGGACATGGAAACCATGAATGCCCGGCTGAAGCCCCTGCAGATCCGGCGTGAACTGCAGGCCATACTGTGTCTCATCAATCTTTACGGTGCCCAGCGATTTGCCCATCCCTTCAGCGGTAACCTGATGGATCGTAACCTGCTCGCTGGCAGCCTGTGCTGCACCGCAGGCGATCAGGGCGAATAGCGCAACTGCTTTCATTTTCATGATGACTCCATTTTCATCCCAGGGTTTGAGATAAGTCTGGTCGCTGTTGCGCTATTTTGCTGAAAATTGACGCAGTTTTACGCTTCAGGGCACATCAAATCCCAGCGCGGCCTTGCGAATACGGAACCACTGCTGACGTGTCAGGATTAAGTTCAGTGCCCCGGCGGCTTCGCTGACCCGCGCCGCTTTACCGGAGCCGATGATCGGCAGCGGGCGCGACGGTAGCATCAGTATCCAGGCGTAGACCACCTGATCCAGGCTGGTGGCGCCCGTTTCCTGCCGCACCGCTTCCAGTTCGTTGCGCAGCGGCTGGAAATGGGGATCGTTAAACAGGCGGCCGCCACCCAGGCAGGACCAGGCCATCGGACGAATGCGCAGCTGCTGACATTGATCCAGCGATCCATCCAGCAGCACGCTTTGCTGAACCGGTGAGATCTCCAGCTGATTGGTGACCAGCGAGAACGGCAGACGGGATTGCAGCAGGGAAAACTGGGATGGGGTGAAGTTTGAGACGCCAAAATGCAGAACCTTGCCACTCTGATGCAGTGCCATAAAGGCTTCAGCCACGTCGTCAGCGGCCATCAGCGGATCGGGACGATGGATTAACAGCAGATCGAGACGATCGGTATGGAAATGGCGCAGCGAGTTTTCAGTACTCTGCAGGATATGACTTTTATCGGTGATGTAGTGGCCAATCTGATGCTCGGGCCGGGCGCGGGTAGCAATGCCGCATTTGGTCACAATCTGCAGCTGGTCGCGCAGTCCGGGGGCCAGTTTCAGCGCCTCGCCAAAGGCCGCCTCACACTGGTAATCACCGTAGATGTCGGCATGGTCCACGGTGGTAATGCCAAGCCTCAGATGGTGCTCAATAAAGGCGACCCGCTCCTGAGGCGACATGCCCCACTCCATCAGACGCCAGTACCCCATAACCAGCGGTGAAAAATCGGGCCCCTGTGAAGCGATGGCTTGCGGTTCTAACATGACGTTCTCCCTGTGGCACGTGGGCTGTAAATTAGTGTGTCAGAGAGTATAACGGAAAGCGCAAAGTCGTCAGAATAACTCCGGCTGTTGAGGTTCGGGCGGCTCGTCGCCTTTCTGCTGCCGTTGCAGCCGCTGACGACGCTGCTGACACAGACGTATCACCTCGCGCTTTTGCGCATCGCTGAAGCGCAGCCAGTTGAACCGCTCATCGCGGCTGCGTAAACATCCCAGGCAGTAGCCGCGCGCATCAGTCTGGCAGATGCCGCGACAGGGGCTGGGAACCGGGAAAAACTCAAGCTGCTCGGCCACCACGACTCCGGATTCACAGAATAAACAGTCAACTAAAAAGCGTAGCCTGGTTGCGCAGGAAGTAAGCCCCGCCCGGTCAGAATTATCCTTTTCTTTCATTGCCGGGTGAACACTCTGTGCCAAATGCACGGTGCGGCGTTGCATTAGACCGACTGGTCTACTAATCTCATTGCCATGAATAAGACGCTACAACGCAATGAAACCCGCGAACACCTGCTCCAGACAGGTGAGCAACTCTGTCTGCAACGCGGCTTCACCGGAATGGGCCTCAGCGAGTTGCTGACGCAGGCGGCGGTGCCGAAAGGCTCCTTCTACTACTACTTCCGTTCTAAAGAGGCGTTTGGCGTGGCGTTACTGGAACGCTACTTTGCGCGTTTCCTGCAGGATGTAGAGTTACAGCTTAACCAGACCGACGGCACGCCGCGTGAGCGCCTGCTTAATCACTTTCGTGCTGCCGTTGAGCTGTTTGTGCAGCAGGGCCATATCGTCGGCTGTCTGGGGGTTAAAGTCTCCGCTGAGGTGTGCGATCTCTCTGAGCCGATGCGTGACGCCCTGCAACAGGGTGCAGGAAAGATTACCGCCCTCTACGCCCGGACGCTGATCGCTGCAGAGCAGCAGGAGCCGCTGAGCCTGCCGCAACCTCCCGCGCAGATGGCAGAATTACTGTCGCTGCTGTGGCTCGGTGCGAGCCTGCAGAGCAAAATTTCCCGCGAGGCGCAGCCACTGCGTCTGGCATTGAGTACCATCGAACAGTGGCTTAAAAGCCACTGATTTTTAAAAAACGTATTTGTAGACGACTGGTCTACTAATCAGGAGCTATTATGGCGAGTACCCAGCTGTTTCGTCCGCTGAAAGTTGGCGCAATTACTGTCCCAAACCGCGTATTCATGGCACCGCTGACCCGTCTGCGCAGCATTGAGCCAGGCGACATCCCTACGCCGATGATGGCGGAATATTACCGCCAGCGCGCCAGCGCTGGTCTGATCATCACCGAAGCGACCCAGATCTCTTTCCAGGCGAAAGGCTATGCCGGAGCGCCAGGCTTACATACGCAACCACAGATTGCAGCGTGGAAAGTGATTAACGAAGGCGTGCATCAGGCTGGCGGTCACACCGCAGTACAGTTATGGCACACGGGTCGTATCTCACATAACAGCGTGCAGCCAGAAGGCAAAGCACCAGTAGCGCCTTCAGCGATTGCTGCCGGCACTCGTACGTCACTGCGTGCTGAAGATGGCAGCGTTTATCGCGAAGATACCTCAACGCCGCGTGAACTGACCGTGCCAGAGATCAAGCAGATCGTGGCCGATTTTGGTCAGGCTGCGGCCAACGCGCGTGAAGCGGACTTTGACCTGCTTGAGTTGCACTCCGCGCACGGCTACCTGATGCACCAGTTCCTGGCACCGGGTTCAAACCAGCGTACCGACGAATATGGCGGCAGCATCGAAAAACGCGGTCGCTTTGCGCTGGAAGTGGTTGATGCAGTGATCGCTAACTGGTCAGCCGATCGCATTGGTATTCGTGTCTCACCCATCGGCAGCTTCCAGAATCTGGACAACGGTCCGGACGAAGAAGAAGCGGCGCTGTGGTACATCGGCGAGCTGGCAAAACGCAACATCGCCTATCTGCACCTTTCAGAGCCAGACTGGGCCGGTGGTCAGCCTTACACCGACGCCTTCCGTCAGAAAGTGCGTGATCTCTTCCCGGGTGCCATCATTGGTGCCGGTGCCTACACCGTTGAGAAAGCCGATGATCTGATCGGTCGCGGTCTGATCGATGCGGTTGCGTTTGGTCGTGATTACATTGCTAACCCGGACCTGGTTGAGCGTCTGCAGCAGGATGCCCCACTCAATCCACAGCGCCCGGAAAGCTTCTACGGCGGCGGCGCTGAAGGTTATATCGACTACCCGACGCTGTAACTGTTTTGGGCTGCCGTCCGGGACGATGGCGGCAGCCATTATTCAATGGCGATTTTCATCGCTATACTTATCGCCTGGGTCATCCGGCGATGGCGTTTTATTTAAAAGAGGATGTTATGCGTTTACTTCATACCATGCTGCGCGTTGGCGATCTGCAACGTTCTATCGATTTCTACACCCGTGTGCTGGGCATGCGCGTGCTGCGTCAGAGCGAAAATACCGAATATAAATATACCCTGGCCTTTGTCGGCTACACCGACGAGAGCGAAGGTGCGGTGATCGAGCTGACCTACAACTGGGGCGTCGATAAGTATGATCTCGGCAATGCGTATGGTCACATTGCGCTGGGCGTTGATGACGCAGCAGCAGCCTGCGAACGTATTCGCAAAGATGGCGGCAACGTGACGCGTGAAGCGGGTCCGGTTAAAGGCGGCTCCACCATTATTGCCTTTGTTGAAGATCCCGATGGCTACAAAATCGAGCTGATCGAAAACAAAGATGCCGGTAACGGCCTGGGCAACTAAACCTGCCCCTCAGCCTGCCCTTCCGGGTGGGCTGAATCCCCTTCTCTTCGCTTCATCTGCTGCACCCGGCCCCGTTTTTTGCCATAATGCGCGCTGCCCTTTTTCTGCAACGAGATCCTGATGTCTGAATTGAATTCCCCTAATGCACTCAATCAACGTTTCCGTGGCTTCTATCCGGTGGTGATCGACGTTGAAACCGCAGGTTTCAACGCGCAAACCGATGCGTTACTGGAGATTGCCGCTATCACGCTGAAAATGGATGAAGAGGGATGGATTCAGATCGACCAGACGTTGCACTTCAACGTCGAACCTTTTGTCGGTTCGCTGCTGCATCCGGAAGCGCTGGCTTTTACCGGTATCGATCCGAGTAATCCGCTGCGCGGCGCAGTCAGTGAATATGAAGCGCTGCACGCCATTTTCAAAATGGTGCGCAAGGGCATTAAAGACAGCGGCTGCAATCGCGCTATTATGGTGGCGCACAATGCCACGTTCGACCTGAACTTTATGTCAGCGGCGGCGGAACGTGCCAGCCTGAAGCGCAATCCATTTCACCCGTTTGCCACCTTTGACACCGCCGCGCTGAGCGGACTGGTGCTGGGTCAGACGGTGCTGGCGAAAGCCTGTATTGCGGCGGGAATGGAGTTTGACAGTACGCAGGCGCATTCTGCGCTCTATGACACTCAGCAGACGGCAACGCTGTTCTGCGAGCTGGTGAACCGCTGGAAACGGTTAGGTGGCTGGCCACTGCCCTTTGCGGAAGGTGATGCAGAAGCCACGACATCCGCATAAGGGATGCCGCAATGAAAAAGGCCGACATGATGTCGGCCTTTTTTTATTCTGCTTCTTTAAACTTCTCTGCAGTCTCTTTGATCAGCGTCTGCAGTTCACCACGCTGTAACATCTCAACGATGATGTCGCAGCCGCCGACCAGCTCGCCATCAACCCACAACTGCGGGAAGGTTGGCCAGTTAGCGAATTTCGGCATCTCGGCACGAATGTCCGGGTTCTGCAGAATATCCACGTAAGCAAAACGCTCACCACAGGCTGACAGCGCCTGTACCGCCTGTGCAGAGAAACCGCAGCTAGGCAGTTTCGGGGAACCTTTCATGTACAGCAGGATCGGGTTTTCTGCGATCTGGCGCTGAATTTTTTCTACAGTACTCATAATTGCCTTCCTTAATTCGTCACTTCGTGTTTGTTTATTGTAGCGACTTCGCAGCGTGACTGAAAACGAGATTTTACCGCTGCCCGATTAAATCGCCATCATTGTTAAGTTCAGCTCCGTGACGCCTGATTCCCTGATTATTAACAGCTGGTAACAGTTTAATAATTCGTAATAATTTCGTTGATATAAGACGCTGAAAATGCTCATTTTCAGCGCGATTACGTGGGTTGCAAAGATTAATATTAAAAGGCATTACAGTTTTTAAAAGAACTGGACTAGAATGGCCTGGGCGCTGATCCTGGATCAGATTAATCTCAACTTTGTCGCGGTGCGTAGTGGCCCTGACAACTTAACTAATCAACGGACTATGCGTTTAATCATTACGCTTTTCATGCTGGCCTTTGCGCAACTGTTTTTCAACGTCGCTGCTGCTTCACCGCACGCGCCGGTGAACGTCAGTACGCATAAAGCAGAAAAAAAGAGTGCGCGCGACGATGAGCGCCGCAAACGTCGCCAGGTAAAAACGGTGACGAAAAAGACTCGCCTCAGCCCTGTTCAAAAACTCAAAACTAAAAAACAGAAAAAAGTCGAACTCACTGCTAAACAGACGCCTGCTAAGAAGACCTCGCTTAAAACCGCCCGTATCAGTACCAGCAAAGAAAAAAATAAAGAGAAGAAACGCTATGGTCATCAGCGCCAGCTGAAAACTGCTGAGGTCACCACCAGCGAACCTGGCACGATTAAAATGAGCAAATCCCACCGTCAGCGTTATCAGAAGGCACGCGAAACCGCAATGACCAAGCTGATGGGCCAGTTGGGTAAACCTTATCAGTGGGGCGGCACGTCACCCCATACCGGTTTCGATTGCAGCGGTCTGGTCTGGTACGCCTATAAAGATCTGGTGAAGTTTAAGATCCCGCGTACCGCTAACGAGATGTATCACCTGCGTGACGCCGCGCCAATTAAGCGCGAGTCGCTGGAGAAAGGCGATCTGGTCTTCTTCCGCATTAATGGTCGCGGTACTGCGGACCACGTCGGGGTTTACCTGGGCGATGGCAAGTTTATTCAGTCGCCACGTACCGGTAAAGATATTCAGATCAGCGCATTAGGAGAAGATTACTGGCAGCGCCACTACATTGGCGCCCGTCGGGTGATGACACCCAAAACCATACGCTGAGCAGCAGAACAGTCAGAAAAAGCCGGGATAATCCCGGCTTTTTTATTAGTGCAGAATGGCAGTAAAACTAAAGGCCACAATCATCAGCAGACAGCCTGCGGTGGTCATTAACGCCAGTTTAAGATCGGTACTCATGGCTAACTCCTTAGTCACACAACTTGTAGGGATATGGCATTTTCCCACACAGCCCGGTAAAAATCTCGTTTTATCCGCCCAGCCTTGTTAGAATCCCGCCTTTGTTGCGCAACGCGCGCAACTCTGATTCCGTTTGCGCATCTTTTACGGCGTTTATTCTCCGCCAGCGGCCTGTTTACCGGCCAGAAAAGCTGCATTTTTGCGGAAAAAATCCTGAGCAGACGCAAACGTTTAACACTACGCTTATCATAGAGTTAGATAAGCACTGGAGTCCGATTTTCATGGCAACAATTAAAGATGTGGCGAAACGCGCCGGCGTCTCCACGACCACCGTTTCACACGTCATCAATAAAACCCGCTTTGTCGCTGAAGAGACGCGCAACGCGGTCTGGCAGGCGATAAAAGAGCTGCACTACTCGCCGAGCGCCGTCGCGCGCAGCCTGAAAGTGAACCACACCAGGACGCTGGGCCTGCTTGCCACCTCCAGCGAAGCGCCCTACTTCGCTGAAATTATTGAAGCGGTTGAAAATCACTGTTTTGACAAAGGCTATACGCTGATTCTGGGTAATGCGCACAACGATCTGCAAAAACAGCGCGCCTATCTCAGCATGATGGCGCAGAAACGCGTCGATGGTCTGCTGGTGATGTGCTCTGAATATCCGGACGAACTGCTGCAGATGCTGGAAGAGAACCGTAATATCCCAATGGTGGTGATGGACTGGGGCGAATCGCGCGCCGACTTCACCGACACGGTGCTCGATAATGCTTTCCAGGGCGGCTATCTGGCGGGACGCTATCTGATTGAACGCGGACACCGTGATATTGGTGCTATCCCCGGTCAGATGGAGCGCAACACCGGTGGTGGACGCCACGCCGGTTTCCTGAAGGCGCTGGAAGAAGCGGGTATTCAGCCGCGTGCCGAGTGGATTGTGCAGGGTGACTTCGAGCCGGAGTCAGGCTATCAGGCGATGCAGCAGATCCTGTCGCAGAAACAGCGCCCGACGGCGGTGTTCTGCGGCGGTGACATCATGGCGATGGGTGCGATTTGCGCCGCCGACGAGATGGGCCTGCGCGTCCCGCAGGATATTTCGGTGATCGGTTATGACAATGTGCGCAACGCCCGCTATTTTGCACCGGCCCTGACGACCGTACATCAGCCCAAAGCCCAGTTGGGTGAAAAAGCGCTGGATATGCTGCTGGACCGCATCACCAGTAAGCGTGAAGTGTCACAAACGATTGAAGTCCACCCTACGCTGATTGAACGCCGTTCCGTGGCCGATGGTCCGTTCCGCGACTATCGCCGTTAATCTTCGCTTAACCACTCCTGATTAAGTGTTTGCGCATCACCCAGATAGCTGAGCAACCAGCCTGTCGCCGGTGATGCGCGATCCTCGGCCCAGCTGACGCAGCAGGGGCTGTCCGGGAATGCCACCGGCAGTGTCAGTTCAACCAGTTCGCCGCTGTCCAGCAGGGGTCTGGCAAGATGCCCCGGCACCATCGCCACACACAATCCCGACTGTACGCACTCCAGCCCGGTCTGCCATTCCGGCACCACCAGCCTGCGCTGGTTATCCAGCGTCCATGTCATACGGCGCGGCAGCGCACGCGAGGTATCTTCCAGCACCAGTGATGGCCAGCTTCGCAACGTGTCATCATCGATCTGGCTCGCCTGCGTCAGCGGATGATCGGGCGCGACCACGCAGCGCCAGTTGAGCGTGCCCATATCGCGAAACGCAAAACGTCCGCCCACCGGGATTGCCTGCGTGGCACAAATCGCGACCTCCACCCGGCCATCGGCCAGCGCATCCCAGACGCCGTTAAAGACTTCATAGCTGATGATCAGCTCCATATCGGGAAAGTGGCGATAGAAATCTTTGACCAGTTGCCGGGTGCGCTGAGGTTTTGCAATCCGATCAACGGCAATGCTGAGCTGCCCGCGCCAGCCGTTGGCAAGCTGCTGACACTGTCGCCGTGTAGCAAGCATTTTTTTGATGACGCTGCGCCCTTCCCTGACAAAATGCTCGCCTGCCGGGGTGAGGACCACTTCTCGATGCTGACGCTCAAACAGCGGCACCGCCAGCCAGTTCTCCAGCTGGCGCACCGTGTAGCTGATGGCAGAGGGCACCCGATGTAACTCCTGCGCAGCAGCGCTGAAGCTGCCCCCACGGGCGACCGCGTCAACCACTTCTAATGCATATTCTGACCACATAATCTGCCTTCAAAAATTTTAACAGCAATCGGCAAATATTACCGTTTCACAGCAGCAAACGCACCTTTTACACTCTGCCGCGTTTATCCTGCAAAAATGAGAATGAGATGTTGTCGAATAAAGGATTTATGCCTTACCTTGCCCTGCTGAGCATGCTCGGCTTTTTAGCCACGGATATGTATCTGCCCGCCTTTGGTGCGATGCAGCAAACCTTTAACACCTCACCCGGCCTGATTAGCGCCAGTATGAGTCTGTTTCTTGGAGGCTTCGCCCTGGGTCAGCTCTTCTGGGGACCGCTCTCCGATCGCATCGGCCGCAAACCTGTGCTGCTGGCCGGACTGGCCATGTTTGGCATCGGCTGTGCAGGCATGCTGTGGGTAAATAATATCTATCTGATGCTGGCGCTGCGCTTCGTGCAGGCGATTGGCGTCTGTGCTGCGGCCGTGAGCTGGCAGGCATTAGTGGTGGATCGCTACCCTGCCGCGCGCGCCAACAAAGTCTTCGCCACCATTATGCCGCTGGTTGCGCTCTCTCCCGCGCTGGCACCGTTGCTGGGTGCCTGGCTGATCGGCCACTTCCACTGGCGTTCGATTTTCCTGGTGCTGACCCTGATTGCAGTGGCGCTGATCCTGACCACGCTGCGTCTGCCCACCGTGCGCAAAGCCGCAGGTGAAAAAAAGGCGCAGCCGGGCTTCTTCACGCTGCTGAAATCGCGGGTCTACAGCGGCAACGTGCTGATCTACTCTGCCTGTTCTGCCAGCTTCTTTGCCTGGCTGACTGGCTCGCCGTTTATTCTGGCGGATCTGGGTCTCTCACCCGCCGATATCGGCCTGAGTTATGTGCCACAGACCCTCGCCTTTTTAATAGGTGGATTCGGCTGTCGTGCCCTGCTCAACCGCTTTAACGGCGCACAGTTGCTGCCCTGGCTGCTGGGCGTCTACAGCCTGAGCATTCTGTCGCTGTTTGCTGTTGCGCTTGCGGGCAACAGCACGCTGGTGAGCCTGATGGTTCCGTTCTGCGGGATGGCGCTGGCTAACGGTGCGATCTATCCGATTGTGGTTTCCAGTGCACTGATGCCCTTCCCGGATGCCACCGGTAAAGCTGCCGCTTTGCAGAACACCCTGCAGTTAGGACTCTGCTTTGCCGCCAGCCTGGCGGTATCCGCTGGATTAACCCAGGCGCTGTTTACCACCACGCTGATGATGGCGGTGACCATTGTGCTTGCGCTGATCGGTTACGCCATGCAGCGTGCCGCAAGCGCACAAACTGTTGTTGCCTCTGCGTAACCTGCCTGCCAGGATAATCACTGACACACTGACTTTTTAGTTAGCGCCCTAACAATAAGTTATTGAATATTGACCCGCGTGAGAATATACTCATCCGGGTCAACAAATCTGTAATAAATCAACAATATAATAACGTAATAATCTGATTGGCACCCTGCTGCCGGGACGGTATTCGTGCGCGTTATTCTCACCTCACCCGACCTGATGCAGGCTGTTCCAGTCCTCTGTATCACACAGATAACCGGTTTGCGGAGCCATCCGCATCGTTTCTCAATGCCTGAATAAATTGGCTACTCTTTGTTCAGGTTCAGATTGGACAGGTGGTGGAAAGCTATGAGTTCATCTTATGCAGAAGCAGTGAGCCCTGAAGAGAACCATTGGTATCGTATTGTTCATGAACTGCTGGAAAAAGCGGATATCGAAATTAATGGTTCACGGCCCTGGGATATTCATGTTACTCATCCGGGTTTTTTTAAACGTGTCCTGCAGGAGGGCTCTCTTGGTCTCGGTGAGAGCTATATGGATGGATGGTGGGAGTGTGACCGGCTGGATATTTTCTTCCATCAGGTACTTAAACACAAACTCGATCAGCAACTGCCTCATCACTTTAAAGATACGCTGCGCATTGCCGCCGCACGCTTAACCAATCTGCAGTCCAAAAAACGGGCGTGGATTGTCGGTAAAGAGCATTACGACCTGGGCAACGACCTCTTTTCACTGATGCTCGATCCTTACATGCAATACTCCTGTGGCTACTGGAAAGAGGCTACGACGCTGGCAGCAGCGCAGGAAGCCAAGCTGGATATGATCTGCCGTAAATTAGCGCTGGAACCCGGGATGTCGCTGCTGGATATTGGCTGTGGCTGGGGCGGTCTTGCGGAATTTGCCGCACGTCATTACGGCGTCAAAGTACATGGCGTGACGATTTCCGCTGAACAACAGAAACTGGCGCAGCAGCGCTGTAGCGGGTTAGACGTCACGATTCTGTTGCAGGATTATCGCGATCTGAATGAGCAGTTTGATCGCATCGTTTCGGTGGGAATGTTTGAGCATGTCGGGCCGAAAAATTACGCCACCTATTTTGATGTGGTCGATCGTAATTTAAAGCCTGACGGTATTTTCCTGCTTCACACCATCGGTGCGATTAAGACCGATATGAGTGTCGACCCCTGGATCGATAAATATATCTTCCCCAACGGCTGTCTGCCTTCGGTGCGTCATGTGGCGGATGCCAGCGAACCCCATTTTATTCTGGAAGACTGGCATAACTTTGGTGCCGATTACGACAAAACACTGATGGCCTGGCATGAACGCTTTTTGCAGGCCTGGCCAGAGCTGGCTGATAAATATGGCGAACGCTTTAAACGGATGTTCTCCTATTATCTGAATGCCTGCGCTGGCGCCTTCCGGGCGCGTGATATTCAGCTGTGGCAGATTGTATTTAGTCGCGGTATTGAAGGCGGATTACGGGTGGCGCGGTAGGTCTCGGTTGTGATGCAGAAGCTGCGAATGCCAGGTCATAGTGGCTCTCACAGCAACGAATAAGCTTAACGAGCAGGGAACGGGGTCAGAACAGGAAAGCGTCCCGCCGCCCGGATAAAAACGCAACGCGTCGGTCCGGCAACGGGCGCACCTCAGGGATGAGGTGCGTAATTGCGCGGGCCGAGCGTGTCATGGACTGGCTTTTGCGTCTTTCCGATCTGAGCCTGTCACAACGCTCAAAGGCGCTTACACGCCTTTTATTAACTCTCAGAAGAAGACTGCCCGGTCAGCATACTCATCGCCGCCGCCGCATCGCGCTGGGCTAACACCCGCTCCACGGTCTCTACGATTGCCTGCGTGTGCGGATCGATCTCAATATTGACCCGGTCGCCAAACGTCTTCGCGCCCAGCGTCGTGCGCTCCAGCGTTTCGGGGATCAGATAGACGCAGAATTTGGTCTTAGTCACATCACCTACCGTCAGGCTGATACCGTCGATGCCGACAAAACCTTTATGCAGAATATATTTCATCTGCGTCGGGTCCTGGATTTTAAACCAGACTTCGCGGTTATGTTCTGACTGGATAATCTTGCAGATCTCAGCAGTGGTCATAATATGACCTGACATCAGATGGCCGCCTATCTCATCGCTGAATTTGGCTGCACGCTCAATATTGACCACATCGCCCTGACGTAAATCGCCAAGATTAGTCACCCGCAAGGTCTCTTTAATTAAATCAAAACTGACGCGGTCGCCATCAATTGCCGTCACGGTTAAGCAGCAACCGTTATGCGCTACCGATGCGCCCAGCGCCAGACCCGGTAACAGGTCTTCCGGCAGTCGGACAGTGTGAGTACGAAACAGTTCTTTCTCTTCAATGGACACGATTTCTGCGGTGCCCTGCACAATACCGGTAAACATAGTCTTTGCCTCTGCGAAGTTTGCGCTAGTTTATCACAGCTCAGGTCGGCTGTTAGAATTCAGCCCGCGCAGCGTCTTTAATAGGGCGGCAAACCGCATTGTGTGACAAAGATTGGCGAATAGTGTTACGCCAGTTACACTGGTTCGCGCAATTTCCTGGGCTTTTCTGCCCTTTTAATTCATTCAACAAGTCAGGTGTTAACGTGCAGAAGTATTTAACAGAAGCGCGTCAATTGCTGGCCCTTGCGATTCCGGTCATCCTTGCTCAGGTGGCTCAAACCGCAATGGGATTTGTGGATACCATAATGGCCGGCGCAGTCAGCGCCACGGATATGGCCGCCGTTGCTGTCGGCACCTCTGTCTGGCTTCCGGCCATCCTCTTTGGTCATGGTCTTCTGCTTGCATTGACGCCCACCGTTGCGCAACTCAACGGTTCCGGTCGCCGCGAACGCATCGGCGAACAGATCCGCCAGGGATACTGGCTCGCCTTCTTTGTCTCCCTGCTGATTATGGTGCTGCTGTGGCATGCCGGTTATCTCATCCGGGCGATGCATGACATCGATCCGGCGCTGGCGCTGAAAGCAGAAGGCTATCTGCATGCTCTGCTGTTCGGCGCACCTGGCTACCTCTTCTTCCAGGTGCTGCGCAATCAGTGCGAGGGGCTGTCGAAAACCAAACCCGCCATGGTGCTGGGCTTCCTGGGGCTGATGTTCAACATCCCGCTTAACTATGTCTTTATCTATGGGCACTTCGGCATGCCTGCCCTGGGCGGTGTCGGCTGCGGCGTGGCAACCGCGTCGGTTTACTGGGTGATGTTTATCTGCATGCGTCTCTGGGTGCGCCGGATGGGCAGCATGCGCGATATCCGGATGGAGAGCCGCTGGTCACCGCCTTCGCGTCCGATTCTGAGCCGCCTGATGACGCTGGGATTGCCCGTGGCGCTGGCACTCTTCTTTGAGGTCACGCTGTTCGCCGTTGTCGCCCTGCTGGTCTCGCCACTGGGCATCGTTAACGTGGCCGGCCACCAGATCGCGCTGAATTTCAGCTCACTGATGTTCGTGTTGCCGCTGTCGCTGGGTGTCGCAACCACCATCCGCGTCGGGTATCGTCTGGGTCAGGGTTCCACCGAACAGGCCCGGGTTGCAGCCTGGACGGCTCAGGGTGTCGGCATCAGCATGGCAGCGCTGACCGCAATTTTTACCGTCACGTTCCGTCATCAGATTGCCCTGCTCTACAACGACAATCCCGAGGTGGTGACGCTGGCGGCACAGCTGATGATGCTGGCGGCGATTTATCAGTTCTCAGACTCGATTCAGGTGATCGGCAGCGGGATCCTGCGCGGCTATAAAGATACGCGATCGATATTCTTTATTACCTTTATCTCTTACTGGCTGCTGGGGCTGCCGGCTGGCTATCTGCTGGCGCTGACCGACTGGATTGTGCCCCGAATGGGACCGGCGGGCTTCTGGTGCGGCTTTATCATCGGCCTGACCTCAGCTGCTATCATGATGCTCTGGCGCATCAGACGGTTACAGCAATCCCCGGCTGAAATCATTCTGACGCGCGCGGCGCGCTAGCCAAAAAATGCGGGTCATTCATGGCCCGCAATGACGAAAAAAACGACGGTTAGCACAGTTGCTGCTCAGTCACGGCGAAAAAACTATTTTCCCCTTGCCAGGCTTACACGCTGCCGTTAATATTCGTCCCCGCTGTCGCCCTGACAGCATGTTGCGCTCTTAGCTCAGTTGGTTAGAGCACCACCTTGACATGGTGGGGGTCGATGGTTCGAGTCCATTAGAGCGCACCAAGTGCGTCCGTAGCTCAGTTGGTTAGAGCACCACCTTGACATGGTGGGGGTCGGTGGTTCGAGTCCACTCGGACGCACCACTATTCAGAAGATTCAAAATGCGCTCTTAGCTCAGTTGGTTAGAGCACCACCTTGACATGGTGGGGGTCGATGGTTCGAGTCCATTAGAGCGCACCACTTTAAGAATTTCCTCAGTTTGCGCAACACCACTTTTATTGATCTGCATCGCCTACCCCCTCAGCTTTTTGATTGGTTTTCGCATACTTAGCGTCTATACTGTCCCGCGTTGCTTACTTGAAAGGTTTCAGCGATCACGTGCATACTGCGATAACTCAAATGATTTGCGCAACAACAGCGTGGTGGTTACCAACCGTAACCGCACAACTTCCCTGCACGCCTGGCCTTCGTCACCTATTCTTACTCAGTACTGCCCTTTTCAGTCTCAATCAGAAATTTCACTTCGATGCGCTGCCATCGAATTCCGCCCTTATTCATCCATCACAACTTACAGAAAATCCGTCATGAAAAAGACTAAAATCGTTTGTACAATCGGCCCGAAAACCGAATCCGAAGAGATGCTGACACAGCTGCTTGAAGCTGGCATGAATGTTATGCGTCTTAACTTCTCTCACGGCGACTATGCTGAGCATGGTCAGCGCATCACCAACATGCGTGCCGTCATGCAAAAAACCGGCCGTCAGGCCGCGATCCTGCTGGATACCAAAGGCCCTGAAATCCGCACCATGAAACTGGAAGGCGGCAACGACGCTGCTCTGAAAGCGGGTCAGACCTTTACCTTTACGACCGACCAGAGCGTGATCGGCAACAGCGAGCGCGTTGCGGTCACCTACCCGGGCTTCACTGCTGACCTGAAAATCGGCAACACGGTGCTGGTCGATGATGGCCTGATCGGCATGGAAGTGACCGAAGTCACCGAAAACACCGTGGTGTGTAAAGTCCTGAACAATGGCGATCTGGGTGAGAACAAAGGCGTTAACCTGCCAGGCGTCTCCATCCAGCTGCCTGCGCTGGCTGAAAAAGATAAGCGCGACCTGATCTTTGGTTGTGAGCAGGGCGTGGACTTTGTCGCCGCCTCTTTCATCCGTAAACGTTCTGACGTGCTGGAAATTCGTGAGCACCTGAAACAGAACGGCGGCGAGCACATCCAGATCATCTCCAAAATCGAAAACCAGGAAGGCCTGAACAACTTCGACGAAATCCTCGAAGCCTCAGACGGCATCATGGTTGCGCGTGGCGACCTGGGTGTTGAGATCCCGGTTGAAGAAGTCATTTTCGCGCAGAAGATGATGATCAAAAAATGTAATAAAGCACGCAAAGTGGTTATCACAGCCACCCAGATGCTTGATTCCATGATCAAGAACCCGCGCCCTACCCGCGCAGAAGCCGGTGACGTTGCCAACGCCATCCTCGACGGAACTGATGCCGTCATGCTGTCAGGTGAGAGCGCCAAAGGCCGTTATCCGCTGGAGTCGGTCACCATCATGGCGACCATCTGTGAGCGTACCGACCGCGTGATGAAGTCCCGCATCGACAGCCAGAGTGATAACCGCAAAATGCGTATCACTGAAGCGGTCTGCCGTGGTGCTGTTGAGACCGCTGAGAAGCTGGAAGCCCCTCTGATTGTGGTGGCGACTGAAGGCGGTAAGTCGGCTAAAGCTGTACGTAAGTATTTCCCGAACGCGACCATCCTGGCGCTGACCACCAATCCGACTACGGCACGTCAGCTGATCCTGAGCAAAGGCATTGAGACGCGTCTGGTGACGGAGATCGCTTCAACCGACGATTTCTATCGTCTGGGTAAAGAAGCGGCGCTGGAAAGTGGCTATGGTCAGAAAGGTGATGTTGTGGTGCTGGTGTCAGGTGCATTAGTACCAAGCGGAACTACCAACACCGCTTCCGTACACGTACTGTAAAACTTTCTTTAACGGTTATTTTAAAGCGCCTGAGTCAGGCGCTTTTTTTTATTTCTGCTTAAAGCAAATGTAAGAAAAATCCAATCGAAAATAACAATCCGATTACGCTTTATATGAAGGTTAATCCGATTAAATCTCTCTGTTTTAGCTAAATTTTTCTATCATGTTCTGGGATTCGCTGCTTCTTTGAGCGAACGATCAAATTTAAGCATGTTCTCATCAAAAATTTATTCTCAACTTAAAAAGCTTTGTGTAATACTTGTAACGCTACATGGAGATTAACTCAATCTAGAGGGTATAAATAATGAATCGTACTAAACTGGTACTGGGCGCGGTAGTTCTGGCTTCAACTATGCTGGCTGGTTGCTCAAGCAACGCTAAAATCGACCAGCTGTCTTCAGACGTTCAGACTCTGAACGCTAAAGTTGACCAGCTGAGCAACGACGTGAACGCAGTGCGTTCAGACGTTCAGGCTGCTAAAGATGACGCAGCTCGCGCTAACCAGCGTCTGGACAACCAGGCTCACTCTTACCGTAAGTAAGAGTTCTGGTTTAGAAATGGCGCCTTTATGGCGCCATTTTTTTGCCTCAATTCCGTGCCCTTTCAGGCACGCGTATTGCTTCAGGGTTGAACCGCTTTGCTTTCAGTCTGTACAACCGGATTCTCCGCGCCCACAGACGCATTCTCCAGCCCCGCAGGCGGTACGGTATCACTCTGCACCGGCTCTCCACTGCTGACCAGCACAGGCACGCCTGAGCGACGCGTTAAGCTGGCTTTAATCAGCGCGCTATCACTCTTCTCACTTTTCATGAACTTCTTCAGGTCACTGGTAATCGCAATCGGCATGGTCTGCGGATCGTCTTTGTCGTTTCGCGACAGCGGCTGATGCACTTCCACATAGCGTTTCCCATCCGGCTCCACCGCGTACTTCACCGGCTGATTGATGATCTGAACACGCGTGCCCTTGGGTGCGGCGTTAAACAGCGCCTCGATATCCTCTGAACGCAGGCGGATGCAGCCTGAACTGACGCGCATACCGATGCCAAACTTCGCATTGGTGCCGTGGATCAGATACTGGCCGGTGCCGCGTGCCAGACGCATGGCAAACTGTCCCATCGGGTTATCCGGTCCGGCTGGCACCACGCCAGGTAGCGTAATGCCCTCTTTAGCGTAACGCTTGCGGATGTTCGGGGTGGGCGTCCAGGTGGGATTAGGGATTTTCTGGCTGATCTGCGTCACCATGACTGGCGTTGCCGCACCCAGCTGGCCAATGCCGATGGGATAGACGATGACTTTATCTTCCCCTTTGGGATAGTAGTAGAGGCGAAGCTCGGCGAGATTCACCACAATCCCTTCGCGCGGCGTATCGGGCAGGATCATCTGTAGCGGTACCGTCAGCTGGGTACCCGCTTTGGGCAGCCAGGGATCGGTACCGGGATTCGCCTCCAGCATGCCCAGCAGGCCGACCTGGTAGCGGGACGCGATGGATTCGAGTGGTTGTTTATCATCAGGAACCTGAGTCAGGACGTTTTCGCCAATCAGGCGACTGTCTGGCGGTGGCAGCGGATATTCGGTGGCGAACGCGGGTGCAGAGAGCCCAAAGCAGGTCAGCAGCAATGCACCGGCTAAACGTAAAGCAGGTTTCATGCAATTTTCTCGTCAGATAAAAAAACAGACGCCGGATGGCGTCTGTCGAGTGTAACTTAGCTGAGGTTCTGAGCGGTATGGCGAATAGACCGAATCATCGCCTCCAGCCCCTGTGACCGGGTGGGCGTCAGGTGCTGCATCAGGGCCAGTTCGCCAAACCAGTGGCGCACATCCAGCGCCAGAATGTCGGCGGGCGGCAGGTTCTGATAAAGACTAATTACGATAGCAATCAAGCCTTTAACGATAGCGGCATCGCTGTCGCCTTCAAACGCAATCGAACCATCTTCCTGCGGGGTCATTCTGATCCACACCTGACTCTGACAACCCGAAATCACGTTTTCCGGCTGGTGTAAGGTTTCAGAAGATTCCGGAAGCTTTGAACCCAGCTCGATGATGTAGAGGTACTTCTCTTCCCAGTTGGCGCAACGATTGAAGTTACGAACCAGTTTCTCTTTTTCAGGCAAAGTCGCCATCACTCACTCCGTTAAAACTGTTCAGCCGCCCAGCAGACGATGAATGCGCGTCAGACCAGCAGCCAGGCGATCCACTTCCTCTTCACTGTTGTAGAAGGTGAAGGAGGCACGGCACATCGCCGGAACATTGTAGTGCTGCATCAGCGGCATCGCGCAGTGATGTCCCGTGCGGATGGCAATACCATATTGATCCAGGAAGCTGCCGACGTCATAGGCATGGTGTTTGCCCAGATTGAAGGCGATGACACCAGCGCGTGACTGCGGGCCATAGATCTGAATATCCGGCACCGTGCCCAGCTTATCGAGCGCGTAGTTCATCAAAGCCGTTTCGCGCTGATGAATGGTATCCAGTCCCAGCGCCTGCACATAGGCCAGTGCCGCACCAAAACCAATAATGCCGCCGGTATTGGGCGTACCCGCTTCAAAACGCCACGGCGCGCTGTTCCAGGTGGTGCCGGTGGGCAGCATCACGCGGTCGATCATCGAACCGCCGCCTTCCCACGGTGGCATCTCATCCAGCAGCGCTTTGCGGCCGTAGAGAATACCCACGCCGTTCGGGCCATAAAGTTTATGGCTGGAGAAGACGTAGAAGTCACAGCCAATATCCTGCACGTCGACATTGTCATGCATAACCGCCTGCGCGCCATCCACCAGCGTGATCACGCCAGCGGCTTTGGCCTGGGCCACGATCGCTTTAACCGGGTTAACGGTGCCGAGCACGTTTGAAACGTGCGTGACCGCCAGCAACCGCGTGCGGCTATCGATCAGCCCCGCCAGTTGCTCCAGCGCCAGCTCACCGTTGTCATTTAAAGGCAGGACCCGCACTTCTGCGCCGGTGCGCTGGGCCAGCATCTGCCAGGGAACGATATTGGCGTGATGCTCCATCTCAGTGATGATCAGGTTGTCGCCAGCCTGGAGGTTACTGCTGCCCCAGGTGTTCGCCACCAGATTGATGCCTTCGGTAGTGCCTTTGACGAAGACAATCTCTTCCTGTGAATGCGCATTGATAAAACGGGCAGCCTGATCGCGCACGTTCTCCATGTCACTGGTCGCCTGCTGGCTCAGCGTATGGATGCCACGATGCACGGCCGCATAGCCGTGCTGATAGAAATGACTCTCAGCGTTAATCACCGAGAGTGGACGCTGTGCGCTGGCCGCACTGTCAAGATAGGCCAGCGGATGACCGTTGACCTCACGCTTCAGGATGGGAAAATCAGCCCTGATGCGTTCGAGATCGAAGTTCATCATATGTCGCCTCCGGGAAAACGTTCAGCAATACGCTGCAGCACGGCCTGACGCATCACTTCATTTTCCAGTGTTTCGGTCAGTTCTGCGGCAAACGCATGGATAATCATGGTCTGCGCAGCATCCTGCTCAATACCGCGCGAACGCAGGTAGAACATCTGCTCATCGTCAATGCGACCGATGGTGGCACCATGGCTGCACTTGACGTCATCCGCATAAATTTCCAGCTGCGGTTTGGTATCGACTTCAGAGAGCTTACCCAGCAACAGGTTGTTGTTGGTCATCTGCCCGTCGGTCTTCAGCGCATGCTGTGCCACTTTGATATGACCGTTAAACACCGCACGGCCTTTGTCACGCACGATGGTTTTATGCATCTGGCGGCTCATACAGTGGCCTTTGTTGTGCTCCAGGTAAGTACGGGTATCCGCCACTTCCTGTTTCACCGGCAACACCAGGCTGTTGATTGCCAGCGTGGTATTTTCACCGTTTAGCTGAGTACTGGTGTTGTGACGTGACAGTCCGGCACCCAGCAGGAAGCTGGTGCTGCTGACCTGGCCATCGTTGCCAATGACCAGATCGTTGTGCGCGAAGTGATAGCTGTTGCTGCTTTCAAAGGCCAGCTTCGTGTGGGTCAGCTTTGCGTTGTCGCCTACGGCAAAGGTAAAGCGCGTGCCGGTGAAATGGGCGCGCTCATCCAGTGAAACGTAGTGCTCAATCACTTCCGCTTCAGCACTCTCTTCCAGTTGCAGGTGATGACGATAGTGAACCGTGTTCATGCCCGTCTGCTGGCCGCTGGTAATATGCAGCAGGTAGATCGGACGCGCAGCGGATTTACCGCGTGCCAGACGCAGAGTCGTCACCTCTTCTGCCAGACTTTCTGTCAGATGCAGGAAAACTTCCGGCTGAACCGCAGCAGGCAGCGGACGGCGCTCGGCGGCCACGCTGTGCTGAACCTCAAACAGTTCGACGTCACGGCTACTGAAGGCAGGCTGGAACTGACCGTCAATATAAACCAGACGGATCGCATTCAGCGGCAGCGACAGAGCCTCAACCTGTTCAGCGCTCAGGGTCTGTGGCGCGTCGGGCAGAACAAACTGCTGAGACAGCAGCGTGTCCAGCGGCGTGTACTTCCAGTTTTCATGTTTGCGGGTTGGCAGGCCAACGCGCATCAGTTGCTGCCAGTGCTGCTGAGCCTGCAGAGAACGCACGTCGCCACGCGACTCAAACAGGTGATGCCACTGTTGCAGCGCAGAATCACTCTTCGTCGGTAAGCCAGCCATAACCTTGCTCCTCCAGCTGTTTCACCAGCGAGAAGTCGCCAGATTTCACGATTTTGCCCTGATACAGAACATGAACGAAGTCTGGCTTGATGTAGTCCAGAATACGCTGGTAGTGCGTTACGATGATAAAGGCACGCTTCTCGTCGCGCAGGCTGTTCACGCCATTGGCAACGATTTTCAGGGCATCGATATCCAGACCGGAGTCGGTCTCATCCAGGATGCAGAGTTCCGGCTCCAGCGCCGCCATCTGCAGGATGTCGTTACGTTTCTTCTCACCACCGGAAAAGCCGACGTTCACTGAACGGGTCAGCAGATCTTCCGGCATCTTCAGCAGCTGAATTTTCTCTTCAATGAAGTCCTGGAAATCGAAGCGGTCCAGCTCTTCCTGCTGACGATATTTGCGCACCGCGTTGACCGAGGTTTGCAGGAAAAACTGGTTGCTGACGCCCGGGATCTCTACCGGATACTGGAACGCCATAAAGATGCCTTCACCGGCACGCTCTTCAGGGGCCAGTTCCAGCAGGTCTTTACCTTTGAAGCTGACCGAACCGCCGGTGACCTGATAATCTTCACGGCCTGCCAGCGTGGCTGACAGCGTACTTTTTCCTGAGCCGTTCGGACCCATGATGGCATGCACTTCGCCCGGTTTAATTTCGAGATTCAGGCCACGCAGAATGGCTTTATCTTCAACACTGACCTGCAAATCTTTAATGCTTAACATTCTTATTCCTTCACATTACTTCCGGCAAGGCGTGTGATGGCATCAGCCCACACTGTGCTCAAGGCTGATGGCTAACAATTTCTGGGCTTCCACGGCAAACTCCAGTGGCAGCTCCGAGAATACGTCTTTACAGAAGCCATTCACGATCATCGAGATCGCATCTTCTTCACTGATACCGCGTTGCAGACAGTAGAACATCTGATCTTCGCCGATACGTGATGTCGTGGCTTCATGCTCCAGCTGAGCGGTGTTATTGCGGGTCTCGACATACGGGAAGGTATGTGCGCCGCAATCCGGGCCGATCAGCATCGAGTCACACTGGGTAAAGTTACGGGCATTGGTCGCGGTTGGCATGATCTTCACCAGCCCGCGATAGGTATTCTGACTTTTACCGGCCGAGATCCCCTTGGAGATAATGGTCGATTTGGTGTTTTTACCAATGTGAATCATCTTGGTGCCGGTATCGGCCTGCTGACGACCGCTGGTCAATGCCACCGAATAGAATTCGCCCACCGAGTAGTCCCCGCGCAGAATGCAGCTCGGGTATTTCCAGGTGATAGCCGAACCGGTTTCAGACTGCGTCCAGGACATCTTGCTGTGGTCACCTTCACACAGCGCACGCTTGGTCACGAAGTTAAGGATACCGCCCTCACCTTCGCCGCCAGGGAACCAGTTCTGAACGGTCGAATATTTCACTTCAGCATTTTTGTGGATGATCACTTCCACCACGGCCGCGTGCAGCTGATAGGTATCACGCACGGGCGCCGAACAGCCTTCGATGTAGCTCACGTAGCTGTCTTCATCGGCGATCAGGATGGTGCGTTCGAACTGGCCAGTTTTCGCCGCGTTGATGCGGAAATAGGTCGACAGCTCCATCGGGCAACGCACCCCTTTCGGGATGTAAACGAAGGTGCCGTCAGAGGCAACCGCCGAGTTCAGCGCGGCAAAGAAGTTATCATTAGCCGGAACAACCGTTCCGAGATACTGCTTCACCAGCTCCGGATGCTCCTGAATCGCTTCGCCGAATGAACAGAAAATAATCCCCTGCTCCGCCAGTTTGCCGCGATAGGTGGTCGCGACCGAGACGGAGTCGAAAATGGCGTCAACCGCCACTTCACGACCTTCACGTACCGGCACACCCAGCTGATTAAACGCGTTTTCCACTTCCTGCGTCAGATAATCGCTGGCTGGCGCGCTGCCTGAAGCCTGCATGGCACCCGGCTCGGAAGCACAGCTGTCATCACAGTTGCCGCAGGACGGTGCGGAGTAGTAGCTGTAATCCTGGTAGTCGAGTTTTTCGTAGTGCGCTTTCAGCCAGTGTGGCTCTTCCATTTCCAGCCAGGCACGAAAAGCCTTAAGACGAAACTCCAGCATCCACTCTGGCTCGTTACGCTTGGCCGAGATCGCCCGCACGACATCTTCATTGATGCCGTTGGCAAATTCTTCGGTCTGCAGTTGGGTAAAGAAGCCCTCTTTGTAGTTGAGCTTGCCTTCCCAGATTTGTACATCGTCAGATGTTTCGCTGTGTCGTGACATATTTCACTTACTCGACGCCAAAGCTCTCACCGCACCCGCAGGCGTGCTGAGCTTTAGGGTTATTGAATTTAAAAATCTGATTCAGGCCTTCGCGAACGTAATCCAGCTCGGTGCCATCAACAAATGGCATCGCCTGTAGCGGCACAAACAGCGTTGCGCCGTGGAATGAGAACTGCAGATCGTCGTCGACGGGCTCTTTGACCAGATCCATGACGTAGCCAAAACCGGCGCAGCCGGATTGTTTCACGCCAAGGCGTAGACCCTTGACATCAGGGTCCTGAGCCGCCAGATTGAGAATTTGTTGCGCTGCGGTTTCAGTCAGCGTCAGCCCTTTCCAGACAAAATCGTCGGGTGAGAAAGAGTCTGTATTAACAGATGCCATGTTGATACCTCTTGAGTCCGAACCTTTTCAGGCTATCCCCCTATGGTAGTGATCTGACCAATCACTTCAACCTCTTGTTTTGCAGGGATAATCATCTAGTGCTGTTTTAACTGCTTATTTAGTAAGCATAGCTCCTTCAGCTCACCCTGCGGTGAGAGAATCAGCATTAATAAGCCGGTTATAACCTATTAATAAATCACTCTTTTTAAAATAACCATTTTTGATAAAAATGCTTATTGATAGGTTACGCCTTTCTTTGATGTAAACAGATTGTTATTTCCGATTATACCGACAGGCAGGGTAAATCAATAAATTTTTCTGCCCGCCAATTGCAATCCGGGCCTGGATGAATATGATAATTATTATCATTCACATTCAGGGCGACGCGATGACCCTTTCTGTCTCAGCCTGGCTACAGCACAAAATCGACGAATACCAGTTTTCGATGCGGGATATCACCGTCGACTTTTATATGGCGCAGGCAAAGCTCGACCGGGCCGACTGCACGATCCACCAGCTACGTCAGTTTAATGATACCTGTCAGGATATGGCAGAAGTCTGCCAGATGAACGGTGACGATCAGAGTTATCTGCATGCCATGGGTAAACTGCATCACCGACTGGTGCAGGAGATGGGAAACAACGATCGCGATCGCCTGTTTCGCCTTCAGGCTTATCAACTGGCGCGATTGTCCCTGACCCGACTCTGCCACCAACTGGCCATGGTCGGAGAGTGGAACAAAGCCACCGTGCTGCAAAGTGACTTTGTGCGCCACGCAGGCTGGATATTCTAATCCAGCCGCGGCGTGACGTCGCGCACAATTTTTTTACATTATTTCTAACAATGCCTGAAGCGGATGACGCATGCCGTTGCCTTCGACCCGCTTAACCTGACTGCGGCATGAATAGCCGGTGGCCAGGCAGCGCTGGCGCGGCAGTCTCTGCAACTGCGGATGCCAGGAGAGCGAGTAGATCCCCAGTGAGTTTTCGAGGTTTTTACTTTCGTGACCGTAGGTGCCCGCCATGCCGCAGCAGCCGACATTGATGTTTTCCAGATTCGCACCAAACCGTGCAAAGATCCCCTGCCACTGATTCGGCGTCGAGGGCAGCGCGGTCACCTCTGTGCAGTGCGCAAAGAGATACCAGGATTCCCCGCCCGTGGCCTGCACGTCACGTTCTGCCAGCGCACGCTCTAACCATTCATGCACCAGCAACACGGTAAAGTCGCCGCGCGATTCACCTAGCGTCTGACGATACTCATCGCGATAGCAGAGTACGGTGGCCGGATCGACACCGACCATTGGCAGTTCCAGCTTAGCCACCCGGTTAAGAAAATCGGCGGTACGGGCTGCGGTGCGGGCGAAGCGTTGCAGGAAACCTTTCACGTGCTGCGCTTTGCCGTTTGGCGAGAATGGCAGCAACACCGGACGGTAGCCCAGCTTCTCAATCAGCCTGACAAAATCGTTAACCAGCTGCGCCTCGTAGAAGCTGGTAAAGGGATCCTGCACCACCAGCACACAGCTGGCGCGCTCGACAGCTGACAGCCCTTCCAGCTGCTCCAGCGTCATGTTCATGGCAGGATGACCACTGAGCTGCTGTTTCAGATTCGGTGCTGAGAGCAGAGGCAGATCGACCATGCCGATATGTGTTTTGCTTAACTCTTTCACCCACGGCTGGCGCAGGAAGAAGTTGAACACCTTCGGCGCCTTCGCCATCAGGGGCGCATAGCCCTCGACCGCCGCCACCAGATGATCGCTGACCGGACGCAGATAACGGGTGTGATAGAGCTGCAGGAAGCGCGAACGGAACGCGGGTACATCAATTTTAATCGGACACTGAGTGGAGCAGGCTTTGCAGGCCAGACAGCCCGACATCGCCTCTTTTACCTCGTGAGAGAAATCATACTCTCCTTTACTGGCATGCCAGCTGTTGCGGGTACGGGCAATCATCCCGCGCAGCGACAGGCTGTTTTCCGGTAGCTGCTTTTCCAGTGCCAGCGGATCGACGCCCTGTTCGGCCAGCAGCCGCAGCCACTCCCGCGTCAGCGTCGCCCGACCTTTGGGGGAGTGAATGCGATTGCGGGTGATCTTCATGGAGGGACACATCGGGCTGCGGACATCAAAGTTAAAACATAACCCGTTGCCGTTACACTCCATTGCCCCACGCCATTCATCCCGGACCGTGACCGGAATCTGCCGATCAAAGGTACCGCGCTTCACCGCATCGACCTGCATCATCTCGTCGTTGCTATTAAAGGGCGTACAGATCTTGCCGGGATTAAGACGGTTAAGTGGATCAAAGGCGGCTTTGATGCGGCGCAGTTCGTTAAACAGCGTCTCGCCAAAGAATGCCGGACTGTACTGGGCGCGGAATCCTTTGCCATGTTCGCCCCACAGCAGGCCGCCGTAGCGCGCGGTCAGCGCCACCACTTCGTCGGAGATCTGTTTCATCATCATCTCCTGCTGCGGATCGCACATATCCAGCGCCGGACGCACATGCAGAACGCCTGCATCGACGTGACCAAACATGCCGTAGCTCAGGCCGTGACTATCCAGCAGCGCGCGAAATTCGACAATGTAGTCCGCCAGTTTTTCCGGCGGGACGGCGGTATCTTCCACAAACGGAATTGGCTTCGCACGGCCTTTGGCATTACCGAGCAGACCCACCGCTTTTTTACGCATGTTATAGATGCGCTCAATGCCATCCAGGTCGTTACAGAACTGATAGCCAATGACGCCGCCCTGCTGCTGCGCCATCAGCGCGTCAAGGCGGGCGCAAAGCTGTTCAATCTGCTGATCGATCAGCGCCGCGTTGTCACCGGCAAATTCAACGATATTGAGACCCAGCATCTCTTTGTCGGGTACATCAGCAATCAGTTCACGCACCGAGTGCCAGACGATATCTTCCCGCGCCAGGTTCAGCACTTTGGAGTCTACCGTCTCAACCGACAGCGCCTGCGCTTCTACCATAAAGGGCGCATTACGCAGGGCTGAATCAAAAGAGTCATATTTGATGTTCACCAGTCGCCGCACTTTTGGCAGCGGGGTGATATCGAGCCGCGCTTCGGTGACAAAGGCCAGCGTTCCCTCTGCGCCACACAACAGACGCGTCAGATCAAAAGTTTGCATATCGTCGCTGAACACGTGGCGCAGGTCATATCCGGTCAGGAACCGATTCAGCTTCGGAAACTTCTCCAGAATCAGCGCACGATGATCGCGGCAGCGCGTCAGCACCTGCTGATAAAGCCGGCCTTCAGGTGTGGCCGTCTGCGCCAGAGTCTCAGCCAGCGCGGTCGCCATCGGCCGCGTATCAAGAATATCGCCGCCCAGCAGCACGGCGCGCAGGCCCAGCACATGGTCCGAGGTTTTGCCATAAACCAGCGATCCCTGACCCGACGCATCGGTATTGATCATTCCGCCCAGCGTTGCACGGTTACTGGTGGAAAGCTCTGGCGAGAAGAAAAAGCCGAAAGGCTTCAGCCACACATTCAGCTGATCTTTAATCACCCCCGCTTCGACGCGCACCCAGCCCTCATCCGTGTTGATCTCCAGGATGCGGTTCATGTAGCGCGACATATCCACCACAATCCCCTGATTCAGCGACTGCCCGTTGGTGCCGGTGCCGCCGCCGCGCGGGGTAAAGACCAGACTGGCAAAGCGCGCTTCTCCGGCCACACGGGCAAGCAGTGCAACATCCGCCGTCGAACGCGGAAAGAGCGCCGCATCCGGCAGCAACTGATAGATGCTGTTATCGGTTGAGAGTGAAAGACGATCGGCATAGCTGGTCGCCATGTCACCGGTAAAACCCTGCTCTTTCAGCGACTCAAGGAACGTCAGCACCAGTTGAACGAGGCCTGGCGCCTGCGAAATCTGTGGGATCATGATTGTCTGACCGAAGGTGTTGTAAACGTTTGCGTTTATACGTTAGCGATTTCTCGTTTTATCATATTTTTCCTGCGCCTGCCCTTTTTTCAGAAAAGGCAAAAACCTTTCACCATGACGCTGTTTAATCCCTGGCAAATAGATCATGATAAAAACGGGCATCCGAATGCCCGAAAATGAAGGATTAAGACGAGGTTATGAGTCAATGATGAAAAGCCAGTACCGGGATATGGATTTACCGCAAATACTCTTCACCCTGATGTTCATTCTGCTGCTGATCGTCGCCTGTTTATGGGTGGTGCAGCCGTTTATTCTGGGCTTTGCCTGGGCCAGCATGGTGGTGATTGCCACCTGGCCATTGATGCTGAAATTCCAGCGACTGTTATGGGGACGCCGTTCACTGGCCGTGCTCGTGATGACACTGCTGCTGCTGCTGTTGTTTATTATTCCTATCGCCCTGCTGGTCAGCAGCCTGATTGATAACAGCGCGCCGGTGATTGCCTGGGTGACGCAGGGTCACACGATGCCGAAACTGATGTGGCTGAGGGAAATCCCGATGGTCGGCAGAAAAATTCATGTCAGTTATGACACGCTGGTGGCGAGCGGCGGTGCCGGCGTGATGGCGAAAATACAGCCCTATATTGGTCGCACCACGGGCTTTTTTGTGGCTCAGGCCGGTCATTTCGGGCGTTTTATGATCCATCTGGGCGTGATGTTACTGTTCAGCGTGCTGCTTTACTGGCGTGGCGAACAGGCTGCCCAGGGCATCCGTCACTTCGCGTTTCGCATGGCGGGACGACGCGGTGATGCCGCCGTACAGCTGGCAGCCCAGTCCATTCGTGCCGTGGCGCTTGGCGTGGTGGTGACGGCGCTGGTGCAGGGTGTGCTCGGCGGTATCGGTCTGGCGATCTCGGGCATTCCTTATGCCACGCTGTTGACGGTGCTGATGATCCTCTGCTGTCTGGTACAGCTGGGTCCGCTGCTGGTGCTGGTTCCTGCCATCATCTATCTCTACTGGAGCGGCGATACCACCTGGGGAACCGTGCTGCTGGTCTGGAGTTGTGTGGTCGGTACGATGGATAACGTTCTGCGCCCGATGTTAATCCGTATGGGCGCAGACCTGCCGATGATTCTGATCCTCTCAGGCGTGATTGGTGGCCTGTTCGCATTCGGCATGATTGGTCTGTTTATCGGACCGGTGGTTCTGGCGGTTTCCTACCGTCTGGTTTCCGTCTGGGTGCATGAAGCGCCAGCCCCGGATAATGACCCGATGGCCTCGGCTGATGCCCTGGCCGATCACGAGGGTACCCCGCCTGCCGTCTGACGCGATGCGGTAACACGCTTCGCCAATCCCCCTTTTGAGCATTGATTAGTGCGGTTAATGATGATTAACCGCACTCACTCTCACCAATCAGATAAATTCGGTTTTTCATTAGCGATTTTTAAGAAAAAAGCCATCTTTGGCCGAAAAGTGACCTTTCGGGGCTAAAAAAGATTACTTTCCGCACTGTTTCTTAAGCCAAATGGCAAAGTAAAGGTGACAAAAGATTATCGGCTTTAAACTAATAAGAGGATTCTTAAAGACGTCAGCCAGCCGTATGAATAACATGTTTCCTATGTTCGAAATCAACCTGATGATTTTCAGACAAACCCATTCCCCTGAGTAGCGTAAAGAATTGCTGTGTGTAGTCTTTGCCCATCCCCTGTGATGGGCTTTTTTTTGCCTGAAACATGCCAGCTATAAATAGAAAAGGCCCGCAATGCGGGCCTTTAATGATATCTGTGACCGGTGTCAGGCGGTTTTATTTAGCTTCGCCAGACTCACCCAGGTTTCCACCACAGTGTCCGGGTTCAGAGACAGGCTGTCGATGCCCTCTTCCATCAGCCAGGCGGCAAAATCCTGATGATCGGACGGTCCCTGCCCACAGATTCCGACATATTTCCCCTGCTTCTTCGCCGCTTTTATGGCCATGGAGAGCAGCGCTTTCACGGCTTCATTACGTTCGTCAAACAGTGCAGAGACCACGCCGGAGTCGCGGTCCAGCCCCAGCGTCAGCTGAGTCATGTCGTTGGAACCAATAGAGAAGCCATCGAAGTGCTGCAGGAACTGCTCTGCCAGCAGCGCATTGGACGGAATCTCACACATCATAATGATCTTCAGTCCGTTCTCGCCGCGCTTCAGTCCCTGACGCGCCAGCTCTTCCACCACGGCCTGCGCCTGATCCACGGTGCGCACAAACGGAACCATGATTTCGACGTTGGTGAGGCCCATTTCGTTGCGAACACGCTTCACCGCTTCACACTCCAGCGCAAAACAATCCCGGAAGCTGTCCGCCACATAGCGACCTGCTCCACGGAATCCCAGCATCGGGTTTTCCTCTTCCGGCTCGTAACGTTCACCGCCCACCAGGTTGGCATATTCATTCGTTTTAAAATCTGAAAGTCGGACAATTACGCGTTTCGGTGCAAATGCCGCACCAAGCGTGGCAATTCCTTCAGTCAGGCGAGCAATGTAAAACTCAACCGGATTATCAAATCCTTTCATCATTTTACGAATCTGCTGCTGCAGTTCCGGCGTCTGCTGATCGAATTCCAGAAGCGCTTTGGGGTGAACGCCGATCATACGGTTAATGATAAATTCCAGTCGCGCCAGACCCACACCTTCATTAGGCAGACAGGCGAAATCGAAGGCACGATCGGGGTTGCCCACGTTCATCATGATTTTCAGCGGCAGTTCAGGCAGCGAATCGACCTGCGAACTGGTGACGTCGAAGTCGAGCAGCTGATCATAAACGTAACCGGTGTCACCCTCGGCGCAGGAGACGGTAACCTGATGGCCCTCTTTCAGCCGATCGGTGGCGTCGCCACAGCCGACGACGGCCGGAATGCCCAGCTCACGCGCGATAATCGCCGCATGACAGGTTCGTCCGCCACGGTTAGTGACAATCGCTGACGCCTTTTTCATGATCGGTTCCCAGTCCGGGTCGGTCATGTCCGTCACCAGCACATCCCCTTTTTCAATGCGGTTCATTTCGCTGATATCGTGGATGACTTTAACGACGCCTGCGCCAATACGATGACCGATAGCGCGGCCTTCAACCACGACGCTGCCCTGACCCTGCAGTGTGTAACGCTCCATCACCTGGCCATTAGAGCGCACGGTTTCAGGACGCGCCTGAACAATAAACAGCTTGCCCGTGTGACCATCTTTAGCCCACTCAATATCCATCGGGCGCTGGTAATGCTGTTCAATCAGCACGGCCTGCTTCGCCAGTGCCTGCACTTCTTCATCGCTCAGACAGAAACGGTCGCGTTCAGCTTCCGGCACATCTTCGATCCGCACCTGCTCGCCATGCGCCTGAGAATCAGCGTAGACCATGCGAACCTTTTTCGAACCCATATTGCGGCGCACGATCGACGGACGATCGGCTGCCAGCGTTGGCTTGTGGACGTAGAACTCATCCGGGTTAACGGCACCCTGCACCACCATTTCACCCAGTCCCAGCGCGGCGGTAATGAAGACCACCTGATCAAAGCCGGACTCGGTATCAATGGTGAACATCACACCTGACGAGGCCAGGTCAGAGCGCACCATGCGCTGAATGCCAGCCGACAGAGCAACGCCACGGTGGTCGTAACCCTGATGCACGCGGTAAGAGATAGCGCGGTCATTAAACAGCGAGGCGAAAACATGCTTCACCGCCACCATCACGGCGTCGATGCCCTGCACATTGAGGAAAGTTTCCTGCTGGCCGGCAAAGGAGGCGTCGGGCATATCTTCTGCGGTGGCAGACGAGCGGACGGCGAACGAGGCGGCATCATCATCGGCAGACAGTTGCTTATAGGCGTCCAGAATGGCGGACTCCAGCTCTGGCAGGAACGGCGTCTCTACCACCCACTGACGAATCTGCTTACCCGCTTTTGCCAGCGCATCCACATCATCAATATCGGTCTCATCCAGCAGCGCATAAATTCGCTGGTTCAGCCCGCTTTGATCGAGGAACAGGTTAAAAGCCCAGGAGGTGGTCGCGAAACCATTGGGCACGGACACGCCCAGCGACGACAGATTAGTAATCATTTCACCCAGAGAGGCATTTTTGCCTCCTACCCGGTCAACATCATGCATGCCAAGCTGGTTATACCAGAGCACAAGTGGCTGTTCGCCTTGAGTGGACATTGAGCTTATCCTTTATCGATTATCAATGAATGGACACAGGGAGTTATCTGTCTTCAGCCTGGCATATCACCCCCTCAATAACGATCTGTTGAATCGTTAAAGCAGAATTTCAGCAACAGTTTCGGAATTGTGAGCAGATTATTTTGCTGTTGCGCAAAGACGCTATTTTTCGCTAAATGATTGATGCAGCAGGAAATGGCAGATTTTCAGCCACTTAACCATTCTGTTTTGTTGCGCAACAGTGGCGTAGCTATTTGCGGAGTCAGGATGCTTTAAAGAGAATTCCGGCGAGACGAAACGCCTTTTCATTTTTTATGATCATGCTGAAACAGCCGGCAAATAATCCGGACAGACCTTCCAGAAATTAAAATCAGAGATGATTTATTTAATCGCATGGCCCATGCTGATTGTTCACTCTTGTCTGAGGCTGATTTCGTTATGACAACTGACAGAAGCGTTTTTTATATCTCCGATGGTACGGCCATTACGGCTGAAGTGCTGGGCCATGCGGTGCTGTCGCAGTTTCCGGTCAATATCACCAGTCTGACGCTGCCATTTGTGGAAAACGTCCAGCGGGCGCTGGCGGTTAAAGCCCAGATTAACGCGCTCTATCAGCAGAGCGGCGTCCGCCCGCTGGTGTTTTTCTCCATCGTCACGCCGGAAGTGCGCGACATCATCGTGCAGAGCGACGGCTTTTGTCAGGATATCGTGCAGGCGCTGGTCGCCCCGCTACAGCAGGAACTGGGCCTGTCGCCCGCGCCGGTTGCTCACCGTACCCACGGACTGGACGCCAGTAATCTGGGGAAATATGATGCGCGCATTGCGGCGATCGATTACGCCCTGGCGCATGATGACGGTATCTCGCTACGCGGGCTGGAGGATGCACAGGTGATTCTGTTAGGCGTCTCGCGCTGTGGTAAAACCCCCACCAGCCTCTATCTGGCGATGCAGTTTGGTGTTCGCGCCGCCAACTATCCTTTTATTGCTGACGACATGGATAACCTCAAACTGCCGCCCGCGCTGCGTGCACATCAGAATAAACTTTTCGGGCTAACCATCGATCCGGAACGCCTGGCGGCGATACGTCAGGAGCGAGCGGAAAATACCCGTTACGCCTCAATGCGTCAGTGCCGGCTCGAAGTGGGCGAAGTTGAAGCGCTGTTCCGCACCCATCAAATCCGCTATCTCAACAGCACCAACTACTCGGTGGAGGAGATTGCCACTAAAATTCTCGACATCATGGGCCTGACACGTCGCATGTATTAAGAGGCTAAGTGGAAAGGACTTGTAAAGCGGCGCTGCCGTCGCTTTTGATTTCATTATCAAATCCCGGGTTGAATTCGCAGGCTAATGGTTTATTGTGACCACCATCACTTCCCGGTATTTCACCGCTGCGAAGAACCGTTTTCGAGAAACTCATGAACAAAACCGACGAACTGCGTACTGCACGCATTGGTAGTCTGATTACGCCCGCCAGCCTGGCGGCTGAGCATCCTGTCTCCGCGGCGATTGCCGACAATGTCACTGCTGCCCGTAAACGTATAGCCCGTATTCTGACCGGGGAAGATCCTCGCCTGCTGGTGGTGATTGGCCCCTGTTCGCTGCACGACCCAAAAGCGGCACTGGACTATGCTGAGCGTCTGAACGCGTTACGCAGCCGCTATGAAGACCGGCTGGAGATTGTGATGCGTGCTTACTTCGAGAAGCCGCGCACGGTAGTGGGCTGGAAAGGCTTAATCTCCGATCCGGATCTGGATGGCAGCTATGATGTGAACCGTGGCATCGGCATCGCCCGCAAACTGCTGATTGATATCAACACGCTGGGTCTGCCTACCGCCACCGAGTTCCTGGATATGGTGATCGGCCAGTTTATTGCCGACCTCATCAGCTGGGGCGCAATTGGCGCACGCACCACCGAAAGCCAGATACACCGCGAAATGGCATCGGCCCTCTCCTGCCCGGTCGGCTTTAAAAACGGTACCGACGGTAACGTACAGATTGCCGTGGATGCGATTCGTGCCGCGCGCGCCAGCCACATGTTCCTGTCGCCGGATAAGCTGGGCCAGATGACCATCTATCAGACCAGCGGCAATCCGCATGGTCACGTGATCCTGCGTGGCGGCAAACAGCCTAACTATCATGCCAGTGATGTCGCCGCCGCAGCGGAGAGTCTGTCGGCGTTTAATCTGCCAGAGCAGCTGGTTATCGACTTCAGCCATGCCAACTGCCTGAAGCAGCATCGTCGTCAGATGGATGTCGCGGCAGAGGTGGCAGAGCAAATTAAATCAGGATCGCGGGCCGTTGCCGGTGTGATGATTGAGAGCTTTCTGGAAGAAGGCAATCAGAAAGTGGTAACCGGTGAACCGCTGGTTTATGGCAAGTCGATTACCGATCCCTGCCTCGGCTGGCAGGAGAGCGAAGAGGTGCTCGCCCTGCTGGCCGAGGCAGTTTCTCACCGCCTCTGAGTCTCCATTAGCTGGAGCAGCTCACTTCTAAGGTTTTGCCCCAGTCTGGCGGCCGCTGACGATACTCAGCGGCTGTCTCATCGCTAAAGGGTTGCTGTAACGCCTGATGCAGACGAGCCAGCGCCCCCTGCTCTCCCCGCTCCGCCTCCTCTATCGCCTGCTGCGCCAGATAATTGCGCAGAATCACCGCCGGATTGGACGCCTTCATCACGGCCTGGCGTTCCGCATCGCTGACCTGCTCATCCGTCAGACGACTGCGATAACGCTGATACCAGCCGTCAAACGCCTCACGATCGATAAATTCATCCCGCAGCGGTGAGCGGCTTTCAGCCTGTTGGGTCTCACTTAACATCCGGAATGTCAGGGTGTAATCGCTGTGCTCCTGCGTCATCAGGGCCAGCAGATCGGTCAGAATCTGATTGTCGCTGCTCTGCTGCGTCAGCAGGCCGAGTTTCGCCCGCATCCGCTCGCCCCAGACCCGCATCAGTTCAGGTTCATAGGCGCTCAGTGCCGTCCGCAACTGCTCCGTGGTGAGCAGACCTGACAGCGCATGCGCCAGCCGGTTGAGATTCCACATGCCAATCATCGGCTGATTTTCAAAACTGTAGCGCCCCTGATAGTCGCTGTGATTGCAGATGAAGTCAGGCTGGTAATCATCGAGAAAACCAAATGGGCCGTAGTCGATGGTCAGGCCAAGAATCGACATGTTGTCGGTGTTCATCACCCCATGCGCAAAACCCACGCTCTGCCACAGCGCAATCAACAGCGCGGTGCGTAACACAATGTCGGTAAACCACTGTTGATAGCGGTCCGCTTCCTCTTCCAGATGCGGCCAGTGATGGCGGATGGCGTAGTCAGCCAGCTGCTGCACTTTGTCCTGCTGCTGGCTGTAAAAGAAATGCTCGAAATGACCGAACCGCAGATGGCTCGGTGAAATGCGCATCAGCATCGCACCACGCTCAGTGGTTTCGCGGTAAACCGGCTCATCGCCTATCGACAGGGTGAGTGCGCGCGTAGTGGGAATGCCCAGATGGTGCAGCGCTTCAGAAGCAAGAAACTCCCGCACGCTGGAACGGATCACAGCACGACCATCGCCCATGCGGGAATAAGGCGTCAGGCCTGCACCCTTGAGATGCCAGTCAAGTTTACTGCCATCATCAAGGCGCTGTTCACCCAGCAGAATGCCGCGCCCGTCGCCAAGCTGGCCCGCCCAGACGCCAAACTGATGGCCGCTGTAGACCTGCGCCAACGGCTGCATGCCGGGCAGCAGGGCCGCGCCGTGCCAGACGTCATGACCGTTCCCGGCAAAGAGTTCGCTATCCAGACCCATTGAGGTTGCCAGCGGTGCGTTGTGATACAGCAGGCGTCCGCCTGTCAGCGGTGTGGGGTTTAGCGCGGTGTAACACCCTGTCAGTTCACGGAACCAGGTGTTGTCAAAAGAGGCCTTGCCTGAGGACATTGTTTCTCCCATGCGCTGCTCAGCGATACGTAGATTAGTTCTCTAGTGTAACGCTGATAGCGGGGATTAACAGGGAGTATCAGCCAGGATGCTGAGAGGATGGCACGCGATCGTCGGCGCAGAGCAGCGAACGCAGTGCATCAGATTTGACCACCGGGAAGAGCGCCCCCTGAAAGTCGGCACCGTCGAGCTGGCTGACTTTATCGAACAGCACTTCGTCGTCAACGCCACAAATAATCAGGCGGTCACAATGGGCACGGAAATTATCAATAATGCTCTGAATAAAGGGTAAGAATGAAGTGCGCTTTGCCAGCGAATGAATAAAATCTTTGTCCAGGCAGATGCAGCTGAATAAATTATCGTAGACCGCATTAGAGGGTGTCTTGCCTGCGCCGAAATGTGAAAGCGCTAAATTAAATTCAGCATGCAGGTCCGCCAGCAGGGGATTATTTTTGCCCAGTTTCAGCTGCGGAAACGTTTCAGTTATATTCAACAGAATGAACGGCAGCTGCTTTATTTTCCGCATCACTAATTCACTGGCCAGCAGTGTCCGGGCCATCCCTTCATCAATACGGATAAATGCTGATACCGAATGCGCTTCAAATAACGCGCGATTCTGCTCCAGCAATCCAATCTGACTTTGCAGAAGGCGCAGTTGCTGCGACTCATCCAGCTGCGGCAGTAACAGGTCCTGCGGCAGAGTGATGGGAGCACTTTCATGCACAAACTGCGTTACCAGCTCGACAGCGGTCAACCGTCCGTGAACATCACAGACAGGATAAAACCAGATTTCCGACTGATAGTCGGCCGAGAGATGAATTTTCATTTTAATGCCAGAATAAGCGGCGATGGGGATATCGTATAGTAATGGTCGGGTACAGGCAATAGTGCCAAATCATTGAAGAGACGAACTTCTTTACCCTTCCACCGCCGTTTGACAACCGGCGATCACGCTTAAGCCAAATAGTGGCACTAAAATAGCGGTTATTAATGGAATTAAATACGCGTTTATTATGAGTATTAAAACATGCCCTCAATAACTGTCATTTAAAATAAAACTTTTACTCTCTGTTTTAACTCTATTTAAAATTGGACTTAAGTCGGATTTGGCGAACTGCGTTTAAATACGGCGCGCCTGCCAGAACACTTTTCGCCAGTAGACATTGTCCAGCGAAGAGCGGACTACGCCCTGGCTGGTTGAGGCGTGGATAAAGGCATTATCGGTATCATAAATGCCCACATGCAGGCCATTCTCGCCGCGACCGGTTTTAAAGAAGACCAGATCGCCGGGCAGCAGTTCGTCTTTGCTGATTCGGGTGCCGATATCGCTTTGGGCTGAGGTGGTGCGCGGCAGCTGCAGCGAAAATTTGTCGCGGAAGGTCAGATAGACAAAGCCGGAGCAGTCAACGCCGTTACGACTCATGCCGCCATAGCGATAAGGCGTGCCACGCCAGTGACCGAGCTGATCGTTCAGTTCCGCTATCACGGTGATCGAATCGGAAAGACGGCCATTAATCGGCGGAGCGTGATGACTGCATCCCGTCAGCAGCAGAACTAAAATCAGCAAACCCAGGCGCATCGCCAAATGTCCTTATCAGAAGTTACAACCGGCTTAATGTAGCGGTAAACCCCGCCAGGTAGCAAGTGTCAGGGCAGGACGGTCAGTAGTGTGCGTCCTTCGAGTTGAATCTGCCGGAACGTTATCTGGTAAAGCGGAGTCAGGCGCTGCGGCGTCAGGACGTTTGCCGGTTCGCCCTGCGCAACCACCTGTCCCCTGTTCATCAGCCAGACCCGATCGGCCTGTTGCAGGCTGTGGTTGAGGTCGTGACTACTGGCGATAACACTGATACCTGCCGCGCACAGCTCCGCAATCAGATCATCTACCGCTTTCTGCTGGCCGATATCCAGCGCCGTCATTGGCTCATCAAGAATTAACAATCGCCCGTGGGGATTAATGAGAGGATCAATCTGCGCACAGACTGCCGCCAGCCTGACGCGCTGCCATTCACCGCCGGAGAGTCGGCTCAGCGAACGGGATAATTTATCCTGCAGCTGAAGTCGTTCCAGCAGCGTGCTGAGTCGGGCATCGGACTGCGAGCCCGCCTGTTTAAGATGCAGAAGCAGATAGTGCCAGACGGGCATCTGACTCAGCGGGGCCTGCTGCTGTGGCAGCCAGCCGCGAACCCTGGACAGGGCCGCGCCGTTCCAGTCACTCAGCGGTTTTTCATCCAGCAGCACCTTGCCGGAGGCGGGTTGAAGCCCGGCAATCACGCTAAGTAAGGTGCTTTTCCCTGCTCCGTTCGGCCCTGCCACGTGCAGCAACTGACCGGCAGCAAGCTCACCGGTCAGTAACAGCAGCCGTCCGGAGACGGCAGCCTGTTGCAGGCGCAACAGCATCTATTTTGCCAGCGCCTGCTTAATGGTTTCCAGAATGATCGGATCTTCCGGCGTCATGTCAGGTGCAAAACGCTGGATTACGCTGCCGTCACGGCCAATCAGGAATTTTTCGAAATTCCACAGAATGTCGCCCTGCTCTTTCGGCGCGCGGCCTTTACTCTCCATACGCTCGTAAAAGCCGCTGCCTTCCGGACGCACGGCGTCAGGACGGGCCGCGATCATCTGAGCATAGAGCGGATGACGTCCTGCGCCATTGACCTCGATTTTGGCAAACATCGGGAACGTGACGCCATAGGTGGTGCTGCAGAAAGTTTTGATCTCCTCACTGCTGCCCGGCTCCTGCTCCAGAAACTGATTGCAGGGGAAACCGAGTACGCTGAAGCCCTGATCCTGCCAGGCTTTCTGCAGGTTCTCCAGCTCTTCATATTGCGCCGTCAGACCACATTTCGAGGCAACGTTGACCACCAGCAGGACCTTGCCCTGCCACTGTGACAACGTGGTTTTTTCCCCATCGAGCGTAACCAGTTCAGTCTCATAAATGTTCATGCTATTTCCTTTGTGAATGCTGTTGTGGATGCTGTTGTGGATCCAGAATAACCAGCCGAAGCTAGCGCGAAGATTTCACCAGTAAAATAATAAACAGCGGCGCGCCCAGTGTCGCGGTGACGACGCCTATCGGCAATTCCGCCGACGTCAGCGCCAGGCGTGCCACGATATCGGCGGCCAGAAGCACCGCCGCGCCCGCCAGCGCCGAGGCCGGCAGCAGATAACGGTGGTCGCTGATGCCACTCAGGCGCAGCAGATGTGGGATGACCAGTCCGACAAAGCCAATCGCACCGGCCATCGCGACGCTGATGCCCACCAGCCAGCCCATCGCCAGCACCAGCAGGTTACGCCAGTAGAAGAGAGACAGTCCGAGCTGACGGGCGGATGTCTCGCCCAGCGCCAGCAGATTGAGGATTGGCCCGGTCGCCCCCAGGGCCAGCATCACCGGCAGCAGCGCCAGCATCATCCAGCCATAGCGCCAGTCAATCCCGCTGAATCCCCCCATCATCCAGTACATCAGCTGACGCAGATCGAGACTGGTGCTGAAGTAGACCGCCCAGGTCATGATGGCGCTGCAGATAATCCCCAGCGCCACGCCGGTCAGCAACAGCCGGGTGACCGAAAGCTGACGATGCGCAAAATGCAGCAGGATGAGCGTAATAATCAACGCACCGGCCATCGCCGCCAGCCCGAGGCTCCACAGCGAGCCGCTGCCCAGCAGCACGCCGAGCACCAGGCCGATACCGGCTCCGTTCGAAACGCCAAGGAGGCCAGGCTCCGCCAGCGGATTGGTAAACAGCGCCTGCATCACAACACCGCATATCGCCAGAGACGCCCCCACCAGCACCACCGCCAGGCTGCGGGGCAACCGCAGCTGCCAGACAAAGAGTCTGCTGCTCTCGGTGAGCCATGCTGAAGGTGCGATCCAGCTGTCTCCGGCGCAGAGGCTGAGACAGAGCAGTGCAGCGAGCGTAAGCGCCAGCGCAATCAGCCATTTCTGGCCGCGCCAATCGGACTGGCGCGCGAACGTATCGAGCAGAGACATAAGCAGGATTCGCTGAGAAAACAGTGATTTGATTGTAGAGGGATTGCAGAAAAAAGAAAGGCTGATGAGGCAGTTTGTGCCGGGATGGGCTGGACATTAACGGGCATCGGGAGCGGAAATTCTGTGTGCTGAAACCATGAAAAAAGGCCGCTTTCGCGGCCTTTTTGAAACGCTGAAATTCAGTCAGTCTCTTTGGGTGTAGCGTTCTCTACGCGGCTTTTCAGCTTCTGTCCTGGGCGGAACGTTACTACGCGACGCGCAGTAATCGGAATATCTTCACCCGTTTTCGGGTTTCTGCCAGGACGCTGGTTCTTGTCACGCAGGTCAAAATTACCAAACCCAGACAGTTTTACCTGTTCTCCATTCTCCAAAGCGCGACGTACCTCTTCGAAAAACAGCTCTACTAACTCTTTGGCATCGCGTTTGCTCAGCCCGAGTTTCTCAAACAGGTACTCTGACATCTCAGCTTTTGTAAGCGCCATAGGTTCAATCCCTCAAGGTTGCCTGGAATCGCTCTTTTAATGCCGCAACGCATTTGCCAACGGTCGCGGCAATCTCCTCTTCTTCGAGTGTCCGGCTGGTATCCTGCAAAATCAGGCTGATTGCGAGGCTCTTGTAGCCCTCAGAAACGCCCTTACCGCGGTACACGTCAAACAAGTTTACGCCAACTACCTGATTTACGCCAACTTTCTTACACTCCGCGATGATATCTGCTGCAGGGACGTTTTCAGCCACCACAACGGCAATATCACGACGGTTCGCCGGGAAGCGAGAAATCTCGCGCGCGTCAGGCAGGACGCGGTCTGCGACCTTATTCCAAAGCAGTTCAAAGACTAAGGTGCGGCCATTGAGATCAAGCTTACGTTCCAGCTCAGGATGAACCACGCCGATAAATCCGATATGTTCATCACGCAAATAAATCGCCGCGCTCTGTCCTGGATGCAACGCCGGATTAACTTCAGCCCGGAAGCTGATGTCATCCAGTTTGCCGGTTAAATCGAGCAGCGACTCTAAATCGCCTTTCAAATCATAGAAGTCAACTGTCTGACGCGCCAGATCCCAGTGCTCTTCAACACGGTTACCGCTGATGACGCCAGCCAGCATAAGATCCTGACGGATACCTAAATCCGCCTGGGTATCCGGCACAAAGCGTAAGCCGCTCTCAAACAGGCGCACGCGGCTCTGCTGACGGTTCTGGTTATAGACCACCGCGCTGAGCAGACCGGTCCAGAGTGACAGACGCATGGTCGACATTTCGCTGGAAATCGGGCTAGGCAGTAACAGCGCATCTTCACCCGGATGCAGCAGCTGCTGGATATTCGGATCGACGAAGCTGTAGGTAATCGCTTCCTGATAACCTTTATCGACCAGCAGGTTTTTAGCGCGTTTCAGCGACAGGTTCGCTTCTCGGTGCTGGGTCATGACCAGACCGGCCTGTACCGGCACATCCGGAATGTTGTTGTAACCGTAGACACGGGCTACTTCTTCAACCAGATCTTCTTCAATCGCCATATCGAAGCGCCAGCTCGGGGCGACCGCCTGCCACTGCCCTTCACCTACGGTTACTTCACAGCCGAGGCGCGTCAGAATGTCAGTGACCTGCTCATCCGCAATCACGTGACCAATCAGACGGTCCAGTTTTTCACGACGCAGCGTAATAGTTGCCGGTACAGGCAGGGCTGCCTGATGGGTCTGATCGATGATCGGGCCGGCTTCACCGCCGCAGATGGACAGCAGCAGCTGGGTCGCGCGCTCCAGCGCGGTGTGTTGCAGCGCCGGGTCAACGCCACGCTCGTAGCGATGTGACGCGTCAGTGTGCAGACCGTGACGACGGGCGCGGCCAGTGATAGAGAGCGGATCAAACCAGGCGCACTCGAACAGGATGTTCTGCGTTTCGCCGTTCACACCCGAATGTTCGCCACCAAAGATACCGGCCATCGCCAGCGCTTTCTGATGATCAGCGATCACTAAGGTATCACTCTGCAGGCTGGCTTCAGTACCATCCAGCAGCGTCAGCTTTTCGCCCTCTTTCGCCATGCGCACCACGATACCGCCGTCAATGCGGTCCAGGTCGAAGGCGTGCATCGGCTGACCCAGCTCCAGCAGAACGTAGTTGGTAATATCCACGACCGGATCGATTGAGCGAATGCCGCAGCGACGCAGCTTCTCTTTCATCCACAGTGGCGTTGACGCCTTAACGTTAATCCCTTTTACTACGCGACCCAGATAGCGCGGACAGGCTTCTGTCGCATCAACCTGAATCGGGAAAGTGTCGTTCAGCGTAGCCGCGACAGGCTGCATCTCTGGCACGCTCAGCGGTAAACCGTTCAGCACTGCAACATCACGCGCAATACCGATCAGCCCCAGGCAGTCAGCGCGGTTAGGTGTGACGCTGATTTCAATGGTGCTGTCATCCAGCTGCAGGTAAGCGCGGATGTCAGTGCCAATCGGCGCATCGGCAGGCAGTTCGATGATACCGTTGTGGTCGTCGGAAATACCCAGCTCCGAGAAGGAGCAGAGCATGCCTTCAGACGGCTCGCCACGCAGTTTGGCCGCCTTGATTTTGAAATCACCAGGCAGCACAGCGCCTACGGTCGCAACGGCGACTTTCAGTCCCTGACGGCAGTTCGGCGCGCCACAGACGATATCCAGCAGGCGATCGCCGCCCACATTGATTTTGGTTACACGCAGCTTGTCGGCATTGGGGTGCTGACCGCACTCCACCACTTCACCGACCACGACGCCGTGAAACGCACCGGCAACTGGCTCAACGCCGTCCACTTCCAGACCGGCCATGGTGATTTGTTCAGACAGCGCGGCGCTGTCCAGGGCTGGATTTACCCATTCGCGTAACCAGAGTTCACTGAATTTCATTGGATATCCTGCCCTTACTTAAATTGTTTGAGGAAACGTAAATCATTTTCGAAGAAAGCACGCAGATCGGTTACGCCGTAGCGCAACATGGTCAGACGCTCCATGCCCATACCAAAGGCGAAGCCGGAGTAGACTTCCGGATCGATGCCGACGTTGCGCAGCACGTTAGGGTGAACCATGCCGCAACCCAGCACTTCCAGCCATTTGCCGTTTTTGCCCATGACGTCCACTTCTGCAGAGGGCTCAGTAAACGGGAAGTAAGAAGGACGGAAACGAATCTGCAAATCTTCTTCGAAGAAGTTGTTCAGGAAATCGTGCAGCGTGCCCTTCAGGTTGGTAAAGCTGATGTTTTTATCAACAATCAGCCCTTCCATCTGATGGAACATCGGCGTGTGGGTCTGATCGTAATCGTTACGGTAGACGCGGCCCGGTGCAATAATACGGATTGGCGGCTGCTGGGCCTTCATGGTACGGATCTGCACGCCAGAGGTCTGGGTACGCAGCAGACGCGTAGCGTCGAACCAGAAGGTATCGTGATCGGCACGCGCCGGGTGGTGGGCAGGAATATTCAGCGCATCGAAGTTATGATAATCATCTTCGATCTCTGGTCCGGTCATGACGGCAAAGCCTAACTCACCAAAGAAGGTCTCAATGCGATCCATGGTGCGGGTGACCGGATGCAGACCGCCATTCTCGATGCGACGGCCCGGCAGCGAGACATCGATGGTCTCTTCCGCCAGTCGGGCATTCAGCACTGCGGATTCCAGGGCATCTTTGCGCGCATTCAGGCGCTCAGTGACCTGCTGTTTCGCTTCGTTGATTACCGCACCCGCTGCAGGACGCTCTTCTGCTGGCAGCTCGCGCAACGTCGTCATCTGCAGTGTCAGATGTCCTTTCTTACCCAGGTATTCGACGCGCACCGCGTCAAGGGCGGCGATATCCGTCGCCCCGTCGATGGCCGCCGTGGCGCTGGCCACCAGTTCTGCGAGTTGGGACATAGTTTCCTCTTTTTCCAGTCAGGCTGGTCAGTTCTCGTTGGGACCTGCCGGTCCAATATACTTACGCCAGAAACAAAAAAGCCTCCACGAGGGAGGCTTTCAGCGCGATTTTTCGTTTCTTCTCTTATGCGCAAAAGCCCCCGAATGTCAGGCGCTAAAGTAAAAAAAGAAACGGAAAATAGCAGCGTTCATGCTTGCGGTTACCTTGTCATGCTCTACAGGGGGTCTATTGAAATGCTCAGCGACGAAAATGTCAATCATTTGCGTAAGTTACAGGCAATAAAAAAGGGAGCAAGCTCCCTTTTCCATCTGACTTACGCCAGGGCTGATTTCGCTTTTTCGACCAGTGCAGAGAATGCCACTTTATCGAATACTGCGATGTCTGCCAGGATCTTACGGTCAATCTCAATGGCTGCTTTTTTCAGACCATTGATGAAACGGCTGTAAGACATGCCGTTCTGACGTGCCGCTGCGTTGATACGCGCGATCCACAGCTGACGGAACTGACGCTTACGTTGACGACGGTCACGGTAAGCATACTGACCAGCTTTGATAACAGCCTGGAAGGCAACGCGGTAAACACGTGAACGTGCACCGTAATAGCCTTTAGCTTGTTTTAAGATTTTTTTGTGACGTGCGCGAGCAACTACACCACGTTTTACACGAGCCATTTAGCTCTCCTGTTTAATATTCTGAATTAATGAAAAAAATTTACTTATGCGTACGGCAGGCAGGCAATTACCAGACCCAGATCGCCTTTAGACACCATGCCTTTCGGACGCAGGTGACGTTTACGCTTAGTAGATTTTTTAGTCAGAATATGACGCAGGTTTGCGTGTTTACGCTTGAAGCCGCCAGAAGCGGTCTTCCGGAAGCGCTTGGCCGCGCCACGTACAGTTTTAATCTTTGGCATTTTAAAAATATCCACTTCGCATTGTTAATAACATGACCCAGACAGGCGAACAGTTAACCGCACAGCGCGAACGCTGCGCGGAAAATGCTACTTGAAAGCCTACTGTTTCTTCTTAGGAGCGAGCACCATGATCATCTGGCGGCCTTCGATCTTCGAAGGGAAGGATTCGACAATGGCCAAATCCAGATCTTCACACAGGTCTTTACGGACGCGGTTAAGCACTTCCATACCGATCTGCTGGTGCGCCATCTCACGACCGCGGAAGCGGAGCGTGATTTTGGCTTTATCGCCTTCTTCCAGAAAGCGAATCAGGTTGCGTAGTTTGACCTGATAGTCGCCATCATCGGTTCCAGGACGGAATTTGATTTCCTTAACCTGAATAACTTTTTGCTTCTTCTTCTGTTCCTTAGAAGATTTGCTTTTTTCATAGAGGAACTTGCCGTAATCCATAATGCGGCAAACCGGCGGTTCGGCATTCGGGCTGATTTCAACTAAATCGCCGCCCGCTTCCTCGGCTTTTTCCAAAGCTTCGCGTAATGTGACAATGCCGATCGGCTCGCCATCCATGCCTGTTAAGCGCACTTCGGTAGCACGGATCTCACTGTTAATTTTGTTCGGACGCGTAGGTAGTACTCGTTTTCCGCCTTTAATACTTTATTCCTCCAATTGTTGAAGATTTCGGCTGCGAATCTCTTGCTGAAGTTTCTCAACAAGCACATCGACATCCATCGACCCAAGGTCTTTACCACGGCGGGTGCGAACGGCAACTTTGCCAGCTTCCACCTCTTTATCACCGCAGACCAACATATAAGGGACGCGACGTAATGTGTGCTCGCGGATTTTAAAGCCTATCTTCTCATTTCTCAAGTCTGCCTTCACACGAATGCCAGCATTCTGCAGCTTACGCGTCAAAGACTCAACATATTCTGCTTGTCCATCGGTAATATTCATTACCACGACTTGCAGCGGTGCCAGCCAGGTTGGGAAGAAACCGGCAAATTCTTCGGTAAGAATACCGATGAAACGCTCCATTGATCCCAGAATCGCACGGTGAATCATCACTGGCGTCTGACGATCATTGTTTTCACCCACGTAGGTGGCTTCAAGGCGTTTTGGCAGGGAGAAGTCTAGCTGAACTGTTCCGCACTGCCAGGCGCGATCAAGACAATCGTACAAAGTGAACTCAATTTTAGGACCGTAGAACGCGCCTTCGCCTGGCTGGAACTCAAACTCAATGTTGTTTTCGTTCAGCGCGGCAGCCAGATCTTCCTCGGCACGATCCCACATGTCGTCTGTTCCGATGCGCTTCTCAGGACGGGTGGATAACTTCACCACAATCTTTTCAAAGCCGAAGGTGCTGTACATGTCATAAACCATGCGGATACAGCTGTTCACTTCGTCACGCACCTGCTCTTCTGTACAGAAGACGTGTGCATCATCCTGGGTAAAGCCACGTACGCGCATCAGACCGTGCAGCGCACCTGATGGCTCGTTACGGTGACAGCTGCCGAACTCTGCCATACGCAGCGGCAGGTCACGATAGGATTTCAGACCCTGATTAAAGATCTGAACATGCCCAGGACAGTTCATCGGTTTGATGCAATATTCACGGTTCTCAGATGAGGTGGTGAACATCGCTTCTTTATAGTTTTCCCAGTGCCCGGTTTTTTCCCACAGGACCCGATCCATCATGAATGGACCTTTCACTTCCTGGTACTGGTACTCTTTTAACTTGCTGCGGACAAATACTTCCAGCTCGCGGAAGATGGTCCAGCCGTCATTATGCCAGAAGACCATGCCTGGTGCTTCTTCCTGCATGTGGTAGAGATCCAGCTGCTTACCAATCTTACGATGGTCACGCTTCGCCGCCTCTTCCAGACGCTGCAGATAAGCTGCCAGCTGCTTTTTGTCTGCCCATGCGGTGCCATAGATACGCTGCAGCATTTTGTTGTTGCTGTCGCCGCGCCAGTAGGCGCCGGAGATCTTCTGCAGTTTAAAATGATGGCAGAACCGCATGTTCGGCACGTGCGGACCGCGGCACATGTCGACATATTCTTCGTGATGATACAGGCCTGGCTTATCGTCATGGCTGATGTTTTCATCAAGAATGGTGGTCTTGTAAATCTCGCCGCGTGCCGCAAACACGTCGCGTGCTTCCTGCCAGCTGACTTTCTTCTTCACCACATCGTAGTTGGTTTCAGCCAACTGATGCATGCGTTTTTCCAGCAGGTCGATATCTTCCTGGGTCAGGGTACGATCGATGTCGACATCATAATAGAAGCCGTTATCAATGACCGGGCCAATCGCCATTTTGGTATCCGGCCACAGCTGTTTAATCGCATGCCCTAACAGGTGCGCACAGGAGTGACGGATGATTTCCAGACCCGCTTCATCTTTAGCGGTAATAATCGCGACGGCGGCATCTTCGGTGATGGGATCAACAGCATCAACCAGTTCACCGTTAACACGGCCAGCGATACAGGCTTTCGCCAGACCCGGACCGATGTCGAGCGCAATATCCATCACACTGACAGGGCGGTCAAACACGCGCTGGCTGCCATCAGGAAGCGTAATTACAGGCATTTCATATCCTTATTTGCAGTGGTAAGCCACACGAAAGCCTACATGCAACGTAATGTAAAATTAGTGACCTGGCGTGATATCAGACCCACATTGTCGGAATGTCACCAGGATTGCGGTGCGGTGCAGATGATAGCAGTTTTCCCCGGCGAGAAAAACCCATGCCCTTTTCGCTAAGCCGTGGAGAGAACAAAAAAAAACGGCCTGACGTCATGTCAGGCCGCCGGGGATACCACGGTCAAAATGCGCTTACATCGCGTAAGAGAGCATGATTGAGGTTTTGGTATCCGTACGATCCGGCGCAGATTCTGGCGGATTGTTGTTCCAGGTGACATTGTAAGCCAGCTTCAGCGCGAAATGGCTGTTGATCGCCACCTGCAGGCCGGTTTCCGAGTTGACTGTGGTGTCTTCTCCGAAGCTGCTCAGCACGGAGACGCCCTGAATGAATTTGGTGGTGTCGGTCAGCTGCCACTGATAGCTGACTGCGCCATAGCCCAGCGCCTTAGTCTGATGACCGCCCGCGTGGTAGTCGTCATAACGTACACCCGGACCGAATTCCGCACGCAGCGAGTGTACCGGACCGTTCAGGATCTGACGACCGTAACCGGCCGTCAGCACGTCACGTGAATCGTAACCATTGAAACGATCGCTTAACCAGCTCGCCTGTCCAAACAGGTAGTCATAGGAGTTGAGGTTATAGCGTGAACGACCACCAATGTTGTACGTCTCAGAAGAGCGTTCATCGTTTGACGAGGTGTTGGCTGCGTTACCCCACAAGCTGTAAGCCATAGACGACTGATACCAGGTCATATTGGTCTGAGCAGTCGTTGATGAACTGGTGGTGTTACCGGTTTGCGCCAGGTATCCCGCAGCAGCAGAACCTTCAAACGGCTTTTTCGCTGTAGAAGGGTCATCCATTGACGTGAATACGGCGTTATCGGCCAGTGCCTGGTGACAAAAAGCTCCGGCGGAGAGCAAAAGAACAGCAGACAGCTTGTTATAGGCTTTCATTAAATGTGATCCGTGCAACGGTTTAAAAAACGGAGAGTCTGAAGCGTTTTGCCGGGCATTCAATGCAATTTACGGTAAGTTTTGTAAAAAATTATTAACTTACACAAAATGCCTGGAATCGCCCTGACAACCCTTGTTAATTGGGACTCATCTCATTAACGTCGCGCATTATAGTGCTGCAAAAATGAAAAGCCAGACGTAACGGCAGAAGAATTTTGCATCACCGCACTGGCTCCTTACACAGATTTACGCTATGCATCACGTCAGACACGCAGCATCTCCTTCATAATTCGCCTGATTTTTCACCATAGTCTACGCTCAGTTCAGTTTCCTTTCCCCCGGAGGTGCCTCATGAGCAGCAATGAATTAACCCGCTATATCGTGACCTTTCATTATCAGGAATCGGGATTAAGTGACATCCTGGAGCTGACCAGCGCGATGACCGCCGCCGGTTTTACGACCACGCTGGCGGATGACAGTGGCCATCCTCATGAGCTGGGTACCAACAGCTATGGCATTGTCAGCACGCTGGACGCGGAAGATCTGCGGCAGCAGGTTACTGCGGCCGGTGAAAGCGCGCTGGGTCAGAGACCTGAGGTGACCGTCACGACCTTCGGGGAGTATCTGCGCGACGCCGCCGATCATCGCCCCGCCACCTCTGCGCCAGAATAAGAGGTGCAATCGTGCGGGTTTTGGTGAATATTTAGGCATCACAATCTGACTTACGCAGCGAATAACGAGGATAGCCCTATGTGGTCAGCCATTAGTCGTCTGTTAAGCGAGCAGTTAGGCAACGCCGAAATCACTCAACGTCACGCCCTTGCGGGAGGTGATATTCATCCCACCTGGCATATCCGTTACGGTGACCACGACGTCTTCGTCAAAAGTAACAGCCGCGAGATGCTCTCGCTCTTTACCTGGGAAGCCGATCAACTGGCGTTGCTGGCGCGCACCGGCACGGTTCGGGTGCCTAAAGTTTATGGTGTGGGCCATCATCGTGAAGAGAGCTTTCTGCTGCTGGAGTACATCCGGCCACAGCCACTTGATGAGCAGAGCGCGTATCAGTTGGGTCAGCAACTGGCGCACCTGCACCAGTGGAGCGAGCAGACGCAGTTCGGGCTGGATTTCGACAACAACATCACCACGACGCCCCAACCTAATAGCTGGCTGCGACGCTGGTCGGTCTTTTTTGCCGAACAGCGCATTGGCTGGCAATTGCAGCTGGCGGCGGAAAAAGGCATTCAGTACGGGGATACAGAGCTGATTGTTGCCTCCGTGCAGCGGGTGCTCGCCTCGCATCATCCGCAACCTTCACTGCTGCATGGCGATCTCTGGCCTGCTAACTGCGCCAGCAGTGACAACGGTCCCTGGCTGTTCGATCCCGCCTGCTACTGGGGCGACCGCGAATGCGATTTAGCGATGCTGAGCTGGTACCCCGACCTGCCTCGTCAGATTTACGACGGCTATCAGTCGGTATGGCCATTACCGGATGGATTTTCGCAGCGTCTGCCGGTCTACCAGCTCTACTATCTGCTGAACCGGGCTAACGTGTTTGGCGGGCACTGGCCTGGCGATGCACAGTTCGCCATTGGCCAGTTGCTGGATGAGGATGCGCTCGGCAACAGTCAGGCCAGACCGGCCTGACCCTGATGTCTGTCAGATAAAGCCCAGCAGCGACAGCGCGAAATAACCGGCTATCGCTATCACTACCGGCAGCACATAGAGCGGGAAGACCTGCAGGAAGATGGTGTGGCGAGGAACGCGCACCTTCTCTTCCAGTTGCTGACGGGTGCGCCCTTCAGGGCCTTTTGCCTGCTCCAGAATCATCTGATCCTCAATGCCCTCTTTGACGTGACGCGCCTGACGTCCCATCCGCGCGCCTGATGACTCCAGCGCCAGTCCGACAAAAATCAGAATGTAGATCAGCCAGAAACCCAGGTTCATCTGACCGTTAAATTCCGGCACGGGCGAGTTATGCCAGAAGACGTTCAGGAACGGCGTATTAAAACGCAGCATATCAACGATAACATGGACGAAATCGAGCATGACGGCGTCAATGCCTGGCTGCTTTTCGCTGTGCTTAAACATAAAGCTCAGAACAGAAATAATGGTCGACATCAGCGCCACTAAAAAGAGCACCCAGCCCGCCACTCGCTTAAGGATGGCGATACGGCCAGCCTGTTGATAGGTCATAATATCTCCTGAACCCGGAATCCAATTTGCCGTCAGTCTACCTGCCAACGGTGAAATTTCCCAAATAAAGCGTGGCCGATCGCGCAGAGAGTGCGCCCGCAGAGAATGATGTTAAGGTAAAGCCGACTTTATTTATAAGGAGATCGCTGATGAGCTGGCACCGCCCTGTCCTCGCCGCCCTGTTTGATATGGATGGTTTACTGATTGATTCTGAGCCGCTATGGGATCAGGCTGAGCTGGATATCTTTTCAACGCTGGATGTTGACCTGTCACGTCGCAGTGAAATGCCCGATACCCTGGGTCTGCGCATCGATCAGACGGTGCGGATGTGGTACGAAACGCTGCCCTGGCAGGGTCCCTCTCAGAAGGAAGTCACCGAGCGTATTATCGCGCGCGCCATGACGCTGGTGGATCAGACGCGGCCCCTGCTGCCGGGTGTGGAAAAGGCGCTGCAACTGTGCCGCGAACAGGGGCTGAAAATCGGCCTTGCCTCGGCATCGCCGCTCCGGATGCTGGAACAGGCGCTGGAAATCTTCAATCTGCGCCACTATTTCGATGTGCTCTCTTCAGCAGAAGCACTGCCCTACAGCAAACCCCATCCGCAGGTCTACCTCAACGCTGCCGACAGCCTTGCGATCGATCCGCTCAACTGCGTCACACTGGAAGATTCCTTTAACGGCATGATCGCCACCAAAGCTGCACGTATGCGGTCAATTGTGGTGCCCGCGGCTGAACACCGCGACGATCCCCGCTGGGCGCTGGCGGATGTCCGGCTGGACAATCTGACACAGCTCAGCCTGCAGCATCTGCAGGGATAATCAACAGCCCGCCTGGTGCGGGCTTTTTTTTGCCTGTTCCCTCTCTCGCTTGATCCCGCCCACAATAAAATAAAACAACGTTTCATTTTTATTGAATTCCCATACCACTCTGCCTAAGATGCCCGAAGCGTCCCCATTCGGGGCATGAATAACCTGACCTGCAGAGAGGCCTGAGATGGACATTCGCCAAAGTATCCACAGCGATCACGCAAAACAACTCGACACCGACGCACTGCGCCGCGAGTTCCTGATTGAGAAGATTTTCACAGCCGATGAGTACACCCTGACATACAGCCATATCGACCGCATCATCATTGGCGGCGTGATGCCCGTGAACAAGTCGGTCACGATCGGTGATGAGATGGGAAAACAGCTGGGGGTCAGCTATTTCCTCGAACGCCGCGAGCTGGGCATGATCAATATTGGCGGGCCGGGGCAGGTAGAAGTGGACGGTAAAGCATGGGAAATCAATCACGAAGAGGCACTTTACATCGGCAAAGGTGCGCGCAACCTGGTGTTCCGCAGTTTGAATCCGTCTCAGCCCGCCAAATTCTATTACAACAGTGCGCCCGCACACAGCACCTTCCCGGACAAGAAAATCACACTGCAGGAGGCGGCCACCGCGACGCTGGGTGATGCCGCGACCTCCAATCGCCGCACCATTAACAAATTCATTGTGCCGGATGTGCTGCCGACCTGTCAGCTCACCATGGGTTTAACCAAACTGGATGAAGGCAGCCTGTGGAACACCATGCCCTGCCACACCCACGAACGCCGAATGGAAGTCTATTTCTACTTCGATATGAGCGAAGAGAGCGCCGTCTTTCATATGATGGGACAACCGCAGCAAACCCGCCATCTGCTGGTACACAACGAGCAGGCGGTCATCTCACCCAGCTGGTCAATTCACGCCGGTGTCGGCACCCAGCGTTACACCTTTATCTGGGGCATGGTGGGTGAGAATCAGGTCTTTGATGACATGGACCACGTCAAAATCAGTGAACTGCGCTGAGCAGAGGAGAAATACCATGGTACTGAATACGTTTAACCTGGAAGGTAAAGTGGCACTGGTGACCGGCTGTAACACCGGTCTGGGGCAAGGTATGGCGCTGGGTCTGGCGCAGGCGGGCTGTGATATCGTTGGCGTTAACCGTGATGGCCCGGATGATACCCAGAGCAAAGTCGAGGCGCTGGGTCGCTGCTTCTGGCCGGTGCAGGCCGATCTGATGCAGACCAGTGAAGTGGCCTCTGTCGTTGAACAGGCGGTGGCAGCGGCAGGCAAAATTGATATTCTGGTCAACAATGCCGGCATTATCCGGCGTGAAGACGCACTGAATTTCAGCGAGAAGGACTGGGATGATGTCATGAACATCAACAGTAAGAGCCTGTTTTTCCTGTCTCAGCAGGTTGCCCGCCAGTTCATCGCGCAGGGTAATGGCGGCAAGATTATCAATATCGCCTCTATGCTCTCCTTCCAGGGCGGAATCCGGGTGCCCTCTTATACCGCCTCGAAAAGTGCCGTGATGGGCCTGACGCGTCTGATGGCGAACGAGTGGGCGAAACATGGCATTAACGTCAACGCCATCGCGCCTGGCTACATGGCGACCAACAATACAGAGCAGCTGCGTAATGACGAGTCCCGCAGCGAAGAGATCCTGGGGCGTATTCCGGCCGGACGCTGGGGCGTGCCTGATGACATGATGGGCCCGGTGGTCTTCCTTGCTTCTGCTGCGTCTGATTACGTCAATGGCTACACCCTGGCAGTCGATGGGGGCTGGCTGGCGCGTTAATTTTTCAGGCGGACGGTGTTTCATCGCTGTCCGCCTTGTTAATAATTTTCATGCTTCGTTACAGCGTCACATGTTCTCATTTACTGGATAAATCCCTATACTGGATGCATCGACAGCTTTCTTTGCAACCAGGTTCTATCATGACGGGCGAAGGCCACATCATTTTTGCCATTGCCAGCGCTATTTTTGCTAAGCGTGCTGAGCTGACACCCGTGCTGGCGCAGGCCGACTGGTGGCATCTTGTTTCCTCAGCCCTGCTGACATGTCTGTTACCCGATATCGATCACCCCAAATCTCTGCTGGGACAGCGACTAAGCTGGCTCTCTCATCCTATTGCGCGCGCGTTTGGCCATCGGGGCTTTACCCACAGTCTGCTGGCCATCGCCGCCGGTTTGTGGCTTTTTCAGATTAACCTGCCCCAGTCGTCGCCGATCCCGGCGGATGTGCTGCAGGGTCTGACGCTGGGCTACCTCAGCCATATAGTGGCCGATATGCTGACGCCCGCCGGGGTTCCGCTGTTGTGGCCCTGCCGCTGGCGCTTCCGCCTGCCGATTCTGCGCAGCCAGAAAGGCAACCAGCTTGAGCGGGCATTGTGTCTGGGACTGGTGGGATATGCGCTGTGGTTTCCGGTGGGGATGCCATCTTTTGGTGCAAATGGCTGGCCGTCACAGCTGTTCGATACGCTACAAAATGGCGTCGGGCGATTGATTTCCAGTCATACTGCGCAATAAAAGAGCGTAAACCGCCATTAAGTTATAAAGCATTCCATTTGGATATAAGGCACCCTCTGCACCTGCTGTTACCATTCCTGCTGTCTTAATTCGTGATTAACATTATGCGGCCTTCCCGTGACGGAAGGCCGCATTACTCTGGAGTTTCAGCATGGACCTTCCTCTTACGCTTAATATCGTGGCCTTTGTGGTGCTGCTGATATTGCTCTCCCGCTTCAGCCGTCAGAACTGGAGCCTGTCGAAAAAAGTGCTGACCGGTCTGGTGATCGGCGTACTGTTCGGCCTGGTATTACAGTTGATCTACGGCGAAAACAGCGCCGTGGTAAAAGAGTCGATCAGCTGGTTTAACATCGTCGGTAATGGCTATGTCCAGTTGCTGCAGATGGTCGTGATGCCGCTGGTGTTCGTTTCCATTCTGAGTGCGGTCGCCCGTCTGCATAACGCCTCGTCGCTGGGAAAAATCAGCGTACTGACAATCGGCGTTCTGCTATTTACCACCGCGATCTCGGCGCTGGTCGGCGTGTTCGTTACCGGCCTGTTTGGTCTGAGTGCAGAAGGTCTGGTACAGGGTGTGCAGGAGACCGCGCGTCTCAGTGCGATCCAGAGCAACTACGTCGGCAAAGTGGCTGACCTGACCGTGCCGCAGCTGGTGCTCTCCTTTATCCCGAAAAACCCGTTTGCCGATCTGACCGGAGCCAGTCCGACCTCGATCATCAGCGTCGTGATCTTTGCCGCTTTCCTGGGTGTGGCAGCACTGCAGTTGCTGAAAGATGATGAAGTTAAAGGTCAGCGCGTGCTGGTGGCGATCGACACGCTGCAGTCATGGGTCATGAAGCTGGTGCGTTTAGTGATGAAGCTGACGCCGTATGGTGTGCTGGCGCTGATGACCAAAGTGGTTGCCGGTTCTAACCTGCAGGACATCATCAAGCTGGGGAGTTTTGTGGTCGCCTCTTACCTCGGTCTGGCCATCATGTTTGGTGTTCACGCCCTGCTGCTATCGGTCAATGGTATCAACCCGATGCGCTTCTTCCGTAAAGTGTGGCCGGTGATCACCTTTGCCTTCACCAGCCGCTCCAGCGCAGCCAGCATTCCGCTGAGCGTTGAGACCCAGACTCGTCGTCTTGGTGTGCCCGAGTCGATTGCCAGCTTCGCGGCATCCTTTGGTGCCACCATCGGCCAGAATGGCTGTGCTGGTCTCTACCCGACCATGCTGGCCGTGATGGTTGCCCCAACCGTCGGGATCAACCCGTTTGATCCGCTGTGGATCGCGACGCTGGTCGGGATAGTCACGCTGAGCTCAGCAGGCGTTGCCGGTGTTGGCGGGGGTGCCACCTTCGCTGCACTGATTGTCCTGCCTGCGATGGGCCTGCCGGTGACTCTGGTGGCGCTGCTGATCTCGATTGAGCCGCTGATTGATATGGGTCGTACTGCACTGAACGTCAACGGTTCCATGACCGCCGGTTCTCTGACCAGCCGCTGGTTAGGGATGACCGATAAACGCGTACTGGAAAGTGACGACAACGCCGAGCTGGCACACCGTTAATCTGCCTTAAACCTGGCGCGCCCGCGCCAGGTTATTCCCGCCCCTCTTCTCCATAATCTTCCCCATTGATGGCGACGCCGTTAAGAAAGCGTTAAGCATGGTAAACAGGCGAAAAATCGGTGCGTTAGTGCTTGTCTTTGCCCGTTAAAAGGCCAATTCTGCATCCAGTCTTATGAGGAGAACACCTGATGAAAAAGATAATCGCCTCGCTTCTGACGCTGACGCTTCTGACACCCGCTCTGGCTTTCGCCCATCCTGGCGACTGGGGCCCGGGATGGGGTCGATATGGCGGACCCGGGCCACACTGGGTCGGTCCGGGACCTCACTGGGGCGGACCGGGACCTCACTGGGGCGGACCGGGACCGATTCGCTTCCTGCCTGAGGCCGCAACGGCGGTGCTGATAGGCGGACTGACCTACTACCTGCTGAATGGCAGTTATTATCAGCGCCACGGCGATGAGTATGTGGTGGTCGAGCCGCCAGCAGAGTCGCGGGTCAGCAGTGAGATGCGGGTACTCGACTTTAACGGCAAACGCTTCTATGTGCAGGCGGGTCACTTCTACCAGCGGCAGATAGATGGCGATTATGTTGAGGTGCCGCGCCCGGCAGGATTGTAGTCAGCGCCATAACGAAAAACGGCCCGTCATAATGACGGGCCGTTTGCTATTCAGAGGCGCTAAAACTTACTGCTGAACCTGCGGATCGGTGTCATATTCCGCACAGCTCTGGAAACCGTAGTTCATCACACGGCCGGTGTCGTTGTAGCTCACGAAGTAAGTCTGAGCTTTACCGTCGCGCTGACCCAGAACATAAGTCTGGCAGGTGCCGCGCGCGTGAACCATAGTGATTTCAGTAGAAGGTGTACCGGCGATCTGACGAACCTGATCACGGGTCATACCCTTTTTAACATCCTTTACCACTGGCTTAGTCACGTAGCTTTCCGCACGATCGTAAGTCGTACAACCAGACAGTGCAGCCAGTGTCAGTGCCGCAGCGATACATCCCATCACTTTATTCATCTTGTTGTTCCTCATTGATTGTCCATGTGGAAACAAGCCTGGAACATAAATGCTGATTTATCAAGTTTATGAGGAACAATTAGTGGCAGGACAAATGTCAGGATTTGGTAAATAAGGCTGTTTTACTGTCAACGCAGCCGTATACTTCCCGGCAAAACAGGTCCCGAAAGCGAGACGATTTCCGCCATCGCACCCGCAATTGGCACAGAGGCAGAACGGTGTAGTGATCGCCTTACCGGACGCTGTTCTCTTGCCCACTTTCTGTTCACCCCATCGCTGACTATTCCGAGGAACAATGACCCCTGCTCACTCCAACCGCCTGGTTTATGCCATTACGCTGGGCCTGCTGGCCGCGCTCGGCCCGCTCTGCATCGATCTCTATCTGCCTGCTCTGCCGCAGATGGCGCAGGATCTGCATACCGAAACCGCCACCGCGCAGCTGAGTCTGACCGCCGGTCTGCTGGGTCTGGGTTTTGGTCAGCTGCTGTTTGGCCCGATGAGCGATAAGTTCGGCCGCCTGCGTCCGCTTACCCTGTCGCTGGTGTTGCTGTTTATCGCCTCGATGGGCTGTGCGCTGGCACAGGATATCCACCAGCTGCTGGCGGCACGGCTGTTCGAAGGGTTAGCGGGCGCGGGCGGCGCGGTGTTGTCACGGGCGATAGCACGCGATATGTACAGCGGTCATGAGCTGACGCGCTTCTTCGCACTGCTGATGCTGGTCAACGGTCTGGCTCCGATTGGCGCACCGGTCCTGGGCGGCGTGCTGATGACGATAGTCGACTGGCGCGGCATCTTCATGGTGCTGGGCGGCATTGCTATTCTGCTGATCCTGCTGGCACGCTGGAAGCTGCATGAAACCCTGCCCGAAGAACGCCGCAGCCAGGGGTCGATATTCTCCGCTTACGCCGCACTCGGTCAGGTGGTTATTCATCGCCCCTTTATGGGCTTCTGCCTGACCCAGGGCTTTATGATGTCCGGCATGTTCGCCTATATCGGTGCCTCGCCGTTCGTGCTGCAACAGCTCTATGGCCTTTCGCCTCAGGCCTTTAGCTTCTGCTTTGCGGCCAATGGATTTGGCCTGATCATTGCTTCACAGACCAGCGCCCGCCTCTGCCCGTTGTGGGGAGAATATCGGGTACTGAAAGGCGGACTGACGCTGGCTTTTGTCGCCTCCAGCCTGCTGCTGCTGGCCGCGCTACTCCATGCACCCCTCGCGCTGCTGCTGCTGGCGCTGTTCTTTACCATCGCCAGTAACGGCGTCATCGCCACCACCGCCTCGTCACTGGCGATGCAGAGTCAGGGCCATCGCGCCGGCAGCGCCTCGGCGGTCATTGGCGTCACTATGTTCACGCTGGGCGCGATTACCGTGCCGATCACCGGCATCGGCGGCACCTCAGTCGTCAGCATGTGTGCCACCATTTTTGGCTGCTTTATGATGGCGATTCTGATGTTTAACGTGCTGGCGAAAAAACCGCAGCCGCAGATAAAAACTCACTGATTTGGCAACGTTTAGCGGTAATCAGTTGCCGCTTAAGCTTGTTGTTTTCACGAAGGCACGTTAGCTTTACTAAAACGTTCGCATCGAGCCGACAGGCCACTGACCTGAGGAGAAGTTCATGTCACTGCAGCAGGAAATTATTGAAGCACTGGGTGTGAAGCCCACTATCGACGCCGATCAGGAAGTGCGCGTCAGCGTCGATTTTCTCAAAGCCTATCTGAAACGCCACAGCGGACTGAAAACGCTGGTGCTGGGGATCAGCGGCGGTCAGGATTCCACGCTGGCGGGCAAGCTGGCGCAAACGGCGATCAGCGAACTGCGTCAGGAGAGCGGTGACAACGACTACACCTTTATTGCCGTGCGTCTGCCGTATGGTGTGCAGGCGGATGAGCAGGATTGTCAGGACGCGCTGGCCTTTATCAAACCCGACCGTTCGCTGGCGGTAAATATCAAAGAATCTGTGCTGGCCAGTGAGCGCGCACTGAAAGAGGCCGGTATTACTTTGTCCGATTTCGTGCGCGGCAATGAAAAAGCGCGCGAGCGAATGAAAGCGCAATACAGCATCGCCGGCATGACCAAAGGGGTGGTGGTCGGCACGGACCACGCGGCTGAAGCGGTTACCGGGTTCTTCACCAAATATGGTGATGGCGGCACTGACATCAACCCACTGTTCCGCCTGAACAAGCGTCAGGGCAAGCAACTGCTGAAACACCTTGGCTGCCCGGAACATCTCTATCTGAAGAAACCGACGGCCGATCTGGAAGATGATCGTCCGGGCCTGCAGGATGAAGTGGCGCTGGGCGTCACCTACGAGATGATTGATGACTACCTGGAAGGAAAAAGCATCAATCCTGACAGCGCCCGCATCATCGAAGGCTGGTATCAGAAAACCGAGCACAAACGTCGCCCGCCCATTACGGTATTCGACGACTTCTGGAAGTAATCCTGCGCCTCCTTTGCCCCGGCAAGGGAGGCTTCACCCCTTCACTTTGTTGATCCCTGCATGCCTGCCACCGTTTCGCGCGCCACGCTCATCGGGCTTATTGCCATTCTGCTCTGGAGCACCACCGTAGGTCTGCTGCGCAGCGTCAGTGAAGCCTTTGGCGCCACCGGCGGCGCGGCGCTGATTTACACCACGACGGCGATCCTGCTCTGCCTGACCCGCGGACTGCCCAGACCTGGCGCGCTGCCCGCCCTCTATCTGTGGCTGGGCGGTGCCCTTTTTGTCGGCTATGAAATCTGTCTGGCGCTGGCTATTGGGCTGGCCAGCGATCGCAGCCAGTCGCTGGAGCTGGGGATGATTAACTATCTCTGGCCCTGCCTGACCATTGTGCTGGCGATCCCGTTTAATCAGCAGCGCTTCCGCGTCTGGCTCTGGCCCGGACTGCTGCTGTCGCTGCTGGGGATCGTCTGGGTAATGAAAGGCAGCGGCAGCGGTTCGCCCGCGCTGCTTTGGCAGAATATGCTGCGTAACCCTGTGGCTTATGCACTCGCCTTTATCGCCGCCCTGACCTGGGCGCTCTACAATAACCTTACCCGCCGCTTTGCCCGGGGTTCAAACGGCGTTACGCTGTTTTTTATCCTGACCGCGCTGGCGCTGTGGCTGAAATATGCCGTGAGCGATCATCCGGTGCCGATGACGTTCGCATGGGTACCGCTGCTGGAAGTGTTGTTTGTCGGACTCTCCACCGCCATCGCCTATTCTGCCTGGAATCACGGGATTCAGCAGGGCAATCTGACGCTGCTGGCCACTGCCTCGTACTTCACGCCGGTGCTCTCGGCCCTGCTGGGATCGCTGTGGCTCGGGCTGACGCCGCCGCTGGCCTTCTGGCAGGGCGTTGCGATGATCACCCTGGGCTCGCTGATCTGCTGGCTGGCGACACGGCGTCTTTAACCAGACGGCTGGCGATCATTTCACCTGCCTGTTATGCTGTATGGACAACCAGTAAGTGGAGTCCATTTTGGTCAGACGTGCTGCCATTCTTCGCCCCGAACCCGACGCGAATGCAATTTATCAATATCCCGAACACCTGCGTGAATGGCTGGAAGGCCTGCCGAATCATCCTGGCGTCTATACCTTTCACGGCGAAAGTGAGTCACTGCCGCTCTATATCGGTAAAAGTGTCAATCTGCGTTCGCGGGTGATGTCCCATTTCCGCACCCCGGACGAGGCGAAAATGCTGCGCCAGTCGCGGCGTGTGAGCTGGATCCCCACTGCTGGCGATCTCGGTGCGCTGTTGCTGGAAGCGCAGATGATCAAAACCCAGCAGCCGCTGTTTAATAAGCGACTGCGCAAAAATCGCCAGCTCTGTTCGCTACAGATTACCGACGGCAAACCGAATGTGGTGTACGCAAAAGATCTCGATTTCAGTCAGTCACCCAACCTGTTTGGACTCTATCGCAGCCGCTTTGCCGCCCTGGAACGCCTTAAGCAACTCGCGGATGAATATCAGCTCTGTCACGGCCTGCTGGGTCTTGAAGCGCTCAGTGCGGGGCGCGGCTGCTTCCGCTCGGCTCTGCGTCGCTGCGCCGGAGCCTGTTGCGGTAAAGAGCCGGTCAGCGATCATCAGGATCGACTGCTGGAGGCACTGGAAAACGTGCGGGTCTTCTGCTGGCCGTGGCAGGGTGCCGTAGGTCTGGTGGAGGAAGGTAAAGAGATGACGCAGATTCATGTCATCGACCACTGGTTCTATCTCGGTTCGGTGAGCAGCATGGATGAGGCCAGAAAACTGCAGCAGCCCAAAGGCGGTTTTGATCACGACGGCTATAAAATCCTCTGCCGACCGATTCTGTCGGGTGCCTACCCTATTCTTCCGCTATAAAAAAAACCGCCGACGCTGCCCACTCACTTTCAGTGGACAGCGTCGGCGGTCTCAGACCGTTCGCTTAACGAATATTATTCAGCCGGTTCTGCTGGCGGCGCCATTTTGCCCTCGTGCGGGCCTTTCTCAGTCAGACGCTTTTCAAAGTTCGCGTTGTACTGTTTCTTCTGCTCCGGCGTCAGCACGTTATAGAGCTTGTTCTGGGTTTCCAGCATCTTCAGCGCATGCTCTTTCGCATTGGCGGACATCTTCTCTGCCTGCGCTTCTGCTTTGCTCTGGTCGAAGCTGTCAGACGCAATAATGTCGTGAGCCGCACGACGCTCGTCCAGTGACGGACGTTTCATCTCTTTGTGGCTCTCTTTCATGATGTCGCGCATCTGGGTTTTCTGCGCGTCGGTCAGGTTCAGACCTTTAAACATCATTTCCATGCCGTGGCGCATTGGCGGTTTGTGCATCGCCTTTTCGCTGCCCGCTGGCGGTGGAGTCAGGTTATCTGCTGCTGCATGGACGGCGCTGGCTGCACCAAACGCCAGCGAAGAAGCCAGTAAAAGGGAAGTCAGTTTGCGCATAATAGTGTCCTTATGATTCATGATAATGACGACAGCACTCTGTCGCGTCTTCGGAAACAAGCATACGACGCTGAACGTCAACTACTCAGAGCCTGAGTAAAGCCGTGAAAGCATAAAAGATAAAAAACGGGCAATCATGAAGAGAATAAGAAGAAAGGCGTGAGGAATTGAAAAAGTTTATGAATTTAAAGCGAATTTGGCAGAAATCATGGAGGATTGTAATGGTTACGACAGGAAAGCGGAAGGCGATCTCCCGCTTTTCCTGTCGATTTTTTAGCGCCGATGGCCTGCGCCGGTGAGATCAGGCATCAGACCGGCAGCGCCTGGGTCTGTTCACCCTCTTCAATCAGCATCAGTCCGGCACGCAGCCCGGCGGCCACGTTGGGATTGGGGAACAGCACATATTCCCGCGCCTGCTGCACGTAATAGCGCGTGTCACCATCTTCCGCCAGCAACGCCCCCTGTGGAAACGCGGTAAAGTTCAGCGTTTCCGGCGACATGTGCAACGTGAAGTGCTCACTCAGTCGGGTGATCTGCTGCGCAACCCGATAGTGACGGGGTTTCACCGTCGCCGCAGGCATCGCTTCACCGTAGAGTAATGAAGCCAGTGCCTGCTGCGCCGCGCTGAACTGGCTGAGATCGTTCTCGCCAAACGGCAGCGCTTTGCCCAGTTCAAGGGTACAGCTGGCCGCACCGAAGTGCTCGCAGCTGAAGTGGGTGAAGGTGCCACCCGGCGCGCGATGGAACACCAGCGCTTCCAGCCCGGCAGCGGCCAGCCAGTCAAGAAACGCAGGCGGCCAGGGGCGATCGTTATGCGGCATCACGCCGAACTGAGGATGATAAGAGCCGCGAATAGCGGTATGCATGTCGAGATGCCAGCGCGTCTCATCGCACTCGCCCAGCTGCCAGAAGGTCTCCAGCGCCTGCTCCAGACGCAGCACGCGGCGGGCCTCATCGCCATCATCAATATGCTGCCAGCGTCCGCCAAAAAGCCGGTTAATGTCATAACGCACAAAACGCTTACCGGCGCGCAGCGCTGAGGGATTGCCCAGAACCACCAGCATGCGCTGCTGTAACGGCTTTTCGCCGCGCAGCAGCGGATTAACCAGCTGATTCATGATTTCCACCGGGGCCGTTTCATTGCCATGGATCCCGGCAGAGAGTACCAGCGCCTGTTTAACCGGCACTGTCGGCTCCATCAACAGTATGCCGTGATACAACCACTGCCAGCGAAGATGCGCCGTTTCACCACTACGCTTACGCGGCACCTCGCCGGAAAGCGTTTGCTGTAAAAAGTCCTGCATCATTCCTCCTTTGCGCCCTGAGCAGACGGCAGTCTGTACTGCCCCTGCTTCACTGCTGAAATGCGTATACATTTCCTAAGTCTAGCAGCTTGGTCAGTTCATCCAGCGCCTCGCGTCCCTCACGCAGCAACTGCGGGTCGACCAGATCGGCCTGGGTCAGGCGATCGCGGTAATGACGATCAACCCAACTATTCAGTGTGCTGAAGAGCTTATCGTTCATCAGCACCGCCGGATTCACTGCCTGCTGCTCCTCTGGCGTCAGCACTACCCGCAAACGCAGGCAGGCCGGGCCACCTCCGTTATACATGCTTTCGCGCAGATCAAACACCTTCAGGGCTTTCAGCGGTGAGTCACCCTCGACCTGTTCGCACAGGAAACGCCAGACACCCGGATGCTGACGTGACTCTTCCGGCAACACCAGCATCATCGTGCCGTCGGGACGGCTCAGCAGCTGGCTATTAAACAGATAAGTCTCAACCGCATCTTTTACCGAGACCCGATCTGCCGGCACTTCCAGTGCCACAAAACCAGGAACGCGCGCCCGAAGCTGCGCCAGCAGTTCAGGCTGATCGACAAAGGCGTGCTGATGAGAGAACAGCATCTGCTGATTGCTGACCGCAATTACATCGTTATGAAACACACCCTGATCGATCACCGCAGGGTTCTGCTGGGCAAACAGTACGCTTTCGGGTGAGAGCTGATGCAGACGGGCGACCGCCTCGCTTGCCTCGCGGGTCTGCCGCGCCGGATAGCGCTGCGGCGCTTTGCCCTCATGGCTGCTGTCGCGGCCATAGACAAACAGCTGCACGCCACGCTCGCCATAGGCACCGCCGAGACGGTTGTGGTTAGCCGCCCCTTCATCACCAAACATCGCCACCTGCGGCAGCGCATCGTGCACGGCAAAATGGCGATCGTCGCGGAAGATGGAACGCAGCAGCCACGCAGTTTCTGGCGCTTCCATCGCCCGGTGGAATTTGTTATTCAGGTTCGCCACCGTCAGGTGAACCCGGCCATCCAGGCTGTCTGCGGACGGCGAAACCGTGGCGGCATTGGCGACCCACATCGCCGACGCGGAACTGGCGGCGGAGAGTAATCCCGGCGCGGTTTTCCCGGCCGCCGCCAGCACCTGCTCATCGCTGCCGCTGAAGCCGAGCTGGCGCAGCGCCGCAATATTGGGACGCTCGTGCGGCGGGATCACTCCCTGCACGTAGCCCATATCGGCCAGCGCTTTCATCTTCAGCAATCCCTGCTTTGCTGCCAGACGGGGATTCGACGGCTGCAGCTGGTGGCGGGTAGAGGCTTCGTTACCAAACGACAGCCCGGCATAGTGGTGCGTTAATCCCACCAGCCCATCAAAGTTGGCTTCGATTGCCTTCATGAGCTCGTCTCCGGCGCGGAGAAATCGAGTCCCGGTGACAGCGTAGCGGGCAGCGTCAGGTCTGGCGTCTCCAGCGAAGCCATCGGCCAGGCGCAGTAATCCGCCGCATACCAGGCGCTGGCGCGATGGTTGCCCGAGGCACCAATGCCGCCAAACGGCGCGGTGCTGGCCGCGCCGGTCAGCGGTTTATTCCAGTTGACGATACCGGCACGCGCTTCAAGCAGCAGCTGATCGAACTGCTGGCGCGAAGGGGAGATCAATCCACACGACAGGCCGTAACGGGTCTGGTTCGCCAGCGCTATCGCCTCGTCAAAGGTGTCATAGCGGATCACGCCGAGCAGCGGGCCAAAGACCTCTTCATCCGGGATACCCTGCACACCGGTTAAATCGATAATGCCCGGCGTCAGAATAGCGCTATGGCGATCCGGCCAGCGCATTGCCAGCAGTATCTCGCCGCCCACCTCCACCCGCCGTTGCCACTCACTCATAATCTTCTCTGCCGCGCTGGTGGAGATCACGCTGCCCATAAAAGGCGGCGGTTCAGCATTCCAGGCGGCCGGTTGCAGTCGCCCCGCCACCTCAGCCAGCCGCTGCAGAAAGGCATCACCCGCCTCGCCGCGTTTAACCAGCAGACGCCGGGCGCAGGTGCAGCGCTGACCGGCAGTAATAAAGGCTGACTGCAGCGTGATGTTAACGGCCGCATCCAGGTCGGCCGGATCTTCCACAATCAGGGCGTTATTCCCGCCCATCTCCAGCGCCAGCATCTTCTCAGGCTGACCAGCGAACTGACGATGCAGCTGATAGCCAGTATGGGCGCTGCCGGTAAACAGCAGGCCATCGATCTGGCTACAGTTTGCCAGCGCCTGGCCGGTTTCACGGCCGCCCTGTAACAACGCCAGCACGCCTGCAGGCAGGCCCGCAGCCAGCCAGATCTCAACCGTTTTTTCGGCGGTCAGCGGCGTCAGTTCGCTGGGTTTAAAGACTACGCAGTTGCCCGCCAGCAGCGCCGGAACGATATGACCGTTTGGCAGGTGGCCAGGGAAGTTATAAGGACCAAACACCGCCAGCACCCCGTGCGGACGATGGCGCAGTGAGCTTTCGCCCTCATGCTGCTCACCGGTGCGGCTATGGTACGCCTTCACCGAAAAGCCGATTTTGTTGATCATCGCGCCGACTTCGGTCAGTGCCTCCCAGCGAGGCTTACCGGTTTCACGGGCGATGGTTTCTGCCAGCTCCGTTTTAGAGGCTTCGAGCCCGGCCGCAAATTTCTCAATGATCGCCTGCCGTTCCGCCAGCGGGCGTCTGGCCCAGCCCGGAAAGGCGGCACGCGCCGCGTCACAGGCTGCCGTCACCTGCAAGGCTGAGGCTGCCTGGCCCTGCCATAACGTCTCGCCGCTGACCGGATCCGCTTTGGTCAGGACCTCCGCGTCACCCTCTACCCATTCTCCCTTTATCAGGTGCGTCATGCTGTTTTCTCCTCTTTGCAGAGCGTCACCACGCGCAGGCTGTCGCCCGGCTGGCAGTGGAGCGCCCGCATCTGTTCATCCGTCAGTTGCACGCTGTCGCTGTCGGCATGGGCCGGGATCAGCACAACACGGAACTGGCGGTAATTATTATTGGCAACCAGACAGAGCGGCGCATCGGCCGGGTTTTCACCCCGTTCTGCGCTGCGCAGACGGCTTTTACGTACGGCGCGGATGTGGTCGATATCGCACTCCAGCGTCGGGCCGCCATCAAAAATGTCGACATAGTTGAGGTAGCGGAAGCCCTCTGCCTCCAGCACGGCACGGGCGGGTGCCGTTTGTGGATGCACCTGTCCGATGACGGCCTGTGCCTCTGGCGTCAGGTAGTCGATATAGAGCGGATGCTTCGGCATCAGCTCAGCAATAAAGGATTTCTGGCCAGTGCCGCTGAGGAAATCGGCTTTACTGAATTCCATAGAGAAGAAACGGCTGCCCACACTCTCCCAGAACGGCGAATGACCCTGCTCATCGCTGACGCCACGCATCTCAGCCACCACGCGGTCTGTGAAGCGCTCACGGAAATTCGCCATAAACAGAAAGCGGGACTTCGAGAGCAGGTAACCGTTTTTGCCGTCACGGTAATCGGGATCGAGAAACAGCGTGCACAATTCACTGCTGCCGGTGTGATCGTTACTCAGCGACAGCGTGGGCAGCGCGGCATAGACATTCAGCTCTTTCGAGGCGTGCACCTGTGTGCCGACGCGAAAGTTGTACCAGGGATCCTGCAGGCCGACCGCCACCTCAATGGCGCAGATGCCGACGGCGCGATTATCTTCACTGTCCGCAAGAACAAAGACATAGCCCTGCTCAGCGCGCGGCAGCGACTCCTCCCAGGTCTGCAGCGATCGATCAATACGTGCCTGTAACGTGGCGCTATCGACGGGCAGCGAGGTCAGTCCGCCACCGGTTTTACCGGCCAGTGCCATCAGCTGGCTTAAGTCATCGCGTTCAACCGGACGGATTACCATCATGATGCGGGCCCTCGTACCAGGCGTTCACATACTTCGGCAAAGCGTGCCATGCCCAGCTTCACTTCCTGCTCACTGATATTCAGTGCCGGGGCAAAACGCACCACGTTAGCACCGGCAATCAGCACCATCACGCCCATCTCAGCAGCGGCCAGGTTAATCTCTTTGGCTTTACCGGCAAAGTCGTCGCTCAGCACCGCGCCAATCAGCAGGCCCAGACCGCGCACTTCTTTAAACAGATGCAGGCGCTGATTGATCTCATCCAGTGCCGCAACAATCCACTCGTGACGCTGCGTGACACCCGCCATCAGTTCAGGCTGATTGATCAGCTCCATCACTTTACCGGCCACGGCACCTGCCAGCGGATTGCCGCCATAGGTGGTGCCGTGGGTGCCGACGCCCATCACCATCGCCAGATCTTCGCGGGTGAGCATGGCACCAATCGGGAAGCCGCCGCCCAGCGCTTTGGCGCTGGTGAGGACATCTGGCGTGACGCCATAATGCATATAGGCGTAAAGCGAGCCGGTGCGGCCAACGCCGCTCTGCACTTCATCGAAAATCAGTACGGCCTGATGCTTATCACAGAGTTCGCGCAGTCCGCGCAGGAACGCCGGATCGGCAGGCAGCACGCCGCCCTCACCCTGAATCGGTTCAACAATCACCGCGCAGGTGTGGTCATTAATCAGTTCAGCCGCCGCAGCCAGATCGTTGAATGGCGCATGCTGGATTTCTGGCGGCAGCGGTGCAAAATCTTTTGAGTAGGCGGGCTGACCACCGGCTGACACGGTAAACAGGGTGCGACCATGAAACGCATTCCTGAACGCCACGATGCCACTTTTATGCGGGCCGACACGGTCATGTGCCACTTTCCGCGCCAGTTTCAGCGCCGCTTCGTTCGCTTCCGCGCCGGAGTTACAGAAGAACACCCGGTCAGCGAAGGTGGCGTCAATCAACTGTTTCGCGAGGCGCAGGATCGGTTCGTTGGTGTAGCCATTACCGGTATGCCATAAACGTGCGGCCTGTTCCTGCAACGCCTGTTGTAACGCCGGATGCGCATGACCCAGCGCATTGACGGCAATGCCACCGGCAAAGTCGATATAATCTTTGCCGTTCTGATCCCAGACGGTGGAGCCTTCCGCGCGAACCGGTACAAAGGTCGCAGGTGCATAAACCGGCATCATCCATTGATCGAAATCGTGACGTGAAACGTGCAGTGCCATAACCCACTCTCCTGCTTTACTTTACCGGCTGGGTAAAGCTTATGTTTTAAAATTGTTAAAAGATGTTGTAATGCAGCCCTACTGTAGAGTGCAGTTAACATGCCAGCCAGAGAATTAATGCATAAAATGGTCTTCACAACGGAATATCAATAGGTTACGCGCTGAAAATATTCACATAATTTGCATATATAGTGAATAATTGTCTGACTGCAGCGGCAAACCCGGGTTTTAAACAGCGGAATTATGCATTCGCGGGATGAAATATCGCTTTTGTGATCGCTGATAAATTATCTCTCCATTATAGCCCCTCTGACGCCCTGTTTTAACGCAGTTTGCCTCACGCTGGTGCAGCGTGGGATCGATGAATCTTCCCGGAAGCAGACGCTGACCGGCGAGATTTAACAAAATATTTTCATTCATTGCGGCAGGCGTGCAAATCTGCGCGCCTTAACATGGCTGATTTACCGGCAAACCGATCATTATTTAACCAGCACAAGGGCGGATTATTTCTGCCGTGATTATCTGCAACGAAATCTTATTTCTTAAATCATGAACAGATATTAATACGCAGGCTAATGGTTAGGGTAAAATCCTTATTTTTTTAATTTTTTAAAATATTATCCATAATTAAATCAGGGATTGCGTTGATTTAAAAATGTACAATACAATCCAGGAATCGCGATCTGATAAAATCATAAATTATTGATAATAATCTATTAAAATAGGATTTATTGAAAATGCAATATCAGAAGAAAATCTTATTACTTTGCTATTTAATCTTCTTTTACCCGCGCTTATCAGCGTGATGAATAACCACATCACAATTTGTTACTTATATTCCACTTTGTAAATTTATCTTTTTGTGTCATTTTCTTTTCACCCCGAAAACAGGGGAATAATAATTAATAAATACAGGGTAATAATTAAATGATGAAGCGCACTTTACTGGCGGCTGTAATGCCGTTACTGATTGGCCTCTCCTCCACGCAGGCCGCAGAAGTTTATAACAAGGATGGCAACAAGCTGGATCTGGTCGGCAAGATTAACGTGTCACACCTCTTTTCTGACGACGATAAAAACGATGGTGACACCTCCTCTTATGCCCGCTTTGGTTTCAAAGGCGAGACTAAGATTACTGACCAGCTCACCGGCTACGGTTTCTGGCAATATCAGTACAGCCTTCACAACTCTGAAGGCAGTGACGCACAGGCCACCAATCGTACCCGTCTGGGCTATGCAGGCCTGAAATTTGGTGAGGCGGGTTCGCTGGATTATGGCCGTAACTATGGCCTGGTGTATGACGCGCTGAGCTACACCGATATGCTGCCGTTCTTTGGTGGAGACTCCGGTTATACCGACGCCTTCCTCTCTGGCCGCTCAACCGGCGTGCTGACCTGGCGTAACAGCAATTTCTTTGGTCTGGTCGATGGATTAAACCTGGCCGCGCAGTATCAGGGCAAAAACGATCGCAGCAGTAATATTGACGGTGTGCGTCGTTCCAATGGCGATGGTTTCGCCCTCTCCGCCTCTTATGACTTTGACTTCGGCCTGAGCTTCGCGGGTGCGTTTGCCAGCCTGGATCGCACCACGGCGCAGAATACGGCCGCACGCGGTGAAGGCGAGAAAGCCCAGCACTGGGCGACGTCGGTCAAATATGATGCGAACCAGGTTTATCTGGCCGCGATGTACGGTGAAACCCTGAACGCCACACCCATTAGCGGCGGCTTCGCCAACAAAGCGCAGAACGTTGAAGCCGTGGCACAGTATCAGTTCCTTAACGGCTTCCGTCCGTCGCTGGGTTACGTCTCATCGAAGGGCAAAGAGATTGAAAATATCGGCGATGCCGACATCATTAAATACACCGCCGTGGGTGCAACTTACTACTTCAACAAGAACATGTCGGTGTACGGTGAATACCGCATCAACCTGCTGAAAGACAATAATCCGCTCGCTCTGGCGACCGACGACATCACCGCGCTGGGTCTGATTTACCAGTTCTGATGAGGCAGCGGGCCTGGCATTTCCCGCCAGGCTCTGACTGTGTCACACGACGTCTAGCCCAGCGCCCTGACTAAGCTGACGGCCACCGCTTCTTCCTGCATCAACTCTTCTACATTGGCGGACGCCAGCAGCGTGGTTGCCTGCCCGGCGGGTATCGGACGACTGAAAAGATAGCCCTGACCGTAATCACAGCCGCGCTTTCTCAGCCATCTCAGCGTGGCGACATCCTCAATGCCCTCTGCCGTAATCACCACATTCAGTCCCTGACAGAGCGCCAGCAGCGTTTCCACCACTTTTCGCTGCTCCGATCCATTGACGATCCCGGCGATAAACGACTGATCAATTTTGATTTTGGTAATACCCAGCCCCAGCAACACCGACAGGTTGGAGTAACCGGTGCCGAAATCATCCAGCACCACGCCAATGCCTGACTCTTTCAGCAGACGAATCGCCTCGCGGGCGTCATCAGAAATAGCCATGACTTTCTCTTCGGTGATTTCAAGCTCCAGCATGACCGGGCCGGCATGCTGCATAATGCGGGACAGACAGGTGGTCAGCGACGGTCTCAGCAACTGCTCCGGAGTAATATTCAGCGACAGGCAAAGCCCGGCAGGCCATGCCCGTGTGGCACTGACCGCATCCTGCAGCAGCGCCACGGTCATGCTGTCCATCAGCCCCAGCCGCTCGACTACCGGCAGAAACTCTGCAGGTGAAACGGTCTGGCCCGACGCGGTGATCCAGCGCGCCAGAATTTCAAAGCCGGTAATGTTTCCGGTGCGCAGTGAAACCAGCGGCTGCAGGAAAGGAACGATGGCGTGACCGCTGACGGCGGCAACCACCTCCTGCTCCAGCCTTTCCCGCTGGCGAAAACGCAGCTCCATGTCTGGCGAGAAGCGCGCCAGATGAGAGCTCATATTTTGCTTCGCTTCGAATAGCGCCAGATCCGCCGCCCGCATCACATCAGCCTGCGCCGTGCAGGCCGAGCTGGCAATACCGGCTGACAGACTCAGGAACGTGTGCGGACCGGTGCGGATGGATGTTGCCTGTTCGCAGAAACGCCTGGCGGCGTCCAGCGCCTGGTCCGTCTGTGAAGCGTCGGCAACAATGGCAAACTCATCCCCACCCACTCGAAACACCTCACTCCCGCTGCCCGTCGAGGCCATCAGCAGACTGGCCAGCGCAATCAACGTGGCATCGCCCTGACGATGACCGTTCAGGTCATTGATACTTTTAAACTCATTAATGTCGAGCAGCGTCAGGGTATAGGGCATCCCGCCAGCATCAAGTTGCGCAATATGCTCATTAAAAGAACGGCGGTTCAGGACCCCGGTCAGCGCATCAGTTCCGGCCAGTCTGAGCGCATCTTTTTCCGCAACCAGGATTTTGCGGATCAGATTCACGATCAACAGCGACGGAATAAACATCGCCAGAATAGCAAATGAGGAGGAGGTCAGGATAAATCGCAGTCGCTCGCTGGTTTCAAAACTGGGATCATAGCCCAGGCCCAGCAGGGCACAGATCCGTCCCTCCAGCCCAAATTCCCACAGCGTGGAGAGTAGAATGATGGTCGCAATATTCAGCATTGCGAGCCAGAAAAGTTTCAGGCGCATGCGTTAGTTCCCGGTGATGGCAAGTGTCAGAGTGTTGTTTTAATTGTCAGTAAAAACCGGGGCGTACTGCTCATAGCCTGTCAGCAAAGCTGCCGACAATAATCACCCCGTGGTATTTCTACTCATAGCATTCGCACGTTCTCTGCCGCCTTACGGCAGCAAGGCAGACGATCGGCGGAGCCCCGCTCATGTCGGTTCCGTCATCGATCCTGCTGAGTGTTCTATCGGCAGCGCGGGCAAAATTAACAGGCCCGTGCAGTTAATTTTGTGCATTTCGGCCGTTCTGGCTGGCTCAGTTGAAGCCATTATCAGGCACAGTGCAGCGCCAAAAGGGTTACGTTCACCAGACGATAAAAGCAGAGTAATCAGTTTATTGAAGGAGATTACCGTCCCGTCACTGCCCACCATTTACTGACATTAAACGATGAAAAGGTATGCGGATTTTTATTGCGCAAAATTAAATAGCAAGCGACTAAGTTAAATGCAACCCTCCAGAATCCTTTTCTCATGCCGATACCGTGGTATTCAATTAACGCTCACGGAAAGAAAGATGAAAATTTCAACGCGCCTTGGCGCAGGTTTTGGCTTGCTTATTCTGCTGTTGGTTATCTGTGTCGGTACTGCGATTCACGCACTGAATAGCGCCCGCACCAGTATGGATGAGGTGGTCAATGTCCGGCTGAAGAAGTACCAGACGGTACTGGATATGCGCGGCGGCGTGCGGGACATGGCCATTGCGGTGCGTAACCTTGCCCTGATGACCGATCCGGTTGCGATGCAGCCAGAATGGGAACGTCTGCAAAAACAGCGGGCGCTTTATATCAGTAACCGCGAAGAACTTTCGCGCATGATGCAGGCAGATGGCGGGCAGGATGGAAAGGAGGCGATGAACCGAATCGTGTCCACAGAAGAAGCCGCCCTCTCTACCCTGATGACCGCCGGGAAACTGGGACTGGCAAATCGTCAGCAGGAAGTGACCGGCTATCTGTTAACGGTCGCACGCCCTGCTCAGCAGAGTCTGCTGAAGGCGATCAACGATCTGACCGAGCTTGAGATGCGTAATAGCCGGGATGCCGTTACAGATAACGCCAGTGCCATTACCCGTACCACCTGGATACTGATTATTCTGGCGGCGCTCTCCATACTGGCAGCGGTCGTTACCTGCGTACTGATTGCGCGGATTATGATGCGTCAGCTGGGTGGCGAACCGGGCCAGGCTCAGGTGCTGGCTGCGGCGATTGCCGCGGGCGATCTGACTTCGCCGGTGACGCTACGTCGGGGTGACAGCACCAGCCTGCTCGCTTCGTTAAGCGGCATGCAGACCAATCTGCGCGGGCTGGTGACGCAAATCAAGGAGGCCTCTGCCTCCGTGGCACTGGCGGCCGATGAGATTTCCCAGGGTAACACCGAGCTTTCATCCCGTACCGAGCAGCAGGCTGCTGCGCTGCAGGAAACTGCCGCCAGCATGGAGCAGCTCACCGCCACGGTGAAAAGCAACGCGGCGGGCGCACAGCAGACGGCGGGTTCAGCGCGCGAGGCCGCCACTCTGGCCCAGGCCGGCGAAGCGGATGTTCAGCGCCTGTCGGAAACGATGCATGACATTTCTCTGAGTGCCGTTAAGGTGCGCGATATCACCTCGGTGATCGAAGGCATCGCTTTCCAGACCAATATTCTGGCACTCAACGCCGCCGTCGAAGCGGCACGTGCCGGTGAAGATGGCCGCGGCTTTGCCGTGGTTGCGGGCGAAGTCCGATCGCTGGCCCAGCGCAGTGCCACCGCAGCACGCGACATCAAACAGCTGATTGAGCAGGCCGTGACCCAGGTCGAAGAAGGTGTGACCGTGGCGGCGGGAACGGGTGAGCGCATCCTCAGGATTGTCAGCCGGGTGGGTGAACTGGCCGATGCGATGGACAACCTCTCCCTCTCCTCCGGTGAACAGATGCAGGGCATCTCTCAGGTCAGCATTGCGGTGAGCCAGATGGATGGCGTCACCCAAAACAACGCCGCGCTGGTGGAAGAGTCCTCTTCTGCGTCACAGTCATTGCTGGGCCAGGCGCGCGACCTGCGCGGCATGGTTGAAACCTTCACGGTATAAGCCTTTCCGGCAGCCCCCCTCTGCCGGAAAACTGACCTTACAGGCCGAGGACGGGTTCGCTATTTTGACTTCAGCCTGCGCTAAAGGCTGAAAGTTGGCTGCCATTATCAGCGGCTTAGCACGCTTGCGCACGATGTGCGCCGGGGTTGTCGCCAGTTATGTTGACTTCAATATAATTTGACTCAATACTGTTACACCTTTCAAACGGAGCCGCAGCTCAGCACTGTTTCTCCGCCGCGATAGCGCTTAAAGGTCTGGTGCCTGACACCCGTAAAGAGCGGACGCCGCAATCCACAACATCCCGAGACATTTAGCGAGACTTCACGGCTGGCAAACCGCCGGTAGTCTGGCCGTCCCACCCCGGACTCAGAATGAGTAAACATATGAATGATGAAACCGCGGGGATCTCTGATACGCCTCCCGCCAGTGCAGCGCCTGAAACCATCGACCAGTTTCTCTGCTTTGCGCTCTATTCCGCCTCCCTTGCCATGACCAGGCTCTATCAGTCACGGCTGAAACCGCTGGGACTGACCTATCCGCAATATCTGGTGCTGCTGGTGCTGTGGGAAAAAGATGGCCTGACTGTCTCTGAGATTGGTGCCCGCGTCCGGCTCGATTCCGGCACGCTCAGTCAGCTTCTGAAGCGGCTGGAAGGCGCGGGCATCATCAGCCGTCAGCGTGACACCGGAAACGATGAGCGCCGGGTGTTTATCTCTCTAACGGAGCAGGGCCACCAGCTTAAAGTCGATGCGGCTGACGTCCCGGCGGATATGGTCTCGGTGATGGATACCGACTGTCGCGAGCTGGGTGAGCTGACGACCATGGTCGCCACGCTGCGCGAAAAACTGCTTAAGGCTGTGCCATGAAACAGGCTTTCGATACACGTTCGGACCAGCTGAGCGTTGGCATGACAGGTGCTGTTCAGCAGAACGGTCGCCGCTGGAGTTTCCTTTGAGCAGCAATAAACCGGCGGATATGGATGACGTCCATGCCGTGGTAGGCCAGGCTGTGTCGAGCCTGCTGAAGTCAGGCAAGACGGCAGGCATTCAGGATATCATCGCTTTCCTGCAGCATCAGCAGGCGCGGTCGGTCAACGGTCAGCGAGAAGTCTACACCAGAGCCGTTCGTATTGTGATGAATATGATTAACTGATAACCGGGCCGCTGTGCTGAACGGCGGCGCTGCTCTTGCCTTCTTAATCTCAGTAACCTGCCCGCAGCGTCATCAACCCGACCATGCCTCCCTGCCAGTACACGCTGTCGGGCTTGCAGAAGTTAACGACACTGGCTACTCACCACGCCGCTATTCACTCTCCTGTCCTTCCTGTGGAGTAAAGCCTCTCATTTAAAGTGTGGTGCCAGCGGGTGCCATCAAATCATAGCGATCGTTCTGCGGGGCCGCGTCCAGCGCCATCGGCGGTTCAACCTTTAGCGTGATCCAGTTAGAGGTCACACGCTGCTGCTTACTGTCCTCCAGAGTGACCGACAGACGATATTCGTTGCTGGCCTCCGGTGCCGGGTCCCACTGCGGTAAGATCACACTCCAGCCCTGCGGATCGGCGTTATTGGCCGGTGGCGTCAGGCTCAGCGCCTGGGTATCGCCCTGCCAGCTTACCGCCTTAATGTCATTGCTGGCCCGCACCTGCAGCTTCAGCGGCAGACTCTCGCCACTGCTCAGCTGCCAGGGTGGGGTCGCCAGAAACACGGAGAGCGTTTTGCGCTGACGGAATGAGAGCACCGGCGTATCACTTCGGGTCACGGTATCGTAACGGCTGCCGCGCAGCGAACGCGCTTCTGCGACGTTACCGGCATCGAGCTGACGGCTCAGCGCCACGCCAAAGCGGTAGTTGAGTTTCAGCCCCAGCTGATCCTGGCTTTCACCGGCGCTGCTGGTTTTGTGGGTGGCGGATAAGGTCACCAGCGGCACCGGCGTGTAAGAGAGACCAAACGACATGGCGGAGGGGTTGTGATAGCGGTTGCCGCTGTTAAACAGATCGACATTCTCACCCAGATATTGCTGATAGCTCACCGAGACGCCAAGCTGGCGATAAAATGGCAGATAGCTCTGGCTGGTGATGTCATAGCCGCGCGCCATGCGCTGCTGCTGTGAATCATTCAGGTTTTTCCAGCCGGAAAGCGGCTGATAGTAGTTGGCAGAGAAACGCATCGAATCGCTCCACGCCTCCGTGCCCACAGAGGCGCGCTGCAGGCCGCTGGTAAAAGTGCGGTCGATAAAACCGTTGTAGCCCAGCAGCCAGTCACCCGCGTCCCAGCGTTGTCCCAGCCCCGCATTGCCAACCAGACCATCATCGGTATCGTGCAGACCAAGCTGGCTGAAGGTGAGGAGGCTGTTCTCATCGGCCAGGGCGCTGAAGAGATCGCCACCGGTGCCGTTGAAGTTCCCGTTCATATCGACTTTCAGGTCCAGCTGCGCGTTGCCGTAAGGCGAAAGCAGTGACTGACCTTCGCCCTCAACCCGATCCGCCACTTCATCGCGCAGATGATTGAACGCCCAGACGCCCGCCTGCTGACCAAACGTCACATTGCTGTCACTGTTGTTACTGGCTTCACCGATACTTTTGGCCACGGCCGCCAGCTTTTTGCTCCACTCTTCATCCTGATCGCTGGCACCGCCCAGCGTCGGCAGTGAGTCACTGTAGCGCGCCGGATTATCGAATGGCGTCTCAGACACTGCTGTTTCAGTCTGGAAGGCGCGGGCGTTCTGCGTGGCAGTCAGCGACAGCGCAATTAAAGAGAGAACCCCTGTTTTCCGTATCATGTCACCCGGCACGTTGATTAGTTCGTTGCTGCGATTAAAGACAAATCCTCAGCACTTACCTTAACATATTGTGACGGCGATGCAGGACAGCAGCGGCGATATGTGCATATAACGGAAAAATCCGGGCAAAAAAAGGCCTGCGTTTATAGCAGGCCCGGCGTGGAAAGCGGGTATCAGGAGAAGATTAAGCCGCCATCCACATTGATGGTCTGGCCGGTGATATAGCGCGCATCGTCTGAGGCCAGAAACGCCACGAGTCCGGCGACATCCTCCGGCTGACCGGCACGCTTCAGCGGAATGTTTTTCACCCACTCTGCCATCAGCTCACCTTTGCCGTAGGTTTTCTCCTCGCTGCTGAGGATCTCGCCCCAGACGCGATCGTTGTAATCCCACATCTCACTTTCAATGATGCCGGGACAGAAGGCGTTGACCGTGATGTTCCACGGCGCCAGCTCCAGCGCCAGACTCTGGGTAATGCCAATCACCCCCATTTTGCTGGCAGCATAGTGTGGCGTGTAGATAAAGCCCTGCCGTCCCTGTCCCGATGAGGTATTAATCAGGCTGCCGCTGCGCTGCTGCACCATATATTTTGCTGCTTCACGACAGCAGAGCCAGACGCCAGTGGTGTTCACCGCCAGAATCCGCTCAAAGTCGCTTTTCGGCATGGTGTCGAAGCGGTCGATGGTGATGACACCTGCATTCTGTATCGAGACGTCAATCTGACCAAAGCGTTGTGCGGCCTGCTGATAGAGCTGTTGCACTGCGGCTTCATCCGTGACATCGACCTGCAGCGCCAGTATCTCACTGCCGTACTGCTGCTGAAGCTGATCGGCCGTAGTGAAGACCCGGTCAGCATTCGATACCATCACCAGCCTGGCCCCGTCGCGGGCGAAACGCGCCGCGATCCCGGCACCAATGCCGCGACAGGCACCGGTAATCACCACTGTTTTACCACGTTGTTCGCGGTTCATAATCGCTCCTGTTAACTGTGACGGACATCAGTGAGAGGCACTGCCTGCTGCTTTTTTTCATGGCGACGCAGCAGCACCACTTTGCTTTGCAGACGTTGCTGGAACTGGTCAATCACTACCGCAGTCACAATCACCAGACCTTTAATCACCATCTGCCAGAAATCGCTGACGCCCATCATCACCATGCCATCCGCCAGGAAGACGATAACGAAAGCGCCAATAATCGAACCGGAAACCCGTCCACGGCCGCCCGCCAGCGCCGTGCCGCCCAGCACGGTGGCACCAATGGCGTCCATCTCAAACATGTTGCCGGTCATCGGGTGCGCGGTCTGCAACTGAGAGGCCACCACCAGCCCGACAAGACCGGCGCAGAGGCCGGAAAAGGCGTAGACAAAGATTTTCACTTTGATAATCGGCACGCCCGCCAGTCGCGCAGCGGACTCATTGCCGCCGATGGCATAGATGTAACGGCCCAGCGGGGTTTTGCGCGTCAGGTAGAGGCCGAGCAGTAAAAAGCCGAGCATCAGCCAGATCGGCAGATAAACGCCCAGCACGGTGCCGGAGCCAAGCAGGGCAAAACCGGTGTTGCCGAGTGCGGGCACGCCCACCAGGTTGGCGTAGGTGCCGCCGTCGTTGAACAGCAGTGCCGCACCGCGCGCCACATACATCATCCCCAGGGTGCAGATAAAGGGGGCGACGCCCAGCCGGGTGATCACCGTGCCGTTAACCAGCCCGACCAGCACGCCGAAGATGGCCACCACCAGAATCACTTCAGGCACGTTGAGAAACAGCGTATTGCCGCCCCACAACGGGATGCCGTTGGTCAGCAGCGCGCCCGCCACCATGCCGCAAATTCCGGCGACCGCGCCGACAGAAAGATCGATACCGCCGGTGAGGATCACTAGCGTCATACCAATCGCCAGCAGCCCGGTGATCGCCACGTGCTGCGTCATGATCAGCAGGTTGGAGGGAGTCAGAAAATTCGGCACCATCACGCTGAAAAAGCCGACCACAATCAGCAACGCAATAAAGGTGCGCGCCTTGAGCAGGTACATATAGAGCAGATATTTTTGGTTCATGACATTCTCCGGCCAGCTAGAGCCTGGCCCTACAGGCGTAATTGTTGCAGGCAGTCCGGACACGGACAGCGCGGAACAACCCGACGCACACGCAGTACGTGAGGAGGATAAGCACTGCCCCGGTCCAGACTGACAAATAAAATAGCCCAATGGGCCAGGCGCTTAATCCTGTGGTGTGGATGCCGCAATCAGATGTTCTCGCGTCGCCGCTGCACGCGGCAGATCGGCAGTAATCCGGCCATCGGCCATCACTAAAATGCGGTCCGCCAGCGCCATCACCTCATCCAGTTCAGAGGATGAGAACATCACTGCCAGCCCCTGCTGTGCCAGATTGCCGATCAGGTGATAGACGTCGGTTTTAGCGCCCACATCGATGCCGCGTGTCGGCTCATCCAGCAGAACGACCTGCGGTCCGGTCATCAGCGCCTTACCCAGCACCACCTTCTGCTGATTACCCCCGCTCAGCGCCGTCACCGGCAGGTCAGGATCGCTGACTTTGATCGCCAGATGGCCGATCATCTCGTTCACCCGCTGCCGCTCCCGGCCCGGATTCAGCAGCCCCAGCGCCCGACGGAAACCGCGCAGGCTGAAGTCAGAGAGCGTCATGTTGGCGGTAACCGACATCAGTTCAATCACCCCTTCACCTTTGCGATCTTCGGGCACCAGCGCGATGCCACTTTTCAGCCGCTGCTGGAAGCTGCGTTTCGCCAGATCTTTACCGGACAGCCGGACCCGGCCCGACTGACAAGGCATCAGGCCAATCAGCCCCTTAAACAGCTCGGTACGTCCGGCCCCCAGCAATCCATAAATGCCGATCACCTCGCCTTTGCGCAGGGTAAAACTGACCTCATTCAGCTTGTAGCCGCCATTCTGATGCAGCGCGGTCAGACCCTCGACCTCCAGCACCGTTTCCCCTTGTGGCGCAGGCTGATAGTCGAACTGTTTTTTCTTATCACCCACCATCTGAGCGATGATCCACGGCACGCTGGCATCGCGCACCTCACGCTCACTGATGAAACGGCCATCGCGGAAAATGGTGATGTGGTCGCCAATCTCCATCAGTTCTTCCAGCCGGTGAGAGATGTAGATGATGGTGACACCGCGCCGCTTCAGCTGGTCGATGACGCTGAACAGCACTTTGACTTCCGACTGGCTCAGGGCGCTGGTCGGCTCATCCATGATTAACACCCGGGTATCCTTCGACAGCGCGCGGGCGATCTCCACCAGCTGCTGATGACCAATGCCCAGCTCGCCCAGCGGCGCGTAGGGATCGACATCCAGCTGCAGCCGATCCAGCAGCGACTTCGCCAGCGCGTACTGATACTTTTCATTGATCACCCCGCGCTGGAAGAATTCGTTGGCGATAAAAATGTTGTCCATCACGTTCATGTTGGGAAACAGGTTCAGCTCCTGAAAAATGATGCTGATCCCCTGCTTCTCCGCCTGATGCGTGGAGTTCAGTGACACCACCTTGCCATCCAGCAGAATCTCGCCCGACGACGGCGTTTCCACCCCCGCCAGCATCTTCATCATGGTGGACTTACCGGCCCCGTTTTCCCCGATCAGGACATTCACTTTGTTGCGGTAGACCCGATAGCTGACCTGATCGAGCGCGGTCACACCGGGATAGAGGCGCGACACGTTGCGCGTTTCGATAATCACGTCGCCGGACGGTTGCGGTTGAGGATTTTGCATCTGCCGCTCCTTATTGCCGGGTGATCGCAGCCGGGGTGATATCCGGCAACTGTTGTGGAATGTCCCAGCTGCTGAACACGCCGCTGATCATCACTTTGTCGCCCACCTTCGGCGCGAACGTCTGCATCAGGCTGGAGGCGTGCTGGTTAATCGCCTTACCGTAATCACCGAACAGCACCTGGTCATTGAAGTCCTGATAGCTCACACCCTTGTAGACATCGCGCAGCGCCGTGCCACGAATGATCGGCCCGACCTGAATAGTGACACTGTCACCTGATTCATCCTTCACGGTCATCTTTCCGCTGCGTGATGTGGTATTCACAGCAGTCACTTCACCGCGAACGGAGACGCTGAAGACGCAGGGATTCTCAGCCTGACTGCGATAGCCGTAGGTCTGGCAGGCGCTGTCAAAATCTTTGGCAGACTGTAGCGACTTCATCAGCGTCGCCAGCGGTTTAGCCTCCGCCTGAACCTGCGGCACCAGCTTCTGTTGCCACAGCTGGTCGATATTCGCCATTTTCGGATTGGGGGGGTTTTTAAGGTCAGCCAGCTCCTGCTGCGACACAATTTTGCAGCCGCTTAACAGCATGACCACCAGCGTCAGCCAGACTCTTCGGGACATCTTCTTCTCCCTGGCGCCCGCTTTCGCAGGCGCGACAGCGGTTAATTACGACTTGTAGTTAAAGTCCTGTACGCCTTTGGCGTTTTCCGGAGTAATCAGAATGCCGCGGAACATCACGCGCTGTTTGGCCGGCTTGACGCCTTTCTGGATAAAGTTATCGAGATCGGTTACGCCTTCGGCGGCAATCGCCTGCGCCTGCAGCATCACCGTGGCTTTCAGCGTGCCCGCTTTCACCGCATCACGTTCATCGTTGCTGCCATCAATGCCCACCACAATCACATCGTTGCGACCTGCGGCTTTGAGTGCTGCAATCGCGCCCAGCGCGACCGGACCGTTACCGCAAATCACCCCTTTTACATCCGGATGCGCCTGCAGGACGCTGTCCATAATGCGCTTGCCGTCGATCAATGTGCCTTTGGCATCCTGACGCGCCACACTCTGCATATCAGGATATTGATCCAGTACCTGATGGAACGATTTAGAGCGGGTCACACAGTTATTGTCCGCCAGGTTACAGGCCAGCTCGGCGTATTTGCCCTTTTCACCCATCTTCTCGACAAAGACGTTGGCCACGTCTGAACCCGCCTGGAAGTTGTTGTGGGTGATCTGTGCCAGCGCCACGTCATCCACCGGAATTTCGCGGTTGATCAGCACCACCGGGATCCCGGCATCTTTGGCTTTTTTAATTGCCGCCACGCTGGCGGTCGAATCGGCATTATCCAGCACGATACCCTGCACTTTCTTACCGATAGCCGCGTCGATCAGTTCGCTCTGCTTCTTCACATCTTCGCCGTGCGACAGCACCGTGGTTTTGTAACCCAGCGCCTGCGCTTTGAGATTGGCGCCTTTGGCTTCGGAGGCGTAATAGGGATTATCGAGTGAGTTAACCAGAATCATAATGGTGCCTTTTTCGGCGGCAAACGCCGCCTGCGAAACCAGACAGGCAGCTACGGCAGTGCACAGCAGGGTACGGTTTTTCATGATGTTCTCTCTTATCGTTATGGCAGGGTATGAAGTCCCGGATGTTGGGTTGGCCTTACCAGATGGTGAAGCCACCATCGATCATTAAATCTGCGCCCGTGATCATGTCGCTGCCGTTGCTGGCGAAGAACAGCACGGCGGCGGCGATCTCATCGGTATAAGCAAAGCGGCCCAGCGGAATCAGTTTTTTCATCTGCTCGCCTTTCTCACCGCGCCAGGCTTTCTCGCCCATCGGCGTCAGCACCACGGTGGGCGACAGGGTGTTCACGTTGATGCGATGTGGAGCAAACTCTTTGGCCATCACTTTGGTCATGCCCAGCAGACCTGCTTTGGCGGAGGTGTAGGCAACATGGTTGTCGATAGCGATGGACGCCGCCTGTGAGGCGATATTAATAATCTTGCCGCCCGCACCGGCACGAATCATCAGCTTTGCAGCCGCCTGCGAGCAGAGAAAAGGCCCGGTAAGATTCACCGCGATCTGCTTCTGCCACTCGGCAAAATCGGTTTCAATCACGGGTTGCAGCATCACGTAGCCCGCGCAGTTCACCAGGATATCGATGTGGCCATAGTGGGAAATCACTGCGTCAAACGCCTCATCTACCGACGCGGGATCGGTGACGTCACAGCAGACAAACTGCACCCGATCGGCCGCGAAGTCCGCCTGAAGGCTGGCCACCCTATCCGCTTCAAACGGCGGATAGAGCAGTGCCAGACGCGCGCCCTTCTCCAGCAACATGCCATTGGTCGCCATGGCGATGCCGCCCAGCCCCCCCGTCACCACCGCGACTTTGTCGGCCAGACTCATTGCGGTATCTACGCCGTAGCGCAGGTTTACGTCATATTCACCACTCATCCCACTCCTCCCCCTGAATTTTTGCTGATACGAATGATTCACTCATTTTCGAACAAAAATATAAACTATCGAAAAGAAACGATGTGTGGAGCAGATCAAATTTCGACCATCTGCCGCATTAAGCGGCTTATCTGATTGAAAAGACGTGATCTGGCTTCCAGTCCCGAAATAAAGCCACACTGCTGCAATCGGGAAAGCCTGAGAGATTCAATAACCTGCGGATTATTTATTTTCGTTCGAAAACCACTAGCCTATCTGGCTATCTCGCATTCATAAAAATGGCGCGTTAAACTCAGCCACAGAGACCTTGTTTGCCCGACCTCTCAGGTTATTGGAAAAGGGAGCATTTCGATTGAAAAGCAAAAGTGAGCAGTTCGCTGACATGCAGCAACGCCGCGAGAAAATTCTGGAGATGATCCGTGAGGATGGCACGGTCACGGTCAAAGCACTGACGGAGACCTTTGGCCTGACCGAAGCCACACTACGCAGCGACCTGCGCATGCTGCAAAAACAGGGCTTTGTGCAGCGCTACCACGGTGGCGCAACGCTGATGACGGGCAAGCAGAATACCGGGGCGATGCTGCTGGAGCGGCAGACCCATCTGGAAGAGAAAGAAGCGATTGGCCGACTGGCGGCGCAGCATATCGAAAATGGCGACACGGTGATTTTCGATTCCGGTACCACGACTACCGCAATTACCGACGCCATCAGCCACATTCGCCGTCTGTCAGTAGTGACCACGGCGGTGAATATCGCCCTGAAACTGGGTGGCGAGCCGGGGATCAACATCCTGCTGACCGGCGGCACCTTTAAATTTCCGACGCTCTCCACCTCTGGCGAGAAAGCGGCCAGTTTTTTTGAAAACGTGCTGGCCGAAAAACTCTTCCTGGCGACCGCCTGCATCTCGCCACGTCTGGGCCTGAGCTTCCCCAGTGAAACGGACATCAAAGTAAAACTGGCGATGATCAAATCCGCCAGCACAGTGTATGTGGTGGCGGACTCCAGCAAAATCGACAAGGTCTCCATGTTCGCGCTGCCCTGTGACTGGAGCAACATCCACTACCTGATCACCGACAGCGGCATCAGCCCCGCGCAGGTCAAAGCGTTTGAAGCCCTGGGCGTAAAAGTGCTTGTGGCCCCGCTGCCGCTGAAGCGGGCGATGTAGTTATTATCGCTCCCGCTTTTCTTTGTGCAGAAAACCTGGCCCGCGCACTGCACCTGATGAAACACGACAATACCCACTGTCCAGGCTCACATCACTTGTGTATACAATGTATATTGCGCCAACATGTATCTACATTGTGTATTGGAGGCATGTTGAATGATTCATGGAAATGTTAAACGCTGGGGTAACTCTCCAGCAATACGCATCCCGGCGACATTGATGCAGGCACTAAATCTTAATATTGATGACGAAATAAAAATCGATTTGGTTGAAGGAAAACTCATTATTGAGCCTGTAAAACAGGAAGTCGCTTACTCTCTTGCAGAACTGCCTGAAGAGCAACGTGTGCGAGCCAGGGATGGCGAGCCCATCCGCAGGGATGCGGGATCCCTTTGCGATCAGGCAGGCCTTTCCTGCACGACGCACCTGTCCCCAATCTCCTCACTCCGCACCTGCAAATCCGCCCGATAAAACCGCACGACCTCACCCACCACCAGCAGCGACGGCGAAACCGGCTGGTCCCGCGCTACCGTCTCCGCCAGCCCAGCCAGTGTGGTAATCAGCACCCGCTGGTCCGGCCGGGTCCCCTTCTCAATAATCGCCACCGGCGTCTCCGGATCGCGCCCCTGCGCCTGCAACTGCGCACTGATCGACGCACTCCAGCTCAACCCCATATAAAATACCAGCGTCTGATTCACCGCCGACAGCGCGGCTGCATCCAGCTGCGGCTCGCCACTCCGGCCATGCCCGGTAATCAACCGCAACGACTGCGCACAATCCCGATGCGTCAACGGAATCCCGCTGGCCGCCGCAGAACCTACCGCCGCCGTAATTCCTGGCACCACCTCACAGCGAATCCCGGCCTCCTGCAGACTCACCATCTCCTCGCCTCCGCGACCAAAAATAAACGGATCGCCGCCCTTCAGGCGGATCACATCGCGCCCGCTGCGCGCCAGATCCACCAGCAACTGATTAATCTGCGCCTGCTTCAGTCCGTGCTGCCCCGGCTGCTTACCCACATCAATGCATAAGGTGCTCTCCGGCACCTCCGCCATCACGGCGTCACTCACCAACCGGTCATACACCACCACCTCAGCCCGCTGCAGCAACCGCAACGCCTTAACCGTCAGCAACTCCACATCGCCAGGGCCTGCACCGACCAGCCACACCCCACCCTGCGGCTTAGCCACATCGACCGGGGCCAGTAACTTATCCAGAGAATCAATTGCTCGTGTCATCATTCCTCCACAACTACGTCGGACAGCAACAACTGCTTCAGCTCCGGAATACAGGAGCCGCACTGCGTGCCACACTTAAGCTTCTCGCCCAATGCCTGAGTGCTGCGACACCCCTGCGCCATCGCCTGCAAAATCGTCTGCTCGCCCACCGACATACAACTACAGATAATCCGGCCCGCCGCGCTGCGCTGCATCGCCTGACCCGCCAGTACGCTGTGCCGCCCGGCAGCCTCCTGCGGCGCCTCCGCAAACGCCGCCGCGATAAACGCACTATCCAGCGACGGCAATGTGTTACCGGCATAAAACGCCAGCTTCAACTCACCGTCGCGCCATGCCAGCAACCGGTAATCACAACCGCTGCCGGTGGCGAGCTGCACTACACAGCCCGACAAATCAACCTGCCCGGCCAGCCACGCCTGCGGCGATCCCTCGCCCGCTACCGCATAACGCTGCACCGCCGGATAAGGTGCCCGTGACCAGTAACGCAATCCCGCCAGCTGTGCAATCTCACGCTGCCACAGCCAGCCCTGCCAGCTCACCGCCAGCGGCAGAATCCGCACCGGCGTCTGCTTCAGCGCAGGCTGGCCGGAAAACGGACAGGCCCGGGCGGCGACCAGCATATCGACGTGACTCTGCTGACTGAACTGCCGGTTCCAGTGCATCGGCACAAACAGCTCGCCGCGCCGCATCCCGGCATCAGTGCGCACCCGCACACTAATCCAGCCCTGCACCGACTGCACCCGCGCCAGACCGCCTGCCGTCACGCCATACTGCGCGGCATCAGCGGGATGCAGCGCCACAAACGGCTCATCGCAATGCTGCATCAGGCGCGGCACCAGCCCGGTACGCGTCATGGTGTGCCACTGATCGCGCACCCGTCCGGTATTCATCAGCAACGGATACGACGGTTCGCGCGAGGCGACAACGGGCGTGGCTGGCACCCCCAACCGGGCCTTACCGTCCTCATGAAAAAAGCGGCGATCGTCAAACAACCGGGCACAGCCCTGCGGATAGTCGGCATTGACTGGCCACTGAACCGGACGCAGTGCGTCCCATTCGGCCCGGTTTAACTGCGCCAGCCCGCTGATATCAAACGCCCGCTGGCCCCGGTTCTCAAAACCCGACAGCGCCGCGTGCTCGCAGAAAATCTCAGACGGATGCTGCCAGTTGAACCCCTCACGGAACCCTAATCGCTGCGCTACCTGCGCCAGCAGCCACCAGTCAGGCCGGGCATCACCGGGCGCGGCGGCAAAGGCGCGCTGACGCGAAATACGCCGCTCTGAATTCGTCACCGTGCCATTCTTCTCGCCCCATCCCTGGGCGGGCAGCAGAATATCGGCAAAGGCGCTGGTATCGGTCTGCGCCATCACGTCTGACACAATCACCAGCGGACAGGCCGCCAGCGCCTGCGCCACGCGATTGCCCTCCGGCATCGACACCGCCGGATTGGTGCCCATAATCCACACCGCTTTCACCTCGCCTTCCGCAATCGCCCTGAAGAGCTCCAGCGCGGTCAAACCGGGCTGGCGGGCAATCGACGGGCTGCGCCAGAAACGCTGCACCCGATCGCAATCCGCGGCTGTAAAACCCATGTGCGCCGCCAGCTGATTCGCCAGACCACCCACCTCCCGTCCGCCCATCGCATTCGGCTGTCCGGTCAGCGAAAAAGGCCCGCAGCCCGCACGGCCTATTTTACCTGTCAGCAGATGCAGATTAAGAATTGCCTGGTTATTGTCGCTGCCGGTGGCGGACTGATTAATTCCCATGCACCAGAGCGTCAGCACCCGATCGTGCTGGCTGACCCGCTGGAAAAAGTGCGTCACCTGCTGCACCGTTAAATCACAGGACTCTGCCACCCGCGCCACATCCCACTGCGCGGCAGCGGCCAGCGCCTCAGTCACGCCATTCAGGTGCGGCAACATGCTGCTATCAAGGCCATCGTGCTGCGCCAGCCAGTGCAGCAGACCGGAAAACAATGCCGAATCGCTGCCGGGACGCAGCGGCAGATGCAGATCGGCCTGATCACAGCTCGCCGTGCGGCGCGGATCGATGACGACAATACGCATCGCCGGACGTTGCAGCTTCGCCTGCATCAGCCGCTGCCAGACCACCGGATGCGCCCAGGCGGCGTTAGAGCCCACCAGCAACACCAGATCGGCCTGCTCCAGATCCTCATAACAACAGGGCACCGCGTCAGCCCCCAGCGCCCGCTTATAGCCGACCACCACCGACGCCATACAGAGCCGCGAATTGGTATCGATATTGGCAGCGCCGATATAGCCCTTCATCAGCTTATTGGCGACGTAGTAATCCTCGGTCAGCAACTGGCCGGAGCCATAAAATGCCACCGCCTGCGGACCATATTGATCGATCACCGCGCGCAATCCCGCCGCCGCCGCATCCAGCGCGGCGTCGAGGCTGACCGGCTGGCCGTTAACTTCGGCGGTCAGCAGACGCCCCTGCGGGGTCAGCGTCTCACCCAGCGCTGCCCCCTTAACGCACAACCGGCCTGCATTGGCAGGATGCTGGGGATCGCCGACGACGATTGCCTGATGTGATCCCTGCGGCGTGACGCAGACGCCACAGCCGACGCCGCAATAGGGACAGGTGCTGTTCATGATGCCTGCGCCAGCTGATTCAGCGGACGGTTTGCCAGCCAGATCTGCCCGGCTTCCAGCTTCACCGGCCAGCAGCGCAGCTGATGCTGCGGATTATCCAGACTCTGCCCGTCACGCAGTCGTATCCGCTGCTTGTAGAGCGGCGAGATCACCACCGGCTCACCGCCGACATCGCCCAGGATCCCGCGCGACAGCACGCTGGCGTCGCTGCCAGGTTCGCGATCTTCCAGCGCAAAGAGCGCATCCCCAAAGCGGAACAGCGCGACACGCTCACTGCCAAGTCGTGCGCCGATCCCCGCCTCTGGGGGAATCGCCTCCAGTGCGCAGATAGCACTCCACGGCTCGGCGGGCAATTGCAGCAACGGACGCGCGGCCACGGATTCAGGCTGGCGCTGATCGCGTACCCGACGGTAGTGCAGCGATTCATCAGGCTGGTCGCTGTTGACCGTCGGCGTAAACAGCGCAAGGCGCGACGGATCCGCCAGCGTGGTCTGCCACTCGCACTGATACGCCTCGACCACCCGCTGCATCTCCTGCTCCAGCGTCGCGCCCAGCCCGAGGCTATCCTCAATCACCACCTGCCGCAGGTAATCCAGACCGCCTTCCAGATTGTCCATCCAGACGCTGGTACGCTGCAGGCGATCGGCGGTGCGGATATAGAACATCAGCAGGCGATCGACATAACGCAGCAGCGTGGCGTCGTCGAGATCGCTGGCGAACAGGTCGGCATGGCGCGGCTTCATACCGCCATTGCCGCAGACGTAGAGGTTCCAGCCCTTTTCAGTGGCAATCACCCCAATATCTTTGCTCTGCGCTTCCGCGCACTCGCGGGTACAGCCCGACACCGCCATCTTGATCTTATGCGGCGCGCGCAGCCCCTTGTAGCGATTCTCCAGCGCGATGGCGAAGGCGGTCGAATCCTGCACGCCGTAGCGGCACCAGGTTGAACCGACACAGGATTTCACCGTGCGCAGCGACTTGCCGTAGGCGTGACCGGTTTCAAAACCGGCCGCGAGCAGCGTCTGCCAGATATCCGGCAACTGATCGAGCCGCGCACCAAACAGGTCGATACGCTGACCGCCGGTAATTTTGGTGTAGAGATCGTAACGTGCCGCCACCTCACCAATGGCGATCAGCCCCTGCGGCGTGATTTCGCCCGCCGGGACGCGCGGCACCACAGAATAGGTGCCATCTTTCTGGATGTTGGCGAAGTAGCGATCGTTGGTGTCCTGCAGCGGCAGATGCGCCGGTTTCAGCAGATAGTCATTCCAGCAGGAGGCGAGTAGCGACGCCACCAGCGGCTTGCACACTTCACAACCCTGCCCCCGTCCGTGCGACGCCAGTAGCGCATCAAAAGTCCTGAACTCACCGGCCCGCACCAGGTGATACAGCTCCTGGCGTGAATAGCTGAAGTGGTCGCAGACATCTTTTTTCACCTCAACGCCGAGATTTTCCAGCTGAAACTCCATCACCTGCTTCACCAGCGCCGCGCAACCACCGCAGCCGGTGGCCGCTTTGGTGCAGCGCTTAATACTGCTCATCTCACCGCATCCGCCTTTCACCGCCGCGCAGATATCGCCTTTGCTGACGTTGTGACAGGAGCAGACCTGGGCGCTGTCCGGCAACGCCGCGACGCCTGGCGCTTTCGGTCCACCGGCCAGCGCAGGCAGAATCAGGCTTTCTGGTGCGGTGGGCAGCGGCAGATCGTTGAGCATCATCTGCAGCAGCGTGGCGTAGTCACTGCTGTCGCCGACCAGCACGCCGCCCAGCAGCCGGGTGCCCTCGGCAGAGACCACGATTTTCTTGTAGATGCCTTTTGGCCCGTCGGTCCAGTGATAGTGCTGGCTGCCCGGCGTGCGGCCATGCGCATCCCCAAACGAGGCCACCTCCACGCCCAGCAGTTTCAGTTTTGTGCTCATGTCCGCGCCGCTGAAAGCGGCAGGTTCGGCCACCAGATAGCCAGCCAGTACCCGCGCCATCTGATAACCCGGCGCGACCAGGCCAAAGATCTGACCGTTCCACAGCGCGCATTCCCCAATGGCAAACACGTCGTCATCGCTGGTCTGGCAGCGATCGTTAATCTCAATGCCGCCGCGGGGTCCCAGCGTCAGGCCCGCCTCACGCGCCAGCTCATCGCGGGGCCGGATACCGGCGGAGAACAGCACCAGATCGCCGGGTAAACGGCTGCCATCGGCAAAGCGCAGCATCACGCTGCCATCGGGCTGACGCTCAATCAGTTCGGTCTGTTTCGAGGTGTGAACCGTGACGCCCAGCGCATCGATCTTCTGACGCAGCATCAGCGCACCGCCCTCATCGAGCTGCACCGCCATCAGGCGCGGCGCGAACTCCACCACATGCGTTTCGAGCCCGAGCTGCCGCAGCGCATTCGCCGCCTCCAGACCCAGCAGGCCGCCGCCAATCACAATGCCGCGCTGGCTATGGCGGGCGCAGGCGGCAATGGCATCAAGGTCGTCCAGCGTGCGATAGACAAAGCAGCGTTCGCCGTCGTGGCCTGGCACCGGCGGCACAAAAGCGCGTGAGCCGGTCGCCAGCACCAGCTTATCCCACGCCAGTTCATTGCCCGCGCTGTCGCGCAGGCTGCGCTGCTGGCGGTCGATCGCCACTACCGTACAACCGCTGCGCAGTTCAATACCGTGCAGGGCAAAGAAGTCTGCGCCGACCAGGGACAGATCGTCGGCCGTTTTGCCGTTGAAATAGTCCGACAGATGCACCCGATCGTAAGCCTGCTGGCGCTCCTCGCCGTAAACCACGATGTGATAGTGCTGATGCAGTTCACGGGTAACCAGCTGTTCAAGAAAGTGGTGACTGACCATGCCGTGACCAATCACGGCTAAAACCGGTTTACTCATCTCAGGACTCTCTGCAGCCTGTGGCTGCGGTTCAGGTTGATCGTGATCGAACAGGGCATCGAGCGTGACAGAGTCGGCACGCTGCAGGCGTTCCACCAGTGCAGCGCCCTGCCGGGTGTCGCCAGAGAGCAGCACGCCACAGAGGCGGCCCTGACGGAGAAATAGACGGCGATAGTCGCCGGAGATCGGATCAAAACTGCTGATAGACGGCGCCTCGCTGATATCACCGGCGCTGAACAGCGAAATGCCGCTGACCTTAAGCCGCGTCGCCAGCGGCTGGCTGACAAAATCCGCCAGCGGCGATCCGGCCAGCTGCGCCGCCAGAATCTGTGCCTGCGCCAGGCAAGGCGCGACCAGGCCAAAAGTTTCGCCCGCGATTTCACAACACTCACCCACGGCGTAAACCCCGGGAAGGGCGCTGCGCAGCTGACCATCCACCACAATGCCGCGCTGACACGGCAGACCCGCCGCCTGCGCCAGCGTTATCTCGGGCTGAACGCCGATGGCGATGACCACCTGCGTGGCGGCACAGTGATGGCCGCTGGTCAGCGTCACGCCCGCCTCGTCAATCGCCACAAGTCCGCTGTTCAGTTCACAGCGGATGCCGCGCTGCGCTAATGCCGTCAGCAAGAGCTCGCCCGCTTTTGCATCCAGCTGGCGATCCAGCAGCCAGGGTTTGTGATGCACCAGCGTGACCTCACGGCCACGGGCGCGGAGTGCCGCCGCCGCTTCAATGCCGAGAAAGCCGCCGCCCAGTATCACCACCGGTCCCTGGCCCGCCAGCAGTCGCCGGACGTCAGCGATGCTGCGAAAACCCATTACACACTCCGCGTCGATGCCGGGAATCGCGGGCAGACGAGGTTGTGAACCGGTGGCAAACACCAGCCGATCCCAGCCGAGCTGGCGCTGATCGGTCTGCACCGTGCGCGCGGCCAGATCGACCTGCAGCACGGTTTCACCGGTCAGCAGTGTGACGCCGTGCCGCTGATACCAGTCGCGATCGTGGATCAGTGTGTCACCAAAGGACTTTTCACCGGCCAGCACCGGCGACAGCAGCACGCGGTTGTAGTTGCCGTACGGCTCGCGGCCAATGACCGTGATAGCGTAATGTTGCGGCGCACGTTGCAGCAGGCTCTCCACCATCTGCATTCCCGCCATGCCATTGCCTATAACCAGCAACCGTTGCCTCATGGTCTGCTCCTTATGCCGCCGTGGTCTGTTTTTCATAGAGAAAATGCAGCACTTTCTGGCGCAGCTGGTGGTAGCGCGGCTCATCCGCCAGCGCCACCCGCGAGCGCGGACGCGGCAGATCGACAGTGAGGATTTCGCCGACCTGCGCCGCCGGGCCGTTGGTCATCATCAGCACCCGGTCGGACAGCAGCACGGCTTCATCCACGTCATGGGTGATCAGGACGATGGTGGTGTTCAGCTCCTGCTGAATGCGCATTACGCTGTCCTGCAGGTGGGCACGGGTTAAGGCATCCAGCGCACCAAACGGCTCATCGAGCAGCAGCACGCGTGGCTTCATCGCCAGCGCCCGCGCAATGCCGACGCGCTGCTTCATGCCGCCGGAGATTTCGCCAGGCCGCTTGTGCATGGCGTGGCTCATCTGCACCCGATTAAGGTTGTGCTCGATCCAGTCACGCATCTCCGCTTTGCTGAAGCGCCCTTTAAATACCTGCTGCACCGCCAGTTCGACGTTCTGAAACGCCGTCAGCCACGGCAGCAGCGAATGGTTCTGAAACACCACCGCGCGCGCCGGGCCAGGTCCGGTGATTTCGCGGTTATCACATAGCAGTACGCCGCTGGTGGGACGGGTTAATCCGGCAATCAGGTTCAGCAGCGTCGATTTGCCGCAGCCCGAGTGGCCAATCAGGCTCAGGGTTTCCCCTTCGTGAATATCAAAGCTGACGTTGTCCAGTGCCAGGAACTCGCCGCTGGCAGTGTTGAAACGCTGGCTCACCTGCTGAACGCGGATAATGTGTTGCTGCATGATGTTCTCCTTATTTTTCCCAGCTGAAACGACGCACCAGCAGCATCAGACCCTGCTCCAGCAGCAGCCCGACCACGCCGATAATCAGAATGGCGATCAGAATGTTTGCCACGTTGAGGTTGTTCCACTCATTCCAGATCCAGAAGCCGATCCCCAGCCCGCCGGTCAGCATTTCGGCGGCGACGATCACCAGCCACGCGATGCCGATAGAGAGACGAACCCCAGTGAGCACCGCAGGCAGCACGGCGGGCAGCAGAATGCGGCGCATCACCGTCCATTCAGAGAGCTGTAACACCCGCGCGACGTTGAGATAATCCTGCGGAATGCGCTGCACCCCTTCGGCGGTGTTGATGATCATCGGCCAGATGGAACAGATGAAAATGGTCCAGCTGGCGGCTGGCTCGGCGCGCTGAAACAGCAGCAGTCCAATCGGCAGCCAGGCCAGCGGGCTGACCGGACGCAGCAGGGCGATAATCGGATTGAACATCCGCGCCATAAAGGTGAAGCGCCCCAGCAGAAAACCGGCCGGAATACCCACCAGCGCGGCGAGGCCGAAGCCGATAGCGACGCGCTGCAGCGAAGCCAGCACATTCCAGCCGATGCCCTGATCGTTGGGGCCATTGCTGTAGAACGGGTCAGCGAACAGAACCTGCGCGGCCTGCCAGGTCGTGTAAGGCGAAGGAAACGAGGGTTCGGACAAAGCGGCGATCTGCCACACCAGCAACATCAGCAGCAGACCGCCCGCAGCCGGAATGCAGCGCTGCAAAAACGGACGCAGCCGTGCCGGACGTGCAGCGGCTTTGGGGGTGACCTGTAACGGAATAACGGTGGCACTGCCGGGGGTTTGCACCGGCTGAGCCAGAGCGCGCGCGTCAGTTTTCATGACAACCTCTCTTAACGTTTGATAGCGAAACTGGCGGCGTAGGCGGCAGGATTGCTGCCATCCCAGACTTTGCCGTCGATCAGGGTGCTGCTGCGCATCTCACTGGCGGGCAGTGCAATCTGCCCGACTGCGCTGGCGGCCTGTTTATAGATGTCGATGCGGTTGATCTGGCGGGCCACGGCAAGGTAATCGGGATCGCTGGCGAGCAGCCCCCAGCGTTTCATCTGCGTCAGGAACCACATGCCATCTGAGAGCCACGGAAAACTGACGTTGCCGTTGTCGAAGAAACGCATCGGATGCGCGTCCTGCCACGACTGCCCCAGTCCGTTCTGATACTGGCCAAGCATTCGCCCCTGTAGCGTCTCCACTTTGGTGTTGATCCAGGCGCGACCGGCTAACACCTGGGCGGTTTCACGGCGATTATCGTCTGAGGCGTCGATCCAGCGCGCTGCCTCCAGCACGGCGGCAGTCAGCGCGCGGGCGGTGTTGGGATTCTCTTTCACCCACTGTGCGCGGGTGCCGAGCACTTTTTCCGGATGCTCCGGCCAGATCTGCTGGCTGGTGGCGGCGGTGAAGCCGATGTTGTCGCTGATGGCACGCTGGTTCCACGGCTCACCGACGCAGTAGCCGCTCATGTTGCCAATCTTCATGTTCATCACCATCTGCGGCGGCGGCACGACTACGGTGCGCACGTCGTTAAACGGATGAATGCCGGCATTGGCCAGCCAGTAATAGAGCCACATGGCATGCGTACTGGTGGGAAAGGTATGCGCGAAAGTCAGGCTACCTTTAGGGCGGCTATCAACGGCTTTTTTCAGGCTGATCGCATCGGTGACGCCACTGGCTTTCAGTTGGTTCGACAGGGTGATGGCCTGGCCGTTGTGATTGAGCGTCATCAGGTTAGCCATGTCGTGCTGCGGTCCCGCCACGCCAAGCTGCAGCGCGTAGATCATGCCGTAGAGCACATGCGCCGCATCCAGTTCACCGGAGGTCAGCTTGTCCCGCACCGCTGCCCAGCTCGCCTCTTTGCTGACCGCAAGCGTCAGGCCATACTTCTTGTCGAAGCCTTTTACCGATGCCATGACCACCGGCGCGCAGTCGGTAAGCGGAATAAAGCCCACCCGTACCTGCGCCTTTTCTGGCGCATCGGAACCTGCCGCCCAGACTGCATTTCGTAATCCCGGAATGATCCAGGCCGCACCCAGCGCAGCACCGGAGATCAGCGCCTGACGTCGCGTCAGAGAAAATGGCGTTTTGCTCATCATGTTGCCCCTGAACAGAAATAAAAAAAGGCGTCCTCCGACAAGCCGAAGCCTGCGGATGGACGCCTTTATCCAAAGCACTGACCCTACCGCCATTGGCAGGAGCAATGCATACTCTCTGTAAGGTCAAAGCAAAGGATGTGCCAGATCACCAAAACCGCGTGCATGCCGACTGGCAGCAATGCACTGGTGAAAATTTAGCCGTTTTTGCACGTTTCTGACGCAGATCACGCACAATGGCTGTGCAGCTACCTCATCCGGGTTAGCTGTTCAGGGTCTTCGCCACCGCCAGCACCGCCTGCGCGATTTCCAGTACCCGCTTGTTCTGATTCATGGCACTTTTGCGCAGCGCCTGCCATGCCGCCTCTTCGGTGAAACCCTGCTGCTGCATCAGCCAGTGTTTGGCCTGATCGATCACCCGTCGTTCGTCCAGTGAGGCGCGCATCGACGCCAGCTCATCCGCCTGCTGTTGCAGACGCTGCGACTGCTCACCAATCAGCGACAGCACCGAGCGACCGAGCCGCGGGGCCAGGCCGTCACTGTTGAGCGCAGCCGCGCCGGGCAGCCAGTCAGCCCCGGAGACATAGAGTGAAAAGTTGCTGTCGCCCTGCAGGACCGGAATTGCGGCCTGCTGCTGCGCCTGATCAATCGCCTCACGGCAGCGCTGCATCAGCGTAGCCGTCAGGGCATCCTCCAGCGTTTTCATCTGATCCAGGCGCTCAGAAAGCAGCGAAAACCAGTGCAGCGCGCCGGTCTCGTCATACTGGCCGCCGGTGCAGGCGATGCGCCGCAAACGTTCGATGTCCCGACCAGGCTGAGCCAGCGGTTGCCAGCAATCGCAGGCAGCGCTGTCGGCAAACTCCCGGAAGGTAGTAAAACTTTGCTCCTGGGCCGCGATCAGGGCCACCATCTGGCTGCGCTGGTCAGACGTGAACTGCCCCGCCGCAAAGCCAGCGGAGCCGATGGCCCGCTCCTGTCCGGCCAGCTCTTTGCCCTGCATAAAGCTGAACAGGGCGATAAGCGCGCGGGAAATTCCGGGATAGCTGGCGGTGTCAGCCGCCTCAAACACCAGATTGAGTAAGGTGCGGATCACCTGATTAAAGGCGGCCATCGCCGCAGCCTGCTCCAACTCACGCTGGCTGATTTGCTGACGCAGCGCGGGCAGTCCCTCCAGCGCCTGCAGGGCGGCGGCAATCAGGTTACAGAAGCGGCTGTAGCCGGGCTGGGCCACGGCGGGCGGCAGCGCCCGATAAACCTGCTGCAGGCCGGCGCTGACCTCCTGCTGGCGCGCGAGACGTTCGGCACCAAATAGCGCACCGTCCGAGCAGATCCAGAGGTTGTTTGCGCCACGTTCCCGTTGCAGTCGATGAACAAGTTCACTAATGGCCGCGATCAGCTCGCCGGTCTCAAGCAGCCGTTGCAGACTGGCAATATCGCTGTCACGCGATGCCTGCAGCCATGTCAGGGCATCACTCATTGCTCACCTCGGTGCGGTTAAAAGCTTTCAGTAGCAAAAGGCGTGCCGCTTTCGGTAAAAACAAGGATCAGAACAGGGCGTAAATTCTGATTTTGATAATATTCTTAACGCAAATCGATAAAATTCATCGGCAACAAGCCATTAGTAAATCTTAACAGTTTCCAATCGGATTAATTGCATGTCAGAATGCGCGGCACTGTTCTCAATCAGTTTTTCGCTGCGATAATTCAGTTCGCTTTAACTATCGCATCCGCGGGCGCTTTTCGGTTATCGAAACCCGCCCGAAAAGCGCCTGCTATCACGCATCGGCAGTGGGTGCAATGGTTTGAATTCTCAAAAGTCTTAGGTAGACTGAATACGTTACTATCCTGATGTAAACTGACCTTTTTTTGAAAAACAGAATTTCGGCACGATGCGGCGCGATGAATAGCGCCTCCTGGCATCGGGCCCGGCAACATGCAGATACTTTGATGAGATCACGAGGAACATGGTGAAAAAGAGTCTTGCGTTAACACTGCTGGCGGTTCTTACCCTGGCAGGCTGTAAGGCCCCGCCGCCGCCCGTCACTGACGATACGCTGGTCACCAGCGAAATTAACGGCGTCAAACTGGTCCATCGACACGCTGTCGCGGCACCGACGGAATTTGAGCCGGTCAATCAGACCTGGCGCGCGCTTTATGGTGCCTCCGTCATGACCTCGCCGGATTACGGCGGCAAAGTGGTTCGCTATCTCGAAACGGGTAAGCCGTTTGAAGTATTAGGTAATGTGGAACACCGCTGGCTGGCGATTGCTGACCAGGCTGACGGCCCGTTGATCGGTTATGTGCCGCTTAAAGCAGGCGTGGCGAGCGATCGTTACGATGCCACGGTGCAGAGCGATCGTCCTCGTCCCCGCAAAAGCAAACAGGTCTGCGTAGCCGTCGGTGGCGCCAGCAAAGCCTGTCGGACTAACGATACCGCGACCTGGATCTTAGACTGAATATGAAATCCGGCGCATATTGCCCGCAGCACCGTCCCGGGCTGCGGGTACAGGGATTAGCCATTGGCTGGAAGATCACTAATTAATGACTGTGGAATCCCCTGCGCGTGAGGCGACCCCCTCAGGCAATGTGAATCTATTACTTCAGGCTGCAGCGCCACTGCTGAACGCGGTGGTGCAAATTCGTCAGGCAGCCACTCACGACGACCCTGCGGGTCTGCGCCAGTCTCTGATCGATGAAATCCGTCAGTTTGAACAACGCTGTAAACAGGCAGGGCTGCCGTTTGAGATGATTATCGGCGCACGCTACTGCATCTGCAGCGTGCTGGATGAAGCCGCGGCGCAGACCCCCTGGGGCACGCGCGGCGTCTGGTCTGGCAACGGCATGCTGGTGACTTTCCACAATGAAAGCTGGGGCGGCGAAAAATTCTTTCAGCTGCTGTCGCGCATCTCCCAAAGCCCGCAACAGCACCTCTGGCTGCTGGAAGTGGTGCAGTACTGCCTGCTGCTGGGCTTTGAAGGACGCTATCGTGGCAGTGAAAATGGTCGCGTCCAGTGCGACGGTATCCGTAAACGCCTGAAAACCCTGATTGACGAAACGCGTGCTCAGCGCCAGACCCCACAACCGCCACTGGTTGAAGTGCATCCGCTGGTGAGCACTCTCGCCCGTCCGATGGTGCCGCTCTGGGCCTGTGCCATGCTGGTCGCCCTGATCGGCTGCCTGATCTACAGCGGCCTGAACTGGCGGCTCGGCAATGCTGCCGAACCGCTGCTGCGTAGCATCTATCAGACGCCTCTGCCGCAGATTACCGCGGGCCGCCGTCCCTCTTCCCCGCAGGCGCTGCTCGATCTGCGTCAGCGCCTGAATGATGTCATCGCCGCCGGACAACTCGAAGTCAGCGATGGTGCTTTTGGCAGCAAAGTGATTATTCCGGCGGACAAACTGTTTGCCGAGCAAGGCACGGTGATCAATCCGGTGGGCCGTGCGCTGCTGGCGCGCGTCTCAACCGCCATGAAAGATGTCAAAGGCACCATTCTGGTCTCGGTGTTTACCGACGATCATCCGGTGGATAACAGCCGATTTGCCTCCAGCTATGAGTTTTCCTTTGCCCGCGCCCGTGCGATCACTCAACTGTTACAGGTTCAGCTGAATGACGGTCATACGGTTCGCTCTGAAGGCCGTGGCGACAGCGACCCGCTGCTGCCCAACGACAGCAGCGAAAACCGGACCCGCAACCGCCGCGTTGAAATCACCCTGTTTGCCGCGCCTGAAACGCTCAGTAATCACCAAGGAGCACAATGATGCGCGCCCCCCTTCGCCTGCTGCTAACGCACCGCCTGCTGTGGAGTTTTATCGGCGTCACGGCGCTGAGCTGTCTGGTCTGGATGCTGGGCCCGTTCTGGTCATGGGGCGAGTCACGCCCGCTGGAACCGGTTCTGCCTCGTCAGCTCACCGTGAGCGCCCTCTATTTTCTCTGGATCCTGTTCCAGCTGATCCCGTCGCTTTATCGTGCCTGGTTTAACAGCCGCCTGCTGACCCAGCTCGAACTGGCGGGCCACGAGGATTCGGCGGAACGTCAGATGACCGAAGAGCGGCTAAACCAGCGCTTCAGTGAAGCTGCAATGCAGCTGAAACGCACCCAGTTTGGCCGTCGTCACAGCGGCGGTCTGCTCTCGCGCTTTAACGCCAATTACCTCTATCAGCTGCCCTGGTACCTGGTGATGGGTGCGCCCGGTGCCGGTAAAACAACCGCACTGTTTAATGCGGGCCTTGAGTTTCCGCTGACCGATACGCTGGGTAAACAGGCGATTCGTGGCGTCGGTGGCACCCGCAACTGCGACTGGTGGTTCACTGACAGCGCGGTGCTGATCGATACCGCCGGACGCTATGCGCTGCAGGAGAGCCAGCGCGTGCGCGACGCCGCGGAGTGGCACAGCTTTATTAACCTGCTGAAACGCTATCGCACCCGCCAGCCGATCAACGGCGTGATTATGACGATCAGCGTTGCCGATCTGCTGAGTGATTCAGCCGAGGCACGTTTCGCCCAGGCCAGCGCGCTGCGTGAGCGCATGGCGGAACTGCATCAGCAGACCGGCATTCACTTCCCGGTCTACGTGATGGTGACCAAAACCGATCTGCTGAAAGGCTTTATGAGCTACTTCGGCACCATGGATAAAGCGCGGCGTGACGCCATCTGGGGCTTCACGTTTAACTGGGATCTGGGTAAGCCGCACAAAGATGACTGGCATCGCCATTTTGGTCAGCAGTTTCAGCGGCTGGAAGAGAATCTCCTGCAGGACCTGGCCGGGCAGATGACCCTGGAGCGCGACCTGAACGAGCGTGCGGAATGTTTCCTCTTCCCGCAGGAGTTCGCCTCGCTGCGTCCGCTGCTGAACGAATATCTGGATATCGTCTTTTCTGACCATCAGGATGCGGTCGCCTGGAGCCCGCGCGGCCTGTTCTTCACCAGCGGTACTCAGGAAGGCCTGCCGTTTGATCGGGTGATGGGTGAACTGAGCCGCAAGCTGCAGTTGCGCCAGGCGGGCGATCACTCGATTGCGGCCTGGGACAGCGTTAACCGCAACAGTCCGATTCCCGGCAATAAGGGCCAGAGCTTTTTTATCCGTGACCTGCTCAGCGATCTGATCTTCAAAGAGAGCGGTCTGGCGGGCAGTAATCGCCGCTGGGAGTACCGCGATCAGCTGTTCCACTGGATTGGCTATGGCGTGCTGGCCGGTGCGCTGCTGATCGCCTCCAGCCTGTGGGGCCTGAGTTACTATCAGAATCAACATTATCTGCAACAGGTTGCCGCGCGGGTACCCGCGATTCGTGAGCAGAGTCAGCAGGTGATTCATCAGCCTGCTGATAATATTTTTGATCTGCTACCCTTTCTGAATAACCTGGTGAAGCTGCCGCTGTCGGAACGTTTTTCTCTCGATAATCCGCCGCTTACTATGCGGGCTGGCTTATATCGCGGCAGTCAGGTCAGCGACGCCGCCTGGGTGCTTTATCAAAATGCGCTTAAGTCTTTGTTGCTGCCGCGCGTAGCGCAGCAGATCACCAACATTCTGCGCAACGATCCGGGTGATGATAACGCCTACAGCCGCAATGCGCTGCGCGCCTATCAGATGCTCTATCAACCGCGTAATTATGACGGCGAATTTTTACGGGCCTGGCTGCTGCAAAATTTACAGCGTTCACTGCCGGATACGGTCAGTGCCCGCGATCTGCAGCAGCTCGACTGGCACCTGAGCCAGCTGCTGGACCAGCAGATTCAGTCGTCGCCTTATGCACGGGATAATGCACTGATGATGCGCAAGCTGGCGGATAATCTGAAAATTGCGGGTGAGGCGGGTTCTGTGCTGGCGGTAACGCCTTTGCACCCGGCCCCGCGGTCAAACTCGCATAGCGAGTAATGGTGAGGTGAACATGGCTGCTTACACGGCCCCCGGCTGGTATGGCAAGCTGCCGTCGACCGGTGACTTTCTGCACCATCGGCTCAGCGAGCAACAGATTAGCCCGTGGAATCACTGGATTCAGCAGGGATTAATGCACTGGCATCAGCAGGCCTGGTCCTTCAGCGCGAATTTTCTTCACGCGCCGGTGTGGAATTTTGTCCTGCCGGTAACGGCGACCCGGCCGCAAATACAAATGGGCTGTTTACTGCCCTCCTGCGATCGCGTCGGACGCGCCTGGCCGCTGCTGGCACTGCACAGCTTTCCGCTGGCGCAGTGGCATCCGGCCCAGCTGACCATTTCTGGCGACTGGTTTCAGGACCTGGGCGCGACGCTGTTACAGGCGGTTCAGACCCCGCTGAACGGTGAGCAGTTAGAGCAGCAGATTCAGGCATTGCCGCCTCTGCTGGTGCCCGCTCGCAAGCCCTCAGAAATTATGGATGTGCTCGGCTTTAAGGATCTGCCTTGTACGCTGAGCTGGCACGAAGTGGCGGAACGTTTCGATCCGCAGCAGCATATGAGCTACTGGTGGAGTAACCGCAGCGATGGGTTTGTCCATGCGACCCACAAGCACAGCGGCAATCTCACCGCCCAACTGTTTTCGTTACTGTTTAACCCGGCAGCAGGTTCACAGCCGGGACGTAATGGCCTCTATCCTCCGATGTTCGAGTGAGGCCGGATGCGTTTGCCGTTTAATCTGGGATAACTCATGCAATTTACCATTGTGCAAAGCACTACGGATGTTCCGGTCAAAAGCGTCGCGTTTCAATCGCCTGGCGGCACCATCGGCCGCAGTCAGGATAACGATCTGGTGCTGCCGGATGAGACACGGGCCATTTCGCGTCTGCAGGCGTTGGTTCATCTGTCCCATGACGGAGAGTGCCGTCTGACCAATCAGGGTAGCGTGACGCCGGTAGAACATAACGGCATTTCCCTGGGTCGCGGCATGCAGGTGCTGCTGAAGCATGGCGATGCATTACGCATCGGCGACTATGCGCTGGAAGTGCGTGACCCCGCCTGCCAGAACGCGCAGAACGATCCTCTGGCGCTGTTTGCGGGCGACAGTGCCGAGCCGGCGAATCCGCTGGGCATTCACGAACATCATGAGTTTGATGACCGTCTGCTGGTTAATGAGGTCACCTCTTCCCGCCACGAGCGCCATAACGATGCGCGGCTGGCGATTGATCCGCAGGCCAGTGAGCCGCATCGGGCGCTGGTGTCACAGCCAGTGGATCAGGATCGGCTGATTGCTGCCCTGCTGGACGGCATGGGCCTGAGCAACGGTCACGCTACGCCAGTTGACGAAGAGCAGATGCGCATTACCGGCCGGATGCTGAGCCTCTTCTCCCAGGGCACTGTCGCGCTGCTCTCGTCGCGCTCCATTCTCAAGCGTGGCGTAAAAGCGGACATGACGATGATCCTGAACGAAGCCAATAACCCGTTCAAGATCCTGCCCTCCGGCAAAACCGTGCTAATGCAGATGTATCAGAGTCAGATGCCCGGTTTTATGCCACCGGAACAGGCGGTTCGCGATGCGCTGGTCGATCTGCAGGCCCACCAGCTGGGCATGATTGCCGGTATCCGCGCCATTATTGCGGCGATGCTGCAATCCTTTAATCCACAACGGCTGGAAGAGCAGGCGCGCGCCGATGGTCTGGTGTCAAAACTGCCCTTTTCCACCGCGAAGAAAGCGGCACTGTGGGACTACTTCATGCGTAATTACCAGCGAACTGCCGGAGAGATCGAAGACGATTTCCACACGCTGTTTGGCGAGGCCTTTCTGCACGCGTATGACATGGAGGTGAATCAGTATAAGGACTCTCAGACGCGGGTAGATGAAGCATGAAAATCGTTTTTGCCAGCCGCTGCCAGCAGGGGCTACGCGATGAGAATCAGGATCGCACCGGTGCAGAGCTGAACGAGCACAAAGCCTGTTTTGTGGTCTGCGATGGCGTGGCCGGTCTGCCCGGCGGCGAGATGGCGGCACAACTGGTGCGCGACACCCTGCTGAGTCAGATAAAGGCGCACGACGATTTCACGCCGGAAATGACCCGTCAGGCGATTGAGCAGTGCCGCCTGGCGTTGCAGGCGGCACAGGGTAAAAATCCGAAATATTCACGCATGAGTACTACCCTGGCGGCCCTGTTTATTGACCGTCAGAAACAACGTGCATGGTGGGCGCACGCGGGTGACAGCCGGGTTTACCACTTCCGCCGTGGCGCGCTTCATGAGGTGACCCGGGATCACAGTCTGGCCCAGCAACTGAAAGATGCAGGCTATGAAAATACCGGCATTAACAGTAATTTACTCTATAATGCGCTCGGCGCTGAACCCTCCCGTCTGGTGAGCTTTTCGCAGGAGATTGGACTGGAAGACGGTGATGCTTTTCTGGTCTGCACCGACGGCTTCTGGCTGAATCTGACCAGTGATGAAATGGAACAGGCGCTACGCATGGTGAATGCCTGCGAAGAGTGGCTGGCTCTGATGGAACAGGCGGTAAGCCGCAACGTGAAGAAAGATAATCTCAGCGCACTGGCGGTCTGGATTGGTGAGCCGGAAGAGGCAACATTGCTCTATTCACTGGCTGATTCGGCGCGCTTTCTGCCGCCTCGTTTTTGATTCCAAGGATCCTTATGAAACTGTGGTTGCCCGGCATCATCACCCTGCTGATTGCCTTTAATGCCCAGGCTGAAAATTATCGGGTGGTCTACTCCCCCAGCCTGGCGCTGGAGGTCTACATCGATAATGTGGTGAGCAAAGCGCCTGACGACTGGTGTAAAGAGACGCTGCCGCTGCGTATCGTCTCCGGCAAGAGTAAGGATTCATCGGTGCTGACCACCTTTTTACCGCGCGTTGGCACCCTGCTCGCGAATCAGTGCGGATTACTCGACGAGCTGCCGTGGCAGATGACCAATAAAGAGGGTGGCGTGCTGGCCAGCGGCAGCGGCAGCAAGTTGCAGAACTGGCGCCCTATTGTCATGGCCGATGCCACGGCCAGCGCCAGTGACAGTAATGCCGCGCCGCTCGACCTGTCACGGCCCGCCAACAGCACGCCGCTGCAACATTTTGATCTCCCCAGCGGCTGCCATTTCCGCACCGCCTGGGATGAAAATGCCCAGACCCTGTTTATCCCGGACGTCAGCAAGCAGCAGTGCTCGCCGGACGGCTGGGCAGAAGGCAAGAGTGAACTGACGCTGGCGACGCCGGATCACCCCACGCCGGTCGCGGTCACCTTTTATCAGGGCTATCCCATCGCCAATCTGACGATCCCGGACAGCAAGCTGGAAGTCATCGCCGCGAACAATCAGCGCATGATTGTGACACGCGCGGATACGCCGGATAGCTGGCTGGTGCTGCCCTTTGATGCACGCCAGCATGTCTGGCGCTTCAATGGTGCCCTGCTGATAAAGATGGATAAGAATGCTGCGCAGCAGGATGCTGACGCTGTGAAATCGCGAGTCAATACCTTGCGCAGCCAGTGGGCGCCCTATTTCATGCCACAGCAAAAAGTGAATGTGTTACTCATTGACACCCTGCACGCGGATCTGGTTGATCCAGCCATTGGTGCCTGGCGTAACATCAATTAATTACCGCGCAGCCTGGCGATCAGGCCGTGTACAGAGAGTTCACTATGTCGGCAAATGATAATCCGAAAACTATTCCGAATGCCCTGCCTGACGGCTACCGTTTCAATGAGTTTGAGATCAAGGAAGTGATCGGGGGCGGCGGCTTCGGCATCGTCTATCGCGCGTGGGATCACCAGTTAGAACGTACTATCGCCATTAAAGAGTATATGCCGGTGTCGCTGGCGGTCCGTGCCGCCGATTTAACGCTGGAGCTGCGCGGTGAGCGTTTTCAGAAGCTGTTTAATGCCGGGCTGAATAGCTTTATTCAGGAAGCGCGTCTGCTGGCCCGCTTTAATCATCCGGGGCTGCTGCATGTGCTGCGCTTCTGGGAACAGAACGGCACGGCCTATATGGGCACGCTCTACTACAGCGGCATGACGCTGAAAGAGTGGCAGGTCACCAGCCCGGCGTCGATCTGTGAAGCCTGGATCCGCCGCCTGCTTCCGCCGCTGCTGGGTGCCATCAGCACCATTCATCAGGCTGGCTATCTGCATCGCGATATCTCGCTCGACAATATTCAGCTGCAGGATAACCAGCTACCGGTGCTGCTGGACTTCGGTTCAGCGCGTAAGGAGATTGGCAACCTCTCTGACGAAACGGAAATCATGCTTAAACCTGGCTTTGCCCCGATTGAGCAGTACAGCGAAGAGGGTGAAGTAGAACAGGGACCGTGGACCGATATCTACGCTCTGGGCGCGGTGCTGCATAGCCTGATTACCGGCAATCCGCCGCCGGTGAGCGTGGTGCGCTGCATTGAAGATAATTATCAGCCGCTGGTGGAACGTCAGCCTGAAGGCTACTCGCTGCCGCTGTTGCACGCCATTGACTGCGCGCTCGCCATGAAACCCGGCGATCGTCCGCAAACGATTGACGCCTTTGCGGCGCTGATCGATCTGCCGGTCAGTGATGTGGAAGCCGTAGTGAACAGCTTCCCGGTGCCGGGCGAACCTCCTGCTCTGCCGGTCGAAGAAGTGGTAGAGGCGGCTCCGCCGGTTGTGATGGCGATGAATCATGCCGCCGCGTCGGCTGAACCGGTGACGCCGCGCACCGTGCGCAGACTGTCTCCTGGCCTGCTGGGCCTGGCGGCCGTGGCTATCCTGGCGGTGATCGTCACGGTATGGCTGACGAATCACCACCGTGCGACACCGGAGGTGGTAAGCAAGAGCTCAGCCGTGACGCCAGCGCCCGCATCGGCTCCGTCAGCCGCCGCCGTTCCGGCCGCACTGGCGACGGTCTACCTGAAGCTGGAAAGCGGTGAGAGCGTGGTGCTGAACGGACAGCCGGTCGAGGTGAAACCAGGCAGCAGCGGATTTGCCGCGCTGAATCTGGCGGCAGGACAATATAAAATCGACGTTAAGAATGGCAGTGAGACGCACTCCCAATCCCTGACTATCGATAAGCCCGGCACCTGGCTGATTAATCCGGGTAACGAGTTCCGGTAACGAATGCCAGGATCGTAAAAGGGCGCGACAGTGTCGCGCCCTTTTCTATGCTGCTTCTAAGCTGCTGCCCCGCCTCAGGCCTGCTTCAGGCAGGATTGCTGCAGCGTCCGCACCTGATGCGCCAGTCGGCTCAGACTCTCCTCTTCCATGCCGCGTCGGGTCAGTTCCTCTTCCAGCGCAAACAGATATTGCGCATTAGAGCCGAGCGGGCCAGTGGCGGCGGCGATAAGTGGCGCAATCGCCTCCGGGCAGGAGTCTGATTCATAAAGCGGATGGCGCGGATCCATTATAAAGGTCAGCGCAGTCACGCTGCGGCCATCCTCCAGCTGTAACTCACACCATGTCGGCAGATAGCAGCCAGTGATCATCTCACGCTTCCACAGCAGCGCCAGCTCTTCATGTAAGCGCTCTTCCGGCAGACGAAACGCCAGTCCGGTGGTGCGGCCCCCCTGCTTCAGCGCCAGCATGCGGCCTGGATGCGTGGCGGTGCCACGTCCGGCAATCAGCCGCAGGCAGAAAGCGCGGTGCCAGCCCTCCAGCGAACCGGATGCGACTTCATCCGCCTCAAAAATCGGGTTCCACATCAGCGAGCCGTAGCCAAAGATCCATACCGGGCTGTGATCGGGACGGCAGGCCAGGGTAGCTGCCAGCGAGGCCGCACGCTGCTCGCAAGTCCAGAGTAGCGTCTCATCGATATCCCCGAACGACGTTTTACAATCCGCTTTTAATAGAAATTCCCGGGTAAGCAATGCGACCTCCTCAACTTCAACGGCGTCCTGCAGAATGGCTCCAGTAACATGATCTCCAAAACGGCACTCCGTTTCGTTCATCAAATTGACATTAATCTATTTCTGCGCGGGGTGACAAGCGTGATTCCGGTCCCAGCTTAAAAAAAACCAGATAAACCTGATAGCTTAGACGAAAAAAAGGGCCAGATAATCCTGGCCCTTTGGCATGAACAGGCTAGAGAGGGCACTATTTTTTAGGATGCCACTTATCATCATCGCCTTTTTCATACTCTTTTTTCACGGCTGACCAGGCGACTTTGTGCGCTACCTCTTCCCGCGACTCATCGCCGCGTCGATCTTCCGCCTTTTTATACTGATCCCACGCACTGTTAAATGCCTGCTGATAGATATCCTGTGCATGCGCGGGCAACACGTGTTTCACATTGTCTGGTAAGTCGGTTCGGTTAGCGTAAGGCATCACTCCTCCTCAGTTTATGGACACCTGTTAAGCCTGGCGCAGCAGAGAAAAAATACAAACAAGGATTTATCGCCACTTAAGATTAAAAACGCGGTTCAGGCTTCACAAGTTATAATGAATAACGATTTTTATGGCGAATAATCATCAGTTGAATGGATAAGCCATAATTGTTGTAGTCTGATTACTATTGCAATATTTAAGATAAGTTCAGGTTAAACCCACTTCGACAATTTATTGCATTTAAGTAAAAACCAGTAAATTTCTCCCGTTCGGGCGGGTGAAAAGATAAACTGCGCCCTGCCCTAAAACTGATTATATTTCTAACAGCAGCACTCGCTGTGTCCGGATAATCATTAACCAGAGAGGATGGTGAATGCCTTCACATGAAAAAACACGTCACAAGGAATTCTCGCTGATACTTCCCCTTGTCACGCTGGGGATACTCTATTTTTTTGGCGCAAACACGTCATTTCCGATAGTCGTCGGTATCAACTTAGTGGCGCTGGTTGCCATTCTGAGCAGCGCGTTTAGCGTTGTACGACATGCAGACGTGCTGGCCCACCGGCTTGGCGAACCCTATGGCTCTCTGATTCTGAGTCTGTCTGTTGTTATTCTGGAAGTGAGCCTGATTTCCGCGCTGATGGCGACAGGCGATGCCGCACCCGGCCTGATGCGCGATACGCTTTATTCGATTGTGATGATTGTGACCGGCGGGCTGGTCGGCTTTGCGCTACTGCTGGGCGGTAATAAATTTGCGACGCAGTACGTTAATCTGGCGGGCGTAAAGCAATATCTGATCGCTATCTTTCCCCTTGCAATTCTGGTGCTGGTTTTTCCCAATGCACTGCCGGGCGGTAATTTCTCTGTCACCCAGGCACTGCTCATCGCGGCGATTTCAGCAGCAATGTATGGCGTTTTCCTGCTGATCCAGACCAAAACTCACCAGAGTCTGTTTGTCTATGAACACGAAGATGAGAGTGACGATGGGGACCCGCATCATGGCAAACCGTCTGCCCACAGCAGCTTCTGGCATACCAGCTGGCTGATCGTGCATCTGATTGCGGTGATTGCCGTGACCAAGATGAATGCGAATACGCTGGAAAGCCTGCTGACGGACCTGAATGCACCGGCACAGTTCACCGGTTTCCTGGTGGCTCTGCTGATCCTCTCACCGGAAGGTCTGGGCGCAATTAGAGCCGTGCTGATGAATCAGGTGCAGCGCGCGATGAACCTGTTCTTTGGTTCGGTGCTGGCGACCATCTCCCTGACGGTACCGGCGGTAACCATTATCGCCACGCTCACCGGACAGGAGTTGATATTCGGTCTGGAGCCGCCGCAGATGGTGATTATGATGGCGTCACTGATTCTCTGTCAGCTCTCCTTCTCGACCGGACGCACCAATGTACTGAACGGTGCCGCCCATCTGGCGTTGTTTATCGGTTATCTCATGACCATCATGCTGTAACTTCACCGGATTTCAGGCGAAAAAAAAGAGCGATTAATCGCTCTTTTTTTTACCGCAAACCTATTTGCTGGTATCGAGTTCCGGGAAGCTTTTCACCAGATCGTCAATCGCTTTCATCTGCGCCAGGAACGGCTCCAGCTTATCCAGCGGCAACGCAGAAGGGCCATCGCACAGGGCGTGTTCCGGATCCGGATGCGCTTCGATAAACAGACCGGCAATGCCGACCGCCATACCGGCACGCGCCAGCTCAGCCACCTGCGCACGACGACCGCCTGATGCTGCGCCAAACGGATCGCGCGTCTGCAGCGCATGGGTCACATCGAAAATCACCGGGCTGTTTTTGGTGACTTTCTTCATCACGTTAAAGCCCAGCATATCGACAACCAGATTGTCATAGCCAAAGTTGCTGCCGCGATCGCACAGGATAACCTGCTCGTTGCCGCCCTCAGCGAACTTATCAACGATATTGCCCATCTGACCCGGGCTGACGAACTGTGGCTTTTTCACGTTGATGACAGCGCCGGTTTTCGCCATGGCTTCTACCAGGTCAGTCTGACGCGCCAGGAAGGCTGGCAGCTGGATGACATCAACGACTTCAGACACCGGCTGCGCCTGTGACGCTTCATGGACATCGGTGATGATCTTCACGCCGAAAGCCTGCTTCAGCTCCTGGAAAATCTTCATTCCCTCTTCAAGGCCTGGGCCACGGTAAGAGTGAATAGAGGAGCGGTTTGCTTTATCAAACGACGCCTTAAACACGTAAGGAATACCGAGTTTACTGGTGACGTTGACGTAATGTTCGCAGATGCGCATCGCCAGGTCGCGCGACTCCAGCACGTTCATCCCGCCAAACAGCACAAATGGGAGATCGTTTGCGACGTTGATATCGCCAATACTCACGACTTTCTGTGTCATGCCCTTTCCTTTTCTGTGGGTCCGCTTAGTGCAGCGTGACCTGTTTTTGTTCGATTGCGTGAATCTGAACTTTGATCATTTCGCTGACCGGGTCTTCAGGACACTGCTCAACGAAGTAGGTTAAATCATTCAGGGCGATATGGTCGCACTGCAGCTGCGCGTAGATCAAACCGCGATCGCGGATTTCGTACGGATCATCAGGATCGATACGCAACAGCACCTGACTGACGTTCAGCGCCAGCTCCATTTTCTGCTCTTCCATCAACGCCGCTTTCAGCGTATCGAGCATCTTGCGCATCACGGTGACGGTTTTCGCTTCGTCCAGGTCATCGTCATACAGACGCGCGGTCGGGCTGATATTGCCCTTGAGCCATACTTCCAGCGTGTGCCGATCCAGGGTTTCCCCATTGAACGGGTTAATCATCCATTTATCGCCATCAATCCAGTCGGCGCGCAGAATCAGCTGCGTCGGGAAAATTACCGGCATAAGCGGCAGTTCCAGCTCGGCGGCGATGTGCAGCAGAATCACGCCCAGTGACACTGCGGTACCCTGACGGGTCTTCAGCACATTGTCGATCCACAGCGCATCAGAAAGTTTGTAGACGCCGCTGGCACCGCGAAATCTCCACTGGCGATAGAACAGCTCCAGCAGCTTTTCGAGTTGCATGTCAGCATCTTCGATGTCACTGACATACTCACGCGCTTCGGCGACTAACGCCGCAAGTTGCGTTTCCACCGATAACGCCGGGAAATCGGCGCGGATGGCAAGCGTAGCGCCAATCACCGCTTCACACAGCGGTGTCTGGCTGAAATCTAATTGTTCGGTCGAGGTCATGCTATCCCCATAACGGCATTTTGGTCAGCGCCAGCTCAATGATGGTCACCAGGGCGATTAACGCCACCAGAAAAGCGATCCAGCGGGTGCGATCAGTGCGTGGACGGCGACTCAATGCCACAAATCCTAAGGCGATGTAGATGATAACCGCTAAAAGCTTCTCCGTCAGCCAGCTTCCTTGCGGTGTGAAGGGATAGAAGTGGGTAATCATCACCAGTGAGATACCGGTCACCAGTAACAGGGTGTCGTTAACGTGCGGCAGAATGCGGACCCAGCGTTTCGTCATCATCGACGATCCCCGGCGCAGCCAGTAAAAACGTAGCAGGAACAGCGTCACGGTCAGCACTACCGTTAAGATGTGCAGATTTTTAATCAGGGGATAAAAGGCGAACATCATCAATCCTTTTTAAAGCGCTTTTAACAGGGGAACTGACCTAAGGTCACACGCGGATTGCCGCCGTAATCCGCGACCGTTTCAACGGCGTGATAGCCATTTTGCCGCATCAGCGCGGCCACCGCCTCGCCCTGCTGCCAGCCATGTTCCAGCAGCAGCCAGCCATCCGGCTGCAGCCAGGCGGGTGCCTGCTCGATCAGCGTGCGCAGATCCGCCAGTCCCGCCTCATCGGCCACCAGCGCACTGCGCGGTTCGAAACGCACGTCACCCTGCTCCAGATGAATATCGCTGGCATCAATATAGGGCGGGTTGCTGACGATGAGGGTAAAGCGCTGGGGCGTGAGTGCCTGGAACCAGTGACTGAGCAGAAAGGTGGTGTTGCTGAGGCTAAGCTGGCGCGCATTGCTGCTTGCCAGCTCAACGGCGGCCTCGATGCGATCCACGCCAGTGACCTCGCAGTCGGGTCGCTCGCTGGCCAGTGCCAGCGCGATCGCCCCGGTGCCGGTGCCCATATCCAGAATGGTCGAAGGTGTCGCGGGCAGATGCGACAGCGCCTGTTCAACCAGCAGTTCGGTATCCGGCCGCGGGATCAGCGTGGCGTCAGTGACGCGCAAAGGCAGCGACCAGAACTCGCGTTCGCCCACCAGATGCGCCACCGGTTCACCCCGGGCGCGACGCGCCAGCAGGCTATTGAGCTGTTCCAGCTGCTCATCGCTGAGCACCGTTTCATCAAAGGCGATTAACCAGCTGCGGGATTTGCCGGTCACAAAACCTAACAGGATCTCTGCGTCACGCTTCGGACTGTCACCACCGCACAGCGTGGCGACCGCCTGTTTCAGCCAGTGACGAATATCCATTAATCCTGACCAGCCAGCGCCGCCAGCTGATCTGCCTGGTACTCCTGAACAATCGGCTCAATCAGGCTGTCGAGTTTCCCTTCCATCACTTCATCCAGACGGTAGATAGTCAGGTTGATACGGTGGTCGGTTACGCGGCCCTGCGGGAAGTTATAGGTACGGTTACGGTCAGAGCGATCGCCGCTGCCCAGCAGGTTGCGACGGGTACTGGCTTCGACGGCGTGACGGCGGGCCATCTCTGCCGCGTGAATACGCGAACCCAGCACCGCCAGCGCTTTGGCTTTGTTTTTATGCTGTGAACGTTCGTCCTGACACTCCACCACGATGCCGGTTGGCAGGTGGGTAATACGAATCGCGGAGTCGGTGGTGTTAACGTGCTGACCGCCTGCACCGGAGGAGCGGAAGGTATCGATCTTCAGGTCACCGGCGTTAATTTCAGGCAGTTCCGCTTCCGGAATTTCCGGCATCACGGCCACGGTACAGGCTGAGGTATGAATACGGCCCTGGGATTCGGTCTCCGGCACACGCTGCACGCGGTGGCCGCCTGACTCAAACTTCAGGCGGCCATAGGCACCTTCGCCGGTCACGCGGGCAATGACTTCTTTGTAACCGCCATGCTCGCCTTCGTTAGCGCTGATAATCTCCACGCGCCAGCGACGTGCTTCGGCATAGCGGCTGTACATGCGGAACAGATCGCCGGCGAAAATCGCGGCTTCATCGCCGCCGGTTCCGGCGCGCACTTCAATAAAACAGGCGCGCTCATCATCGGGATCTTTCGGCAGCAACAGAACCTGCAACTGCTGCTCCAGCACGTCGCTCTTCTCACGCGCTTCCTGCAACTCTTCCTGCGCCATATCGCGCATTTCAGGATCGTCGAGCATCTGCTGCGCCGTTTCGATATCTTCCTGAACCTGCTGCCAGTCGCGGAAGCAACGGGTCACATCGGTCAGTTGAGCATATTCGCGTGACAGCGCACGGAAACGCTCCTGATCGGCGATGACGCCAGCATCGCCCAGCATCGCTTCCACTTCTTCGTGGCGCTCCTGCAGGGCTTCCAGTTTGGCAACTATAGAGGTTTTCATTTAAATGTGGGATTCCCGTAACAGGTGGCGACAGCAGTGTGCCTAATCGAGACCCAGGCTGTCGCGTAAAATCTGCAGGCGTTCATTATCGCCATCGCGGGCGGCCTGCTGAAGTGATTTGGTTGGAGCGTGTATTAAACGGTTGGTCAGCTTATGCGCCAGTTCCTGCATGACTTTCTGCGGGTCGGCACCCTGCTGCAGCGCCTGCAGCGCACGGCCTTCCAGCTCAGCGCGGATCTCATCCGCCTGAGAACGATATTCACGGATCGTATTCACCGCGCCCTGTGAGCGCAGCCACGCCATGAATTCGCTGCTTTCCTGCACCACGATGCTTTCGGCCTGAACCGCGGCCGCTTTGCGCTGCGCCAGGTTCTGCTCGATGATCGCCTGCAGGTCATCCACGCTGTAGAGATAGGCGTTAGGCAGGTCGCCCACTTCCGGCTCTACGTCGCGCGGTACGGCAATATCCACCAGCAGCATCGGTTTGTTGCGACGCGCTTTCAGGGCGCGCTCCATCATCCCTTTGCCGATAATCGGCAGCGGACTGGAGGTTGAGGAGATGATAATGTCGGCTTCTGCCAGACGGGCATCAATCTCCGCCAGCGTGATCACCTCAGCCCCCACTTCCGCCGCCAGCGTTTCGGCGCGCTCGCGGGTACGGTTAGCGATGATCAGATTTTTGACCTGATGTTCACGCAGATGACGCGCGACCAGCTCAATGGTTTCACCTGCGCCCACCAGCAGCACATTGACGGAGGAGAGAGATTCGAAGATTTGACGGGCCAGGGTACAGGCGGCAAACGCCACCGAGACCGCATTGGCACCGATATCGGTTTCCGTGCGCACGCGCTTGGCAACCGAGAAGGTTTTCTGGAACATGCGTTCCAGTTCACTGCTCAGCGCCTGACCGCGTGAAGAGTCGGCAAACGCTTTTTTTACCTGACCGAGGATCTGCGGTTCGCCCAGCACCAGTGAATCGAGTCCGCTGGCGACGCGCATCAGGTGGCTTACCGCCTCGTTATCCTGATGCCAGTAGAGGCTGTTGCGAACATCCTCTTCATCCAGCTGATGATAATTACATAACCAGCTCACCAGACGCGCCTGTAAGTCGGCCTGCTGCTCTACACTCAGGTAGAGTTCAGTCCGGTTACAGGTGGACAACACCACGCCGCTCTGCACCATTGGCTGTGATAACAGGCTATTTAACGCCTGCTCAAGCGTCTCCGGCCCGAACGAGACGCGTTCGCGCAGAGCAATGGGGGCTGTCTTGTGATTGATTCCGAGAGCGAGCAGCGTCATGGTGGTTTTGGTTGGGATGTCCCAATAATGTCAGGGTTTTGTGAGGCGCATTCTACAAGATGCGGCAGATCAAGAAAAGCCATACAAAGGCTATGACTGTAATAAGATTAACCCGATCGTGCTCAATTTGCTGCATAACAGCATTGACGGTTAAAACCGGGACGGTTAGCGTTATCCGTTACGAATAATAAATGTGTCCGAGGAGATGACCACTTGATGCTTAATTCACCACGCAATCTGTTGCGCCTTTTGCCCCTTGCCAGCGTCCTGCTGGCGGCCTGTAGCGTCAACAAACCGCAAGGCCCGGGCCCCAGCGTTACCGCGCCACAGTGGCAACAGCATCAGCAGGCGGTCTCAAAGGTCACGCACTATCAGACCCGCGGCGCCTTTGCCTACCTTTCTGACAAACAGAAAGTCTATGCCCGCTTCAACTGGCAGCAGACCGCGCCCGATCGCTATCGCCTGTTGCTGACCAATCCGCTGGGCAGCACCGAACTGCAGCTCGATGCGCAGGGCTCGGTGGTGCAGATCGTCGACAACAAGGGCAAGCGCTACGTCAGCAATGACGCGCAGAAGATGATTTCTCAGTTGACCGGCATGAACATTCCGCTGGCCAATCTGCGTCAGTGGATGATGGGTCTGCCTGGCGATGCCACCGACTATCAGCTCAACGATAGCTACCAACTGAGCAGCCTGAACTACAGCCGCGACGGCCAGAACTGGCAGGTGTCTGTCGCGGGCTACGACAGCAAAGTCACCCCGCCGCTGCCATCCAGCCTGGAGCTGAAAGAGGGTGATCAGCGGATTAAACTGCGAATGGACGGCTGGACCGTTCAATGATCACCCACTGGCCTGCCCCGGCAAAATTGAATCTTTTTCTCTACATCACCGGCCGTCGTCCCGACGGCTATCACAACCTGCAGACGCTGTTTCAGTTTCTGGATTACGGTGACCAGTTGCAGATTAGCGTTAATGACAGCGATTCCGTTCAGCTGTTAACGCCGGTGGCGGGCGTCGCGGATGCAGACAACCTGATTATGCGCGCTGCGAACATGCTGAAGCAGGCAGCGCAGGATAACCATCGCCTGACTTCGCGCGCGGGTGCGCAGATCGCCATTGAGAAACGCCTGCCCATGGGCGGCGGCCTTGGTGGCGGTTCGTCTGATGCGGCAACCGTGCTGGTGGCGCTCAATCATCTGTGGCAAACCGGCTTCACACCGGATGAGCTGGCGGCGATTGGCGTGAAGCTGGGCGCGGATGTGCCGGTTTTCGTGCAGGGCTTCGCGGCCTTTGCGCAGGGAGTCGGTGAACAACTTCAGCCCGCAGAGCCGGAAGAAAAGTGGTATCTTGTCGCTCATCCCGGCGTGAACATCAGTACACCAGTGGTATTCAACGACCCCGAACTGACGCGTGATACTCCATCGCGCAGTTTATCGACGCTTTTAGCTGCACCCTTCACCAATGATTGTGAAGCAGTGGTAAGAAAACGTTTTCGTGAGGTTGATGAGCTTGTTTCCTGGCTGCTAGAATACGCGCCGTCACGCCTGACTGGCACGGGCGCTTGTGTGTTTGCTGAATTCGACACTGAGTCTGCTGCCCGTCAGGTGCTGGAGCTTGCCCCGAATGGGGTGCGCGGATTTGTAGCCCGGGGCGTAAATGTTTCGCCGCTACAGCGTACCCTGCGAGGCGATTAGCGAATGCGTGACAGTGTCACCCCGTTCCGGACACTGCACGTTTCGCATCAACACACCCGTGTGAACGAACATGACTGTACGCGCCGGTTACCGTCATGCCGTTCATTCTCTGGACGCAAAGCCTGAGGTTCTTCTCGTGCCTGATATGAAGCTATTTGCTGGTAACGCCACCCCGGAACTAGCACAACGTATTGCCAACCGCCTTTACACCAGCCTGGGAGACGCCGCTGTAGGACGTTTCAGTGATGGTGAAGTGAGCGTACAGATCAATGAAAATGTACGCGGTGGTGATATTTTCATCATCCAGTCCACCTGTGCTCCCACTAACGATAATCTGATGGAACTGGTTGTGATGGTCGACGCGCTGCGTCGTGCTTCTGCTGGTCGTATTACCGCAGTCATTCCCTACTTTGGTTATGCCCGTCAGGATCGCCGCGTGCGTTCCGCACGTGTGCCTATTACCGCTAAAGTAGTGGCAGACTTCCTTTCCAGCGTCGGTGTTGACCGTGTTCTTACGGTTGACCTGCACGCCGAGCAGATCCAGGGCTTCTTCGACGTCCCGGTTGATAACGTATTTGGCAGTCCGATCCTACTGGAAGATATGATGCAGATCGGCCTGGAAAACCCGATTGTTGTTTCTCCTGATATCGGTGGCGTAGTACGTGCCCGTGCTATCGCTAAACTGCTGAACGACACTGATATGGCTATCATTGATAAACGCCGCCCTCGTGCGAACGTTTCTCAGGTGATGCACATCATCGGTGACGTTGCTGGCCGCGACTGTGTGCTGGTCGACGACATGATCGACACCGGCGGCACGCTGTGTAAAGCGGCTGAAGCGCTGAAAGAGCGGGGTGCCAAGCGCGTGTTTGCTTACGCGACTCACCCGATCTTCTCCGGCAATGCGGTTGAAAACCTGCGTAAATCTGTGCTCGACCAGGTGATCGTCTGCGATACCATCCCACTCTCTGACGAGATCAAGTCACTGCCGAATGTGCGCACGCTGACCTTATCTGGCATGCTGGCTGAAGCGATTCGCCGCATCAGTAACGAAGAATCGATCTCGGCGATGTTCGAGCATTAATCTTCGCGGAACCGGGCCCTGTGCCCGGTTTTTTTATGCCTGCCTGTCCTCCGATTAACGCGCTTCTTTTTCTGAGATTTCCGCGATAAATTCCCCCACAATCCCCTATTTTCAACGCCACTCACTCTTTTGCTTAAACGCTGCGCTCACCGCTTCTGCCCGATGCCGTTAAGTGGTAATTTGCAACGCAATTTTCATAAGAACCCGGCCCTCATGAACCTCGATATTTATACCTTATTTATTTGCGAGCTTTATGTGCTGGGGTTTCTGAGCATCATTATGGTTTTTGCCTGGATCGGTTCGCAGTATGACCGCGTCCTGGGCTTCACCTGCCTGTCGCTGGTTTTTACCCTGATTTCCGTGTTCTTAAGTAGCCTGCGCAGTAGTGGTCTGCATTTTCTGCCAGTGGCAGTGGGTAATGTGTTGGTGATGCTGGCTTATGGCGGATTATTAAATGCATTTCGGCGCTTGTGCGGCAAACCCATCGGCATCCACTGGCTGCTGGGCGCCCTGCTCTGGGCACTCTGCTGCTGCTTTCCGGTGTTCTATTACAGCTTACCCAAACGAGTGCTGGTGCTTTGTCTCGCCTGCGTCGCCTATACCGCTGCACTGATTCATCTGATCTGGCTGGCGCGTGACACGCTTAAGGCGACCTTCTGGCCGGCGCAGTTACTGCTCTGGATCCATCTGTTGTTTCATCTGGCTCGCCTGTTTCTGGACCCGGCGATTCCCAGCACGCAGCCCGGTGCGATTGGCGGATCCGACTTCTCGGTTTACGTTATCCTGGAATCGATTCTGTTTGTCATCGGCCTGACGTTTACCCTTCTCGCGATGGTCAATGAACGGATGCAGGTCAGCTTAAAACATGCCTCCCTGCACGATCCGCTGACCAGCGTCTGGAATCGTCGTGCCCTGTTTGATGAAGCAGAGAAAATTGTGGCGCGATGCCGCCGTCAGAAGCGGCCCTTTAGCGCGATACTGTTCGATCTTGATCATTTCAAAAACATTAACGATCAGTATGGTCATCATCAGGGTGACCAGATTTTGATCCATTTCTGCGGGGTTGTCAGAAAATTACTGCCGGTTGAAGGGCGTTTTGCGCGACTGGGCGGAGAAGAGTTTGCGGCGATAATTCCGGTAACGGCAGAGGATACAGAAGCCTGGTGTGAAGCGATCCGGCTTGCAGTCTGTGCGTCACAACCCAATGCGATTAGCTATTCGGTCAGCATTGGGTTTGCGACGGTAACGGACCATCAACAGGGGTTTGAGGATTTACTGGCGCTGGCGGATGCAGCGCTCTATCACGCCAAGGCCAGCGGCCGGAACCGCACAGCGCAGTATCCGGTCACTGCAGCACTCAGTTAATGGTGTGAATTGTGCGACCGGCGGCAGCGGTTATCATAGCGACGATGCCAGTAATAACGATCTTCCACCTTTTCACGACCACTCAGCCCCGCCCCCACCAGCCACAGCAGAGCACCGATAAAGATGCCCAACATCGCACCCTGCGCCAGAAGCTGCGGCAGGTCGAGTGAGGGAAGCTGATTAATAATTGAAAAACCAACGCCCAGTACCATTGTGACTAATCCCAGTACCATCAAGCTGTTACCCGCTACGCGGCAGTGTTGATGTTTCATGCTGCACCTCCATCCATATGAGTTAATAACCGCACACAATGTTAAGTGCCATAAGTTTAGGCAATGGATAGAAGCAACGTTGCGGACTGGATCACACATCAGCCATAAAGAAACCCCTGGTCCTGATTGCAGCCTGTTGATTCAGATGGAAAATGATTAATCACCGGTCTGAATCATTTCGGTGCTTCGGCTTTGTCATCCTGACTGTAGCGAAGTAAACTAACGCCCTTTCGCGATAACAGCAGGATAATCATTGTGAGCAGCATTAAACTGATTGTGGGCCTTGCCAATCCGGGCGCTGAATATGCCGCCACGCGCCACAATGCGGGTGCCTGGTATCTGGATTTACTGGCTGAGCGCCACAATCAGTCACTAAAGGAAGAAGGCAAATTCTATGGCTACACCGCCCGCCTGGCGATAGCCGGAGAGGATGTGCGCCTGCTGGTGCCGACCACCTTTATGAACCTGAGCGGGAAAGCGGTGGCGGCGATGGCGACCTTTTATCGCATTGCACCGGAAGAGATTCTGGTGGCGCACGATGAACTCGATTTGCCGCCCGGCGTGGCGAAGTTCAAGCAGGGCGGCGGGCATGGCGGCCATAACGGGCTGAAAGACATCATCAGCAAACTGGGCAACAACAACAATTTCCATCGGCTGCGGATCGGTATCGGTCACCCCGGCGATCGCAACAAGGTAACGGGATTTGTGCTGGGCAAGCCGCCCGCCAGTGAGCAGAAGCTGATTGATGATGCCATTGATGAAGCGGCGCGCTGCACCGAACTGTGGCTTAAAGAGGATCGCATTAAGGCGATGAACCGGCTGCACGCCTTCAAGCCTGCTTAAACGCCCGAATCGTCGTGATTCCGTGTATAATGCGCGAAATTTTTCAATTCTTCTCCGACAGTCCGCCTTCTGGCGCGCTGTCCATCCAGTTATAAAGGGTATCAAACCATGGGATTCAAATGCGGTATCGTGGGCCTGCCGAACGTCGGTAAATCCACTCTGTTTAACGCGCTGACTAAAGCGGGCATCGAAGCGGCTAACTTCCCTTTCTGCACCATTGAGCCAAACACCGGTGTGGTGCCCATGCCTGACCTGCGTCTCGACCAGCTTTCTGAGATTGTTAAGCCGCAGCGCGTGGTGCCGACTACCATGGAATTCGTCGATATCGCGGGTCTGGTTAAAGGCGCGTCAAAAGGTGAAGGCCTGGGTAACCAGTTCCTGACCAACATCCGTGAAACCGAAGCGATCGGCCACGTGGTGCGCTGCTTTGAAAACGACAACATCATCCACGTGGCGGGAAAAGTGAACCCGGCTGAAGATATTGACGTGATCAACACCGAGCTGGCGCTGTCCGATCTTGAAACCTGTGAACGTGCCATTCAGCGTGTACAGAAGAAAGCCAAAGGCGGCGACAAAGATGCTAAGGCTGAACTGGCTGCGCTGGAGAAGTGCCTGCCGCATCTTTCAGAAGCGGGCATGCTGCGTTCACTGAATCTGGATGAAGACGACAAAGCGGCAATCCGCTATCTGAGCTTCCTGACCCTGAAACCAACAATGTACATTGCTAACGTCAATGAAGATGGTTTCGAGAACAACCCGTACCTGGATCAGGTGCGTGCTATCGCAGAAGCGGAAGGTTCAGTCGTGGTGCCCGTATGCGCCGCTGTCGAGTCAGACATTGCTGAACTGGATGATGAAGACCGTGACGAGTTCATGGCAGAACTGGGACTGGAAGAGCCAGGCCTTAATCGCGTGATTCGCGCCGGTTACTCCCTGCTGAACCTGCAGACCTATTTCACCGCTGGCGTGAAAGAAGTCCGTGCCTGGACCATCCCGGTTGGCGCGACGGCTCCACAGGCAGCCGGTAAAATCCACACCGACTTCGAGAAAGGTTTTATCCGCGCCCAGACCATCGCGTTTGATGACTTTATCGCCTACAAGGGCGAGCAAGGTGCGAAAGAAGCCGGCAAGATGCGTTCAGAAGGTAAAGAGTACATCGTGAAAGATGGCGATGTGATGAACTTCCTGTTTAACGTCTGATTTAAATGTTGGCTTATGGGGTTTCACTGAACCCATGAAATCTGACAGACTCCCTAAAATCCACGCCACTGCGTGGATTTTTTATTATGCGGTCAGGCATAAAGTCCAGGCGGACACGCCCTTCCCATTAACCGTGCTTCAAATCACCCTCAGATCGACCCCGCCCGAGGTTTATCAGGCGGTGCCTTGAGACGTTATTGCACCAGGTTATGCTGCAGGGAATATTTCACGATATGGGCATTATTAGTAAATTTCATTCGCTTCATCATGCGTGATTTATAGGTACTGACCGTTTTATTACTGATGGAGAGCGCATCGGCTATCGCATTAATCGACTCCCCGTGGGCCAGCATGATCATGATTTGCCGTTCGCGCATCGTCAGGCTCTCATGAGGCGCACGATTGTTGCTCTGGTATTCGGAGAAGATAATCTCCTGTGCCAGATCGTGATCGATATAGCGTGATCCCTGCGCCACGGTACGAATCGCATTGAGTAAAACATCCGGCGACTTGTCTTTGGTGATATAGCCCAGCGCGCCATTATTTAACACCCGCCGGGTAATTTGCGGTTCGTTATACATACTCAATACCAGAATGCGCAGTCGGGGATAAAGAGGCATCAGGCGGGTAATCAGATCTTCTCCGCTCATGCCAGGCATCGAAATATCCAGCAGCAGCAGATCGATTTCGTGCTGACGCAGGCGCTCCAGCACCTGGCCGCTATCCGATGCTTCGCAGACCACGTCGATATTGTCATCAAGCGCAAAAATTTGCTTCAGGCCCTCGCGCATAATGGCATGATCGTCGGCAATCATCAGACGTATGCATTTACTCATCGGTTAATACTCCCGGTTTTGGACAGGATGCTACTGATTTAGCGCTTACAGAGAGAGGGAACGTCAGTTTAACCCGGGTCCCTTTTCCGGGCGTGCTATCGATGGTCGCTTCTCCATTTAGCATGCGTCCTCGCTCCCGGATGCCGTGCAGCCCACACGTCCCATTCTTCACTCGGTTCAGATGAAATCCTTTACCGTTATCGACAACTTCGATGAACAGCGCATCCGGCTTGAGTTTGACGAAGATATAAACATTGCTGGCGCTGGCATGGCGGACGACATTGGTGAGAGACTCCTGTACCACGCGAAAGGCTGCCGTCAGCGTCGCCTCATCCAGCACCACGGTGTGTTCGTCAGGTGCCAGTAAAATGCAGCGGATACCATTGTTTTTTATAAACTGATCGCGCAACCATTCCAGCGCCGGGATTAAACCAAGATTGAGAACATTAGGCCGCAGGCGGGTCGAGACATCCCGTACCACCTGAATAGTGCTGTCCAGATGCACCATCAACTGCTGGATTTTTGCCTGCTGCGCATCGACAGGCTGATCTTTACGCATCGCCAGCAGCGACAACCCTGTGCGCAGAGCGGTTAAATGCTGGCCCAGCTCGTCATGAATATCACGCGCCAGCTGTTTTTTTTCCGCTTCCCGCGCCCGCTCCAGATTATGAGTCAACTGCCGCAACTCCTCTTCGGTCTTGCGGATAGCGGTAATATCGCGCCCAACCGCCAGCACGCTCACTAACTCGCCGTGTAAATCATATTCCGGCACGCAGCGCACATGCAGGGTACGTTTATCCCCCTTATGCTTTACCACCAGCTCATCTTCGGCCACTTTCTCATCAACCATTGTGCGTGAGACCAGCTTAAACAGGCTCAGTCCGATCCCCCCGCGCTGCACACTTTCGGTCAGCGGCACCCGACTGATATCGTTTTCGCTAAGATTAAACCCGCTGCGGACGGCCAGGTTGGCATAGAGGCAGCGGGTCTGCAAATCAAAACGTAAAATGAGGTCGGGAGAATTTTCCACTACCTGATGCAGCTGTTTTTCCCGCAGTTGCTGCTGCTCTTGTTGCCGACGAATTTCATGCATATCGCGCACAATGCATAAGATATGCAGCTCACCATCCTGGTGATATCCGCTACAACTCACTTCTACGGGAAAAACGTCATGCCGGCCGGTATGATGTGAAGTGAATTGTATCCCTTCAGGGCGGGTACTGAGTTTCCACCACAGGGCAAAAACGTCATTGTCGCGCAGTTCTTTATCAATGATGTCAAAGCTGAGCTGCGAAAATGCCTCGCGGGAATATCCCGTCAACTGGCAGGCTTTTTCGTTGACATATTTGATATGCAGCTGGCTGTCTATCAAATATATTGCATCATGAATTTTGTTTAAGGCAATATTTGATAAACCGGTGATATTAATTTTGTGATTGTCATTCTGGTCAGATACACCCTGTAAATGCATTATTCCCTCCACGGATTTATCAAGCCGCAGAGAATAACGTTCCGACGGCATGATAGTCATAACTCGCTAAATATTAACGAGCTGATAAGCTTAGCAGTTAAATTGCCATTTTTCGTAAGGCCCTATTCAGGCGTAAATTCTCCCCTTTAATGTTTCCCGCGCTCGTGAGAGCCGCGAGCGCACGGTGCCGACCGGGATGTCTAACTGCTGAGCGATATCCTGATAGCTACCCTCCTCTTCCACAAGGATAGAGAGCATCACCCTGACGTCTTTCGGTAAACTTTCGAGGGATGCCAGCGTATGACTCAGTAATTGCCTGTTTTCCGTCAGATCGCTGGGATCATTATCCAGCAGCAGATCGGCGATAACTTCATCATTAAGGTTATCAAACAGATAGTGGATCTGTTTTGATTTGTAGTAGTTGCGAATCAAATTAACTGCGATGCCAAATACCCACGTTTCCGGACGGGATGCACCACGAAACTTATGGCGGTTACACAACACTTCCAGACAGGTCATTTGCAGGATGTCATCAGCATCTTCATGGCTGGCAATACGTTTTCGAATGAAATTTAACAGCTTCTTATTATGCGTAACGAAGATCTCATCCCAGTTGACGTTAATTGCTAAGGGTGACTCTGCGACAGCGGATACGAGTGTTGAATTCATCATTTTCTTATCTCTCTGAGTAGTAACAATTGATTGCGTTACATAGCAAGAGATATGCCATCTGCCGCTCAACAAATAAGCCGCTGTTTATGAAAACAATTAATTCTTAATACAGAATTATCTGAGACAGTTTTTACCCTTCCTTATCGTTCAGTAATGCAAAAAATTGCACTGATTTCCTGATGAAATTATTTCCACTTTTTTTTACTGCTTTTTTCGGAACCACTAAGCGTTATTTGACACAGAAAGAGAGTAATAACCATTGAGGATGGCTGGCGATGCTTAAAATACAACATGCGATACCGGCGCTGGCGCACTCGCTAAAAGCTCTGCATAAAAATACGCCACAGGCAGCAGGTAAAAACGACGTGCCGGATAATGTCCGCGCGCGGGAAACGTCACTGAATGACGCGATGGAAGAAATTGGCGCTACGTTCAGTGAAAAGATGGAACGCAGGCAAAAGGCGCAGGACCGCCGCAATGCGTCACGTAACCCGCAGCGTGGCAAGCATGCGCTCAGCAAAGTCGGAGAGCTGAATGCGCTATTTTCCCTGCTCGATGGCGGCGATGAACAACAAACACTGGATCAGATGGCATGGCTGCGTGGTGCCCTGCGCCAGAATCCACCGCCGGATAGCGACACACTGCTGGAAAAGACCGGCGGCGATCCGGCGCGTACCGCCCTGCTACTGCGTATGATCGGCGAACAGGCACAGGATAAAGGCGACAGGGAACTGGCCGGGACCCAGCTGGATAAGCTACAGCAGACCCACGGCCACACCATTCGTGCTGGCAACAACACGGCGTCAGCCATCGCCGGGTATACCCGCGATCCGCAGCGTAAACAGTCGTTGCGCAACCTCTATTACGACGGCATCGTCCACCAGCAGTCCGCAACCAGGATGCTGGATATGCTGCTGGAGCTGATCGGCTCGCGTAATCTGATACCGACGCTGCGTACCCTGCAGCGCGCGCTGGCGGATGATATCGCCGCACTTGCCCCCTCAATCAGCGTTATTACCCTCGGACGTATCCACCGCGGACTGCGCGATGCTGCCGGGATAAACCAGACGCTGAGCGACAGCACGACCTTTTTGCAGCGTATGCGCAGCAAATTGCCCGGTGTTGCCATGAACAGCCTGACTCTGGCGCGCCGGATGTTGCAAATCAGCCATAACGGCGCTTATCAGAGTGATTTCACCGGGCTGGCGGACGAGATTGTCGGCCAGAACCGGCAACATCTGCCGCTCTTTTTTAGTTCGCTTTTTCCGCTCCTGCACGGCGTGCCATCCTCGCTGTGGCCCGCCCAGGAAAATCGTGACAACGCGTTAAAACTCCTGCGCGGCATGATTACGGACGTCACCAAAACTGAGCAGCAACAGCAACGCCGCAACCGGAACGCGGCGTCGTGAGGCAACAAAGATGAATACTCTGTTTCAGATATTGAATCGAATCGCTATCAGCGCCATGCAACGCTCCGAAGTGGTCGGTGCGGCTTTTGCCATGGCGCTGGTGTTTATGCTTATTATTCCCTTACCGCTGCCATTAATTGATGCGCTGATAGCGGTGAATATCTGCCTGTCATCTCTGCTGGTCGTGCTGGCCATGTATCTGCCAAAGCCGCTGGCGTTCTCGACCTTTCCCGCCGTGCTGCTGCTCACCACCATGTTCCGCCTGGCACTCTCTATCTCCACCACCCGCCAGATCTTAATTCAGCAGGATGCGGGCCATGTGGTGGCGGCTTTCGGTAACTTTGTGGCGGGTGGCAACCTTGCGGTAGGGATGGTGATGTTCCTGATCCTGACCGTGGTGAACTTCCTGGTTATTACCAAAGGTTCCGAAAGGGTAGCCGAAGTGGCAGCGCGTTTTACCCTTGATGCGATGCCCGGTAAGCAGATGTCCATCGACAGCGATCTGCGCGCCGGACTGATTGATGGGGTCCAGGCCAGAAGCCGGCGTAATGAACTGGCAAAAGAGAGTCAGTTATTCGGGGCGATGGATGGCGCAATGAAGTTTGTTAAAGGTGACGCTATCGCCGGGCTGGTGATTGTCGTGATTAACCTGATTGGCGGCATCAGTATTGGCGTGCTACAGCTAGGCATGCCGGCCGGCGAAGCAATGCATATCTACTCTATTCTGACCATCGGTGACGGACTGATTGCGCAGATCCCTGCACTGCTGATCTCGCTGACTGCCGGGATGCTGATTACCCGCGTCTCGTCCGACAATGAACAGACGGCCGACAATAATATCGGCCGCGAGATTGCCGAGCAGTTAACCAGCCAGCCGAAAGCCTGGCTGCTCTCCTCAATGGGCATGGTGGGCTTTGCCCTGCTTCCAGGTATGCCAACGGCAATTTTTTTGCTGCTGGCCGCGCTGACGATGATTAGCGGCGGTTTTCAGATCTGGCGCGTCAAAAAGACCCTGAGCCTTGCGCAGCCACAAATGGAAAATGAGGTCATTCCCCCTGAGCTGAACGGCAAGGAGGATTTACGTCAGTTCAACCCAACACGACCTTATCTGATCAATTTCTCGTCTTCATGGCGCGGCCATCCGGAGATGCTGGAGCTGGTGCAGGATATTCGCCGCCTGCGTAACCGTATCGTTTACCACTTCGGCTTTACCCTGCCCGCGTTCGATATCGAGTTTCTCGACCAGCAGACGGAAGATGAGTTTCGCTTCTCGGTTTATGAAATCCCGAAAGTAAAAGGCACATTTAACGTGTCGCACCGGGCGGTGAAACGCCGCTGGCTGGACGAGATCGCGGCAGCCGACAGGGAAAGCGTGGCAGAGGGGGATGAGCAGCGTCAGGAAGGCGATCTACTCTGGCTGGCGGCAGATCATCCGCTGCTGCAAAACGAAGAGGTCGAGCGCTGGACGGCGCGTGAAATCCTGGTCAAGCGCATGGAGAACGCCATTCACGCCAGCAGCCCACATTTTATTGGTCTGCAGGAAACCCGCGCGCTGGTGAGCTGGCTGGAATCAGAGCAGCCGGAGCTATCGCAGGAGTTACAGCGCGTGATGCCCCTCTCACGCTTCTCCAGCGTCCTGCAAAAACTGGTTTCAGAACGTATTCCGCTGCGATCGGTTCGGGCAATTGCCGAAGCGCTGATCGAGCATGGGCAGCATGAGCGCGACATCTGGCTGCTGACCGACCAGGTGCGCATCTCGTTGAAAAATCACCTCTGTTACCAGTATGCCCGCCCGGACGGCCTGCATGTCTGGCTGCTGACACCGGAACTGGAAGAACAGTTGCGTGACTCGCTTCGTCAGACGCAAAACGATCTGTTTTTTGCGCTAACCCATGAGCAGATCAGCGCCATTCTTCCGGTCATCGCCAACGCATTTCCGGCTGACACTCCGGAAAGCGCCGTGCTGCTGGTCGCCCAGGATCTGCGCAGTCCGCTGCGCGGGCTGATCCAGGAAGAGTTCCACTATGTACCGGTGCTCTCTTTTGCAGAGCTGCAACCTAACCTCGCAGTAAATGTGCTGGGGCGTATAGAGCCTGATCCGGCCGCTTACTCACTTACCACGTGGGAGAGTTAATCATGTTCGAACTGCGCGTGCTGTCTGGCCTGCATTTAGGCGCCGCGTTACCCCTCTTCGGCGATAAATGGCTGATTGGCCACGCCGATGAGGCCGATCTGATGCTTAGCGATGCTTGCGTTGCTGCCCGCCAGTGCGAGCTGCGCCGGGAAGAGACACAGTGGCTGGCGCAACCGGATGGCGGGGAAGCCTATACCATTAATAGTGAAGAACCTTTTCAGGTCGCTGACGTCTGGCTCTGCGTCGCGCGTACCGACACGCCGTGGGCCGCCTGTATGCCGCCAGCCACCCCTTCTATGCCGGAAGAATCTGCTGAAGCGCCGCCTGAGGCCGTTCCCCCTGTCGCTGGCCGTAAAGGGATCGTCACCCGCAGCATCCGCACGCTGGCCTGGAGCCTGATGTTGCTGCTGACCCTGACGGTAATGAGCTGGGTTTTGCAGCCCACCGTTGCCCAGACTCAGGTCGCCTCCTCCCGGCTACTGAACACCCCGGCAGAATTGCAGGCTCCGTTACAGAAAATGTTGCGTGAACGCGATCTGGCAAGCCTCGTGAAAGTGGATAGGCATAACCAGCGGCTGCGTCTCACAGGCCGCCTCAGTAAGCCACAGATGCAAATCTTTAACCGAATGCTGGAGCGCTTTAATGCAACGTACACCAGCGATATCCCGCTGGATAACCAGGTCAGGCTGTTGAAGGTCAGGCTGCCGTTTCGCATTGTGCAAATCACCACCGGTAGCCGCGCCAATATCGTCACTGATGATGGGCAGCGTCTGTTTATCGGCGATGAGGTAGACAACCTGCGGCTGGTGGCGATTACCAGTAACCAGATCGAGTTCAACGGGCGCGATAACATTAAGGTGAGCTGGTAATGACGATGGCACTGGAGCAGTGGTATCAGCAGCAGCAGCGGCGGCTGATCGGCTTTTCGCCGGTCGAAAGTTTTGGTCGCATTACCGGGATCAGCGGAATATTGCTTGAAAGCAGCCTGCCCCAGGCGCGGATTGGCGATCTCTGCGAGATCGCCCGGGATGACGGGCAAAGCGTGCTGGCAGAGGTGGTCGGCTTTAACCCGCAGCACACGCTGCTCTCCGCCCTCGGCCAGCTCGACGGCATAGCCCGGGGGGCGCGCGTGGTTCCGCTGCGCCTGCCGCACAGTATTGTGGTGTCGGACGCCCTGCTCGGCAGCGTACTTGACGGCTTTGGCCGTCCACTGGATGCAGGCCAGCCCGGCGCATTCGCCCTGCCCGGTACGGTGGATGATGCGGTGGGTGTGCTGGGCGATGCTCCGGCACCTACCGATCGACCGCGCATCGATACGCCGCTGCCGACCGGAATTCGCGCCATTGATGGCCCGCTGACCCTCGGCGTGGGACAGCGGGTGGGGATCTTTGCCGGCGCGGGCTGCGGGAAAACCACCCTGCTGGCGGAGATTGCCCGAAATACGCCCTGCGATGTCATTGTCTTTGGTTTGATTGGCGAGCGTGGGCGCGAATTACGTGAGTTTCTCGACCACGAACTGGATGAGGCGCTGCGCAGCCGTACCGTGCTCATCTGCGCCACCTCCGATCGCAGCAGCATGGAACGCGCCAGGGCCGCTTTTACTGCCACTGCCATCGCCGAAGCCTGGCGCGATAAGGGCAAGAATGTACTGTTGATCCTCGACTCACTGACTCGCTTTGCCCGCGCCCAGCGTGAAATCGGCCTCGCGCTGGGCGAGCCGCCGGGTCGCGGCGGGCTGCCGCCTTCGGTTTATACCTTATTACCCACCCTGCTGGAGCGAGCAGGACAGACCTCACGGGGGGCCATCACCGCCCTCTATTCCGTGCTGATTGAAGCCGATTCAATGAACGATCCGGTCGCGGACGAAGTGAGATCCCTGATTGATGGCCACATTGTGCTGACCCGTCGTCTGGCGGAGCGCGGACACTACCCGGCTATTGATGTGCTGGCGAGCCTGAGCCGAACCATGAGTAACGTTGCGACGCGCGAGCATATCCGCGACGCCACGCAGCTGCGCCGCATGATGTCCGCCTGGCAGCAGGTAGAAATGTTAATCCGCCTGGGGGAATACCAGCCGGGACACGATGCCATGACTGATGCGGCAGTATCGGCTCAGGAGACGATAAATGGCTATCTGCAACAGGCGATGCACGCGCCCTGCGGATATGACGACACACTGCATGACTTAGCGGAGGTAAGCCAGCATGCGCCGTCATCCGCTACCTGACAACGACATCATGACTGATGAGGGCAGTGCTGAATTGCAGCAGGCCTTCTCTCTGCTGCTGCCGATTCGCCGCCAGCGCTTACGCCGCTGCGAACGATTGCAACGGCAAGCGGAGCAGGCTCTGTGCGAAACGCAACGTCAGTCAGCCGAGGCGGAACAACAGCTTGAAGCCGCACGACAGCATTATCAGCAGCTGCGCGATAGCTTTGCCGGACACCATCAGTCGGGGCTGCAAAAACAGGAGCGTCTGGTCGGGGGATTGGCCCGGGAGCGCCAGGCCAGCGACGCGGTGAGTGGGCAGCGTAATCAGCTGCAACAGTGCCGCGCACAGCAGGTCATGCAACAACAACAGGTGCAGCACGCGCAGCAGCAAACACAGGCGCGTCTGCGCGATGTGGAAAAACTGGAATATCTGATGGCGCACAGCGAGGCATTACGATGACAGCCTTACCCCACCCCCCGCAAAATAATCCCGCGCCGCCTGCACGCCCCGAGGTGCAGCGCCGTTCGCCGCAGACCGGACCTTCAGACGCCACGACCTCTGAGCGTAAATCCCGCGCCGAGCCGTTTCGTGAAGAGCGTTCACTGTTCGACGCGCTGTTGCTCACCCCCAGCGAACTGCCGCAACCGCTTATTATACCGTGGGAAGGCTCCTCCTCTTTTGAGTCACAGTTATCCCATGAGCATGCGGCGCCCGCCTCTCCGGTCAGGGCCTGGCAACAACTGGAGCCCCCCCTGTGCGCCATGGTGGAAAAGCAGCCTGCTGGCCCGATATCGATGACGCTACTGCTGCCCCTTTTAGGCGAGGTAGATGCCCGCCTGAGTCCTTTTGCCGCGGGCTGGGATATCAGCCTGCGTTTTGCGCCACCCGCCATGACTATGATGGCCGCCCATCAGGAGCGCTGCCGGGAGTCACTGCGCCGCCGGATGGCCTGCGCTGTGCGTCTGCGCTTTGAGCAGCGTGGAGGCCGGGAATGAAACCCTTGTCCCTGCGCACTCTGCCGCGCGAGGAAGCCAGCCTGCGCCAGCGTATCGGCCACGGTCTTGGCTATCCTTTTACCCTTGCGGGCGAAGCGGGTGAGCTTCAGTTGCGGCTCGCCACCCCCGGCGAGCGGCCACCGACGCAGAACTTCACCTGCAAGGCGGGAGAGTTGTCTCTGGCAGGGAGCGAAGCGCTACTGAGTCTGTTTTCCTCTTGCCCGCTGCTGCCAGAACCCGGGGCGTGCGCTGACTGGTACTGGCCGCTTTTTAACCAGCACCTCAGCCCGGCACTGCGCGCGCTGTTTGGCGACCTGACGCCGCAAAGCGCGCGCTGCGCACCGGCTGAGGGGATGTGGCTTACGATTAGCGTCACGATCGGTGAGGCGCAGGCGCAAAGTCAGTTATATCTTGCGCCCGCCACACTGGCGGCGTTGTTAAACCAGCCTGGCTGGGTTCCGCTCCCTGCACCGCTTTGCAGCGCCCTGCCGTTATCGCTGCCGATAGAACTGGGTGCGGTGTCGTTTGCCCCCTCGCAGTTACGCACACTTCGCCCCGGTGATGTGATTTTCCCTGCTACCTCGTATTTTTTCCCGACCGGTCGCGGCGAGCTTCGCCTTGCGCAATTGCACCTCAAGGGCGAATTGCTGTTCGGGGAGGGGCACCCTGCCCGTTTTCTTATTACCCGTCTGGAGAATAGTTACATGAATGTGACCCCCGAAGATAATCTGCCTGCCGATACACCTCAAGCGGATGAAGGCCTGACTGAAACAACGGCACCTGTGGCATCACCTTTTGATGCGCTGCCGCTGGCCTTAACCGTGCGCTGCGGCCATCTCAGACTTACGCTGGGTGAGTTAAATCGTCTGGATGTCGGCTCGACGGTCACGGTCGAAAACGTCGTGCCCGGTGAAGCACTGCTGTGTCACGGTGAGTTTCCGCTGGCGAAAGGCGAACTGGTCGATGTCGAAGGACGTCTGGGGTTGCAGATTACCCATATGCTGCCAGGCGTGGCGAGCGTCGGGGATGTGAACAGGTGATTCCGATGGAGATGGGGCCACTCAACCCGATTATGCTGGCGCTGTTTCTCGGCGCGCTGGCACTGCTGCCGATGATGCTCATTATCTGTACCAGCTTTTTGAAAATTACGATGGTGCTGCAATTGACGCGCAACGCGATGGGCGTGCAGCAGGTGCCGCCGACGATGGCGCTCAACGGCATTGCACTGGCGGCAACGCTATTTATTATGGCGCCGGTATTTAGCGATATGACCGACCGGCTGAAAGCGATCCCTGTCGATTTTAGCAGTATGGATCGGCTCGAATATACCGCCGCTAATGGTATCGAGCCGCTGAAAACGTTTATGCGCAAAAACACCGATCCGGACATCGTCATCCATCTGCAGGAAAATGCCCAGCGTATGTGGCCAAAGAAAATGGCAGATTCGGTTACCCCCGACAATATGCTGCTCATTATCCCGGCCTTCGTGCTGTCGGAGCTGCAAAACGGTTTCAAAATCGGCTTTCTGATCTTTATTCCTTTTATTGTCGTTGACCTGATCGTCTCGAATATCCTGCTGGCACTCGGGATGCAGATGGTGTCGCCGATGACCGTTTCGCTGCCACTGAAGATCCTGCTATTTGTGCTCATCAGCGGCTGGACGCGGCTGCTCGACGGCCTGTTCTACAGCTATTTATGAGGTCATCATGGATATTCTGACGCTGTTTCGCCAGGGGCTACTGCTGGTGGTTATCCTCTCCGCGCCGCCGCTGCTGGTGGCCGTGATCGCCGGGGTGATTATTTCACTGGTGCAGGCCGCCATGCAGTTGCAGGATCAGACCCTGCCGTTCTGCATCAAGCTTATCGCGGTCGGCCTGACGCTGGCGCTCACCGGGCGCTGGGTCGGTGTTGAACTGATGGAGCTGGCGCAGGCGGCGTTTGCGATGATGTCAACGGTCAGTTCCTGATGCTGACAGGTTACCCACTCACCGATACGTTTCATGCAATCCTCGCGCTGGGACTGGGCATGGCGCGCATCTTTCCCTGCCTGTTACTGACACCAATATTCTCTTTTAGCGTCATAAAAGGGCTGCTACGAACCGCCATTGCTGTGGCGCTGGCGCTGTTTATCGCTCCGGGCATCAAAGAACAAATTGATGTACTTGAGCCGACGATGATGGCGCTGGCAGGGCTGGTACTCAAAGAGTTGATGATAGGCACCCTGCTCGGATTGTTGCTGGCATTGCCTTTCTGGCTGTATGAGTCTGTCGGGGCGCTATTCGATAACCAGCGTGGTGCCTTAATGGGGGGACAAATTAACCCCCAGCTGGGGCCGGATGTGACGCCTCTGGGTAAGTTGATGCAGCAGGTGCTGATATTGCTGCTGGTCACAGGGCTGGGATTATCAACCATCACCCAGGTTATCTGGGACAGCTATCATCTTTGGTCCGCCACCCAGTGGATACCGTTCCCCACAGAGGCGGGTTTTCACGTCTGGCTTGCGCTTTTGGGGAAAATCTTCAGCGATATGGTGCTTTACGCCGGCCCGCCGGTGGCGCTGATGCTGCTGCTCGATTTTGCCATCGGTGTGATGAGTCTCTATAGCCCTCAGCTACAGGCGACTGCCCTGACGATTCCGCTGAAATGCCTGCTCGGCATGTTGTTTTTTATCCTCTATCTGCCGCTGCTGGACCATCTGGGTAATGCGCGGTTGTATGAACTGCGTGATCTTATCCCTGTCCTGTCGCAGATATTTTCCCCTTCAGCCGGGAGCGCGCCATGAGCGAAAAAACCGAAGACGCCACACCGCAAAAACTCAACGAGTCGCGCAAAAAAGGCCAGGTCAGCCAGAGCCAGGATATCCCTAAGCTGCTTATCTCAATCTGTATCCTTGAGACCCTGTTTGCTCTGGTGGATACCGGGATGCAGCGGTTGCAGGCGATGATGCTGCTGCCGTTAACCCGTCTGCGCGACCCATTCGATCACGCGATGGAGGAAGTGATCAGTGATAGCGTCACCGTAATGCTGGTGCTGGTGGGCATCCCGTGCGCCATTGCCATGCTGATGCGGGTAGTGGGCGGCTGGGTGCAGTTCGGCCCCCTCTTCAGCACCGAAGCGCTGGCACCGAAACTGGATGCGCTTAACCCGTTTAATCACCTGAAGAATATGTTTTCCGCCCGCCAGTTTACCCAGCTTTTAACCAGCATCGTTAAAGCGGGGGTGATAGGCCTGGTGGTATGGCAGGCGGTCATGCAGGATCTCGGTGCCCTTGCTCAGCTGGCGCTTGGCGATCTCAACGGTTTCTGGCAGGGGGTGATGGCGCTGTTTATGAAGGTGTCACGTCGCGTGCTGATGGTGATGCTAATAATCAGCCTGTTCGATTTTGGTATTCAGCGCTATTTCTTCCTCAAACAGCAGCGTATGAGTCATGAAGATATCAAAAACGAGTTTAAGCAGAGCGAAGGTGATCCGCATATGAAAGGCCACCGCCGTCAGCTGGCTCAGGAGATCCTGAATGAAGAGCCGGTTCCTGCCCGTGAGATTAACGTGGAAGACGCGGATGTGCTGCTGGTTAATCCCACCCATTTTGCCGTCGGTCTCTATTATCGCCCGGATGAAACGCCGCTGCCGCGTCTGCTGTTTAAGGCTTGCGATGAAGAGGCGCGGGCATTAATTGAAGAGGCGCAGCGTAAAAAGAGACCGGTTATCCGCTTTATCTGGCTGACCCGCACGCTGTGGCGCACCACGCGCGAAGGGGCTTATATTCCACGTGAAACGTTAAATGCCGTCGCGCACGTCTATCGTCTGCTACGGGAGCTGGAGGATCACTATCTGGATGAGGTCATTGAGATTCGGGAAGAATAGTGCGGAGGGTAACGCCGCATTAACTTATCAGACAGTAACACTCTCGGACAGTCACATCCGCATCTCACGTACCTGCTCAATAAAAGCCAGCAGTAAAGCGCTAAAAGTCGCTGGGGTGAAACCGGCAAGCGGTAGCTGATAACAGAACCGCTTCTGCTCCTCTTCATCCAGCGCCAGCCAGCATCCCTTCGATGGGAGAGAACAGCTGAAGCCACCTGCGGTCTGCGGAGGGAAAACGGACGTAATGGAATAGCGTTACTGTACTGGCATGCGACGAAGAGTGCGCCGCACGCAGGCGTCCTGGAAACGGAAGGTGAATAGCGAGGGTCGGTTCTCGCTCAAATACGGCCCCAGCGATCAGCCGGGGCCTGAGACTGCCAAAACGCGGTTAGTGATCTACCGTTACCCGCGTGTAGTCGTTCGGGCTATTACGCAGTTGTGGTTGCCACCAGATGGTCAGGTTATGCAGGTCTGAAGAGGGGCGGCAGCCCACGTCATTACACCCGCCCTGCGGCTTCGCGCAGGCACTCAACATCAGCGCGGCGGCGATAAGCACCATTATTCTCACTAACATGCTTTTTCCTTATCAGCTCAGTAGAGGTTTTTGGCCGGTGCGCCGCCTGTTGCAGAAAGCAGCGAAGCGCGTGAGGGACGTGACGGAACATTGCTATCAAATGCGACAAATACCTCCGCCGATTCACCCGGGCGCAGTTCTCCGCGCGGCCAGACCGCCACCGCCAGCGTGCGGTCGCTGCGACACAGACTCTCATCAAAACGCTGCGTCTGATGAGTGTTGTTGGTAATCACCCCAACGGTTATCTGTACGCTGCTGTTGCCGTACCACTGATGGCGGCGGAAATCGCTCCCGAAAGCACCTGGAATACGGCACAGGGAGGAAAGCGTCTGGCCCGTGCCACCGCTGGTCATACCCGCTGGCACGCGGTTCAGCGCCAGGTCGCGCATCGCGCCTTCCACCATCCCTTTGATGTCGGTGTATTTATGACGGTTAGTCACCTCATCCATCGCGCTATTCAGCTGTTCGCGCGACTCGGCAGCGATATACCGGGTGGGGTCGACCTGGTCGCCAATCAAATGCGGCGTAATAATAAACAGCCGCTCACGCTGGGAGGTTTCATAGCGCGTTGAGGTAAACAGTTTGCCGATCAGCGGAATACTGCCGAGGATCGGGATGCGTCGTTCGCGGTCGCCCGTCTCTTTGGAATGGAACCCGCCCAGTACCAGCGAGCGTCGCGCCTCCACCAGCGCCTGGGTACTGACCGCTGCGTTATGGGTTCCCTGCGCATCGCCCTCTTCATCTTTATTGAGCTTGCCATCTTCCACATCAACAATGAGCTGGATAGCCGATTTTTGTGAAGTGCTGATAGCGCGTGGCGTCACCCGCAGGCTGGTCCCTGCGGTGACAGACTGAATATCCGCCACCCTCTCACCAATGGCGCGAATAAAGGCAGTATCGCTGAAATCAATCACAGCGGGCTGATTCTCCAGCGTGAGGATAGTTGGGTTAGCGATAATAGATGCCGTCCCTTCCCCCTCCATCGCCTCAATACTGGCAAAAAATCGCTGAAAATCGGTCACAAACAGTGTACTGGCACCGGAGAGCATATTGGCACCGCTGGCGACGCTGCCAAACTGACCGGCCAGGTTGCTGGAGAAGCGCTTCAGCGCGCTGCGGTCGATATCGACAATCACTGCGTCGATTTCGATAAGCTTTTGCGGAACATCAATGGCGTTAATTAATGCCTGATAAGTGTCCCGGGTTTTCGGATCGTCGCGCACCAGCAACAGGTTGTTACGCACATCCGCTGATACTTTACCCGCCAGATTGCTGACAGCCGCCTTTTTACGCCCGGAGACCGGCATATTGCGATTAATCAGCTCGTTTAAAACACTTTGCGACTGTTCACGTGATACCTGTTCATCCTCTCCCTGGCCTGATGACATTTTTCCGGAAGAGGCATTGCCGGACTGGCCCAGCAGTTCATTCAGAATGGTGGCCACCCCCGGCACCAGCAGCTCCTGATCACGATAGCGAATGGTGCGATCCGCCACGGCCGCATAACGCAGCGGGAATGCCATCATATCTTTATTGGCCCCGGCTTCAGGTTTGCTGTCCGATTTACGGGCAAATTCCGTTATCTGGCGCACATACTCCGGCGGGCCAGTCACCAATACCACGCCTTCATCCGGCAGTTCGCCCCAGCCGAAGCGGGGTTCCAGCAGGCCGACACCGCGCAGCGCCTCTTTCAGATCCGGCGCGGCTTCCGGGGAAATCTCAATACGCTGGGAAGTTTGCGCTGCCTGTGGGCTGACGTAGAGCGTGTTGTTGTAGACAAACCACTGAAAGCGATACTCAAGCGCCAGGCGATTAAGGAACGCTTCCGGGCTGTCTGCGCGCAGTTTACCGGTGACATTGCTGTCGCCCAGCGTGCCAAGATTGACCTCAACACCAAAGCTGCTGGCAAAATCGTCAAGAATAATGTTAAGCGGGGTATTATCTGCCGAATAGGCATACGCCCCATTCTTCCACTCATCCGGCACACGAGCGTTTGTGATGCCCATGCTCAGTAGCAGCAGGGTAATGGCCGCCAGCAGGCGGCCCGGAAAAGAAAACATAAACACGCCTGACTCCTTGATGACAGGGGCTTAGTTAACAGCGTCAATGATCGCTTTACGGATGCCAAACTTGAACTGGGTATATTGCGAACTTGCCCAGCTGGCGTTGGACATATCCTGCAGGCGATTCTGGAAAGCATACATATCCGCAATGCTGAACGATTCGCCCGAAACATCGCGGGCAAACTGATAGGCTTCATGATGTTTGCGGTGTGAGTTGGAAGATAATTGACGCTGTAACAGATCGCTGGAACTCATGACGTTGACTCCTCTTGTTGGACACCCCTGTTAAGTGGTGCGACAGGCGAAGCAGTTCCACTGTTTTTGATTTTTTTATGCAGTCTCTTCTGCCAGCGCTGGCGCGAGGTGCCGGCACAGCGTCCGCCAGTCAACCATCAGCTCGCCTGCGTCGGTAATAAGCCGCAAGCGATCTGGCTCAAGCGCCGGGTCGGCGCACAGCGTCCAGCTAAGCTGCGGCTGCACGGCCAGCCAGCCGTTAATCTCCTGCTCCTGCCCGCTGGCGCAATAGAGCGTCGCCTGCTGCTGACGCGGATAGTGACGCAACAACTGTTTGAGCAGCGCGTGAAAACGGCGCTCATCATCCACGTCATCGAGCAGGTGTTGCAGTGCCTCGTTCAGAACCTTTCCAGCGAGCAACACCAGCTGCGTCTCTTCGGCTGCGCGCTGTTCCTGCCAGTCCGCAAAGAGCGTCTGCGCCTGCTGCCAGAACAGGGCTTCCCATTCGCGCTGGCAGGCCGCCCTTTCGGCTTGCGCCTCGGTGCGTGCCTGCTCGCGGATCGTTTGCGCCTGCTTATGGGCCAACTCGATGACAGAAGTCGCTTCAAGCCTGAGCGCAATTTCCTCGCGGCGCAGCACATTACCCGATAGCGCGCTTCCGCCCTGCAGATTCAGGCTTTTAAGTTTCCACATCTCGCGTCTCTCCCGAATGTTGTTGCACCTGCCAGAGCGCCGTTTCCCATAAAGGACGCAGGCGATGGCCAGGCAGTGAAAGCGCCGGGCTGACCGGCGCATCGCTTGCAGGGAAGAGTAGCCGCAGGCGCGGCCAGATAGCCGGAAATAACGCCTGTAGCAGACAGAGGCTGTCGGCGCTGCCGCCCGTAGTGAAAAGCCCGGCGGGCAGCCAGCACTCAATGCGCATTCCTTTCGCCAGACGCCGCAACCAGATCTTTAGCTCTGCGGGTAGCGGCATGGATCCGGCGCAAATTTCCGCGACTAAAATCAACAGTTGCGCGCGCTGTTCGCAGCTTAAGTCGCTGATGGCCAGCACCATTGGCTCCGGCGCGAGCAGTTCGCCTGGTACACCCAGCGCGTGGTGCCAGCACGAGGCATGCTGGCGGAGATAGTGCCTCTGCATAGGCGCAGATAACCGGGCCAGTGGCTGGGTGCTCCAGCTTTCATCAGCCTGTAACCAAAAGTCAGCGTGCCACCAGCGTAACCAGCGCAGGGCAATTTCCTCATCAGGCGATGCGTTGAGCATAATCAATCACTTCGCCTGAGCAGCCAGGCGCTTACGACTCAGAGCCTGACGAATGAACGCATTTGCCACCAGTAACAGCAGCAGCACCCCTAAGCATGTTGTAACTATCTTAATCATCCCATAACGTTCCGGGCTAAGCTGGAATGGCCCCAGCTGCACCCTTTCAATTTTATCCTGCCAGGCTTTCGCTGGCACAAAGACAATCGCCAGATCGCGGTCATCGCGCCCGCCCAACCCCGGAATGCTGGTTGCCACCAGCCGGCGAATGCGCGGTTCGATACTGTCCGGATCGAGGTTTTCATGATATTTGATAAATACCGAGGCGGAAGCGGGCTGTACCGGCTCGCCGGGGGCAATTCGCTCCGGCAATACGACATGCACACGTGCCACCACGACGCCGTCGATTTGTGACAGTGTCGCTTCTACCTCCTGTGACAGCGCATAGATATAGCGAGCGCGCTCCTCCAGCGGACTGGAGATAACACCACTTTTCTGAAAAACTGCGCCGAGGTTGGTCCGCGCCTGATGGGGCAGTCCGGCGGCATTGAGGATATTCACCGCCCGTTCAATATCACTGCGCGCAACGCTAACGCTGACTCCCTCTTTAGAAACCTGTTTATCCGCCTCAATTTTAAAGCGGCTCAGTTCTGCCACCACATCGTTGGCATCGTTTTCTGACAGCCCACTGTGCAACTGGGTCTGATCACCGCAGCCGGTCAGCAGCAACGCCAGGCACAGGGCACAAAAGCATTTAATGACAGCACCATTCATAAGGTTCACTGCAGGTTGCTGAGTTTATCGACTGACTGAACGGTTTTGGCGATCACTTTGGCGTTCATCAGACTCTGGATATAGTAATCAGAGAGCTGCGCATTGGCGCGGGAGAAATCTTCCGCACTGGATGACCGCGAAGCGACTCTGAGATCGTTAAAAGCTTCTTTTTGCGCACGCTGGTTGCCGCTCAGCGATTGCAGAATATTGCCGACCACGCCCGGCTCTGAAGAGGACATCTGGCTGCTGTCAGGCGCGGGACCATTAAGCTTTGCATTAAACCATTGAATATCTTCTGCCGCCGGGGCTTCCTGGTACATTTCGACTGACGGAACCGGTTCTGAAGTGAGCAAGGAAGATTGAGAGACTTTCATCAGTAAAACTCCTGTGAGATGAGAAAGCAGGGAGACATGAAAAACACCTCCCTGCCGGAGTCGATTAGTACTGAATTTTGACCTGGGCTGCGGCTGACGCAGCCTGCGCATTACTTTCGGCGATGCCGTTAATGCGCTGGAACTCTACATCGCGATCCATTTTATCGGCCTGGTTTTCCTGCATCTTGTCCATCGCTTGTTGCGAACGGACCATATATTTCGCACCGTTGTAAGCACCGGCAACCTGAGTGTAAGCAGAAGCTGCGTTGGTGATCCCGTTGGAAAGTAAGCTAGCACCTGACATAGTCATTCCTCGCGTTGATGATAGGTTGTATTTGGGTGTTGCATTCATTAAGTAATGAATGAAGCTATCCGGTTCCATCACACAGAAAATATTTATGCAGATTAAGCCTTCTGGCCCACGGCAAGAGAGGTGGGCCAGATGTCAGGCGGTAAGTTTTAACAGCTTCAGGCGGTGATAAAGGGTGCGCCTGGGGATCCCTAACTCAAGAATGACATCATCGATACGATTGTCGTGCCGGTTCAGGCAGTCGTGGATCAGGCTGCGCTCAATGCGCCGCATTCTGTCTTTTAATAACACGCGCCCTTCCTGCTTTATCTCACAGCACAGCGGCGGTAAGCCCAACACAAAGCGTTCTGCCGCCGCTTTCAGCTCGCGGATATTTCCCGGCCAGCTATGCAGCAGCAGGGTCTCATCAAGCGCGAGCGATCCTGGCGGCAGGGGCTGATTCAGGCGCAGCGCCGCCGCCTGCGTAAACTGGCGAAACATGGGCAAAATCAGCTCCGGTCGTGATCGAACGGTTGGCGTGGCAATTTTAATCGTGTCGAGGCGAAAGAAGAGATCCCGACGAAAACGCCCCTGAGCCACCAGCTGCGCCAGTGGAATTTGCGAGGCGACCACCACCCGCAGATCCAGTCCGATACTTTTGGTGCTGCCCAGTCGCTCTACCGCTCGGTTCTCCAGTACACGCAGCAACTTAGCCTGCATCGTGAGCGGCATACTGTCTATTTCATCCAGAAACAGCACGCCGTGGTTAGCGCTCTCAATGTACCCCGCGCGGGAACTGCTTGCACCGGTGAACGCCCCGGCCATGACCCCGAATAGCTCGCTTTCGGCAAGTGTCTCCGGGATGGCCGCACAGTTGACCGGCACCATCGGGCCGCGACAGCCGGAAAGTTGATACAGCCGCTGGGCCAGTGCATCTTTCCCGGTACCCGTTTCTCCCTCGATTAAGACATCGATGTTTAACGGTGCAATCGTATTTAAAATCTTATACAGATGAGTATGGATATCGGTTACGGGCTCCGGGTAATCCGCCGCCGCATGTGGGCGGGAATCAACCTGGCGTAAGACGTTATCCGTACTCTCCTCATCGACAGTCCCGTGGCCTGACTGTGTCCTGTAAAGACGAACCATACATTCTCCATTAGCTTCGCATAAGCGCGCCTTACCTGTGACGCGCTGCTCGTTCAGCACTTGTGGATGTTCTGGAAGCAGAGCCTGATGCAAAGAATTACAAATTTACTGCGGCCTCACTCTCACCCAATCAGGTCATCCCCGCTATCAGTCCAGGATTATTATCTTGTAGGGATAGACGCTCAGCCGGTAAGGATTACCCTACATGAATCAAATAAAAAACTTATAAAACAGATAGATAAATTATTAATGGCGATGCTGCTGAATTTTTACAAATCTGAATGCGCATCACAAAGGGAACATTTTTAGTGGAACCATCCCGGGACAACTGCCACTCACAGTGCGAGGTAGCATCAGCCTGAACGGTAAAATTGTGCAATCGGCAGTAATCAGGATTGCAAAATGTTACCGCTGCTGCTGCCCAATCAATCGCTGACTTATTAACTCTGAGGAATAAATTCATGAAGATTCCAGGATTTGGTGGTGGGGCTACAAACGCAAACAAGGTCGATTTTCCTCCGGCAAATATGCCAGGCAAGACGGGAGGCACGCCGTCAGGAAAACCAGACTTACCCGATCAGCCCGGAAAATCGTCCTTACCTTTTCTCAATAATGCGAAAACAGGGCCGCTCAATTTTGCCAGTAACGCCTTTGACGGCCTGAGCACGCTGGCTTCGCTGACCGGTTCAGGCGGAAGTCAGAAAAACGGTCAGTCAAACGGTGCAAACTCGCCTGACGCCCCGTCGGGCGGTGGCTTACTGCAGCAGATTATGATGCTGACAGGTCTGCAACAGCTGTTGGGCGGCGGTAATAAGGCGCAGCAGCCGGAGCAACCGGCCACGCCTGCGCCTTCACAGGGCACCAATCACAGCAGCAATCCGCTTGAGCAGCTGATGCAGATGCTTCAGCAACTGCTCCAGCAGATGATGGGGGTCGATAAAGGTAAAGGGGCAGATAGCGGAGAATCTGGCGGAAATGCACCGCAGGCACCGGCTCAGGGAGCAACTGACAATGCCGGGCAACAGGGCGGAATGATGCAAAACCTGCTGTCCATGTTAGGGCTTACTTCATTGTTGCAGGGGCTTTTAGGCAGCGGTGAGGGGCAATCTTCCCAGAAAAATACGCAAAGCTGACCCAGGGGGGTTGTATGGTAATGCCAATACCTGGCGGGGGAGGAATAACCCCCGCTTTTTCACCCGGCAGGCAACTGCCGGGTAACCTGCCATTATCCACCCCCCTGCCCGGCTCTGCCCTCTCGGGTCCGGGCAGCGATCTCCCCATCAGCTACGCCGGTGGGAGCGGAACGCCGCTGGCGGGCCTGACTGATCCGATCCAGCAGCTTGATCAGCTTTTAACGCAGGCTGGATTGGGGGCGCTTGTCGATCCGGCAGCCGCTGAAGAAGGGACGATGCCCACGGCGTTATTTGCCAGCGAAACAGCAGGTGAAGATACGCCACTGGGGCCGGGCGATGGCGTGCGAGCCAGTGAGAAGGACATCAGCGTCAGGCCGACGGAGGAGAATCTGAAGGGCCGCCCACTGGGTGATAACCGTAGCGCCGAACAGATCATTGATGAAAATCCGGTGCTAAAAAACCTCGGCAACCAGAAAGATATCAAGCAGCCGGAGCTAAAAGCGCGCTTCGGCGACTGGACGGATGCCAATAAAGATCCGAAGAGTCGTGCTGATGCGGCGTATAACATGGCCTGCGTGTTAAACAGCATAAAAGGCCTGAATGCGCGCGATGGCAGCGAGCGAAAGGAGATCTCAGCAAATGACAAAATAGAGGGCATCACCAAAGATGGTGACGCGCGCCACGGTACCGAGGCGGGTGTGCTGAAGGATATCGCCGAGCAGGGTCTGAAGATGCTGCCGGAGAATAAACAACTGCCGGAGACGAATGATACGCACGTTCGTATGGATGGTACCAATAAAGACAACTTCCAGTGGGGCATGGGTGAGTTCGGCAAAATATTGTCGAACATTCCGATTCTCAAATCTGTTGCTGCGCCTTTCTTTAACAATATTGGCGAGGCCCGCAATGTGGGCGAAGTCTTTACCGGTGGCCTGAAAGGACTGGCCGAGGGTGGAATGAGTGTGGCGCGTGGGCCGATTGGCTGGGGCATCACAGCAGCGACCGATACCGTGCAGATTGCGGTTGAGAATAGCGGGGGGAAAGGCAAGAACGAACCGCCGCCGTTTGCCTGATGTTTTCGGCTGCGCATGTTTGTCCCTGTACCCGGTACAGGGACTTTTTTTGCCCGTTATGCAGGTAACGCGCCTTTGCCGCTGGAGATAATGTCGGCAAAGTTGAGAACTTTGCCGACATAGGTCGGATCGCCGGTTCCGGTTTTCGAGATATCCGTCAGATCGTTGACATTCACATTCCCCGGCCCTGAGTTATAGCCTCGCAGCCCGGCACCGAGATCGCCCCCAAAAGTCTCCCGCTGCTCTTTCAGATAGAGCGCGCCAGCCATGATGCTGTCTTCAGGGCTGGACGGGCTGGCATCTGGCCCCAGCAGATGCGGGTATCTGCTTTGCAGATCGGCGAAAGTGTTTGAATTAACCTGCATCAGGCCGCTGTCGGAAAGGCCATTACCGCCGTTAACGGTGGTCGCCTCTGTTTTTCCGCGTGACTCCTGCCAGATTTGCCCTGCCAGCACTTCAGGTGCCTGGTTAGTCTCTTTCGCGGCACGCAGTATAGCCTGCTCATGATCCAGTAACGGGCCAGGTAAATGCAGCCCCGATTCGCCTTTTATCAGCGGTACCCCGCCGGATGTCGGCGTCTGCCCGGCAGGCGTGTTCAGTGCAGCATCAGAAGCCGTACCCGGCTGTGGCATTGTACTGGCCGGTAGCGGTTGCTGTGCAGAAGCGGCATCGGGCGGGTTAACAGGCTGCTGCAACGCGGCGTTAAACGGTGCGGTGAGCGAAGCACCCTCTTCTGCTGAGGTGCCCGGCATATCGGCACCGCCGCCTCTCCCGGCTCCGGCGCTGTTATTTTGCTGCTGACCAGAGAAAAGCTGTTGCAACATTAATAACAGTTGCAGCAAAGCCTCTATTTGCGGCCCCCGTTGCTGCATCAGCCCCTGCATCGGCATCGGATCCCTGTTGCTCACGCTGTCGGGCGTGGCGGTGAGGCTACTGAAATCCGTGCCGCTCAAGGCATCATTGCCAAAGTTAATGGCCTGACCACTGCCGCCAGAATCTGACGGGCTGAACGAAGCTAAATTTTTTTCATCGAGCGCGCTAAAATCAGGCAATTGCGGCTGTATCGGCCCGAAAACCGAACCTGACGAGATAGTCATTCTTCTCTCCTCTCAACAAAGCGTCATCATTAGCGCCAGCCAGACTGACGCCTCTCCCCCGCTATGACCGGGGGTACGATTGAGTGGAAAGCGCGAGACGGGAGTTCCGGGCGGCGCGTGAGACAGAGCAAATTCAGGCGTAAAAAAAGCCGCATCGCTGCGGCTTTTAAGGTGTGGCATCAGGAGGCTTTTTTTGCTTCTTCAGGTTCTGGCGATCCTGCAGGCCCTGCGGCTTCTGATGACCCCGATGTCACTGATGATGCTGATGATGTCGGTAAGGAGTCCGGCAGCGGGATCATCCCGGCAATGCGCTCGCTCATCTTCTCTGCTTCAGCTTCAAGGACTGCAACGATGGTTTCAGCTTCAGCCCTGGTTAAGTTCTCAGGCTGTGGGCTTTTGATATCCGCCAGGCCCGGGAACGCGTGCCACCATGCACGGGTATCAGCCGCGGTGCGCATTTCAGATGAACGCTCAGGCGGGGTATGACGTAATGGGCCGGAGTGATGCGAATGTACGCTGTCGCTGTCCGATTCGCCTTCTTCTGACGGCCCTTTCGTCGGGGTACCGGTGCTGGGTGCTGGCGTGCCGTCAGGTGTTCTGGCCTCGGTACCGGTGCTGGGTGCTGGCGTGCCGTCAGGTGTTCTGGCCTCGGTACCAGTGCTGGGTGCTGGCGTGCCGTCAGGCGTTCTCGCCCCTGAACTTACCGGGGCATCGCCGTCGGTTGTGTCCGTGGTGCTGGATGATGAGGAACTTGTGCTGCTTTCGTCATTTAGCCCCAGTTTGTTTTTCACTGCTTTTTTCAGCTCATCATAGGCGATTGCAGCTGCCCCTTGTGAAAAATAGGCCCCCGCCGCCACCGGGATGTAGGCACCCTGGCCTGCCAGTTCGCGAATCATGCGGTTAGTGGGGTTTTTCATAACATCGTCAACACTGCCCAGCCCTTTAGCCATAGACGACGCGATAGCCTTACTCGCTCCGCTTTTCGACATATTTGCCAGCCCCAGTCCTCCACCCAAAGCAAAGCCTTCTACCAGCTGAGAGAGCGCGACGAGATTCCTTATGGCATTGAGCCAGGTTTTTGGCGTTTTAACGTTATTGGCCAGGGCATCAAACCGGCCACCGTCAGCGCTATGCTTACGCCCGCTGGCTAATGCCTCATACCGATCCTTCCAGTCATTACGGCCAAATAAATATTCCGCACCGTTCAAATGGTCGAAATGGTTCTGCGCGACCCCACTCGCCGCTCCGGCCCCGGTAGTAAAGACCAAACCTGCAGCCTGATTGATGAGATAGCCTGCTTTTCCGGCAGCCTCAAAAATTTTCATCGGTTGCGCACGTGGCGCGTTTTCTGCGAATTTCTGCGTACCTGCTGAAATCGCTGCAGTCACTGGATTGCGCAGATTATAACCTGCCCCTCCCAGCCCCGCCTGCTGCACTTTATGCCCCAGGCTGTAGTGCCTTTTCATGACCTCCTGCATAAATGGCTTGAGTGCATCCTTGTCAGCCTGCATCCATTTCCCATCTCTGAGGCTATTATCAACCAGTTTGGAAACGACGGCCTTGAAAGCTACCGCCGTCAGTCCTCCGGTCAGGCCAGTAACAAAATCGTGTGCCTGCGTGCCTGGCTCCAGATTTAGCTGGCGTGCCAGCGCCTTACCCGCCAGATCGCCCGGCAAGCCGGAAAGCCCATAAGCCATCCCTATGGCGGCCTCGGCGAGTGCGGATGTTCCTTTATCGCTTTGGCGAGCGCTTTTAATCACACTTCTTACATCATCTGCAGACTGCCCCATTTCATCATGCAGAGTGACAGCGACCTCATGCATGTGTTCGCGAACCTCTGCGCCACCGGTAGATTCTTTTTCCAGAGTGCTCTGAATACGCGCGATCTCCTCGATCCGGGCTGCATCGGCAGGATTTACACCCTCAGCTGCGCTGGTCGACGCGGTAGGGCGTGAACGCAGGGCAATATCCTCGTGTCCAGGTGTAGGTGTGCGCCCGTGACCTCTAATTCCATCCATAATTCTCTCTCCGCCAGGTTGTGCCGATTATCAGTAACCGGTCAGTTGATAACTTGCGAAATGAGCAACTCACCCCGCAGCGTCAGGGTTGAGTGATGCGCGAGCGAGTCTGGTTTCACATCAGGACGAAATTCTTAAAATTTTGTGATTCACTTCATAAAATAGCCGGATGGGTAGCGGTGAAGCGCGGCACCTGTTCAGCCACGGATAAACTGCGCTTCACATTGCCGGGCGATCTCCCACAATCTGTTACGAATGACCTGCTTAAGTTGCAGAGTGGACTGCGACTGAGGCTGGTCACGGCGGCTGATCAGCATCACTTCAAACGGCAGGGGCTGCGCTATCGGCAGCAGCTTTAGCTGTTCGGCATAGCGACAGGCGGTGAAGAGATCCACGACGCCCGTGCCGCCGCCTGCCAGCACCATATCCGCAATGACCGAATAGGTTTTAATCGACAACGACACGGCGGGATTCAGTTTTTTATCGCGCAGCGCACGGTGAAGTACGCGTCCAAGCGGATCCTGAGCCTGCATCATCAGTAAATTATTGTTGCACAACCACGCCAGCGTAACGGGTTCATGCCGGGGATGAGTGAGGGGTAGCAGCGCCACCATGGAGGACTGGAACAGAGGCTCAGCCAGGAGATCCGCATCGACCTGTTGACCGAAGACCAGCGCGAAATCGAGCTGATTATCCAGAATCATCTGGCATAAAGTACTGAAGTGCTCGGTGACCAGTTCCACACTGACCGAGGCCATCTGTTGCCGCCAGGTGACCAGGGCTGGCGCCATCACCATCTGACCAAAAGCGTGAGCCGCCCCGACGCGGACTAATTGCCCTTCACCACGCCGCAGTTGTTCGGTGAGCTGGGTAATGGATTGCAGACGCTGGCAGAGATCCTCTATTTCTGGCAGCAGGCGTCGCCCTTCTGCCGTCACACTCATTCCCTGTAACCGTCGCTCAAAGAGCGCAAATCCCAGCTGCTGTTCAGCGTGATTCAGCACACGGCTGATATTCGGCTGCGACACATTCAGCAGACGCGCCGCTGCGCTGATGCTGCCGGTCTGTACGATGGCCTGAAAGACCTCTATATGGCGGAGCCGCATGATTATTTATCCTGGATGGAATACCGGACACGGAGGCCTCTCCGACAGGCTGCACCGGCGGAGGGTGAGAGCAATCAATATCCTGTTGCAAAAACTGTACCGCAAAACCGGTGCAGGCAGCCCCGGTATAACGTCGCTACGACTGAGTACTCGCCAGATAGGAGAAGGCACTGAGTAAGCTGACTAACGTTTCCATTTTCTCCGCCTGATAAGCCACGGTAACGGCATCAAGGCGCGTGACGCCGGGGATCAGACTGAACAGATCGGCCAGCACCGGTTTAGTGGCCTGAAGCCGCATAGTGTAAGGCGCCGTCAGGCGGGTCGTGCTCACCTGAGGGCGATGTTGCAGTGCGGTACTTGCCGCGGCAGCGATCGCACGCTGTGCCGCTTGTGGGCTGATCGATTCCGCGCAGGTATGCGAAATGGCACGCTTTACACAGACGTAATCGACCGCTGAGTAATGTTCCGCTATCCAGTTCTGTAACTGATCGTCGCCGGTGACCAGCAGCAATGGCGTGCCGTATTCAGCCGCGGCGGCCGCGTAAATATCGGTTTCGCCCATTACCAGACCATTGATATGGATACGCCAGAATGCCCGACCGTTAATGGTATGCGCCAGTACGCCGGATTCACCTGCTGCGCTGTGAAATCCCACCAGAAACAGCCCGTCGAACGTCTGCTGTTCTATCCCCTCCACCATCGACAGGCAGCGGGGTTTGCCCTGCACCAGTCGGGCGCGGGGATCCATATTTTCCGCACGCAAATTGGTCATCTGAGCATGGCTGTCTGCAACCACCACTTCGGTTGCCCCACCGGCAAAAGCACCCGCAATCGCGGCATTCACTTCCTGTTCCATCAGACCACGGGCCAGCTGATGTTCCGGGTGGCCGGGTGTACATTGCTCCGGGCGTATGACCCCCGCGATACCTTCAATGTCGGCCGAGATAAAAATTTTCATGAGGTTAATCTATCCAGAATCTGCGTCAGTGAGGGGCGATGATGACCGCGAAAGCCGGTAACCGCCTCTGCGCTCAACAAGGCATCCAGTACAGCCTGTTCCGTTGCATCTGCCGCGGCAGCAAGCAGCGGCTCCAGCGAGTCGTCCGGTGGCGGTTGCGGCAAAGGTTGCGTTGAAAACGCCACCGCAATATCGCCCGAACCGTGGCCCCAGTAACTGCCCAGCCGTCCAAGACCGGCACCGGCTCGCTTCGCGATGCGCTTCAACTGACGTGCGTCCAGCGGTGCATCCGTCGCCATGATGATGATGACGGAACCGGCATCACGCTGTGGCGCCTCCCCGGCCAGCAGTGGCGCAATCATCTCGCCAGCCCGGACGCCATCGAGCGTTAACGCCTCCAGCGCGCCGAAATTGGCCAGTACCAGCACGCCAAGCGTGGCGTTGAGTGAAGGAATAAGGCGTGAGGCGGTTCCAATGCCCCCTTTCAGGCTGAAACAGCTCATCCCGCGTCCTGCGCCGACGCTGCCGCGCGCGAAGTCGGCTGAAGCCGTCAGCAGCGCCGCCTGCGCCATCGCCTCATTAATGGCCAGCGCCTGGATATCATTCAGCCAGCCATCGTTGCACTCCAGTACCAGCGGGTTGACCGTGGGCAACGTTCGTCCCAGTTCCGGGTTACGACGGATGGCATCCCGCACCAGCGCGGTAAACAGCGTGCCAACTGCCAGCGTGTTACTGAGCAGAATCGGCGTCTGAAGCACGCCTAGTTCCTCTATCTGAACCAGTCCGATGGGTTTCGCAAAACCGTTCAGGACCTCCACCCCACACGGCAGCGGCGTAAGAAACAGATTATCGCCCGGCGGTACGACGGCGGTTACGCCAGTCTGCTTTTCGCCTTCATTCAGCGTGTCATGTCCGACACGCACGCCCGCAACATCGCTGATTCGATTAGTGGGTCCGCATGGGCTTCGTGGCTGCCCAAGCTGACGCAGGTCACGCCAGCGATCCAGCAGCAGGTCGCGCTGCAATTGTTGGAAATCCATCGTCAGCCCTTGAGTTTGGGATCGAGCGTGTCGCGCAACGCGTCGCCAAGCAGATTGAATGCCAGCACGGTGATAAAGATCGCCAGCCCTGGAAATACGCTCATGTGCCAGGCCCCGGCCATCATCATGCTGCGGCTCATCGCCAGAATATTGCCCCATTCTGGCACGTCTGGCTCCGGACCCAGTCCGATAAAACTCAGGCCCGCCGCTGTCAGAATACTGGTACCAATGCGCATGGTGAAGTAGACAATTACGCTGGAGAGCGTGCCGGGCAGAATATGCCGCAGAATAATCACTCTGTCTGGCGCACCGGCACAGCGAACGGCTTCAACATAGGCAGCCTGCTTCAGAGAGAGCGTCGAAGCCCGCACGATGCGGGCAAATACCGGTACGCTGAATACCGCGACCGCGATAATGACATTGTTCAGGCCCGTCCCCAGCAGCGCCACCACCGCAATGGCCAGCAACATGCCAGGAAACGCGAATAAGACGTCGGCACCGCGCATGATCAGCATATCGACCCAACCGCCGTAATAGCCCGCCAGTAACCCCAGCATAACCCCGACCAGCATGCCGATCGTCACCGACAGCACGCCGATATAGAGCGAGATACGCGCGCCATAGATAATGCGACTGAGCAGGTCGCGCCCCAGTTCGTCGGTCCCCATCCAGTGTGCCGCCGTTGGCGGCGACGATAACGCCATCCAGTCCGGCGCCATGGGATCCCAGGGCGCCAGCCAGGGCGCAAAGATCGCCACCACAATTAACAACAGCACAAACCCGCCTGAGACCAGCGCCAGAGGATTACGCACAAAGGCATGCAGGAAATCGCGCCACGGCGAACGAATGATCTGAGGCGGGTTTTCAGTCAGCGATTGACTACTCATTTCGGCTCCTGTCGCAGACGAATGGCCGGATTGACCACCGCGTAAAGCAGATCGACCAGCAGATTAATCACAATAAATTCAAACACGAAAAGCATCACCAGCGCCTGAATTACCGGCTGATCCTGCGCTTTGATCGACTCAATCAATAACCAGCCTAACCCTGGCCAGTTGAAAACACTCTCCACCACGATGGATCCACCCAGCAGAAAACCGAACTGCAAGCCCAGCATGGTAATCACCGGGATGAGCGCATTGCGCATCACATGTTTCCACGTCACCAGGCGGTTACGCAGCCCTTTGGCTTTGGCGGTGCGCACGTAATCTTCCTGCGCCACCTCAAGAAAGGCCGAACGCGTAAAGCGCGCCATGACCGCCGCAACCGACGAACCCAGCGTAATGGCGGGCAGGACAATATCGCTGGCCTGGTTAAAGCCGCTGACCGAAAACAGCCCAAATGGCATCGCGACGAACTGGATGAGCAACAGCCCCAGCCAGAAGGCTGGCATCGAAATACCGCCCACCGCCACGCTCATCAGCGTCCAGTCCTGCCATCGTCCACGTTTCAGTGCAGCCATCACGCCGAATAATAAACCGAGAATGACGGACCAGGTGAAACCCGCCAAAGCGAGCCACAGCGTCGGCATAAAGCCCTGCCTGATCACCTCCCGCACCGGTTGCTGGGTGCGATACGTGGTGCCCAGATCGCCCTGCAACAGGCTGCCCATCCAGTGGAGATACTGCTGCGGCAGCGGATCGTTTAATCCGAGATGCTGACGCGCCGCTTCGACGGCCTCAATGGGTGCATCCGGTCCGGCATAAATGCGCGCCGGGTCGCCCGGCATGAGCTTGATAAAACCGAAAACCAGCAACGAGACCACCAGCAAAACCGGGATCATCTCCAGCAATCGGCGAATGATGTATGCAAACATGCCATTCCCTGAAATGAGGTGTGACTGGCCTCCTCACGTCCCTCACCCGTTCCGGACAGGGGACGAGGAAGAGGAACCGTCTTATTTAAAGGACGCCTGAGTGAACAGCAAATTGCCATCAGGCAGCATCGAAACGCCGCTCAGGGTGTTGCGCTTGCCCACCAGATTGTCTGGCGTGCCAAGGAACGCCACCGGTGCTTCTTTCCACAACACCTTTTGCGCCTGTGCATAGGCGATGCCACGTTTTGCCGGATCGGCCGTCGCCAGCCCGGCTGCAATCGCTTTGTCTGCATCAGGGTGACTAAAGTAGGAGACGTTATACGAGGTCGGCACCCAGGATTCGGTGGCAAACAGCGGACGCAGCGCCCAGTCGGCATCGCCTGTTGAGGTCGACCAGCCGCCATAATAGAGGTCAAACTCCGCCTTTTTCGGGTCCTGTACGCCCCACAATTTAGCGTTGCGCGTGCCGGAATCCATCGGGGTTACCGTGGCCCGAATGCCTGCCGTGGCCAGTTGCGCTTTCAGCACCTGAGCGGCACGGACGCTGGCCGTGGCGTTGGTCACCCAGAGCTTAAGGTCCAGACCATTCGGATAGCCCGCATCCTTAAGTAAGGCTTTGGCCTTATCCGGCGCATAACGGTAATCAGGATCGCCTTGTTTCTCATAGAACTGCACGCCTTCTGGTATCGCTGATGTGGCAGGTTTTCCCAGACCGGCAAAGGCCACTTTCAGCCACAGATTACGGTCAATCGCATAGTTGATGGCCTGACGCACCCGCACATCCGCCAGCGGCTTGTGCTGCGTGTTGATCGCCATGTAGTAAAGATAAATGCTCGGATCGCGCTGAATGGAGAGATGGCTGTCCTGCTTCACGGCCGCGATCAGGTCTGACGGTAATGGCCAGATGGCATCCACCTGCCCCGATTTTAATGCGGCGACGCGTGTCGCATCTTCCGGACTCGGCGAGAAGATCACATGGTCGACTTTAGGCCATCCCTGCTGCCAGTAACCGTCATATTTCGCCAGTGTGACCGCTTTGCCCGGTGTCCAGTTAACAAATTTAAACGGACCGGTTCCCACCGGATGCAGTCGCAACTGCGCTTCCTCCGGATATTGCTTAAGAATGGATGGGCTCCACATCACTGCGGAAGGATGCGCCAGCGTATTGATAAAGGCCCCGAACGACTGATTCAGATCGATTTTTACCTGGTCGGGAGCCAGCACCGTGACCTTATCGATCATTTTGTAGAGGCTGTTACGCTTCAGTCCTTTTTTCTGATCTGCCAGACGATCAAGGTTCGCTTTGACGGCTTCGGCATCAAAAGGCGTACCGTCCTGGAAAGTGACGCCTTTGCGCAGCGTCAGCGTAAATTCGGTGGCACTGTCATTGGAGGTATACCCTGTCGCCAGCCAGGGCTGCAGTTTCATCTGAGGATCAAACTGGAACAGGCGCTCAAAGATGCCGCTCTGAACCGAGTAGCTGACATTATCCGAAGTGTCGTGCGGATCCAGCCCCGTGATATCGGCATACATTGAAATGCGCAGATCCTGTGCCTGCGCAGTCATGACCAGCGTCGTCGTCAGTGCGAGGGCTAGCGAAGTACGGCGAAACAACGTTTTCATACATTCTCCTGGGCGTTGAGGATTACTGCAATGCAATGCCGTCAGCGACCCAGTGATGGGGCGCAACCTGGCGATAGCGGGGCTTAGTGACCGTTTCGCCCACCTTCCGCAACGGCGAAGGAATTTCGCTGTCATCGAAAATACGGGGCTGACGGTTCTCTGGATCGGCTACCGGCACGGAGGCCAGCAGACGTTGGGTATAGGGATGTTGCGGCTGATTAAAGACCGACTGGCGCGGTCCAAGCTCCACAATCTGGCCGAGGTACATCACCGCGACGCGATTAGCAATGCGCTCGACGACCGCCATATCGTGAGAGATGAAAATCCATGCCACGCCCGTTTGCTGCTGCAGGTCCATCATCAGGTTCACCACCTGCGCCTGAATCGAGACATCCAGAGCCGATACCGCTTCATCCGCGATAATCACTTTCGGTTTGAGCGCCATGGCGCGGGCAATGGCAATACGCTGACGCTGACCGCCTGAAAATTCGTGCGGATAACGACGCGCGTGCTCTGGCAGGAGACCGACGCTCTTCAGCAGCGCATCAATCTGTGGGGAAGCTTGTTCAAGCGAAGAGACCATGCCATGTAACAGTAATGGCTCGGCAATGGTGAACCCCACGGTCAGGCGCGGATTCAGTGACGCATAGGGATCCTGAAACACCATCTGAATTTCACGGCGGAGCGGCTGGAACGCTGCTTCTTTCAGGTCAGAGATTTCCTTTCCTTCAAAATGAATGCTTTCAGCTTCACTGTTGATGAGGCGCATCAGCGCCCGTCCGGTTGTCGATTTGCCGCAGCCGCTTTCACCTACGATCGCCAGGGTTTCACCCGGCCACAGGCTGAAATCAACCTGTTCAACCGCATGCACATGATGCGTAAGGCTCGATAAGATGCCGCTGCGGATGGGGTAATAGACTTTCAGGCCGCGCACATCCAGCAGCGGCGCAACGTCATAGCGAGCGGTTTGCTGTTCGCTTTGCACAGCCTCGCGGGCACCCGGCAGAGGAAAGCGTTGCGGCCACGCGTGTTCCCGCATATCGCCGAGTTTTGGCACTGCCGCCAGTAACGCCTGGGTATAAGCGTGCTGCGGGGCGGCAAAAATCTCAGACACGGTTCCCTGCTCTACCACCTCGCCACGCAGCATGACCACCACGCGATCGGCGATTTCCGCTACCACGCCCATATCATGGGTGATAAACAGCACCGCCATCTGTTTCTCGCGTTGCAGGTCACGCAGAATATGAAGAATGCGCGCCTGCACGGTGACATCCAGCGCAGTGGTAGGCTCATCAGCAATCAGGAGTTGCGGATCACAGGCAAGGGCCTGCGCAATCATCACACGCTGCCGCATGCCGCCTGACAGCGAGTGCGGATAGCTTTTCATGACGCGATCCACATCGGCGATACGCACCTGTCGCAATAATTCACGCACGCGCGCATGGGCCTGCTTTCTGTCGCACAGATGGTGATCGCGTAATGCTTCGGTAAGCTGATCATCAATACGAAGCACCGGATTCAGCGAGGTCATGGGCTCCTGAAAGATCATCGCCATTTCACGGCCGCGCAATGTGCGGCGCTGAGCGTCATCCAGCGTTTCTAACGCATGCACTTTTCCGCTCCGGTCGCAAAATTGCATGCTGCCGCGATCGACACGGCCGTTGTTTGCCAGCAGGCCCATCACCGCCAGCGACGTCACAGATTTACCCGATCCGCTTTCACCCACGACGGCAACAATTTCACCCGGATTAATGGCAAAACTGATGCCTTTGAGTGCCTGATTTTCACCGCTGCGTCCATGAAACGAGACGCTGAGATCCTGAATCGCCAGCACGGGGGATGGTGAGGCAGCGCGGGTTGCAGGAGAAGTACGTTGTGTGTCCGTCATCGTCGCCTCGCACAGTTATAGCCAGATACGGCCTTCGGAGTAGCTCAAAAAAGGAGAGCTGTCGGCGGCAAGCCAGATGGGCCCATCCAGATCGACGAACTCCGCGTTAACCGCGACGGGTAAAGCGACCTCCATGGCCAGTGACGAACCCAGCATGCAACCGACCATAATGCGCATATTGAGCGTCCGGGCTTCATCCGCCATCGCCAGCGCTTCCGTCAGGCCACCGCACTTATCCAGCTTGATGTTGACCATCTCGTAGCGATCGCGTAATCCGGCAATATCTGCCCGCGTATGGCAACTCTCATCGGCACAGACCGGTATGGGATGCTTAAAGCGTTGCAGGTCATGATCCTGCCCGGCGGGAAGCGGTTGCTCGACCATCGCAATATTGAAGGCTTTCAATGCCACCAGCAGGCTTTCAAGGTCCAGCTCCGACCAGGCTTCATTGGCATCGATAATGAGCGTGGCATGCGGTGCCGCTGCACGAATCGCCGCCACTTTTTCCAGAATCGCATGATGGTCGAGTTTGATTTTGAGCAGGATGGCACCCCGTGACACGGCATCCGCCGCTGCAAGAGCCATATTTTCCTGCGTATCCAGGCTAAGGGTTTCTGCGGTCACGACTGACGCTGGCTGAGAGCCGGTGCTTTTTTGCCACAGCGTCTGATTAGCCCGTGCGGCATCCAGTCGCCACAGCGCACAGTCCAGCACGTTACGTGCTGAACCGGCGGGTAACCGGTGTTGCAGTTCATGACGGCTCAAGCCCGACTCCACCTCATTACGTACCGCGTCGAGCATGGCCTGAACGCTATCCGGCGTCTCATCGTAACGCGCCGTCGGGGTACATTCGCCCTGCCCGATGAAACCCGCCTGCTCCAGCGTGACCCGGATAACCGTCACGGCGGTGCGGGTACCGCGTGCAATAGCAAAGGGTCGCGCCAGCGGCAGTTCCACCACATCAATCTGCAACTGTCGCATTTCAGCCACGCTCCTGAAGCAGTGCGGCGATCTCATCAATACCAAAACGCACCGGATCCGTTGCCGGTAAGCCAAATTCAGCGCTGATTTCGGCGCACCAGGCGAGCGCCTCTTCTTCACTGTAATTGGAGGTGTTGATAGCAAAGCCAGCAAGCTGAACGGACTCACTGGTCACCTGCGCGGCTCGCAGATTGGCTTCAACGCATGCCTGCAGGCTGACCATGGGCTGGTGGGGCAAATGACGCATATGGGGGCGTCCCATTTCATGACACATGACCAGCCAGTGCGGCTGCGCGCCGTGCATCAGCCCCATACTCACGCCCGCATAAGAGGGATGAAACAAGGATCCCTGACCTTCGACGATGTCCCAGTGGTCATCATCATTTGCCGGTGAGAGCGCTTCTGCGGCACCGGCAATAAAGTCAGCGATGACCGCATCCACAGCGATGCCCTCCCCTGCGACCAGAATGCCGGTCTGCCCCGTGGCACGAAAATCAGCTTTCATGCCGCGCGCACGCATCGCTGCTTCCAGCGCCAGAGAGGTATACATCTTGCCTACTGAGCAGTCCGTACCCACGGTCAGTATCCGCTTGCCTGAACGCTTCTTACCGCTACCTACGCTTAGCGCTGGACGCATATGACGCAGGTCGAACAGCTCAACCCCCGAAGACTGTGCAAGCGTCACCAGTTCCGGTTCGTCCACCAGTCGGTGGTGCAGACCACTCGCAACATTCATGCCTGCTTTAATGGCACTTTTAATCGTTTCCAGCCAGTGCGCTGGCAGATAGCCCCCGGCATTGGCAGTGCCCAGCACCAGCGTTTTCGCGCCGCGTGCTTTGGCGCTGGTAATATCCAGTTCATCCAGACCCAGACTGACCGTGCAGCCCGGCAATTTAATTTCACCAACGCACTGCTCCGGCCGCCAGATATGAATGCCGCGCGCCGTTTTTGCCGCAAGCGGATCGGTAACATCGCCAAGAAAGAGTAAATAGGGTTGTGGGATTAGCATGTTGTCTCTCGTTTCAGCCAAAAGATCAGGTTCTGAAACCACTATTTCATGCGTTCCGAAAGGTGACGAATGCTTGTTTAGCAGGAGGGTATAACGGCAGGTTATAGCCAGAGGGAATAGTGATAGTTGGTGGGTTTTTCGGGGGGTTTGGGACAGGGAATGGAGTAAAAGAAGGGGTGGGTCATAGGAAAAAGATTGTGTTCGGGCAAGGAGGGATGGATATGGGTAAGGGGAGGAAATGGCTTGCGGAGTAACTAACGCCGGGCCGCTGATGAGAGCATTTATGACGAATGCCAGCGACCCTGCCGGGTTATATCAAGGCAACAAAAAATCCGCTACCTGAAATACAGGATGTCGAAATTAATCCGTTTCTTCCGGTGCGAGGTGAAACAGCTCTTCTGCCATCGAAAGGATTCTGTCTTTATCGACTATTTTATCAACCCATTCCTGAGGGATGCCTGACAAACCATACAATGCGCCCGCTAACTGGCCTGCGGTGGCTGCCACGCTGTCAGCGTCATCAGCAAGATTTGCCGCCAGCAAAATGGCATCTTTGAAATTGTCTGTATGCCAGACAGCCCATAAGGCGGCTTCCAGGGTGTCGATGACATAACCAGAAGAGCGGATTTGATCACGATGCTTTTCTTTATATTCTCCGGCATTGATGATTAGAAGCCTTACCAGTAAAGACATCTTATGAGGCGCTAATGATTCACTTTTCCCATAACCATTTAGCAGATAATGCAGAATAGTATTGAAGTATCTGCAGCTATCAATTGACTCTGGTGCACAATGTGTAGCTTCACTTTGAATGCTGGCATCACGCCAGCCATCAATAAATGACTTGCGTTTAAAGATTTCTGCTGGGGCGTGACAAATCAATGCAGAATTATTAATAAATAGTATTACCAGATCGTTTACAGTAGTTTTACACCTCCCAAAATTTATCCTTACCCACCAAACTAAAACCAATAACATAAAAACCCTGAAATAACTCAGAAAAAACACTCCCAACTCACGTTCAAGCATCTGAATTTACGCTTCACCGCAAGCACCAAGCTAGTAAATCTCATCCTTAATTTGTTTATCTAAAATCTCATTAATATTTTACAACTCTCACAAGAGTTATGACATAAACTCCAGAAACTCACTGCTGTAAAATATAAACTTTGAATTCAATGAAACATTACAAACCTCGAAATGTCGAGACGTTCAGCGCAGATTATAATTAGATTATTAGTTATAAATTCTTTTTGCAATCATCCTAACTGTTCATTTTTCATTAAAGGATGCCAGTTATGTCGCGGAAAAAATATTAATATTTCCTATAGCTCTGTGAACTTCACCATTATTATAAACACACTGGTGATGCTCACTCTTTATTTACTCAAGGCTTTTACCGATGTATCCAGCCCAAGATAACTTACCATTTTATGGAGATGTTTTAGGGTTTTCTATTAATAATTTAATTTCGCCTTTTATGGTAGAGACCATTTTTCTACCACTACCACTTTCGATTAGTTCTGATATTACTATTTACTCCGTTAAACCAAAATAAAACCCATTATGACAACCAACCTCGAAAAATAAAATCAGAGCTTGATCCAATGATTTTTTATCTTCTGGCTCAGATTAGCAGAGAAAATCATAGCCGGAAAGATCCCATAGAACTTTTCCGGCTTAAATTAATCAAATTTCAATCTCGTAAAGATTATTTATAAATTCATCAAAATTTAATGCTATTAAATTCATATTATCCATTCCTGGAATATCTCCATCATCAACTTCATTTTCGTGATCCCAGAAATAAATCTCAGCGTTTTCACCATTAACACCGATTAGAATAAGATTACCACCGGGATCTTTAGCAATAGGGGCGTAGTTTTTAGGAATGCGGTTTTTATACTTATTAAAGTACTCTATGAGACTTTCATTTTTTGAATCGCTGATTTCCAAAAATTTATCAACACTTGACCCATCTTCGCCATTAGCAAAGTCAAATCCGTCCGGTTGAGGATATCCACCATTGTATTTCTTTAAAAAATCTCTATAACTATCAGGTAGTTTAATGCTTAACTGTTTCTCCACATTAACTAAGTCCTGTTCGCTTACCATATCTTTTGAGTCATGTATTTTTGTCATAAAATCACTTTCCCGTAGCTATGCCGCCAGTATGTTTTACAGCTGCGTGTATATCTGTTGGTATTAACTGCATATAACCAGAATCCTGGTGATGGTGCCAAGTATAATCATCTGGTCTTGGATTACCTCTTCCAAATCCAGCAGCTTTATCCGCACGGGCAAAGTCAATACCACGAGTTCTACCAAGTTCAATACGAACATTTTTTATCGAATATCTAGTAAAGTCAGGAAAACCAGCGTGATTAAACGGAACACTATGAGGGTATTTATTTCTTATTTCAACAGGCAGACTTTCAATAGGGTACATCTTCCCTGAAAACTTACTATTTATTGGCATCCGACCATTAACTGACTTAACCATTTTGGAAGCTAAACTACATCTACTCAATCCCAGCGGGTCAACCCAACTTGTGGCATTGGGCGCAAACTCATACAAATTGATCCCGCCCGCCAGCCCTATCGGGTCCTGCTGAGTGAACCGTCCGCTGTCCGGGTCATAATAACGAAACAGATTGTAGTGCAGTCCGGTTTCCCGGTCCAGGTACTGGCCCTGCATACGCAGGTTCTGCTGAACAACTGGCATCCGCTGGCTGGACTCACGCAGCAGTTTGCCCCACGGGCTGTTGATCCCTTCCCAGGCTTTTTGCCCTGCACTGTCAGTCAGCAACTCCGGCATCCCGTTGGCCGCATTATGGAACCAGTAAATCTCCGGGCTTTCAACACCATCAATACGGGCCAGCGGTTCATAGCTCTGGCTGTCGCTGTAAACGTAGGTCAGCGGGATCCCGTCGTGGATTTCCTGCAGCAGCCGATAGCCTTCCCATACAAAGCGCGTCGTGACGGCGTTCCCAGACGGCCTGCCCTGTAACAGCGGCTGGCTGGTTTTACTGATGCGGCGTCCCAGCGGATCGTAGCGAAAACTCACCTTAGTACGCGGCTTATTACGGTCACGCGGCTCGCTGATGACGTCCGTCAGGCGATGCTCACCATCGTAACGGTAGCGCCAGCGGGTCTGGCCGTCATCTTTCTCCGTGGTACGGCCATGGATATCGTACTGCCAGCGGATACCGTTCAGTTCGGTGACACGGTTATGCATGACATGAGCGGCACTATGGCGATCCAGCGGGTTGCCTGCACCATCCCAGCGCCACTGTTCATTACCTGGTTGCGCACCGTCCTGTGACAACAGCCGGCCGGCGTTATCGTAGTTCCATAACGTCTGGCTGAACGGATTATCGTCGCGCTCTTCACGGATCAGGTTGTTACCGTAATCGAAGTCGCGGCGACGGGACCAGACGCGCGGCGCAGGACGCTGTGAGTCACCCTTAAACACGTCACGGCGGCGCAGCCTGCCTAACCGGTCATACTCACTGCGCATGGTCAGGCCGCCCTGCGTCCGGCTCAGTTCCCGGTGCAGCGTGTCACGGGTAAACTCGGTAACCGGCAGGTTGTCTAACGCGATGCTCAGTAAATGGCCGCTACCGTAATGAAGCTGCTTCAGGTTGCGACCATCCGGCAGGGTTAAGGCCGTGCAGTTGCCCAGCGCGTCATACTCCCACGCCAGTTCGCCCTGCTCCCCCTGCTCAGCAACGATGCGGCCCAGCGCATCATACCTGAAGGTGATCTCCTGCTCGGCCTGCTGGCTCCACTCAGTGTCAGACAGCGGCAGATGCTGCGACACTTTACCCAGCTGGCCGCCGCCACTGTAGTGATAGCGCGTCTGGCCTTCCGGCGTGATCCGCGCCAGCAGTTGTCCCGCACGGCTCCAGTGGTAGCGATGGGTGATGGACTGAGGATGTCCGGCGGCGAAGATACGTGATACCGTGCGGCCCGCCGCGTCATAGTCATATCGCGTAGCAACGCCATCCAGCCCGACCTGAGCCAGCAACAGAGAATCTGCGCCCCACTCGAACTGGTACTGCTCGCCGTTCTCGTTTTGCAGCGCCGTCAACCGGCCACGGCTGTCCCAGCGTCGTTGAACCGTCTCACCCTCTGCATTGCGGCTGGCGATGAGGCGCCCGACAGTGTCGTAACGGAACTCACTGCGTTTGCCGTCAGCCGATTCATAGGCCAGCGGCAGTCCGTTCTCACTCCAGTGCAACCGCTCTTCCCATCCTTCTGCACGTTCCAGCTGAAGAGGACGGCCTGCTGCGTCATAGTGATAACGGGTTTCTTCTCCATCCGGCGCGATGACAGAGCTGAGCCAGCCCAGGGGATGATAACGGTAGCGTGTGGTCAGCCCTGAACAGTCGGTTTCACGGATAACCTGACCGGCGTCGTTAAACTCCCGACGGTAGCTGTTACCTGCGGCGTCAATCTCCTCGACCACCAGCCCAGACTCATCCCGCTTGTAGATCGTGCGTTGTCCTAGCGCATCAACGACGCGCTCAAGGCCGTGATGGGGATCGTAATAGTATTTCGTAGTGGAACCGTCTGCTCCGGCAACCACCGTGGGCAGCGAACGGTGGGACAGCCACTGCACCGCCTGCACACCGCCGTCAGCATCTTTCTCTTCTACACGGTTACCCAGATCGTCATAGGTGAAGCTCACTGCGTTGCCCAGCGGATCGATGCGACGCGTCAGGAGTTCGTTTTCATCCCACTCATAACGCCACTTCTCGCCCCGCTCATCAATGAAGCAGGTGATAAGGCCCGCGGCATTCCAGTGGTGTTCGCGCTGCTGACCGTCATAGGTCGACACGCGCGTAATGCCCTCCTCAAGATCGTAACGCATGTGGCAGCCATCACCGCTGTTAGTGCGGTTCTCAACCACGCGCCAGTGATCCAGCTTCTGCCAGCGATATTCGCTTTCCAGCCCGCCGGGCAGCTGATGCCAGACCATTAACCCGTCATCGTTGTAACGGAAACGGCGGGTAACCACACCTGCGGCATCGGTGACGCTGGCAAGCTGGCCCTGTTGATTGTAGGTCCAGCGCGTCAGTAGCCAGTGCTGATCGCCATCAAAATGGCTGGCTGATGTCGGGCGCCGCGCATGCTGTTTATCGTCGTAGTGCAGCGTAACGTCTATCGCCAGCGGCGCGTCATGAATACGCACCAGACGAGCCTGTTCATCCCAGCCCATCTCCAGCGCATTACCGTACTCGTCGCTCAGTGACGCCAGGCGCAGCACCTGCGGATCAGCGGCCGTGCGCCGGTAAAGACGCCATACCGCACCGTCGTCATCGGCAATGGCGATATCGCCAGACTCATTGCGCCGCACCATCAACCCTTCGCTGATGCTGTAGAGCACCTCTTTTTCACCGGGAACGTCAAAGCTCAGCTCGCGCCCGTTGTCATCAAACCAGGTCGCCCGATTCCCTTCCAGCGTGAGGTAACTGTCAAACACCGTGGCCCAGCCCTGACCGAACAGGCCAGCGCGCTGAGTCAGGCTGTTATAGCTGCGCTGAAAACTGAGCGGGAAACGTCCGGGAAGGGAGAAATCACGCTCGGCATCATCATTAAGGACTTTGACGCCGGTCGCTGCATGAACCGGGAACAGTGACGAGAAGGCCGCGTTGATGGCCATGTCCGCCGCCATACCGCCCACGGCACCGGCCAGCGCGCAGGGCATGTTTTTGAGGATTTGACTGGGGCGACCACGGATGAGGGAAAGGCCGATCATCATCACAGCCAGACCAGGCACCTTGCCACTTTTGATCTCTCTGACCGTGACGGTTTCACCACCAATGATGACATTGGGGGAAACATCGTCACTCACAGTCGCATCACAGGTGGTTTTATCCTTTGCGCGCACCGCAGGCTGGCCATTGATAAAGACGCTTTTTGATCCCTGCGCCAGATATTGCGGTGCACTGTGTTTTTCACAGGCCACTTTGTCCTGCTCCAGCGGAGAGGTGCCTGCATCGGCGGAGGCGACCGTGGGTTGCCACATTGCACTGCCAAACTGGCCCACCGCAGAGAGCAGCATGCCGCCATAGTCTGCAAAGCTTTTCGGGGATTGCGGTTCCGGTGGCGGTGTCTCACCGGGCGTGAGCATCCCGGCCGCGCGCACGGCTAACAGACCATTTACGTAAACGTTGTCTGAACCGCTGAATATCACACCGGCGGGTGACGGCGGGAATATCATGTTTCCCAGCCCATCCGCCGCTTTGCTAATCTCCTGTGACAGACCCACGGCATTGGCCAGTACACCGCCCAGAATACCGCTGAGCAGGCAACTGTTACCCACAGCGGCTACACTCGCCGCTGCCGCCCCTGTACCCAGCAGGGGCGCTGCCGAGACGATAGCAGCACCCACTGCGGCACCAATGACGGCATAAGCCGCACCTTCCGCCACAATGCTGGTGATATCAGCAAAAATGCTGGAGTGAATGATCTCGTCGCCCACGCGGGCCGCAGGGTTATCCATAAGTTATGCTTTCCGTGGATTGTTCAGAGTCAGGCTTTGTTTAAAAGCACTCCAGCACTGTCCGTCTTCTTCATTGAATGGGCGCATCGCGGAGAGCGTAAAAATCATAAAGATGTTCGAGTCAGGCACCTGTGTAGCCAGCTGTTTCTGCCACACGGTTTGCCCGTTACGGTCAAACAGGGTTTCAACTTCAATTGCCTGTAAGGTGTTATCCACACCGGCCATCACGCGAACAAATTCACTCTGCTGGATATGGCCCATCTGACTCCGCAACGTGTCCCACTGACGCTGGAACTCTTTTTCGGCATCACTGCCCTCAGCAATAACACCACGGCTCACGACCCAGGCCAGCCCACTGGCTTCGTCGCGGAGAATATTCATGGTGGTGTCCTGCCAGGCAGCAGGAAAAAGCGCAAAAGCGCCCTCATTGAATTGGTAATTCATATTGGAGGTCCGTTTTATTAATTGTTTGTGGCGGGTGGAATCAGGCTATGGAATTCGCCATCAACGTTATCGGCATTAGTGAGTAGCTGTGTATTATCACGCGCAACTTTAATATCAAAAAGTCGATGCGTAATATAAGGATCGCCACCACAACTGCTGTCGTGATGATCTTCACGAACCGTGATAACAAAGAAACCTTTATCACTGCCGTCGTCGAGGTCGTACCGCAGGCATTTATCATCGAGGCTGGTCAGGTGCCAGGTATGAATTGCTTCGGTTGCGGCGCTGATAGCCTGGTCAGCGCTGATTTCGTTTTGCTCTGCACCCAGGTCTGTTTTCAACATGATGGAGCTGACCTTTCCCTGGTCAATCTGGAACATTAACTGTTTCCCGCCCGACTGATAGACAAGCCAGTGCTGATTATCACTGTTATCTTCTTTTCCGGGTCCATAGGCTTGTTGAACCTGTTCCGGGCTATCACCTACCACGATATTCCGAGCCGTCGGCACGCTGGCATTTTCCAGAAGGATCTCAGCCAGAACCGTGTGGCTGGCATCTCCAGCCGCCGCCGCGCTGAACAACTCAAAGCCGTCATAGCTATGCTGGAAGTAGTTGTACTGCTGGTTATTGATAGCCACTTCTCCGGCCAGAACTGAACTCAAAGCCTTACCAGCCCGAACGAAGCTTTCATTGCTCCATGTGTCTCCGGGAGTGAAAGCATAGTCGTTTAGCAGAACGGAAAAATCGCCCTCGTTAAGAGCAGGCACGGTCGATTCCGTGCTGGATTCAGCCCTGGCAATGCAGGATAAAACCATGAGAACAGACACAAATATAAGACTAGAGAAAAAACGATTACTAATCATTTTTTTATCGGGGTTAGTAGTAAAAAAGAGAGAATTTGTATTTATTCAATAATGCAGCGAAATTAAACTCACTCAATATAAATTAAAAATTCACAATTTAATTGCACCTGGAGGACGAGACAAAACACAACAACATCAATTCACTTTATGCCTATGATTCGAGGCGCAGGAAAACTGTCGTTTAGGAAAAAATCATCACTCCCACTTACCACTTTCCTCTACAAGTGTTTTATTTCCCTGTATTACCCTTAACACAAGAGGATTAAAGCGCACAATATAATCTACACTGCCATTAGTAAAACTCATTCCGTCGGCTTTATTTGAATTAACAGGCTGCGTGGTTTTACCTTCAAGAGTGATTTGTTTCCCATCTTTATTTCTGAAGCCAAAGTATTTAACTTTATCACATGCAGTATAATAACATCCGCAACCATTAACTAAAGTAATGGTGAAGTCAGATGTTGAAAAAACTTTCATATCCGATTTTAGATCCACCTGATTTACTTCTTTATCGAGCGCATAAGCTTTTGGCGCATAAAAGTCGCCATTCTCAGGATCTTTAATTAACTTCCATAGAACTTTATTATCTTTAAGTTCTAAATTTGCTTTACCCTTCACCCCGCCAAATGAAGAATCAAATTCAATCAAAGCATTTTTGCCGTTTGCAGTACCTTTGAGATTGCTGTCATTATCATCAGGGCAATCTATTTTGTTTCCGCCCCTTGTCACATAACAATAACTACCCGTTATGTTATTATTATTCTGTTTTAACTTTAATGTTAAAGTGGAATATAATGATCCATTATCATTTTTCTCTTGCCCACTCCACTCACCAGTAAAGTTATCAGAAGCAAACAAGGACAATGAAGATATTGACCACAAAACCGCTAAACCAAATCCAACTTTATTCATTTGATTAATCATTACACGAAAGTCAGAGGCTTTTAGGTCAATGCTGGAATCGCCCACCACTGCACAATGAGCATTTACAGATAAAATAATTGCCAGCAGCACACCTAAAAGAAATTTAATTTATTATTAAGATATACCATTTAAAAAATTCCATTTCATTATGATGTGTAAACACCATTTGTGATAGCGCACAACGATGACGCACTATCACACAGGAATTTCATTACTCGGAAATCTTCTCCCACTTTCCATTTTCTGATAATACTATTTTATTATTAACAACAACGGTAAGATTACTAATTACATTGTTGATAATATAGGTTGCATCATGATTGCGGAATTTATAACTCAACACCGGGCAGGATGCTTTACCACAATCACTTTTCGTGGCTTTACCTTTTAATCTGACAACTGCCCCATCTGATTTTCTTAAACCCTCATAGCTAACGTCATTACACTCCGAACCAGCAGCACAGAGCGACGTTATCTTGATTTTAAATTTTGCCGTCTCAAAAACTTTCTCGCCATCTTTTTGACTGTCTTTTTGGTTCTTATCGGGAGTGGTTGACTTATCTTTATCAAAGCGTTTTGCCCACTGTGCAATATCATCCTGCATATTATTACTTGCACGATCATTACTTACATAATGTATTTTATCATCCTCAGGCAGCATCCATGCAGCATAGACTTTTCCGTCAGGCTGTATAACAAATGCTGAAGCCTGCTCAAGGTAAAGATCTTTTAACCAGCCCTCAACGAATATACCACCACTCTCTGTTTTATGAGGCTCGCCAAAAACATCAAAATTCTGGCTAAAGTTATTGTACTCACTACCAAGCACAGACTTTAAACTGGAAACGACTTTCTGGTCATTAAAAATAGTTGAAACATTGTTCAGACTATTATACTGAGAAAAAGACGGCTGGGTATCGGATGCTATTGCAACACCTATTGAACCACTTGTAAAAACAACCAGAAAAAATAACTTAATAAATAAATTCATTTTATTCACCTGAAAACTTTAAAAACTCGGCAGCTTCATTATTATATCGCTTAGTCAAACCGGTTGAATAATGATCCCACCAGTTATATGAAACACCATTTTTTACCGTAGTGGTTGAACCATATATTGACTTGTCATAATTCAATCTTGCGCTGACAAGATTATTTTGGAATTCAGAAGAACCCATTTTTTCGACATAGTCAATAGATTTTTCAGTCAGTTGTGAAGACTTAACGATGTCATCGCCACTCATAGAGTTGAGTATAGCCTGAGCGCCTCCCACTCCTCTCATATGAGCTAATGACATAACAGCGGCTTGTTTCCCCGGGTCACTAAAATTAAGCGCCCCGGCTTTTTGTGCTGTCTGGTTCATATATTTTGACACCACCTCAAATTCTTCATCACTCCCCTGACCATACTTCTTCCTGGCGGCAGCGATATCTTTATATGCAGGCCCAAATCCTTTTCTGAAACCGTACATTTCCGGAACACCGCCCTGTTCACCACCCGCTCCTTCTGACTTCATAATTGATCGGACAACACTGTCATCCAATTTCTTAGTATCATCCGAATTAGCGGTTTGTTTTAAAGGCGCAGCCGCTCCTTTCGCCGGTGCCGCTGCAGCTTTTGGCGCAGCGGGAGCCGCCTGTCCTTTCTGCTTCGGCGGGAACAGATTCTCTACGGCCTGACTGATGTTCTGTTTATGACTGGAGCCCGGTGCGCTTGTGCCCGGCTTCGCGCCATCCGTGTTCAGGTTCAGTTTACCGCCAGAGGTGGTGATGTGACCATCGCCCTGCACGAAAATATTGAAGCCCTTACCCACAATATTAATCTGGCCATTCGCATTAAGTTCGATTGCACTCTCGCCGCATTCAAGGCGGAGTTTAGTCCCCGAACCCACTACATAGGTATCGACCACCGCATCGAGTTTGCCTTTACCGGTCAGTCGCTCTTCGCCCCCTTTTACACCGTGGACGCGATTCGTTTCGACACGATAGAGCTCATTGCCGCCCGCATAATGGCTATGATTGTTGGCGACAGAATGGCTGGAATCATTTTTAACATGCGTATCCATGTTCTTCTGCGCCTGGATCCACAGGTGCTCCTCACCCGCCTTGTCCTCAAACCTCAGCGCGTTCGCCGTATCCGCTGTGCCATCCTTTGACCGGCTTAAAAAGCCCATCTGCGTGGCTGCTGCCGGCAGCGCCCACGGCGGCATGCTCGCCTCGTTGTAAACCCGGCCGATGATCAGCGGACGATCCGGATCGCCGTTGATGAAGTCCACCACCACTTCGTCGTTAACACGCGGGATCTGCACCCCGCCGAATCCCTGGCCCGCCCAGGCGCTGGAGACGCGCACCCAGCAGGAGCTGGTGTCATCGCCCTTCGCCAGCCGGTCCCAGTGAAACTTCACCTTCACCCGCCCGTAGCGGTCGGTCCAGATCGACTCGCCTTTCGGGCCCACCACTTTCGCCGTCTGCGGGCCGTGCGTTTTCGGCCACGCCGTTTCCGGCGGCGTGCGGTACGTCACCGACGACGGCAGCACCGTGAAGTGGATGTTGTGGCGGCTGTCGCCGGTATCGCCGCTGGCGTAGCTGTTTTCGGCGAAGTCATAGGTCGCCGAGGTCACCAGATACTCGCCGTTGTCGCTGAAGTGCGGCGCGTTGATAATCGAGAAGATAAAGCCCGGCGCGATGCCGGTGGCCGTGCCCGACCCGCTGACGCTGTGGTGCTCGGCCTGCCACACCTCCTGACGGATGCGCGCGTAGGACTCGCCGTGGCTGTGGTCGACAAAGTGACCCGGCCAGTCGTAGACGTCCACCGAGCCCGGCACCGGCGACGCCGGGTTCTGCCGCGCCTGCAGCATCCACGCGTTCGGCTTGCGGAAGTCGTAGTCGTCGGTGCTGTAGATGCCCGGCGTCACGCTCTCCGCCAGCGACCACTGGCTGATGCCCTCTTCCGTCACCACGCCGCCCGACGGCGTGACGTGATAGGCAATGGTCTCATAGCCCGGAAACGCCTGGTGCTGGTCCGGCGCGTCGCACAGCACCAGCGTATGTTTGTCCGCCTCGTGGCGGAAGAAGTAGTAAATCCCCTCCAGCTCCATCAGGCGGCTGATAAAGTCCAGGCTGCTCTCCTGATACTGCACGCAGTACTCCCACACCCGGTAGCTGCCCGCCAGGCGCGTCTCGACGTTGACCCCATACTCCTTCAGCAGCGTCTGCACAATCTGCGGCACCGTCTGGCTCTGGAAGATGCGCAGGTTGCGGTCGCGCTTCATCGGCCACAGGTCCGGCTCCACCGTCAGCTGGTAGACCGCGTAGCGGGTGCCGCTCAGCTCCTGGCTGCGCACCGCCACCCGGGTGATTTTGCCGTTAAGGTAGCGCGGGCTCAGCGCGCTCATCAGGCCATCAGTCGGCAGCGTAAACGTCACCGGCTTGCCCAGCAGGGCGTGGCGGTCGATGCGCGCGTCGGTGGCCAGCAGTTCAGCGGTGAGCACAAACGGACGGGACAGCGTCTCGGTGCCCGTGAGTGTATGGAACAGCAGGCCGTCCGCCGGCAGCTGTGCAGTAATGCGTGAGAACATAAGTAATCCCTGACTATTAACTGTGTGGATCGAGCAACCAGACGCCTTCTTCGCTGATGTTCAGCGTATGCTGGCGGGTGCCACTCTGGCCGCTGATGGCAAAGGTGTAGTTACCCGGTGCCAGTTGCAGCGTGGCAAAGCCATTTACCGCCGGAACCAGCGCCTGCGGCTGACCGTTCACCTGAACACGTTCACCCTGCTGCAGACGGATATAGACCTGGGCGACCGGCGCGGGTGGCGGTGCCGGTTGAGGATCGGGTTCACGTGCGGCGGTCTGCACGGGCTCAGAAGTCTGAGCCGGAGTGCTGCTAACCGTTTCTGGCGGGGCGTCAGCCTGGGTCGGTGGCGCAGCAACCGGCTGGTTAACCGGCGCGACAGTGACGGCAGGCGCGCTGTTTTGCGCGACCTCAGCCGGGTCCGTCTGTTCATTACCGCGTGACACCAGCAGACCGGCGCAAAGCCCGACCAGCACGCCAGCGGCAACCAGGCCCGGCAGCGCCAAGCGGTGTCCCAGCAGTGCTTTCAGCGGCGAGGCGGGTTTGACAACCTCCTCTTTTTCTTCGATCGGCACCAGCATCGTGCCTGGCCCGCTCATTTTTGCACTGAGCAGCGGTTCCGGTTCGCGTTCCGGCAGCGCCATCAGCACAGCAAAATCATCAATGCTCTGCGGACGATCTTCCGGTTTCAGCGCCAGCGCGCGATCGATGGCGCTGAGCAGCGCAGTCGAGTAGCCCGCCAGACGACGCTGCACCAGCGGCTGGTAGTTATCTTCGATGCTTCGCACCACGCTGACCGGTGGCGGCGCACCGGTGATCAGCGTATGCAGCACCGCGCCCAGCGCGTAGATATCGGTCCACGCGCCCTGCTCGCTCTCGTCGTTGTCGCTGTACTGCTCAATCGGCGCATAGCCGGGACGCAGCATGGTCTCGCTCTCATCCGACAAATTGCCGATGGTTTTACGCGCCGAGCCGAAGTCCAGCAGAATCGGCTCGCCGCTGCTCTGAATCTGGATGTTATCCAGCGAGATATCGCGATGCAGATAACCCGCTTCATGGATGGTTTTGATCGCGCCCAGCAGCGGTGGCAGCATGCGACGGATCCAGGCCTCATTTACCGACTGCGGATTACGTTCGCTGAAGTTCGAGAGCGTGGTGCCGCTGTAGAACACCGTGCCCATGTAGGCGGTGTCGTTCTGCACCCAGAAACGCAGCACATGCAGCAGGTTCGGATGATTAAAACGCGCCAGCAGACGCGCCTCCTGAATAAAGCTGTTCAGTCCGGCGTGAAAGGTTTTGCTGAACCGTTCGCTGCGCAGCACCAGGTTGAGATCATCGCTACGGACCGCCAGGGAGGCGGGCATAAACTCTTTGATCGCGATATCACGCTCAAGCTGGTGATCCCATGCGCGATAGACGATGCCAAAGCCGCCACCGCCGATGACCTCTTTGATTTCAAACTCATTGAAGCGGTAACCCAGCGGCAGGGCGTTGGGGACATTCAGGGGTTGATCATGTTCCGACATATTCGATTACTCTCTGATAGCCAGGCTTTAAACCGCGAACTGGCAGACAAATTCACCCTGCTCACAACGCACATCGACGCGGCGATAGCGTTCATCGCGGGCGTGGGCGCTCAGCAGGATCTGGCTCATCTGTGGCAACAGCGTGTTGGTGAGGATGGCATCCACCATGCGACCGCCCGACTCTACCTCGGTGCAGCGCTGAACGATCTGGCTGACCACCGACTCGTCGATCTGCGCTTCAATGCCGTGGTTGTCGGCCAGACGACGCACAATGCGCGCCAGCTGCAGCCGCACAATCTCCGCCAGCATCGCGTCGCTGAGCGGGTAATACGGCACCACCAGCAGACGGCCCAGCAGCGCAGGCGGGAACACCTCCAGCAGCGGTTTACGCAGTGCGGTGCTCAGGGCGTCGGGATCGGGCATCAGTTCAGGATCGGCACACATCGCGCTGATTAACTGCGTGCCGACATTGGAGGTCAGAATGATAATGGTGTTGCGGAAATCGATGTGGCGACCTTCACCATCCTCCATCCAGCCTTTGTCAAACACCTGGAAGAACAGCTCATGCACATCCGGATGGGCTTTCTCAATCTCATCCAGCAGCACCACGCTGTAGGGACGACGGCGAACGGCTTCGGTCAGCACGCCGCCTTCGCCGTAGCCGACGTAGCCCGGCGGTGCGCCTTTCAGCGTCGAGACGGTGTGCGCCTCCTGAAACTCACTCATGTTGATGGTGATAATGTTCTGCTCGCCGCCATACAGTGACTCGGCCAGCGCCAACGCGGTCTCGGTTTTACCGACACCGGAAGGCCCGCACAGCATAAAGACGCCTGCGGGCTTGTTGGGGTTATCCAGGCGGGCGCGCGTAGTGCGAACCCGCTTCGCGATCAGCTCCAGACCGTGACGCTGGCCGATGACGCGCTGGTTCAGGGTGTCGGCCAGATTCAGGACGGCGTCGATCTCATTCTTCACCATCCGGCCCAGCGGAATACCGGTCCAGTCCGACACCACGGCAGCCACCACGCCCGCATCGACGGCGGCAAACAGCAGCGGCGTGTCGCCCTGCAGCGCCGTGAGTTGCTGCTGCGTCGCATCGCGCTGTTCACGCAGCGCCGCATCCTCTTCGGTCACACAGCGGGCACGCAGCGTAATCAGCGTCTCAACCAGTTCACGCTCCTGCAGCCAGCGCGCTTGCAGTGCATCGCGTTCAGCTTCCAGCGCCGCGCGCTCGTCGGCAATCGTCTGCTGGCGGGTTACATCGCCGAGGCCCACCCGAATTTCGCGTTCAATGATCTCCGCTTCAATCTCCAGCGCGGCCAGACGGTGCAGGCAATCTTCCAGCGCCGCAGGCTGTGCGCCCTGACTGACCGCCACGCGGGCGCAGGCGGTATCCAGCAGCGCCACCGCTTTATCGGGCAGCTGGCGCGCCGGAATGTAGCGATGCGACAGTTTTACCGCCGCAGTGACTGCATCATCCAGCAGCAGCACCCGATGATGTTTCTCCAGCGCGCTGACGGTGCTGCGCAGCATCAGAATCGCTTTGGCTTCATCCGGCTCCTGCACCTGCACGGTCTGGAAGCGACGGGTCAGCGCCGGATCTTTCTCGATGTACTTTTTGTATTCGGCCCAGGTGGTCGCGCCGATGGTGCGCAGCTGGCCGCGTGCCAGTGCCGGTTTCAACAGGTTGGCGGCATCGCCAGTGCCCTGCTGACCGCCTGCGCCGACCAGGGTGTGGATCTCATCGACAAACAGCACAATCGGCGTCGGGCTGGACTGCACCTCATTGATCAGCGCCTGCAGTCGCGCTTCGAACTCTCCTTTCATCCCGGCACCCGCCTGCAGCAGGCCGATATCCAGCAGCCAGAGCTGCACATCGCGCAGCGGCGCAGGGACATCACCCGCGGCAATACGCAGCGCGAGGCCTTCCACCACCGCGGTTTTGCCGACGCCCGCTTCACCGGTCAGCAGCGGGTTGTTCTGGCGACGACGCATCAGGATATCGACCATCTGGCGGATCTCATCGTCACGTCCGGTCACCGGATCAATGCGACCGTCACGGGCGCGGGCGGTCAGGTCCTGCCCATACTGTTCCAGCGTGCTGCCACCGGCCGCAGGCGGTGCGCCAGCGGCATCAGCAGGGGCGCTTAGCGCCTGCTGCGCTTCTTTGCTGTTGCTGAGCAGCGAGTCGAACTCCGCCAGCAGCGCATCGGCATTGACGCGGCTGAACTGGCCGGAGATGCCTTTCAGCACGCTGGCCAGGTTGAAGGTTTTCAGCATGCCAATCAGCAGATGGCCGCCGCGAATGCGGGTCGCGCCATATTTCAGCGAGGCGTAAACCCACGCCCGCTCGACGGCGCTGTCGATATGCTCGGAGAGGTCGGAGACCGCACTGGCACCGCGTGGCAGGCGATCCAGCGCGGCAACGATGTCCTGAGTCAGGGCCTTTTCATCCAGTGAAAAATGTGTGATGACCTGCTGTAAGTCGCCATCCTGCTGCTGCATCAGCTGATGCAGCCAGTGCACCAGCTCAACATAGGGATTACCGCGCAGTTTGCAAAAGGCGGTGGCGCTTTCCAGCGAGGTAAATAACAGCGTATCCAGTTTGCCGAATAGCACGGCACGGCTGATTTCTGACATAGGGGGCTCTCTTCAATGAAAGATGCAGGCTGTGTAACAGGAAAAGCGGCTGGGCTAGCGCGAAGCAGCCTCAACCTCAAACATAAAATCTTCACGATCTTGCGGCTGCGGCATCTGCCCCAGCCAGCTGGTGTAGCCAAGCCGGGCGGTGCCGCCCAGCGCCACACCCTGCACCTCGTCTGCGGCCAGGATCAGGCTGAGATCCCATTGCATTTCGATACCGAGATAGTGACGTACCCAGTCGCGCACTTCCTGCGCGCCGGGGGCATCCGGCAGAAAGCGGGCATACTGCGCGGCGCTGAGCGGTCCCAGATGGAGACGGAAACGGTGCTGCACATCGCGCACCGCCACTCCTAGAAACGCTGAGGCACCCAGCCGGGGCATGTGGCGTCCCGCACCCAGCCGGGCCTGGTCGCGGCTATCCAGCGTCAGCCAGTGCGGCAGGTTCTGCGTCAGCCGGACCGGCACGCCAAAATAGTGGCGCAGAATCCGCACCAGCCCTTCGGCATCATGGCCGTGACGGCTGAGATGGCCCACCAGCATCAGCCGGGCATGGAGACTCAGCGAGCTGGCCTGCTGCTGGGCCGGTAAACCGATGCCGGCCAGACAGGCGAGATAGTTAAGGAAGCGGCTGTCGTCGGGACGATCCAGCGACACGGTCGGCTGCGCATCCGCCCAGGCGCGATAGAACAGCAGCGTGGCGCGATGGTGAAACAGGTCGGCAAACGCTGACAGGCTGTGATCCTGATGATGCACGATGCGTTCGTGCACATATTCGGTCAGATGGGTCGGCAGCGGGCCGTTGGGGCCAAACAGGCCGAAGCTGTAGATCGACAGTTCATGACGTCCCGCCTCGTCACGCGGCGTGGCACTGGCGACAGTGGCGGGCGCAAACGCCAGTGACGGCGTCTGACCGATACGCACCGATTCGAATTTCGGCAACGGCGCACGGCCCAGCGGATAGCGCTGACCGCCCTGCGCATCCAGCCGCCGCAGCAGCTGGAACAGATCGTAGCGCCACGGCGCGGCCATCACTTTCTGCCAGAAATCATCCGGCAGTCGGGTCAGTCGCGGTAGCGTAATGACTTTTTCACCACTCATATCAGCGCTTTCCGGCCCATGCGCGGCGGCCAGTAGCCCACTTCCCCGCGCTGCTGGCTGTTCAGGGTGAACTCCGTGAAGCTGTTAAGCGCCACAAGGCGGCCACAGACCCGCTCCAGCACGCTGCCGAACAGCCACGGGCTGGCACCCGAAAACGCCTGCTCATCCACCTCCAGCGTGATGCTGACGCCGCGCGCAAACACCACAGGGCCCGGCTCTGGCACGCGGCGGTTCACCGCGCTGAGCGTGCAGTGCCGGATGCCGTCAATCTGACGGGCAACCGGCGCTTCCGCGAGGTTGGCGTAGAGGCTCAGCAACTGACGCAGCGCCGCAGCGCCTTCTCCGTCGCTGCTGTCCATCAGGCTGAGATAGTTCATCTGCAGATGGCTGATCAGCCGCCAGGCCGAAAGACCTTCCGCCAGCGCCGGACGTGGCGGCGTCGGCCCTTTGCACAGTTTCAGCTCCGACACCGGAATGGAGTCTGGCATCACAAAGTTGCCCTGATCCTGCTGCAGCATCAGCGGCAGATCGCGACTGGTGCACATCACCTCGGCAGAGAGATAGCGCACCTCATCACGCCATGGCGCGTGATGCTCATCGACCAGTGACAGAAAGACTTCTGAACCGATATAGCCGGTGCGCGTGCCGTAGCGCTGCGCCTGCTCTGACAGGGTGCGCTGTTCACGGCGTAGCGAAAAGTAGGCACCGTAGTCACCCTGGTCGCCGCTGAAGGTACTCCAGAACGGGCGGAAGACCTGCTCCTCCCGCTTGCCTTCCACGGTGGCGAACAGCCGTTGCACCGAGTGCACCTCATAATCCAGCGGCCGGATGTTATCGACCACCAGATGATATTCATGCTGGCTGTCGCTGACCTTCAGACGCTCGGCGGTTTTCGGGAAAAGATTGATGACCGGCGTGCAGTGCAGCGCCAGATGGCTGTGATCGATCACGCTTTCCAGCGCGCTGTCCGCCTTGTCGAGCAGGATGATGATGTCGAACGCCGTGGCGTTGTCGCAGCGGCGCAGAAACGGGCCAAGCTGACTCAGACTGATAAACTGGAAACGTGCCGGAAAGGCGAAATACTCCTGCAACAGACGATAACCGTCGAAGTTGCGCAGATCGTCCGGCAGCAGCGCCTGCTCCGGCGCAAAGCCCTCCTGCTGCAGAGCGTCATCTGTGAGCACCTGACGCTGCGGCCGTTTCTCTACCGACTGCAGCACGATGCCCACCCGGTGCTGCATCAGCAGCTCCAGCAGCTTCAGCGCCTGGATATCGGGGCCGCTGAGGAACAGCATCAGGTCGTCCACGTTGAGCTGACTCAGCGAGGAGATCCCTTCACACGTGATGCGGATGCGCAGCGCACTGGCCGCGCCCAGTCCCGTGAGTTTCAGCTCGCCAGAGGGCAGATCGCCCGGCACGCCGCCGAGGCTGGCTTCGTTGATCCGCAGCGGATGCAGCACCACGTCGTGTGCGGTGGTGTAGCTGCAGGTCACTCCGGTTTTTTTCAGGTTCTGGCTCTCCATCATGGTGCCGCGCGGCACGCGGAAGCCCTGGGTGATGTCACCCTTGCGGCTGTCTGGCGTAAGCTGTGCGATGGCCATTGACGGCGTCGGCGAGAGATAGGATGGCGCAATCATCTCCAGCAGACGCTGCGAGAAGCGCGGAAACTCCGCATCCATCTTGAGTTGCACGCGTGACGTCAGGAAGGCGAACCCCTCCATCAGCCGTTCTACATAGGGGTCCGCCACGTCGATACCGTGCATGCCGAGACGTCCCGCCACTTTAGGGTAACGCGTAGCAAACTCCGCCCCCATCTCGCGCAGGTAGGCCAGTTCACGGTTGTAGTAGTCGAGCAGATTGCTGTCCATGATTATCCTGCATCCTGAAGTTCGAAATGGCCGCTCTCCAGATCAACCTGAGTGCGGAACAGAAACGCCAGCGGATAAGGCACGCACCAGAGCCGCCCTTTGATCTCAATCGACAGCACGTTGTGCAGGCTGAGCGAGCCGAGATCGCTGACGCAGCGCACCTGCAGACCCTGCGGCAGAATACGCGGCTCAAAGTGCAGAATGGCGTTAGTCATTTTGCGCTGCATATCCTGCCATTCGATATCGGAAACATTCTGCCCGGCCAGCGGCGCCACGCCGAAGTTCCAGACCGAGCGCTGCACCTGATCGAAGCCGCTGAGATCCTGCTGCGCTTCGTTATTAATGGTGTTGAAGAGCCACTGCAGATCGCGCAGTACGTGGCGGCGCAGCGTGCTGTGGCTGATCAGCATGCTGTTCTCCGCCTCCTGCTGCTTGTCCGGCGCGTTATCAGTCAGGCGATCCAGCAATGAGGATTGCAGCTTGTCGCGGGCGGTTAACGCGTCACGCTTTTTGCGCGCGCGAAAGCCGCCATGCAGCTGGGCATAGCCGTCATTGTGCGCGCCAGAATCATGACTCATCGGCGGACTCAACGTTGTCGAAGACGACCTGCTGCAGGCTCAGCAGCGAGAATTCCGCACTGTCGCTGAGCCACATTTTTTGCCCCTGACCGATGAACTGATCAGGGTCGTCGCCCAGCGACTGCCATTCAGTGACGCTGGCGCGCAGAAAACGCTCGTCTGATTCAGCCCGCAGCGGATAACGCGCCGGGATCTGACACACCTGCTCGCTGCCATCCACCAGCTGCACCCGCGTATGACGCCACACCAGGTCGGTGACGCTGACAGGCGCCTGAAACTGCATCTCACGAATAGCGGCAAACGGGATCCAGTAATAACGTCCCTGATTGATGACTTCACACACCGGCCCGAAACGGCTGTCACCCTCCATCAGCCAGCTGAATGCGGTCGGCTGATCCTGCTGCGTCGCGGTGCCAGGATTGGCAGCCGCGCGTTCCAGCGCTTCAGCCCGCAGCGTGCTGCCGCGTGCAACATCCCCCGCGGTTTCGGCCTGCAGGGCAGCCAGCAGTGTGTCGCACCAGAGCCAGGCACTGCCCGGCAGCACCGGGTCGGCCTCGCCACGCAGCACCGCGTCACGCTGCAGCTCACCGGCGATCGCCTGCTGCAAGAGAGTGACGGTTGGTTGCGCCTGCGGACTTAACGCCAGCCAGGATTGCAGCTGCGTCTGCGCGCGCGACCAGTTACCGGACAGACAGAGCAGCTGCACAAAGGCAGCGCGCAGGTCGGCGTTCGCCGGATTCGCCTGAATCTGGCGGGTGACATCAGCCAGCGTTTCGCTGAGCGTGGCGCTGGCCAGACGGTGTTGTAAGGATTCCATGCAAACTCCTTTTGCGTCAGTTAAGGGTGCGATAGGCCGCAGCGGCGGGATCTTTCAGTTCAGGGTGCAGTTTTTCCACCAGCTGCACGCTCAGCGTGGCATCACCGCTTACCCACGGTGACCAGACTTTGCGCACTTCCTGCAGACGTGCCTGCAGTGCACTCTGGTCGGCCGCTTCGCTGGCGGGCATCTGTACTACCACCTGACGCGTTGCCTGCCAGCCGTTAAAGCGGTTGCTGAACGGCAGAACCAGCCAGCTGTCCGGGGATTTTTCGTTGCTCAGCACCATGCGCTCGCTGTTGACCGTGGTGATGTGCAGTTCAGCGGTGGGCGACTGACTGCTCAGCCCCATTACCGGGAAGCCCTGCAGGAAGGTCACGCCGACGGCGGCCGGTGCACCGTTACCCTGCTGCGTCAGGCGGCTGTGTCCACTGAGCCAGCCATCGGAACCGCAGACCAGACCCTGTTTTGCCGGAACAAACAGCGCGCTGCCCTGCGCCGGATGCTGCCACCATGTACGGAAATGACAGCCATCGAGCAGGCTGAATTGCAGCCAGGGCGAGGTATCCGCCTGTGCGGCGTTGCGCAGTGCATCAGCGGGCACGGCCGCCGTGGCTGGCTGTTGCTGTTGCTGTTGCTGTTGCTGCGGCGCAGGCGGCGTCACCACGGTTTTCCACTGCTGCGCGCGGGCGGCGCTGCCGGTGGCGATTTCACTGCCCTCTGCATCCGTCAGCTGCCAGTGCAGTTGCTGCAGCGGTTTACACTGCGTCGCCATCAATCCGGCTACCCGTGGCAGAAACTCTTTTAAGACCGTTGGGTTTTTCTCACCCAGCGTGACAATACGCAGGTTAATGGTGCTGTTACACCAGCTCGACAACTGATTATTTTTGACGTCATCAATCCAGACATCCAGTTTCTGTGCCGGGGACTGTACGATGCGATAGTTTTCAGCATAAACCTGCGTGCTAAGCAGCAGCGCAGCCAGACCCAGTAATCCATATTTCATGTTGGCGTTCTCAATCTCGCAGAGGGAAGAACTGCGCCGCTTCAGAGAGCGAGTGCAGCAAAGTGGTGTCCTGGGGTGATCCAATCCAGACGGCCAGCGCGCTGAAATTGTCCTGCTGCCCCTGATCCGACTGATCGTTTTTGATGATTTGCTGCATCAGCGTCAGCCACTCTTCCGGCGTATTCACCATGTGCAGTGACTGCTGCATCTGTTCCAGCGTCACGCCGTGCCAGAAACCATCGGTGCAGAGTAAAAAGGCATCGCCATCTTCAATCCCGACCACGTCGCTGTAACTCGCGTCGCGCTGCTCATCGCCCATACCCAGCGCAAAATAGAGCAGATTGCTGTTGATGCCTTCGGTGCGATGTCCGGCATCTTTCATCTGCTGCACCAGGCTGTGGTCGGTGGTGACGAGATAGAGATAGCCGCGACGAAACAGATAGAGACGGCTGTCACCGGCATGGGCCCAGCAGGCCAGATGGTAGTCGCGGTCGATGAACAGGCTAACCAGCGTGGTCCCCATCCGGCTGTGTTCGCTGCTGGCTTTCTGCTGCTGACGGATGGCGTGATTCGCCTGATTGACGTAGTTGCGAATCGACTGCGCATTGAGGTGCGCATCACCATCAAACGAGTGCAGCAGGCTGCTGCGGGCGATGGCGGCGGCCTTGTCGCCGCCGGGAAATCCGGCCACACCGTCACACACGACAAAGCAGGCTGAACGCTTACCGATGACATCACCGATCTGATCCTGATTACTGGCGCGATCGCCCTGATTCGACGTCGAGGCAATAGTGATATTCATGCGTCATCCGTGTGGGTTTGTGAGTCTTTGTACTGATTGACTTCCAGGTCATAGGCGTGCAGAAACGCTTCGCCAAAGAGGGTGTGGAAATCGTCTTCGATCTCGCCCGCTGTCTCGCCGTAGCGCTCAACAAAATGCTCCCACAGCGCCGCTTTACGGCTGCCCGGCAGACCGATACGTGAAACCGATCCTGCCTGACGCGCCTCTTCCTCCAGCTGCTCCGGGTTAAAGGATTGCAGCATTGAGGCGATGATGGCGCGGATACCGGCGATCATGCCCAGCTGGTGGGCCTGCAAGTCGATCAGCGCATCACGCACCGCCTGACGCGGCGGCATAAAGCCCGGCATCCGGCTGCCGAACATCTGCATCAGGACGGTTTTACCCGACGGCAGCAGCTTGAACGGGTTGTTGGCATCGTCGAGGATCACCGTCATGTCGGCCTTGACCCCGCGTTTGAGGATCGAACGCGACGACAGCAGCGCAACCGTGCCCTGCGAGAACATACTGAGCATCTGACCAAACTGCAGCATCTGCTCACGGTCAAACTGTGGCGTCGGCTGCAGGTCACGCAGGCCCATTCCCTCCAGCAGCGCATCCAGCAGTTCGCCTTTCAGAGCGTCGCCACTGCTCTCGCTGGCTGCAGTCGGGTGCGCAGCGGCGGCAGGGTGGCGACCGGAAGCAACGGGATCGATGCGCAACCGCCCTTTCGGCGTCGGCGATGGTGTGCGCTGCACCGCCTGCGGCGTAGGCAGCGTAATTCCGCCGTAATCGTTCTGCGGATTCACCGCGTCAGGCTGGCTGGAATCCGCTTCATCAACCTGCGGCACCTGGCGTGGGGCTTCGCTATGAGGCTGCTCAGCAACAGGTAAGTCACCGCCGCTGAACAGCGGTGAGTGATCCATTTCATTCAGGCTGGCGGAAGCCTGCCCGGTTGAGCGTGAGTCCACTGGCTCAGGCTTTACCGCTGGCTGAGGCGGTACATGTAATGTGGCCGGTTTCGCTGTCGGCAGCTCCGGCTGTGCCAGTGGCACCGCATTGCCCATCATCAGTCCCAGCGGATCGTCATAATTGCGCACATCCGCACTGCTCTCGCCGTCAAACAGACTCAGCGGATCCAGTTCAGCGGCGGGCGCTTCAGCCTGTTTTGGCGCGCTGTTATGCTGAGCCGACAGCGTGCTCGGCGTCCGATCGTCAAAAATACTCTGCTGCGCGAACAGTGCATCGCCGTCATCAAACAGGCTGCTGTTTTTTGGCTGCTGACCATAATCCAGCGGCGCGTCGTTAATCAGCTGAGCCAGCGGATCTTCCGGATTTCGGTCAGGACGCGCGGGCGCGGTAAGCGGATGTGCTTCCGGCATCTCTGGCACCGCTTTGCGTTTAGAGAGATCGTCTGAAATAGAAAACTCTTTCGCCAGGCTGTCCCAGATTTCACTGGGAATGGCGGCGGTGCTGGCTTTTTCGGCTACCGGTTCGCGAACCGGTGCGGCGGGCTGGATCGGCTCCGGATGCGGAACGGCCCTTTCCATCTGCGGCTGATGATCGCTGTTGAGGTCGCTGACCAGTAGCTGATAATCATCGATGCCCAGTATGTCCCCATCCTGCAGCTCAACCTGCCGACCACGTTCCAGCGGGATATCGTTGAGCAGCACGCGCGTCACATTGCCACGGTTGGTCAGGCGACATTCGCCGTTAGCCGTGATGTGAACAATCGCCTGCAGGCGGGAGAGTGTGCGATCGTCATCCGGCAGTACCAGATTGTTATCAACGCCGCGACCAATGGTGCCGCCGGGCGGGAAGAAATCACAATGAGTCTGTGGCGGCTGTTGGCCGGGTTTAGTCGTTATTATCGTAAAGCGCATAACGGATTCCTGCGGTTAGCGGTTCGGCATCTATACCGCGCACCTCTCGGGGAAAGGCGCGGGGTATAGAGAGCGGGAAGTTTTAATTTGGGGGTTGGGTTTATTAAATAGCTGTCGGTGGATTTGATTATTTAATAAAAGGGATAATTAATAAATGATATAATGCAAAATTTCTTTTTCACAAAGGGAAAATTTCAACCCTGACACCAAATTTTTTACTATCAATGATAAGGTATTAATTTCAGCTTTTTAATTCTTTGTTCATTAAGTTCAGAAGCACACATATTAATAGACGAGTTACTTAAATCACTTCCTTTATCTGCAGCGTAAGAAGCCAGCTTACAGTCATTCTCCCGGTACTTCAGCCAGGCTCGTTGAGCTTCAGTCAACGTATCAATATATTGGCTTAACTCTTTATTGTCACCTTTGAAAAGCGTTTCAACTCTGTTTTTAGCGAGCTTGTATTCTTTATTTAAATCAATCTCAGTTTCGTTTCTGTTTTTTTGGGTACATGAATAAACTTCCTGATCGTTATTGCCCATTGAACAAGAATTCATTGCGTAGGCGGGGGAAACATAAAAAACGGTGAAACACAGCAGCATTAAAAAATAAGATTTCATTAAAATATTTACCTGTAATAATGTCCCTTCGCTTGAGTAAAAGGGCAGGATAAATACGCCCCGATTTTTATATACGTTTCTATTTCATCACGCCAGCATCCTGAGCAATAACTTTACCCTTAAAGGTAATAATATAATCCCAGAGGCTCTCACCTTTAAGACTGGGATAAAATGAATAATCATATTTTCCGTTAGTGAAGTTATACCCCTCGAAGTCGCAAACATCAGGGCAGTTTTTATTAATCGCCTCACCCTTAAGAGATATAGATGAATTATCTTTCAGGCTTCTCGACTTAAGCGAAACTTTATCACAGGTCAGGTTACCTTCTTCACAGCCATATTCAATTTCCGCTTTAAACTTCTTGCCTTCAAAATATGAAACTGACTTCGCCAACGCTAATGAAGGTAAAATCACTAGCACCGCCGTAATAAAAAAATTTATTTTCTTCATCATCTGGTTGACTTGCAATAGACTTGACTGTAGCAAACTGGTTGACAGGTAAATTACAAAGCATCGACAAATATTTCTATCATAAATATAGGTTAGTGCCCGCAGGCATTTTAATGACATCAGCACACTTATGGAATTGAAAAAAAGAAATAACAGCGCGTCGATGATTCATCTTAGAGAGAATGTCGTGCCCAGCCTTAAAACCTGAGCACAACGACATAATCAGTAAGGCAGTTGCTTCAGAATATCAGTACGTTCCTTGTCAATACGGGTCACACAGAGGTTAGTTGCGACCGCATTCGCATTGCTGCCTTCTTCAGCGGCAAAGGCTTCCAGCTTGCACTGACCATCACGATATTTCAGCCAGTTACGCTGGGTATCTACCAGCGTTGCGACATAGTCATCAGCCAGTTTTTTCTGCGTGCCGTACATCTGTACAATCCGCTTTTTAGCCGTCTGGTACTCTTTGTTCAGTTCATCTTCCGCCATCTTCTTTTGCTGAACAGTACACTGATACAGCGCACCATCTGAAGGCTGTTTTGCACAGGTATCTTCAGCGAATGCTGAAGCGCTAATGCAAAGAGAGACAGCGATCAAAGACACTTCATGAAGTCTCTTCATACTTTTCTCAAAAATTTTTAATGCAAATAAAATTTTTATCAGCCCCGAATTTATCTGGGCTGATAAATAATCTTAAGAAGTCATATAACGCTTTCTTTTTGTTTAACAGAGTGAAGCCCTCAACACTGTTAAAAGTACTTTTACTATTAGTGATACGGTATTAACTTCAGTTTTTTAATTCTTTGCTCGTTAAGTTCAGAAGTACACATATTAGTATTAGCGTTACTTAAATCGCTTCCCTTATCTGCAGCATAAGAAGCCAGCTTACAGTCATTCTCTCGATACTTCAGCCAAGCTCGTTGAGCTTCAGTCAACGTATCCATATATTGACTTAACTCTTTATCGTCACCTTTGAAAAGCGTTTCAACTCTGGTTTTAGCAAGCTTGTATTCTTTATTTAAATCAATCTCAGTTTCATTTCTGTTTTTTTGAGCACAGGAATAAACTTCCTGATCGTTATTACCTTGTGCGCAGTCCGTTGTTGCATACGCAGGCTGTAATGCAAAAAAACCTGTCGCGAACATCGAGATAAATAACAACTTTTTCATAATTCTCCCATTTCATTTCCGGCTTCGAAGATAACGAGCACGATTACGGCCTTTCTCATACTTTTGCAGAATGCTTGAACTATCAATAAAATCAGCAAGCTTGTCAATATCATTATACATAGCGGCTTGCATGTTAAGCTTAAAACCAGCGCCCTGATAAACCAAATCTACAACGATATCTTTTATCGGCGGCTTTAACTGATCCCAGTTTGTTCTTTCAGCATTCTCTGCAGTTTTTGATAAATAAACTGACCTGGCCCGGCTTACATATATAGGATAGATAGTTTCAAAAAGCCTGGCCTGCGATTCACGCGTAATTACACCACACTCTATTTTATTTTTTCTTACCCATACTTGCGCTGCAGTTTCTTTTTTATTGGCACCTAAAGATAGCGTTCTTGCCTGCTGTTCTTCAACCCCGACTCGGATAAGATCAAGATAGACTTCATCTGAACTTCTCCCCCCCATATCATAACCTCGACCAATGGTTACGCCTGACTTACCCCCAGGCCAGTGTATGTGCCTGCTAAAATAAGGACTGTGAGGATTGTCATTACCTTCGGCATCGAATGTAACCTGCCCGGCACTCACAGTAAGGCGACCAGAATTGTTATTTATATTTTCTGGTGGATTAGACGTAGGGTTTATTTTATTACTATCTGACGGTTTAGAAAGCGTATTCCACGTCTTGCCATGAATATCGACAACACCATCCGGGCGAGACATAAAACGGGATTGAAAATGCTTGATCGCCTCAATGGTTTTCGGTCCCATGCGGCCATCGGCACGAAGTTGTGGATATCCATTGCGCTGTAACAACTGCTGTACTGTCTTCACGTCGCCGTATTGATTACGGCCACCGACACCAACCGAGCCAGAAATACTCATTTACTATCTCCGCACAATATTGTTGATTCAGAGAGTCCTTGTAAACCGGCTGGAGAATGCGCATGACGACGCTGACTTCTCTGGCCAGGAAAGATACGCCTCCTGTCGGGAGGCGTATCGCTTCTTACGCTTCTTTGTTGCCTTTAATATCCCAGCCAGCGCTGGTTTCTGCGCCTTTACCACCGGAAGAGCTCTGCTCCCAGTACTGCTGTTTCACTTTAGAGGCCTGGAAGGCATAGGTTACGCCCAGGGTGTCGTCGTGCTCGGAACCGACAAACTGAACGTTAGTCACCAGCACATCCTCCAGCGTGATGCGGGTATATTCGATTTGTGTGCCGCCCGCTTTGCAAACGGACACTTCGACTTTAGCGACGTGCTTACCGCTGGCGCAGTTCTTGAGCAGCGCGGTGACAGCCTTATCGATTTTAGCGTTGATGTGCAGGTCGTTGAAATTAACTTTACCCGCACCACCACCACCACCCACGCTCATATTGCCTGGCTGGCTGGCACCCCAGGAAAAGGAATCAATATCGATCCAACCCGTATGGTTTGAATCTTTAGATTCACCCGTAATGCCATCTACCTTCAGATACATATCAATAGCCATTATCTTTCACTCTTTATTGGTTGAGATTATTGCTTTCAAAAAAAGCAAGGATATGGCAAAAAGAAAAGCATGGGGCTGAATAAAACAGTCCATATTTTACCTTTGCCTTGCTTCTGAAATATCGTCAAAAACGATATTTCAGATACTGCATTGCCGGGCAGAGCGCCGGGCAATTTATATATTCAATTTTCAGAACGAAAATCAGGTTTCTGCCCGGATACTCCGGAGAAAACCAGGCACTCAATAAATTTCTCTTAACTTATCCGCCGCCCAGTAAAAAACCAGCGATGCAATCACTGAAATAATAATCAGGACACCGTTAGTTACTTCCCCCATGACAGAAATATTCCAGTCAAAGAAGAAAAGGTAATAACCTGTACAGGTGATTAAAATAAGAGAAGAAATAAAAACCAGCAGATAACGTAGTCAATACAGAGCTGGCTTTTTGAACATTCTGTCATCCTCCCTGACTATCATGTCAGCAACCTTTCTGTCAGGCATCAGGCGCAAAATCTTTTCGCGCCTGATAACCCTGCGACTCAGCTCTTAAGCATTGTCATTTTTCAGTGACGGCAGCTTAGAAACCAGACGCAGAGAAACGGTCAGACCTTCCAGCTGGTAGTGCGGACGCAGGAAGAATTTCGCGGCGTAATAGCCTGGATTATCCTCCTGCTCTTCCACGTTCACCTCGGCAGCAGCCAGCGGCTTGCGTGACTTGGTCTCCTGCGAGGAGTTCGCCGGATCGCCATCGACATAGTTCATCACCCAGTCGTTCAGCCAGCGTTCCATTTCATCGCGCTCGCGGAAGGAGCCGATCTTGTCACGCACGATGCACTTCAGGTAATGCGCGAAGCGGCAGCAGGCGAACAGGTATGGCAGACGCGCGGCCAGACGGGCGTTGGCGGTGGCATCGGCGTCGTGATACTCCATCGGCTTCTGCAGTGACTGCGCACCAATAAAGGCGGCGAAGTCAGAGTTTTTACGGTGCACCAGCGGCATAAAGCCGTTTTTCGCCAGTTCGGCTTCGCGGCGATCGCTAATGGCGATCTCGGTCGGGCACTTCATGTCCACGCCGCCGTCGTCGCTCGGGAAAGTGTGGCACGGCAGGTTTTCAACTGCCCCGCCCGACTCTACGCCGCGGATCGACGTGCACCAGCCATACTCTTTAAAGGAGCGGTTGATGTTAGCGGCCATGGCATAGGCGGCATTGCTCCACGTGTAGTTGCCGTGATCGGAACCGTCGGTCTGCTCTTCGAAATCGAAACTGTCGACCGGATTGGTACGGATACCGTAAGGCAGACGCGCGAGGAAGCGCGGCATCACCAGACCCAGATAACGTGCATCTTCCGATTCACGCAGGCTGCGCCAGGCAGCATATTCGGTGTTCTGGAAGATCTTGGTCAGATCGCGTGGATTCGCCAGCTCCTGCCACGACTCCATCTGCATCACTTCCGGCGCGGTGCCGGTAATGAATGGACAGTGTGCGGCCGAACCGATGCGCGCCATCTCACCCAGCAGCTCAACATCCTGCGGACTGTGGTCGAAGTAGTAGTCGCCCACCAGGCAGCCAAACGGCTCGCCGCCGAACTGACCATACTCCTGCTCATAAATCTTTTTGAACAGCGGGCTTTGATCCCAGCCGGCACCCTTGTAACGCTTCAGAGTACGACCCAGCTCCTGCTTTGAGATGCTCATAAAGCGGATTTTCAGCATCTCGTCAGTTTCGGTGTTGTTCACCAGATAGCTCAGGCCGCGCCAGGCGCTTTCCAGCGACTGAAACTCCGGATGGTGAATAATCTGGTTCACCTGCTGCGACAGCTTTTCGTCAATCTCCGCAATCAGGGCCTGAATAGTGCGATAGGCGTCACTGGAGACGGTGACGGTGTTCTCCAGCGCCTGCTGCGCCAGGGTTTTCACCGCGCTTTCGACCGCGGCGCGTGCCTGATCGCTTTTTGGCCGGAACTCTTTATTCAGCAGCGCACTGAACTCATCCTGACTGAAACTGGCTGCGCCCTGCGACTGTGGTTGTTGTGAAGTCTGCGTCATGCCTGCGGCTCCTTACCTTCAGTGGCCTCATCCTGCTTAGGCAGATGGGTCAGAGCCTGCAGCAATGTCGGATCCTGCAGCACCTTACCAATCAGCTCTTCCGCACCGTTTTTGCCGTCCATATAGGTCAGCAGGTTCGCCAGCTGGGTACGTGCTTCCAGCAGCTTGCTCAGCGGCTCGACGTTGCGGGCCACCGCATCGGGTGAGAAGTCATCCATGCTGTCAAAGGTGAGATCGATGTTCAGCTTGCCTTCGCCATTCAGGGTGTTGTCCACCTGGAACGCGGCGCGCGGCTTCAGCGCTTTCATGCGCTCATCGAAGTTGTCGATGTCGATCTCAAGGAATTTGCGTTCGTCGATGCCCGGCTGCGGCTCCAGCGGTTTACCCACCAGATCCGCCAGCACGCCCATCACAAACGGCAGTTGGATTTTGCGTTCCGCGCCATAAATTTCCACGTCATATTCAATCTGAACGCGAGGCGCGCGATTGCGGGCAATGAACTTCTGCCCACTGGATTTGCTTGTTGCCATGGTTTTCTCCATCAATGATGCGCGGATAATGTGTCACAGCAGGCGCGCAGGTCCCGCTGTGTGAGTGGGTCACGCCTGCTTAGTCGCGACGTCCGAAAATAGTTTCCAGCTGATGTACGCCATCGGGTGCCAGTTCGCGGATGATCTCCAGGAAGTCGCGCTCGATTAAGCGCTGCACCCGGTCGATCATCAGCGGGGCCGGATGGCTCGGCTCATGCTGGGTGAAGTAGAGTTTCACTTTTTCCAGCATCAGCTGGGCATCGGCGCGGGAACTGATCTGTACCGTGCGCCAGTCCGCGGCAGCCCGTGGCGTCGCGACGGCCGCCGCCGGTGCAGCAGCTTCTGCGGGCTGCTCCGCCGCCGTGGGAATCAGCTGGCTCAGATCCGTGGCCTGGCAGCATTCGGCAATCAGCGCAATCTGTTTGCGCAGCAGTGCCAGTTCCGGCACCGCCGCATCGCCCAGCCGTTCGGCCACGGTTTCGCAGATGGTCTGTAGCCGCTCATGAATCTGCAGCACTGCCTCAATGCCGGGCTGGTCGCCGCGCGCCAGTTCATCGATCAGACGCGGCAGGCCGCCAGGGTAGTCCGCCACTTCGGTTTTGCTGCCGTCGCACAGGGCGGCAGCATCGCGCAGCGAGATACCGTCAGAGGGATAGCGCAGCAGCCAGCACTGACGCACCGCGCCGCTTAACTCCGTTTTGTCACCCAGCAACGCCAGGGCATTGATACGGTAGAAGGGATCCTGTTCGCCGAACTCTTCCAGACGGGGCCACAGCGGCTCCCAGTAGAGCAGCAGCGCCTGTTCAATCAGCTTCAGCCCCTGCGCATAGCCCGGCAGCCCTTTCAGCTCCGTCCAGGCGTGAGTCAGCGCCAGCATCACGCGTAAATCTTTGCTGCGTGCCAGCAAGGCTATCGCCAGCTTCTCGACTTTGTTCCAGTCGGCGGGTTCCGCCGGAATGATGGTGTCACCAAACTGCTGTTCCGCTTTACCGGCGCTGGCCTGCTCCATTGCCTGAAAATCGGCGTCGTACTCCAGGTTATCGCCGCCGGGATTTTCCTCACTGACCGGAGCCAGCAAAGCCTCTGTGTTCATCGTCATGCGTGTCGCCTCAGGATTCAAACATCGGGGGATAAAGTCCGTTTCGTCCCGGCTTTGCCCCACCGGCCGGATCAAACAGCAATGAAAAGAGCTGCGCAGTGAAGTTACCGCTGTGGACCTGGGTATAAAGCGGGAAACCGTCGCTTTGATTAGTCCACCAGAAACTGGTGTAGAACTGCGGGTCGAAGTTTTCGCCCGGAAGCGCCCAGTTCAGCGTCGAGGGTGTATCGCCATGCCCGATGACGTTGAGAATATCCGACGCGTCACCCGCTTCCTGCGGGGGTTGCGGCTGCGGAATGCTGATCAGCGCCTGATCCAGCTGCTCCGGTGACCCGCCGCCCTGCACCACCCGCAGCAGCGTATTGCCCACCTGCTGATACCACTCGCCGGAGCGGGCCAGCAGGGCTGGCGACCACTCGGCCGGGGTGAAGTGGCGCAGTGCGCAGAGCGGATAGTTACGCCCTACGCTGTCCCGTGCGGCAATCAGACAGCCCATCTGGATCAGCTGACTGCCCAGCATCGGCGGCACCACAAAATTCCAGACCGGCGCGTTCAGGAACGGGCGCGACGGGGCATTTTCACTCTCCTGGCTGCTCTGCCAGTGATGCAGGCCCACCTGAAACCAGCTGGACCATTGGCGATAGAGCACGTCAGGAAAGCGGCGCTTCACAAAGTCACCCGCGCTGGGCAATTTGCCGTACCAGCAGGGTGCAGCGTAATGAGTCATTGTCGGGTCCTGTTTCAGGGGCAGCTAAAGCCGGGAAGCTGGAACGGGTTACGAATGCTGCCAGGGGTGAACGACAGCGTGACCTGATGGCCTTCCACGCTGAATGTGGCTTCACGGGTCAGGCCGCCTGCAGCGGTAACACGGGCGCGGTCAAAGAAGCGATTGAGCGCCCAGGGGCCACTGGTGACCAGCGTCGATGTGGTTCCGTTGGTCAGGCCCAGCTGCATCCGCACCTGGCTGGTGCCGCCAGGGCCAGGCCAGCTGACCATCTGTACTGCCTGCGGTCCGTGGCTGTAACGCAGGATCTGTCCATCCACATCCAGCGTCAGGTTGAGAATGTCGTTGTCCATTTTTACGGTGCGCAGTGTGACGCGGAAACCCGGCGTGGTGGCGCCGTTGGCAAAGAACGCATCGCGGATTGACTGCGCCTGCTGGAACGGCCGCAGTAACGCTTCGCCACCCGGCAGCGTTTTACCGTCGATACCCGGCGTAAAGCGCCACGCCGCGTTGGTGGTGTCGACTTTGCTGGCCAGGTTGTCGCGGAAGAAGCTGTCCATCATGCCGCTGCCGGGAGCAAACATGCGGGCCAGATCGTCGGGTGTCACCTCACTGCGCGCGGAGCGAACCAGCGGATAACGACCAGCGATCGCCTGACGACAGAAACTGCCCACTTCCATGGTGATGCGTTTGCGGACGTTATCCATATCGCGGCGTTGTGCATCGCTGCTGGCGCCGACCGCCATGCTGGAGACCATATTCTGCAGCGAACCGGGCAGTCGTCCGGCGCTGGCCTGCAGGCGGCTGATCGCATCGCTGGCCGGTGGCGGCATCCCGCTGTTGGCAGCATCCTGCACCGCCGTGAGGTAACGATAGAGATCGTCAATCTGGTGCAGGAAGTCATCCACTGCCAGCACCTTGCTGCCCTGCTGCAGCGGCTGCGCCAGCTCAAGAACCGGCGCAAAGTGCACGGCAACCGCCTGCTCGGGAGAGACCTGAGTTGCCGCCTGTCCACGCGCGGCACTCGCCTCGGGCGAGGTAAACAGCGCTTCAAGGGTGCGGGTAGCGCTGTTATCCGCTGGCTTCGCCGCCTGCGCGGTTTTCTCATCAGGCTGCGCCCGGTTCAGCGTCAGCAGGTTGCTGAGGTTGATCACCAGCTGACGCAGCGGCGAGTGGTTGCCCGACAGCAGACGCGCGGTGTTGATGCGTTGCGAAAGATCGGCACTGCTGTTGAGCTGGATATCGCTCAGAAACTGCTCCCACTGGCGGATGTAGTCCTGCACATAGAGCTGGCGCACGGCGAGATCGGTCTGCTCACTTTTCTGCTGCGGCGCAGCGCCGTCCAGTACCCAGAGATCGTCCTGATAAAGCGCCTGCGTCACGGGGGCAATCTGCTTATCCACGTGCTGCCAGTAGCCATCCGGGGTATAGAGACCCGCCACACCATCATTGACCGATTTACCGCTTTTGCGGGAAAACACCAGCTCGCTCTGGGGTCCACCCAGCGCCGCCAGCGTAACCGGCTGCAGGTTGTCATCGCGTTGCAGCAGGCGCTTCAGCCGTCCATAGACGCGCTGTGACAGCGGCATCTGATTAATCAGCGCCTGCTCGCGCTTTACCAGCGCTTCATCCTTCGCATACGGCGACGAATGAATCTGCGTCTCCAGCAACTGTTGCAGGTGCCACGCCAGCTGTTTCACCTGCTGCTGCGTAACGTTCTGCGGCAGCTCACGCGAAAGGTTAAGCATCAGCCAGGCCTGCAGGAATTTGCCATCATAATGCTTAGGCTGATAGAGCATCTGATACGCCTTCAGCGCCTCATAGCTGTAGTCAGCATCGCTGCCATTATCGTTGCGCAGCCAGCGGGTGATGTTCTGTGCCACCTGCGGCAACAGCAGCTGTTTCAGCGCTTTGTCGTAGAGCGCGCGGGTCGCATCGCTGACCTCAGTGCCGCGATACAGTCCCATACGGCGAGTCAGCGGCGGGGAATCCAGCGAGAAGTCGGCGCTTTCCGGCAGGTGCAACAGGGTGTTGAGATAAGGCACCAGGGCAAAGAGATCGCCATTGACCTGCTGCTGAAGCTGATCGCCAAGCTGCTCCACCTGTGGCCCTTTAGCGGCCATCTCCTGCAGGTACGTTTTGTTCTTGCTGTAGCTGGTGAGCCACAGCCCGCCTGCCACCAGTAACAACAGCAGCAGCGCCAGATAGCCCGACCAGAGACCGGCGCGGTTGCGTAGCTCCCACCAGCGATTGCTGCCCGCCAGTCCCGACTCCTGGAAAATCACATTTTCCAGCACCCCTTTCAGGAAGAAGCTCTGGCCTTTGTTCTGCGGAATCGGTGACTCTTTGTTGACCTGATCCCAGCTTCCCGACTCGCCCGCCTGCTGACCCGGCAGATTCAGCGCGCGGTTCAGCTCGCCCATCACCCGGTCAAACGGCAGCCCTTCCTGGGTGCCGCTGGCAAAGTAGATGCCGCGTGGCGCGAACTGGGTTTCAAAATCGGAGCGGGCAAACAGCGTGTCGAGTGCGTCTGCCAGCAACGGACGAAGCGCCGCAAACTCCTGCGGGAAGAGATAGCTCTCGGCCCGCGCCTGCGCGTCGCTCTCCGTCAGCAGCCGATCGGCCAGCCCGGCATCAAGCCGCTGTTGCAGCAGTGAATACTCCTGCTGGAACTGGCTGTTCAGCTCGAAATCGGCGGCGGACGCTTTCGCCCACGGGAAGGTAAATCCCCAGATTTGTTCACGCTGGGCTTTGTCCAGCGAGGCGAAGTAGCTACGGAAGCCTTTCAGCAGGTCGGCTTTTGTGACCAATACGTAGACCGGGAAACGGATGCCGAGACGATCGTGCAGCTCCATCAGGCGCTGACGCAGCGCCAGCGCCTGGTTGCGCAGCGCTTCGGGCGACTGGCTCAGCAGATCGGAGACGCTCAGGGTGACGATGACGCCGTTAATCGGCTGACGTCCGCGATATTTACGCAGCAGGTCGAGAAAATGATGCCATTCGCTGGCATCGCTATCCTGCTGACTCTCCTGGGTGCTGTAGCGCCCGGCGGTATCAAGCAGCACGGCATCATTGGTGAACCACCAGTCGCAGTTGCGGGTGCCGCCAATGCCACGCACCGCCGACTTGCCGAATTTATCCGCCAGCGGAAACTGCAGGCCGGAGTTGACCAGCGCGGTGGTTTTACCGGCACCGGGTGCGCCGATAATCATGTACCACGGCAGTTGATAGAGATACTGACGGCCAAAACGCTGCGCCCAGAACGGCGTGCCCTTGCTGCTGTGACGCTGGAAGTGCGCCTTTTTCAGCATTTCGGTGGCTTCCGAGAAACGCCCTGCCAGCACCTGCTCTTCGCTGGTCAGCCGCTGACGATCGGCTTCTGGCGCATCGCTTTTGCCCGTTTCCAGACTCGACATCAGCTTGCGGTTCAGCCAGAAATTGTAGAGCCGCGGGATCGCCTGGCCCAGGCCCCAGACCAGATAGAGCAGCGCGATACTGATCATGCGGTTCTGCTCTGGCTCAAGCGGACGCGAATCAACGATAGAGAAGACCGGGCCAATCACCCAGATAATAAATGAGAGCGCGGTAATGCCGACAAAGCCCCACGCGAGGCGGCTGGTCAGCACCGCAAACAGAATATTCAGCATGGATCAGTTCCCTCTCGCCAGGCCGTTGAGTTCGGCATGCGTCGCATCCGGCGCCACCAGCAGTGTGATTTCAACGCGACGGTTACGTGCGCGATTTTCTGCGCTGTTGTTCGGCACCAGCGGATTGCTTTCGCCGCGCCCTTCCGCTTTCACCCGTGACGGATCGGCCAGTTGCTGTTGCAGCAGAGACTGCACCGACCGGGCGCGTGCCAGCGAAAGCTCAAAGTTGGAGGAGAAGCGCGCGCTGCGAATCGGCACGTTATCGCTGTAACCAATCACCTGAATCTGGCCGCTGACGTTGTTCATGGCGGCGGCGATGCGCTGGATCACGTCGACATAACGTCCGCGCACGTCGGTAGCCGCCGAAGCAAACAGCCCATCCCCTTTCAGCGTCACCACGCTGCGATCCGCTTCGTCACGCACGGCCACCAGTCCGGCATCAATTTCCGGTTTCAGGAAAGCGCGCAGGTTCAGCGTGGCGGGCGGTGGCGGCGCAGGGTTAGCGATCTTCACTTCCGGCAGCGCCGTCTGATAAATGCGGGCCAGTACCGGCGAGGTGTAATCGCCCAGACGCCAGTTGAGCACAATATAAAACAGGCAGGCCGCCAGCCCGGCCACTGCGGCACAGGCCCACAGCGGGATCATCGGGCGCCACAGCTTGCGCAGCACCGGCTGATCGGTAGGATGCGGTGACAGCGCCGCCGCGTAACTGCCGCGTACACTTCTGATCATCTGCAGCAGACGCTGCTTGATGGTCTCCAGCTGCGAGCGGCCATTGTCCAGCACCCGGTAGCGTCCTTCGAACCCCAGCAGCAGACAGAAGTAGATCAGCTCCAGCATCAGAATGTGACGTCTTGGGTTCTGCGACAGCTTGGCCAGCAGCTGGAAAAACTTCTCGCCGCCCCAGGTTTCGTTGTGAAAGGTGACCAGCAGGCCGTTGCTGGTCCAGACGCCACGACTGCCCCACGGCGTCAGCGCCGCGGCCTCATCCAGCGCGGTACAGAGGCAGTAACGCGCGCCGATGATCACTTCGTAACCGAGGCCAGACTGCTGGCAGCTCAGCTCAAAGCGGCGAATCTGATCGATCAGCTGCTGGCGCAGTTGCGCCGGGTCTTCATGCGATACCGAATGGCGGATCTGTGGAATCGCGTTAATCAGGGGGTTAGCCGCCGCGACCAGCACATTCTGGTGGCTGGCATCGGGCGCAAGATCGCTGTGTGATTTTTGTTGTTCCTGCATCATGCTGCGTGCTCAGTTTATTATTCTGACTGATTGCGGATGGCCCAGAACTCCATGTTCAGGCCCGGAAACTCACCGGCAAGATGCAGCGCAAAAGCGCCCGAGCGCTCCATCTCTTTCCATAGCTCGCTGTTCTTATCCAGTTCGAAATAGCTGTATCCGGCATGCCACGGGATCTGCGGCGGCGCGCCGGGCATCGCCCGAAGTGCCAGACCCGGGAGTTGCAGCTGCACCAGATCGCGGATTTTGCTGACCGGCGCGACTTTCATCTGCGCCGGGAAATGGGTTTTGAGGGTGTCCGCTGGCACGCTGGCTTTCACCGCCAGCACAAAGCCAAAATCGTGCACCATGCTGCTCTCCGGCACCGTGGCGACGTTCAGACCGTGCGAGCGCTGAGTCAGCGGCAGCTGAATTGCGCTCTCTTCCATCACCTGCGACAGTCCCTGGCGCAGCAGCAGCGACAGGCGACTGAAGCAGCTGTGAAGATCGTCATGATCGTAGAGCGGCAGCGAATCCGGTGCGCGGGCGGGTGTCCAGGTGCTGAGTTCTGCCGCCAGTTGCAGCCAGTGGCTGTAGAGCGTTTCAGGATGCAGCAATGGCAGATGTTGCAGATGGCTGTGCAAGCCAAGCTGACGATTGAGCAGCGCCAGCAGCATAAAATCGACCATATCGGCACTGTTGAAGCGGCCGGTGCCCGGCGCGCGCTGACTCAGCTGCTGACTGCGTTGCAGGATCAGCCCGTGCAGATCGTTAAACATGTTCTGCAGCGGACGGCTACTGTTCAGGGTCAGCATCGGCGGGATGTAATCGCTGTCGAGCCTGATGTGATTGTCGCTGCGTTTTTCAATGACCTGCGCCACGCCCATCGCGGTCCACTCAGCGGTCAGATCCTGTTCCAGCATCAGACGCAGGCGCAGCTTGCCGAACTGCACCGTGGCGCTGCCCACCGCCTGGGCGTTGTCATCTTCCACGTCTGCTTCCCAGGCAAGATAGCGCGCCAGAGAATCCTGCGACTCCTGAAAGGCTACCGCTTCGCGGCCATTGCGCCGGGCCGGTATCGCCAGCACCACTTTGCTGCGGTCAACGGAGGCCGGCAGATCCAGCGGCGCCGGGCCATGCTGTGGCTGGCTGAAGGAGAAGAACGTGCCGTCAGGCAGACAGCCGCTGGCAGCGCTCAGCGCCAGTTTTCCCTGACGCAGCAGCGCTTCATCGAACTCGAGATCGTAAAAGCCCCACGTATAGGCGCGCTGAGACTGGCCCCACTCACGCAGAGTGCTGAGAAGATAATTTTCTGACTGCTGGAAATGGTGAGGACGCAGAAACATCCCTTCGGTCCAGACCACCTTTTCGGCTCTGTTCATAGACATCACTGTTTTTCCACGCGAAGGCCATTAATCCCCGCCACGATGCGGGCATTCAGCTCGCCATCGTTACGTTTCCAGAACGCCCAGAATGACGGTGACTCGCCTTCGGGAACCGGCAGCGACAGTCGCCAGACCTTGCCATCCAGCGACTGATATTCCGCCATGATGCCGATGAAGCGCGCCTCCGGCAGACTCCGGATACGCAGCGTTTTGCTGCGCTGTTCTGGCGTCAGGAAGAACTGCTGAGTGTTGAGCTGGGCGCTGCCCAGCACGGTTGCGGACTGGTTTTGCAGGGAGTAGAAGTCTGCCGACATGAACTCCGCATCGGAGCTCAGTAGCACCACACGGACTTTCAATGGCGCACCGCCGTTAAGCTGATTCTGTCCCTGCACGTCCAGGTTGTAGTAAGCCACCGGCGGCGTACTGTTGCTGCTGCAAGCTGCAAGCAGCCACACCAGCAGCACGATCAACCCACGACACAGTTGTGTTGTTCTCATCATCAAGCCCTCCCTGCTCAGTGCGATTAGTTAATGATCCAGGTTCCGTTACTGCTGTTCTGACAGGCGGTGCTGTCACCGTTAACCGCGACGCAGGTTTTCTTCTTGCTGCCGCTGCGCACGCGACGTTTTGGCTGATCGGCTTTAACGGTCTGGTCGTAAAGTTCGCTTTTGACCACGGCGCGGAACGGTACATAGCCCGTCAGCTGCACGGTTGCCTGGGGCGCGGCAGGCTGAACGGCATCTTTCACGGCAGCGGTGGCGCTGTCCGGTCTGGCTTCTGCTGCGGCCTGAGCGGGTTCACCCAGCGCCAGCCAGTTGTTCTCTACCTGACCAATCACGGTGTAGCTTTCGCCGGTTTTCAGGGTCTCTACGACTTTGCCGCCGTAACCTGGCTGGCTCATTACCGAGCCGGGATAGAGCGCGCGGTAAGTGTCGTTGACCGGACTGAACTGCGCTGGCGGTTTAACGGCATAACGGTGACTTATCGCCACACCGTCCACCGTACTGGTGACCAGCGTGTCATCGGTCATTTTTGGCGGTGTTTTACAACCGGCGACTGAGAAAACAAACATCAGGCCTAACGCAATGCGGAGCTTCACCATTTTTTTCATGTTGTGTTCCATTCATATCCTGGAAAGTGGCCAGAGGCCGGTTGTCAGTGTTGAAAATCGGGAATAGGTCTTCAGAGAATTTGACTTAGTGCCACGCTAAAAGAAGATTCTTAAACAAACTGCGTAAAACCGTCGTGTAATGAGACGGCAAAAGATCAGCATGAGTTAAGTATAAAAAATCATCAACGGAGACAAGGCCGGGAAAAATGAGGAATCTGACCTGGCAAGAAACGATCAGAAACATGATCAATTTTTTCCCGGCAAATTTGAGAAGGCAGGCAAAACCCAAGCTTTACTTATGCCATCCCTGGTCGAAAAAAGAGTTATTGACTCAGATTTACAATAACAGTGCTATTTGCTAACGAAATAAAATGACTTAACACATCTGCCATAAATTCCATTAAAGCGATCTTATTCAATGATTTATGCAGACTTAATATTTCATGGCTACCGCACGAGCCAGGTAAAACCTGCCCGCAGATCTGAAATTACAATCCATGTGTAAATATAAGCTGCGAGTTTACAGAAGATTGACAAAATTTCAACGGCTCGCTTTCAGAAGATTTTACTTTAGAAATACTTATCTAATTAAGTTAAACCAAATATGTCACACTTTTAAGCACGCAGTTAGGACAAATCCTAACAACTTGCAAAACTATGAAGTATTTTTACACATTCATCATTTTTCCAATAGCCCATCATTAAAAAATCTCATGTTAAAAATGGTTCTGATTGTAAACGGGCAAAATGGGGTAAGAGTCAGGCAGGTGGCAGTGATGAGCCGTTCTGGTCAACGTATCCGGCCAAAAAATAGTGTTATCAGTGGTTTAACCGGTTAACCTGCAGAAATGCAGCGGGTGAAAGCAGGAGAGGATGGAACGGAGAAAAGCGAAGCGTAACCCGGTGAATTGCATGCTCGAAAGGACTGATTAATTCTTCTTTACAGACGGTGATTGGCGATAAGGTTAATTGTGTCAGTAGGTTACAGCGTACAGGATACAAAAAAACCACGCCGGAGCGTGGTTTGAGTGGGTATACCGGGTCAGCGGCTTATGACGATTAGAAGAATCCCAGCGGCTCTATACTGTAGCTGACCAGCAGGTTTTTAGTCTGCTGGTAGTGATCCAGCATCATTTTATGCGTCTCGCGGCCGATGCCCGACTTCTTATAACCACCAAAGGCGGCATGCGCCGGATAGAGGTGATAACAGTTGGTCCAGACGCGACCGGCTTTAATCGCCCTGCCCACCCGATAGGCACGGTTGATATCGCGGGTCCAGACGCCCGCACCCAGCCCATAAATAGAGTCGTTGGCAATGCTGATCGCTTCCGCTTCATCTTTAAAGGTCGTGATGCCAATGACCGGGCCAAAGATCTCCTCCTGGAACACCCGCATGCTGTTGTTGCCTTTCAGCAGTGTCGGCTGGATGTAGTAGCCGCTATTGAGTGAATCATCCAGCTTCTCTACACCGCCGCCCACCAGTACTTCGGCACCCTCCTGACGGGCAACCTCAAGGTAAGAGAGAATTTTATCAAACTGCTGCTGCGACGCCTGCGCGCCCACCATAGTCTCAGTATCCAGCGGATCGCCACGTTTGATGGTTTTTACCCGCTTCATCACGGCCGCCATGAATGGCTCGTAGATCGACTCCTGCACCAGCGCACGCGACGGACAGGTACAGACTTCGCCCTGATTCAGGAAGCCCAGCACCACGCCTTCAGCGGCTTTCTCAATAAAGCTCTCTTCCGCCTGCATGATGTCTTCAAAGAAGATGTTCGGTGACTTGCCGCCCAGCTCAACCGTCGACGGGATCAGGCTTTTCGCGGCCAGCTCCAGAATATGCCCCCCGGTGGCGGTAGAGCCGGTAAAGGCGACTTTGGCGATGCCGGAATGAGAAGCCAGCGCTTCACCCGCCTCTTTACCAAAACCGTGCACCACGTTCAGCACGCCCGGCGGCAGCAGATCTTTAATCAGATCGACAAAAACGGTGATCGACAGCGGCGTCTGTTCAGCCGGTTTCAGCACCACGCAGTTACCCGCGCCCAGCGCCGGAGCCAGTTTCCAGGCCGCCATTAACAACGGGAAGTTCCAGGGAATAATCTGCGCGACCACGCCCAGCGGCTCATGGAAATGGTAGGCGGCGGTGAACTCATCAATCTCTGCTGCACTGCCCTCCTGCGCCCGGACACAACCGGCAAAGTAGCGGAAGTGATCGACGGCCAGCGGCATATCGGCCGCCAGAGTTTCGCGTACCGGCTTACCGTTATCCCAGGTTTCATAGACCGCCATGGTCTCCAGATGCTGTTCCAGCCGATCGGCAATTTTCAGTAACAGCAGAGATCGTTGTTGCGGCGAGGTCTTGCCCCAGGCTTCTGCCGCCGCTGCCGCAGCAGCCACAGCGTTATCAACATCGGCAGCGTCTGAGCGCGGAAACTCACCGGCCGCAGAGCCGTTCACCGGGGAGGTATTCGTGAAGTAGTTGCCGTTCACTGGTGCGACGAATTCACCATTAATGAAGTTGCCATAATTCTTTTGTAGGGTAATCAGAGAACCCTGTTCTCCGGGGGCGGCATAACGCATGATCTTTCTCCTGACAGGTGACCGATGTAACAATGATGAAACTTATTATTAACATGAAGCATCATCAAGAGCCTGTCAGGTCTGTTATCCGGAAACTGTGACCGCCCCGAAGGAATGGGTGTTTACGCTTCGTCTTTAGATAATTCCGACTTTTACCCAAAAGGCTGGTCAGTAAGCAACTTGTGCGGCACAAAGGGGTCAACGTGAGGATGAATTCATTCTGGAGATGAGCATGCTGGCTTCAGCTATTACCCTGATGCGCGCTAAAGCCAATTTCGTGCATCAGTTTATCCGTAACCCTCGCAAGATGGGCAGCATCACGCCATCGTCTGAGGCGTTGTGCCGTACCATGATCGCCTCGGTGGAATGGCCTGAAAAATTACGTATTGCCGAACTCGGGGCGGGAGATGGGGTGCTGACGCGGTGGATACTGGCGCAAATGTCACCTGACGCTACCCTGGATGCCTTTGAAATCAGCAGCACGCTGGCAGACAAACTTGTAGAGATGGACGATCCACGCATGACTGTGCGCACCTGTTCCGCGGAGTATCTGAGCGGGGAGTATGATGTGATCTTCTCCGGCCTGCCGCTGTTGTCATTACCCCCTGAACTGCGTGAGGCGATTCTGCGTGCGGTCTATAACGCCCTCGGCCCGAACGGTGTGTTTGTACAGTTCCAGTACACCTCGCTGACCCAGCCTGACTTGTCGCGCTACTTCACCTGGGAGCGCCAGCGGGTGCTGAAAAACGTGCCCCCCGCCTGGGTCTATCGCTGTACGCGTCACTACGCGCCCTGAGCACGCCCGACTGCCGGGCGCGTCTGTTGCCAGAACGTCACCAGCAACTCGCGCGCCCAGTCTTTCCCTTCAATCTCGTTTGCCCCATCCTCTGCGCAGCCCTGCGGCGTACAGACGTTCATGATGTGCCGTGAAAATTCGGGATGAAACTGTACTGAGAGCGCCTGCGGTGTATAGCGCACAATCTGGCAGCCATCGCGTGCAGACGCGGCCAGCACCTGCGCCTGAGGCGGCGCGCTGATAACCGACTGACGATGCGACAACCAGACGCTGAAATCCTGTGGCAGGTTTTGCAGCAGCGGATCGCGCTGCGCCTGAGCTGAGCAGCGAATCGGTAACAGACCACGCTCCCAGCCATTGGGGTTATCTGCCACTTCGCCGCCCAGCGCATAGGCCATCAGCTGATGACCATAGCAGACGCCCAGCAGCGGCAGATCATGATCAATCGCTGCCCGAATCCATGCGGCGCTGCGTTCGCTCCACTCAGCGTGATCGGTGACCATCGCCCAGGAACCGCTGAGGATCGCCCCGGATATCTGATCGAAATCGGGTAACGCCTCACCCAGATGGGGCCGGACAATCAGGTACGCATCAGGTTGCAGATCTAACGCGTCGATAAACCAGCGTGGCTGTTCACCAATCTCTGAGACGACGTTTGCGGGTGGGACTTCAAGCTGAATTAACGCAAGGGGTAAGGCGGACGTATGAGTCATACCGAATCGGTTCCTTTAAGAAGTCGTTTCAAATCAGTCTGCCAGCATCGCGCATGAAAGTCTCATCGGCCTGCGCGGCAATTGCAGAAAATTTGTCGCTGCGATTGGCTGGAATGCTGCTGTTCGTGTCATCATTAGCGGGCTAAGCAAAAATCATCGAAAGGATATTATCGTGGCTGTGCGGCATTTTTTTCTGATTCTGATGGTGGTTTCCATCTGGGCCTTCAACAACGTTGCAGTGAAATGGGGCCTGCTGGAACTGCCGCCCCTGTTTCTGACGTTTATGAGATTTGTGGTCGTGGCCATCGTGCTGGTGCCGTTTTGCCGGATTAACCGTCAGCAGTTGCCCTGGCTGTTGCTGCTGGCGTTTACGTTCGGTTTTATGCACTTCTCGCTGCTGTTTGTCGGCCTGCGCTACACCGATGCCGGCACGGGCGCCATTGTGGTGCAGCTGGGAACGCCGATTGCGATGCTGCTGGCGATGGTGGTGCTGAAAGAGAAACTGAAGCTGGTGCAGTTGCTGGGCATTATGATCTCGCTGAGCGGCGTGGTGGTGCTCTCCGGCAGCCCGACGATTCCGTCGTGGTGGGTGCTCTGCCTGCTGCTGTGCAGCGCCACCGGTTGGGCCGTGAGTAACCTGATTGTGAAGAAGTCTCCGCCGATTAAACCGCTGACCATGACCGGATGGATTGCATTTCTGGCGATCCCGATCGTAGGCGCGTCCAGCTTTGTGATGGAGTCGAACCAGCTCTATGCCCTGCAGCATGCGGGCTGGCACGGCTGGTTTGCCATTCTCTACAGCGCCATCGCCTCGTCGATTGTGGCTTATACGCTGTGGTACATGATGCTGAAGAAATATAACGTCAATCTGATCATGCCCTACTCGCTGCTGACGCCGGTTTTATCGGTGGTGATGGGGATTGTGGTGCTGGGCGACAGCCTCAACAGCTTCAAGATTATCGGGGCATCCCTGGTGATCCTCGGCACGGCTATCGCGGTGATCAACCTGCGTAACCTGCGGATGCATGCCCGCTTCCCGCGCCTGCGGCGGCGTTAATCCTGCGTGCTATGCTTGAGAAATAACCTTTCTCAGGGAGCACAACATGGACTCAACGCTCGCCGCCTCTCTCTGGCAGCAGATGCAACAGGGATTGCGGGATCGCGACGACGCCTTGCCTCTTCCGGCTTTCGTTGATCGCGCCACCTTCTCTTCTGCCTATGCCGTCAGTGAACTGGCGGCCACCAGCATCGGTCTGGCGACCCAGGCTGCCGCTGCACTCATTGCCCTATCCCGCCCTGAATTTCCCTCTCCCCCCACCACCGTCAATGTGCGTCTGGCGTCGCGCTGGTTTCAGCAGAGCTTTCACCCGCTGAACCGCGCTGCGCCCGCAATGTGGGATGCGTTTGCCGGTGACTATCGCAGCCGCGATGGCTGGATCCGCCTGCACACCAATGCCGCACATCACCGGCTGGCGATGGAGCAGGTGCTGGGCGCGCACGCCGATCGCGCGGCGCTGGCGCAGCACGTCCAGCAATGGCAGGCCAGCGAGCTGGAGCAGGCGATTATTGATGCCGGTGGCTGTGCCGCAGAAATGCGCAGCGCTGCGGCCTGGCAGCAGCACCCTCAGGGCAAGGCCGTGCAGCATGAACCGTTGTTTGGCTGGCAGACTACCCAGCCTGCTGCTGCGCCGGAGTGGCCGCTGGCCAGAGCGCGTCCGTTGATGGGTATTAAAGTACTGGATCTGACGCGGATTATTGCCGGTCCGGTCGCCACCCGATTTCTTGCCAGCCAGGGCGCCAGCGTGCTGCGCATCGATCCCCCCGGCTGGCAGGAGCCGACGCTGGATGAGGAGATGAGCTGCGGTAAGCGTCGTGCAGTGCTCGATCTGACTCAACCCACCGATCGCGAGCAGTTTATTCGTCTGCTGCGTGAAGCGGACGTGCTGGTGCATGGCTATCGGGCGGATGCGCTTGAGCGGCTCGGGTTTGATGCGGAGACTCTTCAGTTACTCTCACCCGGACTGATCGATGCCGGTCTGAATGCCTGGGGCTGGCAGGGTCCGTGGCGCAACCGCCGTGGCTTTGACAGTCTGGTGCAGATGGGATGCGGGATTGCCGAACGGGGGATGCAGTGGCAGCAGAGCGACAAACCAGTTCCGCTGCCGGTGCAGGCGCTGGATCATGCCAGCGGCTATCTGCTGGCGGCGGCAGTACTGGAGGGTTTGCGGCGACGTATCACTGAGGGGCACGGCAGCCAGGTCAGGCTATCGCTGGCACGCACGGCGTGGTTGTTGCAGCAGCACCCCGCCGGTCAGCACGCAGGCTCCGGCATTGTGCCGCAGGTTAGAGACAACCAGCCCTGTTACGAATTGACGCCGTGGGGATTTGGCGTGAGGCTCAAGGCGGCCGCCTGGCTGCCCGGCACCCCGCAGATCTTTGCGACGCCAGGCTGTACGCCGGGAACGCACCCGGCGATGTGGTAAATCAGGCTTCAGGCGTTTCTTCGCTGCTATCCAGCAGTTCGTTGTACATCGCCTGAATCGCTTCGCGGCTCAGCATCGCCAGGGTGCGATAGAACGCGGTGGTCGCGTGCGCTTCCACTTTGCCCAGAAACGTACCGCACCACGGCAGCAGGTACTCTTCAAACAGCGCCATTTGCGCTGCGCTCTCATCTTCCGCGGACTGATCTTCCAGCCATGACGCAGCCAGCAGCAACACACCAAAATGGTCAGCAGGCGCATCGCTTAGCGGCATGCCACGTGAAGTTAAGAAGGCACGTACCTCGGGCTCAGTTTTGCCTTCCGGCCACTGTGACGCGTACGGCGGCACATTACAGTCGCTGCCAACAAACAGCGCGTTGTAATCGGCGGCCAGTGCCTGGGGATCGCTGTTCTGTTGCAGACGTGTCAGCAGCTCATCCTGCTCCAGCGGCCACTGCGACTGCAGTTTGCCTTCACGCAGCAGCGTAAAAAGCGGCACCAGCAGCGGATCCTGCGGCTGACGATTAAACAGTGAGCCGATCACGCGGCACAGAATGGAAAACTCATTCATGAGTCAGATTTCCTTGAGGCAGGTAAATTAAAAGTCAGCCAGTTCAGCAATAGGTTTGCCACTACGCATTTCCAGAAAGTCGAGCAGACGACGCGGCGTGACATTTAACACCCGATCCTCGGGAAAATCCACCTCGCGAGCAATTCGCAGGCAGTGATCGAAATGACCGAGTGTGAAAGCCGTATGGGAATCGGAGCCAAACGCCAGTCGTCCTCCGGCATCGCGCACGGCGGCGGCGATAGCCCGGCAGTTCGGTTCACTGCCTGGACGCGAGTGCGTAAAGGAGGAGTTATTCAGCTCCAGCGCCACATTGTAGTGGGCGGCGGCCTCGGCAATCGCCGGTATATCGACCGGGAATTTCGGGTTGCCCGGATGGCTGATGATATGAACCAGCCCACCTGCCATGGCGGCGATCATCGCGTCAGTGTGATGCTTTCTGTCGCGCGGCGCATAAACCGGTTCGTGAAAACCGGCGACGATCAAATCCAGCGCATCGAGCATCGGGCCGGAACAGTCGATCTCGCCCTGCTGGTTTTTAATATTGGCTTCGATGCCGCGCAGAATCCCTACACCATCAATAACACGCGGCCAGACGCGCATATTAATAAAGTGCCAGTAGTGCGGTGCGTCGGCCATATCGGGACCGTGATCGGTAATGGCAAACAGTTTCAGGCCGGTTTGCTTCGCCTGAGTCACGTAATCGTGCAGCGTGCTGTAAGCATGCGTGCTGGCGATGGTGTGCATATGCAGATCTACCGGATACATCCTCTTCTCCTGCTGAGTGCCCCTGACGGGGCCGGTTCATTAATAGCCGCGCTGACGATCCACCCTGCCCTGCGGCGGCTCGCCTGCCTGATCCTGGTGGATGGCGCGGGCGATGTAGTCGATAGCTTCGTCGATCAAGGTTACCGCCGCATTATGGGGGGTGATCGTGACACGCGGATGTGACCAGAGCGGATGCGCCTCCGGCAGTGGTTCAACCTGAAACACATCCAGCGCCGCCGCTTTCAGCTGACCGCTATTAAGCGCGGCCAGCAGATCGTCTTCCACCACCTGCGCGCCACGCGCGATGTTGAGGAAGAACGCGCCGTGCGGCAGCTGCTGTAAAAAGTGGTGGTCGATAAGATTGATGGTCTCGTGCGTGCTTGGCAGCAGATTGATCACCACCCGCGTCTCCTGCAGAAAGGCAGGCAAGGCATCGCGTCCGGCAAAGCTGGTCACGCCGTCGATCGCTTTCGGTGAGCGGCTCCAGACGCGCAGCGGGAATCCCCACGGTTTCAGGCTCTCCACCACACTTTGTCCCAGTACGCCCGCGCCCAGAATGCCGATGGTGAACTCTTCACGCGTGTAAGCGGGCAGTGGCTGCCAGCACTGTTGCTGCTGCTGAAGACGGTAGTCGTCAAAACGACGGAACCAGCTCAGCACGCTATGCACCGCATACTCCTGCATCTGCCGCGCCATCCCGGTATCTTCCAGCCGGTAAAGCGGCACGCTGTCGGGCAGCATCTCAGGATGCTGCTGGAGCTGTTTCAGAATCTCGTCAACGCCTGCACCCAGCGCAAAGACGCCGCGCAGTGTGGCGCGGCCCTGCAGCATCTCTGTGGGCGGGGAACGGACCAGCGCATAATCAGCCGGACCGTCGTCGCCTGGCTGCCAGGCACGCACCCGCGCCTGGGGCAGACGCTGTTGTAAACCGTTAATCCAGGCCGCTGCAGACTGCGACGGGTGATACCAGATGATCTCCATCCTGCTCTCCTTTTTTTCTTTCAGCGTCGGGGAAAAGCGGAGTGAGAGCAAGAAAAAACCGGCGTGATAAAGCGGTTTTTTCCATAAAAATAATTCCCGTGGCTTCACATTTCCGGCTCGCTTCAGGGTGAAGTGGTCAGATAAGGTCTAAAGTTGGTCCTGTGGTCAATGCGTTACGCGTGGCCGCATTTCGGACAAGGAGAAAAACCGATGACAAAAATTGAGGTAAACGCCGACTCACGGCGTCAGCGTTATGCGCCCTTTCTGCTCACGTTGCTGCTGAGCGTACCCGCTTTCACCACCCATGCCGACGACAACAGCCGCATGCTGAATAATCAGCCGCAGCCGCCGGACGTTCGTTTAGGGCCGCTGTTTAACGCCGTGCAACAGGCGAAGTTCTATCCCGATCAAAAGACCTTTGCGGATGCGGTACCGAAATTCGATCCCGCCTCGATTCTTGCCGACTGGCAGATGCAGAAGAAACAGCGCAACTTCGATCTGAAGCATTTTGTTGATACCAACTTTACCCTGCCCGCTGCCGGTGACAAATATGTGCCGCCCGCCGGACAAAACCTGCGTGAACACATTGATGGCCTGTGGCCTGTGCTGACCCGCACCACCAGCAGCGTTGGTCAGTATGATTCGCTGCTGCCGTTGCCTAAGCCCTATGTGGTGCCAGGCGGGCGTTTCCGCGAAGTCTATTACTGGGACAGCTACTTCACCATGCTGGGGCTGGCCGAGAGCGGACACTGGGACAAAGTGCAGGATATGACGGATAACTTCGCTTCACTCCTTGACCGTTATGGCCACATCCCTAACGGCAACCGCAGCTACTACCTGAGTCGTTCACAGCCGCCGTTCTTCAGCCTGATGGTCGATCTGCTGGCGACGCACGATGACGGAAAAGCCTATACCCGCTACCTGCCGCAGTTGCAGAAAGAGTATGACTACTGGATGGCCGACAGCGATAAAGTCGCAGCAGGTTCAGCCAGCAAGCGGGTGATTAAGCTGGCGGACGGGTCGCTGCTCAACCGTTACTGGGATGCACGCGACGTGCCACGCACCGAATCCTGGATGGATGACATTGCTACCGCGCAGAAAGCACCGCAGCGCAACAAAGCTGAACTCTATCGCGAGCTGCGTTCCGGTGCGGCGTCGGGCTGGGATTTCAGTTCGCGCTGGTTTACCGATGCGCACAATCTGTCGACAATCCGCACCACACAGCTGGCCCCGGTTGACCTTAACAGCCTGATGTTCCATCTGGAGCAGACGCTGTCGAAAGGCTACCAGATGAACAAGCAGAGCGATCTGGCGAAGCAGTTTGCCGATCGCGCGGAGAAGCGCCAGGCAGCGATCAACCGCTATCTGTGGGACAGCAAACAGAACTGGTATGCTGACTATGACTGGCAGAAAAAGCAGGTCCATCCGCAACTGACGGCGGCCGCCCTGTTCCCGCTCTACCTGCAGGTCGCCAGCGATAAGCAGGCTGAAAGCACCGCCAGCGCGGTCGAAAAACAGCTGCTGAAACCTGGCGGTCTGGTGACCACCACCGTGAACAACGGCCAGCAGTGGGACGCGCCGAATGGCTGGGCACCGCTGCAGTGGGTTGCCGTGGAAGGTCTGGAGCACTACAACCAGCCGAAACTGGCGAAAGAGGTCGGCTTACGCTTCCTGCAAAATGTCCAGAACACCTATGACCGTGAGCATAAGCTGGTTGAGAAGTATGTCGTAGATGGCAAAAATCTTGGCGGCGGTGGCGGCGGTGAGTATCCGCTGCAGGATGGCTTTGGCTGGACCAACGGCGTCACGCTGAAACTGCTGGATAAGTACTGCCCGAAAGATAAAACCTGTAACAGCGCCCACGATATTCCTCAGGCATCTGCCTCACAAAACTGATCCACTCTGGATACCTCTGGCACCGCCGGAGGTATCCGCACCTCATTTCAGCGAATTTTACTTGACCTTCTTACATCAACAGGCAAAATTGCAGCCAATTTACAAAAGGTAATAGTTCTCATTATGATAATGAGATTGCCTATCAATAATTTTATTCACCTGCCTGAACCTTTGCCAAGAAAGGAATTTTGATGAAACTGTCATTGTCGCTGAAAGGTCATATTCGCCTCTGCATCCTGGCGCTGACCGCGCCTGCTCTGAGTTATGCTGCCGATATGGTGGTCACGGCCCAACCGCAGGAAGATTCGACCTCGCCGACCCAGGGCTATCTGGCGACCACCAGCCAGGGCGCAACCAAAAGCGATCGTCCACTGATCACTACGCCGCAATCGATATCCGTGGTCACCCGCCAGCAGATGCAGGATCAGGGTGCACTGACCCTGAACCAGGCGCTGGGCTACAGCTCCGGTGTCTTCACCAACTTCGGCGGTGCGGCGACCCGTTATGACACCATTGCCCTGCGTGGCTTCCACGGCGGCGATGTCGATAACACCTTCCTCGACGGTATGCGGGTGATGAGCGACGGCGGCAGTTTCAACGCATTGCAGGTGGATAACGCCTTCCTTGAGCGCATCGACGTGATCAAAGGCCCCTCTTCTGCGCTCTATGGTCAGACGGTGCCAGGCGGACTGGTCAATATGGTGACTAAACGTCCTCAGTTCGCGGAAGAGGGTCACATTCAGTTGCAGGCGGGCAGCAACGCCACCACCGGCACGATGTTTGACTACACCAATGCGATCAACGACCAGTGGGCGTTTCGCCTGACCGGCGTGACCCGCAACAGCGATACCCAGTACGATCACACCCGTGAAGAGAAATATGCGCTGATGCCGCAGCTGATGTGGCAGCCGGATGAAGATACCCATCTGATCCTGAAAGCCTATCTGCAGAAAGACCCCTCGGGCGGCTATCACGGTTCTGTGCCGGGAGACGGCAGCCTCACCGAACACAACGGCTACAAGCTGAGCAACGGCTTTTATGAGGGCAACAGCGATCTCGATCAGTTCAAGCGCCACGAACAGATCTACAGCTTCGATTTCGCCCATCGCTTTAACGACGTCTGGTCATTCTCCTCGACCGGCAGCTACAGCCACTCAACTGTCGATCTCGATCAGGTCTATCAGGTTGGCTGGGATAAAAATAATCCCGATCTGCTGAACCGCTACTACTCTGGCGAGCGCTCGTCACTCTCCGCCTGGTCCACCGATAACCGCTTACAGGCAGAGTTCAACACCGGCGAACTGGAGCACCGCGTCACGCTGGGTGCTGAGTATCATCGTTACAAAAATGAGATCAGCGCGGCGGGCGGTTCGGCCAGCCAGCTTAATGCCGTGACCGGCGAGCAGGTGGGTGAGATGCCGGATTACACCTGGGCGGATAAAACCCGTCGCTACTATCAGACTGGCCTCTATCTGCAGGATGAGATGAAGCTGGATCGCTGGCATCTGGATCTCTCCGGCCGTTATGACCGTATCGTCGCCAATAACAGCGGCAGCGATCGTCGTCAGGATGATCACATCAGCGGACGCGCCGCCCTGCTCTATGCCTTCGACAACGGTATTTCGCCTTATGTGAGCTGGAGCCAGGCGATTACCCCAACCGCGCTCACCGATCCCAACAATAATTTGCTGAAGCCGACCACCGCCGAACAGTATGAAGCCGGGGTGAAATATCAGCCGGTCGGCACCCGCGATCTCTACAGCGTGGCGGTCTATGATCTGACGCAGAAAGATGTGGCAAACCGCAACGTGCTGACAGCGACTTATACGCCATCGGGCAAAGTCCATTCACAGGGTATTGAGCTGGAAGCGCGTAATCAGTTAACCCCGCGTCTGAGCACCGTGGCGAGCTATACGCTGAATCATCTGCGCTTTAAAGATTCTGTGGATGGTAACAGCGGGCATACGCCGTATGTCACCCCCAACAGCATGGCTGCACTCTGGGGTCATTATCAGTTTGATTACGGTCTGAGTGCGGGCGCTGGCGTGCGTTACATCGGCAAACAGTGGGCGGATAATGAAAACACCACGCGTGTGCCGTCTGTAACGCTGTTTGATGCGTCAGTGCGGGCCGACCTGGGCGTCTGGAACAGCAGCCTGAAAGGCGCATGGGTGCAGGTCAACGCCAATAACCTGACCGACCGCACCTATGTGGCGGGCTGTTACGGCACGGGCTATTGCTACTGGGGCGCGGAACGCAGCGTGATGGCAACAGTCGGTTACGACTTCTGATAGCAGAGTAAAAGATAAAAAAAGGGGACGAATCGCTTCGTCCCCTTTTCTGTTGAAACTGTTACGGTTAACTGCGTACTTTGCGGTAAATGAACAGCACTACGATGGCACCAATCACTGCGACCACAAAACTGCCGAAGTTAAACCCATCGACGCGGCCGAAGCCAAACAGCGTACTGATCCAGCCACCAACTACAGCACCGATAATACCCAGCACGATAGTCAGAATGAAACCGCCACCGTCTTTACCCGGCATAATCCACTTCGCCAGAATACCCGCGATTAAGCCAAAGACGATCCAGGAAATAATACCCATCTGTTGCTCCTTCCTTTTTATGATTAAATCGTGAACGCCTGATTTATCAAGCGGTTTACCGCGATAATTATAGCCAGCTTTTTGAAAATTGCTTGCCCGCTCACAGTTATTCTTCCTGAAGGGCAAATTAAAGCTTTTTTTAGTCGCGCCGATAACCGAAACGAGACAAAAAAACAGCATAAAAACAGTAACCCCCTTGTGGAGCAGGACGTGAAAGAAGCCGACCAGGAACAATATCTAAAACGTGGCACGCTGGCGGTTCTGGGCGTTATGAAAGATCTGCTGCGATTGCAGACGCCATTACTGGTGCGTTTTCCGCGCGGGCAGTTTATCAGCCGGATGCTGACTGCCGATAAAGATCGCCTGGTGTTTGACCTCGGCAGTAATAACCTGGATAACGACTATGCCCTGACCAGTGACGATCTCAGTATCACCGCTGAAACTTTCGGCGCGAAGGTGGAGTTCAGCCTCGCCTCACTGGAACGCATAGATTTTGAAGGCTTACCCGCTTTCAGCGCGCCGCTGCCGGACCTGCTGTGGCAGATTCAGCGTCGGGAATTTTTCCGGGTCTGCGCCCCGATGGAGCCGCAGTTCTGGTGTCACACCGAGTGGCCGGATGGCCGTAAAACGCGTCTGCGGTTACAGGATCTCTCCCTGGGCGGTCTTGGCGTGCTGGTGGATGAACCGCTGCCGGAAGGATTGCAGAATGGCGACAGCTTCAACCCGTTCCGGGTCGAGCTGGGCGATTATGGCATTTTTGAAGTGCCGGTGAAGCTACTGAATATTGGCGAGCGCTGTGTCGTGACCCGCAAAAATGAAACCCTGATTACACCGCGCCTGAGCTTCCGGTTTGCCACGCTGAACCCGGCGCAGGAGCGGCAGCTCCAGCAGATTATTTTTACCCTTGAGCGGCTGGCGCGCGATAAATCGACCCGCTTCCAGTAACCGCTTTACGGATGCGCCACACAGGTGGACCGCATCCAGGCTATGCTTCTTGCTTGTTTTCTTTTAAACCGGAACCCAGCAAGGAGACCCTCCCCAATGGAAAACTGGCTCTCTTCACGTCGTTTTCAATCCCTCTTTTTTAATCAGGAACTCTGGCTCAACAGCGCTATCGTGGTGGTCGCCACTCTGGTGATTTACTGGGTATTACGTACCCTGATTCGCTTTATCTCCAACCGGATTGCCCTTTACAGCGAACATCGTCATGTTCGCGCCACCGCGATTCTGGTGGAGATACTGCGCAGTACCAGCCAGACCCTGCTGCTGATCTTCTCGCTGCTGATTGCCCTGAAGTTCGTCGATCTGCCCGCTTCCTGGAGCGTGACCATCGCGCACGGCTGGTTCCTTGCGCTGATTGTGCAGCTCGCGCTGTGGATCGACTGCGGCATCCGGCTATGGCTGAAAAGCCTGCTGCGCGATCCGCTGCATGTGCGTAACCCGGTGACGACGGTGATTCTGGGGATCCTGCTGCGGGTAGTGGTCTGGATCATGATGTTCCTGGCGATTCTGTCGAACGTGGGCATCAATATTACCGCGCTGGTTGCCAGCCTGGGCGTCGGCGGTATTGCGATTGCGCTGGCAATTCAGACCGTGCTGAGTGATGTCTTTGCGTCGCTGGCGATAGGTTTCGATAAGCCGTTTGAGCATGGCGATTTTATTGTGTTTGGGGATATTGCCGGTTCCATCGAGCATATCGGCCTGAAAACCACCCGACTGCGCAGTTTAAGCGGTGAGCAGATCGTCTGCTCGAACACCATTCTGTTGCAGCAGACCATCCACAACTACAAGCGCATGCAGCAGCGCCGCATCGTCTTTAAGTTTGGTATCAGCTACGCCACACCGTCTGAGCAGGTCAGGGAGATCAGCCCGCTGGTGAAAGAGATTATTCAGGGCGTTGAGACCACCCGTTTTGACCGCGCCCACTTCCTGGCTTTCGAGGACTCAAAACTGACCTTCGAAGTGGTCTATTTTGTGCTGGATGCGGATTACAACAAGTACATGGACATCCAGCAGGAGATTAACCTGCAGCTGATGGCGGCGCTGGAAGCGCGCAACATCCGCTTCGCCTTCCCGATTCGTCAGGTAGAATTCAGCGGCGGTAATCTGCCACCGGTGGATCTGGTGGCGGTGCAGAATGAAGATGATGAGGTGCGCAGAATGGCGCGTTAAGTCGGTGCCCGCCCCTCTGTTTAAGGGAGGGCGGGCTTTCAGTCTTACCGCCTACTGATGCCGATAGCAGCTCACGCCGAGATACTCACTGAATGCCTCCTGCAACACCCCCGCCGTGGCAGAGTGATTCATCGCCACATGATGCTCGAAGCCATTCCGGCATATCCACGCCAGCAGCGTCTCCAGCTGCGGCACCTGAATCACCGCACGACAGCCCACCGTGTCCAGCGGATCGGTGACAGACATCCCCTCACCCACATAGGCTTTTATCTCGCCGCTGAAGTCGTCGGTTGAGAGGCGGAAATAGGTCAGATCGCCCTGCTTCATGCGGCCATGCACCGCGCCGCAGGTGTTCTCTTTGCCCACGGTGGTGCCGATGATATCCGCCGTGCCCATGGTCGGTGACTCCAGGCTGACACTGGCGAAGTTACCGCAGTGAAACAGCACGCATTTGTCCCGTTCGTCGCCAAAGTTGTTGTTCCAGTCCGCCAGTGAGGCGGGACTCAGCGAACAGCTGGCGAGCGCATACATCGACAGCGCCCCCATCACATCCACTTCGCAGGCGCTGGGCATCAGCTGGCCTGACATCACGCTCATGATTGAGCAGACGTTGATCCCCAGATTCTCCTGCAGCGAAGTCCAGCACTGAATGGCGGTGGTATCGATATCGTTGTCGCTGATCCACTCGCTGATCACCACAAACAGTTTGGCCATGGTCACCAGTTTGTCCTCCGGAATCCCCCGCGCATCGGCGTTAGCCTCCAGGATCTCACGCTTCTCTGCCACGCGGATATCGTCATCGCGCAGCCGGTGGGTGCGGGTGAAGATCTCCGATAAATCCAGGGTTTCTACCGCGATGCCCATCTTCTCCAGCAGCTTTTCGCTGTAGCGCACGGTGTTGAATCCGGCGGGACGGGCACCAATCGCCCCCACACGCACCCGCCGCATGGCATTGACCACCCGACAGAGCTGGCTGAACCGCTGCAGGTCCTGCATAAAGACCTCACCGCTCAGGGCGCAGACGTGCTGGCGGGTCAGGGTAAACGGGATGCCATACTGGCGCAGGTTATTGCAGAGCGAAATTTTGCCGCAGAAGCTGTCGCGGCGGGTCGCCAGCCCCATTTTATCCAGATTGTCCTCTTCCGCCTGCACCAGCACCGGCACATTCAGCCCGGCCAGACGCAGCGCCTCGGCAATGGCCTTTTCATCGCCAAAGTTAGGCAGCAACACCACAATGCCGTGGATTTTCTCCCGGTGCTGGCGAAACAGCGCGGCGCAGGTTTTCGCCTCCTGCCGCGTCTCGACGCCACCCAGATGGGTCTGGGTTTCATCCAGCATGACCGTATTGATGTTCATCTTTTCAAACAGCGCGACCGCCTGCTGGCGCGCCTCACCCACCAGATAGCTGGGGAAAAAACCCCGGTTGCCAATAATGACACCGAAGGTTAACTGCTGAGGAAGTGTTGACATGGCTCTGCTCCGGATAAGGATTAATGTGGCTGATAACGACAGCGTGCAACGGCGTCGATCCAGCCTTTATAGTTTTCCTGCATACGCTGCGCGTTCTCCTGGCGCGGCAGGATGACGCTGCCGCCCTGCAGCGCCTGCATATCACTGCCCTGCTGCCACCATCCCAGCACTTTGCCTGCCAGCAATGCCGCGCCCAGCGCGGAGACTTCGGCCGTGGGTACCCGCTGCAGCGGTCGCTGTAACACGTCCGCCTGTAACTGCATCAGCCAGCTATTTTCGGTGGCGCTGCCATCCACACAAAGTGCCGGAAGCTGCTGGCCGCTGGCCTGCTCCATCGCAAAAAAGACGTCGGCGATTTGCCAGACGATCGACTCCAGCGCCACCCGCGCCAGCACGTCGGGTGAGGCAGCATCCGTCAGCCCGCACACCATGCCGCGCGCCTGCAGATCCCACCAGGGCGCGCCCAGGCCAGAGAGCGCCGGGACAAAATAGATGCCCTGATTGTCATCGCAGCGCTGCGCCATTGCGGTCAGCTCGCGCGGATCCTGCACCCCAAGCAGTTTGCCCAGCCAGGCAGCACCTGAACCGGTGTGGGTAATGTTCCCTTCAAACGCATAGCGCAGCGTGCCGTCGTGCCACGCCACCGTGGTGCTGAGGCCGTTTTCTGTCAGCAGTGGCGTCGCCATGGACATCATCAGGGAAGATCCGGTGCCGTAAGTGGCTTTTACCACTTCAGACTCGCCACGCCGCTGCGCCTGCAGGGCCGCATGCGAGTCACCAATTCGCGCCAGAATCGGCGTGCCTGGCGCTAAGCCGGGAATATCGCTCACCGCCACAACGCCCTGTTCACTGGCTGAGGAGGTGATGCGCGGCAGTGCGACGCGTGGCAGTTGAAACAGCGCCAGCAGCTCGTCATCCCAGTCGTTGAGGTGCAGGCTGTAGAGCTGCGTGCGTGAGGCGTTGGCATGATCGGTAATAAAGACTTCGCCTGCACTGAGCTGCCAGCTGAGCCAGCTGTCGACCGTTCCGATACATAGCTCACCGGCAGCGGCCCGCGCCGCGCCGTCCGGAATGGCGGCCAGCATGCCGGTCAGCTTGGCGGCCGGAAACATCGGGTCAACGGCCAGGCCGGTCAAACCGGTGATGCGTGGCGCTTTGCCCGCCTGACGCAGATCGCGACAGAATGACTCAGAGCGCCGATCCTGCCAGCTCACCAGTGCCGTCAGCGGCTGACCATCACGCCGCTGCCAGATCAACACCGACTCGCGCTGATTACTGATCGCCACGGCTGCCACAGGCGCACCGCCGCACGCCGCCAGGCAGTGGCTGATCGCCTGTTTTACCGCCTGCCAGATCGCCATGGGATCCTGTTCAGCCAGTCCGGGCTGTGGATGTTGCAGGGTTAAACTCTGGCTACCGCGCGCCACCACCCGCCCGTCACGATCAACGGCAATCGCCTTAGCATTGGTGGTGCCTTCGTCGATAGCCAGAATCAGAGGTCCCACCATTTTTATGCTCCTGTGCAGATGCGCGCTGCACTGTTGACCACGCTGCGGGCATCAATGCCATGATGGGCGCGGGTCGAGGCGCGATCGCCTGCAATTGCATATTCCCCATCCGGGATGCCGAGCCGTAACAGCGGGATGCCACAGCCGCCTTCCGCCAGCACTTCGGCCACCAGGCTGCCGACGCCACCATTGACGTTGTGCTCCTCTACGGTAATCACCGCTGGGTAGTGATTTAACAGGTTGCGCAGCTGTTGGGTATCACAGGGTCGAATCGATGGAACCGCGATCACACCGGCTGAAATGCCCTGTTCAGCCAGTTGCTCAGCGGCGTGAACCACCTCGTGAACCGTTGAGCCCATCGCCACCAGCGCGATATCGCTGCCTTCACGCAGCACATCGATCGCACCTGGCCTGAACTGATAACTCTCATCGTGCAACTGCGGCAGATCTTTGCCATCCAGACGGATATAGACCGGCCCGACGTGCTCAAGGGCATAATCAATAATCTGGCGGCACTCCAGCGGACACGAAGGTGCATAGATCTCGATGTTGCCGAATCCGCGCATCACCGCGATGTCATCAATGCTGTGGTGAGTGCTGGCTAACGGGCCATAGCTGGCTCCGGAATTCAGCCCGAACAGTTTGACGTTGGTGTTGTTGTAGCAGACATCGACTTTGACCTGCTCATTGGCACGAGACACCAGAAACGGCGCGGCGTTACAGGTCACCGCGACTTTGCCGCCCAGCGCCAGACCGGCCGCTGTGCCCACCAGCGTCTGCTCGGCGATGCCGACGTTAATCAGCCGGTCGGGAAACGCTTTGATAAAGGGAGCGATTTTGGCGGTGGAGGTAGAGTCGGCCACCACCGGCACCAAATCCACGCCGCGATTCACCGCGTCGATGAAAGCCGTGACCATGACGCTTGCTAAATGTTGTGCATTACTCATCTTTCAGTTCCTCCAGTGCCTGCGCGATCTCTTCGCCTTTCGGCACCCGGTGATGCCATTCCGCCTTGCTCTGGATAAAGGAGACGCCAAATCCCTTCTCGGTATGCGCGACAATGACCTGTGGTTTACCGTTCTTCGGCAGGTTTTCAATGGTGTCGACGACGGCTGTCATGTCATTGCCGTTGCATTCGGTCACCTCCAGCCCAAAGGCGCGCCATTTCTCCGGCAGCGGATCGGTGTTCATGATGTCGCGGGTTGCACCCGCCAACTGCAGCTTGTTCTTGTCATTGATGATGATCAGGTTGTCGAGACCGTAATGCGCCGCGACCAGTGCCGCTTCCCAGTTGCTGCCTTCCGCCAGCTCACCATCGCCGGTGACCACAAAGATGCGGCGCGAACTGTTATCTTTTTTCGCCGCGATAGCGATGCCCACCGCCACCGGCAGTCCGTGACCCAGCGCGCCGGTGTTCAGCTCGACCCCCGGCGTTTTCTGTCGAACCGGATGGCCGGGCAGATGCGAGTCGGCATGCTGATAGGTTGTCAGCCAGTCGGTCGGGAAGTAGCCCGCTTCTGCCAGCACGCAGTAGTAGCCGCCTACCGCGTGCCCTTTCGACTGGATGTAGATGTCACGCTGATTGTCATCCGTGCGATCCGGCGCGCAGTTCAGAATGCGGAAGTAGAGCGCGGTGAGGATCTCCACCTGCGACAGGTCAGCACCGGTATGACCGCCTGCCGGGCTGCCCGCGTTAAGCTGGATGATGCGGCGGCGGATAGCCCGTGCCCGACGCTTAAGGTCATCGACCGGAAGATTGAAAGGATTCATACACTACCTCTGAATTTTAAATCGGTTATGAATATATATTCAAATTGGTTAAAAAATTTTGTTCGCAAAACTTCCCGTTAATCCGGGCAGACCGTTCTCTGCTCATCAGCACGGCCAGCCCGGTTCAGTGCCCTCAGGGTTTAGCCGGTGCCCCCTCCTTGATTAACGCTTTCTGAGCCACGACCGCCGCCTTCTGCTGCATCCGGCTCTGAGTCTGGTCGATGATGACCGCGATGATGATGACGATGCCTTTGATTACCATCTGCCAGAATTCACTGACACCCATCATGATCAGGCCATCCGCCAGGAAGCCGATGACGAACGCGCCAATCAGCGTGCCGACAATCGTGCCGCGTCCGCCCGCCAGTGAGGTGCCGCCCAGCACCACGGCGGCAATCGCATTCATCTCAAACGCGGTGCCGTTCGCCGGATGGCTGGCGACCAGCTGCGAGGAGACCACGATGCCCGCAATCGCCGCGCAAAAGCCCGACAGGGTGTAGACCAGAATTTTCACCTGCCGGGTTTTCACGCCCGACAGTTCAGCGGCGCGCTCGTTGTCACCGATGGCATACACCTGGCGGCCAAACGGCAGGCGACGGGCGACATAGCCGATGACCAGCGCCAGCACCACCATCATCCAGATGGCGTACGGCAGCCCGAGAAAGGTTCCGGCACCAATCCGATCAAAGCCGGTGTTGCCCAGCAGCGGATTGCCCTGCAAACCGGGAAAGGTCTCGCCGCCGGAGGTGAGCATCGCCGCGCCGCGCAGGATGTACAGGGTACCGAGGGTGCAGATAAAGGGCGCGACGTTGTAGCGGGTAATGATCCAGCCGTTGCCCGCACCTATCAGCGCCCCGATGATCAGCACCACCGGCACAATCACCCAGACGCTGGGGAAGATGGCGATGCCAAACATCGGCAACACAATCCCTTTGGTGATCAGCCAGCCGGCGATCATGCCGCACAGCCCCAGCGTCGCCCCAATGGAGAGGTCAATTCCCGCGGTGATGATGACAAAGGTGATGCCCAGCGCCAGAAAGGCGTTGATGGCGATGTGTTTCACCATGATCACCAGACTGCCGGTGGCAAGAAAGTCCGGCACGGTGATGGCGAAGAAGCCGACGATCAGAATCAGCGCAATAAAAGTGCGCAGTTTCAGAAGCAGCAGCAGAATGCTTTCGCGTGAACTGAACGCTTTAGCCGGAAGTGTCTCCAGCGCGACGCTGTTAGTGCTTTTCATGCTCATAACCCCTGCGCACTTGCTTTTACCAGCGCTGCCTCTTCCGCCTGGTCACGGGGAAGATCAGCCGTAAGTTTGCCGCCCGACATCACCAGGATGCGATCGGCGACTGCCATAATCTCTTTCAGGTCTGAGGTGGAGAACAGCACCGCAATACCCTGCTGCGACAGGGCCACCATCATGCGGAACACTTCCGACTTTGCGCCGACATCAATGCCGCGACTCGGCTCATCCAGCAGCAGCAGACGTGGACGGGTCAGCAGCGCGCGGCCAATCACCACTTTCTGCTGGTTGCCGCCACTCAGTGCGCTGATGGCAACGTCCGGCGAGGAGATTTTGATCGCCAGGTTGCCCACCGTCTGGTTTACCGCCTGCTGCTCTGCCTGATGCGCAATGGCAAAGCGATGCGACAGTCGCCGCCACAGGCTGGCGATGGTGAGATTACTGGCGACCGACGAGACCGGGAAAATTCCGGCGCGTTTGCGATCTTCCGGCACCAGACTCATGCCCATGCGGATACGATCGGCGGTGGGCAAACGGGTTGGCAGCGGCTTGCTGTCGAGCCACAACGTGCCCAGATAGTGACGCTGAGTGCCGAGCAGACAGTCAAACAGCTCAGTGCGGCCCGCACCCATCAGTCCATAAATCCCGACAATTTCGCCGGCCCGCACCTGAAAACTGACATCATCGACCAGGGTATTGCCGTTGGGGCTGACGCAGGTGATGTGCTGCGCCTCAAGAACCGGCGCGCCAAATTCACGCTCATCCGGCAGGAAGGTGGTGACCGGTTCACTGCCCAGCATCTCGCGCACTATCCACGGCACATCAATGGCGCTGACCGGCGCTTCCGCCTGAAAACGTCCGTCGCGCAGAATGGTAATGACGTCGCCAATCGCCATCAGCTCTTCCAGCCGGTGGGAGATATAGATAAGCGTGACGCCCTGCTGCGTCAGATCGCGGATCACCCGGAACAGGATCTCTACTTCGGTTTTACTTAGCGCCGAGGTCGGCTCGTCGAGGATCAGGATGTCTGCATCTTCTGCCAGGGCTTTAGCGATCTCCACCAGCTGCTGCTGACCCACTTTGAGATTACCGACCCGCTCATTGGGCGAAATCGGCTGGTCGAGACGCGCCATCAGAGCGGCGGTGCGCCGTGCCTGCTCCGCCTCATTGATCGGCGCCAGGCCACGCTGGATCTCCCGGCCCAGGAACAGGTTTTCCGCCACCGTGAGATTTTCAAACAGATTCAGCTCCTGATGCACCATACCGATGCCGTGCCGGGCGGCGTCACGGGTGCTGCTCAGCGTCAGCGGCTCACCATTCAGGAACAGCGAACCGGCGGTAGGCTGCTGCACGCCCGCCAGAATCTTCATCAGGGTTGATTTACCCGCGCCGTTTTCCCCGATGATGACGTTAACTTTGCCACGCCAGACCCGGTAGTCGACGCGATCCAGCGCCAGCGTGCCGGGAAACAGCATCGAGATCTGTTCGGCCCGCAGAATGATTTCATCCTCCATCAGGGCGTCCCCCGCTTCAGCTCAATCGCCACCACGTCTTCAACGCTGTTCTGGCCGATGCTGACGGCCAGCAGCGCCTGCACCGGCTGGTTGACCCAGCTGGCATCCAGCGGCGGCAACTGCTTCACCGCATGACGGTTCAGCGCCCGGGTCAGCTGGGCGTACTGCACCTGATTCGTGAACTCTTCGAAACGGAAACCGGCGGCATCCCGGATAGCGTTACTGCGCAGCACTGGCCCGACGCTGACCGCCACCGGCTTGCCGTTGATCATCAGCGTCAGCGTGCGTTCACGCGGATTACGCTCATCAAAGGCGCTGGCCGTCCCGCTGGCCCGCACGAAGACGCTTTCACGCCCGCCGGATTGAACCGTCTGGCTTTTCGCCTCCATGTCGGCCCAGCTCAGCGCGTGGCCGTTTGCGATGGTCATCACGCGCGGCTGCCAGGTCTCCTCCGCAATCTGCTGCGGCGTCTGGGTGGTATAGCTGGGTTTCGCGTGCGGATCTTTTGGCATGACTGGGTTTCCGTCCGCATCCAGATCTACCACCGTGCAGGCGCTGAGCAGCGCCATACCGGTCAATACCGCCAGTATCCGTTTCATGATTATTTCGCCAGGTTGAAGTTTTTCAGCTTCGCGGCGTTGCTTTCGTCAATCAGCACGCAGTCCATCAGCTGCTTCTCCTGTTTCTGCGCTTTGCCGTTCTTCAGGTAGTAATCCGCCTGCGTGACCGCCATCTGTGCCTGATCCCAGCCCGGCTGCAACACCGTCGCTTTGATATTGCCTTTATTGAGGATGGAATCGCGGGTGTAGTCGCTGCCGTCAAAGCCCACCACAATCACTGAGGTTTTCCCGGCGGCTTTGAGTGCGGCTTCCGCGCCCAGCGCCATGGTGTCGTTACCGGAGATCACGCCCACGATGTTGGGGTGTTTCTGCAGCAGGGTTTCCATGCGGCTGAAGGCTTCGGTCTGACTCCAGTTGGCGCTCTGCTGCGCCACCATCTTCATGTCGGTGTAGTCATCCAGCACGTCGTGATAGCCCTGGGACCGCACGCCCGCGTTGGTGTCAGACTCTTTGCCCAGCAGTTCAACGTAGTTCCCTTTACCGCCCAGCAATCTGGCAAACTTCTCTGCGCCGAGTTGCGCGCCCTGATAGTTGTTAGAGACGATCTGCGCCACGGCGATGCCGGTTTTGTTGATCTCACGGTCAATCAGGAACACAGGAATACCGGCATCTTTGGCTTTCTGCACCGGCCCGACGGTGGCATCCGCGCCGGCGTTATCCAGAATGATCGCTTTGGCTTTGCGGCCAATCGCGGTCTCAATCAGCTGGTTTTGCTTGTTCACATCATCGTCGTGCGAGGCCACCAGCGTGGCGTAACCCAGCTCTTTGGCTTTAGCCTGGGCGCCTTCCGCCTCGGCTTTAAAGAATGGGTTGTCATGGGATGGGGTGATAATCGCCAGCAGGCCTTGTTCAGCCGCCAGCGCCGTTGCAGAAAAAGCGATCATCGAAGCCAGCAGGGTCAGTTTAATCAGAGGACGAGTCATTATTATTCTCCGCTTGAATATATATTCACATGCGATTTTATATGCATAATGACTATGCGCCTGCGCTAACGCGCCGTCCAATGCGCGATCGTCAAAAAGCGAAAACGATCACAAATTAGCCCGCGTTGTGATTTTGATCATCCTGGTTAACAATATCGGGCAGATTCAGAGAGGGAAAAACCGATGGCAAAACAGGATGAACAGCGACTGATGGTGAAGATTGCCACTCTTTACTATGTCGAAGGGTTGAAGCAGTCAGAGATTGCACAGTCGCTGACCCTATCGCAGTCGTTTGTCTCACGCATTCTTAATCGCAGCGTGAAAGAGGGTGTGGTCAAAATTAGTGTGGTGCCACCGGCCAACGTCTATCCGGAGCTGGAAAAAGCGATTGAGCAGACCTATAACCTGCCGCAGGCGATTGTGGTGGATGTGCCGGACCAGGCGTCGTCGCTGCAGATTAAGCAGGCGATTGGATCGGCGGCTGCTCACTATCTGGAGACCCGGCTGCGTAATGATGAGCTGATTGGCATTTCGTCGTGGAGCGGCACTATCCGGGCGATGGTGGATGCACTGCATCCGCTTAACAGCGCCTGCAAAGGGGTGATTCAACTGCTCGGCGGCGTCGGGGCCAACGGCAACGTGCAGGCGACGATTCTGACACAGAACCTGGCGGCGCTGCTGAACTGCCCCGCCTGGCTGCTGCCGTCGCAGTCGATTGAGCATTCGGTCAGCGATCGCCAGCGGCTGTCGGCCAACGCAGAGGTGGCCGAAGTGCTGAGTAAATTTGATCAGGTCGATCTGGCGATTGTCGGCATCGGCGATCTGGAGCCGTCGGCGCTGCTGCGTAATTCCGGCAACTACTACGATGGCAAAATGCTGCAGACGCTGGCGGCGCGTGGCGCGGTCGGTGATATCTGCCTGCACTATTTCGATGCCTGCGGCCAGCCGGTCCTGAAAGCCGAAGAAGATCCGGTCATTGGGATGGAGCTGGCGCAGGTGAAACAGTGTCCGCAGGTTGTGGGCCTGGCAGGCGGACGGGAGAAAGCGCAGGCGATTCGCGGTGCGCTGTTGGGTGGCTACATTAAGGTGCTGATCATCGACTATCCCACGGCGCGGCTGCTGCTCACGCCGCAGGATTAATCTTTATCGGTCAGATGGTGCGGTACGCTGTGGTGACTTTCCACAGGTAGCGGGGTGCCTGTGCTGCCGGATGCTTGTTCTGCACATGCTGATAGAACTCATCCGGTGACATGGAATTGATCATCGCAATGGCCCGATCGCGATCGCTGGAGAAGGTCCGCAGCAATGCGCCTGCGCCGTTAGCATAAGAGACGATGGTGGCGTAGCGCAGCGTCAGCGGATCACGAATGCCCGACAGCGCGGAATTCTGCAGAATACGGATATAGGCGGTGCCAATATCAATATTTTTGGCCGGATCGCGCAACTCCGCGTTCGACGGCTGACCACGGCGGCCCAGCGTGCGATAGACTTCGCGCCCGGCAGTCGAGGCTTTAATCTGCATCAGTCCCACCGCATTGGAACGGCTCACTACGCCCGGATTGCCACCCGACTCGACACTGATAATGGCGCTGATCAACTTCTCATCAACGCCATAATGACTGGCGGCATCTTCGGTAAACATTGCCCAGGTCCCATTGACGCTGGACGGGGGTGCCTGAGTTAGCGGCGTGTTGCGTTGCTTAACGGCCTGGTGCGGTGGCTCGCTGGCACAGCCGGTCAGGAGTAACGCTGAGAGTATAAGGTGTCGGATTTTCAGCAATTTTTCGTCTCGTAGCTGTTGTGGCGAATGCTATCATACCCATGCAGCCTGAGAGCAAAATTACCGTTTATCCTAAATGCACGAAAATGCGGCGCGTACCGTGACTTCAGTGAGGCTTTTCGCCATCATCGCCGTAAGTCAGGCGCTCACAGCAGGAAATTATGATGATTTCACGTTCAGTTCGTCTTATCTCCCCCTCCGGTTACTGTCACAACGAGCCAGCGGCGCTGCAGGGCATTGCGCGCCTGCGCGCGGCGGGCCATCAGGTTGAGAACGAGCAGGTGATCACCCGCCGTTTTCAGCGTTTCGCCGGAACAGACGCGGAACGACTGGCGGATATCAACCAGCTTGCCAGCCTGAGCACCCTGCCCGACGTGGTGCTGGCGGTGCGTGGCGGTTATGGAGCCAGCCGGTTACTGGAATCTATCGACTACGTCGGCCTGCAACGCCGTCTGCTGAATCAGCCGTTGGCGCTGTGCGGCCACAGCGATTTCACCGCGATTCAGCTGGCACTGCTGGCGCAGGTCGGCCTGATTACCTTCAGCACACCGATGCTGGCCGGTAACTTTGGTGCCGCGACCTTATCTGAATTTACCCTTCACCACTTCTGGCAGGCACTGACATCACCTACAGTAGAGGTGAAATGGCAGAGCGAAACGCCAGATCAGGGCGAATGGCAGGGCACGCTGTGGGGGGGGAATCTGGCGATGATCTGCTCACTGATTGGCACGCCGTGGATGCCGCAAATCGAAAACGGCATTCTGGTGATCGAGGATGTGAATGAGCATCCGTTCCGCATTGAACGCATGCTGATTCAGCTGCAGCAGAGCGGCATTCTGGCACGCCAGCGGGCGATCGTTACCGGCAGCTTCACCAGCACGGCTCTGTCAGAGTATGACAATGGGTTTAACTTCGATACCGTCTGGCAGTACGTGCGTGACACCACCGGTCTGCCGGTCATCAGTGGATTAGATTTTGGTCATGCCGCTGATACCGTCACACTGCCGCTGGGCGCCAGCGCACGATTAGCGGTCAGCCAGGGCAACGCCCATTTGCAGGCGACCGGGCATCCCGTCCTGCGGGAATAGAGAGCGTTTCAGGAGATCGACATTGAAGCCGTTGTATGACGATTTGTGGATCTCAACCCCGGAATTTCCGGTGGAAGATGCCGTTAATGACCTGATGATGCATGGTTTTATGCTGTGTCATCCGCGCGGCAATCTGCTGATTGGCCGCGTAGAAAATCCGCTCGATCATGAAGTGATTGCCGAGTCCGGCGGTGTAATCCGTCATTACCTGACTCACTGGCACGAATCCGCGCCCGGTGCGGCGGTCATCCAGCAGCGCTTCAGCAGCGCCCTGTATTGCCACAACCGCTCGCTGGGCCCCATCAGCCGTTTTGCTGAGCCTGATGACACCTTTACGCAGCAGGAGACGCACTTCGGGGATTTCCATCTGCTGCCGACACCTGGACATACGCCGGGCAGCTGTAGCTATCTCTATAGCTCACCGCTGGGGCTGACCTATCTGTTTGTGGGCGATACCGTGACGCGTTCTCATGACAACTGGATTTCGGTGCTGGTGCCGGACAGTAATCCGGCGGAGCTGAGCCAGACGCTGGAGTTTTATCGATCGCTGCGTCCCGACGTAGTGCTGATGAGTACCACGCGCGGGCATCTCTCCTGGAAAAAAGTCACGTTGCAGAGCTGGCTGGCAGCGATTGATGAAGCTGAACAGCATCCGCTGGATTTGCGTCAGCAACCGTTGTTTTGATTACAGGGCTTTCGTCAGATAGTGGCGCTGATGATGCCGTGGATAGTTATCCAGGCTGAAGCGCAGCGTATAGCCGAGCTTTTCATAAAACGGTCGCGCCTGAAAACTGGCGGTATCCACCTGAGCAAAACGGCAGCCGCGATCCCGCGCTTCCTGCTCTGCCGCCTGTATCAGCTTGCTGCCCGCCCCCTGCCCGCGTAGCGCCTCACTCACCCACAGCATATCAATCCGCAGCCAGTTTCCGGCGGTTGATCCGGTCAGTCCGGCCAGCTTTCTGCCCTGGTCATCACGAATAAACACGCCGATCGACCTGATCTCATCAATATTAATATATTGGCTGTTGAACGCAGTCAGACCCAGTCTGACTTCATCCAGATCCTGCGTCGTGACCTTGTCGGTAATCTCGGGTTGCATAGTGGCTCCGGGGGTTAAGTGTCGGAGTGCTGACGGTCGTCGTAGCGCTCCAGGCTCAACGCATCAACATCGCGTTTTTCGCTGCGGCTGCAGGGCAGCAGTTTATCGCTGTCGCGGTATACAAAAAAGGTCGCCTGGCTGCGCTGGTTCACAATCAGCTGATCGCCATTGCGAAAGCGGGTAATCGTCACCTTATCACCCGCGTCTAAACGGGTACGCTGCTGACCGGCGGCAATCTGGAAATGCCCCGGCGGCCACATTAACGTGGTTAAACCATATTCGGCACGCGAAACGGTCATGGTCTCCCGGCCGGGACAGTTAAGTTGAAATTCGGTTTCGCTCCAGGCGGGGGCGATATGACAGGCCAGCAGGCCCAGGGCAATTAACGCTGCCTTCATGCTGTGTCTCCGCTGATTTTATTGAGATTTTTTAGCTTAACACATCAAAGGACAGAGAAGAGGCGTGGGCTTACCCGCAGCAAGACCATTGAAAGATAGAATCGGCGTGCGAAAAAATCTGAAAGTTGAGAAAAAATAAAGTAATCCGGCCAGCGTAGCAGGCTGCCACACTGGCCGGATAGTGATTATTCAGCGGCCACCTCGGCGGCCACTAACATCAGCGCCAGCCCGGCATTATCAGTGTCATAAGCCTGCATTACTGCACGAATATCCGCTGAGCAAGCGATTACCTGTTGCTTCTTATCGGCTTCTAACTGGTCAATCGCATGGCGAATAATCATTAGACTTGCTTCTTCTTCGTTCATCATTTATCCCTGAATTTGCCTAAGTGGTGCGCAAAGGAGCCAAGAATAACGTTTAATGATAAGCAAAGTCACCCCTTTACATTCCTGTTGCTTACCGATTAAACAAATCACAAACGGGAAGCGCAGCGGAAACTGCTATGATTAAGGGATTAATGGCGCGGCAGGATAGACTCTGCGCCAGAAAACTCCCAGGGATTGAAGCAGGTAAAAAATCATGATGCGATTCAGCATTTTTATACTTATCGCGATGCTGACTGGATGTTCATCTGGCCCGAAAGGGGTGGAATGTCCGGGCGAGGTCTCGACAATTTATGGTCAGTCGATGGGGCAGACCCGGGGCGTGATTTTTGATCTGGTTAATAGCTTCACCGTGACCCGGGATAATGTCAGCGTGAAGAGTGGCCCGCTGCAGTCGCTGGATCGGTTTAAATATGTCCCCTCGGCGGTGACACCCGAAGGCTACTATGCACAGCGCCTGTCAGATAAGCAGTTCCGCCTGATTAATCCTTACCAGGACACCCAAATCACCTGGACCTGTCCATAGAGGATGAATCCTGCTGCCAGATGGTTTATTGTCAGGAAACGTCAAGCAGCAGGTCTCCCCGATGGAAAAGCGTCTGGATAACAACGGTTATATCGACTTCCCCTTCCCTGCCACCCGCAATGCGGATGGCTCTGTGAATCCGTGTGGTTTTGATCTGACGCTGGAAACCGGTCGCCTTGAGGAGATCGCGGTGCTGAACCGTTCGGTGAATCTGCGGCGGCTGGTTGAGGAGATCAATCTGCAGGAGGGGCTGTTTATGACCCTGGCCTGTGACTGGCAGCAGCAGCCAGATGCAGTCTGTGGCTTTATCGATGTAGCCTTTCGTCCCGACCTGCCGCAACACGGCCATGAGGAGGCGCTGCAGCTGGAAACGCGTTTTTATGGCTACCTGACCGGGCAGGAGAAGCAGCATCAGATGTCTGCGGAGACGCTGGTCAATTATGCCCGTTCGGTACTCGACTGGAGCTGGTCACCGCTACGCCAGCGTCAGCGCGACTATGAAAAGATCACCATTCAGTTCTATTGCCCGCAGGCAGATGATGCCGAATGGTGTTTTGATCATCTGCGTCATTTCCTGGTGAGCGTCTACCCGGCCTGCGTCGCCGCCCGTTCACTCTGATCCCCTCTGCCTCCGGAGTCGCTATGCGTTCTGCTGCGCTATCTGTTTTCACGCTGTTCTGCTCACTGTTTTTTGCCGCTGCGGCCCAGGCCGATCGCTGCCAGCAAATCCGCGCGGGTCTGGATATTGGTTCCGGCACGACCAAAATTGCAGTTGCCCGCGTCAATGTCTGCCAGTTGCGCATTGAAAAGGTGCTGTATCAGGATCAGCGTGCCGTGGCCTGGAACGACGCATTAGCCCATTCAACGGATAACCAGCTTAATGCGGCGATAGCCCGGGAAGGGGCTGCCGCACTGCAGGAGCTGGTTGCGCATGCACAGCGCTTTCATCCCCAGCGAATCAGCGGCGTGGCCACGGCGGTGTTCCGCAACGCCAGCAACGGTCAGGCCGTCATTGAACAGTTGCAGCGTCAGAGCGGTGCACAAATCAGTATTATCTCGCAGCAGCAGGAAGCCAGACTCGGTTTTCTTTCCGCCAAAGCCTCACTTAACGATCCGTCGATTCGCGATGAGCAGTTGCTGGTCTGGGATATTGGCGGCGGCTCGATGCAGATGACCGCCTGGCGACAGCAGGCAGGCAAGCCAGTGGCCGATATCTACCAGGGCAAACTGGCCTCGGTGACGCTGAAAAACTTTATTCTGACGGTCCTGAAGAATAGCCCGGATGCCAAATCCCCCAATCCGATTGGCTCGTGGCGGCAGTCGGTGCTGCGCTTTGTGCAGTTTTACGCGGCTAATGAAGTCAGTCCGCAGATTAAACAGGATGTAGCGGGCCGTCGGGTGGTGGGTATCGGGGGCGTGCACGGTTTTTCCATCCGTAATCAGTTACCGGGCAAACCCAATCATTATACGCTGGCGGCGTTAAGCAAGTTGTCACAGCAGCAGGTCTGGAAAGGTGACAGCGAGCTGTCTGGAGACTACCGCGCCACCGACGTCAGTAATCTGTTGCTGGTGGAAGGCTATATGCAGGCACTGAAAATAGATGAGGTCACGATTGTGGAAGCCAGTCTGATTCAGGGCGTGCTGCTGCAGTAGTGCGGCGTTTTCCGCGTTATACGTCGGATTTGACCAGCCGGATGGCATGATCCAGCATCCGCTGCTCATCCCGCTCACTGTGGGCGCGCTGCTGACGGGTACGTTTAAGCAGATCATAGATTTCGCCACGACGGGTATCATGGCCGCGCTCCATCAGCACGATCACCGCATCACCGATCACCCGGCAGACTTCGTCATAATCATCATCATTCAGCACATCACGTTTCATCGTTTCTCCTCCGGCTGCGCCTGAGTGCGCCTCTCTTTCCAAAGGCTAGACAGGAAATGCCTTACCCGCAAACGCAGCGCCATTAACAGCCAGAAATGATTTTTTAGCCCAATATTCCTCGCTGGAAGAGCAGAATTCACTATCTTTGCTACGCTTTGAGGGTCTCACTCAAAACCAAGGAGCAATAAATGTCAGGAAAAATCGAAGATAAAGTAAAAGAAGCCGCTGGCGCAGTTCAGGAACAATGGGGTGCAGCAACCGGTTCATCTGAGCATCAGGCTAAAGGCGCAGCACGCCGTTACACCAACCAGGCAAGCTATGCTGCCCGCGACGCTGCTGAAACCATCCGGGATCAGGTTCAATCCAATCCTGTAGCGGGTCTGGCCGTTGCTGCCGGCGTTGGCGTATTTATCGGCTTCCTGCTGGGTCGCAAGTAAACCCGCTGAACGTCAACAGAACGGGAGCCACTGGCTTCCGTTTTTTTTGCTCTGACGCTCTGCGTCTGCTGAGAAATATCTGAAAGATAAGCCCTTTCAGGCCAGCGCGCAGTAAGACTCTATGCTTAATGATGTTCTTTTTCTGACAACATCAAGGTGACCTTATGAAAACAATTTCTGCTCTGCTGCTGGTTGCAGCAACATTCACCTCTCTGGCAGGCTGCTCGCAGAAGAGCGACGCGATTAAAGATGATGGCCGCCCTCATGCACCAAGCGGTCAGTCTTCGCCAGGCGGTACACTGGGTTCCGGTCCGGTGGGTCAGCCTCAGTCGTAGTCCCCTGCCCCGGCATGCGTGCCGGGGTTTGTTTAATACGATTTTTCCTTGCTACATAGAACCCAAAAAATAAACTTACTAATAATTAACTCCCTATTAATCCTTGCCGAAATTAAATTCATTCCTCCCGTTTCATTTTTATAAGAATCATCCCATCTCTTTTCGAAAACCCCTTACTCTCTTTACGCAATCCTGTATATATACCCAAAATAAACAACATTAAATTTGTGGAAACAATTTAAACAGATATTCTACGAACACGAAAAAATAATTCCTCACAATGAACTTTAACGGTAAGAATATTCTCTAATAACTCACAACACCTTTTGTTAAATATTATTGATACGTTCAAGAGAATTCAGACGTGAAGAAAAAAAAGATTTATCTGATAGACCGACTTTTAACGCTTTACTCTCGATTCTCCAGCAGAACAAAACCGCAGTCCTTGCAGGCACTGGCACCCGCGACGGTGGTGATATACTCCACTACTGCACTGGGCGACTTTCTGATGAATACGCCAGCTATCTGGAGCCTGAAAAATCGCTTTCCCACCAGTAAATTTGTACTTGTCTCAAGCAAGAAAAATAAAGATCTGGTCAGCCGTTATAACTGGTTCGATAAGATTTATATCTGGGATAACAAGATTGCGAATTTCCTGCCGCTGTTTTTCAAACTGCGCCGCCATAAACCTGACCTGTCAGTGATATTACACGCCCATTTCCCGTACGATATTATGAGTTCGGTGCTGACCGGCAGTAAGGCGATTGTGCGCGACCATTACGGCAGCGAATCACCTGTGTTAAATAAATACCTTGATCACTACTCAGGCTATTTCGACGACCACACCATCAAGCGTAAGCTGAAACTGATTGAAGCCCTGGGCGCAGAAACAGAGCAGACCCAGATGCATCTGCCCGAGTTGAACAACAGTCCCACTCCTGAGGCTGGCCATCGTCGTATCGGTTTTCAGTTAGGGGCATCAAAAGATATTCGCCGCTGGCCGCTGGCCTCTTTCAGCCAGCTGGCGACAGCGTTGCTTGAGCGCTGGCCTGACACTGAGATTATCGTAACAGGCACCGCCGCTGAGCAGCCTCTTGAGAAGCAATTTATCGAAAGCCTGCCACTGCACTGCCGTGCGCGCGTGACGCCAATGGCAGGTAAAACGAATCTCGGCGGCCTGATTAGCCTGATTCAGACGCTGGATGTGCTGGTCACCGGTGATACCGGTCCGCTGCACATTGCCGTGGCCGCACAGACGCCGACGGTCAGCCTGTTCTCCACCGCCAATCCGCGCTATACCGGCCCCTGCCAGGACAGCGATCGTCACATCATTATTCACCGTCCTGATAAAACCTCGTCAAAGCATCCGATGGCGTCGATCAAGGCCGATGAGGTCGAGCAGGCTGTGGCTAAGCTGGTGGGGTAATGAACGACCTTTCTCAAGCCATCATTGCGCTGATTGAATACCACAATCAGCCAACCTTACTGGGCTGGTTCCGTAAAATGGATCGGGCAGGTTTTCATCTGCAGCAATTACCGCTGAATGAGGTGGAATTTGCGATTCTGATGAGTGATTTTTTTAGCACATTCCACGTCAGCTCAGAACATTATGATGAAACACGTTATTTTCCGGCGTCGCGCCCGCGGCGCTTTACGCCTGCCGGGTGGTTTAACGCAGGCGCATATTGTCCATTAACGGTAGACATGCTGTGTGAAGCGGCCAGCCTGGGACGCTGGCCTCAAGAGGATCACTGAATAAGGGTCTGGGCGAAGGCGTCATAAACCTCGCGGCTGCTCAGCGCGTTGACCTCACGTGACGCCGGTTGCAGCACCTGATAGTTAACCTGCCACGGATGCCAGCACGCCGGATCGCTGTCGCCAAACAGCGCCACCACCGGCAATCCCAGCGCGGCACCAATGTGCATCGCCCCGCCATCACTGCTCACCAGCCCCTGACACAAAGACATTGCTGCAATCAACTGCGGCAGGCTGGTGGTCGCCACCGCCTTGATCGGCAGGTGAGGACAGAGCGCCATAATTTCACGCGCTTTCTCATCATCACCCGGATGACGCGGATTATCGCGGCTGCCAGGCGACCAGAGCAGCATAATCTGGCAGGGATGACGCGCCGCAATTTTTTCAGCCAGTCCGGCAAACCGCGTTGCCTCCCACTGCTGGCTCGGCTTGCGGGCGCTGATCTGTAATGCATAAACCGGCAGAGTGGAATCAATCGCGTAGGTGTCACGCAGGCTGGCGGCAATCGCCGTATCCGGCCGCAGGGTCAGTTTGCCTGGCGCTGTGGCGCTAAGGTCGAAAGGTCGACCCAGGCTGAACAGGGTTTCGCTGATATGACACGGTGACTGACTGGGCGGCGGTAATAGATCCGTAATCAACGGATGCGACTGTTCACCCAGGGCAATCACTCTGCCGGGCCGCACCGTTTTGACCCACTTCATACCATGCTGATCCCAGCGGCTTTTTGCCAGAATCACCGCGTCGTAACGCTGCTTTTTCAGGGTCAGCATCAGCTTCAGTCGCTGTAATACGCAGGCCAGTCGTCCCTGTCCTGCATCACGGTGATGCAATTTGGTGTAATAGAAGAGCTGCCGGATATCGGAATTGTGCTGCAATACGGGCGCAGCGTAATTGTTGGTCAGCACATCGACCTGATGCTGGCCCGACTGCGCCAGCGCACTGATCAGCGGCGTGGTCAGCAAGGTGTCACCAATATTATCCCGACAAATAATTAAAACCCGCATGTCTGACATCCTCTGCGCACAGGCTACGCCGTACTGGCTGAATAAAAGTGAGACTCGCCCGGTTAACGTTCTGAAAACGATAACGTAACGGTATAGTCAGCAAATTAGTCAGCTAAGTGTCAGATTGGTTCCATTGTTGCGACGGTGTTAAGGGCGAGGCTGGCACAAAAGACCCGCGGCTGGCCTGAATGATTAGCCGGGCTATTGATTTAAAATGATCAGCACTGTCGGGTCAGCGTGAGAGAAAGAAAAGGCCGCCGGGGGCGGCCTGAAGTAGTGGCAATGCAGACCGGAATTTTTTAATCGGTCCTCCTGGACAGCAGGCTGATAGCCAGTGTCATAACGGGTTCCGCTTCCGGGTTGATGTCGGTAAACATTTGATGAATTTTTTCAGAAATGGCTTCGCGGGTTACCGGCTTATCTTCCGTCACAATTTCCATTACAGCCTGCCCGAATAGCAGTCGACATGCCGCAATGGCGTCACTCAGAGCTTCATCATCCATAATATCCTCCCTGTGTATTGGCAGAAGAGTACACACCTGCGGGAACAGGATCATGTGCAACTGTTCTTTTTGCGGCACAGGTTACAAAAATGAATCGGCCGTAACGATCAGATAGCCTGCCCTGACATATTTATTGTCAGGCGCTTACCTGTTACGAAGTTCATTAACAGAGAGTGTCGTTTAATAAATCAAGTGCGACGCTGTAAATCAGCTCAGGCTGCGCATCCGGTAACATAACCTTTATTTTTTCTTCCAGTGCGCGATTGGTAATCGGTTGATTATCGACTAATAATTCCAGCACTGCCTGACCAAACATCAGGCGGCAGATATAAATCGCGTCTTTCGTATATTTAGTTTCCATAAATACTCCTTATGTGTGAGCTATTACAGTAGCGAGATTCAGACGCGGACGGATGACAGATTTACAATCACTCTCTTTTTTTGCATTAGCATCGGATAATGCAATTTGCGGAAATATTAAAATGCAATGCAGCGAGAATGGATTTATCAGCATGCTGATCAGGAAAGGACTTTTACAATGCGGTATGAAGGTATTAAGTGCGCATTATTCTCTGCGATCGGGAGATGAACCTTTGTCAGACCCGCAATGAGTGAAGAGATGACGCGAAGGGAATGCAAAACCGTGAAAAGCAGACACAAAAAAGCCCGCATAGCGTTTAACGCTATGCGGGCTTAAACGGGCATTACATATTTTCGATGATCGCGTCACCAAACTCTGAACATTTCAGCAGCTTAGCGCCATCCATCAGACGTTCGAAATCGTAAGTCACGGTCTTGTTAGCGATAGCGCCTTCAACACCTTTAACAATCAGGTCAGCCGCTTCGAACCACTCCATGTGACGCAGCATCATTTCTGCAGACAGGATCACTGAACCTGGGTTCACTTTATCCTGACCGGCATACTTAGGTGCTGTACCGTGAGTCGCTTCGAACAGTGCACATTCGTCACCGATGTTAGCGCCTGGGGCGATACCGATACCGCCAACCTGCGCCGCCAGGGCGTCAGAGATGTAATCACCGTTCAGGTTCATACAGGCGATAACGTCATATTCTGCCGGACGCAGCAGGATCTGTTGCAGGAACGCATCAGCAATTACATCTTTAACGATGATCTCTTTGCCGGTGTTCGGGTTTTTGAACTTCATCCACGGGCCGCCATCGATCAGTTCGCCGCCGAACTCTTCTTTCACCAACTGGTATCCCCAGTCTTTGAAAGAGCCTTCGGTGAACTTCATGATGTTGCCTTTGTGAACCAGGGTCAGTGAATCACGATCGTTAGTGATGGTGTATTCCACTGCCGCGCGTACCAGACGTTTGGTACCCGCTTCTGAACACGGCTTAACGCCGATACCGCACTGCTCAGGGAAGCGAATTTTCTTCACGCCCATCTCTTCGCGCAGGAACTTGATCACTTTGTCCGCTTCGGCAGAGCCCGCTTTCCACTCGATACCCGCATAGATATCTTCGGAGTTTTCACGGAAGATCACCATGTCGGTTTCTTCAGGGCGTTTAACCGGGCTTGGCGTGCCTTTGTAGTAACGTACAGGACGCAGGCAGACGTAGAGGTCAAGCTCCTGACGCAGTGCTACGTTCAGTGAACGAATACCGCCGCCGACCGGGGTGGTCAGTGGGCCTTTAATGGCTACGCGATATTCTTTGATTAAGTCGAGAGTTTCCTGTGGCAGCCAGACATCCTGGCCGTAGAGTTCAACTGACTTCTCACCCGTGTAAATCTCCATCCAGGAGATCTTACGCTCGCCGTTGTAGGCTTTCTTCACCGCCGCGTCGACGACTTTCAGCATGACCGGGGAAACATCAACACCGATACCGTCACCCTCAATGTAAGGAATGACCGGATTGTTTGGCACGGTAAGTTTGCCCTGATTCAGGGTGATTTTCTGACCTTCCGCCGGAACAACTACTTTGCTTTCCATTAACCTCTCCTGGGCGTTTGTTAATGATTTGTAAGATGCGCGTCAATACTACTTGAATATTTCCGCCACGCCAATCACCGCAATTTCACGTTATAATGCGCCGAATGTTTCTTACTGCAAAGCCCATGCGAAAAACAACTCAACGAATTCACCAGGATAAACGATTCAGCCGCCCGACGCGTGATGCACGGCGTGGCCCTGCCCGCCCTGCGACTCCGCGCCGTGTGATTTTGTTTAACAAACCGTTCGACGTCCTGCCACAGTTCACCGATGAAGCGGGCCGCCGCACACTGAAGGATTTTGTCAGCGTCGCAGACGTCTATGCCGCTGGTCGCCTTGATCGCGACAGCGAAGGTTTGATGGTGCTGACCAACGACGGCGCCCTGCAGGCCGCGCTGACTCAGCCCGGCAAACGGACCGGCAAGATCTATTATGTGCAGGTGGAAGGCGAACCACAGGAGGCGGATCTGCAGCCTCTGCGGGATGGGGTTAATCTGAAAGATGGGTTGACCCTGCCCGCGGGCGTAGAGAAAGTGGCTGAGCCTCAGTGGCTCTGGCCACGTCAGCCGCCGATCCGCGAGCGTAAAAATATCCCGACGCAGTGGCTGAAAGTCACGTTGTATGAAGGACGTAATCGTCAGGTGCGCCGGATGACCGCCCATATCGGCTTTCCTACCTTACGGTTAATCCGCTACGCCATGGGAAGTTACACGCTCGACGATCTGGCTCCGGGCGCGTGGCGCGAACTCAGCGATAGCGCTCCCTGAAAACCGGTTTTTTATAACCTCAGGTTAACAATTGCGGAGAAGAGATGTTTAAACCTCATGTTACTGTCGCCTGTCTGGTCCAGGCCGAAGGTGAATTGCTGGTGGTGGAAGAGACGATCAACGGTCGTGCCACCTGGAACCAGCCTGCCGGACATCTCGAAGCGGATGAAACGCTGCTGGAAGCCGCCGAACGCGAACTCTATGAAGAGACCGGCATTGCGGCTTCGATGCACTATTTCATCGGGATAAATCAGTGGATCGCGCCCGACAGTACGCCTTTTGTGCGTTTTCTGTTTGGCGTTGATCTGGCGGAAAAAGCACCAACCCAGCCGCAGGACAGCGACATTGATTGTTGCTGGTGGCTGCCGCCAGCGCAGATTCTCACTGCTTCTAACCTGCGTTCACCGCTGGTGGCTGAGAGCGTACGCCTGTGGCAACAGGGCACGCGCTACCCGCTACATCTGGTCAGCCCGTTCCAGTGGCCGTTTCACGAGGGTGCGCGCCTGCCTTCTGCATGATAGAATGCGCCGCCTGTTTTTTTATCGTAATGCGAGCGTGTCATGTCTGACAACAGCCAGAAAAAAGTGATCGTCGGTATGTCCGGCGGCGTCGACTCTTCCGTTTCCGCCTGGTTACTGCAGCAGCAGGGTTACCAGGTTGAAGGCCTGTTCATGAAGAACTGGGAGGAGGACGATGGCGAGGAGTACTGTACCGCCGCGGACGATCTGGCGGATGCGCAAGCGGTGTGCGACAAGCTGGGTATGAAGCTGCACAAAGTTAACTTTGCCGCTGAATACTGGGATAACGTCTTTGAGCATTTCCTCGAAGAGTACAAAGCCGGCCGCACGCCTAACCCCGATATCCTCTGTAACAAAGAGATCAAATTCAAAGCGTTCCTTGAGTTCGCCGCAGAGGACCTGGGCGCAGATTTCATCGCCACCGGTCACTACGTGCGTCGCCATGACGTGGATGGCCAGAGCCAGTTGTTACGCGGTCTGGATGGCAACAAAGATCAGAGCTACTTCCTCTATACCCTCAGCCACCAGCAGATTGCCCAAAGTCTGTTCCCGGTCGGCGAGCTGGAAAAACCGGAAGTGCGCCGCATTGCCGAACAGCTGGACCTGATCACCGCGAAGAAGAAAGATTCGACCGGCATCTGCTTTATCGGCGAACGCAAATTCCGCGACTTCCTGGCACGCTATCTCCCGGCTCAGCCAGGCGAGATTGAAACGACGGAAGGCCAGATCGTCGGTGAACATCAGGGGCTGATGTACCATACTCTGGGACAGCGTAAAGGACTGGGTATTGGCGGCCTGAAAGAGAGCAAAGATGATCCCTGGTATGTGGTCGACAAAGATGTGGCACGTAACCGTCTGATTGTCGCCCAGGGTGGCGATCATCCGCGTCTGATGTCCGTTGGCCTGATTGCACAGCAGCTGCACTGGGTCGATCGCCAGCCAATTACCGCCCCGCTGCGCTGCACTGTGAAAACCCGCTATCGTCAGACCGATATTCCCTGTGAGATTATTCCACACGGCGACGATCGGATTGAAGTGCGCTTCGACGAGCCGGTCGCTGCGGTCACGCCGGGTCAGTCTGCGGTGTTTTACCTTGGCGACGTCTGCCTCGGTGGCGGTATTATCGAACAGCGCCTGCCGTTAGTGGCGGAGTGAGCGGGATCAGCCCGCGTTGATGACGCGTAAACAGGAGTAACCGTGGCGAAAAATTATCAGGAAATCACGCTGGCGCTGGCGGGCATCTGTCAGTCCGCCCATCTGGTGCAGCAGCTGGCTCAGCAGGGTCACTGCCAGCCAGAGGCGCTGACCGTGTCGCTGCGCAGCGTGCTGGACCTCAATCCTGGCTCCACGCTGGCGGTGTTTGGCAACAATGAAGCCAACCTGCGCCTCGGCCTTGAAACCCTGATGGCGGTGCTAAACAGCAGCAGTCGCCAGGGCGCAGGCGCTGAACTGACGCGTTATACCCTGAGCATGATGGTGCTGGAGCGCAAGCTCAGCGCCAGTAAATCTGCCATGGCGACGCTGGCACAGCGCATTACTCAACTGGATCGCCAGCTGGCGCATTATGAGCTGGAGTCAGACACCATTCTCAGCGCGATGGCGGCCATCTATGTGGATGTGATTAGCCCGCTTGGCCCGCGTATTCAGGTTACCGGTTCGCCTGCGGTACTGCAGAATACGCAGGTGCAGAGTAAAGTGCGCGCCACCCTGTTAGCCGGTATCCGTGCTGCCGTGTTGTGGCAGCAGGTCGGCGGTGGCCGACTGCAACTAATGTTCTCGCGTCAGCGTTTGCTGCGTGAAGCGAAAACCCTCTTATCCCGGCTGCCACTGACTTACTAAGTCGGTGCGGCAAAACACTGCTAAATGAATCAGGAGTTGCACTGATGGAATTATCCTCTCTGACCGCCGTCTCACCTGTCGATGGTCGTTACGGCGATAAAGTCAGCCCGCTGCGTGCGATTTTCAGCGAATTCGGTTTGCTGAAATTCCGCGTTGAGGTTGAAGTTCGCTGGTTACAAAAACTGGCCGCGACCGCAGAGATCAAGGAAGTTCCTGCATTTGATGCCGACGCAAACGCTTTCCTTGATGCGATTGTCGCCGGTTTTTCAGAAGCAGATGCAGCACGCATCAAGACCATTGAGCGCACCACCAACCACGATGTCAAAGCGGTTGAGTATTTCCTGAAAGAGAAAGTCGCCGATCTCCCTGCCCTGCATGCGGTGTCTGAATTTATCCACTTCGCCTGCACCTCTGAGGATATCAACAACCTGTCGCATGCCCTGATGCTGGAAACAGCCCGCCGTGACGTCATCCTGCCTTACTGGGACCAGCTGATCAGCGCCGTGAAAGGTCTTGCCAGCGAATACCGTGACATTCCTCTGCTCTCCCGCACCCACGGCCAGCCAGCAACGCCGTCGACAATGGGTAAAGAGATGGCTAACGTCGCTTACCGCCTGGAGCGTCAGTTACGTCAGCTGAAGCAGATTGAAGTACTGGGCAAAATCAATGGCGCGGTCGGTAACTACAATGCCCACATTGCCGCCTATCCCGAAGTGGACTGGCATGAGCTGAGCGAGAACTTCGTCACTTCGCTGGGGATCACCTGGAACCCGTACACCACGCAGATTGAGCCGCACGACTATATCGCTGAGATGTTCGACTGTATTGCCCGCTTTAACACCATCCTGATCGATTTCGATCGTGATGTCTGGGGCTATGTGGCGCTGAACCATTTCAAACAGAAAACGATTGCGGGCGAAATCGGCTCATCCACCATGCCGCACAAGGTAAACCCGATCGACTTCGAAAACTCCGAAGGCAATCTGGGTCTGGCGAATGCCGTCATGCAGCATCTGGCCAGCAAACTGCCTGTCTCGCGCTGGCAGCGTGACCTGACTGACTCTACCGTGCTGCGCAACCTCGGCGTGGGCGTAGGCTATGCGCTGATCGCCTATCAGGCGACGCTGAAAGGTATCTCCAAGCTGGAAGTGAACCGCGACCGTCTGCTGGACGAGCTGGATCACAACTGGGAAGTGCTGGCGGAACCGATACAGACGGTGATGCGCCGTTACGGCATTGAGAAGCCGTATGAGAAGCTGAAAGAGCTGACACGTGGCAAACGCGTGGATGCTGCCGGTATGCAGGCCTTTATCGACAGCCTGGCGCTGCCGGAAGAGGAAAAAGTGCGTCTGAAGCAGATGACGCCTGCAAACTATATTGGTCGCGCTATCCAGATGGTTGACGATCTGAAATAATGCCCGCCGCAGACCGGCCCCGTCCGGTCTGCGTTAACATCTTGTTTAATACATTTCGCGTATACTTTCTGCAGGTTGACTCAAACAGAGTGTAAGGAATTTCTATGCGTGTTCTGGTTGTTGAAGACAATGCCCTGCTGCGCCATCATCTTGCCGTCCAGTTACGTGACATGGGCCATCAGGTCGATGCCGCCGAAGACGCCAAAGAAGCCGACTATTTTCTTCGCGAACATCTGCCCGATATCGCGCTGGTCGATCTCGGTCTGCCGGATGAAGATGGCATGTCGCTGATTCGCCGCTGGCGCAGTGATGCCGTGCGTCAGCCGATTCTGGTGCTGACCGCCCGTGAAGGCTGGCAGGCGAAAGTGGAAGCGCTGGAAGCCGGTGCAGATGACTACGTGACTAAGCCGTTTCACATTGAAGAGGTCGCGGCACGCCTGCAGGCGTTGATGCGCCGTAACAGTGGTCATGCGTCACAAATCATCGATATGGCTCCGTTTCAGGTGGATCTCTCCCGCCGTGAACTGACGGTCAACGAAGAGCCGGTGAAGCTCACCGCCTTTGAGTACACCATTGTTGAGACGCTGATCCGCAACGCGGGCAAAGTGGTGAGTAAAGACTCGCTGATGCTGCAGCTCTATCCTGACGCTGAACTGCGTGAAAGCCACACCATCGACGTTCTGATGGGTCGTCTGCGCAAAAAGATTCTGGCGTTGCACCCTACCGACGTGATCGCCACCGTGCGTGGCCAGGGGTACCGCTTTGATCTCTGACCATGTCCTGGTTTAATCGTTATCGCCCTATTTCGCTGCGCGCCCGCTTTCTGCTGGCCTCCGCAGCGATAGTTCTGTTCCTCTCACTCTCTTACGGCATGGTCGCGGTGATTGGCTATGTGGTGAGTTTCGATAAAAACACCTACCGCGTGATGCGTGGCGAGAGCAATCTGTTCTTTACGCTGGCGCAATGGCATGACAACAAGCTCACCATCGCCCAGCCGGAACGGATGACGCTTAACTTTCCAACGCTGGTGTTCATTTACGATGAGCACGGCAAGCTGCTGTGGCAGCAACGTGACGTGCCGGATATCCGCAAAAAGATCCGCCGTGAATGGCTGCTGAAGCCCGACTTCTACGAGATTGATACCAGCAATCGCACCAGCATGGTGGCGATGGGCAATAACGTGAATGCTAAGCAACGGCTCAACGACTGGGACACTGACAGCAACGACACCTTTACCCACTCAGTTGCCGTTAACCGTTATGATGCCACCACCAATCTGCCTGCACTCACCATTGTAGTAGTCGACTCGATCCCGCAGGAGTTGCAGCATTCTGATGTTGTCTGGTCATGGTTCAGCTATGTGCTGGCAGCCAACCTGATACTGATTATTCCGCTGTTATGGCTGGCGGCGCACTGGAGTCTGCGGCCGATTGGCGCGCTGACGCAACAGGTGCGCGAACTGGAGACCAGCCAGCGCGAGAATCTGGCAGATAATCCACCGCAGGAGCTGCGCAGTCTGGTGCGCAACCTCAATCTGTTGCTGACCAATGAGCGACAGCGCTATACCCGCTATCGCACGACTCTTTCTGACCTGACCCACAGCCTGAAGACGCCACTGGCCGTGCTGCAGAGTACCCTGCGTTCACTGCGCAACGGCAAAGAGCTGACGGTTGAACAGGCTGAGCCAGTAATGCTGGAGCAGATAAGCCGTATCTCGCAGCAGGTCGGTTACTATTTGCATCGCGCCAGTATGCAGGCTGACCACAATCCGCTGCAGCGCGATATCCATTCCGTTTCCGGTCTGCTCGACAAGCTCTGTTCGGCACTCAATAAAGTCTATCAGCGCAAAGGCGTGGCGATTTCGCTGGATATCTCACCGGAGCTGTCCTTTATTGGCGACCAGAATGACTTTATGGAAGTGCTGGGGAACGTGCTGGATAACGCCTGCAAGTACTGCCTGGAGTTTATCGAAGTCAGCGCTTTTCAGAGCGAAAAGGCACTCCATCTCTATATTGACGACGATGGTCCAGGCATTCCTGAGAGCAAGCGCGATTTAGTGTTTGTCCGGGGTCAGCGCGCCGATACCCTGCGTCCCGGTCAGGGACTGGGCCTGGCGGTAGTGCGCGATATTCTTGAGCAATACGAGGGCAACGTGATCGCCTCCAGCAGCACGCTGGGCGGAACACGCATGGAAGTGGTCTTCCAGCGCCAGGAACCTGAACATCACCGCGAGTAGAAAACCCTCAGGGCTGTTATACTTGCTGGCATTTACAGCCCTAAGCGGAACCCTTTTATGGACTATCAGCTCGATATTAACTGGCCCGATTTTATTCAGCGCTACTGGCAGAAACGCCCGGTAGTGCTGAAGCGTGGTTTTAAAAACTTTGTCGATCCTCTTTCACCGGATGAACTCGCCGGACTGGCGATGGAGAACGAGGTGGATAGCCGCCTGGTCAGTCATCAGGATGGCAAATGGCAGGTCAGCCACGGCCCGTTCGAGAGCTATGATCATCTGGGTGAGAACAACTGGTCGCTGCTGGTCCAGGCGGTCAATCACTGGCATGAACCCTCTGCCGCGCTGATGCGCCCTTTCCGTTTTCTGCCTGACTGGCGTGTCGATGACCTGATGGTGTCCTTTGCCGTGCCTGGCGGCGGCGTTGGTCCTCATTTTGATCAGTATGATGTCTTTATTATTCAGGGTACTGGCCGCCGTCGCTGGCGCGTCGGTGAGAAAGTGCCGCTGAAGCAGCACTGCCCGCACCCGGACCTGCTGCAGGTGGAACCCTTTGATGCCATCATCGATGAAGAGCTGGAACCGGGCGATATTCTCTACATCCCACCTGGATTCCCGCATGAAGGCTACTCGCTGGAAAACGCGCTGAACTATTCCGTTGGTTTCCGCGCCCCCAGCGGCCGCGAGTTAATCAGCGGCTTTGCCGATTACGCGCTGGCCAATGAACTGGGCAGCCTTCGCTTTAGCGATCCGGATGTGCCCGCGCGTGATTGCCCGTCGGAGATCCTGCCGCAGGAGATTGAAGGCGTACGTCAACTGATGCTGGATGTGGTCAATCAGCCGGAGCATTTCGCGCAGTGGTTTGGCGAATTTATTTCGCAGTCACGTCACGAACTCGACGTCGCGCCGCCGGAACCGCCTTATCAGCCCGATGAAATTTATGATGCGCTGCAACAGGGTGATGCCCTGAGCCGGTTAGGAGGTCTGCGTGTTCTGACCATTGGCGACGCGGTCTATATTAATGGTGAGCGGGTTGAGTGTTCACGCCCTGATGTGATGGCAGTTCTGGCGAATCACTATCGCATCACGCTGGACGATCTGGGTGATGCCCTGGATGATCCCGCCGTTCTGGCGCAGATTGCGGGTCTGGTGAATGCCGGTTACTGGTACTTCGGCGACGACGAATAAAACACAGCGCGCAAGCCTGCGCTACTGCTGAATCAAGGCTCTCTGACCGTGATGGCAGAGAGCCTTTTTTCATTTAACTCTTCTTCTGCGCCGCCAGTTCTGACAGACGCACAATCACTTCCACCGACTTCGCCATGATATTCAGCGACGCGAACTCATGCTTGCCGTGATAGTTATAACCGCCGGTAAAGATGTTCGGGCAAGGCAATCCCTTCCACGACAGCGACGAGCCATCCGTACCGCCGCGAATCGGTTTCACTACCGGTTCAATGCCGCAGTCACGCATCGCCTGTAAAGCCAGTTCGATGATGTGCGGGAACGGCTCAACTTTTTCACGCATGTTGCGATAGCTGTTGGTGATCTCAACGGTGACCGAACAATCCGGGTGCAGAGTTTTGGTCATCTCCGCAGCGATCTGCAGCAGCGTCTGTTTACGCTGTTCAAAACTCTCTGTTTCGAAGTCACGAATGATATAGAGCATCTCGGCGTGCTCTACACTGCCTTTGATCTGATGCAGATGATAGAAGCCCTGGTAGCCGTCGGTATATTGCGGTTTTTCGCTGGCCGGGACCGCGGCATGAAACTGATTTGCCAGATCCAGCGCATTGACCATCACCCCTTTGGCGGAGCCAGGGTGTACGTTGTTACCGACGATTTTGACGGTGGCCGAAGCAGCATTAAAGTTCTCATATTCGAACTCACCTAAATCACTGCCATCAATGGTGTAGGCCCAGTCAGCGGCAAAGCCTTCCACATCAAAGTGTGAGGTGCCGCGACCGATCTCTTCATCGGGCGTAAAGGCGACGCGGATCGCACCGTGCGGCGTGTCGCTCTTTGCCAGTTGCGCCATCGCCGTCATGATCTCGGCGATACCCGCTTTGTCATCCGCGCCCAGCAGGGTTTTGCCATCGGTGGTAATCAGCGTATGCCCGATCAGCTTGTGCAGCACCGGGAACATCACCGGCGAGAGAATCTCGTTGCCGTTACCCAGCGCAATGTCTCCGCCACGATAATTTTCGATGATCTGCGGATTCACATGTTTCGCCGTAAAGTCAGGCGAGGTATCCATGTGGGAGATGAACCCGATGACCGGCGTCGGCCAGTCAACGTTGGCGGGCAAGGTGCCCATGACGCAGCAGTGATCGCTTAAGGAGACATCGACAAAACCCAGTGCCAGCAGCTCTTCCTGCAGCTGACGCGCCAGCGTCCACTGCCCTTCACTGCTGGGCACCTGACGCGCCTGCGGCTTAGCCTGTGTCTCAACTGCCACATAACTCAAAAAGCGCTCAAGTAACTGTTCCATAGCCCATCCTTTATAAGTGCCGTCCGGTATTATTCACAGACCCGGCGGTCACAACGTTGCGTAAAATCATTCGCAGACAGGTTAGCGCTGTTGATGCCCCCTGGGAAAGCAATAAGCCCGAAAAAAACGACTGAGGACGAGATTGTTGCGACAAACCTCGCCATGTGGATAACCCTCTCCACATGGCCAAAAAAAGCAGGGGGCGGCCATGCCACCCCCTCTTACTTATAAAGACCGCGCAGCAGCTTATGCACGAACTCCGGGACCACTTCGCTCGCCAGACCGTAATGCCGCTCGGCAAATTCATTGCCCACCTGGCTCGGCTCCAGGTTCAGCTCAACAGTGTGTGCGCCCTGCAGTTTCGCTTCATGGACAAAGCCCGCAGCAGGATAAACATGGCCTGAGGTGCCGATAGCGATAAAGTAATCGGCCTGCTCCAGCGCCTGATAGATCTGCTCCATGCCCAGCGGCATCTCACCAAACCACACTACGTGCGGCCGCAGCGCGGAGGGGAACTGGCAGCAGGTGCAGCGATCGTCCGGCGTGATATCGCCGGTCCACTCAATCACCTGACCGCTGGTGACACAGCGCACTTTTAACAGCTCACCGTGCATATGCAGCACCCGGCTGTTTCCGGCACGCTCGTGCAGATTGTCGATGTTTTGCGTGACCAGCAGAAAGTTATCGCCTAACACCTGCTCCAGCTCTGCCAGCGCCAGATGGGCGGCATTGGGCTGAATCTCCGCCTCCTGCAACTGCTGGCGGCGCGCATTGTAAAAACGCTGCACCAGCGCGGGATCGCGCTGAAAGCCTTCGGGCGTCGCAACATCTTCAACGTGATGCTCTTCCCACAGGCCGTCAGCCGCGCGGAAGGTCCGGATGCCGGACTCCGCTGAGATACCTGCCCCGGTCAGCACCACAACATGCGGCTGAGGATGGGCGGCCAGTTCGGCCTGACGATCGCGCTCAAAAATGCGCTGGCGAAAGCGCTGATGCACTTTTCTCCGGGTTTTCTTCAGGCGGGCAAGTCGTATGCGGCGACGTGGTGTACGCATAAAATCTCCTGGCGTAGCAGCTGCGGCGAGCCGCTCTAAAACAGATTCCGGGTCAACATCACCCGATAGTAACGGTTGCTGAGGGCACAACCCAACAGCAAAGGTCTTAAACAGATGCGGCGCGAAAAGGATTCGCGCCGCATTTTATCACTGACCGCTTAATACCCGAGCCGGGTCAATGCGGCTGGCGCGTCGGGCGGGATACCAGCTGGCCAGCAGACTTAGCAGAATCGCGGTGATCAGTACTGAGAACACATCAATCCAGTGCAGTTCCGAGGGCAGGAAATCGATGAAGTAGATATCACCCGCCAGCAGATGATGACCGGTAACCGACTCCAGCCCGCGCACCAGCGAGGTCAGGTTCAGCGCCACCAGCACGCCCGCGACCACGCCGCTGACGCTGCCCAGCAGGCCGGCCAGCAAACCGTACCAGATAAAGATGGCGCGAATCAGCCGGTCTTTAGCGCCGAGTGTGCGCAGCACCGCAATGTCACTGCTCTTATCCTTCACCGCCATAACCAGCGTTGAGACGATGTTAAAACAGGCGACGCCAATCACCAGCACCATCGCCAGATACATGATGGCGCGGATCATCTGAATGTCGCGGTACATATAGCCGTAGGTGCCAATCCAGCTCTTGATGTAGACGTAAGAGCGGGTCGCTTCACCGGCCTCGCGCACCAGTTTCACCGCCTGGAACGGGTCGGTCATCTTCAGGGCGATGCCGGAGACGCTGTCTCCCATCTCCAGATAGTGCTGCGCATCGGCCAGCGGCACCAGCGCCAGACTGTGATCGAGCATGCCGCTCAGTTGCAGGATACCGCTGACCTGCAGCCGGATACGTTTTGGCTGCAGCAGTTTGTTATCACCCTCGTTGTTAGGGATCATGATGGTGATCCAGTCGCCCTGCTTCACGTTGAGCGATTTAGCGATGCCACCGCCCAGAATGATCTGCTGCTTACCGGCGGCAAAAGAGGACCAGGCGTTATCGGCCACAAACTGTGGGAGTGCGCTGAGGCGCGGCTCCTGTGCCGGATCGACGCCCTTCACCTGCAGTGCTTCCAGCCGGGCACCGCTCTCAATCAGGCCGGTGAAATTAACGTAAGGGGCAGCTGCCGCAATGCCGGGCACCTTTTCAATCGGGGCAATCATCGACTGCCAGTGCTGAAACGGCTGATTGACCGCCTCGATCTCACCGTGCGGCACCACCGCCAGAATGCGGTTGTTCAGCTCACGCTCAAACCCGTTCATGGCGCTCAGGCCAATGATCAGTACCGCCACGCCCAGCGCAATTCCGATGGTGGAGATCACCGAAATCAGCGAGACCATGCCACCACGACGGCGGCCACGGCTAAAGCGCAGGCCCAGCAACAGGGATAACGACGAACCCATTACAGCGCTCCTGCCAGGGTGAGCTGATCGCTTAACTGACCATCACGCATCTCCATCTGACGCGTCATGCGTTTTGCCAGCATCAGATCGTGAGTCACCACCAGAAACGCGGTGCCCTGGCGGACGTTCAGTTCGCCCAGCAATTCAAAAATAGCGTCGGCATTACGCGCATCCAGGTTGCCGGTTGGCTCATCGGCCATCACCAGACGTGGACGGTTCACCAGCGCACGGGCGATTGCCACGCGCTGGCGTTCGCCGCCTGACAGTTCAGACGGCCGGTGTGCAGCGCGATGGTCCAGCCCGACCGCAGCCAGCATCTCACGGGCGCGATCCTGCGCTTCTGCTTTGGCGGTTTTGCCAATCAGCAGCGGCATCGCCACGTTCTCCAGCGCGCTGAAGTCCGGCAGCAGATGGTGGAACTGATAAATAAAGCCCAGCTCGCGGTTACGCAGCTCGGCTTTGGCCGACGAGGACATAGCATTCAGTGACTGACCATCAAACACCACGTCGCCCGACGTCGGTGCATCCAGGCCGCCCAGCAGATGCAGCAGCGTACTTTTACCGGAACCGGAGCTGCCGACAATCGCCGTCAGTTCACCGGGCTGGAGGCTGAAAGCCACATTGCGCAGCACATCGGTCTGCACGCTGCCTTCCTGATAGCGTTTGCACAGGTCGCGGCACTGCAACAAAGGAGTGTTACTCATAACGTAAAGCCTCAGCAGGTTGAACGGCGGCAGCGCGCCACGAAGGATAGAGCGTAGACAACAGCGCCACAATCATCGCGCTGAGGGCGATGGTGACCACCTGCCACACATTAATATCAACCGGCAGTGCGGCGCCATCGAGGAACAGGCCAATCACCGGCATTAAGTTGTTGAGCTGGCTGGCAAGCAGAACACCGAGCAGCGTGCCGAGCAGCGTGCCGATAATCCCGGCGCTGGCACCCTGCACCATAAACACTGCGACTATTTGCTGCCGCGTCAGGCCCTGGGTTTGCAGGATCGCCACTTCGCCCTGCTTCTCCATGATCAGCAGGCCTAACGAGGTAATGATGTTAAAGGCGGCTACGGCGATGATCAGGCTCAGCAGCAGGCCCATCATATTCTTCTCCATGCGCACTGCCTGGAAGAGATCGCCTTTGCGCTCGCGCCAGTCTTTCCAGACCAGGCCCGCAGGCAGTGTCTGCTCACTCAGACTGTCAACCGACAGCGGTTTATCCAGCCACAGTCGCCAGCCCGTAATATTCCCGGCCGGATAGCGCATCACGCGCGACGCATCCTGAAGATTGACCAGAATCTGGTAACCATCGACTTCACTGTTGGCGGCATAGGTGCCCGCCACCGTAAACAGACGCTGGCTCGGCACACGTCCCATCGGCGTGAACTGGCTGACCGACGGCACCATCAGACGCAGCTGATCGCCACGTTTTACGCCAAGCTGTGACGCCAGCTGTTCGCCGAGGATCACATTGTACTGTCCGGCCTGCAGCACGCTCTGCTGGGTATTCACCAGGAACGGCGTCAGCGGATCTTTTTCATCCGGATTAATGCCCAGCATCACGCCAACGGAGACACTGCGCGGGCTTTGCAGCACCACATTGGCGGTGGTAAGCGGCGCGATGCGGTTAACGCCCTGCAGATTCAGCGAGGCAGCGGGTTGCTGTTGGGGATTGAGACTGCCTTTGTCGCTGGTAATCAGCGCCTGAGGCATCAGGCCAAGAATATTGCCTTCAAGTTCACGCTCAAAACCGTTCATTACCGATAACACGGTGACCATCGCCAGCACGCCGAGCGTAATGCCAATCGTTGAGAGCCAGGAGACAAAGCGACCGAAGCGATCCGATGCTCGTCCGCGCATGTAACGCAGACCGATAAATAGCGCGACAGGTTGATACATGGAATCCAGTAAGCCGTTGCCTGAAAATAGGTAGTGGGATGATAAAGGAGCGGCTGGCTTTATGAAACCTCTAACCCTCTGAGTCGGCAGCAAAGTTGCATCCGGATGCGTCATCTTTTGCGCCAAAGCCGCGGAATAGCCGATAAAGCCGCCGCTTATTGGCTGATTATTCAGCGCCAGGGCGGGTAGACTACAATCAGTAAGACAGTAAAGGGTGATTGTTCGCCATGCAGTAGAGGGTGCGACCATGTTGAAATTTCCCAAAGGCAGCATCGTTAAACATAAATCCGGGGAGATCAGAGGCGAAATCATCAACGTCTTTGAGCAGGGAGACGCACCAGCCGGCTACTACGTGAAGTGGGATGACGGCAACCTCAGCTATCATCCTGAGCAGGAGTTATCCTGGGCAAATATCGACCGCCCACGCATGCATTACACACAGCAATCCATAAAATAAAATGCCCGTTTAACCCCGTCGCTGCATGGCGACGGTGGTTTTTTCTGATCCCTCCTCAGACTCCGTCTATCCTCTCTCTATCCGCTGCATTACCCCTGACGCCGGGTAATGGCTGACCGATCCCCCGGTTGAGCGCGGCGCGGCAGGAAAATTGTGCCGCAAAGGTGATCCCCCTGACATAATATGGAATGATTACGTCCTGGAAAAATGGAGCAACCCCGAGATCCCATGCCCGAACAGACTCGTTATACCCTGCCCGTTAAATCCGGCGATCACCGTCAGCTCGGCCAGTTAATCGGCGCTGCGCACGCGGTGGAGTGTGCCAGCATTACCGAACGCCATGCTGGTCCGGTATTGATGATTACCCCCGATACCCAAACCGCCCTGCGTCTGCTGGATGAGATCCGCCAGTTTACCGATCTGCCGGTGGCACACCTCGCCGACTGGGAAACGCTGCCCTACGACAGCTTCTCACCGCATCAGGATATTATCTCTGCGCGCCTGTCGACCCTCTACCAGCTGCCGGTAATGCAGCGCGGTATGCTGATCATGCCGGTCAATACACTGATGCAGCGTGTCTGCCCGCACAGTTTCCTGCACGGCCATGCGCTGGTGATGAAACAGGGACAAAAACTGTCACGCGACCGCCTGCGCGATCAGCTTGAGCAGGCGGGTTATCGCCATGTCGATCAGGTGATGGAGCACGGTGAATACGCTACGCGCGGCGCCCTGCTCGACCTGTTCCCGATGGGCAGCGATCAGCCCTATCGCATCGACTTTTTTGATGATGAGATCGACAGCCTGCGCCTGTTCGACGTCGACAGTCAGCGAACGCTGGAAGCGGTGCCGGAGATTAACCTGCTGCCTGCGCATGAGTTCCCCAGCGACAAAGCCGCCATCGAACTGTTCCGCAGCCGCTGGCGCGAAAATTTTGATGTGCGCCGCGAGTCGGAGCATGTCTATCAGCAGGTCAGTAAAGGCACGCTGCCAGCGGGCATCGAATACTGGCAGCCGCTGTTTTTTGAACAGCCGTTACCCAGCCTGTTCAGTTATCTGCCGGATAATACCCTGATTGTGAACTGCGGCGACCTGGAAGGCAGCGCCAGCCGCTTCTGGCAGGATGCCGAGGCGCGCTATGAAAATCGCCGCGTTGATCCGATGCGTCCACTGCTGGAGCCAGTCACCCTGTGGCTGCGTCCGGATGCATTAATGGGTGAGCTGAAAGCCTGGCCGCGCATCCAGATGACCAATGAAGTGCTGCCCGCCAAAGCCGCGAATACCAACCTCGGTTATACCCCGCTACCTGACCTGACCGTTCAGGCGCAGGCCAAAGCGCCGCTCGATCACCTGCGTCAGTTTATTGAAGCCTTCAGCGGTGCGGTGATCTTCTCAGTAGAAAGTGAAGGCCGTCGCGAGAGCCTGCAGGAGTTACTGGCCCGCATTAAACTGCGTCCTCAGCCGGTGCATCGGCTTGATGAAACCGTCGAAGATCGTTTCAGCCTGATGATTGGTGCCAGCGAGCGCGGCTTCATTGATACCCTGGGCAACCGGGCGCTGATTTGCGAAAGTGATCTGCTGGGCGAACGCGTCAGCCGTCGCCGTCAGGATACCCGCCGCACCATCAATCCGGACATCCTGATCCGCAACCTGGCGGAGCTGAGTCCCGGCCAGCCGGTAGTGCATCTGGAGCACGGTGTCGGTCGCTATATCGGCCTGACTACGCTGGAAGCGGGCGGCATTGAGGCGGAATACCTGATGCTCTCCTACGCCAACGACGCAAAACTCTATGTGCCGGTTTCGTCGCTGCACCTGATCAGCCGCTATGCGGGTGGCGCGGACGATAACGCCCCGCTGCATAAACTGGGCAGCGATGCCTGGTCACGCGCACGGCAGAAAGCGGCGGAGAAAGTACGTGATGTGGCGGCTGAACTGCTGGATATCTATGCTCAGCGCGCCGCCAAAACTGGCTTTGCCTTTAAGCATAATCGTGAGCAGTATCAGCTGTTCTGCGAAAGCTTCCCGTTTGAAACCACACCGGACCAGGCGCAGGCAATCAACGCGGTGCTGAGTGATATGTGCCAGCCGCTGGCGATGGACCGTCTGGTGTGCGGCGACGTCGGCTTCGGTAAAACCGAAGTGGCAATGCGCGCTGCGTTTCTGGCGATTGAAAACCATAAACAGGTGGCCGTGCTGGTGCCGACCACCCTGCTGGCACAGCAGCACTACGATAACTTCCGCGATCGCTTCGCTAACTGGCCGGTTCGCATTGAGATGCTGTCCCGTTTCCGTACCGCCAAAGAGCAGACGCAGGTATTGGAACAGGCCAGCGACGGCAAGATCGACATTTTAATCGGCACCCATAAGCTGCTGATGAGCAATCTCAAATGGCACGATCTCGGCCTGCTGATTGTTGATGAAGAGCACCGCTTCGGGGTGCGTCACAAAGAGCGCATCAAGGCGATGCGTGCCGATGTGGACATTCTGACCCTGACCGCCACGCCGATCCCGCGTACCCTGAATATGGCCATGAGCGGCATGCGCGATCTCTCGATTATCGCCACACCGCCTGCCCGCCGCTTAGCGGTGAAAACCTTTGTGCGTGAATTTGACGATCTGGTGATCCGCGAAGCGATCCTGCGTGAGGTTTTGCGTGGCGGCCAGGTCTACTACCTCTACAACGACGTTGAAAATATTGAGAAAGCGGCGCAGCGTCTCAGCGATCTGGTGCCGGAAGCGCGTGTCGCGATTGGTCATGGCCAGATGCGTGAGCGTGACCTGGAACGGGTGATGAACGATTTTCACCATCAGCGTTTCAACGTGCTGGTCTGTACCACCATTATCGAAACCGGCATCGACATTCCGACCGCCAACACCATCATCATTGAGCGGGCCGATCACTTTGGTCTGGCCCAGCTGCATCAGCTGCGTGGTCGCGTTGGCCGTTCGCATCATCAGGCTTATGCCTGGCTGCTAACGCCACATCCGAAGTCGATGACCGCCGATGCGCATAAGCGTCTGGAGGCGATCGCCTCACTGGAAGATCTGGGAGCCGGTTTTGCGCTGGCTACGCACGACCTGGAGATTCGCGGTGCTGGCGAGCTGCTGGGTGATGAGCAGAGCGGACAGATGGAGACGCTGGGCTTCACACTCTATATGGAGCTGCTGGAGAATGCGGTCGATGCGCTGAAAGAGGGTCGCGAGCCGTCACTGGAAGATCTCACCAGCAACCAGACTGAAGTCGAACTGCGGATGCCCGCCCTGCTTCCCGAGACCTTTATCCCGGATGTCAGCACTCGTCTTTCTCTCTACAAACGCATCGCCAGCGCCGAGGCTGAAGAGGAGTTGCAGGAGCTGAAGGTTGAGATGATTGACCGCTTCGGCCTGCTGCCCGATCCAGCGCGTAACCTGCTGGAAGTGGCGATTATCCGGCTGAAGGCCCGTGCTGTCGGCCTGCGTAAGATCGAAGCCAGCGACAAAGGCGGTTATTTCGATTTCGCGCCGAAGAACAAGGTGGATCCAACATGGCTGATTAGCCTGCTGCAGAAAGAACCTCAGCAGTGGAAGCTGGATGGACCGACACGCCTGCGTTTTACCCGTGAGCTGTCGGAAAGGAAGATTCGTATGGAGTGGGTGCAGGGCTTTGTTTCACAACTGGCTGAGCATCAGGCGTAACGTCCCTGCCCGCGCATTACTCAGCTCATCGGTAAAGCGCGGGAAATGGCGATAAAAAAAGGCGCATCCCTAAGATGCGCCTTTTTCATTACTTCAGTATTACGTTGTGCTGTGTGGCCGCGAGTGCGGCAAAGCTTTGCCCAATTACGCCTGATCGCCGTTGAGAACCAGCTGACCATTGCGATCCAGTGGAATACGCGTGCCGGGGTCATTTTCCATACGGATTTTACCCTGTTGATCGCCTATTTTATAGGTCACGTCATATCCCAGTTTTTTCTCTTGTTTGTCATAAACAGTTTTGCAGCGCTGTTCGGTTGTGGTGTAGGTATCCCGATCCTGCAGTCCGCCCTGGACCTGATTACCGGCATAACCGCCCGCTACCGCACCCGCTACTGTCGCCACATCCCTGCCGCGACCGCCACCAAACTGGTGACCCAGCACTCCACCTGCCACTGCACCTAATACAGAGCCAGCAAGACGGTTCTCATCCTGTACGGCCCGACGGTGAGTCAGTGTGACGTTCCGGCACTCCTGACGGGGCTGTTTAATGCTCTCTTTGATTGGCGTTGCAGACAGTACCTGAGCATATTGAGGACCGCGATCAAACACGTTCATGCCTGCTACGGCTGCAACACCCAGCGCTGCTGCCACACCAATACCGATACCCGCTAACATTGATTTATTCACAGGAAGTTCCTCCTGAAAAGTGTTACCGCGCAATCCTGCTGCAAAAGCATCCTCGTTAACTGAGGTATAACCGGCGTGCGCGACGCGCCGTGTTTGTTGATATGAAGTTTTACAGATGGACCGAAAATGCAACATCAGATAAATGGAGGAAATGGGTCGCTTCGCTATCAGGGCCAGCTTTTAGGAGAGTTCTGAGGTGGGAAAAGCAGCAGAGATAACCCAGCAATGAAGAAGATAATAGCTCTAAAATCAGTGAGATAGTTTCAACCACAAGAAATTTTAGTAACTGAAGAGCGCCAGGCTTATGATCGGGGCGGCCCCGTTTGCTTACCACACTTGCGGCATCGGAGGTCATGCGCCACGTATGCGGTTATTACCATAGGCAGGGGAGTACGAGGAGTTCGCGATTTTTTGATGTCGGTATTGGCAGGCCAGGCATTCCGGTCAATTAACCGGAATGCTTGATCATCTCAACGGCTTAAAACCGATAACCTACCGCGATGTTGAAACCATTGATGGCAACATCATCGTTATATTTTACTCGAGTGCCTTCATAGCCAACACTCACTGAGAGATTACTCATAGGGTTAACGACAACGCCTGCACCGTAGGCAAAAGAGGTTTTACTTTCGCTATACTCTTCTGAATATTGCGTCAGATAAGATGCTTTTTCATCCACTTTAGTATGGGCAAGACCAATCAAACCATAAAAGCTGACATAGTCATTGATACGATACGCCGGGCCAGCCATCAGAGAATAATATTTAACATCTGTTTTACTGTCATATCCACCGATGTCGTCAAAGTAATCATTCCGCTCAGAATAACTCTCATCGCCTTTCATGTAGCTGAATGATCCGATAACGCTGAGAGGCGAATCCCATTCATAGCGATACTGAACATTGACACCGCGGATGTTTTTAAAGTCTTCAACTTTGCTTTGCGCATAACCAACCGAGACGGTGTGATTATCAGCCAACGCATTGCTGCCCACGAACAGACCGCCACACAGTAATGCCAGCATCGTCATTTTAGATGTCATCTCATTAATTCCTTTTCATAATTTAACATTATTACCCTGCGCTTAACGCAGGACTTCGTTCCCTGAATCACCCATACCCGACGGACAGCATAGAGTTTTTATCAATCCGTCTGTATCGGACAGGAATTTCCTGGAGCGCTCCGCGCCTGATGCTCAGATTGGCCGGAGTGCATCTGTTTATACCCGGATGTCTTTAAAGCGGGCTGCCCTGAGTTAATTTTGAATTTAAACTCCAGCCTTAGAAAATGGTATTTTTGCTATTTAAATTTGGCTTATGAAACCAACTTCACCACAAAAATCATTCTCGCCCACTACTTTTAGTAGCATTATTAGACCAAAAATAATTAGAGGTATCAAGACCTGGTTGCGATACAAAATAAAAATCACTGAAAACAATGACTGTATATATACCCAGAAAGCATACTTCCTTATACAATCCAATAACGCAGGATGTTAATGTGGAACAATGCTTCCCAACCCATTCAGACACCGAGTTACGGAACCATTTTAATTGACGCCGAATATAAGGGTAGTAATCAGATAACTAACATTTCATCAGCAGGGATACCCCTTTATAACCTTTTTCGGTAGAGATATGGCTATAATCCGTAAGACAGACTGAAGGCGGCTTGATACGGATTCACAGCATGAAAGTCCGCCCCTAACAGTTATTACAGAAGGCCATATGCCGAAGAATTGAACGAAAGGCAGACCGGAGAAAAACAATCTGTTTTTCAGAGGCAGCTCTCAATTTATGTCTTAGCTTTCAGCGAGTTTGCCCGGCAGAAGGTGTATATTTGAACAGGAGAAAACGGAACAGGAAGAGCGCAACGAGAGATTTTTTAGCGCGGACTGAAGGTGTCTCACCACCAACAGCCCGCTGACCACAACTAACTATACGGGAGTTAATTATGGCTGACACGCATCATAAGCCAGGAACCCGCACGGCCACAACCGCCGCGCATTATTACAAAGTCGGATACCGGCCTAACAGGGGCCAGCCTAACCCGCTGCCACAGCTGACCATTAAAGGCCGCTGGCTGGAAGCGCTGGGCTTTACGACCGGTCAGAAGATCGAGGTAATCACCGGGCCGGGACAGTTGATAATCCGGCTGGCTGGGGTGTAATCGACAAGTAAAGACATCCCGGCTCGGTAGCCGGGATTAATTGAATTAAAAGTATTAGTAGAGGCTATCGTCGTAAGGACTGGCAGCAAGAGTTTTTTCAATTTCATCTTCTGCTTTTGATTTCCATGACGAATTCATTTTCGTCATTAGCTCAATATAATTTGGAAAAGCAATACGCCTTCCATCTCTACCCCCAATACGATTTTCTAATTCATATTGAAATGCGATCTTATAAGCAAGCTCTGACATAATCCAATAAAGTAGCTCATCTGTTGAATCTGTAACCTTTCTGGAGAACTCATATCCTCTTTCGGAACAAATGTAATTATACCTTTCGTTCTCGAATGAAATATAAGGAGTTCCATCACCAATAGGAGCTGTACAAAGATTAACTGAAAGCCTTGGCAGGCCTGCTTTGAAAATCAGTTCATCAACTTTCTTTTGCAATTCCTCAATACTTAGCATATTAGTGAACCTCACGGATATATTCATTTTTCAGAAGCCATTCAACATTCACACGCTCTTGCATATTAGGCAGAATCTGAATGCCTCCTCCAGCCTCACCGAAAGCAGGGGCTATTTTTCCTTGTATGACTGGCAAAGGTTTAATGACCTCATATTCATAATATTTTTCTGCGCCCGCTCCAGGAGCAAGAGCGCGCTGTTCATAAGGAGTTCCCTTAGGTGCCAGGAAAGACCCACTTGGTTCTCCATACCTATCCAAACGAGTACCTACAGGAAGCGTTGTTTTAACTGGTTCTTCGGCAAAACCTAATTTTGCAGGCCAGTTCCAGTCTCCACTTTCTTTACGGTATTTATCGTACTGTGACCATCCTGAAGCTTCCTCGTCAGCAGCAATTCTATTTGGCTCTGCTGTTCTTCCCGTTGAAGGCTGAGATTGTTGTTTAGCTGAACTCTCTTTTGTTGGTTCCTTAATTGCACTCTTCAGCCCATAAGCACCAGCCAGAGCGGCAGTCAGTTCCTGAGTTTGCATTGCTGTATCATAACGGCCTGCTGCTGTTTCCCAGCTTACACCGGAGGCCTGTGCTATTGCTGTGATGGCTTGGTCGCGGCTGATGCTGCCTGCATCCAGTCCCTGCAAAACACCTTCCAGATTTTTCACATCCTGTGGGTATAAATCTTTGTACAACAATGAGTAGGTAGCATTTTCACCGTATTTATTCAATGCTTCCTGCGCCGGAACAATTAACGCACCACAGGCCGAACCACCTTTATGACCATCCGTACAGACCGCTTTTATCGCTTCATCACGCGCTTTATCTGTCTGATTAATCGTCGCCAGTTCTTTCGCTTCAGCCGGTGTTAACTCCTGTTTCAGGTAGTCGCGCTTCGTCTCCAGCTGTTTCTTTCTGTCGGCTTCCTGCACGCTCAGCCAGTTATTCTCAACCGCATTTCTCCCCGCCTGCGCGCCCGCCACCGCACTGCCCGCGCTGTCCCCGGCAACGCCGCCCGCCAGGCCCGCCGCCAGCGTCCCCAGCGCGCTGATGGTCTGCCGCTGCTCCTCACTCAGGTCTTCGCGCTTAACCCCCGGATACATCTGCTGCGCGATGTACTCGCCCATCGCCGCGCCAGAAGCGCCCGCCAGTGCAGGATTACCCGACGCGTATGACGTCACCGCACCCACCACAGCGTGCGCTATCAGGTTCGCCTGAACGTTCACCACGTCCTTTCCGTCCGGGCCTTTGGTGGTCGTCAGCCTGTGTATCTGCTCTGCCAGGTACGGCGCGGCCGCCGGAACTGTCTGCAGAGCCGGAAGTAGTGACCACGCTGTGCAGGGCCAGCAAAAAGCTGTCGGCCCGAAAAGAGCGGGAAATAATAGCATTTATTGAACTAACTACTGTGCCGAAGAATATTCATTACGGATTAGTGGGATGGCTACCGCTCTAGGGTAATTAGTTGGTTGTTAAATAAAAATCACAGCCGCGAGGGCCAGGATATGAACTAGCACTTAATACCCTTAAAAAATTCTTCAATATCAATATAATACTTCCAACTCTCAGCGGCGGAGAACTTTGATATTTCGTATAACCCCCTTACTTTGCCAATGTAGATTTCCGGAAAGTCGCACCCCCGGGATGCGAATCTCAAACAATGTCCTCTACGGTAATTGTACATTTGATCGACCAGGTCATCGTCGTCAACATCCATAGTGTCATAAGAGTAATGGACGTTTTCTGCTAATGATTTATAAATTATTATCTCAATTGGAAGTTCATCTTCTCTAATTTCTCTTTCGTGTTTTAAAAACCAACCTATAAATTCATTAACATCAACTTTCCCTAAAAAAAGAGAATGATTTATATCGTTCCCCACAACTGATAGATCAATTAATTGGATCCCATCATTCTCTTTATATTTTTTAACTATTAATCTATTCATCAATAGCCTTTAATAAATTTATTGTATTCAACTTCAAGTTTATTAAATTCAAGCAATCAAAATCATTAATCTATATACTATTAATTGCTGGCAACTGTGCTAAAACCGCACTAACAACACCCCTGCTAAAAATAGCTTTTCGAACTGTCTTACCGTAATCAGGACTATATATAAGATATTCCTCATCGTTATCTTTCGGGTAATAAAAAAGGTAAAAACCTGCATCAACAACCTCTAAGGGGCTTAAAAAAACCCCTATTTTTTCCATATCAGGAAGTTCAAAATCATCCGGATCGCTATCAATTATCATTCCATGTGAATGCGCTAAGGTTGCAAATAACATTTCGTCATTCATTGTTAAATCCAAGCCTTTACTCAGACAATCAATGATTTCTTGATAGCTATCCTTCAAATAACCAATAGCCATTGTCAATGTGTAATTAGAACCCTTTGATGGATATATTTTATCCTCAATAAAAAACAAGAAAATACCATGCTTCCAATATCCATCAGCTGTTTCTTCTAATAGGTCATAGAAGATAGAAAATTCGTAAGGCTTTCCATAAATCATCATTTACCCTTTAACTGTTTGATTTCTTTGTTGAAGGAACCAAGTTCTCTGTTACCTAATTTATTTTTAGTATCGCCAGTACTACCACTCCAGTGGAAGATACCTGAGCCATCTTTATTCGTGTTAAAAAATCTATGTATATTTCCATTTTGATCTATAGATAATCTTATCTTCGGATCTTTAGTTGCAACTGAGTGTTCAAAGAGCTCAAAAGAGTTCCTCGGCTCAATACCTGCGTCAGGTCTGAATCCTTGAGCACCCGGAGTGTGCTTAGTATTAGATTCAACTTTTAAGCCATTGCTTGCTGTGGTTGATTCAGGAATAGGTAGCCTGTTATCTCTACCTTCAGCCAGATAAGCTAAATCATCCTTATTCTGTTCAGGAATAGGCGTAACCGAGGTATTGCCTCCCGTATCAGGCATACCATCCGTATTTCCGGTATTGCTGGATCCCTGCTCACCAGACTGATCCGGCGTGATCAGCGGAGTTCCCTTATTCTCATCCTGCGCCGGATTGACCAGCTTACCACCCGTCAAATCATCATTAACCGGTACGGTTTCGGTTTTGCTGCCTGCTCCGTTCGTGTGCTGCTGTGCCGTAACCACAGCCATTATCACACAGCTGGTATTCGCCAGGCAGGTCGCGTCCAGCCCTGCTTTTACCTTTTTGGTCAGCGCCAGTGCCGCCTGTTCATTTGCGCCGCCCTGGCCCGCTTCGGCCACTGTCGCCGCATCCAGCAACGATTTAGCCTGCATCATCTGCAACATGCCCATACTGACCATGTTATTGCTGATTTCGTTCTGGCCCGCCTGCGCTCCGGCTACTGCGTCCGCCGTAGTCTCTCCAGCCAGCCCGCCTGCCAGACCTGCCGCAACCGTTCCCAGCGCGACCAGCGTCTGCTTCTGCTGTTCGCTCATCTGGCTTACCGGTACGTCTCCATATAGCGCGTTTTTGATGGCTTCGCCCATCGCGGCGGTGGTAGCCGCACCCGCCGCGCCCGCTGCCGCTGAATTCCCCTGTGCGGCAGCTATAACTCCGGCCACCGCAGCATGCGCCATTATACGACTGGCCTCATCCGGCGCTTTCTGCTTAATCAGTTCTGCAAGATAAGGGGCCGAACCGCCAGCCAGTGCGGCTTTCAAATCGCCCCCCGCCAGACCCTGTATCGCCGCGGTCGCCGCCTGAATACCCTGCTGCACCGAACCGCCGGTTCCCATTCCGGTAGCCAGCATCTCCCGGTTGTACAGCGTCTGATAGACCTGTCCGGTGATGTCGGCAGTGGTCGGCTCCTGACCCGGATTCTCCCGGCGCCACTGCGCTTCGGCGTCCTTCTTCTGCTCCGGGGAGATGTTCTTCATCTTCTCAGTGGCCGCTTTGGTCGCCGTTATCTCGCCCTGCGTCCGCGCAATATCCCCCGCCTGGCTGCCGATTTCCGCCAGCAGCTGCGCCGTCTCCATCCGCCGCTGCTCTTTCTCCTTATCGAAGATTTTATCCAGCCCCGGGTTCGCACCCTCAGCGTCGCGGCTCAGGTCCGCCACCTCCTGCGTCTGCTTCGCCTTATCACGGATAACAATCGTGCCGTCGCTCACCGCAGACTTCGTCACCGACGACGCGCTGCCGCTGCCGTTCAGCCCCGCCAGCAGGCCGTTCGCCATGTTGCCCTCAAACTGGCCGCCGATGCTGCCGCCGGTGCTCATCCCCACGCTCTGGTGCTCGGTTTTGTAGTCCGCGTGGTTCTCTATGTTGCTGAAGCCCAGCGTGCCGGTGTCGAGCCGGTTTTTATCCGCGCTGGCGGCGGAGCTGATGACCGCGCCGTTGAGCTGGGTGTGCTCACCCGCCGTCACGTCAAAGCCGCCCTTCCCGGCAAAGAGGCCGGTCTGCTCGGCCACGCTCTGCCAGTTGCTGTGCATCTTGTCCTGGCTGAGGTTCACGCTCGCCGACCCGGTCATCGAGCCGAAGGTGAAGCTGCCGCCCGCGCTGGCGTTCTGCTGTTTACTGTCGTAGCGGTCGCTGTCCTGCTCCGAGGTCAGCGTCAGGTTGCGGCCGGTGTCGACCTTCACGCTGTCGCCGCGCACCTGCGCGCCCGTCAGCGTGGTGTCGCGCCCGGCGTTCAGGCTCAGCCCGTTGCCCGCCGTGAGTGTAGTCTCGGTGTGCGTCAGCCCGTTGCCGTTCTCGCGGCCTTTGCCCGCGTTGACGCTGGCCGAGACGCTGATGCCGTAGCCGCCCGACCCGGCGGTCAGGCCGATGCCCAGGCTGCCGCCTTTGCTGCTGTTCGTGCTGTCGGTCCGCTCGCTGTTCTGCGCCGACAGCAGGCTGATGTCGTTTTTCGCCGTCAGCCCGAGGTCGCCGCCCGCCTGCAGCTGGCTGCCCTGCACGAGGATGTCGCCCGCGCTGCCCGGCTGTGCGCCGGTGGCGGTGATGGCCAGGTTACCGCCCGCGCCCAGCGTACTGCCCTGCGCTTCGCGGCTTTCGGTGCGGGTCTCGCTTTTCGACGACTGGCTGCCGTAAGAGAGGCTGATGCCGACCGAGTTCGTGGAGCCTTCCTCATAGCCTTTGTCGCCCGGCTTCAGGCCCGCGGCGGCGTTTCTGGCGTTCGCCGCGTCGGTCTGCGCGCCGTCCATCTGGTAAGCCTGCGCGGCCTGCGCCGCCGTCAGCGCCGCTTTGGTTCCCTGCAATGCCTTCAGCCGGTCATCGCCGCTCTCATCGGCGGTGCGGGCGGTCTGCACCGCCGTGTTCAGCGCCGCGCCCACCGTGCCGGACAGCGCCAGCGTCAGCCCGCTCTGCTTCTGCTCGGTCTTCGTCAGGGCGGTGTGGCTGTTTTCGGCCGCGCTGAGGGTCACGTCGCTGCCGCTCAGGGAGAGATCTTTACCGGCGATCACGTCGCTGCCGTGCACGGTAAGCTGATTACCGGCACTGAGGGTCACGCTGCCGTCGCTGCTGCCCACCGTGCTGCCGCGGCTGAGTGTACCGCTGGCGTCGGTGCTGCTCTTCTGCATCGCCTGACCCACGGTGAAGCCGATGCCGCCGGTGCCCATCAGGCCCGATTTTTTCTCCTCGCGCTGATGCACTTCATCACGCGTTTCGGCCGCGGTCGTGATGCTGAGATCGCGGCCCGCGGTCAGCGCCACGTCCTGCGTACCGGCGACGTTGCCGCCGGTCACGGCAATGTCGCGGCCCGCCTGAAGCCGGACGCTGTCACCGCTCAGTGTGGTGCCGAGCGCCTCGCTGCTGTGCAGCTCGTCGTGGGTTTCCAGGCTGCTGCCCGACAGCAGTCCTTTGCTGGACTGCTTACTGTGTTCGGTGAGATCGGTCCGGCTGTTGCCCGCGCTGAGCACGATGTCGCGCCCGGCGCTGGCGGTCAGGGCACCGCCCGCCGTGACGTCCGCGGCGGTGGCGCGGATATCCTGTCCGGCACTCAGCTGCAGCGCGCCGCCTGCGCTGATCCGTGTCCCGGCATCGCTCTGCTGTGACAGGCGACGGTAGTTATCGCTGTTCCAGCTGTCGTTTTCACTGTGCTGCGTACTGAGCATCAGCCTGCTCAAACACCTTCAGGCCACGTATCGACGGGCAAAAACCATGAAACACAGCGCTGGCTGAAAGCACACCCAAAGTTCAGGGTTATTTACCAGCCAGTTTACTCGCCGTGGGTGAATCACGTTGAGCGGTATGGCAGGGACTTCATGACACGATAACCCGCAACCATCAATGCCGTTCAATGAGGCAACTGCTGAAAAAGGTAAGGAACTTTATGGAAACAGTCAGCCCATTCCCCGGAGGAAAACAGGTTCAGGCAAAGGTGTAGCGGTATTATGCGCAGCTATTTAGGCTCAGATCAGATCTTCACCATTTAACAATACAATGACATTTTCCTTACCAAGCTCATTTCTAACCATATCGGCCATTTCATCAGTCGATATTTCTAATGCTTTATTGTTCACATCAATGTAAAAAAATGATTCAGGTTCTAAACCAAATTCATTAGATATCTCTTTATCAAAAGGTCCCAATCTTTTTGCTTTATACAAAATGTAATGTTGGGGGAATACCTTTGGATTGCTTGATAAAAGGCGATCCAAGTGAGGTTGTAGCTCAGAAACTGAAAATTTAGTGTAACACCTTATACTTATTGACATATTCCCTCACTTTACCCTAATCGCATTACCGGACTTATCGATAACAATTAGCTTATCCATACCCAACACTGGCCATTGACTGAACTGGTTTTGTAACGCTTTCATACTCACCTTAGTATCAGAAATATTGATTACGACATTAGTAGTTTGCCCCTCATCAATCTTTCCTTTTACTTCAGTCCAAATATTTCTAACGCTACTGGATTTGGGCGCATAGTGATCAAAAATCTCACCATTAATTCGGTAGTCTGGGTTTTTGTTTCCAGCTACAGAAGGGTTTTGTTCTACATAAAATCCTGATTGAGAAAGAATTTTAGCACTCTCATTTTCTCGGTTGAGGGAGCGAATATTTTCCTTTGTCATACCTGGTTCTATTTTCGTGACAGGCCCCGTTAAAGCCCCTTCAGACTTCGTAATCGCATTACCGATAGAAGCGGTTTGCCATATATTAGAGTTACCCGATGACGCTATTGCGCTATCTGTCTTACCCATAACATTATTTCCAGCAACACCACCAAAGATAGCCGCTGTCCCTAAGCCAATATTCAGTGCACCTTCGCCGTAGTTGCCATCAACGACCTGGCCGATCCCAGTACCAGTTTGATACCCCCCACCGGCTGCCAGAGTAGAACGAGCAATAATCCCTGGGGCACCAGGCAAAGCGAGCAAAGCATCAGTTCCTATTGCAGCCTGACCCGATTGTACGCTGTACCCTTTCAAATAACTCAGCGCTTCGTTATACGCTTTGGTATTTCCTGTTGAGGCGACAAACGCCTTGCCTGCAACCAGTGACTGAATAGCGTCAGCCGCTTGTTTTGGGGTATATCCGTACAAAGACTGAAGTTCATAACCATACTGGTTAAGTAATCCAGCTAGCTCTTGCTTCTGGCCTTCTGTTAGTGGTTGGCCTGATTGGAACTGCTGCAGCAATACATTGCTGGCTCGATCTTCATTCGTCAGCCTGACGATATTCTGTGAAGCTTCTAACAGGTTTTTACCGGCTTTCTGATCCTCGATGGATTTATTCAATGTTTCGGCTTTCTGCACGCTCAGGAAGTTATTCTCAACCGCATTCTTCCCCGCAATCGCGCCGCTCGTCGCCGCAGCACTGCTGTTCCCCACCATGCCGCCCGCCAGTCCTGCCGCCAGCGTACCGAGCAAGCTCAGCTGCTCGCGGTCTTCCTGTCCCAGCGCCGCTATCTTCTCTGGCGTGTCCGCGCCCCAGTACTTCTCTGCAATATAGCGTGTGGCAAGCTCGCCGCTGAACGCGCCCGCCGCACCGGCCGCCGCACTTCCCCCGGACATCTGCGATGATACCGCACCCCACACCGCATGTGCCATGGCATTGGTTGCCACGTCAACGTTGCCGGAAGCGTCGGTCGTTTCCTTCTTAATCAGCTGAGCTGCCCACGGATTAAGGCCGCCTGCGACCGCCTGTCCTGCATTGCCGGTCACCAGACCCGTCAGGATGCTGCCGACCATCTGCGCAACCTTCTGCGACGTGCTGCCGATGCCCCACTGCTTCATCTCCGCCTGATACTCTGGCGAATCACGCATTTTCTCCAGCCACTCTCCCCGCTGTTTTTCCGTTGCTCCGGCAGGGAGAGTCTCGGCGTTCTTCGCACTCTGCGCCTTCTCAAGCCCTTTGATATCGCCCATGGTCGTGACGATACTTGTCATCTGGCCGCTGATTTCACCGGCTAACTGAGCCGTCTGAAGCCGCTTCTGCTCTTTCTCTTTGTCAAAGATCGCACTGATGCTGTCGTTGGCATGTTCGGTGTCACGGCTGAGGTCTGCCACATCCTGCTTCTGGTTGACCCGGTCGCGGATGATCACGGTGCCGTTTGCCACCGCCGACTGCGTGGTGCCTTCGGCATGGCCGTTGTTGTTCAGGCCCGACAGCAGCGTGCTGGCGGCGTTGGACGCCACACTGGACAGCATCTGCGCACCCATGCCGCCACCGCTGGACAGCGCGATGGTACCGCCGCTGTGGCTGACCCTGTAGTCCGCCGCATTGCCGATATCGGTGAAGCCGAGCGTACCGGTATCCAGGCGGTTGTCTGCCGCATCGCCCTGGCTGGCAATCACTGCACCGTTCAGCTGGGTATGATTGCCGACGGTGATGTCAAAGCCGCCGTTACCGGCATAGATACCGCTCTGCTCCTGCACGCTGTCAAAGTTGCTGTGTATTTTGTCCTGGTTGACGCTGGCATAGCCGGACACCGACATTGAGCCAAAGGTAAAGCTGCCGCCCGCGCCGTAGCTGGTCTGTTTTGAATCGTAACGGTCGCTGTCCTGCTGGCTTGTGATGGTCAGATCCCGGCCCACATCCGCCGTCACCTGATTACCGCTGACCTGCGCGCCGTTGAGCGTGGTATCTCTTCCACTGTTCAGGCTTACCCTGCCGCCGCTGTCCAGGGTGGTTTCAGACCAGCGCGTACCGTTGCCGCTCTCCTTACCTTTGGCGCCGTTAACGCTGGCAAAAATGCTGATACCCGCGCTGCCCTGTCCGGCACCAAAACTGATGCCCACGCCGCCGCCGCTGCTGCTGTTTTTACCGCTGCTTTCCTGAGTGTTGGCCGCCCCGCTCAGCACAATGTCCCTGGCAGCATTGAGGCTGCTGTCACCTGCGGCTTTCAGCTGGCTGCCGGCAATAAGAATGTCGCCGCTGTGCTCGCCACTGCCCTTACCGGCAGAGGTAATGGAGAGGTTCTTACCGGCATTGAGCGTGGATCCGGCGACGCTGTCGGACGCCTGATGCTGCTGCGATTTTGATTTCTGTGTGGTCAGGGAAAGGCTGACGCCCAGGCCGTTGTTGGGATCGGCGCTCGCTTCCGCCAGCTGCCCGCCCAGCACGGCCTGCACGCCTGAAAGCGCGGCTTTGGTAGCCTGCAGGGCAGCAAGACGACCGTCACTCTCTTTTTTCGATGTCTGCGCCGCCGCAACCGCGTTATTAATGGCTTCACCCACCACCCCGGAGAGCGCCAGCGTCAGGCCGCTTTTTTTCTGCTCAAAGAGTTCATCATGAGTCCGTTTATCATGACCCGGATCGACGATCACGCTGTCGCCGGTAATGGCGAGGTCACGTCCCGCCACCAGATCTGAGCCGCTGACATGTGCCTGTCCGCCCGCAACAATGCTGACGTTACCGCCCGTACTGCCCACCGTGCTGGCACTCTGGCTCTGGGTGGTGCCCTTGTCACGTAAGTCATGGACCGATTTACTGCTGCCTACCGTGATGCCGATGCCGCCGGTTCCCATCAGGCCGCTTTTCTTCGTTTCTGAGAAACGCCAGGTTGAGTCCGTATTCGTCGCAGCAACGATATCCACATTGTTACCGGCCCTGAGCGCTACAGTGCCATCGCCAACGACCTGTGAACCCTGGACAAGTAAATTGTTGCCCGCATTAAGCGTGACATTGTCGCCGCTCAGTAAGGTGCCATTTTCACGGGTGTCACTGTCTTCGCTGATGGTATGGGTGGTCTTTTTACTCAAAAATCCTTTTTTGGTTTTGGTCTCTTCTTTGTAGGCATAATCGCTTTCAGTGGCGGTGGTCAGGCTGATGTCGCGTCCGGCACCCACTGTGATATTACCGCTGGCGGTAACCTGAGCCGCTTCACTGTTTACATCCCGGCCCGCTTTAACCGTCGTACTGCCGCCGCTGGCAATTTCATTACCCTGCTGGCGTACCGAATCATTAATCTCAACCTTCTTACCGGATTTGTAGCTATTGCCAGAACCGGTTTCAGCCGCCAGCAGATTGACGTCACGCCCCGCCTGTAGGGTGACGTCTTTGTCCGCAGCAATGCCTGCCGCCTGACTATTGAGATCGCGTCCGGCCTGAAGTGCTAAGTCTCCTCCGCTGGTCAGCGTTGTGCGATCCAGACCGGTTGAATGGGTTTCACGTTTGCCCTTCAGATCATTCAGGCTGGTGGTCGCGCTGTTGAGATTAAGATCGTTACCCGCGGTCAGCGCCACGTCCTGCGTTCCGGCGACGTTGCTGCCGGTCACGGCAATGTCGCGACCCGCCTGAAGCCGGACGCTGTCGCCGCTCAGGGTGGTGCCGAGCGCCTCGCTGCTGTGCAGTTCGTCGTGGGTTTCCAGGCTGCTGCCCGACAGCAGTCCTTTGCTGGACTGCTTACTGTGTTCGGTGAGATCGGTCCGGCTGTTGCCCGCGCTGAGCACGATGTCGCGTCCGGCGCTGGCGGTCAGTGTGCCGCCCGCCGTGACGTCCGCGGCGGTGGCGCGGATATCCTGTCCGGCACTCAGCTGCAGCGCGCCACCGGCGCTGATACGTGTCCCGGCATCGCTCTGCTGTGACAGGCGACGGTAGTTATCGCTGTTCCAGCTGTCGTTTTCACTGTGCTGCGTACTGAGGGTGCCGAGCGTCAGGTCATTGCCCGCCTGGATCGTCGTGGTGCTCTTCTCGCCGGCGTTGCCGATATCGCTGGCGGCCAGGGTGATGTTGCTCAGCGCGCTCAGCGTCAGCGCACCGTCGCGGCCCTGCACGTAGATACCGGCCGGACGATCGATCCAGTGGTCGGTGCCGTCGCCGCGCAGCGTTGACTGGCTGGTGATGTCGCGCCCTGCCAGCAGCGACACCTGCTTATCACCGCTGATTACGCCGCCGAGGTTAGAGATATCCTGACGGGCGGTGAGATTCACCGTGTTGCCGCTGATGTAGCCGCTGTTGGTCAGCGACTGTGCCGTCAGCTGCGTCACGTCACGACCCTGAATGGTGCCGCTGTTGGTGATGTCGTTGCGGGCATTCAGCGCCACGCTACCGCCCCCGATCAACGCGCCGTCGCCGGTTAAGTCACCCTGCTTCACCTTCGCATAGACCTGCGGCACCAGCACGGTCTGCTGAGTGCCATCCGGCAGCGTAACGGTCTGATTCACCAGCCAGACGATATCGCTGGTGAGCAGCGCCATCTGCGCCGGGGTCAGCGCCACGCCCAGCTCCAGCTGGTACGTTTTGCCAAAGGCTACCCCATTATTCATCAGCCCGCGATACTGATCTTCATCGCTGCCATACCCGCTGATATAGCGGTTGCCGGTCAGCTGGATAATCTGATCGCGCACCAGACGCTGTTCGTAATAACCATCGCCCAGTCGCTTCAGAATCCGGCTGCTGTCGCTGGTCAGTGCATTCTGCATATAGTCGCTGCTGAGCCACTGCTTCTGATTCACAAAGCGCGGATCGGTCTCGACCAGGTAGTGACTGTCGCTGCCGGGCTGCAACTGATAAAGGCTGTTATCCGGCAGGCGGATATCCGGTGAGACGGCGCGGATCACTGGCGTAATGGTCTGTCCGTCGACCACCGTGGCGGGCAGCGTCAGCGAGAACTGCTGTCCGGCAGGTAACAGTAGCGGCCGGTCTTTGAGGCTGCCGAGCTTGTCCAGCGTCAGCGCACTGTCATAGCGTAGTCCGGCGGGCAGTAACGCACTGCCGCTATCCGTGGCACTCAGCGCCACTGCCGTCACCGCCTGCTGGACGGCAGGCGCGCCGATGCTGTCAGCCTGCGCGGTAACGCCCTGCTGCTGTCGGTTGCCGGTCTGGTAGCCATTGCCCTGCGGTGCGGCGTTCGCCTGCCAGCTCAGTGTCTGCAGATCGATGGTCTCCGTCACGGGTGCCGGGCTGTAAGTTTTCTTATCTTTTCCCTGCGATGTTTCGGTTCCGCCAAACTTCTTTTTCTTCTTCTTCGCGTACCAGCGCACCGATTTGCCGTTGTCCGTGGTAACGCGCGTTCCCTTGGTGGCCTGGTTATTCAGCTCGCCTATCTGACCGCCCAGCACGGCACCCGCGACAATCTGACTGTCGTGGTTGTTGAGGTGGCCAGTGCTAAAGGTCATGTTACCGCCCGACAGGATTTTGCCCGGATCGCTCTCTTTGATCTGGGTTTCCTTCACTACCCGGCGGTAGTCATACTCATAAAACTCGCTGCCGCTGGTGCCATCCGGCATTTTTGCCGTGTGTACGCCATATTTATTTTTTTTGCTGATGTCTACTTTGGCCCAGTCAAAACGGTCGGTGTGGCCTTTGAGCACTGCGTCATGGTGCTGGCTATCTTCGGTTTTAACGACCTGCGTGGTCAGGTGGCGGTTGGTGTTGTTAATTTCCGCCATGCTGATCGTGGCATCCTGCCCGGCTTCGATCGTTGCTCCGCTATTGTTGAGCTGCTGCCCCTGTCCGGTAGCCTGATAATTCGCATCCAGCTGGCCGCCAATATGCAGATCGCCATCACTGTAGATCAGGGCATGGTCGCGGTTGTTCAGGGTGCCCGCTGCAATATCCAGTCGCTGCCGCGCCGCAATCACTGCCGCTTTGCCCCCCTCGCTGAGGTTGTTGAGCAGCGTGGCCGCAATGGCAATGTGATCGCCAAAGATGCGGCCGGTGCCACTGTTATTCAGGACGCCTGCCACCAGATGCGTCAGGCCTCCGTCAATCAGCCCCTGATTGTTCAGGGTATCGGCTGCCGTGATGTCGGTCTGCCCGCCGCTGATCTCGCCGTTTGCCTGATTGTTGATGTTGTGCGCAGTGAGGAATAGCGCCTGCTGGCCCGCGAGGGTGCCGTTGTTGGTGACGTTTCCGCCCGTCGACAGGCGCAGCGTGCTGTTAGCTTTGACGTCGGAGAGGTTGTGGAAATCACCGGCCAACAGGATGCCGAGATTACCCTGCGACAACACCTGCCCGTCACCACTCAGCGCAGCCGCGCTGATCTGCGCCTCTTTATCGGCAATCAGCGTGCCCTGCTGGTTATTGATAGAGAGCGCCTGGCCCTGCGACCTGTCCTGAATAGTCAGGGTATCTGCTGATGAGATCAGCCCGCTGACGTTATCCAGCGCCTGTTGCACCGTCAGTGCCAGCCTCTGTTTTGCGCGCAGTGCACCCTGGTTGTTGTCCAGCGAGACGGTTTCGAGGGTTAAACTGTCCGCTTCAATCCCTTTGCCGCTCTGTCGGGTATCGCGGTTGATCAGCGATGGCGTGGAGATCGTCATCTGCTGGCCGCCCTGAATCAGCCCGCTGCGGTTATCCAGCTGCTGGCTCAGCGACAGCGCGCCATTGCCAACGCTTTGTACCAGGCCGTCATTGTTGACCAACTGGCCCGCCGTCAGCGACAGCGTGCCTGCTGAAAGGAGTTTGCCCGTCTGATTAAGCAGCGCATTCTGTCCCGCATTGAGCGTCAGATCGGTGCCGCCCTGCATCTGCCCCTGCTGGTTATCCACCATGCCACTGTCAATATGAAGGTTACCGGCACCGGCAATCAGTCCGCGCTGGTTAGTCAACGTCTGGCCGGACGTGTTGAGGAGGATATCCCCTGCCGACTGCAGTTTACCGTCACTGTTGTTCAGCGCCTGACCGTTGAAAATCAGCCCGCCATTGCCTGCGACCTGCCCCTGGCTATTGTTGAGTTCACTGGCACTGAGCGATGCCTGTTGTCCGGCGGCAATAAAGCCCGTCTGGTTATCAATTGCTCCGCTGCGCAGATCCAGACTGTTGAGGGCAACGATACCGCGCTGGTCACCACTGTCGCGATTGATCAGGGCGTGACCCTGGGTGTCCAGCGTCATGTCGCTGCCCGCCTGTAACAGGCCACCCTGGTTTTGCAGTTCCCCGCTGGTGAGATCGAGCCGCCCTTTGCCGCCCGTCAGCGTGCCGGACTGGTTGTTGATATCGCCCGTCACAACCTGCGCGCCGGTCAAACCGGTGATGAAGCCGCGCAGGTTATCCAGCGTGCCGCTGTAGAGCTTCAGGATGCCCACGCTGAACAGGCCACCAGCGGCCCCACTGTCGCGGTTAATCAGATTGTTGCCGTGGGTATCCAGATTAAGATCGCCACCCGACTCAATCCTGCCTGCACGGTTGTTGAGCAACCCGCTGTCCAGTTGCAGCGTGCCTTTCGCGCCCAACTGACCCTGCTGATGATCAAAGGTCTGCTGGTGGGTGTCGATGCGGATATTCTGTCCCAGCATTACCCCGTTTCGGCCATCAATCTGGCCGCTGGAGAGCAGCAGATCGCCGCCTGCAACAAGTCCGCCGCGTTCACCGCTGTCGCGGTTATTCAGTTCGCCGCCCTGGGTGTTGACTGAAAGCGCCTCCCCCGACTGAAGCAAGCCGCGCTGGTTATCCACGCGGCTGCTTTCCAGCGTTAACCCATGATCGGCATTAATAATCCCATCGACGTTGTTCAGTCCACCGCTACTGAGTTGCAGAGTGCCCGCAGAGACCAGCGAACCCGTGCTGTTATTGAGATCACCACTGCTGATATGCAGATTAGCGCCCGCAACAACGGCACCTGATGCCGCGTTGTTCAGTGCCTCTCCGTGCGAATTCAGCTGCATATCTCCGGCAGCCTGCAGTCGCCCGCCGCGGTTATCCAGCGCGCCGCTGGTCAGCACCAGTTCTCCTCTGGCACTGACCAGACCCGACCTGAAATCAGCAGCCTGACCTTGGGTATCGATCAGCAGGTTCTGCCCCTGGATCACACCCTGATCGCCCGCGATCTTTCCGGTTGAGAGTTGCAGATCGCCGCGTGCCACAATGCCGCCGCGATCGCCACTGGCGCGGTTGGTCAGCTGCGCACCGTGGGTATCCAGTGAAAGTGCCTGACCCGATTGTAATAAGCCCTGCTGATTATCGAGCGCACCGCTATTCAGCGTCAGCGCGCCATCCGACATCAGGGTGCCGTCACTGTTGTTCAGCAGGCCACTGCTGATACTGGCCACCGAAGCAGCGGCGATGACACCGTGCTGGTTATCAAGGTCGCCACTGTTAAGGAGAAGTGCGCCACCGCTGATTATCCCCGCTTTACCGCTGTCTCGGTTATGCAGCGCCTGACCGTGAGTATCGAGCGCAAGATCACCGCCTGACTGAATCAGACCGGTGTGGTTATCCGTTTTGCCACTGGAAATGCTGAGATCGGTACGGGCTACCAGATTGCCGCCAGCATTGTTCAGGTCACCCTGCTGCGTATCGATGGTCACGCCGTGGCCGAGCACGGTTCCACGCTGATTATCCAGCGCCTCACTGCGCAGGGTTATCTGCTGGCCTGCTTCGATGCGGCCCTGGGTATTATCAATAGCCTCACGGGTCTTCAGCGCAGCGTCACCGCCGGTTGAAGCGATAAGGCCCTGCTGATTGTTCAGACGTGCACCGGTAAGTTGCAGATTGCGGCTGGCCTGAATCGCACCCTGCGCGTTCGTCAACGTCTCCTGAACCTGCAGTTGCAGATCGCCGCTGCCCGCAGCCAGTAACGTCCCGCCGCTGTTATCCAGACTGGCTGATGTAAAGTGCAGATTGCCGCCGCTCTCTAGCCGTCCACCGCGGTTGTCTGTGTCACCTGAAACCGCGATCGCCATCTCGCCTGCGCCGCGCTGCGACAGCAGACCCTGATGGTGATCCAGCGTGCCCGCCGTCAGCGTCAGCGCCTCTGCCTGAGTGTGTGCCTGTGAGAGATCGATCCTGTCACCGCTGAGCGTTAGCGCACCCGCTGACAGCAGATTGCCCTGATTGCCCTCCAGTCGGGCAGCGTTAAGGGTCAGCGCGCCGTTGCCCGCCAGCTGCACCGTGCCGCCCTGATTATCCAGCCAGGGCGTATCGAGCTGCAACGAATCGCCATTACCTGCGATCAGCCCGCCGCGATTTTCGATATGCTGTGCCTGCAGCCGGGTATCGCCTTCATTGCTCAGCGTGCCCTGATTGTTGAGCAACGAACCGGTGGAGAGAGTCAGCGTTTCACGGTTCTGCTGGCGCAGCAGACCACGATTGTTACTGACGTCTTGGGCTGTGATGGCCAGGCTGCCCGCCGCCAGTTTGCCGTCATCATTGTTAAGTGCCGTCGCAGCCTGGATCCCGAGCGTGCGGCCCGTTACCGTGGCGCCCTGGGTGCTGATATCCGCCTGCGTAGAGGTCAGCGCGATGGCATCGGCTGAGGTCTGGCTGCCGGCAAGATCGACCCGGCTGCCCCGCGCCTGAATCTGGTCGTGCGCCAGGTTTTTACCCCGCGCCTTAAGCTCTCCCTGGCTGGTCAGCAGCAAATTACCGGGCTGGCTCAGCGTCTCATTGCCGCCAACACCAGCCGCCAGCGTGCTTTCAGCGGTGCTCTCAATGGTACTGGCGGAGAGCGTCGCGTTACGGCCCGCGCTCACCAGCCCGCTATTGCGCAGCGTGCCGCTGGAGGTCAGCGTGACATCCTGTTGTGACACGATGTTCCCACGGTTATCCTGATCGCCAGTGCTGGCTATCTGCAGTGCGGCCTGACTTTGCAGCGTACCGCTGTTTTCCAGTCTGCCATCCACGCTCAGGTGCAGTTCACCAGCGCTGGCACCCAATTCACCGGCATTCCGCACGCCAACACCTTTTTCAGTGCCGGTCAGGGTAATTTTATGGGCATACATACCGCCAATCGCCGCGACGTCGAGTGCAAACTCAGGCCGTGTTGTCCCTTCCTCCGCTTTTACTGTGGTGACGTTGCCCTCAACCGCAACCTGGTTCCTGCCCGTAACCACATTCAGTTCACGGGCATGGACTTTGGCGTTAACCGCCACCGACTGCGCAATGATCTGGGTGTAATCCGCATCGCTGTCATTCAGGCCCTGACCTTCGATATTGATGCGGCCGCCATTCACATCGAAGCCTTTGAGCTGGCCGTTTTCAATCAGCGCCTGTCCGGTGGTCAGCGTATTGCGGCTGGCGTTGATAAATCCGCAGCCGTTACAGGTAATGCCTGACGGGTTAGCAATGACGACGGCAGCCCGCTTACCGGCCACTTCGATAAATCCGTTTAGCTGGCTGGGATTACGGCTGTTGACTTCATTCAGGATGACCGTCGCTTCCTGCTTTGACAGCCACGGGTTAGCCGCCACCATGCCACCCAGTTGAGTCGCCGTGTTCTGATGACTGTTGTTCAGAATTGCGCCGCGCGCATCGACATCAAGCTGGCTGTACTGATTGCGGGAAACACCCTGGCTGTTGGGCGTCTGAATGTTGATTTGCGGCAGACCGTTGGCCGTGGCCATGACGGTAGGCTGCTGGCTGCCCGGCGCGCTGCTGTCTGCCACAATGTTGGCCTGCACCGGCAGACTGACCACACCCGCTGCCAGCCAGAGTGCAAAGCTGAGCGGTGAGATCCTCACCCGCGCCTCTGAAAGTGAGGTGCGCTTCGGGCTTCGGGCAACACGTGAATAGCCGCTGCGGGTGATGTCAGACACCACCATTAACATGCCGCGAACCCGGTTGAAGATAAGGCGATAGCAGAGTTTATTCATAATGCGCACAGTCCATTGTCAGCAATATCGATAAAAGGTTTAGTAGTTCCAGTTCACGCTGAAACCAAAAGTAGCCGGATCGGTTTTGAAGCCGTCCGGTTTCGACAGAGGAATACCGGCAAAAAAATCGTAACTCAGGCTGGCGGGCGTGATGGCACCGCGTAGCCCGATGACGCCGCCCGCCAGATGACGTCCCAGCGGCCCGCCCTGAGAGGCGCTGTTGCCGCCCACCTCGCCATAGTCGGCACCCAGATAAAGCTCCTGAGTGGGCAGCGGCGTCTGCCAGGCCAGCGTGTTCTGAACGGTCCAGCCCCGGCTGGCACTGAGGGTGCGTTCACCATCAAAACCGCGCACGGTCCAGCGGTTGCCAATCGCAAACTCATCCTGCGGTGTCAGCGGGGTGTTGCTCATCTGGCGACGATATTGGATGTTGTAACTTAAGTGCTGATTTCCCAGTGTGAATGGCGTGGTAAGTCCCGCCTGCCAGGTGAGGATTTTAGATAGCGCGGTGGCATAGGTGGAATCCTGATAAGTCTCCTCCCAGGCGGGCAGCGCACCGAACCAGCGCGTGCCGCGCTGATAACTGACACCGGCGTCCAGCGTGGCCGGACCCATGTAGTGCCGGTGTGACAGTCCGAGTCGCCACGCGCTGGTACGGCGCTGCTGGCTGCTGATTTCGGTGTCGTTAATGAAGTTGCGCGACTCTTTAACCAGCACATCGGCGCTGACGGTGGTTTTGGCTGCGGCATTGCGGTAGATCACCCGGCTGGCCTGCACATCCAGCGAGCGGCTCTTTCCGGCGTAGAGAAAATCGCGGCTGTAACCGGCGACGGTCTGATGGTAGTCGTAGTCGCTGGCGGTAAGGCCAAACAGCCAGTAGCCCACAGGCACCGAGTAATGTCCCGACAGGCTTTTGCTGCTTTTTCTGCCCGCAAATCCCAGGTCGCGGCTGGCGGTCAGGTAGAAGAGATCGCTGAGGGAGGTCGGGTTATCCAGCGCCAGCATCATTCCGCTCTGATAGCGCCCGGTACTCTCGGTGCCGGAATCATCCAGCCATGCGCCGAGTCGCCAGAAACGGTGCTGCGTGCGTTCAATCACGATGTCACTTTCACCCGGATTGAGGCCAGGACGGAGCGCCATATGCGCCTCCACCGTCGGCAGACGCTGCAGGTTTTCCAGCCCCTGTTCAATATCCCGTAAATCCAGCAGATTGCCTGCATGCGCGGGTAATGTCGGCCACAGACTGACATAGCGGGATGATGAGGGTGACAGTTCCACACTGCGGATTTTGCCAGGCAGGATCAGCAGGTGCAGCACCCCCTGACGAAGATCCTGTTGCGGGGCCAGCACGCGCGTCGTGACCCAGCCATGATTGATCAGCCGGTTTTGCAGCGTGCTCATTAACTGGCTGATGCCTTTTACGCCGAGACACTGGCCATTGGCCTGACTGGCCAGACGCTGCAGAGGCACCCAGTGCGGCAGCGCCTCCTGGCCGGAAAGGCTGACCTGCTGAATAACAAAACAGGGTGTTTCCTGCGGGAATTTCAGGTGGGAAGGTGCCGGAACCGTTTCTGAGAGACGCACATCAGGCACCTGTGGCATCAGCCGCTGCTGACGCGCTTTTTGTTGCTCCTGCTGATGCTGTAATTGCTCATCACCCGGTGCCGCCTGCGCAGTGCAAACTGACAGGGTGTTAACCAGCAGAACGCAAAGCAAAGGTGCCAGCGTTGTTAAAACTCCATTTTTTTGGGGCTGCATAACCGATCCATGTGGTTAAGATGTAACAAAATGTATATAACTACTTTCCTTCGCACATTATGGCGCCGGAATCAAAAACCACAAGAAAAATTACAGGAAAACTTACACTAAACTGACAAAAGTTAGTGGGACACGCCATTCAAAAAGTACCAATAATTACCTGTAGTTCAGGTGTTATTTATTCCGGTGAATCGCCGGGATTAACTAAAGGTGCCGATACGGATATTTTTAGCCAATCAATAACAAGGGATTAGCCAGCCCTTAATCATTTCAGATCAGGCTTGCAGCCGGGCTAACGACGGAACTGAAGTAGCCGAACTCGTTACCTGAACAGTTTTCAGGCTATAGCAAATATTCTTCTGCTTACTCTCTTGCTATGAACGGAACTAATTTCAGGCAACACCCTGCTCCTGCCCTGCCATGCTCATAAAATTTTACTTAAGTCAAAATTATGAATGCATTTTGTTTGAGACGCTGCTGCACTGTCCTGCGCCAGCTTCTGTTTTAGGTGCCTCTCAGGGACATAAAAAAGCCCCCTCAGAATTGAGGAGGCTTATCCTTGAGCAGACCTTTCTCGATTGCTTAGTGCAGCTTCAGCCGAGGGCGAATAACCCGGTTAATACTGCCGACCAGCATCATCAGGCCGGTTTTGAAGTAGCCGTGGAGTGCCACCTGGTGCATACGATAGAGAGAGATGTAGACAAAGCGTGCAATGCGCCCTTCCACCATCATCGATCCGCGCATCAGGTTGCCCATCAGGCTGCCGACGGTACTGAAGCGGGAGAGCGACACCAGCGAGCCATGATCTTTATAGACATAGGCTTTCAGCGGTTTACCGTGACGTTGCGCCAGGATGTTATCCATCGCGCGTGAGGCCATCTGGTGCGCCGACTGGGCGCGTGGCGGAACAAAGCCGCCGCCCGGCAGAGCGCAGGAGGCACAGTCGCCAATCGCGTAAATGTCATCGTCCAGCGTGGTCTGCAAGGTCTCTTTCACCACCAACTGATTGATACGGTTGGTTTCCAGTCCGCCAATCTCTTTCAGGAAGTCGGGGGCTTTAATGCCTGCGGCCCAGACCATCAGATCGGCTTCGATAAACTCACCACCTTTGGTATGCAGGCCCTTCGGCTCAGCGCTGGTGACCATGGTCTGCGTCATAACACGCACGCCCAGCTTGGTCAGCTCCTGATGGGCCGCTGCAGAGATACGCGGTGGCAGTGCAGGCAGTATGCGTTCACCCGCTTCCACCAGCGTCACATTCAGCGCTTCGCGTCCCAGCCCCTTGAATCCATAGCTGTGCAGCTGTTTCACCGCATTGTGCAGCTCTGCTGACAGCTCAACGCCCGTTGCGCCGCCGCCGACGATGGCGATGTTAACTTTCTCAACCCTGCCTTCGCTGGCGGAGAATTTTAGGAACAGGTTGAGCATTTCGTTATGGAAACGACGCGCCTGATGCGGATTATCCAGGAAGATGCAGTTATCTTTGACGCCCGGGGTACCAAAATCGTTTGAGGTGCTGCCCAGCGCCATGACCAGCTGGTCATAGGCCACTTCACGCTGTGGCACCAGCACTTCGCCCTGCGCATTCAGCACTTCAGCCAGGCAGATAACTTTGCGGCTGCGATCGATATTGGTCAGCGAACCGAGCTGGAACTCGAAACCGTGATTGCGGGCATGAGCCAGATAGCTCAGCGCATCAATGCCTTCGTCCATTGAACCCGTGGCAACTTCGTGCAGCAGCGGCTTCCACAAATGACTGTGGTTACGATCAACCAGGATAATCTCGGCCTTCTTTTTACGACCCAGTTTATGGCCCAGCTGCGTCGCCATTTCCAGGCCGCCCGCTCCCCCTCCGACAATAACAATTCTCTTAACAGACGTAGTCAACAAAGACCCCCTCAAATTGTGAACCAAAAGTTAACCAAAGGTTAAATTAAACCTTAAGAAACATAGGGTTGGCGAAGTTAAAATCGCAATCTGCGGGCAGAATAGCATGGCGGGAAGAGGAGAACATAAGAATATTGATATACATCAAAGCGGAGAAATAAAACTCAGATAATTACGTAACGAAAACAGGCACCTTACGGTGCCTGACTGGTTTAACTTAATGTTTTAAAAGCTTTTATCCGCTGAAGATGTGGGGATATGTTTTTGAATTTGTGTCCTTCTGTCTCATCCCAGACGATTTCATAAAACGGATGCAGCTGATCGGCGATGCGCTGGCTGTCCAGCGCCTCATCATGACGGGAGAGGAAGATCAGACAGCGGTCGCGATTGCGTTCGCGAAAATCGCTGACGCATTTGGTCGCGATATCCTCATACTCCTCCGGCCGGTCGATCTTCCCTTCCATGTTCTCCTGCGGAAAGAGGTTGGGATTGAAGATCGCCTGGCGAATGCCGCACAAAAAACCGATGCGCTCTGACCAGAAGCCGCCCAGCCCGACACCGCAAATCAGCGGGCGGTCGTCGTCGGATAGCGTCAGCATCTTATCGGTCTCTTTCAGCAGAAACTGCATATCATGTTTGGGATGGCGGGTGCTGTAACTGATCAGCCTGACATCAGGATCGATAAATTGCAGTTGCAGCACTTTTTCGTGATTGCCCGGACTGTTGGAATCAAAACCGTGCAGATAGATGATCATGATAATCCTCAGGGTTGAGATAGCGCCGGGCAGTTACTGCTTACCACGTCGCCTTGTGAGCCAGCCAGCGTTCCTGAAGCGCACTCAGTTGCTGGGCATTGTTTTTCCAGCGATGCGTAGCCTGCAGCTCATCGCGGGTAAACCTGCCCTGATGATACAGCTGCGTCACCCGCTCTGACCCGACCGGGATCAGGTTATCCAGCACACTAATGGCACCCTGCCGCTGATTGCAGACCAGAATCATGTCACAACCGGCAGAAAGGGACTGCTGCGCCCGCTCAGGATAGCTCCCCATCACGGCGGCGCCCTCCATCGACAAATCGTCGGAGAAAATCACGCCATCAAAGCCCAGTTGCTCACGCAACACGGTTTTCAGCCAGTATGGCGAACCGCTGGCGGGCAGTGGATCAACGTCGGTGTAGATGACGTGTGCGGGCATAATTGCATCCAGCGCCTGCTCAGTAATCAGCTTGCTAAAGATCGCCATGTCCTGCTCACGCAGCGTTTTTTCGTCGCGCGGATCGCGTGGCGTCTCTTTGTGCGAGTCGGCGCTGACCGCGCCATGCCCCGGGAAATGTTTGCCGGTGGTCTTCATGCCCGCCTCGTGCATCCCCGCAATATAGCGGCGGGCAACGGCAAGGGCAATGGCCGGATCGGCATGGAAAGAGCGGTCGCCAATGGCAGCGCTGATATGACCAATGTCGAGTACCGGCGCGAAGCTGATATCGATATCCATCGCGATCATCTCGGCCGCCATCTGCCAGCCTGCCTGCTGCGCCATCTCACCTGCGGTTTCTGCATCGTGAAGCGCGGCAAAGGATTGCATGGCGGGCAGTTGAGTGAAGCCGTCACGGAAACGCTGCACGCGACCGCCTTCCTGATCCACCGCAACCACCAGCCGGGAGTGAGAGGCCGCGCGGATCTGCCGCACCAGCTCTGCCAGCTGAGCCGGGTCGTGATAATTTCGGGCAAAGAGAATTAAGCCCCCTACCAGCGGGTGCTTCAGGATGTCGCGCTCTTCGCCATCCAGTTCATAGCCCTCAACGTCTAGCATCAGAGGGCCGGGTAAATGTGATCTCATAACCTGAATCCTGTAGCGTTACGCACCTGCATAACGCGATTAAATCTGTTCCCAGCTCTGTCGGGCCAGCTGGTGTAATGTTTCATCCTGACTCTGACCGGCGCGGAGCTGATACCAGCTGGCCATCAGCAAACGCAGCCAGGGCTGCCAGCGTCTGACCTGCTGCTCAAGCGCGGGAAGCGGCTGTTGCATCGCCGCGGCATACTCTGCCAGCCAGTCGGCCTCGTGCTGCGGATCGCTGGCACAAACGGCCGCCAGCTCCAGCGCGACGTCGCCATCGGCGGCATATTCCCAGTCGATAAGACGAAGCCCTTCGGGACCTTTTATAACATTCCCGGCATGCAGGTCCATGTGCAGCGGTGCCAGCCTCAGCGGCCTGGGTTCACCCCGCTGCGTCAGACACCTGAGCGCCCGCAGCCAGCGGTAATGTCGCTGTGGGGTGAGTTGCCAGTAGCGCCATAATAGCGGCAACAACGCCAGACGATAGCCGGTCAGCGGCTGCTGATGCAGCTGTCGCAGCAGGGCCACGATCTGCGGACGCTGCTGGCTGAAGCCGTGCTCATCCAGCGTATTGCCTTCGCACCAGGTCAGGATGATCCCCTGACGATGGCCCGCCACGGGCTGCGGTGCCAGTCCGCTGGTTCGCAACTTCTGTAACAAACGGAATTCGCGCTGCCGATCCACAAACGGAATGGCCGGTTTTGGTGTCGCCCGCGCGATAAAGATGCCGCGCGGGCTGACAATCTTCTGGCTGTGTCCGGTCAGACCCGCCAGCGGCATGATGGATGCCCGTTCTGGTTCGCCGGTGACCTGTTGAATTAACCGCTGGAAAGCCGGATTAATTCTGTGCAACGCCGTTGCCGGACCAGATGATCTCGCCGGTCTGAACCAGCATCAGCTGCATCTGCAGGGTCGGCGCTTTAACATCGCCGCGCGCGTTGCTGTAGAGCACATACTGCGCGTTAAGGTTGCGCGCCAGGCCGATCGCTTTACTGCGCGAGTTCAGGCTGTCATCCGGCGATAATCCCAACGTTTGCTTGGCCTGCGCCAGTTGATCGGCAGAAACCAGGGTAAATTTGCCATTGTTATTCAGCGCATTCTGGATAGCCGCCGTGGCTTTGTCGCTTTGCAGCGAGCCGTTGGTGCTGTTTTTGATTCGATCCACCAGCAACACGCTGCCTGGCTCGGCGCTGGCGGCCTGTAACATCTGCGCCACCAGCGGCTGAACGCTGGCATCCCAGTTGATAGTAACCAGCTTCGGTGGCTGCGGCACAGGCTGCGGTTGCGGCACCGGTTCAGGTTGTGGAACGGGCTGCGTTGGCTCAGCGGGCTGGGTCGGTTCAACCGGTGCAGGCTGCTGCTGCTGTTTCACGACACAGCCGGTCAGAATGAGCGCCATCAGGAGCGTTCCGGTACGATTAATACTGCGTATCACGATGAAAATCCTTAAAGATAGAGATAAAGACGAACCTTGCTGGCAGTCAGGTTACCCATTTGCGAGGCGGCGACAATGCTGCCCTGCGGCGGAACGGTGACGGTCTGAGCCGGTTCCTGCGGGGAGATTTCCAGCCCTTTGTCGTCGTACCAGTAGTAACGATAGTGCACAACAACCGGTGTTTCGCGCTGATTATAGAGCACGCTGGTGGCACGTTTCAGCCCATCGTTCTCATCCAGCGTCGGCTCATCGGTAATGATCCCTGCCGACAGCACAGAGGACTCCATCACCAGTGACTGTGAGGTATTGATCATTGGTTTATCACTGCTACAGGCCGTCAGGCAGAGCAGGATCGGCAGGCCAGTCAGCCAGGATCGCATAGCACGTTTCCGTTATCAGTTAGAGAGCATCGGACCCAGCGGTTCACCGCCCAGCAGATGCATATGAATGTGATAAACCTCCTGACCACCATGTTGATTGCAGTTCACAATCAGACGATAACCATTTTGATCGATACCTTCCTGGCGGGCGATTTTCGCCGCAGTGGTAAACATGCGTCCCAGCGCGTGTTCATGCGCCGCTTCCGCCTCGTTAACCGTTGGGATCAGGACATTAGGCACAATTAAAATATGGGTCGGTGCTTTGGGCGAAATGTCGCGGAAGGCCGTGACCAGTTCGTCCTGATAAACCACATCAGCGGGGATTTCGCGGCGGATAATTTTACTAAAAATGGTTTCTTCAGCCATGGTGCAATTCCTTTAGCCTGAGTCGTAATCAATCAGTATGCGGGAGAAATTTGTTTTCTTTCAACCTCAGGACCACTTTTCTTGCATTGTTCGCCTGCCTTTGCAGCAGCCCCTCCTCTCCCTGGTTGAAACGCCGTTCTGAATGCCAGTAAAGCAGCCGCCATCACAGAAAAATGAAACGCTGTTTTATAAATTAGAATTTCGCCACCCTTTTCTTTGTCTGATTGCCACTTCAGCGCCAGTGCTTGCCAGATTGCGAAGGTTTAGCCATGGCGTCAGCTCTACTTTGCTAATCAGTCCGGGTGAGATGTCCGGCATCACCAGGGATAAACCGCCATATAACATCAAGGAGCATCAGACATGCGCTCACGTAAAATTGGTCTTGGCCACTATCTGGCCTATGGTTCCGGAGATTTTCTCGGAGCGGGCACCACGGCGCTGACTGCCGCCTGGTTGCTCTATTTTTACACCACCTTTTGTGGATTAACCCCGATTCAGGCCACATTGATCTTCGCCACCGCCCGCGTGCTGGATGCCGTGGTCAGCCCGCTGATGGGCTTTCTGACCGACAACTTCGGTTCAACCTGGCTGGGCAAACGCTTTGGCCGCCGCAAATTCTTTATCCTGCTCGGCATACCCTGTGTATTCAGTTATAGCCTGATGTGGGTCAGCGACATGAGTTTCTGGTGGTATCTCTGCACTTATCTGCTGTTTGATATCGTCTACACCATGATTCTGGTGCCTTATGAAACGCTGGTGCCGGAAATGACCGACGATTTCAAACAGAAGACCCGCTTCTCCGGTGCGCGCATTGGTCTGGCACAGCTGTCGGCCATTCTGGCGGCGTTTCTGCCCGGTATTTTGCTGGGTATGCTGGGCAAAGATAACCCCGACTCCTTTTTCTACGCCAGCCTGGTCTTCTCGGTGATCTGCGCGCTCGTGCTGACGCTGGTCTGGTGCTTTACCTGGGAGCGTCATCCCGATGACTTTTCCGCTGAATCACGCCGTGCCGAGCAGGAGAAGCAGCAGCTGACGCTGATGCAGAATCTCAAGCGACTCTATGTCGAACTGGCCTCCACCTTACGCATCCGTATCTTCCGCCAGCACCTTGGCATGTATCTTGGCGGCTATATCGCCCAGGATGTGTTTAACGCCGTCTTTACCTGGTACGTGGTATTTGTGCTGATGCAGAGCGCGCAGGTCGCTTCAAGTCTGATGGGCACGATGGCGGTCTTACAGTTTATTGCTGTGATGGTGATGATTCCTCTGTGCATCCGCATGGGACCTGCACCCGCCTACCGTATGGTAGCAGTGCTGTTCGGTCTTGCGGCGCTCTCCTATGCGGGGCTCTGGTACGCGGGAATGAATGACAGCATGTCACTGCTGCTGGTGATCTCCGCACTGGCTGGTCTGGGGCGTGGCGGCATCAACTATGTGCCATGGAATACCTACACCTATATCGCCGATGTGGATGAGGTGATCACCGGTCAGCGCCGTGAAGGGATTTTTGCCGGCATCATGACCCTGACGCGTAAAGCATCGCAGGCGGGCGCTGTCATGCTGGTCGGCATCGTGCTGCAGCTCTCCGGCTTTGTCTCTGGCCAGGCCACACAGGTACCCGGTGTCAGCCACACTATTCTGGCGATTCTGAGCGTCGGTACCGTGGCCGTGCTGGCCTGCGGCTTTATCGTCTCACTGCGCTTTAAGCTGAATCTGCAGACTCACACCGTGCTGCGTCAGGAGACGCTGAAGATGCGCGAAGCAGGCCGCATTGTGCCTGAAAACATCACTCCGGAAGCGCGTGACATTGTTGAAACACTGGCAGGCATGCCTTACGAGAATCTGTGGGGCAACAACAACATTGGCTTCCTTAACCGCAACAAGCCAGCGCCAGCAAAACTCGCCGCGCATCCGGCTGTAACACCTTCTTTAAACCCGACCTTAAAACGACAGGAATAAACCATGACTGTATTTCCCGTTAAACACAGCAAATTATTGTGCCAACCTGAGCATCTGCTGCCACGCAGCGAACTGGTACAGCTGATTCAAAAGCTGACACAAAATCTGGTTAACATCACCGATGAGACAGGCGAATTTTTATTGCGGCTGGACGATGGCCGGGTGATTGATACCAAAGGCTGGGCGGGGTGGGAATGGACACATGGCATCGGTCTGTATGGCATGCTGCACTACTATCAGCAGACCGGCGATCAACAGATGCTGGCAATCATTGATGAGTGGTTCACTCAGCGTCTGGCGGAAGGCGCGCCAACCAAAAATGTGAATACGGTGTGTCCTTTCCTGACGCTGGCTTATCGTTACGAAGAGACAAGAAACCCGGCCTGGGTGCCGGTGCTCGAGCGCTGGGCAGAATGGGTCATGTATGAGATGCCACGCACCGAACAGGGCGGCCTGCAGCACATTGTTTATAACAATGAGAATACGCAGCAGCTATGGGACGATACGCTGATGATGAGCGTAATGGCGCTGGCTAAGATTGGCCAGTTGCTGAAACGTGATGAGTGGATTGAGGAAGCGAGTTACCAGTTCCTGCTGCACACCCAATATCTGATGGATCGTAAAACCGGCTTGTGGTTCCACGGCTGGAACTTCGACGGCCGCCATAACTTTGCTGATGCTCGTTGGGCGCGCGGTAACAGCTGGGTGACGATTGTCATTCCCGACTTCCTGGAGATGATGAACTGGCCAGAACATCACGCTACGCGCCGCTTCCTGCAGCAGGTGCTGGAGAGCCAGGTCAAAGCGCTGAAGGCCTGCCAGCACAGCAGCGGATTGTGGCACACCCTGCTCGATGATCCGCAGAGCTACCCGGAAGCCTCCGCCACCGCCGGGTTTGCTTATGGCATTCTTAAAGGGGTGCGCAAGCGCTATCTGCCCGCTGAGTATCGAGAGATAGCAGAAAAAGCGCTGCGCGGCGTGATTGCTAATATCGATGAGGATGGCGAACTGAAACAGGTCTCCTTTGGCACCGCGATGGGCAGCAATCTGGATTACTACCGCACGGTTCCCCTGACGTCTATGCCCTATGGGCAGGCGATGGCCCTGCTCTGCCTGACCGAGTATCTGCGCGACTACCTCTGAATCCTGACCAAAAAAAGCCCCGCTTAGCGGGGCTTTATCATCTCAGTACATCATTACATGCTGCGGATGTAATCATCCATATCGGTTTTCAGGTTATCGGATTTGGTTCCGAAGATGGCCTGCACACCGGAACCCGCAACCACCACGCCACGTGCGCCGAGGTTTTTGAGTTCAGACTGATCCACTTTTGCCACATCGGCAACGCTGACACGTAAACGAGTGATACAGGCATCCAGGTTAGTGATGTTCTCTTTACCACCAAACGCGGCAACCAGTTTACCCGCCATCTCGGTACCGGTCGCAGTAGATTGCTCGCTGCTGCTGCTCTCTTCACGGCCAGGCGTTTTCAGATCCAGTTTAGCGATCAGTACGCGGAACACGGTGTAGTAAATCAGACCGTAGATGATACCGACAATCGGGAACAGCCAGATTTTGCTGCTGTTACCGCTCAGCACGATAAAGTCGATCAGACCGTGTGAGAAGCTGGTGCCATCACGCATTCCGAGCAGGATACAGATTGGGAATGCCAGACCCGCCAGCAGCGCATGGATCACATACAGGATCGGCGCGACGAACATGAATGAGAATTCAATCGGTTCGGTGATACCGGTCAGGAATGAGGTCAGCGCAGCAGAGATCATGATGCCGCCAACTTTGGCACGGTTTTCAGGTTTAGCTGAATGCCAGATAGCAATCGCTGCCGCTGGCAGGCCGTACATTTTGAACAGGAAGCCGCCAGAAAGTTTACCTGCGGTCGGGTCACCTGCCATGTAGCGCGGGATATCGCCGTGGAACACCTGACCCGCCGCATTGGTGTATTCACCAATCTGCATCTGGAAAGGAACGTTCCAGATGTGGTGCAGACCAAATGGCACCAGCGAGCGTTCAACGACGCCATAGATACCAAAAGCAACGACCGGGTTCTGATAGGCAGCCCACTGTGAGAACTCCTGAATCGCGGCACCGACAGGTGGCCAGATAAAGGAGAGCAGCACGCCCAGTACAATCGCCGCCAGGCCAGAGATAATCGGCACAAAGCGTTTACCGGCAAAGAAGCCCAGGTATTCTGGCAGCTTAATGCGGTAGAAGCGGTTGAACATGTAGGCGGCGATGGAACCGGCGATAATACCGCCCAGTACCCCGGTGTCGGCGAGGTGTTTAGCCTCGATCTCCGCCGCAGGCAGATGCAGCACCAGTGGTGCAACGACCGCCATGGTTTTCACCATGATGCCATAGGCAACAACGGCTGCCAGCGCCGAAACACCATCGTTATTGGTAAAGCCCAGCGCCACACCGATAGCAAAAATCAGCGGCATGTTGGCGAACACCGATCCACCCGCTTCTGCCATTACATGCGAAACCACTGCAGGTAACCAGCTGAAATTGGCTGAACCGACCCCTAACAAAATACCGGCAATCGGCAGAACCGATACCGGCAGCATCAGCGATTTACCGACCTTTTGAAGGTTGGCAAAAGCATTTTTGAACATAGCGTGAAGCTCCTGAGTATGAGTGCATATTTGCGCAGTGCGCGTGGCAAAGAGGGAGGATTCTTTACCGGGCTGGCGGTGACCGCCTTTTGATTTATTACGAAGGGTAAAATAAATCCCGGTTTGTTACTTTGATGGCTATCACGTTTCGACAATCACAGGCGCGCACTTTACGAAATTTCTGACTGATCCGCACGAGTAATCGACGATAAAAAGCTGACCCTGTCTGAAAAAACAGGGTCATATAAGCAGGTTACACATTAATTACAGAGGCTGAAATAAAAGCCGATCAGGCGCCCAGCTTGCTCATAGGGATATGAAATAGGGTGGAGAAGTTTTGCGTGGTGGTAGCGGCCAGGGTTTCCATATCCACGCCTTTTAATACGGCCAGATATTCGGCAACATCGCGCGTATAAGCGGGCTGATTCTCTTTACCACGGAAAGGCACCGGTGCCAGATAAGGGGAATCCGTCTCCACCAGCATCCTGTCCAGCGGCACATAACGCGCGGCTTCACGTAACTGTTCGGCATTGCGGAAGGTGACGATACCGGAAAAGGAGATACAGAAGCCCATATCCAGCAGTTTCGCAGCGGTAGGCTGATCCTCAGTGAAGCAGTGCAGTACCCCGCCGCAACGCTCAACCTGCTCTTCGCGCAGAATCGCCAGCGTATCTTCGCGTGCATCGCGGGTGTGAACGATGATCGGTTTGTTCAGCGCGATACCGGTGCGGATGTGTTCCCGGAACGAGCGCTGCTGCTGCTCTTTTGTCTCTGGCTGATAGTGATAGTCCAGCCCGGTTTCACCCAGCGCCACCACCTGAGGATCGGCAGAGAGCCGACGAAACTCTTCGACGTCATAGGCCTCTTCCTGATTCAGCGGATGCACACCGCAGGAGAGTGCAATATTTTTCCTGTCGCCAACCAGACTTTTCAGGGTGTGAAAACCTGGCAGCGTGGTGGCGATAGCCAGCATAAATTTCACATCACGTGCCGCTGCTTTGGCGATCACATCATCAAGGTCACGATGGTTCTTTTCATAATCCAGGCCATCGAGATGGCAATGGGAATCCACAATAAACATAATTACTCTCAGATAGGTTTAGCCGACCAGCGCGGGCTTCTGTGTGTCCGCCCAGCTCAGAAGCTGATCGGTCAGCAATAGTTCGCGATTCACTGACGCCACATGCAGTAACTGCTCGCGGCAGCGCATCCACGCCAGGGTACTGCTGTTTAGCGCGCTGGCTGAAAAGTATCCGGCCAGCAACTCCACCACATCCCGGCGATCGATATTACTCAGCCACTGACCTGCATTTTGCTGCCATTTCATTGCATCCAGCAGTAAAGAGAGCAGCCAGCCGATACGCGCGGCCGCATCGTCCGCGTTCAGCGCAGGCAGTAACTGCAGGATGTCCTGCTGCAATGCAGCGGGCAGCGCATCACAGAGCTTTTGACGGGCCTGCCACGCCCCGGTTTCCAGCAGGCTCAGTGCCGCACCCGGTGCGCCTGCGCTAAGGCGCAGCGCCGCCAGCAGCATCTGCTCATCGTGTGAAGTCTGCTTCTTCAGCCAGAGCAGGCTTTGTCCTTCGTCGGGCGGCGTCAGATGCAGCGTCATGCAGCGGCTACGGAGCGTGGCCAGCAGGCGTGAAGGATCACGGCTGCTGAGGAAGAACCAGCTGTTGGCAGGTGGCTCTTCAAGGGTTTTCAGCAGGGCGTTGGCTGCCGCTTCCGAAAGCTGCACGGCATCCGGCAGCCAGACGACTTTCGCGCCGCCCTGCTGACCAAAGTGATACATCTTTTCCGTCACCTGACGCACCGCATCAATGCCCAGCGTGCTTTTGCCCTTCTCCGCCTCAAGTCGATACCAGTCAGGATGGGTGTTGGCCTGCATCAGCTGACAACCGTGGCACTCTCCGCAACTTTTCAGGCCATCCCGCTGCTGGCACATCAGCCAGCGGCTCATCCCCCAGACCAGCGCCTCATCGCCCATGCCGGCCATCGCCTGGATCAGCAGCGCATGATGCGCACGGTTTTCCTGGTGCTGGCTAATCACCTGCCGGTAAGGCTGATTCAGCCACGGATACCAGTTCATTATGCCTGCTCCGCCAGCCAGCCATCCAGCGCCGCCTGAAGTGACTCGGTCACGTCGGTGAGCGATTGTGTGGCATCAATGGTGAGAATGGCAGGATCTTCTGCGGCCAGCGCCAGATAGCGCGCACGGGTACGTTCAAAGAAGCGCAGCGACTCCTGCTCAATGCGATCCAGCTCGCCACGCGCACGGGCACGCTGCAGACCGATATCAGGTGTCACATCAAGATAGAGCGTCAGATCGGGACGGAAATCACCTAAAACAGCATCGCGCAACGTCCGCATCAGTTCGCTGTCGAGTCCCCGGCCCCCCCCCTGATAGGCCTGAGAGGAGAGATCGTGACGGTCGCCAATGACCCAGGCACCGCGAGCCAGCGCCGGTTTGATTACGGTCTCCACCAGCTGAACCCGCGCCGCATAGAGCATCAGCAACTCCGCTTTATCGGTAACCTGCTCACCCTCAATACCCTGCTTAACCAGTACCCGCAGTTGTTCTGCCAGCGGCGTACCGCCAGGCTCACGGGTGAAGACCAGATCACGGATGCCACGGGCATGCAGCGTGGCGACGATGGCGTCACGCGCAGTGGTTTTTCCGGCGCCTTCCAGGCCTTCAATGACGATAAACTTACTGTTCATTTTTTTCCTTCAGCGTCTGCCGGTAGACCTGCACCGCTTTGTTATGGCTGGCAAGATTGGTGGTAAAAGTATGTCCGCCCTTGCCGTCGGCAACAAAGTAGAGATAGTTCGTTTTCTCGGGATGCGCCGCCGCCTGCAGTGAGGCTTTGCCCGGCATCGCGATCGGGCCTGGCGGCAGACCATTAATGATATACGTATTGTACGCGCTGGCGGTCTCAAGATCTTTGCGGGTCAGCGTGCCAGTATAACTGTCGCCCATGCCATAGATGACGGTGGGATCGGTCTGTAACCGCATACCGGTGCGCAGGCGATTGATAAAGACCGAGGCGACGCGCGCACGCTCCTCGCTGACGCCGGTTTCTTTCTCAATAATTGAGGCCATCGTCACCATATCCTGTGGCGTTTTATAGGGCAGATTGTCCGCCCGTCCCTGCCACACCTCATCAATGGTCTTTTTCATCCGCTCATGCGCGCGCTGCAGCAGCGACATATCCGTGGTGTTCGCCGTGTAGAGATAGGTATCGGGGAAGAAGTTGCCCTCCAGTTGCTCAGGCTCCACTTTGAGTGCGCTGGCAAGCGTGGCGAACTGATCGTCTTTCAGGGTATGCCGGATGTAGGGCGCTTTACGCAGCTCACTCAGCCACTCTTTCAACCGCTGACCTTCCACGAACCGCACAGGGAACTGCGCCTCTTTTCCGCTGGCCAGCAGCTGTAACAGCGAGCGTACAGTCATGGTCGGCTCAAGGCGATAGGTGCCCGCTTTGAAGGTCGCCAGTTCCGGCTCCAGGCGCAGTAGCGCGCCAAACCAGATGCTGCGTGGAATAATCTTCTGCTCTTCAAGCTGAGCTTCAAGCGCAACCCGGCCCGTTCCGGCGGGCAGCGTGTAGATCGTTTCCTGTTTAATGGTTAACGGGGTGGCTGCAAACTGTTTAACCTGCCAGTAACTCAGCACCGCCGCGAGACCCACAATCGCCAGCAGGCCAGCGAGAATTTTTTTGCTTCGAATCATGATGCATCCATTATCTTTTCACAGCTTGCCTGCAGCTGATTAAACAGCGAGCGCTCAGTAAACTGTACCGCTTCTATCTGTCGGACCGGCAGGACCGGCATCAGCGCGTTACATATCACCACTTCATCGGCGGCCAGCAGCTGCGCCGGTTCGCTTTTCACTACCTGACAAGCCTGACCTGCGGCGGCAAGTTGTGCCATCAGACTCCGCCGCATAATGCCATTCACACCCGACGCTGAGAGATCAGGCGTGAAAATCTGCGTGCCCTGACGCCAGAATAAATTGGCCGCACAGCATTCCACCACCCAACCTTCAGTGTCAAGCACCAGCGCCTCGTCGGCGTCTGTCTGGTCAAGATGAGCGCGGATCATCACCTGCTCCAGGCGGTTAAGGTGCTTGATACCGGCAAACTGTGTGTTGCGCGCCAGACGGATCGGGCTGAGCCGGAGAGAAGCACCCCGCTGCTTTAAATCGGCGTAGTGTTGCGGCCAGGGTGCCAGCGAGACGATGCGCGTAGGTTCACCACAGCCGCGCCGACTGTAACCCCGTCCGCCGCTGCCCGCGCTGATAATCACTTTCAGCACCGCCTGGGTTTGATCCTGCCCGGCCTGTTTCATCTCTGTCTCAAGCTGATGCCAGTCGATGCCAGCGATCCATAACCGTTCACAGCCCTCTTTGAGGCGCTGAATGTGACTTTCCAGCAGCACAATTCTACCCTGACGCACGGCGGCAGTGGTAAAACAGCCATCCCCGAACTGCAGGCCGCGATCGCTGGCGGCCAGCGTCGATTGTTTTAACCCGTTAATCCACATCGTTCTCTCCTGAGCGTGACCCGTGATTTCAGCGCATTTTGCAGGATAAAAAAAGGCCCGCATCGCGGGCCTTTTTAGCAATCTACAACGATTACACTTTACGGAAGATCAACGAACCGTTGGTTCCGCCGAAACCGAAGGAGTTACACAGCGTGTACTCCAGCCCAGGAACCTGACGCGCGGTGTGAGGAACGAAGTCGAGATCGCAGCCCTCATCCGGATTGTCCAGGTTAATGGTCGGTGGAACAGCCTGGTCGCGCAGTGCCAGAATCGAGTAAATTGATTCAACAGCGCCTGCGGCACCCAGTAAGTGTCCGGTCATTGATTTGGTTGAGCTGACCATTACGCTGCTGGCTGCTGCCCCAAAGACCGATTTCACCGCCTGCGCTTCCGCTTTATCACCGGCTGGCGTGGAAGTACCGTGCGCGTTGACGTAGCCGATCTGCTCTGGCGTAAGCTGAGCATCACGCAGCGCATTGATCATGGCCGCCGCGGCACCTGAACCATCTTCTGGTGGTGAAGTCATGTGGTAGGCATCGCTGCTCATACCAAAACCTACGATTTCAGCGTAGATTTTCGCACCACGTTTCTTCGCATGTTCATACTCTTCGAGTACAACAATGCCCGCGCCGTCACCCAGTACAAAACCGTCACGATCTTTATCCCACGGGCGGCTGGCCGCTTGCGGGTTTTCGTTACGGGTTGAGAGGGCACGTGCTGCACCAAAACCACCGACACCTAAGGGCGTGCTGGCTTTCTCTGTGCCACCTGCCAGCATCACGTCAGCATCGTTATAAGCGATGATACGTGCGGCATGACCGATGTTGTGCACACCAGAGGTACAGGCTGTCGCGATAGAGATGCTTGGACCTTTCAGGCCATACATGATGCTGAGATGACCCGCCACCATGTTAACGATGGTTGAAGGCACAAAGAATGGGCTGATTTTGCGCGGGCCGCCGTTGACCAGTGAAGTATGATTCTCTTCAATCAGACCTAAACCACCGATGCCGGAGCCAATTGCTGCGCCCATACGGCCTGCATTTTCGTCGGTAATAACCAGACCACTGTCCTGCATGGCCTGCATACCGGCCACAATGCCGTACTGGATGAAGGCATCCATCTTGCGCTGATCTTTACGCGAGATGTAGTCATCACAATTAAAATCTCTTACCAGACCTGCAAAACGTGTTGCATAAGCACTGGTATCAAAATGGTCGATCAGGGTAATGCCGCTCTGACCGGCAAGGAGAGCACTCCAGGTAGACTCTACGGTATTGCCGACAGGAGACAACATGCCAAGACCAGTCACAACTACACGACGCTTAGACACGTTCGTCCTCCAGGGAGGGGAAATAGGGAACTATGTGGGACAAACAAAAAAATCAGGCGGTCGAGCGACCGCCTGAAGATATTCATTAGCCTTTGTGGCTATTGATATAGTCGATCGCTGCCTGAACGGTAGTGATTTTCTCAGCTTCTTCGTCTGGAATCTCAGTATCAAACTCTTCTTCCAGAGCCATCACCAGCTCAACGGTATCAAGAGAATCGGCACCCAGGTCTTCTACGAAAGATGCAGAGTTGGTGACTTCTTCCTCTTTCACACCCAGCTGCTCACTGATGATTTTCTTAACGCGTTGTTCGATATCGCTCATACTATTTAATTTCCTATCAAAACTCGCTTTCGCGATGGTTTTCGTAGTGTATAAAATGGTGAAAAAGATGCAACAAAATCCCGGCTGGTCGAACCACGATTTTGCGTTATTTTGCGGTTCTAACCGCAAATAAAGCAAATGATTTCGTGATTTATCAGACCATGTACATTCCGCCATTGACGTGCAGCGTTTCACCTGTGATGTAGGCTGCTTCGTCAGAGGCTAAAAATGCAACAGCATTGGCGATTTCCTGAGCGTCGCCTAAGCGACCCGCAGGCACTTCCGCCAAAATACCGGAACGTTGATCTTCGTTCAGTGCCCGCGTCATGTCAGTCTCAATAAAGCCTGGAGCCACGACGTTGACGGTAATGCCACGTGACGCGATTTCGCGCGCCAGTGATTTGCTAAAACCAATCAAACCCGCTTTTGCTGCCGCGTAGTTTGCCTGGCCCGCATTACCCATGGTTCCAACAACGGAACCAATGGTGATGATACGGCCCACGCGCTTTTTCATCATGGCACGCAGGACCGCCTTAGAAAGGCGGAATACCGATGTGAGGTTGGTATCAAGGATATCCGCCCACTCATCGTCCTTCATGCGCATGAGGAGATTATCACGCGTAATGCCTGCATTATTGACTAAAATATCCACTTCGCCAAATTCAGCACGAATATTCTCTAAAACGCTGCTGATTGAGTCAGCGTCAGTCACGTTCAGTAACAGGCCTTTTCCCTTGTCGCCAAGGTAAGCACTGATGGCGTCGGCGCCACTCTGGCTGGTTGCAGTTCCGACCACTTTAGCACCACGTGCCGCCAGGGTTTCTGCAATCGCACGACCAATGCCGCGACTCGCGCCGGTAACCAGCGCAACTTTACCTTCAAAGCTCATGATTTTCCTCTTATTCCTTACCGAGTGCAGCCGTCAGGGATGCCGTATCGTTAACGGCAGCCGCAGTGAGGCTATCGACAATACGTTTCGTCAGTCCGGTCAGGACTTTACCTGGACCTATCTCCAGGAGCTGCGTCACGCCCTGTGCCGCCATCGCTTCCACGCTCTCAGTCCAGCGAACCGGGCTGTAGAGCTGACGAACCAGCGCATGGCGGATGGCCGTAGCGTCGGTCTCAGCTTTCACGTCGACGTTGTTGATCACGGGCACTGCCGGTGCATTAAACGTCATGCTTTCCAGCGCAACTGCCAGTTTATCGGCAGCTGGCTTCATCAGTGCGCAGTGAGAAGGCACGCTGACCGGCAGTGGCAGGGCACGCTTAGCGCCTGCGGCTTTACAGGCAGCACCTGCACGCTCAACGGCTTCTTTGTTACCCGCAATGACCACCTGGCCCGGCGAGTTGAAGTTAACCGGTGAGACAACCTGGCCCTGTGCGCTCTCTTCACAGGCTTTGCGAATAGCCGCGTCATCTAGGCCAATAATCGCCTGCATCGCACCGGTCCCTTCTGGCACTGCTTCCTGCATCAGTTTGCCGCGCAGTTCTACCAGCTTCACGGCATCCGCAAAGTTAAGCACACCCGCGCAAACCAGCGCTGAATATTCACCCAGGCTGTGACCGGCCATCACGACAGGCTGTTCACCGCCCTGCTGCTGCCAGACACGGTAGATAGCGACTGAGGCGGCTAACAGAGCAGGCTGAGTCTGCCAGGTTTTGTTCAGCTCTTCAGCCGGACCCTGACTGACTAACTGCCACAGATCATATCCCAGCGCGTCAGAGGCTTCACGGAAGGTCTCTTCGACCAGCGGATACGTCGCGGCTAATTCAGTCAGCATGCCCACGGTCTGTGAACCCTGACCTGGAAAAACAAATGCAATTTGCGTCATCTTTCGTTCCTGTCAATCAAAAGCGAACCAGCGCAGAACCCCAGGTGAATCCACCACCAAAGGCTTCCAGCAAAATAAGGTGTCCGGGTTTGATGCGGCCATCACGAACCGCTTCATCCAGTGCGCTTGGCACCGATGCGGCAGAGGTATTGCCATGACGATCCAGCGTGACGACCACTTTATCCATGGTCATGCCGAGTTTTTTCGCGGTGGCGCTGATGATGCGCAGGTTAGCCTGATGCGGCACCAGCCAGTCCAGCATTTCGCGATCGAGATTATTGGCCTGCAGCGTTTCATCAACGATGTGGGCCAGCTCGGTGACGGCGACCTTGAAGACTTCGTTGCCTGCCATGGTGACATAAGCAGGTTGATCCTGATGGGCACGATCCTGATAAGGCAGCGTCAGCAACTGGGCGTAGCGACCATCAGCATGAAGATGGGTAGAGATAATCCCCTGCTCTTCGCTCTGACCCAGCACGACCGCACCCGCGCCATCACCAAACAGGATAATCGTGCCGCGATCTTCCGGATCCAGTGCGCGCGCCAGGACATCAGCGCCAATCACCAGAGCATGCTTAACCGCGCCATTTTTGATGTATTGATCGGCCACGCTCAGTGCATAGGTGAAACCTGCACAGGCGGCAGCGAGGTCAAACGCCGCGCAGTCTTTGATTTCCAGCATTTGCTGGATCATGCAGGCGGAACTTGGGAAGGCATGGCTGGAAGAGGTTGTGGCGACAATAATCAGCCCAATCTCGTTCGCGTCAATGCCCGCCATTTCAAGAGCGCGTTGCGCCGCGCTGAATCCCATGGTGGCGACGGTTTCGTCAGGCGCTGCAATGCGGCGCTCACGGATGCCGGTACGGGTAACAATCCACTCGTCCGACGTCTCAACCATTTTTTCCAGATCGGCATTGGTGCGAACCTGGCTGGGCAGATAACTGCCCGTACCGATAATTTTGGTATACATCTAGGCTTTGTCACTCCTGGCTAATACAGCATCAAGGCGCGCAGCAATTCGCTCGGGAATTTGCTGCCTCACCGCCTGCTCTGCCTGTTCTATCGCCACGGCGAACGCGTGTTGATTTGCTGCGCCGTGACTCTTGATCACTGTTCCGCGCAATCCTAACAGACAAGCGCCATTGTATTGGTCAGGGTTGAGTTGCCCGAAGCGCTTCGCCAGACGTTTCTGGATCAAGCGTCCCAGCAACGTCAGCCACCATGACCGTTTTTTACCTTCCCCTGATGACTTCAGCAGAGAAAGAAACATTCTTACCACGCCTTCCATGGTCTTCAGCGTGACGTTTCCGACAAAACCGTCACAGACCATCACATCCGTTTTACCGGTGAGCAACTCGTTACCTTCGAGGTAACCAATATAGTTGATTTGCGGTGATTCTCGCAGCACTACCGCGGCGTCGCGGATGGTTTCCAGCCCTTTGGTCTCTTCATGACCAATATTAAGCAACGCGACACGGGGCCGTGGAATACCAAGCACATGCTCAGCCATCACCGACCCCATCACGGCAAACTGCACCAGCATCGCACTGTCTGAGTTAACATTCGCGCCCAGATCCAGCACCACGGTTTTACCCTGCTGCTGATGCGGTAAAACGGACATCAGCGCCGGACGTTTAATTCCATCCAGCGGTTTTAATAAGAGTGTCGACAGCCCCATCAGCGCACCAGTATTACCGGCGCTGATGCAGGCCTGAGCACGTCCCTCTTTAACCATCTCCAGCGCCACGCGCATTGAGCTGCCGCGACTGTTCCGGATGGCCTGAGCGGGCCGCGCATCACTTGCAATAACCGATTCGGCAGGGATAACCTGCAAACGCCCCGTCAGGGAGGAATCCGCTTTGGCAAGCAATGGCGTGAGGGTGTCGGGATGTCCGACCAGAAGAAGGAATAGTTCCGAATGAGAGGCCAGTGCCTGCAATGCTGCAGGCACTGTCACGCAGGGACCGAAATCCCCGCCCATGGCATCAATCGCCAGGGTCAAACGTGTCAAGGTATCGCCTTGCTAAGCAAGAAACTTACTTAACGATAACCTTGCGACCGCGGTAGTAACCGTCCGCAGTGATGTGGTGACGCAGATGAGTTTCGCCAGAAACTTTATCTACTGACAGAGCAGCAGTGGTCAGCGCATCGTGCGAACGACGCATACCACGCTTAGAACGGGTGGGTTTATTCTGTTGTACGGCCATGGACCTTACTCCTATTACTTACGCTTTAAACTGGCTAATACGGCAAATGGATTTGGTTTCTCCGCCTCAGGAGGCAGTTTGCCAAAGACCATGTCCGCCTCGGACACTTCACAGTGTTCAGAATCGTGCACCGGAACGACCGGCAGCGCGAGAATCAGTTCATCCTCGACAACCGCCAGCAAATCGATCTCACCAAACTCGTTGACATCGACCGGCTCGTACGCTTCCGGTAATGCCTCGGCCTGCTCTTCAGAAGAGACAGGGCTGAAGCAGTAACTCACTTTTACGTGATGGGGAAAGGTCTGGTTGCAGCGCTGGCAACGCAACGTCACGTGTGCTTCAGCAGTACCCGTCAGCACTGCCAGACGTTGGTTATCAACCGCAAACGACATGGCACAATCCACATCACTGTCCACACTAACGACCGACTCGGCCACACGCTCCACCTGTACAGATGTGTAGACACCCTGATAATCAAGGCGCTTCTGAGCGGTGCGGACAGGGTCCAGCGTTAGGGGTAATTTTACCTTTTGCATAGGGCGCGCATATTAACTTTGTAATGTCATAGAGTCAAAGAAAAAGGCCGTTAAACAGCATCTTTCAACCACTATTCGCATCCAGTGCGGCGCACAGTTTAAAATGACTGTCACCAATTCGCTATCACTATTGAAAAAAAATGACACCATCGATTCTTTTAGCTTCAACTTCACCCTTCCGGCAGGCATTACTGCACAAGCTGGGCCTGCCTTTTATTACCGCTGCACCTGAAGTGGATGAGTCGCCCCAGCCCGGTGAAAATGCCGAAGCGTTGGTGACCCGTCTTGCTGTGGCGAAAGCGCAGGCGCTGGCAAAAACCTATCCCGGCCACTGGATCATCGGCTCGGATCAGGTCTGCGTGCTCGATGGCCAGATTACAGGAAAGCCTCACACGCCTGAGAATGCGCGGACGCAGCTGCGTGCCGCCAGCGGTAAGGCCATTACCTTTTACACCGGACTGGCCCTTTTCCATCCGGACAGTAACCAACTGCTGCACTGCTGTGAGCCCTTTGTGGTTCATTTCCGCACGCTAACAGACGCTGAAATCGCCGGGTATGTGGAAAAGGAGCAGCCATTGCAGTGTGCGGGCAGTTTTAAAAGTGAAGGGCTGGGGATTTGTCTGTTCGATCGGCTGGAAGGTCGCGATCCGAATACGCTGATTGGACTGCCGCTGATTGCGCTGAATGAAATGTTACAGCAGGCCGGCATCAACCCTTTAACGGACTGATGCCGGAGAGCGATTACGCTTTTATCTGACGCAGTTTATTCAGGCACTGCTTCAGGCCATCATCCAGAGGCGCTTCGACCCGCATCAGTTCGCCGGTACCGGGATGGGTAAAGGTCAGCGCCGCGGCGTGCAGGAACAGGCGTTTTAAACCCGTTGACGCAAGCTGACGGTCAAAGTCACGTTCACCATAGCGATCGTCGAAGGCGATGGGATGCCCGGCATGCAGCGTATGCACGCGAATCTGGTGGGTACGGCCGGTGACCGGACTCGCTTTCACCAGCGTGGCAAACCCGAACCGCTCTTCCACTTTAAAGCGGGTTTCCGACGCTTTGCCTTCGCTGCTGACGCGAACCACTCGCTCGCCGCTCTGCAGAATATTTTTCAGCAGCGGTGCCTGAACCACTTTCAGATGTGACGGCCAGTTGCCGCTCACCAGGGCCAGATAATCTTTCTGCATCCCCTTCTCGCGCAGTTGCTCATGCAGGGAACGCAGCGCCGAACGCTTTTTAGCGACCAGCAGAATGCCGGAGGTGTCACGATCCAGGCGATGCACCAGCTCCAGGAAGCGCGCTTCAGGTCGCAGGGCACGTAATCCTTCAATGACGCCGAAGCTGAGTCCGCTACCGCCATGTACCGCGGTGCCGGAAGGCTTGTTCATGACCAGCAGCGACTCATCTTCAAAGAGGATGGCATCGGCCAGTGAGGCGACTTTCGCCAGTTTGGGAGAAACAGCATCTTCGTCGCGTTCCGCTACCCGAACCGGCGGAATGCGCACCTCGTCGCCCTCTTCCAGCTTGTACTCTGGCTTGACGCGTTTTTTATTCACCCGCACCTCGCCTTTGCGTACGATGCGATAAATCATGCTCTTTGGCACACCCTTGAGTTGGGTGCGCAAAAAGTTATCAATACGTTGTCCGGCATTTTCAACCGTGATGGCGACAAAATGTACGCCGGGATTCTCTGTTTTCATGGCGGCGATTCTAAATAGTGTCCCCTGATAGCGCCACCCCTTTTTCTGTGCTTAACTCAGGAGTTGATGTGACGGCAGCTCGCCTCTCTGCTGGCTTTTTCAGCAAAGTGCTGCTTTGTCCGACACATTAGCGCTTTAAATGTAAAGAAACTTCACAAGCTGGCTAAAGTCGCCTTGCTATATGAAGGTTAGCAATGGAATAATGTTTGAGTTTCTTGCCTGTTGCATTTCAGGACAGAAAACGAGCGGAATTGTCATTTTGCCGGATTGAGCAGACACGCAGCAATGGCGTAAGACGTAATGCGAAATCAGGCACTTAGCGGGCTGCGGGTTGCGGCCTGGACAACAGTATGGGATGCACGGGTTTTCTTTATTCTCTCAGGCATTTCCACTATCTGGTGCTGTTTTCCCTTATGAAAAACAGGCCACCGACGTTATTTGCGCCCCTCGCGCGGTCGACAGCCGTGAGGTTGACGACATTGCACTAAGTCACGGGGCCATCGGTTGATACTCGTCCAGGGTAACTATGCCCGCAGCTGTAATCACTCATGAAAGAATAACGAGTAAGTCACGATGAAAAGAATGTTAATAAACGCAACTCAGCAGGAGGAGTTGCGCGTTGCCCTGGTTGACGGTCAGCGTCTGTACGATCTGGATATTGAAAGTCCTGGACACGAACAGAAGAAAGCCAACATCTACAAAGGTAAAATCACTCGCATTGAACCCAGCCTTGAAGCTGCGTTTGTCGATTACGGCGCAGAGCGTCACGGTTTCCTCCCTTTAAAAGAAATCTCCCGCGAATACTTCCCTTCCAGCTACAACGCGCATGGTCGTCCGAATATCAAAGACGTGCTGCGTGAAGGTCAGGAAGTTATTGTTCAGATCGATAAAGAAGAACGCGGCAATAAAGGCGCGGCGCTTACTACCTTTATTTCTCTGGCGGGCAGCTATCTGGTACTGATGCCGAACAACCCACGTGCAGGCGGTATCTCTCGCCGTATCGAAGGTGACGATCGTACCGAACTGAAAGAAGCGCTGTCAGCGCTGGATCTGCCGGAAGGCATGGGCCTGATTGTCCGCACCGCGGGCGTCGGCAAATCCGCCGAATCGCTGCAGTGGGATTTAAGCTTCCGTCTTAAGCACTGGGAAGCGATCAAGAAAGCCGCTGAAAACCGCCCTGCTCCGTTCCTGATCCATCAGGAAAGCAATGTGATCGTGCGAGCCTTCCGCGACTATCTGCGTCAGGACATCGGTGAAATCCTTATCGATAACCCAAAAGTTCTGGAACTGGCGCGTCAGCATATCGCTGCGCTGGGCCGTCCGGACTTCAGCAGCAAAATTAAGCTCTACACCGGTGAAATTCCGCTGTTCAGCCATTATCAGATCGAATCGCAAATCGAATCCGCTTTCCAGCGTGAAGTCCGCCTGCCTTCCGGTGGCTCGATTGTGATCGACAGTACCGAAGCGCTGACCGCTATCGATATCAACTCAGCACGCGCAACCCGCGGCGGTGATATCGAAGAGACAGCCTTCAACACTAACCTTGAAGCGGCCGATGAGATTGCTCGTCAGCTGCGCCTGCGTGACCTGGGCGGCCTGATCGTTATCGATTACATCGATATGACGCCAGTACGCCATCAGCGCGCGGTTGAGAACCGTCTGCGTGAAGCTGTCCGTCAGGACCGCGCCCGCATTCAGATCAGCCACATTTCACGTTTCGGCCTGCTGGAGATGTCCCGTCAGCGTCTGAGCCCCTCATTAGGTGAATCCAGTCATCACGTCTGCCCACGCTGTAGCGGCACCGGCACCATCCGTGATAATGAGTCACTGGCGCTGTCCATTCTGCGTCTGATTGAAGAAGAAGCGCTGAAAGACAACACCAAGGAAGTTCACGCCATTGTTCCGGTTCAGGTTGCCTCTTACCTGCTGAACGAAAAACGTGAAGCGGTCAGCGCGATTGAAAAACGCCAGGGCGGCGTGCGGGCGATCATCGTGCCTGATGACAAGATGCAGACCCCGCACTACTCCGTGCTGCGTGTGCGCAATGGCGAAGAGACGCAGACCCTGAGCTATCATCTGCCGAAGCTGCATGAAGCCGAAATGGCGATGCCGTCTGATGAGGAACATGCTGAGCGCCGTCGTCCTGAGCAGCCTGCTCTGGCCGCGTTTGTGATGCCTGATGCCCCGCCGGCACCGGTCGAAGTTGAGCCAGAAGCGCAGCGCGCTGAAGTTCAGCCAGCAGCAAAAGCCGCCCCATCTGTGGCTGCACCTGCTACCGTCAGCACCGGTTTCTTCGGACGTCTGCTTGGCGGCCTGAAGAAAATGTTCGCTGGTGATGAAGCCCCTGCCGCCGCACCAGTCGCCGCTGAAGTTGCTGAACCGCAGAAAGCGTCTGAAAGCGAGCAGGAAAGCAACAACGGCCGTGGTGAGCGCCGCAGCAACAATAATAACCGTCGTAACAACAATCGTCGTGAACGTACGCCGCGTAACGGTGATAACGCCCAGTCGCGTGAAGGCCGTGAACCACGCGAAAGTCGTGAGCCGCGTGAAAGCCGTGAACCGCGCGAAAGCCGCGAGCCACGTGAAAATCGCGAGCCGCGCGATGGCAATAACAACCGTCGTAACAAGCGTGAGTCTCAGCCAGGTGAAGTTCGCGAAGAGCGTCCGGCTCTGAGCGAAGAAGCGCGCCAGCAGCGTGATGAGCAGCAGCAACAGCGCCGTGAACAGCGTGCTGAGCGTCAGCGTCGTCGTCAGGAAGAAAAACGCGCCGGTGAAGAAGCCGCCAAAGTGGCTGAGCAGCCGGAAGTGATCGCTGAAGTTGTGGACGTGGCCGAGGTGCAGGATGATGAACGCGTGCAGGTTATGCCGCGTCGTAAGCCGCGTCAGCTGAACCAGAAGGTGCGTGTGGATGATAACCGTCCACCTATGCCAGCCTCAGCCAGCGACTTTGCCCAGCCAGCTGAAGTACGTCAGCCCCAGCCTGCTGAAGTTGCCCAGCCGCAGCCTGAGTTCCAGGCGCAGCAGAGTGACGAGCAGGACGACAATGACAATCGTGATAACGCCAATATGCCGCGTCGCTCACGTCGTTCGCCGCGCCATCTGCGCGTCAGCGGACAGCGTCGTCGTCGTTACCGTGATGAGCGTTACCCGACTCAGTCAGCCATGCCTCTGGCGGCTGCCGCTGCCTCACCAGAGATGGCATCCGGTAAAGTCTGGATTCGCTATCCGGTGAGCCAGGCCAGCGAAGAGCAGGTTCAGAATGTGACGCATGAGACACCAGCGTACAACGCGGAAGAGACAGCAGAGGCCACTCGTGCGCTGACGGTTGCTGCCGCCGTTGAATCTGTTGCTCAGGAAGCACCGGTGCAACAGGCTGAGCCACAGGCAGAAACGCCAGTGCCGGTCGTTAATACTGATGATACCCGTGCTATCGACGCCCCGGTTGACGAGCAGCCTTCTGTTGTTCCGGCTGCCGATGAAGCGAAAGCAGAAGCGGTAGCGGCTGAAGCTGTGCCTGCTGAGCCCGTCGCTGAAGCACCCGTTGTGACTCCTGCGGTTGATGCAGCTGAGACTGTTCAGCCTGCAGACGTTGCACTGCCTGCTGTTGAGACTGTACAGCCTTCAGAGGTTGCTGAGCAGTCAGCCACCGATGTCAGCGAAGAGATCGCAGCAGAAGTAGAAGAGGTCCTGAAAGCGCCGGTCGCAGCTGAAGCTGAAACCGCGCCAGTCAGTGAACCTCATGCTCCGGTTGCCGCACGTGATATCGCGCCTGCAGCACCAGTGACTGCGGGCGAACCTGTTGCTTCCGTGCCTGCTGCAGCTGTGCCCGATGACGGTACACGCTGGAAGCACTTTGCTTCTGCGCCGATGACTAAAGCGCCTGCGATAGTCTGGCAGTCAGAACCTGCTCCGCAGAGTGACTGGGTGCGTGCACCGTATGAGTTCGACGGTCGGGGTTCTGCGGGTGGTCATAGCGCCACCCATCAGGCCACTGCCCCGGCGACCAAGCCGTAACGCCTAATCTGTTGTGAACTGAACCCCGGCCTTTGAGCCGGGGTTTTTTATGGCTCAAACACTGCCTGTCTGCCACTTTAAATCTACCCGCTTGTAATGTCTGGTTCTCCCGCCAGCGGCTGAATGGCAGGCAAAAAAAATCCCACCCTCCTTTATCGGGAGGGTGGGAAAAAGTAAGCGCATCCGGTTAAAGTACGCCTAAAATTTCAGGTCAGACTACGAATTCATCTGGAACAGTGACATCTTGGACATATCAGTAAAGGTCTTGTAAGACGCCTGAAGTGCTGTCTGCTTCATGGTATAGCTGGAAGCCGCTTCGGTTAAATCCACGTTAACCAGGTCACTCATCTGTGAGTTGTAAATGACACTGCGGTCATCGCCCTGGGCATTCAGCGTATCGATTTCTGAAAGCTGAGTACCAATTTCAGAACGCACGGTTAAAACATTATTCAGCGAGTTACCCAGACCACGGTTAGTTTTATCCATCGCATCCTGGAAAGTCTGTTTGGTTGCGGCGTCAGCACCATCCTGCGGCACTTTCAGGGCAGCAATGGCGCTATCCAGCATCGCAAACACATTGGTTTCGCTGGCGCTGCCATCCGGCTCTTTTTTGGCATTGCCGGAAATCGCCATAAAGATGTTGTCACCGGTATGACCCACGGTCATGGTACGGCTGGTGTCGACCTTCTGGGTGATCGCCTCGGTGCCGCCTGCGTAACTTACGCCGGTGCCTGCCGTATCAACAAACGGCGCGCTGTCGGTTTTATAACCGGCAAAAATATAGCGGCCATTGGCATCCTGGCTGTTTGCCTGGTTCAGCAACTGGGCGCGAATGCCCTCCAGCTGGGTGGCAATCGATCCGCGGTCACTATCGCTCAGGGTACCGGTTGAACCGTTGACGATCAGTCCTTGCGCAGCAATGACCCCATCGGTGACGCCTTTCAGCGTATTCTCTTCCAGTGACAGGCCCTGCTCAGCAAAGGTACGCGCCAGCTCATACTGTTTGCCCTGCTGCTGGGTTTGTGACAACACCACAGCACGGGACGCCGCAATCGGATCGTCCGAAGGATTATTCACACGGCGGCCGCTGGAGAGCTCCTCGCCTGATTTCAGCCAGGAGGCCTGTGAGTCAGTGATGCCACGCACCTGCTGCTCAAAAATCATATTTGTACTGATTCGCATGTTATCTCCTGCCCTTAGCGAATATTGATCAATGCATTAAACACGGTGCTGGCAGTCTGCAGCACCTGCGCATTGGCCATGTAATATTGCTGATATTTAGTCAGGTTGGCGTACTCCTCATCAAGGTTTACGCCTGAGACCGATTGCTGGCGTTCAGTCAACTGACTGACCACGCTTTTCTGTGTATCGCTGGTGGTTGCCAGCGAACTGGTTTTGTTACCGACACTACTGACGATGGTGGCGTAAGCCTGTGACAGCGTGGCGTTACCGCCGACCAGCTTCGCGTCCTGCAGACTCAACAGTTTTTGCGCATTGCGGTTATCACTCTCACCGCCAACGGCACCTGCTGCGGCCACCTGAGATTCATTGGTGATCGCGACGGACATGTCGTTAACCACGTTCTGGACCGGCTTCACCAGGAAGCTGTCTTTGGCGGCGGGTGCAGGCGTACCGGCGACAGTCAGCTTCAGGCCATCAAAGCTCAGCGTGGTATTGCCACTGGCATCGGTACCCGGCGTGATGGTCACAGCGGTGCTGTCAGAGGCACGCGTGGCGCTCCAGTTAGTGCCGTCAAAGCTGACGTTATAGTTGGTGGCTTTCAGCGCGCTGGTATCGGTCCACTCCGCAGTGACGGAGGCGGCGGTGCTGTTTTTATTGTTGCTCACCACCAGCGGGCTGCCGATATTGAAGAAATCGACGCCCTGATTGCCGTTGCTGTCAAAGCCCTGCTTGTGGACATCGTTAAAGCTGGTCGTAAACGCAGCTGCTAACTGTCCCAGCTGGTTCTGTGCCAGATCCAAATCCTGAGTCCGGAATGCCAGCAGGCCACCCAGTGAACCGGTGGTGATCAGCTTTTCCGGGATCTCGACGTTGCCCGCCTGTTTATCGACATAGCCGATAGTCGTGCGTGTCGGATCGCTGCTGGAAGGCATCGCCACCAGATCGTGAGATTTGTCGCCGTTTACCAGCGTCAGACCGTTCGCCATCGCGACCGTGTAGCCGCCATCCTGCTGCGACACCGTCACGCCAACGACGTTATTCAGGGTATTCACCAGCTGATCGCGCTTATCGAGCAGATCGTTAGGTGTGGCACCGTTAGCGGTACTCAGTTTGCCAATCTGCTTGTTAAGATCGGCGATCTGGCTGGTAATGGTGTTGACCTGCTTGATGCTGGAACCGACGTCTGCATTGACGCTGTTCTGCATATTGTTCAGGTATTGCGCCGAGGTCTGGAACTGGCTGACCAGACCCTGTGCATTGCTGAGCATTGACTGACGTGCTGACGGATCGTTGGCGTTGCTGACCACGTTCTGCAGGTTAGTAAAGAAGCCCTGCAGCGAGGTCGACAGGCTGGTCGTCGAAGTCGACAGCAAATCGTCAATGTTAGAAATCTGGCTGTGCTGAGTGCTTACCGCGCTGTAGTTCGCGCTGGAACCGCGTAACTGCGTGGCAATAAATGCATCATATTCACGTTGTACACCGGTGATATTCACGCCGTTACCATAATAGCTATTGCCCTGCAGGGTACTGTTCGCCTGCGCCAGTACCGTGGTCTGACGTGAATAGCCCGCCACGGTGTAATTGGAAATGTTGTTACTGGTGGTGCTCAGAGCGGCCTGCGCGGCACTCAATCCGCTCATCGCGGAGTTAATTATGCTGGACATCTCGGTTCCTTACGTTCTCCGTCAACCGGGCTGGCAGACATCAAAGTGGGCGCCAGCAGGCGAAAACGCTTCTGGCTATAGGGATGTTATCGGCTTGCTTAAGTGAAACTTGAGGCGCAATGATCAGAACAGGTCGCCCATATCCTGGCTGTACGCTTTGACGACTTTGTCGCCCATACTTTTGAACTGCTGAATCATTCCCACCAGCTTTTGCGCATATTTCGGATCGGTGGCGTAACCTGCCGCCTGCAATGCCTGCGCTCCCTGCTCTGCGGATGTGGCGTTGGTCACCGCCGCATAGCGTGGGTTTTTGGTCAGAAGTTTGACGTAGTCAGTCAGCGCCTCGAAATAGGAGTTGTAGACACGGAAGCTGGCATGGACTTTCTTCGCTTCGCCCTGCTCATATTCGGTGGTCATGATATCGGTGGTGTCACCTTTCCAGTCGCCGCTGGCTTTAATCCCGAACACGTTATAGCTCGGTTTGCCGTCGCGGGTCAGGATCTGACGCTGGCCCCAGCCCGACTCCAGCGCAGCCTGCGCCAGAATCAGGTGATGAGGAATGCCACTCTGCTGACTGGCTGCCTGCGCCGGTTGCGTCAGCTGGGCGATAAACTCGCGGCTGTCGCTGGGCAGGCCCGTCGGTGACGCGACCGGCGGCAGACGCGGCATCGCCTTACGCACAATCTGCTCCAGCTGCTGCGCGGCCATGGGTGTTGCTCCGCTGGTACTGAGAATAAAGCTGTTATCCAGCTTCATCGGCACCGTACCGGCTTTTTCGTCCGGCGCGGTGGCGGGCTGCATCTGTTTGACGATGGTTTCCGCCAGCCCAAGGCCGCGCTTACCCATCTCCTGTGCAATCTGCTGGTCATACATAGAGGTAAAGAGTTTGGTCTGTTCGTTGCCCATAATCCCGTCCTGCGGCAACGCCTCACGCATGCTCTTTAGCATCATCTGTACAAACATCCCTTCGACCTGACGCGCGACCTGCAACGCTTGTCCTTTCGGATCGCTGCTGGCCTGGCGTTTCAGTTCATTCAGGGAACGGCTGTCAAAAGCCGAACTGGTCAGAGATTGCATATCAGCCATCAGATAATTTCCAGTTTGGCACGCAGACAGCCGGCACTCTGCATCGACTGCAGAATCGACATCAGTTCGATAGGTGACGCACCCAGCGCATTCAGCGCACGCACCACGTTGTTCAGGTTGGCGCTGGCATTCACGCGTTGCAGCGCGCCGCCGGTCTGGCGCAGATCGATCTGCGTCTGCGTCGTCGCCACCGTCTGACCACCGGCCAGGGGGGTGTCAGGCTGACTGACATTCTGCTGCTGATTAACCGTCACCGACAGGTTACCCTGCGCCACAGCACACTGATTCAGCGTCACTTCGCGGTTCATAACGACTGAGCCGGTACGGGAGTTGATGATGACTTTGGCATCTTCAACCGGAATTGAGACATCAATGTTCTGGATCTCAGCCAGCAGGCGGACCTGCGCACCATTATTGGGTGACACGCGGATCTGCACGGTACGGGCATCCAGCGGCTGCGCCGCGCCGTAACCGCCGCGGGCGTTGATTGCATCAGCAATACGCTGCGCCATCGAGAAATCTTCACTGTTAAGCTGCAGGTTAATGGTGTTCTGCGTTCCAAAGTTGCTCTGCAGTTCACGCTCAACGGTCGCGCCGCTGGTAATACGGCCACCGTTCAGCTGGTTAACCTGAACACTGCTGCCGCCCGCTGAGGCACCCGCACCACCGACCAGGATATTACCCTGTGCCAGCGCATAGACCTGGTTATCGACCCCTTTCATCGGCGTCATTAACAGCGTGCCGCCGCGCAGGCTTTTGGCGTTACCCAGCGATGAGACCACCACATCCAGCGTCTGTCCCTGACGGGCAAATGACGGCAGTTTCGCGGTGACCATAACGGCCGCCACGTTTTTCAGCTGCATGTTGGTTCCGGTGGGAACGGTGATACCAAGCTGTGACAGCATGTTGCTCACTGTCTGCGTGGTAAATGGCGTCTGAGTCGTCTGGTCACCCGTGCCATCCAGACCTACAACGAGGCCGTAGCCCAGCAGCTGGTTATCACGTACGCCCTGTACCGTGGTTAAATCACGAATCAAATCGGCTTTGGCCAGCAGGCTTACGCCCAGCAGCAGCGCCAGCCCGGCGCGTAACAGCGTTAACTTTTTCATTGAAACCTCTTACATCGGCGAGATGTTCAGGAAGAAACGCTGGAACCAACCCATGGTCTGCGCCTCATTGATGTAACCATTTCCGACGTACTCAATACGTGCATCGGCGACAGCGGTAGATAACACGGCGTTACTGGCGCTGATGGTGCGTGGGTTGACCACGCCCGAGAAGCGAATGAACTCCGTGCCCTGATTAATGGCAATCTGTTTTTCACCGACCACGTGCAGGTTGCCGTTTGACAACACCTGATCCACGGTGACGGTAATGGTGCCGGTAAAGGTGTTATTGGCGGATGCGCCGCCTTTACCCGCGAAATCGTTTTTGCCTTCTGCGCTGAGATTGGCTTTTTCGCCACCTGCACCCACCAGGCCAGCCAGACCGGTCGGCACCGCGCTCACACCAAAGCTGTTGCTGCCATCGCGGCTGGCATTGGCTGAGGAGCTTTTGCTGGCGCTGACGTTTTCCTGCAGCGTAATGGTCAGGGTATCGCCAATGTTGCGTGGACGACGATCTTCAAACAGCGGTTGATAGCCGTAGTTAAGCGGCGCGACGCCCTGGAATATAGAGCCGTTGACCACCGGTGGCGCGGACGGCATGGGTTGCGCTGTGGTTGCACCTTCGACCAGCGGAGTACGCGGGACCAGGGCACATCCGTTGAGAGTTAGCAGCAACGAGGCGACTAACCAATGTCCAGGCTTGAGAATCTGTTGCTTCGCCACGGCGTCACGACCTTATTAATGTCTTTGTTTCAGGCCAGCACGGGCTGGCCCTGTTCGGGATTAAAGCTGTGTTAATTTCGCCAGCATCTGATCAGAGGTACTGATCGCCTTGCTGTTGATTTCGTAGGCGCGCTGCGTCTGGATCATGGTGACCAGCTCTTCCGCCACGTTAACGTTTGAGGTTTCGGTGTAACCCTGATAGAGCAGACCCGCGCCGTTCTGGCCTGGGGTGCTGTCTGTCGGTGCGCCCGATGCCTGCGTTTCCTTGTAGAGGTTTTCACCCACGCTATCGAGACCGGCGTCATTCATAAAGGTGCTCAGGGTTAACTGACCCACCTGCGCGGCCTGAGCCTGACCCTGCTGCGTCACGCTAACCACACCGTCACGCGACACCGTAATGCTGGTGGCGTTGGCCGGAATGGTGATGCCTGGCTGCACCGGGAAACCGGAGTTGGTCACCAGCTGACCGTTCTGATCAACCTGAAACGCGCCGTCACGGGTATAGCCAGAGGTGCCATCCGGCATCTGAATCTGGAAATAGCCCTGGCCGTTAATGGCGATATCTTTTGAGTTGCTGGTCTGCGACAGGTTGCCCTGCGTATGCAGACGCTCAGTGGTCACCGGACGAACACCGGTACCGATTTGCAAACCGGATGGCAGCGTCGTCTGTTCTGATGACTGGGTGCCCGGCTGGCGCATAGTCTGGTACATCAGGTCTTCGAATACGGCACGTGAACGCTTAAAGCCATTGGTGCTGACGTTTGCCAGGTTGTTGGCAATGACGTCCATGTTCATCTGCTGCGCATCAAGACCGGTCTTAGCGATCCATAAAGAACGAATCATGTTGTTATCCTCGTGCCTTAACCCATGCTCAGGAGCTGGTTGGCTTTTTGTTCATTTTCGTCGACGTTGGTGATGACTTTCATCTGCATCTCAAAACGTCGGGCGTTGGCGATCATATCAACCATGGTTTCTACCGGTTTGACGTTGCTGCCTTCCAGCACGCCAGGCATCACCTGCATGGTGGCATCGGCCTGCAGCGCGGCACCGCGGGTCGCCTGCGTCGACGCAGTAGGACGGAACATGCCGTCATCACTACGCTGCAGCTCCTGGCCGGTGGCCCTGACCAGCTTCAGCTTGCCCAGCTGAACCGTGGCGTTCGGTGAATCACCGGCATTCAGCCCGGTGATCGAGCCGTCAGCCGCAATGGTGATTTCCGTGCCCTGCGGGATCACAATCGGACCGCCATCGCCCATCACAGGATTGCCCTGAACCGTCAGCGTACCGGTCGGACTGATTTGCATATTGCCGTTGCGGGTATAGGCTTCGCTGCCGTCAGCGGTACGCACCGCCAGCCAGCCATCCTGCTGCACCGCCACATCGAGCGGACGCTCGGTGTAATCCATCGCGCCCTGACTCATGTCGGCGCCCGGTGTAGAGGCGGCGACCAGCGTACGGGTCGGCAGCGACCAGCCACTCACCGGAACTGCGCGCAGCGCATTCAGCTGCGCACGAAAACCAGGTGTAGAGGCGTTGGCGAGGTTGCTGGCGGTCACCGCCTGCTGATCCAGCGTCTGGCTGGCCGCGCCCATCGCGGTATATATCGCGTGATCCATATGGCAATCCTGTTAGCGAATTAACGTAAGTTAACCAGCGTGTTGAGAATCTGGTCCTGAGTTTTGATGGTCTGCGCATTCGCCTGATAGTTACGCTGCGCCACAATCATATTCACCAGCTCTTTACTCATGTCGACGTTGGAAGATTCCAGTGCGCCGGCGGTCAGTGAACCAAAGGTGCCGGTGTTAGCCAGACCGACGGCTGCCTGACCAGATGCGCTTGACGCCTGCCAGACGTTGTCGCCCTTAGACTGCAGACCTTCCGGGTTAGAGAAGCTTGCCAGGACAATCTGACCCAGCAGCTGGGTTTTCTGGTTTGAGTAGCTGCCGGTGATGGTGCCGTCATCATTGATCGCGTAGCTGGTCAGATCGCCAGGTGCATAACCATCCTGGGTCGGACTACCAAAAGAGGTTGCTCCGGTGTTCTGCTGCAGGCTGCCCAGCATGCTCAGGTTGATGGGCTGATTGGCGACCGCGCCATTGGCGCCGCCCACGTTCAGCGTCAGGCCGACGGTGCCATCAGTGGTAGGCGTGCCCACTACCGCGCCGCTGGCATCCAGCTTAGAGACGCTGGTCAGCTTACCGCTGGTATCAAACGCCATTCGGAAGTCACCCGCTGAGGTGCCGGTGGTGCCATCAATGGTCCGCACGGTCCAGCTGTTGCTGGTGGTGTCTTTCGCGAAATACATGTCGAGCGCGTGGTCATTACCCTGCGAGTCGAACACGGTTACCGTGGTTTTCTTGTTGTAGCTGTCCGCGTTCGCCGTCGAGAAGGTAGCCACAGATGGCGTTGCATCCGTTGAGTTCAGGTTGGCAACCAGACCGGCAGTGGTGGTGGAACGGGCTGACATCTGCTCGGTAGGAATACGCAGCGCGACCGGGTTAGCACCTGCCTGGATAGTGGCCGGTGAACCGCTGGCCGGATAGCCGGTTACGTTCAGGCCCTGGGTGTTGACCAGGTTACGGTTGGCATCCAGCGTTAACTGGCCGTTACGTGAATAGAAGACGCCGCCGCTGCTGTCGGTCATACGGAAGAAACCGTTACCGCTCAGCGCAACGTCCAGGCCACGGCTGGTGGTGGTGGTCGCACCGTCGTTAAAGTTCTGGATTACCGCAGCGACTTTGGTGCCGAGGCCGACGTTTGAACCGGCAAACATATCAGCAAACGCGATGGTGCTGGATTTAAAGCCCGCTGTGGCGGAGTTAGCAATGTTGTTACCGATGACATCAAGGTTACTTGAAGCAGCACCAAGGCCGCTGACCGCTTGGGAAAATGACATTTATTTGTTTCCTGTCTACAGGTTAATCAGAGAATCTGACGTACGTCGTCAAGGGTGGCGGAGCCCATGGTGCCGAGATCCAGTTTTGTGGTGTTGTTCGCAGTACTCACCCCATTGACGTAGGCGTAGTTAAGCGGTTGTGCCACCAGTTGTGCGTTGCCATTACTTGCGGCAATCGCAACGCTGTATTTACCATCCGGCGCGACAGAGCCATCGGTCAGCTTGCCGTCCCACGAGAAGGTGTGCACGCCAGCGCTGAGCGCGCCCAGATCGACGGTGTCGATCACGTTGCCACCGGCATCTTTAATCGTGGCCGATGCGCCGGTTGAGGCAGAGGCCAGCTCAACACCAAATGGCGTTGTGGTGCCCTTGCCGACCAGAATCTGTCCGCCATTGACCATCACACCATGCCCAATCAGCGTGGAGCTCTGCAGTGACTGGCTGGTGGTGATCTGGCCGGAGATCGATCCCAGCGTGGTGTTCAGCTTTTCAATGCCGCTCAGGGTATTGATCTGTGCCAGCTGTGTGGTGAGCTGGCTGTTGTCCATTGGATTGGTTGGATCCTGGTTCTTTAACTGCGTCACCAGCATGGTCAGGAACTGGTTCTGCAGATCCTGCGCATTGTTGCCGGTGCCACTGGTGTTGGAAGAGCTAAGGACCGTGGGGTCCAGCCTTTCGTTAACGCCTACCGCGATAGCCATAAATTTTCTCCGTTATTGCCCGAGGGTCAGGGTTTTCATCATCATCGACTTCACGGTGTTGAGCACTTCGACGTTGGCCTGGTAACTGCGTGACGCCGACATGGTGTTGACGCTTTCAGAAACCACATCCACGTTCGGCATCTTCACGTAGCCTTTGGCATCTGCCATCGGATTGCCTGGGTCATAGACCAGCTTCGCTGGCGTGGGGTCATCCACGACTCTTGCCACTTTCACCCCACCGGTGGCTGAACCTGGCGCTGCATCGGTCTGGAAGACCACCTGCTTGGCCACATAAGGCTTACCATCGGGGCCGGTGACGCTGTCGGCGTTCGCCAGGTTACTGGCACTGACGTTTAATCGCTGTGATTGCGCGGTCATCGCTGAGCCGGCAATGTCAAAAATATTCAGCAAGGCCATAATTATTGCCCTTGTAACACGCTCATCATGCCTTTGATCTGGCTACTGATGAGGGTGAGGTCGGTTTGATATTTCAGGCTGTTATCCGCGAACTGCGTACGTTCACGGTCCATATCTACGGTATTGCCGTCGGCAGAAGGCTGATCGGGGATGCGATAAAGCATATCCATCGATGGCGCGCCGTTTGTCTGTGCTTCAATGTGGCGAGCTGACGTGACTTTTAATGCCATGCTGCTGCCTTCCGCACGGCCATTGGACATCACCCGACTCAGCTCGCTTGCAAAGTCGATATCCCGGGCCTGATAACCAGGGGTATCGGCGTTGGCAATATTTGACGCCAGGATCTCCTGACGTTGAGCACGCAGGTTGAGGGCCTCCGTACCAAATTTCAGCGCCGCATCCAGTTTGTCGAGCATGTTTCCTCCGCGTATGAAAATTTCGAGTTCGCAGCTTAATTTGAAAAAGCAAGACGTCATCGTCTGAATAGGGCCTCAAATGACCGCTATTTTGACAATTAAGGATTTTTCTTAAGGGGTACACTTGTCGCCATCATCAGTGAGGAAATGCACAATGCGTCGATATCTGACCCTGCTGACCAGTCTGCTGGTCGTGATCGCCCTGCCGGCTTCTGCCGGTGATCTCAATGCACAACTGAATCAATTTTTTAAAGCGCGTGACGCCCAGCATGCTGATGGCATGGTCGTGGTGGTACGCACGCCGAAGGAACAGTGGCCAGCCTGTGAAACGCCAAAGTTCACTCTGCCCGGCAACAGCCGGTTATGGGGCAATATGAGCGTGGCGGCAAACTGCGATGAGAACCGCCGTTATATTCAGGTTCAGGTTCAGGTCACCGGTTCTTATCTGGTGGCGAACCGGTTGCTGAGCCAGGGCAGTAGCGTCAGCGAGAGTGATTTCACTTTGCAGACCGGCCGTCTTGATACGCTGCCCGCCCGCGCCCTGCTGAATGTGGACTCGGTCGCCGATGCTGTCGTGCTGCGCGACATCCAGCCAGGACAGCCAATTAATCCGTCTACGCTGCGTCAGCCGTGGCGGGTCAAGGCGGGTCAGAATGTGATGGTAATTGCCAGCGGCGATGGATTTGACGCCAGCGGTGAGGGTAAAGCGCTGAATAACGCCGCCCGTTCGCAGTCGGTCCGGGTCCGGATGGGAAATGGTCAGGTTGTCAGCGGTAAGGTACGAGAAGATGGGAATATTCTTATAACGCTGTAAAGTGTTAAAGAAGCCCGTAGTGCTGCCGATAGAAGAATCAACGAAGCGATAACGCTATTCTGATTCAGGTGGCAGACTTCCCCTGACCGTACAGGAGCCCGAACATGAGCATTGACAGAACGCAACCTCTGAAACCCGCCAGCACCGTACAGAGCCGCGATAGCAGTGAGTCCGGTAACAGCAAAGTGCGCCAGAGCGCCAGCCCGGTGGCAGCAGCCACGACGCCTGCAGCCGCTCAGGTGAGCCTGAGCAGCGCGCAGTCGCAGCTGATGCAGCCGAGCAGCAAAGATATTAACGTCGAGCGCGTTGAACAACTGAAAACCGCCATTCGTAATGGCGAACTGAAGATGGATACCGGCAAAATCGCCGATGCGCTGATTGCCGATACCAAGGCGTATTTAGAGGGTAATTAATTCCCATGAGTAATTTGCAGACCACATTAGATAAGATGCAGGACGTGCTGGCGTCGCTGTCAGCCGTGCTGGAAGAAGAGCAGCAGCAGCTGGCTGCCGGAAACATTAACAGCAACCTGCTGCAGCGTATCACCGAAGATAAAAGCGCGCTGCTCAGCACGCTGAACTATCTGGATGAGATGCGCCGCACCGCTGAACAGAGTCAGGCGACATCGGCACCTTATCGTGGGCAGAATGACATGGCACGCCGCTGGGACAGTATCCAGCAGCACTCCCGTCGTCTGCAGGATGCCAATGTCCATAATGGCATGCTGCTGCAACATCAGATTCGCTACACCGAGAATGCGCTTGAAGTGCTGAAGCCGCATCAGACCCAGGCTTTTTATGGCCCGGATGGTATGGGTAAAGGCCAGGCGACGTTAAGCCGTAAAGCCTGAGCAGAATAAGTAGCGTAAAAAAATCCCGCCTGGTGCGGGATTTTTTATTGTCTGATTTAAGGCTCTGACTTACACAGCCGTGCGCCGTGCATAGTCGCGCAGCCGGAAGCCCAGCAGCCCCAGCGCCAGAAAATAAGCCCCGCCGCCTACTGCACAGACCGCAGCCAGACGCAGCAGTCGCCATAACATCGACCCCTGCTGCCAGTCTGGCATCCACTGCAGCATGGCAAACAGCGCGCCAGCCATCACTACCACGGCGATCAGCAGGCGGATCAGGAAGCTGCTCCAGCCCGGCTGCGGCATAAAGATTTTCTGCTTACGCAGCTGCCAGTAGAGCAGCGATGCATTCAGACAGGCCGCCAGACTAATCGACAGTGACAGACCGGCATGTTTCAGCGGGCCAATAAACGCCAGGTTCATTACCTGCGTCATGATCAGCGTGATAATTGCGATTTTCACCGGCGTTTTGATGTCCTGACGGGAATAGAAGCCCGGTGCCAGCACCTTGACCACGATTAGCCCCATCAGTCCGACGGAATAGGCTATCAGAGCGCGCTGCGTCATCAGGGCATCAAAAGCAGTAAATTTACCGTACTGGAACAGCGCCACAGTCAGCGGGCCGGAGAGCATACCCAGAGCCACGGCGCTGGGCAGCGCCAGCAGGAAGCAGAGACGCAGACCCCAATCCATCAGCCGGGAATATTCATCATGGTTGCCGCTAGAAAAACTTTTGGCCAGCGATGGCAGCAGAATGGTGCCCAGCGCCACGCCCAGCACGCCGGAGGGGAACTCCATCAGGCGGTCGGCATAGTACATCCAGGAGACGGAACCTGAGACCAGAAAAGAGGCGAAGATGGTGTTGATGATCAGCGAAATCTGGCTGACGGAGACACCCAGAATGGCAGGCCCCATCTGACGCATAACCCGCCAGACGCCCGCGTCACGCAGATTCAGGCGCGGCAGCACCAGCATCCCGAGCTTCTTCAGATGTGGCAGCTGATAGCCGAGTTGCAGCACGCCGCCCGCCACGACGGCCCAGGCGAGCGCCATAACCGGTGGATGGAAATGTGGCGCGGCGAACAGTGCAAAGCCAATCATGCTGACGTTCAGCAGGGTCGGCGCAAAGGCTGGCACCGAGAAGCGGTTCCAGGTGTTCAGCACCGCACCCGCCAGCGACGCCAGCGAAATCAGCATAATGTAGGGGAAGGTCACCCGCAGCAGCGAGCTGGTCAGCGCGAACTTATCGGGACTGTCGGCAAAGCCGGGAGCCGTGGCCATGATGACCCAGGGCGCAGCGATCATGCCCGCCACGGTGACCAGCGCCAGCGCCAGCGTCAGCAGCCCGGAGACGTAAGCCAGGAAGAGTTTGGTCGCCTCTTCGCCCTGCTTGCTTTTATATTCAGCCAGAATCGGCACGAAGGCCTGAGAAAATGCGCCTTCAGCAAAAATACGCCGCAGCAGATTGGGGAGTTTAAACGCAACAAAGAACGCATCGGTCGCCATTCCGGCGCCAAACACCCGCGCCACGATGGCATCACGGGCAAAGCCCAGTACGCGGGAAAACAGGGTCATTGAACTGACCGCTGCCAGCGATTTCAACAAATTCATAATTGACGGCGCATCCTGAAAAGAATCGGCAAAAAAGGAGAATTAGCGCGGGCACCTGAGGATGCCCGGCGACAGTCTACTGCTACGGAGGGAAATGACCAGCACGGAGTGTTACAAGGCGTTATTCGCGGGTCGCCTCACGCCACAGTTTTTCCACCACACGCTGCGCCATCAGCGCCTGCTCACCGCTGGTTTCAGGCCTGGTCTGATTTTGTACGCAGTCGATAAAATGGCGGGCTGCACCACTGAAACCGCGCTGCGTCAGATGGCTCTGCCAGGCGGGGGGTGGCGTAATCAGCAGGCCATCACTGCTTTCTTCCTGCCAGTCGCGCATCTCACTGATGTCGATGCACTTACCATCACACACCGCGCTGACCCGCTCGCGCTGGCTACCTGCACGCCGGTGCATGCTGGTGGTGATCGTTAATCCTTCAACGTTGAAATGGTGCTCGGCATAGAGCATCTGGCCCTGTTCGTTGGTGTCGATGCGTCCCTGAACCTGGCGAAAGGGTTTGCCGCCCAGCCAGAGTGCGGTGTCCACCACATGCAGGTAGTCGTCGAGCAGGGTAAAGCGGAGATCCTGTGGCCCAACGCTGTCGCTGCGGTGCTTTTCAATCCGCAGAGAGGCGACGTCAGCCATCTCTGCCCGCAGCTGCTGATAGCGCGGGGCGAACCGCCGGTTAAACGCCACCATCAGTTTGCGCTGGCGTTTTTCCGCCAGCGCCACCAACGCCTCGGCCTGCTCCAGGGTTTCAGCCAGCGGCTTATCAACGCAAACATCTTTTCCTGCCAGCAGCAGCGCTCTGACGACTTCATAGTGCGTGGCGGTGCTGCTGTGGACAAAGACCGCGTCACAGGCAGCAGCCAGATCACTCAGTGAACCAAAACATTGCATGCGGTAGCTGTCACAGATCGGGTTGGCTTTGGCCAGGTTCGGGGAAAATGCGCCCACCAGCGTCCAGTCTGTCGCGGCCGACAGCACCGGCAGCCAGGCTTTCTGCGCGATGCCGCCTAATCCCACCACGCCAATACGTAATGTCATCTCAGCTCTCCGATTGCAGTAGTTGGGTGAGTTGTGCCTGAAGCTCTGCGACCTGCCGTTCCAGCGTGGCAACGCGTGCCGCCAGATCGCCCTGCTCTTCCGGCGCGTCAGCGGCCTGCGGCTGATCACTTTCATCGCCCAGCAGATGCATAAAGCGGCTTTCACGCTTGCCAGGCTCACGCGCCAGACGGATCACCTGAGCACTGTCGTCACGCTGCATCAGGCCTTCCAGCGTCTGCTCGACTTCGCTGACGTCACTGAACTCGTGCAGACGGCCGCTGCGGGTACGCAATTCGCCTGGCGTCTGTGGTCCGCGCAACAGCAGCAGGGTCAGCAGGGCGACTTCCGCGCTATTGAGCTTTAGCGTGCCAAACGCGGAGTTACAGAAACGCTGCTCATATTTCACCACCCGCTGTCCGGCGGCGCTGCTGGCGGTGATGAGGTGCCGTTTTTCCAGCAGGTCGAGCTGATTCTGCACCTCGCTTTCACTCAGTTCCATCACCGGCTCGCGGTTCGATTTCTGGTTACAGGCCACCACGACACCGTTCAGTGACAGCGGATACTGTTCCGGCGTCGTCACCTGCTTTTCCAGCAGGCAGCCCAGCACGCGCATTGCCTGCGCCGATAAAACCATCTTCATGCTCGCATCCTCATTATTATCCACGCCGGTCAGGCGTCCATTCCCGCAGGGTTAAGGCTGTCAGCACGTGATCCTGCCAGCGTCCGTCGATGAGCAGATAATCTTTAGCGTACCCCTCTTTCTCAAAACCGAGTCGCGCCAGCAGATCGCCGCTGCGCTGGTTGTGCGGCATGTAGTTCGCCATGATGCGGTGAATATGCTGCTGGCGCTGCATATAGCGGATAGCCGCCTGCAACGCTTCGAACATCAGACCCTGTCCCTGCCACTTTTCACCCAGTGAATAGCCAAGGTAACAGGCATGAAAAGATCCGCGCAGCACGTTGCTGAAATTCGCCACGCCCCGCACCTCGGTTTCATCGCTGTCCATGAGAATAAAATAGAAGGCCGAACCCTGCTTATGCATGTCCGCAATCAGCCCGAGCCGTGCCTGCCAGCCTGAGGGGAAGCAGTGGCTGTCATCGCGCACCGGCTCCCAGGGTTTTAAAAACAGGCGGTTTTCCGAATAGTAATCTGCCATTCGCCAGGCATCACGTTCGTGAACCAGACGGACCACCAGACGATCGGTAGTTAATCGCACCCTGGGCGCGGCAGAACGATAGCCAAACATCCTGACTCCTAAAATCAATGGCTGATAAAGATGAGCCGTCATTACCCGGCTTTCACTATAACCGCCGCCTGAGCTGCGGTAAAACGTTACAGCGGTTTCGCCATAAAGAGGTTGATTTTGCTCTGTTATCCTCGCGATCAACAAACTGTAATGGCGGCTTTCGCAGCGTGGCCTGTCAGGCATCTGTCACGCATCTGACAGGCCGGTTTGCCCTGTGGGGTAATCTCTTCCATACTTTTTACGAGCCCGAAAACAGAATGAATTGATTCACTCTGTTAAATAGTAAACCTCTAAACCCGGGAGATCAGGATGAAGCTCTATATCTATGACCACTGCCCTTTCTGCGTTAAAGCGCGAATGATTTTTGGCCTGAAAAATAAGCCGGTTGAGCTGGTGGTGATGCTCAACGACGATGAAGAGACGCCGAAACGACTGATTGGTCAGAAAATGGCACCCATTCTGCAGAAGCAGGATGGCAGCGCGATGCCTGAGAGCATGGAGATTGTGCATTACGTCGATCAGCAGGATCGCGAACCGCTGATCACCGGCGCGCTGAACCCGGCGATTGGCGAGTGGCTGCGTCACATGAACAGCTACGTCAACAAGCTGTTGCTGCCGCGCATTGCAGACGCCGCGTTTGCCGAATTCGCCACCCCGGAGGCGCGTGACTATTTCCGTACTAAAAAGCAGGCAAGCATCGGTGATTTCGACACGCTGAAAAGCCACTCAGCCGGCCTGATTAAAAATGTCAGCCAGGATCTGCGCAAGCTGGACAAATTAATCGAACAGCCCAATGCGGTAAACGGTGAGCTGTCGGAAGATGATTTTAATCTGTTCCCGCTGCTGCGCTCGCTGACGCTGGTGGCGGGTATCGACTGGCCCGCACGGGTCGCTGACTACCGCGATAATATGGCTAAACAGACCCAGGTAAATCTGCTCTCCTCAATAGCCCACTAACCCCGCCCCGATGAGAGACGCTGCGGCGTTTCTCATCTCTTTCCTGATGACACCCGCCACGCATTCAGGCAGGCTATTGCCTGTTTACTGGCTCTGATATTCAGGATAAAGATCGATGAAAAAGGCATTTTTCGGGCTGACAGCCCTGTTGATCGCGCTGCTGGTGAGCGGCTGTAATCAACTGACGCAATACACTATCAACGAACAGGAAGTGAATCAGGCGCTGCAGAAGCACAACAACTACGAGAAAGATATTGGCGTCTCCGGACTGGTTAACGCGCACATCGTGCTGAACAACCTGACCAGCCAGATTGGCCGCGAAGAGCCGGGTAAAGTGACGCTCTCTGGCAACGCAAAAATCAACGTGACCTCGCTGTTTGGCCCGCAGCAAGCTGATATGCAACTGAAGATGCGTGCTCAGCCGGTCTACGACCAGCAGCAGGGTGCCATCTATCTCCGCGATCTGGAGATTGTCGATGCGCAGGTTGCGCCGGAAAAAATGGCCTCAATTATGAAGACGCTGACGCCTTACCTGAATCAGTCACTGAAAAGCTATTTTGATCAGAACCCGGCTTATGTCCTGAGTGCTGACCGCAGTAAAGGCGAGTCGCTGGCGAAGAAGTTTGCCAAAGGGCTGGAAGTGAAACCTGGCGAGCTGGTCATCCCCTTTACGCAGTAACCTCGATCTCCGCGCCCTCCGGCGCGGATTTTCTTTGTCGGCATAAAAAGCAGGTGCAAACGGTTGCCTGAATCCTTATGCTTAGACCCCGGCCAAAACACGCCTTTTGTTTCCCTTCTGCCGGAGCTTCACTGATGACAGCACAACCTCAGCAACTTACCCTGCGTCGCCCTGACGACTGGCATATTCATCTGCGTGACGATGAGATGCTCAAAACGGTCCTGCCCTATACCAGCGCGGTGAATGGTCGTGCCATTGTGATGCCTAACCTGGTGCCGCCGGTGACCAGCGTGGCCGCGGGTGAAGCGTACCGCGCTCGCATCCTGGCGGCGCTGCCCGCCGATCACGCCTTTACGCCGCTGATGACCTGCTATCTGACTGACTCGCTGGATCCTGATGAGCTTGAGCGCGGCTTCACCGCCGGTCTGTTTACCGCGGCTAAGCTCTATCCGGCACACGCCACCACTAACTCCAGTCATGGCGTGACCAATATCGCGTCGATCGCCCGCGTGCTGGAGCGGATGCAGAAGCTCGGTATGCCGCTGCTTATCCACGGCGAAGTCACCGATGCGCATATCGACATCTTTGACCGCGAAGCCCGCTTTATCGAAACCGTCATGGTGCCGCTGCGCAGCCAGTTTCCGGCACTGAAAGTGGTGATGGAGCACATTACGACTCAGGACGCCGCTGACTATGTCGCTGATGCTGATGAGACGCTGGGCGCGACCATTACGCCGCAACATCTGATGTTTAACCGCAACCACATGCTGGTGGGCGGTATTCGTCCGCACCTCTACTGCCTGCCCATCCTTAAGCGCAACGTGCATCAGGAGGCGCTGCGTAAAGTGGTGGCGAGCGGGAATCCTCGCTTCTTCCTCGGTACCGATACCGCGCCGCACCTGCGTCATCTCAAAGAAGCCAGCTGTGGCTGTGCTGGCGTCTTTAATGCGCCGACGTCGTTGCCCGCTTATGCCACTGTTTTTGAAGAGCTGAACGCGCTGGAACATTTTGAAGCATTCTGTTCTGAGAACGGCCCGCGTTTCTACGGCCTGCCGCTGAATGAAGGGACGATTACCCTGGTGCGTGAGCCCTGGCAGGTGCCAGAGTCAATTGCGCTTGGCAGTCACACACTGGTGCCGTTCCTGGCGGGTGAAACACTGAACTGGCGCATCGCATAATTTTACTTGCCTCCGGCCCGCCTATACTGTAAATATATACAGTATCTTAACCGGAGGCTATTATGCGCGTTGAAATTACCGTATCCAATACCCGACCTCTTCCTGCTGGCGCAATTGAAGCGTTAAGCGATGAATTATCGCGCCGCATTGATGAACAGTTTCCTGACTCGACCAATCACGTCAAGGTACGTTACGCCAGTGCCAACAATCTCAGCGTGCTGGGCGGTGGAAAAGAGACGCGCGACCAGATCAGCGAAATCCTGCAGCAGACGTGGGAAAGCGCTGATGACTGGTTCATTACTGATTAACCGCCACTGTGCTTTTTTTCCGGGTGTCGCCACCCGGTTTTTTTATCTTTTCTCCCCTCTCGCACTTCCCCCTCTCTGCATCTAGACTCTTAATGATCAATGCCCTATCCTTGCGCTCGTCACGCATAACAGGAGGTGCGCACCATGACTACTGATAAACCGGAAGAGGCGATGACCTTTGGTGAGTTGTTAGCACTGATTGGTGATCAACAGCGTCGTTTAACGGTGCTGGAGAATGCTTTTTCCAGTCTGATTTTCTGTCTTGACGATCGTGCCAGTCAGCTGCTGGTGCACAATCTGTCGCTGGAAGCCCAAAATCAAAACCATGATGAGCAGCTTCAGCAGCACTTTGCCCGTCTGGCAGAAACCCTGCAAAAACGCGGCGGCGGTATCGTGCCGGAAACCCCGACACTCTGAGCACGCTCATGCGGCTTAACCCGCTCGTTGCCTGCCCATTGAATAGTGATTAAAATGCCTGCCCGCCAGGCATTTTATTTTTTCCTCCCCGCCTTTCAAACGCAAATATTCTGTGAGAAGCTGACTCACGGCATTTTTTAAACAGTGATACACTGGTTAACTGTTATAATAGTTTTGCTATTGGAATAAAAAAGCCGCATTGAACCTCACCATGCACTTCGTTTAACGAGTAATAAGGAGGTTATAATGGACAGAAGAAAAGACGTTATTCAGACTCATCCGCTGGTGGGCTGGGATATCAGTACCGTTGATAGCTACGACGCCATGATGATCCGCCTGCACTCGTTGTCGTCGCAGGATCAAAAAGAAGAAGAAGCGGATGTTGGCCCGACTTACTGGCTGACAACGGATGTGGCAAGGCAATTTATCTCGATTCTCGAAGCGGGCATCGCCAAGATAGAATCAGCCGAGCAGATAGAACGACTCCTCAAAAAGCATTAGTTTCTGCCGCATCAAAGAGGCGCCCTAAGGGGTGCCTTTTTCGTTTCTGTTTCTGGTATGCTTTTGATTATCTGTCCCTTTAGAGCGTAGTTACCATGATTTATGATCTTATCGTCGTCGGCAGCGGCTCAGTGGGCGCGGCGGCAGGCTACTATGCCACCCAGGCAGGTTTGTCGGTACTGATGATCGACAGCGCCCATCCTCCCCACAATCAGGGCACGCATCATGGCGAGAGCCGTCTGATTCGTCACGCCTATGGTGAAGGCGAACGCTATGTTCCCCTGGTTCTGCGGGCGCAATCACTGTGGGATGAGCTGGAACAGCGTGCCGGTGAGCGCATCATGCATCGCAGCGGCGTACTCAACCTTGCGCCGCTTCAGTCACCCTTTATCCAGAACGTTATCGACAGCGCCTCCCGCTGGCAGCTCAACATTGAGGTAATGCAGCCCGATGAAGTGCGCAAGCGCTGGCCGCAAATCAACGTGCCTGAAGGCTATCTGGGCGTGTTTGAGCCGGAGTCCGGTTATCTCAAGTGCGAGCAGGCCGTTCGCAGCTGGATCCAGCTGGCGGAACAGGCGGGCTGTGCGCTGCTGTTTAACTGCCCGGTCACTGAACTGGGTCGTGATGGCGATTTGCAGCAGGTCAACACTCTCGACGGTATCTATCGGGGCCGCAAAATGCTGGTCAGTGCCGGCACCTGGGTCGGTAAGTTAGTCCCTGACCTGCCGGTGGCCCCCACCCGCAAAGTGTTTGCCTGGTATCAGGCCGATGGTCGCTACAGCGAAAATAATAAGTTTCCCGGCTTTACCGTGGAAATGGCGGATGGCAGCCAGTTTTATGGCTTCCCGGCGGATAACAACGCACTGAAAGTGGGTCGTCATGATGGCGGTCAACTGATGCAGCAGCCGGAGGATCGTAAACCCTTTGGCACGGTAGCCGCCGATGGCAGTGAAGCCTTTGGTTTCCTCCGTCAGTTTTTACCTGGCGTGGGTGTCTGTCTGCATGGCGAAGCCTGCAGCTACGATTTCAGCCCGGATGAAGACTTCATTATTGATACTCTGCCGGGTGACCCTGATCGCTTATTGATTACCGGACTTAGCGGACACGGGTTTAAATTTGCCAGCGTATTAGGCGAACTGGCTGCGGAATTCGCCCAGAATAAACCGTTCTCATTTGATTTAACGCCTTTCCGTCTTTCACGCTTCTGACTCTGATAACGGGTGGCATCAGGCAGGTGCCACCCGATTGACATTAACTGACGTAAGTTGATTGTTATTGACATAACAGCGCTGCTTATTTCGCCCTTATGGTTAATTCCCGCCTTTTTTAGTTGACGAGCTTCCCGCCCCAAAACACTCATTCAGTAATATTGCGCATCTCCTGCCCTTTTTATTCAACCTTTTCACGATAGAAATTAAAACTTATAAAAGCGTAAGGACGATTGCTTTTATATTTCATAATGTAGATGCTTATTTCAGATTATTTCCTTATGAAAACCACACTATGTTATTACGCAATTCACCGCATCAGTTTGGACTGATTGCCGTACTGCTGCACTGGTCAATGGCGCTGGCGATCTATGCCATGTTTGCGCTGGGATTATGGATGGTCGGCCTGGGCTACTACGATAGCTGGTATCACGACGCGCCGGAGATTCATAAAAGCATTGGCGTAATTCTGTTACTGACGCTGATTATTCGTCTGGTGTGGCGCGTTATATCGCCGCCGCCAAAACCGCTTCGCAGTTATTCCCCGCTGGTGCGCATCAGTTCGGTGGTGGCTCACCTGTTGCTGTACACCCTGCTGCTGGCCATTCTGATCAGTGGCTATCTGATCTCCACCGCCGATGGCAAACCAATCTCTGTATTTAACGTGTTTACCCTGCCCGCGCTGTTCAGCGGTGCAGGCGAACAGGCTGATCTTGCAGGCGACATTCACCTCTGGCTGGCATGGACGGTTGTCGTCCTGTCGGTACTGCATGGTCTGGCTGCGGTAAAACATCACTTTATCGATCGCGATATCACCTTAAAACGGATGTCAGGTTTACGCATCCCTTCTCCCTCTGAAAAGGATAAATAATATGTTCAAGAAGACTCTGCTGGCGATGACCGGTGCCAGCCTGCTGCTCGGCTCGATGACGGCCAATGCTGCGGACTACAAAATCGATAAAGAGGGCCAGCACGCCTTTATTCAGTTCCGTATTCAGCATCTGGGTTACAGCTGGCTCTACGGCACCTTTAAAGACTTCGATGGCAGCTTCACCTTTGATGAGAAGAACCCTGCCGCAGATAAAGTCGACGTCACGATTAACACCAGCAGCGTCGATACCAATCACGCGGAACGTGACAAACACCTGCGCAGCGCTGACTTCCTGAACACCAGCAAAAACCCGCAGGCCACGTTCAAATCCACAGAGGTGAAGAAAGAGGGTGATGAGCTGAAAATTACTGGCGATCTTACACTGAATGGCGTGACGAAACCGGTGACGCTTGAGGCGAAAATGCTGGGTGAAGGTAAAGACCCGTGGGGCGGTTACCGCGCTGGCTTTGAAGCCGAAGGGGAAATAACACTGAAAGATTTCAACATGACCAAAGATCTGGGGCCAGCTTCGCAGAAAGTTCAGCTGATGATCTCGGTTGAAGGTGTGCGTCAGTAAAATAACACGCCGCCTGAAGCTGACTTCAGGCGGCGACGTTTATTTTTTCACTGGCGAGGGAATGGTCATATTTAACAGGCCACGTGACTTGTTAAAGATCTTGTTGCCATTCTCACGTCCCGCCCGACGAGCACGCTGCTCTTCCGGAGAGAGTTTTGCTTCTTCCTGACAGATCGGGCTGCAGCAGTTCTCAAACTTCTCTGCGCAACTTTTGCACTGAATAAACAGCAGATGACAGCCGTCATTCACGCAATTGACGTGAGTGTCGCAAGGTTCGCCGCACTGATGACAGTTCGACAGCACGTCGTCAGAGATGCGCTCCCCCATCCGCTCATCAAACACAAAGTTTTTGCCTTTGAAGCGTACCGGTAATCCCTGCTCACGCGCGCGTCGGGCATACTCGATGATGCCGCCTTCGATGTGATAAACATCCTCAAAGCCGTTATGCCGCATCCAGGCGCTGGCCTTTTCACAGCGGATCCCGCCAGTGCAGTACATCACGATTTTTTTGTCTTTCTTATCCTGCAGCATATCAACGGCCATCGGCAGCTGATCGCGGAAGGTGTCAGCAGGCACTTCCAGCGCATTGTCAAAGCGACCCACTTCATATTCGTAGTGGTTACGCATATCCACGAACAGGGCGTCTGGATCGTCCAGCATGGCGTTAACTTCCGCCGCTTTAAGATACTGGCCCACATCGCTGGCATCAAAACTGCCATCTTCAATCCCGTCCGCGACAATGCGATCGCGTACTTTCAGACGCAATACCCAGAACGATTTCCCATCATCATCCAGCGCAATGTTCATGCGCAGATTGTTCAGCGCCGGGTCAAAGTCATACAGCCACGCCTTCATTTTTTCATACTGGCTGGCGGGTACGCTGATTTGCGCATTGATACCTTCGTGCGCCACATAGACGCGGCCAAACACCTTAAGAGCCGTCAGGCCAAGATAGAGCGCGTCACGGAAGGCTTTGGGATCGGCAATCTGAAAATATTTATAAAAAGAGACAGTGGTGCGCGGCTCAGTTTCAGCCAGCATGCGCGCCTTTAGCTCTTTATTGGAAACGAGGTTATGTAACACTGGCATGGTGTTCTTTCCTGTTATCAATAGGAGAAATTTAGCGGGCACATGATACCTGATTTCACCGCGATGCAAAGACCAGTGTCAGAATTGCTCATTAATTGCTGTTTTTTCCGGCGCTATCTGTTGTGTTAACAGCAGCATGCTCTGTCAGTAATATTTATACGTACGGTAAAAACTGGCACAATGGGGTAATTCAATGAGATATCAGCACCGCACGGTGCGCGACGCAGGAAAAATTACTTTCACATGACCCAATTGCCTCAGTTTTCACGAGAACTGCTTCACCCGCGCTATTGGCTGACCTGGCTGGGTGTCGCTTCTCTTTATCTTTTGGTGCTACTTCCTTATCCCCTGCTCTATGTCCTCGGCTGCAATATTGGTCGTATTGGGATGCGTTTTATGAAGCACCGCGCCAGTATTTCCCGGCGTAATCTGGAATTGAGTTTCCCGGATATGCCAGTCAATGAACGCGAAGCGATGGTTAAGCACAATTTTGAATCGGTTGGCATGGGATTAATTGAAACCGGTATGGCGTGGTTCTGGCCTGACTGGCGCATCAATAAATGGCATAAGCCTTCGGGGCTGGAGCATATTCAGCAGGCGCGCGACAGTCAGCGCGGCGTGCTGCTCATCGGCATGCATTTTCTGACGCTGGAAATTGGTGCGCGCATGTTTGGTATCCACAATCCAGGCATTGGTGTCTATCGCCCTAATGACAACAAATTGATCGACTGGCTGCAGGTTAAAGGCCGGATGCGATCCAACAAAAGCATGCTGGACCGTAAAGATCTCAAAGGCATGATCCGGGCGCTGAAGCACGGTGACATTATCTGGTATGCACCCGATCACGATTATGGCCCGCGCAGCAGCGTCTTTGTGCCCTTCTTTGCCGTTGAAAAGGCGGCAACCACGGTGGGAACTCATCTGCTGATCCGCACCGGAAAACCGGCTGTCATTCCTTTCGTGCCGCGTCGTCTGCCTGGCGGTCGGGGTTATGAACTGATGATACTGCCCGACATCAGTGGCGAATTTACGCTGGAAAGTGATGTCGCCACCGCAGCAAGAATGAATCAGGTGGTTGAAGAGGGTGTGCTACTGGCACCTGAACAGTACATGTGGCTTCACCGCCGCTTCAAAACCCGCCCCGAAGGTGAACCGTCCCGTTACTAATCTGTTCGCGCTAAATGACCGTCAGGCATTTAGCGCGTTTTACCCTACTCCCTGCTAAATAAATACGTCAGGTATTGCTGACTCAGCTTTTAAGCGAAACCGCAGGTCCAGCAATTAATTAACTTCTGTTTTCATAATATAATTTATCTCTGTTTAAAGTTAAAATCGCTAATCAATTAACTGGCTGGCAGGGGGCCTTCAGCCTCTTTCGGTTTTTATTAATTAATATTGCAGCGAACACTATGAGATGTGTTATGGCGCTGATTATTCTTTACGCCAGGCGTAATCCTATTTAGCCGCTCTTAACGGTGTCTCACCGCTTATGAATCAATAAAAATTAACTTATATTACAAGCTATTGCCTTGAGAATTTGGCTTATATTCCATTTTACATTTTTTTAACAGTCCGATAGACCGTTATGTAATTTGAAGTCATTTACGCTTATCGGTAATTTCATTCGTGACAGTCAGACCTTTAACCGATCTGGCTAAAATTATAAAAAAGACAACACAGCAAACCTCTAACGGGACAATTAATATGAACAAAGGTCTCTACTATTACGTCACTATTGGTACCGATCAGGACAATTATCATTTTCTTCATCGTAAGGGGTGCAAACGCATGCCTGACAAAGACGAGGTCATATTTATCGGCACTTTATATAACCTGAGTCAGGCACTCTCTATCGCCAGAATTAATTTTAAGAAAGTTAAGCCCTGTATAAAATGTTGTATCCGTTACTCAGCACCCGTGATTCATGACTCCGTTCAACCCGTTCTGCACTTCCCGCAAAAGATGATCTGACCCTGACGGGCGGGAAATGGTTTATTTCCCGCCAGTTGCACCGTCCCGCCCTTTCCCTCCCCTGAATTTCGTCTATCCTTCACTGAAATCCAATGAATCTGCAGTTAATGAACCCGGTAAGGAGAAGATCGATGAGCATGTACAGTACGTTAGAGGAAGCAATTGATGCTGCACGTGAAGAGTACCTCGCTAACAACCCTGAGGTAGATGAAGAGGGAGCATCGATCAGCCAGTTTGGCCTGCAGAAGTATGTGATGCAGGATGGCGATATCATGTGGCAGGCTGAGTTTATGGCCGATGAAGGTGAAGCAGGCGAATGTCTGCCCTTCCGCAGCGGTGAAGCCGCACAGGCCATTTTTGATGCTGACTTTGATGAAGTTGAGCTGCGTCAGGAGTGGTTAGCGGAAAATACCCTGCACGAGTGGGATGACGGCGAGTTCCAGCTTGAGCCGCCGCTGGACACCGAAGAGGGTGAAGCTGCAGCGCAAGAGTGGGAAGATGATAACAGCGACTCCGATCGCAGTTATTCGTAAGGACCGTGACTGGCATCCACAGGTAACAACAGGGTGTCAACCACCAGCGACAGCGGCAAATCAAGGATCGTTAAGACCCGCCACCCGCTGTCGCGTACATCCCACTGTACGCCAGGATAATACTGATTACCGTGCCCCTGCCCGGGGATGGTGCGACTGATAATACTGCCGCATCCGCTTAAGCAGAGCACCCATGCTGCGACAACTCCCGCCTTTAAGAATGCTTTCACCACTGATATCCGCCATGAACAGCCGTTGAGATCGTCACGCGCTGCTTGCGGTGACTGCCAGCAATTAATTTATCAGCGAATCGCTGTTTTAATCCGATAAAAAAAGCGGCATCGCTGCCGCTTTTTCAGATTACGCGTTTTTTGCCAGCGCGTTAGGGTTGAGGTTAAGTTTCTGATAACTCTCTACCCACTGATGATACTTGTCCGCATTTTCCCACAGTCGGGTATGAACACGGGCCAGCACCACCGGATCGCTGATCAACTGCAGACGCTGTTCGCGGCCCAGTTTATCCGGCGAATCGCTCAGCGCCTGATCCACACGGCGGTCACGTGCATAGTCCAGTAACTGACTCTGCCTGTGGCGGGATGTCGCCAGTGCCGTTGCCAGTGCGTTAAAGGCAGGATGGAACAGGGCATGCATAAAGCCATTTTCCAGCGCGCGTTCACGGTTCAGCAGCACATAGCGATCGGTATCCACCAGTTCCTGCGGCGGCGAATACTCTTCCGGGATCAGGAACAGTTTGGCTTTCTTGCTCTTAATACCCAGGGTTGAGCGGCTCGACATCACCGAAACAAACGGCGACAGGATCAGTGAGAAGACAATCGGGGCCAGCCACCACAGGAAGTTAAGATCCAGCAGTCCCATACCCGTCGCCCACACCAGACCCAATGCCATCTGCGAACCGTGACGTTTAAACGCCTCGCTCCACGGAGTCGCATCGTCATCACGCTGAGGTGAGTTCCACACCACTTCCCAGCCGAGGAAGGCACTGACTACAAATACCGTATGGAACAGCATACGTACCGGTGCCAGCAGCACCGAGAACAGCGTTTCCAGCACCAGTGAAGCCAGCAGGCGCAGAGGACCACCGTAGGCCTTCGATCCTTTAAACCAGATCAACACCACACTCAGCATCTTCGGCAGGAACAACAGCACCATCGTGGTCGAGAACAGCGCTATCGCCAGCTCCGGACGCCACTGCGGCCAGACAGGGAACAACTGCCGGGGCTGCAGGAAGTAGGTCGGTTCCATCAGCGTATGCACTACCTGTAAGGCAGTAGAGAGCGCCAGGAACATAAACCACAGCGGAGCCGACAGGTAGGACATAACACCGGTCAGGAACACCGCACGGTGAACCGGGTGCATACCTTTTACCAGGAACAGGCGGAAGTTCATCAGGTTACCGTGACACCAGCGACGGTCACGCTTCAGCTCATCCAGCAGGTTCGGTGGCAGCTCTTCATAGGAACCTGGCAGGTCATAGGCAATCCAGACGCCCCAGCCAGCACGACGCATCAGCGCAGCTTCGACAAAGTCATGCGACATGATCGAACCGGCAAAGGAACCCTCGCCCGGTAACGGTGCCAGCGCACAGTGCTCAATAAAGGGTTTCACGCGGATAATGGCGTTGTGACCCCAGTAGTGAGACTCGCCCAGTTGCCAGAAGTGCAGACCGGCCGTAAACAGCGGACCGTAGACGCGGGTCGCGAACTGCTGACAGCGCGCATACAGCGTATCCATACCCGATGCTTTCGGCGACGACTGGATGATCCCGGCATTCGGGTTAGCCTCCATCATGCGCACCAGACCGGTGAGACACTCACCGCTCATGACACTATCGGCATCCAGCACAACCATGTAGCTGTAGTTGCTGCCCCAGCGACGGCAGAAGTCATCGATGTTGCCGCTTTTACGCTTCACACGACGACGACGACGGCGATAGAAGATCTTGCCTGCCCCGCCGACATCCCGCACCAGCTCCATCCAGGCTTTCTGTTCGGCAATGGCGATATCCGCATCGTAGCTGTCGCTGAGGATGTAGACGTCGAAGTGTTCAGCGTTGCCGGTGCGAACCACAGATTCCCAGGTTGCACGTAAACCGGCATAGACACGCTCAACGTCTTCATTACAGATCGGCATAATCAGCGCGGTACGATGTGCCGGATTAAGCGGCTCATCACCCACCGTTGAATACGAGATACTGTATTTGTCACGTCCAATCAGCAGCTGCAGGAAGCCCATCAGGGCCGTCCAGAAGCCAGCAGAGACCCAGCAGAAGAGTATGGCGAACAGGAACAGAATACCGGTCTGCAACAGATAAGGCAGAATCTGCATCACTGACTGCTGCCAGTTCTGATTGATCATCTCCATCGGGTCCAGAAGCGTCCAGCCCTGATAAGGCAGAATACTCTTCATGTACCAGGTGGCGACTACGGTCTGGAAAATGGTCAGGATCAAGAGAATGTAGCGGCGAATTGAACCGACATGACGCCACTTCTCCTCGGCACGCCGCTCTTCCGCATTGGTATAACGCGGAATCGTTTTGTGTCCACGCAGTGAGTCCCAGGCACGGGCGACCGGGTTGGTACGCCACGCTTCCGGGAACATCAGTGAGCGTTTGACCTTCGGCATCGCTTTCAGCGTGGTGCGGTCGAGATAATCTTTACCCAACTGCTGACCGTCGGCCAGCGAATCGGGCCAGGCCATTTCAACCCGCGATGAGACCGATTTTAACGGCGCATCATCCGGACGATCACTGGCTGCGACATCCCTTCCCAGCGCATCATGGATGAAGTGGAACTCGCCGGCATTCTGCAATGAGACGCTCAGGCGAGCCTTCCCTGCCGCATCCAGCGGCAGAGATTCCACATAACGTTGAGGTGTAAAAGTCGATTTATTCATTGGCAGGTAACTGATAGCTCCAGGTTTCCGTCAATGTCTTGTCGCCGCTAACCAAGGCCGCACGCATTTCTGTGGACTGCTTGGCATCTTTCACACGCAGACGCAACACCAGACGCCAGCCTTTGGTGACCGGGTTATAACGTACGCTCTGCTCAACCACATCAGCGTTTTTACCGACGCTGACCTGAGGTGCCACCTGACTGTTTTCCGCCATCTTGCTCATGTCTTTACCCACGAAGTCGATGGTGAAAGCCACGGTGCCATCCGGCTGACGCACCAGATTAGACTGCTTCACGTCACCCGCTGAACGCAGGGTATTTTTGACCCAGGCGGTATCATCGGAGTGCAGCTGGTTTTCGTCGCGCGAGAAGTGCAGACGATACTTGAAGTTCATCTCTTTGCCAGGCTCTGGCAGCGTCTCTGGCGTCCAGAAAGCAACGATGTTGTCGTTGGTTTCATCTGCCGTCGGGATTTCAACCAGTTCAACCCGGCCTTTACCCCAGTCGCCGATTGGCTCAACCCAGCCGCTTGGACGCAGGTCGTAGCGGTCATCGAGATCCTGATAGTTGTCAAAGTCACGCCCACGCTGCAGCAGACCAAAACCTTTCGGATTCTCGATGGTGAAAGTGCTCACCGCCAGATGACGCGGGTTATTCAGCGGACGCCAAATCCACTCCCCGTTGCCATTATGGATAGAGAGTCCATCAGAGTCATGCAGTGCCGGACGGAAGTTGTTCACCGTCGAGGGCTGGTTCTGACCAAACAGGAACATACTGGTCAGCGGTGCGATACCCAGTTTGCCGACGTTATCACGCAGGTAAACTTTAGACTGCACATCAACCGTTGACGCTTCACCCGGATGCAGCACAAAGCGATACGCACCCGCCGCACGCGGCGAATCGAGCAGTGCGTAAATTACCAGCTGCTTGTCCTGTGGTTTAGGACGCTGGATCCAGAACTCTTTGAAGCGCGGGAACTCTTCACCGGACGGCAAGGCCGTATCGATGGCAAGGCCACGCGCCGACAGGCCATACACCTGACCGGCACCGATGACACGGAAATAGCTCGCGCCCAGGAAGCTGGCGATCTCATCGTTTTTACCCTTGTTGTTAAGTGGGTAAAGCACTTTGAAACCCGCAAATCCGAGGTTTTTCACCGCTTCCGCGTCATGTTTTACATTACCGAAATTAAAATAATCGGGGTTGTATTTAATCTCGCGCACTGCGCTGCCGGTCACTTCGTTGATCTGCACCGGGGTATCGAAATACATGCCCTGATGATAGAACTCCAGCTTGAATGGCGTGCGCAGTTTGCCCCAATACGCTTTATCGTGGTTAAACTGGATCTGCTGGTAATCAGCAAATTTCATTTCACGAAATTGAGAGGGTAAATTGCTTTTAGGCGCTTCGAAGCTTTTCCCTGCCAAGGCTTTGGCTTGTTTGGCTACATCATCGATGTTAAACGCCCAACTGTTATTGGCGTACAACGCCAGCAGAACTGCTGTACCAATCCAGCGTACCTTCATCAGTCCGGCTTTATTTTTTTCTTTAGTCAGCACATCCCCCCCTTTCGTGTGCTTAAATCAAACCCGTTTATCTTAAAGGATTATTCGGTTTTCCGACAGCTTATGCGCAACATTGTTCCCGCATTTCGTCTGGCATTACGCTACTTTTAGGACAATTAGACACTACGGATTCCACTGATAGTATACCTGGTTTATCCCAGGTAGAATTTTCACAGAGCATAATCCGGTTTCAGGGTGAAACCGGCCAAACGTACTAACGAACTGGAACTTTATGAGTACTGTAAAACCTGAACGTGAATACTTCCTCGACTCCATCCGCGCGTATCTGATGTTACTGGGGGTGCCGTTTCACGTTTCCCTCATCTACTCCGCGCAGAAATGGGCAGTAAACAGTCACGAAGCGTCTTTATGGCTGACGCTGCTGAATGATTTTATTCATGCATTTCGTATGCAGGTGTTTTTTGTCATCTCGGGATACTTCTCCTACATGCTGTATCTGCGCTATCAGCCACGCCGCTTCCTGAAGGTGCGTCTTGAGCGCGTGGGCATCCCGCTACTCACCGCCGTTCCACTGCTCACGCTGCCGCAATTTTTCATGCTGAAAGAGTGGACAGATAAGCTGGCTGACTGGCCGCGTTTCACGCCCTATCAGAAGTTTAATAACCTGATGTGGGAGTTGATTTCGCACCTGTGGTTCCTGGTGGTGCTGGTGATGCTGACCACGCTGGGGATGGTGACGTTCCGCTGGCTTCGCGATCAGCATCGCACCATTGATTATTCACGGGTTGGCTGGGGATCGCTAACGGCGGGCGTACTGGCGTGGGCGCTGCTCTGGTGCGTATTCCGGCGTCTGGTGTTTATTTTCCAGCCTGCGTGGCTGATGGATGGTTTGTTTAGCATCATTGTGATGCAGACGCTCTTCTATCTGCCGTTCTTTATGCTGGGGGCGCTGGCGTGGAAACATCCGCCGCTGAAGCAGCTGTTTGTGCGGTTTAATCCGGTGATGTGGATCGGTGCGCTGCTGATGTTTGCGGCCTATTGCGCCAACCAGCGACTGAGCAGCGGTGAGGGCTGGTTGTATGAGCTGGATGCGATTATCTCAACGCTGATGGGCCTTTGCATGCTGAATGTCTGCTTCTGCTTTGGTCATAAGCTGCTGAATTCGCATTCGCCGCGCATCATGTATCTGGTGAATGCGTCGCTGTTTATCTATCTGGTGCACCATCCGCTGACGCTGCTGTATGGCATTTACGTAACGCCGCGGATTGAAAACAACACGCTGGGCTTCTTCGTCGGCCTGCTGATGGTGTTTGGCATCGCGTTTCTGCTGTATGAAATTCACCTGCGCATCCCGCTCCTGCGGTTCCTGTTCTCCGGGAAATTTGAGCGTAAACAAGCCGGACAAGGGCATTGATGGTATTGCCTAAAGACAGCTAATAAACTCAAGGCGATGGGAGCAAACCCTCATCGCCTTAAATACAGCGAGCAGGCTCAGGGAGGTTGTGCCTCCCATCGCTTTACGTCGGGTGATCGTCTGTGAGAGCTCCGCTGTTGAGTAACAGACGCTATGTAGCGTCTCCTCAGGAATGAGCCTGTGCAGGCGCAGACTTACAGCAGCCACTCAATCGGCAGTCGCCACACCAGCCTTACCTGAAGGCGCTGCCACCAGGAACAACCCGGCTCGTGTTTATGCACAATCTGCTGCGGCTCATCCGGATACTCCAGCCAGTTAACCCTTCCCCACTTATCCAGCCTTAACGTCCATGCCCGATCGCGCATGGACTGGCTGAAGCGCTGATGCGTCTCTGCGGCCAGCGCCGCGCTCTCGATGACCAGACCCATCTCGGTATTCAGCACAGCAGAACGAGGATCGAAGTTAAATGAGCCGATAAACAATGTCTGTTGATCCACCGAGAAGGTTTTAGCATGCAGGCTCGAGCCAGAATTACCGGTTAACCCCCGGTCGTGCGGCGCTTCGGGCACGCCCGCCTGCGGTTTCAGCTCATAGAGCGCGATGCCATGCCGCAGCAGTTTCTTGCGCCACTTGGCGTAACCGGCATGCACAATCGACACATCGTTGGCCGCCAGCGAGTTGGTCAGAATGGCAATTTTCACCCCTTTGCGCCTCAGCGCCAGCAGCTGCGCGACGCCTGCGCGGGTCGGCACAAAGTAGGCAGAGATAATATCGAACTGCTCCTGCGGAGTACCAATCACCTCCAGCATCCGCTGCGGCAGCAGGCTTTTGGCGCGCGCTTTGCCCAGTCCTTTACGCGGATCGTCGCTCAGCAGCCGCGATTTTGCCCAGGTCAGGTCCAGCATGCCCTCTTCAAGCTCCTGCAGCAGCGACGAGTTTTCCAGTCGCTGAAGGTAACGCTGCACCGGTTCACTGTGACGCCATTCTGGTGGCAGACTCACACTGTCCTCGTCCGGTTCATCTTCATCCAGCACCTGCTGCAGTGGCGACACCGGCTTGCTCCTCCAGTAGCGTTCGAAATCCTCTGCGACCTCTTTTACCACCGGACCGATCGCCATCACGTCGAGATCGGCAAACAGAGGTTCATTGCCGGTCCCGAAATATTCGTCGCCAATATTGCGTCCACCCACCACGGTGGTGACACCATCCACCGTGAAGCTTTTGTTGTGCATGCGGCGGTTCAGACGGGCAAAATCGGTGAGATAACCCAGCGCACGCAGGGTGCGAAACGAGAACGGATTAAACAATCGCACTTCGATGTTGGGATGCCGGTTGAGCTGAGCCAGCGTATCGTCCAGGCCCGGCGTATTATTGTCATCCAGCAGCAACCGCACCTTCACGCCGCGACGGGCCGCCTCCAGCACCGCGCTGAACAGCAACCGGCCAGAGAGATCGTTTTGCCAGATGTAGTACTGAATATCGAGTGAACGCTCCGCTTTTTGTATCAGCAGATAGCGGGCAGCAAAAGCATCCAGCCCGTCGCTCAGCTGATGAACACCGCTCAGCCCTGGATGGCGCTGACATTCTGGCTCCAGCTGTGTTTCCAGCCAGCTGCTACGTTCCGATGGCTGGGAGAGCTCAAACGCTTCGGTCATGACAATTCCCTGTAAAATGCAATTATTTTTATTATTCCCCGGCCCGACCTCTGGCGCTATACCTCTGTTCCGAATGAGTGAGCGGTCACGGGCGTTTTTTAGTCTAGACTTAACCGGACGATCTGTGACCGGCATTAGCCCGGCAGGAGAGGAATATGTCTCATCAACCCCTTACAGATACCCGCCAGCGCTACCATCCCAGCCTGTTCCGTAGCTTTTTCCAGGGCAGTTTTCCGTGCTCTACCGCCTGCCGTACGCCGGGCAAACGGCTGGATATGGTCTTCAGCAGCGGCCACGATATGCTGCTGGAAAAAGATTATGCCGCGCTGGCTGAGCAGCACCTGCTCACCGCCCGCGACGGTGCGCGCTGGCATCTGATTGAAAAGGTCCCCGGCCAGTATGACTGGCAGAGCTTTCTGCCGATGGTAGAAGCGGCGCGACGTCAGCAGATGGAGATCATCTGGGAGCTGGCGCACTTTGGCTATCCCGATCATCTTAATATCTGGAAAGCCGAATTTGTTGACCATTTTAGTCGTTTCGCCCGCGCGATGGCACAACTGATGCGCGATGAGGGTATCGAACGCCCCTTCTTCACGCCGGTGAATCAAATCTCATTCTGGTCATGGGCCGGGGCGGATGTGGCTTGGTTCAATCCTCATGCAGCGAATCGCGGTAAGGAGCTAAAGCGACAGCTGGTCCGCGCCTCGCTGGCGGCAATTCATGCCATTCGCGAAGTCTATCCGGAGGCACGTTTTGTCCTGACCGATCCACTGGTACAGATTGCCCATCATCCCGATAACCCGGACAGCAAACCCTACGCCGATGCACAGCATCAGGCGCAGTTCGAAGCCTGGGACATGCTGGCCGGTCGCGTCGATAAAGAGTTAGGCGGCAGTGAAGATTGCCTGGATATCCTCGGCCTGAACTACTATCCCGACAACCACTGGTTTTTCCCCAATCAGCCCATGTCGCTGGATGATCCGGCGCGTGTTCCGCTGCACATTCTGCTCGCGCAGTGCTGGCAGCGCTACCAGCGCCCTATGCTGATTGCCGAAACCGGCGCAGAGGGTGACGCACGCGCGCCCTGGCTGCAGGAGATCAGTGAAAACGTGGCGGTAGCGCTGGATCAGGGCATTGCGGTCGAGGGCATTTCGCTCTATCCGGTGGTGGAGTATCCCGCCTGGGCGGATGACCGGCGTTCGCCTGGTCCGCTGCTGGGATTAGCCGATCCGAATGGCAACCGTAACCTGCATGAGTCACTGGCGCTGGTGTTACGCAGTCAGCAGATTAAATTCGCCACGCGTAATGCGTAATCAGACATGCTGAGAGGGGGGCTTTTTAGGGTAGCAGGAGCGAACGTCGAGAGAGGGATCGGCAGGATGACGTACGTCGGTCAGCCAGACCATGGTAAACAGGAAGGTGACCCCGATGAGGCAGGCCGCCAGCAAACCGATAATTGCGATTAATTTGTCATCTCCGGAGTCCATCGCCTTCTCCTTATTCAATCCGTTGAATCCTGTGCGTGTCAGCTCATCCAGAGCGTAATCATCAGGACAAAGATTATAAGCGTTACCGAGGTCACCGCAAGCACCACTATCGCAAAGTGCGCATCGTCAAGTGACTGGCGAATTGGCTCATCGTGATCGTCGGGTGGCGAGGGCAAAGACATAACTATCCTGTAAAAAATTGGGGCCGCCGGGCGTAAAGCGGTCAATGACAGTGTAGATGAAAGGCTGTTTATCGTCCGGTTCTTTCGTCCGGAAAATAAACTGGCCCGTGCCCGCCCGGCACGGGCCTGAACTCAGACGCCGCGCCAGCGTTTGAAGATCAGTGAGGTGTTTATCCCACCAAAGGCGAAGTTGTTGCTCTGGATATAGTCGGTCTCCAGCTCTCGCGGCTCGCCCATGATGTAATCCATCTGACCGCCGTCGGCGGCCGGTTGCGTCAGATTAAGGGTGGGTGCAAACCACCCTTCCCGCATCATCTCAATGCTCATCCAGGCTTCCAGTGCCCCGCAGGCACCCAGCGTATGGCCAAAATAGGACTTCAGTGAGGAGATCGGCGTTGATTCGCCAAACACCGCTGCCGTCGCCAGACTTTCGGCCATGTCACCCCGTTCAGTGGCGGTGCCGTGCGCATTGACATAACCGACCTCGGCAGCCGTAATACCGGCGCTTTGCAAGGCCCGCTCAATGCAGATCTGCATGGTTTCCCGCTGCGGCTGCGTGATATGCGCGGCATCGCAGTTGGTATGGAAACCGGTGAGCTCCGCGTAAATCGTGGCGCCGCGCGCCTGAGCATGTTCCAGCGACTCCAGGATCAGGGTGCCGGCGCCTTCGCCAATGACCAGACCATCACGCTGCTGATCAAAAGGTGCAGGCGTCGTGTGCGGTGCATCATTACGCTGGCTTGTGGCAAACAGGGTGTCGAACACCGCCGCTTCCGACGGACAGAGTTCTTCCGCACCACCGGCAACCATCACCGTCTGATAACCGTGACGAATCGCTTCCCAGGCATAGCCAATCGCCTGGCTGCCAGAGGTGCAGGCGCTGGAGGTCGGGATCACCCGGCCACGCAGGCCGAAAAACAGCCCGGCATTCACGGCCGTGGTGTGCGGCATCATCTGCACATAGGTGGTGCCGGTAATATTGTTGGTGTGCTTTTCCGTCAGCATGGTGGCGAACTCGCTGACCGGCCCGGTGCTGCCGGTCGAAGACCCGTAGGCGATGCCGGTTTCTCCGCTTGTCAGCACCGGATGGTCAATCAGGCCCGCCTGAGTCAGCGCCAGCTCGGTCGCGCGCGTTGCCAGCAGCGAAACGCGACCCATGGCGCGGATACGTTTGCGGGTGTAATGCGCAGGCAGTTCAAAGTTATCCACGGGCGCGCCGAGCAGGGTATGCAGCCCGTCGTAGATCTGCCACTCCGGCATAAAGCGCACCGCATTGCGGCCAGCACGAATACGCGCCGACACTTCAGCCCAGGATTCACCAAAGGCGGTCACGCCCCCCATACCGGTTACGACTACCCGCTGGATCACAGCATGCCTCCATTAATCGAAATCACCTGACGCGTCACGTAACCAGCGATATCGGACATCAGATAGCTCGCCAGTCCGGCGACCTCTTCAGCCGCGCCCATGCGCTTCATCGGCACGATCTTCATCGCTTCGTCAATCACCTGAGGTTCCAGCCCTTCCATGCCGGTGTCAATCAGACCCGGCGCGATGCAGTTAACCGTGATTTTGCGTTTAGCCAGCTCAATCGCCAGCGCTTTAGTCGCCCCGATAATGCCCGCTTTCGCCGCGCTGTAATTGACCTGACCTCGATTACCCATCATCCCGGAGACCGATGAGAGCGTAATAATGCGGCCACCGCGCCGCAGGCCGATCATCGGCATCACGCAGGGCTGGATCACGTTGTAAAAACTGTCGAGATTGGTGTGGATCACGCTGTCCCACTCCTCATCCGTCAGGGCAGGAAACGCCGCATCACGGGTGATACCGGCATTACTCACCACGCCATAATAGGCCCCGTGTTGCTCAATGTCGGCTTCCAGCGCGGCGCGGGTTGCCACCCGGTCAGCCACATCAAATCCCAGTACACGGCCGCTGCCGCCTGCGGCTTCGATCTGCTGCAGGCACTGCTCAGCACCTGGACGGTCGCGGTTGAAATGCACGATAACCTGATAGCCATCCTGGGCGAGACGCAGCGCAATCGCGCGGCCAATGCCTTTACTGGCGCCTGTGACCAATACTGAATCTGTCATGGCTGATTTCCTTGTGACAATAATTGCTGTAACTCTGCTTCATTGGGTTGATAAGTGTTCAGACGACCACTGGCAAGCTGTTGCGTGCCATAACGAATGTCGCCTTCAAAGCTGCCCATGCGGTCATCGCGCATCAGCAGCGTCATTCGGATATCCAGCGTGACATTAGCGGGAAAGCGCGGCTGCTCAGCCCGCCAGCCGCGTCCGCCCAGCAGCATACCGGGCGGGATCAGGGTTGCGCCGCCCTGCTTTGCATGCCAGCCCGACCAGACGCCCACGGTCTGCGCCATCATCTCGACGCCAAACCAGGCGGGCAGTTCCCCCTGTGGTGTCAGAAACGGAGCCAGTACGCCATCAGCAGAGGTCGACACCTGACAGTGAACCTGGTCTTCGTCAACGGCGATCAAATGATCAAGCAGCAGCATCGGCGCAGCGTGTGGCAGCCAGAGTGCCGCGGGAGAATTAATGTCCATCAAGGCGTCCCAGAATCAGACAGGTGTTATTCCCGCCAAAGGCGAAAGAGTTTGAGGCGATGACCGGCCGTTGCAGCGCCTGCGGCTGTAACAGCATTCCGCAATCCGGCAGCGTCTCATCCTGCGCCGCCCTGGTGAAATCCTGCGCGGGCAGCGGCAAATTCTCTAGCAGGATTAGCGCGCTGAGTGCGGCTTCACATACGCCGGCCGCACCGAGCGTATGGCCAGTCAGATGTTTGGTCGAGCTGCATGGCACGGCATTGCCAAACAGACGCGCTATCACGGCCGCTTCCATCTGATCGTTCAGCGGCGTCGCTGTGCCGTGCAGATTGATATATCCGACCTGCTGCGGCAACCGATTCGCCTGCTGCAGCGCCATGCGCATCGCCCGTTCAGCGCCCTCACCCTGCGGATGCGGCGCGGACATGTGCCAGGCGTCAGAAGATTCGCCTGCGCCCAGTAGCGCCAGCGGCTGCGGTTCCCGCGTCAGCAGCATCAGCGCGGCCCCTTCACCAATCGAAATGCCGTCACGGTCGCGGCTGAACGGGGCGCAGCGACGCTCAGAGAGCGACTCCAGGCTGTCGAAGCCGTTAATCGGCATCCGGCTCAGCGAGTCCGCACCGCCCACCAGCGCGACATCCGCCAGCCCCGCCGCAATCAGCCGCTCGCCACTGATAATGGCGCGGGCGCTGGAGGAGCAGGCGGTGGAAATGGTATAGGCCGGGCCATCCAGTTGCAGATAGTGAGCCAGGAAACGTGACGGATCGCCCAGTTCCTGCATCTGATAGTGATAATCGGGCTGGCTGCCGCGAATCTGCTGATCGCCCTCATCCACGCCCGAGGTGCTGGTGCCCAGCACAATTGCCACTCTGCCGGCACCATAGCGGGCGATCGCCGCATCGAGTGCCGGCCGGATCTGCGCCAGCGCGGCCAGCAGCAGCTGGTTGTTGCGGGTGTTGTGCGCGCTCAGGGCCGCAGGAATGGGTGGCAGCTCGCCTTCAACCCGGCCGAGCCAGCAGGCGCGGTCACCGCTCAGCCAGCCATGGCACAACTGCATGCCGGGTGCCTCACCCTTTTTCAGGCTGTCTGCGATCTGCTGACTGTCATTACCCAGGGCATTCAGCATGCCGATGGCAGAGATGTAAATCATGAGGCGTCCAGATGTTGAATGCGGATCTGATAGCCAAAGGCATGCTGCTGAATGCTGATCGGCTGGCGCTGATGACCACGTTGCAGATAATCAATTTCGGTCACCAGCTGGTTATCGGCATCGATCAGCCGTCGCTTTAACCCCTGATCCTGCAGCGTCCAGCCTGGCGGCAGCTGTTTTTGCCACACATCCAGCGGCCAGTAGCTCAGCATGATGTCCGCCAGCACCTGACTGGCAGGTGGCATCTGCGGCAGCGGCATCAGCTGCTGGGTGTGAATACCGCTGGCATCGTAGCGCAGGCTGAACAGGCGAATACCCACTGAGGAGAGCCCGGCCAGATCGATCTGCTGTTCATCAGCGCTGAGCAGCACCAGCAGTGACTGACTCTGACCTTTAACCTGCCCGGTCAGCAACTGCTGCTGCTGGAAGGCGGGACGGATGCCCGGTGGCGGCAGCGTCACTTTCACGCCCGGTTTAAGCCAGGCGGTGGGACGACTGCTATCGGGTGCAGGTCCGGCACAGGCGCTGAGCAGCAGAGCCGTCAGCAGAATAAAGGCGGCGCGGATCATCGTTTACTCCTTGTTCGGGTAGGTCGCATCGCCAGCGGCGACAGCAGGAAAGCGCTGAAGATGCCGCTGCATAATACGGTGCCAAAACTGGCAATCGCGCTGGTGCTGCTGAATACCAGCATTCCCAGCGTCAGTAAGGTAGTGATCATCGCCAGCGATACCGCCAGCAACGAGGTCAGCGGCGTACCCTGCGGGTTGCTGAAAAATAGCGTGTAGTTAATGCCAATGCCCAGCACCAGAATCAGCGCCAGCAGCGCAAACAGGTTGAGCGATGCCCCGATCCAGCCCAGCGTTGCCAGCGCCATCGCCAGCGACAGAACCGACGGCAGCACGCTGCGTAAGCCCGCCTTTAAGCCCAGCCGCAGCACAAAACTCAGGGTAATCAGCAGCAGCGCCAGCGCCAGTAATCCGCCGAGGAGGGTCCGCCAGAAGCTGAACAGCGAATCGTAACTGGATTTGCGGTCAATCCAGCTGACGCCCGAATGCTGCTTCGCCAGCTCTGCGAGTGCGGCGCTGTTTTTGACGCCGCTGGTGGGGATCAGAACGCCGCTCTGCCCGTCCGGCAGCGTCAGCCACAGCAGACGCCAGCCTTCACTCAGCGGACTCGCCAGCCAGGCATCCGGCGTCACCGGCATCGGGGTCAGGTCCGGCGCGGCAAGCGCAATCCCCGCCTGCTGCAGGCGGGCTGTAATTGTCGGCGCAGCCTGCTTCAGCAACTGCAGATCCTGCTGTTGCTGCGCCAGCGACTGCAGAGGCAGCAGACGATAGCGCTGCAACCAGCCTTCCTGCTGCGCCTGGTGCAGGTCCGGTGCAAGTTTTTCCAGCCTCTGCAGCGTCTGCTGAGCGTCATCGCCCCAGACCACAAACCAGGTCTGATCAGCACGCTGACCGGTCAGGGTCGCGAGCTGGCGATCCTGCGCCATCAGTTGCGCAGGCGCACTTTGCAGATGCGCGATGTCATCATCCACTTTCAGTTGGGCGATTCCGGTCAGGGCGAAGATCGCCATCGCCACGGGTAATCCGAACCGCAGCCCGCGCTGACGACGCCAGGCAGCAAGCCACTGCGCCAGTGGCACCATCAGCGGCACCGGGCGCACCGGTAATCCGCGTACCAGCCACGGATAAAGCAGAATGACCGTCAGGCAGGAGGCGGTTAAGCCGCTGGCGGCAAACACCGCCAGCTGACGCAGCCCCGGAAATGGCGCCAGCAGCATCAGCAGCCAGGCGATAGCGGTGGTTGCGAGCGCCAGCAGCAGCGTGCCACGGACTTTACGCAGGCTCTGCCACGGCGTCTGCTGATCGCCGTGAACCATCCGCTCGGTAAGGTAATAGAGCGTGTAATCCGCCGAGATGCCGACAATACTCAGGCTCATCACCAGCGTCATAAGATGCAGCGCGCCGAAGCAAAGCAGCGACATCACCGTGCCCGCCATCGCGCCGATCGCCACAGAGGTGACGGTCAGCAACAGCGGACGCAGTGAGCGGAAGACCAGCAGCACCAGCAGGAGGACGCCACCCAGCGTCACACTGCCCAGTGTTTTGACATCATGTTGCGCACGCTGGCTGGCGTTGTCGCTGAACAGCACCGTGCCCCGCGTCAGCAGTTTCGCCTGCGGCCAGCGGTTTTTAAGCTGCTGTTCCAGCGCGCTGAGTCGCGTCACCAGCGCATGACTTTGCTGCATACTGAAGGCGTTGTTCGCCAGTTCGCCATGCAGAAAATACCACTGCTGGCCCTGCTCGTCTTTTACGGTCAGCCAGCCATCATGCAGCGTCATGCGCCCGGCGTTCTGGGCCAGCGCCAGCTGTGAACCGCGCACCAGCATCAAAGGATCGCCCTGTAACTCTTTGCTGCTGACGCCCGAGAAGGCTGAAAAGAGCTGCGCCAGCAGCCAGTCCGCCTGCGCCTCGCCACCGTTCTGCAAGCGGCTGCGCGTTGCCTCATCAATCAGACCGTTACGATGTTGCCAGGCAAAGCGGCCCCACTGCTGCTGCTGTTGCGCATCAAGCTCGCCCTGCACCTGTTTCAGGTCTGGCAGCGCACGCAGCTGTGCCAGCCACCAGGCTGCGACCTGGGGATCGTCCTGCTCACCGGGTGAAACCAGCCACACCATCTGGCGATCCAGTCGCTGCATAAAGCCCTGCTGCAGCGCAGGTGGCGCCGCGCCCAGATTCTGCTGCGGCAGCAGGGCCAGCACGCTGCTGTTAAGCTGGCTGCGCGGCAGCAGAAAGGCGAGCGCTGCCGCCAGCAACAGACAGAGGGCCAGCCACAGAATGGCCAGCAGCCGATCGTTACGGCCCGGCAAAACGCGCCTGCTCCTCATCGCTTAACTGCGGCGGTTCAGTACGGGTGTTGCTGAGCTGAATCTGGGTTTTATCACCCTGCTTATCGTCCAGGTTGATGCTATCCAGAAAGGCACTGCCCGCCAGCGAGATACGGTTGAAAATTTTGTTGAGCGGCGCGGCTTTGGGCGTCAGATCCAGCGTCCAGGCTCCGTTGCCGCGATCGCTGAAAGCCACGCTGAAGTTTTCGTTCAATACCTTCTGATCGGCCTGGAACAGCGCCCGCAACAAGTGATTGAACTGGAACATCTGCGGATTGCTGTCAGCGGTGATCACCTGTGGCTTCTGGCCGCTGAGGCTCTGTACCATGCGCTTATCATCCAGCAATAGCGTCATCACAAACGGCGTCTGCTGATGCCACCATAACCCCTGCTCGCGGGCGATCAGCATCTGTCCGTGCGACACCAGCGGCTGACGCATACCTGAAATGGTGCGCGTCTGGGTGAAGTCTGCCCGGATCACCGGCTGGCTGGCAAAACGCTGCTGCAGCTGATCCAGGGTGACCGCGCTGGCGGCACTGGCCCACAGCAGCAGGCCGGTAAGCACTATTTTCAGCATCCTTTCACTCCTAAACGTTCCAGTAAAATGTCGGGCGAAACAAAGCACAGGGCCTGACTTTCCTGCTCCACGGCCACCTGCAGCGTATGCGCTTTAGTGGTGATCTGACCGGCAGCGTTTCGCACTTCATAGTCGATGCGCAGGCGGTTCTCATATTCAGTAATCCTGGCGCTGACGCGGATCGTCTCTTCGCAGCGCAGTGGCTGGCGGTATTTGACCCGCGTATCGACCACCGGCCAGACGTAGCCGCTGGCGGCCATCTCGGCATAACTGTAGTTAATGCTGCGCAGCAGGGCTTCACGCGCCACTTCAAAAAAGCGGAAATAGTTACCGTGCCAGACCACGCCCATCGGGTCGCAGTCGTGGAATGAGACGGTCAGCACGACTTCAGCATGATGTTCAGTCATGGTCAGACTCCTTTTGGTGCGCCTGTTGATCAGGCAGCGTCCAGAAATCGAAAAAGTTGAACCAGTCAAGCGGAGCCAGCAGCGCGTAATGGGCCAGCCGTTCCGCGTAGCGATCGACCGCCTGTTGCAGCGCCTGCTGACGTTGCGCCCGTGGCAGCAACAGCGGATCGGCAAACGGCTCACAGTGGATATGCAGTTTACCCTGTTGCTGCAGCGCGAACATCAGCAGCACCGGACAGCGTAACGCAGCCGCCAGCACAAACGGCCCCTGCGGAAACGGTGCGGGCCGCCCCAGAAAATCGCTCCAGATTACCCGACGCTCACCGCCGCGCTGCGGATTCACCGCGGTGCGATCCCCGACAATCGCCACCCATTCACCCGCTTCCAGCTTCTGTTGCAGCAGGATCGCCGTTTCCGGCCCGATTTCACTCACCGGCATCAGATTCACCCCCGCCTGCGGAGCGATGGTTTCCAGTACTGCCCGAAAACGTCGGGCGTTGTCGGTAAACACCAGCGCATTAATCACCAGTCCGCTGACCTGCTGCGCCATTGCACGACAGGCTTCGATGTCGCCAAGATGGGAAGCAAGGATCAGCTTGCCCTGGGTTGCAGGGGCGCGGATCACCGCTTCCGCACCTGGCGCAAAATCGATATCCCGCCCCCAGCGCAGATCGCCGCGCCAGCTGGCGACTTTATCCAGCATCGCCCCGGCGAAACGCAGGAAATGGCGATAGCTGTTAAGCCGGGGCGGTAACGCAACCTGCCGCTGCTGTGCGGCGGCGGTGACCTGTGCCAGCCATTGCCGGGAAGCGTTTCGCGCGCGCTGACCGCTCAGCCAGTAGACAGCCACCACCGGCCAGAGCAGCAGCGTAAAAGGCAGCCGCCCGCCGTAGCGATAGACCGCCAGCATAAAGCGTAATCCCCACTGTCCTCGCCGTTCTGTTTCCACCGACCAGTGCGCTGGCGCTTTACGCATCGCCAGCAGACGCGGGATGCGCGGCAGCATGCCAAAGAACAGCCGGGTATGCATCCAGGAGATGCGCAGGTTGTCATAGAGCGCATCGAAGTGCGACAGGCCGCTGGCCGGATAGATGACGCGGGTCGGGATAAAGCGACTGCGCGTCCCTTGCCAGTAGAGCCGCACCATGATTTCGGTGTCGAAATCCATGCGCTGACCGATAGCCCGGCGATCGCATAGTGCCAGCGTCGCAGCCAGCGGATAAACGCGGAAGCCACACATGCTGTCGCGGATCGACAGCGACAGCGTTTCGATCCAGACCCAGAAGTGGGTGATGTAGCGACCATAAAGACGTGATTTGGGGATCGAGTCGTCATAGCGCGGTTGGCCGGAGATCAGCGCATCGGGATAGCGCTCAGCTTCCGCCAGCATCAGCGGCAGATCCTCCGCCTGATGCTGGCCGTCCGCGTCGAGCTGCACCGCATGGGTAAAGCCACGTGCCGCAGCGGCCCGCAAACCGTGGATCACCGCAGCACCTTTGCCCTGATTGCTGTCGAGCCGCAGCAGGCTGAGCTGCGGGGCGTTCAACGTCGCCAGCTGAAGCTGAGTCGCCGCATCACTGCCGTCATCCACCACGATCACCGGCAGGTTAAAGGGGGCAAGCCGCGCCAGCACCGACGCCATCATCGCGCCGTGGTTGTAGCAGGGGATCACCACGCAGGGTGAAAACGCGGCGCTTAACACAGCGCGATCTTCCCGCTGCTGGCACTCTGCTCACCATCGTCACTCAGCAGGCTGTAACGGAAACTCAGGCGCGATTTTTCAGCGTCCCAGTCAAGACGCAGTTGTAATAGCGAGTCGGGTAACACCGGCTGCTGAAATTTGATGTTTTCAATGGCGGCAAACTGTTTGCCGGGCGCAAGCAGTGATATCCCGTAGTGCATCACCCAGTCGAGTTGCGCCACACCGGGCAGAATCGGCAGCGCCGGAAAGTGGCCCTGGAACCAGAACAGTCCGGCCTCAACCTGCAGGGTCAGCGTCACGCTGTCAGCCTGCCGTACCCGACTGCGTTCAATCGGCAACATGAAAAAGTTCCTCTATTTGCGGCCAGGCGCGTTTACTTTGGGGGGTGACCGGAATGGTGGCGACAATCCGCCAGTAGCGCGGCATCGCCAGCGGTTCGAGCCAGCACTGCAGCTGACGTTTCCACTGCTGCCTGCGCTGATGCAGAGCCGCCTCATCCAGCGTGCTGTTCAGCGTCAGCACGACGCCAATCGCCTGACGCTCATGACGCGTAATCACCAGCGCCACAGCATCCTCGATTTCTGGCAGATCGGTCAGACGGCGCTCGATCTCGCTTAATGAGATACGCTTATCACCGATCTTTACGATGCGGTCGTGACGTCCTGCCAGCTGAAATCCGCCGTCCGGCTGCATATTCAGCCGGTCGTCGAGTGGCAGACCGTTGTCACCGGCAATCAGCGGTGACCAGACCTGCCAGCGTTCGGGCGTCACCTGCTCCAGCCTGACCTGCGGAAAGCTGCGCCACGGCGCGTCGGCCCTATCACACTGACGCCAGGCCAGAATGCCGGTTTCGGTGCTGCCATAGATTTCACTCACCTGACAGCCAAAGCGTTGCCAGACCTGTTCCGCATCCGACCCACGCAGCGCACCACCGGCAGAGACAATCAGTTCACAGGCGGGGGCGACAAGCGTGCTGTCCAGCCGCGATAAAAAGGCCGGGCTGCTGATAAAAGCATAGCGACAGTCGCGCGGAAGCTGGGCCAGCTGTTCGCCGTAAAACAGCGGCAGGGCGGAGAACGGCAGCCTGAGCGTCATCGGCAGGAAAAGTCGGAACGATAAACCGTAGAGATGCTGATGGCTGACCGAGGCAATGACCCGGCAGCCCCACAACTGTTCGCCCCACAGGGCGCTGAGCCAGCGGCTCTCCTGTTCCATCACCGCCAGCGGCTTCACCACCTGACGCGGCGCGCCGGTGGAGCCCGAGGTAAAGAGCACCAGCGCTGACGACACCGGCAGCGGCGGCAACTGACCCGGCGCTTCTGCGTCGTCGCACATCAGCAGCGGCAGGCTGACCACCAGCGGCATGTCGCACAGCACCCCATCCAGTTGCTCCTGCATCTCATCCAGCAGGGCAGCGCGGCTGTGACCCGGCATCACCGGCGTTTTACCGGCATACCAGCATGCCAGTAGCGCCACACAGAAACGGTAGCTGTCATCAAAACAGAGCGCCCAGCGAGTGCCCGGCTGCGCCGCTAAGCGCTGACTGAGCGCCAGCACCTGACGATGCATCGCGCTGAGCATCAGCGGTTGATCGCCTCGCCAGGCGACCTCGCGGTCGTCTCCCGTCAGCCAGTCGGCCACCCTCATGCTTTTCGCCTCACGCGCTGCCGCACCAGCCATTCAGCGCCCATCAGCACACCGATTAACAGGTAGCTGATGCCGCCGTTCCACAGCGTCCAGAGCCGCAAATCGCCATGCAGACAGGTATAAAGCGCCATGCTGCCGTTGCCGATAAAAAACAGGCACCAGATTTGGGTAACGCGGCGGGTGTAAGGCACTGCTGCGGCAGGCAGTTCCGGCTCACGCAGCCGGGCAATACGCTCCACCAGCGGCATCGCGCTCCAGAGTGAAGCACCAAACACCAGCAGCATCGCCAGATTGACCGCCACCGGATACCAGAGCAGCAGATGCTGAGCGCGTAACAGCTGGCTGCTGATACAGAGCAGCGCGCCAGCCAGCGCCAGCCAGCCCATGACCGCACCCATCGCGTTTTGCTGACGACGCAGTTGCAGCCAGCGCAGGCCAAACAGTAGCGCCAGCAGCCAGAAGAGTCCCTGCCAGCGTGGCTGGGTCAGAGCCAGCCAGACCAGCAGGGGCCAGGCCAGCAGCGTAAGCAGATTGAGCAGACGAAGAGTAGCAGCAGGCACGACGGATCAGACGTCTTCGCGCATCAGTTGTTCTACGGCATCCACCACATCCTGCACGGTGCGCACCGCGCGGAAGGTTTCCGGCTTGATTTTACGGCCGGTACGCTTTTGCAGGTGAACCACCATGTCGACGGCATCAATGCTGTCGAGTTCGAGATCTTCGTACAGACGTGCCTCGGGATGGATATCCTCAGGTGCAATTTCAAACAGGCTGGTGAGCAGCGAAGCCACTTCCTGATAAATCTCTTCTTTGTTCATCATAAGATTGTCTCCGCTTTCAGCTGCGCTGTTGGTTGACGAACGCGGCCAGCGTCGCAACAGAGAAGAAATGGGCACGCAGGGTTTCACTCTCCGCAGAGAGTGCCACGCCGTAGCGATTTTTCACTGCCAGACCCAGCTCCAGTGCATCAATTGAGTCCAGCCCCAGACCATCGCCAAACAGCGCAGCGTCGGTCTCTATATCAGTGGGGCTGAGATCTTCAAGGTTCAGCGTGTCGATAATCATCTGTTTGATATCGTTAATTAATGAATCCATACCGGTTTTCGTCTTACCTGTTCTGGGGGACCAGCGCCTGCTCTAAATGGCGGGTCAGGCGACGCGCGGCCAGCGGCTGCGCATCGGGATTGCTTTCACAAAACGACTGACTGTCGATTCGTGACTGTACTTGCACGGTAAACAGCGGTTTAACCGGCGGAATCTGATACCAGCGGCTCTGTTTATCGAGCATACGCTGAGTGCAGGTGATGTGAACCACGCGCAGATCGCATCCGGCGCGCACCGCGATATTCGCGGCTCCGCGCTGCAGGGTCAGCGGCTCACCGTAGCGGGTGCGGGTGCCTTCCGGAAAGATCAGGATATTGTCGCCGCGCGCCAGTCGCTGCTGGCTGTCCAGCAACAGCGTCTCCGCTTCGCTGTTAATCAGATAGTCAGCGGCGCGGATCACTCCACGCATAAACGGGTTTTTCTGCAGATCGGCTTTCACCAGGCAATCCATCTCCGGCAGTACCGAAGCGATCATCACATAGTCGATAAGAGACGGATGATTAGCGACAATCAGGCATCCGCGATCCTGTTGCAGCAGCCCGGCACCTTCAATGCGGTAGTCGTAGACGCCGAACATGCGGCAGAAACGCAGGAAGCAGCGGAAACTAAAAGCGATAGCGCGTCGGGCCAGCAGGCGGCGGCGCAGCGAATCGCGTTGTACCAGTAGCAACAGGTTGAAACCAACCAGTGACAGCAGCAGGCCGCCCAGGCCAAACAGCGTAAAACTCACCGCCGTCATCACCAGCCGCCAGTAATAGTTAACGCGGCTGCCCGCGCACTGCGCCGGTTGTGAACAATCAGCCATGATTTCTCTCCCAGTGCCATGTCAGGCGTTCGCCTGCCAGGCTGAAGGTGGGTGACTCCGCCAGCCACTGCTGCAGAAAACGCAGGCTCTGAGGCAACCGTGTTTCTGCCCTCTCCTCTCCTCCGGCGCGGCCCGTGCAGTGCAACGTGTCGCCCGCACGCAGCAGCAGCGCTACCGCATAGGGGAAGTTCACGCGCTGTTCCGCCAGCCACGGCAGATAATAGTCAGGTACGATGCCGTCAAAATCGACCAGCAGCACCTGCTGATAGCCCGCCTGATGCAGGGCGCTGACTTCAATCAATCCCTGCTGAAAAGAGTCGATACCGGCCGCAATAGAGGTGGAGACCAGCGGCGCTTTGGCCGCAATGGTCAGGCTGCCAACCGCCGAGTTGTGAACCGACATGGCAAAATCTGTGGGTGACATCGACTGCTGATCCGCCAGCGTATGGAGAATTCGCAGATTACGCTCCAGCTCACCGTGACGACTGGTAAAGACGATAGCCTCTACCTGTTGCCGTGCCAGCAGCGCTAGCCCGCACTCTACCGCCGCACGACTGCCGCCGCTCAGACGACGTGCCGTCATCATCGGTAAAAATTGCGGTTTCGCCATCGCCTCTGCGGGGTCAATAACGTTGCCCTGTTGCGCCCAGTCCTGCCAGGCCTCGCGCCCGTGTAATCCCGGAGCCAGAGCCTGCCAGTCAACCAGTGAGTAAGCGAGTTTCATCTCAACACTCTTTTCGTCATACGTGTGGAGTCGGCGTTCATCGGATCGTCACCCCTGCCCTGTGCAAAAAAAGTGCGTACCGCTAAACCTCTACCGATCCCATATAGGGCCTTCACGGTAGAGGGTTATTCAGTGATTCAGCAATAGCAGCTCATCTGATTTGTCGGCCGGCTGCCGCAGAACTTTATGCTTAGATCGTCTGTCGACAAATCATTGCGACAGCACACACATTACTGAGCGGCCAGGGCCGACAGTCGTAACTGAATATCCTGGTCGAGATTGGTGATCCAGCGGTTGTAGTTATTGTGGATCTCACCCTCTCCCGCTTTCAGGTTTTCACTGCTGACATAATCGATGCGGTAGTTCTGGCTGGTGTAAGTGATGCGGATGTTCGCCACGAAATCACGCTGCGCCAGACGGCCATTGATCACGCCAGGAGAAACAGGAGTCATTACCCATTTCCGGCTAATACCGGCCTCAATGATCGCCAGTTTCATCTGGTTGTCGGTATAACGCTGAGTGAGGGTCTGATTCACATTGTGAATCGGCGCAGTGCGCGCGCAGCCGGTTAATAACGCAGCAACAACGGCCAGCGTGAAAATGGTATTTTTATTCATGATGAATCCCTTCTTTTATGATTTATATCAGTGTATTAAACGGATAACCCGCCTGGCACTGTTTTAACGTTACGTGCGTTTTTCCGTCTGGCTGGTTTAAAACCCGCGCATGATACCATCGAATGTAAAGACAGGTAAGCAGAAGTATGCGCCGGTTTTTAGTGGATATTTGAAGGATTAAGACGGGGCAAAGTGCGCAGTTGTCGCGACCGCGCAGAAGCCGATCCCGGCCGCAGAAACTCTGGCTGCGGCTGGATCGGCTGCGGCAATCAGGGTGTGGAGGCCGGTGTCCAGCCACCGCCGAGTGCGCGGTAGAGATCGATCTGCGCCAGCAGCAGGTTATTTTTGACGGTCACCCGATTCAGCTGGGTTGAAAACAGGGTTCGCTGCGCATCCAGTTCATCCAGATAAGAGGCGTAGCCATTCTGATAACGATTACGGGCAATGCGCAGCGCCTCTGTCACATAGGCTTCCTGCTTTTGCAGCTCCTGAAGCTGTGCCTCACGCTGCCGGATGGCGTCTATGGCATCGTTCACTTCCGAGAAGGCGTTGCGCACGACTTTTTCATAGCCATACAGTGCCTGATTGCGTGTCGCCATGGAGACATCAACCTGCGCCGTCAGCGCTTCACGGTTCAGCAGCGGCGCCAGGATGCTGCCACCCACGCTCCAGAGCCGGAACGGATCGTCCGCTAACTGGTGCAGCACCGAACTCTGAAGGGTGCCGGTGGCGGTGAGGTTCAGCCCCGGCAGCAGCTTAGCCCGCGACGAGGCCAGGCTGGCATCTGCGGCCAGCAACTGTCGCTGCGCCTGCACAATATCCGGGCGGCGATTAAGCAGTCCGGAGGGCAACAGCGATGGCATCTGCTGCGGTAAGATCTGGTCGAAATGCTGACGTCGGGCAATGTTACGCGGGTTCATACCCACCAGGATGCTCAGCGCATTCTCCTGCTGAGTAATCTGATGCTGCAACTGCGGCATCTGCGCTTTGGCCGACTGATATTCCGAGGCGGCCTGCATCCACTCCAGTCTTGAGGTGTAACCGGTTTCGAACTGACGCTGTGCCAGCTTCAGCGAATTGTTGCGGGTCGCCAGTGTCGCCTCTGTGACCCGCAGTTGCTCATCCAGCGCGCACAGATTGAGATAACCCGACGCTACCGAACTGGCGATGGTCAGCTCGGCGGCGGACGCGGCGGCCTGCTGCGCCGCTAAGCTCGCCTGCGACGCTGTGATGCTGCTGCTGCGCGCCCCCCAGAGATCAACCTCGTAGTTCGCCTGCAGTAAGCCCTGGAAAACATCGGTTTCATACGGCTGGCCCGTCACTGACGAGAGCGTACGTTCACGTGTCGCGGCCACGCCAGCGCTCAGGGTCGGAAAGTTTTCACCCTGCGTGGCGCGCAGCTGGGCGCGATACTGATCAACCCGGGATCGTGCGGTGAGGATATCGGGATTATTACGCAGCGCCTGCGTTACCAGCCGGTTGAGATACTCATCATGAAACGCGCGCCACCACTCCGATTCCGGCGCAGCCGTTGGCCCAACGCTATTGCGCCAGGCCTCAGGGATCGGCAGAGAGGCCGGTGCCTTTTCAACCTGCGTGGCGCAGCCGGAGAGGAGAAGTGCCAGCGCGCTTACCAGTAAACCGCGCCGCATCATCGCGCACCCTCACCGGCGAGCTGGGCGGCAGTGTCAATATTGACTTCAACCGACATACCCGGACGCAGCTGATGCATATCCTGATCGTTGATGCGGATGCGAACCGGAATGCGCTGCGAAATTTTAACGAAGTTACCGGTGGCGTTGTCGGGAGAGATGGCGCTGAACTCCGATCCTGCCGCCGGAGAGATAAATTCCACCTGACCGTTAAAGCGTTTGCCATCCAGCGCATCAACCCGAATCGTCACCGGCAGGCCAGGACGAATGTTAGCCAGCTGGGTCTCTTTCAGGTTCGCGATGATCCATTTTTGATTCGGCACCACTGAGGTCAGGCGCGTACCCGCCGTGACATAGGCGCCGGTCCGCACCGACAGCTGACCGAGCTGGCCGTCGTCGGGCGCGGTAATCCGGGTATTCGCCAGATCGATCTCCGCCAGCTCCAGCGCGGCGCGGGCGCTCTCGACATCGCCCTCCAGCGCGTCGCGGTTGACGATGACGGTCTGCAGATTCTGCTCGGCGACAGCGATCTGGGCGGCAGCCTGACGCACCTGCGCCTGCGCCTGCGCGTTGGCGGCACGGGCGGCATCACGCTCGCGCACCGACAGCGATCCATCCGCCGTGAGATTTTCAACGCGCTTGAGATCGAAGCCGCCTTTCAGCGCCTGGGCTTTGGCATTCTCCAGCGCCGCTTTATTGCTCTCGATAGTGGCTTCCGCGCTGCGTCGCTGCTGCAGGTTATTGTTCAGGGCCGCCTGCTTCATCGCCAGCTGCGCCTGCGCCTGATGGACCCGCTGGCGATAGATACGGTCGTCAATGGTCATCAGCAGTTGCCCTTTTTTCACAGGCTGCAGATCGATCACCTCTACCGAGGTGAGATAGCCGTTAACCTGCGGACTGATGAAGGTCACCTGGCCGCGCACGTAGGCATTCTCGGTGCTTTGTATTGCGCTGGTGAAGGGCCAGAGTTGCCAGGCATAAAGAATGACCAGTACACCAATCACCACAATGCCGCTGCCTGCGGCGATGGAAAGAATACGGCGGCGATTCGCGCGTTCGCGTTCCGCCGCCTGTAGCTCATCCTGCTGACTCATTGTTTCTCCGTTGATTCCTGTAATGCGGCCAGCTGTTGCTGCTCACGCAGGTTAAATTGTGCCTGACGCCAGTCAAGGTACCGACGCCGGGTTAAACGCCACATCACCCACATCAGGGTGACCAGTGCCAGCGCGGCAGTTAACAGGTAGGTATCGTTATAGGCGAGCACGTTGGCCTGCAGCGTGGCGACCGTCTGTAACTGGCTGGTGCTCTGCGCGCCGCGCAGAACGTCGTCACCCACCAGCGAATTGAAGAGCGCGTTGTACTGGCTGAGCCGTTCGGTGACGTTGGGATCGAGCAGGGAGAGTTGATCGCCCAGCAGGCTGGAGTGATATTTTTCCCGCCAGACCTGAAACGTGCCCAGAATAGCCGAGCCGATCAGCCCGCCAAGGTTCTGGCTCATGCCAAACAGCACCACAAAACTCACCAGGTTTTTCGGCTGGGTCACCACGCTGCCAATGCCCATCAGCATCGCGGGCGCCATGAAAAAGGCGCTGCTGAAGCCGAGCAAAAACTGACTGAAATACATTTCGGGGCCACGGGTCAGCGGACTGGATTGGGCATCCATCAGCGAGGCGATAATCATCACCACCAGCGAGGCGACAATCGGCCAGTTGAGATGATTGGGCTTGATGGTCAGCGCACTGGCAGCAATGCCCGCGATCACCCCGGCCATAATCGCCAGCGCCAGACCGCGCATCTGATCGTTCTGCAGGCCAATCTGCTGCAAAAAGCCGATTGCGCCGGTGTTCTGTTCCGCCAGCACGATGCGGATCATAATCATCACAATGCCAAGCCGCAGCATCATGCCGCTGCTCAGCCAGCGGGTGTTGATCAGCGGATTACGCCGGTTATGTTCTATGACGATCGCCGCGACAATCAGCGTCAGGGCGATCGCGGTGCAGATACCGAGCCACGGCGTGGTGAACCACCACTCAATGCGGCCCAGCGTCAGTACGCCGCACAGCAGCGCCATGCCGGGTGCCAGCAGGATGAAGGTAAGGAAATCCATCTTTTCAAAGGTTTTGATGCGATCGCCCGGAGGCAGTTTGACCAGCAGCACCCCGCCGAGCGCAATCAGCGCCAGACCGAGTTCAAACAGATAGAGACCGCGCCATTCGTTGAGCTGCAGCAATTCAGACGAGAACAAGCGGGCCAGCGGGATAGCCAGTTGCGATACCGTCAGGCCAATTACCAGGGCTTTCAGGCGATGTTTCGCAGGCCAGGCCTGCACCTGATAGTAGATGCCCAGAGAGCTGAGCGCCGCAGCCACCATGCCATGCGCGGTGCGCACAATGATCGCCGAACTGAGGTCGTTGGCGAAAAGATGGAAAAACGCCACCAGTACATAAAGCACCAGAAACGCCTCGGTGAAGACACGCAGGCCAAACTGCTGGCGGAATTTCACCAGCAGCAGGTTAATAGAGATGTTGCCCATCACATAGACCGCAGGCAGCCAGGCAATCTCATTCGACCAGGCACCAAAGGTACCCTGCAGGTTGACCAGATTCGCCGTGACCAGTGCGTTACTCAGCGCACCGGTCAGCGAGATAAGTAAACCGATCGGACCAAACGCCAGGCGTTTTGGCATCGGATGCAGCGGCGTCGAGGGCGATCCCGGCAGCATCGGTTTTTCGTGCGGCAACCACTCGCGTGCAGCGTAGGGATTTCGCTTTGCCACTGCTACATACTTCCCATACGGCTCAGCAGTTGTTGCAGTACGCGTTCGGTCACGGCCAGATCATCGGGATCGATATCGGCCAGCATTTCAGTACGGAGTGCATCAGCCTCGGTTTTCACTTTGGCGAACGCTTCGTTGCCCTTGTCAGTGAGCACCAGGTGACGTTTACGTCGATCTTCTGGCGGCTGTACCCGCGTCAGCAGTGACTGTTTAACCAGCCGATCCACCAACGGCACCATGCTGGCATCTTCCAGCCCCAGCATCTGTGCCAGTTCGGTCTGCGTCATGCGCTGTGGTTCACTGGCAATCAGGCCGATCGCCATCCAGCTGCTCATGCTTAAGCCGCTATCTTTAAGGTGACGATCCACCGCCAGGCGCCAGGCATGTGCGGTCAGATGCAGTAAGTGGGTAAAGGTACGCGTGTTCTGTGACAAATGTTAGCAGCCTAATAGTAAGAGATCTAATTGAGAGTTAACGTTATTATACGCAAAGAGAATCGCGAATGAAAAGCGCACGGTCTGTTAAAAATTAGTGGATCGCGGCAGAATGTCCAGAGCCGCAAGCAGGAGCCGGAGAACATGAAACAGGCATCAGGAAACTGGGTCGATCTGCGCCGTGACGCCGTCAGCGGTATTGAGGCTCTGCGCGCCCATTTTACCGGTCACGCCTACGATCCTCACTGGCATGACAGTTATCTGATTGGCGTGACCGAGCAAGGTGTACAGCAGTTTCATTCGCGGCGCAAACAGCATCAGAGCCGTCCCGGCACCGTTTTTATGCTGGAGCCAGAGGAGCTGCATGATGGTGATGCCATCAACGACAGCGGTTTTACCTACCGGATGCTCTATCTTTCACCGCAGCAGATTGCGCAGCACCTCACACCCAATCAGAGTAATGGCCCCTCGCCGCGCGAGCTACGGTTTGCCGCCACGCTGCGTGACGATCGCCCGCTGGCGTATGCCGTCTGGCACGCGTTTGATGCGCTGTGGCACAACCATCCCGCCATCATTAAAGAGGCGTCGATGGATCGGATGTTCGGTCAGCTTACTCCGCACCGGCAGAGTTCACTCCCCGCGCAGCCCGTGGATAAAGATGTCCGGCTGGCGCTGCAGGCGCGTGACTGGCTGATTGCCCATCATGCGGACAATCCCGGCCTCGTGCAGATGGCGCAGCAGCTGCAGATGGATCGCTTCCGGTTGTCGCGCCTGTTCCAGACGCACTGGGGTTTGCCGCCCCACGCCTGGCTGGTGCAATGGCGGCTGAGCCAGGCGCGTCGTCAGCTGGCACAGGGCCAGCCCGTTGCCGATGTCGCTGCCGCGCTGGGCTTCGCCGATCAGAGTCACCTTGGCCGCTGGTTTAAACGCGCCTGCCAGCTCTCCCCTGCGCGTTATCAGCACGCCTGCACAAATCTTCCAGACCCAGGTTAAGCCTCTTGCCACAATGCGTTTTTTAGTCAGGAGAAGCGCAATGCAAGACCCACGATGTGTGATGATACTCAATGTTACGCTGCCGCCAGGCAAAGCCACCAATGCCGCCGCCGTGATGGCCTTAACCCTGGGTCAGCGGCATCCGGCACTGGTTGGCGACAGCCTGCAGGATGCGGAGAGCCGCCCTTCTCCCGGTTTGATCACTACCGGGATTCCGGTGCTGTCCGCCACCGATGAACAGCTCAGTGTATTGCGGGAACAGTGTGAACAGGCTGAGTTGGATCTGGTGCTGTTTCCCGAAGAGGGACAGTCCACCACCGATTATCAGGCCCTGAGCGCGGTGCTGCGACAACAACCCCGTCAGCAATGGCGTCTGCTGGGAATCGCCATCGTCGGGGATAAAAAAGCCCTGCGTAAGCTGACGGCAAAACTGGCGTTATTCCGCTGATTTTTTTGCGGGAAGCTGGCCACCGTTTCCCGTTTTTCCCCACTCTGCTCGACCACCTGCCGCTTGTACAGGTTAGTTGTACAGTTTTTGCTTCTGAATAATTATTATAACCTACTGATAAGCAATGAATAGCACAATTTGATAATTTTCCGATTGTACAGATCGACCTTCATTGTATAAGTTTACTGCCACGAGTTGTCATCCGACTCTGTAACGAATGATGCACTTGCGTCACCTCTGAAGGTGTCAGTGGATTTCCACCTTCAGAGGTTATTTTTTGTTTGCTCAATTTGTGACACTGGTACCATCGCATCTGTCCATGCGGTGGTTTTTTTGATCGCTTTTGTCCTGACATCCGAACCGGAATCGGGCTGTTCTGAAGGGCTTACATATGCAATATATTCTTCCCCGGACTAATCAGGAAATTGCTGATTATTTTAACCCTGCGGCCAATAAGCCAGCCAGCGAGATGGAAATGCTGGGTATCCTCGTTGCGGAGATCCTGCAGTCAGGTATGCCAGTGAATAATAAAGCGATTATTTCCAAACTCATTCATCGGCTGGAACTGGAAAGTGACAGGGAGATGCTGGATATCTACCGACAGCTGCTCGAACTGGTCGTCCATAAAACCCCGGACGATTTCTCACTGTAAGACTGACTCCACGGAAGGAGTCGCCCCCTTTTTCTGGCATCTTCGCCAGTCGCCCGGTACTATCTGCCCCTCACCATGATCAAACTCTTCCCGCCCTTCGCGCGGGAGCAAAACAACTAAAGAGCCTGCAAACCTTTATGACTCATTCCAATGATGTTGCCGCAACCGACGTTGTGGCGGGCGATATCAGTGTGGGCCGCGTTCTGCGTTCGCCTGCACTGCTGACCCGCGAATGCCTGGCCGGGGTAATTACCGCGCTGGCATTAATCCCTGAAGTGATCTCCTTTTCCGTTATTGCCGGTGTAGACCCTAAAGTCAGCCTGGTCGCCTCAGTCGTGCTCTGCCTGACCCTGTCGATACTGGGCGGACGCCCGGCAATGGTGACGGCGGCTGCCGGCTCTGTAGCGCTGGTCATCGGGCCGATGGTCCATCAGCATGGCGTGGAATATATTCTGCCTGCGGTGGTGATGGGTGGCGTGATTCAGATTCTGTTTGGCCTGGCCGGTCTGGCGCGCATGATGCGCTATATTCCCCGTTCGGTGATGCTGGGATTTGTGAATGCGCTGGGCGTGCTGATTTTCTTTGCTCAGGTGCCGCACGTCTGGGGCCAGTCATCACTGGTGTGGATCTTCTTTGCGGTGACGCTGGCTATCGTGCTGCTGCTGCCACGCCTGTTAAAGAGTGTTCCTTCGCCGCTGATTGCCATTGTGGTGGTGACGGGTGTCGCACTGCTGATGGGCTATCGCATGCCGAACGTGGGCGATGAGGGCCCGATGAGTCCCGGCCTGCCCGGTTTTAATAGCCTGCTGGTGCCGCTTAACCTGCAGACTCTGCAGATTATCTGGCCAACCGCACTGAGCATTGCCTTTGTCGGATTGATGGAGTCACTGCTGACCGCCAAACTGGTCGATGATTTGACCGATACCCCCTCCAGTAAACGTCGTGAATCCTGGGGTCTGGGTGTGGCGAATATCCTGGCGGGATTTTATGGCGGTATCGCCGGATGTGCGATGATCGGTCAGACCATCGTCAATGTTGAGCTGGGCCGGGCGCGCAGTCGCGTTTCTACCGTGGCCGCCGGTCTGGTGCTGCTGTTACTGGTGACCGGACTAAGCCGGATTATGGCGCAAATCCCGATGGTGGTACTGGCCGGGATCATGATGGTGGTGGCGGTAAAAACCGTTAACTGGCATAGCCTGCAGCCCGCAACCCTCAAACGTATGCCGTGGTCAGAGACGCTGATTATGGTGCTGACGGTGGCGGTGACAGTCTGGACAGGTAATCTGGCACTGGGCGTACTGGCTGGGGTGATCCTGGCGATGCTGCTGTTTGCCCGCCGTATTGCGCACGTGATTCATGCGGAACGCCAGCTGAGCGAAGATGGCGAGTCGGTACGCTATGCGGTGCGCGGCCCGCTGTTCTTTGCCAGCAGCAACGATCTGTTTGAGCATTTTGATTATGCGCATGACCCGAAAAAGGTCATTATCGACTTAACGCACGCGCAGATCTGGGATGCATCCAGCGTCGCGGCGCTGGATGGTATTGAATATCGCTATCAGCGTTATGGAACAGAAGTGACGATTGAGGGACTGGATCCACGCAGCACTGACTTCCATCAACGCCTGACCGGTAATTTCGGCTAAGAGACTCCGTTCTGCTGCCTTTCAGGCAGCAGAATTTACTCAGCCTGTTGCCGCCGCGCCCGGTAGCGGCCAACCATGGTGATCAGCGCCTGATAGATTAAACCGGCGTAAAGACTTGTCAGAATCGCCAGACCAGGTTCTTTGCCCTGCTGATGCCATGACATAAACCACATGAACACGCCCCACAGTACAGAGAACACCAGCCATCCGCGGACGAACTTCATAATGCCATTCATAACGACTCCTCTTAAATGAAGCGCTACCTTAGCGTGCTCCTGCCCGAAACGCATTGCCATCATGCGCGAGTTGCGAGGCGTCTCATATAATCGACACTCATTCGCCCTGCGGTTCAGGTGTTTAGCCCTCTCCGGGCGGTTTTGTGGTGATTCTCTATACTCAACGTTCCGCTTAACTGATCGGGGAATTACGATGAAACGTACTGCTTACCTGTTATCAACGCTGGCTATCCTTGCCACGCTCACCGCCTGTGCACCACCACCACCTGGAAGAGACGCCCTGCCACCACCAAAGCCAGGTAAAGCTGCACCGCCTCCACCGAGCGGACAGCAGCCGGTTGGCGCACCGGGCGGTGTCGGCCCGGCGGGACAACCGCAGGCGTAACATTATTCAGCCAGTCTGCGTGGCAGGCTGGCTAATGCCGAAATGCGCAGCCACAGGCTGACATCTCACCCGGCACGATTTTGCCGAAATGGGAGTGACGCCGCTTTAATTGCCCCTGTCCAATGCTGTTTTCTGCCTGCTGGCCCAGCCAGCGATCTATTGCGTTGCCCGTGATCTGACTGATATCAGGTGACCAGCTGGTAAGATGCCAGGTAGAGCTACGGGCTTCCTCACTGTCTCCAAATCCTGCCACCGCAAGATGGGCACCCTGACCAAAATCACGAATCGCCTGCATCGCACCAAAGGCCAGCAGATCGCTTTCACAGAAGAGTGCCTGAATACGCTCAGAGGCACGGGTCTTTTTCAGATAGTGCATCATCGCCTGATACCCGCCGTCACGTTCAGCATCCTCCGTAGTCAGTTCTACGTTCAGCGCCCTGCCCGCCGCCTGCAACGTGGTGCTGTAGCCCTGCTTTTGAGCGCTTTCACCGGGCTGACTCTGCATAAAGCCAAACCGCTGATGCTCCTGTGCGAGCAGTAACTCTGCTGTCACTTTCCCCGCCCGCAGCGCATCCGCCTGCAGTGCAGGCTCAGCGTCAATCTCAAGTACCGGCAGATTGCCGGCATCAGTCACCCTGTTGCCGGGTAATACCAGCAAACCCCGCAGCGCAAGGGGTGCAGCCTGCCGGATGAGCGCGGTCAGCGCCACTTCCGTTTCCGCACTCAGCAGCACGGAGATAACACCGCGCGCATTCAGCTGGCGTGTCACTTCATTCAGCATTTTTTGTTGATATGGGTTGAGCAACTGGCTGGCAACAACACCGATAACCGGCGGTAAAGCCGATCCCGTTAAGTCAGGCGTAGAAGATGTGATCATGGGTTTCTCTGCGACGGCAAACAATACCCACCACTTTACGGTAAACCACCCTGTTTCAACAGGTTATGGCATTCGACACAGGCCGCAAAAATGAGTGAAATCAGATGTAATTGGGTTTGCAGTGGCAGAGCAGGAGGGATGAAACAGACGTCACGAGATGCAGAAGATGGACCGGGCAGCAGGAGTTGAACCCGCATCGTCAACCCATGAAGAGTTGCAGTAATACCTTTATACCATGCCCGAATGGCGTGCCTGGAAAAGCCGCGCTGTGTGAACAAGGGTAGTGCCACTCAGTGATCAGGCAAGCGCAAGCGGCAGCTATTTTTAACAACCGTCGTCTGGAACCAAAAAAGTAGTGCCTTCGCCTGTCGGCCTTGATTATTCAGCTAACCTTAAGGTTCAGGCAGCCTGTTCCGGCCGGGACGTATGGCCATCATCAAGCAGAGGTCAAGACTATGCCTTCAGGACAATTTTACGTGGTTGATCAACCCGAACTGAATTTTACGGCCAATTATCATATTGATACGGTCAGTGACAAACCCGACTCATCAAGGATGGTACTGGAGATCCGGAAGCAGTCACAGCCCACCGACGCCTTTGAGGCTATCAGCCTCGGACACGAAGTGACGTTTGTTTCATCCAGTGGTGAGGCGCAGAAAATGGTGTTGGTGAGTGACACTGATGATGAGCTGGTGTTCAGCTCTGAGGCGTGATGCAGGTTGAAGCGTTAAGAAGAGATTGCACTGTCAGTTATGCCAGATTACCGGCACAAAAAAACCGCCCCTGGGCGGTTACGACATTACTGCATATTACTTTTTATTCTTTTTTTGCGGCAGAAATATGGTGCCCGGGGCGGGACTTGAACCCGCACAGCCTTACAGCCGAGGGATTTTAAATCCCTTGTGTCTACCGATTTCACCACCCGGGCAGGGTGTAACTGGAGGCGCGTCCCGGAGTCGAACCGAGGTACACGGATTTGCAATCCGCTGCATAGCCACTCTGCCAACGCGCCTTAAACTGATGTGCCGTCAGGATAACCTGACCTGCGAATCTGGAGCGGGAAACGAGACTCGAACTCGCGACCCCGACCTTGGCAAGGTCGTGCTCTACCAACTGAGCTATTCCCGCAATTCTCAGCAATATCGTCGAACCTGCTGATTTTATTTATCTTCTGGCAGCCTGGCTGCCGTTCGATGCGATGCATTCTACTTAGATGGCGCAATGAGTCAATAAAATTATCCTCATAGCGCGTCCGTTTGCTGCTTTTTAAATCGTATCGATCACGGTTCGAGCAGATCGCCGCGTGCGGCGCTTAGATACTGGAACATCGACCAGAAAGTCAGCACAGCCGCTATGTATAACGCCACCACGCCAATCGCCACAACGGTAGCATCCGGACGCCATAACAGTGCAAAAAGAGACAACATTTGTGCCGTCGTTTTCACTTTACCAATCCAGGAAACCGACACGCTACTGCGCTTGCCAATTTCCGCCATCCATTCACGTAGCGCAGAGATAATGATCTCGCGGGCAATCATGGTCGCCGCAGGCAGGGTAATCCACCAGGCGTGGAAATGTTCTGCCACCAGTACCAGCGCGATTGCGACCAGCACTTTATCGGCAACCGGATCGAGAAACGCCCCAAAGCGCGTCGTCTGCTTCCAGCGGCGCGCCAGAAAACCATCAAACCAGTCGGTAACAGCAGCAAAGATGAAAATCAGTGCGGTAGCCAGCGGCGCCCAGGTGAACGGCAGATAGAAAGCCAGCACAAAGAACGGGATGAGCACGACTCGAAACAGGGTGAGACACGTCGGAATGTTTAATTGCATATGCCGGTAACTGTCTGGATATAGGTAGAATTTAGCCTATGTTCCTACATTGCCCCCCCCGTTTCAATGCTAGTGTTTCAACGAGTAGTATATTTTTTCTGCCAGAGCGTGTGAGATACCGGGCACATTGGCGATCTCCTCCACTGATGCATTCATCAGCGGTTGCAGGCCCCCCATGTACTTAAGCAGTTGCTGACGCCGTTTCGGCCCCACGCCTTCGATGCTTTCCAGGGCACTGGTGTTCTTCACTTTGGCCCGTTTTTTACGGTGACCCGAAATCGCATGATTGTGAGCGTCATCACGAATGTGCTGAATCACATGCAGCGCAGGTGCATCTGGTGGCAGTGAAACGCCCTCGCCTTCCGCCTCGAAGAATAGCGTTTCCAGTCCGGCTTTACGGTCACTGCCTTTAGCGACGCCGAGTAAGATGGGCTGATTTTTATCCCATGGCACATCCAGCTCCGCGAAGACCTGTATCGCCTGCGACAGCTGGCCTTTGCCGCCATCGATGAGAATCACATCCGGAATCTTATCTTCTTCAATCGCTTTACCATACCGGCGACGCAACACCTGGTTCATGGCGGCGTAGTCATCACCCGGTGTAATACCCGTGATGTTGTAGCGACGATAGTCGGCACGTAGCGGACCATTCTGGTCAAACACCACGCAGGAGGCAATGGTCTGCTCTCCCATGGTATGGCTGATATCGAAACACTCCATACGTTTAATCTTGTCGAGATCCAGAAACTCCGCCAGCGCCATCAGTCGCTGATGAATGGTGGAGTGCTGTGCCAGACGTGTGGTTAACGCCGTGGCGGCGTTAGTGCGCGCCAGCTTGAGATAACGGGCACGATCGCCACGCGGCTTACTCTGAATGTTAACCCGACGTCCCGCCAGCTCGCTGAGCGACTCCGCCAGCAGTTCGCGCTCCGGCAGGGTGAAGTCCAGCAGGATGTCGCCAGGCAGCGTGCGTGCCTCACTGCCCTGCAGGTAGAACTGCCCGACGAAGGTCTGTACGACCTCGGCCAGATCGGTGTCCACCGGTACTTTCGGGAAGTAACTGCGGCTGCCCAGCACTTTGCCCTGACGGATAAACAGTACGTGGAGACAGGCCATACCCGATTCATAAGCCACACCCATCACATCCAGGTCATCGCCCTGATTCGAGACAAACTGTTTTTCAGTGATGCGTCGCACGGCCTGAATCTGATCGCGCAGACGTGCCGCCTCTTCGAAGCGCAGGCCAGTGCTCGCCTCTTCCATGCGTTTGACCAGCTGGTTAAGGACCTGATCGTCTTTACCGGCCAGGAACAGGCGCACGTAGTCGGTCTGCTCGGCATACTCCTCCTCACTGACCAGTCCCGCGACACAGGGACCAAGACAGCGGCCAATCTGATATTGCAGACAGGGGCGTGAGCGATTGCGGTAAACGCTGTTTTCACACTGGCGGATAGGAAAGACTTTTTGCAGCAGCCCCAGCGTTTCCCGCACTGCATAGCCGTTCGGGAACGGCCCAAAGTATTCGCCTTTGGCATGCTTTGCACCACGGTGCATCGCCAGTCGCGGATGAGTATCGCTACTGAGAAAGATGTAGGGGTACGATTTATCGTCGCGCAGCAGTACGTTGTAGCGCGGCTGATAGAGCTTGATGTAGTTATGCTCAAGCAGCAGCGCTTCGGTTTCGGTGTGGGTAACGGTGACATCGATGTGCTGGATATTGCTGACCAGCGCTTCGGTTTTGCGGCTGCCGACCTGAGCGCGGAAGTAGCTGGTCAGACGCTTCTTCAGGTCTTTGGCTTTGCCCACATAGATGACGGTGCCTGAGGCGTCATACATGCGGTAAACACCGGGTTTGCTGGTTACCGTACTCAGAAAGGCTTTGGAATCAAAAACGTCATTCACTACTGATTAACGGCTCCGCATTATAGAGGCCATGTCGTATGGCCAGATGCGTTAACTCTACGTCGCCACTGATATTCAGCTTGCTGAACATCCGGTAGCGGTAACTGTTAACGGTTTTAGGACTGAGATTTAACTGCTCGGAAATTTCCGTCACCTTTTGTCCTCGGGTGATCATCAGCATAATCTGCAATTCCCTTTCCGACAAACAGCTAAAGGGGGATTCCGCCTTTTGCGGCTCAATCTGACTCAATGCCATCTGCTGAGCAATGTCTGATGCGATGTAGCGCTGACCGGCATTCACCGAGCGAATCGCATTGATCACTTCCTGCGGCGCTGCCCCTTTACTGAGGTAGCCGGCTGCCCCCGCCTGCATCACTTTAGCAGGCAGCGGATTTTCCGTGTGAATGGTCAGCATGATGATTTTGATATCGGGGTTGTAACGCACGATTTTGCGCGTCGCCTCCAGTCCGCCGATTCCAGGCATGTTCATATCCATAAGGATCACATCAACCTGGTTAGCACGGCACCACTTAGCCGCATCTTCGCCACAGTTGACCTCTCCGACCACGGCCAGACCTTTGACATCCTCCAGGATGCGACGGATACCGGCACGGACAAGTTCATGGTCATCAACAAGAAGCACACTGATCAACGGGGAAACTCCAGAGGCTAAAAAACAGGAAGCAATTAACGATTGCAAGCGATAATCATACCCGTTTTTAACTCAAAAGCACATCAACAAAGCAAAACAGTCCTGCCTTTACATCAGTACTTTTAGCCTGGCCCAGCCAGCAATAACAGACATTTCTGACAACAGACAGAGCCGCTGAATAATCCTTAAACTCTCACCATTTCATGGCATTAACCGTCTGCATTGCAGATGCCCGCCGCCGCAGGCGCGGGTTATCTCAGGCCTCGTGATGACAGTGATTACTTTCAGCGATTGATTAGTTGTACTGGACAAACCAGCTGATTCTGGTGAAGCGAACCGGCTGCCTCAGCAACTTACTGACCCTGTGATATACTCACGCACTGCTGTTCGGACAGATTGCCGACACGTTGTCATTCACCAAGGAGAAACACATGAGCGATGAAGATTTTGCCACTTCGCAGGAAGCCCGGAAATTAGCGGATGAAATCGCGGGTCTGAAGATGATGATCACCCTGATCCTGAAAGGTATGGGCCAGGCGGATGCCGGCAAAGTGATTATCAACATGGAACGCTATGTACAGACGCTGGGCGACAAGCCTCAGGCGGAAGTGTTCAGCAATACCATTAAGCAGATTAAAACAGCCTACCGTCAGTAAGCTTTTTGCCCCCAGCGGCGGGGGCAAATATTTTAACTGTGCGCCTGCCAGTTAACCGAAACGCCCAGCGTTGGCAGGACCTCTTCCGGACTAAAGCGCCGTGTTCCCCGATACTTCTCCGCCAGCGCTGGCTGAACCACCGGAATACGGATCGCAAACAGATTATCTTCTGACAGAATGAGTCCCGGCGTTAGCGGCTCGTACACCACGCCATGCTCTTCAAACATCTTCTCCAGCATCGGCGTTGCCGAACTGATGATGTACTCCATGCCGTTCAGTTCTGCCAGCTGCACCGCGTGCCAGAGAATATTCAGCGGCAGTTCAGCATCGACGTCCAGCCGGGCCGAGAAGCGCGACATCTCCCACACTTTCTCATGGCTGAACGGCAGCACGATGCCTTCGCTCTGCTCAGGTTCGAACCACGGCATCAGACGCGCACAGCCACTGATGCCCTCGCGCGCATTCCATGCAATAAGCCAGGTGACATCTGAACGATCGTAGCGATCATATTCCTGTCCTGGCGTGCTCAGGCGTGGCGGTATTGACCACCCTTCACCGCGCGCAAAGACGCTGTAACGGTAGCTGCCGAGTTCGGCAAGCAAAGAGGATGGCATATCCTTTAATTGCGTTTGCACTATTTTCATCATGCGCCTCTGACATCCCCATATTTGCAATGATTTCTTTGCGCCAGCCTGGCAAAGTCCCGGCGCAGGGTAGACAACAGACCTGAACAAAGGAACTGCCCTATGTAGCAGTTGTTTATGTTCAAATCAGTCCGATTGCGGCTGCGTAGCAGGCAATCTGTGTTTTATTGGAAACATTGAAACGCTTTTGCATATTTTTTTGGTGAAAGTTAACGGTATGTTCAGAGATGGATAAAATAAGTGAAATTTCGACGGCCGTTTTTCCTTCATCTGTCCATTTCAAAATTTCCAGCTCACGCTGACTAAACTCTTTTTTTAGTACCATCATTGCATCATCGCTAAAGCGTTCCAGCGTATCCAGGCTTAGTTCCGCTAAAAGATGTAGTTTCACCTCCAGCTCAGCATGACAGAGCAGGACAGAAATGGGCTGTTGCGACGATATAGATAATATACCAAGGACGCGATTTGGTGCCATTGCAGAGCAAGAAAATCCGCTCTGTAGCCCATATTCTCTCGCCTCACGCCAAAAATTGCCGGCGTCGCCGAACAGCTCCTGCGTCCACGCCGGCCCCCTGCCCGGTCGCTGACACAACCTGAGTACCGGATCGACAGCGTAATAATTCTGCTTCTCATAACGTTTAACCCATAATGTGGGATAGGTGCTATGCAGATGAATACGCGGCCGGTTAAAAGGCACCGGATGCTGAATCAGAAAGGCAAAATAATCGAAGCCAAATGATTCAGTAAATTGTTGCAATAACGGCTTCAATTCAGAAGAAGCCTTTAATGCCTGAAATTGTTCTTTCACCTCACTTCGCCAGGCGAAATAGTTTTCAGTACTCATATTGCCTCAGCGTTAATTTCACTCGCTCTTCCGGTATTATTCATTCGGATTCATCGGATAAAATAAATTAGCAGACGAAACTTAATTTATCGCAGGGGATGAATTTTTCATAAATGTACAGCCTGTTTAACCTTTTACCGTTGGAGCGCAGTGGAAAAATGTCCCTGCCTTTACAATGTGAGGCCGATCACAGCAATTTCAATCACCCCAGGAGAATAAGATTTTTCTGATAGGATTTCAATCCCTGAGCTTCATTGCAATTTTATCTTATGCCCAAAAGTTCTGCTGAAAATAGTGAATAGCGCTGCTTATTGTTGAGTAAATAATGCGTAAACAAGGCGTTAATTAACGCGCCAAAGCGAAGCGGCAGGCGCGAAGTGCTGACATATTTTTTATCAGGAAATAAGCGGGCTACTGTCATTGTTACCTTAAGTCCAGGTGATGCGCGCCAGCCCTGCGACTGAAGAGCAAATCCTGACTACAGGTAAGCGGCTCGCAGCCCACGCCCTGCGCTTTCGGGCAACAGACCTGCCTTAATTTTTAGCCTCACTATTTTATGCGAACCGATAGGCTGTAAAACAAGGATATTCTGCCCCTACTTTCGCGCTACTCTCTGCTAAATCACTTGCCGCCCGCCAGGGTCCCTTATCAGACGGCGGCAAAACAGCCCTCAGTAAAGCCTATCCGGAAAAGTCAGTTTTACTTATCTCCTCTGTCTGAACCTAAGCCGTGGCGAAGATCACTATTTGTAGCAACAGCACGCAAACAGTGATTCTATTTTGATCAGTTAAATCACTTTACCGATAGTCACGCAACTAAATTATCTGAAAATAAATGACACGATAAGTTCCGTTCATTTTCCTAATGATACCTTCATTATTTATACGATTAATCTGGCTTATTTTTTCCAGAGAGATCGTGAAGAGATTTCATTATGCCGTCTGGCATAATGACGCCAGCAATGCTGATATTTTGCACAAGTGATTTATTCTGCAGGCATCGTTTTATTACCACAAATGGCACTAAAATACGGTCCTTTATCAGCGTGCTGATCTGCTGGCAGACTATTTCAGCAGTGGATCAGGTTCAGCGATGATCGCTGGAATGAATTTGCCTTCCCCATCTGAACATTTCTTAACCAAACACGGCCTTAATCCTGCCTGACGATTTATCGGCAATAGCCTGCACCTCGCATACCCAGATGAAAATGTGAGGCGTGCGCGGCGTTGTAGTCCGGGCCCAGCGCATTGCCGAATACGTCACAGCCGCCACGCCACAGCGTATGGAGCATCGCCGCTTTTTCTTCCGGCTGTTGCCAGTGACGACTGACCTCTAACCGCCGTCCATCTGCCAGCTGAAAGCCTGTGACATCCCAGGCATCGGCGGTGGCATGCTCACTGAGACGCCCCTGTGTGCGGTGATAAATGTTACGACAGGCATAGCTGCCAACATGAGTCATTCGTACCAGTGGACTGTGCATATCCCTGGCGGTCTGTTCACGACTGCGCAGCGCATACATGGTGCTGGCCACGGCCATCGGACAGCTGGCGAGGAAGCTGCTGCTGAGGCTGACCGGGCCAAATTTCTGAATTCTCAGCGGATGACTGAGCGGGCAATTCCCTGTTACGGCCGGACGCTCGCTGAAGCTGACCCAGCCCGCCTGTTGAGCACCGCGCATCACCGCCAGACACGCCTCGGGATCGCTGGCCAGCCTTTTCATTTTGATCTGCGTCATCCAGCCCGGCGGATCAGTCACAGAGAGGGGCGTAAAAGGATTGAACTGCGGCGGCAGATGCTGCTTCAGCCAGGGCAAGCTGACCCATCCCAGCGCGATTAACAGCAAAAACAGGATAAGCGTGCGCATAGTCCCCTTTGCAGCATGATGATTAGCAAACGAAAAGTGTAGAAGCTCATCGCCCTTCACGCTGTCTGCCTGACACAACGTGATGAATCATTACTCAGACTGACGCAGGATTAACCAGAATCGCCTGTAGCGGTCGCATCTGAGCATGGCCGGTGTCACATCAGGTAAAAAACTGTTACCGGCTTTGGGGTGACTTCCTCTATCTTATCCGACTTGCCCTTGGGCAGACGCCTTAACTAACAGCCAGCAGAGCTGACACAACATCAAGACAGGAAAGACAATTATATGGTTGATCAATCTAAAGAAACCGCAGGCGCCCACGACGCGCCCGATAAGCTTCAGCGCAATCTGCACAACCGCCACATTCAGCTCATCGCCATTGGGGGTGCTATCGGCACCGGCCTGTTTATGGGCTCCGGTAAAACCATCAGTCTGGCCGGCCCCTCGATCATTTTCGTCTACATGATCATCGGCTTTATGCTGTTCTTTGTGATGCGCGCCATGGGGGAGTTGCTGCTCTCCAACCTTGAGTACAAATCCTTCAGCGATTTTGCCGCCGATCTGCTTGGTCCGTGGGCAGGCTATTTTACCGGCTGGACTTACTGGTTCTGCTGGGTGGTGACCGGCATTGCCGACGTGGTAGCCATCAGCGCCTATTTTCAGCTCTGGTTCCCGGGCTTCTCGATCTGGATGAGCGCCCTGCTCTGTGTGGTCGTTTTTCTGGCACTTAACATTGCCACCGTTAAGCTGTTTGGCGAGATGGAATTCTGGTTCGCGATTATTAAAATCGTCGCCATTGTGGCGCTGATCGTGACCGGCATCGTACTGGTATCAATTCACTATCCTTCACCGGGTGGCGGCACGGCGGCACTGAGCAACATCTGGGATCACGGCGGGATGTTCCCAAAAGGACTCAGCGGCTTCTTTGCCGGGTTCCAGATTGCGGTGTTTGCCTTTGTCGGCATTGAACTGGTGGGCACGGCAGCCGCTGAAACTCACGATCCGCATAAAGTCTTACCGCGCGCGATCAATGCGATTCCCCTGCGGGTAATTATGTTCTACGTGCTGGCGCTGATGGTGATTATGGCGGTAACGCCGTGGACCCAGGTAATGGCCGATCGCAGTCCGTTTGTTGAGATGTTCGTACTGATTGGTCTGCCTGCTGCCGCAAGTATCGTCAACTTTGTGGTGCTGACCTCCGCCGCCTCCTCCGCCAACAGCGGCATCTTCTCCACCAGTCGTATGTTGTATGGCCTGTCACAGCAGGGTGTGGCGAGTCGCGCCTTTGGCCGACTCTCTGCCCGTGCAGTACCCACCACCGGCCTGTTTTTCTCCTGCTTCTGCCTGCTGATTGGCGTGGCGTTGATCTACCTGATTCCGGATGTGATGAAGGTCTTTACGCTGGTGACCACCGTTTCGGCCATTCTGTTTATGTTCGTCTGGACCATCATTCTGTGCAGCTATCTGGCTTACCGTAAAAAGCATCCGCAGCGCCACGCGGAATCGGCATTTAAGATGCCGCTCGGCAAGTTCATGTGCTGGGTCTGCATGGCCTTCTTTGCGTTTGTGCTGGTGCTGCTGACGCTGCAAGAAGATACCCGCCAGGCGCTGATGGTGACGCCACTCTGGTTTGCTCTGCTGGGTGTGGGCTGGATGCTGCGTACTCGCCGCAGCCGCTAGTCGGTAACAGCATGATAAAAGCCCGGTCACCTGACCGGGCTTTTTTTTACAGACGCTCACCCAGCGCAGAGAAAATGGCGGACAACGAGGGACGTTCATAAGGTAAGCGCTGCGGCCGCGCATCGGGCTGCTGAGGCGTGCCCAGACCAAAGGTGAAGGTATAGTTATCGCCTTCACCCATGCGCAGATCGGCAATCGTCGTCTGCCCGTCCTGCTCACGCAGGGCATAGAAGCCGTGGCTGAACCAGGCGACACGTTCGGCATACCAGCTACCCCGGAAGGCGTCGAACAGCTCAGGGTGACGCGGATACCACGTGACCTGCAGCGGCCGCGAGGGCGATAACAGCGACCAGTAAGCTTCTCCGTAGCGATCCGGCGTCATAATCACGCTGCGCCAGACCAGCGTGTTAAAAGCCGTCGGCGTCACCAGCACTTTACCGGCCGCAATGCCCTGCTCCGTCAGCGAATCACGAATCTGCCAGCCTGCTACGCCCTGAATCACCACACTCCAGACCAGATACAGTGTACTCAGCGTCAGTCCGACGCAGTTTCCACGCAAACCCTTGTCACCGCGCCGCCAGAGCGCGATGCACAACCCTATAAGCAACGGCAGCGTATAGAGGGGATCGACGATATAGATACTGCCGATGGCATAGGGATAATCGGTGACTGGCAGACCAAGCTGGGTGCCATAAACCGTCATTAAATCGAGCAACGGGTGAGTAATCAGCGCCAGCCAGATTGCGGGCCACCAGAGCGGCCATTTCACCCGCTGACGAAACAATCCCGCGACGAGCCAGGCAATCAGTGGCGATGCAAGCGTGAGCCAGAGCAGCGCATGCGTTTCCGTACGATGCAGAGTCATGTTGCGTATTGCATCGCCGTGGTCAATAAACACATCGAGATCGGGTAAGGTGCCGCAGACGCCGCCCACCAGCGCGGCCTGCCAGACCGGCACGCGACGTCGCATCACGGCGACACTGACCGAGGCACCCATAACGAACTGCGAAACAGAATCCATTGATTAACTCCGTCACTGAGCGGTGAATGTGTCCTGAATTAGCGAACGCGAATCCCTTCAATGATCATGCGCTGAACGTTATCAACGGCCTGGTCGAAAAACGCCGGATCGCTGAGCGTCTGGCCGGTAACGGCTTCGACCTGGGTAGCAAAATCGGCGTAGTGCTGCGTGGTGGCCCACAGCATAAAGATCAGATGCTGTGGCTGTACGCCCGCCAGCCGTCCTTCATCAATCCAGCGTTCAATAATGGCTGCCTTGTCATCCACCAGCTGCTTCAGATCGCCCGCCAGCTCCCCTTTCAGCAGCGGTGCGCCCTGAAGCATCTCCAGACAGAACAGCCGGGAAGCCTGAGGATGATCGCGCGACACCTCCAGCTTGAGCCGGATGTAGCGCCGGATGGCGACCAGCGGATCCTGATCGTGCGCCAGCGCGCGCAACGGCGCCAGCCAGACATCCAGTATCTGTTTGAGCACGGCGACATAGAGCACTTCTTTTGAAGGAAAATAGTAGAGCAGATTGGTTTTAGAGACATCGGCCAGCTCGGCCACCTTATCGAGGCTGGTGCCATGAATGCCAAACTGTGAGAAGAAGGTTAATGCCGCCTCCAGTATCGCGGCCCGCTTCGCGGCGACCGCACGCGAACGACGCGTTGGCTTTTTTTCATCGGTATTCACACATTTACCTCATCCATCTGGTGTCAGCGCATCATAGCAAAGGGATTCATCGCTGCCCAATCCGCACCCTGCACCTTTTTTGCTCAGCCTGCATGCAAAACGTGCAGGCAATTTTGACCAGATGGTCTGAAATGGACCCGTTACTCCACATAATTCTTCCGGGTTATCTTTAACTCGTTGTTATTTAAAAAGATAAAAAATGTGGCACACAGTTTGCAGAATTGTGACTGAGCGCAGCCCACAGGGACGTAGCAGGATGCAGTGCAGCGCGTGAAACACCTTTCCCCCATCGCAACGAGGTTTCACATGAAGATAGGCGTCTTTATTCCGATTGGTAACAATGGCTGGCTGATTTCGTCCAATGCACCGCAGTACATGCCGACCTTTGAACTGAACAAAGCCATCGTGCTGAAAGCAGAGCATTACCATTTCGACTTTGCGCTCTCGATGATCAAACTGCGCGGCTTCGGCGGAAAAACAGAATTCTGGGATCATAACCTGGAGTCATTCACCCTGATGGCGGGCCTGGCGGCGGTCACATCACGTATTGAGATCTACGCCACCGCGGCCACCCTGACGCTGCCTCCGGCGATTGTAGCGCGCATGGCATCCACTATTGATTCCATTTCAGGCGGTCGTTTCGGCGTTAACCTGGTGACCGGCTGGCAGAAACCAGAATATGAGCAGATGGGAATGTGGCCGGGCGATGAGTACTTCGGCAGCCGTTACGCTTATCTGACCGAGTACGTTACCGTGCTGCGCGACCTGTGGGGCACCGGAAAATCGGACTTTAAAGGTGAGTTCTTCACCATGAACGACTGCCGCGTCAGTCCGCAGCCGCAGCGCCCAATGAAAGTGATCTGCGCCGGACAGAGCGATGCGGGTATGGCCTTCTCCGCTCAGCACGCCGATTACAACTTCTGCTTCGGCAAAGGCGTGAATACGCCTTCTGCGTTCAGCCCGACCTCGGTTCGCATGAAGCAGGCCGCCGAGAAAGCGGGCCGCGATGTCGGCTCCTATGTGCTGTTTATGATCATTGCAGCTGAAACAGATGAAGAAGCGCGGGCTAAGTGGGAACACTACAAAGCCGGTGCGGATGAAGAGGCGCTCTCGTGGCTTACTACCCAGAGTCAGCAGGACACCAAATCAGGCAGCGACACCAATGTGCGCCAGATGGCGGATCCGACCTCGGCCGTCAATATCAATATGGGCACCCTGGTAGGTTCTTATGCCAGCGTGGCGCGGATGCTGGATGAAGTGGCGCAGGTTGAAGGCACTCACGGCGTGCTGCTGACCTTTGATGATTTCCTGGAAGGTATTGAGAACTTCGGTCAGCACATTCAGCCGCTGATGGCCTGTCGCAGCGCCCTGCTCGACGCACAGCAGGAGGTCGCATAATGAGTACCGTTTATTGTGCCCACACACCGGATGTTCCGCAGGTTGAACTGCCGGCGCGACCCGAGCCGATCGCCTTTCCGCCTGGCCAGACGGCGCTGATTGTCGTGGATATGCAGAATGCCTACGCCACCGAAGGTGGCTACCTCGACCTGGCGGGCTTCGATGTTTCCGCCACGAAACCGGTCATTGCGAAGATCCATCAGGCCGTGACGGCGGCCCGTGCGGCTGGCGTTCAGATCATCTGGTTCCAGAATGGCTGGGACAGTGACTATGTTGAAGCCGGTGACGCCGGTTCACCCAACTTCCACAAATCAAATGCGCTGAAAACCATGCGTAAACGGCCTGAACTGCAGGGTTCACTGCTGTCGAAAGGCGGCTGGGATTACGCGCTGGTCGATGAGCTGGTGCCACAAGCCGTTGACATCGTGCTGCCAAAATCACGCTACAGCGGCTTCTATAACACCCCGCTCGACAGCATGCTGCGCAGTCGCGGAATCCGTCATCTGATTTTCACCGGCATCGCCACCAACGTCTGTGTGGAATCCACCCTGCGCGACGGCTTCTTCCTGGAGTACTTCGGCGTGGTGCTGGAAGACGCCACGTATCAGGCTGGCCCGCCCTTTGCTCAGCAGGCGGCGCTGTTCAATATCGAAACCTTTTTTGGCTGGGTATCGGATGTCGATACCTTCTGCGAAAGCCTGAATACCCGCTAATCCACTAAGAGGACGTCGCAATGCCGAAAAGTATTATTGTTCCGCCGGGCACCACCACACCCATCGCCCCGTTTGTCCCCGGCACGCTGGCGGATGGCGTGGTCTATGTCTCGGGTACGCTGCCGTTTGATGGTGACAATAATGTGGTGCATGTGGGGGATGCCGCCGCGCAGACCCGCCACGTGCTGGAAACCATTAAAAAGGTGATTGAGACCGCCGGTGGCAGCATGGCCGATGTGACATTTAACTCGATCTTTATCACCGACTGGTCGAACTACGCCGCGGTGAATCAGGTTTATGCCGAATACTTCCCCGGTGAAAAGCCTGCCCGTTTCTGTATTCAGTGCGGGCTGGTCAAGCCTGACGCGCTGATTGAGATCGCCAGCGTGGCACACATCGGCAAGCCGGAGGTCTGATGCAGCTGGATATTCTGGGCCTGCAAAATCCCGAGGCACCGACACTGGTGCTCTCTTCCGGTCTGGGCGGCGTGGCGGGTTTCTGGCAGCCTCAGCTGGCGGCCCTGACGGCACGCTATCGGGTCGTGCTCTATGACCAGCGCGGCACGGGTCGCAGCGCAGACAGCTTACCGGAAGGCTACAACATGGCGATGATGGCGGCTGAGCTGGCCGACGCGCTGGCGCAACACGGCATCCTGCGCTTCAGCCTGATTGGCCACGCGCTGGGCGGTCTGGTGGGAATGCAGCTGGCGCTGGATTATCCGGATCGGATCGAACGGATCGTAGTGATCAACGGCTGGCTGACGCTGCATCCACATACCCGCCGCTGCTTCCAGGTGCGGCAGGATCTGCTGCTCAATGTCGGCGTCGAGGCTTTCGTCCGCGCTCAGCCGCTGTTTCTCTATCCTGCTGAGTGGATGGCCGGGCATCAGACGCGTCTGGAGCAGGAAGATAGCCATCACGTCACGCATTTTCAGGGGATGGAAAACCTGATGCGACGGCTGCATGCCCTGATGAGCGCCGACTTCAGCACTCGGGCGGCTGCCATTCCGCAACCGGTGCTGGTGATTGCCAGCCAGGACGATCTGCTGGTGCCGTGGAGCTGCTCAACCGAGCTGGCCGCGGCGCTGCCTGACGCTACTGAACAGATGATGGCCTGGGGCGGGCACGCCATGAGCGTCACCGACCCTGAAAACTTTAATGCCCTGCTGCTGCAGTGGCTGGATCAGACTGATGACGTGCAGCCGCTGCAGCGCGTCGCCGGCTAACCCTTTCGCGGAGAACACGATGAGCCTGGAAACCCTTACCCCAGTCGTTGAGAAAACTGAGTTTCGTAATGCGATGTCGCGGCTGGGTGCTGCGGTCAACATCATCACGACAGAAGGACCGGCCGGACGCGCAGGCTTTACCGCCTCTGCGGTGTGCAGCGTCACCGATTCGCCGCCGACGCTGCTGGTCTGCCTGAACCGCTCTGCCTCGGTATACCCGATGTTCCGCGAAAACATGCAGCTCTGCGTCAATACGCTGGCGGCGGGACACGAAACACTCTCCAATCTTTTTGGTGGCAAAACGCCCATGGCTGACCGTTTTATGGCCGCTGAGTGGTCAACGGCCGTGACCGGCTCGCCAGTGCTGAGCGGCGCGGTCGCCTCCTTTGACTGTCGCATCACGCAGATTGTCAGCGTCGGCACGCATGACACCCTGTTCTGTGAGGTCGTGGGATTAGTGCGCAATGACGACACCCACGGTCTGGCGTGGTTTGATCGGGGATATCATCCCCTGATGCGGCAGGATGCCTGTTAACACTTCCCTGTAACTCACCGGCATTCATAACGCTCTGGAGTAGACGATGGCACGATCCTGGTTTCCGCAATGGCAGAAGAAGTCGGCACTAACAGAAAACGGAATTATCGCCCCGGATGAGACGCTCCCTCTGGGACAGACGCTGGTGCTGGGTTTACAGCATGCGGTGGCGATGTTTGGCGCAACGGTGCTGATGCCGCTGCTGATGGGGCTGGATCCCAATCTGGCGATTCTGGTCTCGGGTATTGGCACGCTGCTGTTCTTCTTTATTACCGGCGGTCGGGTGCCCAGCTATCTTGGGTCGAGCGCCGCCTTTGTTGGCGTGGTGATTGCGGTAACCGGCTTCAGTGGTCAGGGACTGAATCCCAATCTCAGCGTGGCACTGGGCGGTGTCATCGCCTGTGGCGTTCTTTACACGCTGATTGGGCTGGTGGTGATGAAGTCAGGCACGCGCTGGATCGAAAACCTGATGCCGCCGGTGGTGACCGGCGCGGTGGTCATGGCGATCGGGCTGAATCTGGCTCCAATCGCGGTTCACAGCGTCTCCGCCTCTTCATTCGACAGCTGGGTCGCGGTAATGACCGTGCTCTGTATCGGTCTGGTGGCGGTGTTTACCCACGGAATGATTCAGCGTCTGCTGATTCTGGTCGGCCTGATTCTGGCGTGGGCGATCTATGCGATTCTGACCAACGGTCTCGGACTGGGCAAGCCGGTCGATTTTACGATGCTGTCACAGGCTGCCTGGTTTGGTCTGCCGCACACCACCGCACCAACTTTTGATCTGCAGGCGATGGTGCTGATCGCGCCGGTGGCGATCATTCTGGTGGCTGAAAACCTCGGACATCTGAAAGCGGTGGCGGGCATGACTGGTCGGAACCTCGATCCTTATATGGGACGGGCGTTTGTTGGCGATGGCCTGGCAACCATCCTCTCTGGCTCAATCGGCGGCAGCGGCGTGACGACCTATGCCGAAAATATTGGCGTGATGGCCGTGACCAAGGTCTACTCCACGCTGGCGTTTGTTGCCGCAGCCATCATCGCTATCCTCGCTGGTTTCTCGCCGAAGTTTGGTGCGCTGATCCACACCATTCCGGCGCCGGTAATTGGCGGCGCATCCATTGTGGTGTTCGGACTGATTGCGGTGGCAGGCGCACGCATCTGGGTGCAGAACCATGTCGATTTAGGTCAGAACAGCAACCTGATTATGGTCGCTACCACGCTGGTTCTTGGTGCAGGGGATTTCGCGCTAAAAATTGGCTCTTTCACGCTGGGCGGGATCGGTACGGCCACCTTTGGCGCGATTATCCTCAATGCAATCCTGCGCCGACGCAGCGCGGCGCAGCAGGATAAGCCGCTGGCGCGGCAGCAGGGCTAACTACTCCAGCGGTGTGGCAGCAGGCTGCACCGCTTTTTTTCGTTTCAGTCGCAGCTCACTGACGATCACCCCGCAGACGATCAGCGCCCCACCCACCAACGCCAGCGCAGGCAGGCGCTCACCCGCAATACGTCCAACCACGCCAGCCCAGACCGGTTCTCCGGCATAAATCACCGTGGCACGGGTCGGCGAAACGCTGCGTTGCGCCCAGTTCATGGTGACCTGAATCAGCGCACTGGCCGCACCCAATCCCAGCGCGCTGAGCAGCAGCGGCGTTGAGATCGCGGGCACCGTCTCTCCGTTAGGGATCATCAGCACAAAGGCACACAGTGACGCCACCGCCAGCTGGATTAGCGTCACGCGGCGTACATCGACCTGACCGGCATAGCGGCTGATTAAGATGATCTCGGCGGCAATCGCCAGCGTGCTGAGCAGCGTCGCTATTTCACCGGCATTCAGGCTAATCCGGCCATCCTGCGGCCCGGCCACCAGCAGCAAGCCGGTAAATGCCAGCACAATCCCCAGCCATGACATCAAGCCCGGCGGACGACGTAAAAACAGCCACTGCAGCAACGGTACAACCGGAACATAGAGGGCGGTGAGAAAAGCGGACTGGCTGCTGGAGATGGTCTGCATTCCCCAGGTCTGAAGGCCATAACCTCCGGCGATCGACAGGCCAATCAGCGCGCCCGCTTTCACCTCAAGCCAGGTCATTCCAGCCAGATAACGGCGGAAAAACAGGGCCAGCAGCAGCGCGGCGGTGGCAAAACGCAGGCCGACAAAGAAGAACGGGCCGGAGTGCTGCATCGCACGATGCACTACAAGGAAAGTGCCGCCCCAGATCATGGTGATAAAAAGTAATACCAGCTCCTGCCGCGTCAGGCGCAGGGTTAAACCGCGGAGTGTGTCCGACATATTTCACCTGATGATGGGTCCGGACGATATTGTGGGGAGAGCGAGGTAGAAAAGCAATGATGTTCACCGCCGGTCTGAACCGGCGGCAGTGTGGGGCTATGCGTCCGCTTTTTTAGGACTGCTGCGTCCGCCCTTTTCACCAGCACGCGCGGCACGCTGCGGATCATTTTTGAAATTACCACCGCTGTTTTTCCCCCCTTTACGTCCCGCTTCTGCGGCACGTTCACGGTTTTCAGCAAAATTTCCTGAACCTCCACGATGTGTCGTCATAATTTGCTCCTGTCGCGTAGTGCGATAAATAAGAATGAAATACAGAGGGCCGAAACCGAATTCAGCCCATGCTTAAATAATAGCCAGACTCTGCTTTAATTCGTCCGCCAGTCACATTTCGCAACAGAGTAATCACCAGCAATTTGGTTAAAGAACGAACATTCTGTCGACATACAACCGATTAGTTGCAGATTTATTGCCCGACTCCTCCGCTGCGGCTTCAGCATCACCTGCGTAAAACGAAAGCTCTTCTATACTTTTTCTGGACGTCAAAACCACCTGGAGAGATTTATGGCCAAGATTCTGGTGCTCTACTACTCGATGTACGGACATATTGAAACAATGGCGAACGCGGTTGCAGAAGGCGCTCGTCGGGTTCCCGGCGCGGAAGTGGATATCCTGCGGGTACCAGAAACGATGGAGGCCGATCGCTTTGCACAGGTGGGCGGCAAAACCGATCAGCAGGCAGCTGAAGCCACGCCTGAGGTGCTGCCGCACTATGACGCGATTATCGTTGGCACCCCGACCCGCTTTGGCAACATGGCCGGGCAGATGCGAACATTCTGGGATCGCACTGGCGGTCTCTGGGCGTCGGGCGCGCTGTTCGGCAAGGTTGCCAGCGTCTTTACCTCAACCGGCACCGGCGGCGGTCAGGAACAGACCATTACGTCAGTGTGGACCACCCTGGCGCATCACGGCATGGTGATTGTCCCTATCGGGTACGGAACCAAAGAGCTGTTCGATATTTCTCAGGTTCGCGGTGGTACGCCTTACGGTGCGACCACGCTGGCGGGCGGCGACGGGTCACGTCAGCCTACGGAAGCGGAACTCAACATTGCCCGTTTCCAGGGTGAACATGTTGCCGGACTGACCGTCAAACTGCAGGACTGATTTAATCAAAGGAGAAAAGTATGTCTACTGAACAATCGAAAGCACATCACGTTGGCGAATGGGCAAGTCTGCGTCATACCTCCCCTGAAATTGCCGAGGCCATTTTCGAAGTGGCGAATTACGATGAAAAACTGGCAGAAGAGATCTGGCGTCAGCAAGGCAGCGATGACGTGCTGATTCGCGCCTTTGAAAAGACGGATAAAGATCTCCTGACCTGGGATGACAAGCCCGTAGAACGCAAGAACGTCTGATTCAGGGGCGGGACTTTCCCGCCCTCAATTTTTTAGCTCACCAAGGAGTACGCTATGTCTTCCTATCAAAGCATTAATCCCGCGAACAACCAGTTGCTGAAAAGCTGGCCGTCACACGACGAAGCCGCCGTCAGCCATGCTCTGGATGTGGCCGATCGTCTTTTCCACTCCTCATGGAGCAAAGGCGAGATCCAGCCCCGTCTGCAGGTGCTGAAAAAGCTGGCTGACCTGATTGATAGCCGCGCGGAAGAACTGGCTACCATCGCCAGTAAAGAGATGGGTAAACTGATTGGTCAGAGCCGTGGCGAAGTGAAAATCTGTTCGCAGATTGCCCGCTACTACGCAGAGAATGCGGAACGTATTCTGCAGCCGCAGTCCTATCCCAGCGAGCTGGGCGAAGCCTGGGTTGAGTATCACCCGATTGGCGTGTTAGTCGCCGTCGAGCCGTGGAACTTCCCTTACTATCAGCTGATGCGCGTGCTGGCTCCTAACCTGGCGCTGGGTAACCCGGTGCTGGCGAAACACGCCAACATTGTGCCGCACTGTGCCGATGTCTTTGAAAAGCTGGTTCGTGAAGCGGGTGCACCTGAAGGGGCATGGACTAACCTGTTTATCTCCACCGATCAGGTCGCCGATCTGATCGCTGATGATCGTGTTCAGGGTGTCGCCCTGACCGGTTCCGAGCGCGCAGGCAGCGCCGTGGCTGAGCAGGCCGGTAAACATCTGAAGAAATCGACGCTGGAACTGGGCGGCAATGACGTGTTTGTGGTGCTGGATGATGCCGATCTCGACGAAGCCGTCCGTCAGGGCGTGCAGGCGCGTCTCAGCAACTGCGGTCAGGTCTGTACCGCCGCAAAACGTTTTATTCTGCATGAGAAGATTGCCGATCGCTTTATCAGCCAGTTCAGCGCCGCGCTGAGTTCTGCCACGCTGGGCGATCCACTGGATGAGAAAACCACCCTTGGCCCGCTCTCTTCTGCGGACGCGCGTGACCGTCTGGTGAAACAGGTAGACGAAGCGGTCACTCATGGCGCAAAACTGGTGACGGGCGGTAAAGCGGTTGAAGGTGCAGGTTGCTTCTATCAGCCAACCATTCTCACTGGCATTACCCCGGACAACCCTGCCTATTATCAGGAGTTCTTCGGCCCTGTGGCGCAGATTTATGTTGTGGGTGACGATAACGCGGCTGTGGCGCTGGCAAACGACTCGCACTACGGTCTGGGCGGCTCGGTCTGGACGCGTGATACTGCTCGCGGTCGTAAACTGGCGTCCGCCATTGAAACCGGCATGGTGTTTATCAACTCGCAGAGCGACACCTCAGCGGAACTGCCATTCGGTGGTGTGAAACGTTCAGGCTATGGTCGTGAGCTTTCTGATCTCGGTATCAAAGAGTTTGCTAACCAGAAACTGGTTGTTGTAGCGGGTTAATCGCCCTTCAGCCATAAAAAAACCCCGTCTCGACGGGGTTTTTTATTATCGGCCGGATAGCGCGATTACTGTGTTGCCACAGCCGGTGACTTTGATTCGTCGGTGTGCGCAGCTGCAGGCGTTTTCGCAGCGTTAGCCTGGTCAGTTGAAGCTTTTGCATCACTGGTTGAGGCTGCTTTGTCTTCCTTCGCTTTCTCAGCAGCCGCTTTATCCGCCTTTGCCTTTTCAGCCGCGGCTTTATCTGCTGCCGCTTTGTCCGCTTTTGCCTTCTCAGCAGCCGCTTTATCCGCTTTTGCTTTATCAGCGGCGGCAGCTTTATCCGCTTCAGACTTCTCAGCGGCGGCTTTGTCAGCTTCAGCTTTATCCGCAGCAGCATCATGCGTCGCTGCAGCTTTCGCACTGTCGTCGTCAGACTGCGCTGCTGGTTGTGGTGCCGCCGCTGGCTGCATTGGCGTACCCTGCAGCGCCGCGTTCAGCGCCTGAGAGAACTGATCCCAGCTGCAATAGCCGTTGGCATCGGTCTCGCAACCCGCCAGCTGCAGCGTTACGCGCTTCGGTGGGTTCTTCAGGCTCAGCACGTCCGCATTGCGCAGCTGATCGGCAGTCTGATAGACATACTCGACTTTGAGCAGGTCTTTATCATTTTTCGCATCATGCCAGCGTTCGAAAACAACCTGACCGCCAATCGGCGTTTTTTCGTAAGTATCAGGCAGTTCATAAGGCTTAACCTGCAGCGCGCTCAGCAGTGAGGCGATGTTAGAGTCATGGCCAACCATCAGCGTGATTTTCGGCGCGTTGGCTTTGTCCTGATCCACTAACTGACTGCGAATGTAATCCACCAGCGGTGCCGCCACTTCACGGGAAACGTCCGGGCTGGTGAACAGTGCGTCCTGATAACCATTTTTGAGCGCGGACAGCTCTTTCCACTGTTCAGGCGTCTTGATCTGGCCCCATGCAACCTGATCCAGCGGGAAGCCTTCGTAATATTGCAGCGTGAAGGCATCCATCAGGGAATTACCCACTTTCAGCGGGCCACTGACAGTCGGCTCTTTACCGTTTTCAGCGCTGAAGGTGTTCTGACCGCTGCTGAGATCACACTGCTTTTTGTTGTTGCAAGCAGGCGATGCTTTGTAGTCGACAATTTTTTCCAGGCGCTGGAAGGCAGGCTTCAGCGACAGTTTTTCATTTGCCGCAGCCATCGCGGCCAGTGCTTTCTTATTGAATGCATCGCTGCCGTCTGTGATGACCGGATTGAAGATCGGATCCATGGAGCCCATTTCATCCTGATGAGTGACCGCGACGTCACAGCCAGGGAAGGCACCATTAACAAAGAACTGGGCGGTGGCAACGGTACGCTGCAGGCTGTTAGCATAAACAAAGACGTTATTGCTGTCAGGACAGCTGCCGTTCTTCACCAGGCCCTGCTGTGCCAGCCACTGACGGGTGTAGTTACCCATGTAGACTTCCAGCACGCCACCTTTGGTGGTCAGCTGTCCGCCGGGAACATCCCACTGCGGCCAGCTTTTTTTGGTCGACTGCTCAAGCACGCTGCCATTATCGGCCAGTGGTGCACGCAGATTGTGACGACTCAACATCAGCACCTGTTGCAGCTGCATATCACCCTCAGCAGCAAATGCTACCGTTCCGACCGGCAATGCAGCGAGCACTGACAATGCGCAAAGACTCAGTTTCTTGATCATTGTGCCTATTCCATTTATTCAGTAAAGAAACACTCTGGCTATCAACCGATTAGCTCGCCTCAGAGCGATGTATTTAACAGTGTAACTCAGCTCGCCTCAGAAAATCGCCAGATGTTTGCAAAAACAGTGAGTGGACTATAGCAGAGATGCATCGGACAGATGAATGTGCAGCCGCGCGTCATTAGCAAAGGCGTGCTTTTTTCGGACAGGAGGAAGAAACAGGAACGACAGAAACGAAACAGGCCAGCACTGAGTGCTGGCCTGTAAAATGTGGCGGAGGAGGAGAGATTCGAACTCTCGGATGGTTTCCCATCGGCGGTTTTCAAGACCGCTGCCTTAAGCCGCTCGGCCACCCCTCCGTTTTAAAACTGTACTGCATCGGCAAAATTATTGATTTTTACCGCTTTATTGCTCGTGGCAGATAAAGTGGCGGAGGAGGAGAGATTCGAACTCTCGGATGGTTTCCCATCGGCGGTTTTCAAGACCGCTGCCTTAAGCCGCTCGGCCACCCCTCCGCAATGACGCGCACTATAAACACCCCGTTTAGGGATGTAAAGCATCTATCTGTTTATTCGCCTGAAAAACAGCCAGATTGTGGTTTTTTGGTGTCAAAATCGCCACTCTGCTCAAACAATTAGCAGATTAGCGCGTAAAGAAGGGTAAAACGCCTTTTCCCTCCTTAATGGCCTGCGTATTCTCGGCACATATTTAACGATCTGCTTATTAGTGTTCTGCTTAAAGGAGCGCAACATGGAAAGAATTGTCACCTCATCGCAGTCGTCCTTGCTGTCAACGCACAGAGTTCTGCGTAATACCTATTTTCTGCTTGGACTGACCCTGGCCTTTTCTGCTGTCACGGCGACAGCCAGCACCCTGCTGGCATTACCTGCGCCTGGCCTAATCCTGATGCTGGTCGGCTTCTATGGCCTGATGTTTTTAACCTACCGTCTGGCTAACAGCCCGATGGGTATTCTGGCCGCGTTTGCGTTTACCGGCTTCCTGGGATATTGCCTGGGTCCTATCCTGAGCTCCTTCTTAACCGCAGGCATGGGCGACGTGATCGCGCTGGCGCTGGGCGGTACGGCGCTGGTGTTCTTCTGCTGTTCAGCCTACGTGCTGACCACACGTCGTGATATGTCCTTCCTGGGCGGCATGATGATGGCAGGCTTTGTGGTGCTGCTGGTTGCGGTGGTCGCGAACATTTTCCTGCAGTTGCCTGCCTTGCATCTGGCTATCAGCGCCCTGTTTATTCTGTTTTCTGCCGGTGCGATTTTGTGGGAAACCAGCAACATCATTCAGGGTGGCGAAACCAACTACATCCGCGCGACGGTCAGCCTCTACGTTTCGTTGTATAACATCTTCGTCAGCCTGCTGAGCCTGCTGGGTTTTGCCCGCAGCAACTAAACGGCAATCACAGTCAGCCTGTAAAACCCCGCTTCGGCGGGGTTTTTGCTTTTACTGCCTGCCAGGTTTGCTAAACTGCGCCGTCATTTACAGAGAGGACATCACGTGAATTTTAACGGTAACGAAATCGCCGTCGATGCCGAAGGCTATCTGAAGAGTACCGACGACTGGAGTGAAGCGCTGGCGGCACACATTGCCGGACTGGAAGGCCTCACCATGACCGAGGCACACTGGGAAGTGGTCCATTTTGTGCGCGCATTTTATCTGGAATTTAACACCTCGCCCGCCGTGCGGATGCTGGTAAAGGCGATGGCGCAGAAGTATGGCGAAGAGAAAGGCAACAGCCGCTACCTGTTCCGCCTGTTCCCTGAAGGGCCGGCTAAACAGGCGACGAAAATCGCCGGTCTGCCTAAACCGGCGAAATGTCTTTAATTAACCGGTTCTGAAATCGCGGGGCGGCTCTGCGGGCTGGTGCGGCTCCACCAGCACCTTATCAACGCGCGCGCTGCGTGGCCCGCCCGCTTTAAGCCAGGCGATTAGCGCATCGACCTGCTCAGCCTCGCCCCAGGCCAGCACCTCGACACTGCCGTCATCCAGATTTCGCGCGTAACCCAGCACGCCCAGCGTCCTGGCTTCGGCCTGCGTACTGTAACGGAACCCGACGCCCTGAACGCGGCCATGAACCCATGCTTTAAAACAGGCTGCTGACATTATTCTCTCCTGCTGCTGTTCGTTGCAATTTCCCGTTATCCACCGGACAATGGCGCCTCATTTTTTCAGGTAAGCATAGCAAACTATGACAGTCAGATTGATTCTCGCAAAGGGACGTGAAAAGTCCCTGCTCCGTCGCCATCCATGGGTCTTTTCAGGTGCCGTTGCGCGTCTGGAAGGAAAAGCGCAACTGGGTGAAACCATTGACGTTTGTGACAGCAACGGTAAATGGCTGGCTCGCGCCGCTTATTCACCTGAGTCGCAGATTCGCGCCCGCGTCTGGAGCTGGCAGGCCGATGAATCCATTGATATCGCCTTCTTTGTCCGCCGTTTTGAACAGGCACAGCAGTGGCGAAAATGGCTGGCGGCCCGTGATGGTCTGGACAGTTATCGCCTGATTGCAGGTGAATCTGATAATTTGCCCGGCGTCACCATTGACCGTTTTGGCAACTTTTTAGTGATGCAGCTGCTCTCGGCTGGCGCGGAATATCAGCGTGCGGCGATCATCACCGCTCTGCAGCAATGTTTCCCTGGCTGCGCCATCTATGATCGTTCTGACGTCGCCGTACGTAAGAAAGAGGGTCTGGCGCTGACGCAGGGCACCGTCACAGGTGAACTGCCACCGCCGCTGCTGCCGATTACAGAACATGGCATGAAGCTGCTGGTTGATATCCAGGGCGGCCACAAAACCGGCTATTACCTTGATCAGCGTGACAGCCGTCTCGCCACGCGTCGCTATGCACAGGATGCCCGCGTCCTTAACTGCTTCTCTTATACCGGTGGATTCGCGGTTTCTGCGCTGATGGGCGGCTGTAAAGAAGTGATCAGCGTTGATACCTCACAGGAAGCGCTCGACATTGCCCGTCAGAACGTTGAACTGAATGAGCTGGATCTCTCCCGTGCGCGCTTTGAGCGTGATGATGTGTTCAAACTGCTGCGCCGCTATCGTGACAATGGTGAGAAATTCGATCTGATCATTATGGATCCGCCGAAGTTCGTCGAAAACAAAAGCCAGTTGATGGGTGCCTGTCGCGGCTATAAAGACATTAATATGCTCGCCATTCAGTTGCTGAATCCGGGCGGCGTGTTAATGACCTACTCCTGCTCCGGTCTGATGGCCACCGATCTGTTCCAGAAAATTATCGCTGATGCTGCACTGGATGCGGGCCGCGAAGTGCAGTTCATTGAGCAGTTCCGTCAGGCAGCCGATCATCCGGTGATCGCCAGCTATCCGGAAGGGCTCTACCTGAAAGGTTTCGCCTGCCGTGTGATGTGACTTGAAAAAATGGCTCCTGCCCCCATATTGGTAGGAGAGCTTTTTTTTCGGAGGTCACAATGATTGCCAGTAAATTTGGTATTGGTCAGCAGGTTCGTCATCGTCTGTCCGGCGTACTGGGCGTTATCGTCGATGTCGATCCTGAATACTCGTTAGATGAGCCTAAAGTTGAAGATGTTGGCGCGGAAGAGAAAATGCGTACCGCGCCCTGGTATCATGTGGTGATGGAAGATGAGGAAGGCGATCAGGTGCATACCTACGTCGCTGAGATTCAGCTGTCCGGTGAGACCAGCATTGAACACCCTGAGCAGCCTTCAATGGATGAACTGGCGGCGTCAGTACGTCAGCAGTTGCAGGCACCTCATCTGCGACATTAATGTGTGGCGGCACGCTCTGCCGCCAGGCTAATTTTTAACGCGTTATCCCCAGACGCGGAATTTCAATCTTCGGGCAGCGATCCATAATGACCGTCATGCCCGCATCCTGTGCCAGCACCGCCGCCTGTTCATTAATCACACCCAGCTGCAGCCATAATGTTTTTGCTCCCACGGCGATCGCTTCCTGCGCCACGCCCCATGCTGCTTCTGAATTGCGGAAGACATCCACCATATCAATCTCGCCGGGTACCTCCGCCAGGGTGGCATACCCCTGCTGCCCCAGCAGCGTTTTACCGGCCAGTTTCGGGCTGACCGGGATCACTTCATAGCCCTGATCGAGCAGATACTTCATCACACCGTAACTGGGACGTTCCGGGCGGTCGCTTGCCCCGACTAAGGCGATACGTTGGGTACGCGTCAGCACGTCACGAATTGTCTGGTCGTTCATGTTTATCTCCTTTCAGGCCAGTGTTGAGTGTAGATGGGCGCGCTCTTTTGCGGGTATGTCCTGAGCGCAATTAATTGAACCCGCGCACGAATAAATATGTTTAAATGTAAATTAACTGCCATAATGTAAGAATTTGCTACACATCATCCTTTGTACCATCTGTTACCGGAGTTGAAATGAAGCTGTCGCTGGCTGTAACGGGGTTATTGACTCTCCTCGTTTCGGCGTCCTGTTCTGCCATCACATTGAAGCTCGATCCACAGATCGATCTGCTGGTGCTGGATGGTCGAAAAATTTCAGGCTCGCTCCTCAAAGGAGCAGACAGCTTAGAGCTGGATCGTGGTCAGCATCAGTTTCTGTTTCGGGTAGAGCAGCAGCGCAAGGGTCAGAAAGAGAACGTCCTCTCTTATCAGTCGCAGCCGATGATCGTCACGTTTACCGCTGTAGCCAAAACCATCACCATCCGGTTACCGGCGCTGGAGACAAAACGCGAGCGATACCATTTTGACCGCAGCCTGAACTTTCAGCTGGTGGATGAAAAAGGTAATGAGATTACCAGCGTGCGCGACCACCTGCCGGCCACTACAGGCGCTGATATGGAAAAAGCGATGCTGAATTATAACCGTACCCGCCAGGTTGCCTCTGTGCCCCGGTTTGCAAATTCCGCTTCTGTCCCCCCCTCTTCTGTCCGGCTTACCGCCGATCTGGACTGGACCACCCAAGCCGAACTGCCTTCGCTGCATCGCTGGTTTCACCGCTTCGATGAAGCCACGCGCCAGCAATTTCTGACACTGGTCAAAATGCTACGTATGAGTTGATAGAGTCGAAAGGCCAGAGGTAAACTCGTGCTCTCTCTTCTCGCGCATGAGCCTTATCAGGACGCCTTTATGGAACAGACTGTTCGTACCCTTGGCACCATAAAACATATCGCGCTGGTCGCCCATGACCACTGCAAAGCCGCCCTGCTTGACTGGGTGAAACAAAACCAGCCCGCGCTGGAATCGCACATCCTCTATGCCACCGGGACCACCGGAAATCTGATTAATCGCGATACCGGCCTGAATGTAACAGCCATGCTGAGCGGCCCGATGGGCGGCGATCAGCAGGTGGGTGCGCTGATTTCGGAAGGGAAAATTGATGCACTGATTTTTTTCTGGGATCCGCTTAACGCCGTGCCGCACGATCCGGATGTTAAAGCGCTGCTGCGTCTGGCGACCGTCTGGAATATCCCGGTCGCCACGAACCGCTCCACAGCGGACTTTATTATTCAGTCGCCCCTGTTTGCGCAAAGCGTGGAGATTATGATCCCGGACTATCAGCGCTATCTGGCCGATCGCCTGAAGTAGCTCAGGCTTTACGCAGCACCGGCACGCCCAGTTCGCGGAAATGATCGACGAACGGTGACGGCGCTGCCTTATCGAACATCAGAAAGACCTGCTGGCGCGCGCGCGTCAGCGCCACATAGGCCAGACGGCGCTCTTCCGCATCCGGGAACGCTTCCGGCTGCGGTAACAGGCCCTGTTCAATAATCGACTCACGGACTTCCGCCGGGAAGCCCTCTTTCCCCTGCTGCAATCCCAGCAGAATGACGTAATCCGCCTGCTGACCTTTGCTGGCATGGATCGTCATAAACTCCAGATTGAGCTTTGGCCAGCGGGTTCGGGCTTTATCCAGTAAGTCCGGGCGCAGATAGTGATAACGCGCCAGCAGCAGAATGCGCTCATCAGGCTTCGCGTAACCGCTGAGTTTGTTCAGCAAGGGTTCCAGCTGATCCTCCGCCAGCAGCGAAATCGACTTTTTATTGCCTTTGGTGACGCTGTTGAGTGGTTTTGCCAGCTGCTGCGGATTCTGCTGGATAAAGCGATTAGCAATGTCGCCAATGCGGTCGTTAAAGCGGTAGGTGGTGTCCAGCACGCAACGGTCGCCCTCACCAAAATAGTGATGAAATGCCGTCGTCAGCGTCATCTCTGCACCGCTGAAGCGATAGATAGCCTGCCAGTCATCGCCAACGGCAAACAGTGCGGTGCGCTTATTTTGCTGGCGAAGTGCGCTGAGCAACGCGGCACGCTGAGGCGAGATATCCTGGAACTCATCCACCAGAATGTGTTTCCACGGACTGATAAACCGCCCTTTTTCCAGAATGGCAATCGCCTGGTGGATCAGTCCGGAAAAATCGACGGCGCCCTCCTCTTTTAACGCGCTCTTCCACGCTTTCAGTAACGGTGCCATTAGTTTGATGCGTTTACTGAAGAGATCCCGCACCTCTTCCGGCACATCCGCGATCATGGCCGCCTGCGCACCGCCATGCATGCGCATCAGGCCGAGCCAGCGCTCGAGTCGTGACGCCAGCCGGTTTGCCAGCCTGTCGTCCTCCCAGAATGGCCCTTCCGGTAACGCCCACTCCAGTTCATCACGTAGCCACTGACGCCAGCCGTTTGCCATCGCCTTCTTCTCATGGCACTGATGCCGCCACTCCTTGACCAGTAATGTGCGACGCGCATCGGCATCGCTCTCAAGCTTGCTGATAACCGGCTGCTTGTTACTGCCTTCGCGGATAATATGCAGCGCCAGAGAATGGAAGGTTCGCGCCTGGATATCACCGGCGGAGAGGCGTGACTGGATACGATCGTTCATCTCTTCGGCGGCCTGACGGCCAAATGCCAGTAGCAGGATTTGATCGGCGCTGGCCAGCTTGCGCTGCATCAACCAGCCTGCCCGGGCCACCAGTACTGAGGTTTTACCGCTACCTGCTCCGGCCAGCACCAGCAGAGAATCCTCGCCATTCACCACCGCCTCACACTGAGACTGATTGAGCGGCGTGCTCTCAACGCTGGCAAAGAACGCCTGATAGCGGGTCAGCATAGCGGCAGTCCAGTCGCGGTTTCGCTGCCGCAAGGCCACCTCGCCCTGATCCAGCCAGCGCTGGCAAAACGCCCAGTTTTCGCGGCAGTCAGGAAAATCCTTCAGGCGGATAAGCGGCATCGGCAACGCATCGAACTGTTTAAGAATTTTTGTCTTCAGCGCCTGCAACTCATGGCGGTTGAGCCAGCGATCCTGCGTGCCAAACGTCTCGATTTCATCACGTAGCGACTGGAGTACCTCGCGGCACACCGTGCTCATCTCCAGACTCCAGTTCTGCCAGGCCTGCATCAGATAGTGGTGAAAGCGCTGCGTCTCCTGCCATTCCGTTCCATGCAGCCGAACCACTTTTTCATCGGCCAGCAAAAATTCCAGTTCGCCCCATACCAGCCCGCGCTTGCAGGCAATATCCAGTAACTGGTTAAAGGGGATCAGATACTCGTGCTTATCGCCACTGACTTCGACGCCCGCCGCCATCAGGCGGACACGATTGTAAGGATGCTGGGCAAGCCGCTTGCCCATCGAGGTTGCTTTCAGTTCCACGCCGACACCAACGTCAGATAACAGGATTAAGGGGAGTTTACCTGTCAGACCCTTAGCGCTCCAGCCTTAAAACAGGCTAAACTTGGCGTCACATCTTGCGGAATGCAAAAGGAAAAGAAGATCATGCGCACCGTTTTAAATATTCTTAATTTTGTCCTGGGCGGTTTTTTTACCACCCTGAGCTGGCTGTTTGCCACGTTAATCAGCGTTGTGCTGGTTTTTACCCTGCCGCTGACCCGCTCCTGCTGGGAAATCACTAAACTCTCGCTGCTGCCGTTTGGCAACGAGGCGGTGCATGTTGATGTGCTTCGTCCTGAAAGTAAGAGCCATATTCTGAATACTGGCGGAACCTTTCTGAATATCTTCTGGTTGATTTTCTTCGGCTGGTGGCTCTGCCTTTCGCATATCTCCGTGGGCATTGTGCAGTGCATCAGCATCATCGGTATTCCGGTAGGGATTGCGAACTTTAAGATCGCCGCTATTGCGCTCTGGCCGGTTGGACGCCGGGTAGTGACAGTAGAAGAGGCGCGTGCTGCGCGCGAAGCCAATGCCCGCCGCTATTAATTTGATGTCGGATGCAGTGCCAGGCTGGCGAAAATATTTGTTCAACAGTACGTGGCGCTATCTGCTGCGGATCCTGTTTGCGCTCAGTGGCTGCGCTGCCATTCCCTGGTGGCTACATCAGATTGAGTGGACGATTCCCTTAACGCTGGGGGTGGTCGCGGCTGCGCTGGCCGATCTGGATGATCGCCTGGCCGGTCGTCTGAAGAATCTGCTGATTACCCTGCTCTGCTTCTGCATCGCCTCGGTTTCAGTGGAGTTACTGTTTCCTTATCCGTTCGCCTTTATTGTTGGGCTGGCGATCTCGACCTGGGGCTTTATTCTGCTGGGTGCCCTTGGCCAGCGCTACGCCACCATCGCCTTTGGTGCGCTGCTGATTGCGGTTTATACCATGCTCGGCATCGGCCTCTTCAGCCAGTGGTATATGCAGCCGATGCTGCTACTGGTCGGCGCGCTATGGTACAACCTGCTGACGCTGCTGGGCCATCTGATGTTCCCGGTCCGGCCGGTGCAGGAACAGCTGGCCGGCAGTTTTTCGCAACTGGCGCGTTACCTCGATGCCAAAGCTAATCTCTTCGACCCGGATTCGGGCGAACAGGATGACGCCGCGTTTATCGATGCAGCGATGGTTAACAGCCAGTTGGTGGCGCAGCTCAACCTGACCAAGACTACGCTACAGAGTCGGCTGCGCGGGGATCGCGGATCGCGCGGCACCCGCCGCAGTCTGCACTACTACTTTGTGGCGCAGGATATTCACGAACGGGCCAGCTCTTCCCATCTGCAATATCATTTGCTGCGCGGCGACTGGCGCTATAACGAAATTCTGTTTCGCTTTCAGCGCCTGCTGAATATGCAGGCGCAGGCCTGTCGTCAGCTGGCGCACTGCATTCTGATGCGTGAAAGATGGGTTCATGACAGCCGCTTTGAGCGCGCGTTTGAACGATTACAGAAAGCGATAGAACGTCTGGAGCAGCATGAGCCTGAGGCGACGCACACCCGCGCGCTGTTCTGGCTGCTGCGTAACCTGCGCGCGATTGACGCTCAGCTCGCCTCTATTGAATCCGAACAGACGCTGGCCGGTGAAGATCCTCAGCACAGTGATAATCTGCTGTCACGCGAAGGATTAAGTGGCTGGAGTGATATCCGGTTGCGCTTCAGCCGTCATCTCTCTCCCTCTTCGGCGCTGTTCCGGCATGCGGTTCGCATGTCAGTGGTGCTCTGTATTGGCTATGGCTTTATTCAGATCACCGGACTGCAGCGGGGGTACTGGATTCTGCTGACCAGCCTGTTTGTTTGCCAGCCCAACTACAACGCCACGCAGCGACGACTGGCCCTGCGCATCGGCGGAACGCTGGCAGGGATTGCCATTGGTCTGCCGGTTTTATGGCTGGTGCCCTCCATTGAAGGTCAGTTAATCCTGATTGTGATTGCTGGCGTGCTGTTTTTCGCTTTCAGGCAGGTGCAGTATGCGCAGGCCACGCTGTTTATCACTTTGCTGGTGCTGCTCTGCTTTAACCTGTTAGGGGAAGGCTTTGAGGTCGCCCTGCCACGGGTAGTGGATACGTTACTCGGCTGTGGTCTGGCGTGGCTGGCTGTCGCGTTTATCTGGCCTGACTGGCGCTTTCGTCAGTTACCGGCAGTGGCAGAACGAACCCTGAAAGCGAACTGCCGCTATCTGGATGCGATCATGGAGCAGTATCATCAGGGCAAGGATAACCGTCTCGCCTATCGCATTGCCCGCCGGGATGCGCACAATGCAGATGCTGAGCTGGCGTCGGTGGTTTCAAATATGAGCAGTGAAAGTCGTACCAGCCAGCAGCTACGTGAGTCGGCTTTTCAACTGCTTTGCTCTAACCACTCATTCCTGAGCTACATTTCTGCACTGGGTGCCCACCGCGATAAAATTACCGCACCGGAACTCCTGGCCTTGCTGGATGATACGGTGTGCTACGTTGAGGATGTGCTCCAGACGGACGTGGTCAGCGATGAACATGTTGAGACAATGCGCCAGCAACTGGCCCAGCGCATCAGCCAACTCGCCGCAGATGCGGATACGCGTGCGCCGCTGGTGCTCCAGCAACTCGGTCTGCTGGTGGCTTTAATGCCCGATGTGGCTCGCCTGCGCCGCACGCTCATTTCTGATTAGCCTTCTCTAAGGTCAGGGTTAGATAAAAGCGTGCGCTGGAACCACGCATTCAGCTCGGCCCGGGTGGCCAACGGTAGCGCGGCGGCATGATGGCCCGTGATCGCCCCCTGCAGCGCCAGTAAGGTCTGAAACCCAACGTGCTGGTTGATCGCTTTCAGCTTCAGCCAGCACTGTTTGGCCCCCATCTGATAGAGATGATTGACGGTCATGACGCCCGCCTCGTACAGCATCATCTCCATACGTACGCTGAGATTCGGCAGATCTTTCAGTCGCGGAGAGGATTGTCTGTCCTGTAACTCCAGCTGCGCCGTTTCTAAAGAGGCCGCTGAGAGCGCCAGCAGATGGTCAGGATCGCGCCATAACGCTTCATCGACCCGAAAATAATTGAGGCTCACCATCTTGCCTCTCTTGCGAAAAATCAGGGGTTGAAGCGGACGATCGGTAATGTATTCCCGCAAAGGTTCACTGGCGCGCAGGTAGAGTTCGTCTTTATTTATCAAGGCAAAAACCACACTTTCTACAGCCAGCGCGTATCCTCCAAACTGGGTACGGGACTCTATGGTTCCCAACGGGGCCAGGTGCGCTCTGGAGCGCTCTACGACCGGATTCACCTTTTTCATTGCACCACCTCCATGTAAGAAATATCTCGTAAATTACCTTGGGTATCAGGTAATTAGAAGATAAAAAAAAGCGCCAGCGGGTTCAATGAATAAATAGTGCTTCAACTAATCTTGTCGCGTTTTTGCGAGGCGTTTTCAGAAATTTGGGTTGATCTTTATCCAGGATGACAGTACTGTATATTCATACAGTCCACTGTTGGTGATTAACTTATGCGAACACAACATCCTAATAATGCACGCTATGCTCATCATTATGCGTCCTCTTCCGTTCCGGCCTGTCAGGGTGGTGGAATTACTGAGTTACGTTACAGCGAGCAGCCCGGTATGATGCAGATGATGCTGTTGCCGTTATTGCAGCAGCTCAGTCAGCAGTCTCGCTGGCAGTTGTGGTTAACACCGGCGCATAAACTGAATCGCACCTGGATGCAGGAATCGGGATTACCACTGGATAAAAGTATGCATATCGCGGATTCTGAACGTCTTAACGCCGTTGAAGCGATGGTTAAGGCGTTGCGTACAGGAAATTACAGTGTCGTTCTGGCATGGATTCCGTACGATTTGGATCAAGATGAGCGACGTCAACTCGAAAATGCGGCCGCTGAGGGTGAAGCGCTGGGTTTGATTTTACGGGCAAGCGGAACATCGGAAGCGCCTCTCAGACCGCAAAGTTCCATAAAAATTCAGTCGGATTTGTTTCATTAAGTAAAAATCAGAAGTTTCCCAAGCTATTTTTCTTATCTGTCGTCGCTAAGCCACTGATTCTTTTAGTTCGAGCTGTGACAATGGTTTAGCGAGTTTTTGGCCCTTTTTACCGCGACAATACGCCCACTCTAATTGTTAGAAATTGTGTATAAACCGCTGTTTATTTACAGAAGCGCCTCACATCATACTTGTAAGTTTCCAATCTCGTTGTAGACTTTAGCTCGCCAGGGTGCTCAATAACCTCCGTTTTTTGCGGTAGAGTCATAAGCGAGCGTTTTGACCCGGCGAAGGATTTAAACCAAGAGCAACCTTTTTGCTCATTGCCTATTTGGATGATAACGAGGCGCAAAATGAAAAAGACAGCTATCGCAATTGCAGTGGCACTGGCTGGCTTCGCTACCGTAGCGCAGGCCGCTCCGAAAGATAACACCTGGTACACCGGTGCTAAACTGGGCTGGTCTCAGTATCACGACACTGGTTACTACGGTAACGGTTACGAGAACAATGACGGTCCAACTCATGAAAGCCAGCTGGGCGCAGGTGCGTTCGTTGGTTATCAGGCAAACCCATACCTGGGCTTCGAGATGGGCTATGACTGGCTGGGCCGCATGCCTAACAAAGGCAATGTGACTAACGGCGCATTCAAAGCACAGGGCGTACAGCTGGCTGCTAAACTGAGCTACCCAATCAATGACGATCTGGACGTGTATACTCGTCTGGGCGGCATGGTATGGCGTGCAGATGCAACGCAGACTAACCCAACTACTGGCCGCATCAGCGACCACGACACCGGCGTTTCTCCGCTGGCTGCTGTTGGTGTTGAATATGCGCTGACCAAAAACTGGGCTACCCGTCTGGATTACCAGTGGGTTAACAACATCGGTGATGCACAGACCGTTGGTACTCGTCCAGACAACGGCATGCTGAGCGTAGGCGTTTCATACCGCTTCGGTCAGGATGATGTCGCTGCACCAGCTCCGGCTCCGGCTCCAGCACCAGCTCCAGTTGTTGAAACCAAGCGTTTCACTCTGAAGTCTGACGTTCTGTTCACCTTTAACAAATCTACCCTGAAGCCAGAAGGCCAGCAGGCTCTGGATCAGCTGTACAGCCAGCTGAGCTCAATGGATCCTAAAGATGGTTCCGTTGTCGTACTGGGCTTCACCGATCGCATCGGTTCAGAGCAGTACAACCAGAAACTGTCTGAGAAACGTGCTCAGTCAGTCGTAGATTACCTGGTATCTAAAGGTATCCCTTCTAACAAGATCTCTGCACGTGGCATGGGTAAATCTAACCCAGTTACCGGCAACACCTGTGACAGCGTGAAAGGCCGTAATGCCCTGATCGACTGCCTGTCTCCGGACCGTCGCGTAGAAATCGATGTTAAAGGCATCAAAGACGTTGTAACTCAGCCACAGGCTTAAGTTAAACGTTATAAAAAACCCCGCTAAGGCGGGGTTTTTTTATGCCGGTAATAAAACCGGACTTGAACATTCAGACTATGATTATCCTGCCCGGTTATTCGCTTTCTGAACCCGACTTACCCAGAATGGCCTGCAAATCCTGCTTCAGACTCGACATCTGAGTCGCATATTTCTCTTTGCGTTCTGCATCTTCTATCAGCTGAACAATCGTTTCAGAGAGCGTGCACCCGCGCCGTTGTGCAAGACCTGCCAGTCGCTGCCAGACCAGATACTCCAGGTCGATCGATTTTTTGCGGGTATGCTGATGTTCAGCGTTGAAATGGCGTTTACGCCGGGCACGGATGGTCTGCTTCAGTCGGTTATCCAGATCAGAATGAATATGCTCTGCGATCCATTCATTTACCGTCACTGGATTATTTTCCATCGCCAGCAGCTCATCGACTGCCGCCTGCGCCGCGCTTAATTCAAGGTGACGCGTGATCAGTTCACCTTCCCGATGTTTTTTCACCAGGTATTTCCACTTCCATCCACATTCAAGATTTTCGAGTTGCTGGTATTTCATCGGAATCTCATCGTGATCACGTAACGAACTAAGAATAACAGCTTTTTTCCCGGATGCAGCAACGAAAAACATGCTGTCATCGTCACATCTTCAACAGGAAGTCTGCAGTGCTTAACAAGGGTGAATCCTGTATAATCTCGCTTTTCTTAATACAGACAAATGCGATTATTTTGACCAGCACCCAACTTACGTGGCAGACCTTACAGCCGGATAGCGCGCAATACCAATCCGTTTTCTCCCGAATCGCTGATGAAGAAACTGATGCTCTGGCAACGGTACAGCCCCGGTTGCTGAATGCACTGGCGCATTTACATCACCAGACGCAAGGTTTCCCGTTACTGCTGGTTCGTAGCCAGGAGAATCGCGACTACCTGACATTCATTGCCCAGGCCGCTCAGCGGGTCATGGCAGACAGTACCACTCTGTTCGGCGGTGATTACCATATCATGGCTGACAACGTCACGCTTCAGCCCCCCTCCGATCCTCAACGTCCGTTCACCAGTCAGGGTGGTATTCACTTTGCTGAATGGACTGAGATGGAGCAGTTATTTGGCTGCGTACGCCAATATAAAGATCGCATCCAGCTGGAGCCGGGCCTGATCCATCGGGCCAACGGCGGCACGCTGGTGCTGTCTCTGCGTAGCCTGATGACACAGCCGATTCTCTGGCTGCGCCTGAAAAAGTGTATTGAGCAAGGCTATGTTGAGTGGACATCTCAGGATGAACGCAGGCCGCTGCCTGTCTCGATTCCTCCGTTGCCACTCAGCCTTAAGCTGGTCCTGTGTGGCGACCGGGAAGCGCTGGCAGATTTTCAGGAGCTTGATCCGGAAGCTCACGAAATGGCCATCTATACTGAATTTGAAGAGAACATACAGATTCTGGATGAAGATGACATGCTCGCCTGGTGTCGCTGGAACGCTGAACTGGCGCAACAGGCAGGTTTGCCCCTGCCGGAAGAGGACTTCTGGCCAGAACTGATCAAAGAAGGTGTCCGGTACAGCGGCGATCAGGATACCCTGCCACTCTGCCCTCGCTGGCTGCAACGCCAGATGCGCGAGTCAGCTCTGATGGGCGATGAACTCAATGCTGAAGCGTTACGTGATGCGCTGGAAGCCCGCCTGTGGCGTGAGAATTATCTCAATGAGCGGATGCGTGACGAGATCCTGCTGCGACAGATTCTGATTGAAACCGAAGGAGAAGTGGTCGGTCAGATTAATGGTCTGTCCGTGGTGGAATATCCTGGCCATCCCCGCGCCTGGGGCGATCCTTCGCGCATCAGCTGCGTGGTCCATCCCGGCGATGGTGAGTTCATGGATATTGAGCGCAAAGCGGAGCTGGGCGGTAACATCCATGCCAAGGGCATGATGATTATGCAGGCTTACCTGACTGCCGAGCTGGAACTCGACCAGCAACTACCCTTCTCGGCCTCGATGGTGTTCGAGCAATCTTATTCCGAGGTGGATGGTGACAGTGCCTCGCTGGCTGAGCTCTGTGCCTTAATCAGTGCACTGGCTAATCAGCCGATCAATCAGCAGATTGCGGTGACCGGCTCAGTCGATCAGTTTGGTAATGTACAACCGGTGGGCGGGCTGAATGAGAAGATCGAAGGCTTCTTTGATATCTGCCATCAGCGCGAACTGACGGGCCTGCAGGGTGTGATCATTCCCGCCTGCAATGTTCGTCATCTCAGTCTGAACCAGGCGGTTGTCAGTGCGGTTGAGCAGGGGCGCTTCCATATCTGGGCCATTGACCAGGCTGAGGAAGCGCTGCCGCTGCTGACCGGAAAAATCTGGAGTACCGAAGATGGTCTGGGCGATTGCCTGCTAAATACCATCCAGGAACGCATTAGCCTGTTCAACCAGCCGGACGGTCCGCAACGTCCCTGGGCGCTGCGCTGGCTTAACTGGTTCAACCACCGTTAATCCGATTTGCTCAGCGTACAACTGTTCGCTAATATTCGTGATTCACTAAAACAAGGCTTATTGAAAACATGGTAGATAAACGCGAATCCTATACCAAAGAAGATCTGATTCTGTCGGGTCGTGGTGAACTGTTTGGCGAAAATGGTCCGCCGCTTCCATCTGGCAACATGCTGATGATGGACCGCGTGGTCAAAATGACCGAAGACGGCGGCAAATATGACAAAGGCTTTGTTGAAGCGGAGCTGGATATCAATCCCGATCTCTGGTTCTTCGGTTGCCACTTTATTGGCGATCCGGTGATGCCGGGCTGCCTGGGCCTGGATGCCATGTGGCAGCTCGTCGGTTTCTATCTGGGCTGGCTGGGCGGCGAAGGTAAAGGCCGCGCACTGGGCGTGGGTGAAGTGAAATTCACCGGTCAGGTCCTGCCAGACGCGAAGAAAGTCACTTACCGCATTCACTTCAAACGCGTGATCAACCGTAAACTGGTGATGGGCGTGGCAGATGGTGAAGTGCTGGTTGACGGTAATCTGATCTATACCGCCAGCGATCTGAAAGTCGGCCTGTTTAAAGATACCGCCGCTTTCTAAGCGTTTCCCCCGGAAACAAAAACCTCCGCGCATGGCGGAGGTTATATTCCCTTTTCAGTGACATCCGGTTATGCAGCTACCGACCTGTCCTCCATGGCTTGTCGCCAACCTCCCAACCAGTGAGACTTAGCGTCAATCAACTGATACGGACACATCTCTTTTGAGCGTCCAGTAATGCCTGCCTGATAACCACGTGAATGGGCGCGTTCGAGGCGGTCTCGTTTCTGTCTCTTCATACTCCGTGTCCCTCATGTAAGGTCTGTGGAATCTGGTGGAAAGAAATGTGGTGAATTAATGTTCAACCACCCTTATGTTCTACCTCCTGCGTATCCAAAGATCAATGCTCAATCTTCATGCCAGTGTCATAAATGTGACCTTAATCGGTAAGATTAACGACGTTTTGTGAAGCATTCGACAACACTATCTTTCTGATTAAGCTAATAAAAAAGCCCCTGAACGATATCGAAAAAAGACGATAATCGGTCAGGGGCTTAGCTTATTTATTCACATCAATCTTAATTTAACGCAACCACACTATTGGCAATCTTCTGCGCTGTCTGTTGCCAGCCCGCCGCCAGCGTCCGGACCATCGCATCATAGCCATCTTCGGTCTGCGGCAGGACCAGATTAAACGCCTGTTTAGTCAGACGGCCCTGATGTTCAAGCGTCCATTCGCCACTGACGATCGCTTTGCCATCGTAGCGACCCTGAAAGCCTGTGACGGTCACATTCAGCGTGTCGTGCTGCGCGCCTAAAGGTGCGCCTGCAACCAGCCGTCCGGGCAGCGCCTTGCTCAGATTAGTGATCAGCGTCTGCTGCAGTTGCTGGTCCAGCGGGCTGGCCCAGAGATTATTCGTGGCGATGACATATTTCACATCACTGGTCTGATAAACCAGCCCATTACCGGCCAGATAGTCCGGCACTGTCACCTGCTGCACCCACAGCATAGGCTGCGTTTCATTCAGCTGGCTGCTGGTGACCTGCATGGACGCCGCCCCGGAGGGCAGCTGATACCACGTATTGTCAACGCTGCTACTGCACGCACTCAACACCAGCGCGGCACAAAGTATCAATCCTTTTTTCACTGTTTCGCCCTCTTCGGCTGGGGATCCTGTCCCGGTTTCGCCTCAAATACCAGCGCATTGCTCTTGGTGTTCAGCGTTCTCAGCACCGGCTGAAGCTCACGCAGGACCTGATCCAGTCGCTGCATATCTCCCACCACTTTGGTGTAGGCTGGCGAACCTGGCTGCAGGCCTTTCATGCTGCGGTTCAGCTCGCGCAATGTCTGCTGCAGATCTTCCGGCAGGGTTTTCATCGCCGGACTGCCGGTGACTTTGTTGATGTTATCGATGGTGCGCTGCAGATCACGCATCGTTTTCTGGCTCTCTTTCAGCGTTCCTGTCGCTTCATTGACCATACCGTTCAGTGGCAGACTGTTGATCTTATCCAGTGCCGCCATCAGCTTCTGCTGAATCTGGCTCAGGCCACCGCTGACGGTTGGGATCACTTCATAGCCAGCGACTTTCTGCGGCCCTTTGTAGGCCGGCGCATTGTCATAGAAGTCGAGATCGACATAGAGCGCACCCGACAACAGGCTACCGGTTTTCAGCGTTGCACGCAGGCCACGCTTTTTACCATCCTGCAGATGCTGCTCAAGGTCGAAGTTCTCACCCAGTCGGCTGATAAAGCGATCCGGCTCGATGCGAATCAGCACCGGCACGCGGTAATCATTATTCAGTGCCTGAACCAGACCGGCTTTCATCAATGGTGCTTCTGATACGGTCCCCAGGCGGATGCCACGGAACTCGACCGGCGCGCCCGCCTGCAGACCACGAATCGAGTCAGAGAAGAACATCAGGTAATCAATATGGTTGGTATAGAGCGAGTCCTGAATACTGCGCTGATCGTCAAACAGATGATAGTCAGACTTGTTCTGCGCAGGCTTACCCAGCTCCCAGCCATCCGGCACGTCAAAACTGACGCCGCCGCTGAATAGCGTGGTGAGCGAACCCATTTCCACCCGCATCCCAGAGGCAGACATATCCACGGCGATACCGCTGTCCTTCCAGAAGCGCACGTTGGTCGTCACCAGGCGATCGTAAGGCGCAGCGACAAATAGCTGATAGGTCATCATACGTTTGTCAGTATCAAAAACACTGGTCTCGACTGTACCGACGCGATAGCCACGGAACAGCACCGGATCACCTGGATTAAGCTGACCCGCTTTCTTGCTGTCCAGCACAATGCGAATACCTTTGGCATCGGGCGGCGCTAATGGCGGAGCATCCAGCAGCTGAAACTGCTCGGGTGGCTGTTTTTTGGTGCCAGGCTGCAGTTCGATATAGGCACCTGACAACAGCGTGCCAAGACCACTGACCCCTTCACGACCAATCTGCGGTTTCACAACCCAGAAAACGCTGTCGCTGTGCAGCAGTTTTTCCATGCCTGAATTGAGACGCGCTTTGATTTCCACATGGTGAAGATCGTCGCTTAACACCGCGCTTTCCACCACACCGACATCCACACTGCGGCTTTTAATCGTGGTTTTACCCGCAACAATGCCTTCGGCGTTTTCGGTGATGAGGGTGACTTCCGGCCCCTGATGGCTGAAGTGATAAAAGAGGATCCATCCGCCGATTAACAGCGTAACGATGGGGACAATCCAGACCGGCGACCAGCGCTTAATCTGTTCCACCTTTGCATGGCCGTGGTTAGTTTCCGTCAAGGCGCGACTCCTTCATATTGTTTTCGCGTACACGATCCCAGGTTAATCGCGGGTCAAAGGTCATGGCAGCAATCATGGTGATAATCACCACCATCGCAAACAGGATTGCCCCCCACGCGGGATAAACATTCATTAATTGCCCCATACGCACCAGCGCAGAGAGCACGGCAATCACAAACACGTCGATCATTGACCAGCGGCCAACAAATTCGACCACTTCATAAATTTTGTGCATCCTGTGGCTGTCATTCTGCCCACGTCCTTGTCCACTGGCATCCCAGCAGAGCCAGCCAATCGCCAGCATTTTCAGCGTCGGCACCATGATACTGGCGATAAAGATCACCAGCGCCACCGGATAAGAACCGTCGCCCCACAGCACAATCACCCCCGCCATAATATTTGAGGGGTAGGCTGTGCCAAGGGTTTCCGTCACCATAATCGGTAACAGGTTGGCCGGGATATAAAGCAGTATGGAGGTGAACAACAGCGCCAGCGTCCACTGCAGGCTGTGCTTACGCCGCGCCTGGGCTGTTACGTCGCAGCGCGGACAGGTATGCTCAGCTTCCGGCAGAATGGCCGTACAGCAGGGGCAGGATCGCAGGCCCTGCTCTAAACCCGTGATGCCCACTTCGGGCGGATGGGGCATCGCGGGTCGGGGTGACAGACGGTCCCACAAGCCTCGCCGGTCAACGCACTGAAATGCCCGCAGCTGCAACAGGCAGAAGAGCACCCACGGCCAGAAGCTGGTCTCGAGGCCGATCTCGCCATAGGCCATCAGCTTGACGAAGCTGACCAGCACACCAGCCATAAAGATTTCTGCCATGCCCCAGTTACGCAGCTGAAACAGGATGCGTGCCAGAACGACTTTGAGATGGGTCGGTAAAGGATTCGGATTGACCAGCACGATAATGGTGATCATGCAGAAGGCCGGTACCGCCTGCACAAACAGCAGGAACAGCGTCGCCAGACTGCTGTAATCTTCTGTCACCATGACCTGGGGGATCTGCGCCAGCGTAATCTCGCTGGTCAGCCCCGCGACCTTCATTGAGACAAAAGGAAACAGGTTCGCCAGCAGCAGCATAAACAGCGCTGCCAGCGCATAACCCGTCGGCCGTTTACGCGGTTCATGCCAGTTGGCCGTCAGAGAGGTGTGGCAGCGCGGGCATGACGCACGGCTGCCCACTGGAATGTCCGGCAGCTTAATCATTAAATCGCATTGTGGACAAAGCATCCACGCGTTACTTTTCACTGCTGAACACATCCGTTAGCCCTGCCCTACGCGCCGTTTTTCAGTGATTCAAGCTCTTCCCAGCGCGCAAAAGCAGTTTCCAGCTCCTGCTCAGCCTGCGCCAGATTATCCAGCACCGGTTGCGTCTGATCGTGTGCCTGACTGAAGAAGTCCGGGTGACTCATCTTCGCCTGCAGTTCACCGATGCGCGCTTCCAGCTGCTCCAGTTTTTGCGGCAACTGTTCCAGCTCACGCGCCAGATTATAGCTGAGTTTGTTCACGTTACGCTTAGCCTCACCCTTCTCTGCGGCTGGCTTAGCGGTGTTGCCCGTCGCTTTCGCGGGGGCCGCAGCTCTGTGCTGCCGATAGGCGGCGCGCTGCTGCTGCGCATCGTGATAACCGCCGACAAAGGTACCGATTTCGCCGTTGCCTTCAAAAATCCAGCACTCGGTGACGGTATTGTCGACGAACTGACGATCGTGGCTCACCAGTAAGACGGTGCCCTGATAACCATCAATCAGCTCTTCCAGCAATTCCAGCGTTTCGACGTCGAGGTCGTTGGTCGGTTCATCCAGAATCATCAGGTTGCTGGGACGCAGGAACAGGCGCGCCAGCAGCAGGCGGTTACGTTCACCACCGGAAAGCGCACGCACCGGCGTCATCGCACGTTTGGGATGGAACAGGAAGTCCTGCAGATAGCCCAGCACGTGGCGCGGTTTGCCGTTAACCAGCACTTCCTGCTTGCCTTCGGCCAGGTTGTCCATCACGGTGCGATCCGGATCCAGCTCAGCGCGATGCTGGTCAAAGTAGGCTACTTCCAGCTTGGTGCCGGAATGCACGCGGCCATGATCGGCTTTCAGCTGCTGCAGCATCAGACGCAGCAAGGTGGTTTTACCGCAGCCGTTCGGCCCGATCAGCGCAATTTTGTCACCACGCTGAACCTGGGTTGAGAAGTCCTTCACCAGTACTTTGCCATCGACTGCGTAGTCGACATTTTCCAGCTCAAAGACAATCTTGCCTGAGCGGGACGCTTCGCCGACCTGCATGTTGGCTTTGCCCATCACTTCGCGACGTTCTGAGTGCTCGCGACGCAGCGCTTTCAGCGCACGCACACGGCCTTCGTTACGGGTACGACGGGCTTTGATGCCCTGACGGATCCACACCTCTTCCTGCGCCAGCTTGCGGTCGAATTCCGCGTTCTGCATCTCTTCAACGCGCAAGGCTTCTTCTTTGCCTTCCAGATAAAGATCGTAGTTACCCGGCCAGGAGACCAGCTTGCCACGGTCAAGATCGACAATGCGCGTCGCCATGTTGCGGATAAACGAACGGTCATGGGAAATAAAGATGATGCTGCCGGTGAAGTTCTTCAGGAACGTTTCCAGCCAGTCGATGGTTTCGATATCAAGGTGGTTGGTTGGCTCATCCAGCATCAGGACGCGCGGGTTACTCACCAGCGCACGGCCCAGCGCCGCTTTACGCAGCCAGCCGCCAGAGAGTGACGACAGCTCGGTATCGGGCTGCAGACCAATCTGCTCCAGCACGTCATGGATGCGGCTTTCCAGCTGCCACAGGTTCTGATGGTCCAGAATGGTCTGCAGACGCGCCATCTCATTGAGGTTTTTATCGCTGGGATCTTCCATCACCACATGGGAAATGGCGTGATAGGCTTTCAGATGCTCAGCCTGCTCTTCAACGCCCTCGGCCACGAAGTCATAGACCGAGCCGGTAATATTGCGCGGCGGATCCTGTTGCAGGCGCGCCACGACCAGATCGGTTTCATAAATAATGCGGCCATCATCCAGTGGCTGTTCGCCATTGATGATTTTCATCAGCGTGGATTTACCCGCACCGTTACGGCCCACCAGACAGACGCGTTCGTTCTCTTCGATGTGCAGTTCGGTATTGTCTAACAGCGGCGCATCGCTGAAGGAGAGATAAGCGCCGTGGATACTGATTAATGACATGTAATCTTATTCCTTACCGGCGTGAGTGATCAGCCAGCAGTTGTGAATTTGACGGTTACGCGCGAAGTCCTGCGACTGCGTTTTCTGGGTAATATCCTGCGCCTGCAGGCCCAGTGATTTCAGGCCATCCATGTCCATTTTGAAACCGCGTTTGTTATTGGAGAACATGATGGTACCGCCGCGACGCAGCAGGCGCTTCAGGTTACGCATTAGCATCATATGATCGCGCTGAACGTCGAAGCTCTCTTCCATACGTTTTGAGTTGGAGAAGGTTGGCGGATCGATAAAGATCAGGTCAAAATTCTCGTCACTCTCATTCAGCCAGCTCAGGCAGTCCGCCTGCATCAGACGGTGCTGACGCCCGGTCAGTCCGTTGAGACGCAGGTTACGCTCCGCCCACTCCAGATAGGTACGCGACATATCAACCGTGGTGGTTGAACGCGCCCCACCCAGACCGGCGTGCACACTGGCGGTGCCGGTGTAAGCAAACAGGTTCAGGAAATCTTTACCCTGACTCATCTGGCCGAGCATTTTACGGGCAATGCGGTGATCGAGGAACAGACCGGTATCGAGATAGTCGGTCAGATTCACCCAGAAATGCGCATTAAACTCTTTAACTTCGAAATAGTCGCCCTTCTCGCCGAGCTTCTGATACTGCGCTTTGCCTTTCTGGCGCTCACGCGTTTTCATAACCAGACGGTCGGCAGGCAGTTCCAGCACGCTCAGCGTCGCGCTGATCACATCGAACAGGCGCTGACGCGCTTTGTTCGGATCGATGGTTTTTGGCGGCGCGTACTCCTGGATAATCACCCAGTCGCCATAGCGATCGACAGCAACGTTGTAGTCTGGCAGATCGGCGTCATAAATGCGGTAGCATTCAATGCCTTCCTGACGCGCCCATTTCTCCAGCTTCTTCACGTTTTTACGCAGACGGTTCGCGTAATCTTCCGCAATCTGTCCGGCGCTTTCATGGCTGTTAACCGCCAGCTGATAGTTTTTCTGCACGCAATCCAGCGGACCGTTCTTCGCTTTAAACTGGCGATCGGCACGCAGTTGCAGGCAGCTCAGCAGTTCAGGCGAGGCGCTGAACAGCGACAGGTTCCAGCCGCCAAAATGCTGCTTCATCAGACGTCCGAGCTGGCTGTGCAGCGCAATCAGCGCCGGTTCGCTCTCCAGACGCTCACCGTAAGGTGGATTGCTCAGGACTGTGCCGTGAACCGCGGGTTCGACCGGATTGGTCAGCTTCAGCAGGTCCTGCCGGGCAAAGGTAAAGAGTTCAAAGACGCCAGCGCGACGGGCATTCGCCTGCGCCCACTCCAGCACCCGACCGTTGTTGTCATAGCCAAAGAAGCGCGCCTGAGTGGCGGCCGTGCCTGCACGGGCACGGTCCTGTGCCTCGGCTTTCACGTCCTGCCACAGCGCAGCATTAAACTGGCTCCATGCGGTGAAGCCCCAGTGCTTACGCAGCAGACCTGGTGCGCGATCGCAGGCGATCAGCGCAGCTTCAATCAGCAGCGTACCGGAACCACACATCGGGTCGATCAGCGGCGTGGTCGGCTCCCAGCCTGAACGCAGCACAATCGCCGCCGCCAGGGTCTCTTTCAACGGTGCCTGACCCGTCTGCTGGCGATAACCGCGCTGATGCAGTGAGGTGCCGCTGAGATCCAGTGCAATGCTGGCGCGATCGTCATTCAGCCAGACGTTGACTCGGATATCCGCCTGCTCGCGATCGACATTCGGCCGCTCGAGATTCTGACGGGTAAAGCTGTCCACGATGGCATCTTTCACTTTCAGCGCGCCGAACTGGCTGTTACGAATCGAATCGTTGGTGCCGCTGAAATGCACGACAAATGTTTTGTCGCTACCGAACATCGACGGCCAGTCCACGCTCTGCACACCCAGATAAAGATCGAGATCGCTGTAGACGCCAAACTCTCCCAGCGGCAACAGGATGCGTGATGCTAAACGACTCCACATCAGGCTTTGGTACATGGCGCGATCGTCGGCTTCGTAGTGAACGCCTCCCTGCACCACTTGCAAATCCTGCGCGCCCAGCGCGTCCAGCTCACTTTTTAACAGCTCTTCGAGCCCACGCGCCGTGCTGGCAAACAGAGAATTCATATCGTCACTTTTTAACTCTTGAGAAAATTGTCGCGCATTATAGCGAATCGGAGACCTATGTCATAAAGTTAGCTTCTTTTGTGTCGCGCGTCGGGTTCAAGGAGAACACCATGATCACGCTTTCCCGCTTATTTATTCATCCTGTGAAGTCGATGCGGGGATTAGCATTATCACACTCGCTGGTCACTGACAGCGGATTGGCGTTTGATCGTCTGTTCATGGTGACCGAACCTGATGGCACCTTTATTACCGCCCGACAGTACCCGGAGATGGTGCGCTTCACGCCAGCTATTCTGCCGGATGGCCTGCTGCTGGCGGCCCCGGATGGCAGTCAGTCCCTGATCCGCTTCAGCGATTTCGATGAGCAGGGACACCCTACCGAGGTCTGGGGCAATCATTTTACCGCGCGCATAGCGCCGCTTGCGATTAATCAATGGCTGAGCCAGTTCTTCCCGCGCGACGTTCAGCTGCGCTGGGTCGGACCGCAGCCCAGCCGCCGCGTCAAAGCGTTTGAAAATATTCCGCTGAGCTTTGCCGATGGCTTTCCGTTTTTATTGATCAACAACGCGTCGCTGCATGATCTGCAACAGCGCTGCCCGGCCAGCGTCCGAGCCGAACAGTTTCGCCCGAATCTGGTCGTCAGTGGCGCTGCCGCGTGGGATGAAGATAGCTGGGCGGAAATTCAGATTGGCGACGTGATATTTGAGGTGCCTAAGCCATGCAGTCGCTGCGTGCTCACCACGGTCAGCACCGAGACCGGCGTTAAGCATCCCACAGGTCATCCGCTGGCGACGCTGCAGACTTTCCGCACCGCCCAGGATGGCAGTGGTGATATCGATTTCGGTCTGAACTTAGTGGCGCGCAACCGTGGCGTGGTGCGTGCTGGCGATGAAATGATTGTCCTGAAACGTCATGCACCGCGCAGCTATGGTGCCGGGCAAGTGGTCGAAACGTTGAAACCCGCGCAGCAGGCGCCTGATGCCGTGACCATTACTTACCAGGGGCAGACGTTTACCGGGGATAATCAGCAGGTGTTACTGGATCAACTGGAGATGCAGGGCTTCCGCATTCCCTACTCCTGCCGGGCGGGTCTGTGTGGCAGCTGCAAGCTTAATCTGGTCGCGGGTGAGGTAAAGGCGCTGAAACAGAGTGCCCTGCGTCAGGACGGCACACTGTTAAGCTGTAGCTGTATTCCTGCAGGGAATATCGAACTGAACTGAAGTGATCAGACGGCGCGTGCGTAACGCGGCGCGACGTCCTGATGCCAGGGTTGCAGGCGATCGTTCATCACCTTGATGGCATCGCCGAGCACCATGTTTTTTCCGGCCAGCGTTAAGCCTGGCTGTGCCAGCAGGCAGAGCGCCGCATTATCACCACCCTCAACCACCAGCAGACGTGCCAGCGTTCCCTCTTCGGCCAGCGTGACCTGTACCATTTCGCCAGGACGGGGCTGCATTGCCGGAGCATACGAGGTGAAATGCCAGCTTTTCGGCATCAGTGGCTTAAGGAAGCGAGCAGCGACCAGCGCGTTTAACACCAGCTCAGCACGATGGCTGCCACTGAGTTTGCAATGACGGCAGGTCTCTTCAAAGGTGTAATAAAGCGCGGCATCGTCGACACAAAAACCCGATTCAGTGAAAGCATCCGGCGTGAGCATTTTGCGGGAATAACGGGAACGAAAAAGCATACCGTCTGCCAGGTCGAGCATCATTCGGTCGTGGCTGCTGTCAAAATACCAACGCCAGTTATCATCGGGTTTAATTTTCATCGTGTGCCCTGTATTTACCGCTGCGCCAAAAATCACGCAGAATTCAGCGAAAAAAGAAACATAAGGAAAAGCTGAAAAAGCGTGCAACAGGACAAAATATAAACGAGCCGAGAGGATAAATAAACCCCCCGGCCAATCATTGTGAGAATTGTCTTAGAGATGCGTGACGATATCTTTAATTAATCCTGGCCCCTGATAAATAAAGCCTGAATAAATCTGAACCAGTGTTGCCCCTGCGGCGATCTTTTCACGCGCCGCCGTCAGAGAATCGATGCCGCCAACGCCAATAATTGGCAGGCGGCCCTGCAGTTCCTGAGAGAGGCGCTGGATAACCGCCGTGCTGCGAGACTGCACCGGGCGGCCACTTAATCCGCCCGCTTCCTCAGCATGCTTAAGGCCACTCACCAGCGAACGATCAAGCGTGGTATTACTGGCAATGACGCCATCAATCTGATGACGAATTAAACTATCTGCGACCTGAATTAACTCTTCTTCAGAGAGATCGGGCGCAATTTTTACGGCCAGCGGAACATATTTAAGATGACGCTGTTCCAGCTCTTTTTGTTTCTGTTTGATTGAAGAGAGCAGATCATCCAGCACCTCACCATATTGCAGCGAACGCAAACCGGGGGTGTTAGGTGAAGAAATATTGATGGCAATATAACCGGCGTGGGCATAGACCTTCTCCATGCAGATCAGATAATCATCTTTGCCCTGCTCGACTGGCGTATCTTTATTTTTACCAATATTGATCCCCAGCACGCCGTTAAAACGCGCTTTCTTCACGTTCTCAACCAGGTGATCAACACCCAGATTATTAAATCCCATCCGATTGATAATTCCGCCAGCTTCCACCAGACGAAACATGCGCGGCTTATCATTACCTGCCTGAGCGCGTGGAGTGACGGTGCCGACTTCAACAAAACCAAAGCCCATTGCCGCAAACGCATCAATGCACTCTGCGTTCTTATCCAGACCCGCAGCCAGGCCCAGGGCATTCTTAAAGGTCAGTCCCATGCAGGTGACCGGACGCGACGGCAGATTCTGGCGATAAAACATCTCCAGCGGGGTGCCATTCATAAAACGCAGTTGTTGAAAGGTGAGTTCGTGTGCGCGTTCGGGATCGAGTTTAAACAGCGCCGGTCGGACGATAGGATAAAACATGCACTCTCCTGAAGGACGGAAGCGATCGTGGAAGTCGGTGCACGGGAAAATGTGCGCCAGAATGGTAAAGTGCTCTGGCGCAAAAGTAAATCGAACTGCGGGGATGCCTGAAGTTAACTGAAATAGCTTTGATCTTACGCCGCGGAATCGTTTACGGGATGATTTTCCACCCGGGACGGGAACAGGTAATCCCGCAGGATGCCGTGACGCTGCATGATGCCAAAAATACCGATGCAGACGAACGCTTCAGCCCCGACCATCGACCATGCGGCACCGATCGCACCAAACTTCCACGCTAGGAAACAGCACAGCGGCACGTTAATCACACCCGCGGCCATCATCACCCACATACGCTGACGCGCTAAACCATGTGGGATCAGAATCTGTAATCCAGCCGGATAGGCAATGTTGCCAAACAGGAAGCAAAGCACAAACACACGCAGCACATCCGCCGACGGGATAAAGTCTTTACCCAGCAGGATAGAGACCACCAGATCAGCAAAGAACCAGGTAAAGATCACAATCGACAGGCTCAGGGAAAACGACAGCAGCAGACTTTTGCGCGTTGCCGCAATCGCAGCCCGTTTATCCCGGCCAAACAGGTGACTGACGCGCGGGAAGAAAGCGCTGCCGATCTGTTCTGGCACTGAGTTTGCCGCTTTACGCAGGCGATCTGCACCGTTGTAGATCCCGACCATATAGGTGGAGGTGAATGAGGCGAGGATCACGACGTTGACGCTGTTAAACAGATTGGCACCGGCGATGGCGATAAAGACATCCATGCTGTCGGTGATGCGCTGTTTGATTTCACGCGGTTCAAAGCGGTAGCGGCCAATGACTTTCATCTCCAGCACAAACTTCAGCGTAATCGCCGCGCTGATAATGGAGACCGTGCCAGGGATCAGGGCAGCCAGCCAGGTATCCTGCGGGGACTTCACCAGCAAAAAGGTCAGTGGAATTGCACAGAAGTTACCGAAGGTGGCGATCATCGCCGTCTTCCCCAGCTTCTCAAAGCCCTGCATCAGCCAGCCGAATGAAAACAGAGAGCCGATCAGCGTGGTGCAGTTCGCCAGGATGATAAAGAACAACGGATGCCAGGCGGGATTGAACCAGGTCGCCGTCAGCAGCGTGCCGCTGGTCACCACCAGTAGCATCAGCTTAGCGTTAAACGTTGACCAGAAGAGCTGGCTAACGCGTTCTTTGTCATCACGATGGTGAGCAATATCTTTGGTGGTAAAGACGTTGAATCCCCAGTCGGAGATGGTGCTGCAATAGAGCACGCAGGCGATCGCCAGAGCCAGCGTACCCATCTGCTCTACACCCAGAACACGGGCAAGGTAGGGCAGCGTGGCCAGCGGGAACAAAAACGACGCGCCGCGGTATGCCAGCAGCGAGAAAATATTAATAACCAGACTTTTATCGAGTACTTTTGCCATGACGCAACAACCTTATACACATTGCATGTCTCACCTTCTCATTTCGTAAAGGCATAAACAATATCGCTAAACATTTTTCAGAATCAGGCTGTTTTTCAGAATCAGGCTGCGTTTTTCAGCTCTTTTTTAACTTTGTAATGCTGTAATGCAATAAACAGTTCAGGACGATTAAATAACAACCACTCTTTAAAGCTCTCTGCTTTCACATTACGGCCCATAAAGCGAATAGCATTAAGCACATATTCCGGCACTGGAGTACGGTTATAGAGTGATAAATAGATCATCAGGCGAAACGAGTGCACTAAATAGGCCTTTTCCAGCGTGTCGCGCCACGCTGATTTAACCTGAGAACGGGTTAAGGTGTTATAGGCGTTCATAAAGGCATCATAGCGCTGATAGAAAAACTCATTGCTTTTGGTACTGTTGGTCAGTGAGCCGTTGCGAATGCGCTGTTTATAATAGACCTGATGACTAACCCAGGCCTGCTGACTTTTCATAAAGCAGGAGAGCGTAAAATTGTGGTCTTCATGAACACGTTTAACAAAGCGCAATTTATGCTGCTCAATAACGCGTTTGCTGATGACATAGCTCCAGGCCGCAGAGGTATAGCTGCCGTTACGCAGCAGGCCCAATAAGACGTCCTGAGATTTCTGCTGGCCGAAGTGTTCGTGCCTGACTTTCGGCGATGTGATCTCTATCTGACCATCGCGATAGACGCAGGAGTTAAAACAGAACAGGTTGGTTTCAGGATACTTTTCCGCCACCATGGCCAGTTCAGCGACCAGCCCATCTGCCACGACGTCATCCGGGTCACAGAAAAAGAGAAACTGCCCCTTCGACTGCTCAATACCCACATCACGTGCATGACCGGCACCGCCATTTTCAGTGGTAATTATTTTCACCTGAGAAAGATGCGCATAATTCTGTTCAAGTAAGGCTAATGTTCCATCGGTGGAGCCATCATTCACAATGAGTATTTCATTGGGCGCTTTAACCTGACGTAATAATGAATCGACGCATTCCACAATATATTTTTCAACATTGTAAGTTGGAATAATCACTGATAATAAAGTGTCAGACATAGGCAATTCTCTGCTGTTAGAAAAAAGACAATACGATTCACCCGCCAGATGCAGGGCATGACCAGAGGCGAAACGTCGAAAAGAGTAATGCGCTAATATTATGATGGCTTTCATTTAGCCTGATTATCTTAAACCGGTAATGCGAAAAAAGACCAGTCGTAAAAATTATCTTAACGCTTCACTTGAGAATCACTGTTAACGAAAGTGCATCTATAGCCCACGTTAATGTTAAAACCGTTGATGATCGATTTAAAATAGCCCTATAGAGCAGACGTAACCAGATTCAGAAATCTGTAAGCGAACATCTGAAAAGGTGAATATCTTCACTATTCCTTCATTTTTATTACAGTTTCCTTGCTGCAATTAATCCTAATCTTTGGCGAATGCGGCCGCCGATAGGCTGATTCTGTGCCGCTTCAGAGAGTTATTTTTGCAACCGTTTCGCTTTGACGCCGCACCATTCTCAGGAAGATTGATTAAGCAATCAGACAAAAGAGAATTTTTCTATCCAACCCTCCCATTCTGACGATCTCGTATCACACCCCTTAATGAATTGTTCTGCTGCCAGCACCTAATTTAAGAATTATCGGAACAGGCCAGGTTCCCTTCTGCCACTGCGGCTTCTATTTGCGGTTTTCACCGTTGCTTTGCCGGATAAATCATTTAAGCCCACTCCCCTGCTCTGACAGTATGAAGGCATAAGTTCTCAACATTAGATAATCAATAACTTTTAGTTATAAGGAGTGATGATGCGAGTTATTACGCTGGCAGGCAGCCCACGATTTCCCTCCCGCTCCACCTCATTGCTGACGCTATGTCAGCACAAGCTGGAGGCACGAGGCATCGAAGTCATTCCCTGGAATATTCACAACTTTCAGCCTGACGACCTGATCAATGCGCGTTTTGATGCGCCTGCACTCCTGGCCTTGCGTGAAGACCTGGCCTCGGCTGATGGCCTGATTGTGGCGACACCTATTTATAAAGCGTCGTTTTCAGGCGCGCTGAAGACCCTACTCGATCTGCTGCCAGAGCGCGCTCTTGAGCATAAAGTCGTGCTGCCACTGGCCAGCGGCGGCAGTGTCGGCCACATGCTGGCGCTGGATTACGCCCTTAAACCGGTTCTTAACGCCTTAAAGGCGCAGGAGATCCTGCACGGTGTTTATGCCGAGGACAGCCAGATTACCCATTACGATCGTCAGCCGGTTTTACAGGATTCACTGTCACAGCGCCTGGATGAAGCCGTCACCGCGTTCTGGCTGGCGCTGACCCGTCACCACCACCCCGTTGCACAGGCGGTATAAGGAAGAGTTCGATGAAGCAAATAATTGGAAAGTGGCTGGTGGCTGGACTTTTACTCATCGGCCCTCTGGTTCAGGCCGCCGAATCCGATCCGGCTGAGATTCGTATCGGCTATCAGAAAGGTTCGGTCAGCATGGTGCTGGCAAAATCACATCAGTTACTGGAGAAGCGTTTTCCCCATACTCAGATCAAGTGGATCGAGTTCCCGGCGGGTCCACAAATGCTGGAAGCGCTGAACATCAACAGTATTGACCTCGGCAGCACCGGTGACCTTCCGCCACTGTTTGCCCAGGCCGCTGGCGCGGATCTGCTTTATGTCGGCTCCGAGCCGCCAAAGCCCAAATCAGAAGTGATTCTGGTGCCGAAAAGCAGCCCGCTGAAACAGGTGGCGGATCTGAAAGGCAAAAAAGTCGCTTTCCAGAAAGGCTCCAGCTCTCACAACTTACTGCTGCGCGCCTTACAGCAGGCGGGTCTGAGCTTTAAAGACATTACGCCGGTTTATCTGACGCCCGCCGATGCGCGCGCCGCCTTCCAGCAGGGTGACGTTGATGCCTGGGCAATCTGGGATCCCTATTACTCCTCAGTGCTGCTGCAGGGTAATTCGCGCCTGCTGATTGATGGAAGCTCACTGAATCTGACCGGCTCGTTCTATCTGGCGACCCGCAGCTATGCCGAAGCCCACGGCGCGTTTATCCAGCAGGTGCTCGACACCTTCAGCACGGCCGACGCGCTGACCATCAGCCAGCGTCAGCAGAGCACCACGCTTCTGGCGCAGGCAATGGGCCTGCCTGAGCCGGTCATCGCCAGCTACCTCAGCCATCGGCCGCCAACCCGGATTTCGCCGGTCAGTGCCGAAACTGCCGCAGCTCAGCAGCGCACCGCTGACCTGTTCTATGCCAATCATCTGTTGCCAGTCAAAGTGACGATTCAGGATCGCATCTGGCAACCGCATACCGTAACGCAATAAGGAGCAACGATGAGCGTATCCATTTTCTGGTTCCTGCCGACGCATGGCGACGGCCACTATCTTGGTACAGCAGAAGGGGCGCGACCGGTTGATCACGCCTATCTGCAACAGGTAGCACAGGCCGCTGACCGTCTCGGCTTCGGTGGCGTATTAATCCCAACCGGACGCTCCTGCGAAGATGCCTGGCTGGTTGCCGCCTCGCTGATTCCGGTCACTCAGCGCCTGCGCTTCCTGGTCGCGCTACGTCCCGGCGTGATTTCACCGACTCAGGCGGCGCGTCAGGCTGCCACTCTGGATCGTCTCTCCAATGGCCGCGCACTGTTCAATCTGGTGACTGGCGGCGATCCGGAAGAGCTGGCGGGCGACGGTGTGTTCCTGGATCACCGTGAACGTTACGCAGAATCTGCCGAGTTTACCCGCGTCTGGCGTCGGGTGCTGGAAGGCGAAACTGTCGATTATGAAGGCAAGCACGTGAAGGTTCGCGGCGCGCGTCTGATGTTTAAACCGGTGCAGCAGCCTCGTCCTCCACTCTGGTTCGGTGGCTCTTCTGAACCGGCCCAGGCGCTGGCGGCCGAACAGGTCGATGTTTATCTCACCTGGGGTGAGCCACCTGAACAGGTCAAAGAGAAGATTGAGCAGGTGCGCGCGAAAGCCGCCGCTCAGGGACGCACCGTGCGCTTCGGCATCCGTCTGCATGTGATTGTGCGCGAAACCAATGAAGAGGCGTGGCAGGCCGCTGACCGGCTGATTGCCAATGTCGATGACGCCACTATCGCGAAAGCACAGGCAGCGTTCCAGCGGGCAGATTCTGTGGGTCAGCGCCGGATGGCCGCCCTGCACGGCGGTCGACGCGACAAGCTCGAAATCAGCCCGAACCTGTGGGCAGGCGTGGGCCTGGTGCGCAGCGGAGCCGGTACCGCGCTGGTCGGCGATGGTCCGACTGTCGCCGCACGCATCAGGGAGTATGAAGCGCTGGGCATCGAGACCTTTATCCTGTCGGGTTATCCGCATCTGGAAGAGGCGTATCGCGTTGGCGAACTGCTGTTCCCGCATCTGGATCTGCAGGTTCCCCTGGTGCCCCAGCCGCGTGTGGTTCAGGCACACGGTGAAGCGGTCGCCAACGATTTCACCCCTGAGAAAAAAGTCGCCCGGGGCTGAGGAGAGCATGATGGCCAGAACCCGAAAACGTCTTGCTGATACGTTGCTGCCGTGGCTGCTGCCAACGCTGCTGGTCGTGGTGTGGCAGATTGCCTCACAGACCGGCTGGTTATCGAACCGCATTCTGCCCGCGCCAGAGAAAATTGTGACCACCTTCTGGCAGCTGACCGCCAGCGGTGAACTCTGGCAGCACCTGGCGATCAGCAGCTGGCGGGCGCTGATCGGCTTCAGCATCGGCGGTTCTATCGGCCTGCTGCTGGGCTTAATCACTGGCACTTCAAAAACCGGTGAGCGGTTGCTGGATACCTCGCTTCAGATGCTGCGTAATGTGCCGCATCTGGCGCTGATCCCGCTGGTGATCCTCTGGTTCGGCATTGATGAGTCCGCCAAAATCTTTCTGGTGGCGCTGGGAACGATGTTCCCGATCTACCTGAATACTTATCACGGCATCCGCAACATTGATCGCGGGCTGGTTGAGATGGCCCGCAGCTATGGCCTCACCGGCTGGAGCCTGTTTATACAAGTGATTCTGCCTGGTGCGCTGCCGAATATCATGGTCGGCGTGCGTTTCGCGCTGGGTCTGATGTGGCTGACGCTGATAGTTGCCGAGACCATCTCCGCCAGCTCTGGCATCGGCTATCTGGCAATGAATGCACGTGAATTCCTGCAGACCGATGTGGTGGTCGTGGCCATTATTCTCTACGCCCTGCTCGGCAAACTGGCGGATGTCGCCGCGTTGTTACTGGAACGTGTCTGGCTGCGCTGGCATCCCGCTTACCAACTGAAGGAGGAGAACGCATGAGCCAGACTTTCTCACCGGCCCGCCTCAACACCGGTACTCCGGTTGGCGTCAACGGCGTCAGCAAACACTATGGCAGTCGCACCATACTCAATAAGATCGACCTGCATATTCCTTCAGGTCAGTTTGTGGCGGTAGTGGGTCGCAGCGGCTGTGGCAAAAGCACCCTGCTGCGTCTGCTGGCCGGACTTGAACAGAGTTCCAGCGGTGAACTGCTGGCGGGCAATGCGCCGCTGCAGTCGGCGCGAGAAGATACCCGCCTGATGTTTCAGGATGCGCGACTGCTGCCGTGGAAAAAAGTGATCGATAACGTCGGTCTGGGCCTGCGCGGACGCGAATGGCGCAGCGCGGCAATGGATGCCCTGGCGGCGGTAGGACTGGCCGATCGGGCCAATGAGTGGCCGGCCGCACTCTCAGGCGGTCAGAAACAGCGCGTGGCACTGGCCAGGGCGCTGATCCATCGACCCGGTTTGCTGCTGCTGGATGAACCGCTGGGCGCACTGGATGCCCTGACGCGCATTGAAATGCAGGGATTGATTGAGTCACTGTGGCAGCAGCATCACTTTACCGTGTTGCTGGTCACACATGATGTCAGTGAAGCGGTGGCAATGGCGGATCGCGTGCTGTTGATTGAAGATGGCGAGATCGGTCTGGATCTGCTGGTGGATCTGCCACGTCCACGGCGTCGTGGTTCTGCGCGGCTGGCCGAACTGGAAGCGGAGGTACTGGATCGGGTGATGCAGCGCACGGAACGACCGCAGCCGGTTCGTTACGCGCAGCAGCGCTGAAAAAAGGGAGCGTCTTAAACGCTCCCTTTTTTATTATCAGGAGTTAAGTGCCCGGGTGATTTTCTCGTAGAGATCGCCAGAGAGTTTATCCAGCTCCAGCAGTTGTTCCAGCGCCTGGCGCATCATCGCCTGACGGCCTTCGTCATAACGTTTCAGACGAATCAACGGCTCCACCATTCGCGCCGCAACCTGCGGATTGCGGGTATTAAGATCGGTGAGCATTTCCACCAGGAACTTATAACCGCTGCCATCCTGAGCATGGAACGCGGCCGGGTTAGCCGAGGCAAATGCCCCCACCAGCGAGCGAACGCGGTTCGGATTACTCATGGTGAAGGAACGATGAGTCAGAAGCTGACGCACATTGCGCATCACATTGGCGGCCGGACTGGTCGCCTGCAGCACAAACCATTTGTCCATCACCAGACCATCCTGATGCCAGCGCTCATCGTAGGCCGCCAGCAGCGCATCACGGCACGGCAACTGAGCCGCCACAGCCGCGGAAAGCGCCGCCAGTGCATCAGTCATGTTGGTCGCCTGGTGGTACTGCGTCTGTACCAGTTTGTCGGCCAACTGCGCATCGCTGAAGGCAAGATAGGTCAGGCAGGTATTTTTCAGGCTGCGCTGACCAATCGCATCATGCTCCACGCGGTATTCAGGCTGCTGATTGGCGTTGTAGATGGCAAAAAACTCATCGGCCAGTTCGCGTGCCAGCGTGCGTTGCAGAGCGTCACGCACCAGCGCAATCGCCTGCGGATCGATAGTCTCGAACAGCTCGGCAATCTCATTTTCTGACGGCAGCGTCAGGATTAGCGCCGTCAGGGCCGGATCGCAGTCGGTATCAAGCAGCACCGCGCGGAAGGCGTCGGCGACATGCAGCGGCAGCGACAGATGCTGGCCCTGCTGGTAGCGGGCGACGTTCAGACGAATGTAGGTCGCCAGCAGGCTCTGCGCCGCATCCCAGCGGGAGAAATCATTGCGCGCATGGCGCATCAGGAAGGTGAGCTGAGCATCACTCCACTTGTAATCGAGCTTCACCGGCGCAGAGAATTCACGCAGCAGCGACGGCACCGGCTGGAAGTAGACATTATCGAAAATAAAGGTCTGGAACTCCTCGGTGACATTCAGCACATGATGCACCGGATGGCCGTTATTCTGCAGCGGGATCACCTTGCCTTCGCCGTCATAGAGTTCGATATCCAGCGGGATATGCAGTGGCAGCTTCTCTTTCTGATCGGCGGTCGCTGGCGTGTGCTGCGTGACGTGTAGCGTGTACTGCTCCAGTTCCGGATTGTAATCGTCGCGCACCGTCAGTACCGGCGTACCGGACTGGCTGTACCAGCGGCGGAACTGCGACAGATCGACGTTTGAGGCATCTTCCATCGCCTGGACAAAGTCATCACAGGTGGCGGCGCTGCCGTCGTGACGATCAAAGTACAGCTTCATGCCCTTCTGGAAATTCTCTTCACCCAGCAGGGTGTGCATCATACGGATCACTTCTGACCCTTTTTCATACACCGTCAGGGTGTAGAAGTTGTTCATCTCGATGACCTGATCCGGACGGATCGGGTGTGCCATCGGACTGGCATCTTCGGCGAACTGTGCACCGCGCACGATACGCACATTATCAATGCGGTTCACCGCACGTGAACCCAGATCGGAGCTGAACTCCTGATCGCGGAACACCGTCAGTCCCTCTTTCAGGCTGAGCTGGAACCAGTCGCGACAGGTCACGCGGTTACCGGTCCAGTTGTGGAAATATTCGTGGCCGATGACGGCTTCAATGCCGAGGTAATCTTTGTCGGTTGCCGTTTCCGCTTTCGCCAGCACATATTTGGCGTTGAAGACGTTAAGACCTTTATTCTCCATCGCGCCCATGTTGAAGAAGTCCACCGCCACAATCATAAAGATGTCGAGGTCATACTCCAGGCCGAAACGCTCTTCATCCCACTTCATGCTGTTTTTCAGCGAGGTCATCGCCCAGTCAGCACGGTCGAGGTTCCCGCGATCGACGAAGATCTCCAGCGCCACATCTCGTCCTGAACGGGTGGTGAAGCTGTCACGCAGCACGTCGAAATCGCCCGCGACCAGCGCAAACAGGTAGCAGGGTTTCGGGAACGGATCTTCCCACTTCACCCAGCTGCGACCCTGCTCATCCCGGCCGCTGTCAATGCGGTTCCCGTTGGAGAGCAGGAACGGATAGCGCTCACCGTCGGCATAAATGGTGGTGGTAAAGCGCGCCAGCACATCCGGGCGATCGAGGTACCAGGTAATATGACGGAAGCCTTCAGCCTCACATTGGGTGCAGAGCGCCTCGCCCGATTTGTATAGCCCTTCCAGCGCGGTGTTCTGATCCGGGTGAATCGCATTGATGATTTTCAGGGTGAAGCTGTCCGGCAACTGGCTGATCACCAGTGCGCCTTCATCTTCACGGTAGGCCGTCCAGGGTTGCCCGTCGACCTCCAGCGCAATCAGCGTTAACGCTTCGCCGTCCAGTCGCAGCTCAGCCTGGCTGTCGCCCAGGCGTTTAACCTGGCTGATGGCCGTAACGCGGGTAGTGGACGCATCCAGTTCAAAAGTTAAATCGATATCGGTGATGGTGTAATCGGGCGCACGGTAGTCGTGACGATACTTAATTTGGGGCTGTTGCGTCATATTGCGTCTCGCGTTGTTATAAGTTTACCGGCAAAGTCTAAGCTTGTTACAACAAGCTTGCCACGCACAATGCACCTAAAGGGTGAAATGGCTACAGTTTGTTAACAAAGGCACAGATTGGCCTCGACCCGCCCGACTGAAATATGCTGTGATCGGCTTCAGATAGTGAATTATACTTTTGCGTCTTTATGACTGTGTACAACACCGGGCTCTGCGCCACCGAACAGGATGCTGAAACGCGCCATGACAGGACATGCTTCCCCGATACTGACCTCGCTGCTGGATACGGACGCCTATAAGCTCCATATGCAGCAGGCCGTTTTCCACCGCTATCATGACATCACGGTGGCGGCGGAGTTTCGCTGCCGCGGCGACGAACTGCTGGGTCTCTACGCTGACGAAATTCGTGACGCGATAACCGCGATGCAACACCTGGCGCTGACAGAGGATGAAGCGACCTGGTTGTCTCGCCTTCCCTTTTTTAAGCAGGATTACCTCAGTTGGTTACGCCAGTTCCGCTATAACCCGGATCAGGTTGAGGTGCGCAATCATCACGGCAAGCTGGAACTTCGTATTCAGGGGCCGTGGCGTGAGGTGATCCTATGGGAGGTGCCGCTGCTGGCGCTGATCAGCGAGATTGTGCATCGTCATCGCACGCCGCAGGTCACCACGCAGCAGGCGATCGACCATTTACATCAGAAGCTTGGCGACTTTAAGACGCAGGTGGCTGACCTTGATATGTCACGCTTCCGCCTGATGGATTTCGGCACCCGTCGTCGCTATTCACAGGATGTGCAGCAGTCGATCGTCTCAACGCTGAAACAGGATTTTCCGTGGCTGATTGGAACCAGTAACTATGATCTGGCGCGCCGTCTGTCACTGACGCCGGTCGGTACCCAGGCGCATGAGTGGTTCCAGGCCTTCCAGCAGATCAGTCCTGTACTGGCCAACAGCCAGCGTGCTGCGCTGCAGGCGTGGCTGGACGAGTATGACGATCAGCTTGGCATCGCCCTCACCGATTGCATCGCCATGGATGCGTTCCTGCGCGATTTCGGTCCGGTGTTTGCCCGCCGCTACCAGGGACTGCGCCACGACTCCGGCGATCCGGTTGAGTGGGGCGAGAAAGCGCTGGCTCATTATCAGAAGCTGGATATCGATCCGCAAAGCAAACACCTGGTCTTTTCTGACAACCTGAATCTTGACAAAGCGCTGGCGCTGTACCGCCACTTTGGCCAGCGGACGAATGTCGTGTTCGGCATCGGTACCCGCCTGACCTGTGATATTCCGGGCGTAACACCCCTGAACATCGTCATCAAACTGGTGCAGTGCAATGGCAAGCCGGTGGCGAAACTCTCAGACAGCCCCGGCAAAACCATCTGCCAGGATAAAGCCTTTGTCAGAGCCCTGCGTAAAGCCTTTGATTTGCCGCTGGTGAAAAAAGCGAGTTAATCCTCTTCTTATCGGGGCGTTGATGCGCCCCGCCTCTGCTGTAATAAATCTGCATTCCCCCTGAATTTTGCTTGTTTCCTGAAGACTCGCAAGTAACATAGCAAAACCCCGGATGGGGCAACTTTTTACTCACTTCTTCTATATAGAGAGATATTTATGAGCGTAGTGCCTGTAGCGGACGTACTGCACGGTCGCGTCGCGGTTGACAGTGAAGTCACCGTACGTGGTTGGGTGCGTACCCGAAGAGATTCCAAAGCCGGTCTTTCCTTCATCGCTGTCTATGACGGCTCCTGCTTTAATCCCGTTCAGGCTGTCGTCAATAATTCTCTGAATAATTATCAGGATGAAGTGCTGCGTCTGACCACGGGCTGTTCTGTTATCGTCACCGGTAAAGTGGTGGCATCGCCGGGTCAGGGCCAGGCGTTTGAGATTCAGGCAACCAACCTGGAAGTGGTGGGCTGGGTCGAAGATCCGGACAGCTACCCGATGGCGGCGAAACGCCACAGCATCGAGTATCTGCGTGAAGTGGCGCACCTGCGTCCGCGCACCAACCTGATTGGCGCGGTCGCCCGTGTTCGCCACACCCTGGCGCAGGCGCTGCATCGCTTCTTCCATGAGAATGGCTATTTCTGGGTCTCGACGCCGCTGATTACCGCCTCCGATACCGAAGGTGCCGGGGAAATGTTCCGTGTCTCTACGCTGGATATGGAAAACCTGCCGCGTAACGATCAGGGTAAAGTCGACTTCAGCGAAGACTTCTTTGGTAAAGAAGCCTTCCTGACCGTTTCCGGACAGCTTAATGGCGAAACCTATGCCAGCGCCCTGTCGAAGATCTACACCTTCGGTCCAACGTTCCGCGCAGAGAACTCCAACACCAGTCGCCATCTGGCGGAATTCTGGATGCTGGAGCCGGAAATTGCGTTTGCCTCACTGGATGATGCCGCTGCACTGGCCGAATCCATGCTGAAGTATGTCTTCAACGCGGTGCTGGAAGAGCGCGCTGATGACATGGCCTTCTTTGCTGAGCGCGTGGATAAAGAAGCCGTAGAGCGCCTGCAGCGTTTCATCACCACCGATTTTGCTCAGGTCGACTATACCGACGCGGTTGACATTCTGATGAACTGCGGTCAGACGTTCGAGAACCCGGTTTCCTGGGGTATCGATCTCTCCTCTGAGCATGAACGCTATCTGGCGGAGAAACACTTTAAAGCGCCGGTGGTGGTAAAAAACTATCCGAAAGACATCAAAGCGTTCTATATGCGCCTGAATGACGATGGCAAAACCGTGGCGGCGATGGATGTTCTGGCGCCAGGCATTGGTGAGATCATTGGGGGTTCACAGCGTGAAGAACGTCTGGATGTGCTGGATGCGCGTCTGGAAGAGATGGGTCTGAATAAAGAAGATTACTGGTGGTATCGTGACCTGCGTCGCTACGGTACCGTGCCACATTCTGGCTTCGGCCTGGGCTTTGAACGTTTAATCGCCTATGTTACCGGCGTGCAAAATGTCAGGGATGTTATCCCCTTCCCGCGCACTCCACGCAACGCGAGTTTCTGAATTCGGCATTAAATATAAGAAATTCATATATATAACGAGGTCGGCACTGCCGGCCTTTTTTTATTTTTGTAAATTTTGAGTTCTCTCACAAAGTTCCGTGTTTTTTACATTTTGTAATACAAATTTTCCTACTGAAACAAGATTACGAGTTTAGTAGCATTTAAGCGCTAGAATTACGGCGGGTGGGATGGAAAGATGCGTGCAGACACAGGAAGACACCAAACTTCGTTCAGGGTTCCCGTAAAGATTTCCTGACGGCAGTGGCAGGTGTACAAATAACTCCAATGAGGGTAATGAATAATGATGAAGCGCAATATTCTTGCAGTGGTTATCCCTGCTCTGTTAGTAGCTGGCGCAGCAAACGCTGCAGAAATCTATAACAAAGACGGCAACAAACTGGACCTGTACGGTAAAGCTGTCGGCCTGCACTACTTCTCTGACGATGCGGATAACGACGGTGATCAGTCTTATGCTCGCTTCGGCTTCAAAGGCGAAACCCAGATCAATGACCAGCTGACTGGTTACGGTCAGTGGGAATACAACATTCAGGCCAACAACTCTGAAGGTTCTGACGCACAGAATGGCAACAAAACCCGTCTGGGCTTTGCTGGCCTGAAATTCGGCGACGCTGGCTCAATCGACTACGGCCGTAACTACGGTGTGGTTTATGATGCAATCGGCTGGACCGATATGCTGCCAGAGTTCGGTGGCGATTCAGGATACTCAGATAACTTCATGAACGGTCGTAGCACCGGCCTGCTGACTTACCGTAACACCAACTTCTTCGGCCTGGTTGATGGCTGGGACTTCGCGTTACAGTATCAGGGTAAAAACGAGCGCACAGGTACCGACGGCCTGCGTCGCTCCAACGGTGACGGCTACGGTGTGTCAACCAGCTACGTTTCTCCAATTGGCGTAGGCTTCGCTGCAGCATATAGCAGCAGTGACCGTACAAATGCTCAGGCAGCAGGTGCACAGACTACTGTCACTCCTAGCGAAGCGAATGGCGGCGGTGATGCAACCACCACTGTCACCGGTCAGGGTGCTGGCAAACGTGCTGAAAACTGGGCAACTGCTCTTAAGTATGATGCAAACAACGTTTACCTGGCTGCAATGTACGGTGAAACACGTAACTCAACACCAGTTACTGCTACCGGTACTCTGGCTAACGGTAATGCGTTCTCTACAACTGGCTTTGCAAACAAAGCTCAGAATATTGAACTGGTTGCACAGTATCAGTTCGACTTCGGTCTGCGTCCATCTCTTGCCTACGTTCAGTCTAAAGGCAAGGATATTGAAGGCGTAGGCGATGCTGACCTGGTTAAATACATCGATGTTGGCGCGACTTACTACTTCAACAAAAACATGTCTACCTATGTTGATTACAAAATCAACCAGCTGGATGACAACAACCCGCTGGGTCTGAACACAGACGACGTGGTTGGTGTTGGTATTGTTTACCAGTTCTAATTCCGCTTAAATATATTTGAAAACGGGGCTAAGGCCCCGTTTTTTTATGACTGCAATTTACCAGAACTTTGTTTTCTCATGCCCTTTTACTCCGCTTAAACGTCTGCAATTCCCCGTCGCGCAATCCGCACCGCAAAATGTATGAATTTGTCTCGCAAACGGTTGGCATTTGCCTGACCGGACGCTAACCTGAGAGCTCTTTCCGCTAAAGTTCACGCTAATGGACCTGACACATGTTTGAATCGATCTCTGCTGCACCCGCCGATCCTATTCTTGGGCTGGCCGATCTGTTTCGTGCTGATGACCGCCCTGAAAAAATCAATCTGGGTATCGGCGTCTACAAAGACGAAACCGGCAAGACCCCGGTGCTGACCAGTGTTAAAAAAGCTGAGCAATACCTGCTGGAAAACGAAACCACTAAAAACTATCTCAGCATTGATGGTCTGGCTGATTTCGCCCGCTGCACCCAGGCCCTGCTGTTCGGCACTGAGAGCCCGCTGATTACTGCAGGCCGCGCGCGCACGGCTCAGACACCAGGTGGCACGGGAGCGCTGCGCGTGGCGGCAGATTTCCTCGCCACGAAAACTTCTGTGAAGCGGGTCTGGATCAGCAATCCGAGCTGGCCGAATCACAACAACGTATTTAATGCTGCCGGTCTTGAAGTCTGTGAATACCACTATTATGACGCGGCAAACCATACGCTCGATTTTGAAGGTATGCTGGCGTCACTGCAGCAGGTTCAGCCTGGTGACGTGGTACTGTTCCATGGCTGCTGCCATAACCCGACCGGTATCGACCCGACCGCTGAGCAGTGGCAACAGCTGGCGAAGCTGTCACAGGCCAATGGCTGGCTGCCGTTGTTTGACTTTGCTTATCAGGGTTTTGCCCGTGGTCTGGAGGAAGATGCAGAAGGCCTGCGTATTTTTGCCGCCTCGCATCAGGAACTGATTGTCGCCAGCTCTTACTCCAAGAACTTTGGCCTGTATAACGAGCGTGTCGGTGCCATCACCCTGGTGGCTGCTGAGGCCAGCGTGGCAGATACCGCCTTCAGCCAGGTGAAGTACACCATTCGCGCCAACTACTCCAATCCGCCAGCGCATGGTGCAGCCATCGTCGCCACCATTCTGGGCAACAATACGCTGCGTACAATCTGGGAACAGGAGTTGTCAGACATGCGTCAGCGCATTCAGCGCATGCGTCAGCTGTTTGTGAACACCCTGGCGGAAAAAGGCGCACAGCGTGACTTCAGCTTTATTATTAAGCAGAACGGCATGTTCTCGTTTAGTGGCTTAACCAAAGACCAGGTGATTCGCCTGCGTGAAGAGTTTGGCGTCTACGCGGTGAACTCAGGTCGGGTAAACGTTGCGGGCATGACGCCAGACAATATGTCAGCGCTGTGCGAAGCGATTGTCGCCGTGCTGTAAGCAGGAAGACTGAACAGAAAAATGGGCCTCCTGGCCCATTTTTTATTGCAGAAAAGGATTACTGATGCGTTCACGCCCCAGCGTGGAAATCGGGCCGTGACCGGGCAGAAAAGTGACATCATCGCCCAGCGGCAGCAATTTCGTGCGGATAGCATCGATGAGCTGCTGATGATCGCCCTGCGGGAAGTCTGTGCGTCCCACGCCGCCATTGAAAATCACGTCGCCTGAAATTAATAACTGTCCTGGACGATCAAAGAACACCACATGTCCCGGTGAATGGCCCGGACAGTGCAGCACCTCCAGCGTGGTCAATCCTACCTGCACGCTCTCCCCCTCTTCCAGCCAGCGATCCGGGGTAAAAGGCACGCACTCTTCAAGTCCGAACATCCTGCTTTGAGTCGGCAGAGCTTCCAGCCAGAAGGCATCACGCTTTTGCGGCCCAATAATCGGAATCTGATAGAAGGCAGCCAGTTCAACGGCAGCACCGACGTGATCAAGATGTCCATGCGTCAGCAGGATCTGAGCGGGTTTAAGTCTGAGCTGTTCCAGCGTTTGTTTAATCAGATCGGCATCGCCGCCTGGATCAACCAGCGCGGCTTCACGAGTGGACTCGCACCAGATCACTGAACAGTTCTGGGCAAACGCGGTAACAGGAATAATGTGGTAATTCATAACGCTCCATGACCGGCTCACGCAGCGTTGCCGGTGTCGTTACCAGTGCCTGATCGGCCCGGTATCAATATGTACAAAGTTACTGCGGGGATAATATCCTACACCACCCGCACGCAGAGATAACGCCGCTTTGCGTACATTGGCTAATGAAATGCCTTCGATATGAAAATCCATCGCCTGGCCTTTGGTGTGATAGCTGTGCTTAGCCACACCCGGCCCGCTCTCACGGAGCATATTGTTGGTTGCCAGCGAACGGTAGCCGGAGACCAGCTGAATCGGTTTACGCATGCCCAGCAGCGCCTGCAGGCGGAATATTTGGTCAAACAGGTGCGGATCGATGCTTTTCACTTTATTGGCACGATAGTCCCGGAAAAAGTGATTTAATCGTGACAACTCATCCTTGTCGTAGCTCTTACCATTAAAAAACTCAGTTTTAAGGGTTTCACCGGTGTGAAGATTATTAAGCATCAATACACGCGGGCGAGACGTTGAGAGCGAGGCCCTTGCAGAAGCTGGCAATAATGCCAGTCCGGCGGCGGCACTACCGCACAGCAGTAGTTTGCGACGAGAAGAATCAATAGTAGACATGTAACGATTTACCTGAGAGTGAAGCCATAGAAATGTGCAAAAAGCGCACAGGCCGAACCATAACTTTCTCTCAGAGAAGCGTCAACCCATCTGCCCGTAGTTTGCGAGGCGATCCCCGCAGGGATCGCCATTTGATAAGATTTTTGTTAATTACCGGCACGTCGCTAACGATTTAAAATCAATCACTAGAGCAGCAATTGCTCAGCCCGACTCAGTGCCTGACTGCCCGAACGGGCGGTGTCATCATAATTGTAAATATCTGTGCGGAACTGTGGCTTGCCATCATCAGCCACCCACGCCGTCAGGTAATAGAGATTGACTGGGATGCGATGGCGAATCGGCACATAGCGAGTGTCACCCTCTTTCAGCGTACTGGAGATGCGTGAGTCGTTCCAGCCCGCATCCTGCAGTAACAAACCGGCCAGTTCAGAGGCTTTATTCACGCGCACACAGCCTGAGCTGAGCGCGCGGATATCACGCTGGAACAGGTTGTGGTTTGGCGTGTCATGCAGGTAGATCGCATCTGAGCTTGGCATATTAAATTTATAGCGGCCCAGCGCATTCGACACCCCTGGAGCCTGAATCAGGCGGTAAGGGAATGATGAGGCGGTAACCATGCGCCAGTCGATCATGCTGGGATCAATCACTTCAGCGTCAGCACTCCAGCCCGACAGCAGTGTATAACCATGTTTGTAGAGATAAGTCGGATCCTGCTTCACTTTGGGAATGATATCTTTGCGCACCAGCGTCGTTGGCACATTCCACGGCGGGTTCAGCACCACATTGTTCAGCGCGCTGCGCATCAACGGCGTTTTACGGTCGGGACGACCAACGATGACCCTGGATGAGAGGATCTTGTTGCCGTTGTTGTAGTAAATCAGCGAGTAGTTGGCGATGTTCACCATAATGCCGTTGTGCATATCGTCCGGCAGCAGGCGCAGGCGCTGAATGTTCAGCGCCAGCAGCGAAGCGCGCATCTGTGGCGAGACGTTAAGCCACTGGCGTGTTCTGGCACCGATAGCCCCATCGCCATCCAGTCCCTGCCACTGCTGGAAACGCTTCACGCCTGCCACCAGCGTCTCGTCATAGACATTGGCGGTATTCCCTTCCAGCGTCTGACTCTGAACGTTACCTGGTGATTGCAGCGGAGGCGCGGGCAGATCGCCTGCTGGCGCGGCAGAAGGACTGACCACGACCGGCTGATCGCTGTGAGTCACCGGCGAGGGCGCCACCGGCACCGCATCGTCATCCGGTGCAGGCGCATTTATCTGCGCCGTGAGCATGCCGCTGCGCTGCAGAATTTCACGTAGCGCCGGAACATCGTCACTGACCTGCCCCGGACGCACTGTTTCACTGCTTTTCAGCTGCGGCCAGGGCTGCTTATCGCTCAGCAGGGTTTTCAGCGCGGCGTGCATTGGCTGATACTGCGGGTGCTGCGGCTGCAGTGACGCAATAAAGGTCTCATCCGATCCCGCATTCACCGCGTTCTGCCACTGATTCACTACCGCCACCGACGGCTGTGTCAGCCGGTAGGGAACATTGCTGTAGAGCCAGGTTTCCCCCTGAGTCGGCACATTCGAAACAAATTGCAGATAGCCCAGCATTGCATCGGACAGCGCCACATCCCTGGCAAAGCCGGTAATGGCCGGATTGGTCAGACGCTCAATCCAGCGCGTGAACTGTGGCTGGACGCCAGAAAGCGCCACCTCAGCCAGCTGCTGCTGAAACTTCTGTACCGCCTGAGCATCCTGCCAGAGCGGTTGCATATGACGGGATGCGTAGAGCGTCGCCAGCGGCCCCAGATAGAAAGGCTGATCGGCGCTGGAAAAAGCCTGCCGGATGCGTTGCTGACTTTCAGATACGGAGACGGCCGCCTGCGTTGTTCCAGGCAAAGCGGCGATGACAGCGGCCTGCGGTAGCGTAAATGGAACAACGGTTAGCGCCAGCGCTAACAATGATACAACGCGATGATGATTTATTTTTCTTACCAGCAACATCCCTGCCCCCTTATTTTTCAACTTCGCAGCGTTCCCTGTATCCGCTGCGACCGCGCCGTGACTCATAGTGTGAGTATACAAACAAAAACGGCATTTGCCTCATGCGACAAATGCCGTTACCAGATTAACGAATGGTTCAGTTTTTGACTACGTTTCCGCCTGCGATTTTTCAGCGGTCAAATCGGGTAGCGCATCCGCTTCGCTTCCCGCTCTCACTGGCGAAGGATCGGCAGCAAAACCACGCAGGCCAACCACATGAACATGCTCGGTGTTATTGAACACCTTACGCACCAGTTTATAGGTCGTGCCTTTCTCCGGACTGATGTTCTCCGGCGCGGCTATCACCAGCTGCATCTCCAGTCGCTCACACAGTTCAAACAGCGTGGCGATAGAGCGGGCATCCAGACGGGCCGCTTCATCAAGGAACAGCAGTCGGCATGGCGAAATATCTTTGCCGCGCAGACGACGGGATTCCTCTTCCCAGCTCTGCACCACCATCACCAGAATGGACATACCGGTACCGATCGCTTCACCGGTTGAAAGCGCACCGCTCTCTGCGCGCAGCCAGCCATCGGAACCCCGGTTAACTTCCACTTCCATTTCAAGATAGTTGCGGTAGTCCAGCAGCTCCTCACCAATGGTCTGCGGCGTGCGCTGCCCCATGTCGATATGCGGATTAAGACGCTGATAGAGTTTCGCCAGCGCCTCCGAGAAGGTCAGGCGATTGCTGTTAAACAGATCCTGATGCTGCTCGTGCTCTTCCGACAGCGTATCCAGCAGCATGGCATGGGTTTCACGCACGTTCACGTTGAGCCGCACGCTGCGCACCTGACCAAAGCTGACGGTCTGCAGACCCTGGTTGAGCTGGCGGATGCGGTTCTGTTCGCGCTGGATAGTTTTACGGATGATATTCGCTGCGCTGCGCGAACTGATCGCCAGCATCTGCTCACGCGCCGTCAGCTCTTCGGTCAGACGGTTCAGTTCGATTTCCATCTGCTCAATCGCTTCGACCGGATCGTCGGTACGAATAATATCCTGACGAATACGTTCGCGCAGATGCTGATAGACCGCAATAAAGAACTGAATTTTACGTTCCGGACGTTTTGGATCTTCCGACAACCGCAGCACGTCGCGCAGATGTTCGTTGTCCGCCACCGCCAGACGCAGCGCACCCAGCGCTTTATCCGACATAGAACGTAGTTCGTCGCCACTCAGATAGGCCAGTTCACGACGATGCAGACGACGCTCAACGCCATTCTCTTTCACCAGGCGCAGGACGGTACACCAGCCCGCTTTGGCGCTGACCACCTGCTCACGCACCTGATGATAGTTACGCTCCAGCTGACGCAGTCGCTTCTGCAGGTTATCCATCTCCGCTTCGCAGAAGGTGAGCTGTTTCTCCAGCTGATTGCGGCGGGTGCGGTTGTGGCTCAGTGCAGTGTAAAGCTCGTCACGGCGAACACGTGCGCGCGCTTCTGCGCTGCTATCAGCCTGGACACCAATGTCCTGCATCTCCTGCTGCAGCTCTTTCAGCATGTCGCGCTTGGCGTCATAGGCACTTTTCAGCGAAGCCAGCACCTGTGAGTATTGCGTCAGCTGCGCCTGATGTTCACGCAGGCGATCACGGCTGCGGCTGCGTTCACCTTCAGCCTGCTCAAGACGCTGACGCAGCTTATCGCTGAGGTCGTTGTTACCGTTGAGCATGCTGGCCGAGTCGTCATAACTGAAGTGGGCGCGACGCTGCACCACTTCTGTCAGGGCAAAGGCCTGCTGACGCGCATTACGCTGCTGCTGCTGCGCCTGCTGATAATCCGCCTGTAGCTGCTCGTGCTGTTCCGGATCGCTCTGCAATACCGCGATGATCGGTTCCAGTTTCGCCAGCTTAGCGCCATGCTGATGCAGGAAGCGCGCCGCTTCCTGTGCCGCATCGACCTGCTCACGGATCTCTTCGCAGCGATCGCCGAGCGTATCGTCCAACAGCAGGTTGACGCGTGGCAGCAGTCGGTTTAGCTGTGACACGCCCTCTTTCGCCAGCTCATACTGCTGACGCTGCTGCTGGTTATTGCTTTCATGCTGATTAAGCGCCCGTTCCAGTTCACCCCGGCGCGCGCCGAGCTGACGGATCTGGGCTTCCGGGTCGGCGTCAAAGGCCACGGCCAGATGACTGCCGATAAAGCGGCTGAATGATTGATGCAGACGCTGAGTTTTCTGCACGTCGAACGACAGCGTGGCATAGCGTTCGGCCAGCTTGTCGCGCTCAAGGTGCAGTTGCTCCAGCTGATTCTCACGGGCCGCGCGACCAAACAGCGGGATTTTCGGGAAGCGGGAGTAGCGCCACTGACGCTCAGCGACCTTCACTACCACCGCATTCTGCAGCTCATCCACGCCGAAGACGCTGTCATCGAAAGACTGCGGATCACCCTCAATCAGGTAGAGATCTTCCGGACAATCTTCCAGTCCATCCAGCAACTCCCGAACGCGTGAGAGATCCGGCACCACGATGGCATGACGTGACGGACCATAGAGCGCCGAGAAGTACGGCGCATCATCCAGCGTCACATCATCATAAATTTCAGAGAGTAATACGCCGCCAAAACGTTCCGCCAGTTGGGTCAGGCGCGCATCTTCCGCACCGCCTGGCTGGCTGAGACGTTCAATCTGCCGCTCGATATCACGTTTTTGAGCGGCCACTTCGTCGCGCTCGACGGTAGTTTCACGCTCACGCTCCAGCAGCTGCTGCATATATTCGGTGACGTCCTGGCTGCTGTTCAGCGCCTGGCCGGTCTGTTCGCTGAGCTGCGTCAGGATCTCCTGCGCCGCCAGCCAGTGTGGCGCACGAGCGGTCAGGCTGGTGATGCGTTCGCGCAGCTGTTCCAGCTCCTGACGCATCATCATGCGCTGCTCACCGGCGTCCGAGACGCTGCTGTTCAGCTGTTCAATCTGTGCTTCAAGCTCCTGCTGCAGGCCAGCCAGCGCATCCGCTTCGTAATGCTGTCCCTGACGCTTGCAGAACTCGGCCAGCAGACGCTCCGCCTCATGCTGCTCGCGCAGACGCTGTTCCAGCTCATTCAGACGCAGACGCAGCGACGAGAGCTGGTCGGCGTGATGACGCTGATTGCTGGCATCACGCAGCAATTCGCGGCCGGTTTGCCAGGCATCCTGACGGGTCACGTCACCGGCAATGCTGGTTACCAGCGCCAGCGCCTGTTCGAACTGGCTGTGTGCCGCTTCCGCTACGCTCAGCTTCTGCTCCAGACGTAGCAGGCGTTCTGTCGCCTCTTCCTCTTTCGCCTGGAAACTTTCCTGCCATTCGGCGGCATTGTCGATGCTCAGATCGGGCAGCTGGCAAAGCGTGCTGGCGCGTTCCAGCGCCTGCAATGCCTGCTGATACTGGATCGCGCGGGTTTGCTGCACGTCGAGTGCCTGCTGGAAATCGGCCAGCTGACTTTTCAGCTCATCCACTTCCAGCTCAGCCGCTTCGGCACGCGCTTCATTCTCTTCCTGAATTTCACGCGCTTCGGCGACCACTTCGGTCTGCTCTTCCAGACGCAGCGTCAGATCTTCGATATCGGCGTCGTAGCGCTCAATCTTCTCCTGCTGACGCATCGCCGTCTGCACCAGGTTCAGGTGATCGCTGGCAGCCTGATAATCGACTTCGAGATCGTTCTCTGCGCCACTGTGTTCAGCCAGTTCGCGCGCCATCTCCACATGACGATACTGCTCGGTAGCGAGCTGCTTACGGCTGCTGAACAGCTCACTGCGCAGCTGTAAGGCACTGTCGAGATGTCCCCGACGCTCGTTGGCGTGGCGCATATAGTCAGCCGAAACGTAGCTGGTCGCCTCGGAGATCAGATGCTTAAAGAGGTCGCGGTCAGACTGGGTAACGCGGATCGCCTCCAGCGTCATGCGGTTCTCGCGCAGCGCGGCTTCCATGTCCTGGAATGCTTTGCGCACGCCACTGTTTTCAGGCAGCAGGTAATCACGCAGCGATCGGGTGATAGCGCTTGAGATACCGCCATACAACGAGGCTTCAATCAGACGGTAAAACTTGCTGCGATCGCTGGCAGAGCGCAGACGACGCGGCACCACGCCCAGATCAAACATCATGGCGTGATAATCGGTCACCGAGTTATAGGCGCGGAACTGCACGCCTTCCTGGGCCTCAACCCGCTCTTTAACCTCATTCAGCGGCAGGACGCGTGCCTGACGGCTGTTAAGCACTTCCGTCAGCATATCGGTCGGGTTAGAGTCGGTGGGCAGACCATGGATACTGAAAGGCTTGATATCGACCTTTTTATCGCGTCCGGCGACCTGTTGCAGACGCACACCGACTACCACACGCTGATGACGTGAGTTCACCACATCCAGCATGGAGTAGCAGACGCCTGCCCGCAGCTTACCGTGCAGACCTTTGTCACGTGATCCCGACGTCGCACCCGCTTCGGTGGTGTTGCGGAAGTGCAGCAGCGTTAAATCGGGGATCAGCGCGGTGACAAATGCCGCCATGGTGGTGGACTTACCCGCACCGTTACCGCCTGACAGCGTGGTCACTAATTCATCGAGATCAAAGGTACGGGCAAAAAAGCCGTTCCAGTTGATCAACGTCAGCGAACGAAACTTTCCGCGCTCAATCATGCCTGTTCTTCCTCTGCGTTCTCACTCGCGTCGCCTTCCTGCCCTTCACCTTCATCGGTGTCGACCGGTGCTGTTGCGTTTTCCAGTAGCATGGCTTCACCATCACGAATCAGGCGAAGCTGCGCTTCACGGGCATCATCACCGCTGCGCACGTCGGCACCAAAGCGGAACACCGACTCCGTGATGCGGAATTTGCTGCTGTCGTTGCCGAAAAACCACACCATGCCAAGACGGCGCAGGCGACTCAGGGAGGCGCGCACTTTCTCCTGCAGTTTGGTGCGATCCAGATCCGAACCGGTTGAACGCTGGTTAACCAGCTTCAGCAGACGGTTCTCATCGGCCAGCGAGAGCAGCTCGTCATACAGCTCCTGCTGGGTGAAGATCCCTTCATTAGCCAGACGTTCCGGGCTGAGATAGAGATAACAGAGGATCTTTCCGACCATCATGTCCAGCTCAGAGAGCACGGAACGTGGGATCAGCGTGGTTGAACGCGGACGCAGATAGAAAAAGCCTTCCGGCGCACGAATTAACTCAACGTTATAGCGGCTGTAGAACTCTTCGAGAAATGACTGGTAGTCCATCAGAAAAGCGTGATTATCCAGCTCTTCGATACCGATATGGCGTCCGGCGCGTAAATGGCTGTCCAGCGCGGGAAAAATCGGGTTGGCCAGTGCCTGTGCCAGCTTAACCGGCATCACTTGTTCAATATTTGTCGATGACATGTGCCTGCACCTTGGCTCCGTAATCATTGATGGCTTGCCATTCCACAGGCAAACCGGCTAAATCAGCTTCCGCTACGCCAAGACGCACCGCCTGATCCACCACAATGCGCGCCAGATCGAAATGGCGTGCGCGGGGATACTGGGCCAGGTAGTCGCGCATCACTGACGCGAGGTTGAGCGGTTTTTGTTGCGATTTGTACACCTGCAGCGCTTCTTCAATCATCGCTGCCAGCTGTTCGCGAATTTCGTTGATCTCTTCGTATTCCATCTCCGGCGGCAGTTCGCCCATCACTTCGTCATTCCGCAGCGTCAGCGCTTCATCACGCATGTCATACAGACGGTCGGCGTTGGCGTAGGTCAGCGCCCAGGGCGCGTCGAAGTAATTCTGTACCGAAACCCGCAGGCGCTGCGCAAAGACGCGGTTTTTATCCATGTCGATGGCGGTACGAATGAATTTATGGACGTGGCGGTCATAGCCGATCCACAGGTCGATCGCCTGCTGGCCCCAGCTGGTTATACGGTCGAGTTTGCTTTGCAGATCAAACACCAGCTTATCGACGAAGCCCAGGTCCGGGCTGTCCAGCGTGGCATCCTGAATACGCAGCAGGTTTTCCTGAAGCTTGTCGCCCGCGGCTTCCAGCGTATCCTGCAGTTCACGCAGCGTCCCGGAGGTTTCGGAGAGCAGCATTTCACAGCTGGAGATGGCCGCGCGCCAGTCTTTGTTCAGCAGTTCGGCGATATCGTTTTTAACCGCCTGCTGCTGTTCATCCATCAGACGCTGGGTCATATCGATGCTGTCGAAGATCTCCGCCACCGAATATTTCAGCGGCGCGAAAACATTGCGATGCCAGTGGAACTCATCGCCGTTTTCCTGCGCGGCATCGGCTGCCCGCTTCAGCTCATTGGCCACAATCGACAACTGCATTGACAGGCGTAGCGTCGAAAACTCACGCTGACGGATGTAATAGTCGGTGATGCCAATCGCCAGCGGCGTCAGCCGATAGATGGCGTTGCCTTCAGTGAGTTCGCTGGTAAAGCGATTAAGCAGGCGCTGTCTCACCATATCGTTGATGGCGTTGTTGGCGCGAACCAACACGGTTTCATGGGTTTGTTCGAAAGCTTTACTGACGTGACGGAATGCATCAATCAGATCGCCTTCGCTCATTTCGCCATCCATCCGCTCACCGTTAAGGGTGGCGATAGCCAGCAAAAAGGCCAGACGTTCCACTGGCAGCGCAAGGGAAAAGTCATTTTTGCGCGCCCAGGAGACCAGTTCAGGTACCGTCTGGGAAAATTCACTCATAATTCGTCCTTCTGCCCGGGTTTACGCGCGGTCACGTGGATGTAACGCCCTAAGCTCAAAAAGGGTTCCTGACGGCAGTAACGCCGCTCCATCTCAATAATTTCGTCGTCGCTCTTCGGCTCGCCCCTGGGCGGCTTCATGTAATCACTGAATACCCGGATCCCGGCACGCTGCTCAATCACAAAGCCACACTCTTCCAGCCAGCGATAAACCTGCGCGGGATCGCGCGGATAGTCAGGCGACAGCGTTCGCTTTTTGCGTTTGGTCAGGTTGGTGCGCAGATAGCCGAAGTTACCCAGCGTTAAGGTGCGCAATGTCAGGCCGTGCAGATTGTAAAACATCAGCGACATGACGCCTCCCGGACGCAGCAGATCGAACAGCGCTTTCAGCACGTTCTCCGGTTCAGCGACCCACTCAAGCACAGCGTGGAACAATACCAGATCCACCGGCTTATCCAAATGTTCGCCCACCTGCTGAGCGCTAATTTGTCTGAATTGCATGTTGTGGCTCACACCCTGCACTGCCGCATTCTCCTCGGCGCGGCGCAGCATCTCACCAGAGAGATCGCACAGCAGAACCTGATGGCCCTGTGCCGCAAGCCCGCTGGAGACCTGGCCAATACCGCCGCCCGCGTCCAGCACCGACAACGGGTGTGACGACAGACCGGGCAGTATCTTCTCCAGCTCATCCCAGAGGATGGCCTGGCGTATCTTCCCTTTGGTGGTGCCGTAAATATTTTGCGAAAATTTATCCGCGAGATCGTCAAAGTTACGATCCTGCATGGCATGCGCTCCGGTATGCTGCGGTGAGACTTGTGCTATTTTGTCACAGGCACCAGAAGAATGAACCTTTCATCCCCATCTTCCCTTCCGGGTGCTCTATTTTCGGACAACAGGACTCTTTTTTGATGTTATTTACCCTGAAAAAAGTCATTGGCGGGCTGCTTTTACCCCTGCCGTTTCTGCTTTTGCTGATGGCGCTTGGCATTTTACTGGTTTGGTTTACTGGCTGGCAGAAAAGCGGCAAAACCGTGATCTCCATCAGCTGGCTGTTATTGCTGCTGCTGAGCCTGCAACCGCTGGCCGATCGTCTGCTTTTGCCGCTGGATAGCCGCTATCCGACCTGGAACGGCTCAGAGAAGGTGGACTACATTGTGGTGCTGGGTGGAGGCTACACCTTTAATCCGGCATGGGCACCCAGCTCGAACCTGCTGAATAACAGTCTGCCCCGCGTGGCAGAAGGCGTTCGTCAGTGGCAGAGAAATCCGCAGTCAACGCTGATTTTTACCGGTGCAGCGGGCGGCACCAATCCGAAGAGTAGTGCCTGGGTGGCGGCACAGGTAGCAGAGAGTCTGGGCGTGCCGCGTGAACATATTCAGATTCTCGATCAGCCACGAGACACGGCGGATGAAGCGCAGGCGGTCAAAACCGTGGTGGGCGAGCATCCGTTGCTGCTGGTCACCTCAGCGAATCATATGCCACGGGCAATTCGCTTTTTCCACGCGGTCGGGCTGGAGCCGATTGCGGCGCCTGCCAATCAGCTGGCGATTACCTCACCACTGAATGGCTGGGAACGGGCGATACCCTCATCGATCTGGCTGAGTCACAGCGAACGTGCCGTGTACGAAACGCTGGGCACGTTACTGCAGAGACTGAAAGGCGGGGAAGGCTCAGCCGAGCCAGGGAAGTAATTGTGCGCGTGCATGGTCAAAGCGCAGACGATTAAAGGTGCCGGTCTGAATCAGATTTTCGATGCAGTCCCACAGTTGATAAACCCAACGACGCCAGATAAAGCCTTCTGAAACCGGCGCCCGTTGCAGGTAATGGTGCAGCAGCGACGTTTCGGCGGGCGACGCATCCAGATGGATCAGATCATATTCACGGGGTGCCCAGAGAATCGTGCCGGGCTGTGTCATCGCGATTAACTGGTCACTGCGGCTGTTTTTCAGCATGCTCTGTAGCCGCACATTGCCGTGAACCATCACGCAGGGATCATCGAAGCCGCGAAACAGATGCGCCAGTCGCGCACGGCAGCGGAACAGAATCTGGCGATCTTCGAGCGTAAAGGCTGGCGGACGCAGATAGCTCATGGTGGCCCACAACACCTCAACCCGCTGTACATACCAGGCGGGCCAGCGGTTCTGCTGCGTGCTGTCTACCGTTCCGACCAGGCCGTGGCTATCGAGCCGGTGCCAGGCCAGCAGTCCCTCGACCACCTGTTCGCAAAACTGTTGCCAGCGCTGAGCATCCCGCGCTGGGGCTTCCGCCGTCACGCCATTCAGTCGCGCCATTAAGAGCATTTCATGCACCGGCGGCTGCTGGCTCAGCACCAGACCATAAACCGCTGGCACGGCGACCAGCCCGGCCTGCCCCAGCAACGCCAGCTTTCTGGCTTCCATTGCTGCCCGGCCCTGATGACGAAAATATTTCGCCACCACCGGCATGGGGAGGCCTTCCCGATCGTATAACGCATAAAGACGGGTGGGTGGATGTTCACTAATCATTTCGAGGCGGCTGATGGTTTCACCCAGCGCCAGCGTGAGTTCCGATTTAAGCTGTTCCATGCGGCATCCTCCTCAGATGAGTATCGTAATATCCTGAAGGAAGTGTTGGAGATAAGTTTAGCGGCGGATCAATAACGTGATGCTGAAACGGGGAGACTGGCTCCCCGTTTGTCAGGCCTGCATGGCAAGACGAACGCGTTGCAGATCGTCTGGCGTATCCACGCCCACGCTGGGGATGGTTTTCGCCACGGCGACATGAATTTTTTCGCCGTACCACAAAACACGCAGCTGCTCGAGCAGCTCAATCTGTTCCAGAGGACAAGGCGCCCAGGCAACATAGCGGCGAATAAAACCGGCACGATAGGCGTAGATGCCAATGTGCCGCAGCAGCGTGTCACCGATCTGCTCGCGCGAGGCGGCATAACGCTCACGATCCCACGGAATGGTGGCCCGTGAGAAATAGAGCGCGTAGCCATTCACATCCATGACGACTTTCACCGCGTTCGGATTAAAGGCTTCTTCCGCATCCGTGATCGGCACTGCCAGCGTCGCCATTCCGGCCGCCGAGCCCGCCAGATTGGTCGCCACCTGACGCACAATCTCAGCCGGAATCATCGGCTCATCACCCTGCACGTTGACGATGATTTCGTCATCAGCAAACTGATATTTTTCGATCACTTCCGCCAGTCGCTCCGTGCCGGACTGGTGATCGGCGCGCGTCATGCAGACTTCGCCGCTTGCCGCTTCCACTGCCTTAGCCACGTCGGGATGATCGGTGGCAACAATGACCCGGCTGGCACCCGACTCACGAGCGCGCTCCATCACATGCACGACCATGGGTTTACCATGAATATCGAGCAGTGGCTTGCCGGGTAAGCGGGTTGACGCATAGCGCGCAGGAATGATGGCAGTGAAACTCATGGATGAATCTCGTCAACTGACAGCGTGCGGGCTTCCGTTTCCAGCAGCACCGGAATGCCGTCACGCACCGGGAAAGCCAGGCCATCAGGTTTGCAGATCAGCTCCTGCTGAGCATTGTTGAAGTAAAGTTTGCCATTGCACACCGGGCAGGCAACGATTTCGAGTAAACGATGATCCATATGTCCTCCATCAGGGACCGAATGCTTAAGGATTCAAGCATACCATAGCGCGGCGCCTGCGGGATGAGGTAAAGCGCCATCCCGCAGCGGCTGCCGCAAAATTGATTAATCCAGCGTCCACAAGGCTGGCCAGTGATCTTTAAGCGCATCGGGTGCCTGCAGGATGGCGACGCTTTCTGCCCCCTGCCAGGCTGCGAAGCGTTCAATCGCACGCCGGATATCCACGACAAAGCGCGCGGTCACGCGCGTCTTCTCCTCCAGCCAGAGTTTTTTAATCTCCAGCTGTTTTGCCTGACGCAGCATGCGGGCATCAAGCCGTCCTTTTATCTGACCGCGATGAAGGATGGGTAACACAAAATAGCCAAATTTGCGCTTCTCCTCGGGGGTGTAGCACTCGATACGATAGTCAAAGTTGAACAGCTCCAGGGCACGCTTGCGATCCCAGACCACCGGATCAAACGGCGACAGCAGCGCGCTGTGTGTCGCCTGCAGCGGCGTCTCCAGTAACGGCACGTAGTCACGATGCAGCCACATCTCACCCAGCCCCTCTGTATTGACGGCGACCAGATCGCCCGCCGCCTGGGCATCAGAGATAAAGTCGTTCAGGGGTGCCCGCTTCAGGCGATAGTAATCCGGCAGCCAGGCTGCGCGGAAAATCCCTAAGCTGCGGGCGCTGTTCATCAGCACCTGACGGATTGCCTCCGCTTCGCTGATGCCATGTACCTCATCCTGCCAGTCGGGCATCACGCGGCTGCGCAAATCGTAGACGCGCTGAAAATTACGGCGTTCGGTGACCATCAGCTCACCGGCGCTGAAGAGATTCTCCAGATGGCGTTTGTGCGGTTTCCAGTCCCACCAGCCTGACTTCGGGTTATCGGCATGCGTAAAATCGGCGGCGCGCACCGGGCCATTTTCCCTGATTTGCTCTAGTAGTTCAGCAATCGCCTGCTGGTGTTCAGCGACCCACTGCGCGTTATATTTCCAGCCCAGACGTTCCGGCGACAACATGCGATGACGAAGAAGTCTGTAATCGGCGCGGGGAATAAAGCAGGCTTCGTGTGCCCAGTACTCAAAGAGTTCACCCTGGGCCAGCGCCTGTTCCAGCCATACCTGAGGATAGTTTCCCAGGCGGCTGAACAGCACCAGATAAGGACTGCGAGCCACGACATGGATGGTGTCGATTTGCAGCAGCGACATGCGGGAGATGCAGCTAATCAGATCCGGATAAACCGCGCGTTTTGCCGGCGCACGCAGCAGGCCCTGCGCGGCGAGATGAAGGTGACGAGCTTGCTGTAACGAAAGTGAATGCGGGCTGTTCATCCTCTTCCTTATCAGGCTTTACCTGAATGGCTGCGGGTATCAGAGAGTGCGGCGGCAGAGTTGCTCGATATCGTCCAGTAATGGCGTTAAGGCCTTACCGGTTAAATGGGCATCGACCGGCAAATACCACCAGTCCTGCTGGGCAAAGTGACGGCATTTCACCGCGTCCTTTTCGGTCATCAGCAGTTGCTGACCCGGCTGGAGTAATCGGTTCAGCTCATCCTCGCTGTAGGCGTGATGATCGGCAAAGGCGATCTCTGCGACCGGCATGATGCCCTGCTGTTTAAGCGTGGTGAAAAAACGCGGAGGATGACCAATACCGGCCATGGCGACTACCGCACCCAGTTGCTCAGGCGGGCGGGTTTCACCGGTCAGCAGATTGGTGGCAAGCCCGGGCTGAAGTTGCATAGCAATCTCTTCGCGCTGTGCTTCGCCGCCGTTAATGATGACGGCATCGACCTGCCTCAGGCGATCGGCTCGTTCGCGCATCGGACCCGCGGGTAACCACCAGCCATTCCCAAAGCGACGTACGCCATCAACCACCACGATCTCGCGATCGCGCTGCAGGGCGTAATGTTGCAGGCCATCATCAGTAATGATCACATCCAGCGAATCCTGTTGCAGTAATGCCTCAATCGCCTGTCGCCTTTTGGGAGCCACCGCGACCGGCGCCCCGGTGCGCTGTGCGATTAAAACCGGCTCATCACCGGCCTGTTCCGTGCTGGTCAGTGCGGTGACCAGCAAGGGGTAGTGATCCGCCTTGCCGCCATACCCTCTGGAGACCACGCCAGCGCGCAGGCCGCGCTGCTGCAACGCCTCGACCAGCCAGATGACAACCGGCGTCTTTCCGTTGCCGCCAGCAGTCAGGTTACCCACGACCACCACCGGCAGAGGCGCACGCCAGCTTTTACGCCAGCCGCGCCTGTAACTGAAACGTATCAGGGCCGTGATCGCACCATACAGCAGGCTGAATGGCCATAGCAGTAGCCATAGCGGTGAGCGACCACTCCAGATACGTTCAATCATTGGCCGAATTGCATCTTGTGCAGCTGTGCATAGGCGCCGCGTTCTGCCAACAACACCTGATGCGTTCCGCGTTCAACAATCTGACCATCTTCAATGACCACGATTTCATCCGCTTTCTCGATGGTAGAGAGGCGGTGCGCAATCACCAGCGAGGTACGGTTCTTCTGCAGTTCATCCAGTGCCGACTGAATCGCGCGTTCTGACTCGGTATCCAGCGCAGAGGTCGCTTCATCGAGGATCAGAATCGGGCAATCGCGCAGTAATGCACGGGCAATGGCGATACGCTGACGCTGGCCGCCAGATAACAGCACGCCATTCTCGCCAATCACCGTATCCATGCCTTTATCCATTTTATTGATAAAGTCCATGGCATGCGCCATGGTGGCCGCCTGCTCGATCTCTGCACGGCTATATTGCTCACTGCGGGCATAAGCGATGTTATTGGCAATGGTGTCGTTGAAGAGATGCACATTCTGCGAGACCAGCGCTACCTGATTACGCAGCGAGCGCAGGCTGTACTCACGCAGGTCATGTCCGTCCAGCAGGATTTCGCCCTGCTGAATGTCATAAAAGCGGGTCAGCAGGCTCGCCATCGTAGACTTACCGGAACCTGAACGGCCCACCAGCGCCACTGTTTTACCTGCTGGCAGCGACAGATTGATATTTCGCAGTGCCGGAATGTCACGGCCCGGGTAGGTGAAGGTCACATCACGGAATTCGATATCCCCTTTAGCGCGGGTGATTTCGCGTGTGCCATTGTCCACTTCCTGCTCGCTATCCAGAATCGAGAACAGAGTCTGACAGGCTGCCATGCCACGCTGGAACTGGGCATTGACGTTGGTCAGAGACTTAAGCGGGCGCATCAGGGCAATCATCGAGGAGAAGACGACGGTGATCGTACCGGCTGTCAGCGTATCCATTACGCTTGGGAAGCTGGCGGCATACAGGACAAAAGCCAGGGCCAGCGACGCGATCAGCTGAATAATCGGATCGGAAATGGAGGATGCTGAAACCAGTTTCATTCCCTGCTGACGCATACGGTTACTGACGCGGGAAAAACGCTCCGATTCAATTTCCTGACCGCCAAAAATAAGTACTTCTTTGTGGCCCTTCAGCATCTGCTCGGCGCTGGTTGTCACCTGCCCCATGGTGTTCTGCATACTTTTGCTGATGGTGCGGAAGCGCTTAGAGACGGTGCGAATCGCAAACGAGACGATAGGTGCCAGTACAATGAGGATCAGCGACAGCTGCCAGCTGTAGTAGAACATCATGATGAAGAGGCCAATAATCGAGGCACCTTCACGCACTACGGTGACCAGCGCGCCCGAAGAGGAGGAGGCGACCTGCTCAGAATCGTAAGTAATACGTGACAACAGGGTGCCGGTTGACTGCTGGTCGAAAAACGAAACCGGCATGCCCATCATATGGCTAAACAGCCGACGGCGGATATTCATCACGACGTTGCCAGAGACCCAGGAGATGCAGTAGCTGGAGATATAACTGGTGACTCCGCGTACCAGCATCAGGCCAATAACCACTAACGGCAACCACAGCATCACCGACCTGTCCGCTTTACCAAAACCATCATCCAGTAACGGTTTCAACAGTGAGAGCATTAAGGCGTCGCCCGCAGCATTAATAATCAGGGCGACAGAGGCCACGATTAATCCCGCTTTATTAGGCGCGATCATCGGCCAGAGTCGGCGAAACGTCTGCCACGTAGAGAGATCTTTATCTTGATGCATTATTTATTCACGCTGTTGGAAATAGCCGGCCATTCTACCTGGATTCGCGTTTGACGCCAAACCACTGATGATACCAACGAGGCATTAATTGTTCCCGCAGGGTAGAAACCTGCACTCGGCCCTGCTCTATCCTGATACTGATCTGTCCTGACTGGCCCGTATCCAGCCACTGAAATCCGGCCGTTCGATAGTTTTCCAGCACATTTTTCGCAGGCATGCGCCAGGCATTGTAGCGTGCCAGAGAGGCGATAGCGGTATGCCCTTCTGTTTTGCGCAGCAGCAGAGAAGTCGACGAAGTCCGGCTACCATGATGCGGTACCTGCAGGATATCGACCTTCAGCCCCTGCTTCTCCAGTGCCACCAGCTGGCGTTCCGCTTTAGCCTCAATATCACCGGTTAACATCAGCCGGACCTGGCCATCATCGACGATCACCACACAGGAGTCATTATTCCCCCCCGGTAAAGGTGCCGTCAGCGGCCAGACAACCCGAAAGTGGAGCCGTCGCCAGCGCCACTGCGTGCCACGTACACAGGGTAAATGCGCCTTATCTGCCAGCGCGCTTCTGACTTCAACGGCGGGCCAGCGCTGCGTGATCGCCTCCAGCCCGCCCGTATGATCCAGATGTTTATGACTGAGGATGACCTGTTTTAATCGCAGCTGTCTGCGCTCCAGCCACGGAATGATCACCCGGCTACCCGCATTATCATTCTGCCAGCGCGGTCCGGTGTCATACATCACTGCCTCGTCGCCCTGACTGATAACCAGGCTCAGTCCATGCCCGATATCCAGCATATCGATGCGCCAGCCCTGCTCCTGTTCTGGCTGGCGACTCAGCATCATCGCCAGCGCTAAGGCGCAGCTGCTTAATGGCAGAGAGAAGAAGAACTGTGCACGCCAGAGAATCAGACCGCCCCATACCATTACCGTAAACCAGGTTGTGCCACTCAGCGGCCACCAGCCCGGCGGCAGCAACGTCAGACAGTGAAACAGGCCTCGCAACGAGAGATCAGCCGCCCCCCAGAAGAAACCCGATACCTGTGCCACCGGTAGCAGCATGGCGAGTGTTACTAGCGGCATGGTGATAAACGAGACGATCGGGATAGCGATAACATTGGCCACCAGCGCAGTCAGGCTAATCCCGTTGAATATCGCCACCTGCAACGGCACCATCAAAATCATCATGCCCGCCTGCAAATGCAGTAGCTGCACCGGAATCCAGCGACGTTGATGACGGAACCGTGCAGGTAGCGGGAACCAGTGGTACCAGACCAGTAGCATTCCGACAGCCAGAACCGAGAGCCAGAAGCTGTCAGAGAGCACGCTCATCGGATCGGTCACCAGCAGCAATGCAATACAGAACGTCCAGACCTGCCAGCTATTCAGCTGAACACCCGCAAACCGGGTTAATGCCCATAACGTCAGGGCCAGCAGTGAACGGGCTGCAGGAGGCTGAGCCCCGGAGAGCCAGGTATAGACTGCAGCAAACAGCCAGCTCACGATGAGGGGGAAAAGATAGCCGATATAACGGGCTGGCAGGATAAATTGCACCCCACGCGCAATCACCCAGCCAGTGCTGGCTGCCAGAGCGATATGCATGCCCGATATCGCCATCAGATGTGCGGTGCCGGTATCCCGCAGTAGCTGACGTGTCTGCTGGCTCATCTCATCCCTGATGCCAAAAGCCAGTGCCTCCAGCGTGGCACGGAAAGGCATTTCATGGGTTCTGTCACGATGCCATACAATAAATCGCCAGCGGCCATCACAGCGTTCGCTGACGGCAACCTGTTTAAGGATCCGGCCCTGCAGCGGCGTATTATTGGCCAGTGCAAAACGCTGCGCATCGAAGTCACCTTCATTGAGACGGGCATGTACGGGTCGCAGACGGAGTTGCATGGTCCAGCGTTGGCCCGGACAGTAAATCTCCGGATCAGCATCGAACCCGAGCCAGGCAAAGCGAGGCGGAAATATCATCCTGCCCTGCGCTTCCAGCAGACGAACCCGGATTTGCTTCCGATCTTTTCGCAGTTCATCAATCTTAAGGGTGAAGGTGGCGGGCCGTGCGGAGAGCTGTTCGATATCCCGCACCATCAGACGCGCGTCGTTACAGGCCCATGCCAGAAACAGCAGAGTGATACCGGTCAGACGAAGGGGTGAGTAAGCGCAATGCAGCAGAGCCAGACCCACGAGGGCCAGCAGCAGAATCGTCTCACCTGATGGCAGCTGCGCCATCAGCAGTAGCGGTAACGTTGCAACGATCGCCAGTCGCGCCAGAACGGTCCATGTCAGCATAATCGTATCCATTGATTCAATTCGATTATTCTGGGTAATTGGGGAGAAAGTAACAGTGGACGATGAGTGAAGCTGGAGCAGTCTCGCAAGGAGAGCACGGTGTTGCAGTGTTGATCACCGCAATCTGGATGTCAGGTCTCAACCTGAATAACAGGCAAAAAAAACGACATCCGGAGATGTCGTTTATCTGGTTCGGTATCGGCTTAGCCGTAAATATTTGCGCGATCGCGAAGCTCTTTGCCTGGCTTAAAGTGAGGAACGTATTTACCTTCCAGATCCACTTTGTCACCCGTTTTCGGGTTACGTCCAGTACGCGGAGCACGATAATGCAAAGAAAAGCTGCCGAATCCCCGGATTTCGATGCGTTCGCCCTGTGCCAGCGTAGTGGCCATGTGCTCCAGCATCTCTTTTACTGCATCCTCAACGACTTTCGCCGGTATATGAGTATGCTGTCCCGCCAGTCTTTCGATCAGTTCTGACTTGGTCATGTAACCTCCGGTTTATCCCTATAGGAATGTATGACAGCTTTTACCGAAACCGGGTGGTCGCCCACCCGGTGCTTCAGGTCGATTACTCGCCTTTAGCCGCTTTGAACGCTTCAGCCATAGCGCTAGAGAAATTGCCTTCTTCCTGTTTGGTGTTAACAGTATTGATAGCTTCTTTCTCATCAGCCTGGTCTTTCGCACGGACAGACAGGCTTACGACACGGTTTTTACGATCAACGCCGGTGAACTTAGCTTCAACGTCGTCGCCAACGTTCAGAACCAGAGTTGCATCTTCAATGCGGTCCAGTGAAGCTTCAGAAGCGCGCAGGTAACCCTCAACGCCGTCTGCTAATTCAACTGTAGCACCTTTAGCATCAACTGCAGTCACTTTACCGGTGACGATGGCACCTTTCTTGTTCAAAGTGATGTAGTTGTTGAACGGATCTTCTGCCAGCTGTTTAACGCCCAGTGAGATACGCTCGCGCTCTGCATCAACCTGCAGTACAACAGCAGCGATTTCGTCGCCTTTTTTGTACTCACGAACGGCTTCTTCGCCAGTCGCGTTCCAGGAGATGTCAGACAGGTGAACCAGACCGTCGATGCCGCCGTCCAGGCCGATGAAGATACCGAAGTCAGTGATTGACTTGATTTTACCTTCAACACGATCGCCTTTGTTGTGCGTCTCAGCGAACAACTGCCATGGGTTAGATTTACACTGCTTCAGACCCAGGGAGATACGACGACGCTCTTCATCAATGTCCAGAACCATAACTTCAACAACATCGCCTACGTTAACAACTTTAGACGGATGGATGTTTTTGTTGGTCCAGTCCATTTCAGACACGTGTACCAGACCTTCAACGCCTTCTTCGATTTCCACGAAGCAGCCATAATCAGTCAGGTTGGTAACACGACCGGTCAGGCGGGTGCCTTCCGGATAGCGTTTAGCGATAGCAACCCATGGATCTTCGCCCAGCTGCTTCAGACCCAGAGAAACACGGGTACGCTCGCGGTCGAACTTCAGCACCTTAACGGTGATTTCGTCGCCCACGTTGACGATTTCGCTAGGATGCTTAACACGCTTCCACGCCATGTCAGTGATGTGCAGCAGGCCATCAACGCCGCCCAGATCAACGAATGCACCGTAGTCAGTGAGGTTCTTAACGATACCTTTAACTTCCATGCCTTCCTGCAGGTTTTCCAGCAGCTGATCGCGCTCTGCGCTGTTTTCGGATTCGATAACCGCACGACGTGAAACCACGACGTTGTTGCGTTTCTGATCCAGCTTGATCACTTTGAATTCAAGCTCTTTGCCTTCCAGGTGCAGCGTATCGCGCACCGGACGCACATCTACCAGTGAACCTGGCAGGAACGCACGGATACCGTTCAGCTCAACTGTGAAGCCGCCTTTAACTTTGCCGTTGATAACACCGGTAACAGTTTCAGCGTCTTCGTAAGCTTTCTCCAGCGTGATCCATGCTTCATGGCGCTTAGCTTTCTCACGGGACAGCAGGGTTTCACCGAAGCCGTCTTCCACTGCATCCAGAGCAACATCAACTTCGTCGCCTACCTGGATTTCCAGTTCGCCGGCTGCGTTCTTGAACTGCTCTGCAGGAATTGCAGATTCAGATTTCAGACCCGCATCAACCAGAACGACATCTTTGTCGATAGAAACGACGATGCCACGAACGATAGAACCCGGGCGGGTTTCGATTGTTTTTAAGGATTCTTCAAATAGTTGAGCAAAAGATTCAGTCATATTGATAATCTTCAGGATTCTTCAATTTAACGTCCATCTGACTTCATGTCGGATGGGGTTGTTTCACATGCCCGGCACCTAATCCATGGTACAGGGTGATAAATTCAGTTAAGCCGGAATGCCCAACTTCTCGCGGGCATATTGTAGCGCTTTTTCAATGACTTGATCGATAGACATCTCTGTAGAGTCCAGAACCAATGCATCGCCAGCGGCTACTAAAGGTGCGATTGCGCGGTTACGATCGCGGTCGTCGCGTTCTTTTATCTCGGCTAAAAGGCGGTCAAAGTTAACATTAAAGCCATTGTCCTGCAACTGTAGCATACGGCGCTGAGCACGCTCTTCCGGACTGGCATCAAGGAAAATTTTCACGGGTGCATCCGGGAATACCACGGTGCCCATATCACGTCCATCAGCAATCAGGCCCGGCATCTCGCGGAAACCGCGCTGGCGGCGCAGTAACGCCTCACGCACCCGCGGAAATGCGGCGACACGTGATGCGGTGTTGCTAACCTCCTGAGTGCGAATTTCACTGGTCACATCTTCACCTTCAAGTATGACCTGCATTTCACCGTTTTGTGACACAAAGCGCACATCGAGGTGTGCAGCAATTGGCACCAGTGCCTCTTCAGATTCAATGTCCACCTGATGATGCAATGCGGCTAATGCCAGCACGCGATAAATAGCACCGGAGTCCAGCAGATGCCACTGCAACGATTCCGCCATCGCTTTGCACAGGGTTCCCTTTCCCGCTCCACTTGGCCCATCAATAGTTATGACCGGGGCAGTTACTGTCATTATTCCCTCCTGTTGCTGCGTGCTTCCTGACCTTTCGGTCACCATTAATGGCTAGCATTATACGCTGCATAGCGCGGCTTGGTTACCCTTTCGCACTAACCGGGTGAGTAATGTTAGTTAATTCAGAGGATCTCTGGGCCGTTACAGCCAGATTAAATCAGGGGAGATCCGGTGCGGAATCGCACCGGAAAGGGAGATATCATGCAGGCTGGCTGATTTTAGCCAGCTGAACGAAATAGTTCGGGAAGGTTTTTGCTGTACAGCCAGGATCAAGAATGGTTACTGGCGTATCGGAAAGGGCAACTAAAGAAAAACACATCGCCATGCGGTGGTCGTTGTAAGTCCCAATGTCAGCATGAATCAGCGTCGCCGGCGGTGTAATGCGGATAAAGTCATGACCTTCTTCAACTTCCGCACCCACTTTACGCAGCTCTGTAGCCATTGCGCTCAGTCGATCGGTCTCTTTTACCCGCCAGTTATAAATATTGCGTAACTGGGTAGTGCCTTCAGCAAACAGCGCGGTGGTTGCGATGGTCATTGCGGCATCCGGAATATGGTTCATATCCATATCGATGGCCTGCAGTTTTCCGGCCGTACAGGCAATATAATCATCGCCCCACTCAATCGTCGCACCCATCTTTTCCAGCACGTCCGCAAAACGAATGTCACCCTGCACACTCTGACGTCCGATACCGGTGACCCGAACCGTTCCCCCTTTTATGGCGGCAGCAGCCAGGAAATATGAGGCGGAAGAGGCATCGCCTTCAACCAGGTAATCGCCCGGTGACTGATACTGTTGCTGTCCTTTGATCAGGAAGCGCTGATAGTTCTGATTCTCAACCTCGACGCCAAAGCACTGCATCAGATTCAGGGTGATATCGATATAAGGTTTCGAAACCAAATCACCTTTGATCGTGATGCAGGTATCCTGCTGCGCCAGCGGCGCGGTCATCAGCAGTGCCGTCAGGAACTGGCTGGAAACGCTGCCATCCACACTGACTTCACCGCCGGTAAAACCACCGCGTAAACGCAGTGGCGGATAGTTTTCGTTTTCCAGGTACTCGATAGTTGCTCCACCCTGACGAAGCGCGTCAACCAGATGACCGATAGGACGCTCTTTCATGCGGGGTTCACCGGTCAGTTCGATATCGTGCTCGCCAAGACAAAGTGCGGCGGCCAGCGGACGCATTGCGGTGCCGGCATTGCCCAGAAACAGTGACAGCGGTTGAGATGTATGCAGTGGTCCGGCATTTCCCGTTACTTCACACACGGTATGATCGCTGGAAAGCGTGTAGCTTACGCCCAGCGCGTTCAGCGCATTCAGCATGTGCTTCACATCATCGCTGTCGAGCAGGTTAGTGAGACGGGTGGTGCCTTTAGCCAGCGCAGCCAGCAACAATGCACGATTAGAAACGCTCTTTGAACCAGGCAGATTTACGGTGCCATCGACGCGTGCAATCGGTTGGAGAGTCAGGGAGTCCTGCATGTGAAACGAAATCCTCAAAAAATACAGAGACCTCGCCCTGTGACGAGGTCTGGCATCAGCATCAATGCTGATATCTTAGTAATCAGCCGTGACGGCGTTCAAAATCGACCATGAAATCGGTCAGCACCTTCACACCTTCCAGCGGCATCGCATTATAAATAGAGGCGCGCATGCCGCCTACGACACGATGTCCTTTAAGCGCATGTAATCCCACCTTAAATGACTCTTCCAGGAACAGCGCATCGAGAGACGCGTCCGCCAGCTGGAAAGGAATATTCATGCGTGATCGGTTTTCTGTCGCCACATCGTTACGATAGAAGCCACTGTGATCGATGACGCCATAAAGCAGGTCAGATTTTGCCTGATTGATACGATCAATCTCAGCCACACCGCCCTTCTCTTTCAGCCATTTAAACACCAGCCCTGAGAGATACCACGCAAACGTCGGCGGAGTGTTAAACATCGAATCGTTATCAGCCAGCACTTTGTAATCGAGGATAGAAGGCACAGACGCATGCGCCTGACCCAGCAGATCTTCGCGAACAACAACCAGCGTTAATCCGGCAGGACCCACATTTTTCTGCGCCCCCGCGTAAATCACGCCATAACGACTGACATCAATGGGTCGCGAGAGAATGGTGGATGAGAAATCAGCCACCACGGTTTTACTGCCGAAGTCAGGCTGTTCATCAATGGCGATGCCATCAATTGTTTCATTCGGGCAGAAATGCAGATAAGCGGACGCGTCACTCACCTGCCATTCGCTCATCGGCAGGATGGCACGTTTACCGTCGCGTGTGGTTTTGACATCCAGCGTGCGTGGGGAACAATACTTTTCTGCTTCTTTAATTGCGCTATGCGCCCAGTAGCCGCCATCGACATAGTCGGCGCTGGTCGCCTGACCCAGCAGATTACCCGGCACAGCAGCGAATTGCGCACGCGCTCCGCCATGACAGAATAAAACTTTGTAATTTGACGGTATTTTTAGCAGATCACGGAAGTCCTGTTCAGCTTCTTCAGCCACCTGAATAAACTCTTTACTGCGGTGACTGATCTCCATTACAGAGGTTCCCAGACCGCGCCAGTTCGTCAGTTCCTGTTCTGCACGACGAAGCACTTCAACCGGTAGCATCGCCGGGCCAGAGCTAAAATTATAAACTTGCGTCATTTCCCCTCACCACTGTCATATCGAACGGTTATGAATAACCATCCGGTTTTATCACTGCATTCTGATAGCTGCAATCATAAATCAGGGCGCGGTCACATTTTCTGAATCCGGCTCGCCGGAGGTTATGTTACCAATGCAAACCAGCGCGGAATTTTGTAAGGCCTCATCCAGCCCTATTCATCTGGGTTTGGACTGAGAGCTGATGTAATAAAAACTAAGCCGGTAAAAAAGTCCTGCCCTGATAGCGGTCTGTTACCAAAATCCGTATCATTGCGCGCTTTACGCACCCTATGACAACTGAGAGAGCGGCACTATGACGCAAACATTTATCCCGGGCAAAGATGCCGCACTGGAAGACTCCATTGCGCGTTTCCAGACCAAGCTGCAGGATCTTGGCTTTAATATTGAAGAAGCTTCCTGGCTGAATCCTGTTCCCCACGTCTGGTCAGTGCATATCCGCGACCGCGATTGCCCGCTCTGCTTTACTAACGGCAAGGGCGCCAGTAAAAAAGCAGCACTGGCCTCTGCACTGGGCGAGTATTTTGAACGTCTCTCAACTAACTACTTCTTTGCTGACTTCTGGCTGGGAAAAAAGATCGCAAATAGCGACTTTGTTCACTATCCGAATGAAAAATGGTTTGCGTTACCTGAGGATGATTCCTTACCTGAAGGCATTCTGGATGCGCGCCTGAACGCGTTTTACGATCCCGACAATGCTCTGACGGCTTCGGGCCTGATTGATCTGCAGTCTGGCAATGCTGAGCGCGGTATCTGCGCTCTGCCATTTACCCGCCAGTCCGATCAGCAAACTGTTTATATCCCGATGAATATTATCGGCAACCTCTATGTCTCAAATGGCATGTCCGCAGGTAACACCGCGAACGAAGCGCGTGTTCAGGGTCTGTCCGAAGTGTTTGAGCGCTACATTAAGAACCGCATCATTGCGGAGGCAATCAGCCTTCCTGCAATTCCTGATGAGGTGATGCAGCGTTATCCTGACGTGATCGAGGCGATTGCCCGCCTTGAAGCGGAAGGTTTCCCGATTTTCGCTTACGACGCCTCGCTGGGCGGCAAATATCCGGTTATCTGTGTGGTGCTGTTTAACCCGACCAACGGAACCTGTTTTGCTTCATTTGGTGCGCATCCTGATTTCGGTGTGGCACTGGAGCGTACCGTCACCGAGTTGCTGCAGGGCCGCAGCCTTAAAGATCTGGATGTCTTTACCCCACCGACTTTTGATGACGAAGAAGTGGCTGAGCATGCCAACCTTGAAACACACTTCATCGATTCAAGCGGCCTGATCTCCTGGGATCTGTTCAAAGAGACGGCGGATTATCCCTTTGTCGACTGGTCATTCGCAGGCAGCACCGAGCAGGAGTTTGCCACGCTGATGGCGATTTTCGCATCGGAAGATCAGGAAGTTTATATTGCTGACTACGAGCATCTGGGCGTCTATGCCTGCCGCATCATCGTACCTGGCATGTCTGATATCTATCCGGCGGAAGATCTCTTCCTGGCGAATAACAGCATGGGCGCAGGCATGCGTGACACCCTTCTGGCCCTGCCTGACAGCAACTGGAACCCGGAAGAGTATCTGGATCTGATTGGACAGCTTGATGATGAAGGTTTTGATGACTTCACCCGCGTTCGTGAGCTGCTGGGTCTGGCAACCGGTAAAGACAACGGCTGGTACACACTGCGGGTTGGCGAATTAAAAGCGATGCTGGCGCTGGCGGGCGGCGATCTGGATCAGGCATTGATCTGGACGGAGTGGACAATGGAGTTCAACAGCTCAATCTTTACGCCAGAGCGGGCTAATTACTATCGCTGCCTGCAGACTCTGCTGTTACTGGCAATGGAAGATGAGCGCGATCCGCTGCAGTATCACTACGCGTTCCTGCGTATGTACGGTGAGAGCGCGATGGAAGCGGCATCAGCCGCCATCAGTGGCGAACATCCATTCAACGGTCTTCAGGCTATTGATGATGAGCTGCTGGCATTCCCGGCACATCAGTCCCTGCTTGCAGCTTATGAAAAACTGCAAACGGCTAAGCGCCTCTACTGGAAAAATGCGTAAGTCATAACGCGTCAGACCAGAAAGAGAGGGTTAAAAATGGCACCGCATTTATCGGGTGCCATTATTCTCCACTTTTTCCATGAAACATTAGCTGCATTTAATTCCCTTTCAATTACATCGCATCATTTTTATTAACACTTAAGCCATTAATAAATAACAAATCCCAGACCGGAATTAGAGCTCAGCCCTTAACGTTAAAATAATTTTGTATTTTTAAACTTTATTTAATTATTATAATTCAATTAGTTAAATTAAAATCATCTTATTTCTTTGTGACAGGTTTGCTACCGCTTCGGCAAACATGATCCATATCAATTACTGACCTATACTCCTTTGTTAGTATTTTTTCAGACAACTTCTGGAGTAAGTTAGTGTGAAAACTGACAACCCTTTTAATCTTTTATTACCCGCCGCAATGGCAAAAGTCGCCGAAGATGCGGGTATCTATAAAGCGACCAAACATCCCTTTACCACCTTCTTTCTGGCGATAAACGCTGGCGTATTTATCTCCATCGCATTCGTTTTTTATATTACAGCGACCACCGGTAGCGGCGCGATGCCCTATGGCATAGCCAAACTGATTGGCGGTGTCTGTTTCTCACTCGGCTTAATGCTGGTTGTGGTGTGTGGCGCTGACCTCTTTACTTCTACTGTCTTAATCGTCGTTGCCAAAGCCAGTGGTCGCATCAGTTGGGGACAGCTGGCACGCAACTGGATTAATGTCTACGCCGGTAACCTTGCCGGTGCACTCTTCTTCGTTGCGCTGATGTGGTTTGCCGGACAGCATATGGTCGCGAATGGCGCCTGGGGATTGAATGTCCTGGAAACCGCCGATCACAAGATGCATCACACATTCATCGAAGCGGTTTGTCTGGGTACCCTGGCGAATCTGCTGGTCTGCCTCGCCGTCTGGATGAGTTACTCCGGCCGTACCCTGACCGATAAGCTGGTGGTGATGATTCTGCCTGTTGGGATGTTTGTCGCCAGCGGTTTCGAGCACAGCATCGCCAATATGTTCCTGATTCCTTATGCCATTGTCATCCGCGACTTCGCGGCACCTGAATTCTGGCAGGCTGCAGGCACCACGGCTGCACAGTTTCACTCGCTTACCGTCAGTAACTTTATTCTCGATAATCTGATCCCTGTGACCCTCGGCAACATCATTGGCGGCGGCATTCTGGTTGGGTTGACCTACTGGGTTATCTATCTCCGCAAAGGTGACCAGGTTCATTAAACACATTTTTGACGGCACAGGACGTTGACTGTGCCCGACCGTAAAGTCTCTTCATATAAGGCAGGTATATTATGACCGAACTTAATGCAAAACTGGCTTCAGCATGGGAAGGATTTGCTGAAGGCGAATGGCAGAATAGCGTCAATGTGCGCGACTTCATTCAGAAAAACTACACCCCTTATGAAGGCGATGAGTCGTTCCTGGCGGGCGCAACTGAAGCGACCACTAAACTGTGGGAAAGCGTGCTGGAAGGCATCAAAATTGAAAACCGCACCCACGCGCCAGTTGACTTCGACACCGATCTCGCCTCAACCATTACCTCGCACGATGCGGGCTACATCATCAAGCCACTGGAAAAAATTGTTGGCCTGCAGACTGAAGCCCCATTAAAACGTGCGCTGATTCCTTTTGGCGGCATCAAAATGGTTGAAGGTTCATGCAAAGTTTATGGCCGTGAACTCGATCCTTCACTGAAAAAAATCTTCACCGAATACCGTAAAACGCATAACCAGGGTGTGTTCGACGTTTACACCCCGGACATCATGCGCTGCCGTAAATCAGGTATCCTGACCGGTTTACCAGATGCCTATGGCCGCGGCCGCATCATCGGTGACTATCGTCGCGTGGCTCTGTACGGCATCGATTTCCTGATGGCGGATAAATTCTCTCAGTTCGCGTCTCTGCAGAACGATTTAGAGAATGGCGTGAATCTGGAAGCAACTATTCGTCTGCGTGAAGAGATCTCAGATCAGCACCGTGCGCTGGCGCAGATCAAAGAGATGGCTGCAAAATATGGCCACGACATTTCGGGCCCGGCAACCAATGCCATTGAAGCCGTGCAGTGGACTTACTATGGATACCTTGCTGCCGTTAAATCACAAAACGGTGCTGCCATGTCCTTTGGCCGCGTCTCAACCTTCCTGGATGTTTACATCGAGCGTGACCTTAAAGCCGGTAAACTGACTGAAGAACAGGCACAGGAACTGATTGACCATCTGGTCATGAAACTGCGTATGGTTCGCTTCCTGCGTACCCCTGAATATGATGAGCTGTTCTCAGGTGACCCAATCTGGGCAACCGAATCACTGGCAGGTATGGGCGTTGATGGCCGTACCCTGGTTTCAAAAAGTACCTTCCGCTTCCTGAATACCCTCTACACCATGGGTCCTTCACCTGAGCCGAACATGACCATTCTGTGGTCAGAAAAACTGCCGATTAATTTCAAAAAATATGCCGCTAAAGTCTCTATCGATACCTCATCTCTGCAGTATGAGAACGATGACCTGATGCGTCCTGATTTCGACAATGATGACTACGCCATCGCCTGCTGCGTCAGCCCGATGATTGTCGGCAAACAAATGCAGTTCTTTGGTGCACGTGCCAACCTGGCGAAAACCCTGCTCTACGCAATCAACGGCGGCGTGGATGAAAAACTGAAAATGCAGGTAGGACCGAAAGGCGACAAAATCAGTGACGCCGTGCTGGACTTCGACACCGTCATGGAGCGTATGGATCACTTCATGGACTGGCTGGCAAAACAGTATGTGACTTCGCTGAACATCATTCACTACATGCATGATAAGTACAGCTACGAAGCCGCGCTGATGGCCCTGCATGATCGTGATGTCTATCGCACCATGGCGTGTGGTATCGCCGGTCTCTCCGTTGCTGCGGATTCACTGTCTGCGATTAAATACGCCAAAGTGAAACCCATTCGTGATGAAGATGGTCTGGCGATCGACTTCGACATCGAAGGCGAATACCCACAGTTCGGTAACAATGACTCCCGCGTTGATGACCTGGCCTGCGATCTGGTTGAACGCTTCATGAAGAAAATTCAGCAGCTGACCACCTATCGTAATGCCGTGCCGACCCAGTCTGTTCTGACCATCACCTCAAACGTCGTGTATGGTAAGAAAACCGGTAACACACCGGATGGACGTCGCGCTGGTGCACCGTTTGGACCAGGTGCTAACCCAATGCATGGTCGTGACCAGAAAGGTGCTGTTGCCTCCCTGACTTCCGTCGCGAAACTGCCGTTTGCCTATGCGAAAGATGGTATCTCCTATACCTTCTCAATCGTGCCAAACGCGCTGGGTAAAGATGATAACGTGCGTAAAACCAACCTTGCCGGTCTGATGGATGGTTACTTCCATCATGAAGCCAGCATCGAAGGCGGCCAGCACCTTAACGTCAACGTCATGAACCGTGAAATGCTGCTGGACGCGATGGAGCATCCAGAGAAGTATCCGCAGCTGACCATTCGTGTTTCCGGTTATGCTGTGCGCTTTAACTCACTGACTAAAGAGCAGCAGCAGGATGTGATTACCCGTACCTTCACACAGTCACTGTAATCACGGCTAAACCCAGTATAAAAAGGCTCCTCGCGGAGCCTTTTTCTCAAAAGTCTTTTCTGGTGGTCATCTCCATCAAGGTTCCCACCAGAATCGATTTCCTGCCCTGAGCGCAACAGAGATTGCGCCGTCTGTCCCGGCAGACTCACTGGAGAAAACATCGCAATGTCAGTTAACGGTCGTATCCACTCATTTGAATCCTGCGGCACCGTCGATGGTCCCGGCATCCGTTTCATCACCTTCTTCCAGGGCTGCCTGATGCGCTGCCTCTACTGTCACAACCGCGACACCTGGGATACCCATGGTGGCAAAGAGATCACCGTCGAAGCGCTGATGGCGGATGTGCTTTCCTATCGCCATTTTATGAATGCCTCTGGCGGCGGTGTCACTGCCTCAGGCGGTGAAGCCATTCTTCAGGCTGAGTTTGTGCGCGACTGGTTCCGCGCCTGCAAGGCGGAAGGCATTCATACCTGTCTCGACACCAACGGCTTCGTACGCCGCTATGACCCGGTGATCGATGAACTGCTCGACGTTACTGACTTAGTGATGCTCGACCTGAAACAGATGAATGACGATGTGCATCAGATTCTGGTGGGGGTCTCTAATCACCGTACGCTGGACTTTGCCCGTTATCTGCAGAAAAAAGGCAAAAGAACCTGGATCCGTTTCGTTGTCGTACCGGGCTATTCCGACGACGATGACACCGCGCATCGCCTGGGCGAATTCACCCGTGACATGGAGAACGTTGAGAAGATTGAATTGCTGCCCTATCACGAACTGGGTAAGCATAAATGGATTGCAATGGGTGAAGAGTACAAGCTGGATGGGGTGAAACCGCCGAGTAAAGAGACGATGGAGCGCGTGAAAAACATTCTCGCCAGCTACGGCCACGAAGTGATGTACTAAACAATCGGCCACAAAAAAGGGAGCTTAACGCTCCCTTTTTGCTGTTCAGCGATCAGGCATGTGCCACTGGCGTAGCCTGATGATTCGCTTTGCGCAGCAGCATAACCAGATAAACCAGCGCCACAGCCGCGATCATCACGAACAACAGCTGGTCAGAATAATTCTGCATCAGAACAGAGGTCATTGCCGGTCCAGCCAGACTGCCTACGGTATAACTCATCAGCAGCGCCTGGTTCATCGCAACCAGTTCATGGTGTGCAACCGTTTCACACGCCCAGGACATCGCCACCGGATAGAGTGTAAAGCCCGCCAGTCCCAGCACAAACAGCGCCGGAGCCATCGCGGCATTGGTTAACATAGCCATCGCACCCAGGATAACCACAAAGACCTGGACCCGCAGCACCAGCATGCGACCAAAACGATCGGCCAGACGGCCGACGGGCCACTGCCCCACAATGCCTGCACTGACCAGCAACGCCATCCAGTAACCGACATTGGCATCACTCATTCCCTGATGTGACAGGTAAAGCGGCATCAGGCCATAAAGCGAGCCCAGAAGGATGCCAGAGATGATGCAGCCATTGATACCCAGGCGTGAGCTACGGCGACGCAGCATTGGCCAAATGCGGGCCGGAGCCGCTTCTGTCGCTTCACCGTTGCTGGAGACGCGGGTGAAGACCAGCGGCAGCACGGCGCAGAAGACCAGCGACGTCACCCACGGAATCACGCTGAGTAATTCCGTAGAGAGTTTGCTGACCAGTAACTGGCCGGTTACGGTACCGATGTAATAGACAACCATGTAGGCCGCCAGCAACTGTCCCCGATTACGTACCGTTCCGCTGCACAGGAGTGCGCTCTCAACCACCACCCACATCAGCGCACAGCCGACACCGGCGATGAAACGCATTGAACTCCATGCCCAGAAACCCGACATCATCGCCAGGCACAGGGTTGCGACGGCAAACATCACGGTAGCAAGGTAATAGCTGCGATTGAAGCCGTACTGCCGGATCAACCAGCCAGCCAGCAGCGTTCCTGCGAGGTTACCGGTGTAATAGGAGGAGCTTACGATGCCCACCTGCCAGGTTGTCAGTAAGTCATGCGTCAGCCACAGTGGAACGAGCGTATTCAGCACGGCAATTGCGACCGTCATTAACATCAGGCCGCAAAGCAGCAATATCACAGGGCGTGACCAGGTTGACATAGGGGATAGAAACCAGAGCAAATGAAGGAAATTGCGCGCAGTTTGCCACTGGCTTTTTTAAAGTCAATGGGCGGATTTTAACGGCAGCACATTTTGCTGTGCGACAATTTAATTTACTAATCTTCAGTGGGTTACAATTGTAAGAAGCGGCAGGTCGCTAAATGCTATCTCTATGAAAAAATAGGTTTTTAAGCATTCCAGCACATCTATTATCGATAACGTTTATTTGTGATTAAATCGGGATGTAATGCATCCCTTTTTGCGGATGCAAGACATAAAAAAACCCGGCCATGGCCGGGTTCAGAGATTCAGAATCGCTTAGCCAATAATTTCGACGCCATTCATGTATGGACGTAAAACTTCCGGCACGGCGATGCGACCATCTTCCTGCTGATAGTTTTCCAGCACTGCCACCAAAGTACGGCCAACGGCCAGACCTGAGCCATTCAGGGTATGAACCAGACGCGGCTTCTTATCCTGTTTGTTACGGCAACGCGCCTGCATACGACGTGCCTGGAAATCACCCATGTTGGAACAGGATGAGATCTCGCGGTAGGTATTCTGCGCCGGTAACCAGACTTCCAGATCGTAGGTTTTAGTCGATCCGAAGCCCATATCGCCGGTACAGAGTAAAACCTTGCGGTATGGCAGGTTCAGCAGCTGCAGAACTTTTTCAGCGTGACCGGTCAGCTCTTCCAGCGCATCCATTGACTGTTCCGGGGTAACGATCTGCACCATCTCAACTTTGTCGAACTGGTGCATACGGATCAGACCGCGTGTGTCACGACCATAGGAACCCGCTTCGGAACGGAAGCACGGTGTATGTGCGGTGAGTTTAACCGGCAGGGTATCCTCTTCGAGGATCTCGTCACGCACCAGGTTAGTCAGCGGTACTTCCGCGGTAGGAATCAGTGCATAGTTACTGCTGTCTGACTCTTCTTCCAGCGGACGGGTGTGGAACAGGTCTTCGCCAAACTTAGGTAACTGTCCGGTACCGTAAAGCGTTTCGTGGTTAACCAGGTAAGGCACGTAGGTTTCAAGGTAGCCATGCTGCTCAGTGTGCAGGTCAATCATAAACTGACTCAGTGCACGGTGCAGGCGTGCAATTTGCCCCTGCATGACCACAAAGCGCGAACCGGTCAGTTTCACGGCAGCCGCAAAATCCAGGCCTTTCGCCGCTTCACCCAGCTCAACGTGATCTTTAACCTGGAAACTGAACTCGCGTGGAGTCCCCCAGCGGCTCACTTCCAGGTTTTCACTGTCATCTTTGCCCAGCGGCACTTCGTCTGCCGGAATGTTTGGCAGTGCCAGCGCGAAGTCACGGATTTGATTCTGCAGTTCATCCAGTTCTGCTTTTGCGGCATCCAGGCGTTCGCCCAGCGCGTTCACTTCCTGACGCAGCGGCTCGATGTCTTCCCCACGTGCTTTGGCCTGACCGATGGATTTGGATCGGGAGTTACGCTCTGCCTGCAGATTTTCTGTTTCTACCTGCAGTACTTTGCGACGCTCTTCAAGCGAACGCAGCGTTTCCACATCCAGTTTGTATCCCCGGCGTGCCAGTTTTTCTGCGACTGCGTCTGGCTCGTTACGCAGCAGATTGGGATCGAGCATGCTTATCCTGTGTATAAAAAGTTGGTTGAAAGAAGGGACGCATTCCTGCGGAATGCGTTGAAAACATTGCCCACATTACCGTAAGGTCTGTTTCAGCGGTAGCGTTTTGTCGGGCTATTTTGATCCTGCTCAGCCAGCCAGCTTAGCTTTTCACCAATCTTACCCTCAAGCCCGCGCTGGGTTGGCGTGTAATAGCGCGTGCTGGCCAGTTCCTGCGGAAAATAGACTTCACCGGCGGCATAGGCGTTGGTTTCGTCATGGGCATAACGGTACTCTTTGCCCAGCCCCATCTCTTTCATCAGCTTAGTCGGCGCGTTGCGCAGATGTTCCGGCACATCGTAATCGGGATGGTCGCGTGCATCACGCATCGCGGCTTTAAACGCGTTGTAGACCGCATTACTTTTAGGCGCACAGGCCAGATAAACAATGGCCTGGGCAATCGCGCGCTCCCCTTCTGCCGGACCGACGCGCGTGAAGCAATCCCAGGCAGCAATCGCCACCTGCATACCGCGCGGATCGGCATTGCCGACATCTTCGGAGGCGATAGCCAGCAACCGGCGTGCCACATAGAGCGGATCGCCGCCCGCAGTGATGATGCGCGCATACCAGTAGAGCGCCGCATCGGGTGCGGAGCCACGTACCGATTTGTGCAGAGCCGAAATCAGATCGTAAAAACGATCGCCTTTATTATCAAAACGCGCGGATCGCTCACCCGAGACTTCGTTAAGTAACTGCGGCGTCAGTTCACGCTGACCCGAGGCGGTGATTTCGGCCATATCCGCCATCATTTCCAGCGTATTCAGTGCCCGTCGTGCATCACCATTAACCAGTTCAGCAATCATCCTGCGGGTGTTATCCGGCAGCATAATGTCACTGTCGCCATAACCTCGCGCTTTATCCTGCATCGCCTGATCCAGTACCTGCTCAATATCTTCGAGCGTGAGTGATTTCAGCAGGTAAACGCGGGCGCGTGACAGCAATGCGGAGTTAAGTTCAAAAGAGGGATTTTCGGTGGTCGCACCAATAAAAGTAATGGTGCCATCTTCAATATGGGGCAGAAAAGCATCCTGCTGGCTCTTATTGAACCGATGGACCTCATCCACAAACAGGATCGTCCGCCGCCCGGCGTTTTTATTCTGTCGGGCGCGCTCAATCGCCTCACGGATCTCTTTGACGCCGGAGGTCACTGCCGATATACGCTCCACATCGGCATTGCCGTAATGCGCGATAATCTCAGCCAGCGTGGTTTTGCCGGTCCCTGGCGGTCCCCACAGGATCATTGAATGCAGGTGCCCTGCTTCAATCGCGCGTGGCAGAGGTTTGCCCGCGCCCAGCAAATGCTGCTGACCAATGTACTGTTTCAATGTTTCTGGCCGCATACGCGCGGCCAGAGGTTTGAAATTCTCGGTGGAAAAATCCAGGGACAGGTTACTCACCGTGACCTCACTGACGTTGGTCGTCCACCGTCACGCCTTTTGGCGGTGTGAACGTGAATTTATCCGGGCTGATAGCGCCGTTCTGCTGGCTTTTCAGCTGGTAATCACTGCGCTGACCATCCTGCTCAATCGCGCTGAAGCGGTTAATGGTTCCGCTGGACGTCACCTGGATGGTGAACTGCTTCAGGTTGCCGTCGCTGTTTTTCGGTGTCAGTTCGAAATTGTCGCCCTGCTGTTTGATGTTGTACTGCTTCCAGTCGTTTGACTGGTTGCGGGCAATCAGCATAAACGGCGTGTTGCTAGTCGCATTCTGTAACAGGCTTACAGTCGCCTGCTCAACAAACGGGTTATAGAACCACAGCGATTTACCGTCAGAGATGATGATGCTTTCGTCCGGTGCGGTCATGTGCCAGTTAAACAGGCTGGGACGTTTTACCCACAATTCGCCTTCGCCGTCCTGCACATTCGCGCCACTGCTGTCGGTCACTTTTTGCGTGAAGCTGGCGTGGAAGCTGCTGACCTTGTTCAGGCGCTGTTGCAGATCACTGGAAGCATCAGCCAGGACGCTGGCTGAAGAAAAGGTGGCCAACAGGCCCAGAGCGATTACGCGTACTTTCATCTGCTTCAATTCCTTATTTAAACGTTCCCATCGATAACTGCATTAAGCCTGGTCGCCATTCCACCATCAGAACAGAGGAAAAAACCGAAAGCTGATTCAGATATGGGGCTTAACCGTATAAAAAACAATGAGCCAGTCGGAACTGGCTCATTGAGTCATGTTTCAAAACATTTAAACGCTACATATCGTGTGGCGGCGGCGACAGCACTTCACGGTTACCATTGTGGCCTGGTGCAGAGACGATGCCCTGCGCTTCCATCTGCTCAATGATACGTGCTGCACGGTTATAACCGATGCGGAACTGACGCTGAACGCCTGAAATCGACGCACGACGTTTATCAACCACAAAGCCGACTGCCTGATCGAACAGCGGATCGAGCTCTTCATCGCTGTCGATGCCACCGGCACTTTCGCTCTCTTCGCCTGCAGTAATGCTGTCGATATATTGCGGACGACCACGCGCTTTCCAGTCCTGAACCACGGCATGGACTTCCTGATCACGAACAAAGGCACCGTGAACACGAATCGGCAGTGAGGAGTTTGGCGGCATATAGAGCATGTCCCCCATACCCAGAAGTGACTCCGCGCCGCCCTGATCGAGAATGGTACGGGAGTCAATCTTGCTCGAAACAGTAAAGGCGATACGTGTCGGGATGTTCGCTTTGATCAGGCCGGTAATCACATCCACGGATGGACGCTGTGTTGCCAGCACCAGATGAATACCCGCGGCACGGGCTTTCTGTGCCAGGCGCGCAATCAGCTCTTCAACCTTTTTACCCACTGCCATGATCAGGTCTGCAAACTCATCGACCATTACCACGATATAAGGCAGTTTTTCCAGCACAGGCGGCGTCATATCCATGCTGTCGCCCGGCTTCCAGAACGGATCAGGAATCGGACGACCCATCGCTTCGGCCTGCTCCACTTTCTCGTTATAACCCGCCAGATTACGCACGCCCAGCGCCGACATCAGCTTATAGCGACGTTCCATTTCACCGACGCTCCAGCGCAGCGCATTGGCGGCATCTTTCATGTCGGTGACGACTTCGGTCAGCAGGTGCGGAATGCCTTCATAGACGGACAGCTCCAGCATTTTCGGGTCGATCATGATGAAGCGAACTTCTTCAGGCGTCGCCTTATAGAGCATGCTGATAATCATGGCGTTCACGCCCACGGACTTACCGGAACCGGTGGTACCGGCAACCAGTAAGTGTGGCATTTTCGCCAGATCGGCCACCACCGGCTGACCGGCAATGTCTTTACCCAGCACCACAGCCAGCGGTGATGGATTGTCACGGAATTTAGGACAGTCCAGCACTTCACGCAGATAGACGGTCTGACGATGTTTGTTTGGCAGCTCCAGACCCACGTAAGGCTTGCCTGGAATCACTTCTACCACGCGAACCGCGACGGTTGACAGTGAACGCGCTAAATCGCGCGACAGGTTGGAGATGCGCGCTGCTTTCACACCCGGGGCCAGGTCGAGTTCGAAACGGGTGATAACTGGACCAGGCGAGATGCCAACCACTTCAGCTTTGACGCGATAATCGCCTAAGCGCGACTCCACCAGTCGGGCAGTCTGCTCCAGCGAGAACATATCAACCGGCTCTTCCTCTACAGGTGGAGCGGTCAGCAGATCCAGCGAAGGCAGTGGCGTGGACGGTTTCTCCAGCGGCTGCTCATGGCGCATCAGGAACGGATGAATCAGGCTGTCGTGCAGTGAAGGCTTCGCTTCTTCAACCGGCTGAACCGGTGCTGTCGCTGGCGAGCCATAAGCAGTTGAAGAATAAGCCGGAACCTGTGGTGCCGCTGGTGCGCCATAAGCGGGCGCAGAGTGTGCTGCAGGCGCAGCATAAACCGGTTCAGCGGGTGCTGAAGGCGCACTGTAGGCAGGCTCTGCCGGAGCAAAACTGGCAGGGGCAGGAACCTGAGCCGGTGCCTGAGGTCTTGAGACTTCACTCACCTGCTGCCAGGGTTCGTGTGACACTGCAGGGGCTTCCGGCTCCGGTGTCGCGGCAATGGTAAACAGCGGTTCTGATGGACCGTCATCCACCAGATCTTTCATCGGTGAAAAATCAAACGCTGAGGCGGTATCAATGTTAAATACCGGCTCTTTTTTCACTTCAGGTTCATAGCGCTGTTGCTGCTGCTCGGCGAACTGACGTGCCAGTGCATCCTGCTGCTGGGCATCCTGCTCATCTTCCTCATCCTGCTGCCAGTGGGTTCCATAGCGCTGTTGCTGTTCAGACTGGAAGGCCTGACGCAATTCAGCCTGCTGCAGCGCCTCTTCAGCATCAGGTGCAGTAGAAACCGATCCAACCGGGGCCGTTTCGCTCTCTTCCGTTCTGGCTTTCTCTTCAGCCATGCGCTGAGAAGGCAATTTAATGCCATAAGAGGCCAGCTCACGACGGGTTGGCAGTTTTACCGGATTAGGACGCGGTAGCGCCGGTCCGATACCCTGTTTAACCTGCGGATTGAGATTAGTTTCAGGGGCTAAATCGAAAACAGGGGCAGCACGCGTGGTTGCCTGAGTCGCAGTGGCAGCGACGGCAGCAGCAGCTGCAGAAGCCGCAGGGATCGCTGGTGTGTCGCGCCAGTTACCCATTTTAGGTTCATCGTCGTCGTAAGCACTGAACGACGGCGTAGCCGGGGCTTCGTCCGGCATTTCAAAGTGATAAAGCGGTGGTGAGGTCGCAGGTGCAGAAGCACTCTGCGCCGGAGTCGGAGCAGTCGCTGCACCATAGGATTCAGGCGCGCTCTGTACGGCCGCAGGCGCAGGTTGTGTCGTCGGGGATGCAGGCATAGCGGCAGGAGCAGATGCCGTAAATGCCGCAGCAGAAGGTGCTGCAACAGCGGCAGGTGCAGGCGTTACCGGAGCGGCTGGTGCGAGGGTCACCTCTGCGGCTTCCGTCGTCGCCGCTACCGCCGCGCTGGTTGCTGCTGCCGCTTTAGCCAGCAGAGGATCCGGCTGTGAGGCCGCAGGCTCGGCGGCTGCACGTGGAGCAGAAAGCAGCACATCATCATCCTGATCGGCGGCATGCAGTTCAGGCACATCCGCGTATTCATGCGCGTCCTGCTCGTCATCCTCTTCCTGCCAGGGCTCATCGTGACGTGAGCGGTTGCTGGCAAACGTCAGCACGCCCATCACAACGCCACCAATTCTTTCCGCGATGGTGAGCCATGACCAGCCGGTGTAAAGGGTAATGCCCGCCGCCCAGACGCAAAGCAGCATCAGCGTGCCGCCAGCCGGACTGAACCAGGGAGCAATCGCATTACTCACCAGGCTACCAATCACGCCGCCCGACGCGAAGTACCAGATGTCATCGGCGTTCAGCGCCGCCATACCACAGGTCGTCACCACCAGCGCAAGGACGCCAATTAAGCGTAGCCCGACGGCAAAGTAGTCAAAGTAGTCCTGGCTGTCGCGCTGACGGAAAGCAATCCAGCACAGACCCAGGATGACGGGAGGAATGGCGTACGCCATCACACCAAAGATGAAGAGTAAGGTGTCAGCCAGCCAGGCACCGACGCTGCCGCCGATATTATGGATAGGTTCATGCCAGGCAGTTTGCGACCAGCTTGGGTCGGAAGGGTTAAAACTGACCAGTGAAACCATCAGGTAGATGGCAAACAGCGCCACCAGAATAAGCAACGCTTCCAGCAAACGACGTCCACTGCTCAGCGATTGTAACGAAACGTCTTTATCTTCTGTATATTCCTGGCTCAAGAGGACTCTCCAGGTGCCTGTAAAGTAAGAAGCAACAGCGTCGGGCAAGCCCGACGCTGATCCTGTATGAATTCACAGGAGTGTACCGAAATCTCACAGGTTTTGCACCTGCCCCGCATCAGCGAGTTTTGATCACCAGTCGATTGCTCTGTTTGACCTCTTCCATCACCACATAAGTTCGCGTGTCGTTTACGCCCGGCAGGCGCAACAGGGTTTCACCCAGCAGCTTACGATAGGCAGACATATCAGGTACGCGCGTTTTCAGCAGGTAGTCGAAATCGCCGGAAACGAGGTGACACTCTTGAGTTTCCTCAAGTTTTTGCACAGCGGCGTTAAATTGCTCAAACACATCCGGCGCACCACGATTCAGAGTAATCTCAACGAATACCAGCAGAGACGCATCCAGATAGTGCGGGTTCAACTGCGCGGTATAGCCAAGAATAAATCCCTGACGTTCGAGACGACGCACGCGCTCAAGACATGGCGTAGGCGATAAGCCTACGCGTTTGGAAAGCTCTACGTTTGAAATGCGACCATCTTTCTGAAGTTCATTCAGAATGTTCCTGTCAATCCTGTCGAGGTCTTTCCCGGGGCGTTTCTTATTGTCTACCATTATTATTGTCTCTCTTAATTCCTTCCCTTTACCTGCCACGCCCTGAAAACGCTCATTGTTCGGGGCATTTCTGAAGTGAGCTAACAGAGCCTGTGTTCTGACACCTATCGATATGACGCATGTTGTCTGTCCACATCATGCGTCATTATCCATATCAGGCTGCTTTTATTCGGCGTTAAGTGCAAAACAGGCGAGGAAAACCTGTTTTGTTCCGATAAATGTTATTCGCTTCTGATAATGTTTTCGCAAATGCGCAGGCGATTGTCAAAGTAAAATCACCAAATTCAGGACAAGATGCCAGACAGACCGCTGGGTATCTGTTTTTAAATGAGTATTTTTGCACTATTGCACCCGTTCAGCCCGAGTTTTGCCCCCTTTTGGCGCATTGACCAGGCAAAACCGCCGCTCATCGTCTACGCCGTTTGCAGCTATCGTTAACAAAATTGGCTAAGTCTTGTCATTGTCGCCGGATATTCCCTACAATCGCAGGTTATGTCAGCCGAATGAAACTGAGGAACGCATGAGTACGGCCAAACACAGTAAGTTACTCATTCTGGGCTCCGGCCCAGCGGGTTATACCGCAGCCGTTTATGCTGCACGCGCTAACCTGAACCCGGTGCTGATCACCGGTCTGGAAAAAGGCGGGCAGCTGACCACCACTACTGAAGTGGAGAACTGGCCGGGCGACCCGCACGATCTGACAGGTCCATCGCTGATGGAGCGCATGCACGAGCATGCCGAAAAATTCAATACTGAGATCATTTTCGATCACATTCACACCGTGGATCTGCAGAACCGCCCGTTCCGCCTCACTGGTGACAGCGGCGTTTACACGGCAGATGCCCTGATCATTGCTACCGGTGCGTCAGCCCGCTACCTGGGTCTGCCCTCTGAAGAAGCGTTCAAAGGCAAAGGCGTCTCCGCCTGCGCAACCTGTGACGGCTTCTTCTATCGCAACCAGAAAGTCGCGGTGATTGGCGGTGGCAACACGGCCGTGGAAGAAGCGCTCTATCTGGCAAATATTGCGGCTGAAGTGCACCTGATTCACCGTCGTGACAGCTTCCGCGCTGAGAAGATCCTGATCGACCGCCTGATGGAGAAAGTGCGCAACGGTAATATCGTGCTGCACACCCATCGCACGCTGGAAGAAGTGGTGGGCGATCAGATGGGCGTGACCGGTCTGACGCTGCGTTCAACCCAGAATAGTGATGAGACAGAAGCGCTGGAAGTCGCGGGTCTGTTTGTCGCTATCGGGCACAGCCCGAATACGGCCATCTTTGATGGTCAGCTGGCGCTGGAGAACGGGTACATCAAAGTTCAATCCGGTCTGCATGGCAACGCGACTCAGACCAGCATCCCTGGCGTCTTTGCGGCAGGCGATGTGATGGACCATATCTATCGTCAGGCGATCACCTCTGCGGGCACCGGCTGCATGGCCGCGTTAGATGCTGAGCGTTTTCTTGACGGGTTGGTTAAAAACGATCAGTAAGTTGTTAACCCTCTGATCTCAAATGTTCCAGGCGACGGTTTTTCCGTCGCCTTTTTTATTGCTCTCATGCTAGATTCTTGCGCCTGAAGAGATGGAAATGTCTTTCCATTTTCCCCCGTCATCGACATTTATCATGGTCTCGCATGGACAAATCGCGGCAGCAGCATCTTACCCGCTGGCTTCGTCAGCAACGTCGTTTCGCCGGTCGCTGGTTGCGACTCAACACGCTGCTGGGCATGGCGAGTGCATTGCTGATCATTGCCCAGGCGGGTTTACTGGCCTCGCTGCTTCAGGCGCTGATTATTGATCAGCTGCCACGTGAAACCCTGACGGTCAGCATCCTGCTGTTACTGATCTGCTTTGTGCTCCGTGCCCTGATTAACTATGCCCGTGAACTGACCGGCTATCGTGCCGGACAGGCTATCCGCCAGGCTTTACGTCAGCAGGTCTTAGATCGGTTATCTGATCTGGGCCCGGCCTGGATTCAGGGTAAGCCAGCCGGAAGCTGGGCAACCCTGCTGCTGGAGCAGATCGAAGATATGCAGGAGTACTACGCACGCTATCTGCCGCAGATGACGCTGGCGGTGCTGATCCCCTGCTGCATTCTGCTGACTATTTTTCCGTTGAACTGGACGGCAGGTCTGATCCTGTTTGCCACCGCGCCGTTGATTCCGCTGTTTATGGCGCTGGTCGGAATGGGTGCGGCCGAGGCCAACCGCCGCAACTTCCTGGTGCTGGCCCGCCTGAGCGGTAACTTTCTCGACCGTCTGCGCGGCAGAGAGACGCTGAGACTGTTTCATCGCGGTGAAGCAGAGCAGCAGGCCGTTGCCGACGCCACCACCGATTTTCGCCAGCGCACGATGGAAGTGCTGCGTTTAGCCTTTCTCTCCTCCGCCGTTCTGGAGTTTTTTGCCTCGTTAGCGATTGCTGTGGTGGCGGTCTATTTTGGTTTCTCCTATCTGGGCGAATTGCATTTCGGTGACTACGGTCAGGGTGTAACGCTGTTTGCCGGGTTCCTGGTGCTGATCCTCGCCCCGGAGTTTTTTCAACCGTTGCGCGATCTCGGCGCGTTCTATCACGCCAAAGCCCAGGCGGTGGGCGGTGCCGATGCACTTGAAGCTTTTATGCAGGCGACGCCCGACGTGGCACCGCAGGATGGCCAGCAGCCTTTCACTGCCGATCGCGCCATCGCGCTCGTCGCTGATGATTTGTATGTCTGCGCGCCCGATGGCCAGGTATTGTGCGGTCCGCTCACCTTTACCATTGCCGCGGGTGAGCAGATTGCGCTGGTCGGTCAAAGCGGGGCGGGTAAAACGGCCCTGATGAACGCTCTGCTCGGCTTTCTGCCTTATCAGGGCTCGCTGAAGGCGAATGGGGTTGAACTGCGTGATATACGACGGAGTGACTGGCATCAGCAACTGAGCTGGGTAGGACAGAATCCTCAGTTACCTGCCGCCATATTGCGCGACAACATCGTGATGAATGCAGCCTGGGATGGCGATCGCTTTGCGGCGCTGCTGGAATCATGCGGCATCAACGAGTTCCTGCCGCGTCTGCCTCTGGGCATTGAGACACAGCCTGGCGATGGCGGTAATCAGCTGTCGGTGGGCCAGGCGCAGCGGGTCGCGGTTGCACGCGCACTCTATAAATCCTCACATTTTTTGCTGCTCGATGAACCGGCAGCCAGCCTCGATGCACTCAGCGAACGTCATGTGATGCTGGCGCTTAACGAGGCGGCAGTCCGGCAGACCACGCTGATGATTACTCATCAGATCGATACGCTGAGTCGCTGGCAGACCCTGTGGGTGATGGAAGCGGGTAAGCTGGTGCAACAGGGTAACTGGCAGCAACTGTCGCAGCAGCCGGGTGCTTTCAGTGAGATGCTGAAGCATCGCCAACAGGAGATCCGCTGATGTCCGCCCTACGTCCTTTTCTTCGTCTCTGGCTGCGCCACCCGTTTCGTCTGGCGCTGGGCATCGTGCTGGCGATTGTTACCCTGCTGGCCAGCATTGGCCTGTTGACGCTATCAGGCTGGTTCCTGGCCGCCTCGTCAGTGGCAGGTGTTGCTGGTCTCTACACCTTTAACTACATGCTGCCTGCGGCAGGCGTTCGTGGCGCAGCCATTATTCGCACCGCCGCACGCTATGCTGAACGGCTGGTCAGCCACGATGCGACGTTCAGGGTGCTTCAGCATCTGCGCGTCCACACGTTCAGCCGTCTGATGGCCCTTTCGCCGGGCCAGCTTTCGCGGTTCCGGCAGGCGGATCTGCTCAACCGCTTTGTGGCCGATGTCGATACGCTGGATCATCTCTATCTGCGCGTTATCTCGCCGCTGCTCGGCGCATTCGTGGTGAGTATCGTGGTGACTGTCGGGATGAGCTATATTGATGTTCAGCTGGCACTGATGCTGGGCGGTATCATGCTGAGTACGCTGGTCCTGATGCCCGCGCTGTTTTATCGTCTGGGATCACCGGCTGGCGTCGCCATTGCCCAGGGTCGCGCCCGCTGGCGCTTACAGCTGATGCAGTGGCTGGCAGCTCAGGCTGAACTGACGCTGTACGGGGCATCACAGAGCTGGCGTCAGCAACTTGATCAGGATGAACAGCACTGGCAGCAGGCGCAAAGTCAGCAACAGCGTTTGCAGGCCGCAGCCCAGAGTCTGCTGCTGCTGATCAGCGGCGTAACGGTCACACTTCTGCTCTGGCTCAGTGCCGCGATCATCAGCGAACAGCAGCTACCCGGTTCGCTGATAGCATTGGTCGTGTTTTGCGCCCTGGCCGCCTTCGAGGCGCTGGCACCGGTAGCCGGGGCCTTCCTGCCCATGTCGCAGGTGATAAACGCTGCTCAGCGGGTCAATGACATTATTGAACAGTCGCCCGCGATCATCTTTCCGGCGCATTCAGATGCCCGGCCAGGCCCTGTTGCGGTCGATATCGACCAACTCGACTTCAGCTATCCCAACCGTCCCTATAAGGTGCTGAACCGCTGTACCCTTAAGGTGGCGGCCGGTGAACACATTGCATTGCTGGGACCGACCGGCTGCGGAAAATCAACGCTGCTGGCGCTGTTAACCCGTGGCTGGGAGAGCCAGCACGGCGTTATCACTTTAAATGACCTGCCGATTAACGCCTGGTCAGAGCCAGCGTTGCGCCAGCGCATCAGCGTGGTAACGCAGCGGGTTCACCTCTTCAGCCAGAGCCTGCGCGATAACTTACTGCTGGCCTGCCCTGATGCCAGCGATGATCAACTGGCCCGCGCACTGAACGACGTTGGGCTACAGCATCTGCTTGAAAACCAGGAAGGTTTAAACGCCTGGATGGGAGAAGGCGGTCGCCCGCTTTCGGGTGGCGAACTGCGTCGCCTGGCACTGGCACGTGCATTACTGCATGACGGCGATCTCTGGCTGCTGGATGAACCCACCGAAGGGCTGGATGCCACCACCGAGCAGCACATTCTTGCCCTGCTGCAGCGCCTGACCGTCGGAAAGACGATGTTAATGGTCACCCATCGCCTCAGCGGCCTGGAGCAGATGGATCGCATCTGCGTAATGGATAATGGTGCCATTGTTGAACAGGGTAGCCATGCGGAATTAATCTCAAAAGCGGGTCGCTACTGGCGTTTCCGGCAGCGTATTGCGTTATAGTCTTAGCGAAATGCTGCTGGGTAACTTAACGCGATGAGACTGGTACAACTGTCACGGGAATCTCTGCAATTTCCCCCACCTGAGATGGCGCTGCGCGAGCCAAACGGCCTGCTGGCGATGGGCGGGGATCTCTCCCCTGCCCGGCTGCTTAACGCCTATCAGCGCGGCATCTTCCCCTGGTTCTCGCCAGGCGATCCGATTCTCTGGTGGTCGCCGGATCCCCGTGCAGTTCTGTTACCCGAGCAGTTTCATCTCAGCCGCAGCATGAAGCGTTTCCATAACCGCTCGCCCTATCGGGTGACGATGAATGAGTCGTTTGATGAGGTGATCGAGGGCTGCGCCATCGGTCGCGAGGAAGGCACCTGGATTACTTTTGAGATGAAGCGTGCCTGGTTGCGACTTTATGAGCTGGGCCACGCCCACTCCATCGAGGTGTGGGACGGGCATCAGCTGGTGGGGGGCATGTATGGGCTGGCGATGGGGCAAATCTTCTGCGGCGAATCGATGTTCAGCCGTCAGCAGAATGCGTCTAAAACCGCACTTTGGGTGTTTTGTCAGCATTTCATCCGGCATCAGGGCCGTCTGGTGGATTGTCAGGTACTTAACCCCCATACCGCGTCATTAGGGGCGCAGGAGATCCCTCGCGCGGACTATCTGCAATATGTACAAAGCCTTGCGAGCCAGCCCGTCAGCGATGGCTGCTGGCAGACACAAACGCTTTTTTAGCTGCACAGAGATGTTTTGCACACATAAAGGCGTATAAGTGGTATAATAGTCGAGTTTGGTATGTCGTCCGCGCTTCGCAATAACAAGCCGGAATTGCCAGGCTGGGAATCTCAACGCACTCTCGGAACTGTTTTCAATCGTGCGCGTGTAACCGGTTGATACAGATTCTTAGCCCGCTAATCCCCTGCAGACGTCACCATAAACACCCTAATTTTACCGGATGCGCGAAACTGACGTGCACCCCGGCAAAGCGTTGGCAAAATCGCCGACGGTTCTTTACATAAATCGTTGAATTGGGCATTATCTTGCCGGTTCAACTGAAAGGTAGTACACCCAGAGGATTCGATGGCCAAAGAAGACAATATTGAAATGCAAGGTACCGTACTGGATACGTTACCTAACACCATGTTCCGCGTAGAACTTGAGAACGGACACGTGGTTACTGCTCACATCTCCGGTAAAATGCGCAAAAACTACATCCGCATCCTGACGGGTGACAAAGTGACCGTTGAGCTGACCCCGTACGACCTGAGCAAAGGCCGCATTGTCTTCCGTAGTCGCTAATTTGCACTAATCTCATCGCTCTGCATTTTGAAGCGAAAAAAAAGGCCGGATTTTAATCCGGCCTTTTTCACATCTGCAGCACGTGATTAATGCACAGTGCCTTCGGTTTTGCGTTTTTCAGCGCTCAGGAAGTGATAGGTCAGTTCACCTTTCTCACGATCCAGCGCCACTGACACCGAGCCGCCATCCACCAGCGAACCAAACAGCAGTTCATTGGCTAACGGTTTCTTCAGGCTGTCCTGCACGGTGCGCGCCATCGGACGTGCGCCCATCGCTTTGTCATAGCCCTTCTCAGCCAGCCAGTCGCGCGCTTCATCACTGACTTCCAGCGACACGCCTTTCGCATCCAGCTGCGCCTGCAACTCGACAATAAACTTGTCGACCACCTGATGGATCACCTCTGGTGACAGATGGCTGAACCAGATGATGTTGTCGAGACGGTTACGAAACTCTGGCGTAAAGATCTTTTTGATCTCTTCCATCGCATCGGTGCTGTTGTCCTGATGAATCAGGCCAATCGACTTACGCTCAGTCTCACGCACACCGGCGTTGGTGGTCATCACCAGCACCACGTTGCGGAAGTCCGCTTTACGACCGTTGTTATCGGTCAGCATGCCGTTGTCCATCACCTGCAGCAGCAGGTTGAAGACATCCGGGTGAGCTTTCTCAATCTCATCCAGCAACACCACAGCATGAGGATGCTTAATTACCGCATCCGTCAGCAGGCCGCCCTGATCAAAGCCGACATAACCCGGAGGTGCACCAATCAGACGACTGACGGTGTGACGCTCCATATACTCGGACATATCAAAGCGCAGCAGCTCAATACCCAGCGCTTTTGCCAGCTGCACGGTCACTTCCGTTTTACCGACACCCGTTGGTCCGGCAAACAGGAAGGAACCGACCGGCTTGCGATCCTGACCCAGACCAGCGCGGCTCATTTTGATTGCTTCAGTCAGCACCTCAATGGCTTTGTCCTGCCCAAATACCAGCATCTTCAGACGATCGCCCAGATTTCTCAGCGTATCGCGATCGGTTGCTGACACGCTCTGCTCAGGAATACGGGCAATGCGCGCCACTACGGTTTCAATGTCAGAGACATTGATAGTTTTCTTACGCTTGCTGGCCGGCATCAGGCGCGCACGCGCACCCGCTTCATCAATCACGTCAATCGCCTTATCAGGCAGATGACGATCGTTGATATATTTCACCGCCAGATCCACGGCTGCGCGCACCGCTTTCGCGGTATAACGCACATCATGATGCGCTTCGTATTTGGTTTTCAGGCCATTCAGGATCTGCACGGTCTCTTCAACAGAAGGCTCCGTGATATCGATCTTCTGGAAGCGACGCGCAAGCGCACGATCTTTTTCGAAGATGTTGCTGAATTCCTGATAAGTAGTAGAACCCATCACGCGGATCCTGCCGCCAGAGAGCAGCGGTTTGATCAGGTTAGCCGCATCAACCTGGCCACCCGACGCGGCACCTGCACCGATGATGGTATGGATCTCATCGATAAACAGAATACTGTGTTCGTCTGACTCCAGCTGTTTCAGCAGGGCTTTGAAACGTTTTTCAAAGTCACCACGGTATTTGGTGCCCGCCAGCAGGGAACCAATATCCAGCGAGTAAATCGTGCAATCTTTCATGACTTCCGGTACGTCACCCTGCTCAATACGCCAGGCGAGACCTTCTGCAATGGCGGTTTTACCCACACCCGATTCACCCACCAGCAGCGGGTTGTTTTTACGGCGACGGCACAGCACCTGAATGGTTCTTTCCAGCTCTTTATCGCGACCAATCAGTGGATCGATACCACCGACGCGAGCAAGCTGATTTAGATTGGTGGTGAAGTTTTCCATACGCTCCTCCCCGCCTGCTTGCTCTTCATTAACCGGATTTTCAGCGCCTGGCGCCTGGCCCGGCTCGTCTTTGCGCGTACCGTGAGAGATGAAATTCACCACATCAAGGCGGCTGACTTCATGTTTGCGTAACAGATAAGCCGCCTGCGACTCCTGCTCGCTGAAGATGGCGACCAGCACATTCGCTCCGGTGACTTCACTGCGACCGGATGACTGAACATGGAAAACCGCACGCTGCAGAACGCGCTGGAAGCTGAGCGTCGGTTGGGTATCGCGCTCCTCTTCGCTGGCGGGCAGCACCGGCGTGGTTTGTTCGATGAAGGCTTCAAGTTCCTGCCGCAGAGCCACAAGATCCACCGTACAGGCTTCCAGTGCCTCTCTGGCCGACGGGTTACTGAGCAACGCCAGTAACAGATGCTCGACGGTCATAAACTCATGACGGTGCTCACGCGCTCTGGCGAAAGCCATATTTAAACTGAGTTCCAGTTCTTGATTGAGCATTAGGCACCTCCCCCAATTATCGCCCTTACCAGTTTCCTATATGGAAACGGGTTCAGGCCTTTTCCAGCGTACACAGCAACGGATGATGGTTTTCCCGTGCATAGTTGTTCACCTGGGCCGCTTTTGTTTCGGCGACTTCTGCAGTAAATACACCACAGATCGCCTTGCCGTGATAGTGAACTTTCAACATCAGCTGCGTTGCACGTTCAACATCATAAGAAAAGAACTTTTGTACGACGTCAATAACAAATTCCATAGGTGTATAATCGTCATTATTCAGAATGACTTTATACATAGAAGGCGGCTTTAACCCTTCGCGTACTTTGTCTTCGGCCAGATGTTCAAAGTTAAGCCAGTCGTTTGTGTTTGCCATAGTGTTCCGTTGAGATTTTGCTTTTAGCCTTTAAGTGGCTACATGTTGAGAGTTTAACATGCCTGTCAAGCTGCTGGCCGCTGCTGAAAATTTATTCAACAATTCCCTTGCGCGACCTGCATCACAAAATTTGCAATAGCGTTAACTGCCTCAAATTTTGATGATTTTTTCCCCACCTGACCCGGTGGTTTGCTTGACGCCAGCGGCGCTTTCTCTACATTCTACCTGCACAGGCTGATTGAGTTTTAATCAAATCCGACTCACAGCTTAAAAGACCTCACCTACTTATAAAATGTCTTGCGAGGGAAGTAAAAGCATGGAGACGGGCACAGTTAAATGGTTCAATAATTCCAAAGGCTTTGGCTTTATCTGTCCGGTTGGCGGTGGCGAAGATATTTTTGCGCACTACTCCACCATTCAGATGGAAGGCTACCGCACGCTAAAGGCAGGCCAGCAGGTTCAGTTCGATGTCCATGAAGGTCCGAAAGGCAATCACGCCAGCCTCATCGTGCCGGTTGTTGAGGTACAGGCCGTGGCCTGATACTGAACCCACCTCTGGACAGTGACCCAAAAATGCCAGCCAGTGCCGCTGGCATTTTCATCTCTGACTCGCCTCAGTCCGCCTGGCCCTGCGCCAGTCCAATCACCCGGGCAAACATCTGCCGCATCAACGGCGGGATGGCCTCCGGCCCGCGTTCCGCCGCCGACGTAGCCACGGCGATCGCCAGTTCTGGCTTGGAACTCTGGTGAATCGCTTTGGTAATAATACGCCTGGAACTCATCGGAACGTTTAACGGCAGGTGCGCCATCTGATGATAGACCTCCTGAAAACCGTGCTGATAAAGAAAATTCTCCATATCCAGCGCCGGTAACTGCGTCAGAAAACGCGGCTCAGGATCGCCCGGCTGTAATTGCGTGCGTGCCGTACTGGCGTATTTATTACCCGCCTGATCGCCGTCAGTCAGCACATGCCAGGCGATGCCCATGCGCCGGGCAAATTTCAGCAGCGGCTTTAAGCCCGACTGAGCAAACTCAATCACCTTCACCCCTTCCGCCGCGAAGTTGTAACCGCACTGCTGCGCCAGCTCATTCATGATCCAGACTTCCGTTTCTCCCTCCACCAGCAGCCAGCAACGGGCGAACAGCGCCGCAGGCCGGTTAACACGAATATGGAAACCGATGCGACGACTCTCTTCGGCACTCAGTCCTTCCGGGCCGATGCGCCAGGCCGCCACGCGCAAGGGTTCACGCACTAGACGACAGACGTTTTCCACCGGCACTTGCGAGAGCAGCTCAGACGAGTTGGTGGTGGCGATTTTTTGCAGCGGCAGCAGCTTCAGCAGGTTCCACGCCACCGACAGCATAATCGGATGCAGCCGGGTTTCCGGATCTTCAATCAGCAGCAGTGGCCGCGCACCGGCGGCCAGGGGGACATCACCCCGAGCCTCAATCAGCAGGGTAAACATCTGCAGCAGGATCAACTGACGGCTGCGGGAGTCGGTTCCGGCAATCAGCTGATTCAGGTGATCCAGCGCCCGCCATCCCTGCCCCCCGTCGCGCATCTGCGGATCCCGCGACCGGGCCTCGCCACCCGCGCCGGGCGGCTGCACCAGAAAGTAGTGCTGCATCAGTTGCTGCATGGTCTTCAGCCCCTGTCGCAGTACCTCATCGCTGAGCTGCTGCGGATGTCGCTCCAGATCGCGTGCCAGCGTCTCCATACCAACCAGCAGTTCAGGATGCGGGGGTGACACCGGCGCGCTGTTCCGCGTCCGCTTGCTGAAGCGCGCATCGCGCAGCCGCAGCACCGGATAGCGTTTCAGCAACAGGTCGATTGCCGCTACGCAGTTCTGCTCAGGCAACAGCTGAGCATTCACATCAACAAAACGACGACGGGTTTCGATGCCGCTGTCCCGCCAGGTGGCACTGACACTGTAATAGAGCCGACGCTGGCCCTGCGCATCGCGCTGCCAGAAGGTTGAGAGCACCGCATCCGGGTCGCTGCCGTCATCGCGAAAGTGGAACACCACCGAAAGACGGCGCATCGAATCGGTCACATCGCCCGGCGTAAAATGGAAATCAGTCTGGTTAAAATCATAGGCTGGCTCACAGGGCGAAAGCAGCAGGCTCAGGGCATCCAGCAGACTTGATTTGCCCCAGGCATTTTCACCAATCAGCAGATTGGTCTGGGTTAAAGGCAGTGAGAGCTTATTGATGCCGCGGAAACCGCGAATGTCGATATGTTCCAGAATCATAGGCGTCCATCCTCAGTTTATAAACAGCATGGTTGCCGCCAGCCAGCCGGTCAAGCCACTTTCTCAGGGTTTACTCCGTTACGCTTTTTCGCTAGCTTGTGGCCTCTTTATCCCATGGATGGCAATGATATGTATTCCGGACTCCTGATTATTCTGTTGCCGCTGATTGCTGGCTGGCTGTTACCGTTCCGTAAAACCGCCACCCTGCGTCGCGTGAATCAACTGCTGGGCTGGATGGTTTACGTCATTCTGTTCTTTATGGGCATCAGCCTGGCCTTTCTCGACAATCTGAGCAGCAATCTGCTGGCGGTCTTTCACACCGCGCTGGTGGCGGCGTTCTGCATTCTGCTGTGCAACCTGCTGGCGCTGCGCGGGCTGGAAAAATATGCACCCTGGCAGCATGCGCATCGACAGGAGAAACTGCCATCGCGTCTGCACATGGCGCTGGACTCCCTGAAGCTGTGTGGCGTTGTCGTCATCGGTTTTGTGCTTGGCCTGACCCAGTGGCCCCTGCTACACCACGCCTCCACGGCCAGCGAATATGCGCTGATTTTCCTGCTGTTTCTGGTGGGCATTCAGCTGCGCGGCAGTGGGATGACACTGCGGCAGATTATCCTGAACCGACGCGGCATGCTGGTCGCCAGCGTCGTGCTGGTCAGCGCGCTGATCGGCGGCATGATAGCGGCGTTACTGCTGGGCGTACCGCTGAAAACCGGTCTGGCGTTGGCAAGTGGCTTCGGCTGGTACTCGCTCTCCGGCATTCTGATGACCGAAGCTTTTGGCCCGGTCATCGGCAGCGCCGCCTTCTTCAACGATCTGGTGCGTGAACTGGTCGCAATCATGCTGATCCCGGCGCTGATTGGCCGCCATCGCTCCAGCGCTCTGGGGCTGTGCGGTGCCACCTCAATGGACTTTACCCTGCCGGTACTGCAGCGAGCGGGCGGCAACGAGATTGTCCCGGCCGCCATTGTGCACGGCTTTGTCATGAGCCTGCTGGCCCCGATTTTGATTGCCCTCTTCTCTGCCTGAATCCTGTCTGAGATGCGCTGAGCTCTGTCAGCGCATTTTTTCACGCCTGCTTTTCTGCCGTTTCGTCTACGCTTCTTTTTTTCGGTTCTGGTCACGTCACTCTTCAGGGCGGGCCGACAAAGGAGACGAGCATGAAACAAACCGTGGCGGCGCTGGTCGCCAAAACGCTGGAAAGCGCGGGCGTTAAACGCATCTGGGGCGTCACCGGGGATTCCCTTAATGGCCTGAGCGATAGCCTTAATCGCATGGGCACTATCGAATGGATGCCGACGCGCCACGAAGAAGTCGCCGCCTTTGCGGCGGGTGCTGAAGCCCATATTAGCGGCGAACTGGCGGTCTGCGCCGGCTCCTGCGGACCAGGCAATTTACATCTCATCAACGGTTTGTTCGATTGCCATCGCAACCGCGTCCCGGTTCTGGCGATTGCAGCGCATATTCCCTCCAGTGAAATCGGCAGCGGATATTTCCAGGAAACCCATCCGCAGGAGCTGTTCCGCGAATGCAGCCACTACTGTGAGCTGGTCTCGAATCCTGAGCAGTTACCGCAGGTGCTGGGCATCGCGATGCGTAAAGCGATTCTGAATCGTGGCGTCTCGGTGGTCGTACTGCCAGGTGATGTCGCGCTGAAACTGGCGCCAGAAAGCGCCAGCACAGAGTGGTATCCGCCGCAGTTACCGCAGGTCCTGCCGCAGACTGACGAACTGGCCCGGCTGGCACAGACGCTGAACGAAGCCACTGACATTACGCTGCTGTGCGGCAGTGGCTGTGCCGGGGCGCATCAGGAAGTGGTGGCGCTGGCAGAAGCGCTGAAAGCCCCTATCGTTCATGCGCTGCGCGGCAAAGAACACATAGAGTATGACAATCCTTATGACGTCGGCATGACCGGCCTGATTGGGTTCTCATCCGGATTCCACGCCATGATGAATGCCGGAACGCTGGTGTTGCTTGGCACCCAGTTCCCCTATCGCGCCTTCTATCCGGAAAACGCTAAGATCATTCAGATCGACATCAATCCGGGCAGCCTCGGCTCACACTGTCATGTCGATCAGGCCTATGTCGGCGATGTGAAAAGCACGCTGCAGGCGCTACTGCCGCAACTGACGCCCAAAAGCGATCGCAGGCATCTCGACAGTGCGGTTAAACACTATGGCGAGGCGCGCAAAAGTCTCGACGAACTGGCGCAGCCCAACGACAAGCAGCCAATTCATCCGCAATATCTGGCACAGCAGATCAGCCACTACGCCAGTGATGACGCTATTTTTACCTGCGATGTCGGCACCCCGACCGTGTGGGCGGCGCGCTATCTGAAGATGAACGGCCGACGTCGCCTGCTGGGATCGTTTAACCACGGCTCGATGGCGAACGCGATGCCACAGGCGCTGGGTGCGCAGTCGATCGATCGCAATCGTCAGGTTGTCGCGCTGTGCGGCGACGGCGGCTTCAGCATGCTGATGGGTGATTTTATCTCACTGGCACAGCTGAAAATGCCGGTGAAACTGGTGATCTTCAATAACAGCGTACTGGGCTTTGTAGCGATGGAGATGAAAGCGGGTGGCTATCTCACCGACGGCACCGAACTGGAGAATCCTGACTTTGCCGCTATCGCCCAGGCCTGCGGCATCCGGGGCATCCGGGTGGAAAAGGCATCTGAACTCAATGGTGCGCTGGAGCAGGCGTTTGCCCATGATGGCCCGGTGCTGGTGGATGTCATTACCGCCAAAGAGGAGCTGGCGATGCCGCCGCAGATTAAAATGGAGCAGGCTAAAGGCTTCAGCCTCTACATGCTGCGCGCCATCATGAATGGTCGTGGTGATGAGGTGGTAGAACTGGCGAAAACCAACTGGCTGCGGTAAAACAGAGGTTCCATCCAGGCGGGCGCGATGCCCGCCTTTTTTTTATCTTCCGCCACATCCAGGAGCATAAGGTGATCGATTTACGCAGTGATACCGTGACCCGGCCCAGCGCCGCCATGTTAAGCGCGATGATGTCTGCCGAAACCGGTGATGACGTCTATCGTGACGATCCCACCGTGAATGCGCTGGAGGCGGAAGCTGCAAGACTGAGCGGCAAAGCAGCGGCCCTGTTTTTCCCCACTGGCACCCAGGCGAACCTGGTTGCGTTGCTCAGCCACTGCGAACGCGGTGATGAATATATCGTCGGTCAGCAGGCGCATAACTACAAATATGAGGCGGGCGGCGCAGCGGTGCTGGGCAGTATTCAGCCGCAGCCGGTATTGGCCGCTGGGGATGGCACCCTGCCGCTTGACGTGGTGGCTGCCGCTATTAAGCCGGACGATATTCACTTTGCCCGTACCCGCCTGCTGAGTCTGGAGAACACCCATCACGGTAAGGTGCTTTCGACAGACTATCTGGAACAGGCGTGGACCTTTACCCGCGAACATAAGCTGGCGCTGCACATTGATGGCGCACGTATTTTCAATGCAGTGGTCGCACAAAAGACCACGCTAGCGGCGATTGCCCGCTACTGCGATACCCTCACCCTCTGCCTCTCCAAAGGTCTGGGCACGCCCGTCGGTTCGCTGCTGTGTGGCGATACGGCGCTGATTGAGCGCGCCCGTCGCTGGCGTAAAATGACCGGCGGCGGCATGCGGCAGGCCGGTATTCTGGCGGCAGCGGGTCTCTATGCGTTAGAACACAACGTGGCGCGACTGCAGGAGGATCATGACAATGCCGCCTGGCTGGGCCAGCAGTTGCATGAGCTGGGCGTCAGCGTCATTGATCAGCAGACCAACATGCTGTTTGTGGCGGTGCCGGAAGCCCTGGTCAAACCATTAGGTGAGTGGATGAAGGCGCGCGGCGTGTTAATCAGCGTGGGGACGCGCACCCGGCTGGTCACCCATCTGGATGCTGATCGTGCGGCGCTGGAGCAGGTTGTCGCCCACTGGAAAGCGTTTCTGCAACAGTAATCCGCTATTCCGCCGCGCCATACTTCTCCAGTAGCGCGGCAGCTATCGCGGCGGTTTCGGCATCGGGCTGACCGCGGTAATCCGCAGGCCGGAAGTGCATCTGAAACGCGGCAATCACCTTCTGCTGATCACCCGCACTCATCCCCGCAGTCACCGCATAACCGAAGCGCTGCAAACTTTCCATGAGTGGCTGCACGGGCACCCGCGCGTGCGGCTCCTGACCTGCTAAATAAAACTGCACCCGTCCGGCATCCGGCCAGGCACCGAGTCCGCGCTGCGCCAGCTGTTGCCACGGGAACAGTGGGCCGGGATCCTGCTTGCGCTGTGGCGCGATATCACTGTGACCGACAATGTTTTCGGGTGGAATGCCGTAACGCTGTGCAATATCGCGCACCAGCGCCTCCAGGGTGGTGATCTGCGCAGCGGTAAAGGGCTGCCATTCGAGCCCGGTCAGCGTCCGGCGATAACCCCGGTTCACCAGTTCAATGCCAATCGAGGTGTCATTAATACGGCTGGCTCCACGCCAGAAACTGGGTCCGGCATGCCAGGCGAGCTGCTGCTCCGGGACCAGTTGCCAGATAACGCCTTTACCGGCGCGCTGAGGCGGCTGGCGGGGGATCAGATAGTGTGCGCTGACTTCCCGATCGGTAAGTGTCGCCAGCGACGAAGAAAAATCTTCGGCGGTGTAGTGGATCACAATCACCTTCACCCGCGGTCGCGCGCCCTGCGCGGGATGCCGCAGATCGGCCCAGTAGCCGTCACGGGATTCCATAGCGGAGTGGCAGCCCGCCAGCAGCAGTGCCAGTATCAGCAACAGTCCGCGTTTCAACGAATGATCACCGCCGTGCCGCTGACGCTGACCATCAGCATGCTGCCATCTTTGCCGACCGTTTCGTAATCAATGTCGATACCGACCACCGCGTTGGCACCCAGCGCCTTTGCCTGCTCTTCCAGCTCTTCAAACGCAATCTCGCGCGCTTTGCGCAGCTCTTTCTCATACGCGCCGGAACGGCCACCGACTACATCACGGATGCCCGCGAAAAAATCACGGAAGATGTTGGCACCCAGAATCGCTTCACCGGTGACGACGCCACAATATTCGCTGATGCTGTGACCTTCAAGCGTTGGGGTTGTTGAAAATTTCATCGCATTCTCCTTGTTGAAAACCGGACTAAGGCTCTTTCGACTAAAAAGCACGGCTATACTCTATGCTAAAAAGGGCACCTTGCCAGAGAACCATAAGGAAATCGAGATGAGAAACAACGCGTTTGCGCTAATGATCCCAGCGGCCCTGCTGCTCAGCGCCTGTACCACCGTTGAGCCAGTTATTAAGGATAATGGCCCGCGTACCGCCCCCTGCATCGCAGGCGGTCCTGACCAGGTAGCCCAGAAGTTTTACGACCTGCGTGTCGAACAGCCCACACAGGGTCTGCCTGACAGCAACACCCTGGCAAAATATCGCCCTTATCTGAGTGATGCGCTTTATCACTCCCTGCAGGCGGCCAGCGGCAGCAACGCCGGTACACAGTGGCGTAATGGCGATCTCTTCTCCAGCCTGTCACAGGGTCCGACGGCCGCCAGCGTCGCCGATGCTTCCTCGATTCCGAACCGCGATGCGCGCAACATTCCGCTGCGGGTCGAACTGAGCCGTGACGGCAAGCAATGGCAGGATGAAGTGCTGATGATCCACCAGGGCACCTGCTGGGTGGTCGACGACGTGCGCTACATGGCTAACCCTGCGCATGCCGAAGGCGGAAGCCTGAGCCAGATGCTTGAAAAATCAAAAAAATAGCCTCAGGTTTGAAGGTTATGAAAAGCGTAGCCACCGCAGGTGACTGCGCTTTTTTTATTGCCGCAGTCCCGTCCCACGACATCGGGCTGAGGCCAGACAGCGCATGATATTGTGCTAAGCTTTGGCTGTTTACCTGCGGTTTTACAAATTTTAACCCACCTTATTTGCATAACTATTCTGGTGACGTTAAAATCCGCGATACTAATAGCTATTCAAATCTGGCGCATGAGTATTCAACTAAACGCAATTAACTGCTTCTACGGTGCTCATCAGGCGCTGTTTGACATCAATCTTGAGTGTCCGCAAGGCGAGACCCTGGTACTGCTGGGTCCCAGCGGTGCAGGCAAGAGTTCTCTGCTGCGGGTACTTAATCTGCTGGAGCAGCCTCGTTCAGGTCAGTTACAGATTGCCGGCAATCAATTCGACTTCACTCAGAAACCGTCTGATGCCGCGATTCGCGAGCTGCGTCAGAACGTCGGTATGGTGTTCCAGCAATATAATCTCTGGCCGCATCTCACCGTGCTGCAGAATCTGATTGAAGCGCCCTGCCGCGTTCTGGGCCTCAGCAAAAGCGATGCCCGCGCCCGCGCCGACAAACTGCTTGACCGGCTGCGCCTCACGCCCTACAGCGATCGCTTTCCGCTGCACCTCTCCGGTGGTCAGCAGCAGCGTGTGGCGATTGCCCGTGCGCTGATGATGGAACCGCAGGTGCTGCTGTTCGATGAGCCGACGGCTGCGCTGGACCCTGAAATTACCGCACAGATTGTCAGTATCATTCGCGAACTGGCGCAGACCCGCATTACCCAGGTAATTGTGACCCATGAAGTGGAAGTGGCACGTAAAACGGCCAGCCGCGTTGTGTACATGGAGAACGGTCGCATTGTGGAACAGGGCGATGCCAGCCGCTTTACACAGCCGCAAACCGAGGCGTTTGCTCACTATCTTTCGCACTAAGTCAGGATGCTAAAAATGAAAAAAATGGTACTTGCTGCACTGCTTGCCGGTTTTAGCCTGAGCGCTACCGCGGCACAGACAATTCGTTTTGCGACCGAAGCCTCTTATCCTCCTTTTGAGTTTGTGGATGCGGACAACAAGATTCAGGGCTTTGACGTCGATCTGGCTAACGCGCTGTGTAAAGAGATCGATGCGACCTGCACCTTCACCAACCAGGCGTTCGACAGCCTGATCCCAAGCCTGAAATTCCGTCGCTTTGATGCAGTGATGGCGGGCATGGACATCACGCCGGATCGTGAAAAACAGGTCCTGTTCACCAAGCCTTACTACGACAACTCGGCGCTGTTTGTGGCTCAGAAAGGCAAAGTTGCCAGCGTTGAAGCGCTGAAAGGCAAGCGGGTTGGCGTTCAGAACGGCACCACTCATCAGAAATACCTGACGGATAAACACAGCGACATCACCATCGTTCCTTACGACAGCTATCAGAACGCGGTGCTGGATCTGAAAAATGGCCGTATTGATGCCGTATTCGGTGACACCGCCGTGGTCAACGAGTGGCTGAAGCAGAATGCTGCGCTGGCTGCCGTGGGCGACAAAGTCACGGACAAAGCCTACTTTGGTACTGGCCTGGGCATTGCGGTACGCACCGGCAACACCGATCTGCAGACCAGATTCAATGGCGCGCTGGATAAGATCAAAGCGGATGGCACGTACAAAACCATCTACAGCAAATGGTTCCAGCAGTAATCTCTGATGAATGAAATGATGACCCTCGCAAGCGCCGCCGGGATGACCGTCGGCCTTGCTGTTTGTGCTCTCATCGCTGGCCTTGTGCTGGCGATGATTTTCGCTGGCTGGGAGTCACTGCGCCTGAGACCGCTGGCGTGGATTGGCACCGGCCTGGTGACGCTGATCCGTGGCCTGCCGGAAATTCTGGTGGTGCTGTTTATCTATTTTGGCGCGTCACAGCTGCTGCTCACCCTCTCTGACGGTTTCACGCTGAACTTCGGGCTGTTTACGCTGCCGGTTCAGGTGCAGATTGAGAACTTCGATGTCAGTCCTTTCCTGTGCGGTGTAATTGCGCTGGCGATGCTCTATGCCGCCTACGCCTCACAGACGCTGCGCGGCGCACTCAAAGCGGTGCCGGTCGGTCAGTGGGAGTCGGGACAGGCGCTGGGCATGAAAAAGTCGGCTATTTTTCTGCGGCTGATTATGCCGCAGATGTGGCATCACGCCCTGCCCGGTCTGGGTAATCAGTGGCTGGTGCTACTGAAAGATACCGCCCTGGTCTCACTAATCAGCGTCAATGACCTGATGCTGCAAACCAAAAGTATCGCCACCCGTACGCAGGAGCCGTTTACCTGGTTCCTGGTGGCGGCCGCGATCTACTTAGTGATTACGCTGTTCAGCCAGGCGGTGTTACGCCGCATCGAACTGCGCACTACCCGCTTTGAACGGGGGAGCAGCTAATGCTGGCCTATCTGCCTGAACTCCTGAAAGGGCTGCATACCAGCCTGACGCTGACGGCGGCCTCGCTGGTGGTGGCACTGCTGCTCGCGCTGCTCTTCACCGTGGTGTTGTCGCTGAAAACGCCGGTGTTTAATCCGCTGGTGAAAGGCTTTATCACGCTGTTTACCGGTACGCCGCTGCTGGTGCAGATCTTCCTGATCTACTACGGTCCGGGACAGTTTCCGTCGATCCAGCAGATCCCCTGGCTATGGCATTTACTGTCGCAGCCCTGGCTCTGCGCGATGCTGGCGCTGTCGCTGAACAGCGCGGCTTACACCACGCAGCTGTTTTACGGTGCAGTCCGGGCGATTCCTTCCGGACAGTGGCAATCGTGCGCGGCACTTGGCATGAGTCGCAAAGACACCCTGCGCATTCTGCTGCCGTATGCAGTTAAACGCGCCCTCTCCTCTTACTCCAATGAAGTGGTACTGGTGTTTAAAGGCACCTCGCTGGCCTATACCATCACCCTGATGGAAGTCATGGGCCACGGCCAGTTACTCTATGGCCGCACGTACGATATCACGGTCTATGCCGCGGCAGGTCTGATTTATCTCTGCGTTAACGGTTTGCTGACGCTGATGATGCGACTGATTGAAAAGCGCGCTCTGGCCTTTGAACGACGTCACTGAATTCAGGGCGAGTCTCCTCGCCCTTTTCGCCTGAAAAATCACCCTAATTGCATAAAAATTCATTTTATGGCAGGGTATCGCCTTCTCTGGCTGACCACATCACAGGAATCATAAAATGAAAAAATGGATTATTGCCGCTGCGCTGGCTTCACTCACGATGACAGCCCAGGCAGCAGAAAAGATTCGCTTCGCCGCCTCAGCGACCTATCCGCCGTTTGAAACGCTGGATCGGGAAAATAATTTGGTGGGGTTTGATATCGACCTGGCCAAAGCGCTGTGTCAGCAGATGAAAGCAGAGTGCACTTTTACCAACAACGCCTTCGACAGCCTGATTCCGTCACTGAAGTTCCGCCGCTATGACGCGGTCATTTCCGGCATGGATATCACCGCTGAGCGTAGCAAGCAGGTCGATTTTACCCAGCCCTATTACGCTAACTCCGCCATTGTGATCGCGCAGAAAGACAAGTTCAGCAGCTTCAGTGATTTGAAAGACAAACGTATCGGCGTTGAAAACGGCACCACCCACCAGAAGTACCTGCAGGATAAGCATCCGGAAGTGAAAGTAGTGGCGTATGACAGCTATCAGAATGCGATTCTGGATATGAAGAATGGCCGGCTGGATGGCGTGTTCGGCGACAGCGCGGTGGTGAATCAGTGGCTGAAGACCAATCCGGATCTTGCCACGGTCGGTGAACATGTTACGGATGCAGACTACTTTGGCACCGGCCTGGGCATTGCGGTGCGGAAAGGCAATACCGCACTGCGCGATCAGTTCAATCAGGCGCTGACCGAACTGAAAGCTAACGGCAGCTGGCAGCAACTTAATCAGAAGTGGTTCCCGGAGTAATTCCGGGGATTTCCCCGGACTCAGTGGTGACGGCGGGTTAACAGCGTCAGCACTTCAAAATGGGCGGTATGCGGGAACATATCGAACAGCTGCACCTTTGTGACCTCATACGCACTCAGCCGGGCAATATCCTGCGCCATAGTCTGCGGATTACAACTTGAATAGAGCAGATACTCCGGGGCCATCTGACTGAGATAATCACACAACGCCTCACCAATCCCCCGGCGCGGCGGGTTCACCAGCACCAGCTGCGGCACCGCGTCGCGCCCGATCGCAAACGACGTAGAATCCAGCGCCGCAAACTGCACTTTCTCCAGCCCCAGCATCTCAGCGGAACGTTGGGCGCATTTAATCGCCTCAGCGCTAATCTCAATGCCGGTCAGTTCCATCTCCGGTGTCGCGCAGTGAAGGCCAAAACCGCCTACGCCACAGAAGAGATCCCACATGCTGTTAACCGGCAGCGCCCTGACCCAGTCACGCGCGGTGGCATAGAGCATGCTGGCAACCTGCGGGTTGGTCTGAAAGAAGCTCTGCGGGCGGATCCACAGCGGCACGCCGTTGAAGTTCTCTGCCAGCGACTGCGCGGGCGTCAGCGCAATCTCCTCTTCTCCCTCCAGAATCGCCATATGCACCGGCTGAATATTGGCAGAGATCACCGCCAGCTGCGGCAACTGCTGTTGCAGCCACGGCAATGCCGCGCGCAGTTGTTCCAGCTTGGTGGTTGAGCGCAGGACAAAACGGAGCATGATGCCGCCCTGCTGACTTTCGGTTATCAGCAGGAATTTAAGCTCGCCGCGTTTACGCGCCACGTTATAGGGCGTCAGCCCGGCACGGGCGATAAAGGGCTTAAGCGCCGCAAACACCGGCTGGAAGCTGGCGGGATAAAGCGGGCAGTCGCACAGATCGACAGCCTCACCATCACGATGAATTAAACCCAGCACCGGACGCTCCACACTGCCGCTGACCACCATTTTGGCTTTGTTACGGAATGCCTGCTGTGGTGATGTCACCGGCGGCAACCAGGACGCAACCGGCTGCTGAGCCAGTAACTGTTCCAGCATCGACTGTTTGTCGCTCAGCTGAGTGGGATAGGATTTTTCCAGCCACTGACAGGAGCGGCAACGGTTAGCGTCATAAAGCGCGCAGTGCATGGTAAAGCCTTAACGATGGGGTCGGGCGGAGCGCGATTGTATCATCGCTTCCTGAAAAAAGCGCGGCTGCTGGCAGGCAGAAACAGCAGCATCAGTACCACCAGATCGGGGATTTTCTGCGACAGGGTATGGTGGATAATCTGGACGTTATTGTCGCCATCAATGCTGAAAATTTCCGGGTAGATCCCGCCCAGCGAGGCGAACAGCATATAGATCAGCACAACCCCCTGCGTCGCCACATAGCCCCAGCGACCACGGTTACTGCCGCGCATCAGGGTAAAGGCGCAGCGCAGTTCGAACAGGAAGATCAGCTGGCTGGCGATAAAGATGAGTGTAGAGTCCCAGGACTGGGCACTGCGATGCACAAAGTTGGCGAGTTCGCTGTAACCCAGTTCGTTTGCCAGCATCAGAACGCTCAGGCAGCGGGTCGCGATAATAGCAATGCCCGCAACCGTCACCGGAACCGGTGCGCCTGAGAGCGTAGCGCTGCTTTTGAAGATTTCTGACATAGTCCGTGACTCCACCTGATCGAAAAACGGGCCGGTTAAACCGGCCCGTTCATATAGTGGCAAAGGTTAGGGATTTCAGCCACGTTTAGCTTTCTGAATATCGCTTAAACGCTGTTTTTCTTCGTGGGCCATGAATCGCCAGGCGATAAAACCGACCATACCGACCACAAACAGGATCAATGAAGCCAGCGCATTGATTTCCGGGTTTACGCCGCGTCGCACGGTGGCGAAGATCGCCATCGGCAATGTGGTAGCGCCAGGCCCGGTCACAAAGCTGGCGATCACCAGATCGTCGAGCGACAGGGTAAACGCCAGAAGCCAGCCGGTGACAATAGCCGGCGCAATCATGGGCACGGTAATCACGAAAAAGACCTTCAGCGGCGTAGCGCCTAAATCCATCGCAGCCTCTTCGATTGAGCGGTCCAGCTCGCGCAGACGCGAGTTAATCACCACCGCCACATAGGCGGTACAGAAGGTGACGTGTGCCAGCCAGATGGTCAGCATGCCGCGTTCGCTCGGCCAGCCAAAGGCGTTGCCCATCGCGACGAACAGCAGCAGCAGTGACAGCCCGGTGATGACATCGGGCATCACCAGCGGCGCGGTCAGCATAAAAGCAAAACCGTTGTGCCCGCGGAAGCGACCAAAGCGCACGACGATCACCGCCGCCAGCGTGCCCAGCACCACCGCCATGGTGGCCGACAGCCCGGCAATGCTCAGACTCAGCAGCACCGCGTCGATCATCGCGCTATCCTGGAACAGCACCCTGTACCAGTGGAACGAGACGCTCTCCCACACCGTCACCAGCGGGGAGCTGTTGAAGGAGTAAACCACCAGCAGCAGCATCGGCGCATAGAGGAACAGGAAGCAGCAGACCAGAATGCCGGTACGCCAGGGCGAGCGGATGGTTGGCAGATTATTCATGCCTTCTCTCCCATTTCTCGGTTTTGATGCTTATGGAACCAGATGATCGGCAGAATCAGGATCAGCAGAATAATCACCGCCAGCGCGGAGGCCACCGGCCAGTCACGGTTGTTAAAGAACTCCTGCCACAGGATACGACCAATCATGATGCTGTCCGGCCCACCCAGCAGTTCAGGAATCACGTACTCCCCTACCGCCGGGATAAACACCAGCATCGACCCGGCGATAATGCCGCCTTTGGTGAGCGGCACAATCACGCTGAAAAAGGTCTTCAGCGGACGCGCACCCAGATCCAGTGAGGCTTCCACCAGCGAGTAGTCGATACGGGTAAGCGCGGTGTAGATCGGCAGCACCATAAACGGCAGGTAGCAGTAGACGATACCGATATAAACCGCGGTGTTGGTGTAAAGGATTACCAGCGGATGATCGATCACGCCCAGCCACAGCAGGAAGCGGTTCAGAATGCCGTTGTTGTTCAGCAGACCCATCCAGGCGTAGACGCGCACCAGAAACGAGGTCCACGACGGCAGGATCACCAGCAGCAGCAGAATAGTGCGCATCGACGGCTTGCTGTGTGCCACGGCCCAGGCGAGCGGATAGCCAATCAGCAGACAGATTACCGTGGAGATCGCCGCCACTTTCAGCGACTGCAGATAGGCGTCGATGTAGAGTGGATCGTCAGTCAGCGTCAGGTAATTGCCGAAATTGAGCACAATACTGAACTGGTCATCCGCCCAGCTCACCAGCTCGGTGTAAGGGGGAATCGCCCGCGCAATGTCCGCAAAGCTGATCTTCAGCACCGTCAGAAACGGCAGCAGGAATAGCAGCACCAGCCAGACATAAGGCAGTGCAATCACCAGCTTGCGGCCATGCTGCATTTTTACCCGCGTGGCCCAGCGTTGCAGCGGCGTGCCGACCAGTCGGGCGGGCGCTTTAGCGCGTTGGAAAATCTGGCTCATAGCCGCTCCTTAAACCGTCAACACCACGCAGCTGTCACTTTCCCAGCAGAGGCGGACTTCATCACCCCAGGTCGGCAACCCTTTGCGGTAGCGATGCGCGTTTTGCAACTGTGCGCTGATCATCTGTCCGCTGTGCAGACGGACATGGAAAATAGAGAGGTCGCCGAGATAGGCGATGTGCACCACTTCTCCCACCGCAAAGTTATAACCATCGGCGGGCACTTCATCACACAGCATCACTTTTTCCGGGCGCAGCGCGACATGCACCGGAACGTTATCCACCACCGAAACATCAGTGTCGACTTTCAGCGGATGCATCAGGCCAGGACTGTCGATCACCAGGCCATCTGTCTGACGTTCACGCAGTAAGCCTTCGAAGACGTTAACCGACCCGATAAACTCCGCGCTGTAGCGGCTGGTCGGATGCTCGTAAATCTCCTCCGGCTCGCCAATCTGCACAAACTTACCGCGATTCATAATCGCGATACGGCCTGCCATGGTCATTGCCTCTTCCTGGTCGTGCGTCACCATCACGCAGGTCGCGCCAACGCGCTCCAGAATATCGACAACTTCCAGCTGCATCCTGTCGCGCAGTTTCTTGTCCAGTGCGCCCATCGGCTCATCGAGAAGCAATAATTTGGGTCGTTTCGCCAGGCTGCGAGCCAGCGCCACGCGCTGACGCTGACCACCGGAGAGCTGATGCGGTTTACGTTTCGCAAACTCCTGCATGTGAACCAGTGCCAGCATTTCGGTGACCCGGCTGTTGATCTCCCCTTTTGGCAGCCGATCCTGCTTCAGACCAAAGGCGATATTCTGCTCCACCGTCATGTGCGGAAACAGCGCGTAGGACTGGAACATCATGTTAATCGGGCGTTGATAGGGGGCAACGTGCGACAAATCCTGACCATCCAGCACAATCTGACCACTGGTTGGCGGCTCAAAACCGGCCAGCATGCGCAGCAACGTGGATTTTCCACAGCCCGATGCGCCCAGCAGGGCAAAGATTTCACCTTTATAAATAGTCAGACTGACATCATCCACGGCGTGCTGCCCGTCAAAGGATTTGGTCAGATTGCGAATTTCCAGCAGCGGCGTTAACGCCTTTGCGGTTTTATTTTGAGGACGGGGAATGGCATCGTTCACAAAGGGTTCTCTCCGGAGCCAGGCGGAACATTGCGGCAAAGTTTGCCGCTAAAAATGGCACAACAGAGGCCGGGGGTGCGCCTCTGTTGCTGATGCGTGACAGGTCAATCCGTTAAGGACGAACTACTTACCACTTTTTACTTTAGTCCATGCGCGCGTACGCACACGATCCAGTTTCGGATCCTGGACTTTCAGCACGAACAATTTCGACATCGCTTCAGGCGTCGGGAAGATACCCGGGTTGTTGCGGACGTCGGCATTGATCAGCGGCAGGGACGCTTTGTTGCCGTTGGCGTAGTTCATTTTGTTGGAGACATCGGCGATCACTTTCGGATCCATGATGTAGTTCAGCCAGGCATATGCGCCGTCGAGGTTTTTTGCATCCTTCGGAATCGCCATCATATCGAAGAAGGCCAGTGCGCCCTCTTTGGGTACGCTATAGCCCAGATGCACGCCGTTTTTCGCTGCATCGGCACGGTTTTTCGCCTGCAGAATATCGCCCGACCAGCCGATGGCGACGCAGATGTTGCCGTTAGCCAGATCGTTGATGTACTGCGACGAATGGAAATAGCGGATATTCGGACGCAGTTTCAGCAGCAGGTCAGTGGCCGCGCCGGAATACTCTTTGGCATCAGAAGTATTCGGATCCTTGCCCAGATAATTGAGGACCGTGGCAAAAATCTCTTCCGGTGCATCCAGGAAGGAGACGCCACAGCTTTTCAGCTTCTCCAGGTTTTCTGGCTTCAGCACCAGATCCCAGCTGTTGACCGGCGCATCAGCGCCCAGTGCAGCTTTGACCTTGTCGATGTTGTAGCCGATACCGGTAGTGCCCCACAGATACGGAATGGCATATTTGTTACCCGGATCGTGCTGCGCCACTTTTTCCATCAGCGCCGGATCAAGGTTTTTGTAGTTTGGCAGTTTGCTCTTATCCAGCGGCTGGAATACCCCGGACTGCAGCTGACGCGCCAGGAAACTCGAAGAGGGTACGACGACATCGTAGCCGGTGCTGCCCGCCATCAGTTTGCCTTCCAGCACTTCATTGGAGTCGAACACATCGTAGACCACTTTGATGCCGGACTGCTTTTCAAAGTTCGGCACGGTATCTGGCGAAATATAATCGGACCAGTTGTAGACGTGCAGCGTTTTATCTTCCGCCATGCTGCTGGCCGACGCGGCCATCAGCGCAGCAGCTACCACAGCTGACAGCCATTTCTGACGTGAGTTGAACATATTTTTCCATCCTCCTGAGCGGGCCATTACAACGCTGCAAACCAGAGATCCCTGCATTGCGTTCCGGACAAAACGTCAGTGACACAATGAATCATTATTCAGCGGGAGTTTAATAGCAAAAACCTATAGCTGAAGCGCAGTTACGCGCCAGTTACAGCCCCGCAAGCATAGCCCCCCCGGTCAGGCTGCACCAGACCCCAGCGTAAAAAACGCCTGAAACCGATATTTTATGCATGTTTAAGCTATGAGGTTCGGCTTTGATGGCATAAACCACGACAAATATCTGGCGTTAAAGGGCAAAGTGCAGAATAAAAAATTATCGCGGCGGCGGATGACGGGCATAAAAAAGCCGTCTCAGGGACGGCTTAGTGGGCGGACCAGGTCTGGCTAGTGCAGCACAGAGTGGACGCTGGTCACCGGAACGTGCTCTTCTTCTTCGCCCACAATCAGCAGATTGTTGGCAAAGGCTTCCAGGATCACCATGGAGATCTGCTCTTCACTCTGTTTCATAAAGTGTGAGAACTGACCAAAGGTTAATCCGGCCGTAGTGATCATTGACTGACAGACAATGAGCTTCGGCAGATTATCATCCTGAATGTCGATAAATGCTTTCACCGTCAGTGAGCTGGCATTGATTTGCGACAAATCGCCAACCAGCGGAATCAGCGCCGTCGGCTTCACTTCAGCCAGCGCTGAAAACAGAATGACGTTGTCGACCAGATCGATTTTGGCGTCAAACACCCCATCGAAGTTTTGCATGTGCGGCAGATGAAGTGCCTGACAGGCATCGCATTCGAACCAGGTGATATTTTGCTGATCCAGCCAGCGACGCAGCAGGTCGATATCCGGAACGACAAGAGAATCCATCGTAAAATCCCAGTGGGGTGATAAACAGGCGACTTAGCTTACGGAAAAATGGGCGGGGATGCCATGAAAACTGCTGAAAAGCGCGTGTCAGCCAGCGGTTTTAGGACGGAGCCCGGTGATGGCCTGCTGCTCAATCCGCTGAATCATTAACGCGGCGATGTTAAGGTCGCTGCTGATTTCAATGCCTTCCAGACCCGGCGAGGCGTTCACTTCCATTACCAGTGGGCCGCGATGGGCGCGCAGAATATCGACACCGGCCACTTCCAGCCCCAGCGTGGCTGCCGCTTTCACGGCCATCTGCCGCTCTTCTGACGTGATCTCTATCGGATAAGCTTTGCCGCCGCGATGCAGGTTGGAACGAAAATCGCCCTCTTTCGCTACACGCTCAATCGCTGCCACCACCTGATTACCGATCACCAGACAGCGAACATCACGCCCCTGCGCTTCTTTAATAAACTCCTGCACCAGAATATGGGCATTCAGGCCGCGAAAGGCATCGATAACGCTTTCTGCCGCCTGCCGCGTTTCCGCCAGCACCACACCAATACCCTGGGTGCCTTCTACCAGCTTAACTACCAGCGGCGCGCCGCCCACCATGGCGATCAGATCGTCAGTGTCATCGGGCGAGGAGGCAAAACCCGTGACCGGCATGTCGATGCCCTCCCGCGCCAGTAGTTGCAGCGAACGCAATTTGTCCCGGGTGCGGGTAATCGCAGCGGACTCATTCAGGGGATAGCTGCCGCACATCTCAAACTGTCGCAGCACTGCCGTGCCATAGAAGGTAATGGCGTTGCCAATGCGCGGGATGACTGCATCGAAATGGCCCAGCGGTTCACCACAATAGTGAACCGCCGGTGAGGCGGGATTGATATTCATATAGCAGGAGAGCGGATCGATGATTTGTACCACGTGACCACGTGCTGCGGCCTCGTCACGCAATCGTCGACTGGAGTAGAGCGTCTCATCACGTGACAGGATAGCTATCTTCATCGCGGCTCTCGCTTTCTGAATTAACGCGTGGCCCAGCCCTGCTGATGCAGATAGTCGAGCATAAATGGACGCGTCTCTTTTATGATCAGCCGCTGGATCAACTCGCTCCAGGTTTCACTTCGCTGGTTGCTGTCGCGCTGCTGATAATAGAGTTCTGTGCGGCTATCGTATTCTGCCAGCACCGCCGGATCCAGTGGCTGATAGCGATTCTCATGCACCAGCATCGCATGCGGCATACGCGGTTTGACGTCCGGCTTTGATTCCGGATGACCCAGGCAGAAACCAAACAGCGGCAGCACAAATTTCGGCAGGCCCAGCAGTTCGGTCACTTCCGCGATGCTGTTACGAATCCCGCCGATAAAGACGCCGCCCAGATCCAGCGATTCCGCTGCGACCATGGCATTCTGTCCCATCAGCGCGGTGTCGACGCAGCCCAGCAGCAACTGCTCGGCACGGCCCAGTTGCGCATCCGGGCAAATCTGCAGGTGCCGATTAAAGTCAGCGCAGAAAACCCAGAACTCGGGCGCATCCGCGACCCACGTCTGTCCACCCGTCAGCGTCACCAGCTTGTCACGCAGCGCTTTGTCGGTGATACGGATAATAGACGAACACTGTAAAAAGCTGGATGTGGACGCCGATTGCGCCGAATTAATAATCGCCTCACGCTGGGCTTCGCTGACCGGCTGGTCAGTAAAGGCGCGGATCGAACGGTGGCTGCACAGTAAATCAATGGTCGGTGTCATAAAGTCTCCAGCAATATTATCTTTTTTTATCAATCTGATTGAACAGCTGTGGCGCGATCGCTTTCGCGGTGCGCCACATTAACAGCCAGGCAGCAGGCAGCATCAGCACCACGCCAGCGATGAACAGCACAGTGGCCAGCGTTTTCACGTCAGCCAGGCCGGGCAGCGGAAGCCACTGGTTAATCAGCAGCAGCGCGCCAAGGATCAACAGGCCACCTGCCGCCTCCAGCACCACCACAAACCGGGGTAATCTGGCCACACTCTGCATCACATCCTCCTGCCTTAGCAGCTTACTGAGCGTCAATTATGGTCAACAACCCAAAAATTGCGCGGGATACACGGGCTGCCGTCGCGAAAAAGCTCTTCTTTCAGAGGGTTCCTGAACGGGCGGCAATAGCGTGCGGGCATCAGACTAACAGGCAAATCCTGCTTTCCTTAAGCGATACGAGCGGGCATCATGGTTGCCATTCTCTGTTTCGTTATGTGACATTCATCACATAATAGTCGCTGCAAGGAGTTCTCAATGATTGCTGTTATTTTTGGTCGTCCGGGCTGTCCCTACTGTGTCCGTGCCCACGAACTGGCCGATAAACTGACCGCTGAGCGCGATGATTTTAGCTACCAGTATGTCGATATTAATGCAGAAGGCATTACTAAAGCCGATCTGGAAGCAAGCGCTGGTAAACCGGTCAGCACCGTGCCACAGATTTTCGTGGACGAAAAACACATCGGTGGCTACACCGAGTTTGCTGCCTGGACCAAAGAGAATCTGGGATTTGTCGCGTAAGCGCTGATAGCCAGAATAAAAAAGGCGAGACAGGATTTCCTGCCTCGCCTTTTTAGCTTTCTGCCTGAGGCAAATCATACGTCACCGTTTAGTTGATTGATGCCATCACAATCTGCATCAACCGCACCAGCAACGCCCCGCAACCTGCCCAGAACAGCGCACTAAGGCTCCAGGCGACTAAAAAGAATCCGCTGCTGTGAATAAACAGGCTGTTATTTAACAGCAGTGCTGCCAGTAACGTTCCCCAGAGTCCCATCAGCAGCGTGCTTTTTAACGGGCTTTCCACCTGCATCAACGCCATCACGATACCAGGCAGCATAAAGAGCAGTAATTCGGGCTGACCCCGCAGGGGGCCGGGACCGACCTGCCAGAAATGACAGGTAAAAACAAATACCAGACTATACAACACCACGCCGCACAGGCGGGTAGTCCAGAGATAAGAACGCTGCGGCATACCACCCCACTGATTAAAAGTAACCCGACAATAACCTGCTGATATCCCTGATGCGTTCAGATGGAAATAAAAAGAAACAGTTCGCTGTGGCAACGAATGAAAACAGCCAATGGCTGTGAAAGATTTTTGTGATTAGAATAGCGCCGCGGTAAAGGTTTCATTTGCAGTGTTGATACAACAGAACCTCAACGGCTTGCTCACGATAGCGAAAAACAGGCCACTCTTCAATAGCTTACATGTAAACAAGAAGTTAAACAGTGAATATTAACGTCGCAGGATTGTTAAGCGGAAATGACATTTTGTTATTATTTGTCGTTTTAGCGCTCGGCCTCTGTCTGGGTAAGTTGCGTCTTGGCTCAGTTCAGCTGGGAAATTCGATTGGCGTATTAGTCGTTTCGCTCTTATTAGGCCAGCAACACTTCACGATCAATACCGACGCATTGAGCCTGGGCTTTATGCTGTTTATTTTTTGTGTTGGCGTCGAAGCCGGTCCCAACTTTTTTTCCATTTTCTTCCGCGACGGCAAAAACTATTTCATGCTCGCCATCGTCATGGTGGTCAGCGCGCTGTTACTGGCGCTGGGACTGGGCAAACTCTTTGGCTGGGATATTGGTCTTACCGCTGGCATGCTGGCCGGGTCGATGACCTCCACGCCGGTGCTGGTCGGCGCGGGCGATACCCTGCGGCAAAGCATCACCGATCCAAAGCAGCTCGCACTGATGCAGGATCAGCTGAGTCTCGGCTATGCCGTGACCTATCTGATTGGCCTGGTGAGTCTGATTTTTGGCGCGCGCTACCTGCCTCGTCTGCAACATCAGGATCTGCCCACCTGCGCCCAGCAGATCGCCCGGGAACGCGGTCTCGATGCCGACAGCCAGCGCAAAGTCTTCCTGCCGGTCATCCGTGCCTATCGCGTGGGGGCGGAACTGGTGGCGTGGAGCGGTGGCAAAAACCTGCGTGAACTGGGTATCTATCGTCAGACCGGCTGCTACATTGAGCGTATTCGCCGCAACGGTATTCTCGCCAGTCCCGATGGTGATGCGGTACTGCAACTCGGAGATGATATCTCGCTGGTCGGCTATCCCGACGCACATGCCCGGCTCGATCCGAGCTTTCGCAACGGCAAAGAGGTGTTTGACCGCGACCTGCTGGATATGCGCATCGTCACCGAAGAGATCGTGGTGAAGAACCATAACGCGGTGAACAAACGCCTGAGCAAGTTAAACCTTACCGATCACGGCTGCTTCCTGAACCGGGTGATACGCAGTCAGATTGAGATGCCGATCGACGACAGCATCATGCTGAACAAAGGCGATGTGCTGCAGGTCAGCGGCGAGGCACGACGGGTGAAAAGCGTGGCGGATCGCATTGGTTTTATCGCGATTCACAGTCAGATGACCGATCTCTTAGCCTTCTGCGCTTTCTTTATTGTCGGTCTGATGATTGGTCTGATCACCTTCCAGTTCAGCAATTTCAGTTTTGGCATCGGTAACGCGGCGGGCCTGCTGTTCGCCGGTATCATGCTCGGCTTCCTGCGCGCCAATCACCCGACCTTTGGTTACATTCCTCAGGGCGCGCTCACCATGGTGAAAGAGTTCGGGCTGATGGTGTTTATGGCGGGTGTGGGATTGAGTGCCGGTAGCGGCATTAATCACGGCCTGAGCAGCGACGGCGCGCTGATGCTGTTGTGCGGCCTGCTGGTGAGCCTGATTCCGGTGATCATCTGTTATCTGTTTGGGGCTTATGTGTTGCGGATGAACCGCGCCCTGCTGTTTGGTGCCATCATGGGCGCGCGAACCTGCGCACCGGCTATGGAGATCATCAGTGATACGGCACGCAGTAATATTCCGGCGCTGGGCTATGCCGGGACCTATGCCATCGCCAACGTTTTGCTTACGCTGGCGGGGACGCTGATTGTGATTATCTGGCCAATATTGCCCTTATAAAATTTTTTTGCCTGCGTCCAGAACTTTATAGTTAAGCGATAGTCATAATAAGTGCCACTGCTTTTCTTTGAAATCCCCAAATTGTGGAGCCCGCTGGTCTTTTTCCCGGCGGGTTTTTTTATGCCTTTTTTTCATCCCTGCGCCACTCACCCGCGCCATAATCAGACCCGAAACGATCATAAAACTTAAACAGTTGTGCAACTCATTATCAGATTCAGAGCCTTTCCGTAGACGAATTGCCCGTTAAAAAGCAGGATAGATGACTGTTAAGTTAGCTATTTGTGCTGAGGAATGTATCCCGAAATGGAAGAGCTGAACCACTCACTGTTTACTGCCATCAATGCCACACCGGCTTCACCCGCCTGGTTAATCCACCTCGCGACCTTTATTGCCAAAGACCTGATTGCCATTGTGCCGCTGTTAATTGTGGCGATGTGGCTCTGGGGACCGCGCGATCAGGTTTCTTCACAACGGGCGCTGGTACTGAAAACCGGTATGGCGCTGATTTATGCGCTGGCAATCTCCTGGTGTGTCGGCCATCTGTTACCGCATCCTCGCCCTTTCGCCATTGGTTACGGTTATCAGTTCCTGCATCACGCTGCCGATGACTCTTACCCCAGCGATCACGGCACCACGATTTTCACCTTTGCTCTTGCCTTTATCTTCTGGCATCGCCTCTGGTCGGGTGTGGTGCTGATGGTGGCGGGTTGCGCTATCGCCTGGTCGCGGGTCTACCTGGGCGTTCACTGGCCAATGGATATGCTGGGTGGGTTCCTGCTGGGTCTGCTGAGTTGTCTGGCGTCTCATCTGGCGTGGCAGTTCTATGGCGAGCGGATGCTGGCGGTGATCAACCCGCTCTATCGGGCACTGTTTGCCGTGCCGATTCGTAAGGGCTGGACGCAGGATTAAAAAGGGACATGTTAGCGTCCCTGAGATTGCTGACAAAGTCTGGGCTAGTTGCTGTAAGACTGAGCCTGCACAGGAAACACGGTCAGATCGGAAAGACGCAAAAACTGCCCTCCATGGCTCGCTCGGCCCGCGCCGTCCCTGGCGCGGGACGCTTTCCTACTTTGACCGTGTTCCCTGCACGTTAAGCTAATTCATTGCTGCCAGATGCATCCTGATTTGGGTTTGCCAGCAGTCTGAGGGACGCCTCAGCGTCCCTGCTTACTTATGAAAACCACTTCCCGAACCAGCCGTTGAACTTCATCATCACGAAATCAATCATTCGGCTGAAGAAGCCGCCTTCCGGCACATCCTGCAGCACCACCAGCGGACGCTGCTCAATCGTTTTGCCATCCAGCTGGAAGTCGATGGTGCCGACCACCTGATTCTTCTTCAGCGGCGCTTCAAGCTGCGGCGCATTGAGTTTAAAACTCGCCTTCAGGTTCTTCATCTGCCCTTTCGGGATGGTCAGCGCGGCATCTTTCGCCACGCCCAGATTCACCTGACTTTTGTCACCGAACCAGACCCGCTGCTGCGCAAACGGGGCATCCGCTTTAATTGGCGTCACTGTTTCATAGAATCGGAAGCCCCACGTCAGCAGCTTTTCACTTTCGCGGAAACGAATCGCATCGCTGGCGGTGCCGAGTACTACCGAGATCAGACGCATATCGCCTTCCGTCGCGGAAGCCACCAGGTTATTGCCCGCACCTGAGGTATGGCCGGTTTTAACGCCATCCACTTTAAGGTTGGTGCTCCACAACAGACGGTTGCGGTTGATCTGACGAATATTGTTAAAGGTGAACTCTTTCTCTTTGTTCAGTGCGTATTCTTCAGGCACATCGCGGATCAGCGCCTGAGCAATCAGCGCCATATCCCGCGCGGTGCTGTACTGCCCTTCTGCATCCAGACCATGCACCGTCATAAAGTGGGTGTTCTGCAGTCCCAGCGCCTTCACATAGTTATTCATCAGGCCGATAAACGAGTCCTGACTGCCCGCCACATAATCTGCCAGCGCAATACAGGCGTCATTGCCGGACTGGATCACGATACCTTTATTCAGCTCATGCACCGGAATGCGATCGCCCGGCTTAAGGAACATCAGCGAAGAGCCGCGCAGCTTAGGATTGCCGGTCGCCCAGGCGTCCTGTCCGACGGTGACCAGATCATCCGGTTTGATTTTGCCCGCTTTGATCGCCTGACCCACCACGTAGCTGGTCATCATTTTGGTCAGACTGGCAGGATCGAGACGCTGATCGGCACTGGATTCGGTTAACACTTTCCCGCTGGCGTAGTCGATCAGGATCCACGCTTTAGCATCGATGCCTGGCGCGGCGGGAGCCTGCTCAGCAAAAACGCTGATGGGGGCAAGAATCAGTAATGAGGTCGCAGCAAGGTGCCGCAGGCGAGATGAGAAGCGAGTGTTTGTCATGGGCTTGGCCGGATTGTCCTTGTTAAATCGAAATTCCAAAGGCAGAAAATTCTCACTCAAACGCTAACCCCTGGCGGCAGCGAAAAAAACCGCCGAATCGTAAAGTTTTATAGAGTTTAGTAGAGTAACCCTGGCATAGGCACCGCGCGCGTGCCGTATTTCCCCGATTTTGTCGCCACTAAAACTGCGTGAAATTCCGATTTTTCGCAGAAGAGTTAAGCCCGTCACAAATATCAGTTAACCTGAACGCCAGTCAGCCGAGGAGACCGACCATGGACCTAGCCCTTTTTGATCTTGATGAAACACTCATTTGTGAAGACAGCACCAGCCTGTGGCTGCGCTGGCTGGTATCACAGGGATTCGCTCCCAGCGAACTGATTGATCAGGAACAGACATTAATGAATCAGTACTATGCCGGTACGCTGTCGATTGAAGAATATATGAATAAAACGCTCTCCCCGCTGGCAGGCATGGCCATGCTGACCGTTGAAGGCTGGGTGCGCCGCTTCATTCATCGCGACATCCTGCCACGCGTTTATCCCGCCGCCCGCGAGCGGATTGAGTGGCATCGGGCGCGCGGCGACAGAGTCATGATCATCTCTGCCAGCGGCGAGCATCTGGTCGTCCCGATTGCCGAGAAGCTGGGGGCCTGCGGCGCGCTGGCGATTGGCGTTGAAATCGTGGACGAGCGCTACAGCGGCAACACTTACGGCACCATGACTTACAAAGAGGGCAAAGTGACCCGACTGGGCGACTGGAAAGCGCTGCAGCAGGCGGAGAGCTTTGACCGCACCTGGGCCTACAGTGACTCAATGAACGACCTGCCCCTGCTGGAACAGGCCGATCATGCCCATGTCATCAATCCGGATGAACAACTGCACCAGGAAGCGTTAAACCGCGGATGGCAGGTTTATCACTGGGCTCGCTGATTCAGAGCCTGGTCCTTCAGACGTCATTTTTGCAGGCAGCCTGGGCATGGACAGCGCGGCACAACCGGAACGTACACGTAATACGTGAAAAGGGTGAGCACTGCCCAGGTCCGGATGACAAATAAAATAGTCTGGGGCTGGCTCTTAGCCGCGGGACGCACCAGCGTCCTGTGCTAATCCCACTTTCAGCAGCTTGCCATTAGCCTCATCGGTCAGCACATAAAGATAGCCATCCGGGCCCTGCCGAACATCGCGAATCCGCGCATTCTGATCCCCCAGCAGCCGCTGCTCCTCCACCACTTTTTCGCCGTTAATACTCAGACGAATCAGGTTTTTCTCTTTCAGTGCACCGATGAATAGCGAGTTTTTCCACTGGGGAAAACGGGCGCTGTTATAAAACGCCATGCCGCTGATGGCCGGAGAAACCTTCCAGTGGTACAGCGGCTGTTCGGTGCCCGCGACATGGGTGCCCTTTGACTCCGGCACTTTGTCGCCGCTGTAGTCAATGCCGTACGTCGCCAGCGGCCAGCCGTAGTTCTTGCCCCGGGCCATGATATTCACTTCATCGCCGCCTCGCGGGCCATGCTCGTTTTCCCATATCATGCCGGTCCAGGGGTTAAGCGCCAGCCCCTGCGGATTACGCAAACCATAGGCCCAGATTTCTGGCCGTACGCCGGGCTTTTTCACAAACGGGTTATCGTCCGGCACGCTGCCATCAGCGTTGAGCCGCAGCAGTTTGCCCTGAAGCTTATCGAGGTCCTGCGCCGCGCTGCTGACAAAATTATCGCCGAATGCAATCCAGAGATAACCCTGGGTATCAAACGCCAGCCGGGTGCCGATATTGTTGCCACTGGAGAGCATCGGCGTCTGCCGAATTACCTCGCGGAAATCGCTGAGCTGCCGGTTATCCTGGCTCAGCGTGCCAACGCCCACGACTGCGCCCGCTTTGCCACTGCTGTTCGCCTCGGTGTAGCTGAGCCAGACGCGACGACTGGTCGCGAAATCGGGTGCCAGCACTACGTCGAGCAGGCCACTCTGCCGTGCTGCCCAGACTTTCGGCACCCCTTTGATTGGCTGCGACAGACCACTCTCCGGGCTCCAGCTGCGCAGCTGTCCGCTGCGTTCAGTAATCAGCAACGTTTTGTTATCGGGCAGAAAGGCAACGGACCATGGATGTTGTAACTTATCCTGCAACACCTCGACCCTGACGTCGGCGGCAAACAGTGGCGAGGCGCAAAATAGCGCGCTGCTCAGCAGCAGGGCAGTCGATAAACGGGACATAGGATTCTCCTGACGGGATAGCGTGACCATAAGCGTAGTCATCCGTCGCGGGGTGAACCTGAGGATTTACAAAAGATTAAACAGGGGAACAGCGTTCTGCTGTCCCCCTGTCAGATTCAGGGCGCGTTAAAACTTACTGTGTCACGTACCATCGTATCGATACCGGGCTTCAGCTCGTCAAAGGTGATCGGCGTAGTGCTATTGCTGACCGTTTTGCCAAAGGCTTTGCGAACCACCCGGATCAGCGGTTTGCCCGTCACTGCATCGCTGGCTTCAATCTCCAGAAACAGTTCGCTGTTCTGGGTACGATGTCCTGACGCCGCCATGGTACTGGCAACGACCGCGGCAACCGGTACCACTTCATAAAACTGCACGCCCTGATTTTCTGCTGATACGGCGGTAATGGCGGCCCTTACCTTAAGGGTATGTGGTGTAGCCTGATTCACCAGCGGCAGGCGGGTCGCTATCGCGCCTTTTAGCTGGGTGTCTGTGTAACTGAGCACCTGATCCAGGGTTTGCTGAGTGACGCGTGGCGTGGGGTGCGCAGCCGGGTAGTATACCAGCGACGTATACAGCACATCTTTATAATGGCTGCTTTGATAGTTGGGTGAAATCCAGCGCAGAGTCGGTCCACCGCTGGCTGACGCGGTCGGTTGCAACTGACTGTAATCGCCTAAAAAACCTGAATATTGCTGCTTATCAGCAATATGAGAAGTACAACCACTGAGCAGCAGTGCAGAGACCGCCAGCAGAGCAGGAACGGACGTTTTACGCATCATCAACTCGCTTGTATCAGGAAGGTTTAAGCAAGCATAGATAAGTCAGACGGAAAGTGCAGAATAACAGCGACGGTTTAACGCGGGTATGCAGGATGAGTAACAGAAAAACCCGCCGCAGGACGCAGCGGGTCTTAGGCATTACTCAAAGCAGGTATCAGGATTCTCAGACAGGGTGATGAACTGCTTGCCACCCTGGGTCAGCGCCATAATGGTGCCGGTTTCGATGTCGTAAACCCAGCCATGCAGACGTAGCTTGCCATTACGCAGAGCAACGGAGACCGACGGATGAGTCTTCATGTTGTTGAGCTGAGCGATGACGTTCTCTTTGACCATCTCGTTCAGCTTCTTCTCTGGTGAGTCATACTCACGCTGCTCGACTACGGCTTTTGCCGCATCGGCATAGCGCAGCCAGTGCTCTACCGCAGGCATGGTATCCATGCAGGCGCAGGAGGCGATGGCGTTCATGGCACCACAGTTAGAGTGACCACAGATGATGATGTCGGAGACACCCAGCGCGACCACCGCATATTCGATAGTGGCTGAGACACCGCCTGGCTCCGGGCCGAATGAGGGAACAATGTTGCCCGCATTGCGGATAACGAACAGCTCTCCTGGCTCCTGCTGCGTCACCAGTTCAGGCACCAGACGGCTATCTGAACAGGAGATGAATAGCGCTTTCGGATTTTGATTTGACGCCAGGCTTTTGAAAAGATCCTTCCTTTCAGGAAACACATTCTGCTGGAAATTCAGAAATCCGTTGATGATCTCTTTCATTATTTAGCTCTCACATTATCCATTTCATTACCTGAGGGGCATAGCCCCCTCAGTGTTGATTTGCCCGTTTATTATTAATGAAAACAAGTGAATATCAACCCGCGTTTTTCAGTCAGCCCTGAAGCGTCGCCACTGTCAGCGTTTCGCTTATCCACTGACCGCTTGCTGGAAAAATCATTTCTTTTTACAGGACGGTCAGTTACTGGAAAATGCAGGTTTTAAACAGCCCGTTTTTTCGCCGGTGACCTGAAATGGCTTTTACGCGTTTTTTCATTACTTTACGCCGCCAGCCCGATAGCAGAAAAGTTTTCTTTTGTGCAGGAGTCTGACATTGGCTGATCAACGTTGCGGGTGTGCAATCTGTGAATGGAACCGGAGAGATGCCAGGAGAGACGGGTCAACCTATCAACGGCAGCAGGCTTATCTGCTGCCGGGAGAAAAGGATTAAGCCTTTAGCCATACTGCTTCTGATGCGCTTTTTTACGTTTCAGATAGTCCTCATCTGCACGAAGCCTGTCCCAGTAACCTTTGAAAATGGCCGCCGCCGCGGCCTTTTCCTCGTTGACGCCGCGCGGCAGCTCTTTGCCGTCCGCGTCATACTTGCGCCCGCCTTTGTGGTTGCTGTAACGGCGCGCGCGGGTATATCCCATCTGGATAAATTTGCGCGCCATATCCATGCCGACAAAATCATCCTGACGCCGGTAATCCTCAAACAGCACCATGATTTTCTCAGCAGACTCTTCAGCAATCGGGACGGTACGAAAACGCCAGTGCGGCAGAATTTCGCTCTTATACGGCTCGACCATCAGCACACCCTGCTCGCCGCGCCCGACCTGATAAAGCTCGGGATGCTGGCGGCAGTCGATAGTGCTGAAGTCCTGATCATAATCGAAAGGTTTCATTTCTTTAGTTTAGGATCAAGCGCGTCACGTAGCCCATCGCCGAGCAAATTAAATGCCAGAACCGTGAGGAAGATGGCCAGACTGGGGAAAATAGCCACGTGAGGCGCAATCACCATGTCGGCCCGCGCTTCATTCAGCATCGCGCCCCACTCCGGCGTTGGCGGCTGGGCGCCCAGCCCCAGAAATGACAGGCTGGCGGCGGTAATGATAGAGGTGCCGACCCGCATGGTGAAATAGACCACAATCGGCGAAACTGTGCCGGGCAGAATATGCCGCATCAGGATCGTCCAGTCAGATGCACCGATGCTGCGTGCCGACTCAATATAGGTCTGATGCTTCAGCACTAGCGTATTGCCGCGCACCAGGCGGGCAAAGGCCGGAATACTGAAGATAGCGACCGCCACAATCACGTTGCTCATGCCGCTGCCCATAATCGCCACCACCGCAATCGCCAGCAGAATGCCGGGGAAGGCAAAAAGCACATCGCAGATGCGCATGGTGATGCGATCCCACCAGCCTTCGTAGTAACCGGCTAACAGACCAAAGAAGGTGCCAATCAGTGCGCCGATCACCACCGAGAAGAAACCGGCAATCAGGGAAATACGCGTGCCGACCAGCACCCGGCTGAAGATGTCGCGCCCCAGCGAATCGACGCCAAAGAGGTGCAGCAGCGACGGACCTTCGTTGAGCCGGTCGTAATCGAAGTAGTTTTCTGCGTCGAACGGCGCAATCCACGGAGCGATAACCGCCAGCACAATCAGCAGCAGCACAAAAGCCCCGGCCATCAACGCCAACGGCTGATGCCGGAAACGCCGCCAGAACTCTCGCCACGGCGTGCGCACCCGATTTTCCGTCATCAGCGGCATCGTTTTCAGTGCCGCCTCACGTCGCCAGTTTTTCATCGCGACTCCTTAAAGCGAATAGCGGGATTAATTACCGCATAGAGCATGTCGACAAACAGATTGATCAGAATAAACTCCAGTGAAAACAGCAGCACTTCTGCCTGAATAACCGGATAGTCGCGCATCGCCACGGAGTCGACCAGCAGACGACCTAACCCCGGCCAGTTAAACACCACCTCGACGACGATCGATCCTCCCAGCAGAAAACCAAACTGCAGTCCCATCATCGTGACCACCGGGATCATCGCGTTGCGCAGGCCATGTTTTACCACCACCAGCGACTCGCGCACCCCTTTAGCCCGGGCGGTCCGCATGTAATCTTCCTGCATCACCTCCACGAAGGAGGCGCGGGTAAAGCGCGCCATCACCGCCGCCACCGCCGCACCTAAGGTGATCGAGGGCAGAATGTAATGTTTCCAGCTGTCAGCACCGACGGTTGGCAGCCAGCCCAGCTCCACGGAGAAGACCTGCATCAGCAGCATGCCCAGCGCAAAGGCGGGAAACGAAATGCCCGACACCGCCAGCGTCATGCCCAGCCGATCGGGCCAGCGGTTACGCCAGACAGCCGAAACGATGCCGATGGTCATGCCAAAAATCACCGCCCAGATCATGCTGGCCAGCGTCAGCCACAGGGTCGGCATAAAGCGCGAGGCGATCTCATCCGCAACCGGCCGCTTCGAGACCATCGACTGACCGAAATCGCCCTGCAGCGCATTCAGTATAAAGTGCCAGAACTGCTGCGGCAGCGGCTGATCCAGTCCCAGCTCCTGACGCACCAGCGCCACCACCGAAGCATCGGCTTCCGGCCCGGCAATCAGGCGTGCCGGATCCCCCGGCAGCAGGTGAACAAACAGGAACACCAGCACCGCCACAATCAGCAGCGTCGGGATCAGCCCAAAGAGTCGTTTGAGAAAATAGTTAAACATGCAACATCCTGCAGCTGCGGCCAGCCACGCGGGCTGGCCGGCTCCGTTACTTCAGAGTGGCCTCATCAAAATTGAATGAGGTATCGGGCATCACATAAAAGCCGCTGAGGTTTTTGCTATTGGCAGAAACCAGCTGCTCAACCACCAGCGGGATCCACGGATGGTCCTGCCAGATGGTGTCCTGTGCATCTTTATAGAGACGCGCTTTCTCTGCACGGTCAGTGGTTTTCAGCGCATCGGCCAGATCTTTATCGACCTTAGGATTGCTGTAGAACGCCGTATTGAAGATCGCCGGTGGCCAGGCTGCGGTAGCAAACAGTGGCGTCAGCGCCCAGTCTGCTTCACCCGTTGAGGCGGACCAGCCGGTGTAGAACATCCGCACACCGCTCTCCTTCTGGCCTTTGCCTTCCACTTCAGCGGCACGCTGGCCCGCATCCATTGCTGTGACTTTTACTTTCACGCCAACCTGCGCCAGCTGCTGCTGGGTGAACTGCAACACTTTCTGCGCGGTGCTGTGGTTATGGGACGACCAGAGCGTGGTCTCAAATCCATTCGGGTAGCCCGCCTCTTTCAGCAGCGCTTTGGCCTTCGCCGGATCGTAGCTGATGGTCGGATAGGTCTGCGCAAAGTCGACAGCGGGCGGCACAATGCCGGTAGCAGGTGTGGCGTAACCGGAGAAGGCCACTTTTGCCAGCGCCTGGCGGTTGATGGCATATTCCAGCGCTTCACGTACCTTCGGGTTGTCGAACGGCTTCTGGGTGACATTCAGGCTGATGTAACGCTGCATAATGGAAGGCGAGGTCACCACATCCAGCTTACTGTTCTTCTCCAGCAGCTTCACCTGCTCATAAGGTACCGGAAATGCAAAGTTCGCTTCGCCGGTCTGCAGCATCGCCGCTCGGGTGTTGTTGTCCACCACCGGGCGCCAGGTGATGCTGTCCAGCTTCGGATACCCCGGCTTCCAGTAGCCGTCCCACTTCTTCACCTTCACAAAATCGGTCTGGTTCCAGGTTTCAAACACAAACGGGCCGGTTCCCACCGGGTGGAAACCGATCTCTTTGCCATATTTTTTCAGCGCGGTGGGCGAAATCATCGCCGCCGCCGGATGAGCCAGGTTGTTGATAAAGGCAGAGAACGGCTCTTTCAGCGTCACTTTCACGGTGGTTGGATCGACCACTTCGGTGCTGGCGATGCGTTTAAACAGGTTGTAGCGCTTGAGATGGTTATCCGGGTTGCTGGCGCGATCGAGGTTGACCTTGACCGCTTCCGCATTGAAGTCCGTGCCATCCTGGAATTTAACGCCGGGACGCAGCTTGATGGTGTAGGTCAGACCGTCGGCGCTGGCCTGATAGCTCTCCGCCAGCACGTTGGTGAGCTTCATATCCTTATCGAAGCCAAACAGGCCCTGATAGAAAGATTTCGCGACCGCCTGCGACAGCGTGTCGTTGGCGTCATAGGGATCGAGCGTGGTGAAGTTCGACGCGACGGCAATCACCGCATCCTGTGCTGCCCACGCGGGCAATGTCATTGCGCTGCTTAACACGCCAGCCGCCAGTAACCCTTTACGCATCGTCATCTGCATCTTGTTCTCCTGTAATCCCTGTCGGGTTGGTCGCCGGGGCGACATCTTCACTGTTCAGGTCGCGCTGATAACGTGGCGGGCGACGAAATGGCCCGGAGCCACCTCCATCAGCGGCGCCACTTCAGGTTCATCCCCTAACGCATGGATCGGGCTGGGGATCTCATCGACCAGTAAGGCTCGTTCGCGACGCCGGTGAGCCGGATCGGCGACCGGCACCGCTGCCATGAGTTTTCGGGTGTAGGGATGCTGGGGCTGTTCGAACACCGCCTGACGCGGCCCCATCTCGACAATCTGACCGAGATACATCACCGCCACGCGGTGGCTGATACGCTCCACCACCGCCATATCGTGAGAAATAAACAGGAAAGCGATGCCAAACTCGCGCTGCAGGTCGAGCATCAGATTAATAATCTGCGCCTGAATCGACACATCCAGCGCCGAGACGGACTCGTCGGCAATCACCACTTTAGGGTTCAGCGCCAGCGCGCGGGCTATACAGATGCGCTGACGCTGCCCGCCAGAAAACTCATGCGGATAACGCTGAGCATGTTCCGGCAGCAGTCCCACTTTATCCAGCAACCAGGCAACGCGCTGCTCCGCCTCGCGACGCGGCATCGCCTTATGGACCAGCAGCGGCTCCATAATCGAGAAGCCGACCGTCAGACGGGGATCCAGCGAGGCGTAGGGATCCTGGAAGATAAACTGAATATCCCGCCGCAGATGCGCCAGCGCGGCACCGGAGAGATGGTCTATCCGCTGGCCGTCAAACGTCAGCGTGCCGCCCTGACTGGCCACCAGCTTCAGCAGCGAGCGGCCGGTGGTCGATTTACCACAGCCAGACTCCCCCACCAGCGCCAGCGTCTCACCGGCATAGAGATCAAAACTGACTTTTTCGACAGCGTGAACGCGGCTTTTAACGCGATTCAGCAGGCCGCCGCGAATGTCAAAGCGGGTAACCAGGTCGCGCACCTGCAAAATCGGAGGCTGCAGGCGGCGTACCGTATCCTGCGGCACATCATCAACGGCATCACTGTGCAGCAAGGGGAATTTGGCGGGCAAAGGCTGGCCCTGCATTGAGCCGAGCTTTGGCACCGCCGCCAGCAGCGCCTGGGTATAGGGCTGCTGTGGTGCGCTGAACAGTTCGGCGACCGGGGCATTTTCCACCACTTCGCCGCGATACATCACCTGAACCCGGTCGGCCATTTCGGCGACCACGCCCATATCGTGAGTGATAAAAATCACCCCCATCTGCATCTCTTTTTGCAGCACGCGGATGAGCTGCAGAATCTGCGCCTGAATGGTGACGTCGAGCGCGGTGGTCGGCTCATCGGCAATCAGTAATGCGGGTTTGCAGCAGAGCGCCATCGCGATCATCACGCGCTGACGCATCCCGCCCGACAACTGGTGCGGAAAGCGGGACAAGACATTGTGTGCATCGGGAATGCGCACCAGATCCAGCATCCGGCGAGCCTCGGCCAGCGCCCCGGCGTGGCTCAGGCCCTGATGCAGGCGGATTGACTCGGCGATCTGCTCGCCCACCGGGAAGACCGGATTCAGCGAGGTCATCGGCTCCTGAAAGATCATCGCCATATCCGCGCCGCGCACCCGACGCATCTGACCTTTTGAGGCGCGCATCAGATCCATCACGTCACCATTACGACGGCGCAACTGCACCTCGCCGCTGACGATTCCGCCCGCCTGCTCAATCAGCCGCATCAGCGCCAGCGAGGTGACCGATTTCCCGGAGCCTGACTCGCCCACCAGCGCCAGCGTTTCGCCGCGAAACAGATCGAGAGACAAATGACGCACCGCGTCGGTGACGGTGTCTTCATGCTGAAAACGCACATTGAGATCGCGCACCGCCAGTACCTGCTCAGGGGCCAGCGGCGGTAACGTTTGCCTGTCGCTCATCACTGCTCCTTAACTTTCGCGATAAATAGCAACTTCCGCCGCTTCGCCGACACGCGCAACGCCCCGGTACATGCCTTCGCTGTTAAACGGCAGCGCCACGTTGCCTGCGCGATCAACCGCAATCAACCCGCCGCTGCCGCCCAGTTCCAGCACGCTGTCATGAATGACGTTAACTGTAGCCTGCTGCAGCGAGCGCCCGGCGTAGCGCATCTGCGCAGCCACATCGTAGGCCGCCAGCGTGCGCATAAAGACTTCACCGGTGCCGGTACAGGAGACCGCCACGCTGTCGTTGCTGGCGTAGCAGCCCGCCCCCGGCAGCGGCGAGTCACCGACCCGCCCGGCCTGTTTGTTGGTCATACCGCCCGTAGACGTCGCAGCAGCGAGGTTGCCCGCCAGATCCAGCGCGACAGCGCCTACCGTGCCGAACTTACGGTCCGGGTCGAGCGGATCGTCGCTGTGCGCAGCGCCATCATGGTCCAGTACCGCCGTATCGCTGTTCAGTGCGCGCTGCAACTGCTCCCAGCGTTCCGGCGTTGAGAAGTAATCAGGTGCAACCGTTTCCAGTCCGTTCGCCACTGCAAACTGCTCTGCGCCCTCGCCGATAAAGAGCACATGCTCGCTTTTTTCCAGCACGGCACGTGCCGCCAGCACCGGATTGCGAACCTGCGTTACGCCCGCGACCGCGCCCACATCCAGCGTACGTCCATCCATAATGCAGGCATCGAGTTCATGGGTGCCCTGATGGGTGAACACTGCACCTTTACCGGCGTTGAACAGCGGACACTCTTCCAGCAGTCGCACCGCCTCGGTTACTGCATCGAGTGCGCTGCCACCCTGAGCCAGTATCTGCTGACCCTGAGTGACAATATCGTGTAGCGCCTGACGATAGTGTTGTTCCTTTTCGGCGCTCATTGCTGCGCGCGAAATAGCACCTGCGCCACCGTGAATGGCGATCACTGCATTGACCATAACGCTCTACCCTGTGGTTGCATCAGGACGAAAAACACTGATTTAAAATGGTTTTCACCCAATTTCGGTGATTTTTGACTATAGAAAGCCTGCTAAGTGTTGTAAAGCGGAAACTGTTCCTGTGGTTATAACCTTTTCTTACCACCCTATTTCCTTTTTGCCATAACAACCGGCGCACCCGGCCGACACCGATGTGACTCAGCGGCCAATTCGACCCATAATAGGCAGCATCTGAGTTAACCAGGCTGGACTGTTCATGGAAAGTTTTACTGCAGGTTTAATCTCCCTTGAGGAGGCGCAACAAAAAATGCTGTCACAGCTGATGCCCGTCATCGACTCACTGAGCGTGTCGCTGGCCGAAGCGGTCGGCCGCATTACGGCAAAAGCCGTCACCTCCCCGATTGCCGTGCCGCCCTTTGATAACTCCGCGATGGATGGTTACGCCGTCAGGCTGGCGGATGTCAGCAGCGGACAGCCGCTGCCGGTGGCAGGTAAAGCCTTTGCGGGCGCGCCATTCCGCGGTGAGTGGCCGCAGGGCAGCGTGATCCGAATCATGACCGGTGCGCCGGTGCCCGCAGGCTGTGAAGCGGTAGTGATGCAGGAGCAGACAGAAACCCAGGGCGACGCGATTGTGATCACCGCACCGGTGCGTCAGGGACAAAATATCCGTCTGACCGGTGACGATATTCAGCCAGGCCATGTGGTGCTGGAAGCGGGAACGCGTCTGGGTGCCGCCGAGCTGCCGCTGCTCGCCTCGCTGGGTATCGCACAAGTCAGCGTGCTGCGAAAACTGCGGGTCGCTATTTTCTCCACCGGCGATGAACTCCAGCCGGTCGGTGAGCCGCTGGCAGAGGGCCAGATTTATGACACCAACCGTTTTGCAGTCTCACTGATGCTGCATAAGCTCGGCTGCGAAGTTATTGACCTTGGCATCATCAACGATGATCCCGCCGCGCTTCGCGCCGCCTTTGAGGAAGCCGATCGGCAGGCCGATGTGGTAATCAGCACCGGCGGCGTCTCGGTGGGCGAAGCGGACTTCACCAAAAATATGCTGGAAGAGCTGGGCGCTATCAGCTTCTGGAAACTGGCGATCAAGCCCGGCAAGCCGTTTGCCTTTGGCCGCCTCAACAGCAGCTGGTTCTGCGGTCTGCCGGGCAATCCTGTCTCCGCCGCCGTGACCTTTTATCAGCTCGTCCAGCCACTGCTTGCCACCCTCACCGGCCAGCAAAAATCCGCCTTGCCACCTCGTCAGAAAGTGCGCTGCACCTCGCGACTGAAAAAGTCACCGGGCCGCCTCGACTTCCAGCGCGGCATCCTGCGCCAGAATGCACAGGGTGAACTGGAGGTGGAGACCACCGGAATGCAGGGTTCGCACGTCTTCAGCTCTTTCGCGCAGGCGAACTGCTTCATCGTGCTGGAACGGGATCGCGGCAACGTTGAGCCGGGCGAATGGGTTGAGGTAGAGCCCTTCAACGCCCTGCTGGAGGCGTAAATGCGGCCTGAATTAAGCGATGAGGAGATGCTGCGCTACAATCGACAAATTGTCCTGCGCGGCTTTGATTTCGACGGTCAGGAGCGTCTGAAAGCGAGTCATGCGCTGGTTGTCGGGCTAGGCGGACTCGGCTGCGCTGCTGCGCCCTACCTGGCGTCGGCGGGTGTCGGCAATCTGACTTTGCTCGACTTCGATACCGTGTCGCACTCCAACCTGCAACGGCAGATCCTGCATCATGACGCGGATATTGACCGCGCCAAAGTGGACTCTGCCGCGCAAAGCCTGGCCGCCATCAATCCGCACTGCCAGCTGCATCCGGTCAACGGACAACTGGATGATACGGCGCTGCTGGCGCTGATTGCCCGGCAGCAGGTGGTGCTGGACTGCACCGACAACGTTGCAGTGCGTGAGCAGCTCAACCGCCTCTGTCGGCAGCAGCGGGTGCCGCTGGTCTCGGGCGCCGCGATTCGGATGGAAGGTCAGATCAGCGTATTCAACTGGCAGCCCGGCACGCCCTGCTATCGCTGTATCAGCCGCCTGTTTGGTGATCAAACCCTGAGTTGCGTTGAAGCGGGCGTCATGGCGCCGCTGGTTGGCGTGATTGGTGCAATGCAGGCGATGGAAGCGATTAAAGTGCTGACCGCATTCGGCACACCTGCTACCAGCCGGTTGCTGATGTACGATGCGATGAGCGCGGAGTTTCGCAGCATGAAAGTGGCGCAGGACGCGCACTGTGAAGTGTGTGGCGGTGGGGCTTAACGATAGAAGCAAAACATCTGCGCCATGAAGCCAGCGCTGTTTTGAAGCTTTGCCTGTTTTAGTGAACACGGTCAGATCGGAAAGTCGCTTAAACCATCCCTGGGCGCTCTGCCCGCGCCATCCCTGTCGCGGGACGCTTTCCTCCTCTGACCGTGTTCCCTGCGCTTTAAGCACATGCGTTGCTGCCAGATAATCCCTGAGCCTGGCATGCTGCTCAGCCCATGCCAGCTAACAAGCTAAAAGCATATAACCCACTAATCGGCATAAAAACCGGGGTGGCCTGCGCCACCCCGGTTTTTATCAGACGATACCCTGACTGCGCAGGTAATCTTCATAATTACCGGTGAAGTCCACCACCTTGTCTGCTTTCAACTCGATCACGCGGGTTGCCAGCGAGCTGACAAATTCGCGGTCATGTGAAACAAACACCAGCGTGCCTTCATACATCTCCAGCGCCATATTGAGCGATTCAATCGACTCCATATCGAGGTGGTTGGTCGGCTCATCCATAATCAGAATGTTCGGTTTTTCCATCATCAGCTTACCGAACAACATACGCCCCTTCTCACCACCGGAAAGCACTTTCGCCGGCTTCTTAATATCATCCTGCGAAAACAGCAGACGACCAAGAATACCGCGAATGGTCTGCTCATCATCGCCAGGCTGTTTCCACTGACTCATCCAGTCAAATACTGTCAGGTCATTGGCAAAATCATCGGCGTGATCCTGAGCGTAATAACCAATACGCGCATTCTCTGACCATTTAACGGTGCCATTATCTGGCGTAAGCTGACCCACCAGCGATTTCAACAGCGTCGACTTACCAATACCGTTGGCACCGATTACCGCCAGCTTCTCACCCACTTCCAGCAGCAGATTTAAATTCTTAAACAGCGGACCGTTATCAAAGCCTTTCGTTAAACCTTCCACTTCCAGCGCATTACGGAACAACTTCTTGTCCTGCTCAAAGCGGATAAACGGGTTCTGACGACTGGAAGCTTTCACTTCATCCAGTTTAATTTTATCCATCTGCTTTGCGCGTGATGTCGCCTGACGCGATTTAGAGGCGTTGGCACTAAAACGACTGACGAATGATTGTAAGTCAGCAATCTGCGCTTTCTTCTTCGCGTTATCCGATAACAAACGTTCACGAGCCTGCGTTGCAGCGGTCATATATTCGTCATAATTACCGGAATAAACCCGCAGCTCGCCATAATCCAAATCGGCCATGTGGGTGCAGACCATATTAAGGAAATGACGGTCATGCGAAATGATAATCATGGTGCTGTCACGCTCGTTCAGCACCTGCTCCAGCCAGCGAATAGTATCGATGTCCAGGTTGTTCGTCGGTTCATCGAGTAACAAAATGTCGGGATTTGAAAAAAGCGCCTGCGCCAGCAGTACACGCAATTTAAAGCCCGGCGCAATTTCGCTCATTGGGCCGTAATGCTGCTCAACCGGAATACCCACGCCGAGTAATAACTCACCGGCACGGGACTCAGCGCTATAGCCGTCCATCTCACCGTAAAGCGCCTCAAGATCGCCGACCTTATACCCCTCTTCTTCGCTCATCTCTGGCAAAGAATAAATACGGTCGCGCTCCTGCTTCACTTCCCATAATTCATGGTGACCCATGATGACGGTGTCCAGCACGCTGAATTGTTCAAAGGCGAACTGATCCTGACGCAGCTTACCGATGCGCTCATTAGGATCGTAAGAGACGTTGCCGCCTGAAGGCACCAGATCGCCACCCAAAATCTTCATGAAGGTGGATTTTCCGCTGCCGTTCGCACCGATTAAACCGTAACGATTACCGCCGCCAAATTTAACGGAGATATTTTCGAACAGTGGCTTGCTGCCAAACTGCATGGTGATATTGCTGCTAACTAACACGGCATTGACCTTTGTGAAGAGAATGGATGAAAAAACGGCGGCTATTATGCCAGATGTGACGCAGCGCACGCCAGCGTCAGGCGTGGATTCCTGGCGGGGTGATTGATATCCCGGCAGAAATAAAAAAGCCGGAGGGCCATAATGGCCCCCCGGCTCCCACTTACAAGGATTGTGTTGATCAATCGATCAGGAAACTGTCCAGGCTTTTACCGGAATCCAGCGCTTTTTTAATCGCTGCCGGAGTACGGCCCTGGCCAGTCCAGGATTTCTGCTCACCGTTCTCGTCAGTGTAAGAATATTTAGCCGGACGCGGCGCACGCTTGGTACGTTTTTTCCCGCTTTCCAGCGCACCTAATAATTCATTAGGATCGATGCCGTCAGCCAGCAGCATTTCGCGATATTTAGACAGCTTTTCTTCTTTTTCGCGATTCTGCGTCTCTTCCGCTTCTGCTTCTTCGCGGCGCTCAGTAACAACAACGGTTAATTTTTCCAGGATCTCTTCAAGATCGGTCAGTGGCAGTTCACGAGCCTGGGCACGTAATGTGCGAATATTGTTCAGTACCTTAAATGCGTCACTCATCACAATGTCCTTGATTAAGGGAGGTTAATAAAACTGTAGCGCCAAGACTACCTAATTCAAATAAAAAAATAAATTATTTTTACGCTACAGATAATTCTTAAGTATTAATTCACCCAAAATACCACTATTAAAAACGGCAGCACCAGACGTTTTATTAACGCTGAATTAACAACAAATCGCACTTTTACTCAGCGAATGAAAACGATTTCAACCCGATTATACCGGTAGAGGGCCGTAAACGCCTCCGCTAAAAGCGGGATGCGCAGCATTATTATTTACAATCAGTGTCCCGGCAATAACAGATTAAAAGAGTGCCCCGATCGCGATCCCTGTCACACCAGCTTACAGATTATGCTTAAAAATCCGCCCGCAGCAATGCGAAATAGCGCAAAAGAATTACCCTATGCGGTTTTTTTATTATGTCCCTTCCCGCCTGTTAATCCGTTTTTACCGCTGCGATTTGCAGCGGAGTCGGATTAATCGCAGTGCGCTCCGCTGCGCAATAACCATTTTGCCTGGCTCAGCCTGGTGTGAGGTGCTTTAAAAAAAGCATCAAAGAAATAAACTTAGAAAAGTGACGCAGCTCAAAAACCGGAATCCGGGATGTGCCAGCAGCATAAAAATAACCGCCATCCAGACGCGCCGATAATATCCCTGCTGTTACCTGTGGTTTATTTTCTGCTGACTGCGCCGGACAGAGTGATGCTGAGAAACCCACTTATTCAACGGGTTAGTTCATCGTGAACGACATTGAGAGGCTGAAACTTTCTGTTTTAACGCGGATGGAAGGCGAGATAAGGCGGTCACTGCGCAGAGGCAGTGACCGCCAGAGGACTAATTAGCCTGCGTGGCCGGGCCAAATACCGGGTAATCTGGCATATCAACGTTCTGGTACGTTTCCCAGCCGCCGCCCAGTGCTTTATAAAGCGCCACTAAATCGAGTGCGCTCTGCATCCGCGCCTGCGTCGCCTGCTCCTGTGCCTGCGCCAGCTGACGCTGCGCATCCAGCACCTCCAGGAAGGTCGAGAGCCCCTGACGATAACTGTCGCTGGCGAGATCAAAGGCGCGCTGCAGGGCGCCGGTCGTCTCGTCCAGTGCAGTGACGCGCTGCTGATCGGCACGGTAGCTGACCAGCGCATTTTCCACATCCTGCAATGCCGTCAGCACCGTCTGACGATAATCCAGCGCGGCGCTGGCCTGCTGCGCCCGTGCTAACTTCACGCTCGACACTAGCTGTCCGCCCTGGAAAATCGGAATCGATAGCGACGGGCCGTAGCTGTAGAAATGGCTGCTCCAGTTATCCAGATAGCTGACGTCGGTGTTGCGGACACCCAGCTGGCCGGTCAGAGACAGACTCGGGAAAAGCTGGGCCACAGAAACGCCAATCTCAGCGGTTTGTGCATGCAGTGTCGCTTCAGCCTGACGAATATCAGGACGACGGCGTGCCAGCGTGGAAGGAATGCCCACCTGAACAAACTGCGGCAGCGGCGGCAGCGATTTTGGCGTACTGAGTTCAGCATCCAGCGCGCCTGGCGTCTTACCCAGCAGCACCGCCAACCCATTCATCGCCTGCCGCGCCTGCGCCTGATACTGCGGCAGTTGCGCCTGCAGCGTGCTGAGCTGGGCATGGGCATTTTCAACATCGGTCAGCGGAGCCAGACCATTACGCTGCTGGCTCTGGGTCAGCTCGGTCGTCTGCTGCGCAATCTCAATCTGCTGTTGCAGCGTCTGGATGGTGCTCTGCGCGCCTCGCAGCTGCAGCCAGGCTCGCGCCACTTCGGCTTCAAGCGAAACCAGCGCATCATTGCGTTGTTCTATCGCGGCCTGCTGCTGGGCATTGGCGGCCTCAACCTGACGGCGCACTTTGCCCCACAGGTCCAGCTCCCAGCTGGCGTCAAAGCTGCCCTGATAAAGGTTAACCGGCTGGGTCAGCCCGTTAAGCTGGCTCGCCACATTGCTGTCGAGCTGATCGGTTGCGCCATTGGATTCCAGCAAACCTTTAAGTCCAAGCTGCTGACGCGTCACTTTGGCCGAACCGCTCAGGCTGGGGAACAGACTGCCCTGCGCCTGCGTCAGCTGTTCACGCGCACCGGCAATGCGAAGTACGGTCTGCTGCAGGCTCAGGTTGCCCGCGATGGCCCGCTCAATCAGGCTGTCGAGCTGCGGATCGTTAAAGCTGCGCCACCAGCGGGAATTAATCGCGGCGTTTTGCGGCTTCGACGCCTCCTGCGAATCCAGGGTGTTGTAGCCACCCGGCACGACAGGTTTCGGTGCCTGATAGTCAGGCCCGACGGCGCAGCCCGCCAGCCCAAGGGCCAGCAGTAAACTCAGGGGTTTCAGGCGATGAGAGTAAAAAACCTTCATGTTAGTGTGCTCCTGCACTGCCTTCGCTCTTAATCGGCGACAGCAGCCAACAAAATGGAATCAAAATCAGGGCGACAATACTCAGGCCTGAGAAGACATCGATGTAAGCGAGAATACGCGACTGCGCAATCATCTCCTGATAGAGCTGTCCGGTTGCCAGCGTGACGGGATCGCCTACCGCCGAGGTAAAGTCGCGGATCGCCTGCGCCCAGTGCTGAAGCGTAATATTGAACGGCTCGTTCAGCGGCGTCATGTTATGCACCATGTGCGCCGACCGCGCCTGTGCGCGCTCGGTAATGGCTGCGGTCGAGAGCGAGATCCCAATCGATCCGGCCACGTTACGGAACATGGTAAACAGCGCCGAGGCGTCCGCATTGAGCCGTTGCGGAATAGTGACAAAGGCGATCGTCGTTAACGGCACAAACAGGAAACCCAGCCCGATTGACTGCGCGCTGCGCATCATCACCAGCGTTTTGAAATCGACATCCGGCGTTAAGGTGGCGGAGTAGAAAAATGCCACGGCCAGGCAGCTGAAACCAAAGGCGATGATGTATCGTGTCTGCACAATCGGCATCAGTTTCAGCACCAGCGGAATTGTCAGCACGATCAACACCGCGCCGGGCGATAACACCAGCCCTGACCAGGTGGCGGTATAACCCAGATCCTGTTGCGCCAGCTGTGGCAGCACCACGGAACTGCCATACAGAATCATCGCCATGCCCGCCATCAGCAGCCCGGCCACCCAGAAGTTACGGTCTTTCATCACCAGAATATCGACCACCGGCTTACGGGCATACATCAGCCAGTAAATGGCCCCGACGATGCCGATCAGCGCCAGAATGGCGAACAGCACGATAAAGTGCGAGGCAAACCAGTCCTCATCTTCTCCACGATCCAGCATCACCTGCAGACAACCCAGCCCTAAGGTAATCAGGCTGATACCGATGTAATCGATCTTCAGCTTACCTTTGGCCCATTTACGCTCCCACGGTGGATCTTCCAGCAGCTGATAGATCGCCAGCACGGTCAGCACGCCCACCGGAATGTTGATAAAGAACACCCAGCGCCAGCTGTAGTTGTCGGTGATCCAGCCCCCTAATGTCGGGCCAATAACCGGCGCGACAATAATGGCGATAGAGGAGAGACCAAAGGCCTTGCCGCGATCTTCCGGCTTGAAGTAGTCCAGCAGCACGGACTGTTGAACCGGCTGTAATCCGCCGCCAAAAAAGCCCTGCAGCACGCGGAACAAAATGATCTGCCACAGTTCTGTTGCGATGCCGCACAGGAAGGAACAGATGGTGAACATCACGATGCAGATCAGGAAAAACTGTTTACGCCCAAACAAACGGCTGAAGAACGCAGAGATAGGCAGCACAATGCCGTTCGCCACCAGATAGGAGGTCAGCACCCACGTTGACTCATCGTAACTGGAGGAGAGCGAACCGGCGATGTGCGGCAGCGCCACGTTGACGATGGTGGTGTCGAGGATCTCCATAAACACCGCCAGCGTCACCGTGATCGCCACTAACCACGGATTACTGGCCGGTTTCCAGCTCTGCGCCGTACTCATTCCACCGTCACCTTAGGTTCAACTGAGAGACCCAGTGGCAGTGGATGATTCGGATCCAGACCTTTGTCGATCACGATTTTCACCGGCACGCGCTGAACGATTTTCACGTAGTTACCGGTGGCGTTTTCTGACGGGAAGGTCGAGAAGCGTGAGCCGGAGCCCATCTGGACACTGTCGACATGCCCTTCCAGCTTCATATCCGGCCAGGCATCGACGCTGATCTCAACTTTATCGCCCGGATTCATGCGTTGCAGCTGAGACTCTTTAAAGTTCGCGGTGACCCAGATTTCAGGTGAGACCAGCGAGAACAGCGATGAACCGGCCTGTACCAGTGTGCCCAGCTGAACATTACGCTTGGTGATAAACCCGTCATAAGGTGCGCGAACCTGGGTATAAGAGAGATTAAGATCGGCCGTGCTTAACTGCGCTTTCGCCTGCTCAACCTGTTGCTGACGCGCTTCAACATTGGTTTCCTGCTGACGAATCTGCAGGGCAACCTGCGACGCGACTTCAACCTGGGCTTTCGCACTCTGTAGCTGCGCCTGCGCTGAACGTAACTGCGCGGAGGCGCTGTCGATATTACGCTGACTGGTCGCGCGCGGGTCAACGCCACGCTGGCGACGATAATCCGCCTGCGCATTCAGCATATTCGCTTCTGCTTTAGCCTGATCGGCCAGAGCCTGATCGCGCTGTGCCGGATACTGTACCTTTGACAGCGCCAGCTGGGCCTGCGCCTGATGCAGCTGAGCCACCGCTAAGCCGAGCTGTGCGTTAGCCTGCTCGCGCTGGGCACGGTTGTCGCTGGGGTCAATTTCCACCAGCAGATCGCCCTTCTTAACCCGCTGGTTATCTTTCACCAGCAGCTTCACGACATAGCCGGAGGCTTTAGGCGCAATGGTAACGGCATCGCCTTCGGTAAAGGCGTCGTCGGTGGTTTCAATATTGCGGGTAGATAACCAGAACCACAGACCGACAATCAGCATAATCACCACCACCACCGCCAGAATAATCAGCGGCTTTTTACCGGGGCGTTTGCGCTCAGGCTGCTTGTCGTTGTCCTGATTTTCCTCTGGCTGACGGTTTTTATCCGTCGTGTTTTCTGCGTCCTGCTGGTGTGGATCGCGTTGATTATTCTCGCTCATAGTTCCCATCACTGGCTAAGGCCCTGATTCCGGGCATAAAGGTCCTGTTAACCTTATATCGGAAACTGACAAAATCCAGTGCAACTTTACGAAACTTGAGGAATGGCGCACATCCTGCCACCTCTGAGAGGCAGCGGGATGCGTCGGGCCTAATTGAGCAACCGCAGAAGCAGCCAGCCGCTGGCCATTGACCAGGCCAGCAAAGGAATGGAAAAGAGATGGAATTGCCACCAGACGGCGCGATCTTTTGCCATTCGCAGGGCAATCAGGTTAGCCAGTGAACCCGGCAGCAGACCAAACCCGCCAATATTGACCGCCCAGGCGAGCACATCGGTCGGCGGGACTTTCTGCAGCAGCAGAATCGTGGCCGGGACGTTACTGATCACCTGTGACAGACCAATCGCCAGCAGATAAAGCTGCCCCTGACCGAAATGCGCCACCGCATCAAAGTGAGCTTGCATCACCGGCAGACGCGTCAGCAGGAAGACGTCAACAAACATGGCGATAAACACCGCCAGCAGGCTCCAGTCGATGCGCTGCAGTACCGAACGCGCCATCACCATGAAGGTGGCCAGGATCAGCAGCAGTATCCAGCCCGTGATCTCCAGCTCCAGACCGGCGATAAACAGCAGGTATAACACCACGCTGACGATGAACAGCGGCTTCTGCCACTCCGGCTGTTCCGGATTGTCATGCTTGTCAATCGACCGCTTTGAGAAGCTGAACCAGGTGAGTACCACCAGGCTCAGCAGCAGCCAGGCGGCCAGCGGCAGCATCTGCACAATGAAACCAATAACGCTGAGCTTGCCGTGACTCCACAACAAAATGTTTTGCGGGTTGCCGACCGGCGTCAGCAGCGATCCGGCATTAACCGCCAGCGCCTCGAAAATGATCAGGCGTGAGATAGGTAAATGTGAGAACTTCCGCAGCGTTAAGGTCAGCGGCACCAGAATAAACAGCGCCACATCGTTGGTCAGAAACGTCGAGAGCAACGCAGCAGCCAGCACCATAAACAGTGCCAGCGCACGTTCGTGCCGGAAACGGGCAATCAGTCGCCCCCCCAGCACGTCAAAGTAGCCGCTGGTTTCCAGCCCTTTGGTCAGAATCAACAACCCGGTGAGTGTGATAATGGTATGCCAGTCTACGGCTCCGGGCAGATCGGCCCAGCGGAAATCCGCCAGACATGCCAGAACTACACCAATCACGATTAATAAATGCAAAATAGAGTCATGCAAAAAAGATCGAAGCAGTTGAGGCATGGTGAGAGTACGCCTTAGCGTTAACGGGTTTCGGAGAACTTCTTAAATACAGCCAGAGTTTCATCACTGACGTGATGCTCAATACCTTCTGAATCGCGTCGGGCTGTTTCGGGACTGATGCCTAACGCCAGCAGAAAACTTTCAACTATATGATGACGGGCGCGACTCTCCTCTGCCAGCTTCTCACCTTCACTGGTCAGGAAGACACCGCGGTAAGGCACCTGCTCTACCAGCCCGGCACTGCCAAGCCGCTTCAGCATTTTAGCCACGGTCGGTTGCGAAACGCCCAGACGGGCCGCCATATCGACCTGACGCGCTTCGCCAAATTCACCTATCAAATCAGAGATTAACTCAACGTAGTCATCAATTAATTCCCGACGATGCGCTTCACGCACCTGCCGAAAACCTTCGACATGCTCTTCAATATCTTTCAGTGGTCCTTTTGGCGCAGAAACCACGCTTTTAGCACGACGACTCATTCAGCTTCCTCATTATTATTGCCCGTACTGACACTGCTGTACGGATTTAGCTGCGCTCATTGTAAACCAGCCGCAAAGAAGCTCAAATTTTTCGTCATTAGCCTTGGCTAAACGATATAGCCAATGCTATATTCGATGATAATGTAAGCAGCAAACGTCAGATCCTTGTTGATCCTTTGCTGCTCCGGTGATGATGACGCTTCTCACCGCAGGTTGCTGACTACCGCGTCGACAATGATTGGGAGGTGATTCTATGAGCACCCTGAAATGTTGCTTAGATTGCAGCAAATGCTTCCAGGCTGAAAAGAAAACAACCACGGAGATGAAATCCTGGCTGTGCCTGCTGACGCGTTCCCCGTTCACACTGCGTCTGATGTTGATTGAAAAACTGCTGGGCCATAAGCCTGCCGATCGTCGCTGTCAGAATCTTATCTGGCGCGGCTAATTCTGATTCAGTGCCTTTCAGCCAGCGGCTGAGAGGCGCACTTTCCCCTTCTGACCTCTTTTTCTAAAATTCCCACAAGAACATGATGCCCTGCGGCATAACCTCGCATGGCTGTTGATCGGCTTCAGGTTTAAAGAAGAGGCAGGAAACGAGCAGAGGCGGGAAAGTGGCGGATAAAATCAGCGCAATAAAAAACGGCCCACAAGGGGCCGTTTTTTGGCAGGTCAGCTAAGCTAAACTTAGAAGCTGTAACCTACGCCAGCAATCCAGGTACCGACATCAACGCTACGGATACGGCTCTGCTCGTAACCAACGTCAAGTGCGATGTCCTGCATTGGGTTAAACTGCAGACCTGCACCGTAAGAGAAACCTACGTCGCTGGTGTCAGTTTTATCACGTGATGAAGTATCGTTGCCCTGGTATTTACCATAGCCGATACCTACAACACCATAGATGCTAGCCCAGTCGTTCAGACGGAAAGCTGGACCACCGGTCACACCGTAGTACTGGCCTTTGTTGTAAACGCCATCTTCGGTACGATCTTTTTCAGTGTAGGTGAATGAACCGATCCAACCCAGTGGGTTAGAACCGTCTTCGTAGCGGTATTTCAGGTTGAAGCCGTTAGCTTTGTTAGCAACGCCCTGATAATCGCTCTGAGCATAGCCACCAGTTACGGTGCTCTGTGCCATTGCTGAACCTGCAGATACTGCCAGTACACAGGCTAATGCTGAAAGACATGCAATTTTTTTCATAACCACCTCAAATGTGAAAATACTTCTCTCCTGACAACGCTGAAAATATAACAAAAAATAGCGAGAAACTCTGCCCGGATTTTGTTGTCTAACAGAAAGTTTGGTGTAACAGGAAGTTAATGCGACATACTATGTCATTCATTTTTCTTATAAAAACCGTCATCTTCCTGCAATAATCTTTTTGTGCTCATTTTCTTGTTTAAGTTAAATCCTAAAAAAACCTGACGTTTCTTTACCATAATGGCCCTGATTTTGGCCATATTTTGCTCAGCTGAGGCAAATTAAAAAACGCATTTCCCTGATTTTTCACCCGCCATTTCCTTTACACTGGCTCACTGATTACCTCGATGACCAGGAAAAGTACACAGGATGTCTGCCTCTCCCGCTTCTAAAAACCTTGCCCCCATAATATTGCCGATTGCCGTACTGCTGATTGCGATGCTGTCGCTTCAGGGCGGTGCTTCGCTGGCAAAAAGCCTATTTCCTGCCGTGGGGGCCACCGGTATCACCGCGCTGCGCCTGGGCTTCGGCACCCTGATCCTCTGTGTCATCTTCAAACCCTGGCGTTTACGCTTCAGTCGGGAGCAACGTCTGCCTCTGCTGATGTACGGTCTGGCATTGGGCACCATGAATTTCACGTTCTATCTGGCGATTCGTACCGTGCCGCTGGGCGTCGCGGTGGGGCTGGAATTCACCGGCCCGCTTGCACTGGCGCTGTTTGGATCGCGCCGGCCGCTCGATTTTATCTGGGTACTGCTGGCGGTGATTGGTCTATGGTTTCTGCTGCCTTTTGGCACCGGCATGACTGCGATTGATCCGCTGGGCGCAGCGCTGGCCGTGGGTGCAGGTGCCTGCTGGGCGATCTATATCCTGGCGGGACAGCGGGCTGGCGCAGAACATGGTCCTGCAACAGTCGCCATCGGTTCGCTGATTGCTTCGGTAATTTTTGTACCGCTTGGGCTGACGTTCGCAGAAAGTGGCATCTGGACCTGGGCCGTGATGCCAATCGCGTTGCTGGTTGCCCTGCTCTCCAGCGCCATTCCCTACTCTCTGGAGATGATCGCCCTCACCCGCTTACCCGCGCGCATCTTCGGTACGCTGATGAGTCTGGAACCGGCCATGGCCGCTTTTTCCGGCATGCTGTTTTTGGGGGAAACCCTGACCGGGCTTCAGTGGCTGGCGCTGCTGGCAATCATCATTGCCTCGGCCGGGTCCACGCTGACCATGCGGCCGAAAAAGAGTCAGTTAAACAGTGTTGAATTATCAGACGATAGTCAGAAATAAACACGTTTAGCCCGCCCTGCTGGCAGGCTAAATAACAATCATGCTCATCATGAGAATTATTCGTAACCATCGCCCTTTATTACTCTGACTATTTTGAAACAGACACTTACCTCTTATTTACAAATTCACATAAGATATTGATTTACTTGCATATAAGAAGACTTTTATATTTTAACATGGTATTAACCTTCTCGCGCAGTTCCGCTTTTAATGAAGACCTGCGCTATTTCATCCATCGTCAAAGTCGTTTCTGCAAATCTGAAAAGCGCTGCTATACTTATCCGGTACTTGATTAGGACAACCATCAAAGAGAGGACTGAAACGATGAGTACCGCTAAATTGGTTAAAACTAAATCTTCTGACCTGATTTATACCCGCAATGACGTGGCCGAAGACGAAAAGAAAGCCACCATCGCGGTGTTGAACCGTCTGGTAGTCGAGTTTATTGACCTGTCATTGATTACTAAGCAGGCGCACTGGAACATGCGCGGTGCTAACTTCATCGGTGTGCATGAGATGCTGGACGGCTTCCGTACTGCAATTACCGATCATCAGGACACCATTGCTGAGCGTGTCGTTCAACTGGGTGGCGTCGCGCTGGGTACCACGCAGGTGGTTAACGACACCACTCCGCTGAAAAGCTATCCGCTGAACATCCATAGCGTTCAGGATCACCTGAAAGCACTGGCAGACCGCTACAGCGTTGTTGCTAACGATACCCGTAAAGCTATTTCTGAAGTAAAAGACGAAGATACCGCTGACATCTTTACTGCGGCATCACGCGATCTGGATAAATTCCTGTGGTTCATTGAAGCCAACATTGAGTAAGACTCAACGCAGTCAATCAGGCGGGGAAACCCGCCTTTTTTACGTCTGTGTTACCGCATTTTTATGACCCTGTTAACAGTTCTTCCTTCCTTCGCTTCACAGCCTTAACATCTGAGGCACACTACCGCTTGCACCAAAACAGCCACCCGCACCAAATCTGAGCACCAAAACGGTGCAAAGGCAGAATTAACTGCAAAATCGTGTCAGCTATGTTATTTAACTCTCTGATTTCGCAGATTTTGCAATGTTGGCATAATTCTTTCATATGACAAGCCGCAAACGCAGGCCCTGCCGCCTGGTAGTAAAAAAAGGAAAAATGATGAAGTCACTGTTAAAAGTTTCTGTGGCCGCGCTGGCGCTGGCCTTCTCCCTCTCCTCCACTGCAGCAGAAAAGAAGCTGGTCGTCGCTACCGACACCGCCTTTGTTCCGTTTGAATTCAAACAGGGTGACAAGTATGTCGGCTTTGATGTGGATCTGTGGGACGCCATTGCGAAAGAGCTGAAGCTCGATTACACCCTCAAGCCAATGGACTTCAGCGGCATTATCCCTGCACTGCAAACGCGCAATGTCGATCTGGCACTGGCGGGTATCACCATTACCGAAGAACGTAAAAAAGCGATCGAATTCTCTGATGGCTATTACAAAAGCGGTTTACAGGTGATGGTGCGTAATAATGAAAACGACATCAAGGGCATCAGCGATCTGAACGGGAAAGTGGTCGCAGTGAAAAGCGGCACCGGTTCTGTGGAATATGCAAAAGCCAACATCAAATCTAAAGACCTGCGTCAGTTCCCGAACATCGACAGCGCTTACATGGAGCTGGGCACCAACCGTGCGGACGCCGTGCTGCATGACACACCTAACATCCTTTACTTTATCCACACCGCAGGTAAAGGCCGCTTTAAAGCGGTAGGCGATTCGATTGAAGCGCAGCAGTATGGTATCGCCTTCCCGAAAGGCAGCGACGATTTACGTGAAAAGGTAAACGGCGCACTGAAAACCCTGAAAGAAAACGGCACCTACAACACGCTCTATAAAAAATGGTTCGGCACCGAACCTAAATAATAATTTGCCCGTAATCTGATTTCAGCAGGGAAACTTTTTCCCTGCTTTTTCCATCGCAACATATCTGGAGTGACACCATGGAGTTTGACTGGAGCGTCATCTGGCCCGCCATGCCCGCGCTGCTTGAAGGCGCTAAACTGACGTTGATTATCTCTATTATTGGACTGGTTGGCGGCCTGTTCATCGGGCTGATAGCCGGTTTTGCCCGCGCTTACGGCGGCTGGATCACTAATAACATCGCACTGGTGTTTATCGAAATCATCCGCGGCACCCCTATCGTGGTGCAGGTGATGTTTATCTACTTTGCTCTGCCGATGGCATTCCCCGACCTGCGCATTGATCCCTTCAGCGCGGCGGTAGTGACCATCATGATTAACTCTGGCGCTTATATTGCCGAGATTACCCGTGGTGCGGTGCTGTCGATCAACAAAGGCTTCCGCGAAGCCGGACTGGCGCTTGGCCTGTCAAGCCGCGAGACGCTGCGCTACGTGATTATGCCGCTGGCGCTGCGCCGTATGCTGCCACCGCTGGGTAACCAGTGGATTGTCAGCATCAAAGATACGTCGCTGTTTATCGTTATCGGTGTGGCTGAACTGACACGTCAGGGTCAGGAAATTATTGCCGGTAACTTCCGCGCTCTGGAAATCTGGAGCGCCGTCGCGATCATCTATCTGGTGATTACGCTGGTGTTGAGCTTTGTGCTGCGCCGCATTGAGAAAAGGGTGAAAATCCTGTGATTGAATTTAAAGATGTCTCCAAGCATTTTGGCCAGACCCAGGTGCTGCACAATATTGATCTGAAGATTAACCAGGGCGAAGTGGTGGTGATTATCGGCCCATCCGGTTCCGGTAAATCAACCCTGCTGCGTTGCATTAACAAGCTGGAAGAGATCACCAGCGGCGAGCTGATTGTTGATGGTCTGCGCGTGAATGACCCGAAAGTCGACGACCGCCTGATTCGTCAGGAAGCGGGCATGGTGTTTCAACAGTTTCATCTGTTCCCACAGATGAGTGCGCTGGACAACGTCGCCTTTGGTCCGATCCGGGTGCGTGGTGCCAGCAAAGAGGCGGCACGCCAGCTGGCGCGTGAGCTGCTGGGCAAAGTAGGCCTCGCCGAGCGTGCCCATCACTTCCCGTCTGAGCTGTCCGGCGGCCAGCAGCAGCGTGTGGCAATTGCCCGTGCGCTGGCGGTTAAGCCGAAGATGATGCTGTTCGATGAGCCAACTTCAGCGCTGGACCCGGAGTTGCGTCACGAAGTACTGAAAGTAATGCAGGATCTGGCGGAAGAAGGCATGACGATGGTGATTGTGACGCATGAAGTGGGCTTCGCACAGAAGGTCGCTTCGCGCCTGATCTTTATCGACAAAGGCCGGATTGCGGAAGATGGCGATCCCGACAGCCTGATCAGCCATCCACCCAGCGAACGTCTGCGCGAATTCCTGCAGCACGTCTCCTGATCAAAACGGGCCGCGATGCGGCCCGTTTTGTTTAGTGACTAAATTTGCCCCGAGCCGCAGTAATATCGTGCCTGCACGGGGAACACAGTCAGATCGGAAAGACGCAAAAGCTGTCATCCATGACACGCTCGTCCCGCGCCTTCCCTGGCGCGGGACGCTTTCCTCCTCTGACTGTGTTCCCGGCGCGTTGAGCTTATTTGTTGCGGTCAGATTCGCCCTGATTATCAGCAGTGAAACACCTCAGTTCCCCAGGCGACCCAGCAACTTGCTGCGCTGGGCGGCAGCCATAAAACTCCATGCCAGGAAGCGGCTCTGCTTCTGACCCTGTGCCATATTGACCACCCGCACCTCAGCGACGTCGAGCGCCTGCAACTGTTTTTCCAGCGCCGGTAAGTTCTCTTTGCGCGACACCAGCGAGGTAAACCAGCCTATCTGACGACCCAGCGCCACGCTCTCGGCGATCATCTTGCCGATAAAGCCCTTTTCGCCACCGGGATACCACAGCTCATTGTGCTGCCCGCCAAAGTTAAGCGGCGCACTCTTATCCAGTCCAAGATTACGGACTTTACGCTGCGAACCTGCCACTGCCTCATCCGGCGACGCATGGAACGGTGGGTTACACATTACCGCACTGAAGAATTCGGTTTTGCTAACCACACCGGCCAGCACCGCATCGTTGTTTTTCTGACGACGCAGACGAATCTGACGCGTCAGGCGTGGGTTAGCCGCGACGATGCGGTTAGCCGCTTTGATAGCCGCTTCATCAATCTCGGTGCCGGTAAAGCGCCAGCCATATTCCGCCGCACCAATCAGTGGATAGATGCAGTTTGCCCCGCAGCCGACATCCAGTACGTCCGCCATCGGGATGACGCCGTTGTTATCCAGCGCCAGCAGATCGGCGAGGTAATGCAGATAATCGGCGCGTCCTGGTACGGGCGGGCAGAGTGAGCCGGGAGCCAGTTGCCAGTCGATGTCGTAAAACAGTTTGATCAGCGCCTGGTTCAGCAGCATCACCGCCTCCGGGTCCGCAAAATCCACGGACTTCACGCCATACCCGTTGGGCCGGACTTTGGCCTTCAGCGGCGGATGGGCAGCGGTTAACGCGGCAAAATCGTATTCGCCCTGATGGCGATTGCGGGCGTGGAAGGGCGACGTGCTGGCTGACTTTTTCATACGTTCTCTCAATTATTCAGGCGCGCGTACAATACGCTGTAGGCGGCGGAAAATAAACCCGCACCATCCGCTTACCTCTTTTCGATTCCGTCGGGTGATGCTGTCGGGCTAAGATAAATAAAATCCCCTGCTGGAGAAGTTATGAGCCATAAACGCTATTCCTATCAACCCCGTGCTGGTCACGGTCTGCCGCACGATCCGCTGAACGCCATTATCGGGCCACGCCCGATTGGCTGGATAAGCTCTGTCAGCGCGAGCGGCCAGCGCAATCTGGCTCCTTACAGCTTCTTTAACTGCTTCAACTATCATCCGCCGATTATCGGTTTTGCCAGCAGCGGCTGGAAAGACAGCGTCCGGAATATTGCAGAGACCAAAGAGTTTGTCTGGAACCTGGCAACCCGCCCGCTGGCCGAGGCGATGAACGAAAGTTCTGCGTCGTTATCTGCCGATCAGGATGAGTTCGCCTTTGCCGGGTTAATCCCGCTGGCGGCTTCCCAGGTCAGCGCCAGCCTGGTGGCGGAAAGCCCGGTCAACTTCGAGTGCCGCCTGACGCAACTGATTCAGCTGCAGGATGCCAGCGGCAACCTGCTCGACAGCTGGCTGGTCATGGGTGAAGCGGTGGCAATTCACATCGATGAATCGCTGCTGGAAGAGGGCATTTATCAGACCGCGAAAGCCGAACCGATTCTGCGCGCAGGCGGTCCGAGCGCCTATTACGGCATCAGTGAAGCGCAGCGCTTTGATTTAGTCCGTCCGGACGCACGCCGCAGGTAACCAGCGTGACGGGCCACGGATGGCCCGTCGTCTCCCCGCCTGGACGTATCCGTTCCCTTTTCCTGATTTTCAACCGGAAAGCGCATCGGCCCGGTGCGCTTTTATCTGAGCCACCGCGCGGGCAATGTCGGGAGCCAGCCAGCGATCCTGCTGCCAGCACTCAACAACCTGCCGCAGATGCTGCCAGGCGCGCCGCGTCCCGGCTGCCAGCTGTGATTCACCGTGAAACTCCAGCGCCTGCGCCGCCAGCAGATATTCAATCGCGATGATGTGATCGACGTTGCTGACCAGCTTCAGCAGCTTCAGCGCCGACCCGGTACCCAGACTCAGATGATCCTCCTGTAATCCTGACGTGACATAGTTGTCCAGTACCGCAGGCTGCGCCAGCTGACGGTTTTCTGCACAGAGCGATGCCGCCACGTACTGCGCAATCATCATGCCGGAATTGACGCCCGGCTCAGCCACCAGAAACGGCGGCAGACCGCTGACCAGCGGGTTCACCAACCGATCCAGCCGTCGTTCGGCAATACTTCCCAGCTCCGCCAGCGCAATTGCCAGCAGGTCACAGGCCATAGCCACCGATTCGCCATGCGGATGTGACTGTGACACCACGCGCCATTCCTGCGGCGTTCCCAGAATCAGCGGATTATCGGTACAGGCATTGAGTTCAGTCTCCACCTGACGGGCGGCGTGATCAAACTGATCGCGGCAGGCACCGTGTACCTGCGGCATTGACCGCAGACTCATCGCATCCTGAGTCCGGATGCCGACGCTCGCTTTCAGCAGCGGGCTGTCACTCAGCAACTGGCGCAGGCGTTCGCCACTGCGCTGTATTCCCGGGCTGGCCTTGAGCGCCAGCACCTCCGGATCAAACGCCACCAGTTGACCGCGCAGCGCCTCAAAACTCATTGCGCCCGTCACATCCGCCCAGTCCAGCAGACGCGTGGCATCGTCCAGCGCCAGACAGGCTAAGCCGGTCATACAGGGCGTACCGTTGACCAGACTCAGCCCCTCTTTGGCTCCTGGCCGATAAGGGGCTACGCCCGCCTGGGCCAACGCCTGCTGCGCCGGCATGATTTCGCCCTGCCACTCCACCTCGCCGATGCCGATCAGCGCCAGACCGATATGCGCCATGTGGGTCAGATAGCCCACCGATCCCTGCGACGGCACCTGTGGCGTGATCTGCAGATTCAGCAGCGCCAGCAACTGCTGCACCAGCGCGACTGACACACCCGATTTACCGTGGCTGTAGTTGGCGATCGCGGCGCACAGAATGGCGCGCACCTCCGCTTTTTTCAGCACCGGCCCGACGCCGCAGGCATGACTCAGCAGGGTATTGCGCGACAGCTGGCTCAGTTCATCTTCGGAAAGGATGATGTTACACAACGCCCCTAATCCGGTATTAATGCCGTAGGCCACCTGCCCCGCCGCCACGATATTGCCGACGATTTCACGGCTCTGCGCGATGCGCTGCCAGGCGCTGTCGCTCAGCGTCAGGGTGGCACCGTGCCGGGCGACCTGCACCAGCGCCTGCCACGTCAGCGGGCCATCGCCCCAGACCCGCGTCTGACTCATCACGTCGCTCATACCACCGGCTCCACCTGATGATGACTGGAGATAAACTGCTTAAAGCGCGCCGAACCGGCCTCGCCGAACATCGCCTCTGGCGTGCCCTGACAATCAATCGTGCCCTGATGCATAAACACCACCCGGTTGGAGACGTTACGGGCAAAGCCCATCTCGTGAGTCACCACCAGCATGGTGCGTCCCTCTTCCGCCAGGCTGCGCATCACTTTCAGCACCTCGCCCACCAGTTCCGGGTCCAGTGCCGACGTTGGTTCATCAAACAACATCACCTCCGGGTCCATCGCCAGCGCGCGGGCGATCGCCACCCGCTGCTGCTGACCGCCCGAAAGCTGGGCGGGATAGAAATCTTTGCGATTCAGCAGGCCGACCCGATCCAGCAGCTGTTCCGCCTGGGCGATGCAGGTTTTTTTATCGCGCTTCAGAACGTAGTGCGGCCCTTCAATGACGTTTTGCAGGACGGTAAGATGCGACCAGAGATTAAAGCTCTGAAACACCATCCCGAGCCGCGAACGCAGCCGCTCAATCTGACGCGGGTTAGCCGCCAGCTGGTGCCCGCGCGCATGACGCTTCATCTCAATGGTTTCACCGCCGACGCTAACCACGCCAGAATCGGGCGTCTCCAGCAAATTAATACAGCGCAGCAGCGTACTTTTGCCCGAGCCGCTGGCACCGAGAATAGAGATGACATCGCCCTGATGCGCCTGCAGCGAGATGCCCTTCAGCACCTCCATGGCGCCAAAGGATTTATGGATATCGCTGGCCGACAGCGTGACGGGTGGCAGTTCAGACATTTTTTTCTCCTCCGGGGATCGGCTTAGCGGCCGGTAACGGCTTTTTTTCCGGTTTATGAACCGGTGTCAGACGCCGCTCCAGCAGGGCATACAATTGAACAATGATGAAGTTGAGGATCAGGTAGATCGCCGCCGCACACAGGAACACCTCCATGGTGCGGTAAGTACGCTGGATAATCTGCTGCGCCACCCCGGTGACATCCCACACCGTCACCAGACTGGCCAGCGCGGTCGATTTCACCAGCAGAATCGCTTCGGTGGAGTACGCGGGCAGCGCGTAACGCAGCATCACCGGCGCGATAATGCGCCGCAGCAGCAGCCCGCGCGACATGCCGCACGCCATCCCCGCCTCCACCTGACCGGGCGGGATGGCCAGCAGTGCGCCACGCAGGATCTCCGCCGTGTAGGCGGCAGTACAGAGCGACAGCGCCAGTACTGCGCAGGTAAAAGGCTCACGCAGAAACGGCCAGAACATACTGTGCCGGATCACCCCGAACTGCCCCAGACCGTAGTAGATCAGGAACAGTTGAATCATCAGCGGCGAGCCGCGAAACACCAGAATGTAGCCACGGGCAAATGCACTCAGCAGTCGCCAGCGGCTCATGCGCAGCGCCAGAATGCCCACCGCCAGCACGCCACCGCAGAGAAAGGCGCTGATAAACAGGCCGAGCGTGACCGGCAGCGCCGCGCTGAGTTTCAGAAAGGTGTCAGAGAGGAACGCGAAATCGATCATAAATCTCCTTAATGCTGTGCAGCGGTGCGGCTTTGCCAGGCGCGGCCCAGACGGGATTCGGCCCGCAGAAAGGCGCGATTCGACAGCAGCGTCAGCAGCAGATAACAGGCTCCGCCCACCAGGTAAAAGGAGAAGTAGTCCCGGGTTGAACCGGCCGCAATCTGGCTGGCCCGCATCAGCTCAACAATGCCGGTCACCGACACCAGCGCCAAATCTTTCAGGCTCATCTGCCAGACGTTTGACAGGCCGGGCAGCGCATAGCGCGCCACCTGCGGCAGCAGGATGCGTTGCCGGATGCGCCAGCGCGGCATACCAATGGCGACGGCGGCTTCGATCTCCCCTTTCGCCAGTGCCAGCCGTGCGGCGCGATAGACTTCCGCCTGGTAAGAGCCAGAAATAAGCCCGATCGCCAGGGCCCCGATCAGAAACGGCGGCGCTTCGATAAAGCCGTCCGCGCCAAACAGTTGTCCGATCTGTGTGATCAGTCCCGAGCCGCCGAAGTAGAACAGGTAGATCACCAGCAACTCAGGGATGCCCCGAAAGATCACCGAATAGCCTTCCCCCAGCCAGCGTACCGCGCGGTGTGGAGATAACTTTGCGGCGGCAACGCCCGATCCCACCACCGCACCGACCAGCAGCGCGGCAAATGACAGCAGCAACGTGGTCAGCGTGGCACTCAGAATCAACCGTCCCCAGCCGTCCGGGCCAAAACTCAGCAGGCTTATCATCAGTTACCTCACTCAGGGTGTGACGTCAGTTTTGAACCACTTCTCGCTCAGCTTTTTCACTGTGCCATCGGCCAGCGCGGCTTTGATCGCCTGATCCAGTCGGGCTTTCAGATCATTGTCTGCCATGCGCACACCCATCGCTTCACCCTCACCCCAGATTGGGCCGCCCAGCTGTGGACCGCTGAAACTGAGGTTACGGTTATCCGGCCGCGCCAGCATCGACTGGGCAAAGGTCACGTCGTCAAACACCGCGTCAATACGCCCTGCCTGCAGATCGAGGATCGCATCGGCTGAGCTGGTGTATTCACGCACATCCGCCACTCCTTTGAAGTACTTGTCGATAAACGGCGTGTAGACCGTACCGGAGGCGATACCGATTGATTTGCCCTTCAGCGCCGCTTTCAGAGGGGCGATGGCAGGCTCGATGGTTTTCTCATCGTCGGTGAGTTTGATGATCTTGCTGTCAGCGGGCAGCAGTGCCCCTTTCACCGTGATAAAGGTGGCGGGCGTTGAGGCGTAAGGCACGGTGAAATTCACCACTTTTTTGCGGTCAGGCGTAATCACAATCGCATCCATGATGACGTCATATTTTCCGGCATTCAGACCGGCGATCATTCCATCCCAGTTCTGCACCACCAGCTTGCACTGGATCGCCATGCGCTGGCAGAGATCCGCCATCAGTTCCGGTTCGAAACCGCCCAGCTTGCCGCCCGGCAGCGTGAGGTTCCAGGGTTCATAACTGCCTTCGGTGGCGATGGTGATCGACTTCCACTCTTTGGCCTGGGCGCTGACGCCACAGAGCAGCAGACTGGAAACCAGCGTAGTGAGACATAAACGACGAAGAGTCAGAGGGTGTGTCATACGGTTCTCCTGAAGTAGCGGCCTGGTGATCGCCCTGACGAGATTTAACATAAATTTCACAGGATGATATGTCATGTATATACAAGTTAACGTTGCGCAGTTCATTGCCGGCTTTTTCAATTTGTGAGCCAGGCAGAATTTATGACGTAAAGGGGTTCGCTGCTGAACTTGTACATACAACCAAGCAAAGGTTATGCCAGCTCTGCAGAGGCGGAAAAAGGGGGCGGGAGGAAGGGAGCAGGCAGGCAACACGCCCTCTCCTGCACCCGATTAGCGCAGCGTTGCACCGGGGTAGCGCAGCGCTGATTTATTGCGGTTTTGCCTGCGCCAGCATGGCGTGAATCATCGCCTTCAGCACGTTCTGTAACCGGGCTGCACGCGCCTGCTGCCAGGCGTACGGCGGGGTTTCATCCATATAGTTGAGCTGCGCCAGTTCCAGCTGGACCGCCTCAATCTGCTGCTGTGGCTGACCGTAAGCGCGGGTAATGTAACCGCCCTTAAAGCGCCCGTTAATTACCCAGCTGTAGTCATTCTGCGCAGCGCACACAGCCTCCAGCGCCGCACTCATTGCAGGCTTGCAGCTTGCGCCGTCGTTGGTGCCGATGTTGATATCGGGCAGACGGCCGTCAAACAGGCGGGGAATTTCACTGGCGATGGAGTGTGCATCAAACAGCAGCGCATAGCCGTGCTGCGCTTTAAGCCGCGTCAGCTCCTGCTGAATCTTCTGATGATAAGGCTGCCAGATCTGATCGATGTAGCCCTGGCGCTCCGTAGCATCGGGCGTTTTACCTGGCGCAAAGGTCGGGGTACCGTCGAACAGGGTTTCCGGGAACAGGCCGGTGGTGGCGGTCGTGTAGAGTGGCTGGTTATCAGGCGGACGGTTAAGATCGACCACAAAGCGGGAATAGCGACCGATTAACACGCTGGCCCCAATATCACGCACAAAATCATACAACAGTGGGATATGCCAGTCGGTGTCAGGCTGGCCGCGTGCGGCCTCACTCAATCCTGCTTCCACGCCGGGCGTCAGCGCCGTACCGGCGTGGGGAATGCTGACCAGCAGCGGCAGGCTGCCCTGGGTAAAATGGAAAGGGTTCATTGCGGTTCTCCACGATAGACAACGGTACAGGGCAGTTCACCACCCAGCCAGTAAACCAGTTCCGCCGGACGGGCCAGCGGCCAGTGCACGAAGTTCGCCACTTTTCCCGCCTCCAGCGAGCCGTGACTGTCAGCCAGCCCCAGCGCTTTTGCCCCCCACAGCGTAACGCCTGCCAGCGCCTCTTCCGGCGTCATCCCAAACAGAGTGCAGCCCATATTGAGCATCAGACGCAGCGACAGCGCAGGCGACGTTCCGGGATTGGCATCGCTGGCCAGCGCCATCGGCACGCCATGTTGCCGGAAGAGTTCCACCGGCGGACGGCGGGTCTCACGCAACAGGTAAAACGCACCAGGCAGCAGCACCGCCACGGTGCCATGCTCTGCCATCGCTCTGGCATCCTCTTCGGTGGCGTATTCAAGATGATCGGCAGAGAGTGCGCCGTAGCGCGCCGCCAGGGCAGCGCCCCCCAGTGCCGAGAGCTGTTCCGCATGCAGTTTCACCGGCATACCCAGCGCCACCGCCCGGTCGAACACCCGCGCCACCTGCTCAGAGGAAAAGGCGAGATGCTCGCAGAACGCGTCCACCGCATCCGCCAGTCCCAGCGCTTTAACCTGCGGCAGCAGACGGTCGCAGATGATATCGACCCAGCCATCCGGATCGTGCTTAAACTCCGGCGGAAAGGCATGGGCCGCCAGACAGGTGGCGCGGACATCGGCGGCCACGCTCTCTCCCAGCTGGCGAATCGCCCGCAGCATCCGCAGTTCGCTCTCTTCATCCAGGCCATAGCCGGACTTAATCTCCACGGTAGTGACGCCCTCGGCCAGCAGGCGATTGAGCCGCCAGCGAGCCGATGCCACCAGCTCCTCTTCAGTGGCCGCGCGGGTGGCGCGCACGGTGGAGAGAATGCCTCCGCCCTGCGCGGCAATCTCTGCGTAGCTGACGCCATTCAGGCGCTGTTCAAACTCCTGACTGCGATCACCGCCAAACACCAGATGAGTATGACAATCCACCAGTCCCGGCGTCACGATGCCGCCTGACAGATGATGATGGTGATCGGCAATGAACGCGGGCATCTCCGCCTGCGGCCCGACCCACACCAGCTTGCCCGCCCGCACCACCAGCGCGCCCTCAGGTATCAGATGGTACTTTCCGTCACGCATGGTGACCAGGTCGGCCCCCGTCCACACCGTCTCTACGCGCATCTCTTCTGCCATCGCTGCCTCATGCCTCCGCCGTTTACACTGTGCCTTAAAGTATGTATATGTATATACAACCACATCCGATGAGGATCAACCATGGCAACGTTTTTTGCCCCGCGCGCACTGCTGGCGGAGGGCTGGCAGCAGCAGGTGCGTATCACGGTCAATCAGGCCGGTTTTATCGACTCTATTACTCCGGACAGCCACGCTGAGGAGGCGATAAGGCTCAACGGCGAGGTGATCCCGGCGATCGCCAATCTGCACTCGCACGCCTTTCAGCGCGCCATGGCGGGTCTGGCAGAAGTAGCGGGCGATCCTCAGGACAGCTTCTGGACCTGGCGGGATCTGATGTACCGCATGGTGCAGCGCCTGACGCCCCGACAGGTGGGCGATATTGCCGCCCTGCTCTACATTGAGATGCTGAAAGGCGGCTACACCCAGGTGGCGGAGTTTCACTATCTGCATCACGACCCTGGCGGCACACCCTACGGTGATGACGCGATGCTGCAACAGCTGATCGAAGCGGCGGAGATTGCCGGTATCGGCCAGACCATGCTGCCGGTGCTCTACAGCTACAGCGGCTTTGGCAGCCAGCCCGCAGCGGCCGGTCAGAAACGTTTTATCCAGCAGACCGATCGCTATCTGCAACAGCAGGCCCGGCTGGATGCGTGGCAGCAGCAGCGGCCACTGCTGAACCGTGGCCTCTGTTTCCATTCGCTGCGGGCGGTGAGTGAAACCCAGATGCACGACGTGCTGGCGGCCAGCGATCCGGCGCTACCGGTGCATATCCATGTGGCTGAACAGCAGAAAGAGGTCAATGACTCGCTGGCGTGGAGTGGCGAGCGTCCGGTGGCCTGGCTGCTGAACCGTTTTGCGGTGGATGCGCGCTGGTGCCTGATCCACGCCACCCATCTGGATGAGAGTGAGCGGTCACGTCTTGCCCGCAGTGGCGCAGTGGCGGGTCTGTGTCCGACCACCGAAGCCAACCTCGGTGACGGCATCTTTCCGGCAGTGGAGTATATCGCGCAGGGCGGACGCTGGGGCATTGGCTCCGACAGTCACGTCTCGCTGAGCGCCCAGGAAGAGCTGCGCTGGCTGGAGTATGCGCAGCGGCTGCGCGACCAGCGTCGCAACCGGATCACCCTGCCCGGCCAGCCGTCGGTGGGCGACCTGCTGTGGCAACAGGCCGCAGCGGGTGGTGCGCAGGCGTGCGGCATTCAGCAGGGCGCGCTGGCGGTGGGACAACGTGCTGACTGGCTGGTGCTGCGGGATGAGGCGTGGCTCGGCAGCGTTGCATCCCACGCCGTGCTGAACCGCTGGTTGTTTGCCGGGCAGCGCGATCAGATTCGCGACGTGTATGTCGCAGGTAAGGCCGTGGTGGAAGATGGCGTGCATCCCCAGCAGGCGGCGTGTGCCACGCGCTTTGCTCAGGCGATGGCGGCGTTGCGATGATCGCCCGGTTCACGTACGCCGATCTGGCGGTCAGCCGCTGGCGCAACGGCGGTGGCGAGACCCGCGAAATCATCAGCTTCCCGCGCGGCGCAGATCGCTTCGGCTGGCGCGCCAGTATCGCGACCCTGGCGCAGGATGGCCCTTTCTCTGCCTTTCCGGACATCGATCGGGTAATCACCCTGCTGCATGGCGATCCGGTGTTATTAACCGCGCCTGACGTACAGCATCGGCTGACGCCACAAAAGCCGTGGGCGTTTGCCGGTGAACTCGCTTTAACGGCACAACTGCAGGGCAGCGTCAGCGAAGATTTTAATATCATGACGCGGCGCGGTGAATGGCAGGCAACGGTGGAGGTGGTTACCACGCCCGTCAGCGCACTGCATGGCGTCGCCTGGGTTCTGGCTGGCGCGTGGCAGACGGCTGACGGAGAAAGGCTGAACACGCATCAGGGCGCATGGTGGGTTGATGAAGAAACAGAATTCAGCCCGTGCGATACCGATGCCAGGCTGCTGTTTACCCGACTTAGCCGTGTCCTCTGAAGCGGCCCAGCAGTTTGTAACGTGAGCCGGGATAGAGCAGGCGCGCATACGTCACGATTTTCGTGTCGCTCCAGGTCTGACGACGAATCAGCAGGCAGGGTTCATGTTCATCCAGTGACAGATGTTTACGCTGACGTGCATCCGGCAGCACCGCTTCAACGATGTGCTCGCCCGCCGTCAGCGGCGCAACCCGCATCAGATAAGTGTACGGCGTCATCTTCTCATAATCCTGGGTCAGGTAATCAGGTGCCACCAACGGATTGACCAGACGGTCCTCCAACTGCACCGGCAGATCATTTTCGTAGTGCACAATCAGCGAATGGAAGAGCGTCTGCCCGGTGGTGAGTCCCAGCACCGCAGCCTGCTCGGGATCGGCTTTGTTCTGGCCAATGGCGAGAATTTTGCTGCTGTGCTGATGACCGCGCTGGGCGATCTCATCGGCGATATTATGCACCTCCAGCATGGCGGTGTAGCCTTTCATCTCCGCCACGAAGGTTCCGACACCCTGCATCCGCACCAGGAAGCCTTCGCTGGTGAGTTCGCGCAGCGCCCGGTTAATGGTCATGCGGCTGACGCCCAGTTCATTCACCAGTTCACTTTCTGATGGCACACGCTGATTCGCTTTCCACAACCCTTCACGGATCTGGCTGACGATGGCCTGCTTCACCCGCTGATAAATCGGGGCGGGTTCATCGCTCATTGCCGCCGCCAGTTGTGCCAGTGCCGTATGCTCGACCATTTGCTGTTCCTTATGCTGAAAGTCCCCTGAGTTTACTGTCTCACTGCGTGAATGTATATACATCCAGTAGCGCGCGCGGTGCCCCCCTGGTGCAACCTGCGCATCCTGATGGTGCAGCCTCTCCGTCGCTTTTAGCACGCAACCCGCAGCGGGCGGAGAGTCGATTTTTGTGATCGATCTGGCACGACGCTTGCTTCTAATCCTTGATTGTATAGACAAGCATAGACAAGAATTAACGCTTATGTTTCACTCGAATTATTCCGCTGGTTCAGGGCAAGGAAAGCAGTTAAGCCACGCCAGCACACTTGTATAGACAGGAGTAGACTATGTCAGGTTCGTTTCAGGCATTGCGCCTGGTGCCAGGCGAGGTGGACCTCGCCACATTACGCGCTATCTATCAGGGTAACGTCACGCTGAGCCTTGATGAGAGTGCGCATCAGGCGATTGCGGCAGCCCAGCAGACCGTGGATGCGATTGTCGCCTCCGGCAACGTGGTGTATGGCATTAACACCGGCTTTGGCAAGCTGGCGCAGACGCAAATCCCGGCCAGCCGGCTGGCGGATCTGCAGCGTAATCTGGTGCTGTCACACAGCGTCGGGCTGGGCGATCTGCTGCCCGACAATGTCACCCGCCTGGTGGTCGCGACAAAAATCATCAGCCTGGCGCGCGGTCACTCTGGCGTGCGTATCGAACTGGTTGAGGCGCTGCTGGCGCTGTTCAACGCGGGCGTGATGCCCTGCATCCCGGAAAAAGGATCGGTCGGGGCTTCCGGCGATCTCGCGCCGCTGGCGCACATGTCGCTGATGCTGCTGGGCGAAGGACAGGTCCGGCTCAACGGCGAATTAATCCCGGCAACAGAAGGACTGGCAAGCGTCGGCCTGTCGCCGTTTGTGCTCGGCCCGAAAGAGGGACTGGCGCTGCTCAACGGCACTCAGGTTTCGACGGCGCTGGCGCTGCGCGGCCTGTTTGAAGGTGAGAACCTGTTTGCCGCCGGTCTGATGGCCGGTGCGCTGTCGCTGGAAGCGATCAAAGGCTCGCTGAAACCGTTCGACGCCCGTATCCACAAAGCGCGTGGCCAGCAGGGTCAGATTGCGGTTGCCGCCGCCGTCACCACCCTGATTGAGGGCAGTGAAATTCTGCAGTCGCATACGCATTGCGGCCGCGTTCAGGATCCTTACTCCATCCGCTGCGTACCGCAGGTGATGGGGGCCTGCCTGGATAACTTCAGCCACGCGGCGCGGATTCTGGAAATCGAAGCAAACGCAGCCTCGGACAACCCGCTGGTGTTCAGCGACAGCGGTGATGTGATCTCCGGCGGCAACTTCCACGCTGAGCCGGTGGCCTTTGCCGCTGACATTCTGGCGCTGGCAATTGCCGAAGTCGGGGCCATCTCTGAGCGGCGAATGGCGCTGCTTCTGGATAGCGGTTTGTCCGGTCTGCCGCCCTTCCTGGTGCGCGACGGCGGCGTGAACTCCGGTTTTATGATTGCTCAGGTCACCGCCGCCGCGCTGGCCTCTGAGAACAAATCGCTGGCTCATCCGGGCAGCGTAGACAGTCTGCCGACCTCTGCTAACCAGGAAGATCACGTTTCGATGGCGACCTACGCCGCCCGCCGTCTCGGCAGCATGTGCTTCAACAGCGCCGCCGTGGTTGGCATTGAGGCGATGGCCGCCGCACAGGGCATTGAATTCAACCGGCCGCTGAAAAGCTCCGCGCTGATTGAGCAGGCTATCGACACCATTCGTGAGCAGGTCGCCTTCCTTGAGGAGGATCGCCTGCTGGCACCCGATATCGAGGCAATGCGTCAGTGGGCAAGTCGCACTGACTGGCCTCAGGCATTGACTGCGCTGCTGCCGAGCATGCGCCCAACTTATTGAATTAAGGAATCTTTCATGAGCGAAACTCTTTCTCAGGCTGTGGCACGTGAAATTCGTGCGCCGCATGGCACCACGCTGCACTGTGCCAACTGGCTGATTGAAGCGGCTTACCGCATGATTCAGAACAACCTCGATCCCGATGTGGCCGAGCGACCGGAGGATCTGGTGGTTTATGGCGGCATCGGTAAAGCGGCGCGTAACTGGGCGTGCTTCGAGCAGATCCTGCGTTCACTGCGGGCGCTGCAGCCGGACGAAACGCTGCTGATCCAGAGCGGCAAGCCGGTCGGCATCTTCCGCACCCACGCGGATGCACCGCGCGTCCTGCTGGCAAACTCCAACCTGGTGCCGCACTGGGCGACCTGGGATCACTTCCATGAGCTGGATAAAGCGGGTCTGATGATGTACGGCCAGATGACCGCCGGTTCCTGGATCTACATCGGCGCGCAGGGCATCGTGCAGGGCACCTACGAAACCTTCGTTGAAGCAGGACGTCAGCACTACAACAACGACCTCAGCGGACGCTGGATCCTCACCGCCGGGTTGGGCGGCATGGGCGGCGCGCAACCGCTGGCGGGTGTGCTGGCCGGGGCCTGTGTGCTGGCGATTGAGTGCCAGGAGTCGCGCATCGATTTCCGTCTGCGTACCCGCTACGTAGACTACAAAGCCACGACACTGGACGAAGCGCTGGCAATCATCAGCGAAGCAACCGCCGCGAAAAAAGCGATTTCGGTCGGGCTGCTGGGCAATGCCGCTGAGATCCTGCCGGAGCTGGTGAAACGCGCCCAGGCGGGCGGGCCGAAGCCGGACATCGTGACCGATCAGACGTCGGCACACGACCCAATAAATGGTTATCTGCCGATTGGCTGGGATCTGGCGCGCTGGCAGCAGGCGCGCGTTTCGCAGCCGAAAGCGGTTGAGAAAGCAGCGCGTGCCTCTATGGCGGTTCACGTCCAGGCGATGCTCGATTTCTGTCATATGGGCATCCCGACCGTGGATTACGGCAACAACATCCGCCAGGTGGCGCTGGATGAGGGTGTCAGCAACGCCTTCGACTTCCCTGGCTTTGTACCGGCCTATATCCGTCCGCTGTTCTGCGAAGGCAAAGGCCCGTTCCGCTGGGTGGCACTGTCTGGTGACCCGGAAGATATCTACAAGACCGACGCCAAACTTAAAGAGCTGTTCCCGCACCACAAAACGCTGCATCGCTGGCTTGATATGGCGCAGGAGCGCATCGCCTTCCAGGGCCTGCCGGCACGTATCTGCTGGCTGGGACTGGGTGAACGGCATCTTGCCGGTCTGGCATTCAACGAAATGGTGCGCAACGGCGAGTTGAAAGCGCCGGTGGTAATTGGCCGCGACCATCTCGACTGCGGTTCAGTAGCCTCACCAAACCGTGAGACCGAAGCGATGAAAGATGGCTCGGATGCCGTCTCTGACTGGCCGCTGCTTAACGCGCTGCTGAATACGGCAGGCGGCGCGACCTGGGTCAGCCTGCATCATGGTGGCGGTGTTGGCATGGGCTTCTCGCAGCACTCGGGCGTGGTGATAGTCTGTGACGGCACCAAAGAGGCCGATGCGCGTCTGAGCCGGGTATTATGGAACGACCCGGCCACCGGGGTGATGCGTCACGCCGATGCGGGTTATGAGCTGGCGCAGAGTTGCGCGGCAGAGCACGGCCTGAACCTGCCGATGCAGAAGTAAAGCACTGAACGGGGCAAGCTGCGGCTTGCCCCGTTTTCCCTTCTCAGCCCTGATACAAACATCACTTCCTTATTACTTATTCCATTTTGATTTAGCCTATAGCTCTATTTAGTCCTGACGGCGATAGACGCCGCGCCACCCGATCACTAAAGTGAAATCTTCTCATTCTGTATGGAGCGCGACTCTGCATGACCCTTTCCCCTGCCCTGCTTGAAGATGCCCTGCGCTGGCGCCGTGATTTTCATCGCCAACCCGAATTAGGTTATCAGGAACAGCAAACCAGCCAGTTTATCGCGGAAGAGTTAGCGCGGGCGGGATTGCAGGTGTTTCGTGATCTGGCGGGCACCGGGGTCATTGGCACGCTGGAAAACGGTCCCGGCCCGGTTATCGGCCTGCGTGCGGATATGGATGCGCTGCCGATTACGGAGAAAGGCGACGCCGAGTGGCGATCGGCGACGCCTGGCGTGATGCATGCCTGCGGACACGATGGTCACAGCGCCATTCTGCTGGCCGCCGCCCGACAGCTGGCCGCCACGCGCCAGTTCAGCGGCACGGTGCATTTTATCTTTCAGCCTGCCGAAGAGAATCTGGGCGGTGCGCGCAAAATGGTGGAAGAGGGACTGTTCCAGCGCTTTCCGATGGATGCGATTTACGCCATGCACAACTGGCCGGGGCTGCCGCTGGGCTCGCTGGCGGTTAACCCAGGCGCGATGATGGCGTCGCTGGATTCGTTTGAAATTACGCTGCACGGCAAAAGCTGCCACGCGGCAATGCCGGAAAGCGGTGCCGACCCGATGGTGGTGGCCGCCGAGCTGATTCTGGCGCTGCAGACCATTCCGTCACGTCGCCTCTCCCCGCTGGCTTCAGCGGTGGTCAGCGTGACGCAGATCCACGGGGGCGAAGCAATCAACGTTATCCCGGAACAGATCGTGCTGCGCGGCACGGTGCGCTGCCTGCAGACCAGCGTGCGCGAAAAAGTGCGTGGGCTGATTGATGAGTTTGTGGCGACCCTGCCGCGTCCGTTTGGCGTCAGCGGTGAGATTGACTGGCTGCCGGGCTATCCGGTCACCGCCAACCATGCGGCCCCGGCTGAGCAGGTGCGCGACGTGGCGCTGGCGACGCTGGGAGCAGACCAGGTTCACTGGCAGGTCAATCCGTCGATGGCATCAGAAGATTTTGCCTGCATGATGGAAGCCTGTCCCGGCGCTTACTTCTGGCTGGGCGCGGACGGCGAGACGCCATCCGCACCGCTGCACAACGCCCGCTATGACTTCAACGACGCGCTGCTGCCGATCGGTATTACTTTCTGGCAGAACCTGGTTGAACAGGCGCTGCCAGCCGCCTGAGTCAGTAACCGGCGGCGAGGATCTGCTGCTCTGCCGCCGCCAGCGAGTCGCACTGGCCGCTGGCGCGCAGGCAGCAGGCGAGCTGCAGCCGCAGTGACGCAGGCACCGGGCGCTGCTGATTCAGCACTTCTTCGATCCAGCGCGCGGTCACCTCTGCCGTCTTATCGGCCGGCAGTTCAACCGCCACTTCGGGCTGACGCTCAACCCAGACTTCCGCTTCCGCGCCTGCGCCCTGAATCATGCTGATCGCCGGGCAGCGCTGTGGATTCGCATAGACTTCCCCTTCGGTGCCATTGAGCAGTATGGCTGGCGCATCGATATCGCTGAAGAATTTCGCCACGCGCGGTACATACTCCGGATGCGACACACTCGACAGCCGCAGCGCTGCACGCTCTGCAAACGGGGTCGCCAGTTTTGCCAGCGTATGCGCGCTGTTACGCACGCCCATTCGCCAGCGCAGCGACAGCTGTTTCGCCATTGGCGGACAGAGGTGATCGATAGTGATAAAGGCCAGCTCGCCCTGATTGAGTTTCGCCTGCGCCGCCTCAGCGGTAGTGACAGGCGCAATGCCCAGCGCGGCAAATACGGCTTCACTGGTGATGCGCGTCGCGTCGTCGCTGACACCGTGCACCAGCACCGGGAAGCCGAGTTTCACCAGCAGTAACGCCAGCAACGGCGTCAGATTACCCTGGCGACGCGCACCGTTGTAGCTGGGGATCACCACCGGCATCGGCCGGTTTTCTGGCGCACGCAGTGGCATCATCTGCGCCTGCATCGCCTGATAAAAGCCGCGCATCTCTTCTTCGCCTTCGCCTTTGATACGCAGCGCAATCAGAATGCCGCCCAGCTCAAGGTCAGGCACCTCGCCCGCCAGCATCGCGCCATAGAGCGCCACCGCCGTATCAAAATCGATGTCGCGGGCATGATTTTTACCGCGACCAATCTCTTTAATGATTTTATTCAGTTCCATCACTCGCTTCCGGTTAAGTGCGCGGCTCAGCGCCGCGTGGGACGTCGTTTACGCACCGTGTTTTTGGGCACCACGGTAGCCGGTATCGCTTCCGGCTCTGGCGTTTCCGGCTGTTCAATCGGGAAGATCGGCAACGCGGCTAATAACCGGCTGCCGTAGGATTTGCTCAGCAGACGGCGGTCATAAATCACGATTTCGCCATAACATTGATGGCTGCGAATCAGGCGTCCGACCTGTTGAATCAGGGTAAATGAGGCACTGGGTAAACTCTGCACCTCAAACGGATAGCGCTTCAGGCTTTTCAGCCACTCGCCTTCGGTCAAAATTACCGGACTGTCTACCGGGGGAAAAGCGATTTTATGAATATGCACCTGACTCAGCAGATCACCCTTCAGATCCAGCCCTTCAGCAAACGACTGCAGGCCAATCAGCACGCTGGTTTCCCCTTTGGTGACGCGCTGACGGTGCAGGTCCACCAGGCGGCTGCGCGGCTGATCACCCTGCACCAGCATCGAGAGCCGCAGGTCGGGCAGACAGGCGACAAACTGCTGCATCGCCCGGTTGCTGGCAAACAGCACCAGCACGCCTTTGTGCTTTTTCTCCGCCATCTGCTGCCGGAAGAAGCCGGCCATCTCGGCGATGTGCTCCGCTTCGTGCGTCATCAGCGGCTCAAAGCGCATCTGCGGGATCACCAGCTTGCCCTGCTCCACGTGGTTAAACGGCGAGTCGAGCGCCACAAAACGGTCGCCCGCTTTCTCGCTGAGTCCCGACATCTCCTGCAGGCGATTGAAGCTGTTGAGCGATCGCAGCGTGGCGGAGGTGATCACCACATGCGGGATTTTGCGCCACAGCATTTTCTCCAGCTGATCGCTGACGCGGATCCCGGCGCAGTGAAACAGCAGATGCGCCTGACCTTCGCGCAGCTCGCGGGTGATCCATTTCGACACTGGCGCACCTGAGGCTTTTTCCATTGCCGCCAGCCGCCACAGTTTGCTGACCGATTCGAACCAGCCAAACTGGCGATTGAGCTGCAGCAGATTGCGATGCAGACGCACCAGATCAACTTTGCCGGTCTGCTCGCTAAGGGCATTAATCAGGCCTTCACTCAGGCCGCGCAGGGCGTCGCTGAGTTTGAACAGCCGGGCACAGAGTTCCAGCAGCTCCTGCGGCAGTTCACCCAGCACAAAGCGAAATTCGCCCGGCTGGTTATGCGGCGGCAGCAGCAGATTCAGCGCCTGCGCGGTCACGGTCAGCAGTTCGCGCAGCTCATCACAGTGCGCCTTCAGCCGCTCGGGATTCGCCAGCGGCGGCGGCGATTTTGGCCGCATCTGCGTCATGATGCTCTCGACCAGCTTGATAAACAGGTCGAGCTGCAGGCTGCTCCAGCCCGGCGTGATGTCGGCACTCATCTCCAGCGCATCGCGGGCCACTTCCGGCAGATGATGCCCTTCATCCAGCACCAGCATCAGGTTTTTGGCCGGTGGCAGCACCGACTCGTTTTCCATCGCCGCCATCACCAGCGCATGGTTCGCCACCACCACATCCACCTGTTCTATTTCGCGTCGCGCCACAAAGAACGGACATTCACGATACCAGTGACAGTGCGAGCCGAGGCAGCTTGCTTTGTCGGTAGAGAGGCGCTGCCACAGGCTATCGCTGACGTTCTCTTCGCTGTGATCGCGCAGGCCATCCCACTGGTAGCGATCCAGCGATTTCTGTAAGCGGCCGCACTGCGTCTGTTCTTCTTTGGTGCTGCTGACCGCATCATCGTCCAGATAGAGCAGCAGATCGCCCTGCTGATCGGCGTCGGCCGCCATCGCCGCCAGATTGCGCGGACAGACATAGCGCCCGCGGCCAAAGGCAGCAGTAAAGGTGAGGTCGGGGATAATTTTCTTCAGCAGCGGCAAATCTTTGGTGAAGATTTGATCCTGCAGCGCCACGTTGGCGGTGCTGATCACCAGCTGCTTTTCCTGGGCGCGGCTGGCCGCGATGCCTGGAATCAGATAAGAGAGGGTTTTGCCCACGCCGGTCGGCGCTTCAACCGCCAGATGGCGCGAATCATCGCCCGCCAGACATTTTGCCACTTCGGCAATCATCTGGCGCTGCGGCGCACGCGGGATGAAATCAGGCACCTGCTCCTGAAGCGCTTTATACCATTGCGCTATCTGGCTTTTTACTGCGGCTGTCAGGGCCATGATTTGCTTTACCACACTGAAAATATGGCCTGTATTTTTACACAGTATCCCGGCGGCGTCAGCTTTCGCGCCGAATTTTTCGTGCGCCGTCGTAAATTTCAGTGCGTGCCCGGCGGCGGCTCTCTACGCCAGTACTTTGTACATATAGGTGGTGGCATCCAGCACACCTTCAGTGGATTCGGCATAAAACGGAATCGACCCCGCCACCTGCCAGCCCAGTGAACGGTAAAGCTCGCTGGCAACATCACCGCTGCGCGTATCCAGCACCAGCAGAGTTTTACCCTGCGCCCGCGCCCGCTGCTCGGCGCGCTGCATCAGCGCACGGGCGATGCCCTGACGGCGCGCCCTGGGATGCACCAGCAGCTTACCGATCTCCGCCCGATGGCGGCCATTAGGCATGGCGCTGAGACTGATGATGACCGTCGCCACAATGTGACCGTGCTGACGCGCGACCAGTAATTCGCTGTCGCCGCCTGGCAGGCTGGCGATCCGTTGCTGCCAGAATCGCGACATCACCGCCTCGTCCCCGGCATCAATAAAGCCGACGCTGGCCCCGTCTGCCACACAGCCCTGCAAAACATCGGTCAGTTCGCTCAAATGCTGCTGCGCCTGCGTCGCGCTGAGTGTTGCGTATTCAATCATGGTTTCGCCACCACCAGTAAATAGCGCGCGCCGTCAGTCAGGTGCGCCTCAAAAGCCGATTTTCCGACCAGATGAAAACGTAAGCAGTCACCGGGCTTCAGCGCCCACTGCTGCGCCCCCATCGTGACGGTGAGGCCGCCTTCACGCAGCCAGATATGCTGCTCAAGACCCTGAATGGGTGGTGCATCGTAATCTATACGTGCACCGGGCCGTAATTTGCCCTCAACCAGTTCGCATCGGAAATGAAGAGCAGGCGGTGAAATATTCCGGCGAATAAATCCGCTGGATTCGTCCTGCCACACCGGCTGCTGCTCCTCTCTGACCAGCAGACTGGACTCCTCCTCCACTTCACTGAGCAGACGCGACATCGTTAATCCATAGGCGGCACACAGACGGTTAAGCAGTGCAGCCGTAGGGCTGGTCTCGCTTCGCTCAATGCGCGATAATGACGCGCGACTGATGCCCGTGGCGACAGAAAGTTCATCCAGCGACCAGCCGCGTTGCAGGCGTAATTCTGCCAGCCTCACCGCCAGTCGTTGCTCCGTATTCAGTTCCGACATGGTTTTCTCACATTTGGGAATAATTCTCTTAATTGAGATATAGCCGAAAAAGGGCGTACCAGTCAAGTTGTACATTGAGAAATCTATTGTACAACTTAGCTCGCTTCGTTATGGTAATTACACTCAGACCAATCGAAAGAGGAATTTATGACCTTATACAGTATCGGTGACGTCGCCGAGCGCTGTGGCATAAACCCAGTCACCCTGCGCGCCTGGCAGCGTCGTTATGGCTTACTGAAGCCGCAACGTACCGAAGGCGGACATCGCCAGTTTGACGAAGAAGATGTTCATCGCATCGAAGAGATCATGCGCTGGATAGAAAGTGGCGTGCCGGTCGGTAAAGTTAAAGCATTGCTGGAAGGTGGCGATGTTGATGCTCATGACGGCTGGACCACACTGCAGGATGAGCTGATCAGCGTACTGCGTCACGTCAGGCCCGCTAAGCTTCGTAACAAAATTGCCGCGATTGGTCGCGAACATCCGATTGATGCACTGATTGACCACGTTTTCATGCCGGTGCGCCAGAAGCTGAGTCTGGATCAGAACACCGCCCGCACGATGTGCAGTCTGCTTGATGGTTTGCTGATCGACTATGTCGCGTTCTGCCTGACCGGCAGCCGTAAAAAATCAGGAAAAGATGCGCTGATTATTGGCTGGGGTATCGACGATCGTACCCGCATCTGGCTGGAAGGCTGGCGTCTGTCGCAGCATGGCTGGCGGATTGATGTGCTGGCTGAACCGCTGGATCTGCCGCGTCCTGAACTCTTTCCTGGCATGAATATGTTTGTCTTTACCGGTAAAAAACTGACCCGTCGCCAGCAGGAACAGCTGTCACACTGGCAGCAACAGGGTTATGCCGTGCGGTTGCATGAACCCGGCTGATAACAAAAACGCACGCCGGGCACTTTGCCTTCTGCCTTGCGCGCGCTATTATCCCCGCCTCACTGTCAACGAGCTCAGGTTTTAACCATGAATGTCAAAAAAGCCTTTTTCGCCACGCTGTTTTTTATTATGGCGGCCGGCGGCACCAGCGGTCTGATGCTGGTCGGATACTCTCTCATCGTTCACTCACGCTAAACCCGCGCTGAAGGCGCTCAAACAGGCGATCGCTGACTATCGCCAGCAGCGCCACCAGCAGTGCTCCCTGAATGACATAGGCTGTATTAAAGCCGCTTAAGCCGATAATCACCGGCGATCCCAGACTTTTTGCCCCAACCGTTGAGGCGATGGCCGCTGTGCCAATGTTGATAATCACCGAGGTGCGTATCCCGGCGATAATTACCGGCGCAGCCAGCGCCAGCTCAATCTGCCATAACCGCTGCCAGCTGCTCATGCCGACCCCAATGGCGATCTCCCGGCTGCTGGCCGGTACGCTATCAATGCCCGCCAGCGTACCCTGTAATATCGGCAATAACCCATAGAGCAGCAGCGCGACCACGGCAGGCCACGCACCAAAACCCATCACCGGCACCGCAATCGCCAGTACCGCTACCGGCGGGATAGTTTGCCCCGCCGCCACAATAGTCTCCATCAGCGGCCGGAACGCACGGCCCGCCCGCCGCGTCACCAGCACGCCACTGCCGATACCAAGCACAATCGCCAGCAGGCTGGCGGTGACGACCAGAAACAGATGCGCCAGCGTCAGCTGCCAGAAGCTTTCCTGCTGATAGAGTGGCCGCGCCAGGTCCGGAAACCAGCGGTGAAACAGCGGCCCGCTGTAAGGCATCAGAGTCAGCAGCGCGCCGTAGAACAGCACCAGCCACAGCAGCGGATCCTTTAGCCTGCGCATGTTGACGCCTCGCGCAGTTGCAGCAGGTCGCCAAAGTGGAGCACGCCCAGCGGCTGTTGCTGATTGTCGATGACCGGCAGTTTATCGGTGCGCCGGGCGATAAACTGCGACAGGGCGTCACGCAGCGTCAGGGCAGCGGCGATCGGTTCGCCCGCCAGCCACTCGCCACGCCGCACCGCATTCCCCACCTGTTCCAGCGACAGCAGCCGCACGCCCATTTCACTGCGGCCAAAGAAGTCGCGCACAAAATCGTTTTTTGGCTGGGTCAGCAGCGCTACCGGTCTGCCCTGCTGAACAATCTCACCGTTATCCATCAGCACGATGCGGTCCGCCAGCGTCATCGCTTCGTCGATATCATGGGTCACCAGCACGATAGTGCGGCCCGACAGGCGATGAATGCGCAGCATCTCCTGCTGCAGCACACCGCGCGTCACCGGGTCGAGCGCGCCGAACGGTTCATCCATCAGCAACACTTCCGGATCGGCCGCCAGCGCCCGCGCCACACCCACCCGCTGCTGCTGCCCGCCAGAGAGCTGATGCGGATAGCGATTCAGCAGTTGCTCGTCGAGATTGAGCAGCGCCAGCAGCGCCGCGATGCGCTCATCGATCTGTGCTCTGGGCCAGCCCAGCAGGACCGGCACCGTGGCGATGTTCTTCCGCACCGTCCAGTGCGGGAACAGGCCAATTGACTGAATGGCATAGCCCATGCGCCGCCGCAACGTGCGGGCATCGAGCTGGCGGATCGACTCACCGGCAAAGCGAATCTCACCACTATCAAACTCCACCAGTCGATTGATCATCTTCAGGGTGGTCGATTTGCCGGAACCGGAGGTGCCGAGCAGCACGCAGAACTCCCCTTTTGCCACCTGCAGGGACAGATCTTTCACTGCGGCTTTGCCGTTAAAAGCGCGGGAAACGCCATCAAATTCAATCATCTTTTCTCTCCAGCAGTGAGATCAGCAGGCGGAACAGCGCATCAATGACGACGGCCAGTGCAATCACCGGGATCACCCCCAGCAATACCAAATCCAGCGCACTGCTCAACAGTCCCTGGAAAATAATCGCGCCAAAGCCGCCCGCGCCAATCAGCGCCGCGACCACCGCCATGCCCAGCGTCTGCACCACGACCACGCGCAGACCCGTGAGCCAGACCGGCAGCGCCAGCGGCACATCTACCGCAATAAACTGCTGCCAGCCGCTCATGCCCGTGCCGCGCGCGCTTTCGCGCACCTCCTGCGGCACCTGTTGCAGCCCCACCACCACGCTGCGCACCAGCGGCAACAGGGCGTAAAGCACCAGGGCGATCAGCGCTGGCGCCATACCAATGCCACTAATCCCCCAGTCGCCGAGCCACGGAAACTGCAGAGCCAGACCGGCCAGCGGCGCAATCAGCAGTCCAAACAGCGCCACCGACGGCACCGTCTGAATCACATTCAGCACACCGAAGACCCCGCCCTGCCAGCCAGGGCGCCGGAACAGCGTGACGCCCAGCGGCAGCGCAATAATCAGCGCAGGCAGCACGGTGCCCGCCAGCAAAGTCAGATGACGGCTCAGCGCGGCATCAAACACCGCGTGGCGGTTGGCATACTCTTTCAGCAGGGAGAGATCGCTGAGCTGGCCGCTGAACAGCAGTAACAGCGGCAGTAGCCAGACCTGCAGATTGAGCAGCAGCTGGCCCAGCCGATGGGATGTCAGTTGCCGCACCTGATCGGTGATCAGCAGCAGGATCAGCGCACCGCTGCACCACAGACCGCTGGCAAAGCTGGTACGCGCCAGACGACTGCCCTGCTGGCTGAGCAACGTGGCCTGATGACCGCTGAGCCAGATAATCGCGGCCAGCAGCAGTTCAGCCGCCAGCAGCGCCATAATCAGCGTGCTGCGTCCAGGCAGACGCCACAGCAGCAGCCATAACGCCGCCAGCGGCAGCAGTAACAGCCCGAAGTGGCTTATCTGCCAGCCCATCAGCGCTTCGCCCGCCACCAGCCGGTTCGGAGCGAAGTTAAGAAATGGCAACGCCACCAGCGCCAGACTCAGCAACGTCAGCAGCAGCAATGCCACCGGCTGCTGAGCCGGACGGCGTATCGCTTCCCGCGATATCTGCATCGGTTACAGCAGCTTTTTCTGCTGCAGCCACTCGGTCGCTACGCTGCTGGCATCCTGACCGTCGACCGCGATTTTTGCGTTGAGCTGTTGCAGCGTCTTTTCATCAAGTGCGCTGAACACTGGCTTCAGCCAGTCTGCAATTTGTGGATAGGCTTTCAGTACCGATTCGCGGATCACCGGCGTCGGCGCATAAATGGGCTGAACCCCTTTGGGATCGCTGAGCGTCTGCAGACCCAATGCCGCCACCGGACCATCCGTGCCGTAAGCCATCGCCGCGTTCACGCCGGAGGTCTGCTGAGCTGCCGCGCTGATAGTGACCGCGGTATCGCCGCCCGCCAGCGACAGCAGCTGATCCTGCTTGAGGTCAAAGCCATACGCTTTTTCAAAGGCCGGTAAAGCATCACTGCGTTCAATAAATTCGGCTGACGCCGCCAGCTTGAAGGTGCCGCCTTTTTTCAGAAAGGCGCTGAGATCGGCCAGCGAGGTAAGCTGTTCCTTCTCAGCCAGATCTTTACGCACGGCGATGGTCCAGGTGTTGTTGGCCGGAGCAGGCGTCAGCCATACCAGATGATTTTTCTCCGCATCGAGCTTTTTCACCTTTTCGTAGCCTGCGGCGGCATTCTTCCATGCACTGTCTTTTTCATCGTTGAAGAAGAATGCGCCGTTGCCGGTGTATTCCGGGTAGATGTCGAGTTCGCCCGCCGTAATGGCACCTCGCACCACCTGGGTCGTACCGAGCTGGATTTTATTAACGGTTTTTACCCCATGCTTTTCCAGCACCTGAAGGATCACGTTGCCCAGCAGCGATCCTTCGGTATCAATTTTTGAGCCGACCCGCACTGGATCGGCCGCCTGTGCCATCCCCATGCTGAGCAGCAACGCGCTGACTCCCATCCAACCCCGAATTGTGACCATGGCCTTTTCCTTATCGCGTTATCGCGTGATGTTTTTGCGTTTCGTTAGTGCGTGATGTCTTCGCGTGGCGTCGTTCAGGCTGCGATCCTGCCGCTGAGAGGGAGACTGGCAGGATGGGCAGCGGAAATAATCTGCCTTAAAAGCGTAGCCTGGCGCGGCGGTGATGCAGCTGACTTTATCGCAAATTGATAACGATTTGAGATTATAAATTCATCTCATATAACTGAAATGAATTTACGTCTGGGCGTCTAAACGGCTACTCTCGAAAATCTTTTTTTATAATAAAAGACGCATAACATCATGTCCGACCTGATCTCTTCCGCCCATGTGGCAACAGCAGGGAGTTCGCCCGGTGGCGAAACACAGTGGATTCGCAGCGCAGCTGACGTCTCCCGATTAGTGAACAGCGGCGACAGCGCCCGTAACAATGCCCGCATCGTGGTGGCGATTGCGCTGGGAGGCGTGTTTCTCGACGCCTACGACCTGGGTGCGCTGGCCTTTGGCATCAAAGACATCACGCGTGAGTTTAGTCTCACCCCGACCGGCACCGGCATGGTCGCCTCGGCAATTACCTTCGGGGCGATTATTGGCGCACTGATTGGCGGCTATCTCACCGACAAAATTGGCCGTTATCGGGTCTTCATGGCCGATATGTTCTTTTTCGTGGTGGCGGCTATCGCCTGTGCATTTGCACCCAATGAATATGTGCTGGCTGGCGCGCGCTTCGTGATGGGGCTGGGCGTCGGGATCGATCTGCCGGTGGCGATGGCATTTCTGGCGGAGTTTTCAAAGCTGCGCGGCAAGGGGAATAAAGCGGCCAGCGTGGCGATGTGGTGTCCGACCTGGTACGCGGCGATCAGCATCTCCTATCTGCTGGTGCTGCTGCTCTATGCGGTGTTGCCCGAAAGTCACACCGACTGGCTATGGCGGCTGATCCTCGGTTTTGGCGCCGTTCCTGCGATTGTCATCATCGCTATCCGCAGCCGTTACATGAGTGAATCACCGGTGTGGGCAGCCAATCAGGGCGACCTGAAAGGGGCCGCGGCGATTTTGCGCAGTGCGTGGAATATCAATGCCCAGGTGGCTCCCGACGCCGGGCTGACCGCTGCCACGCCGGTGCGCAAGGCGAGCTGGCGAAACTATGGTGCGCTGCTGCAGGGCGTCTATCGCCGCCGTACGCTGCTGGCAACCATTACCTCTATCGCCTCGTCGTTTGCCTATAACGCGGTGGCATTTGGTCTGCCGGTGATTATCTCCAGCTTCTTTGCTCAGTCGATGCTCACCACCATTCTGGTGTCGCTGGCGCTGAATCTGCTGTTCGCCTTTGTTGGCGGGATTCTGGCGGTGCGACTGGTGCCGCGTCTGGGTGCGTGGAAGATGTCGGTGGCGGGTTATGGCTGTCAGTGTGTGGCGCTGCTCGGGCTGGCGCTGATTGGTCGCCCGGAAGGCGGCCAGGAAGCCGCGCTGGCGATCGGCATGCTGGCGCTGTTCCTGTTTGGTCAGGGATTCGGACCGGGCTCACACACCATGACTTTTGCGTCGCTGAGTTACCCGACTTCGCTGCGCGGCGTGGGGGTCGGCTTTAACCAGACGCTGATGCGCGGTAGTTCGACCGTTTCGCTGTTCCTGTTCCCGGTGCTGGTCGCGGCGCTGGGCACCGGCGTGTTCTGGGTTATCTTCCTGGCCCCGCTGGCCGGCCTGCTGGCGCTGCTGGCGATCCGCTGGGAACCGTCGGGTTATGATGTGGATGCAGAGGATTTTGAGCAGCCGCGATAATCAGCGGTCAGGGCGTGGATAGAGTGCAGGCTAAGGGAGCAAACCGCACCTGAGTGCGGTTTTTTTATGCCGTAACTGCCGGGAAAGGAAACTGCTCCAGATAGTCCGGGATGCGCGGGAAAGTGTGCAAAAACCACGGCGTGAACTGCTGTGGCTGCTGCTGCATCTGCTCTTCAATCAGCGCCATCGGGCGATAATCAAAAGCATCCGCTTCCTGCGGATTCAGCTGCGGCAGACTGTCGCAGACGGCAAAGAAGACGTGACCATATTCATGCTCAGTCAGGCCATTGCTCAGCTTCAGGTTGTAGCTCAGTTCAAATACCGGCGTCAGCGTTACGACCATCCCCATCTCTTCACGCAGACGGCGCTCGGCGGCGTCGCGGGTGGACTCATGGGGATAAGGATGACCACAGCAGGTATTACTCCACAAGCCACCACAGTGATATTTATCGCTGGCTCGCCGCTGCAGTAACAGCTCCTGCCGGGAATTGAAGACGTAGACCGTCACCGCGCGGTGCAGTAATCCTTTTTCATGCACTTCCAGCTTTTCCATTTTGCCGGTGGGACGATCGAGGTGGTCAACGAGGATAACTTCAATAGCAGACATGGCGTTTCCTTGAGATTATTCCCAACTATTCTGGCACAGAATGAGCAGTTTGGGCGGCTCAGGGCGGATTTTTTGCTATCGGTCAGGGAAAGATAAGCAGATGACGCAGAGAGGAAATCGGGCCAGCAACGCTGGCCCGGAGAGGAATTACAGTCGGAAGCTCTGAACCACCTGCTCAAGCTGGGTGCTCTGCGATTCCATCGCCTGTGCGGCAGCAGAAACCTGCTCTACCAGCACGGCGTTCTGCTGCGTGGTGCCATCAAGCTGGGTAATCGCCACGTTAACCTGTTCGATACCCAGACTCTGTTCGCGGCTGGCTGACATGATTTCACTCATCAGTGTGGTCACACTGCTCACGCCCTTCATCAGCTCATCCATGGTCTGACCCGCCTGCTCAACCAGCGCACTGCCGGTATCGATGTTCGCCACTGACTCTTCGATTAACTTTTTAATCTCACGCGCCGAGTTGGCTGAACGCTGTGCCAGGTTGCGCACTTCCGATGCCACCACCGCAAAACCACGACCCTGTTCACCGGCACGTGCCGCTTCTACTGCGGCGTTCAGCGCCAGGATATTGGTCTGGAATGCGATGCTGTCGATTACGCTGATGATATCAACCACTTTACGGGATGAGTGATGAATCTCGCCCATCGTAGTGACCACCTGACGGACCACTTCAGTGCCACGTGCGGCTACCAGTGAGGCATCGCCCGCCAGCTGGTTAGCGTGCGTCGCGTTGTCGGCGTTCTGGCGGACGGTGCCGGTCAGCTGTTCCATCGACGCAGCCGTTTCGACAATCGAGCTGGCCTGATCTTCAGTACGCGAAGAAAGATTGGCGTTGCCGCTGGCAATCTCCCGCGATGCGGCGGTGATCGCCAGCGCGCTGTCACCCACCTGCTGGAGCAGGCCCTGCAAGTAGCTGATGAACTGGTTAAAGCTCTGCGCTACGGCGTTGAACTCCGGGCTGTTGCTGGCCGGCAGACGCTGAGTCAGATCGGCGCCACCGGTCGAGAGTGCTTCAATGTTGCTGTTCAGCACGTTAAGGCGTTTCATCATGGCTCGGACAAAGCCCAGCGACACCAGCAGCAGGATCACCGCCAGTGGGATCTGCACCAGACCCAGGCGGGTCAGCATGTTGTGTGACTGCGCTTTCAGCAGGCTGGTTGGCAGGCTGCTGGCGAGATACCACGGGCTGCCGGGAATGGCCTGCAGGAACAGCGTCTGCTCGCCTTCGTTGCTGTCGTAGGTAGTTTCCAGCGGCTGACTGCCAACGCCGCTGAGCAGCGTTTTCAGTGGTGCTGCCATCGGCATCTGCACGTCAGCCAGGTTCTCCAGCTTCGGTGCGGCATTCACCAGCGCGCCATTGCCCACGACTTTACCGTCGGCTTCGACGATCAGCACGTTGCCCTGAATGGTTTCACCCATCTGCTTCGCCAGCTGGTTAAAGAACCCCAGCGTCACGTCGATGGTGGCGACACCCCAGGCCGTGCCGTTTTTGTAGATGGCCATAGCACAGTTGGTGCGGGGCTGCGGGCTGGCGGCATCCTGATAGGCTTTTGCCCAGGCACACTGGCCTTTCGGAGCGGCCATGCCATCTTTGTACCAGGGTTGCTCCCAGTATTTGTCAGCCGCGTCGGAGTTCCAGTAGGTGTTCACCTGCAGTTCATTGCTGGCATTACGGGCAAAGAAGCTGCTGTCCTTCTCTTTGGCCGGGTCACGACGGTTAGGCAGTGGCCAGATACCGCCACCAAACACATTGCTGTCCTGATACTGGTTAACCAGCGTCGGTAACAGGGTGTCGATAGTGGCGCTGTCCATGACGGATGCGGCTTCGGTAATGGCGCGCTGCTGAGCCTGAACGCGGTTCATCTGTTCAACGATACCGGAAGCCAGCGAATCGACCTGATAGCGAACCAGACGGCTTTCGCTGTCGACGAGCTGTGGCGCCACAAACTGATTAATCACCCAAACTGTAACGAGTAAAAGCGCAACAAAGAACGCGATCATTGTTGCGGTGAAGCGGGATTGTGTTGTTTTAAACATCTTTGTTCCCCTGAACCTGGTGCGGCGCGATTGCCTGATCCGGTTTAACGGCACGGCAAACGGGAACTTGAGATGGGCGGGATCACATATTTGAGAAATGTATGATTTATGTGAAAATTTAATTTCACTTCGGGACTATCACGCCCCGACAAACGCCGGAGAACGAGTGAACAGGCGCGTCATTGCTGGCCTATTCGGGTGTATTGACCACCTGCTGGCGCGGACGGAAAACGTGATCGTTTCCCTCTGCTGTTAACAATTCCCGTAACTTCTGGCCGCCATGTTCATCCATCTGCGCGAACTGCCGCTCCGCTTCGGTGATCGGCGTGGTCCAGAGCAACGTCGGGCGATCGCCGTCGCGTTTTGGCAGTTTGAACTGCGCCTGTTCGGTTGCCAGCTCATTGGCGAGCAGGAAGCTTTCAAAGCCGACCGGAGCCACTTCCGACGCCAGCGTATGGCCTTCGCCCAGCCAGGTCAGGCGTGCCCACGGCAGATGTACGAACTCCGCCAGCGCACTGGCCATCTGCACCGCGTTGCCTTCCGTCATGATTTCACCGTCAACCGCCATGCCCAGTTCGATACGGCGATACTGCGGTGCCAGCTCATCAAACAGATAATCGACCTGCGGCATGGGCCGGATACTCATGCCGAGCGTCAGGAAAACCCAGACGCCCTGATGCCAGTGCTGTGAGATCGCCATCGGCGGCCAGCTGCCCTGATCAATAGCGTAATATTTCACCGACTCGCCAAAGCGCGCCTGATAGCAGCCCATCAGATCCTGCTGGACCCGGTCCCACTCGCTGCCGTCGTGCCATTCACGCCAGAACTGACGCTGATGCTCCGCACGGGCATAGTAGTCATTGGTCGATGCCGACCCCAGCGGGGCCGTCAGCCGGTTCTTTTTGATGCAGCCCGCAGAGAAGCTCACCTGCTTCTCCTGATAGAGGCTCCAGCCGGGTATTACGGCCAGCAGCTGACCGTAGTACCACAGCGCCGCCCCATCATCACTCGGCTCCCACAGAATCTGCAGACCGGCCGGATCCAGCGCAGGCTCCGCCTCCAGATTACGGCAGTATTCGGCGCTGAGCAGCGGCGCTATGCCCTGCTCCATCGCTTCACGATCTTCCTGCGCCGGTGCAGGCAGCAGGTTTCGTAGCCAGCAGCCGCGCACCGCATACTGGCTACGGAACAGGTCGGTTGGCCAGATGTAAAAATAGGCAGTGCGCGCGTCCTGTTCGACAATGGCGGTCAGGGTGCGCTGCTGATTGTGGACTTCAGCAATCAGGGATTTGTACGTCATAGTGCCTCGACAAAGCCTGGAGGAATCCATTTTCCCCGAGAATAGAGCAGGATCCTGGCTGCGGCGATCTGAGACAAGGGTAATAGTCTCAAAGTGTGGGGGGTTGGAGGGGTGGTGAAGGTTTTTGGTGAAGTGCTGCGCTTTGGAAGTGTGGCCGTTGCTGGTCTTAAAGGCCGCTATGAGCGAAAAGCGGACGTCAAATGTATGATGACAGAGTAGTTTTCCAAAATAGACATAACATACCTGTTGCACATGCAGGCGACAGGCAAAAAAACCGCCATCTGAGCGGGTCAGCTGCGGAAGCAGCCGGGGAGAAAAGGTTATGCATCCCGGAAAATCCGGCGTTCAGCGAACAGCACAAACCGTGCGCTGCACGGAATGTGCTGCCGATCCCGTAACACGCCGAGAGAAGAATAAAAAAAACGCCGTGTAGGCGGTTCAAAGAGGTATTCAGTGGCTTTTGCTTCCATCGTGGCCGGGCGGAGCTGCCGCCGGTTGAGCTTAATGATAAAAGGCATCGGCAAGATAGTAAGCGTATGCGGCAGATATATCGGGCCGCGTTCCGGACGGATCCCCGGGTATCTGCAGGATGAATCACCTGTATCAGGCAAAAAAAAGCCCCGCAGGGGGCCGAAAACGTGCAGTAGCTGAAAACTCCTGAATCCTTGGCCTGGTGTTGGCTTGCCGCTTATATTGAATCTACTCTGTGTAATATCGATAGCAGCTGAGAAAACTACAACATATTCTATCTGCGACAACTCGTTGCGGTCCGACATTCGGAGTTATAGGGGTTTTACCAACCAGTGGAAGATTAAGAATACTAATAACGGGGCCATTATTCTGAATCAATCGTAACCCTTTTTATATCACCTATAATTTTCAGGAGTGTACAGCATAAAATCAACCTTTCCTGATTTATATTCATCCGGCTGCTCACCTGTTTCAAGATGATGTAGCGCCAGTGTTATTGCCAGCTGAGCATGCCTCAACGTATTTTGATCTATGGTCAAAGTCAGCACTCGTTTTTCGAGTAATTGCCGTGTTGTATTGTAAAGTTCATGAGTGACGTAAACCACTTTACCTCTAAGATTATAATCATTCAAAATCTCGCTAACCTGAGTGTTACCCATGCCTGTATTATAAATTCCGACAATATTTTTATCAGATGAAAGGGTTCGATTTAATAAAAGGCTGATAAGCTCCCGTTCATCCTGACTGTAAATAGGTTCGCGCACATTTATTTTAGGATAAAACTTCTGCATTACTGAAAGAAAGCCATCGACACGCTGACGATGGACTGCGTATTGCGTACGGCCGCTAATGATCACTACGTCCCCATGTGATGGTAGCATACCACCAAGTACAATGCCTGATGTACGGCCTGCGCTATATTGATCAATTCCTACGTGGCACAATCTATCAGATCCTGGTAAATCTGCTACAAGGGTTATTACCGGGACACCGCGAGATTTACACAGGGTCAGCATTTCATAAATAAGTGGGCTCTCATGTGCAAATATAATCAAAGCGTCCATTTTTTTACTGCTGGCTTCAATGTGTTTTGCCATTTTTTCCGGAGAAGCTTCAGAGAATAAAGTTTTATGAAGTGTTATTCTGCGATAGCCTAAGTTATCAGCCAGCATGGAAAAATCTTTAGCAAGCTGTTCGAAAAAAAAAGATTTATTACTGCTCAACAGGACCTCAAGCTGCCAGGAGGGTCTATGCTTTTCCGGCAGAATACGCTTAAGTCCCGTATCACGGGCTGCCTGGAGTATTAAATTCTCCATGGCCGGCGATACTCCACCCCGATCATTAAGCACCCGATCAACTGTTGCAACACCTACACCTATTTTCTTTGCAAACTCAGTAAGAGTTAATTTTTTCATATTTTATGGTATTTACTTTAACAGGTTTCGTCACTATCAAACTATAGTAAGTAATCTGTAACACTGCCAGTGTTACAATCTTAACTTCAATTTATATCCTTATCACATAAAAGACAAATAAATTTCACTCAAAAATAAAAGTGACACTCAAACAAAACTCTGCTTTAAGAAACACATAAACCTTACTCGCATAAAAATTAACTGGAACTTATAAAACCTTTTCAAAAGCAACACTTCGAGACATCGCATTCTTTATGAATAAATCAGCTAATTCTAAAACTGAACAACAGGTCAGTGATTTTTTAACAGAGTTATATTATTAAAAAATGAGCTGAATTATTTACCACAAAAATGATAGCAATGATTTTAAGCCATTGCTTGCTCTGGATTGTTTACGCGATTTAAAGAAAGATCCTGTTGTCATGCAACAAATCAATGTATATGAACGACATTGATATTCAGCCTTATCGCGTCAATCAGCCTTCATATTAGACTGGATTTAACAATACTTTGATAGGATAAAAAATTTACTCTGTGCAGAAGTTTTCAGCCGGCGTAAGGAATTCACAGCATGAGTAAGTTAAATTCAGGCTGTTAACAACAATAGATGCTAACCATAAGGTTCACTGCCTGAGTCAGCAGAGCCCGTCAGGAACCCGGACTCAGCAAAGTTATTCAAACACGTAGTTACTTTTTAAAGCTTTGGGCCTGCGTTAAACAGGTGATTCACCTAATATCCAGTTAGGCCCGGTATCAGGAAAGCCTGCCGGATAGCGACTCGCGGCGTTATATGACTGAATCCATCCCGGATAACGCGTACCCGGATGGCTGACCTCGTCCAGCATTTCTTTTTCCTCCTCGCTCAGATTAACAGACAGTGCTCTAAGGTTATCTCTGAGCTGATGCACATTGCGCACACCCGCTATGACGCTGGTCACCTGTTCAGAAGACAGCAGCCAGGCTATTGCGATGCTGGCAGGAGTAACCCGATGTTTTTCAGAAATTGCTTTAAGAACATCCACGATGTCCCATGCCAGGCTTTTATCAACGGGTGGAAACTCGATTTTTGCGCGTCTTGCAGAGGCCTCATTATTACCACTGCGGTCAAATTTGCCTGAAAGCAGGCCTCCTGCAAGAGGGCTCCAGCATAACAGACCTGTTTGGCTATCCTTAATTGCCGGAAGGAGTTCATGTTCAATGTCGCGGCAGGCCAGTGAATAAAAAGACTGTACGCTGGCAAATTTCTCAAGCTTATGTTCACCTGAAATACACAAAGCTTTGGCAAGCTGCCAGCCGGCATAATTCGAACAGCCTATATAGCGAACCTTGCCCTGACGCACCATGTCGTCCAGTGTTCGTAGAACCTCTTCGATCGGTGTTACGGTATCAAAATTGTGAACCTGATAAAGGTCAATGTGATCGGTCTTAAGCCTCTTAAGGCTGGCTTCCAGCGCCTGCATAAGGTGATAGCGCGACTGCCCTGCATCGTTTGGGCCCGCATTCATTCTGCTGTGCGCTTTTGTTGCAAGAAAAACCTGACTGCGTCGCTGTGTCAGAACTTCGCCCAGTACGTTTTCAGAGCCCCCCATACCGTAGATATCCGCGGTATCAATAAAATTGATGCCAGCGTCCAGTGCCTCACCAACGATAATTTCCGCCTCTTTGCCCGTCAGACGGCCGATGGCATTACCGGCGGCATTATCCGCCCCGCCAAATGTCATCGTCCCCAGACAAATGCGTGAAACATAAACCCCTGTTTTACCCAGTTCTGCGTATTTCATTTTGTTTTCTCCAGTGAGCTTCAAAGAATAATGACGCAGATGAACGCTTTCTTTTAATATAGAAATCCCTTTTTTGTTATTCATTCGTCCAGGAAGTTATGGATCCGCTGTCTGATATTCTTTCACTTCTGAAGGCAGAGGCCGTTCTTACGGCCCGTATGGAAGCACGTGGCCCCTGGGCAATGCGGTTTCCCTCTTATAAACACATTAAGTTCGGCTCTGTGCTCAAGGGCAACTTCTGGCTCTGGATGGACGGAATGCAGCCTCTGCTGCTTGAAAAAGGAGACTTCTATCTTCTGACTTCGGGTGAGGCTTACTGCTGTGGCTCAAATCCGGCATTGATGGTGAGTGACGGACGGCAGATATTCTCTGCTCACCGTGAGGCGGATGGCGTAGTCCGCTACGGTCAGGGAGAACTTACCAGTGAGGGGATTGGGGGGAGATTCGTATTTGAGGAGGCTTCCAGCCCACTGCTTTTAAAACATCTGCCTCCGGTGCTGGTTTCACGACGAGAGGTAAGTTCTTCTCCTGCACTTACCGCCCTTATCACTTTGCTTTCGCATGAGACATCAACGCTTCGTCCCGGACACGACATTGTGGCCAGTAGTATGGCAATACTTGTTCTGGTGCAGATGCTGAGGGAATACTTAGAGAATAATCAGAAAGGGACATCCTGGCTGAATGCGCTCGGCGACAGGAAAATAGGACCCGCACTGACACTAATACATTCTTCTCCATCTGCAGACTGGACGCTGGCAAGTCTGTCTGCAAAATCGGCTATGTCCCGCAGTGCGTTCGCCAGTAGGTTTCATCAGCTTACCGGTTCAACGCCCGGGAATTATCTGACGTCATGGCGAATGGAACTGGCATGCGCTGAACTCAGGAAGCATCACTTAAGTATTACTGAGATAGCCAGATTAGCCGGATATAAATCTGTTCCCTCTTTTGCTCTGGCCTTCAAACGTCATACCGGAAGAACGCCAGGAGGCTATCGTAATCTGCATAAGAACAGTTAACAGGCCACTCTGATAACTGTCTTTTTAATGCATATGAAAATTTATCGCAGTATTCAAAGATACAATGTCCGCTTCTGGCACAAAACGGACGTTAGTATCTGCCCAAATCGGCCTATTTTGACTAACCCCCAAATAAGTTAACGTCTGAACAAAGCACCTGCCCAGGCCCCGGTATCAATCACTCCCGTTGCGTCATCTCTTTATGATCTCCAACCACCAACCCTTTTACCCGTTAACATCTCACCCCACATCCCTCCCCATTCTGACCATTGCCCGATACCATGCTCCGCGCTGAATCGACCATCTCAACCCCACCGCTATCGCATTAATCTTCTGGTCAATGATTGCCTGCTGAAAGCGGCCAATCTCCGTACCGGACATCGCCTGCGCCCACGCGGGCATCAGACCGAATCCCGACTTCAGCATGATTTTCATCACCGGTTTCGCCTGCCAGCTCGGCGCAGGGGCATTCATCAGCAAGCGCGTCACTTCGGCCGTGCGATGATCAAAGCGCAGCTCTGCACGCATCTGTTGCAGGTAATCCGCAACATCGATGACGCTTTTAGGCACCCTCTCCGCGCCCAGCGCTTCGGCAATCTGCGCCGCTTCCTGATAGTACTGATCCTGCTCGGCGCGGGTGAGGTGTGGATTTTTGTAGCGCAGATGAGCCGCCAGAAAACGGCTGGTCTCCGCCACATGCACCCAGGTCAGCAGATGCGGATCGCTGGCGGCATAGGGTTTACCTTCGCTGTCGACGCCGCTGACTTTCAGGTGAATGCGTTTTACGCGGTCGATCAGCGTCTGTGCATCCTGCGAATTCCCGTAGGTGGTCACGGCGATAAACTGACTGGTGCGCCGCAGGCGACCCATCATATCTTCGCGGAAATTAGAGTGATCCCAGACGCCCGCCAGCGCCGCCGGATGCAGCATCTGCAACAGCAGCGCGCTGATCCCGCCGCACATCATAGAGGTGAAGTCACCGTGGACGCGCCAGATCACGCTGTCCGGGCCAAACAGGCCGGGATCGCCAGGCGGTTGAGAAAGGTCAAATTCATTCATCGACAGGCCATTAAGGCGGAAGACCTGTTGCTGAATGCGGTCACGCAGATTAATCATGGCGGCTCTGATAGTGGATATGATGCGGCGCGCAATAGCAGGACGCTACGACGCGCCGCATCACCTTCCCCTGACGTCAGGGGAAAGGCTGACGGTTATAAATAGTTGAACTGCGCATCCTGAGTACGCACGGAATCGAGTCCAATCATCACGTTGAATTTGCCTGGCTCCGCAACGTGCTGCATCTGCTGGTTCCAGAATTTCAGCGCATCGACGTCGATCTTAAAGGACACGGTTTGCGACTCGCCCGCTTTCAGCATGATGCGCTTGAAGCCACGCAGTTCCTGTACCGGACGGCTGATGGAAGCGACCGGATCGTTGAGGTACATCTGCACCACCGTCGCACCATCGCGCTTACCGCTATTGGTTACCGTGACGCTGGCTTCGATGCTGCCGTCACGCGGCATGGTTGGCGACGACATTTTGACCGGCGACACGGTGAAAGTGGTGTAGCTCAGGCCGTAACCAAACGGATAGAGCGGGCCGTTAGCCGCATCGTAGTAGTGCGAGGTGTACTTGTTCGGCTTAGCAAAGTTGTAAGGACGACCGGTTGGCAGATGGTTGTAGTAGATCGGAATCTGACCCACTGAACGCGGGAAGGAAACCGGCAGTTTGCCCGAGGGGTTGTAGTCGCCGAACAGCACATCGGCGATGGCGTTGCCGCCTTCGGTGCCGCTGAACCAGGTCTCCAGCATCGCATCAGCCATGCGATCTTCATTCACCACCGACAGCGGGCGTCCATTCATCAACACGATTACCAGCGGCTTACCGGTGGCTTTCAGTGCCGCTAGCAGCTTCTGCTGGCTTGGCGGGATCACAAGGTCGCTGCGGCTGGAGGCTTCATGCGCCATACCCTGCGCTTCGCCCACGGCGGCAACCACCACATCGGCCTGCTTCGCTTTGGCGACCGCGTCATCAATCATCTGCTGGGCTGAACGCGTATCCACGGAAACCGCCTGCTCATAGAGGTTCAGGAAGTCCTGAATCCCTTTGTTGTCGGTAACGTTAGCCCCCTTCTCATAGAGCAGCGTCGCTTTGCCTTCGGTAGCATTGCGCATGCCCTGCAGCAGCGAAACGGATTGCTTCGCTACACCCGCCGCGGACCAGCTGCCCATAATGTCACGCTGACTGTCTGCCAGCGGACCGATCAGGGCAAGGGTGCCGGATTTTTTCAGCGGCAGCGTTTCCAGGCGGTTTTTCAGCAATACGATACTTTTACGCGCGACGTCGCGCGCTTCAGCCCGGTGCAGGCGGCTTTCCGCATTGGTGTCCTGCGGGTCGTCTTCTTTCGGACCTAAATGGCTGTAGGGATCGTTAAACAGCCCCATATCATATTTGACGTTAAGCACATGGCGCGCCGCATCATCAATTTCAGCCATGGTGACGTCGCCGCTTTTCACCAGCGCCGGCAGATACTTGCTGTAATATTCGTCACTCATGCTCATATCGACGCCCGACTTCAGGGCGATGCGCACCGCTTCCTGCGGATCGCTGGCGACGCCATGTTTGATCAGCTCTTTAATAGCACCGTGATCGCTGATGGTGATGCCTTTGAATTTCCACTTATCGCGCAGCAGATCTTTCAGCAGCCAGCTGTCCGCCGTGGCGGGCACGCCATTGATCGAGTTCAGCGCGACCATCACGCCGCCGCTTCCCGCATCCAGTGAGGCTTTATAAGGCGGCAGATAGTCCTGGAACATGCGCTGCGGACTCATGTCCACGGTGTTGTAATCGCGTCCCCCTTCCACTGCGCCATAGAGTGCGAAGTGCTTCACGCTGGTCATCACGCTGTAGCGATCGGCGGCGCTTTTGCCCTGCATCGACTGCACCATGCTGCGACCCATTTCGCTGGTGAGATACGTATCCTCACCAAAACCTTCTGAGCCACGGCCCCAGCGCGGTTCACGGCTGACATCCACCATCGGTGCCCAGGTCATATTCAGACCATCGTCGGCCGCTTCATAGGCAGAAACGCGCCCCACCTCTTTCACCGCATCCAGATCCCAGCTCGATGCCAGGGCTAAAGGAATCGGGAAAATGGTGCGCTGACCATGAATAACGTCGTAGGCGAAAAACAGCGGGATCTTCAGGCGGCTAAGCTGCATCGCCTGATCCTGCATCGCGCGGATATCCTGACGGGTCACGGTATTAAAGATCGCGCCAACCTGACTCTTCTGAATCATGTCGCGAATCACTTCTTTCGGATTATCAGGTCCGACGCTGATTAAACGCAGCTGGCCGATTTTCTCGTCCAGCGTCATTTTTTTAAGCAGTTGGTTAACGAAGGCATCCCGCGCCTGTTCGGTCATCGGGTGGTTACCTTGCATTGTCTCAGCCAATGCGGGTTGCATCGCCAGGGAGACAGCGAGACTAACAGAGTAAATCCATTTCATCAGGTTGGGTTCTCTTAAGTAACTGCGCAATATCGAATTAACAGGCGGCAGTGTGCCACAAGATGAGAATAGCAGGTAGCGGCCAGGCTCACACTGCGTTGAGGTCAGTGGACGTGCTACAGTTAGGACGAAATGATAAGACAAGGGAATTGCTCATGATACAAACCTCTGCCCTGCTTTCTGACCTGCGCCGTCTGGTCGGCCCCTCCCATCTGCTGACTGAACCTGAACAGACCGCCCGCTATCGCAAAGGTTTTCGCTCTGGCGAAGGTGAGGCGCTGGCCGTGGCGTTTCCCGGCACGCTGCTGGAGTTGTGGCGGGTTTTGCAGGCGCTGGTGAATGCGGATGTTATCATCCTGATGCAGGCGGCGAATACCGGCCTGACTGAAGGTTCAACGCCGCATGGCGATGATTACGATCGTCCGCTGGTGATCGTCAGTACGCTGCGACTTGATAAGCTTCAGTTGATCGATGAAGGCCATCAGGTACTGGCGTTCCCCGGCAGCACACTCTATCAGCTGGAAAAAGCACTGAAGCCGCTGGGACGAGAGCCTCACTCGGTGATTGGCTCCTCCTGTATTGGTGCCTCAGTACTGGGCGGCATCTGCAATAACTCCGGCGGATCGCTGATCAAGCGCGGTCCGGCCTACAGCGAAATGGCCCTGTTTGCCCAGATTGATGCGCAGGGAAGACTGAAGCTGGTGAACCATCTCGGCATCGATCTGGGGACGTCGCCTGAAGAGATTCTGGGGCGGCTGGATGACGATCGCTGGCAGTCCAGAGATGTGCAGCACGATGGCCGTCACGCCTCCGATCATGAATATGCTGACCGGGTCCGTGAAGTCGATGCGGATACGCCAGCGCGTTACAACGCTGATGCGCGTCGCCTGTTTGAGGCGTCCGGCTGTGCCGGGAAACTGGCGGTCTTCGCAGTGCGACTCGATACCTTCCCCAGCGAACCACAGCAGCAGGTGTTTTACATCGGCACCAACGAACCCGATGTGCTCAACGATATCCGCCGTCACATGCTGGCGCATTTCACTCATCTGCCGGTGGCGGGTGAATATATGCACCGCGACATCTATGACATTGCGGAAGTCTACGGCAAAGATACCTTCCTGATGATCGACAAGCTGGGCACCGATAAGATGCCGCTGTTTTTCACGATCAAGGGACGGGTTGATGCCTGGCTGAGCAAACTCTCCTTCGTTAAACCGCACTTCAGCGATCGCCTGTTGCAGCGCCTGAGTAAACTGTTCCCGGCACATCTGCCTGAACGCATGAAGCAGTATCGTGACAAATATGAACATCATCTGATGCTGAAAATGTCAGGCGATGGGGTGGCGGAAGCGCGTAATTATCTGCGCGATTATTTCCGCGAAGGCGGCGGCGAGTTCTTCGAGTGTGAAGGCAAAGAAGGTGCCCACGCCTTTCTGCATCGCTTCGCGGCAGCAGGTGCGGCCGTGCGCTATCACGCGGTGCATGCGGATGAGGTCGAGGATATTCTGGCGCTGGATATCGCCCTGCGTCGTAACGATGCGGACTGGTTCGAAACCCTGCCCGATGAAATCCGTGCCTCGCTGAGCCATCGCCTCTACTATGGTCACTTCTTCTGTCATGTCTTCCATCAGGATTACATCGTCAAAAAAGGCGTCGATGTGCATGCGCTGAAAACGCAGATGCTGGAGATCCTTCAGGCGCGTGGCGCAGAATATCCCGCTGAGCATAACGTCGGTCATCTCTATCAGGCGAAACCGCAACTGGCGGCGTTCTATCGCCAGCTCGATCCCACTAACAGCTTTAATCCCGGTATTGGCAAAACCAGCAAACAAAAAGGCTGGGCGGTGAAACAGGTTTAATGGCGTTACCGGTCAGCCAGCCTGTCTGAGCAGGCTGACCGTCACCGTTCTGGTTGACACACTCACTCCTCGTTGCGGCCCATTTTATTACTAACAACTTCATCAAAAAATTAATTCTCCTTCCCAGATTGCACCTTCTTTATTTTCTCTCATTGGGTTCTGCGCAACGTCTCACAAATCCTCATCCTGCTAATTGATAATTCGCGTCGCGAAAAATAGATTGTCGCCACAATAATAATATTTTTATTAAATTGGATTTCATTCAGGGAGGATGAGTGATGCGAAACATTAATTACGCGTTAGCGTTAATAGAAACAGCCACTTTAACCATTTTGTTATCAGCAATGAGTGCAGCGCCGGTTTATGCCAGTGGATTTATTGAGGACGCATCGCTAAAAGGGAATGTATTTTACTGGCAACGTCAGCGGGATCGCAGAGACACCGATCCCGCCAGTGAATATCAGGGGCAGTATCGGGCTAATTTACATCATACCTCGCTCAACAGTAATCTCGACTTTCAGTCGGGGTATGCCGGAGAGTGGATGGGTCTGGATCTCGCCGTATTTGGCGCAGCCGAACTCTCCAGCAGCGGCCCCGCCGCCCCTAATGAAATTGGCTTCAGTAAGGCACGCACCCGCTGGGATGAAAAATGGAATGGCGACAGCGGCGGTGCGTCGGTTTATAAAGCCGCGCTGAAATTTAAATATAACGATTACTGGTTACGCGCCGGATATATTCAGCCCACCGGCCAGACAATCATGGCGCCGCACTGGAGTTTTTTACCCGGCACCTATCGCGGTGCCGAAGTCGGTGCGCTGTATGATTTTCAGGATGCGGGCGCATTATCACTCTCCTGGATGTGGAGCGATAAATATAAGGCCCCCTGGTATCGTGATTTATATGATTTTCGGCAGGCCGATGGCAAAACGCATATCAGCTATCTGCATTCATTCGGCATGAAATATGACTTCAAAAATAAACTGGTGCTGGAAGGTGCATTTGGCCAGGCGGCAGATTATATGGACCAGTATTTTGCCAAAGCGTCCTGGTCGGCCACGCCTTACGGCAATGCACTCTCCACCAGCTATCAGTTTTACGGCGCACACGACAAAGTGCAGGGCGGTGCCGCTAATCCCCGTGATGTCTATGAGGGTCTGGCCTGGCTTCAGGCGATTACGGTCGGCTATAACGTCGGCCCGGTGGATCTGCGCCTTGAAGGCAGCTGGGTCAAAGCAGAAGGCAACCAGGGCTTCTTCCTGCAGCGCATGACGCCCGGCTACGCCAGCTCCAATGGACGACTGGATATCTGGTGGGATGCCCGTTCCGACTGGAACGCCAATGGCGAAAAAGCGGTCTTTGCCGGTGCGATGCTCGACATGACGCCGTGGCAGCTGGCGGGATGGAAAGTAGGTGCATCGTACGTCTGGGGCTGGGATGCCAGACCCGCCAACCTGCCCACCGTTGACCAGCGCCAGCGACTGAAAGAGTCTGCCTGGAACCTTGATCTGATCTATCAAATCCAGCAGGGCCGCGCCAAAGATACCCTGTTCAAATTGCACTACACCCGCTACGACAATCACAGCGATCTGCCCAGTTATAGCGGCGGCTACGGCAACATTTTTCAGGACGAGAAGGACATCAAATTTATGGTTATCGTGCCGTTTACGCTGTTCTGACGCCCTGCAGACTTCCGGATATTTCTTCAGCAGCAAGGATGAATCAATATGTTTAAGTTAAGCCTTATCGCGCTCACTCTGCTGGGCGTAGCAGCCACAGGCCACGCCAGCTCGTCAGAGCAGCAGGTGGTGAATCAAATCAGCCAGTTCGGCGTTACTTATCAGGTGAACGATAATCAGGCCGCCCTGAATGGAATCGACTGCGCCGCGCTGGGTGCCGACTATGCTGCCTGCAATCGGGCCACCATTACCCTGACCAACAACGGCCCTGCCCTGACCGACAAGCACTGGGCAATCTACATGAGCAATGTCCACCAGACGCTGCGGGTCGAAAACGACCAGTTTAAAATGACGCACCTGGTTGGCGATTTAACCCGGCTGGAGCCGACAGAGAAGTTCACCGGGATTGGCGCTGGCGAATCGGTGCAAATCCCGATCGTTAACGAATACTGGCAGCTGTTTATTACCGATGTGATGCCGCGCTGGTATGTTACGGCCGGACAGGCAGCCCCCAAAATTATTGCCAGCACCGATCATGAGGATCTCACTCAGTTTGTGTTGCCGCTGGGTGATCACTGGCGTCGCAGTGCCGATGACCACAATGTCCTGATGCAGCCTGCCAGCCGGTTCGATAAAAACAGCGATATTGCCACCCTGCCCGCCGCTGCGCTGCGGGGTCAGATTACCCCCACGCCCCTTGAGGTGAAACTCCGCCCGCACGATGCCGATCTCAGCCGGGGCGTCAGGCTGTCGCTGACCGGGCTGACACGTGAAACGGGTGACGCAGTAAAAAAGCGCCTGGGCCTGCTCGGTCTGAAAGAAGCGCCTGAAGGATTTGCTATCACTGCACAAATCAAACCGGGTCGTTTCAGCGGCAAACAGGCTAAATCGGGCGCATACGATCTCGATATCACGCCCCGCCGCGCCACGGTGGTGGGCTACGATGCTGCCGGTGCGTTCTACGGTCTGATGTCGATTTTCTCGCTGGTGCCCGGTGAAGGCGCGCCGCGTATTGCCTCGCTGGAAGCCCATGATGCGCCGCGCTTTAACTATCGCGGTGCGTTTCTTGACGTTGCCCGTAACTTTCACAGTAAGCAGGCGGTGATGCGACTGCTTGATCAGATGGCAGCCTGGAAGATGAACCGCTTCCACTTCCACCTCAGTGACGATGAGGGCTGGCGGATAGAGATTCCCGGCTTGCCGGAACTGACTGACGTGGGGGCTAAACGCTGCCATGACCTGACCGAACAGCGCTGCCTGCTGCCGCAGCTCGGTTCCGGTCCGTTCAGCGATAACAACGGCAGCGGCTATTTTAGTCGTGCCGATTACATTGAGATTGTGCAATATGCGCAGGCCCGCCACATCCAGGTGATCCCGGAAATCGATATGCCCGCCCATGCCCGTGCGGCGGTGATCGCCATGGAAGCGCGCTATCAACGGCTGATGAAGGAGGGAGAGCCTGAACAGGCCAGCGCCTTTCGCCTGATTGATCCCACCGACGATTCCAATACCACCTCCGTACAACTCTATGACCGCACCAGCTATCTCAATCCCTGCATTGAGGGTTCACAGCGTTTTGTGGACAAAGTGATCGGTGAGATTCAGGCGATGCACAAGGAAGCGGGACAGCCGCTCAGCATCTGGCATTTTGGCGGTGACGAAGCGAAGAACATCCGGCTGGGTGCAGGCTACTCTGATAAAAACAGTCCTGAACCGGGTACCGGTCTGCGCGACTGGCGTAAAGAAGATCTGCCGTGGGCAAAATCGCAGGTCTGTCAGGCGCTGGTGAAGAGCGGCAAAGTGCAGGATCTGGCGCACCTGCCGAGCTATTTCGCCCTGTCCGTCAGTGAGATTGTTAACCGGCACGGCATTGGCAAAATGCAGGCGTGGCAGGATGGCCTGAAACATGCCACACATGCCGGAGCCTTCGCCACCCCGCGCGTTGCGGTCAACTTCTGGGACACCCTCTATTGGGGCGGTTTTGACAGTGCCAGTGACTGGTCACAGAAAGGTTACGACGTGGTGATCTCCAGTCCCGACTATCTCTATCTGGACTTCCCGTATGAAGTGAACCCGCTGGAACGCGGTTATTACTGGGGCACACGCTTCAACGACGAGCGAAAAATTTTCGGCTTCGCACCTGACAACCTGCCGCAGAATGCGGAGACCTCGGTGGATCGCGATGGCAACTTTTTCAGCGCCAAATCTGAGAAGCCGTGGAGTGGTGCTCATGGCATTTCAGCCCAGCTATGGAGCGAAACCGTCCGCACTGACGCCCAGATGGAGCACATGATCTATCCGCGCCTGTTTGCGGTCGCGGAACGAAGCTGGCACCGCGCCAGCTGGGAGCGGGATTACCAGGCCGGTCAGGAGTATGCAGGCGGCAAGACGCATCTGGTTGATCAACAGTCACAACTGAATGACTGGCAGCGATTTGCCAACCTGCTGGGACAACGGGAACTGGCGAAACTGGATAAGGCGGGTATTGATTATCGCCTGCCGGTGCCGGGAGCAAAAATCGTTGATGGCATCCTGTCGATGAACGTGGCCTTGCCTGGCGTAACGCTGGAGTACAGTCTGGACAAGGGCGCGAACTGGCAGCGCTACGACGCCAACAGACCTCCGGAGGCCAGCGGTGCCGTGGCAATCCGCTCGGTGAGCCGCGACGGGCAGCACACCAGCCGCGTGGAAACGTTGTAGTAAGTGGGAGTGAGAGAACAGGCTGAGAAGCCAGTGTTTTGAAAATAAAAAGGCCGACAGAAGTCGGCCCTTTCACACTTAAACCAGCTTCTCTTCTGCTACCGGCTCCACACCAGCCATCTGCTGACGGCGCTCAATAATCATGGTTTGCGGTGTGGAGAGCAGGATGCCCTCTTTACGCAGACGCGTCAGAATATCGAACAGCAGGTCGCTTTTTGCACCAGCGATCTGCCGCTGACCTGCCACGTTACCGGTGACGCTCAGTATAATTCCCTGCTGAGTCAGATCTTTAAACGACACCGACGGCTCCGGCGTTTCCAGAATGCGTTCGTTTTCGTTGTAGACCTCCAGCAGAATATCGCGAACTTTCACCGGATCGATATCCAGCGGGAAGGTCAGCGTAATGGTGACCACACCCTGCGCATTACCCATGGTCGCGTTGCGCACGTTCTGCGAGATAAACTGCGAGTTCGGCACAATCACTGTCGATTTGTCGCCCAGCTGAATCTCCGTAGCACGCACATTAATCCGGCGAATATCCCCTTCGATGCCGCTGATGCTCACCAGATCGCCGACTTTAACTGGCCGCTCGGTCAACAGAATCAGACCGGAGATAAAGTTCTTCACTATCTCCTGTAAGCCAAAACCGATACCGACCGACAACGCACTGACGATCCAGGCCAGTTTGTTCCACTGCAGACCCATAATCGACAGGGTCAGCAGGATGATCAGCACATAACCGATGTTGCTGAACAACGTCACCAGCGACACCCGCATCCCCACATCCATGGTGGTTTTTGGCAGGAAATCGGTGTCGAGCCAGCGGCGCACCGAGCGCAGCACATAGATACCGACAATCAGGCAGATGATCGCATTCACCATGTGCGCCGGCACAATGTTCAGGGACTCAAGGCCTTTACCGCCCCAGAACTCAATGACTTTTTGCAGCAGCTCAATCGGCGTTGAGGAGGCAAAGGTGCCGTTGAGCAGCGCCAGAGCCACAACCAGCACCAGGAAGGTTTTACCGATGGCCGTCAGCAGCGTGGCGGTTTGCTGCAGGTGACGCTCATTGATGTTAAGCGAACTCTGAATGCGGCGACCGGTTGCGTTACTGGTTGAGAAAAGACTCTCACAACCATCTTTGAGCAGATGACTGAGGAAGTAGAACGAACCAAACAGCAGGCCGCACCAGATCACCTCATAACTCAGGAAGCGCGCCAGCGTAACGTAGCCGATCAGCAGCGACACAAGGATGGCAATCGCGGTCAGCGTCAGGCCCATCTGGATCAATCCGACCAGCGTCGAGCGAGCTTCCGGTGGCGTACCCGCCTGGGTCATGCGACGACGCACGCGGTTGGTGCGCATGCTGATGGCCAGCGCGGTACAGCCAATCAGCAGCGCAGTCAGTCCATTGGCAAAAATAGTGGTATTCAGGCTGGTGCCGACGCTGTAGTTGAACGCCTCGACCGTCTGGAAGATAAACACCAGCACCGCAGTAATCGGCGGGAACGGCTTAAGTGCCATCGCCACTTCATTGGAGATCGCCGGTAAGCGCCAGCTGGGTCTGCGGGTAGAAAGGAACGCACGTCCCAGTCCGGCAATCAGGCCACAAAAAACGCTGAGCTGCACCAGACGGTCAACAAAGTCCTGAACGTTTTCAGAAACCTCATCACGGCGGGTAAAGGCCAGGGAGATAAAGTTAAAGGTGAGGACAACGGCCGCCAGCGTGGTCAGCGCTATCGCTGCCGCCAGGAAACTGCGGCGCAGTTTTCCTTCCGGCAGTTTATTAATACTGACCCAGGCCAGAAACTCCTCACTGTAACGACGACCCACCGTCATCACCAGCAGCGCCGCCAGCAGCCAGAAGACACTGCCCACACGCCAGCCCGGCTCCCATGAGAGTGCTGCGGTGTCCTGCAACTCCTGCAGGAACTCACCAATCTTCTCACCATCCAGATCCTGGCTATTGAGCAGCGGTGACCAGAAGCGTGCCCCAAGGATACTGCCGGAGTTCAGGGCCAGCTGGCTTTTCAGCTGATCACGACGCAGGTTAACAATCTGCGAGGAGAGCATCAGCGCACCATTTTTAATCCCTTCGGCCTGTTTGATCTGGTCGTCGAGTTTACCTTTCTGGCTCTCCAGCGCGTTACGCTTGCGCGTCACTTCCGGGGTTTCTTTCACCCCACTGTCGGCTTTCGGGGCCGGGCCAAGCACACCCAGCTGTGCATCGACCTGCTGGCGATCGGGTACCAGCGCCTGCCCGAGCGTATCGGCATTGCCAGAGAGTTCCAGCGCCATTTCATTCAGCTGCGTCAGCTTGTTTTCGCCGGCATCGACGGAGACCTGGCTTTTGATTTTATCGAGGATCTTCTGCATTTTTGGCAGTTCCACCGCAGCATTCAGCTTCGGTGGCGCATCCTGTTCCTGAGCAGGCGTGGCCGTATTATCCGCGGCCAGTGTCAGCGTCGGGGCAAACGCCACCAGCGCCAGCATAAACAATGCATAAAATGATCGTATAAACATATGAGTAAGATTCCGGCAGCTTAAATCAGGCGATCTTCCCTCGCCAGTCGCGCGTAGTGTAGGGCTTTGCAAGGGAGGGCAATATAGGAATAACGGGCATTTTTCGGGCTGATTCCGGGCGGTAAGAGGCATAAAGAGGGTTTTAAGCCTCTTACCTTGTCTTCCCGTAGTCCTGCTCAGCCTGCAGGCAACGCCCGTGCGCACAGCATGCGACACCGGCTAATTTCTACTCGACGTCGGCACTGCTGGCACCATTGCTGGCGACCTGACCCGACTTCTGTTTCTTATAAGCCAGCGCGGCGGCAGGCACCGGAGCCGCTTTGCCGGTCTCAATCCAGCTGCGCAGACGGTTGGCGTCGGCGAAGTGGGTATATTTGCCAAACGCATCCAGCACCACCAGCGCCACCGGACGATTGTTAATCATGGTGCGCATCACCAGGCAGTGGCCTGCCTCGTCGGTGTAACCGGTTTTGGTCAGCTGAATGTGCCAGTCATTTTTATAAACCAGATGGTTGGTGTTGCGGAACGGCAGCGCATAGCTCGGATGGGCAAAAACGGCTGTCTCTTCTTTCGTGGTGCTGAGCGCACCAAGCATCGGATATTCCCGCGTCGCTTTGAGCAGCTTAATCAGATCCTGCGCGCTGGAGACGTTTTGCGTCGACAGACCGGTTGGCTCGACATAGCGGGTCTGTTTCATACCGAGTGAGCGCGCTTTGGCGTTCATCGCCCGGATAAAGGCGTTGTAACCGCCCGGATAGGCGTGAGCCAGACTGGCAGCAGCACGGTTTTCTGAGGACATCAGCGCCAGCAGCATCATATTACGACGGCTGATCTGGCTGTTGAGCTTCACGCGCGAGAAGACGCCACGCATTTCCGGCGTCTGGCTGACATCGACGGTGATCATCTCATTCATCGGCTGATGCGCATCCAGCACCACCATCGCGGTCATCAGCTTAGTGATGGACGCAATGGGCCTGACCCGATCCGGGTGGCTGGAAAAGAGCACTTTATTGGTCGTGAGATCGACAATCATCGCACTGCCAGAGGCAATCTGCGGCTGAGCAATAGGCGCAAGTTGCGACAGCGTTGTCGTCGCCTGCGCCGGAAGTGAAACAATCTGCCCTGAAACGAGCAGCGCCAGCGAAAGCAGGGTGGAACGAATTTTTGCAGGCATCGTAGAAAAAACCCGGTTATGAAGGTGTACTGTGTCAGACCGACACAGGCCGCCCGCTTCAGTGACATCGGAGCGCGGGCTGGCAGCGGTATCATACCCGTAAGGTTAAGAAATTTCCTGGTGAGAGTGTTTCCGGGCGTAAAAAGAGAACTGCCGCCAGAACGGCGGCAGTGGTCGATCAAAACAGATGCGGTCCATATCCCCACAGCACCACGGTCAATGCCAGTAACACTTCAAATACCAGTACGCCGATGGCAAGCGTAGAACCGGAAAAACGCAGGCTCTCTTCGCGGTCAATATTCAGAAACAGTGGAATGCCAATATAGAGCAGATAGCCGGTGTAGAGTAGCGCCAGCGCGCCTGCCAGCACGCAGAGCCAGACCAGCGGATAGAGCGCCACCAGCCCGCTGAGAAACAGCGGCGTGGCCACATAACCTGCAAACACCGTACACCGCTGTACGCCGGGACGCTGCGGATAATCACGTGCCATCCAGTGAATCACGCGTCCCATCACTGCGACGCCACCCAGAATAATCAGATAGAACAGAATACCCAACCCGATCCCGGTCGCCAGGTTAAGTTGCACATATTGCCCCTCGCCCAGATTCCAGCCCAGCTGAGTTGTACCGATAAAGGCGCAGATCACCGGGATCGCCGCCATCAGCAGAACATGGTGGGTGTAATGGTGCGAGACGCTCTCATTCTCTTGCTTGATATGACGCATTTCCTGATTCGGATGCGCCAGAAGTCCCCAGACATGGTTCATACAGTCACTCCTCTGATGCGATGGGCCGCCCGGTGCTGCATGCGTCTTTAGGGGCAGCGTCTCTTCAAGTATAAGCGGCAGTAAAAATTTCGTGGTGACCGGACAAAAAAACAGCATAAATAAACAGAGATGCTGCGCAGGCGGAAGCGAAGCCAATTCGCGTATAGACTTGTGGAACCATCACCGAACAGGGAGAGTCATTTTGCATCTGGATATCAACGCATTAATTACGCAGTACGGTTATCTGGCACTTTTTATTGGCTGTATTGCCGAGGGGGAAACATTTACGTTACTGGGCGGCGTCGCTGCGCATGAGGGACTGCTGCATTACGTGGGAGTCTTACTGGCCGCGATGTGCGGCGGTATTGTCGGCGATCAACTGCTCTATTGGGTCGGCCGACGCTGGGGCACGCGGATCCTGCGCCGCTTTAAAAAGCATCAGGATAAAGTGGTCAAAGCGAACCGCCTGATTAAACGCCGTCCCAGCCTGTTTGTGATTGGCGTGCGCTTTATGTATGGCTTTCGGCTGATTGGTCCGATCATCATTGGTTCCAGCCGCCTCAACCCGATGAAATTTTTTATCCTTAACGTCATCGGCGCGGCCATCTGGTCGGTGATCTTTGTGACGCTGGGCTATTTCGCGGGCGGCATCATCGCGCCGTGGCTGCACAAACTCGACCAGCATCTGAAGCACCTGCTGTGGCTGGTCGGCGCGGTCGTCTTCGCCTTTGCGCTGCGCTGGGTAATCCGCCGCTGGCACAACCGTCGTGCCGATCAGCCATAAATGAACAGTCTATTCGCCAGTTGACGCGCAGGTCGCCAGACTCTGATCAGAGCCTGGCGACTCTGCTGACGATTCGGTGAGTCTCACCCGCCCCGCCTGCTGCTCTCCCCTTTTCTTCCTCATTAAACCGTGCGTTAACCATCTGTGCCCAAGCGAAGCCGCATCAGAGAGCTAAGCTATAGTTAGCAAGGACACTGACAGGGGGATGAGGATGAGTAAGGTAAAACGTAAAATTGAAGACCACGGCGTTATCGGCGATTTGCGTACCTGTGCGCTGGTCGCTAATGACGGCACCATTGATTATCTCTGCTGGCCCGAACTCGACAGCCCGTCGGTCTTTGCCGCCCTGCTCGACAGCGATGAAGCGGGCCTTTTCTCCCTGGCCCCCGACTGGCCCAATGCGCGACGTCAGCAGCTTTATCTGCCCGATACCAACATCCTCCAGACCCGCTGGCTGGATGATGAAGGCGTGGCGGAAATCACCGACTACATGCCGATTTGTGATGATAAAACCAAGCTGCCGCGCCTGATCCGGCGGGTCAAAATGGTCCGTGGCAGTGCAACCTTCCAGCTGCGCTGCTCACCCCGCCACGACTATGCCCGCGCGCAAACCCGTGCCGAAGCGCATAAAGGCTGTATCGATTTTCATGCTGAGGGCCAGCCGTCGCTGCGCCTCGCCGCCTCCGTGGTCATGACGCTGGAGGATGAGAGCGCGACTGCCCACTTCACGTTACAACCTGGCGAACATGCGCAGTTTGAATTTGGCAGCGTAGATGATGCGCATATCGAAGCGCTGGCCACCGAACACTGCTTTGAAGAGACGGTGAACTACTGGCGACGCTGGAGCGCCCACAGTACCTATCAGGGACGCTGGCGCGAGATGGTTCAGCGCTCTGCGCTGGTGCTGAAGCTGCTGACCTCACATCAGCACGGCTCCATTGCGGCGGCGGCAACCTTTGGCCTGCCTGAAGAGCTGGGCGGCGAGCGCAACTGGGACTATCGCGCCTCCTGGATCCGCGACGCCTCGTTCAGCATGTATGCCCTGATGCGGCTGGGCTACATCGATGAAGCCAAACACTTTACCCACTGGGTCGGTCGGTGCGTTGAAAACAGCCATCACGAAGAGATGCGCCTGCAGGTGATGTACCGGATTGACAGCGGCACTGAGCTGCATGAGATGGAGCTGCTGAATCTCTCCGGCTACGCCGACTCCCGCCCGGTGCGTATCGGCAATGGCGCCTGGGAGCAGACCCAGCTCGATATCTATGGCGAGCTGATGGATGCGATCTATCTGGCGAATAAATATGGCGAGGCGATCTCCCAGCGCGGCTGGGAACATGTCGTCAAAATGATCGACTGGCTGAGTGAGAACTGGGATCAACCCGATGCCGGTATCTGGGAGATGCGCGGCGAACCGGAACATTTCCTGCATTCGCGTCTGATGTGCTGGGTGGCGATGGATCGCGCGTTGCGTCTTGGCATGAAGCGATCCCTGCCGATGCCTTATGAGCGCTGGGATCGGGCGCGCCGGGAGATCCGCGAAGATATCTGGGCTAACTTCTGGAACAGCGAGCGCGGCCATTTCTCTGCAACACGGCATGGCGAACATCTCGACGCCTCCATGCTGCTGATGCCGCTGGTGCGCTTCGTCGGCGCCACCGACCCGGACTGGATTGCCACACTGGATGCGATCAAAACCAACCTCGTCAGCGACGGTATGGTGCGGCGCTACAATACGCATGAAACGCCCGCCGATGGCCTGAAGGGATCGGAAGGCTCTTTTGGCGCCTGCTCCTTCTGGTATGTTGAGTGTCTGGCGCGTGCAGGCCGGATTCAGGAAGCGCATTTTGAATTTGAGAAACTGCTGAGCTACGCCAATCCGCTGGGTCTTTATGCCGAGGAGTTCGACAGCCACGGCCGTGCGCTAGGCAATACGCCGCAGGCACTGACGCATCTGGCGCTGATCAGTGCCGCCTTTTTCCTGAATCGTAAACTCAGTGGCGAACAGACGCAGTGGCAGCCTTAGTCAGTGGCAACCCCGGAAAGCCCCATTTTTACGCTCCCGCTTTCCGGAAATGCGCTAACATCCGCGGTGAATTTACGTAAAGTATTGCAGGCAGGTTAAAATCCCGATTCACAACGTCAGTTTAATGAACATATAATGCGCAGCAGGTCACATTGGCCAGCATGAATTCGACACACTGAACAGCCTGAAATATGGCGATAAAGAATTGTAAAATATGAAAATCATTCGCGCTTTCGCTTCAATCGCACTGGCTCTGGCGGCCTTCAGCCAGTCAGCCTTTGCTGTGGTTTACCCGTTACCGCCGGCTAACAGCCGTCTGATCGGGGAAAATATCGAAATTACTGTTCCTGAAGACAGCAAACTGCCGCTGGAAGCTTTTGCGGCGCAGTACCAGATGGGCCTCAGCAACATGCTGGAAGCCAATCCGGGCGTTGACGTTTATCTGCCTAAGGCTGGCAGCAAAATGATCATCCCACAGCAGCTGATCCTGCCTGACGCACCGCGTGAAGGCATTGTGATTAACAGCGCGGAGATGCGTCTTTACTACTACCCGAAAGGCAGCAAAACCGTCGTGGTTCTGCCAATTGGTATCGGTGAACTGGGTAAAGACACCCCGATCAGCTGGACCACCGCGGTAGAACGTAAAAAAGATGGTCCGACCTGGACGCCAACCAAAGGCATGCATGCGGATTACGCGGCACGCGGCGAAACGCTGCCAGCGGTGTTCCCGGCGGGTCCGGATAACCCGATGGGCCTCTACGCGCTCTACATCGGTCGCCTCTATGCGATTCACGGCACTAACGCCAACTTTGGTATCGGCCTGCGCGTGAGCCACGGTTGTGTGCGTCTGCGTGCTGAAGATATCAAATGGCTGTATCAGAACGTGCCGGTTGGTACGCGCGTACAGTTCGTTGATCAGCCAGTGAAAGCGACCGTAGAGCCAGACGGTTCACGTTATGTAGAAGTGCATAACCCACTGTCAACCACCGAAGAGCAGTTCAACTCACGAGAACTGGTGCCGATTACACTGACTCAGGCCGTGAGCAAAATTGTGGTTGATGCCAGCGTGAATCAGGATCAGGTTAACGCCGCGATCCAGAGTCGTACCGGTATGCCAGTGAAAGTGAACGGTGTGGAGAATAACATCCAGACCGCGCCCGTTCCTGTGCCGGAAAACTCACAGGCTGCTCCTCAGGAAGAGCCCATGACGCCGGTAACGCCACAGGGTGCAAGCAGTGATGCCGCGCAGCCACAGCAGCCAGCCACTGAGCCAGCCGCTCCGGTAACGTCAGCAGCTCCTGCAGCAGCGACGAACACCAGCTCGTAACTGTCGCCCTGCTCATGAAGCCAGCGCCTGTCGCTGGCTTTTTTATTGCCTGCATAAAGGCAAATTAGCGAACATTTCCTCCATCCTTCCCCGCCCGACGATCATTAATCTGTCATATAAAGCGCGTATCACACTGCGTTAACCCGATGCAAATCAGCATCCGGCATCAGCCACGTGAGGTACACCATGAGCGAAAACAGTCTCTCCTCCTCATCAGCCCAGAGACGCCCCGATTTCAACGGCAAAGGCAGTCGCTTCAGTAAGCCGCTGTTTTTCATTCTCCTGGTTGCCGGTCTGGCCTTCGCCGGACTTAACCTGGTCAATGATGTTGAACAGACCAACACCCCGGTCACCAGCTATCTGCCGTTCTTTCTGCTGGGACTGGCACTGCTGATCGCGCTCGGCTTTGAGTTCGTCAATGGTTTCCACGATACCGCTAACGCCGTCGCTACGGTGATCTACACCCATTCGCTGACGCCTGGCGTGGCAGTAGTCTGGTCCGGTTTCTGTAACTTTATGGGCGTGCTGCTCTCCAGCGGCGTAGTGGCGTTTGGCATTATCTCGCTGCTGCCGGTTGAGCTGATCCTGCAGGCCAGCAGCGGTAATGGCTTCGCGATGGTCTATGCGTTGCTCTTCTCCGCTATCATCTGGAATCTCGGCACCTGGTATTTCGGCCTGCCGTCGTCGTCGTCGCATACCCTGATTGGTTCAATTATTGGCGTCGGTGTTGTCAACGCGATGCTGCACGGGCGCAGCGGATTGAGCGGCGTAGACTGGGATCAGGCACTGAAGGTGGGCTATGCCCTGCTGCTGTCGCCGGTGGTGGGTTTTGTCTGCGCCGGGCTGCTGCTGTGGGTGATGAAGATCTTTATCCGCAATCGCCAGCTTTATCAGGCTCCCAGCAGTGACCAGCCGCCACCGGTCTGGATCCGTGGCCTGCTGATCCTGACCTGTACCGGCGTCTCATTTGCGCACGGCTCCAACGATGGGCAGAAAGGGATGGGGCTGATTATGCTGATCCTGGTCGGCACTATGCCGATCGCCTACGCCCTGAACCGATCGCTGCCCGCCGACCAGATCCCACGCGTGGCCGCACTGACCGAAGTGACCGCGCATCAACTGCTGCAACTGCAACCCGCTTCGGCGAACCCTCCGGCGGCCCGCGACGTGCTGACCGGCTTTGTCGGCAGCCATAAAATGAATGCCGATGTGTTACCGGCGCTGGCGACTATGCTCAGCGAGGTGGGCGATGAGATTCGCCGCTACGGCTCGATGGATAACATCCCCGCCCAGGCGGTGACCAACACCCGCAACCAGATGTATCTGGCCTCGGAGTCGATTAAGCATCTGCAGACCGCGAAGGTCACACTGCCGCAGGAGACCGAACGCAATCTGAAAGCGGTGAAAGCGGAACTCGACAGCGCCACCCGCTTTATTCCGATGTGGGTGAAAGTGGTGGTGGCGATTGCGCTGGGGCTTGGCACGATGGTGGGCTGGCGCAGGATTGTGGTCACGGTGGGAGAACGGATCGGGAAAACCCATCTGAGCTATGCGCAGGGTGCCAGCGCCGAACTGGTGACGATGATGACGATTGGCGCAGCCGATGGCTTTGGCCTGCCGGTATCGACCACACATGTGCTGTCGTCTGGCGTGGCGGGCACCATGGCGGCCAACCGCTCTGGTCTGCAGTTTTCAACCCTGCGTAATCTGGCTGTCGCCTGGGTATTAACGTTGCCAGTCTCAATTCTGCTCTCCGCCCTGCTTTACTGGCTGTTTACCCATTTCTGATACTCAGTCGGCTCACCGCCTGTCAGGGGGTGAGCCGTTGCTGTCCATAGAGCCGCAGCGTAATCAGCAGCGCGCCCAGCACCATCATCGCGGCAGCCAGATAGACTGACTGCATCCCCCAGTGTCCGATAAACAGTCCCGCCACCGGGCCGGTTAAGCCCAGGCCCAGATCGAGAAAAGCGGAATAGGTGCCCAGCGCCGAGCCCTGATCCTGACGTTCAACCCTTTTTACCGCCTCAACACCCAGCGCCGGAAAGACCAGTGAAAAGCCGCTGCCGGTGAGGAACGCGCCCACGCCCACCAGCCAGGCGCTGTCCGCCTGCCAGATAATCAGCAGTCCCAGACACTCCAGCAGGAAAGAGAACAGCGACACGCGCAATCCGCCAAAGCGGGTAATAAAGCGACCAAATCCCAGCCGCACCAGCACAAACCCCAGGCTGAATAGCGTCAGCGCATAGGCCGCGCCCTGCCAGTCACGGCTGGCAAAATAGAGGGTGATAAAGGTCGCAATGACGCCGAAGCCGATAGTACCGAAGCCCAGCGCCAGACCATAAAGCCAGACGCGGGAGAAGACGCGGTGAAACGGAATGCGCTCGCCCACGCTGACAGTGACTGCCGGTTTGCGGCTTGCCATCAGATAGCCCGCCACGCCCATCAGCGCAATCAGCCCGGCAAATCCGCTCATGCCAAATTCACTGTTGAGCAGCACGCCCAGCGGCGCACCGACGGCCATCGCCAGATAGGTGGCGACACCGTTCCAGGAGATCACACGCGCGGTCTGCAACGGCCCGACGATATTCATGCCCCACAGCGTGGAGCCGGTACTGCTGAAGCTTTCACCCACCCCGAGAAACAGTCGCCCGACAGCCAGCAGCGCCAGGCTCAGCCACGGCCAGCTGCTCATCATTGCGGCCACGATGGTCAGCACCCCGCTCATGCCGCAGCAGAGCAGTCCCAGCATCACGACCCGTTTCGGCCCCAGGCGATCGGCCAGACGGCCCGACTGCGGACGGCTGAGCAGCGTCGCAAAATATTGAATGCTGATGATCAGTCCGGCAATAAAGGAGCTGAAGCCAAGATGATTTTTGACGAAACCCGGCAGTACGGCCAGCGGCAGACCGACGGAGAGATAGCAGAAGAAGGTGAAGATGATAACCGAGAGGATTCGTTTGTTGAGCTGGCTGTTGCTCAATACAGCGGTGTCAGACATAGCAGGCTAGTGGTATGGGAAATTTTGCCCACTATACCGTCAGGTCGCTAAGGGGTCGCCTGATTTTTTATCACAAACCATGAACAATCGCGTGATGATCAATCGCCTGCGCGATGTCACCCGAGTTTTTTAACGCGCGAATTTCACTGAACAAGCCATCGGCTTCGCCATACGCTTTGCGCAGATAACCGAGCCACTGTTTGATACGCGCCACGTGATAGAGGCCGGTATCGCCCTGCTTTTCCAGCCGGCTATATTTCTGCAGTAACCGCACCACATCAGGCCATGCCATCGGCGGCTCGTTATATTTCACGACCCGGCTCAGGTTGGGGATGTTCAGTGCGCCACGGCCAATCATTACGGCATCGCAGCCGGTGACCGCCATACAGTTTTGCGCGCTTTGCCAGTCCCAGATTTCGCCATTGGCAATCACCGGAATGCGCAGCCGTTGACGAATCTCGCCAATCGCCTGCCAGTTAATCGCCTCTGCACGATAGCCTTCTTCTTTGGTTCGTCCATGCACCGTCAGTTCGCTGGCACCGGCCTGCTGAACCGCATCGGCAATCTCCAGACTGCGGGCGCTGGAGTCCCAGCCGAGCCGCACTTTTACCGTCACCGGCAAATCCGCAGGTACGGCTTCACGCATCGCTTTCGCGCCGCGATAAATCAGATCGGGATCTTTAAGAAGAGTTGCGCCGCCTCCGCTGCCGTTGACCAGTTTAGAGGGACAACCACAGTTGAGATCAACACCCCAGGAGCCAAGTTCCACCGCGCGTGCGGCGTTCTCAGCTAACCATTCGGGATGCTGCCCCAGCAGTTGCATACGCACCCGCGTGCCCGAAGGCGTGCGGCTGGCGTGATGCAGTTCGGGGCAGAGGCGGTAGAAGGATTTTACCGGCAGCAGTTGATCGACCACGCGCAAAAACTCAGTGATGCAAAGATCGTAGTCATTCACTTCCGATAACAGCTGGCGCACCAGTGAATCCAGCACGCCCTCCATCGGAGCCAGTAAAACCCTCATACTCAGACGTTTCCGGTGCGCTTCGCTGCTGCCGGACGACGCGGACGGGCTGCAGGCTTATCGCCCTGAGGTGCGCCCTGGCTCTGACGACGCGCCTGAGGACGCTTTTCGCCAGATGAAGATGAGCGTGATGCGCCTGCACCCTGGCCACCCTGGCCGCGACCACGGCCGCCGCCGCCACCACCTGCACCGCCGCGAGACTGCTGCTGACGACCGTTGATGATCGGCTCCGCTTTGATGCTCGGATCGGGTTCATAACCCTCAACGGCCAGACGCGGGATTTCACGCTTCAGCAGACGTTCGATATCACGCAGCAGTTTATGCTCATCGACGCAAACCAGCGACAGTGCGACACCGGTCGCAGCTGCGCGGCCGGTACGGCCAATACGGTGAACGTAATCTTCGGCAACGTTAGGCAGCTCGTAGTTCACGACGTGTGGCAGCTCTTCGATATCCAGGCCACGGGCCGCGATATCGGTCGCAACCAGCACGCGAATACCGCCTGATTTGAAGTCGGCCAGCGCGCGGGTACGTGCACCCTGGCTTTTGTTGCCGTGGATCGCGGCGGCGGAGATGCCATCTTTGCCCAGCTGCTCGGCAAGGTGGTTCGCGCCGTGTTTGGTCCGGGTGAAGACCAGCACCTGCTGCCAGTTGCCTTCACCAATCAGCTGCGATAACAATTCACGCTTACGCTTCTTATCAACGAAAGCCACCTGCTGCGCGACCTGCTCGGAGGCGGTGTTGCGGCGCGCCACTTCAATCATTTCCGGGTTGGTCAGCAGTTTCTCAGCCAGGCCTTTGATCTCATCAGAGAAGGTGGCAGAGAACAGCAGGTTCTGACGTTTAGCCGGCAGACGCGCCAGTACGCGACGGATGTCATGGATAAAGCCCATATCCAGCATACGGTCCGCTTCATCCAGCACCAGAATTTCGACCTGTGACAGGTCAACGGCATTCTGTTGCGCCAGATCCAGCAGGCGGCCTGGTGTTGCGACCAGGATATCAACGCCGCCACGCAGCTTGACCATCTGTGGATTGATGCTGACACCACCAAACACCACCATCGAACGCAGCGAAAGATATTTGCTGTAGTCGCTGACGTTTTCGCCGACCTGCGCCGCGAGTTCACGGGTGGGGGTCAGGATCAGAGCGCGCACCGGGCGACGACCGCGAATGGGCGTAGCAGTGGCAGAGAGTTTCTGTAGCAGCGGTAACGTAAAGCCGGCCGTTTTGCCGGTGCCGGTCTGGGCACTCGCCAGCAGATCGCGGCCAGCCAGCACAACAGGAATCGCCTGGCGCTGGATAGGTGTGGGTTCGCTGTAGCCTTGTTCGGCAACAGCGCGCAAAATATCGGCACTCAGGCCGAGAGAGTCAAAAGACATTAAGTGTTTTACTCCGGTCCGCTCTGGCCGTGAATCACGGTGTAGTTTTCAGAGGGATAGTGACGCCAGTTGGGGCTGACGCGTGAAAAGGGCACAAACTACGATGCGTAAGCGGGCAAGTGTATCAGCTTTAAAGGAAGTGTGCGAGATAGCTCACATTTCGTGACACAACTTAACCGCCTGAAAACAGGAAGGCCACCTTCCGGTGGCCTTCAACTTAACTACGTTTGTTTTCGATTCGCCGCGGTGGCTCTTTTGCCAGCAGCGAGACCAGCGCCGGACCCAGCAACATCACTACGCCGAGACACGCCAGCAGCAGGTTGTTGTGGTAAATCCGCGACACCAGGAACAGTGTCATCATGGCGGCGCCAAAGTAGTAAGTGGTGGTCGCTTCTTCAAGATAATCGCCGAGAGTGCGTAAACGGGGAATGCGCTGTGTTACCAGCATGGCAACAAAAACCAGTGCATACATCGCCACCAGCGTGCTGCAGACATCAACCAGAGCTTTGTGCTTCCAGCCCCAGATCAGCGCAGCGATCACCAGCAGATGCATAGCAATATGCATTAACGTCTGACCCGTGATGATTTGAATACGATTAGACCATTTCATTCAGTTCTCCTGGCAGACCCAACAGGTCGCCCAAGTGCTACCGGCACAAGCCGGAAACGATTTCCTCAATGTAAAACAATTTTCGGATAACGCCCTAATTATTGCCCTCTTTCACCACCCATTTGTGACAAAGACTACACTTTGCTTCTATTGATGATGAAAAGGAGTGCGTCGCGAGTATGCCACAAAACAAGCAAGGATTTTCAATAAAAGTCCTGACGATCAATACACACAAGGGTTTCGCCCCTTTTAATCGCCGCTTCATCCTGCCCGAATTACGTGACGCCGTTCGCGCAACGGAGGCGGATGTGGTCTTTCTGCAGGAGGTGATGGGCACGCATGCCATCCACTCCCTTAACCATGAGGAGTGGCCCGAGTCGCCTCATTATGAGTTTCTGGCCGACACCATATGGAACGATTTCGCCTATGGGCGCAATGCGGTCTATCCGGAGGGACATCACGGCAATGCAGTGCTGTCACGCTTCCCGATCACTGAGTATGAGAACCGGGACATCTCGGTGGCGGGCAGTGAAAATCGTGGCATGCTGCATTGTCAGATCGCCCTCCCTGAGCCGCACGGCACGCTGCATGTCATCTGTGTGCATCTGGGGCTGAAAGAGGCGCATCGTCACGCGCAGATGAAGAAAATCTGTGACATGGTCAACTCGCTGCCGGCCGACGCGCCGGTCGTCGTGGCGGGCGATTTTAACGACTGGCAGGGACGCGCCAACGCCCTCTTAAAACAGGGAGCAGGCCTGAAAGAGGTATTCAGCATGAAGACCGGACGCCCGGCACGCACTTTCCCGGCGCGCTTTCCAATGCTGCGACTCGATCGTATCTATGTGCGCAATGCCACCGTGAGTCATCCGTGGGCGCTGCCGCGTAAACCCTGGTCCCATCTTTCCGACCATGCCCCGCTGGCTGTGGAGATACACCTATGAATTTTAGCTGGCAGGAAGGCAACCGGCTGCTGTTGCTGGAAAATGGTGAAGCGTTCTTCCCGCGCGTTTTTGGCGCGATCCAGCGGGCAGAACGCACAGTATTAATCGAAACCTTTATTCTGTTTGAGGATGATGTCGGTAACGCCCTGCACCGCGAGCTACTGGCAGCCGCGCAGCGCGGCGTGCGGGTTGAAATCATGGTCGATGGCTACGGCTCGGCTGAGCTTTCCGACAAGTTTGTGAACAGCCTGACCAGCGCGGGCGTGCGCTTCATCTATTATGATCCGCGTCCGCTGGTGATGGGGATGCGCACGAATGTGTTCCGCCGTCTGCACCGCAAAACCGTGGTGGTGGATGATGTGGTCGCCTTTGTGGGCGGCATCAACTTCTCGGCTGAGCACAACACTGATTACGGCCCGGAGGCGAAGCAGGATTATGCGGTGCAGGTCAAAGGCCCGGTCGTGGCAGATATCGCCCGCTATCTGCAACAGGCAATTGGCAGCGAACAGCATACCCGCCGCTGGTGGGGATCGCGTTCTCATCGTCCGGCGGTGAATACCAAACCCGGCGATGCTCAGGTGCTCTATGTCTATCGCGATAACGACGAGCATCGCGATGACATCGAAGTGCATTACCTGGAGATGCTGCGCGAGGCGAAGCGGGATGTGATCATTGCCAACGCCTACTTCTTCCCTGGCTACCGGCTGCTGCGTGAGATGCGCAATGCTGCGCAGCGGGGTGTCCGGGTGCGGCTGATCGTGCAGGGCGAACCGGATATGCCGATTGTGAAAGTGGGCGCGGAGCTGCTCTACAACTATCTGGTCGATGGCGGCGTTGAGGTCTACGAATATATCCGTCGCCCGCTGCACGGCAAGATCGCCGTTAAAGACGATCACTGGGCTACCGTCGGCTCCAGCAACCTCGATCCGCTGAGCCTGTCGCTTAACCTGGAAGCCAACCTGATCATTCACGATCACCCTTTCAACCAGACGCTGCGCGACAACCTCGAAGCCCTGCTGGCCAATGATTGCCAGCGCGTGCAGGAAGATCGCTTACCGCCGCGCAACTGGTGGCAACTGAGTAAAAGCGTGGTGGTATTCCACTTCCTGCGCCATTTCCCGGCCATCGCGGGCTGGCTTCCGGCGCACACGCCGCTGCTGGCTCAGGTGGATGCGCCGGTACAACCTGAAATGGAGACGCAGGATCGCGTTGAAACTGAAAACGAGGGAGCAAAATCCTGATGGCAAAAAAACATCCACGCTGGCAACTGGCGAAAAAGATCCTCACCGTGCTGTTTTTCGTTGCGGTGGTGGTTCTGCTGGTGGTTTATGCCCGCAAAGTGAACTGGGAAGATGTTTATGACGTCATCGTCAACTACAACCGCTTTGTCGTTCTGACCGCCGCCGGACTGGTCGTGCTGAGTTACCTGGTGTATGGCTGCTATGACCTAATCGGTCGTGCCTACTGCGGCCACAAGCTGGCAAAGCGTCAGGTGATGCTGGTCTCGTTTATCTGTTATGCCTTTAACCTGACGCTGAGCACCTGGGTGGGCGGCGTCGCAATGCGCTACCGACTTTACTCCAGGCTCGGCCTCGACAGCGGCACCATCACCCGCATCTTCTCCCTGAGCATCGCCACCAACTGGCTGGGCTATATTCTGCTGGCGGGCGTGGTGTTCAGTGCGGGTATGGTCTCAATCCCCAGCGGCTGGTTTATCGGTGAGACCACGCTGCGGCTGATTGGTGGGATCCTGCTGGTGCTGGTGGCGATTTATCTCTGGGCCTGCGCCTTCTCAAAACAGCGCCGCTGGACGGTAAAAGGCCAGACGCTGCAGCTGCCTTCGCTGCGCATGGCGCTGCTGCAGTTCGCGGTTTCCTGTGCCAACTGGATGGTGATGGGTGCGATTATCTGGCTGCTGCTGGGACGCGACGTCGGTTATCCGATGGTGCTGGGCGTGCTGCTGATCAGCAGTATCGCTGGGGTGATCATTCATATTCCCGCTGGCATTGGCGTACTGGAAGCGGTCTTCCTGGCGCTGCTCAGCGGTCAGCACGTCTCACACGGCACGATTATCGCGGCGCTGCTGGCTTATCGCGTGCTCTACTTTATCCTGCCGCTGCTGTTAGCGCTGGTGCTCTATCTGGGGCTGGAGAGTCAGGCGAAGCATCTGCGTCAGAAGAACGAGCAGAAGTTACAGAAGTCGTAAATAAAAAAGGGAGGCGCAGACAATGCGCCTCCCCCGCTATTCGCCAGAGACTTAACGGCGGTTGCCGAAAATCCGCAGCAGCATCAGGAACAGATTGATGAAGTCGAGATAGAGCGTCAGTGCGCCCATAATCGAGTAGCGACGCAGGTTTTCCGTGTCGCGGGCATCGATCTGCTCACCGATGTTTTTCAGCTTCTGCGTGTCATAAGCAGTTAATCCCACAAACACCACCACGCCGATATAGGTTATCGCCCACATCAGCGCCGGGCTTTTCAGCCAGAAGTTGACCAGCGACGCCAGCAGGATACCAATCAGCGCCATAAACAGCAGACTGCCAAAACGACTCAGATCGCGTTTGGTGGTGTAGCCGTAGAAGCTCATCGCACCGAACATCCCCGCCGTGATAAAGAAGGTACTGGCGATGGAGGCGTTGGTGTAAACCAGAAAGATACTCGCCATAGTGAGGCCGGTCAGCGCCGAATAGAGCATAAACAGCCCGGTTGCTACGGCCCCGCTCAGGCGATGCACCATACCTGACAGGAAGAAGACCAGTCCCAGCTGCACGATAATCAGCCCAAAGAAGGTCATCCGGTTAGCAAACACCAGCTCCATGATCGCTGGCGTGCGCGCAGCGTACCAGGAGACAAACGCGGTCAGTAACAGACCGCAGGTCATCCAGCCATAGACCTGCGCCATATAGGCTTGTAAACCGCGAGATGCGGGTTGAACGATAGAATCATTTCGTGGATATCGGTCCATGATGCACCTCTTGTTAAACGGATGAACAGATGCGCTCCCGACAGGGAGCCATGCCAGAGGCTAAGTGTGGCACAGGTCAGCTCAACTGCGCCACAACATGCCGCTTAACGCCGCGACAGACATTGCTGATATCGGCTGTCGACGCGCTGCGCAAACCACGCCGTAGTGAGATTTCGGGTAATTTTAGGGCTTTCCAGCTTGATGCCCGGCAGCATTTCACGCGGAAGCTTTCGACCGGCCATTTTATCCGCCAGGGTAAAGACCTGTTTCCAGAGTTCGCTGTCGCTGAACGACGCTTTCTCCCCTTTCTCCAGATCGCGACGAATGTCGCTGTTGCTCATGTCGATCTGCTTCGACAGCGTGCGCACCGCCAGTTCGGTGCCGCCTGCTGCATCCGATCCATAAAGAATCAGATCGCCATCCAGTGCCAGCTTCATGCCGGTGGCGCGCGACACCGCCGCCTGGAAGGCCGCATTGCGGCTGGCGTACCAGCCCGCATTGTAATCGGCAAAGCGGTAGAGCGGCTGGCTGTAGTCAGCCGGATAGCCAAGCAGGTGCAGGGTGCCGAAGTAGATCCCGCCGTGACGGGTAAAGACTTCGCGCCGGATGGTGCCATCGATCGGCCACGGGTAGCCTTTGGCGTGTGCTTCGGCAAACGCAATGCTGACCTGCATCGGCCCGCCGGTATGGATCGGGTTGAGATTGCCGAACAGCGTCTGGCCCATCGGCACCATGTCGATCAGGTCATCAAAGATGGCGCTGAGATCTTTTTCACTGCGCACCTTGTCCAGACGGGCCGCATAACTTTCCCCGGTAGGGGATTTGATCTGCAGCGCGGTGCGCACCAGGAAGGCCGGAACATGCACCTGCGCCGCACGGCGGTTGATTTCACCCCAGGCGATTTTCGGCAGGCCCGGCACGGCGGCCTCGGCACTGAAGTTACTCTCCTGATCCGCCACGGCGATCACCGCGCAGAGGTTACTGGCGCTGGGATCGATCTGCTGCGTGCGGAAGGTGGTGTAGATGTCGTCGCTCCATGCCGCTTTATTGCTGACGTGCGACGGCAGCAGCCGCTGGATCTGCGCTTTGACATCTTCAGGCTGCCGCACCGGCGCCTCAGGGGTTTTCTTGCTGCTACAACCCGCCAGCACCAGCGCGGCGACCAGTGTCAGACGTTGCAGAATCGGGGTGGATGACATGCCTGTCCTCAGAATGAACCAAAGCCCTACTCTACCATTGCCAGAGTTTCACAGGCAGGAGAGAACTGAACTAAGGTTACCTTTTTTAACGTTAAAGGAACTTACGATGTTTAAACTCTGGCCTGTTGCGGCGTTCAGCCTGTTATTAACCGGTTGCGGCGCCAATAATACGCCTGCCCAGGTGCAGTCACCGGGCGCGCCCACCTCCTCCTCACTTAAGGTGCTGGAGACGGGCGCCAGTGTGATGCAGTCACGTCCGCCTATCGACGCCATCAACACCTATCTCGATGGCTTCCATTTTTATAACGGCGACAAGAACGGTCAGATGGAGGCGCACCACTATGTCACCGTGCTGAACGACGATGTGATGCAGGCGGTGATTTACGATGGCAACACGCGCGACGCGCGGCTGATGGGCGTGGAGTACATCATCAGCGAACGGCTGTTTAAGACCCTGCCGCCCGAAGAGAAGAAACTGTGGCACAGCCATCAGTATGAGGTGAAATCGGGCACGCTGATTGCGCCTGGCTTACCGGCCGCCGCTGACCATGCCCTGATGACGCGCATCGCGAACACTTACGGGAAAACCTGGCACACCTGGCACACCGACCGCGACAAAACGCTGCCGATTGGCATTCCGGCGCTGATGATGGGCTTTACAGCGGATGGTCAGATGGATTCACGCTTACTGGCAGACCGCGATCGCCGTTTTGACATCGACAGCAAAAAGATTCGTGCCGAACGGGCGGATATCGTGGCGCATCCGGCGGCACCCGGTGCGAATGCCTGGCAGCAGGGCCAGGTGATTCAGCTCAAGCGCACCCGCGGCGGCGGTGAACACAGCCACGGCCAGACCGGCTTTGGCCCGGCGGAGCAGCTGTAGCAGCCTTAGTGTCGTGATGAGCGCGTTTGCAGGCAATCGCGTGTAGACGTTCAGAGGAGACTCAGCGGGCGGAAATTCTCCGGCCCGCTGAGTTGAAAACGCCGTCTTAGTCCCAGCGCTGAGCAGCCTGGTGGTCGCTGTCGCGGGCATCCACCCAGCGATCGCCCTGCGCTGTCGCTTCGCGCTTCCAGAACGGCGCGCGGGTTTTCAGGTAATCCATGATGAATTCGGCGGCAGAAAAGGCGCTGCCGCGATGGGCGCTGGTGACGCCCACCAGCACGATCTCATCGCCGGGAAACAGCTCACCGACGCGGTGAATCACCGTGACGCGCTGCAGCGGCCAGCGTTCGCGCGCCGCATCAACAATCTCCTGCAGCGCTTTTTCGGTCATGCCGGGATAGTGCTCCAGCGTCAACGCCGCCACGTTATCACCCAGATTGTGGTTGCGGACTTTGCCGGTAAAGGTCACCACCGCACCATCTTCATCACAGGCCGCCAGCCAGCGATACGCTTCCGCCATATCAAAGGGGGCGGGGCCGACGCGAATCTGCGTTTCCATCTCAGCCTCCGGTCACGGGCGGGAAAAAGGCCACTTCATCACCGGCGTGCAGCGGGTGACTCATCGGCACCAGCGTCTGATTCACTGCCGCCAGCAATTTGCCTGACTCCAGCGCCAGCGCCCAGCGATCGTTGCGTTCGGCCAGCGCACTGCGCAGCGCAGCCACATCCGGATAATCAGCACCGACCTCAAGCGATGCGGTGCCGGTCAGCTCGCGCACCTGGGCGAAAAACAGCACCTTAATCATGCGTGACCGCCTGGAAATCGCCGCTTTTGCCACCGCTCTTGCTGATTAACCGCAGCTGATCGATGACGATATCTTTCTGCACCGCTTTGCACATGTCGTAGATGGTCAGCGCGGCAACCGAGGCGGCCGTCAGCGCTTCCATCTCAACGCCGGTTTTGCCGGTCAGGCGACAGAGCGTGGTAATGCGAACCCGGTTATGGTCCGGTTCCGCTTCCAGGTTCACTTCCACTTTGCTCAGCATCAGCGGATGACAGAGCGGAATCAGCTCCCAGGTGCGTTTCGCTGCCTGAATCCCGGCAATACGCGCCGTGGCGAAGACATCCCCTTTGTGGTGGCTGCCTTCCATAATCATCTGCAGCGTTTCAGGCTGCATCAGTACCAGCACTTCTGCCCGCGCTTCGCGCACGGTCTCAGCTTTGGCGGAAACATCCACCATGTGCGCTTCGCCCGCGGCGTTAATGTGAGTGAGTTGAGACATACTTACCGTTTCTTCAGATGTGAGACAAAATTACAGGGCGCGGTGCGCCCATCAAGCTGGTCAGCGATAATACGCTCCCAGGCGGTGCGGCAGGCGCTGGTGGAACCCGGCACGGCCAGAATCAGCGTCCCGTTAGCCAGACCGGCAACGGCGCGCGACTGCAATGTTGAACCGCCAATCTCTTCATAGGAGATCATCCGGAACAGTTCGCCAAAGCCCTCAATCTCGCGATCGAAAAGCGGCAGCAGCGCTTCCGGTGTGCTGTTTTTCAGGTTAAAGCCGGTGCCGCCATTAATGATCGCCACCTGCACATCTTCACTGGCGATCCAGCGCGACACGGTGGCGCGAATGCGATAGAGATTATCCGGCACGATGGCGTGATCGACCACTTCATGACCCGCTTCCGCTGCCGCCTCGCGCAGGTAGTCGCCGGAGGTATCGTTACTGGCATCGCGACGGTCTGACACCGTCATCACCGCAATCTGCAATGCCTGAAATTCGCTGACTGGTTTACCCATACTTCCTCCTGAAATTAGCCGCCAATGTAAGAGAGATTCTGTGTGATGCCGGTGTTGCCCTGATGCAGGAAGTGCGTCTGCTTTTTCTGCCCCAGGCTGCTGGCAATGCGCGCCTGCAGTTCGGCCTGCTGTTCATCGGACGCCAGCAGGTCGCGCAGCGGCACACCGCCGTCACCAAACAGGCACAGGTGCAAATTGCCGTGCGCCGAGACGCGCAGACGGTTGCAGCTGGCACAGAAATCTTTGGCATAAGGCATGATCAGGCCAATCTCGCCGACATAGTCGGGATGATAAAAGACCTGCGCCGGACCGTCGCTGCGTCCGCTTTCGCGGCGCTGCCAGCCCTGGGCGATGAGCTGATCGCGGATCACCATGCCGGAAACGTGCTGATCGCGGAACAGCGTGCCGCCGTCGCCGGTCTCCATCAGTTCGATAAAGCGCAGCTGAATCGGACGGGTGCGGATCCAGTCGAGAAACGTGGCCAGATTACGGCTGTTGAGATCGCGCATCAGCACGCTGTTGACTTTGACCTGGCGGAAACCAGCATCCAGAGCCGCATCAATCCCGCTCATCACCTGATGGAATTTATCCTGACCGGTGATCGCGTGAAACTGACGGGCATCCAGGCTGTCGACGCTGACGTTGAGTGCGGTTAATCCCGCGTCGCGCCACTGTTTCACGTCGCGCGCCAGCCGGTAGCCGTTGGTGGTGACTGCGATCTGGCGGATAGAGGCGTTTTCACGCACCGCCGCAATGATGTCGGTGAAATCACGGCGCAGCGACGGCTCACCGCCGGTCAGCCGCACTTTTTCGGTTCCGGCAGCGGCGAAGGCCCGTGTGACACGGCGGATTTCATCCAGTGAGAGAAAGCTTTTGTTACGAATTCCCTGGGGCTTGTAGCCGTCGGGCAAACAGTAGGTACAACGGAAATTACAGACATCCGTGACCGACAGGCGCAGGTAATAGAACTTACGCGCGTATGCATCAGTAAATTGTGACACCAGAACACCTTTCCTGATTGGGAGATGCAGTCATTTCTTCCTGCACCCTGGCAGCTCGAGGGCTACGGCCTGAACCCCCTATCCGCAGACGTAGGCATTCAGGCTTGAGTGTACGCTGACCCGTTGGTCAGCGCGGTAAGCATGATGGTAGCGTGTATTTCACCACTCTTCCATTTGCTCTTTTCGCTATATATTCTTATACATATCGAACTTTCACCGCATTTTCGCGACAGGATACGTTAAAATGCGATCCAGATTTTGACGTAAGTCATCCGCGCGGGCTTAGCGATTAGAGCCACGCCACGCGAAGGGATATTAAGGAGAAGTATGAATCGCACACTGGCCGATCTTGATCGCGTTGTGGCACTGGGAGGCGGACACGGTTTAGGCCGCGTCATGTCTGCCCTTTCCCCCCTGGGTTCGCGTCTCACCGGTATCGTGACCACCACCGACAACGGCGGATCAACCGGCCGTATTCGTCGCTCCGAAGGCGGCATCGCCTGGGGCGACATGCGTAACTGCCTTAACCAGCTGATTGCAGAACCCAGCGTCGCCTCAGCGATGTTCGAGTACCGTTTTGCCGGTAACGGCGAACTGGCCGGACACAACCTCGGTAATCTGATGCTACGGGCGCTGGACCATCTTAGCGTCCGTCCGCTGGAAGCGATCAACATCATCCGTAACCTGCTAAAAGTAGATGCCTTTTTAATCCCGATGTCAGAGCAGCCGGTGGATCTGGTGGCGATGGATGCCGAAGGTAATATGGTTTATGGCGAAACCGCCATTGACGAGATGAAAGAGCCACCGCAGGAGCTGATGCTGCATCCCAACGTGCAGCCCACGCGGGAAGCGCTGCAGGCGATTGGCGAAGCGGATCTGATCCTGATTGGGCCGGGCAGCTTTTACACCAGCCTGATGCCGATTCTGCTGATGGAAGAGATGGCACAGGCACTGCGTCGCACACCCGCCACCATGGTATTTATCGGCAATCTGGGCCGCGAGCTGAGTCCCGCCGCCGCCCGTCTCTCGGTGGCTGACAAGCTTCAGATGATGGAGCGTTACATCGGCAAGCGGGTGATTGATGCTGTGGTGGTCGGTCCGTCAGTGGCGACAGACGGTATTGAAAATCGTCTGATTATCCGTGAACCGCTGGAGGCCGCCGACATCAAATATCGTCACGACCGCCAGCTGTTACGGGTGGCGCTGGAACACGCCATTCAGGGCTTTGACGGCGCTACGAGGCCGCAATAAACAGTGTACGCAGCTCATGCAGCTGATCGCGCACATTGGCCGCCTGTTCGAACTCCAGGTTCTGCGCATGCTGCTGCATCTGCCCTTCCAGCTCGTGGATTTTCTTCTGCAACGCCTGCGGCGTTAACAGCTGGAAATCGGCCAGCGCCTGAGCTTCACCAGGACGTGCCGGTTTCGCTATGCCGCGGGTTTTTACCACGTTTTTGCCCAGTTCCAGAATATCGGTGATCTTCTTATTCAGGCCCTGCGGCACAATGCCGTTCTGTTCGTTGTGCAGTTGCTGTTTCTCGCGGCGACGCTCGGTCTCTTCAATGGCACGCGCCATCGACGGCGTGATTTTATCGCCGTAGAGAATTGCCTTACCGTTGATGTTACGCGCCGCACGGCCAATGGTCTGAATCAGCGATCGTTCAGAACGCAGGAAGCCCTCTTTGTCCGCATCCAGAATCGCCACCAGCGACACTTCCGGCATATCCAGCCCCTCACGCAGCAGGTTGATGCCCACCAGCACATCAAACTCACCCAGGCGTAAGTCGCGGATAATCTCCATACGCTCTACGGTGTCGATGTCGGAGTGCAGATAACGCACCTTCTCGCCGTGCTCAGAGAGATACTCGGTGAGATCTTCCGCCATGCGTTTGGTCAACACCGTCACCAGCACACGCTCATTGATCTCAACGCGCTTACGGATTTCCGACAGCAGATCGTCTACCTGGGTACCGACCGGACGCACTTCGATAATCGGGTCAAGCAGGCCAGTAGGACGCACCACCTGATCGACTACTTCGTCGCCCGACTTTTCCAGTTCATATTTGCCCGGCGTCGCCGAAACATAGATGGTCTGCGGTGCCAGCGCCTCGAACTCTTCAAACTTCATCGGACGGTTGTCTAGCGCCGACGGCAGGCGGAAGCCATACTCCACCAGTGTCTCTTTACGCGCCCGGTCGCCTTTGTACATGCCGCCAATCTGCGGAATGGTGACGTGCGATTCATCCACCACCAGCAGACCATCGGCCGGCAGATAATCAAACAGCGTCGGCGGCGCTTCGCCCGGTCCGCGTGCGGAGAGGTAGCGCGAGTAGTTCTCGATGCCGGAGCAGTAGCCCAGCTCACTCATCATCTCCAGGTCAAACTGGGTACGCTGAGTAATACGCTGCTCTTCCAGCAGCTTATTGTTCTCCAGCAGCACCCGGCGACGGTCCGCCAGCTCCACTTTGATATCTTCCATCGCCTGCAGAATGCGCTCACGCGGCGTCACGTAGTGCGTCTTGGGGTAGATGGTAAAGCGCGGCACCACCGAATCGATCTGACCGGTCAGCGGGTCAAACAGCGACAGACGTTCAACCTCCTGATCAAACAGCTCGACACGCAGCGCAATATCGTCTGACTCCGCCGGGAAGATATCGATCACTTCGCCACGCACGCGGAAAGTGCCGCGCTGGAACGCCTGGTCGTTGCGGGCGTATTGCAGCTCCGACAGACGGCGCAGAATACTGCGCTGATCGATAATCATGCCGCGGGTCAGGTGCAGCATCATTTTCAGATAGAGATCGGGATCGCCCAGACCGTAGATCGCTGAAACCGACGCCACCACAATAACGTCGCGTCGCTCCAGCAGCGCCTTGGTGGCCGACAGACGCATCTGTTCGATGTGTTCGTTCACCGACGCATCCTTTTCGATAAAGGTGTCGGAGCTCGGCACATAGGCTTCAGGCTGATAGTAGTCGTAGTAAGAGACGAAAAACTCGACGGCGTTATCCGGGAAAAACTCTTTCATCTCGCCATAGAGCTGGGCAGCCAGCGTCTTGTTCGGTGCCAGTACCATCGTCGGGCGGTTGAGGTCGGCAATGACGTTGGCGACGGTAAAGGTTTTACCGGAGCCGGTTACGCCTAATAAGGTCTGATGGGCCAGTCCATCCTCCAGCCCCTCTTCCAGGCGACGGATCGCCTCAGGCTGGTCGCCCGAAGGTTTAAAGGCGGAATTCAGTTTAAAAGCTTTGGTCATGAATGCAGTTCCTGCTGGAGAAGTCGGCGGGCAGGCACTTATTTTACTCTGCTATGGTGATTTTGCCAGAAAATAATACTGGATATAAAAACAGTATTAATGCACTCTTATCGCCAGCATGGTGATACCTTCCACACCGGCGATGTGACCGCGATAGCGCAAAGACGGTTGCGCAATGTTATCCCCAGACCGGGATCTGATTTAACATTTGTCAATAGAGCGTCACAAAATTACAGTTCGGTTACCTGACAGATAAATCGCAGGCTTGTTTTTTGATAACAAACTGATTTTATTGACTTAAGCTTATAAGGCCAGATTCTCGTCATTATGTTACCAGGCCGCGTATTTCCTCGCTTCCAACTGGTTTTCATTACCTAATGCACAAGGTTATCCACAGGAATGGTGGATAAGTGATGGCAGCCCCGACGCCATCAGCTGTGTATAATTTTTCCCTGCCTCTCCCTCACAGTGAAAATAATTTTTTTTGCGTTAAATTTCGCAGCGGCGGCTGACGGATTATTCTGCATTTTTAATCTGTCGCCTGGCTCGGTATGCAAATTCTGCGGCTCAGACTACGATTCTTATTCAGACCTCCTGCCTCTTCACAGCACGTCTGCACCAGAAACAGCGCCCTGAGGCACTGCAAAAGTGCAGCGGCGTGACCACCGAGGGGAATTGATAAGTTTTTCTCATCTTTTATCCCTGAAACCCCGCATTCCGGCAGGAATCAGGACCGTTTTTAGATCTGGCCTGGGAATTGCAGGACTGACTGGCGTCACCGCGCTTTACGCGCACTGTGCTGCAATGGCGAGGCTGCCATTGCTGATGACTTGTTTGCCAGACGACAGAGAGCGGATGCAATCAGGCTAATGATCGGGAAGGAGAGTGTCAGATGCTGAGTCTACGTTCGGTAAATCAATTTTATGGTCAAAACCATATTCTGTGGGATGTGGACCTGGATCTGTCGCCTGGCACCTGCACCGGCGTTCTGGGTCGCCCTGGCATGGGAAAAACCACGCTGGTAAACTGCATCATGGGCAGACTGCCGATTAACAGCGGCTCGATTTCCTGGAAAGAGGATGGCTCGCCGCCAGAAGACCTGCTGCTGCAACCGGCGGAACAGCGGGCGCAGATGGGCATTGGCTATGTGCCGCAGGGCCGTCATATTTTCACCCAGATGAGCGTGGAAGATAACCTGCTGATAGCCCTGCTGGCGGGTGCCAGCCAGCGCGATCGGCATCGCGCCATTCCTGAAATGGTGTTCGACCTGTTCCCGGCGCTCTATTCACTGCGCCAGCAGCGCAGCGGCGATCTGCCGATCGATCAGCAGCAACAGCTGGCCCTGGCGCGCGCGCTGGTGCTACAGCCCAAACTGCTGATTCTGGATGAACCGACCGACGGGATGTCGCCGTGGCTGGAAGAGGAGATGGGCAACCTGATCCGCCGTCTTAACCTCGACTACGGCCTGACCATCCTGCTGCTGGAGCAGCGCCTGTCTCTGATCCGTCGCGTAGCGGACTATTTCCTGCTGCTGCACCGCGGCCGCAATGTGGCGCAGGGCAGCATGGAACAGCTCGATGACCACACCGTCGATAAATGGCTGACAGTGGCCTGAATCTTATTGGGGGAGAGTCAGGTATTGCCCACAGGACGCCTGCTGCGCCGCATCGGTGAGATACGGAATCGTGCCCAGACAGGGCGCAGGCAGTCGGTTTTTCAGGCTGGTGAGATACTCCGGATAGCGTTTGCCCGGCGGTTCGACGGTGTTGGCGATCCACCCCACCAGCGGCAGACCGCGCGCCCGCACCGCCTCGGCGGTGAGCATGGCGTGGTTGATGCAGCCGAGCTTAATCCCCACCACCAGAATGACTGGCAGCTTTTCGCTGACCACCCAGTCCGCATAGGTGTGTGTCTCTGACAGCGGGGTATACCAGCCGCCTGCGCCCTCGACCAGAATCCAGTCCGCCAGCGGTTCCAGCGCCGCCAGCCCCGCCGACAGCGCCAGATGCGTAATCGGCCTGCCCTCTTCTGCGCTGACGATGTGCGGCGAGGTCGGCTCCATAAACGCCAGAGGATTCACCTGCTGATAGGTTAGCGGCACGCTGCTGAAACGCTGCAACGCCAGCGCATCGCTGTTGCGAATCCCCTCTGGCGTCCTCTCACAGCCTGACGCAACCGGCTTATAGCCCGCACAGCGAAAGCCCGCCGCGGCAGCAGCCTGCAACAGGGCACCGCTGGCGACTGTTTTACCGACTTCGGTGTCGGTGCCGGTAATAAAAAACCGTTTCATGAAAGAGTGACTCCATAAATTAAATGGTAACTCAGGCGATAGCCGTGCCGATCGCGCGGCCAGTGCGCCTCTAACTGGTTAAGCCGTTGCCGGGTTAAACTCTGCCCGTCGCGGCCCTGATGCAGATGTGTCGCACCAATCCCTTTCAGGGATCGCATGGCGCTGAGCGCATCGGGAAAATGCAGGGTTACCCTCTCTGAGCTGCAGCGCAGTTGCTCTGCGTGGCAGGCAGCCGCAATCTGCGATTCGCTGAGAAAGCGGTTGGCATGAGGCAACGCATCCAGATGGGACCAGGCCTCATGAACTTCCTGCAGCGAACCGTCGCCCAGCGTGGAAAACAGCAGCGTGCCATCGGGCCGTAGCACCCGCCGGAACTGGCGCAGCGCGCCGGGTAGATCCTCACTCCACTGCACCGCCAGATTGCTCCACACCAGGTCGATGGTGTTATCCGCCAGCGGCAACGCGTCGATGTCACCCGTCAGATAGTGCTGCGCCGCGTCGTTATCCCGCGCCTGTTGCAGCATCTGCACAGAGAGATCGAGTGCCGTCACTTGTTTGCCGCGTTCACGCCACAGCCTGCTGTACCAGCCGGTGCCACATCCGGCATCCAGCAGCTGCAGCCCGCTGTGAGCCGGTGCACGTGCCAGCAGCGCATCGCCGCTACGCCGTTGCAGCGCCGCATGGGCGTCGTAATGGCTGGCCGCCCGGCCAAAGGCGCGTGCAACCGCCTGCTTATCAACCCGCAGCGTCATGCAGCGCCTCCAGTAACACGTCAATGTCCTCAGGGCGATGTGCCGCCGTCAGGGTAATACGTAGCCGCGCCGTTCCCGGCGGTACGGTCGGCGGCCGGATCGCGCTGACCCAGCAGCCCGCCTCAGCCAGCCGGGTTGAGAGCGCCATCGCATCGCTATTTTCGCCCACCAACAGCGGCTGAATCGCACTGGTGGAGTTCATCAACTGCCACGGCAGCGAGGCCGCACCGCACCGGAAATGCTGAATGTTGTGCTGCAGCTGCTGGCGCAGTGCATCGCCCTGCTGGATCACCTTTAGCGCCGCCTGCAGCGCGACAGCCTGCGCAGCGGGCATCGCGGTGGAGTAGATCAGATGCCGGCTGAACTGCAGAAAATAGTCGGCGGTGTCCGCATCACACAGCAGCGCGGCACCGCTCACACCAAAGGCTTTGCCAAAGGTGACCACCAGCAGTTCCGGTTTAACGCCCTGCTGCCAGCAGCTGCCGCGTCCCTGATCGCCCACTACGCCAATGCCGTGCGCATCATCCACCAGCAACCAGCCGTGCGCCTGCTGCGTCTGTTGTGCCACCGCAGCCAGCGGCGCGCTGTCGCCATCCATGCTGAAAATACCCTCGGTCACCACCAGTGTCTCCCCCTCACAGGGTGAAGCGAGCCTGAGCGCCAGGTTCTCCGGGTCGTTGTGACTGAAACGGCGCAGCTGCGCCGGGCTGTGGCTGGCGGCATCGAGCAGTGAGGCATGGCTAAGTTTGTCGGCCAGGATGCGATCGTTTTTCTCGCCCAGCAGATGAATCACCGCCTGATTAGCCGCAAAGCCGGAAATAAACAACAGCGCACGGTCGTAGCCGAGCCAGTCGGCCAGCTGCGCTTCAAGATCGGCGTGCTGTTGGTGATAACCGGTGACATGCCCTGAAGCGCCCGCCCCCGCGCCCGCCAGCGCCGCGCCCTGTTGCCAGCCCGCAATCACCGCCGGATGCCGGGTTAAGCCGAGATAATCATTGCTGGAGAAGTGGAGATAGCGGCGGCCGCCGCTCTGCAGCGTGCGGGTGGATTGCTGATCGATGACCCGACGCTGCCGCCAGCCATCGACCGCACGGCGCTGCGCCAGCCCCTGCTGAAGTCGTTGCTGCCAGCTCATTAAAGCGCCGCGTTATAGAACTGTTCAGTGTCGGCATGGAACAGCTGCTCGCTGAGTTGTTCTTCCTGCTGCTGATCGCCGTGTTGGGTGTGGGTATGCTCCGGGTTCAGCCCCAGTTTGCGGAACAGCACGCGGTCTTTATCCTCTTCGGGATTCGGCGTAGTCAGCAGTTTGCAGCCGTAGAAAATCGAGTTCGCCCCGGCCATAAAGCACATGGCCTGGGTCTGCTCACTCATCTGCTCGCGACCCGCTGAAAGACGCACATGTGAGGTCGGCATCATGATGCGCGCCACCGCGATGGTGCGGATAAAATCGAACGGTTCGACGTCATCGTTATCCGCCAGCGGCGTACCTTTGACCTTCACCAGCATGTTGATCGGCACGCTCTCCGGCGGCGTCGGCAGGTTGGCTAACTGTACCAGCAGACCGGCGCGATCGTTCACGGTTTCGCCCAGGCCAACGATGCCGCCCGAACAGACTTTGATCCCGGCGTCACGCACTTTGCCCAGCGTATCCAGACGTTCCTGATAGCTGCGAGTGGTGATGATGGAGCCATAGAATTCCGGCGAGGTGTCGAGATTATGGTTGTAATAATCAAGGCCCGCGCCCGCCAGTCGCTGCGCCTGGTGATCGCTGAGCGTGCCCAGCGTCATGCAGGTTTCCATTCCCATCGCCTTCACGCCTTCAACCATCTTTTCCAGGTATGGCATGTCGCGCTCGTGCGGGTTTTTCCACGCGGCACCCATGCAGAAACGGGTTGAACCGGCGGCTTTGGCCTGACGCGCTGAGGTCAGCACCTCCTCCACTTCCATCAGACGTTCCGACTCCAGACCGGTCTTGTAGCGCGCGCTCTGCGGGCAATATTTGCAATCTTCCGGACAGGCACCGGTTTTAATCGACAGCAGGGTACTGACCTGCACCTGGCGCGGGTCGAAGTGCTGACGATGCACCTGCTGCGCCTGAAACATCAGTTCGAGAAAAGGTTGATCAAACAGCGCTTGCGCCTGTGCAATTGTCCAGCGTTGAGCCATTACTTACTCCAGAAAAGGGTGTCATCCCGACGAAAAGCAGGGGTATACTTGTAAACTATATTTTTTTATTTTGGTTTACAACTCCGATGACTACCCCTGTTTTCTCCTCAGATGATGTCCGTTTTGACCGCCAGCATATCTGGCATCCCTACACCTCGATGCAGGATCCGCTGCCCTGTTACCCGGTGGTGGCCGCGCAGGGTTTTCAGCTGCAGATGGCCGATGGCCGTGAGCTGGTGGACGGGATGTCATCGTGGTGGGCGGCAATCCACGGCTATAACCATCCGCGCCTGAACCGGGCGCTGACGGAACAGGTGACGCAGATGTCGCACGTGATGTTTGGCGGGATTACCCATCCGGCGGCGGTGGCGCTCTGCCGTCAGCTGGTGGCGATGACGCCCGAGGCGCTGGAGTGCGTCTTTCTGGCCGATTCCGGCTCGGTGGCGGTGGAAGTGTCGATGAAAATGGCGCTGCAGTACTGGCTGGGACGTGGTGAAACTCGCCAGCAGTTCCTGACGCTGAAGCGCGGCTATCACGGCGATACCTTTGCGGCAATGTCAGTGTGCGATCCCGATAACTCGATGCACAGCTTGTGGCGCGGCTATCTGCCCGAGCATCATTTTGCAGCGGCTCCGGCCTGCGGCTTTGGTGATGAATGGGACGAGCGCGATTTCGATGATTTCGCCCGTCTGATAGAACAGCATCACCGGCAGCTGGCGGCGGTGATTCTGGAGCCGATTGTGCAGGGTGCGGGCGGGATGCGTTTCTATCATCCGCGCTATCTGCAGCAGGTGCGGGAAGCCTGCGACCGCTATGGCGTGCTGCTGATTGCGGATGAGATCGCCACCGGGTTTGGCCGGACCGGCAGACTCTTTGCCTGTGAACACGCGGGTATTACCCCGGACATACTCTGCGTTGGCAAAGCGCTGACTGGCGGCATGATGACGCTGGCGGCAACGCTGACCACCCGCGACGTCGCCGACACCATCAGCCGCAGCGCGGCGGGTTGTTTCATGCATGGCCCGACCTTTATGGGCAATCCGCTGGCCTGCGCGGTCGCGGCAGAAAGCCTGACCATGCTGACGGAAGGTCACTGGCAGCATCAGGTGGCCGCCATCGAACAGCAGCTGCGGGCTGAGTTGATGCCGCTGCGCAGCTCACCACAGGTAGCCGATGTGCGCGTGCTGGGGGCGATTGGCGTGGTCGAAACCCATCAGGCAGTCAACATGGCGGCGCTGCAGCAGTTCTTTGTTGAACAGGGCGTCTGGATCCGGCCTTTTGGCCGGCTGATCTACCTGATGCCGCCCTACATCATCACGCCACAGGCGCTGAGTCAGCTGGTGCAGGCGATTGACGGCGCGCTGCAACATTCGCAACATTTTGCCGCCTGAAGCGGGCTGACCGCTGGCACTGGTGGCGCTTTTGGTTATGATGAAAGGCTATTCATCGACAATTGAGGAGATGTGATGCGCGTTTTTAGTCAGGATTTTAATGACGGCGAGAAGATGCCTGAAAAGCATGTTTTCAACGGCATGGGTTATCAGGGCGAGAATATCTCTCCCCATCTTGCTTGGGAAGCGGCGCCGGAAGGCACCCAAAGTTTCGTGGTGACCTGCTACGATCCTGATGCCCCGACCGGCTCCGGCTGGTGGCACTGGGTGGTGGCGAATATTCCGGCCAGCACCACCTCACTGCCGCAGGGTGCCGGTTCCGGCAAAGCGTCACTGCCCGCAGGCGCAATCCAGACCCGTACCGATTTCGGTCAGGCGGGCTACGGTGGCGCGGCGCCGCCTCAGGGTGAAACCCATCGCTACATTTTCACCGTGCATGCGCTGGATGTGGAGACGATTGAGGTGGATGAAGGCGCCAGTGGCGCAATGGTCGGCTTTAATGTGCATTTCCATGCACTGGCGAGCGCCTCGCTGACCGTGAATTATCAGTAATGCAGTACGCCTCTCCCGCTCAGGAGAGGCGTTTTTCGTGGTGCGTTACGCCTGCAACGGGTGAATCACCACCCACATTGGGCCCTGCCCAACCGCATAACGCCCCAGCGGCTGTAACAGCCCTTTCGGTTCGCTAATCGCATAGACTTCGATGTGATGCGATTTCTGTCCCGCCGCCACCAGATAGCGTCCGCTGTGATCGATATTGAATCCGCGCGGCTGCGTTTCTGTCGGCTGGAATCCTTCCAGGGTCAGCTCGTCACCCAGCTCGCTTACGCTGAACACCGCCAGGGTGCTGCTGGTGCGATCGCAGGCGTAGAGGAAACGGCCATCCGGCGTCAGGTGAATATCCGCTGCCCAGCGCGTACCGCTGAAGTCCGGCGGCATCATATCCAGCGTCTGCACGCTTTCTGCTTCACCTTCACCCGTATTTAACGCCCAGACCTCAACCGTGCTGTCGAGCTCGTTCACGCAGTAAGCGAACTGGCCGCCCGGATGGAACTGCATATGACGCGGGCCTGCGCCTTCCACAGTCGTGACCTGCGCCTGCTGACGCGGCGTCAGCTGACCATCGGCACCCAGCTTAAACAGACAGATACGGTCCTGCTTCAGTGCCGGCACATAAAGGGTCTTATTGTCAGTGTCGATATTGGCCGAATGGCAGCCATCCAGACCGTTGATCACCTGCAGCGGAGCCTGCGGAATGCCGTCATCGCCAATCGGGCTGACGCTGACGCAGGCATCATTGTAGGAGCCGCAGAACAGGAACCGGCCCTCACGATCGGTTGAAATGTGGGTCGGACTGCCGGGCAGCGGTGCCTGACCGGCTTCGGTCAGCGTGCCATCCGCGGCGATCTTAAAGGCCAGCACGCGAAAATTGGGACGCACACCGACATAAAGAAAATTGCGTTTCGGACTCACCACCATCGGCTGAACCTGGCCGGCGACATCGATCACCTGAAGCAACGTCAGCGCACCCTCATCATTCATCTGCCAGACGTGAATCTGCTGGCTCTCGGGACTGGCGGTGTAGACAACCTGTTTCATGCATTCTCCTTTTTTGCTGTCTTGTCATGATCTGTGAATCACTGTAGCGCGTTTTATTGCCCTACGCTGGAATCATTTGTGCCCTGTTTTTTGTCTCCGGGCCGTGGTCAGGTGTAGACTTCAGCCCCTGCAAACCTGGAAAAACGTGAGGATTAATGAGCTACCGTGTAATTGCCCTCGACCTCGACGGCACACTGCTGACCCCAGCCAAAACGATTCTGCCGCAGTCAATCGACGCGCTAAACCAGGCCCGCCAGGCGGGCGTTCATGTTGCTATCGTGACCGGACGCCATCACTGCGCTATCCACCCTTTTTATCAGGCGTTACAACTGGATACACCCGCCATCTGCTGTAATGGCACCTATTTGTATGATTACCAGGCGAAAAAGGTGCTGGCATCCGATCCCCTCGACCCGCAACTGGCGTTACAGGTGATTGAGATGCTGAATCAGCAGCAAATCCATGGGTTGCTCTACGTGGATGATGCGATGCTCTATCAGACCCCGACCGGTCACGTGATGCGCACCCTGAAGTGGGCCGAATCGCTGCCCGCCCACCAGCGTCCACTGTTCCGTCAGGTGCCCGATTTAGCGCAGGCGGCGCGTGACGCCGGTTCGATCTGGAAGTTTGCCCTGTCGCACGACAATCACGAGGAACTGCAGCAGTTTGCTACCCGTGCCGAAGCGGAGCTGGGTCTGGCCTGCGAATGGTCATGGCACGATCAGGTGGATATCGCCAAAGGTGGCAACAGCAAAGGCAAGCGGCTGGCGCAGTGGGTTGAATCACTGGGGCTGAGTATGTCTGATGTGATCGCATTCGGGGATAACTACAACGATCTCAGCATGCTGGAAACGGCCGGACTGGGTGTGGCGATGGGCAATGCCGACGACGCGATCAAAGCGCGGGCGAAAGTGGTGATCGGCACCAACCTTGAACCCGGTATTGCCGATACCCTCCGTCAGTACGTCCTGTAATCAGGGCGTTACTGAGACGCTTTTGATCTGGGCATAGAGCCACTGATCCGGCCGGATGCCCAGCTCATCGCGCGCCCACGGCGTGATGCGCGCCCAGAGTTCGCTGATGCCAATGCGCAGCTTCACCTCAATTTGGTCCCCGACCTCCAGCAGCTCCACCACCTGTGCCGGTAAAATGTTGCGGATGGAGCTGTGTTGCGGCGGTTGCAGCGCCAGCGAGACATCTGATGAGGCGATGCGAATACGCAGGGGCGTTTTCACCGGCTGATTGACCCGGCTGACCCAGATATGCTGATCGCCCAGCGACAGTGCGGTCATCGGATAGTCGGGATGCTGCTCCAGCACCTGCACCCGAAGCACGCTGGTCAGTTCACTTACCGGCAGCCAGGGACGCATCGCGCTGCTGCTCCAGACCCGCTCCAGCGGACCAAACGCTTTGACCTTGCCCGCATCCAGCACCAGTACATTGTCAGCCAGATGCAGGATCTCATCCAGACTGTGCGAAACGTAGAGCATCGGAATATCGACCTGCTTCGCCAGCTTTTGCAGATACGGCATCAGTTCACGTTTGCGCGGCAGATCCAGCGACGCCAGCGGCTCATCCAGCAACAGCATATCCGGTGCGGTCAGTAGCGCACGGCCAATCGCGACCCGCTGCTTTTCGCCGCCCGACAGCGACAGCGGAAAGCGCGGCAGCAGTGCCTCCAGACCCAGCAGCGACACCAGGCTGTCGAACTGCGCTTTCATTGACGGCGCCATACCATATTGCAGGTTGCCACGGACCCGATAGTGCGGGAACAGCCGCGCATCCTGAAACACATAACCGATGCGCCGTTTTTCCGGCGGCAGCGCAATCTTCTGCTCCGCATCAAACAGCAGACGATCGTTGAGCTGGATCCGTCCCCGCTGCGGCTGGGTGAGTCCGCTGATCGCGTTGATCAGTGAAGTTTTACCGGCTCCAGAGACCCCAAAAATGGCGGTGATCCCTTTGGCCGGAATCTGCAGGTTGATCTCAAGCTGGTGATCGCCCTGCTGCTGCATAAAGTTGAGTATTAGCATCAGCTTCCCATCCGCTTACGGCCTGCGCGTGCCAGCCATTCCGACGCCAGCAGTGACGCCAGCGCCAGCACGATAGCGATAACGCAGAGCCGCGCCGCCGCCCCTTCCGCTCCGGGAGTCTCTATCAGGGTAAACATCGCCAGCGGAAGCGTGCGCGTCTCACCGGGAATATTGGAAACGAAGGTGATCGTGGCACCGAATTCCCCCAGCGAACGGGCAAACGCCAGCACCGTGCCGACGATCACGCCCGGCAGTGTCAGCGGCAGCGTGATGGTGAAAAAGACCCGCCAGCGCCCAGCGCCCAGCGTGCGCGCCGCCTGCTCCAGCCGGAGATCCACCGCCTCCAGCGCCAGCCGGATGGCGCGTACCATTAATGGAAACGCGATCACGGCAGAGGCCAGTGCGGCACCGCGCCAGCTGAAAGCAAAGCTGAAGCCGAACCAGTCAAAAAGCTTTTCGCCAATGATGCCGCGCCGGCCCAGGCTAATCAGCAGCAGATAACCCACCACCACCGGCGGCAGCACCAGCGGCAGGTGGATCAGGCTGTCGAGCAGCGCTTTGCCGGGAAAACGGCAGCGCACCAGAATCCAGGCCATCAGGATGCCAAACGGCAGACTGCCAAGCACGGCTATGCCAGAGACTTTAAGGCTAAGCAGTACCGCCTGCCATTCGGGATCGCTGAGTATCATTTCGTCGGTGTGAATCCGTAGTGTTTGAAGATAGCCGCGGCCTGCGGTCCTTTCAGATAATCATAAAACGCTTTAACAGCGCCCTTGTCGTGATCGTTCACGATCGCCATCGGATATTCCACCGGTTTATGGCTGTTTGCCGGAAAACGTCCCACCACCTGCACTTTGTCACTGGCGACGGCGTCCGAACCATACACAATGCCATAAGGCGTTTCGTTACGTTCGACCAGCGCCAGCGCCGCCCGCACATTATTGGCTGGGGCTAGCGACGGTTCAACGCCTTCCCAGGCACCCAGCTTTTGCAGCGCTTCTTTGGCATAGATACCCGCCGGAACATGATCCGGGTCGCCAACGGCCAGACGTTCACCGTGCAGCAGGGTTTTCCAGTCAGTCTGCGCATTCAACGTCACCGGCCTGGCTGCGGCACTGCGTGGCGCAATCAGCACCAGATCGTTGCCCAGCAGGGTGTAGCGGCTGCTGGTAATCACACTTTTTTTCGCCACCGCATCGTCCATCCACTGCTGATCGGCAGAGATAAACAGATCGGCAGGCGCACCCTGCTCAAGCTGGCGCGCCAGCGTTGAAGAGGAAGCAAATGAGGAGACCACCGTCACGCCCTTTTCTTCTTTATAGCGGCTGGCTATCTCCTGCATCGCGTTGGTCAGTGAAGCCGCGGCAAACACGGTAATGTTATCGGCGGCCACAGCCTGCCCGGCGAGCGAAACGGTGATCAGCGCCGCTGCGCCCAGGCGATAGTGTTTAAATGACATGATGTTCTCCGGCTATTCGTTGTGTAGTGGATAATATAGCGAAATGTCAGAGAGGTTCAGTAAATTATCGGCAGGGGGAACAAAAGGTTAAATCCGGGGAGGCAAAACGACCACGCCCGCGCAGATGGCGGGCGTGGCAGCAATTAATTGTGCGTACGGGCTGAGGATTTTTCGCGATGACCAATTTTAGAGATGACGTTAAACACTTCACCCAGGCCATAAATCATACCCAGCATCAGCGCCATCACCACAGGCACCATCAGTATGGCGACGGCGAGGCTTTTCAGTAATTCCAGCATGGAGAGTCTCACTCTGCTAACAAAAAAGAGATTGTAACGGGTCAGCAAAATTTTGCGCAGCCCTTTTCGTGCTTTTACTTTGGTCACAAAACGCCGCTATCATCGGCCTTTGCCTTAACCCTTTGCCGGAGCTGTCATGGAAGCCGAACTGTCCCTTCATATCCGTTTACAACAGAAACTGTTTGCCGATCCACGCCGTATTGAGCTGCTGAAACGCGTACAGCAGACCGGGTCGATCAGTCAGGGTGCGAAGCTGGCCGGCATCAGCTACAAAAGTGCCTGGGATGCGATTAATGAGATGAACCAGATGGCGGACGAAACGCTGGTGGCGCGTGCCACCGGCGGTAAAGGCGGCGGTGGCGCAACGCTGACCCGCTACGGTGAGCGCCTGATTCAGCTGTTTCAGCTGATGGAGCAGATCCAGCAGAAAGCCTTTGATGCGCTGCAGCAGGATACGCTACCACTCGACAGCCTGCTGGCGGCCATCGCCCGCTTCTCTCTGCAGACCAGCGCCCGCAATCAACTGTTTGGCACTGTGGTCAGTAACGATGCGCAGCAGGTGGTGCAGCATCTGATGATACAGCTGGCCGATGGCGTCACGCAGCTCAATGTGGCGCTGACCCAGCGCAGCGCCGATCGTCTGCAGCTGGCGGCGGGGAAAGAGGTGCTGGTGCTGATCAAAGCCCCGTGGATCCGCATCAGCCGTGACGCCGCTGAGGAAGACAATCAGCTGGCGGCCATCGTCAGTGCCATCGAACCCGGCGAACAGATGAGCGAAGTGCTGATGCAGCTCGCCAGCGGCGAAACCCTGTGTGCGACGCTGAGCAACGATCAGCTACAGCAGTTGAAGCTACAGCCGGGCGACGCCGTGATTGCCAGTTTTAACGCGGAAAATGCCATCGTTGCTACCCTGCTCTAGCGGTTGATTTGACTTCATTACGGCCAATGGTTACAACTCAGTGACACGATGCAGAAAATGGAACAGATCATGGCTTCATTGCAGATTTTGCAAGGCACGTTTCATCTTAGCGATACCCGGATACTGAACCTGAATCAGCTGGAACTGCAGCGCGGCGAAAGCTGGGCTTTTGTCGGTGCCAACGGCAGCGGTAAATCCTCACTGGCGCGCGCGCTCTCCGGTGAACTTCCGCCGCTGGCGGGTTCCGTCAACAGCGACTTCAGACGGCCGGTCCGGCTGTCGCTGGAACAGTTACAGACGCTGGTGGCGCAGGAGTGGCAGCGTAACAACACCGATATGCTCAGCGAAGGCGAAGAGGATACCGGGCTGACCGTAGCAGAGGTGATTCAGGCGGAGGTGCAGCAGCCCGGGCGCTGTGAGCAGCTTGCCCGGCAGTTCGGCATCGAACCTCTGTTGTCCCGTCGCTTCAAATATCTCTCCACCGGCGAAACCCGCAAAACCCTGCTCTGTCAGGCGCTGATGAACGAGCCAGATTTGCTGATTCTGGATGAGCCGTTTGACGGGCTGGATGTAGCGTCGCGCGCCAGCCTGACCGACACGCTGCGCAGCCTGCAGCATCCAGCGTTTACCCTGGTGCTGGTGCTCAATCGCTTTGACGACATTCCCGATTTTATTCAGCAGGTTGGCGTGCTGGCAGAGTGCACCCTCACCCACAGCGGGCCGCGCCAGGCCATTTTAACGGAAGCGCTGGTAGCGCAGCTGGCACACAGTGAACAGCTGATGGGAATGGCATTACCGGAGGCGGATGCGCCGGATCAGCTCTCCTCGCTGGCGGATGATGCCCCGCGCGTTATCCTGCGCAACGGCAACGTCTCGTACAACGATAAGCCGGTAATTCAGGGGCTGAACTGGCAGGTCAACGCTGGCGAGCACTGGCAGATTATCGGTCCGAACGGTGCCGGGAAATCGACGCTTTTAAGCCTCGTGACCGGCGATCACCCGCAGGGCTACAGTAATGATTTAACCCTGTTTGGCCGTCGTCGCGGCAGTGGCGAAACCATCTGGGATATCAAACAGCATATTGGCTATGTCAGCAGCAGCCTGCATCTCGATTACCGCGTCAGCACCAACGTGCGGACGGTGATTCTGTCGGGCTTCTTCGACTCCATCGGGCTGTATCAGGCGGCATCTGATCGGCAGAAAGCGCTGGCGCAGCAGTGGCTGACGCTGCTGGGAATGGATAACCGGCTGGGCGATGCGCCGTTCCACTCGCTCTCCTGGGGACAACAACGGCTGGTGCTGATTGCCCGCGCGTTGGTCAAGCATCCGACGCTGCTGATTCTGGATGAGCCACTACAGGGACTCGACCCGATTAACCGCCAGCTGGTGCGGCGCTTTGTCGATGTGCTGATTGGCGAGGGACGCACTCAGCTGCTGTTTGTTTCGCATCACGCTGAAGATGCGCCCGCCTGTATCACCCATCGCCTGAGCTTTGTTCCCGATGATGGCGGGTACGCCTTTCAGCAGGAAACGCTGCGCTAAAGCGTTCACATCACCTACCTCAACGCCGCGACCGCGGCGTTTTAACGCCCCTCTGTGTAAGCGCTACCATTCCACCCCGCCTTTATCCCCGCACAACTGCACACAATGCCACGAAATAAGAATATTCAGCTTGTGTAAACGATACCATTTATCCAGACTTGATCACGCTTTCGGACGCGCTGATGTGCTACTTTTTACCGATGCCTCTTTGGCTTTTGACGCTTACCAGGATCTCACATGGAAAAATTCAACCCGGTCGATCACCCGCATCGCCGTTACAATCCACTGATTGATCAATGGATTTTAGTTTCACCTCATCGGGCTAAACGTCCGTGGCAAGGCGCGCAGGAAACCCCGGCGGTCAATACCTTACCGGCGCACGATCCGGACTGCTTCCTGTGTGCCGGAAACACCCGCATCACGGGTGACCAAAACCCGGACTATTCTGGCACCTATGTCTTTACCAACGACTTTGCCGCACTGATGACCGACACGCCTGACGCGCCCGAGAGCGACGATATCCTGATGCGCTGTGAAAGCGCACGCGGCACCAGTCGGGTCATCTGCTTCTCGCCCGATCACAGCAAAACCCTGCCGGAGATGTCACTGAGCGCGCTGGAAGAAGTGGTGCGCACCTGGCAGGCGCAGACCGCCGATCTGGGTCAGCACTATCCGTGGGTGCAGGTGTTTGAGAATAAAGGCGCGGCAATGGGCTGCTCTAACCCGCATCCGCACGGTCAGATCTGGGCCAACAGCTTCCTGCCAAATGAAGCGCAGCGCGAAGATGATCATCAGCGCGACTATTTCGCTAAACAGGGTTCGCCGATGCTGGTCGATTACCTGGCTCGCGAGCTTCAGGATGGCAGCCGCACCGTGGTGGAAACCGAACACTGGCTGGCCGTAGTACCGTGGTGGGCGGCCTGGCCGTTTGAAACGCTGCTGCTGCCAAAAGCGCACGTTAAACAGCTGACTGACCTCAGTGAAGCGCAGAGTGCCGACCTGGCAAAAGCCATTAAGCTGCTGACCAGCCGCTACGACAACCTGTTCCAGTGCTCCTTCCCCTATTCGATGGGCTGGCACGGCGCGCCGTTTAACGGCGAAGCCAACGATCACTGGCAGCTGCACGCTCACTTCTATCCGCCGCTGCTGCGCTCAGCAACGGTTCGTAAATTTATGGTTGGCTATGAAATGCTGGCCGAAACCCAACGCGATTTAACGGCGGAACAGGCGGCTGAACGTCTGCGTTCTGTCAGCGACGTTCACTTCCGTGAGGCACAACAATGAGCTTAAAAACCATCACGCAGCAGCTTTTCTCTGACACCTTCGGTTACGCTGCCACGCATACCATTCAGGCACCGGGCCGCGTTAACCTGATTGGCGAGCACACTGACTATAACGACGGCTTCGTGCTGCCGTGCGCCATCGATTACCAGACGGTCATCGCCTGTGCCCGCCGTGACGATCGCCAGATTCGCGTGGTCGCTGCCGATTATGAGAATGCGCAGGACACCTTCTCGCTGGATGAAGAGATCGTCAGCGTTAAGGAACCGATGTGGGCTAACTATGTGCGTGGCGTGGTGAAACATCTGCAGAAGCGTCATGCCGATTTTGGCGGCATTGATATGGTGATTAGCGGCAATGTGCCACAGGGTGCGGGCCTCAGCTCTTCTGCCTCGCTGGAAGTCGCGGTCGGCACCGTGGTGCAGCAGCTCTATAACCTGCCGCTGGATGGCGCAGCCATCGCGGTTAATGGTCAGGAAGCGGAGAACCAGTTCGTTGGCTGTAACTGCGGCATCATGGACCAGCTGATCTCCGCGCTGGGCCAGAAAGATCACGCCATGCTGCTCGACTGCCGTACGCTGGGCACGCGTCCGGTGTCGATGCCGGAAGATATTGCGGTGGTGATCATCAACTCCAACTTCCGTCGTACTCTGGTCGGCAGCGAATACAACACCCGCCGCGAGCAGTGTGAAGCGGGCGCGCGTTTCTTCAACAAGAAAGCGCTGCGTGACGTTGAACTGGCCGAGTTTGAAGCGGCGCAGGCGCAACTCGATCCGCAGGTGGCTAAACGCGTGCGTCACGTTCTGACCGAGAACGCCCGTACCCTGGAAGCCGCCGATGCGCTGACCCAGGGCGACCTGACCCGTATGGGCCAGCTGATGGCCGAATCTCACGCCTCTATGCGTGACGATTTCGAGATCACCGTGCCGCCGATCGATACGCTGGTTGAGATCGTGAAAGCGCAGATCGGTGAGCACGGCGGCGTCCGTATGACCGGCGGCGGCTTTGGTGGCTGCATCGTGGCACTGATGCCACTGGATCGGGTCGAGCAGGTTAAAGCCGCCGTTGCGGAGCAGTATGAAGCAGCGACCGGCATCAAAGAGACATTCTACGTCTGCAAAGCCTCTGAAGGAGCCGGCCAATGCTGAGCGATGTCAACTCCCATGCTCCCGACGGTCAGCCGTGGCGCATAACGGTGCTGCGCAATGCCAACGGCATGCTGGCAACCTTTATGGACTGGGGCGCGACCTGGCTCTCTGCCCGCGTGCCGATGCAGGATGGCACGGTGCGTGAAGCGCTGCTCGGCTGTGCCACGCCCTCTGACTATCTGCATCAGGATGCCTATCTGGGCGCCACCGTGGGCCGTTACGCTAACCGCATCGCCGGGGCAAAACTCAATAAACTGAATCGCCAGCTGGTGCCGAACCAGGGCGCACATCAGCTGCATGGCGGGCCGGAAGGCTTTGATAAACGCCGCTGGCAGATTGTCAGCCAGTCCGACAGCGAGGTGCACTACCGCATCGATTCACCGGATGGCGATCAGGGCTATCCGGGCAATCTGATTGCCGACCTGCGCTACCAGCTGGATGACCAGAACTGCCTGAGCATCCGCTATGAAGCGCGCTGCGATCAGCCATGCCCGGTCAATCTGACTAACCATGCCTACTTTAACCTTGATGCGAATCATGGCGACGCACGCCAGCATCGCTTACAACTGCACGCCGACCAGTATCTGCCGGTCGATAGCGAAGGCATTCCGAATGCGCCGCTGAAAGCGGTCGACGATACCAGCTTTGATTTCCGCAACGCCAAAGTCGTGGCGCAGGATTTCCTGGCGGACGACGACCAGCGCGCGGTTAAGGGCTATGACCATGCGTTCCTGCTCAACAGCGCAGGCGACGAAAGTCAGCCTGCGGCAGAACTCTGGTCGGAAGATGGCAAATTACAGCTCAGCGTGACCACCTCGGCCCCGGCGTTGCAGTTCTACTCCGGCAACTACTTGGCGGGCACCCGTGCCCGTGAGCAGGCGAGCTATACTGCATTTCAGGGCATTGCGCTGGAGAGTGAATTTTTACCGGATTCGCCTAATCATGCTGAGTGGCCTCAGCCTGATTGCTGGCTGCAGCCGGGAGATCGCTGGGAATCAGTGACGCGTTATCGCTTCACGCCACGCTGAGCCTCCGGCTGAAAAACGCGCAGTGCGTCACACACAGGCTTACGCGCTGCCCGCTTTTCCGTTATGGTATGGCGCAATCAGCTCGTGTATCAGGCGGGCAGCAGCAGGTTTCCAATCTCACAGAAACATCACAGTATTAAGGAGTTAAGCTATGGCTGTAACTAAGCTGGTTCTGGTGCGACACGGCGAAAGCCAGTGGAACAACGAAAACCGCTTTACCGGTTGGTATGATGTTGACCTTTCTGAGAAAGGTCGTGGCGAAGCCAAATCAGCAGGTCAGCTGCTGAAGAAAGAGGGCTTTGTTTTTGATTTCGCTTACACCTCCGTACTGAAGCGTGCGATTCACACGCTGTGGAATGTGCTGGATGAGCTGGATCAGGCCTGGCTGCCGGTTGAGAAAACCTGGCGTCTGAACGAGCGTCACTACGGTGCGCTGCAGGGTCTGGATAAAGCTGAAACTGCCGCCAAATATGGCGACGAGCAGGTTAAGCAGTGGCGTCGCGGCTTTGCCGTCACCCCGCCAGAGCTGGATCGTTCAGATGAGCGCTTCCCGGGCCATGACCCGCGTTACGCGAAACTGACCCCAGAGCAGCTGCCAACCACCGAAAGCCTGGCGCTGACCATCGACCGCGTTATCCCTTACTGGAACGAAACCATTCTGCCGCGCATTAAAAGCGGTGAGAAAGTGATCATTGCCGCACACGGCAACTCACTGCGTGCGCTGGTGAAATATCTGGATAACCTGAGCGAAGATGAAATCCTCGAACTGAATATCCCTACCGGCGTACCGCTGGTCTATGAGTTCGATGAAAACTTCAAACCGCTGAAACGCTACTACCTGGGCGACCAGGACGAGATTGCCGCGAAAGCCGCAGCCGTTGCGAATCAGGGTAAAGCGAAGTAATTCCTCGCTGAAAGGCAAAAAGGCCAGACGAAAGTCTGGCCTTTTTTATTGGGCTGCGCCCGGCAATGCTGTGCGTCATCTTTAACTGCCAGACTCAAGCTGCTTACAACGTCAAATCAGGATAAATTTTACAGCAATAAATTAGCTCAGTGCGCAGGGAACACGGTCAGAGGAGGAAAGCGTCCCGCGCCATGGATGGCGCGGGCAGAGCATGCCATGGATGGCGGTTTTTGCGTCTTTCCGATCTGACCGTGTTCTTTGTGCAGAGGCACAATCCTCAAAGCGATTCTGGCCAGACTCTGTTAATGAGTCTGGATAGACAATCAACCGCGGCGCTGTTTCACCGCTGCCGCCAGCTGACGCAGCACCTTGTCAGTATCTTCCCAGCCGATACAGGCGTCGGTGACACTTTTGCCATAGACCAGCGGCTCGCCGCTCTCCAGGCTCTGGTTGCCTTCCACCAGATGACTCTCAATCATCACACCGACAATCGCCTGCTCACCGTTAATCAGCTGCTGGGAAACATCGTCTGCCACAACCAACTGACGCTGGAACTGCTTGCTGCTGTTGGCGTGGCTGAAATCGATCATCACCTGCTGTGGCAGACCGGCTTTCGCCAGTCCCTCTTTGACCTCAGCCACATGCTGCGCGCTGTAGTTCGGCTCTTTACCGCCACGCAGAATGATATGGCAATCACCGTTGCCGCTGGTTTCCACAATGGCGGAGTGACCATACTTCGTCACTGACAGGAAACAGTGTGGCGAACCCGCCGCGTTAATCGCATCGATCGCGACCTTAATGGTGCCATCGGTGCCGTTTTTAAAGCCGACCGGACAGGAGAGACCCGACGCCAGCTCACGGTGAACCTGAGATTCCGTAGTACGCGCACCAATCGCGCCCCAGCTCATCAGGTCAGCCACGTATTGCGGGGTAATCATATCCAGAAACTCGCCTGCCGCCGGTAAACCGCTGTCGTTAATCTCCAGCAGCAGCTTACGTGCCAGACGCAGACCGTCGTTGAGCTGATAGCTGTTATCCATGTAAGGATCGTTGATCAGCCCTTTCCAGCCCACCGTGGTGCGCGGCTTCTCAAAATAGACCCGCATCACCACTTCCAGCTCGCCTTTCAGCTCATCACGCAGCGCCAGCAGGCGGTCGGCATACTCTTTCGCCGCTTCTGTGTCATGAATTGAGCAGGGACCAATCACCACCAGCAGGCGATCATCCTTGCCCTGCAGGATCTGATGAATCGCCTGACGGGCCTGTGAAACGGTCTGTGCAGCACGATCGGTCGCCGGGAATTTTTCGAGCAGCGCAACCGGAGGTAACAGCTCTTTAATTTCTTTGATGCGTAAGTCATCGTTCTGGTAATTCATACTGATTCCATATTATTTCTGGCCCGGCGCCCGCCGGACACAACCTGCCCAATGTAGCCCGAAGCGCCAGGGGTGTAAATTCCTGCTGCGGGTAAAATGTTCGGGTCATATTTGCATTAATCAGGTTAGCGACTAGACTTTTTAATAGTAAGCACTGAGGAACATCCCGCTTACACGATTTAATCACCCTGTTTAAGCCAACCGGCGAATATTATTTCGTCAGGGATTTTTATTACCCGAAATTGCACCTCTGGGCTTAAAGCAACTTCATTTATTAACGGGAGCATAATGATGAAAAAGTTAGCCTTAGTTTTTTTGACAGCAGCAATGACACTGAGCAGTGGTGCGGTACTGGCTGCGGACAGCAGCAGCAATAACGGTACAGCCAACCAGGCGGCCAGTGCAGGGGCAGCAGCGGGCGGAGCGAAAGAGAATCTGCCGCCAAATAAAGTTGATAACAACAAAATTAATAACACTGGCAACGACACCAATCCTGCAACGTCTGGCAGCACCACCAGCAATGGTAATATGTCTGCTAACGAAATGGACCAGAATGCCCAGTGCAAAGATGGCAAATGTCCGAACATCAACAGAAAAGTTGAGACTAAAGTGGGTGGCGGTAATGTAGATACCAAAACCGACGGTACCACTCAGTAATTCTGTTTAACCCGGAGAGCTTCGGCTCTCCGGGTTTTTCTCCCCTCTGCCCCACTCTTCCGCTATGCTAATCCTGTGAAATTTACAGGGAATCCTTCATGGCCGTTTTGCTCTTGATTGACGATCATCCGCTGGTTGAAGTGGCACTTGAAGCCGCCCTGAGCCAGTCACCCATTCCGATTCAGCTCCTCTCTGCCAGCAGTGAAAAAGCCGCCCGTCCCCTGCTTCAGCAGCCACTGGACATTATTGTGCTGGATATCGGCCTGCCGGATAGTGATGGACTGGAGTTCCTGCGTCGCCTGAAGATCCACCGGCCTGAATGCCCGGTCCTTATCTACTCCGCGCAGCAGACCCGCCATTATGTGCGTCGCGCTCAGGCGCTGGGTGCCGCCGGTTATGTGGTGAAAAGTCAGCGCATGGCGCAGTTGCTCAGCGCTATCCTGGCCGTGCTCGGCGGGCAGACGGCGTTTCCGGAGATGGATGATGAGCCTGAACTTCCGCTGACCCAGAAGGAGCGTCAGATTCTGGCGCTGCTGGCCAGCGGTCTGTCCAATCTGCAAATCGCCGCACAGCTGCACATCAGCAACAAAACGGTCAGTACCCATAAAAAGAACATTCTTGAAAAAACCGGTGCCCGCTCGGTGGTCGAACTGGCTGACCTGTGGAAAGCGCAGCAGTGAGAGTTTTTCTGCTGATGCTGCTTTTACTGTGCGGCTCCGTGCTGGCTGAGGTCCGTCCGGTGAGCAGCGTCAATCTGCCGATGATGCTGCCGGTGACGCACGCAGAAACCATGCAGGGCAAAATTCTGCGTGTCGGCCTGCTGGAAGAGAACCACGCGCCCTGGGCGATGCGCATCGGCAATGACCTCTATGGCATCAATGCCGACTATCTTTCCGCGCTGCGACAGCTGACCGGCGCGCAGTTCACGCTCAATCTTTACAGCGATCAGCCGCATCTGCTGCAGGCGCTGAGCAGCGGCCAGATCGATTTCGCGCTCGGCATGTGGGTCACCCCTCTGCCAGCCGGCACCCTGAGCAGCGATAACTGGTATAGCAGCCCGCTGAGCGTCTACCGCAATCAACAAAACCAGCGCGCCGTGATGTTTAACAGCCAGAATGCCCAACTGGCGATCAGCGACAGCACACTGGCTCAACTGCCGCCTGCGCTGGCGGTCCGCCACAGCTGGCGACGCTACAGCAGCGACCTGCAGGCGCTCTATACCCTGCTCAATCAGCAGAATGACTATGTGGTGGCGGATGAGACCAGCGCCGGTTTTCTGCTGAGCCAGCTGCAGCAGGGCCAGATTTACCAGATCGCCTCCCACATCGAGGCCGGGCAGCTCAACCTGCGTGCGGTGGCACGTGATCCCCAGCTTATAAGCTGGATTAATCAGAGCCTGCGGCAGTTGCCTGCGGAACTGATGAACACGCTGCAGGCACGCTGGAGCAGTAACCTGCCGCGCTATCAGGATACGCAGACCCTGATGCTCAGCCCCGCTGAACGCGCCTGGATTGCCGAACATCCGCGTATTACTTACACCGCCGAACCGGACAACTACCCCTGGAGCTACCGCGATGCCAGCGGAACCGCCAGAGGCTATGGCGTGGACTTGCTGAAAGCGATAGCCCAGAGCACAGGATTGCAGTTTGAGCCGGTGTGGGTCAGCAACCCCCGTCAAGCCCGCACCCTGATTGAGCAAAAACAGGCGATGCTTCAGCTGATGCAACCGCTGAACGGTGATGCGATGCAGAGCACCTCGCTGCCGGTGTGGCGCGCGCTGTGGGGCATCTACAGCATCCAGTCAGATACGCTGGCGCACTGGCGCGACCTGCGTGGCAAGCGGATCGGCGTATTGCAGGATGACCTGGCGCTGCGTCTGCTGCCTGCGGATCTGCAGCCGCAGCAGTTTGCCGATCGTAATAGCCTCTATGACGCGCTGGCAAAAGGACAGATCGATGTGCTGGTCGATAACGTGCTCTCCGCCCGCTGGCGTATCGCCAGCCGCGACGATGCGCGCATCCACCTGGCCTTTGCCGCCAGCGATATCGCCTGGCCCATCGCGCTGGGTGTCACACCCGACCAGGCGGTGCTGCGCACGCTGCTGGACCGCGCTCTGCAGCAGATCCCGGCCGATACCCAGAGCCAGATGCGTGACAGCTGGTCTACCCCACCGCAGCCCGGCAGCGTGATGGTAATGGGTTCGCTGCCGATGATGGTGCTGGCGGTGGCCGGTGCGGCGATTGTGCTACTGTTGCTGCTGCTGGCACGCCGTTACTGGCAGCAGCGCCGCGAGCGTCAGCAGCGTGAACAGGCAGAGCATGCCAATGCGATGAAGAGCCAGTTCCTGGCGACCGTAAGCCATGAGCTGCGCACGCCGATGCAGGCGATCCTCGGACTGCTGGAGCTGGAGAGGCAGCAGCACAGCAGCCAGAACCTGACGCTGTTACACAGCAGCGCACAATCGTTGCAGACCCTGCTGAATGACCTGCAGGATCATGCGCGTATCGAGAGTAACAGTTTCACCCTGGCGCCCCGTCCGCTGGCGCTGGCGCAGTGGCTCAGTCAGCAGCAGCACTTTTATCATCCGTTAATGCGAGGTGACGGCCCGCGCCTGATGGTCGAGGCACTGACGTCGCTGCCTGACACGGTGCTGATCGATGCCGATCGCCTGCAGCAGGTAGTCAACAACCTGATGACCAATGCGCTGAAATTTACCCGTCACGGCGCGATTCGTCTGACCCTCGCCGCAGAGGATCAACAACTGATTCTGACGGTGAGCGACAGCGGCAGCGGTATCCCGCCCGAGGAACAGCTGAAGCTGTTTGACCCGTGGTATCAGGCACCGTCCGGAAAATCGGTTTCGGTGCAGGGCAGCGGCCTGGGACTGTTCATTTGCCGGGAAATGGTGCTGCGGATGGGCGGCGATATCCGGCTCGCCTCTGAACCCGGTCACGGCACCCAGGTCACTGTAACGTTGCCGCTGGCGGTCTGCGCACCAGCAGGCCACGTGGACGAGACGGCCCTGCCCGGCTTTCCACAGCTGCGGGTGGCGATTGTTGATGACCATCCGACCAATCTGCTGGTCATGCAGCAGCAGCTGGCGCGCTTTGCAATTCAGGCTGACATCTTTGAACAGGGACGCGCGCTGCTTCAGGCCGATGCACATCAGCCTTATGACCTGCTGTTTATCGACCAGATGATGCCGCATCCCGACGGCACGCTGCTGCTGCGGATATTGCGTCGGCGTGATCGTCAGCGGGGACGGCAGGCGATGCGGGTGCTCTGCTCAGCTGACGCACAACTGCTGTCACGACCGCCTGAAGGCCAGGAGCGGGTATTGATTAAACCGGTACAGTTAGCCGATCTCAGCGCGCTGCTGGCTGAATGGCAGCAGGAGTGGCAGGACGATCCTCTGGCGTCGCTGGATGACAATCTGTGGCAACTGGCACAGCAGAATGACAAATTCCTCAGCCGTCTGAGCCAGACGCTGCACAGTACGGTGACGCAGGATCTGGCTGTGATGCACGAGGCGCACGACCGCGCAGACTGGACGCAGTTCGCCGAGGCGGCACATCGGATGAAAGGAAGCTGGTTACTGGTGGGGCTGGAGCATGGCGCGCAGCTCAGCCAGCAGCTGACGGAGCAGGTAAAACAGAATCAGGACACGTCTGAGACGTGGCAATTACTGATATTATTAGCAAACAGGTTACTGAAAAAACTGGAAACTTATGGCACATACCCACACTCATAGCGGGCAGGATAGTAATCGCACGCGTCTGGCGGCCGCCTTTGGGGTGACCGTCGTCTTTATGGTTGCTGAAGTGATTGGTGGCTGGCTCTCTGGTTCACTGGCGCTGCTGGCGGACGCCGGGCATATGCTGACCGATGCCGCCGCACTGCTGATGGCCTTGCTGGCGGTTCATTTCTCACGCCGTAAACCCAATGCACGTCACACCTTTGGCCTGTTGCGGCTGACCACGGTAGCGGCGTTTGTTAACGCAATTGCGCTGCTGGGCATTACCGCGCTGATCGTCTGGGAGGCGGTGCGCCGCTTTGCCGACCCGCAACCGGTGACCGGCGGACTGATGCTGGGGATCGCGATTGGCGGCCTGCTGGCCAATATTCTGTCGTTCTGGCTGCTGCATCACGGCAGCGGAGAGAAGAACCTCAACGTGCGAGCCGCGGCGCTGCATGTGATGGGTGACCTGCTCGGTTCAGTGGGCGCGATTGTGGCGGCCGTGATCATCCTGCTGACCGGCTGGACGCCAATCGACCCGATTCTGTCGTTGCTGGTGTCATTGCTGGTGCTACGCAGCGCCTGGTCGCTGCTGCGTGAAAGCCTGCAGGAGTTACTGGAAGGGGCACCGCATTCCGTGGATGTGAACAAGCTGACACGGGATCTCACCCTGAACATCGCCGAGGTGCGCAATGTTCACCATGTGCATCTGTGGCAGGTGGGCGAAAAGCCGATGCTGACGCTGCATGCGCAGGTGATCCCGCCTTACGATCACGATGCGCTGCTGCATCGCATTCACGACTATCTGCGCGAAAACTATCAGATTGCGCACGCGACGGTGCAGATGGAGTACCAGCCCTGTGCCGGCGCCGAGTGTGAACTCGGCGTAAGCAGCGCGGCCGCGACTGGCCATGACCACAGTCATTCTCACGACCATGATCATGCTCACGCTAAAGGCGAAGCGCACACTCACTAAGCCGACAGCGCGCGGGAACCCTGTTGCCGCGCGCTGCGAATCCACATACGTGATCCGTTCAGCGCAATCAGCGTCAGAATCACATACTCCAGCGACATCGCATAGACCCCCTGACGGGCGAAGATCATCACGCTAATCACATTGATGATGACCCACAGCAGCCAGTTCTCAACATATTTGCGCGTCATCAGCACCATCGCCGCAATCGACAACACCATCATGCAGGCGTCCCAGAACGGGAAGGCATCCGGCTGCAGCACGGGCATCGCCACCGACAGGCCCAGGCCATTCATTAGCGACACCGCCGCACGGGTTAACAGCGCAAACACCGGATCGATGTAGAGCGTCATCAGCGCAATCGCAATCACACAGCCCGCCGTCCAGGCCAGCGCTTTAGGCAGCGGCAGCCAGCGGATTTTCAGCGCCGCCTGGTGATCTTCGGTCTGACGGCTCCAGGCGTACCAGCCGTAGATATTGGCGGCAAAGAAGAAGAGCTGCAGTAGCAGGCTGGCGTAGAGCTGGATCTGAAAGAAGATCACCGCAAACAGCGTGACGTTAATCAGGCCGAACGGATAGTTGATGATCTTTTCCAGGCTGGCAAACCAGATACAGAGTAAGCCTGCCAGCGTGCCGATGGCCTCAATCCATGAGAGATCGTATCCTCCGGCACCCAGAGGAATATGAACCAGAATATTATGTGTGCTGAAGAAATCCATGCAGAGCACCTGTCCGGGAACGCTTAAGCGTTGCCCTTCACGTTGAGTTTAAGTTCCGCTGCAAAGGATAGCATGCGATTAAGCGGCAGTAACGCCGCCTCTCGCAGCGTCTCATCCACCTGAATCTCATGTTCCACCCCACCCGTCTCCAGCGCCTCTGCGATGGCTTTAAGGCCGTTCATTGCCATCCATGGACAGTGAGCACAGCTGCGGCAGGTTGCGCCTTCACCTGCGGTCGGCGCTTCCAGCAGCTCTTTATCTGGCACCGCCTGCTGCATTTTGTAGAAGATGCCACGATCGGTCGCCACAATCATCTGCGGATGCGGCAGGGATTTTGCCGCCTGAATCAGCTGGCTGGTCGAGCCAACAGCATCGGCCAGATCGACAATCGCCTGCGGTGACTCAGGATGCACCAGCACCGCCGCATCGGGATAGAGCGCTTTCATGCGCTGCAGCGCCTGGGTTTTGAACTCGTCATGCACGATGCAGGCGCCCTGCCAGCACAGCACATCCGCGCCCGACTTCTGGGTGACGTAGCGGCCAAGGTGACGATCCGGTGCCCAGATGATCTTTTCACCCAGACTGTCGAGATGCTCAATCAGCTCTACCGCAATACTGGAAGTGACCACCCAGTCGGCGCGAGCTTTGACGGCCGCCGAGGTGTTGGCATAGACCACCACGGTGCGATCGGGATGCGCATCGCAGAAGGCGTTAAACGCTTCGATTGGACAGCCGAGGTCCAGTGAGCACTCCGCCTGCAGTGTTGGCATCAGTACGGTTTTTTCCGGGCTGAGGATTTTGGCGGTTTCACCCATAAAGCGCACACCCGCCACCAGCAGTGTGGTGGCTGAATGATTGCTGCCAAAGCGCGCCATCTCCAGCGAGTCAGAGACGCAGCCACCGGTCTCTTCTGCGAGCGCCTGGATTTCCGGATCGGTGTAGTAGTGCGCTACCATTACCGCGTTACGCGCTTTCAGCAGCGCTTTGATTTTCTCACGATAAAACGCCTTCTCATCGTCACTCAGGCGTGCAGGTTTAGGCGGGAAAGGATAAACGGCGCTTTCAGGATCAAACATTACACTCATGACACAGCTCTCGTTTTGTCTAATTAACGAAAATCGCCTGAGGAGGCGAAATATGGCAATGAAACCGCCGTCGTGTTTTATATGCTAAACACGATAGCGGAAAAGCCACACTGTGTCGTGAGATTTTTACTCTGCCTGCATCACAGCACCCACCCTGCCCGGCTGCGTTTCATCCGCCAGCCCCAGCGGTTTCTGCGGCGATTCCAGCGCCAGCAGGAAGGCTTTGATATCCAGCCCGCCCGCAAAGCCGGTCAGCTTGCCGTTGGCACCGATCACGCGATGGCACGGCGCGACGATGGAGAGAGGATTACGGCCGTTGGCCGCGCCGACCGCACGCACCGCCTGCGGATGGCCGATCTCCCGTGCAATCTGGCTGTAACTGCGCGTCTCACCAAACGGGATCGCCACCAGCGCCTGCCAGACTTTTTTCTGAAAGTCGGTGCCGACCATGTCGAGCGGCAACTCAAAACAGCGACGCTCACCGGTAAAGTACTCGCTGAGCTGACGCTCGGTTTCGATCAGAATGGGGTGATCGTCATTGCGCGTTTGCGGCAAAAACCGGGTGCGTTTCGGATCGTCGTTTTCCCACAAAATTCCCGCCAGGCCGCTATCGCTGGCGACCAGTTTAAGCTCGCCCACCGGGGTAACTATCGGTTTGAAGTAGTACATGGTGATTCTCCCGTCACGATTCCGTTACCCAGTATCGCACTTTTCATCAGCCTGACTGGCTGTTTTCGGTCATGGCGATAAACTGTTGTGCTGTCCGAAAACAGCCAGTCTGCCGGGATTCACCGGTGTAGGCTGCGCTTATTTACCGGAGAAATGCCATGCTCGATCCCGACATTGCCTATCAGGCGCTGACCTCTCGTGATACCCGCTTTGACGGCGTTTTCTTTGTGGGCGTGACCTCAACCGGTATCTATTGCCGTCCGATCTGCCCGGTCAAAGCACCGATGCAGAAGAACTGCCTTTTCTTCAGCAGCGCCGGGGCGGCTGAGAAAGCGCGCTTCCGACCCTGCCTGCGCTGTCGGCCTGAGCTGGCTCCTGGCAATGCGCCGGTTGATCAACCGCATCGCGTGGCGGAGCAGCTGATTCAGCGCATCGAGGAAGGCATGCTGGAAGAGCGAGAAGGACTTGAGGCGATTGCCGCAGAATTCGGTCTCAGCCTGCGTCAGCTGCGCCGTATCGTGCAGCATGAACTCGGCGTCTCGCCGCTGGAGCTGAAGCAGACGCGGCGTATGCTGCTGGCAAAGCAGCTACTGACAGAGACGCAACTGCCGGTCACAGAAGTCGCCTACGCCAGCGGCTTCAACAGCCTGCGCCGTTTTAATGATGTCTTCCAGGCGCGCTACCGCATGACCCCGAGCGCGCTGCGGCGTGACGATACAGGCACTAAGCGTGCGCAGCCCGGCGACCGCGTGATGCTGCGGCTGGCTTATCGCCCTCCTTACGACTGGGCGGCGATGCTCTGGTTTCTCCAGACACACCTGATGAAAGAGGTCGAGGCAGTGGAAGATGGCTGCTGGCGACGTACCGTGGCGCTGGGAAGTTATCGGGGCTGGGTCAGTGTTTCTCATCTGCCGCAGAAGAACGCGCTGCAGGTGACGCTTTCAACCTCGCTGACGCCGGTTCTGCCTCTGCTGCTGCGCCGTCTGCGCGATCTGTTCGATCTTGACGCGCAGCCGCAGCGTATCGCCGCCTGTCTGGCTCAGGACCCGCTGCTGGCACCCAGCCTGATTGCACATCCGGGTCTGCGCGTGCCTGGTGCCTTCGACGCCTTCGAACTGGGCGTGCGCGCCATTATCGGCCAGCAGGTCACAGTCAAAGCGGCCACCACGGTCAGCAGTCGTTTTGCCGCCGCCTTTGGCGAACCTTGTGAGACGCCCTTTGCCGATCTGACGCGCTACACCGTGCATCCTGAACGCATCGCCGGACTGACGGTGGACGACGTTGCACCAATGGGAATTGTCAGCGCCGCCCGCTCCCGCGCCATCATCGCCTTTGCTACCGCCTGCGCCAGCGGCGATCTGCGTCTCAGTGCCGCACAGCCGCCTGACGAGGTGATAAAAAAGCTTGTCAGCCTGCCGGGTATTGGTCCCTGGACCGCGCACTATATCGCCATGCGCGCCCTGCGCTGGCCGGATGCCTTTCCCAAAGAGGATATCGCCATCCGTAATAATCTGGGCGGCATGTCATCCAAAGAGGCGGAAGCGCGCTCGCAATCCTGGCGTCCCTGGCGCAGCTATGCGGTGATGCATATCTGGGAGAGCCTGGCGGTGGCAAAGGCAAAGAAAAAAGCGTGACGGCGAGAGTGTGGGGCAAATCTGCCAGCAATACAGAAGCTCAACGCGCAGGGAACAAGGTCAGAAGAGAATGGCGCGGGCCGACAGCCATCGCCAGAGGCTTTTCCAGACTGCTTACAAACTCGCCCCCGGCTGAATCTGACCGCAACGAAAAAGCTCAACGCGCAGGCACAGGGTCAGAAGAGGAAAGCGTCCCGCGCCAGGGACGGCGCGGGCCGAGCAGGTCAGGGATGACGGCTTTTGCGTCTTTCCGATCTGACCCTGTTCTCTGCGCAGGCTCAATCTTAAAGCGGCTTGCGGCAAACTTCATCGACAACTTTAAAAACCAATCACGTTTTGCTTTGAAAAAGTAATCAGATACCGCAGAAACGAAAAAAGCGCCCAAAGGGCGCTTCTTTCTTAATGGGTGGGTCGTGCAGGATTGTCTCGGCCCATCCGGGGCCTCGCCCTTCGGGTGATGCTGTCGCATCAGCCTGAATCGCCTGGCGATTCAGTCGAACCTGCTGCAGGCTCTCACCCTGCACGGTAAAGTCCGCACCCCGGAAACGAAAAAAGCGCCTTAAAGGCGCTTTTTTCTTAATTGGTGGGTCGTGCAGGATTCGAACCTGCGACCAATTGATTAAAAGTCAACTGCTCTACCAACTGAGCTAACGACCCGCTGGGGGCTTACAACCGTTCAGCACGCCAGGCGGCTGAGGTAAGATGGTGGGTCGTGCAGGATTCGAACCTGCGACCAATTGATTAAAAGTCAACTGCTCTACCAACTGAGCTAACGACCCATCTTAGGTTGTGAAGCAATGCTGAAGTGTTCTTCTTAAAACTACGCGGTAAAAGCGAGTCTGAAGGAGATGGTGGGTCGTGCAGGATTCGAACCTGCGACCAATTGATTAAAAGTCAACTGCTCTACCAACTGAGCTAACGACCCATCTTCAGGCTTACCAGACACTTTTCAATGTGTCCCGGCAACGGCGGCATATATTACTGATTTAGCGGGGTAGCGCAACTCTTATTTCTGCTAGATGCTTCAGTTGCTTACCTTTCATACGGCAAGACCAGAAATCACACGATATCTGGTCTGAACCGGACAAATTACAGGCCACTCAGACGTTTCTGAGCTTGTTTAGCAGATTCGGTGTCTGGATAAAGTTTGATCACCTGCTGGAAGACCGCTTTGGCTTTCGCCGTGTCTTTTTTCTCCTGCATGATCACACCTACTTTCAACAACGCTTCTGCAGCTTTCGGCGACTTCGGATAGTTTTTCACTACCGTGGCGTAATAATAAGCCGCGTCGTCCTTTTTGCCTTTGTTGTAGTTCAGCTGACCCAGCCAGTAATTCGCATTCGGCTGATAGGTCGAATCAGGGTAACGTTTTACCCACGCCTGAAGCGCGCTGATCGCCTGGTCATACTGTTTCTTCTCCAGAATCAGCGCCACAGCCGCATTGTAATCGCTGTTAGCGTCACCGGTCTGCGCGGGTGCGCTCCCCGTTGATGCTGCCGCGCCTGCGGTTGCTGCTGCGCCTGTATCCGCTGCGGCATCGCTGCCGGCTGCCTGTTGCCCGCCGCTGCTGCTGGCGCTGCTCAGCGTGTCAATCTGCTGGTAAAGCTGCTTCTGCCGCTCAACCACCTGATTCAACTGATACGTGTTTTGCTGGATTTGCCCACGCAGCGCATCAATATCACGCTGGTTATCGCTCATCTGCTGCTGCAATTGCTGCATCAGCTGTGCCTGGGCATTAGAGATTCGTTCAAGAGTGGTGACACGGTCTTCGACCGAGCCGGAGCCAACGCTACTGATTGACGCTTGGGCATTAGCGGCCCAGGGGGCCGCTACGCCAATCAGTAACGACAGACTCAACAGATGACGTCTGAAGTTACTAACCATGTGATTCTCTTAGTAGACCAGAACGGCACGACGGTTTTTAGAATACGCTGCTTCGTCATGACCCAGAACGGCTGGCTTCTCTTTACCGTAAGAAACGATAGACATCTGATCAGCCGACACGCCTTTGCCCTGCAGGTACATTTTAACGGCGCTGGCACGACGTTCGCCCAGGGCGATGTTGTATTCCGGCGTACCGCGCTCATCCGCATGACCTTCGATGGTCACTTTGTATGATGGGTTGCTGCGCAGGAAGGTCGCGTGCTGATCCAGCATCTGTGCGTAATCAGACTGAACGTCATACTTGTCCAGGCCGAAGTACACGATGTTGTTCTGCTGCAGCTGCTGCATCTGCAGACGAGCCTGCTCGTCAGAAGACATGTTGCCGCCGTTGCCGTTCATGCCAGAATTTGCACCGTAAGCGCCATCAGCGCCTGAGCCAGTCTGGTCATTGTTGTTGTTTTTGTGTGAGCTACAAGCCGCTACTGCCAGAACCGGCAGAGCCAGCATCAAACCCTTCAGCACTTTGTTCAGTTGCATTTCAAAAATCCCATTATTGTTTATTGTTTGCGATGTCTGAATTGTCAGACATTACAGATACGGCGACCAGGCAGGAAATTTTACCTGTCCATCAGTTGCCGGAAGACGCGCTTTGAAACGGCCGTCGGTTGAAACCAACTGCAACACGGAACCCATACCCTGAGTAGAGCTGTAGATTACCATTGTACCGTTTGGTGCCAGGCTCGGCGTTTCATCCAGGAACGTGTCCGTTAACGTTTGAACGGCTCCCGTTTCCAGATCCTGTTTGGCGACGTGTTGAGCACCACCGTTGGTGCTAATCATCACCATAGATTTACCATCTGTTGCGACATCCGCATCCTGGTTCTGACCGCCTTCCCAGGTAATACGCTGTGGCGTGCCGCCATTCAGACCGACTTTATAAATCTGAGGGGCACCCGCCTGATCGGAGGTATAAGCCAGGGTCTGGCTGTCCGGGAACCAGGTCGGTTCAGTACTGTTATAACGACCATCCGTCACCTGACGCGTCTGACCTGAAGCCAGATCCATCACATAGAGGTTCAGGCTACCGGTTTTAGAGAGCGCGAAAGCGAGCTTAGAGCCATCTGGCGAGAACGCCGGAGCACCGTTGTGACGCGGATAAGAGGCGACCTGACGAATTGCACCGTTAGAGAGCGTCTGTACCACCAGCGCAGATTTGCCGCTTTCAAAGGTCACGTAGGCAACTTTGCTGCCATCCGGAGACCAGGCTGGCGACATCAGTGGCTGTGGTGAACGATGCACGACGAACTGGTTATAGCCATCGTAGTCAGCGACGCGCAGTTCATACGGGAACTGGCCGCCGTTGGTCTGCACGACATAGGCGATGCGGGTGCGGAAAGCGCCCTTAATGCCTGTCAGCTTCTGGAACGTTTCGTCACTGGCAGTGTGAGCGGCATAACGCAGCCACTGCTTAGTCACTTTATAAGAGTTCTGTGCCAGCACAGTACCCGGCGCACCGCCGGTATCGACCAGCTGGTAAGAGACCTGATAGCTGCCATCCGGGTTAGACGCGACCTGACCGACGACAACGGCGTCGATGCCGAGTGCGCTCCAGGCGGCAGGCTGAACTTCCTGCGCGCTGGTTGGCTGCTGTGGCAGACGTGAGCGATCCAGTGGATTAAATTTGCCACTGTTGCGCAGGTCAGCCGCCACGATACCGCCGACATCTTCCGGCGCTGCGCCAGAACCGGCCCACTTAAACGGCACCACGCCAATTGGGCGCGCGGTGTTAACACCCTGGGTGATCTCAATTCGAACTTCTGCATGCAGCACGGCTGCCCACAGCAGGATAAAAAAGCCTAACGTAACGCGAAGAGCTTGCTTCATTTTATCTCCCTTATCTGAACCTCAGTCCACGATAATTGGCACTGTTCCTGGAAACCACGAGTACAACTTAAGTACGGCAAGCTAAACATAGATCAACTTGCCGACCGTTACTGCATTATTGCGGTTTAAAACGCATCGGGGCGTTTTTAAACACTTCGTAGACCGCCTGCGAAGGCGGCTTCGGAATACGTGCCTGTTTGGCGGCAGCAATCGCGGCCTGACAGAGCGCAGGATCGCCACCCTCTGACTTAACATCAATCAACAAGCCATCAGGCGCAAGTTTAATCCGCAAATCACAGGTTTTTCCGCGATACAGATCGGCATCGTAGAATCGACTCTGAATCGCACTCACGACCTGACCCAGGTAGGAGTTGATTTCCGCTCCCGATGCACCCGCTTTCTTCTGGTTCCCCTGCCCTGCTGCGCCACCTGAGGTGCCGCTTTTCGGTGCATTTTTACCGGAAGTGAGTCCGCCCAGCAAATCATCGACATCGCTGTCATTAGCCGCATCAGCGGCCGCTTTCGCCTTAGCATCTGCTTTGGCTTTAGCGGCAGCCTCTGCCTTCGCTTTGGCCGCCGCATCGGCTTTCGCCTTAGCAGCCGCTTCGGCCTTCTCTTTAGCGGCCTCTTTTGCCGCCTCAGCTTTCTCTTTCGCGGCTGCAGCGGCTTTCTCTTTTGCCGCCTCTGCTGCTTTTTCTTTCGCTTCTGCGGCTTTCTCTTTCGCTTCTTCGGCGGCTTTAGCTTTGGCATCCGCAGCCGCCTTCACTTTGGCCTCAGCCGCCGCTTTTGCATCCGCTTCAGACTTTGCCTTCGCTTCCGCAACGGCTTTCTCTTTTGCCGCAGCGGCAGCAGCGGCTTTCGCCTGCTGATCAGCCTGCTTCTTTGCTTCAGCTGCGGCCTGCTTCGCCTGCTCAGCAGTCGCTTTAGCCTGAGCGTCCGCCTGTGCTTTCGCATCCGCTTTAGCTTTAGCGGCTGCCGCTTCGGCAGTTTTCTGCTGTTCCTGAGCCTGTTTAGCGGACTCTTCTGCCGCTTTCTGCTGCTCAGCCTGCTGTTTAGCCTCTTCTTTCGCGGTTTCCTGCGCGGCTAAACGCTCTTTTTCCAGCGCTTTCAGGCGCTGCTGTTCAGCAGCCTGTTTCTGTTGCAGCTCTTCAGCCTGCTGCTGCGCCTGCTTTTTACGCTGCTGCTCAGCCCGCTGGCTGTCGCTCTGCTGGTTTTGCTGACGATTGTATTGACTCACGACGGCACCGGGATCGACCATCACTGCATCAATATCGCTGCCTCCGCCACCCGCACTGCTGGGGTCAACGTGCTCATTAAACGAGCTCCAAATCAGCAGCGCGATCAGCACGATATGCAGAATCACCGAAATGATTATCGCGCGCTTTAACTTCTCGTTTTGCTCGGTTGCCTTCGACACACTCGGTTCCCAAAAAACGGTTCGATTTTAAATCGGCTGCGTCATCAAACCGACAGATTTAACACCCGCCTGGTGCAGCAGGTTGAGCGCTTTAATAATTTCATCGTAAGGCACTTCTTTCGCGCCCCCGATTAAAAAGACCGTCTTAGGATTCGCTTCCAGTCGACGCTGCGCTTCGCTGATCACCTGCTCTGGCGGGAGTTGATCCATACGATCGTGATCCACCACCAGGCTGTACTGCCCCACACCCGCCACTTCAACAATCACCGGCGGATTATCATCGCTGGAAACGGTTTTAGAGTCGGTCGCATCAGGCAGATCCACTTCCACGCTCTGGGTAATAATGGGCGCCGTTGCCATGAAGATCAGCAGCAGCACCAACAGGACGTCCAGTAGCGGAACGATGTTGATTTCCGACTTCAGGTCGCGGCGTTTGCGACCACGTACTCTGGCCATCATTAACCTCTATTTACTTAGCGCTATCGCTGGAGAAAGCCTGGCGATGCAGAATGGCAGTGAACTCTTCCATGAAGTTGTCGTAGCCCTGCTCCAGTTTGTTCACACGCTGGTTCAGACGGTTGTACGCCATTACCGCCGGAATTGCTGCAAACAGACCGATCGCGGTCGCAATCAGTGCTTCAGCGATACCTGGTGCGACCATCTGCAGCGTCGCCTGCTTCACCGCGCCCAGCGCGATAAAGGCGTGCATGATCCCCCAGACGGTGCCGAACAGCCCGATATAAGGGCTGATTGAACCGACGGTGCCGAGGAATGGAATGTGGTTTTCCAGCGCTTCCAGCTCACGGTTCATAGAGATGCGCATCGCACGACTGGCACCCTCAATGACCGCTTCCGGCGCATGACTATTGGCGCGATGCAGGCGGGCGAACTCTTTAAAGCCAGAGTAGAAAATCTGCTCCGAACCGCCCAGCTCTTCCCGGCGCTCCTGGCTCTCCTGATACAGGCGAGAGAGTTCGATGCCGGACCAGAATTTGTCTTCAAATGCCTCAGCTTCTCTTCCCGCCGCATTCAGAATACGTGTGCGCTGAATAATGATGGCCCAGGAGGCAATAGAAAAGCCGATCAAAATCAACATGATAAGTTTGACCAGAAGGCTCGCCTTCAGGAACAAATCAAGAATGTTCATGTCAGTCACTGCTTGAACTCCGCGACAATAGACTTGGGAAGCGCAATCGGCTTCATTAGATGAGGGTTAATGCAGGCAATCAGGACTTCTGCCTCATTGAGCACTTTGCCTTCGGTATTCACGATACGCTGAGTGAACGTCATAGTAGCCCGGGTCATTGAGGTGACCTCGCTCTGGATCTCCAGAAGGTCATCAAGACGCGCCGCCGCAAGATAGTCCACCGTTATGCGCCGCACCACAAAAGCGATCTGCTGTTCTAACAGCGTCTGCTGATTGAAATGGTGCTGTCGCAACATTTCGGTACGTGCTCGTTCATAAAAAGCGATATAGCTGGCGTGATAAACCACGCCACCGGCATCAGTATCTTCGTAGTAGACCCGAACCGGCCAGCGAAACAGCGTTGTACTCACTCTACATCCCGGCCTCGTTTTAAACGTTGCTACTATACGCAAGAGAATTGGGGTTGGGAATGGCTCGTCAGAGCCAGGTGAAAATAATTATCGCTCCGTAACAAATGGAACGATTTCAGGGAGATTTATTGACCAGACGCTGACAAATATTCACTGAGAGCACCGGTGAGGCGGGGTGTTAAAGGTAAAAACGGTAAAGCGCAATAAATAGCACCAGCATGGCGGGTAACGGGCTAAACAGCGCCTGCCATCGGGTTTGCTGTGGCCGAAAGCCCACACCGTGGATTACGCCACTGCAGACCGCCCAGATCAGCACCAGCCCCTGCAGCGCGGGCAGTTGTCCCGCGTGGTTAGCAAAGCGGGTCGGATCCCACATCACGCCGCCGGCCGTCAGCAGCGCCAGCAGCAGTGAAAGGGCCCGTAGCGGGCCCTTATCCATCAGATCATACAGCATCCGAATTGGCGTACGCATCAGTGAGGCTCATCCTGCGCTTCAACGTGTTCAATCGCCAGCGCGGTCACGATACCAAAGGCACAGGCCAGCAACGTGCCGAGAATCCAGGCAAAATACCACATGTGACATCTCCTTGATTAATAGAGTGAGTGACTGTTGCTTTCAATATGCTCTTTGGTAATACGGCCAAACATCTTCCAGTAGCACCAGGTGGTGTAAATCAGAATGATGGGGACAAAGATAGCGGCGGCAACGGTCATCGTTTGCAGCGTCAGCAGGCTGGACGTCGCATCCCACATCGTCAGGCTGGTACCCGGCACGGTGCTCGATGGCATGATGAACGGGAACATCGCAATGCCGGCGGTCATGATGACGCAGGCCAGCGTCAGTGAGGAGAACAGGAACGCCCAGGCGCCCTTCTCAACCCGCGAGCAGAGTATGGTCAGCAGCGGCAGCACCACGCCCAGCAGCGGGAACAGCCACAGTACAGGATGGTTCTGGAAGTTAACCATCCAGGCACCCGCTTCGCGCACCACGGTTTTACCCAGTGGGTTTGAGGCGGCGAAGTGATCCATCGTGCTGGTCACCACATAGCCATCAATACCATATTTCACCCAGACACCCGCCAGGATGAAGCAGACCATCATCACCAGGGCAGCCAGTTGAGCGGCAGTGCGAGAACGCAGATACAGTTCGCCCGTGGTGCGCATCTGCAGATAGGTTGCGCCCTGTGCCAGAATCATCGCCACGCTGACCACGCCGGCCAGCAGACCAAACGGATTCAGCAGTTGGAAGAAGTTGCCGGTGTAGAACAGACGCAGATACTCATCGGCATGGAACGGCACGCCCTGTAACAGGTTGCCAAATGCCACGCCAATCACCAGCGGTGGCACGAAACTGCCAATGAAAATGCCCCAGTCCCAGGCACCGCGCCAGCGGTTGTCTTCAATCTTCGAGCGGTAATCAAAGCCGACCGGACGGAAGAACAGCGAAGCAAGCACCAGAATCATCGCCACATAGAAGCCTGAGAAGGCCGCCGCGTAGACCATTGGCCAGGCAGCAAACAGGGCGCCACCGGCCGTGATAAGCCAGACCTGGTTGCCGTCCCAGTGCGGGGCGATACTGTTAATCATGATGCGACGTTCAGTATCGGTGCGGCCCAGAATGCGCGTCAGCATGCCGACGCCCATATCAAAACCATCTGCGACGGCAAAGCCGATCAGCAGCACGCCAATCAACAACCACCAGACAAAGCGCAGAACTTCATAATCAAACATGGTCGCTCTCCTTATCCCTGAACCGGCTGAGTGATTGCCGTAATCTGCTCATGATGATAACGCCCGGTTTTCAGGCTGCTCGGCCCAAGGCGGGCGAATTTAAACATCAGGTACATCTCAGCCACCAGGAAGAGCGTGTAGAGTCCGCAGATCAGGATCATCGAGAACAGCAGATCGCCAACGGTCAGAGAAGAGTTCGCCACGGCGGTCGGCAGAACTTCACCGATAGCCCAGGGCTGACGACCATATTCAGCTACGAACCAGCCTGATTCGATCGCGATCCACGGCAGCGGAATACCAAACAGCGCCGCTTTCAGTAACCAGCGATTTTTGCCGATGCGGTTACGCAATACGCTCCAGAAGGCCAGCGCGATAATGCCCAGCAGCAGGACGCCACACAGCACCATGATGCGGAAAGCGAAATAAAGCGGCGCGACACGCGGGATTGAGTCCTGCGTCGCCTGCTTGATCTGTGCTTCAGTCGCATCCGCCACGTTATCGGTATAGCGTTTCAGCAGCAGACCGTAACCCAGATCCTGCTTGTGACTGTTGAACGCATCACGTACCGCCTGATCCTGACTGCCACCGCGTAGTTCATTCAGCAGGGCATAGGCTTTCATGCCGTTGCGGATGCGCACTTCATGCTGCGTCATCAGCTCCTTCAGGCCGGTCACCGGCGTATCGGTTGATCGGGTAGCGATCAGGCCCAGCAGCCAGGGGATCTGAATGGCGTACCGGTTCTCCTGAGTTGCCTGATCGGGCAGGCCAAACAGGGTAAATGACGCCGGAGCCGGCTGGGTTTCCCACTCGGCTTCGATAGCCGCCAGCTTGGTTTTCTGCACGTCACCCATTTCGTAACCGGACTCATCACCCAGCACGATCACGGACAGCACCGCCGCCATGCCAAAGCTGGCCGCGATGGCGAACGAGCGTTTAGCAAAGGCGAAGTCGCGGCCTTTCAGCATGTACCAGGCGCTGATGCCCATAATAAACATCGCGCCCGTGGTGTAACCAGCCGCGACGGTGTGAACGAATTTCACCTGCGCCACCGGGTTCAGCACCAGCTCTGAGAAGCTGACCATCTCCATGCGCATAGTTTCGAAGTTGAACTCCGAGGCGATAGGGTTCTGCATCCAGCCGTTAGCGACCAGAATCCACAGCGCTGACATATTCGAGCCCAGCGCCACCAGCCAGGTCACCGCCATGTGCTGTACTTTGCCCAGTCGATCCCAGCCAAAGAAGAACAAACCGACAAAGGTCGATTCCAGGAAGAACGCCATCAGACCTTCAATGGCGAGCGGCGCGCCGAAGATATCGCCGACGTAGTGAGAGTAATATGACCAGTTCGTCCCGAACTGAAATTCCATGGTCAGGCCGGTAGCGACACCCAGCGCAAAGTTAATACCAAATAACTTGCCCCAGAATTTCGTCATATCTTTATAAATTTGTTTGCCGCTCAGGACATATACCGTTTCCATGATCGCCAGCAGGAACGCCATACCCAGCGTTAAAGGGACGAACAGAAAATGGTACATCGCCGTTAAGGCAAACTGTAACCGCGACAGCTCGACGATATCTAACATAAGGACTCCTTGCTCCTCGCTTTGTCTCCGTCACGCGCGCGATCAGATCGAACGTAATCAGAGTCAGGAACGACTGTTTATTGATTCCAGTTTTTTATTACCCGCAGAACAGGTCTGTGAGCTGCCCGAAAAGGCGAGTAGCGAATGAAGCAGCTCTGAAAATTGTCAATCCGCGCTTTCATTAACGCGTGCTTTAACAGGAGGAAAGTGGGCGTCATCCCGGGTTGAGCAGACGTTTGAAAATTTGTGTAAAAGGCTGGATTGATGCAGCGCAATTTACGCCTTTAGCGTCGCGCTTTGCCAGCGATATAGTTGGATATAAAACGTGATTTATTGATCTGGATTAACGTAATAAGTTTCCAGATAGAGTCAGGTGGGTTTCTTGTTAATGAGATGTCATTATTGAAATAAAGCGTGAAGAAATAGTTTACCTTTTCCACTTTTTCTTAACGTGATGAACCGCGAGCAGGTTATTTAACCGCGCCCTCTTCTGTTTAACTGCCTGCGTAATGCTCATAAGTAATCAGCATAAAAAAAGCCACCCGGAGGTGGCTTAGTTTCAGATGACGCTGACTTATTTAATCGGTAATACGGCTTTAACCGCGTCACCGATGTCCGCCAGACTGCGAACGGTTTTCACGCCTGCCGCTTCCAGCGCAGCAAATTTCTCATCTGCTGTGCCTTTACCACCGGCAATGATGGCGCCCGCATGGCCCATACGCTTGCCTTTTGGCGCGGTCACGCCAGCGATGTAGCCTACAACCGGTTTGGTCACGTGCTCTTTAATAAAGGCTGCTGCTTCTTCTTCTGCGCTACCGCCGATCTCACCGATCATCACGATAACTTCAGTCTGTGGATCATCCTGGAACATTTTCAGGATGTCGATGAAGTTAGAGCCTGGGATCGGGTCACCGCCGATGCCGACGCAGGTTGACTGGCCGTAGCCGATGTCAGTGGTCTGCTTAACCGCTTCATAGGTCAGGGTGCCTGAACGCGACACGATACCGACACGGCCCGGCTGGTGAATGTGGCCCGGCATGATGCCGATCTTACATTCGCCTGGGGTGATAACACCCGGGCAGTTTGGACCGATCATCCGCACGCCTGCTTCATCCAGCTTCACTTTCACGGTCAGCATATCCAGTGTCGGAATACCTTCGGTGATGGTGATGATCAGTTTGATGCCCGCTTCGATCGCTTCCAGGATGCCATCTTTACAGAAAGGCGCCGGTACGTAGATCACGGTGGCGGTTGCACCCGTCGCTTCTACCGCTTCACGGACGGTGTTGAACACCGGCAGGCCGAGGTGAGTCGTGCCACCCTTGCCTGGCGTCACGCCACCAACCAGTTGGGTGCCGTAGGCCAGCGCCTGCTCAGAATGGAAAGTCCCCTGGCCACCGGTGAAACCCTGGCAAATGACTTTGGTGTTTTTGTCGATCAGAATGGACATTATTTACCCTCCGCGGCAGCAACAACACGCTGTGCGGCGTCTGTCAGGCTGGTTGCTGCAATGATGTTCAGACCGCTGTCCGCCAGTTTCTGGGCGCCCAGCTCGGCGTTGTTACCTTCCAGACGTACCACCACTGGCACGTTCACACCCACTTCAGCGACTGCGCCGATGATGCCGTCGGCAATCAGGTCACAGCGTACGATACCGCCGAAGATGTTAACGAAAACGGCTTTAACCGCATCGTCAGACAGGATGATTTTGAAGGCTTCGGTCACGCGCTCTTTGGTTGCGCCGCCGCCGACATCAAGGAAGTTGGCTGGCTGACCGCCGTGGTGCTTAACGATGTCCATGGTGCCCATCGCCAGACCTGCGCCGTTAACCATACAACCGATGTTGCCTTCCAGGGCAACATAGTTCAGTTCCCACTGTGTCGCATGCGCTTCACGTGGATCTTCCTGGCTTGGATCGCGCATTTCGCGCAGCTCTGGCTGACGGAACAGGGCATTGCCATCGGCACCCAGTTTGCCATCCAGGCAGATCAGATCGCCCTGCTTAGTGATCACCAGCGGGTTGATCTCAACCATCGCCAGATCGCGCTCCAGGAACAGGGTCGCCAGACCCATGAAGATCTTGGTGAACTGTCCTACCAGCTTGCCGGTCAGGCCAAGTTTGAACGCCAGCTCACGGCCCTGATAAGGCTGCGGGCCCGTCAGGGGATCCAGCGCCATTTTGTGGATCAGGTGCGGGGTCTCTTCCGCAACTTTTTCAATTTCCACACCGCCTTCAGTTGAGGCCATGAAAATCACGCGACGCGTAGCGCGATCGACCACGGCGCCCAGGTAGAGCTCCTGATCGATATCGGTCGCCGCTTCAACCAGAATCTGGTTTACCGGCTGGCCGTTTGCATCTGTCTGATAGGTCACCAGGCGTTTGCCCAGCCAGTTTTCAGCAAATGCGCGAATCTCTTCTTTGCTGTTAACCACTTTCACACCGCCCGCTTTACCGCGGCCACCGGCATGAACCTGACATTTAACTACCCACGGGCCTGCGCCAATTTTAGAGGCTGCTTCTTCCGCTTCACGTGGTGTAGTACAGGCGTAACCCGTTGGTGCCGGCATGCCATACCGTGCAAACAGTTGTTTCGCCTGGTATTCGTGTAAGTTCATGATGTTCTATCCATTCAGGTCTGAAAAGAGTATTGAGGTTGGGCGCGCGAGGCGCGCCCGGTGAAAATCAGACATCCAGCAGCAGGCGCGCCGGATCTTCCAGCATCTCTTTCACTGCAACCAGATAACCCACTGATTCACGGCCATCGATCAGACGGTGGTCGTAGGAAAGTGCCAGATACATCATTGGCAGCACCACAACCTGACCATTGACCGCCATCGGGCGATCCTTGATGGCGTGCATGCCCAGGATGGCGCTCTGCGGTGGGTTGATGATCGGGGTGGACATCAGTGAACCAAAGACGCCGCCGTTGGTAATGGTGAAGTTACCGCCGGTCAGATCTTCCACTGTCAGCTTGCCGTCACGGCCTTTCACTGCCAGCTCTTTGATTTTCTTCTCGATGTCCGCCATGCTCAGCGCATCAACGTCACGCAGGACCGGTGTAACCAGACCACGTGGCGTAGAAACCGCGATGCTGACGTCGAAGTAGTTGTGGTAAACCACATCTTCCCCATCGATTGACGCATTCACTTCCGGATAGCGTTTCAGCGCTTCCACAACCGCTTTGATGTAGAAGGACATAAAGCCCAGACGTACACCGTGACGCTTCTCGAACGCCTCACCATACTGCTTACGCAGATCCATGATGGGCTTCATGTTGATTTCGTTGAAGGTAGTCAGCATCGCAGTGCTGTTCTTCGCTTCCAGCAGACGCTCGGCAACACGCTTACGCAGACGCGTCATCGGCACGCGTTTTTCGCTGCGGTTAGCGACTGGCTGCTGTGGTGCAGCAGCAGCAGCGGCTGGCGCGGCAGCTTTGGCAGCCTGCGGCTTATTGGCCAGATGTTTTTCAACATCTTCACGGGTCAGACGTCCGCCAACACCGCTGCCTTTGATCTGCGAGGCATCGAGATTGTGCTCTGCAATCAGGCGGCGGATAGCCGGGCTGAGCGCATCGTTGCTCTCTTCTTCCAGTGACGCAGTCTGACGCTGAGCCGGGGTAGACTCTTTGCTTTCAGACTTCGCGCTGCTCTCTTTACCCGCGCTGTTGCCTTCTTTCAGACGGCCCAGGATCTGGCGGGAAGTGACGGTGGCGCCCTCTTCTTCCAGAACGGCTTCCAGGATACCGTCAGCAGAGGCTGGCACTTCCAGCACGACTTTGTCGGTTTCAATTTCGACCAGCACTTCATCGCGAGTGACTGCATCGCCTGGTTTTTTGTGCCAGGTTGCCACAGAGGCATCGGCAACCGATTCAGGCAGGTCGGGAACGAGAATATCTACGCTACTCATTATCTTTCCTTTTAATTAATTAACGTTCAGCGCGTCATTAACCAGGTCTTGCTGCTGTTGTTGGTGTACGGACATGTAACCCACGGCCGGTGAGGCGGAGGCCGGGCGGCCTGCATAACGTAATGTCGCACCAAACGGCACAACTTCACGGAAATGATGCTGGCTGCAGTACCAGGCGCCCTGATTCAGCGGCTCTTCCTGACACCAGACAAAATCCTGTACGTGAGAATACGCTTTTAATGCTTCCTGAACCGCTTGATGCGGGAACGGATAGAGCTGCTCGATGCGCACGATAGCCACATCGGTCTGCTCATTTTTACGACGCTGCTCAAGCAGGTCGTAATAAACTTTACCGGAACACAGCACGACCCGTTTCACGCCCTGCGGATCCAGATCGTCAACTTCGCCAATCGCAGGCTGGAAGCTGCCGTTAGCCAGTTCATCCAGCGTGGAGATCGCCAGCGGATGACGCAGCAGTGATTTCGGCGACATCACAATCAGCGGACGGCGCATACCGCGCAGCGCCTGACGACGCAGCATATGGTAAACCTGTGCAGGTGTAGACGGCACGCAGACCTGCATGTTCTGCTCAGCGCAGAGTTGCAGATAACGCTCCAGACGCGCAGAGGAGTGCTCTGGGCCCTGACCTTCATAACCGTGCGGCAGCAGCATGACCAGACCACACATACGGCCCCACTTCTGCTCGCCGGAGCTGATGAACTGGTCGATAACAACCTGTGCACCGTTGGCGAAGTCACCAAACTGCGCTTCCCAGATAGTCAGGATGCGCGGCTCGGCGGTGGCGTAGCCATATTCAAAGGCCAGTACCGCTTCTTCTGACAGCACGGAGTCCCAGACTTTGAACTGGCCCTGACCGCTGTGCACATGGTGCAGAGGGGTATAGGTTGAGCCGTTCGCCTGGTTATGCACAACCGCGTGGCGGTGGAAGAAGGTACCGCGACCGGTATCTTCACCCGACAGGCGAACCGGAATACCTTCATCAACCAGCGTAGCGTACGCCAGGTTTTCCGCGCCGCCCCAGTCAAAGGCTTTCTCGCCTTCAGCCATCAGACGACGGTCGTTATAAATTTTGGCAACACGCGACTGCACTTCGACCTCTTCAGGTACCTGGCTGATACGCAGCGCCAGTTCCTTCAGACGTTTCATGTCGACCTGAGCCGGGTAAGGCTCGTCCCACTCATGATTCAGGTAAGGGGACCAGGTAAAGGAGTGCAGGCTCATTGGACGCCATTCCGGCACCACACACTCGCCCGCATCCAGCGCATCACGATAGAGATTGACCATTTCGGTCGCATCTTCCTGCGTGGCAACGGCTTCACCTTCCAGACGGTCGGCGTAGATTTTACGCGGCGTCGGGTGTTTTTTGATTTTCTGGTACATCAGCGGCTGGGTCGCACTTGGCTCATCGGCCTCGTTGTGACCATGACGGCGATAGCAGACCAGATCGATAAACACATCACGTTTAAAGGTGTTGCGATAATCGAGCGCCAGACGGGTCACAAAGGCAACCGCTTCCGGGTCATCTGCGTTGACGTGGAAAATGGGGGCAAGCACCATTTTGCCGATGTCGGTGCAGTAAGGGGTAGAACGCGCATCTTTCGGGTTGGACGTTGTAAAACCAACCTGGTTGTTGATGACGATGCGAACGGTACCGCCCACTTCATACCCACGCGCCTGAGACATGTTCAGGGTTTCCTGAACCACGCCCTGGCCAATCACGGCCGCATCACCATGAATGGTGATCGGTAAGACTTTATTGCTGGCTGGCTCATCCAGACGATCCAGACGGGCACGCACAGAACCCATGACCACCGGGCTGACGATCTCCAGGTGTGACGGGTTAAACGCCAGCGCCAGGTGAACCAGGCCGCCTTCGGTTTCCACGTCAGAGGAGAAGCCCATGTGGTACTTCACGTCACCGGTGCCCAGATGCTCTTTGTGCTTACCGGCGAATTCGTCGAACAGATCCTGTGGTTTTTTACCCAGCACGTTGATCAGTACGTTGAGACGACCACGGTGCGCCATACCCAGAACGACTTCACGGGTCCCGCTCTTACCGGCGTGACGGATCATTTCGCGCAGCATTGGCACCAGCGCATCGCCGCCTTCCAGCGAGAAGCGTTTGGCACCCGGGAATTTCGCCCCGAGATATTTTTCCAGTCCTTCTGCCGCAGTCAGCTCTTTCAGGAAACCTTTTTTCTCTTCGTTGCTGAACGCTGCACGGCCCGCGACCGACTCAAGACGCTGCTGAATCCAGCGTTTTTCATCGGTGTTGTTGATGTGCATATATTCTGCACCAATTGAGCCGCAATAAGTCTGCGTCAGCGCCTGGAAGAGATCGGCGAGCTTCATGGTGTCTTTGCCAATGGCAAAGGAACCTACGTTAAAGCTTTCCTGAAAATCGGCCTCGGTCAGGTCATGAAAAGCGGGTTCGAGATCGGTAACACGGTCTTGTTTCCACAGGCCGAGCGGATCAAGATTGGCATGCTGATGGCCGCGGAAGCGAAACGCGTTAATCAGCTGCAACACTTTTACTTGCTTAGAGTTGGTTTCCGGATCGGAGACAGATGAGGTGTAACGAGATGCATCTTTCGCCAGGCGACGGAAGTACTCACGTGTGGTGGAGTGAAACTGCTCAGGTTTCATTCCGGTGCCCGGTAACTGCTGGAACATCGAGCGCCACACTGCATCGACAGAGTCAGGATCGGTCAGGAAATCCTCATAGAGCTGCTCTATGTAAGACTGATTCGCGCCGGCCAGCCAGGAAGAGTCCAGCCAGGGCTTCATCGCGCTGTTCTGCATTGTGATCCCTTAAGCATTGCTATGCTTTTTTGAGGTTTCATTTGTTGCCGCTTTCGCGGTTTGCCGTAGTGAGTTCAGCGATACGAGCACTTTGCGCAGCGCGCGTGGCCCGTAAGGGAACCTTTGTAAACGTGGTCATCACCGCGCTTACAAAGGCTTCCGTAAAACACCGGGAACCTGAGGTTCCCGGCAGAGACTGCTTATGCGCCGCGTTGCAGCAGCATCGACTTGATATGGCCGATGGCGCGCGTCGGGTTAAGTCCTTTCGGACAGACGCTCACACAGTTCATGATGCTATGACAGCGGAATACGCTGAAAGCATCATTCAGATTGTCGAGACGCGCGTCGGTTTCGGTGTCGCGGCTGTCAATCAGGAAACGGTATGCCGCCAGCAGGCCAGCAGGACCGATGAACTTCTCAGGGTTCCACCAGAATGATGGGCATGAGGTTGAACAGCAGGCACAGAGAATACACTCGTACAGGCCATCCAGGTGTTCACGTTCTTCCGGCATCTGCAGATGTTCACGTGCTGGCGGATTTTCCCCATTATTCAACAGGAAAGGCTTAATTTTCTCATACTGTGCATAAAACTGGCTCATGTCTACAACCAGGTCACGCACCACCGGTAAACCCGGCAATGGACGGATAACGATTTTCTGTTTGCCGTTGCCCAGTGCCGAGACTGGCGTAATGCAGGCCAGTCCGTTTTTACCGTTCATGTTGAGGCCATCAGAGCCACACACGCCTTCACGGCAGGAGCGACGAAACGCCAGAGTGGGATCTTTCTCTTTCAGGCGAATCAGCGCGTCCAGCAGCATCATGTCGCGACCGTCTTCCGACTCCAGGGTGTAATCCTGCATGCGCGGTTTGTCATCGACGTCCGGATTGTAGCGATAAATTGAAAACTCGAGTCTCATGATCGTCTCCGAAATTAGTAGGTACGCACTTTCGGCGGGAAGGCCGCGCGCAGTTTCGGCTGCATGTTCACCTCACGGCGAGTCATGCTTTCGGTTTCCGGGACATAAAGACTGTGGCACAGCCAGTTTTCATCATCACGATCCGGGAAGTCGAAGCGACTGTGCGCACCGCGGCTCTCGGTGCGATAGTTAGCCGCTACCGCCGTGGCAAAGGCCGTCTCCATCAGGTTATCCAGCTCCAGGCACTCAATACGCTGGGTATTGAAATCCGGTGAGCGGTCATCCAGACGCGCTGACTTCAGGCGCTGGCGAATCTCTTTCAGCTCTTCCAGACCCTGTGCCATCGCTTCGCCTTCGCGGAATACAGAGAAGTTGTTCTGCATGCAGCGTTGCAGCGCTTTACGAATCTCAACCGGATCTTCACCGGTAGTGTTATTTTCCCAGCGGTTGAAGCGCGCCATCGCCACGGCGATCTCATCTTCAGACGCATCGCGCAGGTCGCCCTGCTCCTTGATGCTTTCCAGCAGATGCAGTCCGGCTGCACGGCCAAAGACCACCAGGTCGAGCAGTGAGTTACCGCCCAGACGGTTGGCACCATGGACCGATACACAGGCAATTTCGCCGACGGCGAACAGGCCAGGAATCACCACATCTTCGCCCTGCTCATTGACGCGCAGTGCCTGACCGGTCACTTTGGTCGGAATACCGCCCATCATATAGTGACAGGTCGGGATGACCGGAATAGGTTCTTTAATCGGATCGGCGTGAGCAAAGGTGCGAGACAGCTCAAGGATGCCTGGCAGACGAGACTCAAGCACCTCTTTACCCAGGTGATCCAGTTTCAGCTTCAGATGTGGACCCCATGGGCCGTCACAGCCACGACCTTCACGGATTTCGATCATCATGGAGCGCGCAACCACATCGCGTCCCGCCAGATCTTTGGCGTTCGGCGCATAACGCTCCATGAAGCGTTCGCCATGTTTGTTCAGCAGATAGCCGCCTTCACCACGGCAGCCCTCGGTGACCAGCACGCCCGCACCGGCGATACCGGTTGGGTGGAACTGCCACATCTCCATATCCTGCACCGGCACGCCCGCACGCAGTGCCATACCTACGCCGTCGCCGGTGTTGATATGCGCATTGGTGGTGGACTGGTAGATACGTCCCGCGCCGCCGGTAGCCAGAATGGTCGCTTTCGCTTTGAAATAAACGGTTTCACCGGTTTCGATGCAGATCGCGGTACAACCCACCACTGCGCCGTCGGCGTTTTTCACCAGATCCAGGGCATACCACTCAGAGAAAATGGTGGTTTTGTTTTTCAGGTTCTGCTGATAAAGCGTGTGCAGCAACGCGTGACCGGTACGGTCAGCTGCAGCTGCAGTACGAGCCGCCTGCTCGCCACCGAAATTCTTCGACTGGCCACCAAACGGACGCTGATAAACCCGGCCATCTTCCAGACGCGAGAAAGGCAGGCCCATGTGCTCCAGTTCCAGAATCGCTTCGGGACCGGTTTTGCACATATATTCAATCGCGTCCTGGTCACCGATGTAATCGGAACCTTTGACGGTGTCGTACATATGCCATTCCCAGTTATCTTCATGGGTATTACCCAGCGCAACGGTAATACCGCCCTGCGCAGATACAGTGTGGGAACGGGTTGGGAAAACTTTAGATAACAGAGCGCAGGTCTGGCCGCCCTGGGAGATTTGCAGTGCGGCCCGCATTCCTGCGCCACCTGCGCCGATTACCACGGCATCGAACTCTCTGATTGGCAAACTCATTTACACACCCCACACCACAACAAAGCCATAAATCGCATACCACAACAGCGCCACGACAATCACAAACTGCAACAGCAAGCGAACAGGTAGCGATTTGACGTAGTCTGTTAACACCTGCCACATACCGATCCAGCCGTGGACCAGAATGGAGAACAGCGTCAGCAGCGTGAACACTTTGGTGAAGGCGGACGCGAAGAAGCCACGCCACAGGTCATAGGTCAGCGTGTCTGTCATCACGACGAAACCGAGGATGTAGACGATGTAAAGGGTAATGAGGATTGCCGTTGCACGCAGCAGCAGCCAGTCCTGAATGCCGTTGCGACCCAACGCGGATGCATTGCTTACCATACGAGGACTCCCGCCAGAATTGCCAGCACGACAGTGATCACAAAAGTCATATGAGCGGAACGCTTACCCACTTCCAGCGTTTCGGCCAGATAACCAAAATCCATCAACATATGACGAATCCCGCTCACCGCGTGATAGGCCAGCGCCGTTAAAATGCCCCACATAATGAACTTCGCGAAGAAGCCATCCATGATAGACGCAGCGTGCTGGAAACCTTCAGGAGAGGAGAGAGAGAGACCGAGCAGCCACAGCAGGATGCCAATGGCAACCAATGTGATTACGCCGGAGACGCGGTGAAGAATGGACGATATTGCAGTAACGGGAAACCGGATCGTCGAGAGATCCAAGTTGACAGGTCTTTGTTTTTTCACGGTTTTGCCCACACAGCTCTTTTTTATTTTGCTTCCTCCGGACCTGAGGCGGAGTCTAATCACAACGCGTGGCAGACTTTAACCGTCACCAATAAAGCAACATCCAGTGTTAATTGACGCGGTAGTAAACGCTGGGTGGCTCCTGGTGTCAGGGTGTTCCGGAGACCTGCCTGGAGTATAGGAGGATCACATTCTGATTACAATTCCCCTACAAACTCTTTGGTATATTTTAGGTGGAACAGTGATCCTACTCACGATTTTCACAATTGATACAATTTTAATTATCTGATTTGACAATAGTTCAACAATTCAGTTACAAACTAAGCCTATAAATGCCTATGATGCACAAAAGTTATGGGGATACACTTTCCCCTAAGCGCAAGTTATGTAACATTGCGATAATGAGCTTTAAAAAGCATCAGGTTATTGGTTACCAAGAAGTTATGTCCTGACCGGATCTTTAACAACCGCGATATGCAGCATGTCCATGGCTCACCGGTTCCCGCTGGGAACGCGCCGCTCACTCTGTACCCTGCACCGCTTTACCCCCGCAGAGTGATACTGTGTAGTTTTGCCAACCGCAACATGAACGCGTTTCAGGTGTCTAAAGATCCTTACCTACATAAGGCGCTATGGAGACGAAAATGACAGATAAAAAAGTAACGCTAACCCTGCAAGATGGAACATCTATTGAACTGGACGTACTAAAAGGTACGCTGGGCCAGGATGTGGTTGATGTCCGCTCTCTGGGTTCAAGTGGCCTGTTCACCTTCGATCCCGGTTTTACGTCTACAGCGTCCTGCGAGTCTGCCATCACCTTTATTGATGGTGATGAAGGTATCCTGCTGCACCGTGGTTTCCCTATTTCTCAGCTGGCGACCCACTCTAACTATCTGGAAGTCTGCTATATCCTGCTGAATGGCGAAGCGCCAAACCAGAAACAGTTTGATGATTTCTGTACCACGGTTACCCGCCACACCATGATTCATGAGCAGATTACCCGCCTGTTCCATGGTTTCCGTCGTGATTCTCATCCGATGGCGGTCATGTGCGGTGTGACTGGCGCACTGGCAGCGTTTTACCACGATTCGCTGGATGTAAACATTGAGCGCCACCGCGAAATCGCGGCATTCCGTCTGCTTTCCAAAATGCCGACGATGGCAGCAATGTGTTACAAATATTCAATCGGCCAGCCGTTTGTTTATCCACGTAACGATCTCTCCTATGCCGGTAACTTCCTGCACATGATGTTTGCTACGCCGTGCGAAGAGTACAAAGTGAACCCGGTGCTGGAACGCGCGATGGACCGCATTCTGATTCTCCATGCTGACCATGAGCAGAATGCCTCAACCTCTACCGTACGTACCGCGGGCTCAAGCGGCGCGAACCCGTTTGCCTGTATCGCCGCCGGGATCGCCTCCCTGTGGGGACCGGCGCACGGCGGTGCTAACGAAGCGACTCTGCGTATGCTGGAAGAGATCAGCACCGTTGAGCACATCCCGGAATTTGTTAAACGCGCCAAAGACAAGAATGATTCATTCCGTCTGATGGGCTTTGGTCACCGCGTTTACAAAAACTACGATCCACGCGCGACCGTGATGCGCGATACCTGCCATGAAGTGCTGAATGAGCTGGGTATGAAGGATGATCTGCTGGAAGTAGCGATGGAGCTGGAACACATTGCGCTGAACGACCCGTACTTCATCGAGCGTAAACTCTATCCAAACGTGGACTTCTACTCCGGTATTATTCTGAAAGCGATGGGTATTCCATCCTCCATGTTTACGGTGATCTTCGCGATGGCCCGAACTGTTGGCTGGATTGCACACTGGAAAGAGATGCACGACGAAGGCATGAAGATTGCCCGTCCGCGTCAGCTCTACACCGGTTATACCGAGCGCGAATTCAGCTCACAGCTGAAAAAGTAAGGTTAAGTGGATAGCGGAGAGGGCTCTCCGCTTGATGTTGTTATAAAGCCGGGGGCGGTTGGGTGTGATACCGCGCCTGCGCAGAGAACATGGTCAGATCGGAAAGACGCAAAAGCCGTCATCCATGACACGCTCGGCCCGCGCCGTCCCTGGCGCGGGACGCTTTCCTCCTCTGACCATGTTCCCTGCGCGTTAAGCTATTTTATTGCTGTAAGATTCACACGGGTTTGCCTCTGTCAGCCGTAAGAGCATTTTACCCTTTTGACTTTACTGTCTATCTCTGACACCCCGGACACCAGTAAAACGGCCGTGATGAAAGCGTGCCCTTCTCAATCACCGTGCCACAGCGCCGGCATTCTTTGCCCTGCCGATGAAACACCTCAAACTGAAATGCCGCTTCCTCATGATATTTCTTCATGGTTCCACGCATCCGATAAGCATGACGCGGCACTGACAGCAGCGCCTCGCTGAAAGCAGTCAGCTGATCGTCACTGAGATCCTGCGCCCGATGCTGTGGCAGCAGCTGCGCCAGCCAGAGTATTTCGGCGCGCAGGTAGTTTCCCAGCCCGGCCAGAAAAGCCTGATCCAGCAGCAGACCACTGAATTGTCGCCGCCGGAAACGGGGTGACAGCAGCCGCTCTTTGACTTCATCCACGTTGAGCTGGCTGTTCAGCACATCCGGTCCGATGCGGGTCAGAAACGGATGCACCGCCAGCGTATCTGCGTTGAGCAGTTCAATGTCTGAGGCGCTGTAAAGCAGAATCGCGTTGCCCGCTGTCGCCAGCCGCACCCGCAACTGACGCGTGGTATTCAGTTCGGTATCGGGTTTCACAATGCGCCAGACACCATAAAGCTGGTTATGACTGTAGAGCGTCAGGCCATTGCTGAAATGAGTCAGCAGCGCTTTACCCCGCGTCTCAATCGCCTGCACCTGCTCACCAATCAGTGAAGGTTCATAGGTCTTGAGCTGAGGAAACGCAAACCACGCTTCCGTTAACGGCTGACCCACAATGGCGGCTTCAAGCTTATCCGCCACACGGCGAATTTCCGGTCCTTCAGGCATCGTTCCTCCTGTTAATGGGTGGCGCCGCCAGCCTGTTTAATATCTTCGCTGGTCTCCAGCGTCACCTTCACCGCAATCTCCAGCGCCTGAATAATGGTGGCGACCGCCATGCTCGGCGCACCAGGATGCAGTGCCGCCTGTTCAGGCAGGTAAGGAATATGAATAAAGCCACCGCGCGCCGGACTCTTCTGCTGCTCAAGCCAGTGCAGCAGGCCATACATTACCCGGTTACAGGTGAAGGTACCGGCGGTTTGTGAGACCGATGCGGGGATCCCCGCCTCACGCACTGCCGCCACAATCGCTTTGATGGGCAGACGGGAAAAATAGGCTGCCGGGCCGCCAGCCACAATCGGTTCGTCCACCGGCTGATGACCGGCGTTATCCGGGATGCGGGCGTCATCGACATTGATACCGATACGTTCAACGGTAATGTCGCTGCGGCCCCCCGCCTGCCCCACCGACAGAATCGCATCCGGTTTGATCTCTTCCAGCGCCTGATTCAGCACGTGGAGTACCTCGCTGAAGACTACCGGCAACTGTCGGGTCACTATCGTCGCCCCGCCAATCTGCCTGCCTTCCAGCGCGCGCAACGCTTCCCAGGAGGGGTTAATCGTTTCACCGCCAAAGGGTTCAAAGGCGGTCATCAGGACAGTTTTCATGCAGCCTCACAGGAACATCAGGAAATAGAGCAGGAAAATGTTAACGATTAACAGTAGCACACCGGTTGGAATCTGAGCCTTGATTACCGCGTTACGATCGGGCAGTTCCAGCAGCGCCGCCGGGACAATATTGAAGTTAGCCGCCATCGGCGTCATCAGCGTGCCGCAGTAGCCGGAGAACATACCAATCGCCGCCATCACCGCCGGATTTCCGCCGTGCTGCAGCACCAGAATCGGGATGCCGACGCCTGCGGTAATAATCGGAAATGCTGCAAACGCGTTACCCATGATCATGGTTAACAGCGCCATCCCGACGGCATAGACGGTAACCGCAATAAAGCGGTTATCCACCGCCAGCCAGGTTTCGGTCAGATGCGAAATGGCGCTGCCTACGCCCGCGGTGGTAAACAGCAATCCCAGGGTGGCGAGGATCTGCGGCAGGATAAACGCCCAGCCAATCGAATCCAGCAGACGACGGGTCTCCTGCATCGACTGTACCGGTTTTTCGTGGGTCAGTTTTAACGCCACCAGCCAGCCAATCACACAGCCGACCATCATTGAAAACAATGTCACCAGCGTGGCGTGATTACCGGGACCGAACACCGCATCCTGCAACCCGGGAATATTGTTGAACGTCAGCACACCGACCACGGTCACGACCGGAATCGCCAGCGCAGGCAGAAACAGCTTATTGCGCAGACGCTGTGCGCTGGCCTGTTTCTCTTCATTACTGCGCTGATGATAACGCCCCAGCCGGACACCCCCCAAACCGGCAATCAGCGCCATGACCACCACAATGACACCGATGGTGATGTGCAGCATTCGGGTGCCCGCAGCGTCCGAGCCCATCAGGCTGCTCATCATCTGCGTCGTCCAGTCACCCACCAGAAACACCAGGCCATACAAGGCCCAGAAGAGTCCGGTGGTAAAGCGACGCGGATTGGCGCTGTCACGCCACGAGAGGATAGCCACCATCAGCAGGATAATGCCCGCCAGCCACATCAGATATTGTTGCTGGAACATTACTGACCTCCTTTGGCTTTCAGCGCCTGGCTGTTGAGCTGCTGCAGCTCACGCGCCAGCTGACGATCCAGACGTACCAGACGCGCGGAATGAATCAGGAATGCGGCAACGGCGGTCGGAATGCCCCATAAGGCGATGTGCAGCGGTTCGGTCTGAATCCCGGCCGACTCCTGCATAAAGTTGTGCATAAAGATAATCGCGCCAAACGCCACAAAGATATCCTCACCAAAGAACAGGCCGACGTTATCGGTCGCCGCTGACATGGCGCGCAGCTTATGGCGCAGTTCAGGCGAGATCTCGCCATAGCGGTTTTCCGTTGCGCCTTCCGCCATTGGTGCCAGCAACGGACGCACCATCTGCGGATGTCCGCCGAGACTGGTTAACCCCAGCGCCGCCGTGATTTCACGCACAAACAGGTAGACGATCAGCAGACGTCCGGCGGTGGCGGTTTTGATCTGGGCAATCCACGCCTGCGCCCTTTCCTTCAGCCCGTGACGTTCCAGCAGGCCAATGACCGCCAGCGGCAGCAGCAGAATCAGCGGCAGGTTACGGGTGTTAAGAAACCCTGCGCCGAGCTTTTCCAGAATGTCAGCCAGCGGCATCATCGCGGCCAGACCGGTCACAAATCCGGCCACAATAACCACCAGCACCGGATTAAAACGTAATACGAAGCCGACGACGATCGCGGCAATGCCGAGTAATGGCCAGAGATTCACTGCACTTTCCATGGATTCCCCCAGAGTTAAAAAAACCCGACATAGGCCGGGCTAAGTGTGGTTATTCAGGCGCTGGTGACACGAATCTGCTGATCGGCAAACGCATCACGCAACCGCTGTGCAAACTGCAGGGCGTGCGCACCGTCGCCATGTAAGCAGACGGTCTGTGCATTCACCTTCACCCATTCTCCCGTGATACTTTTAACTTTGCCCTGCCGCACCATCGCCAGGGTCTGATCGATAGCCTGCTGCTCATTTTCGATCAGCGCACCTGGCTGGCTGCGCGGCACCAGCGCACCGCTGCTGAGATAGCCACGGTCGGCAAACACCTCTTCCCGCGTGCGTAAGCCATAATGCGCCGCAGCACGGATCGATTCGCTATTCGCCAGCCCGACCACAATCAGCTGACCGTCGACTGCCCTGATGGCGCGGGCAATGGCGTCAGCCAGTACCGGGTCAGCTGCGGCCTGGTTATAGAGCATGCCGTGCGGTTTAACGTGAACCAGCCGGGCACCCTCGCTTTCCGCCAGGCTTTTAAGCGCGCCAATCTGGTAGATCATCTGGGCATAGACCGTTTCCGGCGGCAGCTGCATGGCGCTGCGGCCAAAATTCTCCCGATCGGGAAAGGCGGGATGCGCCCCGATGGCGACGCCGGATGCCTGCGCCCAGCGCACCGACTGCAGCATGGTCTGCGCATCACCGGCGTGAAAACCACAGGCGATGTTGGCGGAACTCACCAGTTGCAGCAGCGCCTGATCGCTGGCACAGCCCTCGCCCAGGTCGGCGTTTAAATCAATGTTCATTGAGTCCCCATTTCATCTGGTCCAGTGCGCGCTGCTGATGCTGACGGGCCAGCATCGCTTCCGGCAGGGTGCAGTGAATAAAGTGAATCGGCTCACCCAGACGGATTTGCGCCAGGTGATAGAGATCGGCTTCGATAACCGAGGCGATGCGCGGGTAGCCGCCGGTGGTCTGAGCATCGGCCATCAGCACAATGGGCTGTCCGTTTGGTGGCACCTGAATCACACCCGGCATCACGCCATGTGACAGCAGCTCGCGCGGGCTCTCACGTTTAAGCTCACGTCCCTCCAGCCGGTATCCCATCCGGTTACTCTGCGGACTGAGTTTCCATGACGTGCGCCAGAACGCCTGCTGCGCTTCGGCGCTAAACTCGTGATACTCCGGGCCAGGCAGTGCGCGAATGCGGTTGCCCCACAGCAGTTGCCGTACCCCGACTTTGCGGTCGAACTGACGGGTCGGTTTACCCAGCGGGATCTGATCGCCATCCTGCAAGGCTCGCCCGTGAAACCCGCCAAATTTTGCTTTAAGGTCGGTGCTGGCAGAACCGAGCATGGCAGGGATATCAAAACCGCCCTGCACCGCCAGATAGCTGCGCATGCCGCGCTGCGGCATCGCCAGAGACAGGACCTGCCCGCGTTTCACCGACGTGCGCCAGCCCGTCCAGACGGGCTGACCGTCCAGCTCCGCATGACAGCCTGCGCCGGTCAGCGCAAACCAGCCATCGCGGGTGAACTCCGCTTTGAACTGGCCGAGCACCATCTCCAGCACCGCGCTGTCAGGGTCATTGCCCACCAGCACGTTGGCGGTGATCATCGCAGGATGATCCAGCACGCCGCCGGGGCTGATGCCATACTGACGCCAGCCGTAGCGGCCCGCATCCTGAAGGGTGGCGGCCAGTCCGGCTCGCAGAATGTTTAACATACGCCCTCCTGTTGCGGCACAAAGCGGACCCTGTCACCGGGACGGAGCAGTGTAGGCGGTTGTTGCAGCGGATCGAATAGCGCGGTGCGCGTCTGGCCAATTAACTGCCAGCCGCCGGGCGAGGCCAGCGGGTAGATGCCGGTCTGGCTACCGCCGATGCCGACCGATCCGGCGGGCACCGCGACCCTCGGCTCACCCCGACGAGGAATGTGCAGGCGCGGATCCAGTCCGCCCAGATAGGGGAAGCCCGGCTGAAAGCCGATAAAAAACACCACATAGTCGCTGCTGCTGTGCAGCTCAACCACCTGATGAGGCGTCAGCGCGGCATGTTCCGCCACCACGGTCAGATCGGGGCCTGACTCGCCGCCGTAGATCACCGGGATCTCTACCAGACGCGATTCCGGCAGCTGCGCCTCACTTTCTTCCCACCAGCGCTGAAGCCGCTCTATCGCGTCCAGCGCACTCTGCTGGGGATCCCGCAGGATCAGCGTGATGTTATTCATGCCGGGAATCACCTCCAGCACACTCGCATAGGACTGCAGCCGCTGGTTCAGTCCCCAGATACGTTGCTGACTCTCCAGTGAGACTGGCGGTTCCAGCTCCAGCACGACAGCGCGTTCACCCAATAAATAACACCGTGCTCGTTGCAACAGCTACCTCCCGCCTGGTTAAGATCGCGCCTGACCGGATGTCCGGATCAGCCGATGGCTTATCTACATAAAGCAAGTAGTTATGCGAAAGTGACGGGGATGTGTCAACAGATTTAGGTCCTGCGCAGACGCGCAGGACCTGAGAAGGGGATCAGGCAGGGTTGGGAATATCGATAAAGGTCACATCAAGATCGTGGTGCTGCGCCAGCCACTCGCCCAGCGCTTTTACGCCGCCGCGCTCGGTCGCGTGATGGCCTGCTGCAAAGAAATGCAGCCCCTGCTCGCGTGCACTGTGAATGGTCTGTTCAGAGACTTCACCGGTGATATAGGCATCGACGCCTGCAGCGGCCGCCTGGTCGATAAAGCCCTGTCCGCCGCCGCTGCACCAAGCGATGCGACGAATCAATGCTGGCGCGTTGTCACCACAATGCAGCGGTTCCCGTCCCAGTCGATCACCCACCCGGCGGGCCAGTTGTTCGCCAGAAATCGGCTCAGCCAGTTCACCCCAGAACACCAGCGGCATCACTTCGCCACGCACCTGGATATCCAGTAGTTTCGCCAGTTGGGCGTTGTTGCCCAGTTCAGGATGCGCGTCGAGCGGCAGGTGCCAGCCATAGAGATTAATGTCGTTGGCCAGCAGCGTTCGCAGACGGCGGCGCTTCATGCCTTTAATTGCGGCCGGTTCACTTTTCCAGAAATAGCCATGATGGACGATAATCGCATCGGCCTGACGTGCCACCGCCTCATCCAGCAGTGCCTGGCAGGCCGTCACGCCGGTGATAATCGTTTTGACTTCGCTGCGTCCCTCAACCTGCAAACCATTGGGGGCGTAATCGCTGAAGCTATGGCTGTCGAGTTGCTGGTTGATCAGCGTCTCTAATTCGTAATGGTTCATTCAGGCTCCTTCGAGGCCTCAGGCGGCGCTTTTGGCGCGCTCAAAGGCGTCTAATGTCTTTTTACGGGCGGCCTTATGATCCACGATTGGTGCCGGATAATCGAGTTTCTTGTGATGCTTTGCCGCCCAGACGTGAGGCTGATGAATATCACTGTCAGGGACGTCGGCCAGTTCCGGCAGATAGTGACGGATAAAATCGCCCTTCTCATCGAAACGCTCGCCCTGGGTCGTGGGGTTGAAGATGCGGAAATAGGGAGCCGCGTCTGTGCCGGTCGATGCCGCCCACTGCCAGCCGCCGTTGTTCGCGGCCAGGTCACCATCAATCAGCTGCTGCATGAAGTAGCGCTCGCCTTCGCGCCAGTCAATCAGCAAATCCTTCACCAGGAAACTGGCGGTGATCATGCGCAGACGGTTGTGCATCCAGCCCAGCGCTTTCATCTGGCGCATCGCGGCATCGACAATCGGATAACCGGTTTTACCGGCTTTCCAGGCGTCGAAATGCGCGTCGTTACGCTGCCATTCCACGTTACGCGTCCAGGCGATAAACGGCTGATGCCGACACAGCGCCGGATAAGCCACCAGCAGATGCCGGTAGAACTCGCGCCAGATCAGCTCGTTCAGCCAGGTGAACGCACGGCTGTTATCCAGCGCATCGGGATGTTCATGCAGCACACGATGCAGGCACTGACGGGGCGACAGCACGCCGGTCGCCAGATAAACCGACAGACGGCTGGTGGCATCCAGCGCCGGAAAGTCGCGCTTTGCGGGATAGTCGAGAACCGGTTGAGTGGCGAAATGGCGTAACCGCTTCAACGCGGCCGCTTCGCCAGCCAGAAAGAGTTCCTGATCAAACTCTTCGGTCGGATAGTCAAAAGCAGGAATTGGGGTGGTTTTCAGCGGCGCACCTTCACGGGGTTTCGGTGCGGGCACGCACTCCGGCAGTCCCTGCTGTAAGCGGCGGACAAAAGCTTTGCTGAACGGGGTAAAGACCTTGTACATCGAGCGATCGCCACTCTGCACGCTGCCGGGCGGCAGCAACAGGCTGTCATCAAAACCCTGGCAGATCACGCCCGCTTCATCGAGACGCTTTTCAGCGTCGGCATCGCGCTGGCGTTCGTTAACTTCATACTGGTAATTGTAGAAGAGCTGATCGACCTGCTGCTCTGCGCAAAACTGCACCAGTGCATCAATACTGTCACTGAAAGCGTGACAGGCCTGATAGTGCAGCTCAATGCCCCGCTCGGCCAGCGCACTCTGCACCTGCAACAGACTGGCGTGGATAAACGCCACCTGCCTGGGTGCCATGTCATGCCGCTGCCACTGTTCCGGCGTGGCAAGGAAGATCGCAATCACTTTCGCCTCGCTGTCGCGGCAGGCGGCGTGCAGCGCCAGGTTGTCGTTGATGCGTAAATCGTTACGCAGCCAGACCAGATGGGTGGTCATACTCCTCCTGAATTACTGTCCGTAGCGTAAGCACAAGGCTTCGGGATAGGGATCGAAATAGCGTTGTTGTGCCAGCCACGGATGCGGGTACTCCGCCATGTAGTGCTTGAGAATGGTGATCGGCACCAGCAGCGGTTGTGTGCCCTGGCGATAACGGTCAATCAGGGTTGCCAGCTCCTGGCGCTGCGGTGAGCTCAGATGCGAACGGAAGTAGCCCTGCACATGCATCAGCACATTGGTGTGATTGCGACGTGAGGCGGGACGTGACATCAGCTCCATCATGCGATTGCGGTACTCAAAGGCAAAGGCATCCAGCGACGCCCACTCGCTCATCGAGGCGACAAACGGCCCCAGTTCGCGGTATTTCTCCTGCGAGTGCGCCAGCATCATCAGTTTGTAGCGGCTGTGGAAGGCGATCAGCCCCTGTCGGGTCAGGCCGTTTTCCCACATCTGATTAAACTCATGCAGCGCACAAATGCGGCCGATAAAGTTCTCACGCAACGCGGGATCGTGCAGGCGACCATCTTCTTCCAGCGGCAGCCAGGGCATTTCACGCTGCAGGAATTCAGCAAAAATGCCGGTGCCCACTTTGCGGTTGTTATTATTGTCAGGCTCGTAGACCCGCACACGTTCCATGCCGCAGCTGGGCGATTTGGCACACAGGATATAGCCACAAAGGTGATGCAGCGATTTTACCCGCCCGGCTGACCAGTCACGCATCTGTGTGGTGACCTCTTCTCCGCCCTCTTTACTGAAGCAGAGATGCAGCTCATCATCGCCCTGTTTTACGAGCCGCAGTGCCGGGCGTGGCGTGGGCAGACCAATCGCCATTTCCGGGCAGATAGGTTCAAAGTGGACAAATGGGGTGAGATCGTCGGTCGCAAAAGTAAGACGCTTATGCCCACCATCAAATCTGACGCGGTCGCCGAGCAGGCATGCACTGATTCCAACGGGGATTTTTTTGCTCATACTTGTACAACCTCCGAAATCTTGTAGAGGTTTAAGTGTAGCGCAAAATGGTCAGGAATAAAGGGTTAAAACGTGGTTCCGATCCGCTTATTATCAGAAAAACCGCAAAAAAAAGCCCGGTCGGTTGACCAGGCTTGTTTTGCAGCAGGGCAAATTACCAGAACGCGCCGCCACCGGCTTCAGACTGCGCCAGCCAGACGGGCTTCGCGCTGGTCTTACACCAGACACGGTGCAGATAACTATAGAAACGAGCCCGATCCTGTCGGAACAACATGACAGGCAGTGCCAGAACGCCGAGAAGAACCACCAGCGTACGGCGTGCGATAATTTTGTAACGTGGATAAGCCTGATACATGGTTTCTCCTCCCGGTAAGTTAAAGTGTTCGAATGTGATCTGTGTCTGACTTTACGCCAGGTTATGTAACTTTACTACTCATCTGACCACTTATTTGCCGCTATTTACACTGTTTAAGAATTCGCCTGTAATTAAGTTACAGATAAGTTATCGTCTGGTTACGTGATGGTTTAAGCACTCAACAGGTGAACCCCACGGACGGCAGCCTGTAATATTGATAAAATGGCATTTCGGCCCCCATTCAAGGCAGGTATTGCGTGACCACGGTTTTGATCGTTGAAGATGAAAAAGAGATCCGCCGCTTTGTCCGGCTGGCGCTGGAAAATGAAGAGTTGAAGGTGTTTGATGCCGATACGCTGCAGCGCGGACTCATTGAAGCGGCGACCCGCAAGCCCGACTTAGTGATCCTCGATCTTGGCCTGCCGGATGGGGATGGCACCGATTTTATCCGTGACCTGCGCCAGTGGAGCGCCATCCCGGTGATTGTGCTGTCGGCGCGCAGCGATGAGCAGGATAAGATCGCCGCACTGGATGCAGGGGCCGATGACTATCTGACTAAACCCTTTGGTATTGGCGAACTGCTGGCGCGCGTGCGTGTGGCGCTGCGCCGTCATAGTGGGCAGCAGCCTGACGCCAGAATTAATTTTGCCGATGTCAGCGTCGATTTCGCCGCACGGCGGGTACAGCGCGGCGGCAGCGAGATTCACCTCACCCCCATTGAGTTTCGTCTGTTGAGTATTCTGCTTAACAATGCGGGAAAGGTACTGACGCAGCGACAGTTGCTGAGCCAGGTGTGGGGACCCAATGCGGTGGAGCACAGCCACTATCTGCGCATCTATATGGGTCATCTGCGCCAGAAGCTGGAAGCGAATCCGACCCAGCCGACCCACCTGCTGACCGAAACCGGGATCGGCTATCGCTTTATGCCATAGAAAAAGGCGCCAGAGGCGCCTTTCATGACTGCAAACAAACTCAAATCAGACTAAATCTGACCGCAACGGATAAACCCGAGGCGCAGGGAACAGGGTCAGAGGAGGAAAGCGTCCCACGCCATGGATGGCGTGGGCCGAGCGTGTCATGGATGACGGCTTTTGCGTCTTTCCGATTTGACCCTGTTTCCTGTGCTGGCACGATCCCGCAACTAACCGGGGTAGAATTTGTCAGCAATCTAAAAGGCGCCAAAGGAACCTTTTCTCATCCTGACTTATCAGGCGTTTTTCAGCACTTCGCTGACAATCTCTACGGCTTCTTTTTCAATCTGCTCGCGATGTTCTGCGCCCAGGAAGCTTTCACAGTAGATTTTGTAGGCATCTTCGGTGCCTGAAGGACGGGCAGCAAACCAGCCATTCTCCGTCATCACTTTCAGACCACCGATCGAAGCGCCGTTACCCGGTGCCGCAGTCAGACGCGCGGTGATTGGATCACCCGCCAGCGTATCCGCGCTCACCATCTCGGGTGACAGCTTCGACAGCGCGGCTTTCTGCGCTGAAGTGGCTGATGCCTGCAGACGGTTGTAGCTTGGTGCGCCAAAGCGCGCGGCCAGCTCATCATAGTGCTGCTGCGGGTTTTTACCGGTCACAGCTGTAATTTCAGCGGCCAGCAGACACATGATGATGCCATCTTTGTCCGTTGACCACGGCGTGCCGTCGAAACGCAGGAATGAAGCGCCCGCGCTCTCTTCGCCGCCGAAACCGAAGCTGCCGTCATACAGACCATCAACAAACCATTTGAAACCCACCGGCACTTCCACCAGCTTGCGACCAATGTCGTTAACCACACGGTCAATCATGGCGCTGGACACCAGGGTTTTCCCCACGGCAACATCCTGGCCCCATTGTGGACGATGCTGGAACAGATAGTTGATCGCGACTGCCAGATAGTGGTTCGGATTCATCAGACCTGCCGGGGTCACAATGCCGTGACGGTCATAATCGGGATCGTTGCCGAACGCCAGATCGAACTTGTCACGGTAGGCCAGCAGGCCTGCCATTGCGCTTTCAGACGAGCAGTCCATGCGCACGACGCCATCTTTATCCAGATGCATAAAGCGGAAGGTCTGATCAACCGCGTCATTGACCAGCGTCAGATCCAGCTTGTAATGCTCAGCAATGCGCTGCCAGTAAGCAATACCGGAACCGCCCAGTGGATCAACACCCAGCTTCAGACCCGCTTTCTGAATCGCCGGGAAGTCGATAATCTCGGCCAGACCTTCAACGTAAGGCTGGATCAGATCTTTCTCGACCACATGACCGCTGGCCATAGCCTGCTCCAGTGGCAGACGCTTAACCTCTTTCAGCCCCTCTTTGATCAGCTGGTTGGCGCGATCTTCCACTACTTTGGTGACATTGGTATCAGCCGGTCCGCCGTTAGGTGGGTTGTACTTGATGCCGCCATCTTCTGGTGGGTTATGCGATGGCGTGATAACGATGCCGTCAGCCAGCGGGCCACCCGCTTTGTTGTGCTCGAGAATAGCGTTCGAAATTGCAGGGGTCGGCGTATAACCATTGTCCTGCTGCACAATCACATCAACGCCGTTCGCCGCCAGCACTTCCAGTACCGACAGGATAGCCGGCTCTGACAGCGCATGGGTGTCTTTACCGACGTAGCAAGGCCCGGTGATGCCGTTCTTTTTACGCTCTTCGGCAATCGCCTGAGCGATCGCCAGAATGTGCATCTCGTTGAAGCTCTGACGCCCTGCACTGCCGCGATGACCAGAGGTGCCAAATTTCACCGCATGTTCCGGGTTCGCCACATCGGGCTTCAGCACATAATATTGTGACGTTAATTGTGCAACGTTAATCAAATCGCTCTGCTGGGCGGGTTGCCCGGCACGTGGGTGATTGGCCATTGGCGCTGCTCCCTGACGCTTAAGTTTTAAATGGTGCCGCAAACTTTCTCGGCCAGTTCCGCAGGGAACTGCATCGAGAGCATGATGTGTTCGACCATGCTGCATTTACGACCAGTATTGGTGTTGGTGATCACCCAGTACGGCGTGCCGGGCACATGCTTCGGCTTAGTATGGGTGCCATTCTGCAACAGCGTATGCTCATCACCTGCAAAATAGACGCGGGTGCGGCCCTGCAGCGATGCAGTAGCCTCAGCAAAGGCTGCGGTATCAAGACGATAGAGCGTTGACAAGATAAGCATAAAGCGATTCACCGCCCGCTTCTGCTCCGCATATTCATCGGAGAGCAGCAGCTCACGCACCGCGCGGACACGATCCTGCGGGCGCGAACCCACAGAGACCTGGGACTCTTTCGCTGCCTCTTTTGACGCTGTCTGAGCAGGCGAAGCGGGTGCAGTCTGACCGGCCGTGAACTTCAGCATACGACGCAGAATGTCGGATGCGCTTTCACCAATGTGTTGCGTGTGGCTGGCAATATAACGGTAGAGCTCTTCGTCAACTTCGATCGTTTTCATCTTATTCCGTACGGTTCTTTCTCATGACAGAACCACCTGTTTCCTGAAAAGCTCTGAGTATAGTCAGGCAATTCAAAGGGTGTGTGGGTTCTAACATCAGGATTATAAAGTTAAATTCAGGCGGGTTGTTAGCAATCAAACGGTTTACGGGCAAAAGTCAGAATATGTCCTAATGCCGCCGGAACCGGCGCGCCTGAAAAGGTGAAACCATGATAACCTAAGCACAGGTCTCAAACTTAAGAACTTTGCTATGATTTTGAACGCCCGTCTGCAAACTGAACAATCCCCCGCTGATTCCCTGCCCATCCTGTTAATCCATGGCCTGTTTGGCAGTCTGGATAACCTTGGCGTGCTGGCTCGCGGCCTGAAAGATGCCGGTCCCCTGTTGCAGGTTGATGTCCGCAACCACGGACTCTCACCACGATCTGACGAGATGAACTACGCTGTAATGGCGCAGGATATGGTCGATACGCTGGATGCACACGGCATCGATCGCGTCGCGGTCATCGGTCACTCAATGGGCGGTAAGATCGCCATGACCATGAGCGCGCTGGTGCCGGATCGCATTCAACGGCTGGTGATGATCGATATCGCGCCGGTGGACTACCAGACCCGCCGCCACGATGAGATTTTTGCCGGTATTCGTGCCGTTACCGATGCGGGCGTGTCATCCCGCAGCGAGGCAGCCCGCATTATGCGCACGGTGATTGAGGAAGAAGGGGTAATCCAGTTTCTGCTGAAGTCGTTTCAGGAGGGCGAGTGGCGCTTTAACGTGCCGGTGCTGTGGGATAACTACACCACGATTTCTGGCTGGCAGCCAGTGCCTGCCTGGGATCACCCGGCACTGTTTATTCGCGGCGGCGACTCCAGCTATCTGGATAACCGCTACCGCGATGCACTCCTGCAGCAGTTTCCGGCCGCTCAGGCCCATGTGATCGGCGGCGCGGGACACTGGGTTCATGCAGAGAAACCCGATGCCGTTTTGCGCAGTGTTCGCCGCTTTTTTGCGCTTTAAAAGCAATCAGATGGCAGCAAAGGTTTAGGATTGGCGTCAGGAGTACGCGTGAAGTATGATGGCGCGCTAAAATTTTGCCGCGGGTCAGTTTTGCTGCGGCAATAGCCAATAATTTATAATCTGCGCGGTGAGAGTCTGGCGCCCGCCCTCATTCAGTTTTACTAAGCCATGGCAAAAGAACAGACTGACCGCACGACGCTCGATCTCTTTGCTGATGAGCGCCGCCCTGGTCGACCCAAAACCAGTCCGCTTTCGCGTGATGAACAGCTGCGCATCAACAAGCGCAATCAGCTTAAACGTGACAAAGGACGCGGACTTCGTCGTGTCGAACTGAAAATGAACAGTGAAGCCGTCGATGCACTCAATACGCTGGCAGAACAGCGTAATCTCAGCCGCAGCGAACTGATTGAACAGATGCTGCTGGCACAGCTCAAACTGGATTGATGCGGGCAAATCGCACGCAGGAACAAATGTCGGGGCTTAAACCGTTCACCGGTTTTCCCCCGTCTGCTATTATTCGCTGAAATGTGCTGCGGCACACATCTCATCATCAGGATTTAAGAGGTTATTTTACTCATGGCACTCGTAGGCATCTTCTTTGGCAGCGATACCGGCAATACCGAAAACATTGCAAAAATGATCCAGAAACAGCTGGGTACTGACGTTGCAGAAGTGCATGACATCGCGAAAAGCACAAAAGAAGATCTGGAAGCGTTCGATATCCTGCTGCTGGGCATTCCGACCTGGTACTACGGTGAAGCGCAGTGCGACTGGGATGATTTTTTCCCGACGCTGGAAGAGATCGATTTCAACGGCAAGCTGGTTGCGCTGTTTGGCTGTGGCGATCAGGAAGATTACGCAGAGTACTTCTGTGATGCGATGGGCACGATTCGCGACATCATCGAACCGCACGGCGCGGTGATTGTCGGACACTGGCCGACTGAAGGTTACCACTTCGAAGCGTCAAAAGGCCTGGCCGATGATACTCACTTCCTGGGTCTGGCCATTGACGAAGATCGTCAGCCTGAACTGACTAACCAGCGTGTAGAACAGTGGGTTAAGCAGATCTTTGATGAACTGCAGCTGAAAGAGATCATCGAAGCCTGATCCTGTCCGACTCAATGTGAGCGCCAGCTCACATTGAGGCAATGGAAATTCCTATAGAAATAATAGCCACATTTTTTTAACTTTCTCCGTTTAATCTGTAGAATACCCGCATCGATCTTCCGCTTATTATCTCAGCGGCAGACTAAGCGATGTACAAACAGACATCTGCCAGAATCCTCCCCGGCCCGGTGACCTATCCCCAATAGCCCATGATGATTCAGGTACGCCCTCTGGTTTTCATTTCATCGCTTCAGTTCTATAATGAGACGCAAATGAGAATGAGTGAAGATCGACATTCAAGGCGACAAGCCACAAAAGTGAATATTAGTAACAGGACAAAATCCGCATGACTGACAACAATACCGCATTAAAGAAGGCTGGCCTGAAAGTGACACTGCCCAGACTGAAAATTCTGGAAGTGCTTCAGGAACCTGAGTGCCATCACGTCAGTGCGGAAGATTTGTACAAACGCCTGATTGATATCGGCGAAGAGATTGGCCTGGCTACCGTTTACCGAGTTCTGAACCAGTTCGATGATGCCGGTATTGTCACACGCCATAATTTTGAAGGCGGCAAGTCTGTCTTCGAACTGACGCAGCAGCATCACCACGATCACCTGATCTGTCTGGATTGCGGCAAGGTTATTGAGTTCAGCGATGAGTCGATCGAAACGCGTCAGCGTGAAATCGCGACCCATCATGGCATTAAGCTGACCAACCACAGCCTCTATCTCTATGGACACTGCACACTGGGCGATTGCCGGGAAAACGAAACCCTGCACGACCAGTAATGTGCCCTGACATGAAAAAACCGGTGAATTCACCGGTTTTTTTTCGTCTGTTTTCTGCTGTTACGCGTCAGGCAACCAGCGTCTCCTGCAGATAACGCCAGCGCGGAATGGAGCTGCTGCAATCCAGTATCGCCAGCGAGATGCGGCTATGGTTGTTGCCATTCATCATCTGCATTTCGCGATACTGCACGGTGATCTCTTTATCATGATGAGAGAGGATCACATGTTCGCAGGTGGCAATGCGCATCCCTTCCCGTTGCCCCTGCAACTGTCGGAAAAGATCCTCAACTTCGTTCAGATTGTACTCTTTGCCCTTCGGGGTCACCATGCGGAAGTCAGGATGAAAATAGGACATCAGCAGCTCAAAACTGTCGTCAGATCCGGCAGGCTGATTAAAAATACGTTCAATGAGCTGATGTAAAACGACAACACTGTTTCTGGCTTCCTGGGCGAGAACTGTCATTTTTTTTCCTTCCGTAACCCGCTGTGCAACCTCTGAGAGCGCATAGCCTACCTGAAAGCTGATAATTCACATCTGTAAATTGATTAATTTTTTTAAACTCAGATTACTCTCACAATGCGGGATTAAACAGATTGCAGTTAGTGCAGAACAAATGTCGGTAATGGTAAAAATCGGGGCAATAAAAAAGGGCGATAAATCGCCCTTTTGTCATTTTATGAGGTCAGCCGCAAAAAATTATTCGCCGGTTTTCGTCCAGGTATCACGAAGACCGACAGTGCGGTTAAACACCAGTTGCGTCGGCTTAGAGTAGACGCTGTCGGCACAGAAATAACCTTCACGTTCGAACTGGAACGGTGTGGTCGGTTCTACATCGCGCAGCCCTGGTTCAACATAGCCCTGTTTGATCGCCAGTGACTCAGGGTTGATCACCGCCAGGAAGTCCTCAGCCGCGCCTGGATTAGGTACGCTGAACAGGCGATCATACAGACGGAACTCAGCAGGCTGCGCGTGATCGGCAGACACCCAGTGAATGACCCCTTTCACCTTGCGGCCATCCGCTGGATCTTTGCTCAGCGTATCAACATCGCTGGTGCAATAGATGCAGGTAATGTTGCCCGCTTCATCTTTAGCAACCCGCTCAGCACGAATCACATAGGCGTTGCGCAGGCGAACTTCTTTGCCCAGCACCAGACGCTTATATTGCTTGTTCGCCTCTTCGCGGAAATCTGCACGATCAATCCAGATCTCACGGCTGAACGGCACTTCACGCGTGCCCATCTCAGGCTTGCCCGGATGGTTTGGCATGGTGATGATTTCGCTATGACCGGCTGGCAGGTTTTCGATCACAACTTTAAGCGGATCCAGCACGGCCATGGCGCGTGGCGCATTCTCATTCAGGTCATCACGGATACAGGACTCCAGCGAGGCCATCTCCACAATGTTGTCCTGCTTGGTCACGCCAATACGACGGCAGAACTCACGGATTGAAGCTGCGGTGTAGCCACGACGACGCAGACCTGAAACGGTCAGCATGCGCGGATCGTCCCACCCTTCTACGTGCTTCTCGGTCACCAGCTGAGTGAGTTTGCGTTTCGACATCACCGCATACTCAAGATTCAGGCGCGAGAACTCATACTGGCGCGGATGAACCGGAATAGTAATGTTATCCAGCACCCAGTCATAAAGACGGCGGTTGTCCTGGAACTCCAGCGTACACAGCGAGTGCGTAATGCCTTCCAGCGCATCGGAGATGCAGTGGGTGAAGTCATACATCGGATAGATGCACCACTTGTTGCCCGTCTGGTGGTGTTCCGCGAACTTGATGCGGTAAAGCACCGGATCGCGCATCACGATGAAATTAGAGGCCATGTCGATTTTAGCACGCAGACAGGCAGTGCCTTCGGCAAACTCACCGTTACGCATCTTCTCAAACAGCGCCAGGTTCTCTTCCACGCTGCGATCGCGATAAGGGCTGTTCTTGCCCGGCTCTTTCAGGGTGCCGCGGTATTCGCGAATCTGATCCGGACTCAGCTCATCAACGTAAGCCAGCCCTTTGGAAATCAGCTCGATGGCATAGTTATAAAGCTGATCAAAATAGTTTGATGAGTAACAGACCTCACCGCTCCACTCAAAACCCAGCCACTGGACGTCACGCTTGATGGATTCAACGAATTCCAGATCCTCTTTAACCGGGTTGGTATCGTCGAAACGCAGGTTGCATTGCCCCTGATAATCCTGGGCGATGCCAAAATTCAGACAGATCGATTTCGCATGACCAATATGCAGATAACCATTGGGCTCTGGCGGGAAACGGGTATGCACGCTGCTGTGCTTACCGCTCGCCAAATCTTCGTCAATGATCTGACGAATAAAGTTAGTTGGGCGGGCTTCAGCCTCACTCATCTCAAAAATCCTCAATACGAATAACGGGTGATTTGTACCACGAAGTAACGGAGTATGATCCACAAAGCGTCTGAGGGAAACAACCGTTTGTTAAGCCTTTAAAACAAAAAAGGCAGGAATCGCTTCCTGCCTGTGGGGTTCTGTTGCGGGGATTAGCCTTTCACTTCGTACAGCGGGGTTTCACCTGCTACCACCTGGCCGCGGGCCAGTAACGTCAGCCCTGCGAAGTCATCGCTGTTACTGACCACGACCGGACTCACCATTGAGCGGGCGTTCGCGTTCAGGAATTCAAGGTCCATCTCCAGCACCGGCTGACCAGCGACCACGGTGGCCCCCTCTTCAACCAGACGGGTAAAGCCTTTACCTTCCAGCGCCACGGTATCCAGTCCCATGTGCACCACAATCTCTACACCATTGTCCGTTTCCAGACAGAAGGCGTGATTGGTGTTGAAGATTTTAACCAGCGTACCCGCTATCGGTGCCACGACCCATTTGTCGCTGGGTTTGATCGCCAGACCGTCACCCACCGCTTTGCTGGCGAAGGCTTCATCCGGCACATCATCCAGCGCAACCACTTCGCCCGTTACCGGTGCCAGCAGGGTTGCGATGACACGCTTTTCACTGTTCAGCACTGCCTGCGGTTTCACATCCTGCTCAGCCGGTGCGCTGCTGGTAGCCGCTGCAGCAACCGGACCTTTGGTCAGCACTTTTTTCATGGCCGAGGCGATGCTTTCTGCCTGGGTGCCCACGATGATCTGCACGCTCTGTTTGTTGAGACGAATCACGCCGGACGCACCAAGACGCTTCGCCACACCTTCATTAACCTGAGCGGAATCATTCACATTAAGACGCAGACGGGTGATACAGGCATCGATGCTGGTTAAATTCGCTGAACCACCTACTGCACCAATGTAACGGCGCGCCAGGGATTCAGTGGCTGTTTCACCATTATCCGTTTTATCCACGTTGACGTCATAGCCATCACTTTCATCACCGTCAACCGCCAGCTCGCGGCCTGGCGTCATCAGGTTGAATTTTTTGATTGTGAAGCGGAATACCACGTAGTAGATAACGAAGAAGACCAGACCCTGCGGAATCAGCATGTACCAGTGTGTTGCCAGCGGGTTACGGGTCGACAGCACCATATCCACCAGCCCGGCGCTGAAACCAAATCCGGCAATCCAGTGCATGCTGGCCGCGATGAAGACAGAGAGTCCAGTCAACACAGCGTGGATCAAATAGAGCACCGGCGCAACGAACATGAAGGAGAACTCCAGCGGTTCGGTAATACCCGTAAAGAAGGCAGCAAACGCAGCAGCCAGCATAATACTACCGACTTTGACGCGGTTCTCAGGACGCGCACAGTGGTAGATGGCCAGCGCCGCACCCGGCAGACCAAACATCATAATCGGGAAGAAGCCCGCCTGGTAACGGCCGGTAATGCCCACGGTTGCAGTTCCATCAGCCAGTGACTGCGCACCGCCCAGGAATTTAGGAATGTCATTAATGCCCGCAACGTCAAACCAGAACACCGAGTTCAGGGCGTGATGCAGACCGACCGGAATCAGCAGACGGTTGAAGAAGGCGTAGATACCGGCACCGGCAGAGCCGAGTTTCTGGATATGTTCACCGAAGTTGACCAGCCCGTTAAAGATAACCGGCCAGATATACATCAGGATAAAGGCGACCAGGATCATCAGGAACGAGACGAGAATCGGCACCAGCCGCCGTCCGCTGAAGAAGGAGAGTGCTTTTGGTAACTCGACGTGGCTGAAGCGGTTATAGACCTCCGCCGAAAGGATACCGACCAGAATACCGACAAACTGGTTATTAATTTTGCCAAACGCCACAGGCACCTGAGCCAATGGAATTTTCTGAATCATCGCCACCGCGGCCGGTGAGCAGAGCGTGGTGACCACCAGGAATCCGACAAAACCGGTCAGGGCTGCGGCACCATCTTTATCTTTCGACATGCCATACGCGACACCAATCGCAAACAGCACCGACATGTTTTCGATGATGGCAGAACCGGATTTGATCAGTAACGCAGCCAGCGCATTACCAGCACCCCAGCTGTCTGGATCGATCCAGTAACCAACCCCCATCAATATTGCTGCTGCTGGCAGGGTTGCTACCGGCACCATCAGTGCGCGCCCCACCTTTTGTAAGTAACCTAACATATCCCCTTCCCCCTATGAACCTGACTTGTCGCTTTGCGCCGCTTAATGTTGTTATGTCAGCTGCAAAGATCGTTAATACACTTCATATCACGCAGCGAAGTGTAATGATAAATTAATTCGCCTCGCAAATTAAAACCAGTGTAACTGTGATTTTTATCACTAAAAAACATCGTTTCATACGGCAACATCTGGCTATGACCCTAAACTTATTTTATGATCCGAAATATTGAATTACGCTCCGCCCGTAGCGAGAATAGGTTATCTGCTCAGGCTGATGACTCACGCAACGGTTTAGCGATCCCCTTTCCATTTTCAAATGAGGTGAAACATGAGACTGATTCCTTTAGCGACGCCAACCCAGGTAGGTAAATGGGCCGCCCGGCATATTGTTAACCGCATCAATGCGTTTAACCCGACGGCGGACAGACCTTTTGTTCTGGGTCTGCCTACCGGCGGCACGCCCCTGGAGGCGTACAAGCACCTGATTGATATGCACAAAGCGGGCCAGGTCAGTTTCAAACATGTTGTGACCTTCAATATGGACGAATATGTTGGCCTGCCAAAAGAGCATCCGGAAAGCTATCACAGCTTCATGTATCGCAACTTCTTCGATCACGTTGATATTCAACCGGAAAATATCAACCTGCTGAATGGTAATGCGCCCGATATTGACGCAGAATGTCGTCAGTACGAAGAGAAAATTCGCGCACTGGGTAAAATTCACCTGTTCATGGGCGGTGTCGGCAACGACGGTCATATCGCATTTAACGAACCGGCTTCTTCACTGGCTTCGCGTACCCGTATTAAAACCCTGACCCATGACACCCGCGTGGCAAACTCTCGCTTCTTTAACGGTGACGTTGATCAGGTACCTAAATATGCGCTGACGGTTGGCGTCGGCACGCTGCTGGATGCAGAGGAAGTGATGATTCTGGTTACCGGCCATGTCAAAGCGCAGGCATTGCAGGCGGCGGTTGAAGGCAACGTGAATCATATGTGGACCATCAGCTGCCTGCAGCTGCATGCGAAATCGGTCGTGGTCTGTGATGAGCCAGCCACCATGGAACTGAAAGTGAAAACCGTGAAATATTTCCGCGAAATGGAAGCGGAAAATATGAAAGGCGTGTAACAGAACATAGTCCTGCCCTGCTGTTACGCTGAGTGACAGCAGGCCAGGCCGGGAGAAGAGAGATGTACGCATTAGTAAACGGTCGAATCTACAGTGGCCATGAGATTCTGGACAATCACGCCGTCATGGTGGCTGACGGGCACATTGCGCGCGTCTGCCCACGCGAATCGCTGCCGGCTGATATTGAGCTGCGGGATATGGCAGGTGCGATGATTGCGCCAGGCTTTATCGATCTCCAGCTCAATGGCTGCGGTGGTGTGCAGTTCAATGACAGCCTGGATGCACTCAGCATTGAGACGCTGGAAACGATGCAACGCGCCAATGAAAAGTCTGGCTGCACCAGCTTTCTACCGACGCTGATCACCAGCAGCGACGCCCTGATGAAGCGGGCGATTGAAACCATGCGCGCTTATCTGCAGAAGCATCAGCATCAGGCGCTGGGTCTGCATCTGGAAGGCCCCTGGCTGAGCAAGGCGAAAAAAGGCACCCACGATCCGGCGCTGATTCGCCTGCCGGATGCCGCGATGGTGCAGTATCTTTGTGACAACGCCGACGTCATCACCAAAGTCACCCTGGCACCCGAAAACGCCGGCAGTGAGGTGATTCGTCAGTTGACCGACGCCGGGATCATTGTCTCAGCGGGACACTCGAATGCAACCTATGAAGAGGCGAAAGCGGGCTTTTCTGCTGGCGTGAGTTTCGCGACCCACCTCTATAACGCCATGCCGGTGTTTGCCGGACGTGAACCGGGGCTTATCGGTGCGCTGTTTGATTCGCCTGATGTATACTGCGGCATTATTGCGGATGGTTTACATGTACATTACGCTAACGTACGGAATGCAAAACGCATCAAAGGCGACAAACTGATACTGGTAACGGATGCCACCGCACCGGCTGGCGCTGACATCAGCGAGTTTATTTTTGCTGGCAAAACAATCTATTATCGTGATGGGCTCTGTGTCGATGAAAACGGCACATTAAGTGGTTCTGCCCTGACGATGATCGAAGCGGTACAAAACAGCGTCGAGCATGTGGGTATCGCACTGGATGAAGCGTTACGCATGGCATCACTCTACCCGGCACGGGCGATGGGCGTGGAAAAACAGTTGGGCTCGATCGAAGCAGGAAAAATCGCGAACCTGACTGTGTTTACGCGCGACTTTAAAATCATTAAGACGTTTGTCAACGGAGACGACGTCCTGAGCGAGTAAGCACTGAATGACCACTGGCGGCCAGTCACAAATAGGAAATGTCGATCTTGTTAAGCAACTCAATAGCGCAGCGGTTTACCGGCTGATTGATCAACAGGGGCCGATATCGCGCATTCAGATTGCTGAACTCAGCCAACTCGCCCCCGCCAGCGTCACCAAAATTACCCGCCAGTTGATTGAGCGCGGTCTGATCAAAGAGGTAGACCAGCAGGCGTCTACCGGTGGTCGCCGCGCTATCTCGATTATCACTGAAACCCGCCATTTCCATACCATCGGGGTTCGCCTCGGCCGCAACGATGCCACCCTGACCCTGTTCGACCTCAGCGGTAAATCGCTGGCGCAGGAAGATTATGCGCTGCCGGAACGCACTCAGGAGACGCTGGAACATGCGCTGTTTAACGCCATCAGCGGCTTCATTGAGCAGCACCAGCGTAAGATACGTGAGCTGATCGCGATTTCCGTGATTCTGCCAGGGCTGGTCGATCCGATTAACGGCGTGATCCGGTATATGCCGCACATCTCTGTCAGCCACTGGCCGCTCGTCGCCAGCCTGAAAAAACATTTCAACGTCACCAGTTTTGTCGGCCACGATATTCGCAGCCTGGCACTGGCCGAGCACTACTTCGGTGCAAGCCGCGACTGTGCTGATTCGATTCTGGTGCGTTTACACCGTGGCACCGGCGCCGGCATTATTGCCAACGGCCATATTTTTCTCGGCAGCAACGGCAACGTCGGTGAAATCGGCCATATTCAGGTCGACCCGCTTGGCGAGCGCTGTCACTGCGGCAACTTTGGCTGCCTGGAAACCATTGCCGCCAACGGCGCCATTGAGAATCGCGTGCGGCATCTGTTGAGTCAGGGCCATCCCAGCACGCTGACGCTGGAGGCCTGCCAGATCTCTCACATCTGCAAAGCGGCCAATCACGGTGATGCACTGGCCTGTGAAGTCGTCGAGCACGTGGGCCGTTATCTCGGCAAAGCTATCGCGATTGCGATCAACCTGTTTAATCCACAAAAAGTGGTGCTGGCGGGTGAGATCACAGAGGCAGAAAAAGTGCTGCTGCCCGCGATTGAGGGCTGCATCAATACCCAGGCCTTAGAGGCCTTCCGTAAAAATCTGCCGGTGGTGCGTTCCACCCTGGATCATCGTTCTGCGATTGGCGCGTTTGCGCTCGCTAAACGTGCCATGCTTAACGGCATTCTGCTGCAACATCTTCTGGAAGACTAAGCCTATCCCAGTAGGCGTAATTGGTGCAGGCAGTCTGGACACGGACAGCGCGGAACAACCAGGCGTACACCTAGTACGTGAGGATGACTCGCTGCGCTCGCCCCTTAAGGGCCGCCCTGACGGGCGTTCAGGTTGCTAAAGCAGCCTGTGTGAGCACTGCCCAGGTTCAGAATGACAAATAAAATAGCCTAATGGGATAGGCTCTAAGCTAACCCGCTGCTGTGGCGGGCCATATCGGATCTGACTATGACAATTAAAAGCGTAATTTGTGATATCGATGGCGTGCTGATGCACGACAACACGGCCGTTCCCGGCGCGCAGGAGTTTTTACAGCGCATTCTGGCCAAAGAGATGCCGCTGGTGGTGCTGACGAACTATCCTTCGCAGACCGAGCAGGATCTGGCTAACCGCTTTGCTTCGGCTGGCGTAGAAGTTCCTGAATCCGTTTTCTATACCTCCGCGATGGCCACAGCCGACTTCCTGCGCCGTCAGGAAGGCAAAAAGGCCTATGTGATTGGCGAAGGCGCACTGATTCATGAACTCTACAAAGCGGGCTTTACCATTACCGATGTGAATCCCGATTTTGTCATCGTCGGAGAGACGCGCTCGTTTAACTGGGACATGATGCATAAAGCGGCCTTCTTCGTGGCTAACGGCGCCCGCTTTATTGCCACTAACCCGGATACGCATGCGCGCGGTTTTATTCCCGCCTGTGGCGCGCTTTGTGCGGGTATTGAGAAGATCTCTGGCCGTCGCCCATTTGTGGTCGGTAAACCCAGTCCCTATATCATGCGCGCCGCGCTGAACAAGATGCAGGCCCACTCGGAAGAGACGGTGATTGTCGGTGACAACCTGCGCACCGATATTCTGGCTGGTTTTCAGGCGGGTCTGGAAACGGTGCTGGTGCTGTCCGGCGTCTCGACGCTGAGTGATATCGATGCCATGCCGTTCCGTCCGGACTGGATCTACCCTTCTGTGGCCGACATTGACCTGTTCTGATTCATTTCTCTTATGACGCATCCGGCTAATCTGTGATGCGTCACCCCTTTTATACCCCTTCCCCCGTGCTTTCCCTGTCTGTTTTTTGCGCAAAAAAGACATTCCATTGCTGATCCAACAACAAAACAACATTTAAATTATCGTTTATTCAATTTTATTGCCATGTGAGCAATATTTTTATCAGTAAATCACGATTCCTCTTGCATTGAATGCACTAAATAGCGCATTTTCTTATGTATCACGCAGCGTCAGGCTGCCGGACAAACGTAAAAGATAACATCGCCGTAAGGTGAGCTCAGGAGTCAGTTATGTGTTCAATTTTTGGTGTGCTGGATCTGAAAACCGATCCTGTTGAGCTGCGCAAAAAAGCGCTGGAATGTTCACGCTTAATGCGTCATCGCGGCCCGGACTGGTCAGGCGTCTACGCGGATGACCATGCTATTCTGGCGCATGAACGCCTCTCAATTGTCGACGTCAACAATGGCGCACAGCCGCTGTACAACGCCGATCACACCCATGTACTGGCGGTTAACGGCGAGATTTACAACCATCAGGCACTGCGCGCTGAACTCAGCGATCGCTACGAATTTCAGACCGGTTCAGACTGTGAAGTGATTCTGGCGCTCTATCAGGAGAAAGGTGTCGATTTCCTCGACGAGCTGGAAGGCATGTTCGCCTTTATCCTCTATGATACCGTTAAAAAAACCTGGCTGATTGGTCGCGACCACATTGGCATCATCCCGCTCTATATGGGTAACGATGAGCACGGCAACCTGTTTGTTGCATCAGAAATGAAAGCGCTGGTGCCAGCCTGCCGTTCGATCAAAGAGTTCCCGCCGGGAAGCTACCTCTCCAGCACCGATGGCGAGATCCATCGTTACTGGCAGCGTGACTGGATGGAATACAAAAACGTTGAGCACAACACCACCGACGCCGCTGGCCTGAAACATGCGCTGGAAGAGTCCGTGAAAAGCCATCTGATGTCTGATGTCCCTTACGGCGTGCTGCTTTCAGGCGGTCTGGACTCCTCCATCATTTCCGCCGTGACCAAGCGTTTCGCAGCGAAGCGGGTTGAAGATCAGGATAAAAGTGATGCCTGGTGGCCGCAACTGCACTCCTTCGCGGTAGGACTGGAAGGTTCACCCGATTTAAAAGCGGCGAAAACCGTGGCAGAGCATCTTGGCACCGTGCACCACGAAATTCATTTCACCGTGCAGGAAGGACTGGATGCAATTCGCGATGTGATTTATCACATTGAAACCTATGACGTCACTACCATTCGCGCCTCTACGCCGATGTACTTAATGTCGCGTAAAATCAAAGCGATGGGCATTAAGATGGTGCTGTCGGGCGAAGGCGCAGACGAAGTGTTTGGCGGCTACCTCTATTTCCATAAAGCGCCAAACGCCAAAGAGTTCCACGAAGAAAACGTGCGTAAACTTCAGGCGCTGCATATGTTCGACTGCGCCCGTGCCAACAAAGCGATGTCTGCCTGGGGCGTTGAAGCCCGCGTCCCCTTCCTGGATAAAAAATTCCTGGATGTGGCGATGCGTATCAACCCGGCCGACAAAATGTGCGGCAGCAACGGTAAAATGGAGAAGCACATTCTGCGTGAATGTTTCTCCTCTTACCTGCCGGAAAGCGTGGCGTGGCGTCAGAAAGAGCAGTTCTCAGATGGCGTGGGTTACAGCTGGATCGACTCACTGAAAGAAGTGGCTGCGAAGCAAATCAGCGATCAGCAGCTGGCCACCGCCCACTTCCGCTTCCCGTTCAACACGCCGGGTTCAAAAGAAGCTTATCTCTATCGTGAGATCTTCGAAGAGCTGTTCCCGTTAGCGAGCGCGGCAGAGTGTGTCCCTGGTGGTCCATCGGTCGCCTGTTCTTCTGCCAAAGCGATTGAGTGGGATGAAGCGTTTAAAAACATGGACGATCCATCAGGACGTGCCGTGGGTGTGCATCAGTCAGCTTACAAATAAGCAGACAGAGAGCCACCAGAATGGGCCCGCTGCGGCCCATTTTTTTTACGATTAGCGTTGTATTCACTGAAAAATTGCCGAATAAACCGCCAGGCTGGTTATAAGCCAGTCAAACAGCAATTATCTGGCAAAAAACGGTAAAAAAATTGTTGACGCTGTCTGGTCAACTCCGCATAATGCGCCCCGCAACGCCGATGAAGGTAACGCGAAAAAAAGATGGCTACGTAGCTCAGCTGGTTAGAGCACAGCACTCATAATGCTGGGGTCACAGGTTCGATTCCCGTCGTAGCCACCATCTTTTTTTGCGGGAGTGGCGAAATTGGTAGACGCACCAGATTTAGGTTCTGGCGCCGCAAGGTGTGCGAGTTCAAGTCTCGCCTCCCGCACCATTTCATTATTCGGCAGCGTGGATGGGATATCGCCAAGCGGTAAGGCACCGGTTTTTGATACCGGCATTCCCTGGTTCGAATCCAGGTATCCCAGCCAATTTCGATGATTCTTGATGCTGAGAACGGACGAATGGGATATCGCCAAGCGGTAAGGCACCGGTTTTTGATACCGGCATTCCCTGGTTCGAATCCAGGTATCCCAGCCATCATTGAAATGCAGTACAATTTGGCTACGTAGCTCAGCTGGTTAGAGCACAGCACTCATAATGCTGGGGTCACAGGTTCGATTCCCGTCGTAGCCACCATATAATTGGGGTGTCGCCAAGCGGTAAGGCACTGGTTTCTGATACCAGCATTCCGGGGTTCGAATCCCTGCACCCCAGCCATACAAAGACAATTTGAAAAACACCATTATTGGGGTGTCGCCAAGCGGTAAGGCACTGGTTTCTGATACCAGCATTCCGGGGTTCGAATCCCTGCACCCCAGCCAAATTGCACAACCAGGCCCGCTTTTGCGGGCTTTGTTGTTTTTGTCCCTTCTCAAACGTTCCTCTCTTCCTGATTGCTGGCCCGCCCTGCGGCGAGCCTCTATGGGCAACCGGCTATAAACCCAGTGCGTAACGCAATACCTGCCGCTTCAGTACGCCGGAGTGCTCGGCAGCAATCAGTCCCAGATTACGCGCAAAGCGCAGGGGTGCGAGCTGATTGCTGAAGGCAAAGTAAAACAGATCCATCCCGCCCTGCATCAGCATATTGTCTTTACGGCGCTGCCGGTGATAGCGTTGCAGTATCCGCTCCGACGCCCAGTCTTCAGCCGCACCGCGCGCACTGACCAGCACATCAATCAACGCATCGATATCGCGATAGCCCAGATTCACACCCTGCCCGGCCAGCGGGTTAATGGTATGCGCGGCATCTCCGACCAGCGCCAGTCCCGGCAGGACATAGCGTGAAGCATGACGGCGCACCAGCGGGAAGCCCCCCGCCGCATGGGCTTTAAAACGTCCCAGCCGCGCCGGGAAGTGGCTGGCGATCTCTTTTTCCAGCTGAGCCATCGGCATCGCCTGCAGCTGACGGACTCTTGCGGGCGCGTCATACCAGACCAGCGAGGCCCGATTGCCATATAGCGGCAGGAAGGCGCGCGGCCCCTGCGGCGTAAAGTGCTGCCAGGTGGCGTCCCCTGCCGGATGTTCACAGGTCACGCTGATCAGTAAGCAGGACTGCGCATAGCTCCAGCCATGAATCCCGATGCCCGCCATCTGCCGCACCTGAGAGTTCGCGCCATCTGCGCCAATCACCAGCCGGGTGTGTAAGGCCACGCCGTCGCTGAGGTCGATGCGCCAGCCGCCATTTTCTGGCTGCAGGTTCTCCAGCGTCGCCGGGCAATAGCAGGTCACGCCCAGCGACTGCATCTCCTCCCATAACGCCCGCTGAAGCACGTTGTTTTCAACCATAAAGCCAAGCTCGGGCAGCCCCAGAGAGGCCGCATCAAAACTCACCTGCGCCGTCTGCCACTCCCAGGTTTCCAGTCTGCGATAGGGCGCGCTGCGCATCGCTTCGACCCGAGGCCAGACGTTGAGTTGCTTCAGCAACGCCACCGAGGAGGATCCGATCGCTGAAATTCGCAGATCGGGATCGCTGTCGGCATCAAATGGAGCGGGTTCGGCACGCTCAATCACCGCCACGCGAAAATGTTGCTGTGTCAGTCCACATGCCAGCGCAGCACCGACCATGCCACCGCCGACAATCACGACATCAAACTGATTATCCTGCATTGCTTATATCCCTCTCTGATTCCCGCCAGCCTGCGCAACACGGGTCTGAATAGAGCAAAGTGTACCGGAAAACACGATGGCTGGCAGAAAAGCCCTCAGGCTGGTCACCACAGCATCAAAGCATTACAATACGCGCCCCTCACTTCACTGCACTGAATCAATGGCTAGCGCGATGACAAAAAAACTGCATATCAAAACCTGGGGATGTCAGATGAATGAGTATGATTCATCCAAGATGTCTGATCTGCTGAACAGTACGCACGGCTATACGCTGACCGAGGTCCCTGAAGAGGCGGATATTCTGCTACTTAACACCTGCTCTATTCGTGAGAAAGCGCAGGAGAAGGTGTTCCACCTGCTGGGACGCTGGAGAAAACTCAAAGAGCGCAATCCGGATGTGATTATCGGCGTAGGTGGCTGTGTGGCGTCGCAGGAAGGCGATCATATCCGTCAGCGTGCGCCCTGCGTGGATATCGTTTTTGGTCCGCAGACACTGCATCGCCTGCCTGAGATGATCAACACCGTGCGTGGCACCAAAAGCCCGGTAGTCGACATCAGCTTCCCGGAAATCGAGAAATTTGACCGCCTGCCGGAACCGCGTGCAGAAGGTCCGACAGCTTTTGTCTCCATTATGGAAGGCTGCAACAAATATTGTACTTTCTGCGTGGTGCCTTACACCCGCGGCGAGGAAGTGAGCCGCCCCAGCGATGACATTCTGCTGGAGATTGCGCAGCTGGCGGCGCAGGGCGTGCGTGAAGTTAACCTGCTGGGCCAGAACGTCAACGCCTACCGTGGGGCCACCTTTGATGGTGAGATCTGTACCTTCGCCGAGCTGCTGCGCCTGGTCGCCGCCATCGATGGCATCGACCGCATTCGTTTCACCACCAGCCACCCGATTGAATTCACCGATGACATCATTGAGGTCTACCGTGATACTCCGGAACTGGTGAGTTTCCTGCATCTGCCGATTCAGAGCGGCTCAGACCGTATTCTGACGCTGATGAAGCGAGCGCATACCGCGCTGGAATATAAGTCGATTATCCGCAAGCTGCGCGCGGCGCGCCCGGATATTGAGATCAGCTCCGACTTCATCATCGGCTTCCCCGGTGAAACGCAGCAGGATTTTGAGCAGACCATGAAGCTCATCGCCGAGATCAATTTCGATGTCAGCTTCAGCTTTATCTACTCTGCCCGTCCCGGCACGCCCGCCGCTGACCTGCCGGATGATGTCAGCGAAGAGGAGAAAAAGCAGCGTCTGTGGATCCTGCAGGACCGCATCAACCAGCAGGCGCAGGCGATCAGTCGCCGCATGGTGGGCACCGTGCAGCGTATTCTGGTGGAAGGCATCTCCCGCAAGAACGTTATGGAAGTCTCTGGCCGCACCGAAAATAACCGCGTGGTTAATTTCGAAGGCACGCCTGAGATGATTGGCCGCTTTGTGGATGTGGAAATCGTCGATGCCTACACCAATTCGTTGCGCGGCATACTGGTGCGCACAGAAGATGAGATGGGCCTGCGTATGGCGGAAAGCCCGGCGTCCGTGATTGCCCGTACCCGCAAGGAAAACGAAATCGGCGTGAGTCTGTTCCAGCCGTGATGCCTGCTATACTGTGCGGCAGCGCGCATCGCGTTGCCGCCAATTTCACGCCGCGACACTTGGTTTCTGAAAGTGTCGCCCAAATATCTTTCCTTAAGCTTGCGCCCAGGCGTTACGGCATAAATAATTTTGTTATGGTGCATCCGGTTAAGCCCAACGGTGCGTCAGACACATCCCATAACTGGCCCTGAGTGACCCAAAGGATTCGTTTGAATATCGAAACTCGTGAAATCGCCCTTGAACCGGCTGATAACCGTCGACTGATGAGCCTGTGTGGGCCTTTCGACGATAATGTGAAACAGCTTGAGCGTCGTCTGGGCATTGAGATCAATCGTCGCGACAATGTCTTTAAGCTGGTGGGACGTCCACTTTGCGTCAATGCCGCCGCAAATATTCTGAAAACCCTGTATGTCGACACCGCGCCGATGCGTGGTGAGATTCCGGATATCGAGCCAGACCAGATTCACCTGGCGATCAAAGAGAGCCGGGTACTGGAACAAACTGCCGAAAGCGTGCCGGAGTACGGTAAAGCGGTCAATATCAAGACCAGGCGTGGTGTGATTAAGCCGCGCACGCCAAACCAGGCTCAGTACATCGCGAATGTACTCGACCATGACATCACCTTTGGCGTCGGCCCCGCGGGTACCGGTAAAACCTATCTGGCGGTCGCCGCAGCAGTCGATGCACTTGAACGTCAGGAGATTCGCCGCATCATGCTGACGCGCCCTGCGGTAGAAGCAGGTGAAAAGCTCGGCTTCCTGCCAGGCGACCTGAGTCAGAAAGTCGATCCTTATCTGCGTCCGCTCTACGATGCGCTGTTCGAGATGCTCGGCTTCGAACGGGTAGAAAAGCTGATGGAACGCAACGTCATTGAAGTTGCCCCGCTGGCCTACATGCGTGGTCGTACCCTGAACGATGCGTTCATCATTCTTGATGAGAGCCAGAACACCACCATCGAACAGATGAAGATGTTCCTGACGCGTATCGGCTTTAACTCCAAAGCAGTGATCACTGGCGACGTTACCCAGATTGACCTGCCGCGTCACGTTAAGTCGGGCCTGCGTCATGCTATTGAGGTGCTGGCGGACGTTGAAGAGATCAGTTTTAACTTCTTCCACAGCGAAGATGTGGTGCGCCATCCGGTGGTTGCCCGCATTGTCACCGCCTATGAAGCCTGGGAAGCGGCCGATCAGACTCGCCGTGACCAGCAGGCAGAAGAGCGTAAACGCGAAGCCCTGGCCGCACAGAGCGCCACGCAGGAGCACAAATGAGTGAGGTCATTCTCGACCTGCAGGTCGCCTGTGAAAACAGCGCTGACCTGCCTGATGAAAGCCAGTTTCATCGCTGGCTGTCAGCAGCTGTCACCCCTTTCCAGCCCGAAAGCGAAGTCACGGTGCGTCTGGTTGATGAAGCGGAAAGTCATGAGCTTAATCTGACTTATCGTGGCAAAGACAAGCCGACTAACGTGCTCTCCTTCCCGTTTGAAGCGCCGCCGGGCATTGAACTGCCGCTGCTGGGCGATCTGATTATCTGCCGCCAGGTCGTTGAGCAGGAAGCCACTGAACAGGGTAAAAGCGTTGAAGCCCACTGGGCACATATGGTGGTACACGGCACGTTGCATCTGCTGGGTTACGACCATATTGAAGATGACGAAGCTGACGAGATGGAAGGACTGGAGACCGAGATAATGCTTGCTCTTGGGTATCCTGATCCGTACATTTCGGAGAAAGAAGACGCCTGAATCCTGAATTCTGGCTATCCGGCTGTCAGCACGGTTTGCTGACAGCACCTATTCCTCACCAGAGAGATCTTTAAAAACCGCCATGAGCGACGACCATTCTCAAAACAGCGATGCACCCAGTAGTAAAAAGGGATTTTTCTCCCTATTGATCAACCAACTCTTCCACGGCGAACCGAAAAGCCGTGATGAGCTACTGGAGCTGATCCGCGACTCGAATAACAAAGAGCTGATTGACCAGGACACCCGCGACATGCTGGAAGGGGTTCTGGATATTGCGGAGCAGCGCGTGCGTGACATCATGATCCCGCGCTCGCAAATGATCACCCTGAAACGTAATCAGAGCCTCGAAGAGTGTCTGGATGTCATCATCGAATCCGCTCATTCCCGCTTCCCGGTGATCAGTGAAGATAAAGATCATGTGGAAGGGATTCTGATGGCGAAAGATCTTCTGCCGTTTATGAGTAGCGAATCTGAGCCTTTCAGCATTGAGAAAGTCCTGCGTCCTGCGGTGGTTGTGCCTGAAAGTAAGCGTGTTGACCGGATGCTTAAAGAGTTCCGTTCCCAGCGTTACCACATGGCGATCGTCATTGATGAGTTTGGTGGTGTCTCCGGTCTGGTGACCATTGAAGACATTCTGGAGCTGATTGTCGGTGAGATTGAAGATGAGTATGACGATGAAGAAGATCGTGATATCCGTCAGCTCAACCGTCACACCTTTACGGTGCGTGCGCTGACCGCCATTGAAGATTTCAATGAGGTGTTTGGCACGCAGTTCAGCGATGATGAAGTTGACACTATTGGTGGTCTGGTGATGCAGGGCTTCGGCCATCTGCCCGCGCGCGGTGAAAGCATCGAGATTGAGGGTTACCAGTTCAAGGTAGCGATGGCTGACAGTCGCCGCATCATCCAGGTTCATGTGACTATCCCGGAAAATTCGCCACAACCTCAACTGGAAGACGAATAAGTCTATGGCTTTAGCCTCACTTTACCCGCGCCAGCGGGTTCGACTGCTGCTGGCTTTAATAACGGGTGCAGTTGGCACCCTCGCCTTTTCTCCTTACGATTTCTGGCCTGCCGCGCTGCTGTCGCTGTGCGGCTTACAGCTCCTGACCCTGAATCGCTCCAGCCCGCAGGCCACTGCAATCGGCTTTGTCTGGGGAGTGGGTCTGTTCGGCAGCGGCATCAACTGGGTTTATGTCAGTGTCGCCACCTTTGGCGGCATGCCTGGCCCGGTTAATGTCTTTATCGTGGCGTTGCTGGCAGCTTATCTGTCGATCTACCCGGCGCTGTTTGCCGGCGTACTGAATCGCATCTGGCCGCGCACAACACTATGGCGACTGGCGCTGGCCGCACCGGCATTGTGGCAGATGACCGAGTTCCTGCGCGGCTGGGTGCTGACCGGCTTTCCGTGGCTGCAGTTTGGTTACAGCCAGATTGATGGCCCGTTAAAAGGCCTGGCCCCGCTGGCGGGCGTCGAGACGCTGACCTTCCTGCTGATGGTGATCGCTGGCCTGCTGGCTTATGCCCTGCAGCAGCGTAACGTCAGAAGTCTGGTCGCAGCGCTGCTTCTGCTGGCCCTGCCGTGGCCGTTGCGCTACATCCAGTGGGTTCAGCCGATGCCCGAGCGTGCTGTCGAGGTGGCGCTGGTACAGGGAAACATCCCGCAGTCGATGAAGTGGGACCCGCAGCAACTGCTCAACACCCTGCGCATTTATAACGGTCTGAGCCAGCCGCTGATGGGCAAAGCGCCGATTATCATCTGGCCTGAATCGGCGATTACCGATCTGGAAAGTAATCAGCAGCCGTTCCTGCGCTCGCTGGATGATGAACTGCGTGAACGCGGCAGTTCGCTGGTCACCGGTATCGTGGACTCGCGGCTGGAGCAGAACCGTTATCACGATTACAACACCGTGATCGTGCTGGGCGGTAAGACGCCGTATAACTACTTCAGCGGCAATCGTTACCAGAAGAATCATCTGGTGCCGTTTGGCGAGTTTGTGCCGCTGGCCGATCTGCTGCGTCCGCTGGCCCCGTTCTTTGATCTGCCGATGTCGGCGTTCAGTCGTGGCAACTACCTTCAGCCGCAACTGAGCGTGGCGGGCTACAACCTGACCAGCGCCATCTGTTATGAGATCGTGCTGGGTGAACAGGTGCGAGCCAACTTCCATCCCGACACCAACTTCCTGCTGACCGTTTCGAACGATGCCTGGTTTGGTCATTCTATTGGCCCGTGGCAGCACTTCCAGATGGCGAGGATGCGGGCGCTGGAACTGGGTCGCCCGCTGTTGCGCAGCACCAATAACGGTGTGACGGCGGTGGTCAATGCCAGTGGTGATGTGGAAGCCATGCTGCCTCAGTTTACCCGCGATGTGCTGACCAGCAAGGTTACGCCAACCCAAGGGGAAACACCGTATGCGCGGGCTGGCATGTGGCCTGTGTGGTCACTGACGCTGCTGGCGGCGTTGATAGCTCTTCTGCGTCGACGTCGATAACATCCCATCCTATACTCACTGAAGGCGAAGCACATGCTTCGCCTTTTTCATGATGACTCTCCGCTTTATTTCACTCCCCCTGACCACATACTCTGCTGCCTTTCTCACCCTGCACCGCTTTCTGGCACGATGATTGCAAAATGTTTCACTGTTTTTCGCTAACAGCCTGATTGCAGGCGCTGCCGCGAGGCGCGCTGCACCAAAACAGTCGCACCTCCTGCACCGTTAACGCGCAGTGTGAGAAATTTGCCTTTTTTTGGTGCGGATCACCTCGCAAAAAAGAAACTTTTTTGTTTCATTGCGTTAACAATCCGCTATGTTAGTCACTCTTCTGCGCCCATTTAATCCGCAGAATGAGCAGAAACGCAGCAGAAAACAGACACAACATCATAATCAGCGCAGGTTATATCCTGTGCCTTTTTCATACGAAGGAGTTGGAACATGCAACTACGCAAAGTGGCATTATCTCTTCTGCTGATCAGCGCAGCGGCGGGAGCGGCCCAGGCGGAAGATCTCAGCGGCACCCTGAAGAAGATCAATGACAATGGCGTCATTGTGGTCGGGCATCGCGAATCATCAGTTCCCTTTTCTTATTATGACAACCAGCAAAAAGTCGTCGGCTATTCACAGGATTACTCAAACGCCATTGTGGAAGCCATCAAAGCGAAGCTGAATAAGCCTGACCTGCAGGTCAAAATGATTCCTATCACCTCACAAAACCGTATTCCGCTGCTGCAAAACGGCACCTACGATTATGAGTGTGGCTCGACCACCAATAACCTTGAGCGCCAGAAACAGGCTGCCTTCTCTGACACCATTTTTGTCATTGGCACCCGTCTGCTGGTTAAGAAAGATGGCCCGATCAAAGATTTCGCTGACCTGAAAGGCAAAACCGTCGTCGTAACCTCAGGGACCACGTCTGAAGTGCTGCTGCACAAACTCAACGACGAACAGAAACTGGATATGCGCATCATCAGCGCCAAAGATCATGGTGACTCCTTCCGTACGCTGGAAACCGGTCGTGCCGTGGCCTTTATGATGGATGATGCGCTGCTGGCTGGCGAACGCGCCAAAGCCAAAAAACCGGACAACTGGGAAATCTTAGGCACGCCACAGTCTAAAGAAGCTTATGGCTGCATGCTGCGTAAAGATGATCCGCAGTTCAAAGCGCTGGTGGATGAAACCATCGCTAAAGCCCAGACATCGGGTCAGGCAGAGAAGTGGTTCGAGAACTGGTTCAAAAAACCCATCCCGCCAAAGAACCTGAACATGAACTTTGAACTGTCTGATGACATGAAAGCGCTGTTCAAAACGCCAAATGACAAGGCACTGAATTAACAAAAAAATACCCAAAGGATTTCAGGTTGCATTGTGGCGGCAGGAGAATGACTCCCGATGAGCTTACTCAGGTAAGTGATTAGGATGAGTGAACCTGGCCAACAAAAATGCAGCCTGAAAGACGACGGGTATACCAAGGGCGGCCTGGCTGCCCTCTCGATTGCTGAAACCGCGGCATGGACAGACAGACTGATACGGGTCGTTCCCCTGCGTCAGGAAATAAAACGCCGTTCATCAATCTTCAGGGTAGCTTAGCTACCCTTTTTTTCCGGAGCTCGTTATGGGTATCGATTGGAACTGGGGCATATTCCTCGAACAGGCCCCGTTCGGTAATACGACCTACCTCGGCTGGCTGTGGTCCGGTTTTCAGGTGACGATAGCCGTCTCCTGCTGCGCCTGGATTATCGCCTTCTGCGTGGGTTCATTTTTCGGCATTCTGCGCACCGTGCCGAACCGCCTGCTGTCGACCATTGGCACCTGCTATGTCGAACTGTTTCGTAACATCCCGCTGATCGTCCAGTTCTTCTTCTGGTATCTGGTGGCACCCGAGCTGGTGGGCGAAAAGCTCGGTATGTGGTTTAAGTCTGAGCTGGACCCCAATATTCAGTTCTTCCTCTCTTCAATGATCTGTCTTGGCCTGTTTACCGCCGCCCGCGTTTGCGAGCAGGTGCGCGCGGCGATTCAGTCACTGCCGAGTGGACAGAAGAATGCCGGTCTGGCGATGGGATTAACTCTGCCGCAGACCTACCGCTATGTGCTGCTGCCGAATGCGTATCGCGTGATTGTCCCACCGATGACCTCGGAAATGCTGAACCTGGTGAAGAACTCCGCTATCGCCTCCACCATTGGTCTGGTCGATATGGCGGCGCAGGCGGGCAAACTGCTCGACTATTCTGCTCACGCCTATGAATCCTTTACCGCCATTACGCTGGCCTACGTCGCGATTAACCTGGTGATTATGTTGTTGATGAGTCTGGTCGAGCGCAAAGTCCGGCTGCCAGGCAATGCGGGAGGCAAGTAATGTACGATTTTGACTGGAGTTCGATTGCTCCCAGCCTGCCCTATCTGCTTAACGGTTTGGTGATTACCTTTAAGATCACGATTACCGCTGTGGTGTTCGGCATTCTGTGGGGCACCCTGCTGGCGGTGATGCGTCTGTCGACCTTTAAGCCCATCAGCTGGTTTGCCAAAATTTATGTCAATCTGTTCCGCTCAGTGCCGCTGGTCATGGTGCTGCTGTGGTTCTATCTGGTGGTGCCGAGTTTCCTGCAGCAGGTGCTGGGCCTGTCGCCTAAAACCGATATCCGCCTGATTTCAGCCATGGTTGCCTTTTCGCTGTTCGAAGCGGCGTACTACTCAGAAATCATTCGTGCCGGCATCATCAGTATCTCCCGTGGACAGGGCAATGCCGCGCTGGCGCTGGGCATGACGCAGTGGCAGGCCATGAAACTGATTATTCTGCCGCAGGCGTTCCGCGCGATGGTTCCGCTGTTACTGACGCAGGGTATCGTACTGTTCCAGGATACCTCGCTGGTCTATGTTTTAAGCCTGGCGGACTTCTTCCGTACCGCGTCCACCATTGGTGAGCGAGACGGCACCCAGGTTGAAATGGTTCTGTTTGCAGGTCTGGTCTACTTCGTTATCAGCCTGAGCGCATCGCTGTTGGTCAGCTATCTAAAAAGAAAAAGGACGGTTTAAATGATTAGCCTGAAAAATGTTTCTAAGTGGTATGGTCACTTTCAGGTGCTGACCGACTGCTCAACCGAAGTCAAAACCGGTGAAGTGGTGGTGGTGTGCGGCCCGTCCGGCTCCGGTAAATCGACGCTGATCAAAACGGTGAACGGGCTGGAGCCGGTTCAGCAGGGCGTGATTGCGGTTAACGGCACCGAGGTGAACAACAAAAAAACCAATCTGGCGCAGCTTCGCAGCCAGGTCGGCATGGTGTTCCAGCACTTCGAGCTATTCCCGCATCTGAGTATTATCAACAACCTGGTGCTGGCGCAGGTAAAAGTGCTGAAGCGCGACAAAGCGGCGGCCCGCGATAAAGGGCTGAAGCTGCTGAAGCGTGTGGGACTGTCAGCGCATGCTGAGAAGTTCCCCGGTCAACTCTCCGGCGGTCAGCAGCAGCGTGTCGCCATTGCGCGTGCGCTCTGCATGGATCCTATCGCGATGCTGTTTGATGAACCGACCTCCGCGCTGGATCCGGAAATGATCAATGAAGTGCTGGATGTGATGGTTGAACTGGCGCAGGAAGGGATGACGATGATGGTGGTGACACACGAGATGGGCTTCGCCCGTAAAGTCGCCAATCGCGTGATCTTTATGGATGAAGGGAAAATTATCGAAGACACCAATAAAGATGACTTCTTTAATAATCCACAGTCTGACCGCGCAAAAGATTTCCTCGCTAAAATTCTGCATTAAAACCCCGTATGCGGGTCACTCATCGTGGCCCGCATACGTTTTATTATCAGGGTTCAAAAGGCTGACGCTGAAATTGATCGTTGCCGCATTCCGGACAACGGGACAAGGTTTCAGGCGTATAGATTGCCCGGGTAAACTGGCACTTCTCACACACCAGATTGCCCAGCCCCACGACTTCACCGCTCTGATACACACCGTGGTGATGCAGATCCTGAAAGACCTCACGCCACTCCAGCTGGCTTTTATCAGTGATATCCGCCAACTCTTTCCAGACGCTCTCGCGGATAATGCGCATAAACAGTGAATCAGCCAGCGGTTCTTCCACATCGGTATAGCTGCGTGCAAACTCGCCCAAATCACGGCGCACCGAACTCAGCGCCTGGTCAATCTCACTTTCCGACATATCATCGCGAACCAGCAACTGGCTTCGCCGCCCGGCAATCAGTTCATCAAGGTTACGATCCCCCTGACGAAGACGTTCGGTCAATACGGCTAACGACTCGCGATATTCCTGAGCCACTTTATTCATTTTATTCTCCTTTATGCAGACCCTCGCTGAACTAAGTTTAGTCGGAATGTTGCTTTTACCGTGTCGTCTGTACAGTGAATTACAAAAGGGTGAAGGGGCTGACGCTTTCGGCAGAAATCGTGTCAGCAAAAGTGGGAAGTGTTGTTGATACGTGGCCTTATGGGTATGCTATGCGGATCTTAGAGCCAGAAAAATGTTTTTCATAAAGGACCACAGGCAGCCATGCAAGAGCAATACCGCCCGGAAGAAATTGAATCCCGTGTGCAGCAGCACTGGGATGAAAACGAAACGTTTAAAGTGACTGAGCAGGAAGGTAAAGAGAAATACTATTGCCTCTCCATGTTGCCCTATCCTTCTGGCCGCCTGCACATGGGCCACGTTCGTAACTACACCATCGGCGACGTAATCGCGCGTTATCAGCGTATGCTCGGCAAAAACGTACTACAGCCGATTGGCTGGGATGCTTTCGGCCTGCCTGCGGAAGGCGCTGCGGTTAAAAACAACACTGCGCCTGCCCCATGGACTTACGACAACATCGCCTACATGAAAAACCAGCTCAAACTGCTGGGCTTTGGCTATGACTGGAGTCGTGAACTGGCGACCTGCCAGCCAGAGTACTATCGCTGGGAACAGTGGTTCTTTACCAAACTGTATGAAAAGGGTCTGGTCTATAAAAAGACCTCCGCCGTGAACTGGTGCCCGAACGATCAGACGGTGCTGGCCAACGAGCAGGTCATCGATGGCTGCTGCTGGCGCTGTGACACCAAAGTTGAACGCAAAGAGATCCCGCAGTGGTTTATCAAAATCACCGATTATGCGGAAGAGCTGCTGAACGATCTGGATACGCTGGAAGAGTGGCCTGAGCAGGTCAAAACCATGCAGCGTAACTGGATTGGTCGTTCTGAAGGCGTCGAAATCACTTTCGACGTGGCGGAGAGCGAAGAGAAAGTCACCGTCTACACCACCCGTCCGGATACCTTTATCGGTGCAACCTATGTTGCTGTCGCGGCGGGTCATCCTCTGGCGACTCAGGCATCAGTAAATAATCCGGCGCTGGCTGACTTTATTGCGGAATGCCGCAATACCAAAGTGGCCGAAGCCGATATGGCGACCATGGAGAAGAAAGGCATGGCGACCGGCCTGTCTGTTATTCATCCGCTGACCGGCGAGCTGATCCCGGTCTGGGTTGCCAACTTCGTCCTGATGGAATATGGCACTGGCGCCGTCATGGCGGTTCCGGCACACGACCAGCGCGACTGGGAGTTTGCGACTAAATACGATCTGCCAATCAAGCCGGTCATCCTCAACCTGGATAGCTCGATTCCTGACGTCAGCGCTGCGGCGATGACGGATAAAGGTGCCCTGTTCAACTCGGGTGAGTTCAACGGTATGGATCACGCAACAGGCTTCAACGCCATCGCGGATTCACTGGCGGCAAAAGGCGTGGGCGTGCGTAAAGTGAACTACCGTCTGCGCGACTGGGGGGTTTCACGTCAGCGCTACTGGGGTGCTCCAATCCCAATGGTGACGCTGGAAGATGGCACCGTGATGCCTGCTCCAGAAGACCAGTTGCCGGTGATCCTGCCGGAAGATGTGGTGATGGATGGCATTACCAGCCCGATCAAAGCGGATCCCGAGTGGGCGAAAACCACGGTAAACGGCCAGCCTGCTCTGCGTGAAACCGACACCTTTGACACCTTTATGGAGTCCTCCTGGTACTACGCGCGTTATACCTGCGCCAGCTACAAGGAAGGCATGCTGGACCCGGCCGCAGCAAACTACTGGTTGCCGGTCGATCAGTATGTAGGTGGTATCGAACACGCCATCATGCACCTGATGTATTTCCGCTTCTTCCACAAGCTGCTGCGTGACGCGGGCCTGGTGAACTCCAATGAGCCTGCCAAGCGTCTGCTGTGCCAGGGCATGGTGCTGGCTGATGCCTTCTACTACCTGGGTAACAACGGCGAGCGTAACTGGGTTTCACCGGTTGACGTTGAGGTTGAGCGTGACGAGAAAGGCCGCATTATTAAAGCGGTGGACACGCAGGGCCGCGAAGTGATCTACGCGGGCATGAGCAAAATGTCGAAGTCGAAAAACAACGGCATCGATCCACAGCTGATGGTTGAGCGCTACGGCGCGGATACCGTGCGTCTGTTTATGATGTTTGCTTCACCGGCGGATATGACGCTGGAGTGGCAGGAATCGGGCGTTGAGGGAGCTAACCGCTTCCTGAAACGTGTCTGGAAGCTGGTCTACGAGCACACCTCTCAGGGTGCGACCGTGGCACTGGATGTGGACAGCCTGAATGACGAGCAGAAATCGCTGCGTCGCGATCTGCACAAAACCATCGCCAAAGTGGCGGATGATATTGGCCGTCGTCAGACCTTCAACACCGCCATTGCAGCGATCATGGAACTGATGAACAAACTGGCACGCGCCCCGCAGGAAAGCGAACAGGACCGCGCCCTGATGCAGGAAGCGCTGCTGGCCATCGTCCGTCTGCTCTATCCGTTCACCCCGCACGCCTGCTATGTTCTGTGGCAGACGCTGGGTGGCGAAGGCACCATTGATGAAGCGAGCTGGCCGGTTGCTGATGAAGCCGCTATGGTTGAAGATTCACTGCTGGTGGTGGTGCAGGTTAACGGTAAAGTGCGCGGCAAAATCACCGTGCCCGCCGATGCAACACAGGAACAGGTTCAGGCACGCGCTGCGCAGGAGCATCTGGTGGCGAAGTATCTGGACGGCGTGACTATCCGTAAAGTCATTTATGTACCGGGCAAACTGCTTAACCTGGTCGTAGGTTAAGTTCAGGAGGAACTGTGCGACATCCGATTATCAGGCTGTTTGTCATGCTGGCGGTGGTGATCACCGCTGGCTGTGGTTTTCATCCGCGCGGCACCACTCAGGTGCCCAGCGAACTGAAAACCCTGATTGTTTCAACCGGCGATCCTTATGGTCCGCTGGCACGTACTGTGCGTCAGCAACTGCGTATCAACGATGTCACCATTGTTGAAGACAGCAAGCAGACCCGCACTGATATTCCGACACTGCGTCTGGGTCCTGAAATGTCGGGGCGTAACACAGCGTCGGTCTTTATCAGCGGTACTTCTGCTGAGTATCAGTTGGTCATGACGCTTACGGCGCAGGTTCTGTTGCCGGGCAAAGGTATCTATCCCATCAGCACCACGGTTTATCGTTCGTTCTTCGATAACCCGAATGCGGCGCTGGCAAAAGATGCTGAGCAGGACCTGATTACGCAGGAGATGCGTCAGCGTGCGGCTGAACAGCTGGTTCGTAAGCTGCTGACGGTGCATGCCGCGCAGATGAACAGCAAAGATACCCTGCCAGCGTCAGTGATTTCGGTGCCGGGTCAGGGTTCACAGGAAGCGCCCTCTTCCTCTGCTACCAGCCTGCAATGATCAGGATTTATCCTGAGCAACTCAGCGCGCAGCTCCGTGAGGGGCTGCGCGCCTGTTATTTGTTAGCCGGTAACGAACCGCTGCTGTTGCAGGAAAGCTCGGATGCCATCCGTGCCGCCGCAACCCCCCAGGGATTCGAAGAACATTTCAGTTTTGCGCTGGATGCCCAGACCGACTGGGAGAGCCTGTTCGTCAGCTGCCAGTCACTGAGTCTGTTTGCCCAGCGTCAGACCATGACGCTGCAATTCCCCGATAATGGCCCCAACGCCGCGATGGCCGAGCAGCTGGTTAAGCTGTCTCAGCTGCTGCACGCCGATATTCTGCTGATCTGCCGGATGCCAAAGCTGACCAAAGCGCAGGAAAACAGCACCTGGTTTAAAGCGTTGTCCGCCTCTGCGGTTTTAGTGCCCTGCCAGACGCCCGAACAGGCACAACTGCCACGCTGGGTCGTTAATCGCGCTAAAGCGCTGAAACTGTCGGTGGATGACGCAGCCGTGCAGCTGTTGTGTTACTGCTATGAAGGCAATCTGCTGGCGCTGGCCCAGGCGCTGGAGCGGCTCTCGCTACAGTGGCCGGACGGCAAGCTGACGCTTCCCCGGGTTGAAGAGGCCGTCAGTGATGCCGCGCACTTCACGCCCTTCCACTGGGTAGATGCCCTGCTGGCAGGTAAGAGTCGCCGCGCGCTGCATATCCTGCATCAGCTTGAGAAAGAAGAGAGCGAAGTCGTGATTCTGCTGCGTACGCTGCAGCGCGATCTGCTGACGCTGCTGCATCTGCAACGCCATCAGGCCCAGCAGCCGCTGCGCACGCTGATGGATCAGCAGCGTATCTGGCAGAACCGCCGCGCGCTGTTCACCGACGCACTCCAGCGACTGGATGCCACGCGTCTGCAACGCGCTATTCATCTGCTGAGTCAGATTGAGATCACCCTGAAGCAGGATTATGGTCAGCCGGTGTGGCCGCAGTTACAGACGCTGACGCTGCTGATCAGCAGTCGTGCTTTTCCGACGAGCTTTGCCCATGTCTGAGTTACACGCACTTTTTGGTGGCACCTTCGATCCAATCCATTTTGGCCATCTGCGCCCGGTCGAAGCGCTGGCTCAGCAGACCGGCTTACAGCGTGTGACGCTGCTGCCCAATAATGTGCCACCGCATCGTCCACAACCGGAAGCCAGCGCGACTCAGCGGGTTGCTATGCTGCGCTGCGCTATCCGCGGCTTACCGCTGTTTGAAATTGATACCCGTGAACTGGAACGCGACACGCCTTCCTGGACCGTGACCACCCTGGAAGCCTGGCGCGCCGAACGCGGTGCAGTACAGCCGCTGGCTTTTATTATTGGTCAGGATTCCCTGCTGAGCCTGTCTGAATGGCATCGCTGGCAGGATCTGCTGTCACTCTGCCATCTGCTGGTATGCCAGCGCCCCGGCTATCCAACCCGGTTTGACTCGCCAGAGATGCAGGACTGGCTTGATCAGCATCTCGCTCAGGATATCCGGCAACTGCATCAGCAGCCCGCCGGTCATATCTGGCTGGCGGAAACCCCACTCTATGACATTTCGGCGACCGAAATTCGCCGCCGTCGCCATCAGAACCAGCCCTGCGACGACCTGTTGCCTGCAGCGGTTATCGACTATATCGACCGCGAAGGCTTATATCGCGACTGATCCGGGCATGATATACTACGCCGCTTAAATTTTTGGCTGTACTCTCCGGGCTTACAGCCGGCCCGATACCACCAGATTCCAAGGGGAACCTTTTGCAAGGTAAAGCACTCCAAGACTTCGTTATTGATAAGATTGATGATCTCAAAGGCCAGGACATTGTTACCATCGACGTTCAGGGCAAATCCAGCATTACCGATTTCATGATCATCTGCACCGGCACCTCCACGCGTCATGTGACTTCGATCGCAGAACACGTCGAGCAGGAGTCGCGTTTAGCGGGCCTGATGCCATTAGGCATTGAAGGCAAAAGCGCGGCAGACTGGATCGTGGTTGATCTGGGTGATGTCATCGTGCACGTGATGCAGGAAGAGAGTCGCCAGCTGTATGAGCTGGAAAAACTCTGGGGCTAATCGGTGAAACTGCAACTTGTTGCCGTCGGCACGAAAATGCCTGACTGGGTGCAGACCGGTTTTATGGAATATCTGCGCCGCTTCCCAAAAGATATGCCGCTTGAGCTGATCGAAGTGACCGCAGGTAAACGCGGTAAAAATGCTGATATCAAACGCATTCTTGAAAAAGAGGGCGAAGCGATGTTGGCAGCGGTCGGCAAAGGCAATCGCATCGTCACGCTGGATATTCCTGGTCATCCGTGGGAAACCCCGCAGCTGGCACAGCAGCTTGAACGCTGGAAGCTCGATGGCCGCGATGTCAGCCTGCTGATTGGTGGGCCTGAAGGCCTGGCCCCCGCCTGTAAAGCGGCGGCAGAGCAGAGCTGGTCACTGTCAGCATTGACGTTGCCCCATCCGCTGGTGCGCGTGCTGGTAGCCGAAAGTCTGTATCGGGCCTGGAGTATAACGACAAATCATCCTTATCATCGTGAATGACCGATCAGCCCACATCAGACATGACAAGTAGCGGATGAAATTACAAAGCAACGCCTTTCGAGATTACAGCGCCGAACAGAAACTCTTTGTCCGTCGGGCGTTCATCGCCTTCATCGGCATCTTACTGCTCTCTTCAGTCCTGGTGGTTAACCTTTACCACCTGCAGATTCTTCGCTTTGATGATTACAGCACTCGCTCCAATCAGAACCGCATCAAACTGGTGCCAGTAGCGCCCAGTCGCGGCATAATTTACGATCGTACCGGCACCCCGCTGGCACTGAACCGCACCATCTATCAGGCAGAACTGGTTCCCGAGAAAGTCGATAACCTGCAACAGACGCTGGAAAACTTACGCCCGGTTCTTGAGCTGACGGACGAAGACCTCGAAAACTTCCAGAAAGAGCGTAAACGCTCGCGTCGTTTCACCTCCATCCCGGTTAAAACCGGTCTGAATGAAGTGCAGGTGGCACGCTTTGCGGTCAACCAGTACCGCTTCCCGGGTGTAGAAGTCAAAGGTTATCAGCGCCGCTACTACCCTTACGGAGCCACGCTGACGCATGTGGTCGGCTACGTCTCAAAAATCAACGATCGTGACGTTGCACGCCTCGACAAAGAGGGCATATGGCCAAACTACGCCGCGACGCACGACATCGGTAAACTGGGGATTGAAGCGTATTACGAGAGTTTGCTGCACGGCAAAACCGGCTTTGAAGAGGTCGAGGTCAACAACCGTGGCCGCGTCATTCGCCAGTTGCACGAGGAGTCCCCTCAGGCAGGCCGTGATATCTATCTGACGATCGATCTCAAACTGCAGCAGTATGTCGAGACCCTGCTGGCGGGCAGCCGCGCGGCTGTGGTCGTCAGCGATCCGCGCACCGGCGAAATTCTCGCTATGGTCTCCACGCCGAGCTACGATGCCAACTTATTTGTCGACGGTATTTCCAGTAAGGATTATCGTGGACTGCTGGAAGATGAAAACCGCCCACTGTATAACCGCGCGATTCAGGCCGCCTATCCACCGGCTTCGACGGTCAAACCCTATGTGGCGGTCTCTGCCCTGAGCGCTGGCGTGATTAACCGTAATACCAGCCTGTTTGATCCCGGCTGGTGGCAGCTTCCCGGTTCAGAAAAGCGTTTTCGTGACTGGAAAAAATGGGGGCATGGCCGTCTGAATGTCACCAAAGCGCTGGAGGAATCTGCTGATACCTTCTTCTATCAGGTCGCTTACGACATGGGTATTGACCGCCTGTCAGAATGGATGAATAAATTTGGGTACGGCAGCCGTACCGGCATCGACTTACCGCAGGAAAGCGCCGGTAACATGCCGACTCGCGACTGGAAGCAGAAGCGCTTTAAAAAGCCGTGGTATCAGGGTGACACCATCCCGGTAGGGATCGGCCAGGGTTACTGGACGGCAACGCCGCTGCAGATGAACAAAGCGATGATGATTCTCATCAACGACGGCGTCATCAAGGTGCCGCATATGCTGCGCGCCACCCGCGAAGGCCGCACGCTGGTACCCTATCGCCAGCCCACTACGGCCCCGATAGGTGATATCCATTCTGGCTATTGGGAACTCGCTAAAGATGGCATGTACGGCGTGGCGAATCGCCCCAACGGCACCGCGCATAAGAGTTTTGCTGATGCACCTTATAAAATCGCCGCCAAGTCCGGTACGGCACAGGTCTATGGCCTGAAAGAGAACGAAACGTATAACGCCCATAAAATTGCTGAACGATTACGCGACCATAAATTAATGACCGCGTTTGCCCCTTATGACAAACCTCGGGTGGCTGTGACCATCATCCTGGAAAACGGTGGCGCCGGTCCGGCTGTCGGCACCGTGATGCGCCAGATTCTGGATCACATTATGTTGGGTGATAACAATACAGTTCTGCCGGACGCCGCCCCTGTGCCGCCCGGTTATGAAGGTGAATAGACATGTCGATGCAAGATAGTCCGCAGAAACGATCGATCTGGATGCGCATCCACATCGATCCGATGTTTATGCTGATCATTCTCGGGTTGCTGACTTACAGCGCCGTGGTGATCTGGAGTGCCAGCGGACAGGATCCCGGCATGATGGAGCGTAAGCTCGGTCAGATCGCGATGGGTCTGGTGATCATGATTGTGCTGGCGCAGGTGCCGCCACGCGTTTATGAAGGCTGGGCACCCTATCTCTATATTGTCTGCGTCATCCTGCTGGTGGCGGTGGATGCTTTTGGGCAGATCAGTAAAGGTGCACAGCGCTGGCTCGATCTCGGCTTTGTACGTTTTCAGCCCTCGGAAATAGCCAAGATCGCGGTGCCGCTGATGGTGGCGCGCTTTATTAACCGCGATGTCTGTCCGCCGACGCTGAAAAATACCGGTATTGCGCTGATTCTGATCTTCCTTCCCACCCTGCTGGTGGCCGCACAGCCCGATCTCGGCACCTCGATTCTGATTGCCGCCTCTGGCCTCTTTGTACTGTTCCTCTCGGGGATGAGCTGGAAACTGATTAGCGTGGCGGTGCTGCTGGTCGCCGCGTTTATCCCGATTCTTTGGTTCTTCCTGATGCACGACTATCAGCGTGACCGCGTGATGATGCTGCTCGACCCGGAAACGGACCCGTTGGGTGCCGGTTATCACATTATCCAGTCGAAAATCGCTATTGGTTCGGGCGGACTGCGCGGTAAAGGCTGGCTGCAGGGCACCCAGTCTCAGCTGGAGTTTTTGCCGGAACGTCATACTGACTTTATCTTCGCGGTTCTGGCCGAAGAGTTAGGTCTGGTCGGCGTGCTGCTGCTGCTGACCCTCTACCTGCTGCTGATCATGCGGGGACTGGTTGTCGCCGCCCGGGCACAGACCACCTTTGGCCGCGTCATGGCGGGTGGTTTAATGCTGATTTTATTCGTTTATGTTTTCGTTAACATTGGCATGGTTAGTGGTATCTTACCGGTAGTTGGCGTGCCGCTGCCGCTGGTCAGTTATGGCGGCTCCGCGCTTATCGTGCTTATGGCGGGATTCGGCATTGTGATGTCGATCCACACTCACCGAAAAATGTTATCTAAAAGTGTCTAAGAGGCTGCAGATGCGTAAGGAATGGCTTGGCGTTGCACTGGCATCACTGGTTCTGGCGGCCTGTACCACGCCCGAACCCCAAAATACGGCGCCGCCGCAACCGGCTTACAATGGACCGGTGGTAGAGATTCCAGGCGTTGAGCCACGTTATGAGCCGATCAATCCGGGCACCAGTCAGGATTACAGCGTTAACGGTAGAAATTACCGCGTTATCAAAGATCCCTCGAACTACAGCGAAGTCGGCCTGGCAACCTGGTACGGTGAAGAGGCGCAGGGAAACCGTACCGCCACCGGCGAAGCCTACGATCCCGATGCGCTGACTGCCGCCCACCCGACTCTGCCGCTGCCGAGCTATGTGCGCGTGACCAATATTGCGAATGGCCGTCAGATTGTGGTGCGCGTTAACGATCGCGGCCCTTATACGCCAGGACGCATTATCGACCTGTCGCGGGCTGCCGGTGACCGCCTGAATATCTCCAACAATTCGCGGGTGCGGGTCGACTATATCAAGGTCGCACCGGACGGCACGCTGTCTGGTCCCGGCACCATCGGAACCGTGGTAGCGAAACAGAGCTACTCTCTGCCCGCCCGCCCGGACCTGAGTGGTGGCGCGGTGATGAACGGCGGCAGCGCAGCGCCATCTGAACCGCCGGCGCAGAATGTTGAACCCATCAGCAACAGCACGCTACAGAGCAGTGACAACATGGGCGCACCGGTGCAGAGCAGCGGCTTTCTTGGCGCACCTCAGCCATTAGCGAACGGCGTACTGGAAGGTAATGAACCACCCGCCGCCGCGCCTGCCAGTTCCGCACCGGCAGCAAGCACTGCGGCTCCCGTAGCCGCCAGCGCCGCGCCAGCAGCCAGCAAGGGTACCGCCGATGGATATGTGGTGCAGGTCGGTGCGCTGAACGATCCGGCGCGTGCTCAGCAGATGATGAAAAGCCTGAGCCAGCATTATGGCGTGCCTGGTAAGGTCGAAGACGCGGGCAACAATGTTTATCGTATTCAGCTCGGCGGTTACGCCTCCCGCGCCGAAGCGGCTGCGCTGCAACAGCGCCTGAGCAGTGAAGGCCAGACGGCTTCATTTATTACGAACACGCGTCGCTGAACCGCTTATCAGACTGCTGCACGTTACGTCTGCTAACAACCCAATCATCATGCCCGGTGCCAGATAATCTGGCATTGGGTATGATGAGTGACATTTTTAACCTCAAACTCACGGATGTTGTAGTCCTACACATGAACACGCTGAAATCATCTCGTTTGCTGAAACGCCTGACAGTGGGATCACTGATCGCTTTCTCTCTCAGCCATGCTGCTATTGCTGATGACGTCAATCTCAAGACCATGATTCCGGGCGTGCCGGACATTGATGCCGAAGCGTATGTCCTTATCGACTACAACTCAGGCAAAGTGCTGGCAGAGAAAAACGCCGATGCACGCCGCGATCCTGCCAGTCTGACCAAGATGATGACCAGCTATGTCATTGGTCAGGCCGTTAAAGCGGGCAAAATTCATCAGGACGATTTGGTCACCGTTGGCCCGGATGCCTGGGCGACCGGCAACCCGGTGTTCAAAGGCTCCTCGCTGATGTTCCTGAAGCCAGGCGACCGCGTACCGGTTTCTCAGCTGACCCGTGGAATTGTGCTGCAGTCCGGTAACGATGCCTGTGTGGCGATGGCCGACTACGTCGCCGGCAGCCAGGATGCGTTCGTTAACCTGATGAACAACTACGTCAAAGCGATTGGCCTGCAGAATACCCACTTCGGGACCGTGCATGGCCTGGATGCTGAAGGGCAGTACAGCTCTGCGCGCGACATGGCGCTGATTGGCCAGGCGCTGATCCGCGACGTGCCGGAAGAGTATGCTGTCTATAAAGAGAAAGAGTTCACCTTCAACAATATCCGTCAGATGAACCGTAATGGTCTGCTGTGGGATACCAACCTGAACGTGGATGGGATCAAAACCGGTCATACTAACTCAGCCGGTTACAACCTGGTGGCGTCTGCGACCGAAGGCCAGATGCGCCTGATCTCCGCTGTGATGGGCGGTCATACCTATAAAGGCCGTGAAACTGAGAGCAAGAAACTGCTCACCTGGGGCTTCCGTTTCTTTGAAACTGTTGCGCCACTGAAAGCAGGCAAAGAGTTCGCTTCTGAGCCAGTCTGGTTCGGTGATAATGACCGTGTGCAGCTGGGCGTGGAAAAAGATGCTTACCTGACCATTCCACGTGGCCGCATGAAAGATCTGAAAGCCAGCTATGTGCTGACCAATACGGAACTGCATGCTCCACTGAAGAAAAACCAGGTCGTCGGCAGCATCAACTTCCAGCTGGATGGCAAGACTATCGAACAGCGTCCGCTGGTCGTGCTGAACGAAGTCTCTGAGGGGGGGTTCTTTGGCCGTATCGTTGATTACATCAAACTGATGTTCCATCACTGGTTCGGTTAAGCGCAACGGGTGATTGAAAAATCACCCCTTCGCCCCCATTACAAGATATTATGATGCTCCCGCTCAGGCGGGAGCCTGTTTTTTATGCACCGGAGTTAATATGAAAACCAAACTGAATGAGCTGCTCGAATTTCCTACCCCGTTTACCTACAAAGTAATGGGTCTGGCGCAACCGGAGCTGGTTGATCAAGTGGTTGAAGTGGTGCAACGTCATGCGCCCGGCGACTACAGCCCTGAAGTTAAGCCGAGCAGCAAAGGCAACTATCACTCCGTAAACATCACTATCACCGCCACCCACATCGAGCAGGTTGAACGCCTGTACGAAGAGCTGGGCAACATCGAAATCGTGCGGATGGTCCTGTAATTTACGGGTCGGCAAGGCGCCTCTGCCTGACGGTTTGCCGACGTTATTCTTCACGTTATTTCCTTTAGCGGGCACTCGTTTTGTCAGTTGAAACCCTCTTTGTCCGTCAGTCCGGCCTATGCGACTGGCAATCTGTCTCCGACGCCATGCATCACTACACCGACCAGCGCGATGACCAGAGTCGTGACGAAATCTGGCTGGTCGAACATCCTCCGGTCTTTACTCAGGGTCAGGCGGGAAAAGCGGAGCATCTGCTGATGCCAGGCGATATTCCGGTGGTGCAGAGCGATCGTGGCGGTCAGGTTACCTATCACGGGCCGGGACAGCAGGTGATGTACGTCCTGATCGATGTAAAACGCCGTAAGCTCGGCGTGCGCCAGCTGGTGACCATTCTGGAAGAGACGGTGATCGCGACTCTGGCAGAGTTCGGCGTCAGCGCCCGCGCCCGTGCGGATGCCCCTGGCGTCTATGTCGGGGAAGAGAAAATCTGTTCTCTGGGATTACGCATCCGCAAAGGCTGTTCGTTTCACGGCCTGGCGCTGAATGTGGCCATGGATCTGTCGCCTTTCCTGCGCATCAATCCCTGTGGTTACGCCGGGATGAGCATGACCCAGTTGAAAAATTTCGAGCCAGAGGTGACAACGGAGCAGGTACGTTCCCCGCTGGTCAGCGCCTTTGTGCGGCTGTCAGGTTATGAAAATGTTGAATGGATATCAGGCGATCTCCCTGTTAAGCCTTAACGCAGAATGCGAATTTACAAATATGTAACGTATCCGTGCTGACTGTGGCTGCTTCGCAGGCGATGTGATGATATAATTTTTGCACTTTTTTCAAATAAAGTTGAAAGCCCCCTTCCCGGTTTGATTGGGAACGCTTTCAAATCGCAATCCGACCGGAACCTGCTGATTTATGAGTAAACCAATTCAGATGGAACGCGGCGTCAAATATCGTGACGCAGACAAAATGGCGCTAATCCCGGTGAAAACCGTGGCTGTTGAACGGCAGGAGATGTTGCGTAAGCCGGAATGGATGAAAATCAAGCTGCCAGCTGACTCCAGTCGTATTCAGGGCATTAAAGCCGCGATGCGTAAAAACGGGCTGCACTCGGTCTGTGAAGAGGCGTCCTGCCCTAACCTTGCCGAATGCTTTAACCACGGCACCGCCACCTTTATGATCCTGGGGGCAATCTGTACCCGTCGTTGTCCGTTCTGCGATGTGGCTCATGGCCGTCCTAATGCGCCTGATGCTAACGAACCCGCAAAACTGGCGCAGACGATTGCCGATATGGGCCTGCGCTACGTGGTGATCACCTCGGTTGACCGCGATGATTTACGTGATGGTGGCGCTCAGCACTTTGCTGACTGCATCAGCGCGATCCGCGAAAAAAATCCCACAATCAAAATTGAAACGCTGGTGCCGGACTTCCGTGGCCGCATGGATCGCGCGCTGGAGATTCTCACTGCGACGCCACCGGATGTGTTTAACCACAACCTGGAAAACGTACCGCGCGTCTATCGTCAGGTGCGTCCGGGCGCTAACTACGAGTGGTCACTGAAGCTGCTGGAGCGTTTCAAAGAAGCGCATCCGCATATCCCGACCAAATCGGGTCTGATGGTTGGCCTGGGTGAAACCAACGCCGAAATCGTGGAAGTGATGCGCGATCTGCGTCGCCACGGCGTCACCATGCTGACACTGGGCCAGTATCTGCAGCCGAGTCGTCACCACCTGCCGGTTCAGCGCTACGTTAGCCCGGCTGAGTTCGATGAGATGAAAGAAGAAGCGATGGCGATGGGCTTCACCCATGCCGCGTGCGGTCCGTTTGTCCGCTCTTCCTATCATGCGGATATGCAGGCTAAAGGCGAAGAAGTGAAATAAGCACGCCTCTGCTATCAGTAGCCTGAAAAACAAAAAACCAGACTGGAGACAGCCTGGTTTTTTTACGTGCCTGAGATGGCCTGAAATAAAAAGTAACAGTTATTTGCAGCCAATAACCGATTAATCTTTATGAACGACGCGTTCTGCCGGCACGTCTTCAGCCGTTGTTCGGGTTGCACTGGTATCTTCGTCTTTCATGGCTTTTTTGAAGCCCTTAATCGCGGAGCCCAGATCGCCGCCCAGTGAGCGCAACTTGTTGGTACCAAAAAGCAGTACGATAAGCGCACCGATAATCAGCAGCTTGGCAATACTGATACCTTCCATATTTAACCTTTCAACTTTATCGAATCACGGTGACTGTTATTTACGCGCAGTTTGCCTGTAGCTACAAGTGGAATCTGTAACAGAGTAAGTAAGAACTCAGATAAAGCGGCTGAGAAACGCCTGAGTCCGTGGATGCTGTGGATTCGCGATCACCTCTTCCGGCGTGCCCTGCTCCACCACCACACCCCCATCCATAAAGACAACGCGATCGGCGGCTTCCCGCGCAAAACTGATTTCATGGGTCACCACGATCATCGTTAATCCCTGATCAGCCAGGGTACGCATGGTCGCCAGTACTTCTCCCACCAGCTCCGGATCGAGCGCAGAGGTCGGCTCATCAAACAGCATCAGCTGCGGTTTGATCGCCAGCGCCCGCGCAATCGCCACACGCTGCTGCTGTCCGCCCGACAGGTGACGCGGCCAGGCGTCCGCTTTATCACTTAATCCCACCGTCGCCAGCAGCGATCGGGCATGGGCCATCGCTTCCTGACGTGGAAATTTATGCACCCCGATGGGCGCTTCAATGATGTTCTGCAGCACCGTCATATGCGGATAGAGATTGAACTGCTGAAACACCATGCCGATTTTCTGCCGCTGACGGGCAATCTGGCGTGGCGAGAGCCGGTGCAGCACATGCCCTTTCAGCACATAGCCAATCTGCTCTTCGCCGACCCGAATCGATCCGGCGTTCATCTCTTCAAGGTGATTGATGCAGCGCAGAAACGTGGATTTACCGGAACCGGATGGCCCAAGAATCACAACGACTTCTCCGGGATAAACATCCAGATCGATCCCTTTCAGAACCTGATTATCGCCATAATTCTTCTGCACGTTACGGGCGCAGACCAGGGGTTCACTCTGACTCATCGCTCCTCCTGCTGGGGTTGCGTGTTACCTGCTACGGCGGCGCGTCTGGGGACACTGGCTACGCGGCGGGTGCCACGCGCGTAATAGCGCTCGATAGCGGACTGGCCCAGATTGAGAATCGAGGTGATCAGCAGATACCAGATCACGGCCACCATCAGCATCGGGATGATCTCGAAGGTGCGATTGTAGATCGCCTGCACCGAGTAAAGCAGATCACCCATCGCGATCACGCTGACCAGTGACGTCGCCTTGATCATGCTGATCAACTGGTTGCCCGTGGGCGGAATAATAGACCGCATCGCCTGAGGAATAATGATTCGTCGCAGCGCCCGCGACCGGCTCATGCCAAAGGCCTGGGTGGTCTCCACCTGACCATTATCCACCGACAGCAGACCGGCACGAATAATTTCCGCCATGTAAGCCGCTTCATTCAGCGCCAGCCCGGCAATAGCCGCCGTCAGCGGTGTAATCAGATCGTTGGTGTTCCAGCTGGCCAGCGTGACGTCGGTCCACGGCAGCGTCAGCGACAGCATGGGAAACAGCGTGGAGAGGTTGTACCAGAAGATCAGTTGCACCAGTAGCGGCGTGCCCCGGAAGAACCAGATATAGAGCCCGGCAACGCCGCGCAGCAGCCGGTTCTCAGAGAGCCGCCACACGCCCAGCAGCAGTCCCAGCAGTGTGCCCAGTATCATCGACACGACCGTCAGCCCCAGCGTAACCTGCAACCCTTTCAGCACGGACTCTTCGGTAAACCACTTCAGTACCACCTGCCATTCAAAGTTCGGATTAGTCGCCACCAGCCACAACAGATTCGAGCCGATTACCAGCACCACAATCCAGCTGATCCAGCGTCCGTAAGTGGGTGCGCTGCGGGCGAACGCCACGTCACGCAGCTCCGCCTCGCCACTCTCATCGCGGTGCAGATGGCGAGGCGGGCTCATTTGCTGGCCTCTTTCGCCAGATTCAGTCCGGGTGCTGTAGTCATGTTGCCTTCAAGCTGCCACTTTTTCATGATCGCCGCATAAGTGCCGTTCTGATACAACGCTTTGTAGGCATCCAGTACTACCTGACCCAGCGGCGAGTCTTTTGGCACCACCGTGCCCTGGAAGATATCGCCAAAACCGTTTTTCTGCCCTTTGCCCGCCAGCTCAAGTTGCCCCTTCGCCTGATTAACAAAGTAAGTCAGCGGAGCCTGAGAGGAGAAGAAGGCGTCGGAACGTTTAGAACGTACCGCCAGAATGGACGACGGCTGATCGGTAAAGGCCTGCACCGTCACGGCCGGTTTTCCGTCGGCCACACACTGCGCTGACTGCTTACGGATGACCTGTTCTGCAGAGCCCGCGGCCATAACGGCAATACGCTTGCCGCAGGTGTCGTCCAACTGATTGATTTTCGCCGGATTGCCCTTCTGCACGCCGAACACCACGAACTCCTGCACAAAATCGATGAAATCCACTTTCTGCTGGCGGTCCGGGTAATCCCCAATCGGGCCAATCGCCAACTGGTAACGGCCAGCATTAATGCCGGTGAGTACGCCCGACAGACCACTCACCGTCGCATGTTCGATCTTCACACCCAGCAGTTGCGCCAGCGCGGTGGTTAACTCGGCAGAAGCCCCCTCCATCGAGTGCGGACCATTAACGATTTCATAGGGCGGAAATGAACCGTTGTTTACTGAAATCATTTTGCCCGCTTTTTTGATCTCATCCGGCAGCCGATCATGCAGGGCCTGGTCAACTTTTTGCACCGGAATAGCGTCGGCAGCCTGCGCCAGGGATGCAGTCAGCCCCAGCGCCACGATTAAGGCGGTTGCTCTCTTCGTCATAATGGATTCCTGGTTCAGCGGATCAGTTGAGTTCGGGACGAGCGAAGCGTCGGTTCTCCAGTACCGGCAATACCCGGCGGGCATAGGCGACGCGCTCAGGATCGAGATCGGCAAACAGCAGTGCTGGCGACTCCGCCGCATTCGCCACCGCGACGCCCAGCGGATCGACCACCAGACTGTTACCGATATTGCGTGGGCCACACTCCCCCACCGCCACCATGTAGCAGGTGTTCTCAAGCGCACGGGCGCGGGTCAGCAGTTCCCAGTGCATCTCTTTCAGCGGACCTTTAACCCAGGCGGCAGGCAGCACCAGCACGTCTGCACCATCCAGCACCAGCCGACGCGCCAGCTCCGGGAAGCGCACGTCATAGCAGGTCATTAATCCGACTTTCATACCCGCGACCTCAATCAGCGGCGGAATGACATGACCCGGATTAACCCGCTGCGACTCCTGCATTGCAAAGGCATCGTACAGATGCAGCTTTTCATAGGCGGCGATGATTTCACCGTTGCGGATAACGACCAGCACGTTGAGCGCTTTTTGCTGATCGGTGGGAACGTGAACGCTCATCATGGTGGTCAGCGCCGTGTGCTTGCTGGCCGTCAGCAGCTGGCTCAGGAAAGGGCCATCCAACGGCTGCGCCGCCTTTAACACTAAATCAGGGTCGGCTATATCACGTGCCAGCACCCCTTCCGGCAGAACCAGCAAATCGGCCCCCCCTTCTGACGCCCGCTGCATTAAGTCCAGACAGATACTGGCGTTCTCCTGCCATTCGCGGCTCACCGCAAATTGTCCCAGTGCTACTTTCATCATTTCTCTTCTCCCGCAGCGGCCGGAAACATCGCTTCCGGCGTCAGTACCTGGTGAGTCAGCCCTTGCTCATAGAGCTCGCGACCAAAGTCCGCAATCATCTTTCTGTTAACGCTAAAACCATTCTGATTCCAGTCCGCTGGTAATTCCTGCGCAGTGCGTCGCAAATCATCCAGCAGCCACGGTGTGGTGTCGGCATATTTCTCTCTCTTCTGCATCCACAGCTGGTAAGAGCGATCGATGACCTCACTTAACGCGGCAGGCAGCCAGGGATGCTCAGCCGCCAGCGCGGGTTTAAGCGCCAGAATATGAATGCCCGGCACATAGCCGACACGGTTGAAGTAGTCCCGCTCCGCCTGATAAAAATCGGTCTGCAGCTGCCGCAAACCCGAATCAGGCAGGAAAAAGCCCTCCGGCATAAACGGCGTGAAGATGGCATCGAGTTCACCCGCCTGCAGCATTTCAATCAGCGGTCGCTCGCCGGGAGCCGGTTCAATGCGGCCAGGGCGGCCAAATCCCGCCAGCCGATCGACTATCGGATGATCGGCCGTAAGACGACCGGCATACCAGAAGACATCATCAATTTCGACGCCCGCTTCACGCAGCACCGTGCGTGTCCAGGTATTGCCCGAATCCTGCCAGCCGGTGACGCCAATCCTTTTGCCTTTCAGCTCTGCTGGCGTGGTGATGGGGCTGCTGGCGGTGGTGATGATGCAGCGCTGGCGGAAGCCGCGCATCAGGAAGTGCGGCAGTCCGAGCAGTGATTTGTCACCTCTGGCCCGGCTCTGGGCGTAACGGCTGAATGAGACCTCACCGGCGTCATAATCGGGGCTGGTCGCCAGGTCATTCACCAGCGTGCCAACGCGGTCGATCTGTAACTCAAAGCCTTCTGGTCTGATGTCGCCCAGCGCCAGTGGGGTGAAGTAGTCCCAGTCGCGTACCGCCAGTCTGATGAGTAGCCTTGCCATGATCTCTCCGTTTACGCTGCGCCGTCGGGACGGTCATAAAATAGTGCTTGAATTTGATACTAGATCCGGAATACTTATCTGAACAATCACTATTTTGTTACTGAACAAAGTATTTTCTTATGACAGAGAGCGTCGACCTCAACTGGTTTTGCAGCCAGATAAAATCGCCTTCAGTGAAAGGCATCGCCCAGGCTGCCTCCGCCCTGATTCGTGACGGACAGATCGCAACGGGTATGCAGATGCCTGCAGTGCGGGATATCGCGGAGCAGCTGGGTGTCAGTCCGGCAACCGTTTCTGCTGCCTGGGCGCAACTCAGAAAGCAGAAAGTGCTGGCGGGCAAGGGTCGCAGTGGTGTCTGGGTGAGTGGCAATACGGTGATGCCGCATCCGATTCGTTTTGAGAAGATTGGCAACTACGGTGAAAACATCCGGGCGGACCTGACTCTCGCCTCGCCCGACCCCGCCCTGCTACCTGACCTGCAGCGCGCGCTGCAGGCGGCCCTGCACTCACCACAGCTCAACAGCTACATCCGTGAAGCGATTTCAGAACCACTGCTTCAGGCGATTAAGCCGCGCTGGCCCTACGCGGCAGAAGCGTTTCTGGCAACGGATGGCGGTTTTGATGCGATGAACCTGCTGGTGCAGACCCTGGTTTCGCCGGGCGACCGGGTGATTATTGAAGACCCGACCGCGACCCGGCTGCTCGATATACTGGATAACGTTGGCGCAGAGATCCTGCCGCTGGCGTGTGATGAGCAGGGTCCGCTGCCGGAGGTCCTGTCTGTTCTGCTGGAGCAGGCACCGGTGATGCTGATCTATCAGCCCCGCACCCACTCCGCTACCGGGAACAGCATCAGCGCGGCGCGACGTCAGGCACTGGCGCAGGTTCTGCAGCAGAGCAGCACACTGATCGTTGAGGATGATGGGATTGGCGATCTCTCCGCGGAGGCGAGCTGGAGCCTGGGCGTGTATTTTCCTGAGCGAACATTGCATATCCGTTCGTTTTCCAAAGCCTACGGACCGGATCTGCGGCTGGCGGTGCTCTCTGCGACTTCGGAGATGGTCAGACGCATACAGTCATGGCGAAATTTTGGCGTCAGCTGGACCAGCCGCATTCTGCAGGACGCAGTCGCGTGGCTGATGGAGGATGAGGAGACGCAACGGCAGATTGCCACCGCGCGCGCCATCTACCGGCAACGACGCGAGGCGATGCTGGCGTCGCTGGCGCAACGCGGCCTCTCTCTGCCGCTTCGCGACGGGTTAAGTCTCTATATCCCCGTGGCATCGGAGCAGTTCGCCATGATTACGCTGGCGGCCCGCGGTATTGCGGTCGTGCCAGGCGAGCGCTGCCGGCTTGGCCCCACGCAGTTTATTCGCGTCAGCATCGCCAGCATCAGGGATGAACAGCGGGAGATGATTGCCGGGGCGCTGGTCATCGCCTCAGGACGGGAATTCAACTCGCTTGCAGATCTTTGATGAGATAACAGGGTGATTCAACATAGCCTTCGCGGGCGTAGAACTGATTCGCCTTGAGACGCGACTGATGGCAATGGACTTCCATGCGATCGCAGCCACGACGCGCCGCCAGCGTTTCGGCATGCTGAAGCAGCTGCTGGCCGACGCCTTTGCTGCGCTCTCCTTCTGCAATGCAGAAATAGCTGATGCGAGCGAAATCACCGGCCAGGGCCAGCTGAGGAATAAAATGCAGGGAAAGGAAACCCAGCACCTGACTGCCATGTTCAGCCACCAGCAGCGCTTCACTGGGATCGCTGCACAACTGTGCCAGACGCTGTTCAATAAAGCTTTCGGTTCCGCCGTAGCCTAGCTCGCTCAGCAAGGCACTCAACGCAAAACTGTCTTTTAACGCTGCCTGACGTATGTTCATCCTCTCTCCTCACTCACCGGGTTCTGTCGCACAGTTATATAGCGTCGCAAGCTAAAAAGCTGCAAATCGGGTTGTTATAAATATGTTACGGGGATTTATTGTGAACCGCCGCGCAGTTTGTGCGGCAACAGGGACGATTAACGAGGTTACGATGAAAGGGATGAAGCGCAGATTACAGCCATAAAAAAACCCGCAATAAGGCGGGTTTTTAGAATTCTGACTGTTAACTTACAGACTGATAACGTTAGCAGCAGATGGGCCTTTAGCGCCGTCGGTGATTTCAAACTCTACGCGCTGACCTTCAGCCAGAGTTTTGAAGCCGTTGCTCTGGATTGCAGAGAAATGTACGAATACATCTTTGCTGCCATCTTCAGGAGTAATGAAACCGAATCCTTTAGATTCATTAAACCACTTAACGTTACCTTTGATCTTAGACATCTATATTACCTTTACATGAAAAATGGACACTAAACTGTGTCGGGGTCTAGTACAGCAATTGCTGAGGGATTTGTCCAGCATGATTTGATGAAAAAGTGATAAATATCGACTTTCCGTACATCCATCACACTTTCCTGCTTTTCGACTTGCGTCCACCCCCTCAACAGGTATCAGGCGCAGAGCGTACTCCTGTTGCTAACCCGCTGGAAAGGCGAACCTTTTCAATTTTAAATAGTTACGTCATTGACGTTAAAAAGAAAAACCTGACTAAGACGTATTCCTGTTCTTACTGAGCGTTCAGGCCTTCAAACGCCTTTTTTTTGCCCTGCTGCGGGCTGCAGATCGCTTCGCTAAGAGCCGGTTTTTCTGCTGCTCGTGGCTGCCCTCACCTGACTGGTCGTTTTATGACCATAAAATCTTAAATCTCTCAGTCCAGATCCCGCTCTCTCTCCGAAAAAAAGGTGCGTGCTGTGCTATCAACCCCAGTCAGAGCAGGCTATTCGCGGATATTTTAGCCAGAGAGAGAGAAACCCTGATCAGGATCAATGAAGTGCTTTTTAGGGGCTGTCTTCGCATTTGGCAACAAACAAGCAACGTCATAAGAAACTACTTTTCTGATCGCCGTCCGGAATAGTATTACCCGGCAATAGATAACGTCCGCTTAAGCGGTCAGGGACTGGCATCCGTTAATGCAGGATTAAAGGAGGATGAGACAGAGGATGGTGATGAAGATACGCTGCAGTCAATGTGGAAGCGCCCGGTTCTTTTTTACTGACTACCGGGAGGGCCAGCGCAACGTTCATGGTGCCTGCTGCGCAAACTGTAAAAAACGCCTGAATTCGCAGGATCTGCTGCCCAGAACGCCGATGGATCCCATTACAAACTCTCTTCTGGCCAGCCAGAAAACAATTCGGGCACCTGATTAGGTGCCCGCTGTCGCTAAAGCTTTAATAGAAATCAGAAAATCAGTTTGAACACCCCTGTCAGGGTCAGCAGGCCGACGATAAAGATAATCGCGATAATCCACAGAATAATTTTCATTTCCTTTTCCCCTTACTGATTAGACACGCTTCCTGTAAGCATTATAGACAGGAATCTTTGGCATGCCGCTTCACTTAGGGTTCAACTGGTCAAAAGTTCACCGATTCTGCCCTTTATTTATATTCTGAGATAGCGATCGCAACACCCATTATTACCGGCCCTCTTTCTTCGTTTTACTCACCAGTCCTGGCTAAAATTTAGGCGGCAAGGCAGGCCTCAGTAGTGATGAGATTGAAAATGAGTCGCGAGGAGATCTTATGAGCACGATTAATACCAGCATGGGTCGCTACAGCCTGAAGGCAAAAAACAGCGGCAACCACATCAAAGGGACTTTCGCCATCAACGATGAAGGCGGCACGCAGCTCTCTCTGCAGGAGTTTGACGAGCACTACCTTGATGATGTGGTAAATAACGTTATCTACCCCGTTACCGGTGGCAACCGTGACATTGCATACGCGCTGCGGGAACAAATGGTAAAAGCCGGTTTTGAGCCGCCTCATTAAGGCGTCAGATTGATTTAACAGGTTGGGCCGCACTTAGCGGCCCTTTTTATGTTGAAGGCGACACTCGGGGCAAAAGCAGAGAGCCGCTGGCAGGATTGCCAGCGGCCAGAGGTCAGATCACCCAGGAGAGCAGCAGACAACCCACCAGACCACAGACAGAAATAATGGTCTCCAGCGCTGACCAGGAGCGGATGGTTTCGCCAATTGTCAGGTTGAAATACTCTTTAAACAGCCAGAAGCCAGGGTCGTTAACGTGCGAGAAGATCACGCTGCCAGACCCCACGGCAATCACCATCAGTTCCGGGCTGGCGCCACTGGTGACAATCAGCGGTGCCACGATGCCCCCGGCGGTAATCGCCGCTACCGTGGCAGAGCCAAGTGCAATACGCAGCACTGCGGCAATCGACCAGGCCATAAAGATGGGTGACAGCTGAGTCGAGTGCATCATGCTGGCGATATATTTATCCACGCCGCTGTCCACCAGCACCTGTTTGAAGGCCCCGCCACCGCCGATGATCAATAGCATCATAGCGATGATTTTGATCGAGTCGGTCAGGGTATCCATCACCTGCTCCATCGTGCGGCCGCGATTCAGCCCAAAGGTGAAGATCGCAATCAGTACGGCAATCAGGGTCGCCATCACCGGGTCGCCAAAGAACTCTGCATACGGCAGCAGCACGTGGCCTTTAGGCAGCAACATCTCTGCCACGGCACGCAACGCCATCAGCACCACCGGCACCAGTGCCGTCCAGACGCTGACGCCAAAACCCGGCATTTCCGCTTCGGTGAAGGTTTTCGGGTTATAGAGTCCCTGCGGAATCGGTTTGTCGATATTCTTCAGGAAACGTGCGTATACCGGACCTGCCAGAATCACCGTTGGGATACCCAGCAGCGTACCAAACAGCAGCGTTTTACCCATGTCAGCGTTAAACAGCGTGGCGATGGCGGTTGGGCCAGGATGTGGCGGAAGAAAACCGTGCGTCACGGACAGCGCAGCCGCCATCGGCACCCCGACATAGAGTAGCGGTACACGCGCTGACGCCGCCACGCTGAATACCAGCGGCAGCATGAGGACAAAGCCTACTTCGTAGAACAGCGCAAATCCGACGATAAAACCGGTCAGCACCAGCGCCCACTGAATGTGCTTCGTACCAAATTTTTCAATCAGAGTGGTGGCAATGCGCTGCGCGCCGCCGCAGTCGGCCAGCAACTTACCGAGCATGGCCCCAAAGCCCATGATCAGCGCCAGGCTGCCCAGCGTGCCACCTACGCCCGCTTTGATTGAAGTAATGACCTTATTCACCGGCATGCCCTGCATCACGCCGACCGCCAGCGCCACCAGGATCAGCGCGATAAATCCATTGAGCTTAAAGCGAATCATCAGCAGCAGCAGTAGCGCGACGCCGATCGCCACATAGAGTAATGGCATAGCTTTTCTCCACCTTGTGCACCGAACGGAATTCAGTGTCGATTTATTATCATGATCCCCGGAGGGCGACAAAACAGTGCATCTGTAAGATGTGTACACATCCCGACAAACGCTGTTACCGATAACATGTTAAGGGTAACATCCGCAGGAAAGCACCACCCCGCCGACGGTGAATTTCTGTTTTGCGAAGGTGATCAACTTTTTGCCGATGCGTTATCAGAAAGTTTGCCAGTGTCGACGCGGCGCTTTTCGTTACACTCAGATTTTAGCGAAATGTAAAAAGGATGCGCTGGTGAGTGAGAACCTGAGTGAGCTGTACAGTAATCAACAAACCCTCTTTGGCCGGGGCAGCCTGGATAAACTGGTGCCGCTGCTGGCCGCCCGGTCACAGCCTACCCTGCTGTTTTGCGGGCAATCCTTCCTGCAGGGACCGGCCTATGCCCGGCTGAAAGCCGGACTCAACGACCACATCATCGGCTATGAAATTGTCAGCCATGAAGCTTCACCTGCCGAGATCGATGGCTGGGTGGCGCGCTGGCGCGGTCATGTCGATCGGGTGGTGGCGATAGGCGGAGGGAGCGTGCTGGATGCGGCGAAAGCGTTTAGCGCGATGATTCAGCACCCGTTGCCCACCGCCCGCTATCTGGAAAAAGTGGGTGACACTGCGGTGCAGCCCATCACGCTGCCGCTGATTGCCGTCCCGACCACCGCCGGGACCGGCAGTGAAGTGACGCAAAATGCGGTAGTAACAGACCAGCAGGATATACAGATCAAAGCCTCGCTGCGCCATCCGGTCTTTGTGCCGGAGGTAGCGATTCTTGACCCGGATCTGCTGAAAGGCGCACCTGATCACGTGCTGGCGACCTGCGGTATTGATGCCTTTACCCACCTGTTTGAAGCCTATCTCTCCAGCAAAGGCAACCTCTTCACCCGACAGCTGGCGTTGACCGGCCTGCGTCAGTTTGTTCAGGCCTGGCCTGCACTGAATCGCGAGGATGCGGCGGGTGATGCGGCACGCGAGGCGATGATGATGGCGTCATGGCTGGGGGGGGGCAGTCTGAGCAGCGCGGGTCTGGGGGTGATCCATGGCATTGCGGGGGAACTGGGGGCGATAAAACCCTTCCATCATGGTGAAGTGTGCGGGCGTCTGCTGTTTCCGTTCCTGGATTTGTTGTCCGACAGCGATCATCCGTTGCAGCGTAAGCTGATGGCGGAACTGCACCCACAACTTTTCAGCGAAACCACCCACTCACCGGCTCAGTTTCTGAAGCAGTGGCTGCAACAGCAGGCGATCACCCCGTTCTGGCAGCAAGGTCCCTCGCTGAGCCAGACAGAGGCAGAGTGGATTCTGGCGCGTGCCAATAGTAAAAATTCGCTGGTGAATTACAGCCGCGAACAGATGCAGATGATGATCGCGCAGGCCTGGAACATCACGGCGTGATCACCGCGCGGGCCTCCTTCACTGACCTGCCAGCCCTGGCAGGTCATACAAAGCCAGTCAGCTAAGCCTGCGTGGCGCTGAAAGGCCCCTCGCCTGCCAGCATCTGTTCCATCACCTGCAGCACGCCCTGATCGTTGTTAGAGGGGGCTTCATAGTGCGCCGCCTGCTTCACCCGCTGTGGCGCATTGCCCATGGCAAAACTGAAGCCGGACTGTTTGAGCATCTCCAGATCGTTGCCACCATCGCCGAAAGCCAGCACCTGGTCGTGCGTAATCCCCCAGCGTTGTGCCAGCAAATCCAGACCGTGCGCTTTATGATTTCCCGGCACGATCAAATCAACCGAGCCGTGACCGCTGGAGGTCGCTGCTACGCGGCCCCGATGCAGTCGCCCAATATCCGCCATCAGTGGCTCGATATAGTCGTCAGAGAGATTCAGCGCGAACTTAAACAGCCGGTCATCCTGCACCTCATCCAGATGATGAATCGGTTTCAGCCGTTGACAGTAGTGGCGCATCTTCTTCAGCCAGGTCTCTTCCATGCCCTCGAAGTAATAAGCGCTGTCACGTCCACACAGCAGGTAACGCAGGCCCGGATAGTTGCCGTTTTGCAGAGTGTCGATGACCGCTTCCACATCGTGGCGTTCAAAGGCACCGCAAAACAGTTCCTCATCACGATCGATAATCCATGCGCCGTTCTCCGCCACAAAGGCGATATCGCTGGCGATCTCCGGGAAGAAGGATTTGAGCTGGTAATACTGATTGCCGCTGGCCACCACAAACTTGATGTCACGGGCGGTGAGTTGCTGATAGCAGGCGAGAAAGCGGGAACGATTGTACTGCTTGTTATCGTCCAGAAATGTGCCATCCATATCTACCGCAACCATCTTAACCGTCGTCATCATGACTCCTTACACAGGAAATTTCAGAGTGGAGTCTCAGGATAGCCGCTGGCGAAGCAAAACGGAAAGAAAGAGGGATGGCCGCAGCCATCCCTGGGGGATCAGTTCAGGGCACTGTTCAGCACCAGGGCAGTAATTACACCGGTCGCAGCAGCAATCAGTACATAGTTGCCGTCGATGTTTGCCCAGTGATAACCGCGCGGCGGTTCACGCAGACCGCGTTCATGCCAGTCGGCTACACGGTAATGATCGCCACGATACGCCGGCGGAACAGGATGGCCGCGACGGAAGTCGTGCCCCTGCCAGGCGAAATGGTCGCGGTCATTGCGGGCGTCTCTGCCACGGCTGTTGTCGCGGCCACGATCCGGGTCATGACCATGATTGTCAGGACGATGATTATCATTCTGATGCGGCACCGGCATACGCTGACCCTCATCATGATCGTCTGCCCGTGAGGCCTCAGAAAAGAGCGTGCTGCATGTCAAAAGTGAAGCGATAAGCGTGAGTGTTGTTTTTTTCATGATACTGCCTCCGAATGTCACGGCTGTTCAGGCACCGTTGATCGGCATCATGGCAATAATTGTGGCGGGAAACATGTGTAAAAGTCTTAAAATCCGGTTACTTACACACTATTACACTTACTTAGCGCTTTCTTAACACAGGTCATGTCCGGACAGCTTTCCTGACGAAATCCAGATTGAACGGCCAGCCTGAGAATAACGCACCAGGCTGACCGATAAAGACTGATTATGGCGTGCTGAGGATCACCGGCGCATCCGGCAGTCCGGTAAAGTGCGTCACGATGTGATGGTAATCAGCCGTCGGATCCAGATCGCGGAACACGTCCGGATAGAGATCTTTTGCCAGGATTTCCATGCCGATAATATTGTAAGGGTGATTGTAGAAATGGTGGTAAACGCCATACACCCGTTTCTGTTTCACCGGTTCGATCTGCGCCAGACCGGTGCGGCTCTGCAGGCGGTTAAAAGTGGCGGTCACGTCGGTCTGACTGGCACCGTAACCAAACGGCAGCACGTTGCTGTTCGGGCGTTTAGAGCCGGTCATGATGTAGACGTCCGGCTTCATGGCGATAATTTTCTCCAGCGATACAAAGCCTGAACTGCCAGGCAGCAACGCGGAGCCGATATTCTTGCCTCCGACCGCTTCTACCAGCGCACCCCAGCCGTTATGACCGTGGGTAAAGCAGCAGTTGTCGCTGTTCCCGGCAATTGGCTCGATAAACACGGTCGGCTTGTGCTGCACCTGCGCAATCTTCTGCTTAAGCATCTCCCAGCGCTGCTGGTAAAAATCGGCGTAATCTTTCGCTTCGGCTTCGCGGTTCAGAGCCGTGCCCAGCACTTTAACGCTCTTCACGGTGTTCTCTTTCGGATGGAGTTCATCATCCAGGAACAGCACCGGGATATGCAGGTTCTTGAGGGTAGCCAGCACGCCTGACTGCGTCAGGGCCGGTTTGGCGCGCAGCTGCGCAATCATCAGATCGGGCTGCTTCGCCAGCACGCTCTCAAGATTGACCTGCCCCTGATCGTTAAAGCCCATATCCACAATTGAGGCCGCCTGCGGCCAGCGCTGCTTCAGCAGGTCCCAGGTCTGGGTATCCTGCTTTTTCGGCAGGTTGTTCCAGGCAACGACCCGCTGAAACGGATTCTGACGATCCAGCAATGCCAGCGCCATCACATCGCGCCCATCCTGCAAAATCACATGCTGCGGCTCTTTCTGCAGCGTAATTTTCTGACCATCCATATCGGTCACCGTGACCGGATAAGTGGTGGCCGCACAGGCGGTTGACAATAAAAGTGTGGTGGCTGCAGCTATCCCGATTTTCATTTTTCTCCTGTCCTTTAAAGGAATAATAATTATTCGCGTTTACTCTACCATGCGAATAAGTAACAAATGTAAATATTGCTGAACAGATGCTACTGACAGAGAGGGGTCATGAGGCAGTTACAGACTGAAATCACGGGACGATGTCGCGGTGTGGCGGGAGGGTCACAGGGAAAATGGCGCGTGGCGGCAGAATAGCAGACGCATCTCAACGCCAGTGAGATGCGTCTGCTGGCTGAGTGTTACTTCACCAGCGAATAAAAAATCGCAGAAATGGCAATCAGCCCAATCAGCACCACAAACAGGTTGCTGATGTGACCGCTGTACTTCCGCATCGCGGGCACCTTCTGGATGGCATACATCGGCATCAGGAACAGGATCATGGCAATAACCGGTCCGCCCAGCGTCTCAATCATGCCGAGAATGTTCGGGTCCAGCGTCGCCACCAGCCAGGTGGTCAGCAGCATAAAGAGTGCCGTCAGGCGATTCAGTCTGGCGGGCGCGATGGTTTTACCGCGACTGCGCAGCGCCTTATTGACCATGCCGTTGAACCCTTCGCGCGCGCCCAGATAGTGACCGAGGAACGATTTGGTGATCGCCACAATCGCTATCAGCGGCCCCATCCAGGCAATCATCGGCACCTGAAAATGGTTAGCCAGATAGGAGAGGATGGTGATGTTCTGCGCCTTGGCGGCGAGTAAATCCTCAGGCGACAGGCTCAACACGCAGCTGAACACAAAGAACATGACCGTCACCACCATCATCAGGTGCGAACAGGCCAGAATGCGCGAACACTTTTTCTCGGCGGCATCGCCATACTCTTCGCGCTTCGCCAGCGCAAAGGAGGAGATGATCGGCGAGTGGTTAAACGAGAAGACCATCACCGGAATCGCCAGCCACAGTGTCATCCACAGGCTGCTGCCCGCTGGCTGAACGTTCAGGGTCGAAAGTACCGCGCCGTGCCAGTGTGGGATCAGGTAGCAGGCCATCAGCATCAGTACTGCTACAAACGGGTAAACCAGCACGCTCATCGCTTTAACGATCATTTTCTCGCCGAAGCGCACGATGGTCATCAGTCCGACAATCAGCAGCAGCGACAGCAGGACACGCGGCGGCGGCACCAGGCCAAGCTGATGCACCATCAGGCTCTCGACCGTGTTGGTCATCGCCACGCTGTACATCAGCAGAATCGGGTAGATAGCGAAGAAGTAGAGCAGCGTAATCAGCTTGCCCGCACCGACGCCAAAATGCTCCTCGACCACCTCGGTGATATCACCAGCCGGATTTTTACCGGAAAGCACAAATCGGGTCAGCGCGCGGTGCGCAAAGAAGGTCAGCGGAAAGGCCAGCAATGCCATGATGATCAACGGGATCAGCCCGCCGACGCCCGCATTAATGGGCAGGAATAGCACACCGGCGCCAATCGCCGTACCGTATAAACCCAGCATCCACATGGTGTCGGTTTTACGCCATCCTGTATCGACGTCACTCTCAAGCGCGCCCAGCGTGCCAGTTTGCGTGGTTTTCATCAGATTTTCCGTGTTAAAAGCCGCCAGTAACCTGAGCCGCCAGGCAGGCAAATGTACGCCCGCTCTGCGCCTCAGCTGCAACCGGATCAGTCAACGTAATGCTGATCCGCCCGTGCGTAGGTAATCGATTGCGTGCGCCACTTTTTACACTACCTGACGATAAAAATTCAAGCCGCGCCGATAAACACGCATGGATAGGCTAAAAAACCGTCAGATTGTGCAACGTGACTGCGCGCCGATCATGCCATCTTTGTGGCGCTTTTACTGCCCCTGAAAAGGTGATCCCTGTAACGATTCAGCGCAACGGGCTACGCTTAAATGAATGCTGTCGCGAGCGCGCAGCTGCAAAGGAGAAAAAAATGAAAATTGCCTGCCTGGGATGGGGATCGTTGATCTGGAAAACCGACGCACTGCCGGTGGCCAGTCAGTGGCATCACGATGGTCCGAAGGTACCGATTGAGTTTGTGCGCATCGCTGACGGCGGCGAACTGTCAACCGCAATATGCCTTAATGCCCGCCCGGTGCCGGTGTTCTGGGCCTGGCTGAACACGGCTTCCCTGGAGAGCGCCTGCCGCGCACTGCGCCTCCGTGAGGCGATTCCGGACAGCCGCGCCGATGGCATCGGGATGATGACGGTGACAGAAACGTCAGTGGGACCGCTGGCGGAATGGGCACAGGCGAAAGGCATTGAAGGATTAATCTGGACCGGTCTGCCTGCCCTTATGGCAGGTGTCGAAGGCCGGATCCCAACGCTGGATGAAGCACGTCATTATCTGCAGACACTGACCGGTGAAACGCGTGAACATGCTTTTCACTACATTGAACAGGTTCCGGCACAAATCGACACGGCTTATCGTCGTGCGTTTGCCGATCTGACGCTCTGGTAGTCTCATTTCCCCGCCGTGACGGCCGCCACAACGCAGGTGCATCCGCCCTGCCAGTCCGGCTAAAAAGGTAAGTCAGCTGCGCCGCTCTGCTTACTCCTCAAAGGGTTACTACACTTCAGACAGGTTGCGATTTCAGATTCCCTGAGTCTTTCCCGCGGGTGGTCACGTCTTCTGGCCTGGCCGCCGTTCCCTTGTCAGCAGGAGATACACTGATGAAAGCATTAACCTATCACGGTCCCCATAAAGTCAGCGTTGATAACGTGCCCGATCCGGGTCTGGAAGCCGCAGATGACATTATTCTGCGTGTGACCGCTACCGCCATTTGCGGTTCAGACCTGCACCTTTATCGCGGCAAAATCCCCGGTACCGGGCACGGTGATATCTTTGGTCATGAGTTTATGGGCGAAGTGGTTGAGGCAGGCAGCGCAGTGACCGCCGTGGCCAAAGGCGATCGGGTGGTGATCCCGTTTGTTATCGCCTGTGGCGACTGCTTTTTCTGTCTGATGAGCCAGTATGCCGCCTGTGAAAATACCAACCCCGGACGGGGAGCCATCCTGAACCGAAAAAACATCACGCCACCCGCTGCGCTGTTTGGTTTCAGCAAACTCTATGGCGGTGTGCCCGGCGGCCAGGCAGAATATGTCCGGGTGCCGAAAGCCAACACCGGCCCGTTTAAAGTGCCGTCGGTACTGTCAGATGAAAAAGTGCTGTTCCTGTCAGACATTCTGCCCACCGCCTGGCAGGCGGTCAAAAACGCCGAGGTGAAACCGGGTTCCAGCCTGGCGATTTTCGGTGCCGGCCCGGTTGGCCTGCTCAGTGCCGCCTGCGCCCGACAGCAGGGTGCCGAACAGATCTACATGATTGACCATAACAACTACCGCTTAAACTTTGCCCGCGAGCGCTACGGTGTTATCCCGATTAACTTCGATGAGATCGATGACCCGGCTGGCTGGATTATCGAGCACAGCACGGGCAATCGCGGTGTGGATGCGGTGATCGATGCCGTCGGATTCGAGGCAAAAGGCAGCATGACTGAAACCGTGCTCACCAATCTCAAGCTGGAAGGCAGCAGCGGCAAAGCGTTGCGTCAGTGTATTGCCGCTGTAAGGCGTGGCGGTATTGTCAGCGTGCCGGGCGTCTACGCCGGATTCATTCACGGCTTCCTGTTTGGTGACGCCTTTGACAAAGGCCTGACCTTTAAGATGGGACAGACCCACGTGCACGCTTATCTGCCTGACCTGCTGAAACTGATTGAGCAGGGCCATCTGACGCCGGAAGAGATTGTGACCCACCATCTGCCGCTGGAAGATGCCGCACGCGGCTACGATATTTTCGCCAAACGCGAAGAGGAGTGCCGCAAGGTGATTCTGGTGCCAGGCATGGCAGCGACTCAGGCTACGATCTGATCGCCTGAACATTAAAACCGGGTCCCCGGCAGAGCACTCTGCCGGGGAGTTCATCTTAAAACGGCTTACGTTCCAGACTGCTTCGCCACGGCCGCCTCTCCAGCAAATGTTCATCCGGCGAATCCGCCGTATCCACCTGGCTCCCCTGCTCCAGCAATCGCGCACTGCGTGAATGGGGATGACTTTCACTGATCACCTGTTGTGAAAACGCGCCAAACGATAACAGCAAAAACAGTAATGCACTGGCCAGCCTCACCTTCATACACACACCTCTTTGGTAACGGTGTCGCTATGCTGCCCGAAGGGTTTTCATTTTCTGTCAGTAACAGGCAAAGTTATGTGGGGAGCGGGAACAAGCTGCGACGGGTTTAACTGCGGTTCAGGATCGTCATTCAGAACAGATCGAACGTTCCCCCCCTTTACCGTCCATTTCCCTTCAGGAGAATGCCAGTGAACATCAATCAGTTTGATCAGCCGGTCGGTGAAGCTCTGCCCAACTGGCAACCGGTCGCCAGACCGCCCCGCGCTCCCCTCCCCGGCCAGCACTGCCTTCTCCTGCCGCTAAGCGTGGATCATGCGGAACCGCTGTTACAGGCCTTTCTGCTGGCACCGGATGATCGTGACTGGACGTGGCTGAGCGCGGAGCGGCCAGCCTCACTGCCGCAGATGCAGCGCTGGATTGCGGATAAAGTGGCAGATGCGGCCCTGGTGCCCTTCACGGTCTGCACGCCGAATCAGCAGCCCTGCGGTGTGGTCTGCTTCGCCAGTATTGAGCCCGAACATGGCACCCTTGAGATCGGGCACGTCACCTGGTCGCCGCTGATGCAGCGCAGTGTGATCGGCAGTGAGGCCATTTTTCTGCTGCTGCAACAGGCCTTCTCGCTCGGCTACCGGCGGGTGGCGTGGCGCTGTGATTCAACCAATGTCGCCTCAAGACGCGCAGCAGAACGGCTGGGGTTCCGCTTTGAGGGCCGTTTTCGCCAGGTGATGACGCGAAAGCAGCGCAACCGCGATACCGACTGGCTGTCGATGATTGATGGTGAATGGCCCGCGGTTCAGCGCGCCCTGAGCGGCTGGCTGAGCGCGGATAATTTCACCGACGAAGGGCAGCAAAAGCGCCCGCTCAGCGCCTGCTTCGCCGCTGTTAATCGGGGCGATACAGACGCGACAAGCCCTGAACGCTGAGGCGGTTAATGCAGCCGACGCCGGCTGAGTGCCGCAGACCAGCGCTGTCGCTGACAGCGCGGGCAGACGGCCTGCTGCTCCGCCTCAATCCTCTGCGTCTGGCCGCAATGGGTGCAGGCGTAAAGTCCGCTGACCGGCACCGTGCTGTAGTCCTGTCGATGCTCCGGCGGCAATATGCTTAATCCGGCGCGCATCTCATTGTCATCATAGAAATAGAGGCTGAGCTGACCATCGACCTCCACCAGCGCCAGCCGGATTTGCCCCAGATGTTCCACGCCGCTCTGGCGCAACTCCATAAAGAACTCATCTTCGGAAATATTCAGCCGATCCAGACTCTCCAGCACATACAATCCGTCTTTAATCAGGGTAATGACGTCGCCCTGAATAAGCCGGGAAAAGCGCGAGCTGTGCGCCGTCAGCCAGGTGGTCAGGCGATAGAGCGCCAGCAGGACCACAAACACCATAATGACCGGCAGCACCGGCACATCATCGTAAAACGTGACGTCACCGGATGCGGAACCCAGCGTCAGGATCACCACCAGCTCGAACAGCGACAGCTGACGCACGCCGCGTCGTCCGGAGACTTTCAGAAAGGTAAAAACCACCAGATAGGCGATCAGGACCCGCGCCACCACCTCAAACAAAAAGGTGGCCGGTTGATCGTTAAGTAAGAAACGGTGCCAGTCGAATGAGAACATAGTCTGCTAAACATCCTGTTTTGAAGGGGCGTGTATCGTTGCAATCGCCCGTTGATGACCCGCAGATTCAGGCCAGTGATAAATAAATCTTGTCTCCAGCCCCACAAAAGGCAAGCGAAGCAGTAACACGAAAGCGGGCGAGTCTGACCTCTCTGCATGTTCAGGAAAAGGTTAATAAAGCTGAAAATCGCGTTGAGCCCGTTCACGCTGCGCTTATCAATTCAATTCTGAGAAACAATTCAAAAACTTCCTGTTTAAGGCTGCCTGGTTTTTACCGCTGCGCTTTTTCTTTTTCAATTCAAGAGGTTGCGAATCAACCCTTCGATTCTATACTTTCCACTAAGGCTTCCACAAAAACCCCAACGTCAAGAGAAGCCAGCACTTTCCTGCCGATAGCGCCGCCCGTGTAGTCCTGCTATCTCACTCATCTGCTACGCCACAGGACCTGATGCCGCATCTCAGTGTCTGTGGCTCATGGCACGGATCGCCCTTCTGTTCAGAGTGGTCAGATCGACCAGTCTGCAATGCATACCTGTCACACCCTGGCCCGTTTCGCGACGGCTTGTCAGCGGGAAGCATGTTGCTTTTTTTTGGGAGATACCATGACGCCTTTTACCAGTTTCTGGCAGGCCGGCTACGAAGGTGCCGATCATATCAATCCTGCCGGGCTAGCGCTGTCGATGAACGATCTCAACCAGCATCAGGCGCGTGCAGCAGAGGATTATGCCGCCCTGGCCCCCTTTTCGATTCGCACCGTGCGCGAAAGCGTCGGCTGGCGCTTATGTGAGCAGGATGGCAGCTATGACTTCTCGACGGTCGCCGCCCGGATGCAGGCCGCAGAGCAGCAGGGGATCCAGCTGAGCTGGACCATTTGCCACTACGGCTGGCCTGCGGGTGTCAGCCTGTTTGATCGCGACTTTGTCAGCCGTTTCGCCGCCTTCTGCGGTGCGCTGGCTCACTTCCTGGCGCCCTGGTATCAGCAGGCGCCGGTCTACTCTCCGATGAATGAGATCTCCTTTGTCAGCTGGGGCATCTCGGTCGGGCTGTTCGCCTGTGAGGCGATCCCGGAGCCGGATCAGGCCGATGCCGCTAAACAGCAGCTGGTACGCGCCACCCTGGCTGCCTGTGATGCGATCTGGCTGGCCGATCCCCGCGCTCGTCTGCTGCACTGCGATCCGCTGATTCATATCGTGCCGGATCCCGCGGATCCGGCCAGCGACGTGCTGGCGCGTGACATGTGTGACACCCAGTATCAGGCGTGGGACATGCTTAGCGGCAGGCGTAATCCGGAACTGGGCGGCGCACTCCGCTATCTCGATCTGATTGGCATCAATTACTACCACGACAATCAGTGGGAGCAGGGTTCAAATCAGCGGCTTTACTGGCATCTGGGCGACCCTCGTCGCCTGCCGCTGCATCAGATGCTGCAGCAGGTCTGGCAGCGTTATCAGCGCCCACTGTTGCTGGCGGAAACCAGCCACGTCGGCAGCGGACGCGGAGCCTGGATCAGTGAAATCGCCGCACAGGTGGCGCAGGCGCAGCTGGCAGGCGCTCAACTGCTCGGCATTTGCCTCTATCCGATTCTCGATCGTCCCTTATGGGAGGAGACCACCTTCTGGACCCGCAGCGGTTTGTGGGATCTCGATCTGCAGGGTCCCGATCCTTACGCCCGCCTGTTACAGCGGCCTTATGCCGACGCTTTACGCCAGGCACAGCGCTTTTTGCAGCACATTCAGTCCTCACAACAATGTCAGGAGCACACCATGAAGCCACCCGTTCTTATCGTTTTCAGCCATTTACGCTGGGGATTTGTTTTCCAGCGTCCGCAGCAGCTACTGACACGCCTGGCAAAGCACTATCGCGTGCTGTTTGTCGAGGAGCCGGTCTGGCAGGCGGGGTCACCGGGTCTGCATCAGAGTTCACCTGCCGCTAATATCACGGTGATCCAGCCGCATACCGACAGCGATGCACCCGGTTTTCACGACAGCCAGATTGCCTCGCTGCAGCTGTTGCTGACGCCCCTGCTGGACGAGGATGAACAGCCGCTGATCTGGTTCTATACGCCGATGGCGCTGCCGTTGCTGACACCGTTTGATCCATCACTGGTAATTTACGACTGCATGGATGAGCTTTCCGCCTTCCGGAATGCGCCACGTCAGCTTCAGCAGCGTGAATCCGCGTTGATGACCCGCGCCGATCTGGTCTTTACCGGCGGCTCCAGCCTCTATGAAGCGAAGCGTGATAAACACCCTCAGGTTTACTGCTTCCCCAGCAGCGTCGATGCGATTCATTTTGAACAGGCACGCGATCGCACTAACCGTCATCCGCGACAGGATACGATTCCGCCGCTGCGCCTGGGTTATTACGGCGTGCTGGATGAGCGCATCGACCTGCCGCTGATTGCGGCGCTGGCAGACAGTCATCCCGAATGGCAAATCATTATGGTCGGGCCGGTAGTGAAAATTGATCCCGCCAGCCTGCCACAGCGCGACAATATTCACTGGCTTGGCCAGCAGCCCTATCAGGCGCTGCCGCAGTTCCTGGCGGGCTGGGATGTCTGTCTGATGCCGTTTGCCATCAATGCCTCGACCCGCTATATCTCGCCAACTAAGGTGCTGGAGTATATGGCGGCGCAGTTGCCGATTGTCAGTACCGCGATTGTCGATGTGGCGCGCCACTACGCAGAGGAAGTGGCGGTAGCAGAGACGCCCGCGGCGTTTATTGCCGCCTGTGAACAGGCAATGGCGATCGGGGCCGCAGAACGGCTGGCGCTGGCGGGACGGATGCAGGCCAAAGTGGATGCCACCTCGTGGGATCGTACCGCAGAGCAGATTCATGGATTGATCCAGCAGGCGCTGATGCAGCGTCAGCCTGCTCTGACGTCAGCCAGCCAGACCCGCGCACAGGCTAACGTTACACCGTTAACGCCGGTCATGCTGGAGAGTGATGCGGTGCCCTGCCTGATTATCGGAGCCGGACCCACCGGGCTGAGCGCCGGTTATCACTATGGCGAAGGTGCCGTGCTATTGGAGAAAAATAGCACCCCAGGCGGCTGGTGCCGCTCGATTGACGATCAGGGATTCACCTTCGATTATGCCGGTCACATTATGTTCTCGCAGGACCCGTATGTGTTGCAGCTCTATGAAATGCTGCTGGGCGACAATCTGCACTGGCAGGCGCGTGAAGCCTGGGTCTACAGTGACGGCGTGTATACCCGCTATCCGTTCCAGTCAGCACTACACGGTTTGCCGGTCGAAGTGGTGAAAGAGTGCGTGCTGGGAGCTATCGAGGCGCGTTATGGCGAAACGGCGACAGCTGCCGTGCCGCTGGATCGCGCGCGGGCGCGGCGGGATTGCTGTGCGGATGGCGCGATGCCTGATGAGAGCAGCAGCAGCGGCATTGTGGAAGGCAAAGAGGATTTCCAGCACTTCATTATGCGAACCTGGGGTAAAGGCATCGCGCGTCACTTCGCCCTGCCCTACAACCAGAAACTGTGGAAGGTGCCGCTGACTGACATGGAAACTTCCTGGCTGGGCGGACGCGTCCCACTGCCCGATCTGTCGCAGATCATCGATGGCGCACTGCAGCCACTGGCGAAACCGGTCGGCCCTAACGCCCGATTTGGCTATCCGCTGCGCGGCGGTTTCCAGGCACTGATGTCCGGCTTCCTGCCGCATCTGAAATGTACGCTGGAAACGGATACGACGCTGACCCGCATCTATTCACAGGCGCATGTCGCGCTGCTGGCGGATGGTCGCCACTACCGTTATGAGCAGTTGATTAGCACCATGCCGCTGCCGGAGCTGATTAAACTGATGGGCGATGAGGTGCCGGAGAGTGTGCAACAGGCGGCGCAGCAGCTGCAGTTTGTTTCCGTGCGCTGTGTGAATCTGGGGATTGGCCGGGCTGACCTGACCGAAAAGCACTGGATTTATTATCCTGGCGATACGCTGTTTCACCGCATCTTTGTGCAGGGCAATGCCAGTCCGCACTGCAACCCGCCGGGCGGTTTCGGCTTAACCTGTGAAATCACCTATAACACGGCCAATCCGCTGCCGCTGGAGGGCGATGCGCTGATTGAGCGCTGCCGTCAGGATTGCATCCGGGTCGGCATGATCACGGAGGACGATCCGCTGCTCTGCGCCTCGGAGGTCGATATGCCTTATGCCTATGTGGTCTATGACCATGCGCGCAGCGACAACGTGGCGCTGATCCGCCAGTGGCTGCTGACTCAGGACATTCATCTGTCGGGTCGCTACAGCGAGTGGGAATATTACAACTCGGATCACGCCTTCCTGGCCGGTAAACGCGCTGCAGAAAATGTCCGGCTACAGCATGTCAGCGCAGGAACTCTGGGCTGATCCGACGCAGCCAGCTACGACAGTCGCTGACTGCATTTTGTCGCTTTCAGCGACTGCAACTCAGTGACCCGCTTCTCCGCCTTCTGAGTGGCATTGTATTTCGCAATGCCATTACCCAGCCCGAAATCCCCGACAAAGCCCAGCACGGTCAGGGCATCAAACTGGCCGGTTTGCTCAATGTCACTCTGCACGCTGTGCGCTTTGACGAGTTCCTGATTCAGTGCACTGCAGTTCAGTGTCGCAGTCTCTTCCGGCGTCACCGCCGCCGCCTGGGGATACTGTTTGGTGGCGCAGCCGGTTAACACCAGCGCCAGCAGCACGATTAAAAATCTCTGTTTACGCATTTCTTATTGCCTGTTTTTTGGCCGGTTAACAGGGTTATCGGCAGCATACACCGGGAACATGAGTCTCTGACCTACCAATAATGGTCGAAACCGCTACGCTAATGTAGGATTCAGCGCGCTGCAATCAGAGGCAGCCTGCTACCGACCGGAAGTCACGCAGCGAACGCACAGTACCCGTTCATCACTTCTGCCAGACCTTTCAGACAGTTAGCCAGCATGATGCTGCCAGTAGCAGCATTTAAAGAGCAAAGCCTGACCGATAATCTGTGACGAGGCCGTCGCAAAAGCGAAGCCAGACACAGAAAACTCGTGCGTCGGGTTTATCAGAGTTTGTTCCAGATGAGGTTTTTCCATGCGCTTTAAAGGATTGAACATCGGGTTTTTCATTTTGATTCTGGCTATCGCCACCGTCGCTTTTTTTGACGTGCTTTCGCCCTATTTCTCGTCGATTCTGTGGGCGGCGATTCTGGCGGTGATTTTCCATCCGCTGAAAACGTATCTCCGCAACCGGCTGGGTGATCGCAATGGCCTCGCCGCGTTAATTACCCTGCTCTGTATCTGTCTGATTGTGTTTACGCCGCTGGCCATTATCGCCTCCTCGCTGGTGGTTGAAACCAATGCGGTTTATCACAAGCTGCAGACCAACTCGTCGCAGTTCCCGGCCGTGTTTGCCGATCTGTTGCAGCATCTGCCACGCTGGGCGAAGCATTTCCTGAGTGAAAATAATCTGGATAACGCCGGACAGATTCAGCAGAAGCTCTCCTCGTTTGCCCTCAAAGGTGGCCAGTATGTCGCGGGCAGCGCCTTTATCATTGGTAAAGGGACGTTCAGCTTCACCGTCGGCTTTGGCATCATGCTCTATCTGCTGTTCTTCCTGCTGAAAGATGGCTCCTATCTGGTGCATCTGATTCTGGAAGCGCTGCCGCTCTCAACCTATGTGAAGCATCACCTGATGGTGAAGTTTGCTGCCGTGGCGCGCGCGACGGTGAAAGGCACGGTGGTGGTGGGTATCGTTCAGGGTATTCTCGGCGGGCTGGCCTTCTGGTTTACCGGCATCGACGGCAGCCTGCTGTGGGGTGCGCTGATGGCCTTCCTCTCCCTGATTCCGGCAGTGGGTTCCGCCATCATCTGGGTGCCTGCGGCGATCTTCTTCTTCGCCACTGGCGCGCTGTGGAAAGGCCTGTTCCTGGTCGGTTTCTTCGTAGTGATTGTCGGTCTGGTGGATAACATCCTGCGTCCGTTGCTGGTCGGCAAAGATACCAAAATGCCTGACTATCTGATCCTGATCGCCACGCTGGGCGGCATGGAAATTTACGGCATCAACGGTTTTGTGATCGGTCCGGTGATTGCCGCGCTGTTTATCGCCTGCTGGAATCTGCTCTCCGGCCGCGACAACCGCGAAAACATCGAAGCCATCGATGAAGAGTTTATCGAAGAGGGTAAGAAACAGTCTGATACTGCCGCAGAAGCCGCGGCTGAAGCGGCGGCGGCCTCCGCCGAGGCGGTTGCAGAAACTGAAACGAAAGCCTTAGCGTTGAAGAAAGAGACCGCGGAAAAGAAAGCGTAATCCACGTCAGGCCATAAAAAAACCCACCTTTCGGTGGGTTTTTTTTAATCTGAAAACAACCGCGAATTAGTTGGTCGCTTTGTTTTTCAGATCTTCAGCACCCTGCTTGGTTTTATCCCAGCCTTTCTCAGTGCCTTCTTTGGTTTTGTGCCAGCCCTTCTGAGTACCTTCGGTGATTTTGCTACCGGTGGTGTGGCTCTTGCCTTCAGCGGCATGCTCAGACTTCAGCTTCAGCTCTTTGCCTTCATTCTGGCTCTGATGCAGTTTTTCTTTCGCAGTATCAGCGCCTTTGTGCGCTTCCGCTACGGTGTTGTCTGTGGTGGTAGCAGCAAATACTGGCGAGGCCAGCAAAATAGCAGACAGTGCAATAATTGATTTCTTCATAATTCCCTCTGTATTCATCGTTGCCGTGTAGGTTTTAATCCTGGCATAGCCTTCCCAGGAAAGATTTAAGAATAAACCAGGAATGAAAAAGGGCCAGTTTTCACCAGAAAAAGCGATTGATTGTAGATTTTTCGTCCACTACCAGAGTGCCAGCTGTGGATCGTCGTCCGGTTTCGGCTGGCGTTGGGTCACGCGAGCAGGCGGCGCAGGCTGCTGCATCTGTCGCGTAATCCACTCCAGTAGCACCGTCACCACATACGCCTGCTGCTCAGCGTCGAGTGGCTGGTGCTGTCCAATGTTGTGCCATTTGCTCAGACAGCCACGACAGCAGGTCGCGGTGGCATGCTGGGCGATAAACACCGGATGACCGCGCATCGGCGTCTGCTTGCCATCATTCTCAGGCTGAGCAGGTGCCAGCCGCTGTGCCACAAACTCTGCGGCGTGCTGACGCAACACCGGCTCGCCTTTGCTGTTCGCATAATCATACTCAGCACGTCCCAGACGAAAGCGCTGGCGGAACGGCGAACGTGCCAGCCGGGTAAAGAGATCGTCAGAAACGTTCATGCTAATGCCAGTCACTCATATTTACGTCCCGCCAGATAACTGACGCCCTGCGCCCCGAACGCCTCGCGATGCAGTTCATTCGGCTGCAGGTGAAATGTCTCACCGGGATGGTAAGTGGTGTCACCCTGCTCGGTACTGATAGTGATGTCCCCACTGAGAATCAGTGCCAGCGCTTCAAAGGGATGGACGTGATTATCAAGCTCGGCTGACGCTGCACGTTCGATCAGCAATGGCTCGTCAAAACCCTGTTCGGCTAACAACTTTCTGAATTCGTGTTCGGTCATTGCAACTCCTCAATGTGGAACTGACCCTAAGCAGTGTAGACGATTTTTATCGCCGTCTATGGCACTCAATACCTTACGTAAAGTAGCGCAAGCAACGTTGTTCACCGGTCAGGCCGATGCTGTACTTACCGTCTCGCTCCCCCATTTTGACATCAGGATGACGCAAAGTATGTCTCACCACGAGAGAACCGCCCTGCTGCTGATTAATCAGCGCTCACGCAAAGGACGCATTGAAACCAGCCGGGCGCAGACGCTGCTGGCTCAGGCCGGATTCACCCTGCTGCAACCGGAGGAAGATGAGACCCGCAGCTACAGTGAACTCATCACCGCGTATGCCGGTCGCGTCGATGCGGTGATCGTCGGCGGTGGCGACGGCACGCTTAACGCGGCCGCGCAGGGACTGATCCAGAGCGGCCTGCCGCTGGGAATTTTACCGCTGGGCACCGCCAACGATTTTGCCCGGACGCTGGGTATTCCCGCCACGCTGGAACAGGCGGTGAAGATAATCGCAGACGGACAGCTGCGCGCCGTGGATCTGGGTGAAGTCAATGAGCACCTGTTTCTGAACGTCTCCAGCATCGGCTTTTCGGCGGAGCTGGCGCGCAACCTTACGGCAGAATCGAAAAAGCGCTGGGGCGTGGGCGGTTATGCCCTGGCGGCTTTGCGGCTGCTACGGCAGAGCCGTCCGTTCAGCGCTACGCTGGTCCATCAGGGGCAGCGGACGCCAATTAAAACGGTTCAGGTGTCGGTAGGTAACGGGCGCTTCTACGGTGGCGGCATGACGGTGGAAGCGCGTGCGGCTCCCGACGATGGGTTGCTCGATGTCTACAGTCTGGAGTTAAAGCACAGCTGGCAACTCATTGCACTGCTGCCCTTTCTGCGGCGCGGCACGCATGGTCGCTGGCGTAACGTGCGGGCATTCAGCGCCACGGAGCTGATGATTGAGACGCGCCGTCCCCATTACATCAATGCAGACGGTGAGATTATCGGTCAGACACCCGCGCATTTTCGCCTGATCGCCAGTGCACTGCGGGTTTATGCACCGGGTGACAGCGCAGCAAAATAGCCCGATCGTAGGCGTCGTAACCGAGTGCGGTGAGCAGCTAGTGCTTAGTGCTCTTTTTTTCAGCGTAGTCGATGTGCTCGGAAAGATTGGCGACCAGCTTTTTCGCCATTTCGAGGGTCAGACCCAGAAACAGGGTCTCCTGCGGGCCTTTTTCAGGCGGGGCGTCGGGATCGATATAACCGAATTTCACTACCAGTGCCTGATGGGTGCTCAGGGGACCAATATGCCAGCCGGTAACCGGGTAGAAGGTAAATCGCGTAAATTCATTCACTTTAATCCTGACTGTAAAAGCATAACGCTGATTGATAGTCAGGCCAGCTCTGATGATGAAACATGAGTGGAATACTAAGTCTGAACTAAATCGATAGGATTACAAGGGCAGCGGCAAAACAAGCGCAGCGTGACGCAATGAGGATGTTAACGGCATCCGGGGCTGGGTGCAGCAAGGGATGGGGATAGCTCAGGCGTGCGTAACCTGCGCGATTCCGGCACGGAGGTTGCCAGGTCAGGCTAAAGCCAATCACCCGCCAGAACTATTTATCGGCTCGGGGAATAATCGAGATATGGCCGTTAACCTCCAGCACGGCATATTTAATCTGATCGAATCGCTCCAGCCCCTGCCCGGATCGCGCCGCTTCCAGCACATCGTCAGGACTGATGCCGGTCATCTTCATGCGCTCGGTAAGCAGATTCCCATTCTCGACCAGGATCACCGGGCCGCCATCGATCACCTGCTCCACCACCGGAAAGCGGCTTTTCAGTTTGCCCAGCACGATATCAATCGTGACCAGCGTGATAATAGTCAGTGCCGCGCCGGTCACCGAAAAATCGTCGCCCAGCAGCGCCTGCTGGGTTGCTTCGCTGATGATTAACAGCAGAATCAGATCGAAAGAGGTCATCTGCAGCAGGGTACGTCTGCCCGCGATTTTGATCACCACCATCAACACCAGGTAGATCGCTGCGGCACGTAATACCGTTTCCATAACGCACTCCTGTCAGGGATAGATCCATTGGTTAAAACGAGCCGGAGGATGATCGCCACTACTGACGCTGACAGCAATGCGACCAGGATTTCGGGGCTGCAGTCCAATCCAGATAGCGTGATCCGGACCGGTATCACGCGACGAAAAGGTCAGCCGCAGATCGCTGCCAATCGTCACCGCCTCCAGCGGTTGAGGCTGCAGCGTCTGGATTTGCAGGTTATCCAGGGCGCCACCGCCAATCGTAACGTTAAAGCGATCGGTTACCGGTGCGTTGTAGCGAATGAGCATATCCATATTACTCTCAACCCGGCCAAACCGTTCATACTCCACCTGGATGGTCCCGTCCGGCGAGCGGGCGCTGCCGTTACTCAGCACCCCTTTAGAAAACAATCCACACGCCCCCAGAATCACCAGCGCAATCAGGACATATTCACCGATACGCTGAATCCGCCATTCACGACGTATCCAGCGCATATCTTCTTTTATCGGGTAATCCCGCCTTCCTGTGTGATCTTTTTTCAACTGTGATTATCTCCTGTCAGCCGCCAGCCTCGACGGTTCGCTGCCCAAAACATAGCGGACGTAGGTCATTTAGCGCGCCGTTCAACCCAGAACGCCCAGCTGTGATAGAGCACCGTCAGCGGCATGGCAATCGCCGCGCCCACCAGCACGAATCCCTGCGTGACCGGTGAGGAAGCGCTTTCATTGATGGCAAACTGGTACGGCACCAGCCACGGATAAAGGCCGCACAGCAAACCGATAAACACGGCCCCGATCAGCATCAGTGCCACAATAAGCTGTAGCAGCGGCCTGGCTCGCCAGAGCGTTATAGGCAAAACGATCCATAGCGTGACAACCGCCACGCCAGCCACTTTTCCCAGCGGTCGTTGCCAGCTCTGGTGCCAGATATCGGCGTTAAAATAGAGTTCGAACAGAAAGATGATCAGCGCCAGCAGCCACCATAACCAGCTTTGCGCTTCCGCCAGGGGTTGTACGCTGTCGCCGATTCGCCAGCCGATCCAGCAGCAGGCCAGCAGCGAATTGATCGCCATTAATCCAACACCGCTCATCAGTGGAACCAGGCTCAGCCCATCGGGCAGCCCAGTCTGAGGCTGAGCGCTGATGATCATGCCCGCGCACCAGCCCTGAATAAAGGTCGCCAGCGCCGAGCAGCTGGCCATAATAGGGTCGAGCCAGCGGCGTAACCGGGTACTGCTCCGGGCACGGTACTCAAGCGCCATCGCCCGCATCACCAGTGCCAGTAGCATGGTGAACAGTGGCGCGCTCAACTCACTGAGCAGCAGACTGTAGACCGGTGGAAACAGTGCCAGCAGACCGCCTGCGGCCAGCACCAGCCAGGTTTCATTTGCATCCCAGACCGGCAATATGCTGTGCGTCATCAGTTCACGCTGTTGATCATCGTGAAACCAGAAAAACAGCATACCCACACCCAGATCTGTCCCATCCAGTAACAGATAAAGCAGTAAAGAGAGACAGATGATCATCGCAGACAAATCGGCCATAGCGACTCCTAATGGGGCGTTTTCAACTCAATGACCACCGGCTCACCCGAGGGCAGTTCACCTTTAATCCGACGCAGCAGATAGCGTAAGCCGAGGGCGAACACCAGGCCGTAGATCAAGAGTACCGCCAGGAAAATGCTCAGCGTGGTACTCAGGGACAGTGGTGACACGCTCTGTGCTGTACGCAACATGCCATAAACCGTCCACGGCTGACGCCCGACTTCAGTCACCACCCAGCCTGACAGCAGCGCGATAAAGCCTGCCGGAGAAAGCCAGGTCAGCCAGCACAGCAAGCGCCCTGACACCGCCAGCCGTCCACGCCAGCGCTGAAGATTAGCGGCCAGCGTGGTCAGCAATATGATCAGCCCCCACCCCACCATCAGGCGAAAAGCGAAAAAGACCGGTAACACCGGTGGAATCGCATCCGCAGGAAATTCGCTCAGGCTTTTGATATGACCTGAGAGGTTGTGCCGCAGATAGAGCGATCCAAGGCTGGGGAGGCTGATCTCCAGAGAGTTGCGCTGCGCCTGCTGATCCGGCAGTGCAAACAGTCGCAGTGGTTCGCCCTCGCCCGCTGCAGGGGGGTGCCAGCCACCTTCCATCGCGGCCAGTTTAGCGGGCTGATAGTCACGGGTGTTTTCGCCGTGCAGGTCGCCCAGTACCATCTGCACTGGAACGGCAAACAACAGAAAGGTCAGCGCACTGTTGAGCATCAGTTGCGAAGCAGCCTCCGCCCTGAAATGGCGCAGTCGCCAGGCCGCCACTCCCATCATCATTACCGCCACCGCAATCAGCGACGCCATCACCATATGGCTGAAGCGCCACGGAAAGGAGGGGGCCATTAATATCGACTGCCAGCTTTCGGCCAGAAAAATGCCCTTCTCGTCACGCGTGAAGCCGACCGGGGTCTGCATCCATGAATTAGCCGCCAGTATCCAGAACGCACTCAGCAATGCCCCGATCGCCACCAGACAGGTCACGACAAAATGCACGCCTGGCCGGATTTTATTGAAGCCAAACAGCATCACGCCGGTCAGGGCTGACTCAAGGAAAAAGGCGACCAGAACTTCATAAAACATCAACGGCCCGATAACGCCACCCACCTGATGAGAGAAGCGCGCCCAGTGAGTTCCGAACTGAAACTCCATCACCACACCAGAGACCGCGCCAATCGCTACCGTCAGGGAAAAAATCGTCAGCCAAAAATGCAGCGCATCACGGGCGACCTGTTGTTTCCCCCACAGCCAGCGCGCGTCGAACCACACCAGAAAAGGGGCCAGCCCCAGCGTCAGTGCTGCGAGCGTAATGTGCATGCCCATGGTTAGCGCAAACTGCGCGCGGGCAATCATTAACACCCAGTCGTGATCAGTCACAATCGGGCTTTCCCTCTGCGGCGCGCGCAGGCAGCGACGGACAATGACCCGATGTTAATAAGCGCGGATGGCGAGTTCGTTCTGTCATCAGCCTTTCTCCGGATAAAGATGCGTTGCCACAGATCAGCGCTGCAAATTTTATTTCGCCGGGATGTGCGGGTTATAAGATTGTATTATCAGCGTAGCGAAAGAATAAAAATCCGGCCAGATCAACAGATCTATGTAAAAAATAAGCGGAGCGATAACAGACTTATTTAACTTAATAATTATTAGTTTTACTGAGGGATAGGATTATTAATGCATCTTACTCATCGCTACGCTTAAATAGCCCTAAGCGTAGCGACAGAATAAGCCGTAGCGCACTATTCCGTTAGTTTACAGCCAGCCAGAGCGACGCAGTTTAGCCCACAGCCCGCCGCAGGCCAGCAGGGTCAGCCCCACCGCAAGCGGATAGCCATACAGCGACTTCAGTTCCGGCATATGCTCGAAGTTCATGCCATACATACTGAATACCACGGTCGGGATCACCAGAATTGCGCCCCAGCCTGCCAGCTTTTTCACCACCTCATTCTGCTGTACCGTCACCAGCGCCAGATTAACCTGCATGGCACTGGTCAGCATCTCACGCATGTCTTCCGCGTCGGTCACCACATGGCGGGCGTGATCCTGTACGTCACGGATATAGGCACGTAGCGGACGCGGGATCAGGTCTTCATGCAGATGGATCAGCTGATTACAGATCTCCTCGACCGGCAGCGCCGCATTGCGCAGCGACAACAGATGACGCCGCATGGTGTAGACCGACTGCACCGACTTGCGATCAAATTCGCTAGTGAAGAGATCGTTCTCCATCTGCCCGACCCGCTCATTCAGCGAAGTGGAGAGCTGGGCATAGCGATCCACCACAAAATCGAGCAGGCAGTAGAGCGGATAGGCAGGGCCAAACTTCAGCAACGCCGGGTTTTCAGACGCACGCTGCCGCACCGGCGTATAACTTTCAGATGCGCCGTGACGGATGCTGATCAGGAATTTTTTTCCGACAAAGAAATGGGATTCGCCCAGCTCGCAGGTGTCATCCTTCGCGCAAACCGTCTTCACCACGATAAACAGCGAGTCGCCATAGTGTTCGATTTTAGGTCGCTGATGGGCATTAAGCGCATCCTCAACCGCCAGTTCGTGCAGGCCGAACTCCTCTTTAATCTTTGCCATAAACTCAGCGTCTGGCTGCCACAGCCCGAGCCAGATAAACGCCTCCGGCTCCTTAATCACTTCACTGATATCATCGACCTGGACCTCTTCGCCCGCGCATCCTGGACGATACACCATGCTGCTTACGATCATCTTCTGCATTCCTGTTGTGACAGTACAAAGAGCTTAGCGAATGCCGGGCCTGTAACCGGATAAAAACAGTAAGGATTTGCTGCGACGTTGCGCAATCAGCGGATTACCACTTCAGGCCCAGTCCGGTGGAGAAGATTCCTTCATTCAGAGTATCGGGTATGCCGCTGACCAGATTGCGATGATAGCCAATATGCAGAGTTGACCAGGAGGTCAGGCTGTAACGCATCCCGACTTCAGCATCCAACATAAATACGCCATCATCATCCAGCGAATGGCCGATATCGCCGTTGCTGTAAAGCATGACCGATTTGCCCAGCAGATAGCGTTGATAGTTCCATCGCAATGAGCCGCCAAAGTGCCGCTCTTCCCTGTCATCGCTGTAGCCATACTCAAAGGCACCGCCCAGCAGCGAGAGTGAAAACGTACTGAGTTCGGTGTCCCACAGCTGATAACCCGGGCCGGTGCCGATCAGTGCCTGCCGCGACAGATTCTCTACCCAGTCGCGCTTGTAGGTTGCGCGGGTCTGCCAGAAAAACTGCTCTCTGACCAGATAGTCAAAGGCGTAGCGCAGACTGTAGTTATCGGTGTTGACGCTCTCATTTTCCTGCTCGCGATTGTAGGTCGCGCCGATGTCGTGCCGCCATTTTCCCTGGTTGAGCTTGGTGTTAAGCGCGAAGCTGTAGTCGTCGGTTTTGGTCGAAGCTTTTTTGACTTTCACACCCGCATCGATGTTGCCGGTCCAGGCGAGCTGATCGGTGCGGACTTTGGCTTTCATAAACTCGTCAATACGTCGCAGCGAGACCTGCTGCTCCTGCTCATTGCGTTCTACCCACACATAACCGGGGTCGGACGAGCTGAGCCGCACCTGATAATGCTCACCGGTCTTTTTGTTTTCGACGTTCACCGGATTCTCGCTGGCGAGCGTGCTGACCGCATTCCAGTCCAGCGTGACGGTCCCGGCATATTGTGTCTCTATCCCCAGCTTGCCGTCGCTGAGATAACGAATCGTGCCCGTCAGCCGATCGCCATTATTCAGCCAGACGGTATCGGCTGCGGCCTGCTGCACCCATCCGGCACAGCAAAGCGTGACCAGCAGCGGGGTAAACGAAGTGGGGCAACGCATAGCTTTCCCTGTAAAGGCGTCGTCTTACACGGGCGACGCGTCACCGCAAATTCTGACCTGACAATTAAGCCGATTCTGCGACGATATGCAATGCGCCGCCTGGGTCAGGAGAGATCGTGCAGTGCTTTGCCGAAAGGCGAACCCAGCGTGAAGTCGCTAAAACGAATTGCCAGCCCTTCGCGTTCAGGCGAGCAGCCCATCACCCCGACAAAACGCCGTCCCTGACCCGGCCACGGGCAGAGCCGCAATAGCGGCCAGGTCACCCCGTCTGTGGAGTACTGGATCCTCAGCGCCGCATTTTGCAGCGTGGCGCGCATCCAGAACTGACGCGCATCGCCGGGAAACACGCCGGTAGACCAGTCCGAAAATTCACGCGTCACCACGCAACCGATGGCTGGCTGATCATCGTTAAACTCGATCCCCGCCTTAACCCAGTGTGTTTCGCTATCCTGAATAAACAGCCCGGCCTGATCGTAGAGCTGACTGAAGTCCGCCCTCACCTGCACCTGAACGGTAAAATCATTTTCCACCCAGAAGCCAAAGGCGTGGCCGCTGTGCCGTTCGAAGCCGTACCAGGTGCGCTGCCAGAAATCACTGTTCAGCGCGGTTTCGAACTGCAGCGTGTCGCCATCCAGACTGTGTACCGGCGGCTGATTAATCCAGACGCCGCCTTCGGTGGTCAGTGAACTGACTGCTGTCATAGGGACTCCTTACTGTAAGTTAAACCGCTCGCGTTCAGACGGGTCTTCTGCACGGCGATTGACCTGATTATCATAGCGCTCATTGATGAACGAACGACTGACTTCGCGGTAAATCTGATAATGCCGGCGTGCCAGGCAAAGAGGCTGTCAGGCCAGATATAACAGACAATTCAGCCTTTTTGCGGCTTCGCTTATTTTCATTTTATTCTCCTTTGGGAAATAAATAATATTCACCAGGGCCAGCTCACTTAACTATTTCATTTTGTTAATTGCCTGGCGAAAACCACGTTTAACAACCAGGCTTGTTCTGTCTGAGGGCAACTGAACTCATCAAATATAAGGATTAAGCCACCATGGTAGATAAATCAGAAATTCTGGATCACGCGCAGGTTGTTGATGTGAATGGCGAACATGTCGGTGTTGTCGACCATTTTGAAGGCGACGACAAAATTAAGCTGGCGAAAAGCGATCCTGAAGCAGGCGGCAAACACCACATTATTCCATTCAGCTGGGTGAAAGAAGTTGACGATAATAAAGTCATCCTCTCTAAAGCCAAAGCGGATGTAGAAAGTGAGTGGCAGTCTGCATAAAGCGTTAGCCGTGGCGCCCGCCACGGCTTATTTCATTTATTCCGCGATGTAATTTCCTCGTACTGCCCTGCCCTTCCTTCATTTATTTATTACTGTTTTATATTTCACACTGTTTGAAACGTCTTAGCCATAACAGAGTTGAATAATGACTGCTCTGATTCAGCCCGCCGGATACCGTTACAGATTGATATTTTCAGCCAGCGGTGCGGAATAACAGCCGAACACACCGTCAATTATCAGGTAGCTCTCTGAGCCAGGCAATTCAAAATGCCACCACTCGGTTGCAATACCGGTAAAGCCGCCACCCAGCATGATGGCATTGAGCATCAGCCGGTTGCGCTGCGCCTGAACCGCCACATCAGGATGATAAGGATGGGAGTGCTCACTCATCTCATCGAAGCCGGTACCCATATCCAGAATCTCGCCACGCTCATCGATCAGCGTAACGTCTACCGCCGTGCCGCGGCTGTGGTTTGATCCGCGCGAAAGCGGCACAACATAGTCGGGATCCGGGCAGGCCTGCCACAGAATTGCCTGCGCTTCGGGTGGCCGGTAGGCGTCGAGGATCAGCAGCTTATAGCCCGCCACACCGGCGATATTGATACATTTTGCCAGCGCTTTCGCCGCATCAACGTGCAGCAGGCAACGCGCATCGCGATAGATCGGCTGGCCGGTCAGGTTATCGGCGGTGGCATATTTCAGATCGATGGCTAACTGAGGAAATGCCTCAGCAATATCAATAAGATTTTTACTTTCCATGACGGGATACTCCCTGTTCTTATGCCCGGTGGCGGAGGGTCGTGAGTGGGGGTTTTGAAGCGGTCATCATGGCATTGCGGCGGGTGAAATAAAACCTGAGTCCCTCACCCGCTGCAAATTATTGCTGTTTTGCGGCGCGATCCCGCAGCACTTCACCCACCACCGGAACCGCGGAAAAGGCATTTGGCCAGCCAGCATAGAACGCCGCCTGAGTGATAATCTCGCCCGCTTCTTCAGCCGTCAATCCGTTGTCCATCGCCCGGTTGAGATGGTAGCTAATTTGCGCACTTTGTCCTGAAGCAATCAGCGCGCTGACCGTCACCAGACTTCTGTCACGAGGGTGTAGCGCTGGCCGCTGCCACAGATTGAGAAACAGCGGATCGGCGGTAAATCTGACCAGCCCGGGCGAGATCGGGCCCACATTTTTCTCCACCGTCGCAGAACGCTGCTCTTCGGCTGCCTGATTCAGTGGCAGCAGTACCGGAGAGGCTTCGGCCAGTTGATCGGCACCAATGCCTCGCGCCTGAAACACATTTTTGGTCACCGCAATTGCGGACATCGCATTGGGCCAGCCGGAATAGAACGCCAGGTGAGTGATAATTTCGGAGACTTCAGCAGGCGTCACTCCACTATCGAGCGCCACACCGGCGTAATGTTGTAACTCAGCAGGCTGGTTGCGGGCGATGAGAATAGCAAGCGTAACGATACTGCGGTCACGGTTCGAAAGTGCGTCGCGTTTCCAGAGATCGTCGGTTATCGCTTCACGTCCGAAACGAGCCAGAGCGGGAGAGACGGACTCAATGTCGGCAACCGAAAGGCTGGATGGATTAACGTTCAACATAGTGTCACCTCTTTTAGGTTCAGCAGCGGCCAGGTCGGCCAGCATCATGGAGATCGCGGCAGCAGCAATCACTTTTTTCATCCTCTGATCAGCTCCCTGGTAAAAGTCAGTTAACAAAAGAATTAAGAGCGCCGCGGTTTTTCAGCAGAGCTGGCATCACGGGGATCGCCTCTTTGCGGTCGGTCATCTCAGCTGTCAGCCGGATATAGTCGCGAAAATGGGGCGTTTCGCGGTGCTGCTGGTAGGCGGCGTCACTGGCGTAGATTTCATAGAAGAACCAGCGATATTTGTTTTTTGCATCGGTCGCGGCATACATCGCCAGAACGCCCGGTTCCACCTTCAGTGATTCCGCCATTTCAGGCAGCACAATATCGCGGAATGCCTGCTGAACGGCCGGTTTCACGTCAACAATCACCAGGTTATTGATAGTTTCTTTATTTTGTACGAAGGGTTTATCACCCAGAAACTGCGGCACCAGCAGGGTGCTCTTTTTCTGGCCGATAAGATCAGGTGCGCGCGAAATAAAAGACCGGTACGGCTCAGAACGGAGATGTTGCTGGTAAGCCTCTTCACTCGCATACATTTCAATCATAAAAGCCTGATCAGCATTCTCTTTATGCTTCAGTGAATACATCGCCAGCGTACCAGGTTGCTCTGCCAGCGAACGGGTAATATTATCTCTGGCAACTTCATCGTACTGTCCGTTTTTCCCTGGCTTAATTTCCATTTCATGCAGATTAATGACACGGTTTGTGGGTTCTGTTAAAGCAGCTGCCGATACCGGGCCGGCCATCAGCAGAGTCAGAGTCAGAGCGGTAATATTGTTCACGGTCTGCCTTAATTATCGGATGAGGTGATTTACGATGTATTCGGTGTATTAACCGGCGCGATTTCTGTTTCATCTGGCTATTAAGCCGTCGTGAGTTCCGCATTGAGCTGAGCAATTAATCGCGACGCGTGTTGCTTTGCTGCAGCAATTTGCTGCGTGATAATATTTTCATTACGACCGGCATAGCTAATCCCACAGGTATAAACCGGTTTCTGCATCTCCAGACTGCAGAGTCGGGCGGTGGTTTCAAACTGAATAAGATAATCCTCCAGCTGATGACCAAAGACGCCATCTGCCGCGTACAACGCCTGCGGTGCGCCAGTGGTGAAAGAGAGGATCAGTTTTTTACCGCCAAGTCTGGCCGTTGATCCGTGCGCAAACCCATGAATAAATACTTCATCCAGCCATAACTTCATGAGTCCTGGCAGCGAATACCATGAGAAAGGAAATTGCCAGACGATAATATCTGCCTTCAGCAGCGCATCCTGTTCGGCACTGACATTGATGTTGTTGTCCGGATAAAGTGCATCCAGACGACGGATTTCAGCATCAGGCAGTGCAAAAGCGACTTCATTGAGAATGGTAGCGTTACCGACCGAATGGCTCAGGTCAGGATGACCTGAAATAATTAATATATTTTTCATTTTCAGTTTTTAATCATTTATTTTTTTAACAGATAGCCAGGCGTTGTCGATGCCATCACGACGCTGGGTATTTTTTGCCGTCCGGCACCGTTTAATCAAATCCAATCGATAAAGCATCCGCCTTTCCTGCCGCCAGCGCTTCACGCAGCGTCTCAATTTTTTGCTGCGCCGCCTGCCAGACATCTTCACCCATAAAATAGTGCAGCGGAGGCGACGTAAGCTGGCTGATTTTGATCAACAGCGCCGCTGCTTTTTCAGGGTCGCCCATCTGCGTTCCATCCATCTGCTGCTTCGCCATCTCTTCGTTTTTACGCACACTGGCGTAAGCAGCAACCGGATGAGATGGCAGCATAACCGAACCTTCCGCAAGGAAACTGGTGCGCATATGGCCTGGATAAACCAGCGAGACGTTGATGCCAAATTCTTTGACTTCAGCGGCCAGAGCTTCCGTCAGCCCGGCAACGGCGAACTTAGCGCCGCAGTAAACCCCCCAGCCGGGGATGTAACCCTGGATACCGGCCATTGAAGAGATATTAATGATGTGCCCGCTGTTTCGGGTGCGAAGATGCGGCATCACAGCACGGATCACGTTCAGCATACCGAAGACGTTAACGTCAAAGTTCCGACGCGCTTCCGCATCACTGAGTTCTTCCAGCGTGCCGGTCTGACCAAATCCGGCGTTGTTCACCACAACGTCAATCGCGCCAAAATGGGCCAGCGTGCCAGCAACGGCGGTGTTAACGCTCTCCTCACTGTTCAGATCCATGGTGACAGGCAGGAAATTCGCATTTTCAGGGCCGACATCGCGTATCAGGCTTGCCCGGTTACGCGTGGTCGCAGCCACGTTATATCCCGCGGCAAGCAGTTGTTTTACCAGCACCAGTCCAAGACCTCTTGATGCCCCCGTGACCAGCCATGTTTTATTCGTTGTCATCTGTTTTTCTGCTCTGTAAGTGATGTAAAACACAGTGAAAATCGACCAGCAGAACAGCATGGCCCCTCTTCACTGAAATGAGGTTCTCCACGGCGGAGATTACTGGCTCATCGGCTGTTCCCATGCGCCGCGCGTATCCACACCCGCTTCTATAGCCAGGCGTTCCAGCAGGGCCATCTCATCTGCACTGAGCACGATATCGATGGCACCGGCTGCATCCTGCACATGATGGACTTTGGTCGCGCCAATAATCGGCAGCGTGCCTTTTGCAATAGCCCAGGCGATAGCCACCTGCGCGACGCTGACGTTTCTGCTTTCGCCGATTGTTTTCATTGCGCCGGTTAATGTTTCAAGCTGCGGCAGAACTCTGTTGTAGGTTTCAGCGCGACCACTGCCGGACGGCATAGGATTTTGTGGGTTATAGCGGCCGCTCAGCGCGCCCTGCTCCAGCACCATATAAGCAAAAAAGCTAATGTTGTTTTGATGGCAGTAGTCGAGGATGCCAGCCTCTTCCGATGCACGGTAAAGCAGACTGTAGTGATTCTGTACGGCATTCACCGCAAAACCCGCCGGATTGAGGATTTCATTGGCACGCCGGATTTGTGACAGGCTGTGGTTGGAGACGCCCACCTGTTTCACTTTGCCGCTTTGTAACAGCGGGATCAGGGCTGGCGTCCATTTCTCCACGTCGGATGGATTGTGGATCCAGTAGATATCTATCGCTTCAACACCCAGCCGCTCCAGACTCGCCTCCAGCATAGCGCTTACCGGCTGCGACGCCTGCGGGTCGGCTATCTGCGGCGTAAACTTGGTGGAGACGATCAGCGCTTCACGTGGATAGTGACGAATGAGTTTGCCCAGTGCCGTTTCAGAACTGCCCATGCCATAGACGGCGGCGGTGTCCCACAGATTGAGTCCTCGGGTCATCGCCTCACTGAACACCGCCTCCCGTTGCTCATCGGTAAGGTGGTTGCCAAAGACGGTATCTGCACCGGCAAAACCTGCGCCCCAGGACCATGTACCCAGCGCAATTTTCGGGAATATTTTCATTTTTTACTTCCGGAATAAGCCGGAGAACGTTTTCGTCCGGCAGGTTACAGGGATGATTGCGGCTGCAATCAGACAGCGGATTTAAGCGCGTTTACCAGCGCCAGCCCAACCCCGTGCGCCGAGGCCGGATTCTGACCCGTGATCAGCCGTCCGTCCGTCACCACATTTTCAGACCAGTTTGACGCTTCGTGATGATGCGCACCATGATCCCGCAGTGCAGATTCCAGTAAAAATGGCACCACCGCCGTTGCCTGGACTTCCTCTTCTTCTTTATTCGTAAAAGCCGCGAGATTTTTTCCTTTTACCAGGTATTCGCCGTTGCTAAGCCTGACGTCAACCAGCGCAGCCGGGCCATGGCAGACGGCTGAGACGATCCCGCCGCTTTCATAGACCTCACGGATGATGCGCTGGACATCGGGGTTTTCGCAGTAGTCCCACATCGTGCCATGCCCGCCGGCAAAAAAGACGGCAGCGTAATCCCCTCCGTTCAGCGCAGAGAGAGCGGGGGTGGTAGCAAGACGATGCTGGAAGTCTGTCTCGTTCCAGAACCCGGCATTAACAGGATCGCTGAGATCAAAGCCATCGACCGGCGGCTGGCCGCCCCGAACGCTGGCGATAACAGTGGCGATACCCGCATCTTCAAGCACGTTCAGCGGATGGGTCAGTTCGGCAAGGAAAAAACCGGTTGGCACACCGGACGCGCCTTTTATTGGATGGCTGGTGACTACGCACAGCACCGGTTTGCGGTTGCTCATTGAGCCGAGCCCTCCTGCTGAGACTTATATTCTGCAGCGAACAGGCTTTCCCAGTTGGTGAAAGAACCTAGCGGGATGCAGTCAAAACTCAGTAGACCCGCTTTTGCCAGCGGAAAGTCAGCCAGCAGGCTTTGGGCCTGTTCCACCGAGTCGCATTCAAGGAAAATCGCGACGCCGGGTCGATCCTGCCGGTAATAAATATCGCGTAGCGCACCGGATTTATACAGACTCCAGGCATGGAAAGCCTCGGCAGCCAGATGAGGTGCATACTTTTCCAGCGTGGCATCGGGAGCGGGTTTATCCAGACACATAATTCGCATATCAATCTCCTGAGATTACGTCAAGGGGGGAGCTGATAAGGAGTATATGCTCGCGATTTAGTGAAGATTAGGCCACTATTAACTCAAAGATATTTAGCCTGTGGCTAATAATGAATAACCCGATTGTGTCAGGATGATCCCGTGAACAACGCCATCTATAACCAGATACGCATCTTTCAGAGTATTGCCCGTGAAGGGAATATCTCATCGGCTGCGCGCAAACTGGAGATTACGCCGCCCTCTGTCAGTAAGGCGCTAAAACTGCTGGAAGCGCACATTGGTCATCCGCTATTTGTGCGAACCACGCGACGGATTGAGCTGACCGATGCCGGACAGCAGCTGCTGGAACAAACCTCGGCAGCGGTAACCTCGCTGGAAAAATCACTGGAAAGCATCCGCGACCAGAATCAGGAACCGTCAGGTCTGGTCAGAATCACCCTTTCGCGCTTTGCCTATCTGCTGGTGCTGAAACCTGCGATGGCGGCTTTCTGCCAGCAATATCCCGGTATTCAGCTGGAAATTTCGGTATACGATGGCACCGTGAACATCATTGATGAACGCTTTGATCTGGGGATCCGGTTTGGTGACATTCTGGAAGGTGGCGTGGTGGCGCGCCCGCTGATGAAGCCGTTTCGCGAAGGTTTGTATGCCTCTTCTGCCTATCTGGACGCATTCGGCACACCTGAGACGCCGTCTGACCTGCATGAGCACCGGCTTATCGGTTACCGGTTTATCACCAATAATCGTATTCTGCCGCTGATTCTGGATGTTAATGGCGAACAACTGGCCGTGGAGATGCCGGGTCAGTTGATGAGTAATGATATTGAGGTGATGGCTGATGGCATTCGCAACGGGCTGGGTATCGGGCGACTGTTTGAACCGGTTCATAATTTACAGCCGGATAAAGCGGCATTTATTCCAGTGATGGAGCCTTACTGGAAAACTTATCCGCCGGTTTATCTCTATTATCCTAAAAGCGCGGGTAAAACGAAAAGAGTGAAAACGTTAATCGACTTTCTGCTTAAGCACACTGCGGAATGCCCTAATGAAGGCAGGTTTTACTCTCCTTCAAGTCAATGAATGGGGACCGATAAGAGAGCTGAGCGACACAAATCAGGCCTTAGCCGAAAAAGCGGAACGACCAATGTTGGTGCTGATTTCTATGCAGCAATAAGCCTGTATCCCACTTTAATTGAGTAATGTTGAAGTTCAGCCTGTTGACTAAAATGGAACGAGTTGACGATACCCCTGGCTTTCAAATGATCAATGATAATGACTTCCGTTCATATCTCCTCTCGTGCATGGCAGCTTCTTACTGAATACCATTTGGCAAAATGATCATCACAAAAGTTCTTCGTGAGTCTTTCCTGAATACCCCGGCAGTGAGGATCCGCTGCATTTTACTGGCGGTGATAAAAAGCGGGTGATTAAAGTATGTTAAGTTAATCCGTTTTTCGGGGATGAGGAATAGATATGTTTTTGCAAATACAGGATATCATTGATCTGCAGACTCTCATTGAATCAGAGCAGGTCGAGTTTAAGTTGGCTGGTGGCAAAGACGGTAAAGGTGAGTTACCAAAGGATTTCTGGCCGACTTATTCTGCAATGGCAAATGGAAGAGGTGGCTGGGTCATCCTGGGCGTCAAGGAACAGGATGGTGATTTCACGGCCGTCGGTGTAGTTGATTCCCAAAAGATTAAAACTGATTTATTCAATCAACTGAATGATCGCGATCGGGTCAGTGCCAATGTTATTCGATCCGAAAAAGATGTGCAGTTGGTGAGCTTACAGGGTAAAGAGGTGTTAGCAGTACACATCTCTCCCGCCATGCGAAAACAAAAGCCTGTTCACTTAAAAAAATCCCCTTTTGGTAACACCTACCAGCGGCTTCATGAAGGGGATCGCGTCTGTGATGATATGGCGGTTAAGCGCATGCTTGCTGAGCAAATCCACGACAGTCGCGACAATGAAGTCCTCTCTGAGCATTATGGTTTCGACGAAGACATCGATCTTGACAGCCTGAAAGTTTACCGCAACTTACTTTCTTTGAATAATCCCCAGCATCCCTATCTAGCCTGTGAACCTTTTGAGTTGCTCAAGATGGTTGGTGGGTGGAGGAAAGACCGTGAAACGGGAAAGCAGGGCATAACACTTGCAGGAATTCTGATGTTTGGTAAGTGGGAGGCCATTACGGCTGCTTTACCTAACTATATGGTGGATTATCAGGAGCGTCCTGAGGCCAAAACGGAACTGCGCTGGGTTGACAGGATAACGCCTGACGGCACATGGTCAGGCAACCTCTTTGATTTTTACCGCAAAGTTTATCAGAGGCTGGTTTCCGATCTCAAAGTCCCTTTTACCCTTGAGGAAGGGCAGCGTAAAACCGATACGCCTGTCCACATCGCGTTGCGCGAAGCGTTGGTTAATACGCTGGTGCACGCTGATTACTCAGATCGGGTTTCTATTCTCATTGTTAAACGACCCGATATGTTCGGTTTCCGGAACCCAGGGCTTATGCGTCTGCCTTTAGAAGATGTGGTAGCAGGCGGCACAAGCGACTGTCGTAATCGCCTTCTGCACCAGATGTTTCTGCTTATTGGGCTGGGCGAGAAAGCCGGTTCAGGAATGCCTAAAATATTCAGTGGCTGGACGTCGGCTAACTGGAGAACACCAAAGTTATGGGAAAAACCAATACCAGCGCAGACGCTGCTCGAGCTGTCAACTGCAAGTCTTATTCCTCAGCACATCCTTGACGCGTTACACCAACAATTTGGTGAACGGTTCAACGTGCTTGACGACTTTGAACAGGTCATTATTGCAACAGCAGCCATTGAAGGCTGGGTAAATCATGAACGTGCATGTCAGCTAACCACTAAACATCCACGGGAAGTCACTCTGACACTCCCCCGACTGGAAAGTAAAGGTTTCCTCGCGTCAGCTGGGGAGCAGAAGAGCAAACATTACACACTGCCTGGCGTATCAGTGATGACACCCGAGGAAGTCTTCTCACAGGGCGTGGTTAATGTGTTAAGCAGCTCCACACATTATGGTGAGAGCTCCACACATAGCGAACAGGGCTCCACACATATCGATGATGGCCTGATACAGAGTGACATTGCGCCAGATGACTCAGCAATGAACGAGTCTGGTCTGGAAGATGGTCATCAATACGTTATAAGGGACGAACATGGACGCATATTAAACCGCTTTATTGACTTACCCTACATAGACTCTGTAGAAAATCTGACACAAGCGTTCCGTAATAATTTGTATGCACAAGCGTCAGTCCCGCGTAAAAAGCTGCGACTAAGGAACAAGGATCTGATGAATACAGTGATCCTGACAGTATGCCAGGGACATTTTATTTCAGTATCTGCGCTAGGAGAAATCCTGAACCGTAACCCTAATGCGCTGCGCCAGCAATATCTGAAGCAGTTGGTGGATCATGGGCAACTTAAGCTGGCATTTCCTCAGTATAAAAATCATTCAAAGCAAGGATACAGTTCTGTTTAAGAGGGATTGCCTCAGCAAATGCAATGCATCAGTTTCTGTATCGTTTGTGATAGAAATGATGAAGATAGAAATGATGAAGTAAAGGGCTATTTTATCACTCACTTTGCCCTTGTTATGCTGCACAATGATTAATTGTGGAGCTCATTATAATTTTTTTTCAAGGGATTACAAACTTCAGGAGAAGGTAACAGAATGAAGAATTTGGTACGCCCTACAGGATTCGAACCTGTGACCTACGGCTTAGAAGGCCGGTGCTCTATCCAACTGAGCTAAGGGCGCATGGAGATGGCACGGATTATACGTCGGGAAGCGGGCACGTCAACGTTTTTGCCCTTTCTCCGCAGCGAAGTGCTGCGGGAATGACCAATTGGCGTCAGTGACGCTTGCGCCATTCACTGAGCGACACGAGTTTACTGCTGCCGGTGAATTCGCCTTCCAGCTCAATCCCTTGTGATGTGAAACGCGCATTGTATTGCTCACGAAGTGCGTGCAGCTCCTGGCTGTCTGGCTCCAGCTGTCGCAGAAAGCCCAGCGCGAGCAGCAGCTGCTGGCGGCTGATAACCGGTGAAAAACCGGCGCGACTGAGAATCGCATGCCAGCGCTGGCTGTTCTCCTCGCTGCCGTCAACAATCAACACCTGCCAGATCAGCAGTACCGCTGCGGCATTAAGCAGATGCGTTTCATTATCGTGGCTGAGATAGTCGGTAAACTCTTTCGCCGCCTCTTTTCCCATCATAGAGATCATTGATTCCACCTGTACCGGTGGCAGCTGCAGCCGTTTGCTGAGCCGCTGGGCGGCGTGGCGTGAGCCCGCGGTGAGCAGCTGGAATCCAGCGACAAACACCACCGCCAGAGTAGCAAGCATTATCCAAATCATTACATCGTCCCCGGATTGTCCTGCCGATATCATACGCATGCAGGCTGGCATTCGTCGCGGCGAAAAAGCAGGAAAGCGCGTACGTGGCTGAAACTGTGACTGACAGCGCGCCGCGCTTCTGACAAAATAGCCCCCTTCCCCGATTCAACACAACACAGTGGATTTCCTCTCTGATGGCAGCAAAAATTATTGACGGTAAAACGATTGCGCAGCAGGTGCGCGTTGAGGTTGCGGAAAAAGTGAAGCAGCGTCTGGCCGCCGGAAAACGTGCGCCCGGTCTGGCAGTGGTTCTGGTAGGTGAAAACCCGGCATCGCAGATCTATGTGGCCAGTAAACGCCGCGCCTGTGAAGAAGTCGGCTTCCACTCCCGCTCTTATGACCTGCCTGCCACGACCCGCGAATCGGAGCTGCTGGAGCTGATCGATAAGCTCAATCAGGACGATGAAATCGATGGCATCCTGGTGCAACTGCCGCTGCCAGCCGGCATTGATAACGTGAAGGTGCTGGAGCGCATTACGCCTGATAAAGATGTCGATGGCTTCCACCCTTATAACGTCGGTCGCCTGTGTCAGCGTGCGCCAACCCTGCGCCCCTGTACACCGCGCGGTATCGTGACGCTGCTGGAGCGCTACAACATTGACACTTACGGCCTGAATGCCGTGGTGGTTGGCGCGTCCAACATTGTCGGTCGTCCGATGAGCATGGAGCTACTGCTGGCAGGCTGTACCACGACCGTCACCCATCGCTTTACCAAAGATCTGCGCCATCACGTTGAGCATGCCGATCTGCTGGTCGTTGCAGTAGGTAAGCCGGGGTTTATTCCGGGTGACTGGATCAAACCGGGTGCCATCGTCATCGACGTGGGCATTAACCGTCTTGATAGCGGCAAAGTCGTGGGCGACGTGGACTTTGACAGCGCCTCAGAGCGCGCATCCTACATTACTCCGGTGCCGGGCGGTGTTGGCCCGATGACAGTAGCAACCCTGATTCAAAACACGCTGCAGGCGTGTGAAGAGTTTCATGATAAAGAGGTGGTTTAAATGACAAGTTTTTCACTGGGTAAATTCCCGCACGTCGATCTGTGTGACCTGCTGAAACTGGAAGGCTGGGTTCAGAGCGGCGCACAGGCGAAAGTCGTGATTGCCGAGGGTGAAGTGAAGGTCAACGGTGCAGTAGAAACCCGCAAGCGCTGCAAAATCGTTGCCGGTCAGACCGTGGAGTTCGCCGGTTTCCGCATTACTGTGGTCGAGTGATTTCCGGGCGTCCCTGCAGGGACGCTGTTACACCCGCTCATCCCCCTTTACGCACGTCTCCCCTTCCCGCTGCTCCAGTGCAATATGATTCACCGCCGTGTGCTGCGCAATCAGTGTCGCGAGCCGGGGTGAATGGCTGGTGATCCAGAGCTGACTGAACTCGCTGGCTTCGGCGATTAAGCGCGCCAGCGCAGGCAACAGATCTTCATGCAGGCTGTTTTCCGGCTCATTCAGTGCCATAAAGGCAGGCGGACGCGGGCTGAGCAGTGCGACAACCAGACAGAGAAAACGCAGCGTGCCATCAGAAAACTCCGCGCTCTCCAGCGGACGCAGAATGCCGTGGCGCGACATCAGCATCTGAAAGCGGCCATTCTGCACGTCGACATCAAACTGGCTGTCGGGAAACGCCTGTTCCATTACCTCAGACAACAGTTCGGAATGACCGCGCTCCACAATGGTCGCCCAGGCCGCCGCCAGATTGCTGCCGTCGTGAGCGAGTACTGGCGCACGCACGCCAATCTGCGGCGCACGTATCGGTGAGCCAGGCCAGACCGCGAACTCATGGTAAAAGCGCCACTGCTGCAGACGTTCGCGCAGCTGCGAAAGCTCCGGATAACGATGCGGTTCGCCAAGCTGACCAAATAGCGATTCCTCCGGATGCAGCACCGCCGGATAGGCGACGCGCTCACCTTCAACGTTGTGCAGAAAAGCGGTCTGATTTTCGCGCTGCATAATGCAGGCGGAAGGACGGCGCTGCTGACCACTGAGCCAAAGCCGTTCCTGTTTCACCAGCGGATCCAGATTGAACAGGCTGGTCGCCAGCGGCTCGGGAAAACCAATCTCCAGCTGGTAATCCATGTCATCCATTGCCACCGCCAGCTCCAGCCGCTTTGGATCGTGTCGGCGATCGCCCCGGCGTAAACCGCCCGCCCACATCGCTTTCTGAATGCCGCCTTCATCAGCCAGTGCCAGTGCCAGACGACCGCTGGCCGCCTCATGCAGCAGCCGCACCGCTTTGTAGAGGTTGGATTTACCGCAGCCGTTGGGACCGCTCACCACATTCAGCTGCTGCAGCGACAGCGTCAGGTTACGTATCGAGCGGAAGCCACGGATCTGAATCTGTTCAATCGCCATAATAAAAAAGGGCGATTGCTCGCCCTCTCCGGTTTATTTTCGACGCCAGCTCGAACCCTGCGGGCCATCCTCGACGATGACGCCCAGCGCGTTAAGCTTGTCGCGCGCGATATCCGCTTCTGCCCAGGCTTTGGCGGCGCGCGCATCGGCTCGGGCTTTCACCCAGTGCTCAATCTCGGCAACCTCTTCGTCATTGACCTGCGCGCCGCTTTGCAGGAACAGCTCAGGATCCTGCTGCAGGATGCCCAGCACGTTGGCCATCTCGCGCAGCTTCGACGCCAGCCCGTGCGCTGAAGCGCCATCTTCACTTTTCAGGCGGTTCACTTCACGCGCCATGTCGAACAGCACTGAATAGGCCTCCGGAGTGTTGAAGTCATCATCCATTGCGCTGCGGAAACGCGCTTCAAACGCTTCGCCGCCGTGGGCTTTCACGCTGCTGTCGGTGTGACGCAGCGCCGTATAGAGACGCTCAAGCGCCGCACGCGCCTGATTCAGGTTATCTTCGCCATAGTTAAGCTGGCTGCGATAGTGACCGGACATCAGGAAGTAACGCACCGTTTCCGCATCATAATGTTGCAGCACGTCTCGCACGGTGAAGAAGTTACCGAGCGATTTGGACATCTTCTCGCGGTCAACCATCACCATGCCGGAGTGCATCCAGTAGTTGACGTAAGGGCCGTCATGGGCGCAGCTCGACTGAGCGATTTCGTTTTCATGGTGCGGGAACATCAGGTCTGAACCGCCGCCGTGGATATCAAAATGGGTGCCAAGCTGTTTGCAGTTCATCGCCGAGCACTCGATGTGCCAGCCGGGACGACCGTTGCCCCACGGCGATGACCAGGCTGGCTCATCCGCCTTGGACATCTTCCACAGCACGAAGTCCATCGGGTTGCGCTTCACATCGGCGACTTCAACGCGTGCTCCCGCCTGCAACTGCTCCAGATCCTGACGCGACAGTGCGCCGTAATCGGTGTCGCTAAGCACATCAAACATCACGTCGCCATTATCCGCCACATAAGCGTGACCGCGAGCGATCAGCGTCTCCACCAGCTCGATGATCTCGGCGATGTGACGGGTCGCGCGCGGCTCCTCATCGGGCGGCAGAATCCCCAGCGCGGCGAAGTCGTTGTGCATCTCGCCGATCATGCGGTTGGTCAGGGTTTCGATGCTCTCGCCGTTTTCGTTGGCGCGTTTGATGATTTTGTCATCAATGTCGGTGATGTTACGCACATAATTAAGCTGATAACCGAGGTAACGCAGGTAGCGCGCCACCACGTCAAACGCCACGAACGTCCGCCCATGACCAATGTGACAGAGGTCATACACCGTGATGCCGCAAACATACATACCGATTTTACCGGCATGAATGGGTTTGAATTCCTCTTTCTGTCGACTCAGGGTGTTATAAATCTTAAGCATTGAACGGTTCCGTTTTCGCGTGTGGTTGGCACTTTTAAGTATCCAGACATTGTGCCGTATTTTTATCGCTCGCGCGACGCAAAGCAAGCCAACTGCGCCGCGCTGCTGACGCGTCATTGGAAATTATGATATAAGAACGGTCGACAAAAAGGGGTACGCCGAACGACAACGCGACCTCAGCAACTGATGACAACCTTTACAGGACGACAAAAATGGTAACTTTCCAGACGAACCATGGCGATATCGTAATCAAAACTTTCGATGATAAAGCGCCAGCAACCGTACAGAACTTCCTGGATTACTGCCGTGAAGGTTTTTACGACAACACCATTTTTCACCGCGTAATCAACGGCTTTATGATTCAGGGCGGCGGCTTCGAGCCGGGCATGAAGCAGAAAGAAACCAAAGCCGAAATTCAGAACGAAGCGAGCAACGGTCTGAAAAACACCAAAGGTACGCTGGCAATGGCACGTACCTCTGCGCCGCACTCTGCGACCGCACAGTTCTTCATCAACGTCGCTGATAACGACTTCCTGAACTTCCGTGACGAAAGCGTTCAGGGCTGGGGCTACTGCGTGTTCGCTGAAGTGGTTGAAGGTATGGATGTGGTCGAGAAGATCAAAGCGGTCTCTACCGGCCGCAGCGGCATGCACCAGGATGTGCCAAAAGATGACGTCGTTATCCAGAAAGTGACCGTCAGCGAGTAATGCCGCGCACGCTGTTTATCGCAGATCTGCATCTGTGTCAGGAAGAACCGGCGATTACCGCCGGTTTTCTGCATTTTTTACAGCGCGAAGCACCCCACTGCGACGCGCTCTATATTCTCGGCGATCTGTTTGAAGCCTGGATTGGCGATGACGATCCCAATCCGCTGCACCAGCAGATTGCCAGCGCCCTGCGCGCCCTCCCGGTTCCGGTTTACTTCATTCATGGCAATCGCGATTTCCTGATTGGCCGACGCTTTGCGCAGGCCTGCGGCATGACGCTGTTGCCGGAAGAGCAGGTGCTGACGCTCTACGGCCATCGGCTGCTCATCATGCACGGCGATACGCTCTGTACGGACGATGCGGGTTATCTACGTTTTCGTGCCAAAGTGCATAATCCCTGGATCCAGCGACTGTTCCTGGCGCTGCCATTATGGATCCGCAAACGCATTGCCGCCCGGATGCGCGCCGACAGTAAACAGGCCAACCAGCACAAATCCCAGACCATTATGGATGTAAACCAGGAAGCGGTCGTCGCCACCATGCTGCGCCAGCAGGTGCCGCTGCTGATCCACGGTCATACCCATCGTCCTGAAATTCATACATTGAGCCTGCAGGGTGAAACAGCGCAACGCGCGGTGCTCGGTGCCTGGCATAGCCGGGGTTCCATGATTCAGCTCGACGCCAGCGGCATTCAGCTCATCCATTTCGACTTTTAATCTGCGGTTAACTCCCCGACGTCAGTCCGACGCAACCGTTTTCCTTGCGTGCTTCTCATGCTATTCTCGGTGCCCTTCAAAACCTGTCCGCCCGGCCAGGTCTGTTTGTTTATTCACAGGAGTTGACCGCATGTCATCCAACGCCCCGGCCCGCATCGCCATTGTTATGGGTTCCAGAAGTGACTGGGCCACCATGCAGTTCGCCGCTGAAATTCTCTCCAGCCTGGACGTCTCTTTTCATGTTGAAGTGGTCTCTGCGCACCGCACCCCGGATAAACTGTTCAGCTTTGCCGAGACGGCAGCCGGTAACGGTTTCCAGGTGATTATTGCTGGCGCAGGTGGCGCGGCACATCTGCCGGGTATGCTGGCGGCCAAAACCCTGGTACCGGTGCTGGGTGTGCCGGTACAGAGTGCTGCCCTGAGCGGCGTCGATAGCCTCTATTCGATTGTGCAAATGCCGCGCGGTATTCCGGTCGGGACACTGGCGATTGGCAAGGCGGGTGCAGCCAATGCCGCACTGCTGGCGGCACAGATTCTGGCGCTGCATGACGGTGCGCTGGCGTCACGCCTGACGACCTGGCGTCAGAGCCAGACCGATGAGGTGCTGAACCATCCCGATCCGCGGGAGGATGCATGAAGCCGGTTTGCGTACTGGGCAACGGCCAGTTAGGTCGTATGCTGCGCCAGGCGGGTGAGCCGCTGGGCATCGCGGTCTATCCGGTCGGTCTGGATGCCGATCCTGCTGCCCTGCCGATCGCCGACAGCGTGATCACTGCCGAAATCGAACGCTGGCCCGAGACCGTGCTGACGCGCGAACTGGCGAGCCATCGGGCCTTTGTTAACCGTGATATTTTTCCACGTCTGGCCGACCGTCTGACGCAGAAACAGCTGCTGGATCAGCTGGGACTGGCCACCGCGCCGTGGCAGTTGCTGGCGGACAAAAGCGAATGGCCAGCGGTGTTTGCATCACTGGGCGAGCTGGCGATTGTGAAAAGCCGCACCGGCGGTTACGACGGCCGGGGTCAGTGGCGTCTGCGTGCTGATGAGACTCACACCCTGCCGGAGGCGTGCTACGGCGAATGTATCGTTGAGCAGGGCATCAACTTTTCCGGTGAAGTGTCACTGGTGGGCGCGCGCGGTCACGATGGCCAGGTGGTGTTCTATCCGCTGACGCATAACCTGCATCAGGATGGCATTCTGCGCACCAGCGTGGCATTTCCGCAGGCGGATCAGGCACAGCAGCAGCAGGCCGAAGCGATGCTGAGCGCTATCATGCAGGAACTGAACTACGTCGGCGTAATGGCGATGGAGTGTTTCGTTACGCCAGCCGGATTGCTGATCAATGAGCTGGCTCCGCGCGTCCACAACAGTGGGCACTGGACGCAGAACGGTGCGTCGATCAGCCAGTTTGAGCTGCATCTGCGCGCCATTCTTGGCCTGCCATTATCGCAGCCGGTGGTGTTTGCGCCGTCGGTAATGGTCAATCTGATTGGAACCGCGGTTAACGCTAACTGGCTTCAGCAGCCGCTGGTACACCTGCACTGGTATGACAAAGAGGTGCGTCCGGGTCGTAAAGTGGGCCACCTGAATCTGACCGACAGCGATGCAGAACGGCTCAAAGCGGCACTGAATTCGCTGGTGCCTCAGCTCCCGGAAGAGTACGCCAGCGGCATCGCCTGGGCGGTTGAAAAGCTGTAGTTTCCCGCACCTGAGTCTGATGATGGCTTTACCAGGCAGCTCAGAGCGATTGAGCAGTCGCCTTTAAGTCAGAGGGAGACGCCGGTAACGGGAAACGATCGCAAAGACGCAAAAACGGCATCCCTGCCAGCTCGGCACGCGCCATCCCTGGCGCGTGACGCTTTGCTCTTCGTTTCCCGTTACCCGCTTGCTGGTGATGGGTGCGATCTGGATGAAGGTCAAAGGCGGGCTTAGTGCCGCCTTATGCCTACACTCCCTTACGCCGCATCAAACTTCCTGAACAGCGCCTTCCCTTTCAGTAACCGGATTCCCAGCCAGCCGCCACATAGCGATAACAGCAGTGCGCCACACAACGGCAACGCCAGCCATAATGTCCAGTCAGGCTGCCACGGGAAATCGAAAATCTTTGTCTGTAATCCCCATAACGCCGCTTCTGCCCCCATCGCGGCCGCCACGCCGGAGACCACGCCGAGCAGCGCAAACTCACACCACAGCGTGGTGCGCAGCAGTCTTTTGCCCGCACCGAGCGTGCGATAGACTACCAGTTCCTGCCTGCGTTGCCGCATCCCGACCTGAATCTGCGCCAGCAGCAGTAACACACCGCAGGCAGTGACCAGTACCACCATGATCTCCAGCGCCCGGCTGACCTGCGTCAGTACCTGACCGATCTGCTGCATGATGCTGCCGATATCCAGCAGACTCAGTGCCGGAAAAGCACGATTCAGCTGCGCCAGCAGAACAGGTTTCGCCTCCATGCGGAAGCTGGTGAGCCAGGTCTGCGGCTGGCTGTCGAGCGCCCCCGGCGGGAAGATAAAGAAGAAGTTCGGTTTCAGGCTTTCCCAGTCCACTTTACGCAGGCTGGTGATACGGGCGCTGAACGTCTGCGTATCGCCGTCGAACGTCAGGGTATCGCCGAGCTTCAGCCCCAGCCGATCCGCCAGTTCCACTTCCATCGACACTTCACCCGCTTTTGGTGGCCAGTTACCTGCCACCAGCGGATTGTGATCCGGGCGATCGGCCAGTTCCGTCAGGTTGAGCTCACGGTTCAGGGCATTATCCAGCTTCGGATCGGCCGGTTTGCCATTGAGTTCACTGAGTCGCACCCGCGCAATCGGGTAAAAGGTTCCGGGGGTGATCTGGTGTGCTTGCAGGAAATCACGCACCTGCGGCACCTGATCTGCCGTCATATTCAACAGGAAGAAGTTCGGGCTATCCGCCGGTAACTGCTGCTGCCAGCGATCCAGCAGATCGCCGCGCATCACCAGCAGCAGCGCCAGCAACATAAACGACAGTGAAAAGGCCGCGAGCTGGCTCAGCGTCATGCCGGGCTGGCGTAACAGCCGGTTGATTGCCAGCCGCAACGCCAGATTGCGCACCACCAGCCGACGCAGCAGCAGCAGGGTTCCCCAGCCGAGCAACGCCAGTAATCCCGCCAGCACCACCACGCCCGCCAGCAGCGCCCAGAGCATTTTACTGCCGCCGACCAGCAGCGCTAACAGCGCCACCACCACCACGATCATTACCGGAATATAGAACTTCAGTGGCCAGAGATTTGCCACGGCATCACGCCGCAGCACCCGCAGAGGCTGCGTTGCCAGTAGCAGACGATAGGGGCGCAGCCCCACCAGCAGCGAAATCACAAATAGCGACCCCACCGCCCAGATCCACGGCCAGACGCTGGCCGCCGGTAGGCTGGCGGGCAGCACCGGTTTCAGCATCGCCATCAGGATCGCTTCCACGCCCTGCCCCACAATGCCTCCGGCAATCGCCGCCAGCAGCAGCACTGCCAGCCACTGACCGATGATCAATCGCTGCAACGCGCCATGCGTCGCCCCCAGGGTTTTTAATACCGCTACCAGATCGTAACGGCTGCGGCAGTAATGACTCATGGCGACCGCCACAGCCGCAATCGCCAGCATCAGCGTCAGCAAGGCCGAAAGCAGCAGGAACTGTTGCGCCCGCTGCATCGAACGTCCAAGCGCATCTTCGGCGTTCTCCACGCTGATCCAGCGCTGGTCCGCCTTCAGCTGCGGTTCAATCCAGCGATCATAGCTGGCCAGCTGCTCAGGATTACCAGAGAATTTATAGCGCCAGGTGATGCGGCTGCCAGGCTGAATCGCACCGGTTTTCGCGGCATCCGCCAGGTTAATCAGCAGACGCGGCGCCATCTCAAACGGATTAAAGCCGCCATCCGGCTCCTGGATCACCTCACCGCTGATACGCAGCTGAGTATCCCCCACTTCCAGCATGTCACCCACTTTCAGATTCAGCAGCGCCATCAGACGCGGTGCCGCCAGCGCAGTGCCCGCCTGTGGCCGCAGGCCTGGCGGTTGCGTCTGCAGCGTGCCAAACATCGGGTAACGGTCATCTACCGCTTTGATTGAGGCGAGCTGTGGGGACTGGTCGGCAAAGGTCATGGTCATAAAGGTCAGTTGACGACTGACCGTCAGGCCGGTTTCCTTCGCCTTTTCCAGCCAGGCTTCTGGCGCAGCATCAGTGCTGCGCAGCGTGCGGTCACCGGCCATAAAATCACGGCTCTGTTGATTCAGCCCTTTTTCCATGCGATCGCTGATCGACCCCAGCGCCAGTACGCAGGCCACCGCCAGCGTCAGGGCCAGCCAGACAATCAACAGCGAAGGCGAGCGCCACTCGCGCCAGAACCAGCGCCAGATCATTGCTCCTCCCACAGTTTACCGTCGCGTAGCCGCAGGCGACGATCGCAGCGCGCCGCCAGCTGCTCGTCATGCGTTACCAGAATCAACGTGGTGGCGAAGTCGCGGTTAAGGGAAAACAGCAAATCGGCAATGCGGTCACCGGTTTTGCGATCGAGATTGCCGGTCGGTTCATCGGCAAACAGCAGGCCAGGACGACCACTAAAGGCGCGAGCCAGCGCCACCCGCTGCTGCTCGCCGCCTGAAAGCTGGGCGGGCAGATGATGAAGACGTTCGCCCAGCCCGAGCAGCGTCAAAAGTTCACGGGCCTGTTCGCGGCTCTGACGGTCGCTGTCGCCGCGCAGCAGTGAGGGAAGCTGTACGTTTTCCTGTGCATTCAGGGTCGGCACCAGCATAAAGGACTGAAACACAAAGCCGACCTGCCGGGCACGCAGGGCCGCACGCTGCTCTTCGTTCATCTGGTGCAGCGGCTGCCCCAGCAGATGAACTTCGCCGCTGCTGCCATCGTCAAGCCCGGCCAGAATTCCCAGCAGAGTAGACTTGCCGGAGCCGGACTCACCAATTAGCGCAATGGTCTCGGCTGGTTTGACAACCAACTCAACTCCGGTAAGGATGGTTAACTGATGCTCTCCCTGACCGACGGACTTAGTAAGATGATGAACTTCAACAATGTTTTCCGCTGGCATTATCCCTTCCTGTTATTGATTCTTCTGCTGGTGTCACGTCTTGCTGCTGCAGATACCCTGATGGTGCTGGGCGACAGCCTGAGTGCGGGCTATCGCATGTCGGCCACTGCGGCCTGGCCCAGCCTGCTCGATAAGCAGTGGCAGCAGAAACCGAAAGTGGTCAACGCCAGCATCAGCGGTGATACGGCCGCACAGGGACTGGCGCGTCTGCCTGCGCTATTAAAACAGCATCAGCCGCAATGGGTGTTAATCGAATTGGGCGGTAATGATGGTCTGCGCGGTTTTCCGCCCGACGCTATCGCGCAGAATCTGAGTAAAGTGATCGACGATGTCAAAGCTGCCAATGCAAAGCCGCTGCTGATGCAGATCCGCCTGCCCGCCAACTATGGCCGCCGTTACACCGAAGCGTTCAGCGGCATCTATCCTGGACTCGCGCAGCAGCATGACATTCCTCTGGTGCCCTTTTTCATGGAGCAGGTCTATCTGAAACCCGAGTGGATGCAGCAGGATGGTATTCATCCCAATCCTGATGCCCAGCCGTTTATCGCCGGGTTAATGGCGAAAGAACTCGCCCCCTTAGTTAAGCAGCCGTAGCGCGCCTGGATGCACCAAAAGAGTAAAGAAATGCAAAAACACTTTTGATTCATTAAAAACAACTTCAAATCATGAAGTTAAAATTAATTCTACTCACAATGACGGCAAGGTGGCGACGGATATTTTCGACCGCTTTGCCACTCCTGAGTGGTCCAGGCTTATTCTCTCAACAATATCACTGCGAAAAGATAATTCTGCCGTTTCTTAAAATTCACTTTAAAGCGTCTTAAATTAGCCTTTGAACAGTCGCATATAAGCTGGTATTGCCCTCTCCAGCTGGTTAATATTTTTGCATGGAATCTTAGCTGTAAAGGAATACATATGCCCTATCACCGCTCTCATGGCCCTCGCGTATTTCGCCTGACTTCATCTGTCGGCGCTAGTGGTACCAATAATCCCGATGAAGTTAAATCAATTCAACGCATGATAAATGATGCTGGCTATCAGTTCGCAACTGGTCGCACGCTCCCAACAAATGGACAATGCGATACAGCCACCACTGAGGCTATACGCTGGTATCAGCGGTTGCTGAATCTCTCACCGAGTGGATTGGTTCAGCCAACAGACACATGGTTTATCAGGGCAATAAGTGAAGCAACCACACCAGGCTGGCGGCCTTCTAATACCACTGGCCCCTTACGAGTCAGCGAAGGACAAATTACTTTTGACGCCGAAGGCACCGACTATATAACCGCCATGGAACCCTTCAAACAGCGCCGATATCCCAATTTTTCACGCATTCTTCAATGGCCGCCCACGAGTTTTTCGGGGGTCACACTTGGTCGAGGCTATGATATGGGCAGCAGATCTGCCGGTGAAATCTACTCCACACTAAGGCAGGCTGGGATTGAAGAATATAAAGCCGTTCTGTGCTCTAAAGCTGCTGGCCTGAAAGGACGGCACGCAGAACAGTTTGTTAAGGTTTATGGCCCGTTGGTTGGCGAGATAACCCACACTCAACAAATCCGACTTTTTGAAATTGCGTACAGGATTAAACGGAACGAAGCTCTTAACCTTTACCGTCGAATAGCACAATCCATACCTTCAGCCCCGGCATGGGAGCAGTTAGATCCTAAAATTCGAGATGTCGTAACCGATATTTTCTATCAGGGTGTTCACAATGCCAGAGCACTGTTTCAAGCCGCAATTGAAGGTAAGGCCGCGTTAATAGCTCATATCAAAAGTAGTCCCACATACATGTCATACGAAAACCACAGAAACAGAATAAGGTATCTACAGTGAAAAAAGTCTTAATTCTAATGGTCGCTTTTATTGCGCCGTCTATGGCGCAGGCCGAATTATCATCAGGGCCAGAACGTGACGCCTGCTTTAAACAGAATCAAGACATACCAGCTGCCTATAACTGTCTGTCAGCCAAAAAAGACAACAGCAATAAAGCGCTGGATGCGCTCATAGCGGATGCAGTCAAGAGAATAAAATCCAATAATGTCGGCCCTTTTAATGGAAAAGAGTCGAGTAAAGAGACGTCCGGAGACGTTTACTCTCGTCGCTTTCTGGACGCGCAAAAAAAATGGAAGGATTACCGGACTCAACTTTGCCTGTCTGTAGCGACAGAGCTTGACGAGGACGCATACGACTACCAGTCATATATCGACCAGTGCCAAATTAATCTGAACAAAAACCATTCTGCTGAAATCACACAGATGGGACTGCCACCAGTCAACTAAGTACACTGATCTTTCTGCTCAGACGTGAAATCTGAAAACTGGCATTTTTTACGGGGCATATTGCCCCGTTTACCACCCGCTCTGCCAGCCGGTGCAGACAACACAAGCTGTCAACCCACAGCATAAAAGCGTTAACCAATCGCACTTAACTGACTAATTATTAAATAAATTACATGGAATTCAAAGGAGCGTGAAGTTATGCAAAAAACCGTTCTGATTACAGGTTGTTCCAGCGGTATTGGCCTGGTCGCCGCCCAGGATTTGCTGGCGCGGGGCTACCGGGTGATTGCAGCCTGCCGCAAAGCCGACGATGTCGCCCGCATGAACACGCTGGGCTTTACCGGGCTGCAGCTCGATCTCGACGATCCGCAGAGCGTGGATCAGGCTGCGGATGCGGTGATCGCGCTCTGTGATAACCGTCTGGCCGCCCTGTTCAACAACGCCGGATTTGGCCTTTATGGCCCGCTGCACACGCTCTCCCGTCAGCAGCTGGAGCGGCAGTTTTCCAGCAACTTTTTTGGCGTTCATCAGTTGACGCTGCGGCTGTTACCCGCGCTGCAGGCCAGCGGCGATGGCCGCATTGTGAACACCAGTTCGGTGCTGGGACTGATCTCCACGCCAGGCCGGGGTGCCTATGCCGCCAGTAAATATGCGCTGGAAGCCTGGAGCGATGCGCTGCGGCTTGAAGTGCGCAGCCGCGGTATTCGGGTCAGCCTGATCGAGCCAGGTCCGATTGAGACCCGTTTTACCGACAATGTGTCGCAGGGCGAACAGCATAACCCGGTGCGCAACCCCGGCATCGCGGCACGCTTTACCCTGCCACCGGAAGCCATTCTGCCTAAACTTCGTCATGCACTCGAGAGTAAACATCCACGTTTACGCTATCCGGTGACCCTTGTCGCACACGTGATGAGCCTGCTTAAACGGTTGCTGCCAGGCTGGATGCTGGATCGCATTTTGCGCAGCCATCAATAAGCCATGTGCAATAGCGCTTGAAGCCGTGCCAGTTGGCCCCATATTCTTAGAACACTTTTTGCAAAGAGACTTATCCATGTCACCACAAGCTTCTATCATCGACATCAACGAATCTAACCTGCAGCAGACCCTTGAGCAGTCGATGCAGCTGCCGGTGCTGTTCTACTTCTGGTCTGAGCGCAGCCAGCACTGCCTGGAGCTGACGCCGGTGCTGGAGCGCCTTGCCCAGGAATACGCGGGTCAGTTTATTCTCGCAAAGCTGGATTGCGACAAAGAGCAAAGAGTCGCGTCGCAGTTTGGTCTGCGTTCAATTCCAACCGTCTACCTGTTCCAGGATGGTCAGCCGGTTGACGGCTTCCAGGGTCCACAGCCGGAAGAAGCGATTCGCGCCCTGCTGGAAAAAGTGCTGCCGCGCGAAGAAGAGCTGAAAGCGCAGCAGGCGATGGCCCTGATGCAGGAAGATAAACCGCTGGAGGCGCTGCCGCTGTTAAAAGATGCATGGCAGCTGAGCAACCAGTCCAGTGAGATCGGTTTCCTGCTGGCGGAAGTGCTGATTACCCTTAACCGCAGCGATGAAGCGGAAGCGGTGCTGAAAGTGGTGCCCCTGCAGGATCAGGATACCCGCTATCAGAGCCTGATGGCGCAGATCGATCTGCTGAAACAGGCTGCGGATACACCCGAAATTCAGCAGCTGCAATCCGAGCTGGAAGCGGACCCGACTAACGCCGGGCTGGCTGCTAAACTTTCGTTACAGCTGCATCAGGTGGGCCGTAATGAAGAAGCACTGGAACTGCTGTTCAGCTTCCTGAAATCCGATCTTAATGCCGCTGATGGCCAGGCGCGTAAAATGCTGCAGGAGATTCTGGCGGCGCTGGGTACCGGCGATGCACTGGCTGCGCGCTATCGTCGCCAGCTCTATTCCCTGCTGTACTAAACAGCAGCACCCCGGGCCGAAGCGACTCGGCCCGTTAATCTGACAATGCGGAGGTTGTATGATAACTGTAATTCCTGCCCTGATTATTCTGGCACTGGTGGCGGTCTGGGCGACCGTTAAAATCGTGCCACAAGGTTTTCAATGGACGGTTGAGCGCTTTGGCCGTTATACCCGTACCCTGCAGCCAGGATTAAGCCTGGTGGTGCCGTTCATGGATCGTGTCGGTCGTAAGATCAACATGATGGAACAGGTACTGGATATTCCCTCGCAGGAGATCATCTCTAAAGACAACGCCAACGTCACCATCGACGCAGTCTGCTTTATTCAGGTCGTTGATCCCGCGCGTGCCGCCTATGAAGTCAGCAATCTTGAGCAGGCGATTCTGAACCTCACCATGACCAATATGCGTACCGTGCTTGGCAGCATGGAGCTGGACGAAATGCTGTCACAGCGCGACAGCATCAACACCCGCCTGCTGCATATCGTGGATGAAGCAACCAACCCTTGGGGCGTCAAGATTACCCGTATCGAGATTCGTGACGTACGTCCGCCGCAGGAGTTGATCGGTGCAATGAATGCGCAGATGAAAGCAGAGCGAACCAAACGCGCCGATATTCTGACGGCCGAAGGGGTGCGACAGGCGGCTATCCTGCGGGCTGAAGGGGATAAGCAGTCGCAGATCCTCAAAGCGGAAGGTGAACGGACCTCGGCGTTTCTGCAGGCAGAGGCGCGTGAACGTCAGGCTGAAGCGGAAGCTAACGCCACAAAAATGGTCTCGGAAGCGATCGCAGCGGGTGATATTCAGGCTATCAATTACTTCGTGGCGCAGAAGTACACTGATGCGCTGCAAAAAATCGGTGAAGGCAACAACAGCAAAGTGGTGATGATGCCGCTTGAGGCAAGCAGTCTGCTGGGTTCAATCGCGGGCATCGGTGAACTGCTGAAGGAATCACGTCCAGAGTCGAAACGCTGATGCTGTTCGACATTATCGCTCACCCGCACTGGTTCTGGCTGACGCTGGGTGGATTACTGCTGGCCGCAGAGATGCTGGGCACCAGCGGCTATCTGCTCTGGAGCGGTCTGGCGGCGGTCATCGTCGGCCTCATTGAATGGTTTGTGCCGGTGAGCTGGACGGCGCAGGGTTCCCTGTTTGCCGCAATGACGCTGGTCTGCGTCTTTTTGTGGTACCGCTGGATGCGCTATCGTGAAGTGCGTCAGAGACCTAATGCCCTGAATCAGCGCGGCAACCAGATGATCGGATTGCAGCTGACGCTGGATACCGCGCTGCATAATCGCACCGGACACGTACGCATCGGGGACAGTAGCTGGCGGGTAGAGGCGGATCAGGATCTGCCTGCGGGCACGCCGGTCGTGGTGGTCGGCATCGAGGGGATCACTCTGCGTATTCAGCCACGCTGACCGCAGCACCCTGCCAGGTTGTTGATGATGGGACATTCGGCGCTGTCATCGCCGGGACAGGCGTCCGCCAGCGCCAGCAGGCGAGTGCGCATGGCGTGAAGCTCTTCAATGTGCGCCGCAATTTCATCAGCTTTCTGCAGGGTGCGGGCTTTAACATCGGCACTGTGGCGCGACGGATTGTTAAACAGCGCCACCAGCTCACGACACTCATCCAGCGTGAAGCCAACCTGTCGCGCCTGACGTAACAGGTTGAGCTCCTCAAGATGGTGTCCGTTATAGCTACGGTAACCATTTTCACTGCGCAACGGCGGCGTCACCACCCCCTTCTCTTCGTAAAAACGAATCGCCTTGCTGGTCAGTCCGGTCTTTTTTGCCACATCGCTGATGTTCATTTTCATCCCCTTGACCTTCCCCTTGATGGAAGGTTTATGCTTAAGCATGAATCGAAAATGACCATTCGGTCAAATGGGATTACACGAGGAGTTGAGTATGTCACACACTATTTCTCTGGCACTGGACGGCTTGTCCTGCGGCCACTGTGTCAAACGTGTCAAAGAGGCACTGGAACAACGTGATGATGTTGACCAGGCAGACGTGACCCAACAGGAAGCACAGGTTTCCGGTCACGCTGATGCGGCCGCGCTGATCGCCACCGTGGAGCAGGCGGGTTACCACGCGACGCTGAAAACCGCAGACGCTTCCCCAAAGTCTGAACCGTTGACAGCATCAGAGCCGCCGCCGGAGGCGCTGACAACGGAGACCGCTTCTCATCCGGCAGAAAAAACATTGCCCACCCATATGCTGCTGATTGAGGGCATGACCTGCGCCAGCTGCGTGAGTCGGGTGGAAAAAGCGCTGCAGCAGGTCGCCGGCGTCAGCCAGGCGCGCGTCAATCTCGGCGAACGCAGTGCGCTGGTGCTGGGCGACGCTGACCCGCAGCAGCTGGTCGCAGCCGTCGATGCCGCCGGTTATGGCGCGCAGGTAGTGGATGACGAACAGGAGCGGCGTGAAAAGCAACAGCTCAGCGCCCGCAGCGCGATGCGGCGTTTCAGCTGGCAGGCGGCCGTCGCCTTAGCATTCGGCGTGCCGCTGATGATCTGGGGCATGGTGGGCGACAACATGATGCTCACCGACCACAACCACGGCGTCTGGCTGACGCTGGGCATCGTGACTCTGCTGATCATGATCGTAACCGGCAGCCATTTTTATCGCAGTGCCTGGCGCAGTGTACGCAATGGCAGTGCCACCATGGATACGCTGGTGGCACTCGGCACAGGCGCGGCAGGGATCTACTCCTTTAGCGTGGTGCTGTGGCCCGACTTTTTCCCGCCGCAGGCGCGTCATCTCTATTTCGAAGCCAGCGTGATGATCCTGGGATTGATCAATCTGGGGCATGCCCTGGAGCAGCGGGCGCGTCAGCGATCGTCTAAGGCGCTGGAGCGACTGCTTGATCTGACGCCTGCCCAGGCACGGCTCGTCGATCAACAGGGTGACCGGCTGATCCCGGTCAGCGAAGTCCAGCCCGGCATGATGCTACGTCTGGTCACCGGCGATCGGGTTCCGGTCGATGGTGAAATCGCCACAGGTGAAGCCTGGTTTGATGAAGCGATGCTGACCGGCGAAGCGGTGCCGCAAAGCAAAGATCCGGGTGCGGCGATCTTCGCCGGAACGCTGGTGCAGGACGGCTCGGTAGAATTTATCGCCCGGGCGACCGGGAATCACACCACCCTGTCGCGCATTATCCGGCTGGTACGTCAGGCGCAGAGCAGCAAACCCGATGTAGGCCGTCTGGCCGATCGCATCTCCGCCGTTTTTGTCCCGGTGGTGGTGTTGATTGCGCTGCTCAGCGGTGCGGTGTGGTATCTGTTCGGGCCGCAGCCTCAGATTGCCTACATGCTGGTGATTGCGACAACCGTCCTGATTATCGCCTGCCCCTGTGCACTGGGCCTGGCGACGCCGATGTCGATTATTGCCGGTGTTGGCCGCGCCGCAGAGCTGGGCGTGCTGGTGCGCGACGCCGATGCCCTGCAGCGCGCCAGCCAGATCGACACGCTGGTGTTTGATAAAACCGGCACCATCACAGCCGGTAAGCCGCAGGTCAGTGAGGTACTGGTCTGGGGTGAGGCCAGCCGTGAATCCGTGTTAGCGACCGCCGCCGCGCTGGAGTTCGCCTCGGGTCATCCGCTGGCGAAAGCGATTGTCGCCGAAGCGAAACTGACTCAACCGCCTCCTTTAGCGCAATTTCGTACAATACGCGGCAAAGGGGTCAGCGGTAGTCTGGATGGCAGAACGCTACTGCTGGGTAACGCCGCGCTGTTGCAGGAGAACGACGTCGATTGCCGCGCAGCGGAAGCAGAGATTGCGCGCCTGACGCAACAGGGTGCAACGCCGGTATTACTGGCTGAACAGGGTCAGCTAACCGGCCTGATCGCGCTGCGCGATCAGCTTCGGCCGGAAAGCGGCGCAGCCCTGAAGCGGCTGCATCAGCAGGGTTATCGCCTGATCATGCTGACCGGCGATCACGACAATACCGCGCGTGCCATTGCTGCCGAGGTCGGTATTGATGAGGTGATTGCCGGGGTATTGCCGGAAGGCAAAGCGGCCGCCATTGAACAGTTACAGCAGCAGGGCCGCCGCGTTGCGATGGTCGGTGACGGCATCAATGACGCGCCCGCGCTGGCGCAGGCCGATGTGGGCATTGCCATGGGGGGCGGCAGCGATGTGGCGGTAGAAACCGCAGGTATTACGCTGATGCGCGCCGACCTCAACAGTGTGGCAGATGCGTTAGCGCTCTCTTCCGCGACTCTGCGCAATATCCGGCAGAACCTGTTTGGCGCCTTTATCTATAACAGCATTGGCATTCCTGTGGCCGCAGGTGTGCTCTATCCGCTGACCGGCACCCTGCTCAGCCCGATTGTGGCCGGTGCTGCGATGGCGCTGTCATCCATTACCGTGGTCAGCAATGCTAACCGCCTGCTGCGTTACCGGCCGCCGCGCCAGTAATCGCCGTTTCAGCGCTGTTTTTCACTCTCTGAAGTCGCTAGCATGGGGTTTTAAATCGCAAAGGACCGGGAATGACAGGCAACATCTGGCGCTCACTGCGCGGCTTTATCAGCCAACTTTTTCCCGCCAGTTACCGCTGGCCTGCGATGGATGTCCGGATTGGCGATCGTCAGCTGCATCTGGTAGGCAGCATCCACATGGGAACACGCGACATGCAGCCGTTGCCCGCTCGCCTGCTGCGTCAATTGCAGCAGGCGGATGCGCTGATTGTGGAAGCGGACATTACTCAGGGTGGCTCACCCTTTGATCATGGTGGCGACCGTCCTGCGCTCGCAACGCGGCTGGAGAGCAGCGCGTTGCAAACGCTCACCGCACTGTGTCAGGAAATGAGTCTCAACCTGAGCCTGTTCGATAACCTGCCCGCCTGGCAGGTGGCGCTGATGTTACAGGCACAGCAGGCGCAACGGCTGGGATTGCGGCCTGACTACGGCATTGATTATCAGCTGTTGCAGGCAGCGAAAGACTTTAATAAACCGGTGATTGAACTGGAAGGTGCAGAGGCACAGATTGCCCTGCTGACTGCGCTGCCGGATGACGGCATGGCGCTGTTACAGGATACGCTGCTGCACTGGCACACCAATGCACGACTGCTGCAGATGATGGTGAGCTGGTGGCTCGATACGCCGCCACGCCAGCCGGAAATCACCCTGCCCGCCACCTTCAGTCAGGCGCTGAATGATACGTTGATCGGTCAGCGTAATGCGCAATGGTGTGACAGACTGCAGGGGTTAGCCGCGGGAAACTATGTGGTCGCGGTCGGTGCGCTGCATCTTTACGGCGAAGATAACCTGCCTGAGATGCTGAAGAGGCCCTGAAAAAAAGAGAGCCGATAATATTATCGGCCCGTCAAAAGAGGAATTTGTTTATGATTTTGGTTATCGCCCGCAATCGAATTGATGGCGCGCGGCCAATTTTACGCAAAGAACAAAATTTCGCCACCTTTTTCCATGATTCTGCGTAATAAGATTTTTCTTAGTAAGGAACCCGTATGACGCCCGCCGTAAAATTGCTGGAAAAACAAAAAGTCAGCTTCATCCTGCATCCCTATGAGCATGACAGCAACGAAACCCATTTCGGTGACGAAGCTGTTCGTAAACTTAATCTGGATGCCCGCCAGGTTTATAAAACGCTGTTGGTGGCGCTGAATGGCGAGGCGAAACAGCTGGCGGTGGCGATTACGCCAGTTTCGACACAGCTGGATCTTAAAAAGGTGGCAAAAGCGCTGGGCGCAAAGAAAGCCGATATGGCCGATCCTCAACTGGCACAGCGTGTCACCGGCTATCTGGTGGGCGGCATCAGTCCGCTGGGGCAGAAAAAGCGTCTGCCTACGGTAATCGATCACTCCGCCAGCGCGTTTAACGCCATGTTTATCTCTGGCGGCAAGCGTGGACTGGATATCGAACTGGCCCCGCAGGATCTTTCACGGCTACTCGACGCGCCGTTTGCGGATATCGCCCGCCACGACTAAACCCGTGGCTGGGCGCAAAGCTGATCGATCATCCAGCGACCCGCCGGGCCGGGCGGCGTGCGTCGCGACCAGACCACCTCAACAGCGATATGCTGCGGCCAGCCCGGCATCGACAGCTCTTTCAGGACGTCATGTCCAAACTGCTTCACCAGCCAGCGCGGCAGAACAGTCCAGCCAAACCCCTGCTCTGCCATCTCCAGCAGCAGTAAATAGCTGGGTGCCGACCAGATGCGTCCCATTGGCGCGGTTTCAGAAGCCTCAACCCAGGTGTTTAACCGCAGATGTCGAACCTCTTCCAGCTCGCTTTCGCTAACAGTACTAAGCTGTGCCAGCGGATGATCGCGATGCAAAAAGACCGCCATCTGCGCTTCAACCTGCAGTCGTGCCACCGCGATATCCACCGGCAGATTGGGCTGTGCCCGCACCACGCCCAGATGGACTCGCCCGGCCTGCAGCAGATCCAGCACATCGCCATCCTCGGCAATCATGACTTCCAGTTCTATCTCCGGATAGCGGGCATCAAATTGCCTGAGCAGATTTTCGTGATGATCGGTTTGCCAGAAGTCTGACATGGCAAAACTGAGCCGGGGTTCAACGCCCTGCGACAGACGGATCGCCAGCGCATCCAGCCGCTCACTGGCGGCGAGGATTTGCTGAACCTGAGGAATAACGCGGCGTCCCTGCTCGGTCAGAATCGGCTGACGACCGGCCCGATCAAACAGCACAAAGCCGAGATCGTCTTCTAAATTTGCCACCGCCGCGCTGATGGTGGACTGGCTTTTACCCAGCGCGCGCGCAGCCGCAGAGAAAGAACCGCTCGCCACGGTCTGCATAAAAGCCTCAAGGGATTCCGGGGAGTAACGCATCTGAACCATCGCTTTTTTCGATAGGTGTTCATTTTATCTTAGCATTCTGACGTGTGAAAATGCGCCGCATTATTCAAGGAGAATTAACAATGCGTACCCGCTCAATTAAAGAACGTATTCTTCATGCTGTCTGTTTTGAAACGCTGGCGATCCTGACCGTTTCGCCGCTGGCGGCATGGGTGATGGATAAGCCGCTGTTTCAGATGGGATCGCTGGCGATTATGCTCTCAACGGTCGCGATGCTATGGAATATGATTTACAACAGCGGATTTGACAGGCTCTATCCGCCAGACCAGAAACGCGGGCCGGGTGTCCGTGTATTACATGCGCTGGGATTTGAAGGTGGGTTTATCCTGATCGGCCTGCCGATTGCGGCCTGGATGCTGGATATCTCCCTGTGGCAGGCGTTGCTGGTAGAAGTGGCCTTTTTCCTCTTCTTCCTGCCCTACACCATGGCCTACAACTGGGTGTGGGACAAACTGCGCGAGCGCTGGATCAGACGTCACTCCTGCCAGGCATAAGAAAAACGGGAGGCGCAAGCGCCTCCCGTTAAGCTCAATGCGTACGGGCTGTTTCATTCCCCCAGGGCCAGATCCACGCCAGAATCATTTTTGGATAATTACGCTTCCGCGCTTTTTCCGCTGCTTCATCCCGCGCCCGAATCTGCTCATCGGTCAGGTGCACAATCTGCCCTTTCGGCTCATAGTCGCTGGCTTTCACCGGTGAATGCGCCCTGATAAAGTCGCGCAGTACCTGTGCATCGACCGCTCCGCTGTTGGCATACCCGGCGTGATTATCCAGACGCGGATAACCGTCGCCACCCGCCGCATTGAAGCTGTTGGTCGCCATGCGATAACTCTGCGTGTCCTGCAGCGGCTTACCGTTAATGCTGACGTTGCTGACCTGCTTACCGTCGGTGGTCAGGCTTATACCGGCAAACTGGGCGTAGCCACCTGAGTCAGGCTGAATATTGGCGACGACATCCAGATATTTTTTGATCTCCGCGCCGGTCAGGCTGACCGAAACCACCTGGTTGCCAAACGGCTGAACCTGCAGCAGATCACGCCAGCTCAGCTTGCCCGCGTTCAGCGAGGTGCGGATTCCGCCACCGCTCATCACCGCAAAATCGGCTTTGATGTGCGCCATCTGGGCGTGAAGAATCAGCTGGCCAAGATTCGTCTGCTTAAAGCGAACCTGCTCTTTTTCACCGTTGAAGTTGCCGTCGGCGCTGCCGACATTCACGGTTAACTTTGCTTCTGCACGTTTCTGGAACGGCATCAGCAGCTTCATCATGGCGGTGTTTTTCGGGATCTCTTCCTGCCAGGTCAGCCAGGTTTCGCTGCCATCCGCATTCTTTATCTTGTGTTTGAGGTTAACCGGCACCAGCTGATAAGCCTCCAGCGTCACCTGACCATTGCGGAAGGTGAAGTCGCCGCGACCAACATATTTACCCCACTTGTCAGCCTGCATGATCCAGATCCCGTTCTGCTGATCGGGTTTGCAGGGCTGACCGGGCTGATAATTTTTGACGCTGACGTTCGCTTTTTCCATGCAGACCGCGTCATGCGAATGACCGCCGACAATCAGATCGATGGTGCCAGCAGGCAGGCTGCGCGCCAGGGTGACATCATCAATGCCGTTGCTGCCATGCTTACCGTCGTCATAGTGGCCAAGATGCGTCAGCGCGACAATCACGTCCGGCTTTTCGGTGGCGCGCAGTTCGGCCACCGCCTTCTCCGTCTCCGCAATCGGATCGCGGAACTCGGTATCTGTCAGTCCGGCCGGATTAGCCAGTTTTGCGGTGTCCGGGGTGATCAGCCCGACTACGGCGATTTTCAGTCCGAGACGGTTGAATACCGCCCAGGGTTTAAACATGCGCTGACCGGTACTTTTCTGGTAAACGTTGGCGGCGAGCAGCGGGAAGCGCGCCCACTTCTCCTGCTTGCGCAGAACCGCGATCGGCTTGTCGAACTCATGATTGCCCAGCGCCATCGCATCGTAGCCAATGAGGTTCATCGCACGAAAATCGGGCTCAGCGTCCAGCTCATCGGACTCCGGTACGCCCGTATTCACATCACCGGCAGAGAGAATCAATGCGCCGCCGCCGTGTGACTGCACATCATAGCGCATCGTATCCATCAGGGTTTTCTGCGCGGCCAGACCATATTCACCCTGCTCAGTAAACCAGAAGTGACCATGCTCATCGTTGGTGTGCAGCAGGCTGAAACGATAGGTGCGATCGGCCTGGGCAGCCTGCGAACACAGCGGCATCAGAGCCACCAGAAGCGCCAAGCCTACCCCTGTCCATTTAGATAACAACACTGTGATTCTCCTTAATTTGCCGTCTGGCCTGATTTTCTGCCGCGTTGCCCCACTGTGTCGCACATTCCCCAGGCGAACTCAAGGCCCATGCACATTCATGCGCCTGACGATGCCACCTCATTTTTACCCTGGTCCGCCTTTGCTCAACGTGACTGTGTCTGCGAGATGACGCCACCACCGCGCCCGATTCTGCGGATCGGGCAGAGAGAGGCTGTAAACCAGGTTGCTAAGCCGCTGTTTACGCCTGCAAAAGTGCCGCTAACGGGCTTTACCCCCTCTGTATGCGTATTTAACGCTTATTCGTGCCATACCTGCATCATTTACTGAGGTTAAATTTTATTTACCCGAGCCAGTTTAAAGCGTCAAATCAGCCAATATTATGGATAATGGATAAAAATACCCTTTCGATTGCGCATTTAACTTTTTTTCACGGTTTTTTAAGGTATTCCCGCAAATTGCTCAGCGAAAGAATAGATTTTGTTTTAAACTCATTTGTTACAACCGGATACATTTGTATACAAGGAGACAGGCATGCATCACACCACACCGCTGATCACTACCATCGTCGGAGCACTGGTTCTGGCATTTCTCCTTGGGATGCTTGCCCACCGCCTGCGCATTTCCCCTCTGGTCGGTTACCTGCTCGCAGGCGTGCTGGCGGGTCCCTTTACGCCAGGCTTTGTTGCCGATACTAATCTGGCCCCTGAGCTAGCGGAACTCGGCGTTATCCTGCTGATGTTCGGTGTCGGCCTGCACTTCTCAATGAAAGATCTGATGTCGGTAAAGTCGATTGCCATTCCCGGTGCCATCGCACAGATCGCGGTCGCGACGTTACTGGGAATGGGCTTGTCGTGGACGCTGGGATGGTCGTGGATGACGGGCCTGGTGTTTGGTCTTTGCCTCTCTACCGCCAGTACTGTGGTGTTACTGCGTGCGTTAGAGGAGCGGCAGTTAATTGATAGCCAGCGCGGGCAGATTGCGATTGGCTGGCTGATTGTCGAAGATCTGGTGATGGTGCTGACGCTGGTGCTGCTGCCTGCGATTGCCGGCATGATGGAACAGGGCAACGCCAGCGCCGGACTGCTGGCCTGGGATCTGCTATGGACCATCGGTAAAGTGGCCGCCTTTATGGTGCTGATGATGGTCGTGGGTCGTCGTGCCGTGCCCTGGATCCTCGCCCGCAGCGCCGCCACCGGTTCGCGCGAGCTGTTTACGCTGGCGGTGTTAGCGCTGGCGCTGGGCATCGCCTTTGGTGCGGTTGAATTCTTTGATGTGTCGTTTGCCCTGGGTGCCTTCTTCGCCGGTATGGTGCTGAACGAGTCGGAACTGAGCCACCGCGCCGCGCGCGATACCCTGCCGTTGCGTGATGCCTTTGCCGTGCTGTTCTTTGTCTCGGTCGGCATGCTGTTCGACCCGTCGATTCTGGTGACGCAACCGCTGGCGGTGCTGGGTGCGCTGGTGATTATTGTGGTGGGTAAATCGGTCGCCGCGTGGCTGCTGGTGTCGCTGCTCGGTCATTCGCGTCGTACGGCGTTGACCATTTCGGTCAGTCTGGCGCAGATTGGTGAATTCGCCTTTATTCTGGCCGGACTGGGTATCTCGCTGGGGCTGCTGAATGATGAGGGTCGCAACCTGGTGCTGGCCGCCGCCATCCTGTCGATTATGCTGAATCCGATCCTGTTTACCCTGCTGGAGCGTTTCCTGGCGAAAACGGAGACGATGGAAGAGCAGACGCTGGAAGAAGCAATTGAAGAAGAGAAGCAGATCCCGGTCGATTTCTGCAATCACGCCGTCATTGTCGGCTACGGCCGGGTGGGCAGCCTGATTGGTCAGAAGCTGCTTGAGGCCAATGTGCCGCTGGTGGTGGTTGAAAACTCCCGCACGCGGGTTGAAGCGCTGCGCGAGCGCGGCATCAAGGCGGTGCTGGGGAATGCGGCTCGCGCGGACACCATGGAACTGGCCCGACTCGACTGCGCCCGCTGGCTGTTACTGACTATTCCGAATGGCTATGAAGCAGGAGAAGTCGTCACCGCAGCGCGTGAAAAGCATCAGAATATCGAGATTATCGCCCGCGCCCACTATGACGATGAAGTGGAGTACATCATGGAACGGGGTGCCACCCGCGTCGTAATGGGTGAGCGTGAGATTGCCAGCAGCATGCTGCAAATCCTGCAGGATGAGATGACGCAGGGCGAAGATTTAAAGCCCTGCGACGTGGTGCGCTGATTCCGGTTCATAGAATCCTGGCAGACTACTGGCATATCCAAAGCAGGGTGAATTTTACCGCTAAACGAGCCAGACGTTGCCAGTTATCTAAGGCCCTTCTCTTCAGAAGGGCTTTTTTATGCGCGGCAGCAGCCAGCTTTACCGATCCCAGTAAGACTCTTCCAGACTGTCTTCCCGCTCCGGCAGGCCGCGGGTTAAACGCGGCGAATGCTGATTCAGCACCTGATAGCTGACGCGGTTAGCATACTTACACACCTGAGCAAGCGACGAATAAGTCAGATACGGGCGCGCATGTTTGCTGGAGTTCGGCACATTCAGGCTGTGATAGTTGTTGGCGGTGATGTCATGCAGTAACGCCGCCAGCGCGCCATCTCCGGCTCCGTTGGTGTTCATGATTTTTTCCGGGCCACCCATATAAGGCGCGATGTGCGAGAAGATGCGCAGCGGCTGCTGGCAATCCTGCTGGCGCATCACGCGACTGAACTCATACTGGTTGAACTCAGCAATCGCGCCAGGCAGCAGCGGATGGTTGGTTTTGCGTTTGAACTCGTCTTCGGTGTAGCCCGCCATATAAAGCCCAATCGGGCCAGCGGTGCAGAGCACCAGGTCCACCCAGTCCAGCGCCATGTTGGAGGCAAGCAGCGGATCGGCTTCGCCGGTCAGCGCCAGCGCTTCCTCTTCATTCATCGCCACGATGGTGACGTGATCGCGCAGGAAATCGCGCCAGAACTGGGGATTATCACCAATTACATGTTTCGTGCCCAGCGTCAGCACCACCGGCACGTTGTGGCGTTTGGCGTACTCAATCGCCCGTAACGTCGCCTCGGGCATCGGTTCACCTTCGGCACAGCGCACCAGATAGGAGGTCAGTACCAGCGCAGAGGCACCGGCAATCACCTCTTCCGGCACATTATCCGGATGCAGCTGGTTCATCTGGCCGGGGCTGATAGCGAAGGTTCGCTCGCCATGCTCGCCAATCAGCGTAAAGCAGCGGCCAATGGCACCATCAACGCCCTGCAGATAGTTGAGATCGACCCGGCTTGAGGTGTTGCAGAGATAGCGATAGGCGTAGCCACCAATCTGGATGTTGTTGCACATGACGCCCAGCAGCACCGATCTGTCATCGGCCAGCACCGAAAAGTTATGCAGCGTGTTACCGATGGTGCCCCCGGCAAACTGATGAGTGATCAGCGCCTCGCGCATCAGCTCGTTGTACAAGGCTTCCGCGACGGCATTATCGATGACCAGCGAGTGCCCGGCGCTCAGGTCGTAACGCGCGAGAAAGTCATCATCGACTTTGGCTTCGATATCCACCAGCGTCTGGTCGATACCCACCACCCAGCTGCCTGCATCAACGTCGTGTTGGGCGGGCTGTAACAGGGGATCGCGTGCGCTGACGGGAAAGTAGTGTTTGGATTTGCGTTTGCCGGGAAATTTCATCGGGAGGTGCCGTCTGGAAAAACAGGCGGAGAATGATATCACACTCTCCGCCTGCGCTTTAACGGCGTGCGTCGACCAGTTGCACCATCATGTCGATATGCGCCTCATCGGCGTTCAGCGCAGGGATATACTCAAACTTCTCACCACCGGCATGCATGAAGATTTCGCAGTTTTCACCACTGATCTCCTCCAGCGTTTCCAGGCAGTCAGACGAGAAGCCTGGGCTCATCACCTGAACATGTTTGATCCCTTTGGCGGGCAGGCTTTCCATGGTTTTGTCGGTGTAAGGCATCAGCCAGGGCTCACGACCAAAACGCGACTGGAAGGTCATCATGTACTGATCGTCACGCAGACCCAGCGCTTTGACCAGGGCCGCAGTAGTATCAGCACAGCGCTGCGGGTAGTCATCGCCTTCGTTGGCAAAACGCTGCGGAATGCCGTGGAAGGATAACACCAGCAGATCGGGCTGACCGTGCCGCTCAAAGGATCGCTCTACCGTCGCTTTCAGCGCGGCGATATAGCCCGGATGCTCGGCGTAATCGCGGATAAACTGCACGTCAGGCAGCGAACGGTAATCTTTGAATACGGCGGTCAGACCGTCCCACACCGCAGCTACGGTGGAGCAGGAGAACTGCGGATAGAGTGGCAGCACAATCAGGCGGGTCACGCCCTGCGCCATCAGTTTATCGACTGCGCTTTTCAGGCTCGGATTGCCGTAGCTCATGCCCAGTTCGACAGGCATATCAACCCGTGCCGCCAGGGCATCGCGCTGACGCATGCTGTAAACCAGCAGCGGAGAACCGCCTTCCATCCAGACAGATGCGTAGAGCTTAGAGACGCGCGGCGAACGAAACGGCAGAATGACGGCATTGAGAACCGGCCACCAGAGCCAGCGCGGCGCATCGACCACGCGCGGATCGCTTAAAAACTGTTTCAGATAGCGTTTAACTGCAGGTGTGGTTGGCGCGTCTGGCGTACCTAAATTAACCAATAACACGCCGGGCTTATCTTGCCTCATTTGAGTTCCTTGATGACAACGGGGATGCGTGAAAACAGGGAAATTGTAGCGGAATTAGTGGGAGGTAAAAGCAATTACTGCAAAAGGGGCCAGTAATACCGGCCCCATTGAGCTTAGCCCAGGATCTTAGCCAGCTCGGCACTCACTTCGGTCACCTTACGGGTGCCGTCGATTTTGTGATAGGCGGTGTTGCCCGCTTCCGCTTCTTTGCTGTAGTAAGCAATCAACGGCGCGGTCATCTGATGGTATTCCACCAGGCGCTTACGCACGGTCTCTTCCTGATCGTCTTTACGTGTAGTCAGCTCTTCGCCTGTCAGATCATCTTTACCTTCCACTTTAGGTGGATTAAAGGTGACGTGATAAACGCGGCCAGAGGGTGCGTGAACGCGACGGCCCACGATACGTTCAACGATCAGTTCGTCCGGTACGGCAAACTCCAGCACGTGATCAACTTTGATCCCGGCTTCTTTCATTGCATCTGCCTGAGGAATGGTGCGCGGGAAACCGTCCAGCAGGAAACCGTTTTTGCAGTCTTCCTGAGTGATACGCTCTTTAACCAGCGCAATCACCAGCTCATCGGTCACCAGTTTGCCAGCATCCATGATGGCTTTCGCCTGGTTGCCCAGCTCGCTGCCTGCTTTAACTGCTGCACGCAACATGTCGCCGGTGGAGATTTGCGGAATGCCGTACTTCTCCATGATGAATTGGGCCTGAGTCCCCTTACCTGCGCCCGGAGCTCCGAGCAGAATAATACGCATTGCGTAAATCCCCTTGCGAATCGCATTGATCTATCTTAGAAGCGGAAGAACATAACATTATGACCCGCTCATCACAAGGAAGGGCGCGGATCGCACGGGGCGACTTTAGTCGCTTTTTGGCCCTGAGCCCGACCCGGCTGGTCTGCCTGCTGCTTTTTCAGATTTACCGCCTGCGCTGAGCAGGAATTGCAGTCTTTGACTCAGATGATGCGTCATATTTACGCTTTTTTTGCCGCTGCCGCGCACGTTAGCATTCAGTTGCAGACGCGCCTGCTGCGGCCATATCACCACATCTTCCGCCTCTGACAGCGCAGCAATCAGCGAAGCCGGAACGTTGAAACTGGCGAACGGCAAGCCGGGCTGATGGCAGGAGTTCAGCGGCAGCGGCGCTGACAGTGAAAGCGCATCGACGGTAGCAGCATTGTAGGGTCGCCACTCCGGATCGGCGAAGCGGCGCAGTGCATCCTGCGTAGCGTTCAGGGTCAGACCCTGTTCAAACAGCCGTAGTTCACTGCGCACCAGCGTGCTGAAGTCGTGTGTCCGCAACGCCACCAGCACCAGATCGCTGCAGATCTCGGCGTGGCGATCCAGTCGGGTGACAAACAGATGGGCTTCGTCGATCAGTTTCTGATGCAGCACGCTGGCAAAACTCTCGCTCGCCTCCGTCACACCCTGATTCTGGCAATCCTGCAACGGACGCACGCGGCCATTCGGCAACTCGATATGCGGGACCAGCATGATGCTGCCCGCGATCAGCGGAACCGCAGGCAGGTTGTTGAGTTCAGTGACCGGATAACGTGAAGCGTAACGATGCTGATTGCGTGCCTGCTCCTGCCGCAGAAACAGCTGAGAAAGAAGGACCTGCGCCACATGGAGTGAGGGCGCGAAGAAGAGATCGAACTGTTCCAGCCGGTAAAAACGTGAGAGCGCCAGGCGTAACCGATGGCGCGCCTCTGCTGACGTTTCAGAGGATAAAGGCCCGTGTGCCATGGTTGTCTCGCTTCGGGGAGTGTGCGGCGTGAACGCAGGTTAAGCGAGGCGGAATATCCGTGAAAAATCACAGATATAAGGCTGAGTCAACCCGCCAGAATTTGTCCTTCAGAGTAGGTCAATGCGGCTGGACTTTAAAATGATATAAATTGACAATCCCTGTTAGATTTTTGCACAGGGGATGAGGATGAACGGACTGCCGCCACTACGATCGCTGCACTATTTTCACCAGGCAGCTTTGCACAGCAGCTTTAGTGTTGCGGCTGAACATCTGCATGTCACCCACAGCGCCATCAGCCATCAGATTCGCCAGCTGGAGAGCTGGATGGGCAAACCGCTGTTTGTCCGTAGCAATGGCCGCGTGCAACTCACCGCACACGGCGATCGTCTGCTGCTGAGCTGCCAGCAGGCCTTCGGTGAGTTACGCAGCAGTTGCGAAAACATTCGCAGCGGCCTGCTTCAGCAGATCCGGATTTCCTGTGCCCCTAGCTTTTTATCTCAATGGCTGATCCCCCGCATCGCCAGCTTTTATCAACGCTATCCGGAGATTGAGGTTCACTTTCTGCCGCTGGCACCGATCTCACAACTGCGCAGCGAACATGTCGATGTGCTGATCCTCAGTTTTGGTGAGCCAGCTGAATCCGATATCGACGCGACGTTGGTCAGCGAGGATGAGATTGGGCCGCTTTGCGCGCCGCATTTAGCTTCGCAGTTACGTGTCGGTGAGGATCTGGCAAAGATGACCTTGCTGCATGCGGATACCCGACAGCACGCCTGGTCAGAGTGGGCGGCAAAAACCGGGTTCAGCGGCCGTTTTAATGGCGGCAAGCATTTTGAAACGCTGACGCTGGGCATTCAGGCTGCGCGAAGTGGTCTTGGCGTTCTGATGGCACCGCATTTGCTGGTTCGCAAAGAGCTGGAGGATGGCACGCTGCTTGCGCCGCTGGGCTTTGTCCGCGTCGAGCGGGCTACCTGGATGATGACGAAGCAGAGCCGGCGTCAGGATACGGAGATTAGTGTGTTTTGTGACTGGCTGCGGGATGCCGCACAGCCATAAAAAAAAGCCGGTGATCATCACCGGCCTGTTGCCATTATGCCGTCAGCAGCTGGTTCATGCGACGGATAAACTGGTTAGGATCGTCCAGCGTGCCGCGCTCGGCCAGCAATGCCTGATCCAGCAGCAGCTCAATCCACTCACCGAAGCGTGCTTCATCCTGCGTATCCGCAACACGTTTCACCAGCGGGTGATCCGGGTTGATTTCAAACAGGTACTTCACTTCCGGCACGTCCTGTCCGGCCGCCGCAAACAGCTTCGCCATCTGCGTGGTCATCTCGTTGGCATCGGTGGTCACAATCGCTGGCGTGTCGGTCAGACGATGCGTCAGACGCACCTCTTTAACACGTTCGCCCAGCAGATTTTTCACGCGCTCAACAAACGGCTCCAGCGCTTTTTCCGCCTCTTTCTGCTCTTCGGTTTCTTCATCCGCCAGCTTGCTCAGCGAGTCATCGGCTTTGCTGACCGACTGGAAGGTTTTACCATCGAACTCGGTGAGGTAGCTCATCATCCATTCGTCGATGCGATCGGAGAGCAGCAGCACCTCAATGCCTTTCTTGCGGAACAGCTCCAGATGCGGGCTGCTTTTCGCGGCGGCATAGCTGTCAGCGGTGATGTAGTAAATCTTCTCCTGACCTTCCACCATGCGGCTGACATAATCTTCCAGCGAAATGGTCTGTGCCGAACCTTCGCTCTGGGTGGTGGCGAAGCGCAGCAGCTTAGCGATCGTTTCCTGGTTGGCGTTGTCTTCAGCCGGACCTTCTTTCAGCACCAGACCGAACTCATTCCAGAAGGTCTGGTATTTCTCGTTGTCCTCTTTCGCCAGTCTTTCCAGCATCTGCAGAGTACGCTTAGTCAGCGCAGCACGCAGGCTCTGGGTCACACGGCTATCCTGCAGGATCTCGCGGGAGACGTTCAGCGGCAGATCGTTGGAGTCAATCAGGCCACGCACAAAGCGCAGGTAGTTCGGCATAAACTGCTCAGCGTCATCCATGATAAAGACGCGCTGCACGTAGAGTTTCAGGCCATGCTTCTGATCGCGGTTCCACATATCGAATGGCGCACGCGCCGGAATGTAGAGCAGGCTGGTGTACTCCTGCTTACCTTCCACCCGATTGTGGCTCCAGGCGACCGGGTCGCTGTAGTCATGGGCGATATGCTTGTAGAACTCGTTGTACTCGTCGTCACTGATCTCAGATTTGTTGCGGGTCCACAGCGCCTGGGCTTTGTTGATCTTCTCCCAGTGAGTTCCCTCACCCTCTTCATCTTTGCTCTCGATCTCAACGGGCAGCGCGATGTGATCAGAATATTTGCTGATGATGCTGCGAACGCGCCATGCGTCCAGGAACTCATCCTCGCCTTCGCGCATATGCAGGGTGATCTCAGTACCGCGATCGGCTTTCTCAATCTCAGCCAGGGTATATTCGCCCTCGCCCGCTGATTCCCAGAACACGCCTTCCTCGGCTGATGCGCCAGCGGCACGGGTACGTACCGTGACTTTGTCCGCCACGATAAAGGCAGAGTAGAAACCGACACCGAACTGACCGATCAGCTGGCTATCTTTAGCCTGATCGGAGCCCAGGGATTCCAGGAAAGATTTGGTGCCTGATTTGGCGATAGTCCCGAGGTTCTCAATGACCTCATCGCGACGCATACCGATACCGTTATCGCTGAGCGTGAGGGTACGGTTGTCCTTATCAACAGAGAGACGAACGCGCAGCTCGCCATCACCTTCATACAGGCTGGAATCTGACAGGGCGCGGAAGCGCAGTTTATCTGCCGCATCCGAGGCGTTGGAGATCAGCTCACGCAGGAAAATTTCTTTGTTTGAATAGAGAGAATGGATCATCAGGTGCAGAAGTTGTTTTACTTCCGACTGAAAGCCACGGGTCTCTTGTCCTTTCATGGTCATTGCTACCTCAACAAAACAGGTTGAACAAACGTTGAGGTTGATGTGGGGATGACGCGGAGATTTTCAAGCCGGTGTCTTTCACAACACCGGCAAGTGATTAAAATTTAAACTTCTGGCGGCCCGCCAGTGAATGGGACAGCGTGGTGCCATCCACCATCTCCAGCTCTCCGCCCACCGGCACGCCGTGAGCGATACGGCTGGCGTCGACGCCATACTGACCACAAAGCTCAGCAATGTAGTTTGCGGTCGCTTCGCCTTCCACCGTCGGGTTGGTGGCGAGGATCACTTCCTGCAGGGTTTCACTCTCCAGACGCTGCTCCAGCCGATCCAGACCGATATCAGCCGGACCGATGCCGTCGAGCGGTGAGAGATGGCCCATCAGCACAAAGTAGCGACCGCCAAACTGGCCGGTTTGCTCAATAGCGTGGATATCTGCCGGGCTTTCCACCACGCAGATTTGACCATTCTGCTGACGCCGTGGATTGGCGCAGATGGTGCAAATTTCCTGCTCGGTAAATGTCCGGCAATCGGAACAGTGTCCGATCTCCGACATCGCGCGGGTCAGCGCCTGCGCCAGCCGCATGCCACCGCTGCGATCGCGCTGCAGCAGCTGAAACGCCATGCGCTGTGCCGACTTCGGCCCAACGCCAGGCAGACAGCGCAGCGACTCCATCAATGATTCAAGCAGTGGACTGGTTTGCATCAGAACGGCATCTTAAAGCCTGGTGGCAGCTGCATGCCTGAGGAGACAGAAGCCATCTTCTCTTTCTGGGTTTCATCAATGCGACGTGCCGCATCGTTGAACGCCGCTGCAATCAGATCTTCCAGCATATCTTTGTCATCTTCCAGCAGGCTGGGATCGACTTCCACGCGACGGCAGTTGTGCGCGCCGTTAATGGTGACTTTTACCAGGCCAGCACCCGATTCACCGGTCACTTCAATCGCGGCGATCTCTTCCTGAACCTTGGCCATTTTGTCCTGCATCTGCTGGGCCTGTTTCATCAGGTTGCCCAATCCGCCTTTACCACCAAACATAGTTTTCTCTCTCAGCTAAGGCTACAACGCTATCGTTACGATAGCAGCAGCGTGTTCAAACAGGTCGGATACTCTCCTCATCCAGATCGGCATCAAAAAATCGCTGCAGCGTCTGAATGTGGGTATCACAGGTGATCGACTGACGCGCCTGCGCCAGTTTCTCTTCGTAAATGGCCTGACGCCACTCCAGTGGCGTCAACACCGATGAATTATCGTCTTCAACGACAGAGAGTTCAACTTTCTGCCCGGCTCGCTCGCTCAGCGCATCGCTTAACACCTGCTGCGCAGAGGGGGAATTAAGGTGACGCTGGCTGCTGCGTAAATGCAGGCAGACCCCGTTTTCGGTGGTCTCTTTCCAGGCATTCAACGCCAGTTGCTGCACCAGCTTCGGCAGCGGCAGGGTCGCAATCTCTGCGGCCCAGGGATCGCGCTGCTGCGCTTCTTCCGCCAGACGCGCCGCCAGTTCAGGGGTTTTCTCATGCTCCAGTGCGGAACGCAAGGCCTTAGGCGTTGCTACCGGCTCCACGACTTCAACCGGCTGATTAACCGCTTTCCAGCGATACGCTTCCTCTTTTACCGGAGCGGCAGGCTCGCGATCGCGGATACGCTGCTGACTGCGCTCGGTGACCGAGGCCAGCCGCTCCAGCGCGGAGTTGGCCGGCCGCGCACCTGGCGCTGCCGGCTCACTCTTTTTTGGCTTGTTCGCTCCCTGACGCAACAACTGCGTGCGCGCCTGGAGGAGCTGACTGGTGGAGCTTGAAAGTGGCGTATCAGGCGCTGCCTCCGGTGGCGGCGCAGGCGGCTGACCCGCATCGGGCGCGGCCATCTGCGGCTGAGCAGCAACATGCTGTTGCGGCGCAGGCATCGGCTGCTGAGGCTGTTGCGCCACGGGTGACGTTGTCTGAGCAGGTGACGATGTGGCTGGCTGTGCTGCCATGTGTCGTGCGACCGGCGAAGACCCGGATGGTGCCGGTGACGTCTGCGCCGGAGCCACAGGTGCCATCTGCTGAGTTAACGCGGGACGGGCAATCGGTTCAGCCACCGCCGCTTTAGGGTGAAACGCCAGTGCGCGCAGCAGCGTCATTTCGACGCCCATGCGGCGATCGGGCGCAATTGGCAGATCCTTGCGGCCCATCAACAGCGTCTGATAATAGAGTTGCAGATCGGCAGGAGGCACTACGCGCGCCAGTTCCCGCAGCCGCAGGGCGTTGCTCTCGTCGTCGTCATTGAGCGAAGTCGGCAACAGTTGCACCATCGCAATCTGGTGCAGCAGGCGCAGCATCTCTACCAACAGCGCCTCCCATTCCACACCGCGTGACGCGGCCTGGCTCAGCAGGTTCATCACCTGCTGACCGTCACCGTCCACCAGCGCTTCCAGTAGCCCAAGCGGCTGTTCATCATCCAGCGTGCCGAGCATGACGCTGACCGTACTGCTGGTCACCGCGCCCTGCCCCATCGCAATCGCCTGATCGGTGAGGCTCAGCGCATCGCGCATACTGCCATCGGCGGCACGCGCCAGCAGCTGCAGCGCCCGGGTCTCGCTCTCAATCTGTTCCTGCTTCAGGACATGCTCAAGCTGCTGACGGATTTGATCAACATCCAGCGCTTTGAGATGGAACTGCAGGCAGCGCGAAAGAATGGTCACCGGCAGTTTCTGCGGATCGGTGGTCGCCAGCAGGAATTTAACGTGTGAAGGGGGCTCTTCCAGCGTCTTTAACAGCGCATTGAAGCTGTGACGCGACAGCATGTGCACTTCATCAATCAGATAGACTTTGAAGCGGCCACGCGCCGGGGCGTACTGCACGTTGTCGAGCAGATCGCGGGTATCTTCAACTTTGGTGCGCGATGCGGCGTCAATCTCAATCAGATCGACAAAGCGGCCCTGCTCGATTTCACGGCAGTTATCACACTGACCACAGGGCGTGGCGGTGATGCCGGTTTCGCAGTTAAGGCCTTTGGCCAGCAGACGCGCAATGGTGGTTTTCCCTACTCCGCGGGTGCCGGAGAAGAGATAAGCATGATGGATGCGTCCCAGAGACAATCCATTCGCCAGCGCCGTCAGAACATGTTCCTGACCGACAACATCAGCAAAAGCCTGGGGACGCCATTTTCGCGCAAGTACCTGATAGCTCATGTGGGTTCGACGAAGTTGGATGGAAAGATGAGCGCAGACGCTCTGCAACCCCTGTATAAGATTGCAGTAGTCTATCAGCTACGCTTTTGGCTGGCACTCGTTATCTTGACGCCGAAGGCGTGACGGCCTCGCCGGGTGGCAAGGCCGAAAGAGTGGCTTAGTGGCCGGGGAATTTGACCAGGCTGTAGCTCTCAACGCCCAGGGCATTGAGACGCGATTCACCGGTCAGATCAAACAGGTTAATAATGAAGGCCGCGTCTTTCACTTCACCGCCAGCACGGCGAATCAGTTTAACGGTCGCTTCAATGGTTCCGCCGGTCGCCAGCAGGTCATCAACCACCAGCACCAGATCGCCAGGCTGGATAGCATCTTTGTGCAATTCCAGCTTATCGGTGCCGTATTCCAGCTCATACGATTCGCTGTAAACCTCACGCGGCAGTTTGCCGGGCTTGCGCACCGGAACAAAACCCACGCCGAGACCTAATGCAACCGGGGCACCAAACAGGAAACCGCGCGCTTCCGTACCCACCACTTTAGTGATGCCTTTATTACGGTAACGTTCAACCAGCAGCGCAATGGACGCGGCATAGGCTTTGGGATCTTCCAGCAGGCTGGTGACATCACGGAACAGGATGCCTGGCTTTGGATAATCGGGGATACTTTTGATGCTGTTTTTAATGAATTCAAGCTGCTGCGCAGTGTCGGTCATAATGATACGCCTGGTAAAAAATTCTGTTTCGCGCAGCTTCAAAAGCGCTAATACCTGGTAAAAGGCTCAGCGGAAGTCAATTCACAAAGGGAAGCCACGCACGAAGACGCCCAAATCTAAGCAAATGACCGGCTAAATGCAACTTTATCGCGGCGGTTTCGGTGCGTCCGCTGCTTCTGCCACCACCGGAATACGCCACATAAACAGCAGCAGCGCCGCCAGCATGATCAGCAGCATGATACGGACCCAGAGCTGATGCACCAGAAAGAGTGAAAGAGTAAAGGTGGCGATTATCAGGCAGATAGCGCGGACTTTGGCTCCCGGCGGCATCGCGCGATGCTGTTGCCAGTGGCGCAGATAACGGCCAAACGGCGATTTCCACAGCAGCCAGTGGTGAAAACGCGGCGATGAACGGGCAAAGCACCAGGCCGCCAGCAGCATGAATGGCGTGGTGGGTAATAAAGGTAATACAATGCCCAGCGTCCCCAGCACAATGGCCAGCCAGCCGAGGGTTAATAACAGAATGCGTTGCATGAATCCCGCCCAGCTCTTTCCTCATCCGCGTACGTTAGCACAACTGAGCGTCACGCGATGAGTGCGATCGCCGTACAACAGCGCCTGCAACAGCTCCTGATCGACCTGCGTCAGGAGATTGCCCGCCATTCCGATGGGGTTTGTCGCATGCCACGCTTTGACACGCAACTGTTCCGCACCAAAGGCACTCGGCTGGCGGATTACCTGCTGGAGGTGGAACATAATTTCGCCCGGCTTTGCGACCACAGCGACGATCTGGCCCGCACGGCATGGCTCGCTGAACGCCTGGTCGATCAGATTGCCGCCCTGCAACGGGAGGCGAGCACCCAACAGCTGCGAACCCGTCGCGAACAGCCGGTTAAGAACCCCCGCGCCTCAAAATATCAGGAGTATCGGGAGTTTGAGCGGCGTTTGCTGGCGATGATCGATCAGCGTGAGCAGCGTCTGGCGCTGGCTGAGACCCTGGCGGTCCAGCATCAGCTGAAGCAGGATCTGGAAACGTTAGAGGGGCGACTGGCACGTTGTCGGCAGGCGATTCGCTCGGTTGAATGGGCCTCTTCGTTACGCGGCAGCGAATAAAGCGCAGCGTGACAAAAGCGCTCCTATACTGGGTGTGATTCAGCGCGGAGAAGAACCATGGCTTTACTTGTGTGGCTGTTAAGCGGTTTACTGCTGGGGTTACTGAAGCGCCTGCTGATGCCGGGACCACCGGGCAGCCTGGTTGCTACCCTGACGCTGTCGATGATCGGGGCTTTGATTGGCGGCTATATCGCCACCTATTTTGAACTGGGCACGCTGGCAACGTTCCATATCGGCGCACTGGTCATGGCGATTATCGGTGCAGTAGTGATGCTGCTGGTCGCGGCGCGATTACGTATTTAGGAGAAAAGATGTCACTGGAAAACGCCTCTGACGACGTCAAACTGGCCGTTGATCTGATTCAGCTACTGGAAGAGCATCAGCTACCGGTGGAGACCGTGCTCTCCGCGCTGGCTATGGTGCAGCGCGATTACGAGAACAAGCGCGATCGCCAGCCGCCGGCTTAGCGCGGGGCTGTCAGCGTCGGACTGAGCCGCAGCATATCGATAAAGGCATTGGTCAGGACAGGCGCATCAGCGGCTAAATCAAAACTGTCCGGCGCAAACAGCCAGCTTTCCATCATACCATTGACGTAACCACGCATAATGAGAGCGGCCTGACGCGTGCTGAGCGTGCCCGGAAGTTGTCCGGCTTCAATACACTGTCGCAGGACATCTTCAATTTTGTCGTAGCATTCCAGCAGTAAGCTCTGCTGCATATTCTTCAGCGCCGACATTTCGCCCACAAATTCGCACTTATGGAAAATGATCTCCATCAATGAGCGGCGCTGCGGATCCTTTGCTGTTGCATCAAAGATATAGACCAGCATTGCGCGCAACACAGAGAGTGGATCGCCAGGGTATTTTGTTTGATACTCAAGTTCCACATCGTCCAGACCAGCATCACAACGAAGCCATATTTCGTGTAATACATCGGCTTTATTTTTGAAGTGCCAGTAGATAGCCCCGCGTGTGACGCTGGCTGCGGTTGCAATCTCTGCCAGAGAAGTGGCTGAGACGCCTTGCTGTGAAAACAGAACAATGGCGGCATCAAGAATTTGATGCCGTGTTTCAAGTGCTTGCGCTTTGGTTTTTCGTGCCATAGTGGGCTTTTTTTACAAACAGGTAAGTTTACATACATTTGTGAATGTATGTACCATAGCATGACCTGCGACTTGCCACAGCAATGGGTTTTTCAGTTTGTGATCCATTGACCAATTGATATCGGACACTAGAGGTTTATTTATGAATAAAATCAGAGGATTATCGCCTCTGGCGGCCGTCCTGATGCTATCAGGCAGCTTTTTGTTAACAGGATGTGACAACAATAAATCCGAACAAGCCGCCCAGCAACCGCCAGCTGTGGGGGTTGTGACACTGAAAACTGAACCCCTGAAAATTTCGACTGAATTACCTGGCCGCACCTCGGCATACCGTGTGGCTGAAGTCCGTCCGCAGGTTTCCGGTATCATTCTGAAGCGTAATTTTATTGAAGGCAGCGATATCAAAGCAGGTCAGTCTCTTTACCAGATCGATCCGGCTACCTATCAGGCATCCTATGACAGCGCTAAAGGTGACTTAACTCAGGCGCAGGCGAATGCCCGCATCGCTCAGCTGACCGTCAAACGTTATAAGCCACTACTCGGCACCAAATATATCAGTCAGCAGGATTACGACACTGCCGTTGCCACCGCCGCGCAAAACGATGCCGCCGTTCAGGTTGCAAAAGCCAACGTGGAAACAGCCCGTATTAACCTGGCTTACACCAAAGTCACCTCGCCTATCAGTGGCCGCATCGGTAAATCTTCGGTCACGGAAGGTGCGCTGGTACAGAACGCCCAGACCACCGCGCTGGCTACCGTGCAGCAACTGGATCCAATGTATGTCGACGTGACCCAGTCGAGCGAAGATTTCATGCGCTTACGTTCAGAACTGGAGTCGGGCCAGCTGAAGCAGAACGATGGCAAAGCCAACGTGACCCTGCTGATGCAGAACGGCAGCAGCTATCCACAGCAAGGTACGCTGGAGTTCTCTGACGTCACCGTTGATGAGACCACCGGTTCTATCACCCTGCGCGCCATTGTCCCGAACCCAAACCATGCTCTGTTACCCGGCATGTTTGTTCGCGCACGTCTGGATGAAGGCACCAATCCCAATGCGTTACTGGTTCCGCAACAGGCCGTAACCCGTACCCCAACCGGTCAGGCAACGGTGATGGTAGTGGGCGCAGACAATAAAGTGGAAGCGCGTCAGGTCACTACCTCTCAGGCGATTGGCGACAAGTGGTTAGTCACCGACGGCGTTAAAGCGGGTGAACGTGTGATCAGCACGGGTCTGCAGCGAGCCAAGCCGGGCGCACAGGTAACCCCACAAGAAGTCTCAGACGATGCGAAAGCGGCACCCGGTTCAAAGCCGCAGTCTGACAAGTCATCGTCATAACAGGAGCCGTTGATTCATGGCTAAGTTCTTTATCGATCGCCCCATCTTTGCGTGGGTGCTCGCCATCATCATCATGTTGGTTGGTGCGCTATCGATTCTCAAACTTCCGATCGAGCAATATCCCAATGTTGCTCCGCCGGCGATTGAGATTCAGGCCACCTACCCAGGTGCGGATGCCAAAACGCTGCAGGACTCAGTAACCCAGGTTATTGAGCAGAACATGAACGGTATCGATGGACTGATGTATATGTCCTCGAGCAGCGACTCCTCCGGTACGCTGACCCTGACCATCTCCTTTGAGTCAGGCACAGATGCGGACATCGCGCAGGTTCAGGTGCAGAACAAACTGCAGCTGGCGACGCCGCTGCTGCCGCAGGAAGTGCAGCAACAGGGGATTCAGGTTAAAAAATCCTCCAGTAGCTTCCTGATGGTTGCGGGCTTCATCAGCGACGATGACAACATGACGCAGAATGATATTTCTGATTTCATTTCGTCATCCATCAAAGATCCGATCAGCCGTACCAAAGGCGTGGGTGATACCCAGGTATTTGGTGCGCAGTACGCGATGCGTATCTGGATGGATCCGCACAAGCTGAATAACTACAACCTGACGCCGGTTGATGTGATCAGCGCGCTGAACACCCAGAACACCCAGGTCGCTGCCGGTCAGTTAGGGGGGACACCTCCGGTTCCGGGACAGCAGCTTAACGCCTCGATCATTGCGCAAACCCGTCTGACCTCAACGGATGAGTTCGGCAAAATCCTGCTCAAAGTGAACGCAGATGGTTCTCAGGTTCGCCTGCGTGATGTGGCAAGGATTGAACTCGGTGCAGAAAACTATGAGATCGTTGCCCGTTATAATGGCAAGCCTGCGTCCGGTATCGGTATCAAGCTGGCTACCGGCGCGAATGCGCTGGATACCGCCAATGCGGTGAAAGAAGAACTGACCAAATTGCAGCCGACGTTCCCTAACGGTTTGAAAGTGGTCTATCCGTATGACACCACGCCGTTCGTTAAGATCTCGATTTTCGAAGTGGTGAAAACGCTGATCGAAGCGATTGTGCTGGTGTTCCTGGTCATGTACCTGTTCCTGCAGAACTTCCGCGCCACGCTTATTCCGACCATCGCGGTACCCGTGGTGTTGCTGGGTACGTTTGCCGTTATCAGTGCGTTTGGTTATTCGATAAACACCCTGACGATGTTCGGGATGGTGCTCGCCATCGGCTTGCTGGTGGATGACGCCATCGTGGTGGTCGAGAACGTAGAGCGCGTAATGGCGGAAGAAGGATTACCGCCAAAAGAAGCGACCAAACGTTCCATGGAGCAGATCCAGGGCGCACTGGTCGGTATCGCGCTGGTACTGGCCGCCGTATTTATTCCGATGGCGTTCTTTGGTGGTTCAACCGGCGTTATCTACCGTCAGTTCTCCATCACTATCGTATCGGCCATGGCACTATCGGTGCTGGTCGCCTTTATTCTGACGCCGGCACTCTGTGCCACCATGCTGAAGCCGATTAAAAAAGGCGAGCACGGCAAAACCACCGGTTTCTTCGGCTGGTTCAACCGCATGTTCGACAAAAGCACCAACCACTATGTGGATGGTGTGGGTCACATGGTTCGCAGCACCGGTCGCTATATGGTGATCTATCTGGTGATCGTGGTCGGTATGGCGTTTCTGTTTATGCGCCTGCCCTCTTCATTCTTACCGGAAGAGGATCAGGGTCTGCTGCTGGCTCAGGCGCAACTGCCTGCTGGTGCAACCCAGGAGCGTACTCAGAAAGTTCTGGATCAGGTGACGGATTACTTCCTGACGCACGAGAAAGACACGGTTAAATCGGTGTTTACCGTTAACGGCTTCGGCTTTGCCGGTCGTGGACAGAACACCGGTATCGCCTTCGTCAGTCTCAAGCCGTGGGATGAGCGTACTGGCGCAGACATGAAGGTTCCGGCGATTGCTGGCCGTGCCATGCAGGCGCTGGGCGCGATCAAAGATGCCATGGTCATTCCGTTCAACCTGCCAGCGATTATCGAACTGGGTAACGCGACTGGCTTCGACTTTGAGCTGATCGACCAGAATAACCTTGGCCACGATAAACTGACGGAAGCGCGTAATCAGCTGTTCGGCATGATTGCCCAGCATCCTGATACGCTGGTTGGCGTGCGCCCGAACGGTATGGAAGATACGCCGCAGTACAAGCTGATGATCGATCAGGAAAAAGCACAGGCGCTGGGTGTGTCACTGAGTGACATCAACACTACGCTGGCCGCTTCCTGGGGTGGCTCCTACGTCAATGACTTCATCGACCGTGGTCGCGTGAAGAAAGTTTACGTCATGGGTAAAGCGGATTCCCGCATGCTGCCGGACGACATTGGCAAATGGTACGTGCGTAACAGCAGCGGAACCATGGTGCCGTTCTCTGCCTTCTCTACGGCGAAATGGCAGTATGGCTCACCGCGTCTTGAGCGTTACAACGGCTTGCCTGCGATGGAAATCCTGGGACAGGCTGCGCCAGGCAAGAGCTCGGGTGCAGCAATGGACCTGATGGAAGAGCTGGCGGCAAAACTGCCTGCGGGTATCGGCTATGACTGGACGGGGATGTCCTATCAGGAACGCCTGTCGGGCAACCAGGCCCCTGCGCTTTATGCCATCTCGCTGATTGTGGTCTTCCTGTGTCTCGCCGCACTGTACGAGAGCTGGTCAATTCCATTCTCGGTCATGCTGGTGGTTCCGCTCGGGGTTATTGGTGCGCTGCTCTTCACCACCCTGCGTGGCCTGAGTAATGACGTCTACTTCGTCGTGGGGTTACTGACCACCATCGGCCTCTCAACCAAGAACGCCATCCTTATCGTCGAGTTTGCTAAAGATTTGATGGATAAAGAGGGCAAAGGGCTGATTGAAGCTGCGCTGGAAGCGTGCCGTATGCGTCTGCGTCCTATCCTGATGACGTCACTGGCGTTTATCCTCGGGGTACTGCCGCTGGCGATCAGTACCGGTGCCGGTTCCGGTTCGCAGAACGCCGTAGGTACAGGAGTAATCGGTGGTATGGTCACCGCAACCATCCTGGCAATCTTCTTCGTTCCTGTGTTCTTTGTGGTGGTTCGCCGCCGCTTCGGCAAGAAAAAAGAGGAATCAGCAAACGGTCATCCGGTTGAATCTGACCAGACTCACTAAGCTGTAAATCATCTGAGGCCGCGCAAGCGGCCTTTTTTTTGCCTGCGATTCCACCCTCCTCCTCTCCTGACATTGCTCTTTGACTGGCGCTCCGGCAGTTGCAATCACGAACGGTGCGGCGCATAATAATGTTATATTATAACATTACATAGGCGTACATTATGAAACCGAATATCCATCCTCACTATCGTCACGTGGTCTTCCATGACACATCTGCGGATGTCTGGTTCAAAATAGGGTCCACCATCAAAACCGATCGCACCGTGGAGTTTGAAGGCGAAACGCTGCCCTACGTCACCCTGGATGTGTCGTCGGCTTCACACGTTTTCTACACCGGTAAACAGAAAGACTTCGCCAAAGAAGGCAGCACCGCGCGCTTTAACCAGCGTTTCGGGCGCTTTCTTGGCCGTAAATAAGGGAGAGAGTCATGCAGGTATTAAGCTCGCTGCGTTCAGCAAAACGTCGGCATCGGGATTGTAAAGTGGTGCGCCGCAAAGGCCGGATTTACGTCATCTGTAAAACGAATCCACGCTTTAAAGCCGTACAGGGAAGAAAGAAAAAACGCTAGTTTGTGTCGTGATGACTGGCCGGGCTTGCCCGGCCTTTTTTATGCTTAGCGCATGCTCTTCAGCATCGCATTCACGTTATGTTTAAAGGCGGCCTGATAGGTCGCCGCCGGGCCAGAGGCGGTAGATAACGCTTCCGGATAAAGCTCACCACCCGGCTCGGCGCCGGTGGCGCTGGCAATCTGTTTAACCAGGCGCGGGTCGGTCTGATTCTCGATGAAATAACGGTTGATGTGCTGCTGCTTCAGTTGGTTGATTAAGCTTCCCACATTGCTGGCACTCGCTTCCGCTTCAGTAGAGAAGCCGACTGGCGCCAGAAACGTCACGCCATATCGCTGTCCAAAGTAACCAAACGCATCGTGACTGGTCAGCACTTTACGCTTGTCGACAGGCACAGCATCAAAGGCCGTTTTTGCCCAGCCATCCAGCGCCTGCAATTGCTGTATGTAATTCTGTCCCCGCTGACGGATTGCGGGCGCATCTTCAGGGTCGGCTTTGACCAGCGCATTCATCACGTTGGTCGCGTAGATCACGCCGTTCTGCATGCTGTTCCAGGCGTGAGGATCGGTAACGGTTTTGCCGTCCTCCTCCATGCTGCGGGTGGTGACGCCCGTTGAGGCGACCACGGGCTGCCCGTGATACCCCGACGCGCTGACTAAACGATCCATCCACCCTTCCAGTCCCAGTCCGCTGACAAACACCAGATCGGCTTTCGCCAGCGCCTGGCTGTCCTGCGGCGTCGGTTCAAACGTGTGGGGATCGCCATTCGGCCCCACAAGGCTTTTTACTTTGACATGATCGCCGCCGACCTGTTTAACGATGTCTGCCAGCACGGTAAAACTGGCGACCACATCCACCGTTTTTGCCATCGCGAATGGCGAGGCAAACAGCGCAGCGAGCGCCAGGCTAACCGGTAATTTTTTCATAGATACCCCTTAAGATTAATGGCGGCGCAAAATCCCGCCGCATGGCCCTGCAAGAATGGAGAGGAAAAACAGCATGGCGGCGCTGAGTACCACAGCGGGACCGGCCGGCAATGAAAAGTGCCAGGAGAGCATCAGGCCAGCCAGGGCTGAAATCATTGCCATGAAGATGGCGACAACCAGCATCGCGGCAAGATGGCGACTCCAGAAACGGGCGCTGGCGGCGGGCAGCATCATTAAACCCACTGACATCAGCGTGCCCAGCACCTGAAAGCCTGCCACCAGATTCAGCACCACCAGCATTAAAAACAGACCATGCACCAGCGGTGCGCTCCATTTTCCCTGCGCCCGCAGGAAGTCACTGTCAAACGCGTCGATGACCAGCGGACGATAGATAATCGCCAGCATAATCAGCGTAAAGGCGGCGATGCCGCCGACCAGCAACAGTGCAGCGTTGTCCACCGCCAGCAACGAGCCAAACAGCACGTGCAGCAGATCCACGCTTGAGCCGCGCAGTGAGACCAGCGTGACGCCCAGCGCCAGTGAGCCGAGATAGAACCCGGCAAAACTGGCATCCTCTTTGAGGGGCGTGTAACGACTCACCGCGCCGGAAAGCAGCGCCACGGCTAAACCGGCGATCAGACCGCCGATACCCATCGCGACCAGTGACAGTCCGGAGATCAGATAGCCTATCGCGGCACCGGGCAGCACTGCGTGTGATAACGCATCGCCAATCAGGCTCATACGACGCAGCGAGAGAAATACGCCGAGCGGCGTGGCGCTGACGGCCAGCGCTACGCAGGCGACCAGCGCACGCCGCATAAAACCAAACTCAATAAAAGGCTGTATCAGGGTCACTGCGCACGACTCCGCAGGGGGGAAACAGGGAGGCAGGTGCAGCTGACATCACTTTCATCCATCGACATCACGTTACTGAAGTAGCGCGCCACCAGCGGACGATCGTGCAGCACCACCAGCAGCGTTGTACCAGCCTGCTGTTGCTGTTCAAGGATCGACATCAGTAAGGTTACCGTCTGACTGTCAATGCCGTTAAAAGGCTCATCCAGCAGCCAGAGCTGGCTGCGCTGCAACATCAGCCGCGCGAATAACACCCGCTGGAGTTGTCCGCCGGATAAAGTTGCGGGCTGGGCCTCCGCGTAATCACTCATCTGCACTGCTTCCAGCGCCTGCCAGATTTCCCGACGCAGTATCCGGTTGATGCCGCCGAACCAGCCGCAGCGTGGCCAGCAACCGATCGAGACCAGTTCAAACACCGTCAGGGGAAAGCGAGTCTCCAGTTCGGTCCGCTGCGGCAGCCAGCCGATATCCCGGCGCGCAACCTGCAGCTCGCAGCGCCCCGCTATCGGGGGCAGTAATCCCGCGATAGTTTTTAACAGGGTTGATTTGCCGCTACCATTAGCGCCGACCAGGGCTGTCATCGAGCCTGCTCCGAGCTGACCGTTGATGGCGGGGGTGACAACCTGTCCCTGATAGCCCGCGCGAAGCGCGTTAAACCGGATCATGCGCTGACCCCCCATTTTATCGCCACAGCAAGCAGCGCAATGAATAGCAGTGCCACTGCCAGTCGCTCACCCAATGACATAAGTAATCCACTCTGACGCATCACTTCACCAATATGTTATAACATAACAATAATATATCGGATGTTATCGTGAGTTAAACGCGTGATTGTGTATCAAAAGATAAATACCGCCTGCACTGACTGTCAGACCTGCACAAGCGGAGCAGCCTGCTAATGCGCCTGGCAATATCTATAAACTGACGGTTTTGTGCTTTGCTGACTTGCAAACCAGTTGCAGAAAACCAATGATAGGTTTATTAACGGTTATACGCGGATGAGATATGCTGTCACGAATTGAATGTGATATTGCTGCGGGCGAATCAGACTGCGCAAAAATAGCAGAGATTGTTCAGCGGAATATTCTCAAAATAACAGATTTGCTGGTAGGGGATTTACGCTGGTATTCGCAGAATGCACAGTTCGTTCCAGGCAGTTTAAAAATTGTTTCGGTTGAATACCAGAATCTGGATAGTTTTAAATTACTTTACGATTTTGACTGGAATTTATTTAGTCCTTGCCTGGATTTAAATGAAACGGTAACGCAATCTGAGCAGGTTAACGTCCGCATTAAGCCCGGCGTACTTGAGTTTGATGTGATTGACAATGAGCAACCCTCCCCCGGCGATGAATTGTAATATTTAGTAATGGAGGTGAGCAGAACTAATGGTTTTACACTATCTTTAAGGTATCCCGTTTAATAACTGCCCGAATAATCGCTTCCCGGCGGCGTTATTGTGACTCGCTGCCCTGCGGCAACTGTGCTAGCTATGGAGGGGAAAAAGATGGACGAATACTCACCGAAACGGCATGATATTGCCCAGCTTAAATACCTGTGTGAAAGTCTGTTTGACGACAGCATGGCAACGTTAACCGACAGCCATCATGGCTGGGTAAATGATCCCACTTCTGAAAGCAATCTGCAGCTTAACGATCTGATTGAGCACATCGCCTCTTTCACCATGAATTACAAAATTAAGCACGTTGAAGATGAAGCGCTGATTTCGCAAATCGATGAATATCTTGATGATACCTTTATGCTATTCAGCAATTATGGTGTCAATAGTCCGGATCTTCAGCGGTGGCAACGTTCAGCAAAACGCTTATTTAATCTGTTCACTGAAGAGTGCGCTTTTCTCCAGCAACCGAGCCATTCATTATAGTACAGACATGAGAACGGTTTATTTATGAACAAAACCCTGACTAAAACCGATTATTTGATGCGACTGCGGCGTTGCCGCTCACTTGATACCCTGGAAAGGGTGATAGAAAAAAATAAGTATGAATTACCTGAAGATGAGTTAGCGGTATTTTACTCGGCAGCTGACCATCGTCTGGCGGAGCTGACGATGAACAAGCTTTACGATAAAGTCCCGGGTTCAGTCTGGAAATTTGTCCGTTAATCTGATCGATTAGAACTTAGCATTACCCCTGTTTAGTACCGGATATTCCTGCCTGCCGGCAAAGGATCGGCCCAGGCGGGTTTTGCCTGTCTGCAGTTCAGAGATAGAGTCATTTTAAGGGGGGGAGAAAGTGGTGGGGGCCCTGCCAGCTACATCCCGGCACACGCGTCACCTGCTACGGCTGCTTCCTTCCGGATCTGACCGAGTTCACAAGCTAGCATTGCGGGAGAACCAACAGGGCCCCCATTGACAAGCCCTCTTTACGAGAGCGGGGGCATTATCTGGGAAGGAGATGGCAATTGCAAGCGCAGTCGGGACAACCGTTGTTTTCTTGAACAACCGCCGCTTTGACGCTTTCACCGCCCTCTCCTCATGCTAAAGTTAAAACCCTATTCCTGATGAAATAAGCAGATGAAATAAGCACATGGATCAGCCTGACACTTTCCAGCAACGCATCTGGCAAATTGTTGCCGCTATTCCGTATGGCCACGTCAGCACCTATGGCGATGTGGCGTTGCTGGCCGGTTCACCGCGCGCGGCACGTCAGGTCGGCGGCGTGCTGAGCCGCTTACCTGAAGGCACCACCCTTCCCTGGCATCGCGTCGTCAATCGTCACGGTACTATTTCACTGCAGGGCGACAGACTGTTGCGGCAGCGGGATGCGCTGGAAGCGGAAGGAATAGAGGTAAGTGATGACGGACAGCTCGATCTTGGGACTTATCGCTGGGATTTCAGGCAGGAAAAAGGGGCGACAAAGTCGCCCCGATAAATTAAATATGGGTTGGGGCAGGAACAGCAGCAGACGGCGTCACCAGAGTCGGTGAAGTCGAAGGAACGGTGGTCGCCGCGCCAGGCTGGGTTGGCATCGCCATTGACGGTACCGGTACCAGAAGCAGTTCAGCTTTGGTGCCGCCCTGGTTGATGACCGGCTTCACGCCTTCAGTCATAAACGTCAGCTTGCCGTCGATGGTGATAGCGGCACTTAACAGAATGCGTGCATTAGGCTGGATGTCGGCCGGATTAAACGGCAGCACGAACTGGAACGGTGCCTGTTTGCCTTCGGTACGCACTACACGCTGCGACAGCACTTTTGAGGGTGCGTCGGATACAGAGGCATCAGACAGCGTCACGGTTAATACCGCATCCGGCGGCAGCGCAATGCGCTGGCGGATATAGATTGAACCACTTACATTTGGCTGCGCAATCGCGGCCGTTTGTCCTGCAACCGCAGAACCCAGCGTTGGCGTCGGTACGGGCTTACTCTTGTCGGCGCATCCCGCAACAGCAACCGCGATAACCACGCCACTAAACACATGCCTGAGTTTCATTGATGTCGTCTCCATTTGATCAAAATGATTGTCGGCAGCGAATCCTGCTTACAGCGCTTCACTCGCCGTATGTCCTTAATTTTGGCACATATTCGAAATTTTGCCTGGCACAGGTAAAACGGAAAGTCTGATTGACGTCAACTGGTCGGATCTTTCACACTGAGCAGGTCACTATATTGAGGAATGCGCCATGAGCCAGGCACTGCAAAATCTGCTGAATTTATTAAATCTGGAAAAACTGGAAGAGGGTTTATATCGCGGCCAGAGCGAAGATCTGGGTCTGCGCCAGGTGTTTGGTGGCCAGGTGGTGGGTCAGGCGCTGTATGCCGCTAAACAAACCGTCCCGGAAGATCGTGTTATCCACTCTTTTCACAGCTATTTTTTGCGGCCCGGCGATAGCCAGAAAGCGATTATTTATGATGTCGAAACGCTGCGTGATGGAAAAAGTTTCAGCGCACGCAGGGTCAGCGCCATTCAGAATGGGCAGCCGATTTTTTATATGACCGCCTCGTTCCAGTCACCGGAAAGCGGGTTTGAACATCAGAACCCGATGCCGCAGGTGGCGGGGCCCGAAAATCTGTTAACGGAACAGGCAATGGCGCAGAAAATGGCGCATATGCTGCCAGATAAGTTACGCGAAAAATTCATTGCTGAACGACCACTGGAGATCCGTCCGGTGCAGATTCACAACCCTCTCCGGGGACATGTGGACAAGCCTGAACGCCAGGTCTGGATTCGTGCTAACGGCCCACTGCCCGCCGACTTGCGTATCCATCAGTACCTGCTCGGCTACGCTTCCGATCTCAACTTCCTGCCGGTCGCACTCCAGCCGCACGGTAAAGGCTTTTTAGAGCCGGACATGCAGGTCGCCACGATCGACCACTCCATGTGGTTCCACCGCCCGTTCGACTTTACAGAATGGCTGCTCTACAGCGTGGTCAGTACCTCAGCGTCTGGCGCGCGGGGTTTTGTCCGGGGTGAGTTTTATAATCAGCAGGGTGTGCTGGTGGCCTCTACGGTTCAGGAAGGGGTAATGCGTCAGCGCAGCGCATAAAAAAGGGGGCGATTGCTCGCCCCCGATTATTCTTTTCAGTGCCCACACATTACTGGTTGTAAGCGTTCTCGCCGTGGCTGTTTACATCCAGACCTTCACGTTCATGCTCTTCCGGTACACGCAGACCGACAATCATATCGGCCAGCTTGAAGCCGATGAAGGCAACAACGCCAGACCAGACGATAGTCAGACCCACGCTGAACAGCTGAACCCAGACCTGATGGCCCATGGTGACGCCCTGTGCATAACCGACGCCGCCGAGTGAAGAGGAAGCAAACACGCCCGTCAGGATACAGCCGACAATACCGCAGACGCCGTGCACGCCGAACACATCACAGGGATCATCCACGCGCAGCCATTTTTTCAGGGTGGTCACACCCCACAGTCCCGCCAGCCCGCCGACCAGGCCGATGATTAATGCACCGCCTACGCCGACATAACCGCAGGCTGGAGTAATAGCGACCAGACCGGCAATAAAGCCTGAACAGGCACCCAGCAGCGATGGCTTACCCCGTACCGCCCACTCGCCAAAGGTCCATGCCAGTACAGCGCCCGCTGTTGCGACGACGGTGTTCAGGAAGGCCAGTGCCGCAATTTCGTTGGCTGCAGAGGCAGAACCGGCGTTGAAGCCGAACCAGCCAACATAGAGAATGGCGGTACCGGTGAAGACCATCGGCAGGTTGTGTGGCTTAAAGGCCTCTTTACCAAAGCCAGCACGTTTGCCAACCAGATAAGCACCCACCAGACCGGCTACCGCGGCGTTGATATGCACCACGGTACCGCCTGCAAAGTCCAGCGCGCCATCCTGAGCCAGGAAACCGCCCGCCCATACCATGTGTGCGATAGGTAAATAAGAGAGCGTCAGCCAGACACCGACAAAGATGAGTACCGCAGAGAAGCGGATACGTTCTGCGATGGAGCCGACAATCAGACCCACGGTGATACAGGCAAATGAGGCCTGGAACGCAACATGGATATACTGATAGAAGCTGCCCATTACGGCGGTCAGCTGAATGTTTTTCAGCATGGCCCAGCCAAAGCCGCCAAAGAAGGCGTTGCCTTCGCTGAATGCCAGCGAGTAGCCATAGACTACCCACAACACGCAGACCAGCGAGAAGGTGACAGCGACCTGCGTCAGCATCGACAGAACGTTTTTGCCGCGAATCAGACCGCCGTAAAACAGCGCAATACCTGGAATTGACATAAACAGCACCAGCGCGGTGCAAATCATCATAAATGCGTTATCAGCCTTGTCCGCAACGGCAGGCGCAGCCATTGCGAGTGAGGGTAACAGTGCCAGGCTGGTGAGGCCCAACTTAGCTAAAATTTTATTCATTTTTATTCCATCCCATCACAGTACTGAGTCTTAATTACAGAGCGGCTTCGTCGGTCTCGCCGGTACGAATACGGATGACGCGCTGCAGTTCAGCAACGAAAATTTTACCGTCGCCAATTTTGCCGGTGTAAGCCGCTTTACTGATGACATCCACCACTTCGTCTAACTGATCGTCAGCAATTGCGATATCAATTTTGACCTTCGGCAGGAAGTTCACGCTGTACTCTGCGCCACGATAAAGCTCTGCATGACCTTTCTGACGGCCAAAACCTTTCACTTCGGAGACGGTCAGTCCCTGAATGCCGATAGAGGATAAAGCTTCACGTACATCCTCCAGCTTAAATGGCTTAATTACGACGGTAACCAGCTTCATTGGATCCCCTCCAGCGAGTAAATAGGTAACGTTTACGGACACGCAAGGATATAAGCAAAGCCTGTGCCAGAGTGTAAAACTGACGTTAATCAGTTATTCAGGCGAGACGGGGCAAGGGATGTTTTAAAGAGGAGTGTAGAGAGAAGGGCCGGATAGCAGAGATTGCAGAGGAGACCTGCACTCCTTTGGTGCTTAAGGCGTCAAAGGAGTGCATTTATACAGATTATTCTGATAAAGCTGCCCAAAAAAGGTGCAACTCAGCTTTCAGATGTTACAGGCACGCCCGACGCCAGATCTTCACCTGCCTGTTGCAGCTGATACATCTGCCAGTAACGTCCCTGCAGTGCCAACAGTTGCTGATGGGTGCCCTGCTCAACCACACGACCGCGATGCAGCACCAGAATCTTGTCTGCGTCGATGATTGTTGAGAGGCGGTGAGCAATCACTACCAGCGTGCTGTGCTGGCGCAGCCTCTCAAGCGTTTGCTGAATCGCCTGCTCAGTACCGGAGTCGATATTGGCCGTAGCCTCATCGAGGATCAGGATCTGCGGCAGATCCACCAGCACCCGGGCCAGTGCCAGCAGCTGCTTCTGTCCGACGGATAGATTATTACCCTGTTCGCCCAGCCGGGTATGAATTCCCTCCGGCAAGGCATGTGCCAGCGGTGCAAGCTGCACCTGTTCCAGCACAGTCCAGACCGCCTGCTCGCTGATGTCGCGGCCCAGCCGCACATTCGCCAGCAGCGTATCGGCCAGCACCACCGGATCCTGCTGCACCATCGCAATACCACGGCGCAACACGGCATGGCTCAGCATGCTAATTGGTCGGTCATCAATACGGATTTCGCCGCGCGTCACGGGGTAATAGCCCATAAGCAGGTTAGCCAGGGTGCTTTTGCCGCTGCCGGTATGACCCACCAGCGCTACGAACTCACGTGGTGCGACCTCAAGATTAATATCGCTCAGTACATCGCGGTTTTCACGGTAGGCAAAACTCAGGTTTTTCAGGGCGATACGGCCTGACGTCAGTGGCTGCTGATCGGCACCATACTGCTGCTGCGCGGCATCCATCAGCTCGAAGATACGCTCACCGGAAACCACCGCCTGCTGCAGCATTGATTGCTGCGTAGTCAGTTCAATCAGTGGCTCATTCAGGCGACCCAGGTAAGTAATAAAGGCATACAGCACCCCGACTTCAAACACGCCTGGCACCGAGAAACTGAAGAGGATCAGCAGCCCGCACAGCACCATCGCTGAGAACAGGCTCAACAAGGGACGCAGTAAAAAGCCATCCAGACGCAGCGTTTCCATTCGCGCCAGATAGTGAGAGCGGCTCGCCTCGCCCATCCGCTCACCAAATCGCGCCTGCTGACGAAACTGTTGAATCACGCTCATGCCGCTGATCACTTCGTTAAAGCCATTATTGATGTCCGCCAGATAGCTGCGAACCCGGCGGGCAATCGGTGTACTGAAGCGCTGATAGATGAACATCACTATCAGTACCAGCGGGAAGATCATCATCGCTACCAGCGCCATGCGCCAGTCCAGGCTGAACATCGCCACCATCATGGCACCAACCAGTGCGGCGCTGCGCAGCACGGTGGAGACCACCGTGACGTAGAGATCGCGGATCACCTCGGTATCGTTCGTGACGCGCGATATAAGCTGCCCGACTGGCTGGGTATCAAAGGCGCTCAGCGGCTGACAGAGCGCCGCATTCATTACATCGCTGCGCAACCGCTGAACCACACCGATAGCGGCACGGTTAAACAACAGCGCCTGCCAGTAATGCAGCCCGGCGGCCAGCAGCTGAAGCAGAATAAAACTGATCACCAGTCCGGCAACCAGACCCCAGGGCATCTGATGTTTCGCCACCAGGTTATCGATAAAGTAACTGACCAGCACCGGGCCGGTCACTTCCGCTGCGGCAGCGATCCACAGCATCCCTACCGCCAGCGACAGGGATTTACGCCATGGCTTGCCGTAACTCAGCAAACGCTTAAGGGTTGGCCACAAGCGTGCAGACTTAGCCATGCGGCACTCCTTTTTCATTTTCATCATCATCCAGTGCCGCTTCCAGTTGCTGGTAACGGTACATGTCGCGATACCAGCCAGCACTGTCGGTCAGCGTGTCATGATCGCCTCGCTGTGCCACGCTGCCCTGCTGCAGCACCAGAATTTCACTGGCTTCCGTCAGCGCTGACAGGCGGTGTGCGCTGATAATCAGCGTGCGTCCCTGACCCCAGATGCGCAGGTTATGCAGAATTTCGTGTTCGGTACGTCCATCTACCGCAGACAGCGCGTCATCCAGAATCAGGATTTCGGCATTCAGCAGCAGTGCCCGGGCAATCGAAAGACGCTGCTTCTGTCCACCGGACAGCATCACACCGCGCTCCCCGACTTCCGTTTCATAGCCCTGGGGCAGACGCAGGATATCGTCATGAACGCAGGCCAGCGTGGCCGCATGTTGAATCTCCTGCTGGGTTGCGCCCGGTTTCCCCAGCGCAATATTGTTCGCCACACTGTCTGAGAACAGGAATGGCGTCTGACTGACCACGGCCAGACGGCTGCGCCAGCTGTCGAGCCGCAGTTGCGGCAGCGGGATCTGATGATAGCGGATGTCACCCTGCTGAATATCGAAGTGACGCTGAATCAGGCTGAGCAGTGTGCTCTTACCACTGCCAGTTGGCCCGCACATACCCAGCATCTCGCCGGGTTTCAGCTGGAAGCTGACATCGCTTAACACCGGATCCGCGCTGGCCGGATAGTAAAAGGCGCGAATCGCGACCTGCAGCGTGCCCGGCTCAGGTGGCAGTGACTTCTCGCCATCTTCCACCGCTGGCGCTTCCGCCAGCAGCGCGCCGATTCGGCTCCAGGCGGCGCTGCCACGTTCGACAATATTAAACATCCACGCCAGCGCCAGCATCGGCCAGATCATCAGTCCGAGATACATCACAAAGCTGGTGAGTTGTCCCAGCGTCATCTGGTCATGCCACACCAGCCAGCTGCCGCCGCCAATCGCCAGCAGATTTGAGAAGCCGATAGCAATGTAGATAGTGGGATCGAAGCGGGCATCCACCCGCGCCACGCGCAGGTTTTTCTCGCCGGTATCGCGGGCGATGTCGGAAAACTGCTGCGACTGATGCTGTTCAAGGCCAAAGGATTTGATCATCCGGATGCTGGTCAGGCTCTCCTGCGTCTGATCGTTAAGGCTGGAGAAGGCCGCCTGCGCCAGCTTGAAGCGATGATGCAGCTGATTACCGTAGCGATGGATGACGATGGCCATAATCGGCATCGGCACCAGCGCCAGCAGCGTCAGCTGCCAGCTGATCTGCGTACTCATCACCAGCAGCACCACACAGCCCATGACCAGCGAGTCGACCAGCGTCAGTACCCCTTCCCCGGCCGCGAACACCACCCGATCCACGTCGTTAGTGGCGCGCGCAATCAGGTCGCCGGTTCGATGACGCAGATAAAAAGCCGGTTGCTGACGACTCAGCTGGCGATAGAAATCTTCGCGCAGCTCAACCGCCAGCTGGTAGGAAGCTCCAAACAGCAGCACACGCCAGACATAGCGCAGCAGATAGACCACCACTGCGGTTGCCAGCATGATCCCAATCCACATCATGATGCGGCTGGTACTCATGTTGTCTCGCGTCACGCCATCGACAATGACCCCGACCACATGCGGCGGCAGCAACTGCAGAATAGCAATGACAATCAGCAGGATGACCGCGCCCAGATAGCGCCGCCACTCCCGCAGAAAATACCAACTTAACTGGCTGAATAATCTCACAACGCTGTTCTCAATCTCAGGCCCTCACGGGGCGACAGGTAAAGCCGTGGTGTATTTAATCTCTTCCATGGCAAAGCTGGATGTCACATCAATCAGGCCGGGCATCCCATTCACTAATCGCTTGTAGAACGCATCATAGCTTTTCATATCCGCGACCTGAATGCGCAGCAGGTAATCATACTCGCCTGCCATACGGTAAAAGGCCATGACCTCCGGCATGCTGCTCACCACTGAGACAAAGGCCTGATACCAGTCGCGGCTGTGCTGCTGCGTTTTCACAAACATAAACGCCGTCAGTGACAATCCGATTTTATCCCCATCCAGCAGCGCCACCCGAGCGCGAATAATGCCATCATCTTCCAGCTTTTTCAGGCGCTTCCAGCAGGGTGTGGTGGTGAGGTTGACGGCATCCGCCAGCGCCTGCAGCGACAGCGTACAGTCCTGCTGCAGCAGTGAGAGCAGTTTAAGGTCAGTTTTATCTAACATTGGGGGCTCCGAGAGAATCATTTTCTCCATTACCGCGATTTTAGCGGTAATTTTGCAATCTCTTTTTCCTGCACGTGCCATAAAATAGCCGCATCACTCTTTACCGGACACCTGAGATGCAGACCTGCTGGATTCGCCACGCCATCAACGAAATTAATGCTGATTTTCAACGATCGGCTGAGACCCATTTGATCCGTTTCGATCTGGCGGACTTTCCCGGCATCTGGTTCTATCTGAAAGATGAGAGCACCCATCCCAGTGGCAGTCTTAAACATCGGCTGGCGCGATCCCTGTTCCTCTATGGCCTCTCCAACGGCTGGATTAAAGAGAATACGCCGATTATCGAAGCCTCGTCAGGCAGCACTGCCGTTTCTGAGGCGTACTTCGCAAGGCTGCTGGGCCTGCCGTTTATTGCGGTGATGCCGGCGAGCACGGCGAAGCGCAAAATCGAGCAGATAACGTTTTATGGCGGACGGTGCCATTTTGTCGAAGATCCCTGCCAGCTCTATGCGGAATCTGAACGGCTGGCGCGTGAGCTGAATGGCCATTTTATGGATCAGTTCACCTACGCTGAACGCGCTACCGACTGGCGCGGCAATAATAATATTGCCGAAAGCATTTTCCGCCAGATGCAGCATGAACCCTATCCGATTCCGCATACCATTATTATGAGTGCGGGCACCGGCGGCACTTCGGCCACGCTGGGCCGTTATCTCCGTTATCAGGGCCTGGAAACAAAACTGCTGGTGGTCGATCCACAGCATTCGGTGTTCTACGACTACTGGCAGCACCGTGATGCCACCCTGACCAGCACGCGGGGCAGTATGATCGAGGGGATTGGCCGTCCACGGGTGGAGCCGTCGTTTATGCCCGATGTGATCGACGAGATGATCAAAGTGCCGGATGGTGCGACGCTGGCCGCCATGCTGAAGCTGGAAAAAATTCTGGGACGTAAGCCTGGCGCCTCTACCGGCACCAATTTCTGGGGCATGATGCAGGTGGCGAAACGTCTACGGGCAGAGAATCAGCAGGGGGCATTGGTGACGTTGCTGTGCGACAGCGGTGAACGCTATCCCGATAGCTACTATCAGCCTGAATGGGTGGCAAAACACATTGGCGATATTACGCACTGGCAGCGCGAGCTGGAATAAAAAACCGGACATCCTGTCCGGTTCACGGCAATCCTCAGCATTCGGGGGAATACGCGAGGTCGGGTGTAGCCAGCCAGTGATTTAAATAGTGAGACACCGCCTGTGTCTCGCAATGCCCTAATACCGGCAAATGCGGTAGCGCGGCTTTCAGCTGCGCCATCGCATTGCCCATGATGAAGCCCTTTCCGGCCAGCGACAGCATCTCACGGTCGTTCATCGCATCACCAAACGCCATGCAATCTGCCATGGTGAGCGACAGATGGTCGCATAGCAGCGCCAGCGCACTGCCTTTGTTGCAGCTGGCGGGCAACACTTCCAGACAATCCACGGCTGAAAAGCAGATATTCGCTTCATCGCCCAGTGCGGCATCCAGCTCTGTTTTTAGCTGACAAAGGCGCTGATGCTGATCGATGAAGCAGATTTTTGTCACCTGATGCGCGGGCAGCTTTTTAAGATTGCACAGCTGATAGCCGAATCCGCTCATCTGATGGGCCACCAGCAGCTCAGGCTGGGGTCGATCGGTAAACCACCCCTGATCGTTGAAAATATGGATCGGGGCGGGTGTATTCCAGTGGCGGTGGATGACCTCTTCGGCGACGGCAGAAGGCAGATCCCGCGCAAAAATGAGATGACCAGACCGATCGTGTACGCGGGTGCCATTACCGGTAATCAGCCATGCGGGCAGTATCATTTTTTTCCGCAGGATCTGCATTTCCAGCAGATGGCGGCCCGTCGCAAGCGCCAGATTAACGCCACGCAGATGCAGCGCCCTCAGGCTCTCCAGCGTCTGCTGACCCAGCTGATGATCCGGCAGTAATAATGTGCCATCCATATCAAACGCCGCTAAACGCACCATGCTTTACCTCCTGCTGAAAGTTGAACGCCACTATTGCCTGTTAATTGCGGAACTAATAGTGAATACTTTTAAAAAACTGTTCCGGGTTTAACATGCGTCAGCTTAACCGCCTCAATCAGTTTCAGCGTCTTTGGCAGCAGAGCCAGGGTGCTCCTCAGCAGACCTGCGTGGCAGCGATGGCGCGCCACTGCATCTGCAGCGAGCGACATCTGCGCACATTGCTGTCACAGTGGCAGCATGCAGGCTGGCTGAGCTGGCACGGCAAGCCAGGCCGGGGCAAGCAGGGACAATTACAGTTTCTGCGCACGCCAGAACAGTTGAGACAGCAGTTGCTGCAACGGCAGCTCGATGCCGGAGAGGCGGCAGATGCATTACAGCTACTGGATCTGCCGCCGGAAAGGCTGATCAATATGCTGCGGCCTCTAATGGGTGGACAGTGGCAGAACGACACGCCGGTTCTGCGCATCCCCTACTATCGCCCGATGGAAAGCACCGAGCCGCGTCAGATTACCGGGCGCGCTGAACAGCATCTGGTTCGCCAGATCTATTCCGGTCTGACCCGTTTTGAGCAGGATGAGCCGGTTGGCGATCTGGCGCATCACTGGCAGCACGATGAGGCGTCATGTAGCTGGTTATTCTGGTTACGACCCCAGCTGATGTGGCATAACGACGAGCCGGTGCAGGCCACACAACTGGTGACGCAGTTCCGCCAGCTGTTGCGGGATACGCGTGTTGGTCTATTGCTGGCCGATGTGATCAGCGTGGATGCCCCCCATCCTCTTGCTCTACGTTTTGTATTGCGCCGCCCTGATTTCTGGCTGCCCCATCGCCTCGCCCACTTGTTGTGCCTGCTGCCCAATCCTGATGATCCCGCCACGGGCAGCGGACCGTGGAAGCGGGCGCACTTCAGCCCCGAAATGGTCAGGATAGAAAGTCATGCGCGCTGGCATCTGCAGCGCCCGCTGTTGCAGGCGGTGGAGTACTGGATTACTCCTCAGCTGTTTGATCCCGCTCTCGGCAGCAGTTGTCGTCATCCGGTGCAGATTGCGATAGGCGATGCCACAGAGCTCAGGACGTTGCAACCGGTCAGCAGCAGCATCAGTCTGGGCTTCTGTTATCTGGTCTGCCGCCCGCGAGCCGGATTTACAGCCGAGCAGGCGCGCACGCTTTTCCAGCTGATCCAGCAAAGCGGCATCGTCAGCCGGTTGCCACTGGATGAGGGCTTGATTACCCCCAGCAACGAGCTGTTACCCGGCTGGGATGTACCGCTGATGGATACCGTTCCGGTCCCCCTGCCGGCGACCCTGACGCTGCACTATCAGCTACCGGTTGAGCTGCACCAGATGTCACAGGCGCTGGTGGCATTGTTAAAACAACACGGCTGCATCCTGAATGTGGTTTTTCATCCGGTTAAAAGCTGGCACCGCATCGACCCGCTTGATGAGGCAGATATCGTGATGGGCGATCGGCTGATTGGCGATGCGCCGGTCTTTACGCTGGCCAACTGGTTGCAGATTGACCCGCTATGGCGACGACTGTGGCCCACGCCGCAGGGCGAAGAAATGCAGGCGCAACTGCTGGCGATCCAGCAGATAGCAGACAGCCACATTCGAACCCGTGGACTCCATCAGCTTTATCATCAGTTGATGACGGGCGGCATTCTGCTGCCGCTGTTCAATTATCGCTATCAAATCTACGCGCCGCCTGGCGTTGAAGGGATTGAACTGAACACGCTGGGCTGGTTCGATTTCAGCCGCGCATGGATTCCGCCGCCCATTGATCCGCCTTGCAGCTGTTCAGCGGCGAACTGAGGCATTACCATAAGCACAAAATTAATATTCAGGAAAACGCCATGAAACGCGCTGTTGTAGTTTTCAGTGGTGGACAAGACTCCACTACCTGCCTGATTCAGGCTTTGCAGCAATATGATGAAGTCCACTGCGTCACTTTCGACTATGGACAACGCCATCGGGAAGAGATCGATGTCGCCCGCGATCTGGCGATTAAACTGGGTGCTCGTGCGCACAAAGTGCTGGATGTCACCATGCTGAACGAACTCGCCGTCAGCAGCCTGACGCGGGATAACATTCCGGTGCCGGCTTACAATCCTGAGGCCAGTGGATTGCCCAGCACGTTTGTGCCAGGACGCAATATTCTCTTTCTGACGCTGGCTTCGGTTTACGCTTATCAGGTTGAAGCTGAAGCGGTAATCACCGGCGTGTGTGAGACCGATTTCTCCGGCTATCCCGATTGCCGCGATGAGTTTGTCAAAGCGCTGAACCATGCAGTGTCGCTTGGCATGGCGCGCGAGGTTCGTTTTGAGACGCCGCTGATGTGGCTTAACAAAGCGGAAACCTGGGCGCTGGCGGACTACTGGCAGCAGCTTGCGCTGGTTCGCGAGCAGACACTGACCTGCTATAACGGCGTGAAAGGTGACGGATGTGGTGAATGCGCAGCCTGTCATTTACGGGCCAATGGCTTGCAGGGTTATCTCAACGATCAAGCTGGCGTAATGGCAGCCATGAAAGCAAAAAGCGGCCTTAACTAAGGCTGCCTGGCGTGGCGGCAGATCATCTGCTTTGCCGCCACGTTATCGGCTCATGCCATCAGACGCATCAGACGCTCGCGTAACTCTCCTTCCAGCGCAACCGCCTTCTGGGTCCGCAAATCAATACAGACAAACGTGAGTGCGGCATCCGCCACCACGGTCTCCTGACCTGCCAGCAAAACCCGCTGCGCAATAATGCCGCTTTTGCCATTTAACTGCGTGATCTCACTGTCGATAGTCAGTACGTCGCCCAGCACTGCCGGGCGACGATAGTTGATGTTGATGTTGACCACCACAAAAGCCAGTTTCTGTTCCTGCAACCAGTGGAATGCTTCAACCTCTTCCAGCCATTCCCAGCGTGCTTCCTCAAGAAACTCAAGATAGCGCGCATTGTTGACGTGCTGATAGACATCCAGATGATAGCCGCGCACTTTTATGGTGGTCTGCATGGTCATGATCTCCTGCTGTGAGTTAACTGGTATGACCTGTTCACTGTAGCAGAGTCGCCTGATTAGCGTGAGTTAAGCATCACAGATGTGTAGTGCCTCACAATTTCAGCCGGGACGCATTTCGCTCTATCAATGCATTGCCGATACCCGGCACTTCACTGAGTTGCTGAATCGCGCTAAACGGTCCGTACTGTTCGCGATAGCTCACAATCGCCTGGGCCTTTTTTAGTCCCACCCCATTCATGACGGCAGAGAGTTGCTCGGCTGTCGCTTCATTGATGCTGACCTGCTCCTGCTGTGGCTGTGCAGCGGGCTCCGGCTTCGTCGCAGGCTGTGTGTTCTGCGTGACCGCTGTGCTGGCAGGTTCAGGTGCCGCAGAGACGCTGCTGTGACAGAGTGCGCCGCCCAGCGCGAGTGAGAGATAGAGGGCAATGATTTTAGGTTTAGTCATGCTGTGTTTCTCCTTGTGTGTAAACAGCAGCGACAGAGTGACACTACGGCGCACAAGGCTCAAAAGCGGGATTTCAGAAATGGAAAAGGCCGCGAATGCGGCCTTTGATTGTTACAGTCCTTGCACAGTTTCTGCGAGGCTTACTGCATTTGTGCGGCAGCGCCGTACTTAATTTTGGCCTCTTTACGCAGGTTTTGCAGTAAGGCTTCAAACGTCAGCTGCGCATTGTTCTGCGTGACGCCTTTGACCATTTCGTCAATCTGTGCCTGCGGCATGCTGCCGGTTTTCACTTTATCAACCGCCACCAGAACCACGTTGCCCTGCATATCTTCACTTACACCCCAGGAAGGTTTATTTTCCCCAGGCTGAGGCAGATTAAAGGCCGCCTGTGCAACCGGATCCTGCGCATTGCGATCAACGGTTTTGCTGGCGCTCAGGGTCAGACCCGCAGCGGTGAGCGCATCCTGCTTACCGGCTTTGAGGTCAGTCAGCAGTTTATCGGCCTGAGTTTTCGCCTGCTGGGTCGCTTTATCATGCTTAAGCGTGTCAGTGATCTGCGCCTTAACCTGATCCAGCGGTTTTACTGCTTCCGGTTTATGCTCACTGATACGCAGCACAAAGGCACGATCGCCATCAACAGTGATGATATCGGAGTTGTTGCCCGGCGCGCCGTTTTGACCCACCAGACCCCCGTTGAAGATCGCCTGCTTCACCGCATCGAAGTTAAGCGCGTCTGGCAGCGTATCCTGGCTGAACCAGCCGGTCTCTTTCGCTTTAAGACCAGAAGCCTGCTCGGCACCCGCCAGTGACTCGTTGTCATTGCTGGCTGCTTCGCTGACTTTCTGCTGCAGTTTGTAGAAGGCATCAACGCCCTTCTCCTGCTTCACTTTCGCAGCAATGGCGCTGCGAACTTCATCCAGCGGCTTAACCTGCTCTGGCTGGATATCGTCCAGACGAACCACCAGGAAGCCTACTGAAGATTTGATCACGCCTGACATCTGGCCTTTCTCAGTCAGACCCGCATTTTTCAGCTCATCCGGGGTCGTTGACGGTTCCAGCCAGCCCATATCACCGCCCTTACGCGCAGAGATGGGGTCGATTGATTTGGCTTTCGCCACATCCGCGAAGTTAGCGCCACCCTTCAGCTGAGCCAGTACCGCATTGGCATCGGCTTCAGTTTTGGTCTGAATCACGCTGTAGCGCGTGCGCTGTGGCTGCGAATAGTCCGCTTTATGCTGGTCGTACCAGGCCTGAATATCCGCCTCGCTGGCATCCTGCTGCATGCTGGCAGCATCCATCAGGATGTAACTGACACGGAACTGTTCGGGTGCCATGAAGCTGGTTTTATGCTGCTGATAATACTGGCTGATCTCGTCGTCGGAGACAGTTTGCTTCGCCGCCAGCGCATTGACGTCCAGCGTCGCCTGACGAATATCGCGCTGCTGTGAAACCAGGTCCACCAGTCTGCTGGCTTCGCCTTTCAGCGTGAAGTCGGTGTTAGCCACGGCATTGATCAGCTGCTGATTGGAGAGTTGCTTGCGCAGCGCTTCGGCGTACTGGTCGGCACTGAAGCCCATATTGCCGATCAGAGCCAGATATTTACCATTGTCGAACTTGCCGTTGGTCTGGAAAGCCTGCTGATTGAAGATAGCCTGCTTAACCTGATCGTCACTGATGCTGAGGTGGAGATCTTTGATGTAGCTGTCGAGCAGCGCCTGATCGATTAACTGCGACAGCGCCTGCTGGCGGATCTGCTGCATGTAGCCGTCGTTGCTGGCCAGCTGCGAGAACTGGTCGCCCAGCATCTGCTGCTGACGACTGCGTTCGCTGTTGAACGCCTGCTCCAGCTGTCCACGGCTAATCTCCTGACCGTTAACTTTGGCCGCATAGTCGTTATTGCCGCCAATCAGATAGTTGCCAACGCCCGTCAGCACAAAGGAGACCATAATCAGTCCCAAAATAATCTTGAGCACGACATTGTTCGACGCCGCGCGTAAATTGTCCATCATGGTATGGCAACACTCCGCTGTAGTGTGAATGTAAAGCTCGGTCGCAATTCGCCAGTGGCTGACGACTCACGCAACTGCTGGCTTAGCTGGCAGTCTCAATCCGGTCCAGGTCCATCTTACGGCCCGATTCTCACCGGTTAAAACAAAAAAGGCACATCTGATTGATGTGCCCGTATGTTACATGAGAACGGGTTAATCGTCCTCTAATCCACTGAAGAAAATGCGTCAATGAATCTATTCGTTGTTATTAATTGACAGCGTCTTTCAATGCTTTACCCGCGCGGAAACCGGGTACTTTACCGGCCGGGATGGTGATCTCTTTACCGGTCTGCGGGTTGCGGCCGGTACGTGCAGCACGGTCACGCACAGAGAACGTGCCGAAACCCACCAGAGCCACTTCATCACCGTCTTTCAGTGCATCTGAAACTGAGCCCATAAATGCATCTAAAACACGTCCCGCTGCAGCTTTAGAAATATCAGCATCGGCAGCAATTTTGTCGATCAATTGTGACTTATTCACTCTATTCATCCCCTCTTTTATTATTTCACATCGTACCCTGCATCCGGCCAGGTACGAACGCGCAGCAAGTTATATCAAGCCTGTGGAGCCGAAACAACGGAATTTCTCTGAGAACGTCGCATCAGCAGCCACCTAAATTAGCGGCACAAAAAAAAGCTGGCAAGCGCCAATTGCCTTGCCAGCTCCGCTTTTTAACGGTTTTTGCCGTTAATCACTATTTTGCTGTTGCGACCTGCATACCGTATGGCGCATTTTCCAGTGCCAGATTCAGCACTTCTTCAATGCGTTTCACCGGATGAATCTCCAGATCAGCAATGACGTTCTGTGGAATCTCTTCCAGGTCACGCTTGTTGTCGTCCGGGATCAGCACAGTTTTGATGCCACCACGGTGCGCTGCCAGCAGTTTCTCTTTCAGCCCGCCAATCGGCAGCACCTGACCACGCAGGGTAATCTCACCGGTCATGGCGACATCCGCACGAACCGGGTTACCGGTCAGACAGGAGACCAGCGCAGTACACATTGCGATACCGGCACTTGGACCATCTTTCGGTGTAGCGCCTTCCGGGACGTGAACGTGAATATCACGTTTTTCGTAGAAGTCACCATTGATGCCCAGCTTCTCGGCCCGGGCACGCACCACCGTCAGCGCAGCCTGAATCGACTCCTGCATCACTTCACCCAGAGAACCGGTGTAAGTCAGCTTGCCTTTACCCGGTACGCAGGCGGTTTCGATGGTCAGCAGATCGCCACCCACTTCCGTCCACGCCAGGCCAGTGACCTGACCGACACGGTTTTCGCTGTCAGCACGGCCATAGTCAAAGCGCTGTACACCCAGGAAGTCCTTGAGGTTTTCGCCGTTGATGGTGATGTGCTTCTGGGTCTTGTCCATCAGCAGTGATTTCACCGCTTTACGACACAACTTCGACAGCTCACGCTCAAGGCTACGCACACCGGCTTCACGGGTGTAGTAACGGATAATGCCGACAATCGCGCTGTCTTCAACCGTAATTTCGCTGGCTTTCAGAGCGTTGCGTTCAATCTGCTTAGTCAGCAGATGCTGCTTCGCGATGTTCAGTTTCTCATCTTCGGTGTAACCCGACAGACGAATCACTTCCATACGGTCCAGCAGCGGTGCCGGGATGTTCATTGAGTTCGATGTTGCCACGAACATCACATCAGAGAGGTCGTAGTCGACTTCCAGATAGTGGTCGTTGAACGCAATGTTCTGCTCAGGATCAAGCACTTCCAGCAGCGCTGAAGCCGGATCGCCACGCATGTCAGAGGACATCTTGTCGATTTCATCCAGCAGGAACAGCGGGTTTTTAACCCCGACTTTCGCCATTTTCTGGATTAATTTACCCGGCATAGAACCGATGTAAGTACGACGGTGACCACGGATTTCCGCTTCATCACGTACGCCGCCCAGCGCCATACGCACATATTTACGGCCGGTCGCTTTAGCGATCGACTGACCCAGAGAGGTTTTACCTACCCCTGGCGGTCCGACCAGGCACAGAATCGGCCCTTTGATTTTGCTGACGCGACTCTGAACCGCAAGATACTCAAGAATACGATCCTTCACGCGCTCCAGGCCGTAATGGTCGGTATCCAGCGTCTCCTGCGCTTTACGCAGATCTTTCTTCACTTTGCTGCGTGCGTTCCACGGAACCTGAACCATCCAGTCGATGTAGCCGCGAACCACAGTGGCTTCAGCGGACATCGGGGACATCATTTTCAGCTTCTGCAGCTCAGCTTCCGCTTTCTCGCGCGCTTCTTCCGGCATTTTGGCCGCGTCGATTTTGCGTTTTAACGCTTCGTACTCATCAGGCGCGTCGTCCATCTCGCCCAGCTCTTTCTGAATCGCCTTCATCTGCTCATTCAGATAGTACTCGCGCTGGCTCTTCTCCATCTGCTTCTTAACACGGTTGCGAATACGCTTCTCAACCTGCAGCAGATCGATTTCAGATTCCATCATCGCCATCAGATATTCCAGACGCTCGTTGATGTCGGACATCTCCAGCACAGACTGTTTATCTGCCAGTTTCAGTGGCATATGTGCTGCGACGGTGTCAGCAAGGCGGGCCGCATCGTCAATGTTGTTCAGCGAGGTTAAAACCTCTGGTGGGATTTTTTTATTGAGTTTGATGTAGCCTTCAAACTGATTGATCGCCGTGCGCACCAGCACTTCCTGCTCGCGCTCTTCAATCTCTGGCGAAACCAGATATTCAGCTTGTGCCACAAAATGGTCACCGTTATCGGCCAGCGTCGTAATGTGAGCGCGCTGTAAACCTTCAACCAGGACTTTGACAGTGCCATCCGGCAGTTTCAGCATTTGCAATACTGAGGCAACGGTCCCTACTGAAAAGAGATCGTTAATGCCAGGTTCATCCGTTGAAGCCTCTTTCTGCGCGACCAGCATGATTTTTTTATCATGATCCATTGCGGCTTCAAGGCACCGAATTGATTTTTCCCGGCCAACGAACAACGGAATTACCATGTGCGGATAAACCACCACGTCGCGCAGCGGCAACACGGGGATTTCAATGCGTTCAGAACGCTCAGGATTCATAGAGCTCTCTCTTTGTTTAATGTCCGCCAGGTGATGGGAACCGCATCAGGCAGGTATGCAGTTAAACCCACAGGTATCTGAGTATATGGGGATGCTTGTCCGACATTCAACGTCACAGAGGCGAGAAAAGCAAAAGGGGAAACATTTTCCCCTTTTTTATTATTACAACATGGACGATCTGTTTAATTATTCGCCAGATGCCTGCGCTTCATGCTTACCGTAGATCAACATCGGCTCAGACTGACCTTCAATAACTGATTCATCAATCACTACTTTTTCCACGTCGTCCATGGAAGGCAGGTCATACATCGTTTCCAGCAACGCGCCTTCTACAATGGAACGCAGACCACGTGCACCGGTTTTACGTGACATCGCTTTCTTCGCAATGGCAGTTAACGCCTCGTCACGGAACTCCAGCTCAACGCCTTCCAGGTTAAACAGCGCCTGGTACTGTTTTGTCAGGGCGTTTTTCGGCTCACGCAGAATTTGAATCAGCGCTTCTTCGCTCAGTTCGCTCAGGGTCGCGACCACTGGCAGACGACCGATGAACTCAGGGATCAGACCAAACTTGATCAGATCTTCCGGTTCACACTGTGAAAGCAGTTCGCCTTCACTGGCTTTCTGCGACTTCCCTTTCACGGTGGCGCCGAAACCGATACCGGATCCGGTTTCCACACGCTGGGCGATCACTTTGTCCAGGCCAGCAAATGCGCCGCCGCAGATAAACAGAATCTTCGAGGTATCAACCTGCAAAAACTCCTGCTGCGGGTGCTTACGTCCACCCTGCGGCGGAACGGCAGCGACGGTGCCTTCAATCAGCTTAAGCAGAGCCTGCTGTACGCCTTCACCTGACACGTCACGGGTAATCGACGGGTTATCAGACTTACGTGAGATTTTGTCGATTTCATCGATATAAACGATGCCGCGCTGTGCTTTCTGTACGTCGTAGTCACACTTCTGCAGCAATTTCTGGATGATGTTTTCAACGTCCTCACCCACATAACCGGCTTCAGTCAGCGTGGTGGCGTCAGCCATGGTGAACGGCACATCCAGCAGGCGTGCAAGGGTTTCTGCCAGCAGCGTTTTACCGCTACCGGTCGGACCAATCAGCAGAATGTTACTTTTGCCCAGTTCGATGCCATTGCTGGTATCGCCGTTGCGCAAACGCTTATAGTGGTTGTAAACCGCAACCGCCAGTACTTTCTTCGCTCTTTCCTGACCGATGACATAATCATCAAGGTGATGGCGAATCTCATGTGGGGTTGGCAACGCACTGCGTTCGCGATGCGGGGCAACTTCTTTAATCTCTTCGCGAATGATGTCGTTGCACAGGTCAACACACTCATCGCAGATATACACTGACGGCCCGGCAATCAGCTTTCGCACTTCATGCTGGCTTTTGCCGCAAAAAGAGCAGTACAGCAACTTTCCTGAACCGTCTTTGCGCTTATCTGTCATCAGTTAACCTCTTTTTGTTCTCAGGCCATACTCACGTACGGCTCTGGCCGTACAAAGACGGCCGAAATTCATTCAACCCATAATAGTACCGTTGTCCTGTTAACTATAGACCAGGGACAACGGTAAGTCGGGTCTTATTGGCGATGCGTCAGAATTGAATCGACTAATCCATACTCTACCGCTTCACTTGCAGAGAGGAAACGGTCACGCTCAGTATCACGCTCGATTTCTTCCAGCGTTTTACCGGTGTGCTCAGCCATCAGCTCATTCATACGCTGCTTAACTTTAAGGATCTCGCGCGCATGGATCTCAATATCTGACGCCTGACCCTGATAGCCGCCCAGCGGCTGGTGGATCATCACACGTGAGTTTGGCAGACAGAAACGTTTACCTTTGGTACCCGCCGTCAGCAGGAACGCACCCATTGAACAGGCCTGTCCCATACAGATGGTGCTGACATCCGGTTTGATAAATTTCATGGTGTCGTAGATCGACATACCGGCTGTGATCACACCGCCAGGTGAGTTGATGTAGAGATAGATATCTTTTTCCGGGTTTTCAGCTTCCAGAAACAGCATCTGCGCCACAATCAGATTAGCCATGTGGTCTTCAACCTGGCCGGTCAGAAAAATGACGCGCTCTTTCAGCAGACGGGAGTAGATGTCGTAAGAACGCTCACCACGCGAAGTTTGTTCAACCACCATTGGCACCAGCGCATTGTGCGGTGCAGTATATTCACGATCGCCACTGTATGACATTACCGTCTCCTGGATAAATTTCATTGGCAACATTCTGTACCGATTCTACGTAAGACGCGCGGGAAACTCCACGTTACGCCTTTTCCGACAGCTTCAGGACGGTTAATCAGCCAGCCTCACTCTCATTTCTGCATACTCCCACTATCTGGGGATGCTGCACGCATGTTTCAAGCATAACAATCTTTTCCCTGTTCGCTAACCCGGAAAAAGCGATGCGTGAATAATTTGCCGATTAATTAAACAAATAGCGGCAAAAGGGGGCTTTCTGTACGCAAAACACAAAAAAGCCCGCGACTTTTCAGTCACGGGCTTAGCACAGACGGTTAAATGCGTGATCAGGCCTGAGCGGTCTGATTCATCAGTTCCTGGAAGTTGGTCTCTTTCTCGGTCACTTTAGCTTTCGCCAGGACCGCTTCAACCGCTTGCTCTTCCAGCGCAACGTTGCGCATATTGTTCATCAGCTCGTTATTCTTGCTGTAGAACTCGATCACTTCCTGCGGATCTTCATACGCAGAAGCCATCTCTTCGATCATGGTGCTTACGCGTGCTTCGTCAGCTTTCAGCTCGTGGGTACGAATCACTTCGCCCAGCAGCAGACCGACAACTACACGGCGTTTAGCCTGCTCTTCGAACAGTTCGCGTGGCAGTTCCAGCGCCTGCTGTTCGTTGCCACCGAAACGCTGTGCAGCCTGACGACGCAGAACGTCGATTTCGCTGTCAACCAGCGCAGCTGGCACGTCGATTTCGTTAGCGTCAACCAGACCGTCGATCGCCTGAGTTTTGATGCGGTTACGGATAGCGCCTTTCAGCTCGCGATCCATGTTCTTACGCACTTCAGTGCGCAGACCGGCAACTGAACCATCTTCAACGCCGAAACGTTTGATGAACTCTTCAGTCAGCTCTGGCAGTTCGCGCGTTTCAACTTTCTTCAGCACGATTTCGAACTTCGCATCTTTCCCTTTCAGGGTTTCTGCGTGGTAGTCGTCCGGGAATTTCACGTCGATAGTGAAAGTCTCGCCCGCTTTGTGACCCACAACGCCTTCTTCAAAGCCTGGGATCATGCGGCCCTGGCCCATAGCCAGAACGAAATCAGAGGCTTTGCCGCCTTCGAACTCTTCACCGTCTACTGAACCGTTGAAATCGATAGTGGCACGATCTTCCGGACCTGCAGCAGCGTCGCTTTCGATCCAGTTGGCCTGCTGCTTACGCAGGGTGTCCAGCATGGTATCAACATCAGCATCAGTCACTTCAACCACAGGTTTTTCGACTTCGATGTTTTCCAGGCCTTTCAGCTCAACTTCTGGATAAACTTCGAATTCAACCGCGTAGGTGAAATCCTGACCTTCTTTGTACTCGCCTGGCACGTAGTTTGGTGCGCCAGCCGGATTGATTTTTTCTTTGATGATGGCGTCAACGAAGTTGCGCGTCATCAGCTCGCCCAGCACGTCCTGACGGACAGAAGCGCCGTAACGCTGCGCAACGATGTTCATCGGCACTTTGCCTTTACGGAAACCATCGATGCGGACTTTCCTGGCAACGTCAACCAGTTCTTTTTTTACTGCGCTTTCGATGCTGTCAGCTGCAACAGTAATCGTAATGCGACGGCCCAGGCCCTGAGTGGTTTCTACAGAAACTTGCATCTTGTTACCTCAAAAAATCACGTGCTCGGTCAACTTCAGACACCACACATAGTGAAATGCGCCGTATCCAACAACCGGGACGGCTTCCGTGAAGAGAACCTGATCCCTGTTACCAGAAGCGTCCCGAAGACATTCCGGAAAAATAGACGCAGCATTATAGCGACATCGCTGGAATGAGTCGAGGACGCTAACTCACCACTTTTCAGCAGGTTTGCTGCTTTTTTGAGCCAGGGATCGCGTTTTTCGCTAAATAACAGAAAAAACGGCCCGCAGGCCGTTTAGATGAAGGGAGGTCAGGCGAGTGTTCCGGCACCACGACAGTTAGGCGAAGCCAGCACGGTATCCTGCAGCCCTTCCCACTCTTTCAGGGTGTAAGTATGCAGGGCTAAGGCATGGACGCTGCCCGCTAATTCAGCCGCCAGTTCGCCATAAATCAGGCGGTGACGCGCCAGAAAACGCTGGCCCGCAAAGCAGTCGCTGACAATGACCACTTTGAAGTGACTTTCCGATCCGGCAGGAACGTTGTGCCGGTAGCTCTCGTCATGCACTTCAAGATGAGCTGGCTGAAACGCCACACGCAGCTTTTCTTCTATTTGTTCGCGGATCATGGCTATTACTCCTCAATGGCGAGCGCGGTGCCCCATCTCATTCAATCTTAGTCGCTTTTAATGCGCATACCCGTCAGCGAACGCTAAATATTGCATTTTATGTCAGCCCGCTTCCGGCGCGCATAATAACGCAGCTGAAACGAACAGCAAACCGACCTGTCAGAGAAGAGGCTTAAAACGGTTTCAGACACAATTTCCCCGGCACCAGGGCTTTTTTCACTGCCGGGCAATGCTATGATGCCCCCAGTTTTTGCAAACCACCCCCCTGACACCAACGAGAAAAAGTATGTTGAAAAAACTGTTATTCCCACTGTTGGCTGCGTTCATTTTAGCCGGCTGTGCAACCAGCAATAATACCCTGACTATTCAGCCTAAAATTCAGTTGCCACAGCAGGATCCAGGCCTGATGGGTGTGACTGTGAGCATCAACGGTGCCGACCAGCGTAAAGATCAGGCGCTGGCAAAAGTAAACCGTGATGGTCAGTTAGTGACCCTGACGCCATCGCGCGATCTGCGTTTCCTGCTGCAGGAAGTGCTGGAAAAGCAGATGACTGCTCGCGGCTATATGGTGGGTCCTAATGGCGCAGTCGATCTGCAGATTGTGGTTAACAATCTCTACGCCGACGTAACGCAGGGTAATGTGCGCTACAGCATTACCACTAAAGCGGACATCTCAATCATCGCGACAGCGAAAAACGGCAACAAACAGGTTAAAAACTACCGCCAGACTTACAGCGTAGAGGGCGCGTTCAACGCCAATAACCAGAAGATTACCAACGCGGTGAACGCCACCATGAGCGATGTGATCGCGGATATGGCTCAGGACACCAGCGTCAACGACTTCATCAAGCAGAACGCCCGTTAAGACCGTTTCTCCTCTGCCCTGCCTTGCGCAGGGCTTTTTGTTATCTGCAGGATCCGCATGAACCACTATCTTCGCCTCTTCAGCCAGAAAAACGCCGCCGTCTTACTGCTCCTCGGTTTTGCTTCGGGTCTGCCGCTGGCCCTGACATCAGGCACGTTGCAGGCGTGGATGACGGTGGAAAATGTCGATCTGAAAACCATCGGCTTCTTTTCACTGGTCGGCCAGGCCTACGTCTTTAAGTTTCTCTGGTCGCCGATGATGGACCGTTATACGCCGCCGTTTCTGGGCCGGCGTCGCGGCTGGTTACTGCTCAGTCAGTTGGCACTGGCAGGCGGAATTTTCGCGATGGGCTTTCTGCAGCCGGACCGCGATCTGACTCTGATGGCCGCGCTGGCGGTGCTGATCGCGTTCTGCTCCGCCTCGCAGGACATCGTTTTTGACGCCTGGAAAACCGACATTCTGCCGCCTGAAGAGCGCGGCAGCGGCGCGGCGATCACCGTGCTGGGTTATCGACTGGCGATGCTGATATCAGGCGGGCTGGCACTGTGGCTGGCTGACCGCTATCTGGGCTGGCAGGCGACCTACTGGCTGATGGCATTGATGATGGTGCCGGGCATTATCTCGACGCTGATGGCGAGCGAGCCGGACACGCGCATCTCAACGCCTCATTCGCTGCGTCAGGCGGTGGTGGATCCGCTCAAAGATTTCTTTCAGCGCAACAACGCCTGGCTGCTGATTACCCTGATCATTCTTTACAAGCTGGGCGATGCCTTTGCCGCCTCGCTGACCACCACCTTTCTGATTCGCGGCGTCGGCTTTAATGCCGGTGATGTCGGCCTGGTCAACAAGACGCTGGGCCTGCTGGCGACCATTATCGGGGCGCTCTATGGCGGCGTGCTGATGCAGCGCCTGAGCCTGTTCCGGGCGCTGCTGATTTTCGGCGTGCTGCAGGCAGTATCAAACTTTGGTTACTGGCTACTGGCGGTGACTGATAAACAGTTGTGGAGCATGGCCAGCGCCGTCTTTGTAGAAAACCTTTGCGGCGGCATGGGCACAGCGGCATTTGTCGCGCTGTTAATGACGCTGTGTAACAAATCGTTTTCAGCAACGCAGTTTGCCCTGCTCTCGGCGCTGTCAGCCGTTGGACGGGTCTATGTCGGCCCGGCGGCGGGCTGGCTGGTTGAACTCTGGGGCTGGCCGACCTTCTATGCCTTTACGGTGTTCGCGGGTCTGCCGGGCCTGGTGCTGCTGGCTTTTTGCCGGCAGACACTTAATCAGGTCGAGCAGAGTGGCAATTTCCTCACACGAAGCTACTATCCTCATGGTTATCGCTGGACTCATCGTCTGTTTGCAGCCGGATGCGGGGTGCTGGCTCTCTGGCTGGTGGCGCTGGCACTCAATGCACTGGGGCTGACTGCGCTGGCACCGCTGCTCACCCGCCTGTTTGAGCTGGGCATGACCCTCGCCTTACTGGCGGTGCTTGCGGGAGTGTTGCTGGACTACCGGGCGCTGAAGAAAACGCCGGTGTTGCCCGCGTCAGACGCTTAAGCGAAATCGATAGGTTAACGCGCTGCGGCTTATTTTCCGGCAACCGGATAAGTCGCCGTCATTTATCATCGCGTGTTATTTTTAAAAAATAAGAATATGACCTGAGGAGGCGTAGCGGAAATACTAAAAACCGGTGAGCAATTACTTTAGTTAAATTTCATCGCGCAATTGATACAGACTTGTTAAATATTTGGGAGTTAAAAGTAAGGGTTATTCCTTTCCCTGATTTTTTTACGGTTACTTCCATTGGTTTTTGTTATATTGATGCCAACTGCTTGTCTGCGTTAATTATTTGTCACCTGGCGCAACATCTGTGACACCCTTAGCAAAAGGTGTCAACACGTATCTGACACATCCTTAAGCTGGTTTACACTGCATAAACCTTCCCGTAAAATGCGCGCACACTTAAACGACAATAGAGCCCTTTGTCATTGAGGTCGTTAAATGAGACTCAGTAAATACAATAAAAGTTTGGGGATTTTGTCATTAATTGCAGGCACTTTATTAATGAGTGGCTGCGATAGTGCATTGTTAAATCCCAAAGGACAGATTGCACTGGAGCAACGTTCGCTGATACTGACTGCCTTTGGCCTGATGTTGATCGTCGTGATCCCCGCAGTCCTGATGGCCGTGGTGTTTGCCTGGAAGTATCGGGCGTCCAACACGAATGCGAAGTACAGCCCTAACTGGTCGCACTCTAACAAAGTGGAAGCCGTGGTCTGGACCATTCCGATCCTGATCATTGTCTTCCTTAGCGTACTGACCTGGAAATCGACCCACGCACTGGAGCCCAGCAAACCGCTGCAATCTGATGTGAAACCGGTTGAGATCGATGTGGTTGCACTGGACTGGAAATGGTTGTTCATTTACCCGGAGCAGGGTATTGCGACTGTGAACCAGATTGCCTTCCCGGCAAATACTCCGGTGAACTTCAAAATTACGTCTAACTCCGTCATGAACTCTTTCTTCATCCCAACGCTCGGCAGCCAGATTTATGCGATGGCTGGTATGCAGACCAAGCTGCATCTGATTGCGAATGAGCCGGGAACTTTCGACGGTATCTCTGCGAACTTCAGTGGTCGTGGTTTCTCTGGTATGAAGTTTAAAGCCATTGCAACTAAAGACGATGCGGAATTCCAGCAGTGGGTGGCTAAAGTTAAAGCAGCCCCTAACACGCTGACTACTATGGATGATTTCGAGAAAGTGGCTGTGCCAAGCGAAAATCACCCGGTGGAATATTTCTCTTCAGCTGATCCGAAACTGTTTATGCAAGTCATCGACAAGTTCAAGATGAGCCACGGGAAAATGGACATGCCACAGCATGAAGGTATGGACATGAGTCACGCCGCTTCCGCGGGAGCCGAGGAATAATACGATGTTCGGAAAATTAACACTTGATGCAGTGCCGTACCATGAGCCGATTATCATGGTTACGGTTGCCGCTATCCTGATAGGTGGTGCTGCGCTGGTCGCTGCGCTCACCTATTTTGGTAAGTGGAAATATCTGTGGTCTGAATGGCTGACGTCAGTCGACCACAAACGCCTGGGTATCATGTACATCATCATGGCGTTCGTCATGCTGATTCGTGGTTTCGCTGATGCCATTATGATGCGTACCCAGCAGGTTATGGCTTCGGCCGGTGAAGCGGGCATTCTGCCACCGCACCACTACGACCAGATCTTTACCGCGCATGGCGTGATTATGATCTTCTTCGTGGCGATGCCTTTCGTGGTTGGCCTGATGAACATCGCGGTTCCGTTGCAGATTGGTGCACGCGACGTTGCGTTCCCGTTCCTGAACAACCTGAGTTTCTGGTTTACTGCGGTCGGTGTGATCCTGGTTAACCTGTCTCTGGGTGTGGGCGAGTTCGCACAGACCGGCTGGCTGGCATATCCGCCGCTTTCCGGCGCGGAGTACAGTCCCGGGGTCGGGGTCGATTACTGGATCTGGAGCCTTCAGCTCTCAGGTATTGGTACGACCTTAACCGGTATTAACTTCTTCGTGACCATCCTGAAGATGCGCGCACCGGGCATGAGCCTGTTCAAAATGCCGGTCTTTACCTGGACCGCGCTGTGCACCAACGTCCTGATCATCGCTGCGTTCCCGGTTCTGACCGTGACTCTGGCGCTGTTGACCCTTGATCGTTATCTCGGCTTCCATTTCTTCACGAATGAAATGGGCGGGAACATGATGATGTACGTCAACCTGATCTGGGTCTGGGGCCATCCGGAAGTGTATATCCTGGTACTGCCGGTATTTGGTGTGTTCGCAGAAATTACCGCGACCTTCTCCAAAAAACGTCTGTTTGGTTATACCTCACTGGTGTGGGCGACCATCGCCATTACCGTGCTGTCGTTTATCGTCTGGTTGCACCACTTCTTCACGATGGGTGCAGGTGCCAACGTTAACGCCTTCTTCGGTATCATGACGATGATCATCGCGATTCCGACCGGGGTTAAAATCTTTAACTGGCTGTTCACCATGTATCAGGGCCGCATTCAGATGCACTCTGCCATGCTGTGGACCGTTGGCTTCCTGGTAACCTTCTCTGTAGGGGGTATGACCGGCGTACTGCTGGCCGTTCCGGGTGCTGACTTTATTCTGCACAACAGCCTGTTCCTGATTGCACACTTCCATAACGTTATCATCGGTGGTGTTGTCTTCGGTTGTATGGCGGGCGTGACCTACTGGTTCCCGAAAGCATTCGGCTTCACCCTGAACGAAACCTGGGGTAAGCGCGCATTCTGGTTCTGGATCATTGGCTTCTTCGTTGCCTTTATGCCGCTGTACGCACTGGGCTTCATGGGTATGACCCGTCGTCTGAGCCAGGATATCGATCCACAGTTCCACCCTCTTCTGGTGGTTGCTGCGGTCGGTGCGGGTCTGATTGCAATGGGTATCCTGTGTCAGCTGACCATGTTCTACGTTTCAGTACGTGACCGCGATCAGAACCGTGATGTGACAGGTGACCCGTGGGGCGGTCGTACACTGGAGTGGGCAACCTCTTCACCACCACCGTTCTATAACTTTGCTGTCATCCCACATGTGCATGAGCGTGATGCGTTCTGGGAAATGAAAGAGAAAGGCGAAGCGTACAAACAGCCGGCATCCTATGAAGAGATTCATATGCCGAAAAACAGTGGTGCTGCAATCGTCATCTGCGCATTCGCCACCGTAATGGGCTTCGCGCTGATCTGGCATATCTGGTGGATGGCTGGTCTTTCATTCCTCGGCATGATCGTTACCTGGATCGTGAAGAGCTTCGACGAAGACGTGGATTACTACGTTCCGGTTGCTGAAGTTCAGAAGATTGAAAACCAGCACTTTGACGAAATCAGCAAAGCAGGTCTGAAATAATGTCAACTGAAACTCTGATTAAACATCACCACGACGCCCATGCGGAGCATGGGCATCACGATGCAGGAGCCAATAAAGTCTTTGGCTTCTGGATCTACCTGATGAGTGACTGCATTATCTTCGCAACCCTGTTTGCGACCTATGCTGTCATGGTCAACAACACTGCCGGTGGCCCGGCAGGTAAAGATATCTTTGAGCTGCCGTTTGTTCTGGTAGAAACCGCCCTGCTGCTGTTGAGTTCAATCACTTACGGCATGGCTGTTATCTCCATGAACAAGGAGCAAAAAGGTGCCGTTATCGGCTGGCTGGCGCTGACCTTCCTTTTCGGTCTGGGCTTCATCGGGATGGAAATCTATGAATTCCATCACCTGATTGCTGAAGGCTTTGGTCCGGATCGCAGTGGCTTCCTGTCTGGCTTCTTTACGCTGGTCGGTACCCACGGTCTGCACGTGACCTCAGGTCTGATCTGGATGCTGGTTCTGATGTTCCAGGTTTCTAAACGTGGCCTGAACGCGACTAACCGCACCCGTATCATGTGTCTGAGCCTGTTCTGGCACTTCCTGGACGTGGTCTGGATTTGCGTCTTCACCGTTGTTTACCTGATGGGAGCCATGTAATGAGTCATTCTGTTAACGAACATGGCGCTTCACACGGTAGCGTGAAGTCCTACATGATCGGCTTCATCCTCTCTATCATCCTGACGGCAATCCCGTTCTGGATGGTAATGGATGGCAGTGCATCTCACGGTACTATCCTCGGTGTTGTTCTGGTTTGTGCGGTAATCCAGGTGCTGGTTCACCTGGTTTACTTCCTGCACTTAGACAGCAAATCTGAGGGTGGCTGGAACATGGTAGCCATTGTTTTCTCGGCCATCATCATCCTGATTGTCGTAGTGGGCTCACTGTGGATCATGTGGAACCTCAACTACAACATGATGCCTCACTAAAGAGTCACGCGTAATGTTTAAGCAATACCTGCAAGTTACAAAACCAGGAATTATTTTCGGGAATTTAATTTCTGTGATCGGCGGATTCCTGTTGGCTTCTAAAGGCAACACGGATTACGCCCTGTTTCTCTTCACCCTGGTGGGCGTGTCACTGGTGGTTGCATCGGGTTGTGTTTTCAACAACGTGATTGACCGCGACATTGACATCAAGATGGAGAGAACCAGGAATCGGGTGCTGGTAAAAGGCCTCATCTCCGCGAAAGTAAGCCTGGTTTATGCCACTGTGCTGGGTATTGCCGGCTTTGCGTTGCTCTACTTCGGTGCTAATCCGCTGGCCATGTGGCTGGCGGTGATGGGCTTCGTGGTGTACGTGGGCATCTACAGTCTCTACATGAAGCGCAATTCCGTTTACGGAACGCTGATTGGAAGCCTGTCGGGTGCCGCGCCGCCGGTTATCGGCTACTGCGCAGTCTCAAACCAGTTTGATGCTGGCGCGTTAATCCTGCTGGCGATCTTTAGCCTGTGGCAGATGCCGCATTCGTACGCGATTGCTATCTTCCGCTTTAAAGATTATCAGGCAGCGAACATCCCGGTTCTGCCGGTGGTGAAAGGCATTTCCGTGGCCAAAAATCATATTACGCTCTATATCCTGGCGTTTATGATTGCCACGCTGATGCTGACGCTGGGAGGTTACGCGGGCTACAAATATCTGGTGGTGGCCGCTGCGGTCAGCGTCTGGTGGCTGGGCATGGCGTTATCGGGTTACAAAACTGCCGATGACCGTGTCTGGGCACGTAAAGTGTTCGTCTTCTCTATCGTGACTATCACCGCGCTGAGCGTGATGATGTCGGTAGATTCGCTGGCTCCGGCCTCGAAGGACCTGCTGACTTACGTCTGGTAACCGGCACCGATACAGCATGAAAAGGGCGCGATTTTCGCGCCCTTTCTTTTTGTTACCACTGCTTAAAAACTATTGTTTTACCCGCCCTGCCCCGCCACCTAGAATAAGTGCAGCACATTAATAGAGGTTGGAATGAACGATAACAAAATGACTCCGGTGGAGCTGCGCGCCACATGGGGCCTCGGTACGGTCTTTTCCCTGCGCATGCTGGGAATGTTTATGGTCCTGCCGGTACTGACCACTTATGGCATGGCATTACAGGGCGCAAGTGAAACCTTAATCGGTCTGGCGATTGGCATCTATGGCCTTGCCCAGGCAATATTTCAGATTCCTTTTGGTCTGCTTTCCGATCGCATCGGCCGTAAGCCGTTAATCGTCGGCGGACTATTGCTGTTTGTTATGGGCAGCGTTATCGCTGCCTGCACCGACTCCATCTGGGGCATTATTCTGGGTCGTGCGCTGCAGGGTTCAGGGGCGATAGCCGCTGCCGTGATGGCCCTGTTATCTGATTTAACCCGTGAGCAGAACCGCACCAAAGCGATGGCGTTTATCGGCATCAGTTTCGGCGTGACCTTCGCGATTGCAATGGTAGTCGGCCCGATTGTCACTCATGCGCTGGGTCTGCATGCGCTGTTCTGGATGATTGCGATTCTGGCGTCGCTGGGTATCGTGATTACCCTGCTGGTGGTGCCGTCCGCTTCCCATCATGTCCTGAACCGTGAATCCGGCATGGTAAAAGGCAGTTTCCGCAAAGTGCTGGCTAATCCGCGTCTGGTGAAGCTCAATATCGGTATTTTCTGCCTGCACGTCCTGCTGATGTCCAGCTTTGTCGCCTTGCCAGGGCAGTTTGAACAGGCCGGATTCCCGGCCCCCGAGCACTGGAAAGTTTATCTCTCCACTATGCTAATCGCGTTTGCCGGCGTAGTACCCTTCATCATTTATGCCGAAGTGAAGCGCCGCATGAAGCGAGTCTTTGTCGGCTGCGTCGGGATAATTGTCATTGCCGAGATCGTCTTGTGGGGCGCGGAAGGACATTTCTGGACGCTGGTGGTGGGTGTTCAGCTCTTCTTCTTCGCTTTCAATCTGATGGAGGCCATTCTGCCTTCGCTAATAAGTAAAGAGTCGCCCGCAGGCTATAAAGGTACGGCGATGGGGATCTATTCCACCAGCCAGTTCCTGGGCGTCGCTGTTGGCGGCAGCATGGGTGGCTGGGTGTTTGGTCATTTCGATGCACAAACCGTGTTTCTGGTTGGCGCAATGGTGGCTGCGGCCTGGCTGTTTGTCAGCATGACAATGCAGGAGCCGCCCTATGTCAGCAGCCTGCGCATCGTGCTGAGTGATGCGGCACTGGCTGTGCCGAATCTGGAGCAGCGCCTGAAAGCGCAGCCGGGCGTTAACTCCGTGTTTATCGTGCCCGAAGAGAAAAGCGCGTATATCAAAATTGATAGCAAGGTAACCAGTCGCCCTGAGCTGGAAGCTCTGCTGGGGAGTTGCTAGTTTAAAATGGGTTCTGCTGGTTAAATCTGGTCGATTAGCGGTGGGATCTTGCGTGTAGAGGAAACCAGCTTCCTCGACCAGATAACGTTAGCCCATTTCGCTATTGGATCGAGCTGGCTCAGGGAACAGGATCAGATCGGAAAGTCGCAAAAGCCGCCATCCATGGCACGCTCGGCCCGCCCCGTCCTGGCGCGGGACGCTTTCCTCTTCTGACCCTGTTCCCTGCGCCCCCTTAGCTTTTGCGTTGCTGCCTGATTCCCCTGAATTTTGCTCGTATGAAGTCTCACCTCCGGCACAGCCCTATTCCAGACGACTCATAAACTTAAAGGCGATGGAAGTCTGTGCCTGTAGCAAAGCATCGCGGGCCAGGGACAAAAACGCCGGGCGCGTTTTTGAACAACGCAGAGCGTTGGCCCGGCAACGGGCGCACCTCAGAGATAAGGTGCGTGATCGCCCGCGCTGAGCCGCCAGGGATGGCGCTTTTGCGTCTTTGCGAAAGGCACAGGCTTCCTGAGCAAGCGCGCGATCTCGCAGGCGTACTGAATCACAACCTGCTCCAGATGCTCGCCCCTCTTCAAGGCAATAGCCCGACTTAACTACAAAAAAAAACCCGGCCTTAGCCGGGTCTCCTGTCACAGCATTCAGACTGAAAAAATTCAGCCTCCCCCGCTTAATCGCGGAAGTTCTTAAACTGGAACGGCTGCCCCAGATTGCTGCCGCGCACGATCGCCATCGCGCCCTGTAAATCATCACGCGCTTTGCCGGTCACACGTAACGCTTCACCCTGAATCTGGGTCTGCACTTTCAGCTTACTGTCTTTAATCAGCTTCACCAGCTTCTTCGCCACGTCGCTTTCAATGCCTTTCTTCAGTTTGGCATCAACCGCCCAGCTTTTGCCGCTGTGCTCAATCTCTTCCGGTACCTCTAAGGCACCGCCTTCAATCCCGCGCTTCAGCAACTTCTCACGCAAAATATCGACCAGCTGCTTAACCTGAAAATCAGACTCGCTGGTGATTTTGATGGTTTCATTCTTTTCGTTGAGCTCAAACTCGGCGCTCACGTTGCGGAAATCGAAGCGGGTAGACACTTCACGGTTGGCATTCTCCACCGCATTGCGAATTTCCTGCAGATCGACCTCTGAAACGATATCGAAAGATGGCATCTCTTCTTCTCCTGACGCTAAAGTGACATGCATAATACGCGTCTTAAGGTGCTAAATAAAATCAGGCTGCACACGACGCTATAATTAAGGTGTGACAGTAAATAATAGATGGATAGCCTGCCAGCGGGAGGCAGCATGAAAATTACCGTGTTAGGTTGCGGTGCTCTGGGTCAGGTCTGGCTGACAGCGCTGGCCCGCCAGGGACATGAGGTGCAGGGATGGTTGCGCGTGCCGCAGCCCTACTGTTCAGCAAATGTGGTTGATCCTCAGGGCAACATCTCGAACCGCACCTTTATCGCCAACGATCCGTTGTTCCTGGCAGAAAGCCAGTTGCTGCTGGTCACGCTCAAAGCCCCGCAAGTCTCGCCTGCGGTGAAAAATCTGGAAAGCGTGCTGCCAGAAAACTGCCCGGTGCTGCTGCTGCACAATGGCATGGGGACGCTGGAGGAGTTGAAAGGGCTGACTCAGCCACTGCTGCGCGGTGTCACTACCCATGCGGCGATGCGCGATGGCACCGTCATCAAACACATAGCCAGTGGCATCACCCACATCGGCCCCGGTAACCGCAAAAGCGCCGCTTACAGCGACCTCGCCGACATCCTGCACCCTGCACTGCCTGATGTGGCCTGGCATGACAATATCCGGGCGGCCTGCTGGCGCAAACTGGCCGTCAACTGCGTCATCAATCCGCTCAGCGTGGAGTATGAATGCCAGAACGGCGCACTGCGCGCTTACCCAGAGCAGATCGCGCAACTGTGCGAAGAAATCAGCTGGGTCATGGAGCGCGAAGGCCAGAACGTTGCCAGCGACAGCCTGCAGGACATCATCTTCGACGTGATTGAAAGCACTGCCGCCAACACCTCTTCGATGCTGCAGGACGTTCGCGCCCAGCGGCTCACCGAAATCGACTATATCAGCGGCTTTCTGCTGCGCCGCGCCCGGACGCACGGCATGGTGCTGACGGAGAATACCCGTCTGTATGACATTGTAAAACGCAAGGAGTCCCATTATGACCGCGAACGCATCGGTGCTGGTTTGCCTGGCACATGGCAGTGAAGAAACCGAAGCTGTCACCACCATAGACCTGCTGGTACGGGCCGGACTGAAAGTGGTTACCGCCAGCGTCGAAAGCGATGGCAACCGTGAGATCGTCTGCTCACGCGGTGTTCGTCTGCTGGCTGACGTCACACTGGTTGAGGTCGCTGACAGTGATTTCGCCGCCATCGTTCTGCCCGGTGGCCTGAAAGGCGCGGAGACCTTCCGGGACAGCCCGCTGCTGGTCGAAACAGTGCGTCAGTTTCACCTCAATGAGAAGATTGTCGCCGCGATATGCGCAGCAGCAGGAACGGTGTTGATCCCCCACGATCTCTTTCCGGTCGGCAACATGACCGGCTTTCCCGGCTTAAAAGAGACCATCCCGGCAGATAAATGGATGGAGCGACGTGTCGTCTGGGATCCGCGTGTCAATCTGCTGACCAGCCAGGGGCCTGGCACGGCAATGGATTTTGCGCTGAAGCTGATTGATTTACTGGCAGGAAAAGAGATGGCGCGCGAGGTTGCCGCACCGCTGGTGCTGGCTCCTGGCATTTATGACTATCAGGATTAAATACTCAGGCTTAAAACGAGAAAGCCAGTCAGCCCTGAACAGGTGCTGACTGGCTCTGAGACGTGACTACGGGCGGTAAACTTTAACGTTCTTAAAGCCCTGCTCATGCAGATAGAGCGCCTGAAGACGGCTCATCACACCGCGATCGCAGTAGAGCAGCCAGGTGCGGTTCTGATCGAGATCGCCAAACTGGGTGCTGAGTTTGTAAAACGGCAGCGATTTCACTTCCGTGGCTTTCAGCGTCAGAGGCTTCTCTTCCTGCTCATCGATAGAGCGGATATCCAGCACCACGTCATTCTCGCTCAGCAGGGCGACGGTCTCAACTTCCACCACCTCCTCTTCTGTCTGCTCAGCGATGGTACGGATATCGACGTTAGTCGCTTCTTCGATGACCCGATCCAGAATCGTGAAGTCGAAATTCTGCTCTTCCGCCTCAATCTTCTCTTTTACCGCCTTCACGGTCGGGCTTTTTGAGATCACGCCGCAATATTCCGGCATGGTGCTGGCGAAATCTTCGGTGCCGATCTCACGCGCAATCCGGATGATGTGCTCTTTGTCGTGAGAGATCAGCGGGCGCAGAATCAGCGTATCGGACGCGTTATCAATCAGACGCAGGTTGGTCAGCGTCTGGCTCGATACCTGACCTACCGCTTCACCGGTGACCAGCGCCTGCACGCCATAGCGCTCAGCAATCGTCGAGGCGGCACGAACCATCATACGCTTCAGCACCACGCCCATCTGACCGTCATCCACTTTTTCGAGGATCTCACCCACTACCGGCTCAAAATTGATCGCCACGAAGCGTACGCGATGTGAACGACCAAAACGATTCCACAGATAGTGCGCAACCTGACGGACGCCAATTTCATGGGCGGCACCGCCAAGATTAAAGAAGCAGTAATGCACGCGACTGCCGCGACGCAGCAGCATATAACTGGAGACGCCGGAGTCGAAACCACCGGAAATCAGCGACAGCACATCTTCCTGCGTGCCAATCGGGAAACCGCCCAGGCCTTCGTAGCGCGCAGTCACCAGCGTCAGACGATTCTCTTCAACTTCAAGATTCACCGTCACATCCGGATGTTTAAGCTGCACGCGGGCACTTTCAATATGCTGATTCAGACCACCGCCAACATAGCGCTCCACATCCTGCGAACTGAAGCTATGCTTACCACGACGCTTAACACGCACGCAGAAGCTTTTCCCTTCCAGACTGTCGCGATACTGCGCTAACGTCTGTTCAAAGATGTGATGAATATCGGTGTATTCGCGATCTTCAACCGCTAAAACGTGATGGATACCGGGAATGCGCGCGAGCTCATCGGGAATAATCTCTCCCAGCGCCGCATTTTTTGACCGCACTTCAATGTGATCCCAGTGACGCACAACGGCGATTTCGTCGCTTACGGTTTTCAGGACGTTGCGGATATTGCTGGCAAGAATCTTGATAAAGCGCAAACGCACCGATGGACTCTTGATAGTGATTTCAGGAAATAACTTGATGATAAACTTCATGGCGACACAGCTTCGTTGAGCAAATAAGTGCTAAAACAGGCGGCACTTAGCTGGTAAAATCACAAAATTGCGGGCTGCAAGGCGCAGTCGCATCCGAGGCGCGGGAGTATATCACCTTTGTCAGGTGACTGCTTCTTCATCAGCCGCCGCATTGATTATTTTGCTAATCATAGGGTCTCAGCTACCATGACCGATTGCGAGATAATGTCCCAACCGTGAGTCGACACGAAATATGCCGAAAAAAGCCGAACAGCCAGCCAGCTTTGAAACGTCATTGCAGCAGCTGGAGCAGATTGTCAGCCGTCTGGAAAGTGGTGAACTGCCGCTGGAAGAAGCCCTGAACGAATTTGAGCGTGGCGTGCAGCTGGCGCGGAATGGCCAGCAGACGCTGCAGCAGGCTGAACAGCGGGTCCGTATTCTGCTGAACGATGATAAAGATGCCGACCTCACTGCTTTCACGCCGGAAAACGACTAATGGATTTCGCCCGATTACTCGACGTTTATCAGCAGCAGGTGAATGCCGCGCTGACGCGTTTTATAGAGCCACTTCCTTTTCAGAGTTCTCCTCTGGTGAATGCCATGCATTATGGGGCATTATTAGGCGGTAAACGCCTGCGTCCTTTTCTGGTCTACGCTACCGGTGAAATGCTCCACGCCGACCCGGCGAGTCTGGATGCGCCCGCCGCCGCGGTTGAATGCATTCATGCGTACTCTCTGATTCATGACGATCTCCCTGCGATGGACGATGATGCATTGCGTCGCGGGCAGCCAACCTGTCACATTAAATATGGCGAAGACACGGCGATCCTGGCAGGCGATGCCCTGCAGACGCTGGCCTTCTCAATTCTGGCAGATGAAGCAATGCCCGGTGTCAGCGCCGAATATCGTCTGATGATGCTCTCCGAACTGGCTAAAGCCAGCGGCGTAGCCGGGATGTGTGGCGGACAGGCGCTGGATTTAGCGGCGGAAGGCAAATCCGTGGACCTCGACCAGTTGGAACAGATTCATCGCCATAAAACCGGCGCGCTGATCCGCTCAGCCGTGCGGTTAGGCGCCTTATCGGCAGGCGAGGCAGGCCGCGAAGCGCTACCGCTGCTCGACCGCTACGCAGAGGCTATCGGCCTCGCGTTTCAGGTGCAGGACGACATTCTGGATGTCGTGGGTGATACGGCGGTGATCGGAAAACGCCAGGGAGCCGATCAGGATCTGGGAAAAAGCACCTATCCTTCACTATTGGGCCTTGAAAATGCCCGTGCCAAAGCGCGGGATTTGTATCAGGAAGCTCTTGATGCTTTAAAAATGCTCGCTGCGCACTCTTATAACACTACAGCACTGCAGGCGCTGGCGAGCTTCATAATTGAACGCGACAAATAACTTCCATAATGAGTCTCTGATGAGTTTTGATATTGCTAAATACCCGACACTGGCGCTGGCAAACACGGTTCAGGAGCTGCGCGCCCTGCCAAAAGAGAAGTTGCCTGCGCTGTGTGATGAACTGCGTCAGTATCTGTTAGACAGTGTGAGCCGCTCCAGCGGTCATTTTGCATCGGGTCTGGGCGTAGTCGAACTGACGGTCGCGCTACATTATGTCTATAACACCCCCTTTGACCATCTGGTATGGGATGTGGGTCATCAGGCTTATCCGCACAAAATTCTGACCGGTCGCCGCGATCGCATCGGCACCATTCGTCAGAAAAATGGCGTACACCCGTTTCCGTGGCGCGGCGAAAGTGAATATGACGTCTTAAGCGTCGGTCACTCATCGACCTCCATCAGTGCCGGTCTTGGCATGGCTGCAGCTGCAGAACGTGAAGGCCAGGGCCGTCGCACCGCCTGTATTATTGGCGATGGCGCCATCACTGCGGGTATGGCATTTGAAGCGATGAACCATGCCGGTGATATTAAGCCGGACATGCTGGTCATCCTCAACGACAACGAGATGTCGATCTCTGAAAACGTCGGTGCGCTGAATAACCGCCTGGCGCAGATCCTGTCAGGTAAAACCTACGCGCGACTGCGCGAAGGCAGCAAGCGTGTACTGACCAGCCTGCCGCCGATTAAAGAGCTGGTAAGACGCACCGAAGAGCATCTTAAAGGCATGGTTGTGCCGGGTACGCTGTTTGAAGAGCTGGGCTTCAACTACATCGGCCCGGTTGACGGTCACGATGTGCTGACGCTGGTGAATACGCTGAGCAACATGCGCAGCCTGAAAGGGCCGCAGTTCCTGCATATCATGACCAAAAAAGGCAAAGGCTACGCACCGGCAGAGGAAGATCCGATTGCCTGGCACGCCGTGCCTAAATTTGACCCGGCGATTGGCGAACTGCCAAAAAGCGCGGAAGGTCTGCCGAGCTACTCTAAAATCTTCGGTAACTGGCTGTGCGAAATGGCTGCCGACGATCCGAAACTGATGGCAATCACCCCGGCGATGCGTGAAGGCTCCGGCATGGTGGCCTTCTCCCGTGAATTCCCGAATCAATATTTTGATGTGGCGATTGCCGAGCAGCACGCAGTGACCTTCGCAGCGGGTATGGCGATTGGCGGCTACAAACCGATTGTTGCCATCTACTCGACGTTCCTGCAGCGCGCTTACGATCAGCTGATCCATGACGTCGCCATCCAGAAACTGCCGGTCCTGTTTGCTATCGATCGCGGTGGTATTGTGGGTGCGGATGGTCAGACTCACCAGGGCGCATTTGACCTCGCCTATCTGCGCTGCGTGCCGGATATGGTGATCATGACCCCAAGCGATGAGAATGAGTGTCGGCAGATGCTCTACACCGGCTATCACCATCAGGCTGGCCCAAGTGCAGTGCGCTATCCGCGCGGCACGGGTGTCGGCACACCGCTGGCTCCGCTGCAGAGCCTGCCGCTGGGTAAAGCGGTCGTGAAACGTCAGGGTGAAAAGCTGGCGATTCTGAACTTCGGTACTCTGTTGCCGGAAGCCGCCGCCACGGCGGAAGCGCTGAACGCGACCCTGGTGGATATGCGCTTTGTGAAGCCGCTGGATGAGGCGCTGATCGCCGAGCTCGCCGCCACGCACGACTCCCTCATTACGCTGGAAGAAGGCGCAATCAAAGGCGGAGCGGGTAGCGGCGTAAATGAATTTATCATGGCAAAACGTCTGGCGGTTCCGGTGCTTAACATCGGTCTGCCCGATGAGTTCATCCCGCAGGGCACGCAGGATGAAGTGCGCCATGACTATCTGCTGGATGCCGAAGGCATTCAGCAACAGATCGCCCGCTGGCTGGCGCAGTAACCTCCTCTCTGTGCGCTCCCCCTGGGGAGCGCAACATCCTGCTATGCTGTAACCTTTGCACTTTCGCAGGAGCCTCCATCATGAAAACGATTCAACTGGGTACCACCGCTCTGCAGGTGTCGCGCCTCTGTCTGGGTTGTATGACCTATGGCGAGCCAGCGCGCGGTAATCACGCCTGGACGCTGCCGGAAGAGAGTAGCCGTCCGCTGATCCAGCAGGCACTGAACGCGGGCATCAACTTCTTTGATACCGCGAACAGCTACTCAGATGGCAGCAGTGAAGAGATCCTGGGCCGGGCGCTGAAAGATTTCGCCCGCCGCGAAGAGATTGTGGTCGCCACTAAAGTCTATTTCCCGCTGACCAATCTGTCACAGGGCCTGTCGCGCAGGAATATCCTGCAATCGATTGATGACAGCCTGCAGCGTCTTGGCATGGAGTATGTCGACCTGCTGCAGATTCACCGCTGGGACTACGACACGCCGCTGGAAGAGACGCTGGAGGCGCTGCATGAGGTGGTGCAGGCTGGCAAAGCCCGCTATATCGGTGCCTCGTCGATGCACGCCAGCCAGTTTGCTCAGGCGCTACAGATGCAGTCGGATCAGGGCTGGCATCGCTTTGTCAGCATGCAGGATCAGTACAACCTGATTCAGCGCGAAGAGGAGCGTGAAATGCATCCGCTCTGTCTGAAAGAGCAGATCGCCGTACTGCCCTGGAGTCCGCTGGCGCGCGGTAAGCTGACCCGCCCATGGGGTGAGAACACCGCGCGTTCCGCCTCTGACCAGGTGATGGCGAAGCTCTATGACAAGACCGAAGAGAATGATGCGGTGATTGCAGAGCGGCTGGCGCAGGTGGCGGAAAGTAAAGGTGTAACGCGGGCGCAGGTGGCGCTGGCCTGGCTGCTGAGTAAGCCTGCCGTTACCGCACCGATTATTGGCGCGTCGCGTGCTGAGCAGTTTGAGGATCTGGTCAAGGCAGTGGATGTCACGCTGAGTGACGATGAGATTACCCTGCTGGAAGAGGTCTATCAGCCGCATCAGGCGGTCGGATTCGAGTAAACCTGACGTGACGCCCCAGGGCGTCACCTCTTATCAGGCGTTCAGTATGGTGGTTAAGCCGCCAGCCAGACCCCAATGCCATAGAGCATGGCAGCGGAAATCACGCCAGCAATAATATCATCAACCATTATGCCCATACCGCCATGCACATTGCGGTCAAACCAGCGAATCGGCCACGGCTTCCACATATCCAGAATACGGAACAGCACAAAGCCACCCAATACCCATTGCCAGCTGTTGACCGGAATCGCCATCAGCGTAATCCACATGCCGATAAACTCATCCCAGACAATGCTTCCGTGATCGTGTACGCCCATATCTTTGGCGGTGCGATGGCAGAGATAAACGCCGACGCAAATACCGACCAGAACGACCAGCGAATAGAGATCCTGTGGCAGAAAGGTCATCAGCCACCAGAATGGGATAGCTGCCAGCGATCCCATAGTGCCAGGCACGACCGGGCTTAATCCGCTGCCGAAACCGGTCGCCAGCAGATGCCAGGGATTGCTCATCCGCAGGCGACTCTTCGCCACGTCGTTATTTAGCATCAAAATGATCAAACCCTTTATGACGGAATGTGGCGGGCTTGCCATTATCCAGCAGCGTTAAGCCTTCCGACTCCGGTGCCATCTGTCCGATGCAGGTATAAGGCACGCCCAGATGCCCCAGCGCCACATCCAGCGCGCCGCGATTCACTTCCGGCACGGTGAAGCAGAGTTCGTAGTCTTCGCCGCCACTCAGCGCCCAGCGCAGTACCTGCTCAGGCTCGAAGTGGTCGCGCAGCGCAGCCGATAGCGGCAACGCATCCAGGTTAAGCCGGGCGCCGCAGCCGCTGGCTTTCAGCACATGGCCGAGATCGGAAATCAGACCGTCGGAAATATCCACCGCCGAGGAGGCCAGCGATCGCAGAGCCTGACCCTGCAGAATGCGCGGCATCGGACGCAGATGACGTTTAATCAGCGCTTCATGCACCGCCGGATCGCTGATGCGGCAGTGATGCTGCAGCAACGCCAGACCCGCCGCGCTGTCACCCAGCGTGCCGGTCACGAAGATCCAGTCGCCCGGCTTCGCGCCGGAACGCTTCAGGGCGCGGCCCTGCGGCACCAGACCGTGAATGGCCAGCGTCAGACTCAGCGGGCCACGCGTAGTATCGCCGCCCACCAGTTGCATATCGTAATATTCCAGCAGTTCAAACAGGCTTTCACTGAAGGCAGAGAGCCAGCTCTCATCGACCTGCGGCAGCGTCAGGGCAAGCGTCAGCCATGCGGGATCGGCGCCCATAGCAGCAAGGTCGCTGAGATTCACAGCCAGGGCTTTGTAACCCAGATCGGCAGGATGGATATCCCGTAAGAAGTGCACACCCGCGACCAGTGTATCGGTGCTGATCGCCAGCGTCTGTTTTTCCGGCACGCTAAGTAACGCACAATCGTCACCGATGCCGAGTTCGACATCACGGCGGCTGCGTGTTCTGCGGTTGAAGTAGCGTGCGATGAGTTCAAATTCACCACAAGACATAATTGCGTTCCGCTTAACCCTTTATGAAAAAAGGCCGGCAAGCCGGCCTTTTTGTTTATTTGCGATTGGGTCGAATTTGTGGACCGGCTTTATCCAGCACGCCGTTAACAAATTTATGACTGTCTTCGGCACCGAAGACTTTCGCCAGCTCAATCCCTTCGTTGATGGCCACTTTATAAGGCACATCATTACGTTTGCTCAGCTCATACAGCGAGATGCGCAGGATAGCTTTTTCTACCTGGCCCAGCTCTTCGAGCTGACGCGACAGATAGGGCTTCATCAGTCCATCCAGATACGCACTGTTGGTCGCCACACCGGACAGCAGTTCGCGGAAGTAGGTAATATCGACGTCTTTGACGTCCTGTTCCGCCAGAAACTGGTATTCCACATCGGCAATGTCGTTATTCGACAACTGCCAGGAGTAAAGCGCCTGAACAGCGCACTCACGGGCGCGACGACGAGCAGCAGGTTTCACAAAATTCCCCTTACAAAAATCAGGCTTTAATGGCTTTCAATACGTTGATCATTTCGAGCGCAGTCAGAGCCGCTTCAGCACCTTTGTTACCCGCTTTGGTGCCAGCACGCTCAATGGCCTGCTCGATGCTTTCAGTGGTCAGCACGCCAAACGCGACAGGAATCTCGCTGTTCATGGCAACGCTGGCGATACCTGAGCTGGCTTCACCCGCCACATATTCGAAGTGAGCAGTGCCACCACGAATGACGGTGCCGAGTGCGATAATCGCATCATATTTGCCGGAGTTTGCCAGCGCACGTGCTGCCAGAGGCAGTTCGTAAGCACCAGGCACCCAGACTACGGTGATATTGTCATCTTTGACCTGGCCGATACGTTTCAGGGCATCAATTGCGCCATCCAGCAGGCTGTCATTAATGAAGTTGTTAAAACGCGCAATAACGATGGCAACATTGGCCTCAGGCGTTGCAACAGCAGCTTCGATAACTTTCATACTTATCCTTTCAGGGGTTTGGTTAGCCCCGCGCAGGGGGGCGGATTCTATCATACTCTTGGGCGGCGTGCTCTCGCTTTTCCGACCGTGTTATTGTGGTGTCAGGGTCAGGCGTAAATCGTCACCGACCTGCCGGACATCGCTGAATCGGAAGGCAGGCGCGTCAGCCAGCTGGCTGAGTCCCGGCAGCTGACACAGGCCGCGTCCTTCGTGACCTAACAGCTTAGGTGCCAGATAAACAATCAGTTCATCGACCAGTCCGGCCTGCAACAGGGCTCCGGCCAGCGAGGCCCCTGCTTCAACCCAGACGCTGTTAATCTGTCGTCTTCCCAGTAGCATCATCATCGCCACCAGATCCAGCTGCTGTTCACGCAGCGGAACGGCAATCTGCGTCACCTCTGCGGGCCAGCTCTGCTGATCCGGCTCATGACGCATCAGCCAGGTTTCGCCCGGCTGCGAAATGAGCCGATGCTGCGGCGTCACGCGATTCTGGCTGTCGATAATCACCCGCACCGGCTGACGCAGCTGCGGCTCATCGAGCAGAGACCGGGTCTCTGCATTGAGTTCAGACCAGCGTACTGTCAGGGAGGGATTATCCGCCAGCACCGTGGCGCTGCTGCTGAGGATGGCGGCGCTTTGTGCACGCAGACGTTGCACATCACGACGGGCAGCCGGCGAGGTGATCCACTGGCTTTCGCCGCTGGCCATTGCCGTGCGACCATCCAGTGACGCGCCCAGCTTGAGCTGAATCCAGGGGAAGCCGGTGCGCATACGCTTCAGGAAGCCGCGATTCAGCGCTTCCGCTTCCGGCATCATCAGGCCGTGGCTGACTTCAATGCCCGCCTGATGCAGACGGTGCAGTCCACGACCCGCAACCTGCGGATTCGGATCCTGCATGGCGGCTACGACACGGGCGACGCCAGCGGCAATAAGCGCATCACAGCAGGGCGGTGTGCGGCCATGATGGCTGCAGGGCTCCAGCGTGACATAGGCGGTTGCGCCACGCGCTTTCTCGCCCGCCATGCGGAGCGCGTGAACTTCGGCATGCGGTTCACCGGCGCGCTGATGCCAGCCCTCACCGACCACTTCGCCATCGCGCACAATCACGCAGCCGACATTCGGGTTCGGCATGGTCGTAAAACGGCCGCGTCGCGCCAGTTCCAGCGCGCGCGCCATATAGCGCTCATCCATACTTTAATCCTGTAACCGGGCGATCTCTTCGCCAAAATCACGAATATCTTCAAAGCTGCGGTAAACCGAGGCGAAGCGAATATAGGCGACTTTATCGAGCTTTTTCAGCTCATCCATCACCAGATTGCCAATCAGCTTACTGGGGATCTCGCGTTCGCCGGTGGCGCGCAACTGAGTTTTAATATGGTTCACAGCGCTTTCAACCGCGTCGGCACTGACCGGACGCTTCTCAAGCGCTTTCATCATCCCGCTGGCCATTTTGTCTTCATTGAAGGGTTCGCGCACGTCATTGCTTTTCACCACGCGCGGCATCACCAGTTCCGCCACCTCAAAGGTGGTGAAACGTTCATGACACATCAGACACTGGCGGCGGCGGCGCACCGAGGAGCCTTCGCTAACCAGACGAGAATCAATCACTTTGGTGTCCACAGCGGAGCAGAATGGGCAATGCATGACGTTTCCTGACGCGAGAGTGATGGGCCTGACAGTGTAGCGCGAACTGCGAATCAACAAAATCTCTTCCGTGCCTTTCCCCGGCTTCTCATCGCAGGATAAACGATGCTAAATTTCGTCTGCGGCAAAAGGGACTACGCTTTAAGAGCTGCAATTAAAATTTTCCACTAACACATTGGAGGTTGTATGGGTCTGTTTAACTTTGTGAAGGAAGCCGGTGAAAAACTTTGGGACGCCGTAAACGGCGGTGATGACCAGAATAAAAAGCTGCAGGATCACATCAATAAGCTCGGCTTGCCTGACAGCGACAAGGTCGACGTGAAGGTGAATGGCGATACCGTGACCGTAACCGGCGATGGCCTTTCCCAGGAGCTGAAAGAGAAGATTCTGATCGCAGCAGGTAACGTGGCAGGTATCACGAAAGTCGAAGACAAGGTGACTGTGACAGATAGCGCGGCCGAGTCAGAGCTTTACACCGTGAAAAAAGGCGACACGCTGAGCGCGATTTCCAAACAGGTTTATGGCAACGCTAACGAATATAACAAGATTTTCGAAGCGAATAAGCCAATGCTCTCGCATCCTGATAAGATCTATCCTGGCCAGGTTTTACGTATTCCAAAATAACGGACAAGGATAACTTATGAGCAGGATGGTTTGGCTTCCGGTGGCGCTCTCTCTGGTCACGCTGAGCGGCTGCAGCAGCACGGTCGGTAATCCTCAGGTCAGAGAGTTGCATCAGGAAGTAAGTCAGCTTAATCAGCAGATGCAGCACCTGACTACACAGGCCAGCGCGCTGGAGATCCAGGGGCAGCTCAATAGCCAGTTGCAACAAGGTGCCTGGCTGGTGCCGCAGGCGAACACGCCGGTGGCGCTGCAGACGCAACTCGGTACGCTACGACTGACGCTGTCGCCTGTCACCGCCGAAGCCAGCGGCTCTCGGGCAACCCTGACTGTGCGTTCAATGGACGACCGGCCTCTGCCCGCCCTGCACGCGACGGTGATCTGGGGTGAACTCGACACAGCGACCGGTAAACCGCTGAACCGCGACAGTCTGACTCAGACCGTCGCGGTGCCTGCCTCGCTGCTCCCACAGCATTCGGCGAGCATCCCGCTGCGCCTCAGTGGCCTGACACCAGAGCAACTGGGTTATGTCCGCGTGCATAACGTAACCGGTGACGGACCGGCCCAGACCTCCCCTGCCGCACCCGCTAATCCTTAGCAGAGGGTGCAAAAAAAACGGGCAGCCAAAAGGCTGCCCGTTTTTATTTCTGACGCGCGATTAAGGCAGGATAGAAGGCTGATCCGCGCCCTCTTTCTCGACTTTCTGCACCATCATATGTTCACGCTTCATGCCCAGCTTCAGCGCCAGCGCCGAAGAGACATAAATCGATGAAATCGTACCAATCGTCACACCAATCAGCATGGTCAGTGAGAAGCCTTTCAGCAGCGCACCACCAAACACGAACAGGATGAGGATCATCGCCAGCGTCGTCAGTGAGGTAATCAGCGTACGGCTTAACGTCTGGGTCAGTGACACGTTCGTAATATCGTAAGAGCTGCCGCGACGGATCTTGCGGAAGTTTTCACGAATACGGTCAGAGACCACGATTTTATCGTTAAGCGAGTAGCCGATCACCGACATCAGCGAGGCAACAATCGTCAGGTCGATTTCAATGCGGAACAGCGCCAGCAGGCCGCAGGTGATGATCACGTCATGCGCCAGCGCCAGCACGGTACCCAGCGCCAGACGCCACTCAAAGCGGAAACCGATATAGATCAGAATCGCAATCAGTGCAGACAACAGCGCCATCGCACCCGCCTGCGCCAGGTCGCTGCCCACACTCGGGCCCACGAACTCAATGCGCTTAACGGTCGCGTTTTGCTGCGTTGTCTGGTTAATCACCGACACCACTTTATTGCCTAACTCAGTACCCGCCGGGCCGGTAACCGGTGCCATACGCACCATGACGTCACGGCTGCTGCCAAAGTTCTGCACCAGCGGCTCGTCAAAGCCCGCTTTCACCAGATCACCACGCAGGACTTCAAGATCGGCCGGTTTTTCCAGCGCGATCTCAATCACCGTACCACCGGTGAAATCGAGGCCCCAGTTAAAACCACGCACACCTACGATAGCAATCGCGGCGAGAATCAGCAGTCCTGAAATGATGAAGGCCAGCTTATCCCAGCGCATAAAGTCGACGACTTTACGCCCGTGGTTTAACTGCTCAATGTTATATTCCTGTGCCACAACGCACTCCTCAGATAGACAGCTTGTTGATGCGTTTGCCACCGTAAACCAGGTTAACAATGGCACGGGTACCGACAATCGCGGTGAACATTGAGGTCGCGATACCAATGGCGGTGGTAATAGCAAAGCCTTTGATCGAACCGGTGCCGACCGCGTAAAGAATGATAACTTTGATCAGGGTGGTCACGTTCGCATCGACAATACTGGAGAAGGCGCCTTTGTAGCCCTCATGAATTGCCTGCTGAACCGAGCGCCCGTTTCGCAGCTCTTCTTTAATACGTTCGTTAATCAGTACGTTAGCATCGACTGCTACCGCCAGTGTTAACACGATACCGGCAATACCCGGCATGGTCAGGGTCGCGCCAGGCAGCAGGGACATGACGCCGACAATCAGCACCAGGTTAACCAGCAGCGCACTCGTCGCAATCAGACCAAACTTCTTGTAGAACACCACCATAAACAGGATCGAGGCGAGCAGACCCCACAGGCAGGCTTCCAGACCCTGAGTAATGTTTTGCTGACCCATAGTCGGCCCGATAGTACGCTCTTCCACAATCTGGATTGGCGCAATCAACGCACCGGCACGCAGCAGCAGCGACAGCTGACGCGCTTCGTTCGGGTTGTTGATACCGGTGATGCGGAAACTGTTCCCCAGGCGAGACTGGATATTAGCGACGTTAATCACCTCTTCCTGTTTCACCAGAATTGAACGGCCGTTGGCATCTTTTTTACCGCTGTCCTTGTACTCCACAAACAGGGTCGCCATCGGTTTTCCGATGTTGTCCTTGGTGAAGTTGGACATGATGTTACCGCCTGCGCCATCGAGTGAAATGTTCACCTGTGGCTGGTTGTACTCATCCATGCTGGAGGTTGAGTCGGTGATATGGTCACCGGTCAGAATCACCCGCTTGTAGAGGACGACCGGCTGGCCATCACGCATGTCTTTAACTTCTGAGTCACCCGGAACACGTCCACTGGCCGCCGCAGTAGGATCCACGCTGGTGTTAACCAGACGGAATTCCAGCGTCGCGGTTGCGCCCAGAATCTCTTTAGCACGCGCCGTATCCTGAATACCCGGCAGCTCAACCACGATGCGATCGGAGCCCTGACGCTGGACCAGCGGTTCAGCCACGCCCAGTTGGTTTACACGGTTACGCAGAATCGTAATGTTCTGCTGAACCGCATATTCACGCGCTTCGCTGAGACGGGCATCGCTCATGGTGGCACGCAGAGCATCGCTGCCGCTGCTGTTGATCACCAGATCCTGATGACGCGAGGCCAGCCAGGAGATCGCCGCATCACGACTGGCAGCGTCACGGAAACGAATTTCCACGCCGTAGTTCGCGATTTTGTTGACGGTGGTGTAAGGGATATTTTTGGTGCGCAAATCGCTACGCAGCGTGTCAGCATTCTGCTCCTGCAGCTTGCTGAGCGCGGTGTCCATGTCCACTTCCATCAGGAAGTGCACACCACCACGCAGATCGAGACCGAGTTTCATCGGCTCTGCTGACAGCATACTCAGCCAGCGCGGTGTGGCTGGCGCAAGGTTCAGCGCGACAACGTAGTTTTCACCCAGCGCTTTCATGATCGCTTCACGGGCGCGTAACTGCACATCCGTATTATTGAAGCGCGCGGTAATTGCACCATTCTCCAGCGCAACCGATTTGCTCTGGATATTGTCTTGTTTTAATGCGGACTGAATTTGATCCAACGTCTGCTCACTGGCGGCGCTTCCGCGCGCACCAGTGACTTGAACGGCCGGATCCTCACCATACAGGTTGGGAAGCGCATAGAGCAGGCCGACGAGAATGACGACGACCAGCATTATGTACTTCCACAAAGGATAACGATTTAACACGGCAGTTCCCTTAGGGAAGAAAGAATTACAGCGCCTTGATAGTGCCTTTAGGCAGCACGGCGGCGACGAAATCACGTTTAACGACGACTTCATTAGTGTCATTCAGCGCGATAGCTACGTAGCCCGTGTCAGAGACTTTCGTTACGCGGCCTACCAGGCCACCGCTGGTCAGCACTTCATCACCCTTAGAGATGGAATCCATCAGCTTCTTGTGCTCTTTCGCACGTTTCTGCTGCGGACGCAGGATCATGAAATAGAAAATCAGACCAAACACCACCAGCATGATCACCAGAGAATACGGACTTCCCTGAGACGGTGCGCCAGCTGCAGCCACGGCGTCAGAAATGAATAAGCTCATTAAATTTCCCTCATTGATGAATTATCAGACGTTAATGGCGGAACTTCTTTGCCCGTCCGTTGGTAAAACTCAGTTACAAAGCGCTCTAATTTACCCTCTTCGATGGCCTGGCGTAAACCTGCCATCAGACGCTGGTAGTAGCGCAAATTGTGGATAGTGTTCAGACGCGCGCCCAGTATTTCGTTACAACGGTCGAGATGATACAAGTAGGCACGGCTATAATTGCGACAGGTGTAACAATCACACTCCGCATCCAGAGGCGCAGTGTCATCTTTGTATCGGGCGTTGCGGATTTTCACCACACCCTCAGTCACAAACAGGTGACCATTTCGGGCATTACGGGTTGGCATCACGCAGTCAAACATATCGACGCCGCGACGGACGCCTTCAACCAGGTCTTCTGGCTTACCGACACCCATCAGATAACGCGGTTTATCCTGCGGAAGCTGCGGACAGACGTGCTCAAGAATACGGTGCATGTCCTGCTTAGGCTCACCCACCGCCAGGCCGCCCACAGCGTACCCATCAAAGCCAATATCTACCAGACCTTTCACCGAGACATCTCGTAAATCTTCGTAAACCGAGCCCTGAATAATGCCAAATAACGCATTTTTATTACCGAGGCTGTCGAAACGGTCACGACTGCGTTGCGCCCAGCGCAACGACATCTCCATAGAGCGTTTGGCATAGTCCCAGTCCGCCGGATACGGCGTACATTCATCGAAAATCATCACGATGTCGGAACCGAGGTCATACTGAATCTCCATCGACTTTTCCGGATCGAGGAAGATCGGGTCGCCATTGATAGGATTACGGAAGTGAACGCCCGCTTCGGTGATTTTGCGGATATCGCCCAGGCTGAAGACCTGGAAGCCGCCGGAATCGGTCAGGATCGGGCCTTTCCACTGCATAAAGTCATGCAGATCGCCATGCAGTTTCATGATCTCCTGGCCCGGACGCAGCCAGAGGTGGAAGGTATTGCCCAGAATGATCTGCGCGCCGGTCTCCTGCACTTCTTCCGGCGTCATGCCTTTGACGGTGCCGTAGGTGCCGACGGGCATAAATGCAGGGGTTTCCACCACACCGCGATCAAAAATCAGACGGCCACGGCGTGCGCGCCCGTCTGTGGTATCAAGTTCAAATTTCACAAAGCCTCCATTGGAGAAACAGTCCAATGTATATAAACGTCATTCGCCCGAAGGGGCGATTCCGGCTATCGGTTAATAGATCAGTCGCCCACTTTTTCCAGCGGCGCCTGCGGATTTTTGCTGATAAACATCGCGTCACCATAACTGAAGAAACGATATTGCTCAGCCACGGCAGCGCGATACGCGGCCATGGTGTGCTGATAACCGGCAAACGCCGAGACCAGCATAATCAGAGTCGATTCGGGCAAGTGGAAGTTGGTGATCAGTGCATCGATCACCTGATACTCATAGCCCGGATAGATAAAAATCTGGGTATCGTCGAAGAACGGCGCAATCAGGGCATCCTGACTCGCTTTAGCGGCGCTCTCCAGCGAACGGACGGAAGTAGTGCCGACGGCGACCACTTTATTGCCACGTGCCTTACAGGCCAGCACCGCGTCGACAACCTCCTGCGGCACTTCGGCATATTCCGCGTGCATGTGATGCTCTTCGATAGTCTCGACACGCACCGGCTGGAAGGTACCTGCACCGACATGCAGCGTCACAAACGCCATCTCAATGCCCTTTTCTTTCAGCGCCTGCAGCAGCGGTTCATCAAAGTGCAGACCGGCGGTCGGAGCCGCGACAGCACCCGGACGGGCACTGTAAACCGTCTGATAAAGCTCGCGATCCGCCTCTTCATCGGGACGATCAATATACGGCGGCAGGGGCATATGGCCGACGCTGTTGAGAATGTCGAGTACGGCGCGCTCATCATCAAAGACAATCTCAAACAGCGCGTCGTGACGGGCCACCATGGTCGCTTTCACGCTCTCATCTTCGCCCAGCAGCAGTTCTGCACCCGGTTTCGGCGCTTTTGAGGCGCGAACGTGTGCCAGCACGCGTTTGTCGTCGAGCATCCGCTCCACCAGCATTTCGATTTTGCCGCCGCTGGCTTTACGGCCAAAGACGCGCGCCGGAATCACACGGGTGTTGTTGAACACCAGCAGATCGCCTGGATTCAGCTTATCCAGCACGTCGGTGAAAACACCGTGCGACACCGCACCACTGGGGCCATCGAGCGACAGCAGGCGACAACCGCTGCGCTGCGCCTGGGGATAGTGAGCAATCAGGGATTCGGGCAGTTTAAAAGCAAAATCGGCGACACGCATTGAAATGTTCTTTCTCAGGCAAAAACAGGCGGCACAGTTTAGCGGAAAAACGACCATTTCTGAACAACTGGCTGCGCAAAGGCAGTTCAGCCTATAATGCAGCATGAACTTTCTTGCGCATCTCCACCTGGCCAGGCTGGCCGACAGCTCCTTACTCGGCAATTTAATGGCCGACTTTGTGCGTGGCAACCCGCACCAGCACTGGTCTGCGCCTGTCGCGGACGGCATTCTGATGCATCGTCGTCTGGATGTAATGACCGATGCGCTGCCGGAAGTGCGCAGCGCCCGTCAGTTGTTCCGTGCTGAGACTTATCGCGTGGCACCCATTACGCTGGACGTCATCTGGGACCATTTTCTGGCCCGTCACTGGCAGCGATTCACGCCGGACCAGACGCTGGTTGCCTTTTCTGCCGCCGCCGAGCACGAAATCATTCCGCAGCTGGCTGACACGCCCGTGGAGTTTCAGGAACTCAACGCGGTAATGTGGCGCGAGCGCTGGTTTGAGCATTATGCCCAGCCAGCACGGCTGGAGCGGGTGCTGCACGGCATGGCCAGCCGCCGCCCTCGCCTCGCAGCCCTGCGCGACTCTTACCATGATTTCACCGAACACTATGATCAGCTGGAAGCGCTGTTTTTTGTTTTTTATCCGCGTTTAATGGCGCTGGCATCCAGCAGAACCCTGTAAAACCCGATCCTCTGCTGCCGGGCAGGCGGATGCCCGCTTTCGCCTGCATAAAAAGCCCCTCTCCCCCTCTGCGCTATCTTGCCATTGCTGCTTATCTGCGGCTTAATGAAGCCTTTCTTAACAATAGTTAAGAAAACATCACAGCCAGACCGCCTGTTCAGGCGCACCTTCCGTTCGTTATGGCAAAAAAATCATAAGAGGAAAAGATGTCATCCGCTTCGCATTCTGAAATAGACGCGCGTTATCGTTACGCCTGCGACATCGCCCGTGCGGCGGGCAGCCGGGCCTTATCATGGTATCAGCAGCGTCAGACACTGGTCGTGGAACACAAAAGGGATTTGCAGGATGTGGTCAGCGAGGCTGATCGAAACGTTGAAGCATTAATTAAGTCGTTAATTGCTGAGCGTTTTCCTGAGGATGCCGTCTATGGTGAAGAGAGTGGCGGCGAGGTTGAGGGCACGCCTTTTATCTGGGTCGTCGATCCCATTGATGGCACCGCCTGCTTCGTCAATGGCCTGCCTAACTGGTGCGTCTCGCTGGCTGTCGTCTGTAATGGCGAACCGGTGATCGGTGTGGTCTGCGATCCCAACCATCAGGAGCTGTTTCACGCACGAGCAGGCCAGGGCGCGTGGGTCAACGAGAGCCGTCTGCAGGTTCATGATGCTGAACATCTCAACGAAGGCTTGCTCGGCATCAGCAACTCCAGCCGGACCCCGGGCGAAAGTACCTCGCGCCTGATTAGCGGCTTAATAGAACAGGGTGGTATGTTTATTCGCATCGGCTCCGGCGCGCTGACCAGCGCGTGGGCAGCGGCCGGGCGACTGATTGGCTACTACGAAGCGCATATGCATCCGTGGGATAGTCTGCCGGGCATCGTCCTGATGCGTGAAGCAGGCGGTGTCACCAATGATTATCTGCGAAACGAAGGACTGAAAAACGGCAACCCGGTGTTGCTGGCCAATGCGGCCCTTTATCCAAAAATTAAAGCGCTGACCGGTAATCGCGCCCTGGAGGAGTAAATGACGCTGCCTGTTCTGTACCGCTGTGCACTGATCCTCAGTTCTCTCTGGCTGCTAAGCCCGGCGTCACAGGCGGCGGATTACCAGCTGGAAAAAGTGGTCGAACTGAGCCGTCACGGTGTCCGTCCGCCCACGTCCGGCAATCGCAAAGAGATAGAAGCCGCCAGCCAGCAACCCTGGACGCAGTGGACCACTGCCGATGGCGAGCTGACTGGCCACGGCTACAGCGCCGTGGTCAATAAAGGACGCTGGGAAGGCGAGCACTATCGCCAGCTCGGCCTGCTGAACGCGGGCTGTCCTGACCCGTCCCAGGTTTACGTGCGGGCCAGTCCGCTGCAGCGCACCCGCGCCACGGCTGCGGCGTTAACGGATGGGGCGTTTCCTGGCTGCGGCATGACGGTGCATCACGTAGCGGGCGATGTCGATCCCCTGTTTCAGACTGAAAAGCTGACGGTTACCCAGACCGATCCCGCTCAGGCGCTGGCCGCGAAACAGCAGAAAGCGGGCGATCTGGCGCAGCTCCAACAGCAACTGCAACCGGCGATTCGGCAACTGAAAGCCGCCGTCTGCCCGGCAGCAACAGAGTGTCCCTTATTTGATGCGCCCTGGGCGTTCCGGCAGACCCGCAGTGGCAACACTTACGTTTACGGTCTGAGTGTGATGGCGAGCATGGTGGAGACGCTGCGACTGGGTTACAGCGAAAATCTGCCGTTTGATCAGCTTGCCTGGGGACACATCACCTCGGCTGCACAGATCACCTCACTGCTTCCGTTGCTGACCGCAAACTACGATCTCAGCAATGACATCCTCTATCAGGCACAGCGCCGTGGCTCAATATTGCTTAACACCCTGCTGGAGGAAATTGCTTCTGATAACGCGCCAACCCGCTGGCTGATTCTGGTGGCGCATGACACCAACATTGCAATGGTGCGCACCCTGATGGACTTTAGCTGGCAGTTACCCGGCTATTCACGCGGCAACATTCCGCCGGGCAGCAGTCTGGTGCTGGAGCGCTGGCGCGACACCCGCAGCGGCAATCGTTTTTTGCGGATCTATTTTCAGGCGCAAAGTCTGGATGGCATCCGCCAGCTGCAACCGATTGATGATAAACATCCGTTATTACGCCAGGAATGGCATCAGCCCGACTGCAGGGTCACCGATGTCGGTTTGCTCTGTCCTTATCAATCCACGCTGACTCAGCTGCGTAAAACTCTGGATAACAGCGCTGTGCTGCCAGTTTCGGTTATAGTGCCCTGAGCCTGTGGCTAATCAAATTAAGGCCGCAGTCTCAATGCGGCCTTAATAATGTTAACCGCTGTTAATTAACGCCAATCCGACCTTTTCTTATTTAATTTTCGTGACTATCAGCGCCACCCATTTTGTTTTACGATAGTCCCGTCAATCATCCCTTTATTAACTATTTTCCTGTAATCCTTGAGTATTTCGGCGACTGGTTTCGCCGTTTTTTATTTCTGTCTTCCTGTTTTTTTATCCCTCAGCGCCCTTGTGGCCGCACGATCTCTCGCCTGATGCTCTATTGTGTCCATTTGCCCGGTTATCCTCCTCAGCGATATTCACTGCTATTTGAAATAATCATTCCCGGAATTATTTGCTGAAATAATGTGATGCATGATCTTATTTCACAGACAGGAAATTAGCGCTGGATAAAAGGGCTTCGTGTTGTGGCGAGGATCACACAATTCATCAGATATGGGGGGAAATAACAGAGGGAAATAGCCTGTGCTGCTCCCCCGTAAATCGGGAGAGCAGCACAGGAAATTAGCGGGTTTTACGCACCAGCTTATAGCCCAGCAGCAGCACCACAATCCACACCATGCCGACATAGAGTGAAATGCGGGTATCGGGGAAATAACCAATCAGCCCGATAATAAAGCAGAGGAAAGCAACACCGACACCAGCAGTCCAGCTGCCGCCTGGCAGCGCAAACTGCAGCTTACTCGCCGCCTCTTTGCCAATTTTGCGACGGAACGCGATCTGCGACAGCAGAATCATGATCCAGACCCACACTGTTGCAAAGGTCGCCAGCGAGGCGATTACCAGGAAGACTTTTTCCGGCATCAGATAATTGAGATAAACCGCAATCAGCATGGCGAACATCATCACCACGACCGTCACCCACGGAATCCCGCGCGAAGAGACCTTCATAAAGACCTTCGGCGCATGTCCCTGCTGCGCCATCCCGTGCAGCATGCGGCCCACGCCAAAAACATCGCTGTTAATCGCCGAGAGTGATGCGGTCAGCACCACGAAGTTGAGGATAGAGGCGGCTGCCGCAATACCCAGATGCTGGAAGGTCAACACAAACGGGCTGCCCGACGTCCCTACCTGATTCCACGGGTAGATCGACATAATCACAAACAGCGTGCCGACGTAGAACACCAGAATGCGCCACGGCACTGAGTTGATGGCGCGCGGAATCGACTTCTCCGGATCTTTCGCTTCACCGGCAGTGATACCGATGATCTCGATGCCGCCATAGGCGAACATCACCATCTGCAGCGACAGCAGCATCCCGACCACACCGTGGGCGAAGAAGCCGCCGTTGGTCCACAGATTATGGATACCGGTCGGCTGACCGCCGTTGCCGAGTCCCCAGATGATCATGCCGAAACCGGCCAGAATCATCACGATGATGGTGGCGACTTTAAAGAAGGAGAACCAGAACTCCACTTCGCCGAACACCTTCACACTCATCAGATTGACGGCACCGATAATCAGCACCACGCTCAACACCCAAATCCAGTGCGGCACCTCGGGAAACCAGACGCCCATATAGATGCCGAACGCGGTGACATCCGCAATCGCTACAATCAGGATTTCAAAACAGTAGGTCCAGCCGGTGATGTAACCCGCCATCGGCCCAAGATAGTCCTGCGCGTAGCGTGAGAAGGAGCTGGCCTGAGGATTATTAACGGACATCTCACCCAGCGCGCGCATGATGATGTAAGCCACTGCCCCGCCGATGATATAGGCGAGCAGCACGCTTGGTCCTGCCATTTTTATCGCATCGGCGGAACCGTAAAACAGCCCGGTGCCAATCGCCGATCCCAGCGCCATAAAGCGGATGTGGCGCGTGCTCAGTCCGCGTTTGAGCTTGTTGGTTTCTTGCATAACAACCTGTACCTGTGAAATGAAAAAACCACGGGCAAGCCCGTGGTTAAAGAAAAATCAGTGCTCTCTGTTACGAGTGAACGGCAACCTGTTCCGGCCCTTTCACGCGATCAACAACAGCGGCAATCAGCAGCATCACCAGCGACGGCGGCAACCAGGCAAGACCCTGATCGGCCAGCGGCAGATGCTGACTGAAAGCGGGCAGCAAATCTTTAAACCCGGTGGTTTTAATCGCATCAATAATACCAAACAGCAGGCTTACCAGCATGGCTGGTGCGACAATCCGGCTGCTCTTATTCCACCAGTTAAGGGTGAAACTCAGCACCACCAGCACGATACAAGGCGGATAAATCGCCGTCAGTACCGGGATGGAGATCTGAATCAGGTGGCTCAGACCGAGGTTCGACACCACCATCGAGAACAGACCCAGAATAAACACCAGCGTTTTATACGATAATGGCAGGTATTGCGCAAAAAATTCCGCACAGGCACAGGTCAGGCCCACAGCCGTCACCATACAGGCGATGAAGATCAGCGTGGCCAGGAAGAAGCTGCCCATGTTGCCAAAGGTGTGCTGAACATACGCATGCAGAATCGCGGCGCCGTTGGCATTTTGATCCACCAGCGCCCCACTGCCCGCGCCCAGTTTAAACAGGCAGAGGTAGACCAGCGTCAGGCCCAGACCGGCGATCAAGCCTGCCAGGACGGTGTAACGGGTCAGCAGCGCGGCATTATCGACGCCACGCGAACGGGCGGCGTTGACAATCACGATGCCAAATACCAGCGCGCCCAGCGTATCCATAGTCAGATAGCCATTAACGAAACCGCTGGAGAACGCCGCACGCTGATAATCAGCCGTCGCCGGAATGGTCCCGCCTGCCGGCCACACCAGCGCGGCCACGCCCAGCACGGTCAGCGCGATAATTTTTAGGGGCGCCAGGAAGTGCCCTACCGTGTCGAGGAGCTTGCCTGGATAGAGCGACACGCCAATCACCAGCACGAAATAAATCAGGCTATAGATGAACAGCGGCAACGCGCCATCACCGGTCATCGGCGCAATGCCCATCTCAAACGAGACCGTTGCCGTGCGCGGGGTGGCAAACAGCGGTCCGACAGCCAGATAGCACACGGTAGCCAGCACGATGCCAGCGACCTTGCCAATCGGGGTGCTGAGCGCATCCACGCCGCCGCCGACGCGGGCCAGCGCGATCACGGTCATCACAGGAAGACCGACTGCGGTGATAAGAAAACCAATCGCGGCAGTCCAGACGTGTTCGCCAGACTGAATACCGACCATTGGCGGGAAAATGATGTTACCCGCGCCAACAAACAGGGCAAATGTCATGAAGCCCAGCGCAAGAATGTCCTTCGAATTTAAACGATGTGTCATACGGCCTGTCACTGATGTTGCGGTGGAAGTTGGGTTAGTGTTGTCCCCTCGCTGCGTGTAAACCGCGATCTGGCTGACAATGTCAGCGCATTATGCTCGTCGCAGGGTAAAGCGCAGGTGGTTTAAGCTGCTTTTATTCTGTTCACAGAGGGATGGATCGACAACGGCGCTAAGTAAAACGTTTATAGCGGCGAAAGGCAATACGGGATCGGAAAACCAGAGGGTTATTCTACTATCCAGGTTAAATCCAGTGAATAGCGTTAATTTTTATCGCAGGGGCACAAGATGATGTGTCTAAATAATAAACAGAGTGTGACAAATCCCCGCATAAACGGGTCTGAAGATACACAAAAGGCGCGTTTTACGCGCCTGTCTGCACAACGTTACAGTACTACCAGACCTGATTCGCGATATCGACGGCCAGACGAATCTTCTGCCACTGCTCGGCTTCGCTCAGGCTGTTGCCCTCTTCAGTTGACGCAAAACCGCACTGCGGGCTGAGGCAGATCTGATCCAGGCTGACATACTGTGCCGCCTCTTCCAGCCGGGTTTTCACCTGCGCCGGATCTTCCAGTTCACCCACTTTCGTGGTGATGAGGCCCAGCACCACCTGCTGATGACCTGGCTTAATGTAACGCAGTGGTTCAAAACCGCCGGAACGGGCGTTGTCATACTCCAGGAAGAACGCATCCACGTTGACGCTGCCGAACAGGATTTCTGCCACCGGCCCGTAACCCCCCTCTGAGATCCAGGTGGAGCGGAAGTTCCCGCGACAGACATGCAGACCCACGGTCAGATCGGCAGGTTTATCCTCCAGCGCTTTATTCAGCACCTGAGCGTAAGTCTGTGCCAGCTGATCCGGATCGTCGCCGCGTGCGCGGATATCGCGCTTCTGATCTTCGGAACAGAGATAAGCCCAGACAGTGTCATCCAGCTGCAGATAGCGGCAGCCCGCATCATAAAATGCCTTAATCGCCGCTTTGTAGGTCTGCGCCAGATCCTCGAAGTAGTCCGCCAGATCGGGATAGATCTCTGCATCAATCACTTTGCGGCCACCGCGAAAATGTAAAACGCTGGGGCTGGGGATGGTCATTTTTGGCACCGCATCCCCGGCAATACTCTGCAGGAAGCGGAAATGCGCCAGCATCGGGTGATCCACAGGGAAACCGAGTTTGCTGACCACTTTCACACCATGCGCTTTGGTCTGCACGCCATTAAACTGGATACCCTGCTCCGCTTCATAGCGCTCGACGCCGTCAAGGCCATAAAAGAAATCGAAGTGCCACCAGCCGCGCCGAAACTCGCCGTCAGTGACCACTTTCAGGCCATTTTCACGCTGCTTCGCTACCACATCGCGAATGGCATCATCTTCGACCTGCTGCAGGGCTGCCGCATCAATCTCTCCGGCAGCAAACTGTTCACGCGCCTGCTTAATCGCAGCGGGACGCAGGAAGCTGCCAACGGTATCGGCACGGAACGGGGCGGTTTCTCTTTGCATGATCACTCCTGTCTCTCCTGCCGGTAATGACGGCAGGAAATAATTGCATCCTGATATAAATAGCCATCTGGATGGCTACATGTCTGAACACAGAGTGGCATGAGGCGCGCTCATCTGCAACTGAAGAAAATTCAGTGATGATGAAAAAAATTCAACTTAGGGGTTAACGCAGCGCGGCACGCGCCTGAGACATCTGGCTGTCTGAAAGCGGCAGATAGCCCGCTTCGCTAACCCGCCGCTGACCTTGCGGAGAGAGCACCTGCTGCAGAAACGCGGCTACCAGCGGTGGCAGCGGTTTGCCGGGCGCTTTATTCACATAGAGATAGAGGGGACGCGCCCAGGGATAGCGGCCGCTGCGGATGGCATCGGCATCCGGAGCAATCGCCTGCCCCTGATCATTCATCACCGCCAGCATTTTTACGCCGCTGAGGTGAAAGCCAAAACTGGCGTAGCCGATGCTGCGCGAATTACCGGCCACCGCCTGCACTACCGCGGCTGAGCCAGGAAACTCCGCCACGTCGCTGCGGAAATCGCCTTTGCACAGCACCTGCTGTTTGAAGAAACCCCAGGTGCCGGAGGCAGAGTTACGGCCATAGCGCTGAATGGGCCGTTTGTTCCACTGCGCGCCGGTTAAACCGAGATCGCCCCAGCGCAGCGGCACGCTGTGTGCGCCACACAGGCGGGTTACGGAGAAGATGGCGTCGAGCTGACGCGGTTCAATCTGCTGCAGCGGGTTACGCTGATTTACCACCACTACCAGCGCATCCATCGCTACCGGCACCGCCAGCGGCGGATAACCGTAACGCGCCTCAAAAGCCTGGCGCTCATCGGCCTGCATCGGGCGGCTCATCGGCCCAAGCTGTGCGGCGCCCGCCGCCAGTGCAGTCGGCGCGGTAGAAGAACCGGAAGCCTGAACCTGGACATTGACACCCGGCGCCTGGCGACTGAAATCTTCGCCCCACAGCGTCATCAGATAGCCCAGCGTATCGGACCCGACGCTGCTGAGATTGCCGGAGAGCGTGACGGGCTGGGCCAGTGCCAGGCCCGGCAGCAGAGTAACGATCAACAAAAGAAGGAGGCGCATCAGGGAGATCCGGCAGCGATTAATGAACGGCATTCTCCTGCATCACGCTGCTGACAATCAACCTTGCGGGCAGCGTAAAGGTAAAACAGGTCTCTTTATTCGGCACGCTGGTGATATCGAGCCGCGCGTTATGGTGGCTCAGAGCATGTTTCACTATCGCCAGCCCCAGCCCGCTGCCGCCGGTGGCGCGCGAACGTGCTTTATCGACGCGGTAGAAACGCTCGGTCAGACGCGGGATGTGTTCTGAGGCAATACCCGGTCCGTTGTCGCACACCCGGAAGGTGGCGCCCTGTTTGCCGCGCAGCCAGCTGATATCAATTCGCGTGCCATCCGGGGTGTGATTCACCGCGTTGTAAACCAGATTGGAGATAGCGCTGCGCAGTTGTTCATCGTTGCCGAACACTTTCAGATGAGGATCGGTATGAAAATGGATATCGTGACGACCGCCGCTCAGCGTTGCAGCCTCATGCTGCAACAGCTTCAGCATCACCGGCACATCGACCTTCTCTTTCAGATCGATCGCGGGGGCAGCTTCAATGCGCGACAGGGTCAGCAGCTGTTTGACCAGACTATCCATACGGCGCGTCTGCTCCGACATGGTGTGCAGCGCTTTACTGCGCGAAGGCTCGCTCATCACCGAGTCGTTCATCATCTCCAGATAGCCCTGCAGCACCGTGAGCGGCGTGCGTAATTCATGGCTGACGTTGGCAAAGAAGTTGCGGCGCGCCCCTTCCAGCTGATGCATCTGCGTCACATCACGCGCTACCAGCAGCCACTGCCCCTCGCTGTAGGGCATGACGCGGAATTCCATATGAAGTTTGTTGTTCAGCACCAGCGTCAGCGGCTTGTCGAAATCACGCTGGCGAAGATAGCGGGAGAACTCCGGATAACGCAGCAGATTGAGGATGTTCTGGCCATTATCTTCCGGCCAGCGCAGCCCCAGGTGCTGCTGCGCCAGGCCGTTACACCAGAAAATGGTACCCTCTTCCGTAGTCAGGATCACCGCATCCGGCAGCGACTCGGCACCGCTGCGGAAACGCTTAATCAGATTACCAAGTTCACGTCGCCGCCGCCGGTTGCGCAGCTGCATCTGGTAAAGACCATAAAACAGCGGTTCCCAGCTGGCACGCCCGGCCGGTGGCGTCATGGTGCGGTCGAGCCACAGCCAGTGCGACAGCCGCATCAGATTGTGGAAATGCCACAACAGCACCATGACCACGCTCAGCAGCAGCCACCAGGGCAAGCCGCCAAACAGCATGCCCAGCAGCGCCGCAGGCAGACAGGCCAGCAGCAGTTCTGTCAGTAATCTCTTCCAGGAGAGGCGTTCCAGCACGGTAAAGGCTCCGTTTAGTAGCGGGCAGAGAAACGATACCCTGTTCCACGGACGGTTTGTACCATGCGATCGTGGCCGGAGACTTCCAGCGCTTTACGTAAACGGCGAATGTGAACATCAACAGTGCGATCTTCCACATACACATTGGTGCCCCAGACGTGGTTCAGCAGCTGCTCGCGGCTGTACACGCGTTCAGGGTGAGTCATAAAGAAGTGCAGCAGCTTATATTCAGTGGGGCCCATCTCCAGCGGTGTGGTTTCGGACATCACGCGATGTGAAGAGGGATCCAGACTCAGTCCCTGCATCTCAATCACCTCTTCCACCGCCATCGGTGAAATACGGCGCATCACCGCTTTAATTCGCGCCATCAGCTCTTTGGGTGAAAACGGTTTGGTAATGTAATCATCGGCGCCCACTTCCAGGCCGCGCACCCGATCTTCCTCTTCGCCGCGCGCGGTAAGCATCATCACCGGAATATCGCGCGTCATCGCCTCACGTTTCAGATGCTTGATAAACTGAATACCGCTGCCACCGGGTAACATCCAGTCCAGTAAAATCAGATCGGGCCAGGGTTCAATCAGCTTGCCAACGGCGCTGTCATAATCTTCCGCCTCGATTGGCTGATAGTCGTTCTGCTCCAGAACAAAACACAACATTTCACGGATGGGGGCTTCATCCTCCACAACCAAAATGCGCTTAGCCATTATTACTCCTGCTGATTATGACGGCTGTCACTGAGATTCGCGGCGCCATTATGCGTCAGATTTGTGACACTTTTATGAAAAACATAACCTGCCTGTAACGCCGTTGGTAATCATTTATGACAGCGCAGCGACAATTTTTTGCTTTGGCCGCAGAGCCAGTATAATCGCCGGGCGAATCACAACGGCAGGGACTCATCATGCGCATCATTCATACTGCGGACTGGCATCTGGGGCAGTTCTTTTACAACAAAAGTCGGGCAGCCGAACATCAGGCGTTTCTCGACTGGCTGTTGATCCAGATTGAACAGCATCAGGTGGATGCGTTGATTATTGCAGGCGATCTGTTTGATACCGGCACGCCGCCCAGCTACGCCCGCGAGATGTTTAACCGCTTTGTGGTGGCGCTGCAGCCCACTGGCTGTCAGCTGATTGTGCTGGCGGGCAACCACGATTCCGTGGCGACGCTGAATGAGTCGCGCGAGCTGCTCGCCTGTCTCAACACCCGGGTGATCGCCACGCCGCAGGAGCAGGAGGATGTGCTGCTGCTCAATACCCGCCAGGGCGAACCGGGCGCGCTGCTGTGCGCCATTCCCTATTTGCGGCCGCGCGATATCCTGCGCAGCCGGGCGGGTCAGTCGGGACGCGACAAACAGACCTCGCTGCTGGAGGCAATCGCCCATCACTATCAGCAGCGTTTCGCTGCTGCCCAGGCGCTGGGTTATGCGCTGCCGATCATCGCCACCGGCCATCTCACTACCGTCGGCGTCAGCCAGAGCGATTCGGTGCGCGACATCTATATCGGCACGCTGGATGCCTTCCCGGCCAGCGCCTTCCCGGCGGCTGATTATATTGCGCTGGGCCATATTCACCGCGCCCAGCGCGTCGCGGGCAGCGAGCATATCCGCTACAGCGGCTCGCCGATTCCACTGAGCTTTGATGAGCTGGGGACTGAAAAGAGCGTCTTCCTGCTGGAACTGGCGGCCAGCGGCCTTCAATCGGTCACGCCGCTGGTCGTGCCGCAGGCGCAGCCAATGCAGGTGCTGAAAGGATCGCTGGCGCAGATTGCGGAGCAGTTAAACGCCTTCAGTACGGCAGAGCAGGAGAAGCCGACCTGGCTCGACATCGAAGTCACTACCCAAGAGTACCTCAGCGATCTGCAGCGTCAGGTCGAAACCCTGACCGCCACGCTGCCGGTTGAAGTATTGCTGCTGCGCCGCAGCCGTGAACAACGGCAGCAGAGCCTGGCTCGGCTCGACAATGAAACCCTGAGTGAACTGAAGGTGGAAGAGGTCTTTGCCCGCCGTCTGGCGCTGGATGAAGAGCTGCAGCCGGCGCAAATCGACGAGATGACCACCCTGTTCCGCCAGACGCTGGCCGCCATGGAAGAGACCCAATGAAGATCCTCACGCTACGGTTTAAAAACCTCAATGCCCTGCGCGGTGAATGGTTCATCGACTTCCGTGCCGAACCCTTTGCCAGCAACGGCCTGTTCGCCATAACCGGGGCCACCGGGGCGGGTAAAACCACGCTGCTGGACGCGATCTGCCTGGCGCTCTATCACCAGACGCCGCGCCTGGGCGCGATTTCCCAGAGCCAGAATGCGCTGATGACGCGCGACTGTGCCGAATGTCTGGCTGAAGTAGAGTTTGAGATCAAAGGCGAAGCCTGGCGCGCCTTCTGGAGCCAGAACCGTGCGCGCGGCACCGCCGACGGCAAGCTGCAGGCACCGCGCGTTGAGCTGGCGCGCTGCGCCGACAATACCATTGTTGCCGATAAAGTCGGTGACAAGCTGAAGATGATCGAAACCCTTTCCGGTCTTGATTTCGAACGCTTTACCCGCTCGATGATGCTGTCACAGGGCCAGTTCGCCGCCTTCCTCAATGCCAGAGCCAGTGAGCGCGCCGAACTGCTGGAGGAGCTGACCGGCACAGAAATTTACGGCCTGATTTCCGCCGCTATCTATGAGCGTCACAAAGAGGCGAAAACTCAGTTAGATCTGCTGCGCAGCCAGGCGGGTGCGATGGCGCTGCTGGATAGCGACGCGCGCGATGCCCTGAAACAGCAGCTCACCGATCTGACCGACGCGGAACAGCGGCTCAGCGCCCGCTATCAACAGGCGCAGCAACAGCAGCAGTGGCAGCAGCAGGCGCAGCAGTTACAGCAGGAGAGTGAGCAGGCTGAAGCGGCAGTACAGCAGGCCCAGGCCGCCTCCCAGGCGGCAGAGACGGACCGCCAGCGGCTGGCGCGCAGCGAACCGGCTGAAAAGCTGCGGGTAAAACTGCAGCAGCGCGACGCGTTACGCAGTGAACAGCAGCAGGTTGAAAGCCGCTGTCAGCAACTCACAGCGGCGGCATCGCAGGCGCAGAACCAACAGCAGCAGCATCAGCTGAATTACGCAGCCAGCCAGATGGCCCGCCAGCAGGCGCTGCAGGAACAGCAGCAGCAGGAGAACCTGCTGACGGAACAGGTGCTGCCGCTGGATCAGCGGATTAGCACCTTGCAGCAGCACCTTGCGGAGCAGCAGCAGGAAACCAGCCGTCTGCAGCAGCATGCCGACCAGACCCAGGCCAGCCTGACGGAGCAGAAGCGGCAGGTCACGTCAGTGCAGCAGGCGATTGCTGAACAGCATCAGTTACGTGAGCAGCTTGCCGATCTGGCGCATTGGGGCGCTTCACTGCCGGTATGGCAGGAGAACTTTGCCCTGCTGGCACAGCGTGAGGCGACGCTGGCGGGACTGAAAAAGCAACGCGAGCAGCAGCAGCAACAGATCGACGCGCAGCTTGCAAAGCAGCAACAGCAGGCACAACAGGCGCAACCTCGCCAGCAGGCGGAGCAACAGGCCCGCCAGGCGCTGTTACAGGCGGAGCAAGCACTAACTTCGCTTCAGGAACAGCATCCGCCAGCCGCACTGCGGCAGACATTAAGCGAGTTGCAGAACAGCCGTCCGGCGCGTCAGCAACTGCTGCTGCTCTCTGCGCAATGGCAGCCGCTGCACCAGCAGCTGGGACAGCGTCAGCAACGGCTGAGCGCGCTGGAAAAAGTGCATCAGCAGAGTGAAGCGGAACTTCAGACCCTGCGCGAGACGTGGAAACGCGAAAAACAGCAGCTGGATGACGTCGAAAAAATCTGCGCGCTGGAGCAGCAAATTGTCGATCTCAGCGATTACCGTGCACGACTGACCGTCGATCAGCCCTGCCCGCTGTGCGGTTCCTGCACCCATCCTGCCGTCGAGGCCTACAGCACGCTGGAAGTGAGTGCTAACCAGCAGCGCCGCGCTGCGCTGCAGCAGCAAACCGAGGCATTGCGCGAAGCGGGCACGGCAAAAAGCGAACAGTTAAAGCAGTCCGCACTGCAGCAGCAGACTCTGCGCGATGAAATCGCAGAGAATCAGCGTCAGCTCGATCAGCTTGAGCAGCAATGGCAGGCACTGAGCGGTGAGCTGGCACTTACCTTCTCGCTTGCAGATCGCGAGGCCTTAGCCGCGTGGCAGCAGCAGCAAAGCGAACGTGAAAGCCAGCTTGAGCAGCAGCGACAGGCACAGGAAGCCGCCGAACAGGCGCGTCAGGCCGCAAAAGATCACCATCTTCAGCAGTCGCAGGCCTGGCAGCAACATCTGCAGGCGGAGCAACTGGCGCAGCAGTCGCTGACCAGCCTGCAGCAGGCGCTGGATGCGCTGCAACAGCGTCAGCAGCAGGAGCAGCAGGCCATGGCGCAATTGCAGAGTCGTCTGGAACAGCAGTTCAGCGCCCACAACCTGACTTTGCCGGACGCCGCCGATCGCGATGCGTGGCTGGCTAAACAGCAGCGGCGCTGGCAGCGCTGGCAGGAGAGTGAGCAGTTGCTCGCTAACCTGCAGCCGCAGCTGTTAAAGGGCGAAACCCAGCTCACCGCCCTGCAACAGCAGGCAGACCTGGAACAGCAGCAACTCGCGACCCGTCAGCAGCAGCAACAGCAGAGCCAGGCGCAGCTCAGTGAGATGCGTCAGCAGCGTCAGGCGCTGTTCGGCGATCGCGACGTCACCCTCGCCCGTCAGCAGATGCAGGCCCGCGTTCAGCAGTCTGATGAACAGCTGTCGCAGCAGCTCACTGCCCTGCAGCAGGCCCAGACCGAGGTCAGTCGCCTGCAGGGTGAGCTTTCAGGGCTGGAAAATCAGCGTCAGACACTCAGCGGCAAACTGGCAGAGGCGGAAAGTGCCCTTCAGCAGGCACTGGAGAGCGCCGGATTCGCCGACGAAGCCAGCCTGCGTGCAGCGCTGCTGGATGAGCAGACCGCGCTGCAACTGCGTCAGCAGCTGCAGCAGCTCGACCAGCAATGCCAGCAGCAGCAGGCACGACTGGCGGATCTGCGTCAGCGGCTCAGCGTTCATCAGCAGGCGAAGCCCGATGCGATGCCGGAATCCGTCGACGCGCTGGCGCAGCAGCTGGAACAGTGTCGGCTGGCACTGCGCGACAACGCCAGCCAGCAGGGTCAGATTCAGCAGCAGCTGCACAGCGATGCCAGTCTGCGCGCGCGGCAGCAGAGCCTGATGACGCAGATTGAACAGGATGGTGTGATGCTGGCGCAGTGGAGCCGGCTCAACGACCTGATCGGCTCCGCGACCGGCGATAAGTTCCGACGCTTCGCGCAGGGCTTAACGCTGGATCATCTGGTGGCGCTGGCTAACCGTCAGCTCGATCGGCTGCATGGCCGTTATCTGCTGCAACGCCGGGCGCAGGATTTGCTGGAGCTGGATGTGGTCGATACCTGGCAGGCCGATGCAGCGCGCGATACCCGCACGCTGTCGGGAGGCGAGAGCTTCCTGGTGAGTCTGGCGCTGGCGCTGGCGTTATCGGATCTGGTCAGCCACAAAACGCGCATCGAATCGCTGTTTCTGGATGAGGGGTTCGGCACACTGGATGCCCAGACGCTGGACACCGCGCTGGATGCTCTCGACGCGCTTAACGCCAGCGGCAAAACCATTGGGGTAATCAGCCACGTGGAAGCGATGAAAGAGCGTATTCCGGTGCAGATTAAAGTGCGCAAGATGAATGGATTGGGTTACAGCCAGCTGGAACTGCCGCAGGGATAACGGGCGCTGGGGCGGCAAATTCTGGTTCTGTCGACAGTCGGAGTAATGCCATAGCATTCATGATGCCGGTCTGTAGACTGTCGGCAGCAGACCGGAAGATCTTTAAGGAAAGTTGGCCAGTTAAATGAATTTAATTAATATAAAGATGCGAATATTGCTGGGGGTGATTATTGCAATATCGCTCAGCGCCTGTCAGCAACCTGTGATAAAGCAACGGGGTAGCGTGGCAAACCTCTGTCAGCCTGCAAAAGATCCGAACAGCCAATCCTGTCACTGGACTTATCAAATGCAGCCTGTGCTCAACAGACAGTTCACGGATGCGGGTCGTTATGCCGGTCAGCAATGTCTGGTACGGATGGAGTGGCAGGAACACAGCAGACGTTATGCGGTGACGCAGACTCAGGGTGATGAAGCGCTCTGCCTGCGCGCCTGGCAGCTGGTGGCGCAGACCCGCGATCTGCCGCCGCCGCCGGAGCCTGGGCAACCAGCGTGGTTCGGCTTTGCGCCGCGCGGTTAGCTGGCCAGACCTTCCTGACGCCACTGGCGTGGACTGATGCCAAACCAGCGGCGAAATGCGCGTGAGAACGCACTGACTTCCGAATAGCCCAGCAGCAGCGCCATCTCTGAGATCGGCAGCTGCTTTTGCTGCAGATAGTGTGTCGCCATTTCGCAGCGCACCTGATCCACCAGCGCGGTAAAGCTGCTGCCCTCTTCGCGCAGCCGCCGCTGCAGTGACCAGCTCGATAGCCCGAGTTTGTCAGCCACCTCCTCCAGCACTGGCTCACCCTGCATCAGTGATAAATTGACCTGAGAACGCGCCTGCTCAATCATGCTTTGCTGCGACGTTCCACGGTTAAGCCGCCGGATCGCATCCTGCATCACCATCAACAGGATCGGATCGCTCTCGGGCATCGCGCGCAGCAGATCGCGCTTCGGGATCACCAGCGAATTAAACGGCTGATCGAACCAGACCGGCGCATCAAACACTTTGCAGTGATCGTGCCACTGGCCGGGACGCGGATGCTCAAAATGCACTTCGCGCGGTGCCCAGTGCCTGCCCGCGACATGGCGGATCAGATTCATAAACATCCCCAGCGTCAGCTCTGCATCCTGACGGCGCGACAGGATCGCGCCATGTCGCACCTGATAGTCGAGCCGCCAGCACTCTCCCTTATCCACCAGCCGGGTTAAGGTGTCGTGCTGATGCCAGGGAAAGGCATTGACCACATTGTGCAGCGCCTGCTCCAGCGTGTCGGAGCACAAGCCGATGTAGCCGATCAGGCCTAATGACTGCGGTTTAAACTGCCTGCCGTAGTGCAAACCGAAGTTATCAAAACCGGAGTGACGCGCCGCCTCTTCCAGTACCCGACAGTAGTTAACCAGTCCCAGGCTCAGCGTCGGGCTGCACAGGCGCTCCGGATCGATGCCGCTGATGCCGAAAATACGATCAACATCACCGCCCTGGGTATGAATAAAGTCGCTTAAGCCGGTCGCCGCCGCTGCCAGCACGCCGTGATTGCCTGCTCCCGCCGCTGCAGAACAGGCCGCAAAGGCATCAGGCTTTATCAGTGTCGGATTCATGGTCGCCTCAGTCAGAATTCAGGTGGATCACCCGTCCCTGAGATCAGAGCAAATTCCATACCAGGTCCCCAATGCCCGCCGCGCCGCCTGCGGGCGCGTCAGGCTGCGCGCGGGCATGGCATCGGGCACTGCGGCGGCGCAGCAACGCCCGCCGCTGGTGCATCAGACGCCGACCGGCAGCTGCTGACCTTCCAGATAGCGACGGCAGAGGCGAACCGAATGGCTGGCCCACTCCGGACCCAGACTGTGCGCCATTTCGGTTTCGGCATGCGACCCCACCCATGCGGTGAGCTGGATGCGACGCTGGATCAGCAGTGCCGGCAGCATGGCCATCTCCGCATCGCTGATATGCGCCACCTGCTCGTAACCGCGAATCCAGTGATCGATCCACTCTGGCGCGCGCGGATGATGTTCCACAAAACTGATCGCTGCCGCCAGATCGTGCAGATACCAGCCGAGCCCGCAGTCATCGAAGTCGATCACTCGCGTTTCGCCCTTGTGCAGCAGCAGATTGGTCAGCCGCAGATCGGCGTGGATCAGGCCATAGCGATCCGATCCCTTGCCAAACTGTGCCATCGCCGCACCCACATGGCTGATCGCCTGCTCGACCACGCTGTGATCGGCGGGATTGAGATTGGGTGCATCCTGCCAGCGTCCCCAGTGACTCTCGCTACTGGTCATGGTGTGGTGATCCCAGATAATCCGCTGAAAATCCGCAGGCGGCTGCCACTGTTTACTGTGCTGATGCAGCCGCGCAGTAATGTTGCCCAGTTGCTGAAAAGCGCGGGGATCGACGTCGGTGGTCGGCATCTCGCCGTCGATCCAGTGAAACAGCACCACGTAACGTTCACCGCCATCGGGCAGCCGCAGCGTCAGCACGGTTTCGCCCTCTTTGTCCGGCACCGCTTCCGGCACCATAATGCCGGTTTCGCGCAGCGCATCGAGCCACAGAAGTTCGCTGACGATGTCCGCTTTTTGATGGTAATCGCCGCGATGCAGCCGTAGTGCATAACGCCGGCCTGCCGCCTGCAGCAGGAACGTGGCGTTCTCTGAGCGGCACAGCAGGCTGAGCTGCCCCTGCAGCGCGGCGGGATAGCAGGTCAGCGCCTGCTGCGCCATCAGGGTGAGTTGGGAATCAGTCAGGTTGTCATATTGTTTAGCGCTCATCAGTCCGGCTCCTTTTCACTTGCGTTATCTCAGCATGCGTTGCCAGAAGGTGAGCTGCTTGACCTCAGAAGAGACAAAGTTGACCGCAGCGTGCATCCGGCCCGGTTGTTGCCTGTGAGTTGACCGTGGAGGACAGAAGTCACTGCGCCCGCGTCAAGTCGTGAAGAGTAATGCAACGGCATTATCCCCTTACTTTAGTAGTTATGGCGGTGTAACGCCGCGTGAGACCAACAACGACGGGGATAACAGTATGACAAACAGACTCAAGCCCACTCTGGGCACCCTGCATCTGTGGGGGATTGCGGTTGGCCTGGTGATTTCAGGCGAATATTTCGGCTGGAGTTACGGCTGGGCTGTAGCGGGCACGCTGGGATTCCTGGTCACTACCGCGCTGATCGCCACCCTCTATACCTGCTTTATTTTTAGCTTCACCGAACTGACCACTGCGATCCCCCATGCGGGCGGGCCGTTTGCCTATAGCCGTCGCGCTTTTGGCGAAACCGGCGGACTGATTGCTGGTCTGGCGACGCTGATTGAGTTTGTCTTTGCGCCCCCGGCTATCGCCATGGCGATAGGGGCTTATCTCAATGTGCAGTATCCCGAGCTCAACCCGAAAACTGCGGCGGTCGGGGCTTACCTGGTGTTTATGACGCTGAATATTCTGGGTGTAAAACTGGCGGCGATGTTCGAACTGGTTGTCACCGTGCTGGCCGTCATTGAGCTGCTGGTGTTTATGGGCGTGGTCTCACCCGGCTTCAGCCTCGCGAACTTTGCCGCGCACGGCTGGGCGGGCAGCGACAGCTTCGGCCTGCCTGCCTTCTCCGGCATTTTTGCCGCCATTCCCTTCGCCATCTGGTTTTTCCTTGCCATTGAAGGCGCCGCAATGGCAGCCGAAGAGGCAAAAGATCCAACCCGGACCATTCCCCGCGCCTATATCAGCGGGATCCTGACGCTGGTGGTGCTGGCGATTGGTGTGATGCTGATGGCGGGCGGCGCGGGCGACTGGCGCAAACTCTCGGACATTAACGATCCGCTGCCACAGGCGATGAAAATGATCGTCGGCGAACACTCTAACTGGATGCATATGCTGGTGTGGATTGGACTGTTTGGCCTGATTGCCAGCTTCCACGGCATCATCCTCGGCTATTCACGGCAGTTTTTTGCCCTGGCACGCGCGGGCTATCTGCCGCCTTCTCTGGCAAAACTGTCACGCTTCCAGACCCCGCATCGGGCAATTATTCTCGGCGGCCTGCTGGGTATCGCGGCGATTTACAGCGATGGCGTGATTAATCTGCAGGGGATGACGCTGACGGCGGCGATGATCACTATGGCGGTCTTCGGCGCGATTGTGATGTACATCATGAGCATGCTGAGCCTGTTTAAACTGCGCCGCAGCGCGCCGGATATGCCTCGCAGCTTCCGCGCGCCGGGCTATCCGATTGTTCCGGGCATCGCTCTGCTGCTCTCGGTGGTCTGTCTGCTGGCGATGCTGTGGTTTAACCCGGTGATTGGTGCGCTGTTCTTTGCCATCATGGTGGTGGGCTATCTCTACTTCCTCGCCACTAAAGCGCAGCGCGATCGTGCGCCACAGGACACGATGCTGGTCGGCGAATAAACGCGGCGCGGCAGTATGCCGCGCCGAAGGTTACGTTCAGCGCCTTAAGGCCCGGGCGCTGAATCGTCAGCAAATGCGCGGGTAACTCAGCCGTTGAGTGGCCAGAGCCACGCCGCACCGCGTACGCCGCTGGAGTCGCCATGCTGCGCCTTCAGCACCGGCGTTTCGCACTCTCCGCCAAACACCCACTTCTTCATCAGCACCGGCACGGTCTGATAGAGACGATCCACATTGCTCATCCCGCCGCCCAGCACGATGACATCGGGATCGATCAGGTTCACCACCTGCGCCAGCGATTTTGCCAGCCGCAGCTCATAGCGACTCATTGCCAGTTCGGCGATCGGATCCTGCTGCGCCAGCAACGAGACGATCTCTGCGCCTTTGCGATGCACGCCGCTCAGCCGCTGATAGTCGATACCAAAACCAGTGCCAGAAACGAAGGTCTCAATGCAGCCCTGCTGCCCGCAATAACACGGCACTTCCTGACGGTAGCGCAGCTCATCTTCATCCATCCACGGCAGCGGATTGTGGCCCCACTCACCGGCATTACCGTTGCCACCGATGCGCGACTCACCGTTGATCGCCACCCCCGCACCCGATCCGGTGCCGATGATCACGGCAAACACCAGCGACTGTCCGGCACCCGCACCATCGACTGCTTCTGACACCGCCAGACAGTTAGCATCGTTGGCGATGCGTACTTCCCGGTTCAGCGCCTGAGCCAGATCTTTATCCAGCGGCTGACCGTTTAGCCACGTGGAGTTGGCATTCTTCACCCGCTTACTGAAAGGCGAAAGCGAGCCGGGAATACCGAGGCCGACCGTACCGGTCTCGCCGGTTTTCTGCTCCGCCAGTGTGACCAGATCGACAATTGCCTGTACCGTTGCCTGATAGTCATCACGCGGGGTATTCACCCGGTGGCGGAACAGCTCCTGTCCCTTATCTGACAATGCGATCACTTCTGTCTTGGTGCCACCCAGATCTATGCCTATGCGCAAGGTTACTTCCTCGTTATTCGTTCAGGTGAGAGATACAGTAGAAGGCGGCTGCCTTAAAGGCAATGAAACCACTCCGATGTTTCGCTATCATGCGCGCTGACTCTCGCAGACTTGTGCGCCCGATCGCGCCACGGTAAGGAATCCCGATGTTGTGGTTTAAAAATATGATGGTTTATCGTCTGAATCGTGACATTCCGCTGTCCGCAGATGAGATGGAAAAACAGCTCGACGCCTTCACTTTTTCACCGTGTGGCAGTCAGGATATGAGCAAGACCGGCTGGGTCTCGCCGATGGGTAACCGCAGCGACGCGCTGACCCACGAGAACAAAGGCCAGATTGTGATTTGCGCCCGCAAAGAAGAGAAAATCCTGCCTTCGCCGGTCGTGAAACAGGCGCTGGAAGCGAAAATCGACAAGCTGGAATCTGAGCAGAGCCGCAAGCTCAGGAAGACTGAAAAAGATTCGCTTAAAGATGAAGTGCTGCACAGCCTGCTGCCGCGCGCCTTCAGCCGTTTCAGCCAGACTTACCTGTGGATTGACACGGTCAACAACCTGATTATGGTGGACTGTGCCAGCGCTAAAAAAGCAGAAGATACCCTGGCGCTGCTGCGCAAAAGCCTGGGTTCACTGCCGGTGGTGCCGCTGACGCTGGAAAACCCGATTGAACTGACTCTGACCCAATGGGTGCGTTCAGGCGACCTGCCAGCCGGTTTTGCGCTGATGGATGAAGCGGAGCTGAAAGCACTGCTGGAAGATGGCGGCGTCATCCGCTGCAAGAAACAGGATCTGGTGTGCGATGAGATCGCCAACCATATCGAAGCCGGCAAAGTGGTGACCAAACTGGCACTCGACTGGCAGGAGCGTATTCAGTTTGTGCTGGCCGATGACGGTTCAGTGAAGCGTCTGAAGTTCAGCGACACCCTGCGCGATCAGAACGACGATATCGACCGCGAAGATTTTGCGCAGCGCTTTGATGCCGACTTTATTCTGATGACCAGCGAACTGGCGGCACTCACCAGCAATCTGGTGGAAGCGTTAGGCGGCGAAGCCCAGCGTTAAGCGGTAACCCGCAGAATCATCCGGACGAGGATGTTTGCCAAAAAAAAGAGCCGCTTAGCGGCCCTTTTTTTAATCTTTATCTTTCAGATAGCGGCAGAGATAGGAACTTGGCTCGCCCACCTGCAGATGAAATTCGCTGTGACCCGGCACATTAAACACCGAACCCGCTTCAAACCATTTCCACTCGGTCTCACCTGGCAGCAACACCTTAAGCGAGCCGCTAACGACGGTCATCTCTTCCGGCTGGCCGGTTCCAAATGTGTATTCACCTTCTGACATCACGCCCACGCTGGCACGACCGGTGCTCGCACTGTCAAAACCGATAGATTTAACTTTTCCGTCAAAATACTCACTTACGTTGAGCATAATAGTTCTCCAGAGCACATGTTGTGTGTCTGGCAGTGTAGAAGGGAACCCGCTGATCTGTCACGCGAAATGATGGTCGTTTGTGATCTCCTCCGATGGGAGAGATCAGACGCGCAGAGAGAGAAAGCGTTAAGCCAGTGTTCCAGGCTGCTTTGTTTTGCGTCGGCAAGGGGGATGTCGGGAATAAAGAGGTGATGGGAAAACTCAGGCAACTTACTGGCAAATCGCGAAACGATGCTGGATATCAGGCTGGCGTCCCTGCCAGCCGCAACGTTTTACTCTTTTTCGACGTCTTCGTAGCGTGCTTTTGCGTCGTGCGCTTCTTCTTCCGTCTCGTGCTCACTGATTAATGAATTCGGTTTGGGATGATCAGCACGCAATTCGTAAGAGGTTACTTTGTTACCTTCAGTGCCCTTTTCAACAGGCACAACTTTGGCTTCACGTGGGTACGGTGGTCTGCTCGGCATACTGTGTCCCTCTTATCTGAATAACAATCCACAGGACAGGCTGCTGCCTGTCATAGGATAAGTATAGACAATGACATCAGAAGCGGGATCAAAGCGGGAAAAATCTGAGGGTTAGCTGGCGCGGGCCAGGGAAAGTGACAGCAGAATTTCTTCCACCACGCACTGCGGCGGTTGCATGGCATTCACCTGATGATGGGCCGCCGCCTGGTAAAGATGCGCGCGTTCACGCAGCACATCACTCATCTCGTCGGCAATCGGACGTCCGGTTAAGGTCGGACGCTGGGCCGCTTCAGGTTCGCTTTCCAGTCGCTCTGCCAGTACTTCGGGCGATGCGCTGAGCCAGATCACCTGACCATGCTCCTGCATAAAACGGCAGTTCTCTTCGGCCAGAATCATGCCACCGCCCGTCGCAATGACCGTCCGGGGGGCCGTCACCGCTTTCAGCGATTCCGTTTCACGGGCGCGGAAACCTTCCCAGCCTTCCGTCTCAACAATCTCGGTCACACTGCGCTGCGTGCTGAGTTGCAGATGGTGGTCGGTATCCGTAAAGGCGTAGCCCAGCGCCTGCGACAACGCCTCGCCGACCGTGGTTTTGCCGCAACCGCGAGCGCCAATCAAAAAGATGGGTAGTGACATCAGGGCCGTTCCTCCGCCTGACCGCGCAATGCGGTTGCATGGTTAGCTTATTAATGCGACGCATAATAACTGGAAATTATTATGGCCTCCACCTGTCAGGCATGTTTTACGCATTTTCCTCATCAGCACAGCGATAATCTCTATACTTTCAAAGAGAAATGCATGCACGTTTTGTGCATCAGGGTGGTAAACGGGCGTTAAAAAACCCGCAAAGCGGCGGTTAAAATGGGCTGGCAATATTTGCTTACCGCCCCGATTTTACTTTTCGTGTTGACGCCCCCATATACTGATAACAATCGCCACAGGAGAGTCATCATGCAACGCGAAGAACAACAACTGATTGACGGGCTGTTTAGCCGTCTGAAACAGGCCGAAAGCCAGACCGTGGTACGCGATGCCGCTGCCGAACAACTGATTAACCAGCATCTTCAGGCGCAGCCGGGCGCGCCTTACTACATGGCACAGGCGATCCTGATTCAGGAAGCAGCGCTGAAAAAACTCAATGAGAAAGTGTCGGCGCTGGAAAGTCAGGTGGCCCAGCTGCAACAGCAACAGCAGCAACAACCCGCACAGAGCAGCGGCGGCTTCCTGTCGGGACTGTTTGGCAGCGGTTCGCGTCAGCAGCCGCCCGCTCAACAGCAGCAACAGCAACAGTCGCCATGGAACAGTGCGCCACAGCAACCGGCACAGCAGCAATATGCCCCTGCTCAGGCGCCCGCGCCACGTGGCACTGGCTTCCTTGGCGGCGCATTACAGACTGCCGTGGGCGTAGCGGGTGGTGTCGTGATGGCCGACATGCTGACCAGCATGTTCCATCATTCGCAGCCGGAAGAGATTGTGAACATCATTAATGAGCCGCCGCTGCCGGATGTGAATGATAATCTCAATACCTTCAACGGTGGGGATGACAATGCCGATAACTTTAACGGCGGTAACGACAACGCCTTCCTGGACCAGAATACGGGCTGGGACAGTAATTATGCCGACAACAGCGATCTCAACGATTTTGGCGGCAACGATTACGACGACGACGACAGCTTCGTTTAAGTTGAGCGTTTCAGCTGGGTGAGCCAGCTATCCAGCTCATTCGCAAACTGCTGGCGGTCACGCGGACTCATCGTCGCGGGGCCGCCGGTCTGCACGCCGCTTGACCGCAGAGTATCCATAAAATCCCGCATCGTCAGACGTTCACGTATCGTCGCCGGTGAGTAACGCTCGCCGCGCGGATTCAGCGCCGCTGCCCCCTTCTCAATCACCTCGGCCGCCAGCGGAATATCAGCGGTGATCACCAGATCGCCAGGCTGACACCGTCTGACGATCTCATTGTCTGCCACATCAAAGCCAGCAGGCACTTGCAGAGTGCGCAGATAAGGCGAGGGTGGTACGCGCAGAAACTGATTCGCTACAAAAGTTACCGTGGTCGCGGTGCGATCCGCCGCACGGTAGAGCACCTCTTTGATCACATTCGGACAGGCATCGGCATCAACCCAGATAAACATCATGATTCCTTACAGTCAGAGAAGCCTGAGATCTTGCCGGGTTCACCTTAAATGGCAAATTTTATTTGCGGCACACTTTCCAGCCTGGACCCGGCTGACTTGTTATTCGGGCTGGCTGAAGTAAGCTAGCGCACTGAGAAAAACGAATAATGTCCTAAGGAGATGGCGATGCTGGCAAAGAAAATCGGATTTATCGGCGGGGGAAATATGGCGAAAGCCATTATCGGCGGACTGGTCAACAGCGGCAAAATCGCCCCGTCTGATATCTTCGTTTACGATCGCAAAGCCGAGACCAACCATGCGATGGCAGATCAGTATGGCATCAACGCGGCAGAGAGCGCGGAAGCGCTGGCGCGCGAAGTGGATATCCTGTTCGGTGCGGTAAAACCCAATGTCATCCTGAAAGTATTAAAAGAGTTGTCCGGCAGCCTGAAAAAAGAGGCGCTGGTGGTATCGATTGCAGCTGGCGTGACGCTGGACTCGCTCTCATCCGTGCTGGGATACGATCGTAAAATTGTCCGCGCGATGCCAAATACTCCTTCGCTGGTGAGCGAAGGGATGACCTCGGTAACCCCCAACGTGCTGGTTGAGCAAGCAGAAATTGACGAGGTCGTGGCGATTTTTGAGAGCTTTGGCAAAGCAGCCGTGGTGGATGAATATCTGATTCACTCGGTGGTCGGCGTCAGCGGTTCTGCACCAGCCTACGTATTTATGTTTATCGAAGCGATGGCGGATGCGGCCGTACTGGGCGGGATGCCGCGCGCTCAGGCCTATCAGTTTGCTGCGCAGGCGGTAAAAGGGGCGGCCCAGATGGTGCTGACCACCGGTAAACACCCGGCTGAACTCAAAGATATGGTCTGCTCACCGGGCGGCACCACGATTGAAGCGGTGAAAGTGCTGGAAGAAAAAGGGATGCGCTCGGCAGTGATGGAAGCGATGCAGCAGTGCATGGCGAAATCAGAGAAACTGAGCCGCAGCTAACCCATCAGGAATGGCGCAAGGCGGCCCGGCACGCTGGCCCGCCTTGCGCACAGTTTAACTGATACGCGCCTGACAGAGCGCCACCGCGTCGGCAAGCGTCATCGGTTGCTGCATCCGCTCCACCAGCTTAGCAGTCAGCGTATACATGCCGCATGAGCAGATTGCCGCCAGTTGCCCCTGCTGACCATAAAACGCCATAAACTTTTTATCCTCCAGCGAGCCGATTAGCTGGTAGTCATCCCATTCTGCTGCGTGGCCAACATACTCATAACGGGTGCCATACTGGGTCGTCCAGAAGAACGGCACACGATCAAAGGCGACGTTCTGATCCAGCATGTTCCAAGCGGCGGTCTGCCCCTGCTGATGCGCGACGCGATAGTGCTCAATCCGCAGCGGACCCTGCGCCGCCGGATAGGTGGCGATATCCCCCGCTACCCAGATGTTATCAGCGACCCGCAGCTGCTCATCCGCCTGCAGGCTGCCATCCTCTGCCAGCGGCAAATCGTGAATAAATTCGGTGGCTGGTTCGACCCCGGTAGCAAACAGCACAACGGTGGCATCCAGCTTTCGTCCACCTTTCAGCTGTACGCCACTCACCTGCTGGTTGCCCTGCAGTGCTTCGATCTCGCCCTGCACCCACTTCACGCCGTTTTGCTCATGCAGCTGGTAAAAATAGCGACCAATTTGCTCGCCAAATCGTTTAGCAAAAGGCAGTGACTGGCGGGCAATCACCGTCACATCGATGTCACGATTACGCAGTGCCGACGCCAGTTCAGTGCCAATAAAACTGTTGCCGATAATCACGATTTTATGGCTGGCATCCACCGCCTGAAGCAGCTCATCGGTTTGCTGTTTGCTACGCAGCAGATAAACCCCGTCGAGATCGCTGCCCGGCAAATCAGGGCGTACAGGCGTCGCGCCGCTGGCGATCAGCAGTTTGTCGAACGCGAGCGTCCCGCCATCCTCGAAGATTAACTGCTGCTGCTGCGCATCGAGGCGGCTCACGGTAGCCTGAAGACGTTCAACGAGATCCATCACATCTGCTTTCAGCAGCTGCGGGACCTCGCTGATATCCATTTTGCCCGACGGCACAAACTTGGTCAGCGCGGTGCGGTCATAAGGCGCGTCCGCTTCCCGTTCGACCATAATCAGGCGGCCTTTAAAGCCGTCATGGCGCAGGCGCCACAGCGCGGCACTGCCCGCTGCGCCACCACCGAGCACCACAAAGACCGGGGCGTCAGCGCCGCTGCCAATCGGGGCCGCGGCTGACATCGCTTTCGGATTAACCAGCACCCGGCCCTCTTCAATGCGCAACGGATACTGTTTGAGATCGGCTAACGCCAGCGGTTCACACATTTTGCCATCGGCGATAGTAAACGCGGCTTTGTGCCACGGGCAGACCAGCCGGTCGCCACAGATTGCGCCCTGCTCCAGCGGCGCGCCTGCGTGTGGACATTTCGCCTGGTAAGCGCGGACGTTCTCCCCATCGCGGATCAGTAATACATCCACGTCGCCGAGCGTTTTCTTAACCGGCTGTCGCTGGGGCAGATCCTTCATGTCGGCGGTAAATTGATAGTTCACGGCATGGCTCCTTTAGCTGTTTCTGGTCTTATGCTGCGCGGCGAAACAGCGCGCGGCGCAAATCCCCACAAACAGTAAGTGTGGCAAAGGAACCAGAAAGCCTGATAATGAATCTGTTTCACAATGGTAACCTGCTGTTGTAGCAGGAAATTTAATCGACGTGGAAGGGGAACTGGATCTGCATTGCGCGGCAAAGAGAAGCGGCCACCTGCGTGGCCGGGGAACTCATGCGCTTTTTTTCAGGCACTGGCTCATAAAGTTTTTACGCGCATCGCCCGCCAGTTTTTTATCACCAGCTTCACCATTACAGCTCTTCATTTTCATCTGCTGCGGTGACATCTTCGACATCTTGCTATCCTTTTTCAGGCATTCACTCATAAAGGTTTTGCGCGCATCGCCTTTAAGATCCTGAGATTTGGCATGCTGGTTACACAGGGTCATCTTCTCCTGCTGCGGGGTCTTCTCCGCCGCACCTGCCAGCCCGCTGACCAGCAGGCCCGCCATCATCATCGCCATTAAACCGACTTTCATTTTGTTATCTCCACAGTGGATTGTCCTTTATTATTCTGGCAGCGAATAAGCAAAGCGGAAAATGTTTAAGGTCAAAGTGATGTGAAGATCCCATTCCATATTGGCACTGGGGTTGTTACTGGCGGGGATGCCGGAGCAGCTTTTCGATATAATTGCGCAGCAGGCGCGCATCGCCATCGTCAGCATCGGCCACATTGTCCATTGCGGTTTCAATACTGGAGCTTATCGCGAGGTGCTGTTGCGGCTCCAGCTTGCGAACCAGCGCCGTGACAACAATTTCCAGCGCTTCAATCTGCGCCATCTGCTCTTTCGCTGTCGCCTCTTTTTCAGCCAGCTTTACCAGTAATTCAGCAATCAGGTTTTTCATGCTGTTGTCTCAGCGGTGGAGAAACGCTGAAATTATCACCACGCTGGCTAAAAAAACAGAGGGTAACAGTCTTTTTTTCAGTAAGTTAGCCCGCATCTCCGCCCTATGTTTAGCGATTACCGGCTAACCTCGCAGGCGAAACGTTTTGCGGGCATACATTGCCGCTGTTAAACGTTTCGCCTGCTACCGATCACTGAGCGAGGCTTAGCGCGGATCAACAAATCCACGGCCCGGCCCGCCGCCATGTCCGCCCCATCCACCACCACCACCACCACCGCCGCCAGGAGGCGGGAAAATACATCCGCTTAACGCAGTCACTAATGCCACAACGGCAGCCAGCTTAACGATTCGTACCATATCTACCTCAGGGTGAAGAAATCGGGCTGAGTGTATGAAGCCTCCTGCATGGCGACAAGTGAGATTCCTCCGCATCCGGCCGCTATTCATCTTTGCTGACCAGACTTAACGTTTTACCGTCACTATGCCGCCAGTTTCTCAACATCCTGGCCGGTTTATGGCGCAAATTATTTGTCTGAAACGGGATAGCTGACTCTTTACAGCCTGACTAATTTTGCGCATTGTGAGCGCATTACATTTACAGGATAAAACCATGACTCTCTCTCAGGCTGCTTTCAGTGACATCCTCTCCCGGCGCGACTGGGAAAACCCGGTCGTGACCTCGCTGCATCGGCTGGATGCGCACCCGCCATTCGCCAGCTGGCGCGATGAAGCGGCAGCGCGCGATGACTCGCCTTCGGTGTCAATGCAGAGCCTGAACGGAGAGTGGGGTTTCCGTTACTTTACCCAGCCTGAAGCGGTTCCCGCCAGCTGGTTACTGCAGGATCTGCCGGATTCCACCACGTTGCCGGTCCCGGCTAACTGGCAGATGCACGGCTTTGATGCGCCCATTTACACCAACGTGCAGTATCCGATTCCGGTTAATCCGCCGCTTGTTCCCGCAGAGAATCCCACCGGATGTTACTCGCTCACATTCAGCACTGATGCAGCCTGGCTCGCTTCCGGGCAGACACGTATCATCTTTGACGGGGTAAACTCGGCATTTCACCTCTGGTGCAACGGAGGCTGGATTGGTTACTCTCAGGACAGCCGCCTGCCCGCCGAATTCGACCTGACTCCCCATCTGCAACCGGGCAAAAACCGGCTGGCGGTGATGGTGCTGCGCTGGAGCGACGGCAGCTATCTGGAAGATCAGGATATGTGGCGGATGAGCGGCATTTTCCGCGATGTCACGTTGCTGCATAAACCGCAGGTGCATCTGGCCGACGTTCAGCTGGAAACCCGGCTCAGCCCGGAGTTTTACCGTGCCGAGCTACGCGCCCAGGTCCGCGTCGCCTTGCCGCCGGACGTCACCTCGCGCTATCAGCTGCGTCTGACGCTATGGCAGGGTGAAGAGCAGGTTGCGCAGTGTCAGCAGCCGCTGGGCAGCGCCATTATTGACGAACGGGGCCACTATCCTGAACGCGCCCTGCTTAGCCTGCCGGTGGAACAGCCTGCGCTGTGGAGCGCCGAAACGCCCCACCTCTATCGCGCCACGCTGGCGCTGCTGGATGGGGATCAGCAGTTGATCGAGGTGGAAGCCTGGGATGTCGGCTTCCGTCAGGTCACCATCGACAACGGCCTGCTTTGTCTCAACGGCAAACCGCTGCTGATCCGGGGCACCAACCGTCACGAGCACCATCCGGAGCACGGTCAGGTAGTGGATGAGGCGACGATGCGCCGCGATATCGAGCTGATGAAGCAGCACAATTTCAATGCGGTGCGCTGTTCGCACTACCCTAATCATCCGCTCTGGTACCGGTTATGTGACCAGTACGGGCTTTATGTGGTGGATGAGGCCAATATCGAAACCCACGGCATGCAGCCGATGAACCGGCTCTCCGATGATCCCCGCTGGTTTGCCGCCTATAGCGAACGCGTGACGCGCATGGTGCAGCGCGATCGTAATCACTGCAGCATTATTATCTGGTCGCTGGGCAATGAGTCGGGACATGGCGCCACGCACGATGCTCTCTATCGCTGGGTGAAAAGCAGCGATCCGACCCGTCCGGTTCAGTATGAAGGCGGCGGTGCGGATACTGCCGCGACTGATATTATCTGCCCGATGTACGCCAGGGTTGATGAAGATCAGCCGTTCCCGGCGGTGCCGAAATGGTCGCTGAAGAAGTGGATCGGTCTGCCGGGCGAAACCCGTCCGCTGATCCTGTGTGAGTACGCACATGCCATGGGCAACAGCTTCGGCGGTTTCGCGAAATACTGGGAGGCCTTCCGCCAGTTCCCGCGACTGCAGGGCGGCTTCGTCTGGGACTGGGTGGATCAGAGCCTGACCCGCCATGACGAGCAGGGCAACCCCTGGCAGGCTTACGGCGGCGATTTTGGCGATAAGCCCAACGATCGCCAGTTCTGCATGAACGGGCTGGTGTTTGCCGACCGCACACCACATCCTGCGCTGTATGAGGCGCAGCGCGCCCAGCAGTTCTGGCAGTTCACGGTCGATCCCGGCGATCCGCTGAGCTTTACGGTCAGCAGCGACTATCTGTTCCGCCACAGTGACAATGAGCTGCTGCGCTGGCGCATCGAGCAGGAGGGGCATGTGGTGACGGAAGGTGAAGTATTGCTGGATATCGCCGCGCAGGGTCAGCAGCGGATCACGCTGCCAGCACCGCCCGCGTTACACGGTGAATGCTGGCTTAATGTCGCGGTTCATCAGATTCACCCGACCCGCTGGAGCGCCGCCGACTGGTGTGTCGCCTGGCATCAATGGGCGCTGCCCTCGGTGATGGCGCTGCCAATACCGCCGGAGGCTGGCGAAGCTCCGCTGCTGCACGATGACGCCAGTGAGATTGTCGTCACGCATCAGCAGCAACGCTGGCATTTTTCACGCCACAGCGGCGAACTGACGCAGTGGTTTGTCGATGAGGAGCCGACGCTGCTCTCCCCTCTCCAGGACTGCTTTATTCGCGCGCCGCTGGACAATGATATCGGCACCAGCGAAGCGGAACGGGTTGATCCTAACGCCTGGGTTGAGCGCTGGAAAGCCGCGGGTTATGACCAGATGAGCAGCAATCTGGTGTCGATTACGGCGAATGCGTTGTCGCAGGCAGTACAGGTTGAGACGCTGCACAGCTGGCTCGCTAACGGCCAGCTCGCTTTCATCAGCCGTAAACGTTATCTGATCAACGCGCGGGGGGAGTTGCAGTTACAACTTTCCGTTGAGCAGTCGCGCGGATTACCGCCGCCAGCGCGTATCGGCTTACGCTGCGAGCTGGCGCAAATCCCGCAGCAGGTAAGCTGGCTCGGCCTGGGGCCACATGAAAACTATCCCGATCGTCAGCTGGCCGCGCAGTTCTCACGCTGGCAGCTGCCGCTGGATCAGCTTTCAACACCCTACGTTTTCCCCAGCGAGAATGGTCAGCGTGGCGGCACCCGTCAGCTTGACAGCGGCAGCTGGCAGGTCAGCGGCGATTTTGCTTTCTCGCTGAGCCGCTTCAGCCTGGAGCAGCTGCGGGAGACATCACACCGCCACCTGCTGCGTCCGGAAGCGGGCTGCTGGCTGCATCTGGATGCCTTCCACATGGGCGTGGGCGGCGATGACTCCTGGAGCCCCAGCGTCAGTCCTGAGTTTTTACTGACTCAGCAGCGCTGGCAGGCTGAACTGACGATTTGTCAGCCGACGCGGGCAACTCGGTCTTTGGTCGCCGGTAAAATCGCTTCAGAAACAGCACATTAATCAGCACGACCACGGCGGTGGCAAAAAAGACCCAGCGGAAACCTGCCACCGCCGACACCGCAGCCCCCAGTAGCGGGCCCGCGACATTGCCAAGATACATAAATGACTGGTTATAACCGAAGATCCGGCCGGTGATGTTATCGCGAGAGTGACGCACCAGCAGGGTCTGCACCGCAGGCATCATCGCGCCATCAGCGAAGCCCAGCAGAAAACGTAAGACGCCCAGCTGGGTGGTGCTGGTGACAAAGGACATCGCAATAAACAGCAGCAGCGAGATGACCATCGTCGCCAGCAGGATGCGCTGCGTGCCGATGCGGTCACCGAGTCGTCCCAGCCGGGGCGCGGCCAGCAGCGCAGAGACGCCAGGTAGTGCGGCGATCACGCCACTCAGAAACGCGATATTCTCCGCAGTGGGTGCCAGCTCGCGCACAAACAACGTCAGGATCGGGTTCACCGATCCGTTACACATCTGGATCACCATGGTGGTGAAAAACAGGCAGAGCATCAGCTTTGGATTATCCAGCGAGCGGAAAACCTCGCGTCCGCTGAGCTTGTCCTTTTTACTCACCGGGGTGTAACCGGTCTCTTTAATCAGGAACAGCGTCACCAGAAAGCTGACCATCAGCAGAACTGCAGTGACGATAAACACCGTGCGCAAACCGACCCAGTCGGCCAGCAGTCCGCCCAGCATCGGCCCCAGAATCACCCCACCAATCTGACCGGTTGAGACACAGCTCAGCGCCCAGCCGCTGCGTTCACGCGGAACCTGAGCCGCTACCAGCGCCATCGCATTGGGAATATATCCGGAGGTCAGCCCCATCAGGGCGCGTAATAGCAGCAACTGCCAGGCTTCGGTGACAAACGCCTGTAGCAGGATCACCACGCCCATGCCAAATGCGGCACGCAGCAGCATCAGTTTACGGCCTTTGCGATCGGCCAGGCTGCCCCACAGGGGAGCGACCGCCGCCGAGACCACAAAGGTGATACTGAAGGTGAGACCCGACCAGAGGCTAAGAGATTCGCCCCCAGTGACGCCAAGCTGCTCAAGATAGAGCGGCAGAAACGGGATAATCTGACTGATGGCCAGTCCGGTAAAAAAACAGCCAAACCAGACCGAGATCAGGTTTATCTTCCAGGGTTCTATAGTGCGTGGCATGAGCAGATGATGTAAAGAGAGGGAAGGCTCAGTCTAACGCGCACATTCTCAGCGTGACCGACAAAACATGGCACAAACGGCAAAAGAACGAATTCCTCTTGATTCAGCGCAATTACCGCTAAAAATTTTCCCGGCGCGAGAGTTTATAGCGTGAACCACGCGGGCGCTGGACTGCCCTGACGCATGCTTCCTAAACCAACCGTCATCAATATGGAAAAATATGTCATTCTGTTACTGACAACCCTCCACCCCGCTTCTATGTTTAAAAAACCGCCAGTTGTGGCGGTGTGGCGATCTTTCTGATCGGCGCGACGTCCTCCGCAAAAAAACGGTGCAGACCGTCCAGCTACGCTGAGGCAGACCAGCTTATTTCATGCAGAGATGCCCTTAATCAACGGTAAGGGATGGGGCAGTGTTTCAGCGGAGGTGGGGAAATGAGAGTACAAGCAAACAGCGCCAGCCGTGCTATCAGCGACTATTTCAAAGGCCCGAACTGGCGAACCCCGCCAGAATCCGATCTGCTGGCGGTGATCCTGCGTGAAATAATGGAAGCGGGCGAGCCCGCGACTAATAAAGTGCTGATTGCGCGGGTGATCGACAAACTGGAAGTGGAAGGCGACGAGATGCAGTTGCAGCGTTACCGCACCCTGCTGGCGCAGTTGATTGACACGCAGCCAGAGAATTAAAAACCGCTGCCTACTTCACCCAGCGCAATTTATCCGCTTCGCTGACGCTGGCCCGTCCACTGCTTCGTTGAAACAGGCATAGCTCCTGTCCGCGCCTGTTTTTCATGTGCTGCTGCGGATAGCGCCCCGCCAGCAGCAGTGCGCTGTAACCTGTGTTGTCGTCATACTCAATCGGATCGCCCAGCACCTTTACTTTGCTCAGGTGACTGGCGTTAATGCACGCCTGCACCATCACCTCACGGCTCTTTTGCCAGGCCTCTTCACTGGAGGCGTGCGCCAGTGTGCTGCTGAGTAACAACGTGGGCAGGAGTGCCCCGATTATGCGTTTCATCTTCTCCGCTCCTGTTCTGGTCCGAAGGCGCTAAAAAAATTCCCGCCGGGGCGGGAATAAACAAGACGAGCACTGTCTATCTGTGTGACGAGGAAGTTTTGAAGCGCGCTGCTATCCTCGCCTGCCGTTATGACAAGCCTATGACAGACTGGCCGTTAGCCACAATAAACAGAGCTGATATTGCCATTTTTGTCGGCCAGGAAGTTAAGCCGGTTGAGATTGAAATCCATGGTGACGGCAGAATTATAGGGAATTGGACGCACCTGCTGTTCGAAGTGTTGACCCTGCAGCGCGGTTAACGGCTTGCCGACATAGTTCTGAAACTGAGAGGCCCCGCAGCGGTCAGCGTCGGGATCCTGCGCCACATGGGCGGTGTCAGGTTTCGTGGCGGACTGGCAGGCGGTTAAGGCGAACAGGCCCAGTATCAGAAGCCCTTTTCCATAAAATTTCACGTTTTTTTCTCCTGTTAGACGTGTAAAACCCTGTCCCAAGAGTAGCAAAGCGGGCCTGCTGACCTGAAGCCCTGAAAAGTAAAGTTGTTACAACGCTCTTCAAATCGGAGCGGTTCAGGTCACGCTTTAAGATTAATCGCACTATCTGACTAAAAAACATGCAATCAGCCACTACCCTTATAGAGGATTCATCACTCTATGGAGGTCATAATGGAGCTGATCATTTTTGTTGTCTGTGCCATGTTGATGACCGCCGTGGCGGTCAAAGTGCGTTAAGCCGGTTCAGCCTGGTTTTGCGCGGTTCTTTCCAGAAGCGTACTGAATGCAGCCAGCGGCATCGGGCGACCGAGGAAGTAGCCTTGCCCCTCTTCGCACGAGAGTTGTTTTAGCTGGTTCAGCTGCGCTTCTGTCTCAATGCCCTCTGCTGTGATGGTCAGCGCAAAAGCGCGTGCCAGCGCAATAATGCCCGCCACCACCGATTGCGCCTGCTGCGACTCCGGGAAATCTTTCATCCAGGAACGGTCGATCTTCAGACCATTAAACGGGAAGGTTTTCAGGTAGCCCAGCGCGGCATAGCCGGTGCCGAAATCGTCAACGGTTAACCTGACACCCAGTGACCGTAATCCCTGCATCACCTCCAGCGCATGCTGCGGATGTTCGAAGGTGACGTTCTCGGTGATCTCCAGCTCCAGCCGCGTAGCAGGCAGGCCACTTTTCTCCAGCGCATGGGCCACCCGCTGCACCAGGTCGCTGGTGCGGAACTCCATGGGCGAGATATTGACCGACACATAGCGTTCCCCACCCCACCCCAGCGCATCCTCACAGGCACTCATCAGCACCCAGTCGCTGATGGTGGCGATCAGACCACTCTCTTCCGCCAGCGGAATGAAGTGGTCAGGCGTAATCCACTGATCCGGGGCAATCTGCCAGCGAATCAACGCCTCAGCGCCCGCCAGCTGACCGGTCAGCAGTTGGTAGCGCGGCTGGTAGTGCAGGCGAAATTCATTGTTCTTCAGCGCATTCTCGATCCGCCGTGCCATTTCACGTTTATCTTCACGCTGGCTGGCCATCTCATTGGCATACCAGACCCACTGATTGCGTCCCGCATCACGCGCTTCATTCAGCGCGATATCCGCCATTTGCAGCAGCGCTTCGGGATGGCTGGCATCCTGCGGTGCAGAGGCGATCCCCATGCTGATGGTGAGATAGTGGACATGCTGGCCGGTGCTGATGGGTTGCTGAACCTCATGCACCAGCTGAGCACAACGCTGATCGACCCGCTCACGGTTCGTTTCACGCAATACCAGCACAAATTCATCGCCACTCAGCCGCGCCACCAGCTCCTGTGGGCCGATACAGCGCTTCAGACGCTGCGCGATCTGACTCAGCACCTCATCCCCCGCCGCATGACCCCAGGTTTCATTGATCGGCCGGAACTGATCAAGGTCGAGGGTAACCAGCGTCAGCGGCGCGTTGCCATCAGGCAGCTCAAGATGCAGCGTCAGAAACTCCAGCAGCTGCACGCGGTTTGACAGGCCGGTTAAGACGTCGTGACGCGACAGAAACTGGATGCGCGCTTCTGCTTCCATGCCCTGTGTGATGTCAGATACCGTGCCGCGAAACCCGATGCGTCGCTCATCATGCCAGATGGTTTTCGCCACCAGCTGGCCGATGCGGCGGTTGCCATGTGCGGACATAAACTGACAGCGCAGCGGCATCTGTTGCCCGTCCTCTTCCTGACGCAGCAGCCAGGCGACCAGCGAATGGCTGGGATGCGTCAGCAGATGATCGATGTGACGCCCCAGCCAGTGGGTAATGTCGTGGCCGGTCACGGTGTGAAAGCGCGCGGAAAGATAGATCAGACGGCCCTCTTCATCCGTCTCCCAGATCCAGTCTGACGCTGCCTCAGCAAGATCGCGAAACCGCGCTTCGCTACTGGCAAGCTCCTGCTGACTGATCACCAGCAGGGCAAAACGGCGGTCAGAGAGTATCGCATTGGAAAGCGCATGGCGGCTGACGCGATGGGTAATCATAGCGATGATGATCGCCATCAGCATCAGCAGCGGCAACAGGAACCAGATCAGGCCCATGCCAGGCATCTTCGACGTCCAGCGCAGTACAATCGGATCGCCGCCTGGCAGCGGCTGCACCAGCCGTGGTTCACGCAGGGCATCTTCCTGACTGACGGGCAGACGCAGTTCACGCACATCCAGCGTGGTGCCCAGCGCCTGTAATTTGGCAGGTGTGAAGAGATTCACAAACACCATGATAGAGGCGGGTCCTGCCACTGGCGGCACCGTCGTCACTTTGCCGCTGCTGATAGGGGCAGCAACCACAATGGCGGGCTGATGGTTGACCAGCGCATCCCGGGTAATCGCCTGGTTGTTAAGCTTACGTGCCGCCGCAATCAGCTCCGGGGTCTTTTTGCCCAGCCAGGTTTCCAGCGGGATATCCACCAGCTGTCCATTAATCACGCTGTAAGAGGTGTGGCCCTGACCGTCGATCACGAACACGCCTTCGTAGTGATATTCTTCGTAGAGGCCCGGTCCAAAATTCTCTTCGTCAAAAGCCCAGACTTTGTTCACCCTGACATGAAGATTGCGCCAGGCCTCACCCCAGAACGCATAATCCCGGATATCCGTGATCATCGCATCCTGACGATTTTTCCACGCCTGCTGCACCAGCATCCGGTCATGATCGACCGATGCGCTGTTCTGACGCTGTGCAATCGTCAGCACCATCAGCATCGAGAGCACCAGCACACTAAACAGCAGCAGCGAAAGCGTGCGCAGGCTGCGCCGCGTAAAGCGGACAGTGCGATCTTCAGCAGCATGTCTGAATGGAGGCGAAGGTGGCGCCGGTGGGTTAAATGTCATTAAGAGTGCTCATTACACAGCCAGGGTTTGAGATGACGGGCCTGCAATACAACATGCGGTGCTGACCAGATTAGTTTCCTCAGTTATCGGCTCAGGCGTCCTGGTGTTTAGTCTGCCGTTAACATTTTGCGCTTAAATATTGTGTTACAGCCTGACTCGACAGCGATCGGGTGCATTGCTACTATGCGCTTACCTTCGCTGGCAGAGTCGCCTATGAATACCAATTCCGACAGAGTGACCCTGACGCTGTTCTACGTCGGCAGCTTTGTGGTCTATTACCTGGTTACCATGCTGATCACGCTGTTCCCTAATTACGGCGTACTGCGTAATGACGGCCTGCTGGTGCCAGTACTCTGCCTGTTTGAATTTGCCGTGATCTATCCGCTTTACCGCTTCTACTGCCAGCGCCGCACCGACTTGCCGCTGGGCGAACTCTGCACGCTGCAAACCCTGCTGTTTACCGGTGCGCTGTTTGTGCTGATGGCGGCACAGATGCAGTTTATGCAGCCGGAAGGCTGGCTGGTCATGCAGGCCCAGCAGGGACGTAATTCGCTGCTGATCCTGCTGCTCACCGCCGTGCTGCTGGCCCCGGTATTTGAAGAGGTGCTGTTCCGCGGTTTTCTGTTGCAGGGTTTTCTGCTGTGGGCACCGCGCAGCCGCTTCGCCTGCATGCTGCTGACCTCGCTGCTGTTTGCGGTGATGCATACGCAATATGTGCACTGGCAGACGCTGATCGCCCTGACGCTGTTTTCGCTGCTGCTCTGCTATGCCCGGCTGCGGAGTAACAGTCTGGCGCTGCCCATCTTCCTGCACACACTGAACAATCTGATTGCGCTGCTGCCCGCCTGGTATTTCGCTGGCTAGTTCCTGATTATCCTCCGCTTCTGATGTCTGACAGAGCGCCGCCTCACCCTGCTGGCGGGTCATAGCTCACACTGACAATGCCGCCCCGTCACGTTTGTCTATACTGGATGTTAAAAAAGGGATAAAAAGCACCGCAGTCCGGACCACCAGACCGTGCAAAGGAGAGGAACTATGTTGATAGGATTTGTGTTGTTAGTGAGCGCGTGCGGTTACGATGCCTGCGAAGCCCTGCCGGTCTCGGAGCGCATTTATCCGACGAAGGTCGACTGCGAAACGATGGCGAACCGCATTCATAAAGTCCGACCGAATGTGGTACTGCTTTGTGGTGAGGTCCATCGCTGATTCAGGGCCAGGTGCAATAAAGCCGCGCTGTAACATTGCAAGCTGGCGCATTAGCGTACAAAATATAAACTGTTGTTAACCATTACCGTTGTGAATCCCATGAAAACATCACGCCCCCGTCGTCCTGGTGGACGCTGGGTTTACTATCTTTTGTATGATGGCATTCTGTGGCCCTGCCCCGTCCGATGGGAGTGGGAGAGCAGCTATGGCGGCTGGTTGCCATTTTACTACACGCCTACCTTTGAGTTTGTGGTGGGCGATCCCCGCAAGGCGTATCGCATTGCGCGTAGCGACGTGCGTGCCAGACAGCGGCGCGAAGATGCCTTTGTCTGAAAGAGACTATCGCCAGGGCAGCCATGAGGCTGTGAGCAGATAGAGAATCACTTCCAGTACGATAATTACCATCAGTAAGATGCCCAGCGTGTGACGGCCAATCCCTTTCATCGGTTCAGGCCCAGATCATGGCCGCCCAGCGGATCAGCAGCAGCGCGCCGCAAATGCATAACAGAACCAGCACCATCTTCCAGTACTTTTTGGCCGCCCGGTATCTTGTCACCTCGGTCTCCCCTAATCAGAAAGCGAAGATGCGCCAGAAGGCGCATCTGTTCCGGTCAGTAACTGGACCGGGAGGCATAGCATAACGTCCGGGCCGCCAAAAGGCGACCCGTTGCCGGCATCAGTTGTTCAGGGTGTAATCCAGCGTAATTTCCGCATTCAGAACCTGAGACACCGGGCAGCCCGCTTTGGCTTTATTGATGATCTCGTCGAAGGTTGACTCATCAATGCCTGGCAGGGAGATGGTGCTGGTCAGCGCTATTTTGGTGATGGCAAAGCCGTCGCCTTTTTTGTCCAGCGACACGTCAGCCGTGGTATCGATGCTTTCCGGTGGATGACCCGCGTCACCCAGCATCAGCGACAGCGCCATAGAGAAACAGGCTGCATGTGCTGCACCAATCAGTTCTTCCGGGTTGGTGCCTTTGCCGCCTTCAAAACGGGTGTTAAAGCCATAAGGCTGCTGGCTCAGCACACCGCTTTCGGTGCTGACGGTGCCTTTGCCTTTAATATCGCCTTCCCAGTGCGCCGAACCTTTCTTATGAATGGTCATGTCATTCCTCCTGTTGGTAAAGAAGCTAAGTATAGACAACTCATTCATTTTCGCAGGCTAACTCACCGCGCGGGGACGTGGCGTAGGGCTCTGCGGCGCCAGTAACGTCTCCGCCTGCACCAGTGAATCGCGGGTGATTTCGCCGATCGATTTTGCGCCGGTCAGCGTCATGGCGACGCGCATCTCTTTCTCAATCAGGTTCAGCAGGTTTTCAACGCCGCGCTGACCGTGGGTCGCCAGCGCATAGATAAACGCCCGTCCCAGCAGCACGCTGTCCGCGCCCAGCGCGATCATCCGCACCACATCCAGCCCGTTGCGAATCCCGCTATCCGCCAGAATTGTGATGTCGCCTTTGACCGCATCGGCAATCGCTGGCAGCGCACGCGCAGAGGAGAGCACGCCATCCAGCTGGCGTCCGCCATGATTCGAGACCACGATGCCATCCGCGCCAAAACGCACCGCATCCCGCGCATCTTCCGGGTCGAGAATGCCCTTGATCACCATCGGCCCGTCCCAGAACTCGCGGATCCACTCCAGATCGCGCCACGAGATGGAGGGATCGAAGTTGTTCGCCAGCCAGCCGATATAATCTTCCAGCCCGGTGGGTTTGCCGAGATAGGCCGAGATATTCCCCAGATCGTGCGGACGCCCCTGCAGACCCACATCCAGCGCCCATTGTGGATGGGTGACCGCTTGCCAGTAACGACGCAGCGCGGCGTGATTGCCACTCATCCCGGAGTGCGCATCGCGGTAGCGCGCGCCCGGCGTCGGCATATCAACGGTAAACACCAGCGTTGAACAACCGGCGGCTTTGGCGCGCTCCAGCGCATTGCGCATAAAACCGCGGTCCCGCAACACATAGAGCTGGAACCACATCGGACGGTTGATCTGCGGAGCCACCTCTTCAATCGGGCAGACCGAGACCGTCGACAGGGTAAACGGGATGCCTTTCAGAGCTGCCGCTCGCGCGGCCTGCACTTCCCCCCGACGGGCATACATGCCGCACAGGCCGACCGGTGCCAGTGCAACCGGCATCGACAGAGTTTCATTGAATAATTTTGTCTCAAGGCTCAGTTCCGACATGTTCTTCAGAATGCGCTGGCGCAGCGCCACGTCAGAAAGGTCCTCCACGTTGCGTCGCAGGGTGTGCTCCGCGTAGGCCCCGCCATCAAGATAGTGAAACAGGAACGGCGGCAGGATACGTTGCGCGGCGGCGCGATAGTCACTGGCAGCTGAGATAATCATCAGTCAGATTCCTTTGGGTTGCGTGTGTCGTTATCCGGTAAGCGGGTGATGCGCGCCTGACGCGCTTCATCTTCATGCAGGCTTTTCATGGTGGTGTGCACAAAGCCCAGATGCTGCATCGCCGCCTGACGGGCCGCGTCGGCGTCGCCCGCGAGGATCGCATCGAGCAGCGCCTGATGCTGTTCTGTCAGGCGGGCGAAAATCGCCGGCTGGGTATACATGCGCTGACGGCTTTGCATCACCGACGATTGCAGCAGCTCGAAAAAGCCACGCATGGTCTGCAACAGCACCACGTTGTGCGACGCCTCGGCAATCGCCAGATGGAAGCGCACATCCGCCTGGGCAGCAAGATCGGGATCATCACTCTCTTTCAGCTTCAGGGTGGCGTCAAAAGCGTACTGAAGCTTCTCTTTGTCGGCGTCGGTAGCACGCAGGGCGGCGTGCCAGGCGGTGCTGGCCTCGATGGCATGGCGCGCTTCCAGAATGTCGTAGCGGTAGTCGGGATCGTCGCGCAGCAGCTGGCGAATCGGCTCGACGATGCGCTGTTCCGACCAGGGCGCCAGCTGCTGACGGAGCCAGGTGCCGCCGCCGCGTCGGCTAATCAGCATTCCGCTGCTGATCAGCTGCTGTATCGCTTCCCGCAGCGAGGAGCGGGAGACCCCAAGCTCCGCAGCGAGCTGACGTTCGGCGGGCAGGCGCATGCCCGGCTCAAGCTGATGGTCGGTGATATACGCTCGGAGGCGCGTCACCAGCGGATCGGCATGGCTGTTCATGGGATCATCCACGGGAAGACATAGGCCTGAAGCGTGGTAATCACACCCACCATACAGGTGAAAATCAGGCTGTGTTTGAGCGTAAACCGGAACAGGTCGGACTCTTTCCCCACCAGCCCGACCGCCGCACAGGCGATAGCAATCGACTGCGGGGAGATCATCTTACCGGTCACGCCGCCGGTGGTATTCGCTGCCACCAGCAAGATATCGGAGACGCCAATCTGCTGCGCGGTGGTGGCCTGTAACGCGGCGAACAACGCATTCGATGAGGTATCGGACCCGGTGAGGAAAACACCCAGCCAGCCGAGGAACGGCGAGAAGAAGGTAAACGCGTGGCCGGTGTGCGCCAGGGCCAGGGCCAGCGTCGCGGATAGGCCGGAGTAGTTGGAGATAAACGCAAACGCCAGCACCATCCCGATGGAGTAAATTGGCAGCGCCAGCTCTTTCAGCGTTTCACCAAAGGTCTGCAGCGCCGCCCTGGGTTTCATGCGCAGGAACAGGATTGCCATGATCGCCGCAATCAAAATGGCGGTGCCGGTGGCGGAAACCAGATCCAGTTTATAGATCGCCGGATAGGGCGTGGCGCTGCCGACCACCGGCGGCATCCGCGCCACTAGCTCATTCAGCATCGGCACCGGCACCGCCAGCACCCAGTCATAGAGCGCACCGCCTTTAGCGAACAGCGCTTTAAACGGCGGGATGCTCCAGAGCGTAACGGTGGCGGTAAGAAACAGGAACGGCATCCACGCGCGAATGACCTGCCCCAGCCGATACTTCTGCGGAGGCAGCAACGGATCGCCCTGCTTTGCCTCTGCATCAGCAAAGCGGAAAATGCGCACCGGTTTCCAGACCCGCAGAAACAGCGTCAGCGAAATCAACGAGGCGAGCGACGAGATGATATCCGGCAGCTCCGGCCCCAGGAAGTTGGAGCTGAGGAACTGGGCAATGGCAAAGGATCCACCGGCGACAACGACCGCCGGCCACGTCTCTTTCACGCCGCGCCAGCCATCCATAATCGCCATAATCCAGAACAGCACAATCAGGGTCAGCAGCGGCAGCTGGCGTCCGGCCATCTGGCCGATGGCAAAGCTATCCAGCCCGGTCACCTGGCCCGCCACGATAATCGGGATACCCATCGCGCCAAAGGCGACGGGCGCAGTATTCACAATCAGACAGAGTCCGGCGGCGTAGAGCGGATTAAAGCCGAGGCCTACCAGCAGCGCGGCCGTAATCGCCACCGGCGCACCAAAGCCCGCCGCGCCCTCCAGGAAGGCCCCGAACGAGAAGCCGACAATCAGCATCTGCAGACGCTGATCGGGCGTAATCGACAGGATTGAAGCGCGGATAATATCGAACTGGCCGGTTTTGACCGAGATTTTGTAGACGAAGACTGCGGCGACAATGATCCAGGCAATAGGCCACAATCCATAGAAAAAGCCATACACCACGGCAGCCAGTGCCTGTGCAGTCGGCATCTGATAGAGAAACAGCGCCACCAGCAGCGCCAGCACTACGGTGGTGGTGGCCGCCAGGTAGCCTTTCATCTTCAGCTTAATCAGCGCAAAGAAGAAAAAGAGAATCGGGATCAGTGCGACCAGGCTTGAGAGCCAGATATTACCCAGCGGATCGTAGTTTTGTTGCCAGATCTGCATGCCAGTATCTCCAGAGGAAGAGGTGACGTGGAATGCAGCCGTGAAACTGCATGCCATCCGCCCCAGGATTGGTCAGACCAAACTGCTATGTCGGGGCTTATGGCAACAGATAGTTAATGTATTGTTAATCTATGGCAACATAAGATGCGCGAATTTTCCCGGAGTGTGAACCAGAGAAAAATATTGCCGGGATTGGTCGGACCAAAATCAGGAATTCACCTCGGGAAAGGCGCGCTGATAGCTGCGCGGATGGAAACGCAGATTCAATCCAATCAACAGCAGCGTGACGGTCGCCTGCAGAATCCAGACGCTGGTGAAGTCACCCGTGATCGCATGCAACTGTCCGGCGATAAACGGCATGCTGCCCGCAATAATAAAACCGACGCCCTGCATGAAGGCCACGAGCCGCGCGCCAGCCTGAGGCTGCTCCAGATGATCCAGCGCCAGCACCAGTGCCAGTGGAAACGCCCCGCCCAGCCCAAAGCCCGCGATCCCCGCCCAGAGCCACGGAGCCAGTTGTGGCGCGAACAGGAAGCCGAGCATACCGCTGAACTGCATCACCAGGGTCAACAGCAGCAGCGGACGGCGATCGCGACCCCGCGCCAGCAACGGCAGCAGCAGTGCTCCGGTGACCTGACAGCCGATCATCATGCCAAGCAGGGAACCGCCCGCCTGCGCGCTCCAGCCGAGCTGATGGTAAAAATCGGGCAGCCAGGCGACGCAGATGGCGTAACCGCCGTTCACCAGAGCAAAGCTCAACGCCAGGGTCCATGCGCGGGTTTTTCGCCACAGCGAAGGCAGCTCTGCTGCCGCTGTCCGGACTGCGGGTGACGTGGTGGTGATAAACAGCCAGAGCAGGATAGCCAGCAGCACCGGCAGCGCCCAGCTACTCAGCGCGCCCTGCCAGCCAGAATGCGCACTCAGCCACGGCGAGATCGCCGCGCCAATCCCGCCACCGCCCATCAGAGCCGCTGCCCACAGTCCGGTCACGCCCGCACTGCGGCTGCCAAAGCGCTGACGGATCAATCCCGGCATCGCCATCTGTACAATGCCAATGCCCGCCCCACCCGGCACGGCAGTCAGCACCAGCCAGCGGCCGTCAGTGACAAACAGCCGACTCACCAGCGCCAGCAACAGCAGCAGTAAACCACCCAGCAGCAGTCTGCGCACCGCAAAGCGCTGCATCAGCGGGGCGCTGATTAACGCAATAGCGCCCATCATCATCATTGGCACCGCTGGCAGCAGCGAGGCCGCCAGCGGTGACAGACCGATGCTCTGCCGCAGCTGGCCGAGTAACGGGCTGACTGAGGTCATCAGCGGTCGCATATTGAGTCCGGCCAGCACCAGCGCCACCAGCAGCAGGTTGTTCTCTCTCTTCATCTGAGATCCACACCGTTAAAAGTTGCCAGCCTGGCAGCAGTCGCTACTATCTGGAAATGAAATATTACTCTGCCAGGTAGTGAAAAAATGAATCGTCAGCCGATGTTTACCCCACAGCAGCTGCTCAGCTTTGTGGCGGTGTGCGAAACCGCCAGCTTTACCCGCGCCGCCGACCGGGTTCATCTGTCGCAGTCCACCGTCAGCCAGCAGGTGCGGCGGCTGGAGGAGATGGTAGGCAAAGAACTGCTGGTACGCTCGTCGCATCAGGTGCAGATCACCGAAGAGGGCGAAAAACTTCTGGGTTACGCCCGGCGGATTATCGCCCTGAATGGCGAAGCGCACGATGTGCTGAGTGACCAATGGCGCGATGGCGTGCTGCGTCTCGGTGTGCCGGAAGATTTCGCCGCGCCTACCGCCGGTCTTCTGGCGCACTTCAGTCGTGACCATCCGCAGCTGCGGCTGGATGTGATGAGCGGCATGCAGGTAGAGCTGCGGCGCGCCTGGCAGCGTGAAGAGCTGGACATCATGCTGATTAAGCAGCCTTACGGCGAGCGTCCGCTGGCGTCGCGTCCTGAACCGCTGCTGTGGCTCGACAGCGCAGAGTGGCCCTGCTTTGAGCAGACGCCGGTGCCGCTGGTCCTGTTTCCGCAGCAGGGGCTCTATCGCGATGAGGTCTGTCAGACGCTCGACGCGCTGGGCCGTAGCTGGCGCATTGGTTACAGCAGCGCCAGTCTGGTCGCGCTGGCCGCTGCCAGTGCTCAGGGACTGGGACTCACGTTACTGCCCGCCAGCTGCCGCCTGCCGCAACATCGGGTACTGGGTCCTGAACAGGGTCTGCCGGTGATTGATACCTTTGAACTGGCGCTATTCTGCCGTCATCCGCAGGATCCGCTGCAGCGAGAACTGGCGGAGTCACTGGCGGCGTTTGGTCAGCTGCGCTGGCAGTGAGATATCGAATAGTCGTCAGTGGAAAATAACGCAGCAGGCTGAACCCGCGTTTGTCAGATTAAGACCTTGTTCACTTTGCAGGAGCCTCTGATGCCCATTTCCCTTTCGCCGAGCCGCCGTGATTTCCTGGGACAAAGCGTTCGCTGGACCGCCGCTGGCGGCTTGCTGGCCGCCGGTCTCGGTCAGGCCAGTGCCGCCACCTCCTCATCTTTGTCCGTCCTCAATCCCGACCAGCCCGCCGCACTGCCACAGCAGGAACACTACCTGCTGCGCAATGTGCGGCTGGAAGAGGGCTTTATCCGTGAGGATGACGAAATCGTCGCAACCCGGACCGGTCTTTACGACATCAGCGTGCGCGACGGTAAAATTGACCAGCTGACGCCCGCAGGCCTGGGGGACAGCTCACTGCCATCCTGGGATGCGCAGGATGCCCTGCTGCTGCCCGCCACCCGGGATATGCACATCCACCTGGATAAAACCTTCTACGGTGGCCCGTGGCAGGCTCCGCGTCCGCGTCAGGGCAAAACCATCATGGATATGATTGCGCGCGAACAGGTGCTGATTCCACAACTGCTGCCGCACTCCCAGGCGCGCGCCGAAGGATTGATCGCCCTGCTGCACGCCAAAGGCACCACCCGCGCCCGCAGCCACTGCAACATCGATCCGGTCAGCGGCCTGAAGAGCCTGGAACATCTGCAGGCCGCGCTAGCCCGTCACCCCGATTTTCCCTGCGAGATCGTCGCCTTTCCGCAACACGGTCTGCTGCACTCGCAGGTTGATGGGCTGATGCGCGAGGCGATGCAGCACGGCGTTGAGTATGTCGGCGGGCTGGATCCCACTAACGTCGATGGTGCCATGGAGAAGTCACTGGATGCGATGTTCCAGATTGCGCTCGACTACCAGCGCGGCGTGGATATTCACTTGCATGAGACCTCCCCGGCTGGCGTAGCGGCGATTCAGTACATGATTGACACCGTAGCGAAGAATCCGCTGCTGAAAGGCCAAGTGACGCTGAGCCACGGTTTCGCGCTGGCGACCCTGACCGGCAGTGCACTGGACAAGATGATCGAAGGGCTGGCGGAACAGCAGTTCAGCATCGCCTCCACGCTGCCGATCGGCAAGCTCACCATGCCAATTCCGCAATTGCAGGCAGCAGGCGTGAAAGTGATGACCGGCACCGACAGCGTCATCGATCACTGGTCGCCGTTTGGCACCGGCAGCATGCTGGAAAAAGCGAATCTCTACGCGCAGCTCTATCGCGGCTCCGATGAGTTCTCACTGTCGCGGGCGCTGGCGATCGCCACAGACGATCGGCTGCCACTCTCTGCCCAGGGCGAACGTCAGTGGCCCGCGCCGGGCGATGAAGCGAGCATGATGCTGGTCGCGGCGAGCTGTTCCGCCGAAGCCGTAGCCCGGATCTCGCCTGTAGTCGCGACCTTCTCGCGCGGTAAACCGGTCTTTGCGCTGGCATCGGCCTGAAACATTCACGGTGCTACATCCGTTTTTCAGACGGCCAACCCAACGTAAAGCGATGGGGGCCACCCCCCCGTTTCACAGAGCCAGAATCAACTGGCCGCGAGCCAGCCCTGCGCCCCCCAAAAACAACAGAGCCTCCACAAGGGAGGCTCTGCATTTACCTGAGCGGAGTGCGTGTTATGCGCTTTTGGCCCATTTATCGTTCGACATTAGTTCCATTGCCAGCGCGTATAAGCGACGATCTTCCTGATCACAGGGCTCATCTTCCGCATAACACGCAATCATCGAAGCGATCTTATCAGCTGATAAGCTCTCTCCATGAATATGCAGTGTCAGTACGGCGCGGCCTACTATTTTAAGCACATTTTCATGTGGTCCCTGGATGCGATTACTCAATGCAAATACCCTCTACCGGTCGTTGTACCAGGAATATGGCGCGCTAAATATAAAGCAATTAGCTCAGGATTTTTATCGGCATGGAGAGGGATATTTTTTAATGATTAATTCCATTACTGGAGGAGTTATTAAGGAATTATCTGATTAACAATGAAATTAATATTTAAAAACGACGACTTATAAAATAATGAATGGCCTTGATAAGTTATCCCTATGATATAAAAACCTTTACAGCCAGCCAATCCATAAAAAAAAACCACCTTTTAACGTTAAAGTTCAGTTTATTCCTAAGCGCACCGGCAGAGATAGTTTCATACCGTTAACCATCGAGGTTCCCGTTGCTGTCAGCCGTGCTTTCTGCCAGACTTGCCCCGCAATAATGCCCTACACTTTCAGCCTCAGAGGCCGCGCCCGTGACCGCTTTTTCTACCCTCAATTCGCTCCCCGACAGCCAGCTCGATAACCTGCGCGAGATGGGCTACACCAGCATGACGCCCGTGCAGGCCGCTACGCTGCCCGCCATTCTGCAGGGACGCGACGTGCGTGCGCAGGCGAAAACCGGCAGCGGCAAAACGGCTGCCTTTGGTATTGGTTTACTGCACCGTATCGACAGCACCCGCTTTCAGACGCAGGCATTAATCCTCTGTCCGACTCGTGAACTGGCGGATCAGGTGGGCAATGTGCTGCGCCAGCTGGCGCGCTTCACCCGCAACATCAAAGTTCTCACGCTGTGTGGAGGACAACCGATGAGCGCCCAGCGTGATTCGCTGGTGCATCCACCGCATATCGTGGTCGGCACGCCTGGCCGTATCCTCGACCACATCAACCGTGAAAACCTCAAGCTGGACCAGCTCAATACGCTGGTACTGGATGAGGCGGATCGCATGCTGGAAATGGGCTTCCTCAATGATATGGAAACCATCATTGAAGCGACGCCCGCCTCGCGCCAGACGCTGCTCTTTTCCGCTACGTGGCCCGACGGCATTACGGCTATCAGCACCCGCTTCCAGCGTGATGCGCTGAGCGTCGTGACTGAAGATGTCAGTGAACTGCCCTCAATCGACCAGCAGTTCTTTGAAGCCAGCCACAATGAAAAACTGGGTCTGCTCATGGCACTACTCAGCGATCGTCAGCCTTCATCCTGCGTGGTCTTCTGCAACACCAAACGCGAATGTGATGATGTTGCGGCGGCGCTTAACGCGCGTGATATCAGCGCCCTGCCACTGCATGGTGACCTGGAACAGCGGGATCGCGAACGCGTACTCATCCGCTTCGCAAACGGCAGCGGTCGCGTACTGGTCGCCACCGATGTCGCCGCACGCGGACTCGACATCAAATCGCTGGCGATGGTGGTCAACTACCAGCTCGCCTGGGATCCTGAAATTCACCTGCACCGCATCGGTCGTACCGCACGCGCAGGTGAACATGGCGTTGCTGTCAGCCTGGTCGCTGCCGATGAGATGGTGCGCGCCCATGCACTGGAAGATTTCCTGCAACAGAAACTGCCGTGGGTCTCTGCCAGCACGCTGAAAAAAGGCAGCAGCAAACCGCTGCCAGCCGCCATGATGACGCTGTGCATTGATGGTGGCCGTAAAGCCAAGATACGTCCGGGAGATATTCTGGGTGCGCTGACCGGTGAAGCGGGTTATCGCGCGGATCAGATCGGCAAAATTGTCCTGACCCCGACCCATGCCTACGTGGCGATTGAAGCGAGCCAGGCCAAAGCGGCACTGGTGAAACTCAAGCAGGGTAAAATCAAAGGCAAAACCTGCCGGGCAATTCTGCTGAAAGACTGAATAAAAATGGGCGAGGTTATTACCTCGCCCGATTTCTTATGGCTCTTCGATTTGTGTCACATGCAGAATGGTTTTATCCCCTTTGCCCTGTACCTTGCCACTGACACGTACTTTGTCTTCCGCGGTGTAGGTTTTACCATCAAAGGTCTTCTTCGGGGCAATAATCGGTAACGTACCGGTGTTGTCGCGGAACTGATAGCGCTCGCCCTGTTCTTTCTTCACGATGTACCCTTCCAGCGTCACATACCCGCCCTGACGGAAATCGCGGATCTGATCAATATGTGTCTGACCGGTATCTTCTGAGCCTTTATAGCCAGCATCCTGCTTGTGCTGTGGCGGTGGCGTATCACCCGCTTTGTATCCGCCCTCTTCAGCCGACACACCCGCGCTCATCATCACCAGCAACGACGCTAAAATCACTTTTTTCATTTCACACTCCTTTATTGGAAAGGTGTCCATGTTGAACCTTCAGGGTTAAGCCTGGCACAATAATTGGCGTCCGTTTTATTTCACCCTTCTCTTCTCACCTTTTTCCATTTGCTGCCGATAACCTGTTCACACCCTATTTCACCAGCTGCGTTAATGCAGAGGCAACCATGGATAATTTTCAGAAAGAGATCGATGAGAGAGCGAACCTCGCATTATCGAACAAGTTTGAGCTGCTGCTGTTTCGCTTAGGTTCTGATCAGCTGAAAGGCAAGTCTGAGCTGTTTGGCATTAACGTTTTCAAGCTGCGTGAAATTGTACCAATGCAGACCATCACCAAAGCCGCGGGAATGAGTTCGCCGCTGCTGGGTATGGCCAGTATTCGCGGTCAGTTCATTCCGGTCATCGACCTGCCTGCTGTGGCAGGTTGTGTACCCGAAACCGGCCTTAACCTGCTGCTGGTCACCGAGTATGCCCGTAACACCCAGGCGTTTGCCGTGGAATCCGTGGATAACATCGTGCGTCTCGACTGGAGCCAGGTCCATACCGCTGAAGCCGGTATCGGCGGTCGCAACATTACCAGCATCGCCTGCCTGGACACCGATAAGCAGGGCAGCGAGTTGGCGATGGTGCTGGACGTTGAGCAAATCCTGTATGACATCATTCCGTCGTCACGCGGCGTCGAGCCTGAAGCGGCCAAACCGCGCGCCTTCAACTACCGCCCGGGTGCGGTCGCGATTGTGGCAGAAGATTCCAAAGTCGCGCGTCAGCTGCTGGAGCAGGGACTGAAGAGCATGGGCATTCCGGCGCTGATGTTTAACACCGGCCTTGATGCCTGGGAAAAAATTAAGCTGCTAAGCCAGGAAGTGCAGGCTTCAGGCGAGTCGATTCACGACAAAATTGCCCTGGTACTGACCGATCTGGAGATGCCCGAGATGGATGGCTTTACGCTGACCCGCAACATCAAGCGTGACCCGATTCTGAAAACGCTGCCGGTCGTGATCCACTCCTCACTCTCTGGCAGCGCCAACGAAGACCACGTGCGTAAAGTGGGTGCCGACGGCTATGTGGCGAAGTTTGAGCTGAATGAACTTTCAGACGTGATTTTCAACGTTCTCGAGACTGCCCGCTAAGCGAATGCGGGCCGCTAAGAATGCCCGCCGCGCTTTTAATTTTTAGACAGCGGAATCGCTGACCTGACCAGGAACCGACTATGCACATTGAAACTTTACCTGTTACGCCAGCACCTGCTACTCCTTCTCCTCAAAAGGTATTGCGTGGCCGTTTACGTCAGCTGGCCTGGATTAGCGCCGTCAGTTTAAGCGTCGCGTTCTGGGTAGGCCTCTACTTTTTAGTTTTCTGAATCCATTCATGTTTGTCTGGATCGGGCTGTCAGCATCACTGCTGACAGCCCTTTTTTTTGCCTGAATTTCGCCTCCGATCATTTGTTAACCCTTTCTGATGCTTTTCACTGATTATTTATTCACGCGCCGTTATTACTTAAAAATTATTAAAGGTACAACTGCGTGTTCCGATAACTGTATGCGCGAGATCACCTTTTTGCCTGCGGCTGTGACCACAGACATCAGCAAGGCACTGCGCACAACAGCAGGGAACCTGAGCGTTGCTAACAAATTGATTAATAATAAAGCGGGGAAAATAACATGGTCAGTATCAAGAATATGAAGGTCGGAATGCGGCTCGCAGCAGCCTTCGGTATTATTGTGACGTTACTGATAGTGATTGGCGTAACATCCATTACCAGAATTAACAGTATTAATACGGCGATCTCATCGATCGTTGACGATCGCTATGTGAAAGTACGACTGGCATTTGATGTGCGCGATGGCGTCAACGATCAGATCAAATACCTGCGCGGCATGGTGATCGACACAAATCGTCCGGACATGAACGTGAAGCGTTATGGCCAGCTGGATGAAGCCACGCAACGCACCAATCGCGCGATGAAAAAGATCGAAGACATTCAGGTTACGCCAGTAGGTAAGAAAAAGATCGCCGGTCTGCTGGATTCGTCACAGGCATTTGAGAAAGTTAAGGCCGAACTGATTACCCTGATCAAAGCGGGCAACGTTGATGCCGCCAGCACTTATGTGCTGAAGTCGATGACGGCTACCCAGAATAAATTCCTGCAGGATGCCGTGGATTTTGCCAACTCTCAGGACGCACAGCTTCGCACTGAAGGTCAGGGGATTGTGGAAAATGGTCAGTCTGCCATCTCCATCACGCTGATATTCTCCGCATTGGCGATTCTGGCCTCTATCATGCTGGGCTACTTCCTGACCCGATCGATTGTCCGTCCGCTGGTTGCAGCCGTTAATGTGGCTGAACGCGTTGCCGCAGGCGATCTGAGCACGCAGATGCAGGTGACTTCACGCGATGAAACCGGCGTCCTGATGCAGGCGCTGCAGCGCATGAACGATAACCTGCTGTCGATCGTCACCGAAGTGCGTACCGGTTCCGACACCATCGCGGTTGCTTCTAATCAGATCTCCAGCGGTAACCTTGATCTCTCAACCCGCACAGAACAGCAGGCCAGTTCGCTGGAAGAGACCGCCTCTGCCATGGAGCAGATGACCTCGACCGTGAAACACAACGCCGATAACGCCCGTGAAGCTAATCACCTGGTGTCGACTACCACCAGCGTGGCGCGTGAAGGTGGCGTGGTGATGGAGAAGGTTATTGAGAAGATGGAAGCAATCGCCCTCTCCTCTCGCAAAATTGTCGACATCATCAGCGTTATCGACTCCATCGCCTTCCAGACCAATATTCTGTCCCTCAACGCCGCGGTTGAAGCAGCCCGCGCCGGTGAACAGGGCCGTGGCTTTGCGGTAGTGGCGAGCGAAGTACGTAATCTGGCGCAGCGCTCAGCGTCAGCAGCCAAAGAAATTAAGGTTCTGATTGAAGATTCTGTCGCTAAAGTTGATGAAGGCAGCAAGCTGGTGACACATGCCGGTTCAACGATCGGTGAGGTGGTGAACAGCGTGCAGAGCGTGGCGAACATCATGAGCGAAATCACCATTGCCAGCAGCGAACAGAGCAGTGGCATCAATGAAATCAATCAGGCGATTACCCAGATGGAAGCAGTAACGCAGCAGAACGCCGCACTGGTTCAGGAAGCATCAGCCGCCTCTCAGGCACTGCAGGATCAGGCAGAGCGTATGGCACATGCAATGAGCGTGTTTAATACCGGCAAGCTCTCACTGCAACCCGTACTGCGCTAATCTCTTTCAATGGCCCGCTTCGGCGGGCTTTTTTTTGCCTGATGCCAGACAGTGGATGGATTACAGGGTGCTCACAGTGGGAGTCATACAGGTGAAAGCAGAGGTAAACGGGCAGGATTAACGAGGAGGTTTGAGGTTTGAGCCTGGAAAACGCAAAAACAAAAAAGGCCGCCAGAGGCGACCTTTCATTACAGTAAATGCAACAACGCTATAAAGCTCACTAGCCTTTATCAGAGAGCGCGAGGCTGGCTCTGAATTGCAATCCTTGCCAGATTCACCTGAATCACAGCAGATTTGCAGAAAATGCATTTCGCTCCATGCGGGTTGGCTCTTGTAACATCAAAATGTGATGTACGAAACTGTGAGCCATTACAGTGAGGACATTTAAAAGTAATTTTCAGTCCTTAGAGACCAACAACGTTCGCAGCAGCTGGGCCTTTGGCGCCATTTTCTACTGTGAATTCAACTTGCTGACCTTCATCTAATGAACGGAAATCGGTGCCCTGGATTGCAGAGAAATGTACGAATACATCTTTGCTGCCGTCTGCAGGAGAAATGAAACCGAAGCCTTTCTCTGCGTTAAACCATTTAACGGTACCGCGAATTTTGTTAGACATGCTTAAATCCTTAATATATCGAGCCTTCCGGCATAATGGCCTGAGAACAGATTTTAATCAGAACGTAAGAGAAGACTCAAAAAGAAGGGATGTCTCGCGACAAACTTAGAGATGAGAACTGCTTTGGTTACTTACTTTGATAGTGTCTGTTAATCAAACCGACGATTCATTAGGCCACAGTTCTCACAGTGACGCAACTCCTAATTCAAATTAATCACTATCAGCCTTTTGAAGAAGATAAAAGAAGAAGGCTGTGCCAGGGAGCCAGTCTGGTTCAACCGTGTCCCATGGCTTGCTTACCGCCTGGAGAGAAGCGGAGATAACCTCCGATCAAAAAAGGGCGAGGCTGAAGCCTCGCCCAAAACGTGCCGATCATCAATCGTAGTAAGGAACCTTGCGGTCCACGCCGTTGATATTGATCAGCACAAAGCCGGTCGGAGCGGTCTTATTGGTCGGCGTACCCGCAGCAGTTGCGAGCGTAACCACCCCTTTCTCGTTAGCACCGATACCCGCCAGTCCATTGTGCATGCCGAAACGTGCAGCGGGTTTGAGGTTGCTGATTTTGGTGATGTCATCAACCACCGTCATATCCGACTGGAACAGCGAACAGGAACCGGTATCGAAGCGTGTCGGACCGGTGGTCTTCAGGTTGAACATGGTCTCGCCGCTGTTGGCTTTCAGCTTGACCCAGATTACGGCATAGGTGGTCCCTACCCGGCCATAACGAATGTCCAGCACGGAAGGCTGCCCCATGTGGTAAGCATCGGCCCAGACCGTCTCCAGTCGCTGCAGGTTGATCAGGGTTTTACCGGTGGCAGGCATATTTACCGGTGAACCGGCGGTGCCGGACGGCGTGGTGGCATCCGCTTTACCGATCAGCTCCATCACCCATTGCTGGTTAGGCGCAGGGAAATAGAGCTGCCCCAGCCGATACCAGTTATCGGTAGCGGTGTTGTTCACCACTTTATAGCCGCTGTAATAGCCGGCACGCACCGAACCGGTCATGAACGTGCCGTAGTTCTCATCACGACGGTAGCCATATTCAAAGGTCGATAACCATTTGTTTCCGGCCACATCATTGGTGATTTTCGCTCCCGCCTGCAGATTGATATGACGCATCACCACGCGGGCATTGTTGAGATTGAGCGGCGTCGCGCAATCTTCAATGTTGAGCGTTTCGATGTTCCAGCCACCGTCCGACAGGTCACCCGGGTTAGTCGTGTGCTCAATCCAGACGTTGCGCATGACCCCCTGTGTGACGCGCGGCATATAGAGCGTGGCATCACCGTAGCCCGACTGGAAGTTGGCATTACACAGTTCAATGGCGGTTGAGTGGTCCCAGTTCCCCTTCGGTGTGTTTGACCAGCCGACATCAAACACGCGTGAATAGGTACTGGAGCTGTAGATCTGATCGAATTTACTGTCGAGCGTATCCTGCAGCTTAAAGACGGTTCCGCCGGTACTTTGCGCCTTGAAGCAGAAGATGTTGACGATCTGACCTCCGACAATCGTATTTTCGAAGAACGGCTGAACGTTACTGCACTGTTCAGGCGTGACGGTGACTTTAAGAGTGGTGTCGACAGTCCCGGCGTTAGCCTGCCCGTGCCAGCAGATGCCCTTAATGACGATTTTGCGCGCATTAACCTTAAACACCGGATTAGCGCTTTTGTCAGAGATAATGGTGGTGCGCGGTGACGATCCGAGTTCGATATCATCACCTGCCAGACCAAAAAACGGCAACTCTGTAGTGGTAAGATCGATGGGTGAAATCAGGAAGCGTCCACCCGGAAAACGCACCGGCATAGCTTTCGCATAGGTGTTGTAAGTCTGCGTCCATGCCAGCATCCGCTTAAAGGCATCAGTATCATCGGTGACGCCATCCCCTTTCGCGCCAAAGTGCAGCACATTCACTTCAGCAGGATCGTTGATAGTACGCTTCCAGTAGAAGCCGTTGCCTATCGCTACCGTACCGCCATCATCTTTCAGCGGTGTTGTGCTGAGGAAACCGACAAAGTTAGCGCCTCCACGAAAGCCCGAATCTTTGTCGTAATAGCGTTTAAGGATCGCAACTTCACCTGATTTCGGTGGAACAGTGGTGCGCAGTTCAGCAAAAGAGTTAACTTCGATCATAGAATCCTCCTCAGGATCACAGAGATATCGCGCTGAAATCAGCGCACTACTTAGCCGCAGCCGGATGGCCGCAAAGGGAGTCCCACATGTCGTTGTGGGTGTTGATGGCGCGCACCGTACGAACGTCCATTTTTTGCGCGTCATCGCCGTAGGTATAAAGAGGGGAAAAAAGTACGCAGGCAGAGTCGGTGATTGCTACCGGCTCAGGGTTTGTTGTATTTCGACTGCTGCAGCTTGTCGCGAGCAGCAGTGTCATCAAGGCTATGGTTGTCGGTCGCCACACGGTTAGCCTCCTCGCGGTTGTGTTGTTGCTGTTGCGCCACCGCGCTAACGCGGGACGCCTCCTGTTGCGCGTTATCGACGTCAGAACGCGCTTTTTGCTGCACCTGGCCGATTTTCTTGCCGCCAAAATAACTGGCGCCCAGCGCCGCCAGGACGCCAGCCAGTGCGGCCAGCCAGTGCCAGCTGCCGCCCAGTAAGGTGGTAATCAGAGTCATGGTTTCGCTCCTTCCGCCTGCTCCTTCGCGTTGAGCAGGTTTTTCTGTCGAACAAACTGGGCAATCACCCCCATTGCCACCATGAACGCGCCCACCAGCCCGAGGTAGTTGTGCGGCAGAATCGATTTCACGTCCTCCGGCAGCACGGTCCAGGCATCAACGGCGGCAGACGGAAACGACTGCGCCCAGGCGCTGAGCATGGAACCCAGCGACGCGAGCCAGACAGACCAGGTTTTGAAGAGCAGGCGGGCATGGGAGACAAACTGCAGGGTGGTAAAGCGCTGCAGCAGCAGCAGAATGATGATTGCCGTCAGCACGGCGACGAGAAACATGAGCCATCTCATAGCAGCCCCCTGTAAATCGCATAGGTTCCGGTGCGCATCATCTCCGCGTGACGACGGGCGCGGCCCGGCGTCTGACGCGCCCAGAGGCTATTCATCATCGCGTCAGCCGCATCACTAAACTGTTCAGCGGCGATAGCGGTAAGCATGTTTTTGAACTGCAGGACGCCATCGACGCCCAGCTGATAGGTCATGCTCAGCAACACATCGGTGCGGGCGTCGTTGCACTTTGTCAGCGCATTGCGCAGCAGGTCCCTGCTCTGCATCTCCTGAACTTTGTTCTCAAGAATGCACTGCTTCCAGACGTCACCGACGCGCCGTGGCACGCGGAAGGTGTAATTACTCAGCGACGCCCCCTTTGGCCCGATGCGGATGCCACCCGCCACCGTGGGAAAGCCCAGCGTGTCGAGATAGGGCGTATCCACATACCCCTCTTCAAAATTCAGTACTGCGATGATCTGGCTCATAACGACTCCTCAATGACGGGTTAAGGCAATTCAGCCTTGTGAAAAGAAATACATAACGCCTGCTGATCATTACCCTGTCCGGCGCAGCAGAAGGCCTTACTGACCCTGCAGCAAAACTGAACAGTAATTCAGCAGATTGCGCCCAGTGAGAGCTGGAGATAACGAAGAGTTAGCCGGAACGGAAAAAAACGCTTTCTTCGCGTTTCAGCTCACCGCGTAGAGGTGAACATGCGGAAGACAGCAATTGTCGAAACTGGGTGTTTCCTGACTGGTAGCGCGGGGTGCAGTGATTGCGCGATCAACGCGCGGGGCGACCTGACGCTGGCAGATTTGCTCTGCACGTCTCAGGGTGGGTGTTTCAGTTGGGAAGTTCAGGGCCTGGTCGATACTTTGTTTCAGGCTGCTGAGAGGTTGGCGCCGCCGATGGCGACGTGTACGTGCGTTGCCCATAAAAACGCTTTTGCCATAGTGAATTATCGCCATAACTCCTCCTGTGAATGAGTATTTGGCGATGGGGTGGCAGGCGCGAGCTTTCGGCGAACCGAACGGGCCCGAATGTCGCATATTGCGATCGCACGCTCGCCGCCCGACTGCATCAGCAGTCAGGTGGAAAGTAAGCGAGGGGAAATAAACGGCATCTGACGACGCTGCATTTTGCGCATCCACCCCATCCCAAAGTTCACTGACTTTTGGGTGGTATGATTCGCGCTTGTGCAGCGCCTCAATTGTTTAAGAGCGGGTCATCCGTGAAAAGAACTGCGTCGTTCATCCATATCCAAATTATTAACAGGTTCTTATGCTTTATCAAACACTGTTGGTTAATTTTTTATTTACCGCTGGTTAAATTTATGAATTTATGCCGATTATTTTTTTGCAGGCCTTCTGCGAAAAATGCCAGAAGCGGCCTTAGCCGAGGATTTGATAGTGGCGCGCCTGACACATGATCACTTTCGCCAGTACCTTCAGGCTGGTGACGTCATCATGATTGAGATACCAGGTTTCATAGCGTTTATTATCTGATATTACAGCAATTTTCTTATGCTGCAGCTGCAGGCGCTTGAGGTAGAGTTGCTCATCGAGGGTAAAAATATAGATGCCGTCACCGTCAAACATCCGCACGCTGATGTCCACAAACAGCTGATCGCGCGGGGCAAAGGTGTCGGCCATTGAGTCGCTGTTAATCGCGATTAACCGGATGTTTTCCGCCGGGCGGCCGTTGAACAGCACGCGCGCCTCATCCAGACCATATTCGATCGCCTGGATAGTCTCGACAAACTCATCACGCGCGGGCATTCCCGCAGCGCTGCGCTGACCAATGTCGAGACTATCAACCCGAAACACATTCTTTTGACGGGTGAGTGGACTTAGCGTCACCGGCTCAGCAGGTTGTTCCATACCGTACTGCAGCCACTCTACCCTGACGCCCAGCAGCTGGCTGAGTGCCAGTAAATTGCCGCCATCAGGGACTGACTGCGCGTTAAACCACTTCCACACTCCCGGCGTTGAAATTTTGCAGCCTTGCTGCTGGAGGGCCCTTGCAACCTGTTTGTTTCGTCCATGTCCGGCAATGCCGGCACTCTCACAGGCCGCTATCAGCCTGGCAGTGAAAGCTTGTCTTGTACTTTCTTTTTTAACCATTAGTTAATAATCAGCCATAGAAGAGATACTGGATGTTATTTTCATTATTGCTACCAGTTCATTTTATATTACCGCTCGTTTACTACCTAACCGGTTTATCAAGCATTTCTAATTATCATTATCCGCTTCAGCCTGCGGCTGACCAAAAAATATTGTCTCAGGCCGCTGAAGGCCCCTGATTTCAGGAATGTTCCGTAAGAAATTGCGTGAATATCCGCCAGCATAATGGCCAGCGGCGGTCGGTGTGGAACGGAAATGAATCTGACGCGCAGAAAACTCTATCTTTCACTGGTCCGGAAAATGGCGCTAAAAAAAACGGGAGTCTGTGAAAGACTCCCGCTTTGTTAAAAATTATCGTCGTTATGAGCGGAGCGTATCGTCCCCCCATGCAATCCATTTATAGGTGGTCAGCGCCTCTAATCCCATCGGTCCGCGGGCGTGCAGTTTCTGGGTACTGACCGCCACTTCAGCGCCCAGGCCGAACTGTCCGCCATCGGTAAAGCGGGTGCTGGCGTTGACATAGACTGCTGAGGAGTCGACCTGACGGACAAAACGCGCGGCGTTGCGGGTGTTGCGTGTCAGAATCGCATCCGAGTGCTGAGTGCCGTGCGTACGGATGTGATCGATTGCCTCATCCATATCCGCCACTAATTTGACGTTAAGATCCAGCGACAGCCACTCATCATTGTACTGCTCCGGATTAACCGGTTTGACCGGAGCCGGACCTTGCTGCAGCTGCGCCAGCACGTTGCTGTCAGCATGCAGCGCGATCCCTTCCTGCGCCATTCGCGCGCTAAAGGCAGGCAGAAAACGCTCGGCCATCGCCTGATCCACCAGCAGCGTTTCCAGTGAGTTACAGGCGCTGGGACGCTGCTTTTTGGCGTTGACGATCAGATCAAGTGCCGGTTCGATCTCCATCGTCTCATCAATGTAGATATGACAGACGCCAATGCCGCCGGTAATCACCGGAATGGTGGAGTTTTCACGGCACAGCTTGTGCAGTCCGGCTCCGCCACGCGGGATCAGCATATCGACGTAGCGATCCAGCTTCAGCAGCTGATTCACCAGCTCGCGATCCGGATTTTCAATCGCCTGAACGATAGCCGCCGGTAAACCGTGCTGCTTCAGCGCGTTCTGAATAACCCGGACGGTGGCCGCATTGGTGCGCCAGGTCTCTTTGCCGCCGCGCAGAATAGCGGCATTGCCGGTTTTCAGGCACAGGCTGGCGACATCAACCGTGACGTTGGGACGTGCCTCATAAATCACCGCAACAACACCCAGCGGCACGCGACGACGTTCAATGCGCAGGCCGCTGTCGAGCTGACCGCCATCAATTAACTGCCCCACCGGATCGGCCAGCTGACAGACCTGGCGCACGTCGCTGGCGATGCTGCTGAGGCGTTGCGGATTGAGTGTCAGCCGGTCTAGCAGCGCGGCGCTCATACCGTTCTGACGCGCATCGGCTAAATCCAGCTCGTTGGCTGCCAGAATGTCTGCGCTCTCTGCCTCCAGACGGTCGGCAATGGTCATCAGAACCTGATTCTTTTCTGCCGTCGACAGATCGGCCACGGTGTAAGCTGCGGCACGCGCCGCTTTTCCCATCTCTTCAAGCATTGTCCGCTCCTTAACTGACGATCATGTCGTCGCGGTGAACCGCCACCGGGCCATATTCATATCCCAGGATCTCGCTGATCTGCTGGCTGTGATGACCAGCGATCATCCGCATCGCGTCGCTGTTGTAGCGTGAAACGCCGTGAGCGATATCCCGCCCCTGCAGACTGCGAATACGGATCACTTCGCCGCGCGAGAAATTCCCCTGGATCGCCCGGATCCCTTTCGGCAGCAGCGAACTGCCACGCTCGATGATAGCCGCCAGTGCACCGTCATCGACGGTAAGTTCGCCCGCCGGTGGCGCACCGAAAATCCAGCGTTTGCGGTTCTCCAGCGGCGACTGCTGCGCATGGAAGCGCGTGCCGACCGGCTTACCGTCAATCACATCGCTGATCACGCCGCTGCGGCTGCCCGAGGCGATGATCACATCAATACCGGCGCGGCAGGCCACATCCGCCGCCTGAAGCTTGGTCGACATACCGCCGGTGCCGAGACCCGATACGCTGTCGCCCGCCAGGGCGCGCAACGCATCATCAATCACATGCACGTCACTGATCAGCTCAGCCTCAGGATTGTTACGCGGATCGGCGGTGAAGAGCCCCTGCTGATCGGTCAGCAGCAGCAGCTTGTCGGCCCCGCCGAGCATCGCCGCCAGCGCAGAGAGATTGTCGTTGTCGCCCACTTTGATTTCAGCGGTGGCGACAGCATCGTTCTCATTGATGACCGGCACAATGTGGTTATCCAGCAGCGCACGCAGCGTGTCGCGGGCATTCAGGAAACGTTCGCGATCTTCCATGTCGGCACGGGTCAGCAACATCTGACCAATATGGATACCGTAGATAGAAAAGAGCTGTTCCCATAGCTGAATCAGACGGCTCTGCCCCACCGCAGCCAGCAGCTGCTTTGAGGCGATGGTCGGTGGCAGTTCGGGGTAACCCAGATGTTCGCGTCCGGCGGCCATTGCGCCAGACGTAACGATCACAATGCGGTGGCCTGCGGCATGCTGCTGCGCGCACTGACGAACCAGTTCCACCATGTGCGCCCGATTCAACCGGCGAGAGCCACCGGTGAGAACGCTGGTACCCAACTTGACCACTAAGGTCTGACTGCCACTCATATTTCCTGCCGTAGTGAAAAATTTTTACGAAAGGACGTTTTAACAGGAGTCGATAAGGAAGCCAACAGCCAGCGGGGGAAAAGCACGAAATTACGCGGACAAGGGCGTAGACCAAAAGTTCAGCCTTAACAAGAAATCACGAAAAGTGTCATAAAAAGTTCATCGCTGACGGGTAAAAAGTCCGTGTTTTACAAAAACTTTCATTTATTTACGGCGTTCACATTGGGATTGATAGCAAATGAAGAAAAGCACACTGGCACTGCTCCTCTCCACGCTGACGCTGGCTTCTGCCGCGCAGGCTGCCGAAATCTATAACAAAGATGGCAACAAACTGGACTTATACGGCAAAGTTAAAGCTGAGCACTACATCAGCGATAATGCCAGCCAGGATGGAGACAAGTCCTATACCCGTATCGGCTTTAAGGGCCAGACACAGATTAACGACCTGATGACCGGTTACGGTCAGTGGGAGTATCAGTACAACGTTAACAACTCCGAAGGCAGTGACGCCAACAACGGCAACAAAACCCGTCTTGGTTTTGCCGGTCTGAAATTCTCTCAGTACGGTTCGGTAGATTATGGTCGCAACTACGGCGTGCTGTATGACGTGGAAGCCTGGACCGACGTGTTCCCGGAATTCGGCGGTGACGGTACAGCCCGTTCTGATAACTTCATGACCCAGCGCGCCACCGGCGTCGCGACTTACCGCAACAACAACTTCTTTGGTCTGGTCGATGGCCTGAAGTTTGCGCTGCAGTACCAGGGCAAAAATGACGCTACCAGCACCAACACCCGTACTGACATTAACCGTCAGAATGGTGACGGTTACGGCGCCTCACTCGGCTATGCCTTGGGTGATTCAGGTGTGAGCCTGATGAGTGCCATCACCTCATCTGACCGTACCAACCAACAGCAGGCACGCGCCTACGGCGGCGGTGACCGTGCGGATTCCTGGGGCGCAGGCGTGAAGTATGATGCCAACAGCGTCTACCTGGCCGCAATCTATACCGATACCCGCAACATGACGCCAATCAGTGGCACCAACCGTAATACTGGTGCTGCCGTCGCGGGCGCAGCCAACAAAGCGCAGAACATCGAACTGGTTGCGCAGTATCAGTTTGATTTCGGCCTGCGTCCGTCAATCGGCTACGTACAGACCAAGGGCAAAGATATCGAAAACGGTATCGGCGATGCGGATCTGGTGAAATATATCGATGTAGGCGCGACCTACTACTTCAACAAAAACATGTCAGCCTTTGTTGATTACAAAATCAACCAGCTGGATGACGACAACGCGCTGTCGCTTAACAACGATGACATCGTCGCGATGGGTGTGACTTACCAGTTCTGATTTCAGGCTTATGCCACACAGCATAAGCTACAGAATTTGTGAGCGTAAAAGTAAAAAAGGGCGAGTGTTTCCACTCGCCCTTTTTACGCCTTTTTTAACCGAACCCCCTATCAGGCGCTCAGCTTTACCGGCTTCTCATCGAAGTCGCTGGCTGGGATCAAATCCAGCTCGAACTCCTTCAGCATCGCTTTCAGACGGGTATGGAAATTTCGTAAGGTCTCTTCCACGCGCGCCGTGTTCTCTTTGCCTTTAATGGTTGCCACCGACCAGTCACCCTCTTTATCGAACAAACCGATATGGTAGACATAGGTAAAATGGTCAGCCTGCGCTTCCAGCTCCATCCACCAGCCCCAGAACTCACGCAGTTCCGGTGCAGGTTTCACATTGATGCAGGCAGCCAGGCAGTCGAAGAAGAACCGGGTTTCGCTACATTTCCCATCGCGAATATAAGGCCCAAGCTCCGTAAAGCGCTTAAGCAGTCGACTGCGGGGATGACCACTTGGTAACGTCATGCTGATTCTCCATAGGTTTTGACCGCTATACAGTCTTGATTTTCCGGGCGGCCAGCGCGACGTCGCGCCGCAGGGGCAAGATAACGTCAGGTTTCGCTTAGCGACCGCCCGGAAGAATTCCGCTACTAGTTGTAGCAAATACTGTAAATTTTGCCAGTTACCTTTTTAAACGCTTCTCCAGCCAGTCGCAAATTTCATTCAGCGCCTTGTCAAAACTGGCCATCATCGGCTTCACCGGAATCAGCAACGCTTTACCGTCTGAGGAAGAGTTCGCGATCAGCTTGCTCTCCTCTTCCGGGCTGAAGAGATCGTTCTGCCAGTAACCCGACAGCATCGGCGTCGGTGTCCGGCGGCCCAGCAATCCCTGAGTTTTAAGCGAATATCGGTTGAGTTCAGTGCGCAGCGCGCTGTCGGAGGCGGTTGCCATGCCCAGCCGGCTCGCCAGCATATCCATGTACATATCCGGGATCTCATCCTGCAACGCCGTCTGCGTCAGCAGCGCATGCACAATCGGGCCAAGACAGGCCACGCCGCGCAGCCGCTGCGATTCCAGATAGGCCAGCCGCACCGCGACGTTAGCGCCGAAGCGATAACCAAACGCCGCCACGCGGGTATGGTCGATCCAGGGCACATTGGTCAAATCGCGTAGCACCTGCTGATGCAGGAAACTGGTGTCCTGATTCAGCGTCCATTTCACCGAGTTACCCACGGACGGCACATCAATGGTCAGCATCGCAATGCCGCGCGGCGCGAGATAGTCATGGAACAGACGATAGTGATCGCTCTGTAACGAGTCGAGCGCGCCACAGAACAGCACGGTGGGATAAGGGGCTTCCACGTCAGGCGGCATGTGCAGAAAGCCGCTGACCGGGCTGCCGCCAGGGATGGCAAAGGTCAGCGGCTTCAGCTCGCCTGGCAACCGTTGCGTTGCCTCTTCATAAGCGCGGTTCGCCAGCGTCTGTGCCTGGTCGGCCAGCTCATCCCCTTTGATGTAGGGGTAAGCAGCGACACTATAGAGATGCGCCGCGTGCAGCCAGTAGTCGCCCGCCTCACTGTCTTCGGTGGCTTCCAGCGCTTTCTGCTGCCAGATACCCGCCTGCTTACACCATTCGAAATGCCAGTTGCCACCGCGGAAACCGATCACCGTGTCGAGCAGCGCCTCATCAGTATGTTCAACGTTGCTGATAGCGATACGCGCCAGCACTTCGCTGATCTCCTGCGGCGTCAGGCCACGCCACGTCCACATCAGCTTATTCAGCATGCGATACCAGCCGCGATGGCTGTCGCCATCCAGCGCAGAGTGGACATCCGGGGTAGCGTGATGATGACGGCGAACGAGGGACGAGGTTTCAGGATGTTTAAAGCGCGGCTTGAAAAGCTCCTCGCTGAGATTTTTGCTCGACATACTCACTTCTCCTGCAACAGAACGGCAATGGCTAAGTGTACTGTACGGCAATTCGGGGTGCGAGGCTCAGAAAGCACAACGCCCGGAAAACCGGGCGTTGTCTGATGTGTATCAATCAGTTTTTTACAATCGGCGGGATGTAGACCACGCCCATATCCCACGGCTGCTCGATCCAGGTATCCTGCGGAATATCGACGATGTAATCATCAACCAGAGAGCGGCCGGCTGGTTTAGCGAAAATGGTGCAGAAACGCGCTTTCGGGTACATCTCGCGGATTGCCTGCGCAGTGCCGCCGGTATCGACCAGGTCATCGATCACGATAAAGCCTTCACCGTCGCCTTCTGCGCGCTTCAGGACTTTCATTTCACGCTGATGATCGTGGTCATAGCTGGAGATGCAGACGGTATCAACGTAGCGGATACCCAGTTCACGTGCCAGCAGCGAAGCCGGTACCAGACCGCCGCGGCTCACCGCGATAATGCCTTTCCACTGTTCAACAGGAAGCAGGCGCTGAGCCAGTTTGCGGGCATGGATCTGAAGCATGTCCCAGGTAACGACGTATTTTTCGCTCATAAATAGAAATCCCAGCCAACCGAGGTGGCGTAAAAATGTGCAACGGGGAAAAGGTTGCGCGAGATTATAAGGAGTTGACGCACTAAAAACCAGCACCCGCGCACTGGTTGCGGCTTTTTAGCGCGTCTGAGAGCGCACCCGGTAAAAAACAGTGATATTCTCAGGCCTGGCTCGTCAGATTCTCTGACGGCGATTTTTCACTGGAAACTCGCGATGTCCGGCCTCGCCGGTACACTGACACAGGAGACCTGTCGTGTCTGAATTGTCTCAACTCTCTCCACAGCCGCTGTGGGATATTTTCGCTAAGATCTGCTCCATTCCCCATCCCTCTTTTCACGAAGAAGCGCTGGCGAACTACATCACTGGCTGGGCTAAAGAGCAAGGCTTCTGGTGTGAGCGCGATCAGGTCGGCAACATCCTGATTCGTAAGCCCGCCACCGTAGGGATGGAAAACCGTACCCCGGTTGCGCTTCAGGCGCATCTGGATATGGTGCCGCAGAAAAATAACGACACCGTTCATGACTTCACCAAAGATCCGATTCAGCCGTGGATTGACGGCGAGTGGGTGAAAGCGCGTGGCACCACGCTGGGCGCGGACAACGGCATCGGTATGGCTTCTGCGCTGGCGGTGCTGGCTGACAACAGCCTGACGCATGGCCCGCTGGAAGTGCTGCTGACCATGACCGAAGAAACCGGCATGGATGGCGCTTTCGGTCTGCAACCCAACTGGCTTCAGGCTGAAATCCTGATCAACACCGACTCCGAAGAAGAAGGTGAGATCTACATGGGTTGTGCAGGCGGTATCGACTTCGTCTCCTCCCTGCCGCTGACCCGTGAAGCCGTGCCTGCTGAGTTCCAGATCCTGAAGCTGACGCTGAAAGGACTGCGTGGCGGTCACTCTGGTGCCGATATTCATATGGGCCTCGGCAACGCCAACAAACTGCTGGCGCGCTTCCTGGCGGCCCACGCGGCTGAACTGGATCTGCGTCTGCTGGCCTTCAGCGGCGGTACGCTGCGCAATGCAATTCCACGTGAAGCCTTCGCCACCGTTGCGGTCGAAAGCCACAAAGCGGATGCGCTGAAATCAGCGGCGGCACAGTTCCTGAGCGCCATCAAAAACGAACATGGCATCAAAGAGCCGAACATCGCCCTGGTCACCGAGCCGCTGGCGCATCAGGGTGATGCCCTGAGCACTGACAGCCGCGATCGCTTCCTGAACCTGCTGAACAGCACGCCAAACGGCGTGATCCGCAATTCAGATGTGGCGAAAGGCGTGGTCGAAACCTCACTGAATATCGGTGTGGTGACGATGGAAAACGATCACGCAGAGATCAACTGCCTGATTCGCTCGCTGATCGACACCGGCCGCGATTATGTGGTGCAGATGCTGACCTCACTGGGCCAGCTGGCCGGCGCGCAGACCAAAGCAAAAGGCGGCTACCCAGGCTGGCAGCCGGATGCGGACTCCGCCATCATGGCGTTGACCCGTCAGACCTATATCGCACTGTTTGATAAGACCCCGAACATTCAGGTGATTCACGCCGGTCTGGAGTGTGGTCTGTTCAAAAAGCCTTATCCGGATATGGATATGGTATCGATTGGGCCGACCATCACCGGGCCGCACTCCCCTGATGAGCAGGTTCACATCGACAGCGTTGGCCTTTACTGGAAACTGCTGACCACCCTGCTGAATGTGGTGCCAGAAAAGTAATTCTGTCACAAAAAAAGTCAACCAGGCTCCGGCCTGGTTTTTTTATGCCTGTGACTTTTCACCAGCATAATTCGCTGCCTTTTTCGCGCTTTACCCTACTATTCCGCCACGTTCCCACGCTTCGCTGGTCACAGCCGCCATTATGTCCAGATGTCTGGATGGCTAATAAGATTTCGTGCTAGCTTATGCGCTTTCGGCTGTTGCCGCGCCTGAAGGTTCAGGAAAAAATGCGGCCAGTGTTTCTTCAGGAGAGTAATGACATGCCAGGGTTAAACTGCCTTGAGATGCGTAACATCTCCATCGCTTTTGGCGGGTTTGCCGCGCTATCGTCGGTGGATTTCCGCAGTGAGGGCCATTCGGTTCATGCGCTGACCGGCGCTAACGGCGCGGGAAAGTCCACGCTGATGGCAATTCTTTCCGGCGCGCACAGCCACTACAGCGGCGAGATCCTGCTGGACGGTGAGCCGGTCTCTATCCGCACGCCGCGCGATGCGAAACAGCTGGGTATCCATCTGGTTCAGCAGGAAGTCGATGTCGCCCTGGTGCTGCAACTCAGCGTAGCGGAAAACATTCTGCTGGATCGGCTGGCAGAGCCAGGCCACCGCTATCGCTGGGGCGAGATCCGCCGTCAGGCGCGGGCCTTGCTGGCTCAGCTCGACGTGGCGCTGGACGTCAACCGGCTGGTGGAGCGCTGCACCCTGGCGGAGAAACAGCAAATTCTGCTGGCGCGGGCGCTGTCGCATCACTGCCGCTTCCTGATTCTCGACGAACCCACTGCCCCGCTGGATCAGCATGAAAGCGAGCGGCTGTTTGCCGTGGTACGTCGCCTGAAGGCCAGCGGCATCGGCGTGGTGTTTATCTCTCACCGCATCCATGAACTCAAAGCGATCTGCGACCAGCTGACGGTGCTGCGGGATGGCCGGTTGATCGAAACCGGCCCGATGGCGGCGCTGAGCGGCGAACAGATCGTAGAGAAGATGCTGGGCCATCAGCTGACCGATATCTTCCCGACCCGCCGTGCACAGCAGGTACAGCCGCTGCTGCTGGCGGTTGAGGGACTGCACGATGAGCAACTGCTGCAGGATATCTCGCTGCGGCTGCACAAAGGCGAAATTCTGGGGATTGCCGGACTGGCCGGTGCGGGCAAAACCGAACTCTGTAAAGCGCTGTTTGGTGCCAGCAAAAGCCGCGTCAGTCGCGGGGAACTGCACGGTCAGCCGTGGCAGCCCCGTTCGCCGCACGACTCCGTCAGTCGACGCATGGCGCTGGTGCCGGAAGAGCGGCGTAAAGAGGGGATCTTTATTGATGAGTCGGTGGCGATGAACCTCAGCGTCAGCGCGGACGACAGCTTTTCGCGCTGGAGCCTGTTCGGGCATCGCCAGGCGTGGCGCTGGGCGGAGCAGGTTATTCAGCAGTTACAGGTGCGCACCACTGGCCCGGCACAGACACTGCGACGCCTTTCCGGCGGCAACCAGCAGAAGGTGGCGATTGGCAAATGGCTGCGCAACAACGCTGACGTGCTGATCTTCGATGAGCCAACCAAAGGCGTCGATATCAAAGCCAAAACCGAACTGTTCACCCTGATCGACAACCTGGCGCGCGAGGGTAAAGGCATCATCTACGCGTCGGGTGAATTTTCTGAACTGGTCGGCTTATGCGACCGGATTTGCGTGCTCTGGGATGGACGCATTGTGGCCGAGCTGGCTGCACGCGACGTCACCGAAGAGACGCTTTTGCTCTATTCCACCGGAGGAACCCCTGCGTGAGCAGCAAAGAAACCAGCCTGAATCTGACCCCCTCGCCGTGGCGTCACCAGTTGTTCGACTTTCTCTATAAATGGGGCATGTTGCTCACGGTGGTAATCCTGATCGCCGCCTTTGGCCTGGCCTCCGACAGCTTCCTTGAACCCAATAACATCATCAATATTCTGCGATCCATTGCCATTGTTACGGTGATTGCGATCGGCGTCTCGATCTCGCTGACCGTGGGCGGCTTCGATCTGTCGGTCGGCTCGACCGCCTCGCTGGCCAATGCGTTAGTGATTTCGCTGTTTGTCTGGTACGGCTTCGGTACGACCACCGCGATCCTGATCACCCTGGCACTCTGCACCCTGGTCGGGCTGTTTAACGCCTTCCTGATTGTGATCCTGCGCATCCCCGACATGCTGGCGACGCTGGCAACACTGTTTGTGATTCAGGGTGTGGCGATGACCTACAGCTTTGGCGGATCGATCACCGAGAACATGGTGCTGCCGAGCGGTGATATGGCGGAAGGCACCATTCCGGCCACGTTTGGCCTGCTCGGCCAGGTGCCCACCATCGTCATCATTATGCTGGTCGTCACCGTCGCCGCGCAGCTTGCGCTGTCCCTGACCAAACACGGTCGGCGGATGTACGCGCTGGGCGGAAATCCGGAAGCGGCGCGCCTCTCCGGCATCCGTACCACCCGCTACCGGGTGCTGGCGTATGTGATCGCCTCCCTGCTGGCTGGCCTGGGCGGCATCCTGCTCGCCTCGCGTATCGGTTCATCGCAGGTGAATGCCGGTAGCGGCTACCTGATGGATGCCGTCGCGGCAGCGTGGATTGGCTTCTCACTAGCAGGCTCCGGCAAACCCAATGCGCTGGGCACGCTGGTCGGCGCGGTTATTCTCGGCGTGCTGCAGAACGGCCTGGTGATGCTCTCTGTTCCCTATTACGCCATGGACATTATTAAAGGGCTGGTGCTGGCTTTAGCACTGGCGATCACCTATATCCAGCGCCGCTGAGGCGCGTTTACCGGAGTTGATAACAATGCAAAAAATAACACTCTCGCTGCTGGCCCTGAGCCTGCTGAACGCCAGCGCCGCCTTCGCGGACACGGTCACCCCGGTGCCTGCGGCTATCGCCAGCCATGATGGCCCAATCCGTATTGCAGTGATCCGCAACCTCGGCTCCGATGACAACACCACCCAGTTTGTTGCTGGTGCCATTCAGCAGGGGCGCCAGCTGGGCTTCAAGGTCAGCACCTTCCTGAGCAACGGCGACGATGCGCGCTTCCAGGATTTCGTGAATCAGGCGATCAGCCAGAAATATGACGGCATCGTGCTGTCGCACGGTAAAGCGCCCTACGCCAGCGGCCTGGTGAAGCGCATTGCCGACGCGGGCATCAAACTGTCAGTATTTGATACGCCGGTGGATAGCCCGATTCCGGGCGTCACCGTCACCGCCCAGGATGACGCTTCACTGGCGCAGCTGTCGCTGGGCCAGCTCATCCATGATTTCAACGGCAAGGCGAATATCGTCAAGCTGTGGGTCGCCGGTTTCCCGCCGATGGAACGCCGTCAGGTCGTGTATGAAAAACTGCTGAAAGAGAATCCGGGCATTCATCAGCTGGAGTCGATTGGTGCAGTTTCAACTGATGTTCAGGGCGATACCGCCAACAAAATTGGTGCGATTCTGGCGAAATACCCGAAAGGCAAAATCGACGCGATCTGGGGTGCGTGGGATGCCTTCAGCCAGGGCGCTTACAAAGCGCTGCAGGAGAATGGCCGAACCGAGATCAAGCTCTACAGCATTGATGTCTCGAATCAGGATTTGCAGCTGATGCGGCAGAAGAACAGCCCATGGGTACAGACGGTGGCGGTCGATCCTAAAACTATCGGCGCGGTGAATATGCGGCTGGTGGCGAAGAAGATTGCCGGTGAAGAGACGCCCGCGACTTACCAGTTTAAAGCCGCATCGATCTCTCAGCAGCAGCTCAGCAGCCAGCCTGGCGCAGTGAACGTCGCGTCGCTGAACAAGATCATTCCGGGCTGGGGCAGCAACGAGGATTTCGTCGCGCCGTGGTTTGCCACCCTTGAGGCGAAATATAAGAAGTAATCCAGCGTCAGCCTGGCCGATGGGTGAGGCTGACCGTTACAGACCCAGCAGCAGCTGACGCTCAAGCTGGGGATCCACCATGGTGACATGCAGTCCCACCAGCCGTACGCCGCGCCCGGCACGACGCTCATCCCAGGTTTTCCGGGCGATGGCAATCATGTCCTCTTTATTCAGTACCGGCCAGATATGCTCCTGGGTCGTCTGCTGAAAATCACTGAACTTGAGTTTGACGCCCTGACGCGCCACCTGCTTGTCGGGTCGGATCTGCGTCAGCCGGCGATCCAGTTCGGCATAAAGAAAATCGATAATCTCCAGGCAGGCATCCCAATCGCTGATATCTTCCGCCAGCGTGCGTTCTACTCCCAGCGATTTTCGCTCACGCTCCACGATGACGCTGCGGTCATCAATGCCATTGCTGCGCTCCCACAGCACCCGGCCAAACTTACCAAAGCGCTTGAGCAGCAGCGCCAGATCGGCCTTCTGCACGTCGCCGCAGGTTACCAGCCCCATCTCTTCCAGCTTTTTGGCCGAGACCTTACCAACGCCGGGGATCTTCGCCAGCGGCAGCGTCAGCAGAAAACCGGCCATCTCCGGCGGGGTAATGACGAACTGTCCGTCCGGCTTATTCAGATCAGAGGCGATCTTTGCCAGAAACTTAATCGGGGCGATGCCCGCTGAAGCGGTCAGCCCGGTTTCCCGGCAGATGGTGGCGCGGATCGCCTGCGCCATCAGCGTGGCAGAGCCGTGACAGTGCGGGCTGTCGGTGACATCCAGATACGCTTCATCAAGGGAGAGTGGTTCGATCAGCGGGGTGTAGCGGGTAAAAATGTCGCGGATTTGTGCGGAGGCTTCTTTATAGGCGTCGAAGCGTCCTGGCAGCAGACGCAGATGCGGGCATAATTTCAGGGCCATGCCGGTTGGCATTGCGCTGCGCACGCCAAATTTCCGGGCCGGATAGTTAGCGGTGCTGATCACGCCACGACGTTCGCGACTGCCACCAATGGCGATCGGGATGTCGCGCAGCTGGGGATTATCACGCATCTCCACCGCGGCATAGAAGCAGTCCATATCGACATGAATGATTTTACGCATACCCCCTCCAGCACTGGATAAGTATACAGTTGGCAGGGGTAACTGCAATATTTGTCGCGCCCACAATTAAAGTTTACAAATTTGTGGCCGAATATCCTTCAGTAAATCGCGAATTTGGCTGACGCCGTCTTGCTAAAAAAACAGACAATGTTTAATGTTGCGCTGCGGTAGCGGACAGTTCCGATAATGCAAACAGAGACGCACAATTTGCGTCATGTTCTCTTCACCTCAAGGTATACACAGCATGGGCAAAATCGCACTCCTGTTTGCGATGATTTTACTGCCAGCCCTCAGCATGGCAATGACACCCGACCCCGTCTCAACGGTATCGGTCAGCAAAGAATTAAAGAAGCAGTTACTGGGTACCCCGGTTTATATCCAGATCTTCAAGGAAGAACGCACACTCGAACTCTACGGCAAAATCGGTAACGAATACCGCCTGCTGGATACCTACCGCATCTGTAACTTTTCTGGTGGCCTTGGCCCGAAACGCCGTGAAGGCGATTTCAAAAGCCCGGAAGGTTTTTACAACGTGAAGCTGAGTCAGTTGAAGCCGGATAGCCGCTTTTATCGCGCCATCAACATAGGCTTCCCGAATCAGTTCGATCGGAATCAGGGCTACAGCGGCAACTATCTGATGATTCATGGCGACTGTAAGTCGATCGGCTGCTATGCAATGACTAACGCCTATATGGATGAGATTTTTACTTATGTGAACGCGGCGCTGCGTAATGGCCAGCAGGATGTCAGCATCAGCATCTATCCGTTCCGCATGACCGACAGCAACATGCAGCGTCACCGTTACTCCAGCGATGCCAGTTTCTGGCAGCAGTTACAGCCGGGATACGCTTACTTTGCTAAATATCACCAGCCGCCGATGGTTAATGTCGCCAGCGGTAAATATGTGATGAACAGCAGCCCGGCACCGGTTTTAGCCAGTCCCGAAGCGGCTTCCCGTTCATTCCTGGCGCTCTCCAAGGCAGAATAACGCCCATTCACCTGGCGCAATCCGCTGCCAGGTTTCATTGGCCGTCAGTGGCTGCGTAGCAATCACCGTCACCACGTCATGCGGCGTGGTGTGCTGCTGAAAATCGACCTCCACATCCTGATCCAGTAACTGCGCCCGGCCGAACGGTGCGCGGCGGGTGATCCAGAACAGGTTGGTGGAGCAGAAGGCCATCAGATACCGGCCATCAGACAGCAGCATGTTAAACACGCCCTTCTGTCGCAACGTTACAGCCAGCTCACCGATAAAACGAAACACCGTAGGCCAGTTGCCCGGCGTGCGCGGATAGCGTGTCGCCAGCTGATGCAGGATCCAGCAAAACGCCTTCTCGCTGTCCGTTTCGCCTACCGGCCGGAATGTGCCGGTCTCCAGCTGACGATACCCCCTGAGCTGACCGTTGTGCGCATAGGTCCAGTTACGGCCCCACAGCTCGCGGGTAAACGGGTGCGTGTTTTCCAGCGACACCTGACCGCGATTCGCCTGGCGGATATGCGCCACCACCGAATGCGATTTGATCGGATACTCCTGCACCAGACGCGCAATCGGCGAGTTAAAGCTCGGCAGCGGATCTTTAAACGTACGGCAACCTTTATCTTCGTAAAAGGTAATGCCCCAGCCATCTTTGTGAGGCCCGGTTCCACCGCCACGCTGAACCAGTCCGGTAAAGCTGAAACAGATATCCGTGGGAACATTGGCGCTCATCCCGAGCAATTCGCACATAGCCACCGCCTCTGATTTTGCGGCCTCCCGTCAGGCAGGAGGCCAGCGCTGTTATTTCACCATTTCTTTTTCGATCAGCAGCATCAGGATGTGGATCACTTTAATGTGGATCTCCTGGATGCGATCGGCATAACCAAAGTGTGGCACCCGGATTTCAATGTCGGCACTCCCTGCCATCTTACCGCCATCTTTACCGGTCAGGGTGATCACTTTCATCCCCTGCGCACGGGCAGCTTCTATCGCTTTAATGATGTTGGCAGAGTTACCGGAGGTTGAGAGGCCCAGCAGTACATCGCCCGGACGCCCGACCGCTTCCACATAACGTGAGAAGACATAGTCATAACCAAAGTCATTACTGACGCAGGAGAGATGGCTGACATCAGAGATGGCAATCGCCGGATAGCCAGGACGATTTTCACGGTAGCGACCCGTCAGCTCTTCGGCGAAATGCATCGCATCGCAATGTGAACCGCCATTACCACAGGAAAGCACCTTGCCGCCGGCCTTAAAGCTGTCAGCCAGCAGTACCGCAGCACGTTGGATCGCATGGATATTGGCGTCGTCGCTGAGAAATTTATTCAGCGTATCAGCAGCTTCATTAAGCTCAGAGCGGATGATGTCCTGGTACATAGGGATGTCCTTTTTTAGGAGAGGTTAATCGCAGCAAGTTTAACGGAATGGCCGTTAAGCGCAAAGCGTCATGCCATGTCCGGGCTGGGAGCGACGGCAATTATCATTGCCGCAGGTGATGCAAAAATGGGCTAAAAACGGTTTTTGTGAGGCAGGTTGTAATTGCGATGTAAACAAATTGATAAATCCGGCCAACTACTCTAAACCTCTCTACATAACAGGTCAGACCTCTTACTACTTGGAGCTGTTCATTATGATGGTTGTCTCGATACTTGCCACGGTGGCGCTGATTGGCGCCCTCTTCTATCACCGCCTGTCGTTACGGCTCAGCAGCGCAATCCTGTTGCTGTGGACTGCGGCGATGGCTGTTGCTCATCTCTGGACGCCGTGGCTGCTGCTGCCGCTGGCGATCATCCTGCTGCCGTTTAACCTGCCGCCGCTGCGTCGCAGCCTGTTTTCAACGCCGATCTTTCAGCGCTTTCAGAAGGTGATGCCGCCGATGTCACGCACCGAGAAAGAAGCCATTGATGCGGGCACCACCTGGTGGGAAGGCGATCTGTTCCAGGGCAAACCGGACTGGCAGAAGCTGCACAACTATCCGCAGCCGCGCCTGACCGCCGAAGAGCAGGCCTTTCTCGATGGCCCGGTTGAAGAAGCGTGCCGCATGGCCAACGATTTCCAGATTACCCATGAGCTGGCCGATATGCCGCCGGAACTCTGGGCTTACCTGAAAGAGCATCGTTTCTTCGCGATGATCATCAAGAAAGAGTATGGCGGACTGGATTTCTCCGCTTATGCGCAGGCCTGCGTGCTGCAAAAACTGTCGGGCGTCTCAGGGATTCTGGCGATTACCGTAGGTGTGCCTAACTCACTGGGTCCGGGCGAACTGCTGCAGCACTACGGCACCGAAGAGCAGAAAAATCACTATTTACCCCGGCTGGCACGCGGCGACGAGATCCCCTGCTTTGCGCTGACCAGCCCGGAAGCGGGTTCAGATGCCGGGGCGATCCCTGATACCGGCGTTGTCTGCATGGGTGAATGGAAGGGTCAGCAGGTGCTGGGTATGCGCCTGACCTGGAACAAGCGCTACATTACGCTGGCACCGATCGCCACCGTGCTGGGCCTGGCATTTAAACTCTCCGACCCGGACCATCTGCTTAGCGACAATGAGAATCCTGGCATTACCTGTGCGCTGATCCCGACCAACACGCCCGGCGTGGAAATCGGCCATCGCCACTTCCCGCTTAACGTGCCGTTCCAGAACGGACCGACGCGCGGCAACGATATCTTTGTGCCGATTGACTATATTATCGGCGGTCCGGAAATGGCCGGTCAGGGCTGGCGGATGCTGGTGGAATGTCTGTCAGTGGGCCGCGGTATTACGCTGCCATCGAACTCGACCGGCAGCCTGAAAAGCGTGGCACTGGCGACAGGCGCGTATGCCCATATCCGGCGTCAGTTCCGCGTCTCTATCGGTAAGATGGAAGGGATTGAAGAGCCGCTGGCGCGCATTGCCGGTAACGCTTATGTGATGGATGCGGCGGCCACGCTGATTACGGCCGGTATTATGCAGGGTGAAAAACCGGCGGTGCTGTCAGCGATTGTTAAATATCACTGCACCCATCGCGGTCAGCGCGCGATTATCGACGCCATGGATATTGCCGGTGGTAAAGGCATTATGCTCGGCAACAGCAACTTCCTGGCCCGTGCTTATCAGGGTGCACCTATCGCTATTACCGTGGAAGGCGCGAACATTCTGACGCGCAGCATGATTATCTTCGGACAGGGCGCGATTCGCTGTCATCCTTATGTTCTGCAGGAGATGGCGGCAGCAGCCAGCAACGATGTGAACGCCTTTGATCAGGCGCTGTTCAGCCATATCGGTCACGTGGGCAGCAGCACCATGCGCAGCCTGTGGCTGGGCTTAACCGCCGGACGTACCAGCGCCAGTCCGACCCGCGATGGCACTCGCCGTTATTACCAGCACCTGAACCGCATCAGTGCCAACCTGGCGTTGCTCTCTGATGTGTCGATGGCGGTACTGGGTGGCAGCCTGAAACGTCGCGAGCGTATCTCGGCGCGTCTGGGCGATGTGCTGAGTCAGCTTTATCTCGCCTCGGCGACGCTGAAACGCTATGACGATGAAGGCCGTAACGAAGCGGATATGCCGCTGGTTCACTGGGGCGTGCAGGATGCGCTGCATCAGGCGGAAGTGGCCATCGACGATCTGCTGCGCAACTTCCCGAATCGTCTGGTGGCGGGCGCATTGCGGATGACGATTTTTGCAGGCGGTCATCACTGCCCTGCTCCGTCTGACCGTCTGGATCATCAGCTGGCAAAAATGCTGCAACAACCGTCAGCTACACGCAGCCGTCTGGGCCGTGGCATGTACCTGACGCCGAGCGAGCACAACCCGGCCGGTCAGCTGGAACAGGCACTGCAGGATGTGATGGCGGCAGAAGTGATTCATGACAGGCTGTGCAAACAGACGAAGCAGCACCTCTCCTTTACCCGACTGGACGCGCTGGCGAAGCGTGCGCTGGAGCAGGGCTGGATTGATGCTAAAGAGGCTGACGTGCTGCAGCGTGCTGAAGCCAGTCGTCTGCGTTCGATTAACGTCGATGAGTTTGAGCCGGAGGCACTGGCCGTCCCGGTGCCAGAGAAAGCGCCTCAGCCTGCGTCACGGACGAGTGAGGCAGCATAAGGTTAGCGTTAGCCTGCAGCACCGGCTCAGGGAGCAGGGCCAGAATCTGAAAGCCGACATCATGTCGGCTTTTTTTATCCTGCCTGACGGATGCGCGCAATCAGCGCATCCACATCTTCTACGTGATCGGCCGCCAGAATTAGCGTGCGTCCCAGGTTAATTGCATTACGGATACAGTCGGTACGCATCGCCGGATCGGCAATCAGCTTCATATCCGCCACATGTGACATCCCCACCGTGCGGCGAATCAGTTCTGTCCCGCAGTAACCGATGGTATCGGCCCATACTTTACGCAGAAACGCTTCCGCATAGCCTGGATAAGCCAGCGCCTGATCGCGGGTTTTTTCTGCCGCCAGCGCCAGGAAGCCTGAAGCAAAGGTCGTCCAGAGGGTATGCACATCGCTGAGGCGCTGCTCACGTGCATCGGCAGCCTCACGCGGTGGCAGCAGACCCGGCAGGCCGCAGTAGTTAATCAGCAGGTTTCCTGCCGCAGTACCGACATCAAAACCGATGGGACCAAAATAGCCAAATTCCGCATCAATCGCTTTCAGGCTACCATCAGCAACGAAAATCGAGCCGCTGTGAATATCCCCATGCAGCAGCGCTTCGGCATGGGCAAAGAAACGATGCTTAAGACCGCCCACCGCAATGCGTAGCGCATCATCATTGCGCAGGCTGGCGACCAGCGGTTCAAGTGCTTCGGGATAGCTGTTGCGCTCATGATGGGTGTAGGGATCGTTGAAGAAAAGATCTTCGGTGATTTCACACATTTCCGGATTAATGAAACGCGCCACTTCCGCTTTTTTCTGATGCGGATGCAGGATGAAATCGGAAGTATGGAACAGGGTTTGTGCCAGATAGTCGCCTAACTGCTGAGCGGCTTCCGGATAGTAAGCGCCTTTCACCAGCTCGCCGCGCCAGATGCGATGGCTGGAGAGATCTTCCATCACCATTACCGCCAGCTCCGCATCATAATGCGTGATCTTTACGGTATGCTGCGGACAATATTTGTAGTGCTCGACCAGCGTCTGCGCTTCCAGCCGCGCACGATCCAGCGTCAGCGGCCAGGACTCCCCCACGCAGCGCACATAAGGCAGCGCCTGCTTAACGATGACGCGACTGACGCCCTGATCGTCATAAATTTTAAACACCAGGTTGAGGTTGCCATCACCAATCTCTTCTGCGCTGCTCAGCGCGGCAGGATTGTCCACGCCGCCAAATTGTCGGGCATATTCCACAGCATCAGCAGCAGTAAAGGTACGGTATTGCGACATTGCCTGTTCCTCATCATTCGAAGGGGGTAATTCAGGTGTAATAAGCCGTTCAGACGTCTATACATCCGTTCAGCATGTTGGCACAATACGCATCATTAACGCAACATGGATTTCACCCACAATGCAGACACTTAAAACCACCAGCTTACAGGTTCGTGACAATCAGCTCTGGATTCTGGATCAGCAGGCACTGCCGCAGCAGAAGAACTGGCTGCCCGCGCACAGCGTGCCTCAACTGGTTGAACATATTCATGCGCTGCGGGTGCGCGGTGCACCGCTGATCGGCCTCTCCGCTGCATTGCTACTGGCGCTACTGGCAGAACAGGGACAGCCGCGCGCTGAACTGGCACAGGCGCTGGAGACCCTGCGCGCTGCGCGCCCTACCGCCGTCAACCTGATGAACAATCTTGACCGAATGAAAGTGGCGCTGGCTCAGCCGGACTTTGCTCCTGCGCTGGCTCAGGAAGCCTGGCGGCTGGTGCAGGAGGATAAGCAACTGTGTGACGCCATCGCTGATGCGGGTTGCACGCTGGTGTTACCCAACAGCCAACTGCTGACTCACTGCAATACCGGTGGGCTCGCAACCGCTGGCGTCGGTACCGCGCTGGGCGTCATTGCCCGCGCCCATCAGCAGGGGCTGATTAAGAATGTCTGGGTTGATGAAACCCGTCCGCTGTTACAGGGTGGCCGCTTAACCGCCTGGGAACTGGGCGAGCTGGCGGTTCCCTACACCCTGATTACCGACTCTATGGCCGCCAGCCTGATGGCCCGTGGAGAGGTGAATGCGGTGTGGGTCGGCGCTGACCGCATTGCCGCCAACGGTGATGTCGCCAATAAGATCGGCACCTACAGTCTGGCGGTGCTGGCCCATTATCATCAGATCCCGTTTTACGTCGCGGCCCCGCATACCACGCTGGATCGCAGCTGTCCGGACGGCGCAGCGATTCCCATCGAGCAGCGCGCCGCCAGCGAAGTGACGGGCGTTGCCGGCAGTTTTGGCAGCGTACAGTGGGCGCCGGAAGCGGCGAAAGTCTATAACCCGGCGTTTGATGTCACGCCCGCCACCCTGATCAGCGGCTGGGTACTGGACACCGGCGTAGTCACGCCTGACCAGGTGCAGAACGGCATCTTCCAGCCGCAGTAACGCTCTGCGAGGCGTTTGCCGCTTATCGCAAACGCCTCACACCCTCGGCGGACAGATTACGCCAGACGCGGATAGGCATCCGCAATCTTATCGCCGGTAAAGTTCGCTACCCAGCCTTCCTGATTATCGAAAATCCGGATCGCCGTGAAGTGCGGTGACGATCCCATATCAAACCAGTGCGGCGTTCCCGCCGGCACCGAGATCAGATCGTTTTTTTCGCAGAGGATCTGCAGGATCTCGCCATCCAGATGCAGGCAGAACAGCCCGGCCCCCTCAACAAAGAAACGAACCTCATCTTCGCCGTGCGTATGTTCAGAGAGAAACTTTTCACGCAGCACGTTTTTTTGCGGATTATCGGCACGCATACTGATCACGTCCCAGCTCTGATAGCCCTTCTCCGCCACCAGCCGATCGATCGCATGCTGATAGGCGTTGATCACCATTGCGGGATCCGGGTTTTCACCCAAATCGCGATCGGCTTCCCAGCGCTCAAAACGGACGCCTTTGGCGTTCAGGCGATCACGAATCGCTTCTGCGTCAGTGCTATGCCACACCGGCTGGCTGGCTTCGCGGTCGGTAAAAATAGTCAGTGCGCTCATCCTAAATCGACTCCGGGTTAATCTGGGAAAAATCCGTCACCTGACGATGGCGGCTCTCGTCGTCCGCATCGCCACGCAGTAATTGCAACGTCTGCCAGCCTGCCTCTGCGGCGGCATCCAGCTCCTGGTGAATATCGGAGAGAAACAGCAGTTGCTCCGCTGGCTGACCTATTTCAGCGGCGATAGCGCGATAAGCCGCCACGTCGCGTTTGGCGCCGACGTGGGTGTCAAAATAGCCGCTGAACAGGCCAGTAATATCACCTTCGTCGCTGTAGCCAAATAACAATTTCTGCGCCGCAACCGAGCCGGAGGAATATACATACAGTTCAATACCCTGCGCCTTCCAGCGGGTCAGCGCAGGCAGCACGTCGGGATAGAGATGACCGGTAAAATTGCCATTCACGTAGCCATCGCGCCAGATCATGCCCTGCAGCGCCTTCAGGCCGGTGGATTTGCGATCCTGGTCCATAAAGCCCAGCAGAATGTCCGTCACGGCGGCCAGATCGGCCTGCGGCTGACCGGCCTCTTCACGCACCGACTGCAGTGCTGCGGCGACCTCAGGCTGGTGCGCATTATCACGCAGGAAGTCCGGCAGATGCTGACGGGCATAGGGAAACAGGATGTTATGTACAAAGCGGATATCGCTGGTAGTGCCTTCGATATCAGTAACAATGGCGTGAATCATGCTTTCTCCAGCAGGCGGCGTTGACGTTCACATTCAAATAAAAATTCCAGACCTTCCAGATGACGGCGCGCTTCGCTGACATCCCGGCCCCAGCAGGTTAAGCCGTGGCCGCGCAGCAGGAAGCCGTAGCGCAGCGGAAAGCGGGCGGCGTAATCTTCGATTTCTGACGCCAGCGCCGCGATGTCCTGGCTGTTGTCGAATACGGGAATCGCCAGCGTATCCAGATGGGTGTGCTGGCCGGTTAATGATTTCTGCATCTCATAGCCGTGCAGCAGCAGCGCCGCGCCCTGCTCTACCCGCGACAGCACCGTCGAATTCACCGTGTGGGTATGCAGCACCGCGCCCGCCTCGGGGAAGAGGCGATAGACCATCGTGTGCAGCCCGGTTTCTGCCGACGGCTTACGGTCAGAAAGCGACTGGCTGGTGGCAATATCGACCTCGATAAAGTCATCCCGCGTCAGCGTGCCTTTATCTTTGCCTGATTCGCTCAGCAGGCAGACATGTTCATCGCGGCGCACGGACATATTCCCGCCGGTGGCCGGTGCCCAGCCTTTTGCGCCAATCCAGTGACAGGCGGTGACCAGCTGATCTAATGGAAGACTCTGCGACATAAAGGTTCCTTGCGGTGAAAGGTGATTCCGGGTGGCTCAGGTAACGGTCAGGGATGTGATGTTCAATTCACCCAGGCCATCAAGCCAGGAGTGACTCTTCCCAGGTTTTTCTTAAACTCACGACATAATCAAACAGGCCCTGAGCATCTAAGTCATCTTCGTCAATCAGGTCAGGATTAGAGCAATAAGAATCAACAGCTGAGAATACCGAGTCAAAATAACGTTGTGTATCTTTGTTTTGTTTATCCGCTGTATCAGCATCTCTGTGTTCACGCCATGCGTTTAAGTATTTTTCCTCAAACTCTGGCGCCGAAACAGCACCTGAAACAAACGCATCGATTAGGGCTAACATATCTGCTTCGCTTTGATCAGTAGACATTACCTTCACCTTTCAGATCGGAAATTTGAGTTTCGGATAACTTCCATCCAGAGATGAAATTACCATCAGGTTTAGTCATTACATCAATTTTAGTTTCAGGATTGTAGTAGTGGTTAACATCCTGATTCCATCGGTATTTACCGGCGATTTTTTGTGTCAGTGGATCATCTATATGCGCTTTGAGTGTCTGTTCATATGACTTCAATCCTTCGGCATTGGGAGTGCCCGACAGGTTGAAATCCACAGCGTGCTTGAATTTTTTCTGTAGCTGTCTGGTTTCAAAATTAACAAATTCTGATGGAGGTGGCTTAGGTACTTTTGATAACGCAGACAGATTTTCTAATTCGCTTACCGTTCTCAGCCTACCCATTGCAAGACCTGCCGCTACAGAGGCGCCGGTCTGAGCAGACCTTTGTTATCCATGATCTGATCGAAACCGGCTGGAGCATCGCCGCCGAGCTGTCCGGCGATCTTTTTGAATCCCTCGATATTGCCGTTATAAATTCCGCCAGCAGCCAACAGCCGGCCCGCGGCTTTGCTGTTGATGGTTTTTGCTGCCTGAGCATGTTGCATCGGTGCAGCAGGGCGCACGTGATATACAGGGCGTTTCAGTTGCCAGGCTATGAGGTGGTTGAGCCGGGAGCGAAGTAACAGAGGCAGGTCATCGGCAAGGCCGCCAGATGTCGTCAGCACACCAGAGCTGGCATAGCCGATAATATTTTGTCTCAGCAGAACGAGCTGCCCGGATTTGATGTCGTCCAGCGTGTCACGGTATGCCATCCAGGGACGCTGCCAGTGGAACTTATGATACCGGCTGACAAAAAGGGTGTAGCCCTGCGGCAAATCCCACTCCTGGATGATGCGGTTTGGCAACGCGGTATTTGCAAGATCTCGTGCCGCCGTTTCCGGGTGGATAATGTGGGGAATGTCCTCAAGGCAGATGTCGTCCAGTGACTTTGCCTGACTGTAATGAAGCATAATGTCCCTTTTACGCTGCCGTTATGTGCCCAATTATCAGGCATTCCTGACAACAGGCGAAGAAGCCCTGATATCCCCGTGGTGGGTACACCAGCAGGCGGGGAGCGGAGCGACTGGCATCAGGCTGTTCTGTTGTAGTCAGAATTTTGTGGATGTAGTGCCAGACCCGGGTAATCACACGTCACCGCGAATACTAACGACGCTAACGCGCGGAACATGGCGCATGTAAATGCTAAATGATCCGTGTGTCAGCAAGGCGGCTAGCGCGCTTATCCCGGGGAGCTTACAGGAGTAAGTGACTCGGTTAAGCAAGCGCTGCCAACAACGCTGTCGCGCGGAACAAGGCGCATGTAAATGCTAAATGATCCGTGTGTCAGCAAGGCGGCTAGCGCGCTTATCCCGGGGAGCTTACAGGAGTAAGTGACTCGGGTAAGCAAGCGCTGCCAACGACGCTGACGCGCGGATCATGACGCATTTAGCCGTCTAAGCGTCTTGATTGCCAAATACTACCATCCTGTTTATAGTGGCACAAACCCCGGGTGACTCCGCATTAATCTTCGCGCTTAAGGCCTGACATCATGACGCAGCACAACCTGATCCCCGAGAGCAAACTTCCTTTGCTCGGCACCACGATTTTCAGCCAGATGAGTGCGCTGGCACAGCAGCATAACGCCATCAATTTGTCTCAGGGCTTTCCCGATTTTAGCGGTCCGGACTATCTGCAGCAGCGGCTGGCGTATCACGTCAGCCAGGGCGCGAACCAGTATGCACCGATGACCGGTGCGCTGCCGTTGCGTGAGGCGATTGCCGAGAAAACCGCGCGGCTTTATGACTATCGTCCGGATGTCGAAACGGAGATTACGGTGACGGCGGGCGCAACCGAAGCGCTCTATGCGGCGATTACCGCGCTGGTGCGGCCGGGCGATGAGGTCATCTGCTTTGATCCCAGCTACGACAGTTATGCGCCTGCGGTAGAGTTGTCGGGCGGCGTCATGAAGCGCATGACGCTGCAGCCGCCCGCTTTCCGGGTGGACTGGCAGGCGTTTGCTGCGCTGCTGAGTGATAAAACCCGGCTGGTGATCCTGAATACGCCGCACAACCCCTCGGCTACCGTCTGGCAGCAGACCGATTTCACCGCGCTGTGGCAGGCGATTGCTGCGCACCCAATCTATGTGCTGAGCGACGAAGTCTATGAGCACATCTGCTTCGATGAGGCGGGACACGCCAGCGTGCTGGCACATCCTGATCTGCGTCAGCGCGCCATCGCAGTGTCGTCGTTCGGCAAGACTTTCCACATGACCGGCTGGAAAGTGGGCTATTGCATTGCCCCTGCGGCAATCAGCGCTGAACTGCGCAAAGTGCATCAGTACCTGACCTTCTCGGTCAATACCCCGGCGCAACTGGCAATCGCCGATATGCTGCGTGAGCATCCGGAACACTATCTTGAGCTGCCAGCGTTTTATCGCGATCGCCGCGATCGGCTGGCGACGGCGCTCAGCAACAGCCGCTTTAAGGTGCTGCCCTGCGAAGGCACCTACTTTTTACTGGTCGATTACAGCGCCATCTCCGATCTGGATGATGTCAGTTTCTGCCAGTGGCTGACCCGTGAAGTCGGCGTCGCCGCGATTCCACTGTCGGTGTTCTGCGCCGATGCCTTTCCCCATAAACTGATCCGCCTCTGTTTTGCCAAACAGCCGGCGACGTTAGATGCCGCCGCGGAGCGCTTATGTCAGCTTTGAAAATCACGCTATTGCAGGAAACGCTGAACTGGATGGATGGCGAGGCCAACCTGCGCCATTTTGACGAGCAACTGGCCGGACTCACCGGACGCGATCTGATTGTCCTGCCAGAGATGTTTACTACCGGGTTTGCGATGGAGGCGGCGAAACGCTCGCTGCCAGAGGAGACGGTCATAGAGTGGCTGCATCAGCATGCCCGTCGCACCGATGCCCTGGTCGGCGGCAGTGCGGCGATCCAGACAGAACACGGCGCGGTAAATCGTTTCCTGCTGGTCGAGCCCGATGGGACGCTGCATCAGTATGATAAGCGTCACCTGTTCCGCATGGCGGACGAGCATCACCACTATCTGCCTGGCGAACAGCGGCAGGTGTTTGAGTGGCGCGGCTGGCGCATTCTGCCGCAAATCTGTTACGACCTGCGCTTCCCGGTCTTCTCGCGCAACCGCAATGATTACGATCTGGCGCTCTATGTCGCCAACTGGCCTGCACCGCGTGCACTGCACTGGCAGGCGCTGCTGTTAGCGCGGGCGATTGAAAATCAGGTTTATGTGGCAGGCTGTAACCGCGTTGGCAGTGACGGCAATCAGCATCAATACAGTGGCGACAGTCAGATTATTTCACCGCAGGGGGAGATCCTCTGCGCGGGCGAGCCGCATCAGCGCGCCCGTCTGGATGCCGGGCTGTCACTGGACGCGCTCAATGCTTACCGCGAGCGTTTCCCGGCCTGGCAGGATGCGGACCGCTTTTCGCTGTAAACCGCCACCGGTTAGCTTCCGCGATAGGTTGACCACGACCAGGGCGAAATCAGAAATGGCAGGTGGAAGTGGCTGCCCGCCTCGGCAATGACAAAATCGATCTGCGCGCTGACGTAGAGTGCATCCCGACCGGCGACGGCAAAATAGTCGCCAATTTCCGCCGTCAAACGGTAATGGCCAGGCGTCAGCGGCTCAGGCGTCAGATCTTTCAGACGCCCGTCGCAGTCCGTTTCACCCTGTGAAATCGGAAACCAGCCTTCCGGGCTGTTCTGCTCCAGTGAAATCGCCACGCCGCTCGCCGGTTTGCCCAGCGCTGTATCGAGAATATGGGTCGTTACGGTACTCATTGAATCGTCTCCTTAAGGCGTAACAGGGTAATTTCACGCAGCTGATCCAGCGCTTCCTGCTGCTCGGTAACCTCGCTATTCTGCAACCGACGCTGCAACTCTGCCAGCATCTGCTCGCCGCTGCGCCCTTTAGCGCGAATCAGAAATACCCGGCCAAAACGCGCTTCGTACGCCTGATTCCCCTTTTGCATCGCCTCTTGCAGAGCGTGATCGGCCTGCTGCATCGCGGACTGCTCGCCGCGCGACAGCACAGATTCTTTATCCGCGCCGTTCGCGCGTTCGCCGATGCGGGGGTGCGCTGACAGTGCCGCCTCCAGCTCGGGCTGCTGCCACTGGCGAGCCAGCGCATCGGCGGTTGCCAGCAGCGCTCCGGTGGTGGCAAAAGGCCGTGCCGCCACCAGCGACTGCTGCCAGTGCGGGATCGCCACACAGTGCCGGATGGCCGCTTGCGCCTCGTCAGCCGACAGCTGATTAAATGCGTCTAATTCCATATTCAGCTCCGTCCGGCAATCAGCGAGACCGCCTGTAAATAAGCCTGCAGCGCAGATGCCACATCGTCAACCGCCACCGACTCTGCCGGATGGTGACTGATGCCGCGATGGTTACGCACAAATAACATGCCGACCGGCCAGCGTTCAGCGATGGCGATGGCGTCGTGCCCGGCGCCGCTCGGCAGCGACAGGCTGCGGCCCTGTACCGTTTCCACCGCATGGCTCAGCGCCTGTTGCAGCGCGGAGTCACAGGCGGTGGCACCGATGCGATAATATTCATTCGACTCGAAGCGAATTCCACGGCGCAGCGCAATCGCCTCAGCCTGAGTTAACAGGCTGGAGAGCAGCGTCTCCAGCGGATTATCCAGCGGACCGCGCACGTCCAGCGACAGGGACACCTCGCCAGGGATCACATTTACTGCACCCGGCGCACAGTTAATCGTGCCGACGGTGGCGACCAGCTGCGGGTCCTGCTCACGGGTAGCCTGCTCGATAAACACCATCCACTCGGCGGCGGCGGCCAGCGCATCTTTACGGTGCGTCATCGGCACCGTGCCTGCATGGCCCGCTTCTCCGGTGAAGCGGCAGTTGAGACGGCGTGCACCGTTGATGGCCGTGACCACACCCAGCGCCAGATCCTCCTGCTCCAGGCAGGGGCCCTGCTCGATGTGCAGCTCAAGATATCCGACGATATCCTCAACCCGCCGCGTAGCCGCCTGGATCTGTTCGCTGTCGAGCCCGACATCCGCCATCGCCTGCGCCACGGTGATGCCGTTGCCGTCCGGATGCGTCACCCAGCTTTGCGGCCAGCTACCGGTAATACCGCGACTGCCGAGCAGCGTAATGCCAAATCGGGTACCCTCTTCGTCGCCAAAGCCAATCACCTCAATCGCCAGCGGTAAGCGGCGCTGATGTTCATTAAGCCACTGCACGGTTTCAATCGCGCTGAGCACGCCCAGCATCCCGTCGTAGCGCCCGGCGTTACGCACCGTGTCGAGATGCGAGCCAAGTAGTAGTGCAGGCGCACCGGCTTCGGCCGCCTCATAGCGCCCACAGATATTGCCAACTTCATCCTGCCACACCTGCATCCCCGCCGCCTGCATCCACTCACCGACGCAGGCGTTAGCGCGCAGATGTTCTGGCGAGAGGTAAACGCGGGTCAGCCCCTCTGCCGTTTCGCTGATCGCTGCCAGCGCATCGCAGCGCGCCATCACGCGCTGTGCAGCGGTCTGGGCCTCGCTGGCGCTCATCATCATGCCTGGCTCCCGTAATGATCCCAGGCGGCCTGCGCGCCAGCGCCCTGCGGCGTGCGATAACCGACATAAGTCAGCACCGTTTCCAATGCCGACAGCGTCTGCATCACGCAATCCTTGCGTGCGTTATAACCCATAGTGCCGATGCGCCAGACCTTGCCATGCAGCGGGCCAAACGAAGTGCCAATTTCAATGCCGAAATCTTCCAGCATCAGCTTGCGCACCTGATCGCCATTCACGCCCGACGGGATCATCACGCCCAGCACGTTGTTCATCTTGTTTTTCAGGTCGCCGAAGGTCTCCAGCCCCATCCCCTGAATGCCTTTCAGCATCGCTTCACCATGCAGTTTATGACGGGCGATGCCGTTGTCCAGGCCCTCCTGCAGGATCAGACGGGCACACTCACGCGCGCCAAACAGCGCACTGGTGGCTTCGGTGTGATGGTTAAGCCGCTCCGGCCCCCAGTAATCCATGATCATGCCGAGATCAAAATAGTTGGAGTAGATCATCTCCTCTTCGCCATCCTGATGCGCCTCGGTGCGGATCCCCTGCTCAACGCATTTACGTTTACGGATCACCGCTGCCATCTCTGCGCTCAGCGTGATTGGCGAGGTTCCGGATGGACCGCCCAGGCATTTCTGCATCCCCGCCGACACCGCATCCAGCCCCCACGCGTCCGTTTCCAGCGGGTTGCCCGCCAGCGACGCAGTGGCATCGGTGTAGAACAGCACGCCATACTGTTTGCAAATCGCCCCCAGCTGCTCAAGCGGCTGCAGCATGGTGGTCGAGGTATCGCCCTGCACCGTGAGCAGCATACGTGGACGCACTTTTTTGATCGCATCTTCGATCTGGTCGGGGGTAAAGACTTCGCCCCACGGTACTTCAATGGTGTGAACGTCCGCACGACAGCGGCGGGCAATTTCGCACAGCAGATGACCGAAGCGGCCAAACACCGGCACCAGCACTTTATCGCCAGGGCGGATAGAGGAGAGCAGAATCGCTTCGATACCGGCACGTGAGGTGCCATCAACCAGCAGCGTCCAGCGGTTCCCGGTGCGGAACACGCCGCGATAGAGCGCCATCACTTCATTCATGTAGTGGGTCATCGCGGGATCGTACTGACCCAGCAACTGACTCGACATGGCGCGCAGCACGCGGGGATCGGCATTGATCGGTCCCGGTCCCATCAGCAGACGCTGTGGCGGGTTAAGTTGCGGGTATTGATTGATATCCATCATCATTTCCTTTTTCAGAATCAGAGGCGAACCGAAGAGATAAACTGCTTCAGCTCCGGTGACTGCGGCTGAGCGAACAGCGTCTTACTGTCGCCCTGCTCCCAGACGCGCCCCTGATGCATAAAGACCACACGATCGCCCACATCGCGGGCGAAGCTCATTTCATGCGTGACAAGGATCAGCGTCATCCCCTCTGACGCCAGCTGCTCCAGAACTTTAAGTACTTCACCCACCAGTTCAGGATCGAGCGCAGAAGTGATCTCATCACAGAGTAAAACTTTCGGCGTCATCGCCAGCGCACGGGCAATCGCCACGCGCTGCTGCTGACCGCCAGAGAGGCTGGCAGGATAGTAGTTGAGACGCTCGCCCAGCCCGACCTTCTCCAGCATCTGCGCCGCCAGCGCCCGGCACTCGGCGTCGCTTTTCTTCAGCACACGGCGCGGCGCCAGCATGACGTTCTCCAGCGCCGTCATGTGCGGGAAGAGGTTGAAGCTCTGGAACACCATCCCGACCGAGCGGCTGATTTCACGTGCCTGCGAGTCGCGATCGGTAATCGTCATTCCGCCGAGCTTGATGCTGCCCTCCTGATAGCCTTCCAGCCCGTTCATGCAGCGCAGCAGCGTGCTTTTGCCCGATCCACTGCGACCGATGATTGAGATCACCTCACCCATGTCGATATCCAGATCCACGCCTTTCAACACATGGTTATCGCCGTAATATTTTTGCACCTGATTAATGGTGATGAGCGGCATTGAATTTTTTCTCCAGATACTGGCTGTAGCGTGACAGCGGATAACACATCAGGAAGTAGCCCAGCGCCACCAGCCCAAAGACTTTAAACGGTTGATAGGTCACGTTGTTCAGAATGGTGCCCGCTTTAGTCAGCTCGATGAACCCGATAATCGACGCCAGCGCCGTGCCCTTGATGACCTGTACAGCAAATCCCACCGTCGGCGCGATACCGATGCGGATCGCCTGCGGCGCAACCACCCGCCACAGCGTCTGACCAAAGGTCAGGCCGAGGCAGCGCGACGCTTCCCACTGCCCTTTTGGCAGGGAGCGGATGCTGCCGTACCAGATATCGATAAGAAAGGCGCTGGTGTAGAAGGTCAGCGCCAGCGAGGCTGCGGTCCAGGGCGCGACATCAATGCCGAACAGCCCGACGCCGAAAAACGCCAGGAACAGCTGCATCAGCAGCGGCGTGCCCTGAAACAGCGCGGTATAACCGCGTATTACGCGCGTCAGCCACTTACGTTGCAGCAGACGCAGAAACAGCAGCGGCAGTGTCACCAGCGTGCCGCCGACAAAGGCCACCAGCGACAGTAACAGGGTCCAGCGCGCCGCCAGCAGCAGGTTGCGCAGGATGTCCCAGTCGGTAAAGGTCGTCATCATGATGGCTGCACTCCAAACCATTTACGGCCAATCGCCAGCAGCAGATGGCGCATCGCAATCGACAACGCCAGGTAGATCAGCGTGGTCACCAGATAGACCTCAAAACTTAAGAAGGTGCGCGACTGGATCAGGTTAGCGGCGAAGGTCAGCTCCTCATAGGAGACCTGCGACACCACCGACGACCCCAGCATCACGATGATGCACTGACTCACCAGCGCGGGATAAATGCGCTGTAACGCAGGCGGCAGCACGACCCGCAGAAACGTCTGGCTGCGGGTTAATCCCAGCACCCGGCCTGCTTCCCACTGCCCTTTAGGTGTGACCTGGATCCCGGCGCGGATAATCTCGGTGCTGTAGGCACCCAGGTTGATCAGCATCGCCAGCAGCGCCGCCTCGCCAGCGGTAAGTTTCATCCCCAGCGCAGGCAGACCGAAAACGATAAAGAACAGTTGCACCACGAACGGCGTATTGCGGATCAGCTCGACATAGATGCCCCACAGGCGGCTCATCCAGCTGGGTTTGCCACTGCGCAGCGCCGCGCCCGCAATGCCGAGCGCCACACCACCGGTCGTCGCCAGCACCGTCAGCTGGATGGTGACCCACAGACCGGAGAGCAGCTCCGGCCAGTAGGGCCACAGGGCGGGAAAGTTAAGTTGCCCGGTCATGAATCCGTCCTCAGGCGCCGAGGTTGGCGGGCAGCGGCGCTTTCAGCCACTCTTCTGACAGTTTATTCAGGGTGCCATCTTTGATGCCCTGCTCAATCAGCGCATTCACTTTCGCTTTCAGCGCAGGCTCATCTTTCTTCAGGCCGATAAAGCAGGGTGAATCTTTCAGCATAAACTGCGCGACGGGCGCTTTGGCCGGATTCTGGCGCGCAATAGCGGCGACGACCAGGTTACCGGTTGCGACATACTGCACCTGACCAGAGAGATACGCAGACAACGTCGTGTTGTTATCTTCGTAGCGTTTCACCTGCGCATCTTTCGGGGCGACTTCGCTGAGCACCATATCTTCTACCGCACCGCGCGTGACGCCAATCGACTTGCCGCTCAGAGCTGACGCCGCTTTGATCTCATCGCCTTTCGGACCAAACACGCCCAGGAAGAACGGCGCATAGGCGCGGGTGAAGTCGATCACTTTCTCACGCTCGGCATTTTTACCCATGCTGGAGATAACCAGATCGACCTTGTCGGTTTGCAGATAAGGCACGCGGTTGGCGCTGCTGACCGGCACCAGCTGCAACTTAAGTTTCATCTGCTTTGCCAGATATTTTGCCGTGTCGATGTCATAACCCTGCGGCTGCAGGTCAGTGCCGACCGAGCCAAACGGCGGGAAGTCCTGCGGCACGGCGACACGGATGACGCCCCGTTTCTGGATATCCTGCAGTTGATCGGCCAGCGCGCTTCCCGCTTGTGCCATCAGTAATGCCGCTGTCGCAACCGCCATTAAAACTTTTTTCATTATGCACCCCGGTGAGATTAACGTGAAACAAAAGATTCTTTGACATGCAATCTGCAACTAATGTGCCAATCCGGGCGGCAACAAAAAAAGGCTTAAACGGCAGAGAGTTCAGCAGAATTCGGGCGTAATCGGGGCGACTACGCCGAAGAGGCGGTGTTCTGAAATGGGGCAAAGCACCAAAACGGTGCCTGTTAACGGTGCTCCAGCTCGTCGAACTGCTGATAAAGGTCGGCGATCTGATGAATACGCTGACGTCCCTGAGCCAGCATTTCATGCAGCAGGGCATTGGCGATCAGGTTAACCAGACTCATGGCCGCACTGTAACTGTCGAAGGCGGAGACGCTGTCCAGCGGCGTACAGAGCTGCCAGCGCGCCAGCGCAATCACCGTCTGCGCCTGCGGCTCACACAGCGCCAGCATCGGGATACCGGCAGCCTGCAGCTGCTGCATCAGCGGACGAATGATGCGCGCACGACGACGAAAGGCCATCACTATCACCATGTCATCCAACGTGATATCCACCAGCTCCTCAGCCAGCGTCTGGCCCGGCTGCGGCAGAATATGCACCTGCGAACGCGCCTGCACCAGTTGCTGGCGCAGATGCAGTGCCACCGGATAGGCGTTGCGCATGCCGATGATAAAGATGCGTTTTGCCTGCGCCAGCTGCTGGATAACCTCGTTAAAGTGTCGGGCATCCAGGCTGTTTACCCACTGCGTCAGATTTGCCATCTCCTGCTTGTAGTGGCGCGCCAGCAGGGTATTGCCCTGCACCGCATCACGATTATCGGTCAGCGGCATACCGCTCTGGCGCAGGATGCGTAACTCATCACGCATATCCTTGTACTTTTCGTAGCCCAGTCGCTTAAACAGCCGACTGACCGTGGCTTTCGACACGCCACTGAGCCGCGCCAGCTCGGCGCTGTTGTAGCTGATCAGGTCATCGAAGTGGTCAAACACGAAGTCGGCAATGCGCTGCTCCTGCGGAGAGAGCTGGGGATAGTGACTTCTGAGTCGTTCATCAAGCTGTTTCATAAGGCGTCCTGTAACTTTTGTTTCAGCAGAAGCTAGCACAATTTACGCCAGGTTAACCGGCGCTTTGTCAGCCCGACGTGAAAACTGGAACAGCTCTTGCTTTGTTATGGGTTCTGTCACCCGGATAACGAGAAAGAGATGATTCAAAGCAACATGGCCCCGCAGGGGATGGCGGTGACGCCACACCATCTGGCGAGTGAGAGCGCACTCGCGGTGCTGCGTGATGGCGGTAATGCCATTGAAGCGATGGTCGCCGCTGCCGCGACTATCGCCGTGGTCTATCCGCACATGAATGGACTGGGCGGCGATGGTTTCTGGCTGATTCTGCCGCCCGGCGGCGATCCTGTCGCGATCGACGCCAGCGGCGCAGCCGGTTCACTGGCTCACCGCGATTTCTATGCCGATCAGCCTAAGATCCCACATCGTGGGCCGAAAGCAGCGCTGACCGTGGCCGGAACGGTCAGCGGCTGGCAGGAGGCACTGACGCTCTCTGCGGAGATGGGCACCCCGCCACTGCCGCTGGCTCGTCTGTTGCGTGATGCGATTCGCTACGCCGCCGACGGCATTCCGGTGACGGCTTCACAGAGCGCAGCCACCGCGACGTTCCGCAGTGAGTTGCAGCATCAGCCCGGCTTCAGCGCCAATTTTATGCCCGATGGCGATGTGCCGCAGCCGGGCAGCCGTTTTACCCAGCCCGCCCTGGCTAACACTCTGAGCCAGCTCACCGAAGAGGGACTCGACAGTTTTTATCGTGGCCCGCTGGCTCACCATATGGCCGATGAGATGGCCACGCTCGGCATGCCGGTCACGCTGGCCGATCTGCAGCAGCACCGTGCCCGCCGCACGACGCCGCTGCATCTCTCCCACAGCGAAGGCGACATCTGGAATATCGCCCCGCCGACGCAGGGCATGGTGTCGCTGGCGATCCTCGGCATCACCGATCGTCTGGAGATGGCGGAGGCTGATGATGCGCAGACGGTGCACCGCATCGTTGAAGCCACCAAGAAAGCCTTTGCGCTGCGCGACAAACACATCACCGATCCGCGTCACGTCACCGAAGATTTGCAGGCGCTGCTGGATAGCGATCACCTCGCCACGCTCGCCAGCCAGATCACCGATGGAGAAGCGGCAGGCTGGGGTAACGGACGCGGACCGGGCGATACGGTCTGGATGGGCGTGATGGACAGCAGCGGTCTCGCCGTCTCCTTTATTCAGAGCATCTACCACGAGTTTGGCAGCGGTGTGGTGTTGCCCGGCACGGGCATTACCTGGCAGAACCGTGGGGCGGCATTCAGCCTCGATCCTGAACATTTGCTGGCGCTGGCGCCCGGCAAGCAGCCGTTCCATACCCTGAATCCTGCCGCCGCACGGCTGAAAGATGGCCGGACAATGGTGTATGGCGCAATGGGCGGAGATGGACAGCCGCAGACTCAGGCGGCGATTTTCACCCGCCATGTGGTTCAGGGCCTGCCGTTACAACAGGCGGTCAGTGCGCCGCGCTGGCTGCTGGGCCGTACCTGGGGGCAATCGTCAGACTCGCTGAAACTGGAAGGCCGTTTTGACGACGAAACGGTATTGATGCTGCGTCTTTGGGGACATGAGGTGGAGCTGCTGCCGGACTTCAGCGAATCCGTGGGCCACGCGGGCGCTATTGTACGTCACAGCAACGGCATGTTTGAGGGCGCAAGCGATCCGCGCAGTAACGGCAGTGCTGCCGGTTTTTAACAGGAGCGAATCATGAATCAACACGACTGGGCAAGCTACATCGGCCATATGGAGCAGATCCTGCAACTGGAACTGGATGACGCGCGCCGCGCTGAACTGCTGATCCAGCTATCGCGCATCGCGGAGATGGCTGCGCCGCTGATGGCGTTTCCGCTGGACGACCGGCTGGAAGTGGCAGGAGTATACCAGGCATGAGATTAGGTGACATTTCAATTCAGAGCCTGCAACGGGCGATCCAGCAGGGTGAGATCAGCGCGCTGGAGGTGGCGAAGAGCACGCTGCAGGCTGTTGAGCAGCACAATCCGGCGCTGAATGCCTGGACAGAAGTAACCGGGCCGCGCATGTTAAAAGAAGCCAGTGCGATTGATGCGCAGCGGCAGCGTGGCGAAACTCTGCCTCCGCTGGCGGGCATCCCGTATGCGGTGAAAAACCTGTTTGATGTGGCGGGTCACAGCACGCTGGCCGGTGCCAGCCTGTTCCACGATCGCCCTGCAGCATCGGCAGATGCGTTTGCCGTCGGGAAACTGCGTCACGCTGGCGCACTGCTGTCGGGCATGCTGAACATGGATGCCTACGCCTATGGTTTTACCACCGAAAACAGCCACTATGGTGCGACACACAATCCGCGCGATCTGAGTCGCGTGGCGGGCGGCTCGTCAGGCGGTTCTGCGGCTGCCGTCGCCGCCGGGCTGGTCCACTTTTCGCTGGGCACCGACACTAACGGCTCGATTCGGGTGCCCGCGTCGCTGTGCGGTATTTTTGGTCTCAAGCCAACCTTTGGCCGTCTGTCACGCAGCGGCAGTCATCCGTTTGTCGCCAGTCTTGACCATATCGGTCCGCTGGCTCGGCGGGTTGAAGACCTGGCGCTGGTGTATGACCTGTTACAGGGCGCAGACCATGCCGATGCGTTTCAGGCCGTTCGTCCTCTGGCCACCACGCTACCGGGGCTGTCACAGGGCAGCGAAGGATTACGCTGCGGCGTGCTGGGCGGTTTTTTTGCCCGCTGGTGTGATGAGGATGCCCGCGCTGCCGTCGCGGTGGTTGCGGCAGCGCTTGGGGCACAGGAAGAGGTGCTGATGCCGGACGCGGAGCTGGCCCGCTCTGCGGCGTTTATCATGACCGCCGCCGAGGGTGGCAATCACTATCTGCCTGCCCTGCGTCAGATGCCGGAGCAGTTTGAACCGAACTCACGCGAGCGTCTGCTGGCGGGTGCCATGATGCCAGGTGCCTGGTATGTGCAGGCGCAGCGTTTCCGCCGCCATTTCCAGCAGCAGGTGTTACCGCTGTTTGATCGCGTCGATGTGCTGATCGCTCCGGCGACTCCCTGCAGTGCGATTACCATCGGTCAGCAAACCCTGACGATTCAGGGTGAATCGCTGCCCGCCAAAGCGAGCATGGGGATGCTGACGCAGCCGATCTCCTTCCTGGGATTACCGGTCTGTACCGTGCCGCTGGCGACCCGAAGTGGCCTGCCGATTGGATTACAGCTTATCGCCCGGCCGTTTAACGAAGAGGCGGTGTTACGCGCCGCCTGGGCACTGGAACAACAGGGCATTACGATACCGCAAATGAATATGGCAGGAGCCTGATGAACAGAGAGATTAATTTACCGCAGGTGCTCACCGAGGTGACGGCGCAGTTTTATCGCTACGAGCAGGCGCTCGTCAGCAATGACGTGGATGAACTGGATGCGCTGTTCTGGCATGACACGCGAACCGTGCGTCTCGGCGCGGGTGAGAATCTGTATGGCATTGATGAGATTCGGGCCTTCCGTGCCGCGCGTCCTTCTGCCGGGCTGAACCGGACGCTGCGAAACACCGTGATTACCACTTTTGGTGAGGATTATGCGGTCTGCAGCACCGAGTTTACCCGTACCGGCAGCGATAAGATTGGCCGTCAGCAGCAGACCTGGGTGCGAATGCCCCACGGCTGGTGCATCGTGGCGGCGCAGGTCAGTCTGATGAGCTGACGGCATCCGGCGCTTCGCCCGGTTGAGTGGAGCAAGCGCCGGAACCGGCTTACGGTGCCGGGTGGGTCGCGATCCAGTGGTCAGCAATCTGCTGGCGGGTACAGATCCAGACGTCGTCGTGCTGCTGGATGTGATCGAGGAAGTTCTGCAGCGCGCGGAATTTGCCAGGGCGCCCCAGCAGGCGGCAATGCATGCCGATCGACATCATCTTCGGCGCCGTTTCCCCCTCTTCGTACAGCACATCGAAGCTGTCACGCAGATAGGTGAAAAACTGCTCGGCGGTGTTAAAGCCCTGCGGAGAGGCAAAGCGCATGTCGTTGCACTCCAGGGTGTAGGGAATAATCAGGTGCGGTTTCACCGTGCCATCCTGACAGGTAACCTGGGTCCAGAACGGCAGATCGTCGCCGTAGTAGTCACTGTCGTAGCTGAAACCGCCCTGCTCTACCACCAGCCGACGGGTGTTAGGACTGTCGCGGCCGGTGTACCAGCCGGTAGGCGCTTTACCAAACAGATCCACCAGCACATCGACCGCCTGCTGCATATGCTGACGTTCGGTTTTTGCATCCATGCCCTGATAGTGGATCCAGCGCCAGCCGTGGCTGACCACATCGTAATCCGCCTGTTTGATCGCCTCGACGACTTCCGGATGACGCGCCAGCGCCATCGCCACGCCAAACACGGTTAGCGGCAGACCGCGTTTCTGGAATTCATTGTGGATGCGCCAGAATCCGGCGCGGGAGCCGTACTCATACAAAGACTCCATCGACATGTGCCGATCGGCATAGCTGGCTGCACCGATGATGTCGGAGAGGAACTGCTCTGAGCCAGCATCGCCATGCAGCACGCTGTTTTCTGCGCCCTCTTCATAGTTCAGAACAAACTGCACCGCCACACGGGCGTTGTTGGGCCAGGCGGCGTGCGGCGGATGAGCGCCATAACCGATTAAATCGCGCGGATAGTTTTTGTTAAAGCTGTACTCTTTCTTCTCTGCAGCGTCAGTCATCACTCCACCTGTTTTGATTCGGGAAAGTTCCGTTAGTTTAGATGCTGAAACGCACCTGAGAGAGGTTTCTGCAAAGGCCAGGCCAGATCGCCATGTTTACTGGTGCCAAAGCCAAGCGCCACCAGCGACTCGACCATTTTTACCGCTGCACTGACGCCATCGATTACCGGCAGGCCCAGCTCCTGGGTGAGCGAGGCAGCCAGCGTCGCCATCCCGCCACAGCCCAGCACAATCGCCCCGCTGCCATCTTCCCGTTTCGCCTGAATGCAGCGCTGCCGCACTTTTTCCTGCGCCAGGCCGCTGCCATCTTCCAGCGCCAGCACCGGCAGATCGATGGCGTGCAGCGCGGCACAGTGATGGGTAAAGCCATACTGCTGCAACAGATGACGCGCAATCACCAGCGTGCGCGGCAGCGTGGTCACAATGGAGAAACGCGTCGCCAGCAGCGTAGCGGTGTGCATCGCCGCTTCCGCAATGCCAATCACCGGTCCGCTGGCCAGCTCGCGTGCTGCCAGTAAACCCGGATCGCCAAAGCAAGCAATCACGTGGCCGCTGACGCCCTGCTCCCTGCCGTGCTTGATCTGCTCCAGCACGCCGATGGCGGCGATCGCCTCATCGAAGTGGCCTTCAATGGAGGGCACGCCCTGCGACGGCGAAACCGCCAGAATTTCGGTGCCCGGCGCGGCGACCGCACGCGCGGCCTGAGCGATAGTTTCGGTCATCGCCAGGCTGGTGTTGGGGTTAATAACCTGAATCAGGCTCATGAGGCGGCTCCAGAGCCTGAGGCAAACAGTCGGGAGAAATCGGGCAGGGTTTCTCCGCTGCGCTCAAAGTGCAGGCTGGAGACGATGTGCTCAAAGTGATGCTCTAGCGCCTGCGTCAGCGGTTCCAGCGCACGTGCGCGCAGTAACCTGAGCAGATTGGCGTGATCGTCACAGCGGCAGCCGCGCTGCCAGGGCGCGCCATAGGCGGCGATCACCAGCGAGGAGCGCTGAGTCAGACTGGTCACCATACCAGTGAGCACCTGATTACCGGAGATCGCCTGTAGCTGGATATGAAACGCCGCGGAAAGCCGGATAGCTGCCGGGCCATCATGATCGGCGTGCGCCTGGTTCTCCTGTGCGATGAGCTGCTCCAGCGCCACCAGATGCGGAGGCTGCAGATGTGCCAGTACCGCAGGCAGATTGGCGCACTCCATTAAACTGCGGGTTGAGAAAATATCACGCGCCTCTTCAACGCCGGGTGTCGCCACCTGCGCACCACGTTTGGGCGTCAGGGTGACCATCTGCACCGCCGCGAGGCGCTGCAGCACTTTGCGGATGCCGGTGCGACTCACCCCAAAGACCCCGGAAAGTGCCTCTTCCGGCAATTTACTGCCCGGCGGCAGTTGGTGCTCAACAATGGCGTTCATCAACGCCTGGTAAATCCCTTCATCTTTGTCCTGCAGATGAGTGGCGTCTCGCTGCCCTGTTTTACTCGTCATTACCTGCTCCGGTCGCTCGCTGTGTGCCACTATCGTATACGTGAAAAATAAATATTGTATACAAGAAAACAGATCTGGCCTGAATCCTGCAATACCGTCTTACCAGATTATTCATTTCACTTTCAGGTACAGGAGCAGGTTTCATGCCAAATCAATCAACGGTGGCCAGCACGGCCTCTGAAGCCAACGCCCGTTATAGCCCACGGCTCTGTAACGACGACCTGGCCCCGACTCGCGATCAGAACTGGTCGTGGTACAACATTTTTTCCTTCTGGATGTCAGATGTGCACAGCATGGGTGGCTATGTGGTGGCCGCCAGTTTCTTCACGCTGGGATTAGCCAGCTGGCAGGTGCTGCTCTGCCTGCTCGCCGGGATCTGCATCGTGCAAATCTGTGCAAATCTGGTGGCGAAACCGAGCCAGATGGCGGGTGTACCTTATGCGGTGATTTGCCGTCAGGCCTTTGGCGTGTTTGGTGCCAATATTCCGGCGGTGATTCGCGGGCTGATCGCGTTCGCCTGGTATGGCATTCAGACCTATCTGGCGGCGAATGCCCTGATGCTGGTGCTGCTGAAGTTCGCGCCTTCGCTGACGTCGATGACCGTGCCGCACTGGCTGGGCCTGTCGCTGCTGGGCTGGTGCTGTTTCGGCATTATGTGGTTACTCCAGGCGATGGTGTTCTGGCACGGCATGAACGCCATTAAACGATTTATTGATGTCGCTGGACCGGCGGTCTATGTGGTGATGGTGGCGCTGGCGGGCTGGATTGTATACAAGACCGGCTTTGACGGTATCTCCTTTACCCTCGCCAGCAAATCGCTGACCGCTGGCGAGCAGACCTGGCAGATGATTACGGCGACGGCGCTGGTCGTCTCTTACTTCTCCGGGCCGCTGCTGAACTTTGGTGACTTTTCACGCTACGGCAAAAACATGTCCGAGATCCGTCGCGGCAACCGCTGGGGCCTGCCGTTTAACTTCCTGCTGTTTTCTGTTGTGACCGTAGTGATTGTGTCAGGTACCCAGTCACTGTTTGGCAAAATGATTACCGATCCTATCGAAACCGTGAGCATGGTCGGCAACGATCTGGCGGTCGCGATTGGCCTGCTGACCATGATTACCGCTACCATCGGCATCAATATCGTGGCGAACTTCGTCTCACCCGCTTTTGACTTCTCCAACTGTTCACCGCAGAAAATCAGCTTCCGTACCGGCGGGATGATCGCCGCCGTTGGCTCGGTGCTGTTAACGCCGTGGAACCTGTTCCAGTCGCCTGAGCTGATTCACTACACCCTGGATGTGCTGGGATCGTTTATCGGGCCGCTGTTCGGGATTCTGCTGACCGATTTCTATCTCATAAAACGTGGACGTATCTCGGTCGACGATCTGTTTAATGACACGCCATCTGGTCGTTACTGGTATCGCGGTGGCTTTAACCCTAAAGCGATTGGCGCGCTGCTGCCGTCGGTAGCAATTTGCCTGGTGATTAGCTTTATCCCTTCCCTGCATCAGGTGGCGAACTTCAGCTGGTTTATTGGTGCCGGTCTGGCGGCGGGCTGCTATCGCTTTATCGCCCGTGAAGATCGTGAGTCCGAAGATGTGACCCGCACGCATGGCGAGGGGATGGCGCAGAAGAATCAAGCCGTCGCTGAATAGCAGACAGCAAAAAGCCGATTCATTTCTGAATCGGCTTTTTTAAAGAGATTGGCGGAACGGACGGGGCTCGAACCCGCGACCCCCTGCGTGACAGGCAGGTATTCTAACCAACTGAACTACCGCTCCGCGCTTTGTTCCCCGTCGAGAACGAGGCGCATAGTAATGGCAGGCCGTTTCGGCGTCAACGCTTTTTCCAGGCGAATGAATCGTTTGCTGTTTTTTTCAGCTTGGCGTTGATTTTATCCACAAAAACAGGCCGTTCAGCCGCGCCACAGGCAGCTGCCACCCTTTTTCATCACCAGATCCAGACGGGACTCATGGGCAACCACTTCCTCTTCGCTGGCCGTGACCACGCGCAGTGCAGAGGCGGGACGTACGATGCGCTGAATACTCTCTCCCTGAGCCTGACGGGCGCTTTCGCTTTCAGATAAGAAGGAGAGTGACGTCTGACCGCCGGTCATGGTCAGGAAGACTTCAGCCAGAATCTCGGCATCAAGCAGTGCGCCGTGCAGGGTTCGTTTGGTATTGTCTATTTCGTAACGCGAGCAGAGCGCATCAAGGCTGTTACGCTTGCCGGGAAACATACGACGTGCCAGCGCCAGGCTGTCAGTAATTTTGCAGAAGGTTTCGGTTTTCTCAATGCCGCGGTTCAGCTTTGAAAATTCGTAATCCATAAAGCCGATATCAAACGGCGCGTTATGGATGACTAACTCCGCACCGCGAATGTAGTCGAGAAACTCATCGGCGATTTCGCTAAAAGCGGGCTTGTCGGCCAGGAACTCATCGGCAATACCGTGGACGCCAAAGGCTTCGGGGTCGACCAGCCGATCGGGCTTGAGATACATATGGAAATTGTTGCCGGTCAGGCGACGGTTAATCACCTCTACCGCACCAATCTCAATGATGCGGTGCCCCTCATAATGTACCCCGATCATGTTCATGCCGGTGGTTTCAGTATCGAGAACGATCTGGCGGTTATTTGCAGTGCTCATAAGACCCGTTTTATGTCAGACTTGGCGTTTTTGAGAGGAAGTCTACCAGAGATGCGCAAACAGGTAGAAATATTCACCGATGGATCCTGTCTTGGAAATCCCGGTCCCGGCGGTTACGGGGCGATTTTACGCTACGGTCAGCATGAGAAAACCTTCAGCGCGGGGTATCACCTTACCACCAATAACCGCATGGAACTGATGGCGGCGATTGTCTCGCTTGAAGCGCTGACCCAGCCGTGCGACGTGGTACTCAGTACTGACAGTCAGTATGTGCGTCAGGGCATCACCAGCTGGATCCACAACTGGAAAAAGCGTGGCTGGAAAACCGCAGATAAAAAGCCGGTTAAGAATGTCGATCTCTGGCAACGTCTCGATCTGGCACTCAGCACCCACAAAATTCAGTGGGAGTGGGTTAAAGGGCATGCCGGACATCCGGAGAATGAACGCTGCGACGTTCTGGCCCGCAGCGCGGCTGAAAATCCTGCTTTTGAGGATATCGGTTATAAAACCGAGTCCTGATCCTCTGCCTTCCGGAACTGACGCGTAGCGTTGACCGTCTGGCGGATATTGCTGGTGCTCAGGCTCTTCTTTGCCCGGGTCGGCAGCAGCGGGAAGGTGCGCTTACGTGCCACCACAATATTCAGACAGCCCAGCGCCGGTAAGTGGGCGCTGATCAGTTTCCCGCCCTGCCGGTGCCACGGCAGCACCTGAAATCGGGTGCGATAGACCACTTCATAATTCAGCAATCCCAGCCAGTCGAGCAACCGCATCTGGCTGAACATCCGTCCGCTCCACGGCGCTTTGCGGGTTAATCCCGGTACTATCTTACTCACACCGAGCAGACTAAATGGATTAAAGCCGCTGATAATCATCCAGCCATCGTCAATTAACACCCTGTCCACTTCGCGTAATACCCGGTGAGGATCCTGACTCCAGGCGAGAGTATGTGCCAGTAAACAGGCATCAATCGACTTTGACTCAAACGGCAGTTGCATCGGGTCAGCCAGCACCTGTAGCAGCTCACCCTGGCTGCCCACATTGACCTGATGTGAAATAGCACAGTTTTCAGTGTTGATTTCTGCGCTGAGGTTGCCAAGCTTAAGCATATGAAAGCCATATAGCTTTCCGAGGTAAGGCTGAAGCTGCTGCGTTAGCGCGTCGCGGAAATAATCTCCCCACGGCATATCGCGCCACGACAGCGGTGCGTTCAGAATCTGGCGTGATTTAGCGGGCTTCATGCTTTACGCTCTTCCTTTTCCTACGACCTGCGAGAGGTGATGATGAATCTTACCAGTATTCCTGCGTTGCAGGACAACTACATCTGGGCACTGACGGATGATGAAGGGAAATGCGTGATTGTCGATCCTGGCGAAGCCCAACCGGTGTTAGAAAAAATGGCGTCCAACGGCTGGGAGCCGGTCGCGATTCTGCTGACTCATCACCATAACGACCATACCGGCGGAGTGAAAACCCTGTGTGAGCATTTCCCGCAACTGGAGGTGTACGGCCCCCAGGAAACCGAGGCCAAAGGGGCCCGAACGGTAGTCAGTGAAGGTGATAAAGTCACGGTTCTGGGGCTGACTTTCGACGTGATCCACACGCCTGGTCATACTTTAGGACATATCTCATATTACAGTGCGCCTTATCTTTTTTGTGGCGACACCCTCTTTTCGGGTGGCTGCGGACGTCTTTTTGAGGGCACACCAGAGCAGATGTATGATTCTTTTCAAAAGCTTAATCAGCTACCAGGAGAAACACTGGTTTGCTGTGCGCATGAATATACTTTATCCAATTTGAAGTTTGCTGCGGCTATTCTACCCCATGACCCACAAATAACGGCCGAATATCAGAAAATTAAGGACTTACGCGCTGAAAATGGCATTAGTCTGCCAACAAAACTGGCGCACGAACGGACTATTAATTTATTTTTGCGCACGCAAGATATTGATTTGCAACACGCTTTAAACGTTAATGTTTCTGATGGGCCGGTATGGCATACATTTGCCGTTCTACGCGAGAAGAAAGACGGTTTTTGATTTTTCGGGTTGTGTTGTGAAAAGTCGTCAAGTATAGTTGCTCGTCTTTTAAGCGAACTATTGACACACATATGAAGGCTAAAGCGATATTACTCGCCTCAGTCTTGCTGGTGGGATGTCAGGCGTCCAGGAACGATGCCAATATCCCGGTACAGCATGCACAGAGTCTGTCTTCAGCTGGTCAAGGTGAAAATGAAAAGTACGGAGACGAGTTTTTGTCGCCGCGTTGGCAGGAAGATGGAACTGGCCTCGCAGCAGACGCAGATCTCTGGAGTTTCATTAGTGACGAGTTGAAGATGGGGATTCCGGAAAACCCGGCAATCCGCGAACAAAAAAGTAAATTTCTAAAAAATAAGAGCTATCTCCACGATGTAACATTACGGGCAGAGCCGTACATGTACTGGATAGTCGAGCAGATACAGAAACGTAAAATGCCGATGGAACTGGTACTGCTACCCATAGTGGAGAGCGCTTTTGACCCCCATGCAACATCATCCGCCAATGCCGCTGGTATCTGGCAGATTGTTGCGGCTACGGGTCGAAACTATGGTTTGAAACAAAACCAGTATTACGATGGGCGACGTGATGTGGTCGCATCCACGAAAGTTGCGCTGGATATGATGCAGCGTCTTAACACCATGTTTGACGGTGACTGGTTATTAACCATCGCCGCATACAACAGTGGTGAAGGACGTGTGCTCAAAGCGATTAAGCAGAACAAGGCGCGCGGTAAGCCGACTGACTTCTGGCACTTATCGCTGCCACGCGAAACGACCGTGTATGTGCCTAAAATGTTAGCTCTGAGTGAACTGCTCAAAAATAACAAGCGTTACGGTATCAAACTGCCGACACCTAATGAAAGTCGTGCTCTGGCACGCGTTGAAGTGGGTCAGCAGATACAGCTGACGCAGGCTGCCGAAATGGCGGGTATGTCGCTCACGAAACTGAAGAGCTTTAATACCGGCTACAAAGGCGGTGCAACAGCGCCAAACGGCCCGCACTACATTATGGTGCCGAAGTCGAACGTCGCGAAACTGCGTAACTCACTGGCTTCCGGTGACATCGCAGCGGTACAGCCTACGCAGCTTGCGAAAGCCAGCGCGAGTGGCGGGTATAAAGTGCGACGTGGTGATACGCTCTCTGGTATTGCCTCTAAACTTGGCGTTAGCGTCTCGACACTGAGGCAGGAAAACAACCTGCGCGGTGCTGATATCCGACCGGGTCAGACTCTGACCATCGGTTCGAACGGCACCCGACTGGCCGATAACGGCAACAGCATCACCTACCGTGTTCGTAAGGGTGATTCTCTTGACAGTATTGCCCGTCATCACGGCGTCAATATTAAAGACGTGATGCGCTGGAACAGTGTTCTGGACAGTGCGAAAGATATTCAACCCGGCGATAACTTAACGCTGTTTGTGAATAATAACGCTACACCTGATACCTGATACGTTGAAAAGGCTGACAATTGTCAGCCTTTTTCTTTTATTCATCTGCCACAGTTTACTCATCCCCCGGACTTCCCTTCTGCAGGCACACTCAATGCATCGGACTAGCTTCCTGAACTGAACTCCACCAGTAAGGGGTTATGGTCGGACGCGCGCGTCACCAGTACGGATGCCTCGCTCACTCTGAGATCGCGATAGAAGACGAAATCCAGCGGGCGGCCAAACGCTTTGCGCCGGTGGTCGGCAGTGAACATCACCTCTTCCAGCTTCATGCGCTGTGCAAATCGGTAGAGCGCATTAATACGCTGACGGCTCCAGGCATTAAAATCTCCGGCCATAATCACCGGCCCCTGGTGATGCATGATCTGCTCGCCAATTGGCCCCAACTGTTTACTGTAGACGTCGACACCCAGGCTGAAGTTAACCGCATGGATGTTCACGACCATCAGCATTTCACCGGCCGGCAGAGGATAGGCTGTGACCAGTGCCGATTTAGAGAGCCTCAGCAGAGGCTCACGCTCACGCAATGGACAACAATAGACCGGATGTGCAGAGGCGAGCGTCATCACCCCAGAGGGATGCTGAGGCAGCACAAAGGCGGGCACCTGATCGGCAGCCAGATAATTACTGGTCGCAAACTCCACCAGTTCAGGCGTGGTCTGCGCCTCCTGCAGTAATACCAGGTGCGCATCCTTGCCAAATCCTTCCAGTACCGACATCCAGTCTGCACGTTGCTGCTTGAAGATGTTCCATACCAGGACTTTGAGGTTTGGATGCGCAGGCAATGGCGCGCCGGGAGGCAGTGCCTGACCGAGATGAAGCATCGCGCCAGGTGGAAAGATCTGTTCCACTGGTTGTCCTGCTACATATCGCATTGCATAAGTTTTTTTGCGCACTTTCCCGCCTGGCTGATGATTCAAAAAATACAGTTAACACCTGTCTGTTATAGGGATTCTAGACCGGGGTTTCAATGGATGCAGGTGAATGTCAGAATTCATCACGCTTTTGCAGCATAAAGCAGCCCTTTTAAGTTCGCTAAGCAAAACGAGGCAGATCGGCAGGCGACATTGAGGTTGTCATTATCCAGGGCTCTATACTGGTTATCACAACATTATCGGCGATAAACTGACTGAATGGCCACGTCACTGCAGGGAGAAAGAATGAAGGCATCTTCTGACGAACTAAAAGTGTTTGTCAGCGTAGTAGAAAGTGGGAGTTTCAGTCGCGCTGCTGAACAGTTGAAGATGGCAAACTCTGCCGTCAGCAGGACCATTAAAAAGCTGGAGAACAAGCTGGGTATTGCCCTGCTGACCCGCACAACGCGGCAGCTGGCCCTGACTCAGGAGGGTGAACGCTATTTCCGCCACGTTCAGCGTTTTTTGCAGGAGATGACCACAGCAGAAAGCGATTTGATCGAAAGTCTGCAGGCGCCGAAAGGCCTGCTGCGGGTTGATGCCGCCACACCGGTCATTCTGCATTTGCTGATGCCGATGATTAAGCCCTTCCGTCAGCGCTATCCTGAAGTGACTATTTCTTTAATCTCCTCAGAGAGTTTCATCAACCTGATTGAGCGAAAAGTCGATATCGCCATTCGTGCCGGCAATCTGACCGACTCGACGCTGCGCGCCCGGTTGCTGTTCAACAGTTTTCGCAAGGTGGTTGCTTCACCCGCCTATCTTCGTGAGCATGGGATACCGCAAGCTGTCGCTGAACTGGATAACCATTACTGCCTTGGCTTTGATGACTCTCCAAAACTTAATCGCTGGCCCGTCGCCTGTGAAAGCGGCGAACTCTATGATATCAACTGGGCTCTTTCTTCGAATAGCGGTGAGACGATTAAGCAGTTATGCCTTACCGGTAATGGTATTGCCTGTCTGTCGGACTATATGATCGATCGTGAAATAGCGGAGGGAACACTGGTGGAAGTGCTGGCCGCTCAGCGACTGCCGGTCGAGATGCCCTTCAATGCGGTTTACTACAGCGATATTGGCGTGAGCCAGCGTGTGCGGGCTTTTATCGATTTTCTCAGTGAGTGGACAGCTGAGCAGCCGTGGCGCACCTGAGGTCTTAGGGGCTGGTTTATTTGCTGCAATGGAAAAAGCCCTGACCGTTAAGTCAGGGCTTTCCAATTAAGTGGCGGAACGGACGGGGCTCGAACCCGCGACCCCCTGCGTGACAGGCAGGTATTCTAACCAACTGAACTACCGCTCCACCGATTCTTTCACAACTCTCAGCAACTGGCTGATCGCCGTCTGTTCCTGTTGCTTTCCTTGTCAGGGGAAAAGGAACGAATTTGATGCCTGGCAGTTCCCTACTCTCGCATGGGGAGACCCCACACTACCATCGGCGCTACGGCGTTTCACTTCTGAGTTCGGCATGGGGTCAGGTGGGACCACCGCGCTAAAGCCGCCAGGCAAATTCTGTCTCCGCGCCGCCGCAGGGGCCGCGCAGTATATCCGGTAACAAAGCTGAAAATCGTGTCTCTCAAAAACGCCTCTGGCGTTGTAAGGTTAAGCCTCACGGGTCATTAGTACCGGTTAGCTCAACGCATCGCTGCGCTTACACACCCGGCCTATCAAC